>NZ_VRTS01000010.1 GCF_008017755.1 Alkalisalibacterium limincola
TCATCCGAAACGCCGGTCCCCAGGGGCCGGCATTTCTCTTTGTCTGGCGCAAGCCCGGAACGAAGGCTGGACCGATTATCTTTGTTGATTATCGAGCGATCAGATGGGCAATAAAAAAGCGGGCCGAAGCCCGCTTTTCCTTGCTCTCCACGCCACGGTTTTCAGCGCAGCGCGTAGCCGAACTGCTGGCGGAACTGCTCGGCGAACTTTTCGTAGGTGAAGCGGTGGTTCTGCGGGCCGAGATGCTCGATCTTGAGCGCCCCCATCAGCGAGGCAATGCGCCCCGACGTGGCCAGGTCCATTCCCTTCATCAGGCCGAAGATGAGTCCGGCGCGATAGGCGTCGCCGCACCCGGTCGGGTCGACCACGCGCATCGCATTGGCCGGCGGTATGTGGATCTCGCCGTCGGGCGTGTGCACGTCCGAACCCTGTGGGCCACGGGTGATGATGTAGGCCTGCACGCGCCCGGCGATGTCGCGGATGCTCAATCCGGTCTTGTCCTGCAACAGGCTCGACTCGTAGTCGTTGACCGTGACGTAGGTGGCCTGGTCGATCATGCGGGTGAGCTCCTCGCCGTTGAACAGCGGCATCGCCTGGCCCGGGTCGAAGATGAAGGGAATCCCCAGCTCCGCGAACTCGCTCGCGTTCTGCAGCATGGCTTCGTAGCCGTCGGGTCCGACGATGCCGAAGGCAACGCCTTCCACGTCGCGCACGTGGTTCTCGAACGAGCGCATCATCGCGCCGGGGTGGAAGGCGGTGATCTGGTTGTCGTCGAGGTCCGTGGTGATGAAGGCCTGCGCGGTGAAGAGGTCCGGGATCTCCTTGACCATCGCCATGGTGATTCCGCGCTCCTCGAAGTGCTCGCGATAGGGGCCGAAATCCTGTCCGACGGTGGCCATCGGGGTCGGGTTCCCACCCAGCAGCTTGAGGTTGTAGGCGATGTTGCCTGCACAGCCACCGAACTCGCGCCGCATGCGGGGCACCAGGAACGACACGTTCAGGATGTGGACCTTGTCCGGCAGGATGTGGTTCTTGAACTGGTCCGGGAACACCATGATGGTGTCGTAGGCGAGCGAGCCGCAGATCAGGGCAGTCATTGTCGGTGGGGTCTCCAGTGGGGTCGCCTGTGCGGCAAACCCGCCCATGGTATCGCGCCCGCTGAACGCCGGCACGCGCGAGCTCACGGATCCGAGCGATTTTTCCTTGCTGCACAATGGGGTGGTTGCTAGTCTAGCCAGCTTCGCGCCGCGTTCTGAGCGGTCCTGTATCCCAGGCGATTCCCCCTTATGTTCAAGAAGTTCCGTGGTCTTTTCTCCAACGACCTGTCCATTGACCTGGGCACGGCGAACACCCTGATCTATGTACGTGGCCAGGGCATCGTGCTCAACGAGCCATCCGTGGTCGCGATCCGGCAGGACCGTACACCGGGTTCGCCCAAGTCCGTGGCGGCCGTCGGCGCGGAGGCGAAGCTGATGCTGGGCCGCACGCCCGGCAACATCACCACGATCCGGCCGATGAAGGATGGCGTCATTGCCGACTTCACTACGACCGAGGAGATGCTCAAGCACTTCATCCGCAAGGTGCACAAGTCGCGATTGCTGCGACCCAGCCCGCGGGTGCTGATCTGCGTGCCCTGCGGCTCGACCCAGGTCGAGCGACGCGCGATCAAGGAGTCGGCCGAGGAAGCCGGAGCACGTGAGGTCTACCTGATCGAGGAGCCGATGGCCGCAGCGATCGGTGCGGGCATCCCGGTGCACGAGGCACGCGGTTCGATGGTGATCGACATCGGTGGCGGCACCTCCGAGGTGGCGGTCATCTCGCTCAACGGCATCGTCTACTCGCAGTCCGTGCGCATCGGCGGCGACCGCTTCGACGAAGCGATCATCAGCTACGTGCGCCGCAGCCACGGCACGCTGATCGGTGAAACCACCGCCGAACGCATCAAGATGACGATCGGCTGCGCCTACCCGCAGGACGAGGTGCTCGAGATCGAGGTGTCCGGACGCAACCTGGCCGAAGGCGTGCCGCGGATGATCCGCATCAACTCCAACGAAGTGCTCGAGGCGCTGCACGAGCCCCTGTCGGGCATCGTCACGGCGGTCAAGCAGGCGCTGGAGCAGACCCCGCCGGAGCTGTGTGCCGACGTGGCCGAGCGCGGCATCGTGCTGACCGGTGGCAGCTCCCTGCTCAAGGACCTCGACAAGCTGGTGTCCGAGGAAACGGGCCTGGCGGTGAACCTGGCCGACGATCCGCTGACCTGCGTGGCGCGCGGCGGTGGCCGGGCGCTGGAACTCATCGACATGCACGGCAACGAGTTCTTCGCCCCGGAATGACCGCCGGCGCCGTCCACCCAGCCTGAGGGGCCGCGAGCGCCGTGGTGTACGCCGGCTTATCGAGTTCGAATCGATCCTCCGACAGCAGTGTCGGCATCCTGGGGCTGCTCGCCTACCTGGGTGCCGCGGTGGTGTTGATGGTGGTAGACCATCGTGGCGACTGGCTGTCGGAAGTTCGGCGCCAGGCCGGGTCCGTGGTCGCCCCGCTTTACTGGGTGGCGTCGTCGCCGGTGCGCCTGGCCACCACCGGCTACGAACAGTTCGCCAGCCGGCAGCGGTTGAACGAGGAGAACGCGCAGTTGCGCGAAAACCTGCTGGTGGCCAATGCGCGGCTGTATCGCCTCGAGGCGGTGGCCAACGAGAACCAGCGCCTGCGCGAGCTGCTCGGCGGAACGCGCGGCTACCAGCTCGACGTCCAGCTGGCGAGCATCCTGGACATCGACCTCGACCCTTTCCGCCATCGCGTGGTGCTCGACCAGGGCGCCCGCCAGGGGGTCAATGTCGGCCAGGCGATGATCGATGCCGGTGGATTGGCCGGCCAGGTGACCGACGTCCAGCCCCACCGCTCGACAGCGTTGCTGATCACCGATCCCGACCATGCGGTGCCGGTGCAGGTGGTGCGCAGCGGATTGCGCCTGATCGCCTACGGCACGGGGCGCAGCGACGTCATCGAAGTGCGCAACATCCCCCAGAGCGGCGACATCGAAGCAGGCGACGTGCTGGTGACGTCCGGCATCGGCGGCGGCTTTCCGGCCGGCTTTCCGGTCGGCACGATCACCAGCCTGCGGCCCGATGCCACGCAGACGTTCCTGGAGGCCGACGCACGGCCGGCCAGTGCCGCGGCGCGCAGCGGCGAGGTGCTGTTGGTGAGCACGTCCGAGCTGGTCGACTCGGCGGTGGCAGTGGCAGGGCCACCCCGCGAGGGCGATGACCACGTCGAGGCCGAGGACGACGAGGATTCCGGGCCATGAGTCGCCTGCGCGGCAACCCGTTGCTGTTCTGGCTCAGCCTGCTGGTGGCGGTGCTGCTCGGGCTGGTGCCGATGCCGGGGCTGGCCGCGGCGCTCAAACCCTACTGGCTGGGCCTGGTGCTGGTGTACTGGTTGCTCGAGGAACCCCAGCGGGCCGGTCTCGGGCTCGCGTTTGCGTTGGGGCTCGTTGCCGACCTGGTGTTCGGCACGCTGTTCGGGGAACAGGCGCTGCGACTGGTCATGCTGGCCTTCATCGTGCAGCGCTTCCGGCCGCGGTTGCGATTCTTCCCGCTGTGGCAGCAGGCCGTGGCGGTGGCGGCGCTGATGCTCAATGACCGGGTGATTTCCGCGGCGGTGCGCCTGTTCAGCGGGGAGGGCATGCCGCCGGTGGAATTCTGGCTGTCGCCACTCGCGGCGCTGCTGCTGTGGCCGTGGCTGTTCCTGCTGCTCGACTTCCAGCGCATGCGCGGGCGGGAGCGCGAGGGGTGAACCGGCGGCGCAGTCCTGCGATCCGCAATCCGGCGGCTGAAGCGCAGCTGTTCCGCAGGCGTGCGCTGCTGGGATTCCTGATGGCGACGCTCGGCCTGCTGTTGCTGGCCGGCTGGTACTTCCACCTCCAGGTGCTGGAGCACGAGCAATACGCCACGCGCTCCGAGGCCAACCGCATCAAGCAGCGTCCCATCGTGCCGGGCCGGGGGCTCATCCACGACCGGGCCGGGCGCCTGCTCGCCGACAACGTGCCGGCCTATCGGCTGGAGATCGTGGCCGAGGAGGTTCGCGACATCGAGGCGACCCTGCGTGGATTGGCGGAGATCCTTCCGGTCAGCGAGGAGGAGGTGCAGCGCTACCGTGCCGCCCGCCAGGCAACGCGCGGGTTCCGGGCCGTGCCGCTGAAGCTTCGGCTGGAGGAGGCCGAGGTGGCCCGCTTCGCCGTGAACCGCCACCGCTTCCCCGGCGTGGACGTGGTGCCGTACCTGACCCGCCGCTACCCCTATGGCGAGCTGTTCGCGCACGTGGTGGGCTACGTCGGTCGCGTCGACGAGGCCGACCTGCAGCGCCTGGGCGACCGCCGCTATTCGGTGCTGACCCACATCGGCAAGACCGGCATCGAGTTCCAGTACGAGGAGCGGCTGCGCGGCGAGATCGGCCAGGAGCGCGTCGAGCAGAACGTGCGCGGTCGCGACATCCGCGTCCTGGCACGCGAGCCCGGGCGTCCGGGGCAAGACCTCTACCTGAGCATCGACGCACGCCTGCAGCAGGCCACGATCGACGCCTTCGAGGGCCAGCACGGTGCGGCGGTCGTGGTGGATCCACGCAGTGGCGAGATCCTGGCCATGGTCAGCCTGCCGGCATTCGATCCGAACCTGTTCGTTGGCGGCATCTCGGTGGCCGACTACCGGGCGTTGATGGATTCGCCATCGCAGCCGATGTTCAACCGCGTCGTGCGGGGCGGCTACGAGCCGGGATCCACGATCAAGCCGTTCGTCGCGCTGGCGGGATTGGCCGAGGGCATCGTTCGCCCGGAGACGACCGTGCTGTCGACCGGCGCCTACCGGCTGCCCGGCCAGTCGCGCGAGTACCGCGACTGGCGACCGGGTGGCCACGGTCGGACCAACCTGGTCGAATCGCTGGCCCAGTCGGTCAACACCTACTACTACCACCTGGCCGTCGAGCTGGGCATCGAGCGCCTGGGCCGGCACATGCAGGCCTTCGGCTTCGGCACGCCGACCGGCGTCGACCTGCCCGGAGAATCCTCGGGCATCCTGCCTTCGCCGGAATGGAAGCGCTCGGCCCGCAACGAGCCCTGGTATCCGGGCGAGACGGTGATCAGCGGGATCGGCCAGGGCTTCTGGGTGACCACGCCCCTGCAGCTGGCCCAGGGCACCGCGATCATCGCTGCCCGGGGCGAGCACCACCCGCTGCACCTGCTGCGCGAGTCCCAGGATGGCTTCGGCGCCGAGCGCGTGCGCGAACCGATCGCCGCGCCGCGCCGCGTCGTGGCGAACGCAGAGCACCTTGCCGCGGTCGACCGCGGCCTGGTCGCGGTGATGCACAGCCCCACCGGCACCGCCCGCGCCACCGCGCAGGGCCTTGAATACCTGATCGCCGGCAAGACCGGTACGGCCCAGCGCGTGACCCGTCGCGGTGACGCCTCCACCTCGCTCGACGATCTGCCCTTCCACCTGCGCCACCGGGCGCTGTTCATGGCCTACGCGCCGGCCGAGGACCCGCAGCTGGCGCTGGCACTGGTGGTGGAGAGCGGTGGCTCGGGCTCGCGTGCCGCCGCACCCGTGGCACGGCGTATCTTCGATGCCTGGCTGAATCGGCAGGAGGAGCAATGAAGCGCGCGATCGCCTACGCCGGGCACGTGGTCGGCCGCGTGATCGCACCGCTGGACCTGCCGCTGCTGGCCGGTCTGCTGATGATCATGTGCATCGGCCTGGTGGTGCTGTCGAGCGCGGCCGCCGATTCGCCGATCCTGGTGCGAAACCAGGCGATCCGCTTCGCCATTGGCCTGGGCGCGCTGCTGGTGCTGGCCCACATCACGCCGGCACGCATGCGCCTGTGGACGCCCTACATCTTCGCTTTGACGCTGGTCCTGCTGCTGCTGGTCCCGCTGATGGGAACCGGGCGCAGCGGCGGACGCTGGCTCTACCTTGGCTTCTTCTACCTGCAGCCCTCCGAGCTGATGAAGATCAGCGTGCCGATGATGGTGGCCTGGTTGCTGCACCGTGCGCCGCTGCCCCCGGGCTGGACGGGGCTCGGTGCAAGCCTGGTGGTGATCGGCATCCCGGCGGGACTGACGGCGATGCAACCCGACCTGGGGACCGCGCTGCTGATCACCTCCTCGGGCGTGTTCGCGATCTTCCTGGCCGGCCTGGCCTGGTGGCGCATCGGCCTGCTGGGCCTCGCGGGCCTGTCGGGCCTGCCGGTGCTGTGGTTCTCGCTGCGCGAGTACCAGCGCAACCGCCTGCTCACGTTCATGGACCCCGATGCCGACCCGCTGGGCACCGGCTGGAACATCGCCCAGTCCAAGATCGCCCTTGGATCGGGCGGGCTCACCGGAAAGGGGTGGGGCCAGGGCAGCCAGTCGCACCTGGACTTCCTGCCCGAGCACACCACCGATTTCATCTTCGCCGTGCTGGGCGAGGAGTTCGGCTTCGTCGGTGTCGGGGTGACGCTGCTGCTCTACCTGCTGGTGATGGGGCGGGCACTCTGGCTGGCCTCGGAAGCGCGCGACAGTTACGCCCGGCTGCTGGCGGGCGCGCTGGCGTTGGGCTTCTTCGTCTACATCTTCGTCAATGGCGGGATGATCTCCGGTCTGCTGCCGGTGGTTGGCGCGCCGATGCCGCTGCTGAGCTACGGGGGCACCTCGGCGGTGTCGCTGTTGGCGGGTTTCGGAGTGATCATGTCGGCCCATGCCCACCGACGCTTCCTTCGCTAGGCCGGGAACCGGCATGGCATCGCGTGGTCACAGCCCCGGAACGCCGGCCCGGCATTGGGGCCTGCGGGCCTCCATGTTAGATTCCCCCAAACATTCCGGAACTCAAGATGATCAATCGCACGTTGGCCTGCGGCCTGCTGGTCCTGCTCTCCTCCACCGCCTTCGCCGACGACGCGATGCGTGCCGAGTTCCTCCGGGAGACGGCTCAGCGCCACGGCGTCGACCCGGCCGCGGTCGAAGCGACGCTGTCGCAGGCGCGCTACCAGCAGAGCATCATCAACGCGATCTCGCGGCCTGCCGAGGCCAAGCCGTGGAAGGACTACCGGCCCATCTTCCTGACCGCCGACCGCATCCGCGACGGGCAGCGCTTCAAGGCCGACCACGTCGACGCGCTTCGCGCGGTCGAGGCCGATACCGGGGTGCCGCCGGAAATGGTGGTCTCGATCCTGGGCGTGGAGACCTTCTACGGCCGCATCACCGGCAGCTTCCGCGTGCTCGACGCGCTGTACACGCTGGGTTTCCATTACCCGCCGCGCCAGGACTTCTTCCGCAGCGAGCTCGGCCACCTCTTCGCGCTGGTCGAGGAGCAGGGGCTGGACATCAACGAGATCCGCGGCAGCTACGCCGGCGCGATGGGCTGGGGCCAGTTCATCCCGTCCAGCTACCGCGCCTATGCACGCGACGGCGATGGCGACGGCCGGATCGACCTGTTCAACTCGCTGCCCGACGTGTTCGCGTCGGTCGCGAACTATTTCGCCGAGCACGGCTGGAAGGCCGGGGAGCCGATCGCGGTGCGCGCCCGGGTCGAAGAGCGCGCGGCGCAGTTCGAGCCCGATGGCTACCCGCCGACCTACACGGTGGGCTTCCTCGCCGAGCAGGGCATCCGCCCGCCGCAGGACATGGATCCCGAAACCGCGGCCAGCATCGTGCGCCTGCAGGGTGCACAGGGCGAGGAGACGTGGATGGTGTTCGACAATTTCTACGTGATCACCCGCTACAACCGCTCGCCGCTCTATGCGATGGCGGTCATGCAGCTGGCTGAAGAAATCGCTGCCGGTTCCCCCTGAGACCCTGCGATGCGTTGGATCCCGACCCGGCCCGAACTGTTGACCCGGCCCGCGCTGGCCTGTGCGCTCGTGTTGCTGGTGGCGTGCTCGGGTTCGCCCAAGCGCGACGCCCCCGCGCCGGTAGCGCGCGCACCGGCCGGCGGCACGAGCAGCGGCGCGGTGGCGCCACTGCCGGGCACCGGCGAGGACCCGTGTGCGGTGATCTACGAGCACAACGAGGCCGACTACACCCCGGGTGGCCTCTACCGTCCCGGCCAGCGGGACCATGCCCCGTCGGGCATTCCCGACATCAGCACGATCCCGGAGCCGGTGCCGCGACGCGAGCCGCTGGCACGCTACGGCAACCGTCCCACCTACAGCGTGCTGGGACGCAACTACCACGTGCTGGAGGATGCGACGGGCTTCTCCGAGCGCGGCATCGCCTCGTGGTATGGCGCGAAGTTCCACGGTCGGCCGACCTCGAGCATGGAGCCCTACGACATGTGCGCATTCACCGCCGCGCACAAGACGCTGCCCCTGCCCAGCTACGCCCGGGTCACGAACCTGGACAACGGGCGCAGCATCATCGTGCGGGTCAACGACCGCGGGCCGTTCCACGACGGACGGGTCATCGACCTGAGCTACGTGGCCGCGCTCAAGCTGGGCATCTACGCCCGCGGCATCGGCAACGTGCAGGTCGATGCGCTGGCCGAGGGCCTGCCGATACGTGACGCCGGCACGCCCGGCACCGCGCTGGCCTCGGCGGCGTCCGCCACCCCGGCGGCGTTCTCTCCAGGCTGGCTCCAAGTGGGCAGTTTCGGAGAACGGGCGAATGCACGTGCCGCCGAGCAGCGCCTGCATGCTGCGGGCATCCGCAACGTCGATACCCGCCGCACCCGCGGCGGCGATCGCACGCTGTGGCGGGTCCGGGTGGGGCCGGTGTCGAGCGCCGGCGAGGCCGACGAGCTGCGCCAGCGCATCGGCGGGCTGGGACTGGGCCAGCCGCAGCTGGTGCGGGAATGATGCCGCGAAACATGTCGTTCAGCCGCTTTTTGCGATCCTAATCCATTGGTTTCAACCGCCGGCGCCGCCGGCCCAAGCACGGAATTCCAGATGAAGTTGTCCACCCGACTGTTTGCCGCCGCGTTCGTGGTCGCGTTCGCGGCGTCCGCCGCCGCCCAGACCCCGGCGCCGCAGCCGGTGCCCGCACCGCAGCCCGCCGCTCCGCAACCCGCCACGCCGGCACCCGCGGCGACGCCGCCCAGCGTGGCCGGCAAGGCGCATATCCTCATGGACCACGCCAGTGGCCAGGTGCTGGCGGGCGACAACATCCACGAGGGCCTGCAGCCGGCCAGCATCACCAAGGTGATGACTGCCTACGTCGTCGCCTCCGAGCTGGCCGCGGGTCGCATTTCGCTCGACGACGAGGTGTTCATTTCCGAGACCGCCTGGCGCCAGGGTGGTGCCGGCACCGATGGCTCGTTCAGCGCGCTCGCGGTGAACAGCCGCGTGCGCCTGGAGGACGTGCTGTACGGGTTGATGGTGCAGTCGGGCAACGATGCGTCGATCGCGCTGGCCGAGCACATCGCCGGCAGCGAAGAGGCCTTCGTCGACCTGATGAACCGGACCGCCAGCGAGCTGGGCATGCGCAACTCGCACTTCCGCAACTCCCACGGCCTGACCGCCGAGGGCCAGATGATGAGTGCCTGGGACATCGCCACGCTGGCCCGGGCGATGGTGACCAACTTCCCCGACCAGTACGCGATCTATTCCACCAAGGAATACACCTACAACGAGATCAAGCAGTACAACCGCAACGGCCTGCTGTGGCGCGACGAGAGCGTGGACGGCATCAAGACCGGCTACACCGCGGCGGCCGGCTACTGCCTGGCGGCTTCGGCCAAGCGCGGCGACCAGCGCCTGATCTCGGTCGTCCTGGGCATCGAGGCCAGTCGCAACGAGGGCTTCCGGCTGCGCGAGGAAGGCAACCAGACCCTGCTCAACTGGGGTTTCCGCAGCTTCGAGACCCATTCGCTGTATGACGCCAACACCGCCGTCGCCGAGCACCGCGTGTTCAAGGGCGAGGCCGCCGAGGTCGAACTGGGCCTGGCGCAGCCGCTGCTGGTGACCGTGCCACGTGGCCGCTACGACGATGTGCGTGCCGAGATGGACGTGCCCAGCCAGCTGGTGGCTCCGATCACCCAGGGCCAGGCCATCGGCACGCTGCGGCTGAGCCTGGACGGCGAGCTGCTGGCCGAGCGCGACCTGGTGGCACTGGCCGAAGTGCCGCAGGGCGGCTTCTTCAAGCGCCTCACGGATGATTTCTGGCTTTGGTGGGACAGCGATTGAGATCGGGCGGACCGGGGCCATGCCGGGCTTGGGAAACTGGCCCGTGGCCCCGATAATGGGCGGATGAGCATCCATTCCGACAACCCCGAGCACGGATTCCAGTTTCCCGGGGATTTCGAGCTCAGCGCGATGGGGCTGGCCGAGGCCGCCCTGCACCAGCGCATCCCGGTGGTGCTGGCCGAGCTGGGACTCAGCGTGGACGACGATGCGACACGGGTGCGCCCCTCCACGAAGGGTAATTACGTGTCGGTGACGGTCCGCTTCCGCGCGCGCAGCCGGGAGGAGCTCGATGCCGCCCACGCCGCCGTGCGCGAGCTGCCGGAAGTGAAGTGGACGCTGTGAGCGCCGCCGCACCTGCCGCAGGGCAGTGGACCGTGCGCGAGCTCGGTCGCCAGCCCTACGAGCGCGTGTGGCGTGCGATGCAGGCCTACACCGACGCCCGCGGCGAGGATGGGGACGACGAGCTGTGGCTGGTCGAGCACGATCCCGTGTTCACGCTGGGCCAGGCCGGCCGCCCCGAGCACGTGCTGGCGCCCGGTGACATCCCGGTGGTCCAGGTGGACCGCGGGGGCCAGGTGACCTACCACGCCGGGCCAGATCGTGGCCTATCCGCTGGTCGACCTGCGCCGAATCAAGCTGGGCGTGCGCGAGCTGGTGTGCCGCATCGAGCAGTCGATGATCGACGTGCTGGCGGACTGGAACATCCACGCCGAGCGCCGCGAAGGGGCGCCGGGCATCTACGTGGCCGGTGCCAAGATCGGCGCGATCGGCCTGCGCGTGCGCCGCGGCTGCAGCTTCCACGGCCTCGCCTTCAACATCGCGATGGACCTCGAGCCCTTCGCGCGCATCAACCCCTGCGGCTACCAGGGCATGGCGGTGACCTCGATGCTGGACCTGGGTGGTCCGTCCAGCATCGCCGACGTCAAGCCGGCCCTGGTGCAGTCCCTGTCCAAACAGCTGGGTTTGCGCCCGGTCCCGAGCGGCCAGTTGCCGCCGCTGCTCGCCCCCGTCGCCGCCTGAGGCCTGTCATGTCCGAACATCCCGAGTCCAAGTCGATCCCGCTGTCGGTGCTGCCGGAGAGCGCCCCGCTGGCCCCGGGGCGCAAGCAGCTGGGTGCCGACAAGATCAGCCGCAGCCCGGTCAAGTTCGATGCCGACGCCCCGGTGCTGCGCAAGCCCAGCTGGATCCGGGTGCGCATCCCGTCGGGCAATGCGGTGCAGAAGCTCAAGTCCAAGCTGCGCGAGAACAGCCTGGTGACGGTGTGCGAGGAGGCGAGCTGCCCGAACATCCACGAATGCTTCAGCCACGGCACCGCCACGTTCATGATCCTGGGCGAGGTGTGCACGCGCCGCTGCAGCTTCTGCGACGTGGCCCACGGCCGCCCCCAAGCCGCCCGACGCGAACGAGCCGGCCAACCTGGCGCGCACGATCGCCGACATGGGCCTGCGCTACGTCGTGGTCACCTCGGTCGACCGCGACGACCTGCGCGACGGGGGTGCCCAGCACTTCGTGGACTGCATCGCCGCGATCCGCGAGGCCTCCCCGGCCACGAAGATCGAGGTGCTGACCCCGGACTTCCGCGGCAAGGGCCGCATGGACCGGGCGCTGGAGATCCTGGCCACGAACCCGCCGGACGTGTTCAACCACAACCTCGAGACCGTGCCGCACCTGTACCGCGACGTGCGCCCAGGGGCCGACTACCAGTGGTCGCTGACCCTGCTCGAGCGCTTCAAGGCGCAGCACCCGGGGGTGCCGACCAAATCCGGCATCATGCTCGGCCTGGGCGAGACCTGGGAGCAGGTGGTGGAAACATTGAACGATCTGCGCTCCCACGCGGTCGATATGGTGACCATCGGCCAGTACCTGCAGCCGACCCCGCACCATCACCCGGTGATCCGCTACTGGACGCCGGAGGAATACAAGGCGCTGGAGACGCTCGGGTACGAACTGGGCTTCACCCACGTGGCGTCCGGGCCGATGGTGCGTTCGTCCTACCACGCCGACCGCATGGCGGCCGAGGCGGGTTTCGCAGCCTGAGGCCGCGGGCCGGCGCCGGTTTCACGCGGTGGTGACGGTATCGGCGGCGCCGATGGCATACGATCGGCACAGGTCCGGTTCATCCGCGGGATGCACTCTGGACGTTGGCGGTCGCCCCCCCGGGTGGGTCCGCCACTCGCCCCATCCCGCGTTGCGAGGAGTTGAAGAATGATCAAGCGCCTGTCCCTGATTGCCTGCGTTGCCCTGCTGCCGGTCCTGGCCGTGGGACTGGACGCGGGCGCCAAGACCGAGGCCGCCGCGCAGGTGGTGCTGGCGCCCAGCGCCGACCAGTCCGGAGCCGCGCGCCTGGTGCACGGCCTGCTCAGCGACAGCCGTTACCACTACTCCCCGCGCAAGCTCGACGACGCGCTCTCGGCCGAGATCTTCGATCGCTACATCGATGCGCTCGACAGCCAGAAGCTGTTCTTCCTGGCCGCGGACGTCGAGCAGTTCCGAACCGCCTACCGCACCCGCCTGGACGACGCGATCCGCGGGGGGCGCGTGGACCCGGCCTTCGAGATCTACAACGTCTACGTCGAGCGGGTGAACGAGCGCGTCGAGCACGCGCGCGCGCTGCTGGAGCGCGAGTTCGACTATTCCACCGACGAGAGCTGGCTCTACGACCGCAAGGACGCCGACTTCTATGCCACGCGCGAGGAGCTCGACGACGCCTGGCGCAAGTCGGTCAAGAACGATGCGTTGCGCCTGCACCTGGCCGGCCGCAGCACCGAGGAGATCCGCACCACGCTGGACCGGCGTTACGCCAACCTGGCCTCGCGGGTCGCCCAGACCAAGTCCGAGGACGTGTTCCAGAGCTTCATGAACGCCTATGCGACCGCGATCGAGCCGCACACCGGCTACATGACGCCGCGTACCTCGGAGAACTTCAACATCTCCATGCGCCTGTCGCTCGAGGGCATCGGCGCGGTGCTGCAGAACCAGCAGGACTTCGTGGTGATCCGTTCGATGGTGCCCGGCGGCCCGGCAGCGTTGTCGGGCAGCATCAGGGTCGGCGACCGGGTGACGGCGGTCGGGCAGGGCACCAGCGGCGAGATGGTCGACGTGGTGGGCTGGCGCCTGGACGACGTGGTCGACATGATCCGCGGCCCCGCCGATTCCCAGGTGCGCCTGGACATCCTGCCGGCCGCAGCCAGCGTCGACGGCGAGCCCGAGCGGGTCGTCATCACCCGGCAGAAGGTGCGTCTTGAGGAGCAGGCCGCGAAGCGCCAGATCCTCGAGGTCGAGGGCCCCGACGGCACCCGCCGGATCGGCGTGATCGAACTGCCGACCTTCTACCAGGACTTCGAGGCACGTCGCCGTGCCGACGCCGACTACAGTTCCGCCACGCGCGACGTGGAGCGCCTGCTGGGCGAGCTGCGCGAGGAGGGCGTGGACGGCGTGGTGATGGACCTGCGCAACAACGGTGGCGGGTCGCTCAACGAGGCGATCGAGCTGACCGGCCTGTTCATCGAGTCCGGCCCGGTCGTGCAGGTGCGCGATGCCGGTGGCCGCGTCGACGTGCATGCCGACCGACCGGCGGCGTGGCCTGGGACGGCCCGCTGGCGGTGTTGATCAACCGGGCGTCCGCCTCGGCCTCGGAGATCTACGCCGCGGCGATACAGGACTACGGGCGTGGACTGATCATCGGTGAACAGAGCTTCGGCAAGGGCACGGTGCAGAACCTGATCGACCTGGACCGCTGGCCGCAGAACGAGACCCCGCGCTTCGGCCAGGTCAAGCTGACCGTCGCGCAGTTCTACCGTCCCGCAGGCGGCAGCACCCAGCACAAGGGCGTGGTGCCGGACATCAGCTTCCCGGTGACGCTGGATGCGACCGAGTTCGGCGAGAGCAGCTACGACAATGCGCTGCCGTGGACCGAGATCGACCCGGCCGCGTTCGTCCGGGTGGGCGACTTCACCCCGCTGAAGCCGAAGCTGGCCGCCCGTCACGAGCTGCGTGCCGCGCAGGACCAGGAGTTCCAGTGGCTGGTCGAGGACATTGCCGAGTTCCGCGAGCAGCGCGAGCGCAACACGATCTCGCTCAACGTGGACGAGCGTCGCGCCGAGCGCGACCGCATGGAGGAGCGCCGCCAGGCCCGCGACGAGGCCCGCCGCGAGCTGGGCCTGGCCGTGAGCGAGCGCCGCAGCGGCGACGACGGGCTGCAGGCCGATGAGCGTGCGGTGACCGAGGACGATGACGAGGAGCGTCCCGACCCGTTGCTCAAGGAGTCGGCCAACATCCTCGTGGATGCGATCGCCCTGCTGGACGAAGACCAGCAGCTGGCCGCCCGGGTGCACCTGGAGCGGGGTGCCGGCCGCTGGGTGCAGTAGACCCCGCGCGTGCAAGAAACGGATATCCGGCGCCTTCGGGCGCCGGTATCGTTTGTGGCATGGGAAAACACTCCGCCAAGCGGGTCCAGGGACAAGCCGTGGCATCGCCACCCACCGATACGGTCGCGCTGGCACGCGAGCACCTCGACCGGGAGGACCTGACGCTGTCGGCCTTGGCTCACCGGGTGGGTGAGGCGCCCCATACGCTCCGGCGCGCGTTCATCGATCGATTCGGGCTCAGTCCGGCGCAATACCGGGCCCAGTCGCGCGTGGAGCGCCTGCGCAAGCACCTGCGTGCCGGCGACGAGGTCAGCGCGGCCGTCTACGGGGCGGGGTACGGCTCGCCCAGCCGCGTCTACCAGGACGGCGCCGCGCGCCTGGGCATGACGCCTGCGAGCTACCGGCGCGGCGGCGAGGGCATGTCGATCTACTACACGGTGGTGGAATGCCCGTTGGGTCGTGCGCTGGTGGCGACGACCCGGCGCGGTGTCTGCAGCGTGGCACTGGGGGGCAGCGCTGCCGGGCTGGAGGCCGGGCTGGCGGCGGAGTTCCCCAGGGCACGCATCGAGCGCGTCGACGCCGGCAGCCCCGAGTTCGTCGCGCCGCGGGTCGCGGCGGTGGCCGCGGCCCTGGCCGGACGCAGCGGCGGTGCGGACGTCCGGGTGGAACTGCTGGGAACCGCTTTCCAGTTCCGGGTCTGGGAAGCGCTGATGCGCATCCCCGCGGGACAAACCAGAACCTACGCCGAGCTGGCACGGGAACTCGGCCAGCCGGCCGCCGTGCGCGCGGTCGCCGGCGCCTGCGCGCGCAACAAGGTCGCGGTGCTGGTGCCCTGCCACCGGGTGGTGCGCAGCGATGGCAGCCTGGGCGGGTATCGATGGGGGCTGCCGCGCAAGCAGGCCCTGCTGGACCGCGAGGCCGGCGCGGCAGGCTAGAATCGCGCTCCGCCGGTCCTCCCTCCTTCCTCCCAGCCCAGGCACCGCATGCACGCCAACGCCGCTTCGCCGGCTCCCTCGCGACTGGCCATCGCCTTCGCGCTGGCCGTCGTCTACCTGGTCTGGGGCTCGACCTACCTGGCGATCGCGATCGGCCTGGAGGGCTTCGACCCGTTCCTGATGGCGGGAAGCCGCTTCCTCGCCGCCGGGGCAATGCTCTACGCAATGCTGCGCTGGCGCGGCCTGGCCGCGCGACGCGGGCGCAGTGGAAGAACGCCGCGGTCATGGGCCTGCTGCTGATGCTGCTCGGCAACGGCCTGGTCTGCGTGGCCGAACAGGAGGTGTCCTCGGGCCTGGCCGCGATCGCGGTGGCCAGCCTGCCGCTGTGGGTGGGCCTGTTCTCCTGGCTCAAGGGCCGCCACCCGAGCCGGCTGGAGTGGCTGGGCATCGCCGTCGGCTTCCTCGGCGTGCTGTGGCTCAACGCCGGCAGTGCGCTGGCCGCCAGCCCCAAGGGCGCGATCGCGCTGCTGGTGGCGCCGGCGGCCTGGGGATGGGGCTCGGTGTGGAGCCGCGACCGCGACCTGCCACCGTCGTTCATGAACACCGCCGCGCAGATGCTGACCGGCGGCGCGATGCTGCTGGTGCTGGGCTTCGCGCTGGGCGAGCGCTTCGGTGGCCTGCCGGCGCCGCGGCCGCTGCTGGCGGTGGCCTACCTGACCGTGTTCGGTTCGATCCTCGCCTTCAGCGCCTATGTATGGCTGCTCGACAACGTGCGCCCGGCGCTGGCCACCAGCTATGCCTACGTGAACCCACCGGTGGCGGTGCTGCTGGGTGCGCTGGTGCTGGGTGAGCGCTTCAGCGTGCACGCGATCGGCGCGATGGCGGTGATCCTGGCCAGCGTGCTGCTGATCACCCGTGCGCGGCGCCCGACGGCGGCGATCCCGGCCACGCCCGCACCGAGCCGCTGAGCGCGCCTAGAGCGCCCGCAGCGCCGTGGTGACCGGCAGCCGCGCCGCGCGCACGGCCGGCGCCAGGCCGCCGAGGAAGCCGATGCCGATGGCCCAGGCCAGCCCCTGCAGCACCAGGCCGGGCGTGACGGCGAAGTTGAACGCGACCTGGGTGAAGCCCGCGCCGAGCGTGGATACCGAGTAGCCATTGAACAGGGCGAAGGCGATGCCGGCGCCGATCAGGCCGCCGGCCAGCGACAGGATCAGCGCTTCGGCCATGACCGAGGCGATCACCGGCAGGCGGCCGAAGCCGAGCGCGCGCAGCGTGCCGATCTCGGCGGTGCGCGCCGACACCGCCGAATACATGGTGTTGAGCGCTCCGAACAGCGCGCCGAAGCCCATGATGATCGCGATGATCGTGGTCAGGAAGCCGATCTGCCGGGTCAGCCCGGCAGACTGGGCGCTGTAGTAGTCGCGCTCGCGGAACACGTCGACGTTGAGCTGCGGGTCGCCGGTCAGGCGCTGCCTGAGCGGTTCGAAGGCGTCCACGCTGGTCAGTTGCAGCACCACCGAGGACACGCCGCTGCGACCGAAGGCCCCCTGGGTGGTCTCGGCATCGGTCCACAGCTCCGAGTCGTGCGCGTCACCGGTTTCGAAGACGCCGACGATGCGCCAGCTCGAGCCACGCAGCCGGAGTTCGCCGCCGACCTCCAGGCCCTCGAACTGGCGCGCGGCCCCGGCGCCGACGATCGCCTCGCGCAGCCCCGGACGGAACAGCCGGCCCTCGATGATCCGCAGCTCCGGCCGGATCGCCAGGCCGGCGGGTTCGACCCCGCGCATCGACACGTTCGCGCCGGTGCGTTGGCCACGGCGCGGCACCTCGTTGATGACGATCAGTTCGCCGGATGCCTGCGGCAGGCCGTCGGCGCCACGCGCCACCGCCGGGTCCTGCTTGATCAGCGTCGCCGCGCCGCGTTCCAGGAAGCTGGACAGTTCGGCATTGGCACCGCCACGGATCACCACGACCCGGTCCTCGGCACCGGTGGCGGTCAGCGTGCGCGACAGACCGGCCGACATCGACAGCATCGCCACCAGAACGCCGACCACACCGGCGATGCCGATGACGATGACCAGCGAGGCGCCCAGCCGCTGCGGGATGGAGCGCAGGTTCATCAGCACGATCTCGCGGACCTGGGTCAGGGTGCTCATCGCGGCCTCCTAGCGCCCGGCCAGCGCATCGACGATCTTCAGCCGCATCGCCCGCAGTGCCGGCGGGAAGCCGACCACGCCGGCCAGGACGACGACACTGGCGGCGACGAACAGCCACACGTCGCCGCCCATGCGCACCGCCGCGTACTCGGCCGGCAGCAATCGCAATGCGACGCTGGCCAGCGTCATGCCGATGGCGGCCCCCAGCGTGCACAGGGCCAGTGCCTCGGCCAGCACCAGGCCCAGCACGCTGCGGTCGGTGAAGCCCAGGCACTTGAGCACCGCCAGCTCCGGGATTCGCTCGCGCACCGCCTGGCTCATCGTGTAGCCGGTCAGGATCAGGATGGTGAAGAACACCGCGCCGGAAATCGCGTTGACGATGAAGCCGATGTCGCCGAGCTGGCGCAGGAACCCGAGCTGGAACTCCTGCTCGGTCTGGGTCTTGGTCTCGTCCGGGGTGTTCTCGAAGCGCGCGTCGATCGTCGCGGCCACCTCCTCGGACTGCAGCGGGTCGCGCACGCGCACCACGAACACACCGGCCAGGCCACGCCCCTGCGCGCGACCCTCGTCGAACTGGCCGTAATTGAGGTACATGATGCCGGCGCGGTCCTGCCACTCCTGGTCGCGACCGTCGAAGATGCCGACCAGGCGCCACTCCCAGGTCCGCGAGCGTCGCGCCGGGTGAAGATGAAGCTGTTGAGCGGGATGATGTCGCCGACCTCCCAGCCGAAGCGGTCGGCGAGCTGGCGCCCGGCGATCGCGCCGTCGCGGGTCGAGATGAAGGCGCGGCGCTGCTCCTCGGGCAGCGTCCATTCGGGATAGGTGTCGAACAGCCGCTGCGGGTCGACGGCGAACTGCGGGAAGAAGTTGCGCGCGTCCTGGTAGATGCCGCCGAAGAACTGCGAGTGGCCGACGCGCTCGACCCCGGGAACGGCCTCGATCTGCGCCAGCAGGCGCATCGGCAGCGGGTTGGTGAAACTGGTGCGCGACTGGGTGATCAGCCGGTTCGCACCGAGGAAGTCCGCGCCGCCGGCCAGTACCGAGTTCACCGCCTGCAGCAGGCCGATCAGCAGGAAGGCCGCGCCCAGCGAGAGCAGGGTGAAGCCGGTGCGGGTCTTGCGCCGCATCAGCGCGCCCCAGACCAGCGGCAGGTACTTCAGCGCCATGGCCGCCGGGCCCTAGTGCGCGCCCGGTTCATCGACCAGGGTCCCCTTGTCCAGGTGCACGGTGCGGTTGGCGTACTCCGCCGCCTTCGGGTCGTGGGTGACCATGACGATGGTGCGGCCGAAGTGGCGGTTGAGCGTCTGCAGCAGCGTCAGCACCTCGTCGGCGGTCTTGCGGTCGAGGTCGCCCGTGGGCTCGTCGCAGATCAGCAGCCGCGGGTCGGACACCAGCGCCCGGGCGATGGCCACGCGCTGCTGCTGGCCACCGGAAAGTTCATTGGGCTTGTGCCCGGCGCGGTCGGCGATGCCGACCAGCTCCAGCGCGATGGCCGCCCGGCGCCGGCGCTCGGCCGCATTCATGTCGGTCAGCAGCAGCGGCAACTCGACGTTGCGCTGGGCGCTGAGCACCGGCATCAGGTTGTAGCTCTGGAAGATGAAGCCGACCGTGCTCGCCCGCCAGGCCGCCAGCGCGTCGCCGTCGAGCTGGTCGATGCGCTCGCCGTCGACGCGCAGCTCGCCACCTGACGGACTGTCCAGTCCACCGATCAGGTTGAGCAACGTGGTCTTGCCCGAGCCCGAGGGCCCCATCAGCGCGACGAAGTCGCCTTCGGGAATGTCCAGGTCGATGCCGTGCAGCACTTCGATGCGCTGCTTGCCACGTTCGTAGGCCTTGGTGACCGCGCGGATCTCGACCAGTGGCGCTACCGGTTCGTCCGGGGCGCGATTCGGGCCCGACGTGTCCATGCTCAGCGCGCCGCAACCGTGACGCGACTGCCGTCGCGCAGGCCCTCGGGTGGACCCAGCACGACCTGCTGGCCCTCGCCGACCCCGGAGGTGACCAGCCGGTCGGCATCGCGGGTTTCACCCAATTCGACCGGCGTGCGCACCGCCCGGGAATCGCGCACCACGAACACGGCCGGCCCGGCCTCGTCCTCGACGATCGCGCGCGCCGGCAGCCACACGCCCTGCAACGGTTCGGCGTCCGGGTCGGCCTCTTCCAGGAAGCTCACCCGCAGGCCCATGTCCGGCACGATGCGCGGGTCGTCGCTGTGCAGCTTCACCCGCACCCGCACCGTGGCGCGGCTGCGGTCGGCGGCGGGGATGATTGCGATGACCTCGCCGGGGATGCGCCAATCGGGGTAGGCATTGAGCACGCCGTCGACCGGCATGCCGGCCTGCACGCGGCCGATGTAGGCCTCATTGACGTCGACCTCGACTTCAAGCGAGGTCATGTCGACGATGGTGCCGATGCCGGTGCGGGTGAACCCGCCGCCAGCCGACACCGGCGAGATCATTTCCCCGGGCTGCGCGGCCTTCTCGATCACCACGCCGTCGAAGGGCGCGCGGATGACCGTGTTGTCCACGCCCAGCGCGGCCACCGCCCGCTGGTCCTCGGCCACCGCCACCTGCTGGCGGGCGTTGGACAGGCGCGCACGCAGCGCGTCGCGCTGGGCGCGGGACTGGTCGATCTGGGCGCGAGAGATCAGTTGCCGCTCGCCCAGCTGCTCGTCACGTTCCAGCGTGCGCTCGGCCAGCGCCAGGTTGGCCTGGATCTCGCCCAGCTGGGTGCGGGCGGCCTCGGCCTGGGCGCGGGCCAGCGTGTCCTGGGCCTGGGCATCGACCGGGTCCAGGCGGGCCATGACCTGGCCCTGGCTGACCCGCATGCCTTCCTCGATCAGCACTTCCTCGACCCGTCCGGTGATCTTCGAAGACACCGTTGCCTGGCGGCGGGCATAGATGAAACCGGAAGCGTCGAGCACCGAGGCCGGGCCCCCGCCGGCGGCCGCACGCGCCCCCACCACGGTGACCTGGACCGGGCGCAATGCCGCCATGGCCACCACGACGAGCACCAGCAACACGACCACGGCCAGCGGCACCACCCAGCGTGGCCGGCGCTTGCGCGCAGGGCCGCGACTGCGGTCGATGCGCAGCTGCTGCAGCATTTCGTCGGCACGATCCATAAGCGCTTGGCTCCCCTTCGCCCGGCCCCGCATGGCCACCGTATCAGGCTGGCACCGGCGCCCCCCGGGCGCACAGTGCCGGAACTCACTTCGTGCCGGTGATGGCTGTCACCCGGCGCCGGCGTAGCGTGCCTTGAGCAGTGTGTAGGCCGCGCGCAGGCCCTGCGCGTCGCCGCCGACGGGATGGCCGGGGCGGTCGGCCTCGCTCCAGGCGAAGACGTCGCTGTGCGCCCAGGGCAGCCCGGCCGGCACGAAGCGCTGCAGGTACAGCGCCGCGGTGATCGAGCCGGCCATGCGCGAGGCGCCGGAGTTGGCCCAGTCCGCGATCGGGCTCTTGAGGTAGTTCAGGTAGGGCTGCCACAGCGGCATGCGCCACAGCGGGTCGCGGCTGTCGGCGGCGGCCTTGAGGTAGTCCGCGGCCAGCGCCTCGTCGTTGCTGTACAGCGCCGGCAGCTCCGGGCCCAGCGCGATTCGCGCCGCGCCGGTCAGCGTGGCGAAGTCCAGCACCAGTTCGGGGTCGGACTCCGCCGCATAGGTCAGCGCGTCGCACAGCACGATGCGGCCCTCGGCATCGGTGTTGTCGATTTCGATGCTCAGGCCGGCTCGGGTGGCGATGACATCGCCGGGCCGATAGCTGTTGGCCGCGATCGCGTTCTCGACCGCCGGCACCAGCACGGTGATGCGGATAGGCAGCTGCCGGTCCATGACCAGCTGGGCCAGGCCGAGCGCATGCGCAGCGCCGCCCATGTCCTTCTTCATGTTGCGCATGCCGGCGCCGGGCTTGATGTCCAGGCCGCCGGTGTCGAAGCACACGCCCTTGCCGATGATCGCGACGTGCGGGTCGCCGGGCTTGCCCCAGCGCAGCTGTATCAGGCGCGGTGCGCGGTGGCTGGCCCGGCCCACGGCATGGATGGCGGGGAAATTGTGCGCGAGCAGGTCCTCCCCGGACACCACCTCCACTTCCCCGCCGTGGGTCTGGGCGAGTTCGCGCGCCGCGGCCTCCAGCTCGTCGGGGCCCATGTGTTCGGTCGGGGTATTGACCAGGTCGCGCACCAGGCAGCTGGCATCGACCTGGGCGATGACGTCGGCCGCATCGTGTTCGGGCAACACCAGGCGTGCCGGCGGGCGTCGCGCGGTGAGGTAGCGGTCGAAGCGGTAGGCGCCCAGCCCCCAGCCGACCAGGCTCTGCAGCGGGTCGGGGGCGTCGACGCCGTCGACGGCCTCCAGCCGGTAGTCGCCCGGCGGCAGCTGCAGCGGCAGGTGGGCCAGGGCGAACGGGTCGCTGGCGTCGGCCACGCCGGCCAGGGCCAGCGCCGGGCGGCCGTCATCGCCGGGCACCACCAGGCAGGTGTTGGGTTCGGCCTGGAAGTTCTGGCTCCAGATCCAGTGCTGCTGGACCGACCCGAGCCCGGCCACCAGACGCTCGAGCTCGTCGCGCCGACACGCATGCAGTGGCAGTGCGCCGGAACGGGCATCGGCAGGGGCGAAGCAGTCAGGCATGGGCATGGCGGGGGGGCTCCGGGGATTCGTGGCGTGCGTCGAGCCAGTCGGCGAGTTCGGCCAGCGTGGTGACCTCGACATGGGGATGGTGGTCGGTCGCGGTCCAGCGCTCGCCCTTGCGGTTGAGCCAGCAGGTCTGCAGGCCTGCGCGGTGCGCACCGAAGACGTCGAACTCCGGGTGGTCGCCCACGTGCAGCACCGCCTCGGGCGGAAGCTGCAGGCGCTGGCAGGCGGCCAGGAAGATGCCGGGCTCGGGCTTGGCCTCGCCATGCTCGCGCGCGGCGAGGTTGAAGTGGAAGTGGTGGTCCAGGCCGATCAGGGCCAGGTCCGCGTTGCCGTTGGTGAGCCCGGCCACCGGGACCCGCCGCGCCAGGCGTTCCAGGGCCTCGGGCACGTCCGGGAACAGCTCCACCTCGTTGCGCGAGCGGATGAAGACTTCGAACGCGGCATCCACCAGGCCCACGTCGTCCCCGCACTCCGCCAGCGCCATGCGCAGCGTCAGCCGGCGCTGCGCGGTGTAGTCGTGGGCCAGGTCGCGACGCTCGTGGGCGATGCGTTCGCGCAGCTCCCGCATCGCTTCGATGTCGAAGCGCGCGTGCGTGCGCGGGCAGTGCTCGGCCAGCCAGGCGTGCAGCTCGCGTTCGGCACGCTCGATGACCGGCCAGATCGGCCAGAGCGTGTCGTCGAGGTCCAGGGTGATCGCGCGTGGAAGGGTGTTCACGGCCCCGATTCTATCGCGAGCCGGGATCGCGACGCCGTGATCCAGTTCAGCGCTCCATGACCGAGGCCCAACCCTGCCAGCCTTCGACGCGGCTGGCGATGATCTTGAGCGTCACCAGCATCGGTACGGCCAGCAGCAGTCCGACCACGCCCCAGATCCAGCCCCACAGCAGCAGCCAGAGCAACAGGATCAACGGCGAGATGCGCATCCGCCTGCCGAGGATGATCGGCGTCAGGAACTGGCCCTCGAGGATGTTCAGGGCGAGGTAGGCGCCGGGCACCGCTAATGCGTGCCACAGGTCGTCGAAGGCGACCATGCCGACCAGGGTCAGTGCGATCGCGGCCACCAGCGGGCCGACATAGGGGGCGTAGTTGAGCACCGCCACGAAGAAACCCCATAGCAGTGCGTCCTCGATCTCCAGGCCGATCAGCCACAGCGCGGCGGCGGTCAGCACGCCCAGCACCAGGTTGATCACGGTGATCGTGAACACGTAGCGCGACACCTCGACCTGGACCGTCCGCAGGATGTCGACGGTGGTCCGCTTGCGCGCCCGGTCCGGGAACAGCCCCACCACGCGTTGCTGCAGGCCGCCGCCGTAGACGAGGAAGAAAAACGACAACAGCATGATCGCGCCGACGCTGGCCAGCGTGATCGGCGTTCCCGAAAGCACGGCCCACAGTTCACTGCCCTCGACCTCCTCGGGCGTCTCCGGGACGGTCTGCGGGCGGCCGGACAGCTCCAGCAGCGATTCACTCGCCGCGCGGTTGGCTTCTTCGAACGGTGCAGTGAGCGCCCGCAGTTTCGGCGCGTGCTGGCGCACTTCCGCGGGTGCCTGCTGCACCCATTCCGCGGCGGGTTCCACCAACACGTTGGCCAGCAGCACCAGCGCGGCGAGCCCGACGAAGATGACCCCCAGGGCGCCTATCCAGCGGGGGATCCAGAGCCGTTCGAGGACCAGGACGATCGGGTTGCCGATCAGGGCCAGGAACATCGCCACCAGCACCGGGACCACCAGCGGCCCCGCCAGCCATGCGGTGTAGAGCAGCGCGAGCGCGGCAAGGATGTACAACGGGAGTGCCGTGCGTGAACGCGCGGGCGGGCTCTCGGGCGGCGGGTCGGGCAGCGGTGGTGCCGCGCCGGGCTGGTCGGACTCGCTGTTCACGGAAGCGGGTCTGCGGGCCCGACTCCGGCGCCACCCGAGGCAGGTGCCGCCGGGTCGGCCTGCGCCGAGGCGGCGCCCTGGACCATGCCAACGAGCGGAGCCAGCATCGGCATCACCATCGAAACCAGGCGCACGATGCCGGTCAGCGACTGCAGCAGTCCGGGCTTGGCCGGCGTGCCTTCGCTTGCCTTTGACCGGCGCCCGCTGGCCAGGCCGGCCAGCGCACCCAGCGCGAGCCCACCGACGACGATTCGCCCCGGCGTGGCCGCGGCGCGGGCATCGGCGGCCAGTTCGCGGATTTCCTCGCGCAGCAGCAGTCGATGGGTCGTCAAGGCCGCTTCCGCCTCGGCGACGCGCCGAGAGCGCTTGGCCACGCGGCCGCTCATGGCGTGGACCCCGACGAAGGCGCTGCGGCGCCGTCCGCACTCGCCTCCGGCGGCGCATCCGCGGGTCCCGGTTCCTGCCGCAGCACCCGTTTGAGCTCGCGCAACTGGCGCCGCGTCGCTTCGAAGCGGGTCATCTTCAGCAGCACGATGCAGCGCCACAGGCAGGCGCCTGCGCCCAGCAGCGACAGCCCCGTGGCCACCGCCATGGCGCCCGGCCAGCCCAGCAGCAGGTGCAACCAGGCCACCAGCAACGCCATCAGGTACAGCCAGGTGGCCAGGCCCAGGGCCACGGCGATGCCGGCGAACAGCACGGCCTGGGGCAGGGCGGCGCGGGCCAGTGCCGCTTCGTGCCCGGCCAGGGACTGGAGCGCGTCAAGCGTGCGCAGCACGCCGCGGGCGACCGTTTCGCCTTCGGCGTACAGGCGCCGCGCGGTGTCCCCCAGTCCATCGCCCTGGTCCCGGGGATCGTCGCGGGCGACGCTGCGCCCGGACCCGATTCCCCTCCCGACGTATTCCCAGCCGCGTCGTCGATGCGGGTCTGGACCACGCCGGTCAGCCGCGACGCAGCAGTCGCGACAACACCCAGCCGGATGCGAAGGCGATGCCGAATGCCGCCAGGGGCTTCTCGCGCACGAAGTCCTGCGCCTGCTCCAGCAGTTCGGTGCCGCGGTCGACCGCGTACTCGACCTTCTCGGCGGCCGCCTCGCGGGCCTCGTCGACCGCACTGCGGCCGGAATCGGCGGCACCGTGGAGCTCCTCGCCGACCGCGGAGCGGCCCGAGAGGATCTCGGCCTTCGCCGCTTCCGCGGCATGGCGGGCGCTGGCCCCGGCCAGCGTCGCGGCCTGGCGGATGTGGTCGCCGGCCTCGCGCAGGCGGTTCTTCGCCAGCGCAACGTGGTCTGGGCCGAGTTCCTCGGCCAGCTCCTCGATGGCCTCGGCAGCGGCTTCGGCCGCCGCTTCGGCTGCGGCTTCCGCGGCCTCGTCGCCGCCGGCGTGCATGCGGGGGTCGTGGTGATCGCTCATGCTCATCCTCCTCCGTGAATCAGTGCGGTGCCCGCCTTGGCGGGCGAACTAGCAGTGTACGCCGCGCTTACTCGAGGATCAGTACCCCCTGGCGCCGGCCTCGGAGAACGTTCAGCGAGAGCTGGCCTGGCGTGGCCGCGACGGCGGCTTCCAGCGCCTGCAGGCCGTCCACCTCGCGCGGGCCCACGGCGAGGATCAGGTCGCCGGGTCGAAGTCCGCGTGAAAAGGCCGGCGAGTTCGGCGCGACTTCGTTGACCAGCACGCCGCGCACCCCGCGGGCCCGCTGCCGGTCGCCCGGCTCGCCGAGCATCGCGCCCTGGAAGCCGCGGCCAAGCAAGTTTCCGTTGAGGCTCGGACGTGCGCTGAGCGTGATGTCCACGACATGGCCGGAACCGTCGCGACGCAGGGTCAGCGGCAGTGCCCGGCCGACCGGAAGCAGCCCCTCGAGATTGGAGAGGGCCTGGGCGTTGTCGATGCGACGCCCGTCGATGTCGACGATGACGTCACCACTGCGCACGCCCGCCCGCGCCGCGGGCGTGTCCGGATACACCCGGGCGACCAGCGCGCCACGGCGGCTGTCCAGGCCCAGGCTGCGGGCGATGCCCGGGGTGATGTCCTGTGCTTCGACGCCGATCGAGCCGCGGCGCACCTCGCCGTGCGCGAGCAACTGGCCCATCACCTCCTGCGCAAGATCGGAGGGGATCGCAAAGCCAATGCCGATGTTGCCCCCGGATGGCGAGAAGATCGCCGTGTTGATGCCGACCAGCTCGCCGCGCAGGTTCACCAGCGCGCCGCCGGAGTTGCCCGGATTGATGCTCGCATCGGTCTGGATGAAGTTCTGGTAGCCCAGGCCGTGCAGGCCGGTTCGCCCGAGCGCCGAGACGATTCCGGAAGTGACCGTCTGCCCGAGCCCGAAGGGATTGCCGACCGCAACGACGAAGTCCCCGACCTGCAGTCGCGACATGTCGGCCAGCCGCAACGCCTGCAGGCCGCTGGCCGGGATTCGTATGACCGCCACGTCGGTGTCCGGGTCGGCACCGACCAGTTCGCCATCCAGCGTGCGTCCGTCTGCCAGGGTCACGGCGATGCCGTCCGCCGCCTCGACCACATGGTGGTTGGTCAGCACCAGTCCCTGGGCGGCGTCGACGATCACACCCGAGCCCAGCGACTGCTGGGTGCGCTCGCGTGGCAGGTCGGGCAGGCCGAAGAAGCGGCGCATGAACGGGTCGTCGGCCAGCGGATGGCGTGCCTGCACGACCCGTTGGCTCTGCACGTTCACCACCGCCGGGGTCACCCGCTCCAGCATCGGTGCCAGCGAGGGCAACTCCCGGCCCTCCCCGTCGCTCGGGGGCAGGGCCGCTGCGGACAGGGGCAGGCATAGCAGCAGCAGGGCGAGCACGCGCATCGACAGGGCGCCAGTCGGGCGCCGGTTTGATGGGAAAGTGGCTTGTCGCACGTTGTCTGAGACCTCCGGTAACGCAATCGAAGAGTGAATGCGGACAACTGTCATTTAACTTGCAAGATATTGAATTGTATATGAAAAACGGTTGGGCCGGTCAAAGCGTGAAAGCCGTCACGACGTGTTGACAGTGCGCGGGCCCCAGCGGTAGGGTTGTCAGGGCCGCCACACAACATGTTGGGGTGGCGCATGCAGGGCAGCCCCAGTGCTTGGGTGTGTACCCCCAAAATCACGGGCTGGAACGGGTTTCGGGCCCGTCACAGGGGGGCGGCACGCCATGGGCGGTTCCAGAAGCGGTTTCCAATGCAGCGCGGTCCGGGGTTTCCGGCCACCGGCGCTGCGGCGACCGTGCCGATGGCTGCGCGAATGATATCCACCACGGCCGACCGGCCGCGGGGGCAACAGACAGGTGAGGAGTGGCAATGAGCACGGTTCGGCTTGAGGCGGTAAAGACGGATTCGGTCGCGGAGATCCCGCTGCAACCGGCCTCCCAGGACATCTGGGACAAGAAGTACCGGCTCAAGACCAAGCAGGGTGAACCGGTCGACGCGGGCATCGACGACACCTACCAGCGCGTCGCGCGCGCGCTGGCCGATGCCGAGCCCACGCCGGAACTGCGCAAGTACTGGTTCGAGCGCTTCACCTGGGCGCTGCGCCGCGGCGCGATCCCCGCCGGTCGCATCACCTCCAACGCCGGCGCGCAGGCCCACAAGCCGGCCACGTCGACGATCAACTGCACCGTGTCGGGCACGATCACCGACTCCATGGACGGCATCCTCGACAAGGTCCACGAGGCCGGCCTCACGCTCAAGGCCGGCTGCGGCATCGGCTACGAGTTCTCGACCCTGCGCCCGAAGGGTGCCTACGTGTCCGGTGCCGGCGCCTACACGTCCGGGCCGATGTCGTTCATGGATATCTACGACAAGATGTGCTTCACCGTGTCCTCGGCCGGTGGCCGCCGCGGCGCCCAGATGGGCACCTTCGACGTCAGCCACCCGGACGTGCGCGACTTCATCCGCGCCAAGCGCGAGGACGGCCGCCTGCGCCAGTTCAACCTGTCGCTGCTGATCACCGACGAGTTCATGGCCGCCGTGGCCGCCGACGCCACCTGGCAGCTGGCCTTCCCGGTCAACATCAAGGAAGCCGACGAGGTCGATACCGCGAACCCGGACCAGGTGGTGTGGCGCGAGTGGCCGAACACGGCCAGCTACGTGACCCGCGATGACGGCCTGGTGGCCTGCAAGGTCTACGGCACCGTGCGTGCCAAGCACCTGTGGGACATGATCATGGCCTCGACGTACGACTACGCCGAGCCGGGCTTCATCCTGATCGACCGGGTCAACGAGATGAACAACAACTGGTGGTGCGAGAACATCCGCGCCACCAATCCCTGCGGCGAGCAGCCCCTGCCGCCCTACGGCGCCTGCCTGCTGGGCTCGGTGAACCTGACCAAGTTCGTCCGCGACCCGTTCACCGACAAGGCCCGCTTCGACTGGGAGGAGTACAAGGAGGTCGTGCGGGTGTTCACCCGGATGCTCGACAACGTCGTCGAGGTCAACGGCCTGCCTCTGGCGCAGCAGCGCGAGGAGATCCTGCGCAAGCGCCGCCATGGCATGGGCTTCCTGGGCCTGGGCTCGACGGTGACGATGCTGAAGATGCCCTACGGTTCGGAAGGCAGCTGCGAGTTCACCGAGAAGGTGGCGCGCGAGATGGCGCTGGCCGGGTGGGAAGTGGCGCTGCAACTGGCCAAGGAGAAGGGACCGGCCCCGATCATGGAGGAGCGCTTCGAGGTGACCGCCGAGATGCTGCGCAAGCGCCCGGAGATGGTCGCCGACGGCTGGCAGCTCGGCCAGGAGATCACGGGCAAGGTGCTGCACGCGAAGTACTCGCGCTACATGCAGCGCGTGGCGTCGGTGGCACCGGAGCTGGTCGAGGAGCTGGCCGAGGTCGGCGCGCGCTTCACCCACCACAGCTCCATCGCACCCACCGGCACGATCAGCCTGAGCCTGGCCAACAATGCCTCCAACGGCATCGAGCCGAGCTTCGCGCACCACTACTCGCGCAACATCATCCGCGAGGGCAAGAAGTCCAAGGAGAAGGTCGAGGTGCTGAGCTTCGAGCTGCTGGCCTACCGGCAGCTGGTCAATGCCGCGGCGATGCCCTTCAGCGAGGACGCCCAGAGCCGCCTGCCCGAGTACTTCATCTCCGCCGACGAGGTGACGCCCAAGCAGCACGTCGACATCCAGGCCGCCGCGCAGAAGTGGGTGGACTCCTCGATCTCCAAGACCGCGAACGTCCCGACCGACTACCCGTACGAGGACTTCAAGGACATCTACACCTACGCCCACGCCAAGGGCCTCAAGGGCTGCACCACGTTCCGCTTCAACCCCGAGGCGTTCCAGGGCGTGCTGGTGAAGGAATCCGACCTGGAGAACACCACCTACCGCTTCGAGCTCGAGGACGGGACGGTGGTCGAGGCCAAGGGCAACGAGCAGGTCGAATACGACGGCGAGATGCACACCGCCGCGAACCTCTTCGACGCCCTCAAGGAGGGGTACTACGGCAAGTTCTGAGGCCCGGCCGCCGGCGGCCTGGAAAAAAAACTTCTCCCAACCACTTGCGCGTGACACCCGGCGGGTTAGCTTATTGGCGTGGTCCTTCGATCACGCGGAAACAGCAAGGCATCGTTCCGCTCGACAACACACCCCATGACGAGGAGGGGATAGAAATGAGCAATGGAAACGGCGTCACCTCGACCATCGGCCACGCGGCCGAGAACGTGGTCGAGACCGCGCAGAACATCGGCAGTGCCGTCAAGCACAAGGCCGAAGAGGTGGTGGCCAGCGCCAGCGCCGCAGTAGCCAAGGCCAGGAAGTCCGTGGGCAAGCGCGTGGCCGACGCCCGCAAGTCGGCGGCGAAGAAGTCGGCGACGGCGAAGAAGTCGGCGCCGGCAAGAAGGGTGCAGCAACCAAGAAGGCCAACGCCGCAAAGAAGTCTGCCGCGGCCAAGAAGGGCGCGGTGACCAAGAAGGCGAAAGCCGCCAAGAAGTCCGTCGCGGCCAAGAAGGGCGCGGTGACCAAGAAGACGAAGGCCGCCAAGAAGTCGGTGGCGAAGAAGGCGGGCGCCACCAAGAAGGCCAGCGCGAAGAAGGCGACGGCGGTCAAGAAGTCGGCCACCAAGAAGGCCAAGGCGGTCAAGAAGTCGGCCAAGACCCGTACGACCACCGCGAAGAAGGCGACCGCCAAGCGTGCGACCGCGGCCAAGAAGTCGGTCAAGTCGGCGGCGAAGAAGGTGTCCAAGGCGACCGGCAGCGCGAAGAAGTCCAGCGCTGCGGTGAAGAAGGGCACCGCGAAGAAGGCCGCGGCCGCCAAGGGGCGTGCCACGGTGGCGAAGAAGAGCGCGCAGCGCTCGGCTGCCGGCCGCAAGGGCGGCAAGGCGACTGCGAAGAAGAAGTAGCCCCGTGGGAAGCAGCCCGCCCATCGCCGTGGCGTTGGGCGGGCAGCCACGGGTTCCATCCAGGCGGCGGCGCGGTGCCGTCTGCCAGAACCGTTTCGGGAGTTGTGTCATGGCCGTCAAGATCAACAAGAAAATCAAGGGCTACAGCGTCATCAAGCCCGAGGACAAGGCCACGGCCAAGGCCGAGCAGACCCCGACCCCGGTGGCAGAGGAGCGCAAGCGCGGCGCCGAAGTGATCCAGATGCACGAGCAGATCGAGCGCCCCGAGGTGCTGATCGGCTCGACCTACAAGATCAAGTCACCGCTGGTCGAGCACGCGATGTACGTCACCATCAACGACATCGTGCTCAACGCCGGCACCGAACACGAGCTGCGCCGTCCGTTCGAGGTGTTCATCAATTCCAAGTCGATGGACCACTTCCAGTGGATCGTCGCGCTGACCCGGATCATGTCGGCGGTGTTCCGGAAGGGTGGCGACTGCACCTTCCTGGTCGAGGAGATGCGCGCGGTGTTCGATCCGCGGGGCGGCTACTTCAAGGCCGGCGGCGTGTACATGCCGTCGATCGTGGCCGAGATCGGTGCGGTGGTCGAGGACCACATGAAGCGCATCGGCCTGATCCACGACCCCGAGCTCGACGAGCACCAGCGCGCGCTGATCAACGAGAAGCGCGCCGCCTACGAGGCCACCCACGCGCCGGCTGCACGCGACGAGGATGTCAGCGTGACCGGCGAAGGCACCAGCTTCCCGCCCTCGGCCACGATGTGCCACAAGTGCAGCACCAAGGCCGTCGTGGTCATGGACGGCTGCGCCACCTGCCTCAACTGCGGGTATTCCAAGTGCGGATGAGTTGACGATGCCGCTTGTGCCGCCGTTCAGCGCGGATCGGCACAATCGGGCATCGGATCCATCACCACAAGGACACGCGTCATGATCAAGTCGAGGATTGCCGCGCTGGCCGTTGCCATCGCCCTGGGGCTTGGCATGGCTGCTGTCGCCCAGGCCCAGGCCGGCGGCTACAGGATCAATACCGGGGATGGCTGGCTGGACGGCCGCATGGGCGAGGTCGACACCTTCGGGCGTCGCCATCGCGACCCGTTCGTCAGCGAAGTCACCACGCTGGGCGCGCCGCGTTCGCTGGTCGTCGAACTGCTCGACAGCCGCGGCTGGGCCCCGGGAGACATCTACATGGCCTGCTCGATCGCCAGTGTCCTGGGTATCGGCTGCGCGCGCGTGGTCGAGCGCTACGACGCGAACCCGGGCCGAGGCTGGGGCCGGATCGCCCAGGACATGGGCATCAAGCCCGGCTCGCCGGAGTTCCACGCGCTCAAGCGTGGCACCGTCTCCACCTACAGCCGCTGGGGTTACCCGATCGACATCGACTCGCGCGACCGGGTCGACTGGTCGGACGGTCCTCGTGGCCGCGGACAGGGACAGACCGGTGCAGCGCGTGCGCGCGGTGCCGTTCAGGACGCGTCCGGCCAGCCAGGCCGGGGTCAGGGCCAGGCACAGGGCGAGCGCGGCCGGGGCAACCAGGATGCCGGTCCTCGTGGCCAGGGCCAGCAGGGGCAAGGCAACCGCAACCGCGATCGGCAGGACGATGGTCCGGGCCGGGGTCGCGGCAACCGCGGCGACTGAGCAGTCCTGCTCCTTTCAATCGTCGCCTGCGCGGCGCCCCCATCGTCCCGACGTCCGTCCCCGCGCCCCCGTCCCTGTACTGCGGACTTGCAGCCAGCCGCAGACCTGTCCAGTATGGCCACCGTCCCGTAGCCAGCGGGTCGATCCATACAGGGGGCGTCAATCATGAAACCAGCGACTTCGCTGATCGCGGCCATCGCCGTGGTCGGCCTGACGGGCTGTGCCACAGTGACCCGGGGAACCACTGAAACCTTCGTCGTCACCACCGAGCCGGCCGGCGCCCTCGTGCGCCTGTCCACCGGCGAAACCTGCGTGACGCCCTGCGCGATCGAGAAGCGCCGCAAGCACGGCTTCGAGGTCGAGATCGAACGCGAGGGGTACGAACCGGTCGTCACCAGCATCCTGCCGCAAATATCGGGTGCGGGTGCCACCGGCATGGCGGGCAACGTACTCATCGGCGGCGTGGTGGGGCTCGTCGTCGACGCCTCGACGGGTGCCTCGAAGGACTTGCGTCCCAATCCGCTTGCGGTAACGCTGGTGGGGCTGCCGGCGCGGGAGGGTGGGCCCGGATCCGTGGCCGGTGCCTCGCCAGAGCAAGCCGATGTCGTGGCCGTGCCCGGCGTGTCGGAACAGGACCCGAGTAGCGGTTCCGCCGAGGCGGTCGGGCCCCCGTCGAGCCCACGCAACCGCGCTGACATCATGCGTGTGCCGAGCCGCCCGCGATGAATCGCTGGCGGTTTGTCCAGGCGCGCGCGCCAGCCTAGAGTGACGGCACACCCCCAACCGGATGTGCCGTCATGCGTCGAACCCCGATCTTGCTTCTCCTCGTGCTGGCGGGTCTCCCGCTTTGCGCCGTGTCCGCAGCGTCCCCCGACCAGCAAGCACACGCACCCGACTCCTGGTGGGAACGGATGCAGTCCTTGTGCGGCAGCGCCTTCGAGGGAACGCTGGTGCGCGCGCCCGAGGGCGACGACACGTTTCGCGACAAGCGGGTGGTGATGCACGTGCGCGACTGCACGGCGCAGCGCATCCGCATCCCGCTGGTGGTCGACGAGGACCGTTCCCGCACCTGGGTGCTGACCCGGCGCGGGGAGCGCATCGAGCTCAAGCACGACCACCGCCATGAAGACGGTCGGCCCGAGGCCATGACCATGTACGGCGGCACCAGCAGCAACGCGGGCAGTGCCGACACGCAGATGTTCCCCGCAGGCGACCGGACCCGGGAGGCGATCCCCGGCAGTGGCCTGCGCTCGGTGTGGCTGATGGAGGTGCATCCCGGAGAGCGCTTCGTCTACGCAGCGAACCGGGTCGGCACCGAGCGCAGCTTCCAGGTCGACTTCGACCTGACGCGGCCGGTCCAGGCGCCTCCGGCGCCCTGGGGCTGGGAAGACTGAGCGCTGCCACAACCGCATACCCATCGAATCGGCCCCGCATCGCGCAGGGCCGATGCTTGCCGCCGAGCGTCACGAGACGTAGTCGACCATGTTGAAGACGCTTGACCCGCGTCAATGCGAGCACCGGCTTCCAAGCCGAGACTGAGGCTCACAACCCCTGCGCCCACCGCTCTTCCCGGCCGCACGGCCGGCTCCAGCCGTTCGGGGGTCGGCGGCACACGCGATTCGAGCGCGAGGTCAACATGCGACAAGCCCACTGGACAGCCCCCTTTCTCCTGATGATGGCGACCTCGTTGTCGTGGGCCGCAACCAGCCACGGTGCGGAACCGGTGTACGACTCCACCGACGGGAAAAGCGTTTCCCTCGCGGACTACCGCGGCCAGGTCATCGTGCTCAACCTTTGGGCGATCTGGTGCGGCCCCTGCATCGGAGAAATCCCGGAACTGGTCGAACTCCAGCGCCGTATCGAGCCACACGGTGCGACCGTGATCGGACTGGCGGCCGATTCAGGGTCGGCCGACCAGGTGCTGGCCTTCTGGCGGCGGCGCCTGGACCTGGAGCCGAGTTATCCGCTGTGGCTTGCGTCGATGGAACAGGCGAATGCCCATTTCGGCGCGACAACGGTTCCGCTGACCCTTCTCATCGATCGCGAAGGCGTCGTCCGTGAACGCCTGCTGGGCGCACACGACGCTGAAACCCTGATGGAACGACTCCAGCCGTTGCTGTGAGTGCGCTGCCGCCTCCGGGCCGCCGGTTTCCGGCGATCCGCGTGGCGGCCTGCCGTCATGGCATTCGCTCGCACGACCCGTGGAACAGCACCGGGCTTGACCCATGTCAGCGACGGGGCACGCCGCCGTTGCCACGATGCAGGTGCAGGGAATGGAACGGTCGGGAAGCCGGCCGCAGCCACTGCCCCGAACGTGATGCGGATGCACCGTTCGAGAGATGAAGCGGCGAATGGAGACTCGAAAATGAAGGTCATGGCGACGCTGGAGTGGAACGCATCAATCGCACTCGCGACATGTCTGCTCGTGTTGCTGCATGCCGTTCCCGTCCAGGCGTCGAGTGGAACGCCCACCGCCCTTGAAGTCCAGGGCGACGCGGCTGCGGGCGAGCCGCTCTACCAGCGCCATTGCGCCGCGTGCCACGGGCCGGCAGGTCGCGGTGATGGCCAGCAGGGCCGGGCGTCGACCCCGGTCCGCCCGACTTCACGGCCGGCGGCGCCGATGCCGAACGCTTCTACCTGGCCACCCGCGACGGTGGCATGGCCGTTGGCGTGAGCGCGGCCATGCCGGCGTTTCGCCACACCCTGAGCGAGCAGCAAACCCGCGACATCATCGCGCACCTGATGCAGATGGAGCCGTGATCGCAGCACTGAACCGTCGTTCAAACCGTTACCGAAACCCAAGAGAGCACCCACGATGAGCACCGAAGCAACAACCAGTGTCGGGCGCAAGGCAGGCTCGGCGGTCACGTTCCTCGCTGCACTGGCGTTGGCGGCGGGTTTGTTCGCCCCCCAGGCCAGCGCCTGCGACTCCTGCAACGATTCCCTGATGCATCAACTGCACAACGAGCGCAGCGACACGCCGATGGCACGTGACGTCCTGGCTGCGGTCGAAAACCAGCGCGGGCTGCCGTTGGGCCAGTCCGCACGGGGCTCCGGCGCGCCCGGCACGCCCGCCAGCGCCAGACTCGACGACATCTTCGAAGGTGCGGACTTCATCGAGATCATCCGGCGCGACGAGGGTCTGTCGATTCCCGCCACCAGCTTCGTGCCGCAGGACGTCGAGCCCGACCACCACTTCACCATCACGCTCGACGAGGGCCTGACCTACCTCGGCCAGGGCGTCATGTACGACGGCTTCCTCGCCGATGGCGGCGTTCCCGGGCAGACGCTGCGCGTAACCGAGGGCGACATCGTGAAGTTCACCGTCGTCAACACCGGCACCGTGCCGCACGGCGCCTCGATCCATGCCGCCTACACGCAGACCTCGAAGTACGTCGGCCAGATCGCCCCGGGCGAAACCAAGAGCGTGACCTTCCGCGCCACCGTACCGGGCGTGTACATGTGGCACTGCGCACCGGGCGGGCACGCCATCCCGATGCACGTGCTGTTCGGCCAGTACGGCATGATCGTCGTCGAGCCCAAGGACAAGCAGTACAAGCTCGAACAGGAACTCGGCAGGAAGCCCGACCTGACGCTGTACCTGCTGCAGAACGAGTTCTACACCAGCGGCCGCGAGGCGGTGGATGGCCACCCTGCCTACACGGCCTTCAACGGCCAGCCGTTCCGCTACATCGAAAACCCGATCACCGCCAAGCCCGGCGACTACGTCCGCATCTACTACCTCAACGTCGGCCCGAACCTGGTCTCGACGTTCCACCTGGTCGGCATCATCTGGGACTACGTCTACTGGCAGGGTCATCCCGATGCATGGATGCCCGGCGGACAGACCGTGACCTCGGGCCCCTCCGACTCCTGGGTGATCGAGTTCCGCGTGCCGCCCGATGAAGGCGCCTACACGATGCTCAGCCACTCGGTCGGTCCGACGAGCCGCGGTGCGATCGGCCTGCTGGTCGCCGACAGGAACGCGGACACCCCGAAGACGGTGCTCGCCGACGGTCCGCAATGGACCGAGGAGGAAATGACCGAGAAGGCCGCCAACGCGACCCGGACGATCTCCCCGTTCGCGCCCGGCACCGCGGGCAAGGGCATGGCTGCGGCTGCCGACCGTGTCGTGTCCTACGGGCCGGAGGTCAAGGAAGTGGTCGTCGAGATCATCGGCAACTCCTACCACCCCAAGGTCATCGAGATCGAGCCGGGCACCACGGTGACCTGGGTCAACGAGGATGTATTCACCTACCTGGCCGGCGAGTTCTCCGGCGTGCACAACGCCGTCGGCATGCGGGGGCCGAAGCGCTTCGCCACGCCGCTGCTGGGCCACGGCGAAACCGGCAGCGTCGTGTTCGACGAATCCGGTGAGTACGACTACATATGCACCCCGCACCCGTACATGAAGGGTCGCATCATCGTCCGCGAACGCTGATGCAACCGGAGGGTCGCCAGGCCATGGCGATCCTCCGGGGCGCCGCGATCGATCCGATCAGCGCCGGCACCCGGTCAGACGCAATTCCAATCCACCCACCATCTTTCGAATCAAATGGAGTCAAAAATGAAACTCGCAGCCAAGCTTTCAATCCTTGCAGCAGGCCTTTTGGCCAGCCAGTTCGCGTTTGCCGCGAACTGCTCGCTGACCATCGACAGCAACGATGCGATGCAGTTTTCCACCGATGCACTGACCGTGGACGCGTCGTGCAGCGAGGTCGAGCTGACCTTGACGCATTCGGGGACCCTCCCGCGCAATGCCATGGGTCACAACTGGGTCCTGGCCACCGACGCCGATGCCCAGGCGGCCTACCAGGACGGCATGCAGGCCGGCATCGACAACGAATACGTCAAGCCCGGCGACACGCGCGTCATCGCCTATACGCCCGTCATCGGCGGTGGCGAAAGCACCACGATCACGTTCAGCCTCGACCAGCTCGAGGTGGGCGGCAAGTACACCTTCTTCTGCTCCTTTCCCGGCCACTTCGCGCTCATGAAGGGCCAGTTCCATGTCACCGACGGAGGCTGAGGACACCACTGCCGCATGCCCGGGGCCGAAGATCCGGCGCCGGGCATGGGGACATCGGCGAACCACAGCCGATTCCAAGCCCGAACCCGAGCCTCCTGCGAGACCCCCGACATGACACGACGATTCCCGCTCACCCTGCTGGCCCTCACCCTGGCTGCCGGCCCTGCCTTCGCCAGCGAGCCGTGCCACTCCGGCGCGGATCATCATCATCATCATCATCATCATCAGCAGCAGCACCCGCAGCACGGCGCCGACAAGGATCAGCCAGGGTCGGTTCCCGTCGATGGTGATCGTTGGGCTTCCGATGCGCCACTGCGCGAGGGCATGCGGCGCACGCGGGATGCCATGGAGGGTTTGTCGCGGCATGAGTCGGATGGGCTTGCCGAAGCCCAGGTGCATGAATTGGCCACCGCGGTCGATGAGGCGGTGGCCTTCATGTTCGCCAACTGCGAGCTAGAGCCGGAGCCCGACCACGCCCTGCACTTGATCCTGGCGCAGTTGATGGTCGGTTCGCGGGCGTTGCATGCGAACCCGTCCGACTCCGCGCCGGTGGCCTCGATGCGTAGCGCGCTCGGGGACTATGCGCGGCAGTTCGAAGATCCGGGCATGCCTTCGCCCGGAAGCACAAAGCCCTGACCGGGTCCACGCTTCCCGCCCGGGAGCGGTCGACTTTCCGATCCGTCACGCCGGGTCGGGCAGCTCGGCATCCGGCAGTCCGGCGGGCGCGGGATTCGGCGTGGCCAGTCCCTGCGCGCTCAGCCACCGGCCATCGAACAAGGTCTCCGCGTAGCGCTCGCCCCGGTCGCACAGCAGGCTGACGATGCTGCCGCGCTCTCCGCGCTCGCGCATGCGTCGCGCCAGCACCAGGCAGGCGGCCAGGTTGGTGCCCGAGGAGCCGCCGTAGCGGCGGCCGAGTCGCAGTTCCAGCGCACGCATGTGGGCGATCGATGCAGCGTCGTCGACCTCGACGATCGCATCGACCACGTCGAACACGAAGCCCGGCTCGATACGTTGACGGCCGATGCCCTCGATCACCGTGGCCTCGGCCACGGGTGCGCCGTCCCAGCATCGCCCGGCACGCCGTGCGTTCCAGCCGTGCACGAAGGCGGAAGCCGTGGGTTCGGCCACGCACAACGAGGTGGACATGCGCCGGTAGCGCAGGTAGCGGCCGATCGTGGCGGAGGTCCCGCCGGTGCCGGCGCCACACACGATCCAGGCAGGGTCGGGGTGCCCATGCGCGGCCATCTGTCCGATGATCGACTCGGCGATGTTGTTGTTGCCGCGCCAGTCGGTGGCGCGCTCGGCCAAGCCGAACTGGTCGAGGAAGCACAGGTGGTCGCGCGCGGCGATCGCCCGCGCCATGGCGGTGCAGTCCACGTCGCTGCCAACCAGCTCGCAGCGCGCCCCGAGCTTGCGCAGTTCGCGGATCTTCCCCGGCGCAGTGGTTTCGGGCATCACCGCGGTGAAGGGGACGCGCAGCATGCGCGCGAACCAGGCCTCGGAGATCGCCGTACTGCCCGAAGACGCATCGATCGCGCCCTGGCCACGCACCAGGCGTCCGTTGCACAGCGCGTACAGGAAAAGCGAACGCGCCAGGCGATGCTTGAGGCTGCCGGTCGGGTGTGCGGACTCATCCTTCAAGAACAGTTCGATACCGGGAAAGCCGGGCAGGGCGAGGGTCCGCAGCGGCGTATCCCTTGCGCCCTGCGCCTCGCGCGCGAGCACTCGACGGCTGCATTGACCCAGGAGCGGCCGGCACCGACGCCGGTGCAGATGGCCAAGGCGGCGCTGGTCGTGTCCATCAGGCCACGTCCTGGTCATCGGGGATCCGGTGCTCGGGCTGCGTCCAGAGCAGCCGGTCGCACTCGCGCTCGAGGAAATCGAAATAGCCGTCGATGTAGCTGATGCCGTTCTCCTCGTCGAGCAGGAACGGATTCATCAGCGTGTGGCGCAGGATCACCAGCCGGTCGGACTCGCCCTCGCGATCACCATCGAGCAGGTCCGGATCCAGTTCGAGCGCGCGCATGACCCGCGCCGTGTCCGCCTCGCCGAGTGCCGCGGGCTTGAGCGTGGTGATCGAGCCGAAGAACTCGCGTGACTGCAGCGGCAGCCGGGGGTCGGCGCGCAGCGTATCGAACACGCGGCGAACGAATCCGTTCATCACCGCCACGTCGCGGTTCCCGGCTGGGTTGAGGGCGAGGCAGACCAGGTTGCAGTCGGGCTCGAACGGCACGTCCACGCGCAGGCGACCGGCCATGCGCAGCTTGAAGCGCGTGGCCGCCTGCCGGAACGCCTCGGCACCGCGGATGCTTTCGGCCACGATGGTCCCGAAGTTGGCGTGGTCGAGCGGCAGCACCTTGTGGGTGACGTAGACCGCCGCGGCCGCGGCGCCGGACTTCGAGCCTTCCGGGACGAAGCGCCCGAGCTGGCGGAAGCGCGAAAAGAAGTCGTCCGCGCCGGCCGGAGCGAAGACGTAGTCGGCCGACTCCGACAGCAGCTCGGCCGCGCGCTGGTCGCGGCACACGAAGGCGCCGGCACCGTAGGGCAGGTGGCCGAGCTTGTGCGGGTCGACCGTCACCGAGTCCACCCCGCCCAGGGCCGCGAATGCGTCGTGCACCTCGCGCGAAGGGAAGTCCGCATGCACCTGGCGCATGTCGGCCAGCGGCCGCAGGCCGCCCTCGGGCGTGCGGAACAAGGTCGCCAGGTAGCCGCCCCAGGCCGCGTCGACATGCACGCTCATGCCCAGTCCGCGTGCCAGCATCCGATCGCGCACCTGCAGCACCCGGTCGACCGGGTCGATCGTACCGAATTCGGTGCTGCCCAGGACCGCCACGCAGGCCAGTACCGGCTGCCGCTCGGCGAGCGCGCGTTCGCAGGTCGCTTCCAGGGCGGCCGGGTCCATGCGCATGCCGTGCTCGGGCACCAGTTCGAGCTGGCCGGCCCCGAGCCCGAGCAGCTTCATGCCCTTCGACCACGAGTAGTGCGCGGTGACCGGTGCCAGCACGATCGGTGTACGCAGCTCCGGGTGGCGGGCGAAGAAGCCCGACAGCCCCAATTGTTCGATGCGTTCGGCCTCCAGCCGAGCCTGCCAATGGCGCCGCTGGGATCCCGGCTGGCGTGACACCCAGCATCGCCACTGGTCGAACAGGTCGGTCGCGGCCGTGGCGCCGAGGTTGAAGGCGGCCCAGTCGTCGCATGGCAGCGTCATGCCGGGCGGGGCGATCGCACGCAGTGCGACAGGGAAGGCCTTCAGCGCCAGGGCCAGTCGCAGGGCCTGGTAGTTGGCGACGGTGCCGCCGGAGGTGAGGTGTCCGAAGGCGCAGTCCTCACGCGCGGGGTCGTGGGGGAAGCCCAGCATCCGCGCCAGCTGCAGGCCGGCCTTGAGCTCCATGTCGATCGTCACGGGTGCCGCGTCGGCGCTGACGTTGTTGGGGTTGTAGGGCAGGGCGAGGAATTGCGCGGCAAGGCCCGGCAGCAGCACGTCGGACACCATGTGGCCGATGTAGCGTGGGCTGTGGAAGGGCACCGAACGCTTCAGCGATGCCGAGAGCTGGTGCAGTTCGCGCCGCAGCCGTGCCTCGAAGGCCTGGAACTCCGGGGTCTGCGCGGCGCGGGTCGGGATCGCCGGCGGATCCTCGGGGTGGAAGTTGCGCCGCCAGTAGACGTGGTCGCGCAGGAACTCCACGACCAGCTTTTCCAGCAGTGCGTCGTTCTCGCCGTAGGGGCCCAGGAACAGCGGATGCAGGTTCGGGTCGCTCATGCCAGCCACTCCGCGAACAGGCCCAGCGGATGGTGGGCGCGGGCCACGGTGTACATGAAGCCGAAGCAGGCAAGCGCAGCCGCGTACCAGGCCACCCGCGGCCAGCCCCGGGCGCGCTTGAGGGCGATGTAGCCCAGCACCACGTAGACCACCAGCAGCACCAGTTTCACCGCCAACCACGGCACCACGAACGGATTGAGCTTGAGGGCCACCAGCAGCATCAGCGCGGCGGTCAGCAGGCCGGTGTCGATCGTGTAGCTCAGCCAACGGATCGGGCGGGCATTGGCCCAGCGCTGCCCGGCCAGCAACAGCAGCCCACGCAGGGCGAACAGCCCGCCGCTGAGCAGCACGAAGCCGACGTGGGCCTGTTTGATCTGGGGATAGAACTCGATCATCGGGTCAGGGTCCGTAGTGTTCAGCCCGGGCGCCCGTCGGCGCGCGGGGTCAGGTAGATCCAGGCCGAGCGCAGGGCCCAGGGAACAAAGGCCGCCAGCCACAGGCCGCCGGCCAGTGCCTGCCAGGCCCAGAAGTCCGGACGCAGCTCCGCGGCCACGCGGGTGAGCGCGGCCAGCTGCACGCCCCAGAACGCCACCCAGGCCACCACCGGCATGACCAGCAGGCGCCCGGAATGCCCCTGGGTGACGCGCGTGACCATCGCCACCAGCATCGATCCGAAGAAGCCGATGGCCAGTGCATGCATCGGTGCACGGCCGAGCGCGAACTCGCCGCTCCAGGCGAACCACAGGCTTTGCCCGACGAACAGCGCCATCGCCACGGGGAACCACGCCAAGGCGATGAACAGCACGCGCAACAGGCCCGGCATCGCACCGCGCGGCCACATCCTCCACACCATCAGGCTGCCCAGCGCCAGCAGCGGCAGGTCGGCCAGCCAAAGCCAGGCGTAGCCGTGCATCAGTTCCAGCACGACGTGCACCATGACCAGGAGCCACATCGTCGGCAACACCCACTGCGGTCGCCACATCACGTAGCCCGGCACCACGTTGCCGGCGAAGAACGGCAGCATCCGGTGCACGACGCTGAGGTAGACCGGAAGCAGGAACGCGAAGGGTGCGATCTTGAACGCTGCGAACACGAGCATGGCGTCGTCGGGACGGTGCAGCCACAGCGCGAAGAGCAGCAACGCGAACCAGCCGAAGGCCAGTGCGAAGAACACGCTGAGGCCATGCCACAGGCGGAGTCCGTCGCGCCACAACACGCTGCCCAGCGAACACAGGCCCGAGGCCCAGCCCACGACCGTGAACACCACGCCCAGGTGCAGCAGGTGCGGGAAACCCCAAAGCCCGGCCAGCACCAGCACCTGGCCACCAAGCAGCCCCAGCCCCACCGGGAGGTAGTGCCAACGGCCGAGCTCCGGTTGCCCCATCCAGCGCGGGAAGACGGTCAGCGCGAAGCCGAAGATGAACGGGGTGAACACCTGGAAGGTCATGATGAAGGCGTGCGCCCAGCCTGCCGGCACCGGTGGCGTGGGCAGGGCCACCAGCTGCCAGCGCAGCGACAGCATCCACCACGTCATCGCCGCCAGGACGTTGAAGGCGCCGGCAAGGAACAGCATGCGATGCGGCGCGGCGGCGAGTGCCGGTATGGAGGGCCAGGGCGGGGCGGTTGAAATGGTTTGCATCAGGGTGTCCTCGGCATGCAATCCAGTGTGCCGAGGCCGGGCCGCGGCGGCCTTGACGCAAGTCAGTCGCATCGAGGACTGCGCGGCGAGCGCCGGGTAACAAGAAGGGGCGGCCCGGAGGCCGCCCCTTGTGTCGCCTTGTTCCGGAGCCTGGTCAGGCCTGTTCGGTTGCGCCTCCCTCCACCGGCGCCTGGATGGACTTCGGTGCAATCCACAGCCGCATCACGAACCAGGCCAGGGTCACGGCGCCGACACTGAAGATCGTGTCGCCCGGTACCCGCATCCACACCAGCATCTGGATCAGCGGCGACTGCATCAGGTGCTCGGAGCGGGCGTACCAGTAGCCGTGCTCGATCGCGTTGACCAGCTGGATGATGCCCATCGGCAGCAGGGTCATGACCGCCATGCCCACCAGGCCGATGTTGAGCGCCCAGAACGCGGTGCTCAGAAGCTTCTCGTTCCACACCACGTGCGGCTTGATGCCGCGCAGGCAGAACAGCATCAGGCCGATGCCGAGGAAGCCGTAGACACCGAACAGCGCGGTGTGGCCGTGCAGCGGGGTCAGGTTGAGGCCCTGCATGTAGTACAGCGGCAGCGGCGGGTTGATCAGGAAGCCGAACAGGCCGGCACCGACGAGGTTCCAGAACGCCACCGCGACGAAGAACAGGATCGGCCACTTGTAGCGGGCCATCCACGGTGTCGCGCCGGCATGGCGCCAGGTGTGGTACGCCTCGGCACCGATGAAGGCCAGTGGCACCACTTCCAGTGCCGAGAAGCTGGCGCCGATCGCGATGACCGCCGTCGGCGTGCCGGTGAAGTACAGGTGGTGCAGCGTACCCAGCACGCCGCCGGCCATGAACACGATGGTGGCGAACAGCACCGCCACCGTGGCCGTCGACGCGCGCAGCAGGCCAAGCTTGGTGAACAGGAAGGCGATGACCGCGGTGGCGAACACCTCGAAGAAGCCCTCCACCCACAGGTGCACGACCCACCAGCGCCAGTACTCGACCATCGACAGGTGGGTGTGCTCGCCGTACATCAGGCCGGCACCGTAGAACAGGCCGATCGCGACGGTGGAGAGGAACAGCAACGCGGTGATCGACTTGTGCTCGCCACCCATCCTGATCGCCGGCACCAGCGTGCGGCCGACCAGGAACAGCCACAGGCCCAGGCCGATGAACAGGAACCACTGCCAGAAGCGGCCGATGTCGACGTATTCCCAGCCCTGGTGGCCGAACCAGAAGTTGTGCTCCAGGCCCATCTTCTGCATCACCGCGAACCACTGCCCGGTGAAGGCGCCGACCACGATGATGATCAGGCACACCCACAGCGCGTTGACACCCAGGCGCTGGAACTTCGGCTCGATGCCGGAGATCGCCGGGCCGATGTAGAGGCCCATGCCCAGCCACGCGGTCGCTATCCACAGGATCGCCAGCTGCGTGTGCCAGCTGCGTGTGAGCGAGTAGGGCAGGATCTCCGAGAGCGCGATGCCGTAGAAGTCGTGTCCCTCGACCTGGTAGTGCGCGGTCAGGGCGCCCAGCAGTATCTGCAGCAGGAACAGGGCCATGACCACCCAGAAGTACTTGGCGGTGGCGCGCATCGACGGGGTGACCTTGATCTGAGACAGCGGATCGATGGCCGGTAGCGTGTCCGGGGATTCCTCGCGCTGGGTGGCGTACCACCAGCCCAGCAGGCCGATGCCGGCGATCAGGAACAGCACGCTGAACACCGACCACAGCATCAGGTTCGCCGCCGGCGTGTTGCCCACCAGCGGGTCGTGCGGCCAGTTTGCCGTATAGCTGATGGCCTGGCCCGGTCGCTCGGTCACCGCCGACCACGCCGTCCACCACACGAAGGCGGTGAGCTGCCTTGCATGTTCGGGGTCGGCGATGGTGCCGTTCTTCATCGCGTAGGCTTTGCGCAGTTCCTCGAAGTCGGGATCGTCGGTGAACAGGCGCACGTAGTGGTCGGTGACCACCGCGATCGCTTCGGCCCGTTCGGGCGCGATCGTGATGACGCCGGCCGCTTCGTCGAAGGTGTTCTCGCGAATCACCGGCTTCAGGCGCGCCGCCTCGGCCGCCTGCAGGCCGACCTCGAGGTCGGCGTAGTCCACGCCGGCCACCGCGCGCGACCGGATGTCGAGCCAGGCGACGGCTTCCTTGTGCAGCCAATCGGCCGTCCAGTCCGGTGCCACGTAGCTGCCGTGGCCCCAGATCGAGCCCAGCTGGTGGCCACCGATCGACTGCCACACCTGGCGGCCGGTCTCGATGTCGGAACGGGTATAGACGACGTCGCCTTGGGTGGTGACGACGGCTTCCGGGATCGGTGGCATGACCCGGTGGATCTCGGTGCCGACCCAGAGCAGGACGGCGAAGGATGCGGCGAGCAGGATGCCCAGGCCGACCCATAGTTTCTTCGTGGCACTCACGACGTCATTCCTCGTTTGGATGGTCGCGAGAATGCTCCGCCTGCAGGGGCTGCAAGCGCCCTGATGCAGGTCAAGCCGGGATGACGTGGCAGGCCCCGGAGGGGCGCGGGCTCAGGCGCGCAGCACGCCGTGGGCGAGGTGCACCAATCGCTCGAGGTCGAGGATCTCGACGTCGCGGCGCTCGACCCGGACCAGGCCCTCGTCCTGGAAGCGTCGCAGCACGCGGCTGACGGTCTCCGAGGCCAGGCGCAGGTAGTTGGCGATATCGGTGCGTGCCATCGTCAGGGCAAATCGGCGCGGTGAGAAGCCGCGCTGCGCATAGCGCCGCGACAGTGTCACCAGGAACGCCGCCATGCGCTCGTCGGCGGTGTAGTCGCCCGCCAGCAGGTGCGCCTTGCCGATGTCCTGGCTGAGCAGCTTGAACAACTGGCCCTGCAGGCCGGGCATGCGCTGGGCCAGCGTGGCCATCATCGGGAACGAGAAGCGGCACAGCATGACCGTGTCGAGGGCCACTGCATTGCACGGGTAGTGCTCGGAGTGGATCGCGTTGAGCCCGATGACTTCCCCCGGGAGGAAGAAGCCCAGGACCTGTTCGCGGCCCTCGGCATCGCTGACGTAGGTCTTGACGGTGCCGGCCCGGACCGCGGCGATCGCATTGAACGGTTCGCCCTCGCGGAAGATGACGTCGCCGGCCCGGTAGGGTCCGGTGTGCTCGACCAGGCAGTGCAGCTCGCCCAGCGCCGACTTGTCGTAGCCCTGCGAGAGGCAGGCCGATGAAAACGCGCAGGTCGAGCAGAAACGCAACGTGTCGCCATCGTCGGCGATCGCAGCAGTGCGCGGTGTCGTTTCGTTGAGGGTCATCGAGAGGCGCCTTCGCTTCCGCTCAGATCGCCTTGGAGAACCTCGGCGCCTGCTCGGTGGCGGTTGAATGCAGGTAACGGTCGAAACACATCGCGATGATACGCATCAACAGTCGGCCGCGCGCGGTGGCGCGATACCCGTGAAGCGTGCGAACGACCAGGCCGTCGTCGATGAGCGGTTGCAGGCGCCCGATGTCCTCGGCGAAGACCTCGCGGAACACGACGTCATGGCGGTCCTCGATCTGCTCGATGTCGATCTCGCCCTGGCACATCAGCGACTGGATCACGTCGCCGCGCAGCACGTCGTCCGCGTTGAGCTGCATGCCGCGCCAGACCGGCAGCCGGCCGGCATCGATCGCGGCCTCCCAGCTGGGCAGGTCGCGCGGGTTCTGGCTGAAGCTGTCGCCGATGTGGCTGATCGAACTGACGCCAAGGCCGACGAGGTCGCTTTCGGCATGGGTGGTGTAGCCCATGAAGTTTCGGTGCAGGCCGCCCTGGCGTTGGGCGACGGCCAGGTCCTCGTCGGGCAGCGCGAAGTGGTCCATGCCGATGTAGACGTAGCCGGCGGCGGAGAGCTTCTCGATCGCCAGCTGCAGCAGCGCGAGCTTCAGTTCGGGGCTGGGCAGGTCGGAGTCGCGGATCTGGCGCTGGGGTTTGAACAGGCTGGGCAGGTGGGCGTAGCCGTAAACCGCGAGACGGTCCGGCCGCACCTCCAGCACGGTGTCGAGCGTCTTCCCGAAACCCTCCAGGTTCTGCTTGGGCAGGCCGTAGATCAGGTCGATGTTGACCGAGCGGAAGCCGTGGTCACGGCAGGCCTGCACGACCTCCAGCGTGTCCTCGACACTCTGGATGCGGTTGACGGCCTGCTGCACGACCAGGTCGAAGTCCTGCACGCCGAGGCTGGCCCGGTTGAATCCGAGTTCTGCCAGCTTGCCGATGCCGGCCGGGGAGATGAAGCGGGGATCGAGTTCGATCGAGAAGTCCCGCTTCGGGCTGGTGCTGAAGCTGAACTGGAAGCTCAGCGCCTGCATCACGTCGTGCAGCTGCCCGGGGCTCAGGAAATTCGGCGTGCCGCCACCGAAATGCAGCTGGATCACTTCGCGGTCGCGGTCGAACAGTGGGGCCACCAGCTCGATCTCGCGCAGCAGCCGCTCCACGTATATGCCGCCCTTCGCCAGGTCCCGGGTGATGACCCGGTTGCAACCGCAGTAGAAGCACGGGCTGAAGCAGTACGGCACGTGCAGGTAGAGCGACAGCGGGCGCGGGATCGGGTCCTCGTTGCTGCGGTGGGCCACTGCGCGGAACTCGGCCTCGCCGAACCCCGGCCCGAACTGCGGCGCGGTCGGGTAGGAGGTGTAGCGCGGGCCGGGCCGGTCGTAGCGTCGCAGCAGGTCGGCATCGAAGGGAGGAATCGCGTTCATGGCAGGCACTTTGCGACAATCCGCGCCAGCCAACCTTGATATGCGTCAAGCCCGGACCGGGCGCATTCACTGCGCCTGGATGCGCGCGCCGCTCAGCCGGGGACGGCCGTCGACCACGTCGGTCCACACCAGGTGGGCGATACCGTCCACGAGTTGCAGGCGGGGGAAGCCGGAGGCGCGGCCGCTGGCCGTGACCGGCGCCACGCGCACGGCCTGGATGTGGTCCGTCGCCAGACCGTACCCACCCCGTGCGACCCACACCGACTGCTGTCCGGAGGCCTCCTCCATCCACGCCCACCAGACGGCATCGGCGTCGGCGGCCACTGCCACCCGGCCCAGTTGGGTCGTACCGCGCCGCCACTCCAGTGGGGTGTGGAAGGTGCGCCCTGCGTCCTCGGAGCGGGCCAGGCGAACGACCGGCTCCCCCTGGTCCTCGCTGTACCACGCGACCCAGGCGTGGTCCCCGTGTGCCGCGATCGCGGGGCCGTTGACCGGGCAGCCGGGGATCCGCCAGCCGTCGGCATGGACGAGGCGCGGCTCTTCCCAGCCGGCGCCGGTCTCCCGCACCACTTCGATGTCCCGGATCTCCCCCTCGCGCCGCGACCGGTATGCCAGCAGCGTCACCTCGCCGCTGCGGGCGACCGCGGTCTGGCAGCAGTCGCAGGTCGAAGCGTCCAGCTCGCGGGACCGGGCCACCAACCCCTCAGCGGAGACCTCGGTCGCGAACAGCGCCATCGCCCCGTCGTCGTCGCCATGGCCGCCGTGGTGGTCGTGTCCGGCCTCTACGGATTTGTTGCGGCTGTCCAGCCACGCGATACCGAGCCGGTCGTCGGCGGCGGCCCACAGGCTGACGAAACCGAAGTCCAGCGGCCGGTCGGTGGGGTGGACGCTGGGCAAGGCGTCCCATGTGGCACCGTCGTCGGCGGAGCGCACCAGGGCGATGCCGTAGTCGTAGGGTCCATCGCCACTGCGCTGCAGCCAGTGGGCCCACAGGGAGCCGTCAGGAAGCGACACCAGGTGCGGCGTGTCGGCCCAGTTGACGAACCAGCGCTGCCCCTCGGCGATGCGCCGGACGTCGCCCCAGGCGCCCTGCGACAGCCGGGCCATTTCCAGCGCATGGCCCTGTTCGAGCCGCCGAATCCAGCCCAGCAGCAGCGCGCCGTCGGCCGCCTGCACGAGGTCCGGCTGGGCGCTGCCCTCGGGCGCGGGCAGCGACCACGCGTCCACGGTCAGGGCCGGGGCGGCCTCCGGAGGGGCTGATTGCGCGCATGCGCACAGCAGCGCGGCGGAGAGGACGGAGGAAAGCACGTTGCGTATCGTCATGTGCACTGCAGCTGCCTGGCTCGGTCCCCGAGGATAACGCGCCCGGGCGCGTGCCAGCCGGCGATGGCCGGGGAATGGCGGATACACTGGTGTGATGATTGAACTGATCGGATTCGACGGCGACGACACCCTCTGGCACAGCGAGGGTTATTACCGCGATGCCCAGGCGGCGTTCGAGGAGATCATTGGTGGCTACGTCGACCTGGCCGATGCCCGGCTGCACGAGCACATCCTGGCCACCGAGCGACGCAACCTGGCCCTGTTCGGCTACGGTGCCAAGGGCATGACGCTGTCGATGATCGAAACCGCGATCGCGGTGACCGGGGCGCGCATTTCCGCGGCCGACCTGCACCGCGTGGTCGAGCTCGGCAAGGCGGTGCTGCAGCACCCGGTGGCGCTGCTGCCGGGCATCCGCGACGCGGTCGCGGCGGTCGCGGCCGATCACGAGGTCGTGCTGATCACCAAGGGCGACCTGTTCCACCAGGAGAAGAAGGTCGCAAGCTCCGGCCTGGCCGACCTGTTCCAGCGCATCGAGATCGTCTCGGAAAAAAACCCCGGCACCTACGGGCGCGTGCTGGCCGAGTTCGACGTCGCCCGGGCGTTTCGCGATGGTGGGCAACTCGCTGCGCTCCGACGTCGAGCCCGTGCTGCGCCTGGGCGGGTGGGCGGTCCACGTGCCCTACCACGTCACCTGGGCACACGAGATGGACGCCGACATCGGCGAGGACGAACCACGGATGCTCAGTGTCGGCGCAGCGGAGGAAATTCCCGCGGCGGTAGCCCGGCTGGATGCATTGGCCAGGGAGAACGCGGGCGAACGGGGAGCCGTGGCATGAACAGCCCGGATTGGCGGCTGCGCCTGATCGAGGACGAGGCCGGCATCGGTGCGTTGCTGGCGCGTACCGCGCGCATCGCGGTGCTGGGCATCAAGCCCGAGTCACGCGCTGACCAGCCCGCGCACTACGTGCCCGCCTACGCCCAGAAGCGCGGATTCGATGTGATTCCGGTACCGGTGTACTACCCGGACGTCACCGAAATCCTCGGGCAAAAGGTGTTCCGGGAGGTGTCCGCCATCGGGGGCCGGGTCGATCTGGTCAACGTGTTCCGGCGCCCGGGGGACCTCGCCCCACACCTGGACGACCTGCTTGCCGCCAGGCCCGGCGCGGTGTGGCTGCAGTCGGGAATCCGCGAGGATGACTTCGCGCGGCAACTCGCGGGCGCCGGTATCGACGTCGTTCAGGATCGCTGCATCCTCGTGGAATTGCGGCGTCGGGCCCATCTGCGCCCGCGTTCGTAAAGCCGGCGTGAGGCTGGCGGCTGCGCCCCACCACGTGCAGCGAAGATCGTCTGTGATGTCCTTGATCCCGCACCGGGCCCCCCAGTTTTCCCGGTGGCACTTCATCCAAAGCCCAAGGAGGGACATTCATGAAGACGATTCACACCCTTGCCCTGACCACCCTGGCCGCCGCGATGGCCGCCGGTTCCGCCTTCGCGCAGCAGCCCACCTCGCCGCCGCCGACCAGCCCGCCGCAGACGCAGGAGATGCCGCCGCAGACCCAGCCGGCCCAACCCCGCGCCCGCACCGGGATGCAGGATCGCGACCACGACAAGCGCGACTACGACAAGAAGCCGAGTTATGAAGAGCTCAACGTCCGTGGAGACGGCCGGGTGACCCGGGCCGACCTGTCCGGTCATCCGCGCATGCTCGAGAAGTTCGACGACATCGATACCGATGGAGACGGCACGATCTCCCGCTCGGAGTACCAGGCGTGGAAGTCCCAGAAGAAGGACCGCGACGACCGTCGCTCCGACTACTGATCGACTGATCGACCCCCGCTCCGGCATGTCCGGAGCCCGGGATGACGAAGGGGCGGCCATTGGTCGCCCCTTCTTCGTTGCCGATGCAGTAGCCGATGCCGGCGCCAGCGCCAGGCGGCTAGCGGACCAGCAGCACCGGGATGAGGCAGGTCCGGATCATCGACGTGGTGGTTGCCCCGACCATGAACTCCCTGACCCGGCCATGGCCCCAGGCGCCCATCATCAGCAGGTCGATCTCGTTGCGGCGCACGTACTCCGCGATCACCTGGTCGGGATGGCCATCGACCTGCTCGATGACATGTTCGACCTCGCGGGCCTCCAGCAGGGTGGCCGCCCAGTTCAGGTGGGCGCGCAGCTCGGCGGTCTCGCCGCCGGCGCAGACCAGGTGGGTGCGCACGCCGGCCAGCAGCTTGCCGCCACTGGCGAGCTCGACGGCTTTCCTGGAACTCGCGCCGCCATCGAAGGCGATCACCGCCTGGCGGATCGGTCGGAAGGCGCGTGCGGCCACCAGCAAGGGCGTGGTCGTGGCCCGCACGACCCGCTCGAGGTTGCTGCCGAGGTGGAGCTTGGCGAAGTCCGCGTGCTCGCCACGCTTGCCGATGACGATCAACGCGCTGCGGTCCTCGAACTCCTCCACCGTCTCCACCAGGTGCCCGTGGCGCAGGCGACACTCCAGCGGCGCCACGCCCGCGGCCTCGGCCACGGCGCGTGCCTCCGCCAGCACGAGCCGTCCGTGCTCGTGGGCCACCTGGCTGCGGCGTGCGTCGATCGTGGCCAGCTCCCGAAGCAGGGAAGTGCGTGCATCAAGCACGTCGCCGGCCGGCTCGGCCACCGGGGCGGGCTCGGGGCGCTTGTCGATGACGTGCAGGAAGTCGATGCCCACGCCCAGCCGCTGGGCGGCCCAGATGGCATGGTCGCGAACGCTGGGGGTGTAGGTCGAACCGTCGATGCAGGCGAGAAGGGTCATGGCGCTCGATGTCGCGCGGCAGGAGGCGGCGCTGGGGGACTGCCGCGGAAGCGGCTGATTTCACCGGATATTAACACGATGACCTGGGTGCCGATCGCATGCGAGGGCCCTGTCAGGGTCTTAACGGGCGGACCCGTACCGTGGATGGGACATCGCAAGGGAGCAGTGAGATGAAAGCCATGAAAGGGATCCTGGCGCCCGCATGCGTCGGCCTGCTGCTGGCCAGCGGCTGCGCCGGCCACGACCGCAATGCGCTCTACCAGCCGATGGAGCCCAACTACGCCGACCCCGCCGACCCGATGCAGCGCCAGTTCGAGGATCCGCGCGACCTGGACGCGCGAGGCCGGCCCGAGGCCCCGATATTGCCCCTGCCGGAGCGCGAGGAGGATCCGCTGGAGGATCCCGATCCGGAGGACCTCGACGGTGGTTGAGCCGTCCCAGGGCCTGTCACGCCTCCGCGCGGCGGCGCAGGGGCTTGGAGTTTCCACGAGCAAAGGAAAAACGCGATGGGATTGCTGATCGACGGTGAATGGCACGACCGCTGGTACGACACGGACGGCAACGAAGGCCGCTTCAAGCGCTCCGAGAGCCAGTTCCGCCACTGGGTGACGGCCGACGGATCGCCGGGGCCCACCGGCGACGGGGGTTTCCGGGCCGAGCCCGGGCGCTACCACCTTTACGTGTCCCTGGCCTGCCCCTGGGCGCACCGGACCCTCATCTTCCGGCGGCTCAAGGGCCTGGAGGCCATGATCGACGTGTCGGTGGTCAATTGGCTGATGGGAAAGCAGGGTTGGACGTTCGAGGATGGACCCGGCGTCGTGCCCGACCCGGTCCATGGCGCGCAGCGCATGTACGAGGTCTACCTCGCCGCCGATCCGCAATACTCCGGCCGGGTAACGGTCCCGGTGTTGTGGGACAAGCAGCAGGGCACCATCGTCAGCAACGAGTCCGCGGACATCATCCGGATGTTCAATACCGCCTTCGACGACGTCGGTGCGGCGAAGGCCGACTTCTATCCCGAGGGCTTGCGCGAGGAGATCGACCGGGTCAACGAGCGCGTCTACGACGAGGTCAACAACGGGGTCTACAAGGCGGGCTTCGCCACCACGCAGAAAGCCTACGAATCAGCGGTCGCTCCGCTGTTCGACGCGTTGGACTGGCTTGAGGAACGATTGGCGACGCGCCGCTACCTGTGTGGGGATCGCCTGACCGAAGCGGACTGGCGGTTGTTCACCACGCTGGTGCGCTTCGACCCGGTGTACGTGGGCCACTTCAAGTGCAACCTGCGCCGCATCGCGGACTATCCGAACCTGTCGGGTTTCCTCCGCGAGCTCTACCAGATGCCCCGGGTCGCCGACACGGTCGACTTCCAGCACATCAAGGGGCACTACTACGAGAGCCACCACATGATCAATCCGACCGGCGTGGTGCCGCTTGGCCCGCTGATGGATCTTGATTCCGCGCACGGGCGCGAGCACCTCCCGGTGCAGCGGGCCTAGCGGGCAGGTGCAGGAGGATACGCGCGGGACAGGGCTTCCGGCCCGCGCGTATCCGGGGGTCAGTTGCCCGGGGGCTGCTGGCCTGCCGGCGTCTGGGCCGCAGTTTCCACCGCCGCCTCGATGGCTGCCTCGAAGCGCGGCATCGACTCGCTGACGCGTCGCTCGGCCACTTCGCCGGTGCGCTCCATCAGCCGCTCCTGCTTGTCCATGAACGAGCGGCCTTCCGCGCTTGTGTAGAACGCGAGGGCCGCATCGATCTCGGCGTCGGTGAACACCTCGGCGTGCACGCGCACGACATCGGGCTTCATCGCGTCCCAGGAGAGCGTGTTCTGGATGTCCTGGAACAGGGCTTCCATGGCCGGCCGGGCCGAAGCGGCCTGGCCCTCGTCGAGCCCACGCTGCTGCGCGGCCATCATGTAGCGCTGCGCGGCCGCCTGCATCAGCTGCTGCTGCATGCCGATCACGCTTTGCTCGATGCCGGTGGCATCATGAGCTGCTCGGCCTTCGCGGGATCCGCAGCGTGGGCCACGCCCATGCCGAAGCTGACGGCCAGGGCGAGGGCGATGGGGAGCGAGCTTTTGATCAGGCGCATGGGTAATCCTTGGGTATGGGTGTGCGCAGGCTAGACCCACGCGATGGCGACGGCAAATCCGACCGCCGCGCCTGTTCAGCTGGCCGCAAGCCCCGGGTTCCCTTTTCACATGAATCTTCCAGGCTGCCGTTCAGGGTTGGGCGAACGTCCGGACACAGGAGGTGACGCGATGAGCGATGCACGGGGGAGCAAGAACAAGCCCGACATCTTCGAGGGCGCATACGGGCGCCTGTGCCACGCGGCCCGGCGCATCGACGTCGACCCCGAGGTGCTCGCACACCTGCATTATCCCAAGGAAACGCTGGCGGTCAGCCTGCAGATGCGCCGCGACGATGGCCGGCTGGAGAGCTTCAAGGCGTGGCGTTGCCGCTACAACGATGCATTGGGGCCGACCAAGGGCGGCATCCGGTTCCATCCGGCCACTTCCCTGCGCGAGGTCATGACGCTCGCATTCTGGATGACCTGCAAGTGCGCGCTGGTCGATGTCCCCTTTGGTGGAGGCAAGGGCGCGGTTTGCGTCGATGCCCACGACCTCAGCCGGACCGAGCTCGAGCGCCTCTCGCGCGCCTATGTGCAGTCGTTCAACGGCTTCATGGGCGCGCGCCGGGACATCGCCGCGCCGGACATGTACACCAATGCCCGGGTGATGGCCTGGATGGCCGACGAGCATGCGCGCAGCCTGGGTCGCCGGAACCGGCCTTCATCACCGGCAAGCCGGTGGCGGTGGGGGGCTCGCAGGGCCGCGAGGGTGCGACCGGCATGGGTGCCTTCATCGCCCTGTGCGAGCTGCGCCAGCGCCTGGGCATCGAGCCGGCCGACACACGCGTGGCCGTGGCCGGCTTCGGCAATGCCGGCCAGCGCATCGCGCGCCTGCTGCACGAAGCCGGCTACACGATCGTTGCGCTGTCCGATTCCAGCGGGGCGATCCACCATCCGGATGGCTTCAATCCCGTCGAGGTGGCCCAGGTGAAGCAGGAAAAGGGTCGCGTCGGGGCCTGGCGGCGCGGCGGGAGCAAGCTCGAGCGGCTCGAGTCCGACGAGCTGTTGACGGTGGACTGCGACCTGCTGGTACCTGCGGCCACGGGCGGCCAGATCGACGCGGCGGTGGCCCGGCGGATCAAGGCGCGCACGATCCTGGAATTGGCCAATGGCCCGGTATGGCCCGATGCCGATGCGGTACTCGCCGACCGCGGCATCGAGGTGATCCCGGACATCCTGGCCAACGCCGGCGGCGTGGTCGTGTCCTATTTCGAGTGGCTGCAGAACCTCAGCAGCGACTACTGGCCCGAGGAAAAGGTGCAGGCGCGGTTGGAGGAGGTGATCAAGCGCGCCTCGCGCAAGGTGTCCGACGCGGCGCTCGAGCACGGTTGCGGACTGCGCGAGGCGGCCTACGTGGTGGCGCTCGAGCGTCTGTCCGCGGCCTTGATGGCCCGTTCGCTGGCGCCTTGAGCCCCGATGGCGCCAGGCGCTGCATTCGCTGAACGAATCGACAGCGCCGGCTGAACGTGTGCAACGCGTGACGAGTCCGTTCAAAGGGGATTAATCGCGCTCTGGACACCCTGCGGGTGCACCATTGCAGGAGTGCCACCATGCGCAAGTTCGTCATCAGTCTCAGCCTTGCCGCCGCCGGCGTGCTCGCCCTCACGGCGTTGCCCGTTTCCGAGGCCCAGGCCTCGCCCCGCATCTACGTCGACCTCGGCGATGTGTTCTTCACCGCTGGCCGCCCCTACCATCGCCATTCGCGGGCACCGCTGCATGTCGTGCACTACGACTACGGCCCGCGCTATTACCACTACGGCCCGCCAGTGCGTGTAGTCCACCACTACGCGCCGCCGCCGCGCGTGCGCCACGTCTACCACTACCCGCCGGGGTACGGCTACGGGCTGCCGCGCCACCACCGCGGGCACAAGCACGACCGTCGCGGAGGCTGGGATCGCGGGCGCGATCGTGGCCGGGATCGCGGCCGGGGTCGCGGCCGCCACTGAGTTCCGACGGGCATGGCCCGTCGGGAATTCCACGATCGATGGTGCCCGGGAACCGCCGGCGAGTCCGGCGTTCCCGCGTTTCATGCCACGGGCTCAGTGGTCGAGCTTGAACTCGATCGGGACCCGTCCCCAGGCCTGGTCGGCTGGCCGTCGTGCAGCGCGGGCTGGAATTGCCAGTGCGCCAGCACGTGGCGGCGAGCGGCGTCATCGAGGACGCGGTGCCCACTGCTCTGGTCGACTTCCACCGAGGCGGGTCGCCCGGCTTCGTCGACCAGCACCCGCAGCCAGACCGTGCCGGTCAGTCCCGCCCGAACCGCGGGCCGGGGGTAGGGCGGGGCGGAGGCTGCGATGTAGCGCAGGGCCGCCGGACCTGCGGCTCCGGCGCCGGCACCCACGTCGCCTCCCGTTTCGATGACGGGCCCGGGGTTTGCCGCAAGCGGTGGCGCCGGAATGTCCAGCGGGCCGGCCTCCCCGCGGACCAGCACCGGGGCTTCCGGGGGCGGGGCCGGGGTGGCCTGGGCCGGCTGTGCGCTCACGGGCCGGGTCGGCATGGGCGGCGGTGGCGGTGGCGCCGGCCTGGGGACGATGTCGACGATCGGGTTCGTCGGCGGCGGAGCGAGCATCTGCGGGCCGAGGTTGGCCTGCATCGGCATGGCCAGGACCAGCAGCGCGCCCAGGTTGAGCGCCATCGTGGCGCCCAGGGCACCGATGCGTGCCGGGTCCGGATGCTTCGATTCGACGGTGTCGTGGAATCCGTTGAAGGTGATTGCCTGTGCCATCTGTCCAACCTCCATTGCCAGGGTGGGGCGACGGCGAGGACGTGGACCTCGCGACATACGCAGCCGTAGGGTGCTGCAGGGCCAGAGTGCTCCGACCCGGCGCGGCGATGCAAGCCTGCCGGTGCGGTTCGGATGCCGGCTGGCCGGCGTTCGTTCAGCAAGGCAGGCGTCGATCAGGGCGGTGGCCGCTACAATGCGCGCCGATGGTGACCTTGCCTGCCAACGCCCTGCGCCTGTGCGTCGCCCCGATGATGGAGTGGACCGACCGCCATTGCCGGGTCTTCCACCGCATCCTCGCCCCGGGTGCCCGGCTGTACACCGAGATGGTGCACGCGCAGGCCGTCATCCACGGGGACCGCCAGCGCCTGCTCGGCTTCGATCCGGTCGAGCATCCGCTCGCGCTGCAGCTGGGCGGTAGCGATCCGTCCGACCTCGCCCGCGCCTGCGTCGTTGCGACCGGGCTTGGCTACGACGAGATCAACCTCAATGTCGGCTGCCCGTCCGACCGCGTCCAGGCCGGGCGCTTCGGCGCCTGCCTGATGCGCGAGCCGGGACTGGTCGCCGATTGCGTGGCGGCGATGGCCAGCGCCACCCCGGTTCCGGTGACGGTGAAGTGCCGGCTGGGCGTCGACGAACTCGAGGACTACGACTACTTCCTTGGCTTCATCGACACGGTGGCGCAGGCGGGCTGCCGCGTGTTCATCGTGCATGCGCGCAAGGCATGGCTGAGCGGGCTGAGCCCGAAGCAGAACCGGGAGATCCCACCGCTGCGCCACGACTGGGTCTGGCGCCTGAAGCGCGAGCGGCCGGAGCTGCAGGTCGTGCTCAATGGCGGGCTGACCACGCCCGCGGACGCCCAGGCGCACCTGCCGCACTGCGATGGCGTCATGATCGGTCGCGCCGCCTACCACGACCCCTACGTGCTGCACCGGCTGCAGCAGGCGCTGTTCGCCCCGGAGCAGCCCCTGCGCCCGCGCGAGGCCCTGCTGGGCGACATGCGCCCATACATCGAGGCCCACCTCGCCGCCGGAGGCGCGCTCAAGCACGTGGCGCGCCACCTGCTCGGCCTCTTCCACGGCGAGTTCGGTGGCCGCGCATTCCGCCAGGTGCTCAGCCAGAACGCGTATCGCGAAGGTGCCGGCTGGGAGGTCATCGAGCAGGCACTGGAGCCGACGCGTCGGCAGCCCCGGGAAGCGGCGTGATCACGCGCGACGCCAGTGCGTTCGCCGAACTCGCCCGGTGCATCCAGCCCGACATCGACGCAGCCTGCCCGCGGGCCGTCTTCCTGGTGGCTCCCGACGGGTTCCGGGTGGACGAGGAGTCGGCCAGCGACAATGCCTACATGGCCCTCGGTGAGGCCGATCCGGGTCGGGCGCTGGCCCAGCATCGAGCACTGCATGCGGCGGTGTCCGCGGACCGGCCGGCGATCGTCTTCCCGGGGTCGACAGCCACGCCCGATGCGGTGTTCCCCAACAACGTGTTCGCGACCGCCCGCGTCGCCGGGCAGGGGCGCGTGGTCATCGGCCACATGCGCCATGCCGGCCGCCGCCGCGAAGCCGGGCGCGCGGACATCCGGGAGTTCTTCACCGGGGTGCTGGGCCACGCACTGGTGGACCTGTCCACGCAGCCGGGCATTTGCGAACTCACCGGCTCGCTGGTCATCGACCGCGCCCGCGGGATCGGGTTTTGCGGCCTGTCGGAGCGCTGTGACGAGACCGGCGCCCGGGCGATGATGGAGGCCTTCGGGCTTCGCGGGGTGCTCATGTTCGACCTGGCGTCCGGCGAATACCACGCCAACGTGGTGATGAGCGTGCTGGCAGGGCGCGCACTGGTGCTGGCGCCGCAGGGCTTCGCGGATCGATCGGTGGCCGCGGCGATCGGCACGATCTACCGCGACGTCGTCAGCCTCGAGCCGGAAGCCAAGGCCGCGTTCGCGGGCAACTGCATTGCCGTGGACGAGCGGCGGGCATGGTTCAGCACGCGGGCGGCGCAGTCGCTCAACGCGGCCCAGCGCGCGCAGTTGGCCCGCGCCGGCTTCGAGATCGGCAGCGTGGACCTCGACGAGATCGAGAAGGCCGGTGGCAGCCTGCGCTGCTGCATTGGCGAGATCTATTGACCCCGGCGACTCCCCCAAGCTGTACGACGCCTGCACGGCCCGCGTGGGTTTGGGGACATTTAAGCGCTGATTCACTGCTTTTCAAACACACTTGCCTCCAATCCAGCCTGCTTCCCCTGTGGAGCAGGGCTCGCTACCATCCCGACCTTCGAGGTTGAGAACACGTCATGGCCGCGACTCTTCGCCAAATCCTCTGCCTGGCTTGCGCGCTGTCCCTTTCGGGCGTTGCGCTGGCCAGCGATCCACCGGCATCGAATCCGCGCGAGGCGCGCGATTTCCGCGAGTCGCGCGAGCTTCGCGATTCGGTGCGCCGCGTCGAGCGCGATACGGGGGGCTCGGTGCTTCGCGCCGAGCGCGTGCATGGCCGCGAGGTGAACCGAGTCAAGGTGCTCACGCCGGAAGGGCGGGTGCGTGTGGTACATGAGAACAACAACAACGAACGATCACGCGAAGTGGAGCGCGGTCCGCGCCGCAATCCGCGTGCGCGGGACGATTGACCCGAAGAGTTACCCAACTGGCGGGCTGCGGTTAAAGTGGCCCTGAATGCACGGAAAGGAGCACCGAATGCGCATCCTGCTGGTCGAGGACGAAGCGCCTCTGCGTGAAACGTTGGCCGCTCGCCTCAAGCGCGAAGGCTTTGCTGTCGATGCAGCCCAGGATGGCGAGGAAGGCCTGTACCTGGGCAAGGAAGTCCCGTTCGACGTCGCGATCATCGACCTGGGCCTGCCCAAGCTGTCGGGCATGGACCTGGTCAAGGCGCTGCGCGAGGAGCAGAAGAAGTTTCCGATCCTCATCCTGACCGCGCGTTCGAGCTGGCAGGACAAGGTCGAGGGCCTGAAGTCGGGCGCCGACGACTATCTGGTCAAGCCGTTCCACGTCGAGGAATTGCTCGCGCGTCTCAACGCGCTGCTGCGCCGCGCCGCGGGATGGAGCAAGCCGACGCTTGAATGCGGTCCGATCACGCTCGACCTCGCAGCGCAGACCGTGTCGGTGGCCGACAGCAACGTCGACCTGACCAGCTACGAGTACAAGGTGCTCGAGTACCTGATGCTGCACGCCGGCGAGCTGGTCTCCAAGGCCGATCTGACCGAGCACATCTACCAGCAGGACTTCGACCGGGACTCCAACGTCCTGGAGGTCTTCATCGGTCGCCTGCGCAAGAAGCTCGACCCCGAGGGCGAGCTCAAGCCGATCGAGACGGTGCGCGGTCGCGGCTACCGTTTCGCGATCCCGCGCAACGAGTAAGCCGGAAGTGGCGATGCAGGGAACGGGCAGGATGACCTGCCCCGGCCCCTTGCGCCGTGACGCCGGCCCCAGCAGAGGAAGGTGATTGCCGATGCCCTTGTGGCGCTCGCTATCGCTTCAGGCCCGGCAGCTGTTGGCTGCCAGCCTCGGCCTGATCGCCTTTCTGGGACTCACCGGCTATTCGCTCGACCAGGCTTTCCAGCAGACCGCCGAGTCCGCGCAGCGCGAGCGCCTGAAGAGTTACGCCCTGGCCTACATCGGCGGCATCGAGATCACGCGCAGCTGCGCGGTATCGCCCCCGGAAGCGCCTCCCGATCCTGACTTCAACCGTCCCGGAAGCGGCCTGTACGCCGCAGCGCGGGGCGACTGCCTGGCCTGGGAGACCCCTTCCGCGCTCGGCCGCAACCTGCCCCCCTCGCTCGACCTGAGCCCGATGCAGGAACGCTTCGATGGCCCGTTCGTGGTGGAGGACGAGCAGCGCCAGTCGCCGATGGAGGTCTACCGCTACGCGATCGGCCTGCAATGGGAAGTGGGCTCGGGCGAGGACGCCCGCGACATCCTGCTGACCTTCGACGTTTTCCAGGACTCCGCCGCGGTCGGGCGCCAGGTGCAGGTGTTCCGGCGCGCGCTGTGGGCCTACCTGGGTGCCGCCGCCCTGCTGTTGCTGGGTGTCCAGGTGCTGGTGCTGCGCTGGAGCCTGTTGCCGGTGCGTCGGGTGGCCCGTGACCTGCGCGAGGTCGAGCAGGGCCGGAGCGAACTGCTGGAAGGCAACTATCCGCGTGAGCTCACGCCATTGACCGGCAGCATCAATGCGCTGGTCGAAAGCGAACGCGAGCACCTGGAGCGCTATCGCAACACGCTCTCGGACCTGGCCCACAGCCTGAAGACGCCGCTCGCGGTCATGCGTTCGCGGCTGGAGAGCGGCACCAGCGATGAGTTGCGCGATGAGGTGAAGGTGCAGGTGCAGCGCATGAGCGACATCGTCTCCTACCAGCTCTCGCGCGCCGCCGCGACCGGCCACCAGTTGTTCGCCGCGCCGCTCGACCTCGGCCCCAAGGCCGAGGAGATCGTGTTGAGCCTGGAAAAGGTCTATGCCGGCAAGGGCGTGCTGTGCGAGTTCGACGTCGCCGAAGGCGCCCAGTTCCACGGCGAGGAGGGCGACCTGCTGGAGCTGTTGGGCAACCTGCTGGAGAACGCGTTCAAGTGGGCGCAACGGCGCGTGCTGCTGACGGTGAGGGTCCAGGAGGAAGCGGGCAACCGCCGCCCGGGGCTCCTGATCAGCGTCGAGGACGATGGCCCCGGCATTCCTGCCGAGCGTGTCGAGCGGCTGCTGCAGCGCGGCGTACGCGGCGACGAGCGCGTCCAGGGCCACGGGATCGGCCTGTCGATCGTGCAGGACATCGTGCGCGCCTACCGCGGCGAGCTGAAGGTGGACGCGTCGCCCGACCTGGGCGGTTCGCGCTTCAGCGTGCGCTTTCCGCCGGCGCTGTAGGACGCGGGGGCGGGCCGTAGACCCGGCAAAGGTGGGCGGCGACCCGTGGCATGACCCGTGCCAGGTGTTCCGGTGCGGTGAAGTGGTACTCGCTGACCACCGCGAAGAACTCCTCCGGTGCGCTGGCCGCGTATTCGTCGATCACCGGTTCGCGGCCGCCTTCCAGGTCTGCCAGCAGCGCGTCGTAGGCCTGCTGGAAGTCCCGTGCCCAGTCCGCCCGCGCGTCGGCCGGGAGTGGCGGCGTGCCGTCGAGCACGCCGTCGAGCAGGTCGAGTTTGTGCGCCATCTCGTGGATCGCGACATTGAAGCCGGGCGTCGGGTCCTCCAGGTCGGCGGCGATGTCCTCCCACGACAACACGATCGGCCCGGCTTCCCACGCCTCGCCGGCCAGGTCCTCTTCGCCTTCGATCACCACGCCCGTCTCGTCGTCGACCAGGTGGCGCCGTGCGCGAAAGCTGCCCGGGTACACGATCAGCTGCGACCACCCGGACAGGCCACGCGGGCCCACCTCCAAGAGGGGCAGGCAACACAGCGCAGCGATCGCGTGGACCATCGACGGATCCAGTTCCAGGCCCGCCACCGGCGTGAGGGTCTTCTCGCCGAGGAAGCGCTCCACCAGGGCGCGCAGCCGCTCCTGGCGCGGAATGTCCAGGCCACGAACCAGCGCCACCGACCCCAGCAGCTCCTGCCACTGGGATTGGGTGAGGCGGGTCGGACGCGGCTGGAAGAGGGCGCGAAGCGCGTCGAACAGTCGGGACATCGCCGGGCGGCGGGGACGCCGATCCTAGCGGAACATGCCCGGCAGCAGGCTGTGCCAGCGCGGGCTCATGCGGTTGCGATCGCCGATCCCGTCGGCGCTGCCCCGCTGGGCGCCCACCGCCGCCGGTGTTTCGGGCGTGGCGGCGGACTCGCCGGGGTGGCGGTTGTCATCGGCCTGGCGGGATTCACAGCGGCCCTCGCGCAGCTCGCCCGCGTCGAGCTCGGCCGCGTGCAGCGTGCCGGTGGCAACCAGGGCAAAGAGCAGGAACAGTGCGCGCATCGGGCGGAGTCCGTGGCAGGAGACCCACGATTGTAACCGGTTGGGCCGCATGCAGCAGATCCACTTTGGTTGCAGTGCAGCATGAGCTGGTTCCGGCCCTCGGGCAGACTGCCGGTATGAGCCTGACCATCCACGCCAACAGCGGTCCGGTGCGCACGACCCGCACCATCTCGGCCGCGGCGATGCGGCGCGCCCTCGTGTCCGGCGCCCGCAAGGTCATCGCCGACCGCGAGGGCCTGAACCGGATCAACGTCTTCCCGGTGGCCGACGGCGACACCGGCAGCAACCTGGCGTTCACCCTCAACACCGTGCTGGGCGGCCCGCTCGCCCGGCCGCAACCCCATGCCGGCAGCCTCATGCTGGCCGTGGGCGAGCACGCGCTCGACGGCGCGCGCGGGAATTCCGGGGCGATCCTGGCGCAGTTCCTCCAGGGCGTGGCGGAAACCGTGTCGGGTGAGTCCCGGCTGGCACCGGCCCGGCTGGCCGAGGCCGTCGGGGCCGGGTCGCGCGCAGCGCGCGCCGCACTGAGCCAGCCGCAGGAAGGAACGATCCTGAGCGTGATCCAGGCCTTCGCCGATGCCCTGGATGTCCGCGGCTCGAACCGGGGGGGAAGATTTCGAAGCGCTGCGGACCTGGTTCGAGCGGGGTTTGTCGCGTGCGCGGCAGGCGCTGGCCCACACCCCGCGGCAATTGGCGGTGCTCGAGCGCGCCGGTGTCGTGGATGCCGGGGCCAAGGGATTCGTCGACCTGCTCGAGGGCATCGGTGAGTTCATGCGCCTGGGGCGCGCTTGCGGAAGGGGCCCGGCCCTGCACGAGGCCGATGCCGGCGCAGGCGTGCCCGCCTGCTTCGGCCATGGCGACGAGGACGATCCCGAGCACCGCTTCTGCAGCGAGTGCCTGGTGGTGGGCGAGGACATCGATCGCGAGGGCCTGCGGGTCGCGGTGGCGGCACTGGGTGCTTCCAGCGTGGTGGTTGCCGGCTCGCGCCAGCGCGTGCGGCTGCATGCACATGTCGATGCCCCGGGGGCCTTGTTCGACACCTGCGCCCGCTTCGGCAACGTCGAGGGCAGCAAGGCCGACGACATGTTCGCGCAGCAGGCCGCGACGCGCTCGGCGCAGCGCGTGGCCATCGTCACCGATTCCTCGGCCGACCTGCCCGACGGCGAAGCGGCCCGGCTGGGTATCCACGTGGTGCCCTTGCGGGTGAACTTCGGCGAGCGCGATTACCTCGACAAGATCGGGTTGAGTCCCGCGGAGTTCTACGGCCGACTGCGCAGCGAACTGGCACTGCCACGCACCAGCCAACCGCCGCCCGGGGATTTCCGCCGGCAATTCGAGTTCCTGCTTTCCCATCACCCCTCGGTGGTGTACGTCGGCTTGTCGCGGGCGTGTCGGGCACCCTGCAGTCCGGTGAGACTGCGGCCGCGCAGGTGGATGGCGAGCGCGTGCGGGTGGTCGACACAGCGAACGCTGCCGCGGGCCATGCCCTGCTGGTGATGGCCGCGGCCGAGCTGGCCGCCAGCGATGCCGGCGTCGATGCGGTGGTGGCCGAGGTGGAGCGGCTGCGTCCGCTGACCCGGACCTGGGCCGTGGCCCGGGACATCAGTCATGCCGTGCGCGGCGGACGCGTGCCAGCCTGGGCGCGTGCCCCGGCGGAGCTGTTCGGCCTGGCTCCCATCGCCCATGTCGTTCCCGCAGGCCGTCTCAAGTTGAAGGGGGCGTTCTTCGGTACGCGGCGGATTCCGGAGCGCTTGGCGCGCTACGTGGTCCGCCGGATCGATGCCGGGACACGCTGGCGCGTCGTGGTGGGCCATGGTGACTGCCGGGAGGATGGCGAGGCCCTGCTCGAAGCCCTGCGCGCCCGGCTGGACTGTGCCGGCTCGTGGCTGGTCGACACCGGCCCGGCGGTCGGTGCGCATGCCGGGCCGGGCACGCTGGTGGTGTCGGTGCAGCCGGCCTCCTGAGGCCGCGAGGCCGCACCGCGCTCCGTGCTAGCCTCGGCGCGGGCGAGGAAGTGGATCGATCGATGCTGTCGAGTGCTCTGTTGCTGGTGCTGGCCTACCTGCTGGGATCCGTCTCCGGCAGCCTGCTGCTGGGTGGTTTGCGCGGCGTCGACGTGCGCCGCCAGGGCAGTGGCAACGCCGGCGGCACCAATGCGTTTCGTGCGCTGGGGTGGCGCTTCGCGCTGGGCGTGGTCGCGATCGACGTCGGCAAGGGCGCGCTTGCCGCCGGGCTGGCACTGGCATTAGCTCCCGCAGAAGGGGCGGTCGCGCCGCTGGTGCTGGCCTACGGCGCGATCGTGCTGGCGGTGGCCGGCCACACCTGGCCGCTGTTTTACGGGTTCCGTGGAGGCAAGGGTGCCGCCACCCTCGTCGGCGGCCTGGCGGTGGTCTGGCCGGGTGCGCTGCCGGTGCTGTTGCTGGTGTGGCTGGCGTGCATCGTGCTGACCGGCTACGTCGGCCTGGCCACGATGCTGGCCGCGGGCGTTCTGGTGCCGTTGGCGTGGTTCGGCGGCGCCGATCCGATGCGTCTGGCCTTTGCCCTGGCGGCCCTGGTGTTCATTGTGTTCAACCACCGCGACAACGTCAGGCGGCTGGTGCACGGCTGCGAGAACCGCTTCGAGCGCGCGCGGGTGCTGCACCGCCTGTTGCGCCGGCGCCAGGCCTGATCCGGTGCCTGCGGAGGACGCCGTGATGCTGGCCCGCCTGGCCCGCGGCCCCTGCAGTGGGGATGCACTGGCGCGCGAGTTCGGCCTGACCCGCGCCGGGATCTGGAAGCGCGTCCAGGCCCTGCGCGAGTGCGGCGTCGACATCGTGGCCGAACGTGGGCGCGGGTATCGCCTGGCCCGGCCCCTGGTGCTGCTCGATGCCAACGTCATCGAAGCCGCCTTGCCGGCCCCCGCCCGGAGCGGACTGTCCTCGCTGCAGGTGGTCTGGGAGACGGATTCCACCAACGCCCGCCTGCTTGCGGCACCCGCGCCGCAGCGCGGGTGCTCGGTGCTGATCGCCGAGCGGCAGTCCGCCGGACGCGGTCGGCGCGGACGCGCCTGGGCCTCGCCACTGGCTGCCAACCTCTACTTCAGCGTGTCGCGCCGGTTCCACACTCCGCTGGCGCGCATGGGGGGGGCTGAGCCTGGCCGTGGGTGTGGCACTGGCCGAGGCGGTGGCTGGGCTGGGGGTTGGACGGGCGCGGGTGAAGTGGCCCAACGACGTCTGGGTGGACGGACGAAAGCTGGCCGGCGTGTTGATCGAAACCGGGGGCGAACTGGGCGGGCCGGTGGACGCGGTCATCGGCGTGGGCCTCAACGTCCAGATGCCTGCCGACTGGGACCACGGCATCGATCAAGCGTGGGCGGACATGGCCGGCGAGGGTGGGGAAACCGATCGCAATCGCGTCGCTGCCGGGGCACTCGGCGCACTGATCCCGGCCCTGGAGCAGTTCGACGACCATGGCCTGGATGCCTTCCTGGATCGCTTCGGCCAGCTCGACGCGCTGGCCGGCGTGCCGATCGACGTGGTGCTGCCGACCGGGCGGGTGCAGGGCCGCGCGCTCGGGGTGGCCGGGGACGGCGCCCTGCGCGTGGCGTTGGCCTCCGGTGGCGAGCGGCGGTTCCATGCCGGCGAGGCCAGCCTGCGCAGATCCTGAGGGAGGTGGTGATGGAGTGGTTGTTCGACCTGGGGAATACACGTCTCAAATGGGCCGTGCTCGATGCCGGACGCATCGTGGAGCGGGGTGCGCTGGCCCACGCGGAGGGAAATTTCGAGCGCGCGTTGGCAGATCGCCTCGAGGCGCTGCCGCATCCGTCGCGCGCGCTGCTCGCGTCGGTGGCTGGCGAGGATCTCGCGGCGCGGGTCGCCGCGATCACGGCAACCCACGGGGTCGTGTGCGAACGCGTGCGGACGCAGGCCGAGGCCGCGGGCATTCGCATCGCCTATGCCGAACCGGCGCGTTTGGGCGTCGATCGCTACCTGTCGCTGCTGGGTGCCTGGCGTCGCGGCGACGGGCCCTGGCTGGTGGCCGGGGTCGGGACGGCACTGACCATCGACCTGCTGGCGATGGACGGGCTGCACCTGGGCGGAATGATCGCGCCGTCGCCGACGCTGATGCGCGAAGCATTGGCCCGGCGCGCGCCCCAGCTCGATGTCGGCGAGGGCGAGCGCGCGACTTCGCCGCGGACACGGCCGATGCGCTGGTCACCGGCTGCGACGTCGCTGCGATCGGCATGATCACCCACGCACACCATCTGGCCGCGCGCCGGCTCGGCAGCCGCCGCGGCTGCTGGTGTCCGGCGGGGGGGCGCCCGGGCTGCTCGCTGCGCTCCCGCTGCCGCATGATTTCGTGCCCGACCTGGTCCTGGATGGCCTGGCCGCGCTGGCGTGCGAATAGAATGCCCGGCATGCGCCTGCTGTTGTCCCTGCTGATCTGCATCAACCTCGCCCTGGCCGCCTGGGGCTGGTGGCGTCCCGACGCGGGCGAACCGCCGCGACCCCAGCCACCGGAGGCGCCGGCCCTGGTGCTGCTCAGCGAAGTCGAGGAACTCCCCGGGCCGCCGCGCTATGCCGAGCAGCCCGATGCCGCCACGCCGCTGGCCTCGACCCCGGTGTGCCTGCAACTGGGCCCCTTCCAGACCCCGGCCGACCTGCGTCGCGCGGCCGGCGTCCTGCAGCCGCACGTCGGCCGGGTACAGCCGCGCGAGGCGCGGGCCACCCAGCTGCGGGGCTACCGCGTCTACCTGCCGGCGCTACCCGGGCGCGACGAAGCGCTGGCCGCGGCACGCGAGCTGGCCGCACGCGGCATGCGCGACTACTACGTGGTGACGGCGGGTGCCGAGGAGAACACCGTGTCGCTGGGCATGTTCCGCGAGCTGCGCAATGCCGAGGCGCGTCGCGAGGAGGTCCGCGCGCTCGGTTTCGAACCCAGGCTGGACCCGCGCACCGAAGACGTTTCGCAGTGGTTCCTCGACATCGCCGTGGCCGAGGGCCAGGACTGGCGGGAGATCCTCGGCGGCTACTCCGGCGTCGAGGCGAGCGAAATCGAATGCCCGTGAAGCCGGTCCGGTGGGCGCGCTACAATGCCGGGCTGAATCGCCGGTATAGCTCAGCTGGTAGAGCAACCGCCTTGTAAGCGGTAGGTCGTCAGTTCGACTCTGACTGCCGGCACCATTCGCGCCACCACCCCGGTGGCCCTGCCCGATGCGTCCGGTCACCCCGTGTGGCGTCCGGGCTTCCGGGCACGCCTGCAACAGGGAGCCTGAAGCGATGAGTCCACGAAACACGAGTATCAGCCTGATCGGCGTGCCGACCGACATCGGTGCCGGCCACCGCGGTGCGTCGATGGGTCCGGAGGCGTTGCGCGTCGCCGGCCTGGGCGAGGCCCTTTCCGGACGCGGCCTGGATGTCGTCGACCGAGGCAATGTCAGTGGTCCGGCCAACCCGTGGCTGCCTCCGACCGAGGGCTACCGGCACCTGGAGGAAGTGGTCGCCTGGAACCGGGCCACGATGGACGCGGTGGCGGCCGAGCTAGAGCATGGCCGCCTGCCGATCGTGCTGGGTGGCGACCACTGCCTGGCCGTCGGCAGCATCGTCGCGGTGGCAGCGCACTGCCGCAAGGTCGGCAAGAAGCTGCGGATCATCTGGCTCGACGCGCATGCCGACTTCAACACCTCCGACCTCACCCCGTCGGGCAACGTCCACGGCATGCCGGTGGCCTGCCTGTGCGGCCATGGTCCGGAGCCGATGGTGAACCTGGGCGGCAGCTCGCCGGCGATCACGCCGGACATGGTCCGGCAGGTCGGCATACGCTCGGTGGACGAGGGCGAGCGCCGCCTCGTGCACGAGGCCGGCCTGGACATCTACGACATGCGCTACATCGACGAACACGGCATGCGCCGGGCGATGGAGGAGGTGCTCAAGGATGTCGACGAGGACACCCACATCCACGTCAGCTTCGACGTCGACTTCCTCGACCCGTCCTTCGCCCCGGGCGTGGGCACCACGGTCCAGGGCGGCCCGACCTACCGCGAGGCGCAGCTGGTCATGGAAATGATCGCCGACACCGGCCTGATGGGCTCGCTCGACATCGTCGAGCTCAATCCGGCCCTGGACGAGAAGAACCGCACCGGCCTGGTGGCGGTGGACCTGGTGGAAAGCCTGTTCGGAAAGTCCACGTTGATGCGCGCCTGAGTACGAGCCGAGACCCCTGACCCGATGAGCCAGAAAACCCGCGTCCTCACCGGCATCACCACGACCGGCACCCCGCACCTGGGCAACTACGTCGGCGCGATCCGCCCCGCGATCCAGGCCAGCCGGGCGGAGGGCGCGGACAGCTTCTTCTTCCTCGCCGACTACCACGCGCTGATCAAGTGCGACGACCCGGCGCGCATCGAGCGCTCGCGGCTCGAGATCGCCGCGACCTGGCTGGCGGCTGGCTTGGACGTGGAGCGGGTGACCTTCTACCGCCAGTCCGACATTCCCGAGATCACCGAGCTGACCTGGCTGCTGACCTGCGTGACGGCCAAGGGCCTGATGAACCGGGCGCACGCCTACAAGGCGGCGGTCGATGCGAACGTGGCGGCGGGGGAAGACCCCGACACCGCGGTGACGATGGGCCTGTACAGCTACCCGATCCTGATGGCGGCCGACATCCTGATGTTCAACGCGCACCGCGTGCCGGTGGGTCGCGACCAGGTGCAGCACATCGAGATGGCGCGCGATGTCGCGCAGCGCTTCAACCACCTCTTCGGGAAGGGCCGGGAGTTCTTCGTGCTGCCCGAGGCGGTCGTCGACGAGGCGGTCGCGACGCTGCCGGGCCTGGACGGCCGCAAGATGTCGAAGAGCTACGACAACACGATCCCGCTGTTCGAGGGCGGGGCGAAGGGGCTCAAGGACGCGATCGCCCGCATCGTCACCGACTCGCTGGAGCCCGGCCAGCCGAAGGATCCCTCGTCGAACGCGCTGCTGACCCTGTTCGAGGCCTTTTCCAGCCGCGAGGACAGTGCCGCGTTCGCCGACGACCTGCGTGGTGGGCTGGGCTGGGGCGAGGCGAAGAAGCGCCTGTTCGAGCGCGTGGACGGCGTGCTGGCCCCGATGCGCGAGCGCTACGAGGACCTGGTCGCCGGCCGGGTGACATCGAGGACGTGTTGCAGGCGGGTGCCGCCAAGGCGCGGGCCGTCGCGACGCCGCTGCTGGGCGGACTGCGCGAGGCTGTTGGCCTGCGCCGGATGCACAATGCCCCGGCTGCATCGACCACTGCCGCGAGCGACGCCAGGGTGAAGCCGGCATTGCCGGTGTTCAAGCAGTACCGCGAATCCGATGGGCGCTTCCACTTCAAGCTGATCGACGGCGAGGGCCGCCTGCTGCTGCAGAGCGCCGGCTTCGACGCCCCGCGTGAAGCCGGACAGCGCATCGCCGCGATTCGGGCCGGTGGCTTCCAGGGCACGGACGAAGCCGTCGAACTCGGCGAGGACGTCACCGTGGCCGACGTCGCCACAGCGCTCAAGGCGCTGGCAGAGCACGAGGCGGAGAAGAACGCCCGGGCGTGAGCCGTGCTGTCGGGTTATAGCAGTAGGCTGATCGTTGTCCTGTCGCGTGGTTGGCGGGATGGCCAACGAAAAAGGCGGGCCAGGGCCCGCCTTTTCCATGTCACCGCATCCGGCAACTACTGGGGCAGCGCCAGGTCGTCGAGCATCGCGCGCAGGAAACGCGCCGCCTCGCCGCCGGTGCAGGCACGGTGGTCGAAGGTGACCGACAGCGGGATCACCTTGTGGGTCTCGATGCCGCCCATGACCGGCACCACCTGGTGGCGGCCACGCCCGGCGGCCACGATCGCCACGCACGGCGGCACCACGACCGGGGTCGCGTAGCGGCCGGCGAACATGCCGAAGTTGGACAGGCTGATCGTGTAGCCGGACAGCTCGCTCGACGGGATCGAGCGGTCCTCGACCTGCTGGCGCAGCCGGTTCACCGCCTCGCGCACGCCGCGCGCGTCGAGCACGTCGGCGTTGCGCAGCGCCGGCACGAACAGGCCGTCGTCGGTGTCGACGGCGATGCCGATGTCGACGTGCGGGTGCAGCGTGCGGGTGAGCTTGTCGCCGTCGAACCAGGCATTGAGCGCCGGCACCTTCCTGCAGGCCACGACGATCGCGCGCACCAGGCGCCCGGTGATGTCGTTGCCGGGCGTCCAGGCGTGGATGTCGGCGTCGTCGGCCAGCATCGTCGGCACCACCTGCGCGTGCGCTGCGGCCATGACCCGGGCCATGTTCCGGCGCACGCCCTTGAGCTGTTCGGGCTGGCCGCTGGCCGTCTGGGCCGACGGCGGACGGGTGGCCAGGGGCTTGCCGCTGGCCGACACCGGCGTGCGCTGCGCCGCCTCGCGGGCAACCGCGGGCGCCGGCGCGCGTTCGGGTGCGTCCGCAGCCGCAGCCGGCCGCGAACCCGCTGCGGCGCTGCCGTCGGCGGCCGCCTGCTTGACGTCGTTCATCGTGATGACGCCGCCCTCGCCGCTGGGCTTCACCCGCGCGAGGTCGACCTTGAGCTTGCGCGCCAGGGCCCGCACCGCCGGTACCGCCTTGACGCCGCCGGCGCCGCTGACCTGCTCGCTGTGAACGCGGTCGCTGGACTCCATCGCCCCGACCACGGTGCCGGCATCGGCGCGCTCGGCCGGCTTGTCGCCGCCGGTCTCGAGCTCACCGCCGTCATCGGAGGCGATCACGGTATCGCCGTCGTCGGGTGCCGGGGTCGGCTTGCCAGCGCCCTTGTGGCCGCTGCCATGGGAATGCCCGGTGTCCTCGGCATCGGCGCGCTGCGGCAGCTTCGGGTCGAGCTCGACCTCGACCAGCACCGCGCCGGTCTCGATCACGTCGCCGGCGGCACCGGCCAGCCGGGTCACCTTGCCGGAGAACGGGGAGGGCACCTCGACCACCGCCTTGGCGGTCTCCATCGACACCAGCGGCTCGTCGAGGCGGATGACGTCGCCAACCTTGACCGCCCAGTCGACGATCGTCGCGTCGGGCAGGCCCTCGCCGAGGTCGGGCAGGTGGAATTTCTTGGTTTCGGCCATCGGGGTGCTTCCAGTGAACGGCGGGCAGGGGCCCGCGCGGTGGGTGGGGTGCCTAGCTGGCCGCCAGCGTGCGCTTGGCGGCGGCGACGATCTTCTCGACGCTGGGCAGGTACTTCATCTCCAGGCGGAACAGCGGGATCGGCGTGTCGTAGCCGGTCACGCGCTCGATCGGCGCGAGCAGGTCGTACATCGAGTGCTCGGCCAGGCGGGCGGCGATCTCGCCGCCGAAGCCACCGGTGCGCGCGGCCTCGTGGACGATGACGACACGCCCGGTGCGCGACACCGATTCGGCGATCGTGTCGAAATCCAGCGGCTTGAGCGTGGCGACGTCGATGACCTCGGCCGAGATGCCGTCCTCGGCCAGCGCATCCGCGGCTTCCAGGCACTCCTTGACCTGCGAGCCCCAGGTCACCAGGGTCACGTCGTCGCGTCGCGCAGCGTGAAGCACACGTCCAGCGGCAGCGCTTCGCCGTCGTCGGGCACCTCCTCCTTGTACTGGCGGTAGATGCGCTTGGGCTCCATGTAGATGACCGGGTCCGGGTCGCGGATCGCGGCCAGCAGCAGGCCGTAGGCGCGCGCCGGCGAACTGGGCAGCACCACGCGCAGGCCGGGAACGTTGGTGAACATCGCCTCGTTGGCTTCGGAGTGGTGCTCCGGGGCACGGATGCCGCCACCCCAGGGCACGCGCAGCACCATCGGACAGGTCAGCCGGCCGCGGGTGCGGGTGCGGAAGCGCGCGGCGTGGCAGATGATGTGGTCGAGCATCGGATAGACGAAGCCGTCGAACTGCACCTCGGCCACCGGCTTCATGCCTTGGGATGCCAGGCCCACGGTCAGGCCGGCGATCGTGGTCTCGTCCAGCGGCGTGTCGAGCACGCGCTTGTCGCCAAAGGTCTGCTGCAGGCCGGCCGTGGCGCGGAACACGCCGCCGTTGACGCCGACGTCCTCGCCCAGCACCAGCACGGTGTCGTCGTGCTTCATTTCGTGGGCCAGGGCCTGGGTGATCGCTTCGATCAGGGTGATGGCGGCCATTACTTGCGTGCCTCCCAATCCATGGCCTGCTGGCGCTGGCGCACCAGGTCCTCGGGCATGTCGGCGTAGAGGTGGTCGAAGATCGATTCGATCGGCTGCGACTTGCTGGCCAGGTAGGCGTTGACCTCCTCGTCGATGCGCGCGCCGCACTCCTCCTTCCAGGCGGTTTCCATCTTGTCGTTCCAGGCCTTCTTGCCGACCAGGTAGGCCTTCAGGCGGATCATCGGTTCCCGCTCCCAGCCGGCCTTGACCTCTTCCTCGCCACGGTAGCGGCGGGCGTCGTCGGCCGTGGTGTGGTCGGAGAGCCGGTAGGTGATGAGTTCCAGCACCGTGCCGCCGTCGCCGTTGCGGGCGCGTTCGCAGGCCTGGTCCATCGCCGCGCGCACCGCGATGATGTCGTTGCCGTCCACCTGCAGGCAGAACAGGCCACCGGCCAGTCCCTTCTGGGCCAGCGTCTTGGCGCCGGTCTGGGCGCTGCGCGGCACCGAGATCGCCCACTGGTTGTTGATGATGCACAGCACGAACGGCGCGGTGTAGGCGCCGGCCGAGTTGATCGCGGCGTAGGTGTCTGTCTTGGAGCTGCCGCCGTCGCCGACGCAGGCCACCGCGACACGCTTCTCGCCGCGCAGCTTGAAGGCCAGCGCGGCGCCGGCCGCGTGCAGGCACTGGGTGCCGATCGGCACGCACCAGGGGTAGTCGTTCTTCGGCCCCTCGAAATCGTTGCCGCGCTCGTCGCCGCCCCAGTACATCAGCACCTCGCGCGGGCGGACGCCACGCATGAACTGCGCGCCGTACTCGCGGTAGCTCGGCGCGAACACGTCTTCCGGGCGCATCGACGCGCCGATGCCGACGTGGGCGGCCTCATGGCCAAGGCAACTGGCGTAGGTGCCCAGCTTGCCGGTGCGCTGCAGCGCCACCGACTTGGTGTCGAAGGTGCGCACCAGCAGCATCTGCTTGTACAGCTCGACCAGTTGCTTGGTGTCCTTGGCGAAGGCGGGCAGGTCCTTGCGGACCAGCTTGCCGTCGGGGCCCAGGTACTGCAGGTATTCGATTTCGAATTTGGTACTCGTCACGGGACGCTCCTCGGTGCCGACCCCGACTGATAACAAGCCCTCCGGGCGTTGGCAAGCTGCGCTGCGACTTGATTTATCTCCGGAGCAACGAAAAGGGGGCGCAGCCTCGCGGCCACGCCCCCACGTTTCGCCAGGCTGGAACTCAGCGACCGCGTGCGCCGACCAGGGTCTGGGTGCGGAAGCGGTTGTTGGCCGGCAGCGGATCGTCGTTGGCCGCCTCGACCTCGCCGGTGTGGACCACCGTCTGGATACCGCTGGAGGCCAGGGCGTCCATGACCAGCGCCAGGGTGTCGCGGCGGCGGCCGCGAACTCGCCCTGGAAACGGCATTCCGCCTGCAGCACGTCCGCGGTGCGGACCGGCGGGTCGCAGGTCCAGTCCGCGCCGGCCTCGACGCTGACCGGGTCGGTCGTGCCCGAAAGCGTGAAGCTCACGACCGGATCGACCAGGGCCGCAGGCCCGGCATTGAGCAACTGCGACTCGAAGCGTACCGGCTGGCCCGACGTGCCGCGGCGAACGTTCGGGCCCGGGCTGGTCAGCTGTGCATCGGCCTCGGCCGGCGCCGGCTCGGGCAGGGTCAGCCGGGCGACGGCCGGGTCGTGGTCGGATGCGCGTGCCGGCGAGTCGACGTCGCCGAACAGCACGACCGCGAAGTCGGCATTGACCCGGGCGAACTCGAACGCCATGGCCTCGAACTGCTCCAGTGCCGCGCCGTTGACGACGATGTGGTCGAGCGCCTGCGCGCTGCCATCGAAGACATAGGAGTAGCGCTCGTCCTGCGGCAGGGTGAGGACCAGGTTGAGCAGCGGCACCTCCAGCGGCGACGGCGCATGCAGCAGCACCTCGCCCTCGGCGGCCGGAAGGCCGGTGGCGAGGCCCAGCACGTCGACATAGCCGTCGCTGAACTCGTAGGCGTTGAAGTCGCCGACCACGATGATCGGACGCTCCGCATCGGCTTGCTGGCGCTGCTGCAGGAAGCCCGCCAGCCACACCGCCGACTTCAGGCGCTTGTCACGCACCCGCTCGCCCTCGGTGTCCCAGCCGCTGGGGCCCGGCGCGATCGAGTTCACGCCGATCAGCGAGCGCTGGTGCACGTTCACCAGGGTCAGGGCGATGCTCTCGCCACTGTCGGTGGCCACGGTGGCCTCGACCACGAGCGGCGGCCGGTCGTTGAGCACCGACTCGCTTCCGTTGGGGTTGGGAATGCGCTCCTCGGTGCCGACCAGGGTCCATTCCTGCACCTCGACCCGCGGCAGGCCGGCGTCGGTCAGGCTGGTGTCGTAGAGCAGGCCGAGCTGGATCGATCCGTTCGGGTTGGCCGGGGCCAGGTACTCGTAGTGGATGCCGGCCGGGCAGGCGCCCGACAAGTTGGAGTTGATCGCCTCCACCAGGGCGGCAACGCCGCTGGTGGCCTGGACTTCCTGCAGGCCGACCAGGGCCGGCGCGCCCATCGCCTCGCAGATCACGCGGCTGGTCTTGACCAGGCGCGTGTTGTTCGGCGCCGCCGGCAGGTTGAGCAGGTTGTAGGTGCCGACCGTGACATCGCGGTCCCCGGCGCCGGACACGAAGCGGACCTCGGCCTGCGGCTCGACGGTGATCGCACCCGGGTCGGGCAGGATCGAGTAGGTCAGGAAGGCGTAGTCCATGACACCGGTCACGCCGAGCACCCGGTCACCGGCGTTGGCGACCAGCGGGGTGGCGCCCGGCTGGGCACCGCTGTCGATGCGCAGGCGCTCGGGGTTGGTGTCGAACATCGGCGGATCGATGCCGACCGGGATCGGGGTCAGGTCGAGCACGCTGATGCCGGGCTCGCGGAACGGGCGGTCGAGTTCCGCCAGCACCGCCTGGAACACGCCGTTGTTGCTGGCGGTACCGGCCGAGGCATTCGCACTGCCCAGCGACGGGGAGATCACGCGCAGTTCCGGCACGCTCACGCGCATGCCGATGTAGCGCTCGAGATGGTCGACCGCGTTGTCCGGCGACAGGTCCTCGAGCGTCAGCTGGACCGGTACCGGCAGCGCCAACCCGGTTTCCAGCAGCGTCGTCTCGGTGCCGGTGAGCTGGACCAGCGGAAGCTGCTCCGGGGTGCCGCCCGGGACGAACTGCGCCACGGTGCCGAACACCTGCACGCGGTTGCCCGGCTGCGCCACCGCGGGCACCCGCCGGCCGTGGTGAAGATGAACAGCCCCTCGGAGGTCGCGGGGTTGCCGTCGTCCTCGCCGTCGGGCGTCTGGATGAAGAAGCCGTTGGACTTGCGGGCGGTGACGATGCCGCGCGTGGCGACCTGCTGGCCCAGCAGCGGCGAGCTGATGCCTTCGCCCTGGATGGCGCTGATCGGGGTCAGGTCGAAGTCGTCGTTGACGATCGTGCCGACGGCCTGGACGTCCTCGAGCGCGATCGTTCCGGCGCTCACATTGGTCAGGTTGACCAGGAACGTCTTGTCCGGCTCCGGCTCGAGGTTGCCGATCACGTCGACGCTGAAGCTGTAGCTGGTTTCTCCGGCAGGGATCAGCTGGTCGGAGAGGCTGCGGGCGACATAGTCGGTCCCGGCGACGGCGGTGCCGTCGGCGGTGGCGATGTCGAAGCTCAGGTCATCGGCCAGGGCCGGGAACAACGTCACGGTGAACTCGAACGGCGTGACGCCGGCATCGCCTTCGGGCAGCGTCACGTCGTTGATGCTGACCACGGGATTGCCCGGGTCCCCGCCGCACGGATTGAGCGGGGACTGGGAGTTGCGCGGCGCCGGCGTCGCGATGACGAAGTCGTCGGCGTTCTGGTCGGTGTCCTGGCAGCCGGCTTCGCGGCGGATCGCCGCAGTGGAGTTCTGGGTGGCGCCGGCACGCGCGTCGCCCTCCCAGAAGTTCGCGCTGCCCCAGCCGAGCAGGTCGACGATGCGGGCGAGTTGGCCGGCGTCGCAGTTGTTGCTGCAACCCAGTCCCGTGGTGCCGGTGACCAGTGCGAACTTGCCGCCGGTTCCGGAGGCATTGGTCTCGCCGACCAGGTCGGGGGTGGGCAGGGCGGGAAGCGTGGTGTTGCTGCCGGCAGCCAGCTCGACCAGGAAGTACTGGCCGGGCGCGAGGCTGGCGTCGGCAGGGCGGTGATCAGGGCCGGGCCGGAACCGAAGTTGCCGGTGGTCGAGGCGTACTGTACCGAAAGGCCGTTGAGCGCCACCGGGGCGTCGCCACGGTTGAACAGCTCCACGAAGTCGTTGCTGTACACGGCGCCGCTGTTGCCGCCGCCGCCGTAAACCTGGCTGATGACCACCTGGGCCTGGGCCTGGCCGACGGCCAGGCCGGAAATTGCGAGAGCCAGCGCTCCCCATTGCGTCCAACGCATGAATTTGTCCCCGAAAAGTTCATGAAGGCGCAGCCAGAGCCGCTGCTTGGATCGCCCGGGCCCTTGGGCCCGCCCGCTGGCGATGGTCGGGGTCCATCCTCGACAACGCCGAAGAATATCCCGGTTTGGCGTCACTGCGATGACAGGGCCGGAGTGCGAGGGGGGATTGATCTACCATGTGTCTTTCACCGGGAATTCACGGCAAGCCATGGGCCAGGACGACAACCAGCGCGAACTCGAATCCGACATCACCATCGACCTTCGGGAGCGCATGAGCTACGGCGGCTACCTCAAGCTCGACGTGCTGCTCTCGGCACAGTCACCGCTCAGCCAGCCGCCGCATCACGATGAAATGCTGTTCATCGTCCAGCACCAGGTCAGCGAACTGTGGATGAAGCTGATCATCCATGAGCTGCGCGAAGCGCTGGTGGCGCTGCGCAACGACGACCTCGGCGTCGTGCAGAAGGTGCTGGCGAGGGTCAAGCAGGTCCAGCGGCAGCTGTTCGAGCAATGGGCGGTCCTGGAGACGCTCACGCCGAGCGAGTACCTGCAGTTCCGCGACACCCTGGGCCAGTCCTCCGGCTTCCAGTCCCTGCAGTACCGGTTGGTCGAGTTCCTGCTGGGCAACAAGAACGCCGCGATGCTCAAGGTGTTCGAGCACGACGAGGCCGCCCACGCGGAACTCAGCGAGGCACTGAACGCCCCCAGCCTGTACGACGAGTTCCTGCGCCACCTGCACCGCCAGGGGCATGCGGTGCCCGGCGAGCTGCTGGAGCGCGACTTCAGCCAGCCCCACCGGCGCACGCCGGCGCTGGTGCCGGTGTTCAAGCGCATCTACCGCGAGCACGAAACCCATTGGTCGGCCTACGCGCTGTGCGAGCAGCTGGTCGACATCGAGCAGAGCTTCCAGCTGTGGCGCTTCCGCCACATGAAGACGGTGGAGCGGATCATCGGCTTCCGCCGCGGGACCGGCGGCTCGTCGGGCGTGGGTTTCCTCAAGCAGGCCCTGGAACTGACCTTCTTCCCCGAGCTGCTGGACGTGCGCACCGAACTTTAGGGCTGAACCGCAGGCAAATCGCCTGCTAGGATGCCGCGTGGCCCCTGGCGGGCCCGGACCGAAGACGTGCCCGCAGCCATGGGCCGAACCACCACACGAGGATCCCGCATGTCGGAACCGACCCACGCCGTACCGGCCCCGAAGACCTGGGTGACCCGTTCGCTCGACGCCATCGAACGCGTCGGCAACAAGCTGCCCGATCCCGCCGTCCTATTCCTGCTGCTGATGTTCGTGGTCTGGGCGCTGTCGGCGATCATGGCCAACATGAGCTTCACCGAGATCGATCCGCGAAGCGGCAATCCGGTGGTGGTCAACAGCCTGCTCAGCGGGACCTCGCTGACCCAGTTCATGGCCGACATGGTCCGCACCTTCACCAGCTTCGCCCCGCTGGGCGTGGTGCTGGTGGCGATGCTGGGCCTGGGCGTGGCCGAGCACACCGGCTTCATCAACGCCGCCCTGCGCGCCATCCTCTCGTTCACGCCGAAGCAGTTGCTGACCCCGGCGCTGATCGGCGTGGGCGTGCTCAGCCACGTGGCGGTGGACGCCGGCTACGTGCTGGTGATCCCGTTGGGGGCGGTGATCTTCTATGCCGCGGGGCGCCACCCGCTGGCCGGCATCGCGGCGGCGTTCGCCGGTGTCTCCGGCGGCTTCTCGGCCACGATGTTCGTGCCCTCCGCGCTCGATCCGCTGCTGGCCGGCCTGACCCAGGAGGCGGCCCGGCTGATCAACCCGGCCGCCGAGATCAGCCCGCTCAACAATTACTTCTTCACCACCGCCTCGACCTTCCTGGTCATCGCGGTGGGCTGGTTCCTGACCGACAAGGTCATCGAGCCGCGCCTGAAGAACACGGTCGTCGATGGCGACGTGTCCGAAATGCCGACAACCGACCCGCTGGATGCCCGCGAGAAGCGCGGCCTGATCACGGCGGTGCTGGCGATGGTCGTGATGATCGCGCTGTTCGCGCTGTCGCTGATTCCCGAAACCTCGCCCTGGGGCGATCCGGTCGGGGCCGAGGCCGCCAACGCTCACCGCCTGCTGACCTTCACCGCGCCGCTGATGCAGTCGATCGTCGCGCTGATCTTCGTGTTCTTCCTGGTGCCGGGCGTGGTCTACGGGATGATGTCGGGCTCGGTGAAGACCCATCGCGACGTCGTCGCCGGCATGAGCAAGGCGATGAGCGGCATGGGCTACTACATCGTGCTCGCCTTCTTCGCCTCGCAGTTCATCTACGCCTTCGCCCAGTCCAACCTCGGCGTGCTGCTGGCGATCAAGGGCGCGAACGCGCTGCAGGCGATGGGGCTTCCCCTGTCGCTGACCCTGGTCGGGATTGTGATGCTTTCGGGCTTCGTCAACCTGCTGGTCGGCTCCGCCTCGGCGAAGTGGGCCCTGATCGGCGCGATCATGGTGCCGATGCTGATGTGCGTGGAACAAGCTGTACCGAGTTGCATCGGCATCTCGCCCGACCTGACCCAGGCCGCCTACCGCGTCGGTGATTCCAGCACCAACATCATCACGCCACTGCTGCCTTACTTCCCGCTGATCGTGGTGTTCTGCCAGCGCTACGTGAAGTCCAGCGGCATCGGCACGCTGATCGCGCTGATGCTGCCGTTCTCGATCACCCTGATCGTGGTCTGGACGCTGTTCCTGCTGGGCTTCTGGGCCCTGGGCATCCCGCTGGGCATCGGCTCCAGCTACACCTACCCGGTGGGCTGAGCGGTCCGCACCGCGCGAAACGAAACGGGGCCTTCGGGCCCCGTTTCCGTTGCCCCGCCGGCCGGTTGGCCTACTGCTGGGCGAACACGAAGGTCAGCACGACCGCGATGAGCACGATCGGCGGGATCCACACCACCGGGCTTTCGACCAGCTTCATCGGCGCGGTGTGGGTGTCCTCCTTGCTACGGCCCCGGCGCCAGGTGTCGTAGGCCAGCAACAGGCCGAACATGACCACGCCGACGATCACGCCGACCAGCACCAAGGTCCAGTCGAAGGCGCCGGCCTCGCGGGTGCTGGCGTAGCCGGCGAAGATCAGTGCGATGGCCGGCGCGACCAGCGCCACCGGCCACAGGGTCCGGGCGAGCGAGCGGTCTGGATCTACTGGCTTGTTCATGGTGCAAGTGTACCCAAGCTCCGCCAGGCCCTGCCGCGACGTCTCGCAGCCCGGGCCCGTGCCAGCCCGCTCGCCCGTCCCGGGTGCGGCGCTGCGGTGAGCGCTAGATCTGCTGCTTGAGCGCCTCGGCCTCCGCGGTGCTGCGGGTGGTGATGCTGTCGAGCCCGTGGCTGCCCGGGCCGCGCTCGGTCCGCCACAAGCGATACGAGAAGTACAGGCCGGTGGCGGCGAGGCCGGTGTAGAACCACATGCCCGGCGCATAGCCCCCCGGGTTCTCGGGGCTGGCCAGGAACCTGTCGTTGAGCAGGCCGACGATGGGTGGCACGACGGCCCAGCCCAGTTGCTGGCAGAAGGTCATCAGCGCATACGCCGAGCCCAGTCTGTTGCCCGACACGATGTAGGCCACCGACGGCCACATCACCGCCGGGATCAGCGAGAACACCCCGCCCAGCACCAGCATGACCAGCAGCAGGGTCAGCGGGATCACGGCGCTGCCGACGAAGGGGATGACCACGTTGATGCCCGGCCCGGGCGGCAGGTAGGTGACCATGAGGAACAGCGGCAGCATCACCAGCGAGCCGATCGCCATGAACATCGAGCGCCGGCCGACCCGGTCCACCCACAGCCCGAACAGCGGCGTGGCGAAGATCGCCGCCAGCGGCAGCAGGCTGCTGAGGATGCCGGCGGCCTCGCGATCCAGGCCATGGGCCTGCTGGAAGTAGTCGATGGCGAAGGTGCGGAACGGGAACACGGTGGAATAGAACACCACGCACAGCGCCACGATGTACCAGTACGAGGCGCTGAAGGAGTACATGCGCCGGAAGTCGAGTTTCTCGGTCGCGTCGGCCGCACCCAGGTCGAAGCGCCCCTCGGCGCGCTTCTCCAGCACCCAGTACAGCATCGCGGCAGTCACCGAGATGGCCGCCACGCCGGTGGCCAGCCACAGCGGGTCCTGCCAGTTGCTGTACAGCGGGCTGGCGAAGCCGGTCGACCAGTCCGCCGAGGCCGAGCCCAGGCGCGAAATCGAGAGGTTCATGCCGAAGGCGAAGCTGAGCTCCTTGCCCTTGAACCACTTCGCCAGCACGGTCGTGGCCGCGACGATCAACGGCTCCGCGCCCAGGCCGAGCATGAAGCGGCCTGCCAGGATGACCTCGTAGCGCGCACTCACGGCGGTGAGCGCGGCGGCGATGAGGCAGACGATCGCGAAGAAGGTGATCGCCTTCTTGGTGCCCCAACGGTCGATGATGTAGCCACCGGCCAGCAGCACCAGCAGCGCGGCGATGTTGTAGGCGGTGGAGAGCCAGCCGATCTGCTGGTAGCTGAAGTCCAGCTGCTCGCGCATCAGGTCGATGACCGGCCCGAGCGAGTCGTAGACGTAGTAGTTGCCGAACATCGCCAGGCTGATGAACAGCAGGACCAGCCAGCGCTGCAGCGGAGTCGGGCGGGGCAGGCTGCCCGCGGTCGGAGTGCTCATCGGCGTGTGGTCCCCTTGGTCGTGCCGGCTCGCACTTTAGCGCGCCGCGGGCCGGTCGTGTGCCACCGTCGGGTGGGCGGCGCGCCCGGCTACAGCAGGTGCCGCAGGTCGGGCAGGTATTTTTCCAGCGAGCCGGTGTTCACCACGACGACCTGCTCGCCATCCGCGACCAGACCACGTGGACGCAGCTGATCGAGCGCGGCCAGGCAGGCCGCGCCCTCGGGGCTGATCCACCAGCGGCGTTCGCGCCAGGTCCTCGCCAGGGCCGCCGCCGTCTGGGCTTCGGGTACCGCCAGCGCCGCGCCGCCGCTTTCGCGGATGATGCGCAACACCTTGAAGTGGCCGACGCCGCCGGGGACGTTGAGTCCGGTGCACAGGGTCGCGCCCGCGGCGACAGGCGTGGTGTCGTCGGCTCCGTCGTCGAAGGCGCGCACCAGCGGCGCTGTGGCCTCGCTCTGCACGCACACCAGGCGCGGGCGGCGAGAATCGATCAGGCCCAGTGCCTCGAGTTCGTGCCAGGCCTTCCACATGCCCAGCACCCCGGTGCCACCGCCGGTCGGATACACGACGACGTCGGGGAGGCGCCACGGCTCGCCCGGTCCGGCCGGCTCGGCCAGTTCCAGGCCCAGCGACTTCTTGCCTTCGATGCGCCAGCCGGGTTCCTGGAACGTGGCTACGTTGAACCAGCCCTCGGGCAGGTAGCGCTCCTTGAGCAAGGCGAAGGCCTCGCGGATCGTGCCGCCGACCAGTTCCAGCCGGACCCGGTCGGGATGCCGGTGCGCGGCGGCGGCGACGCTGCCCATGATCGGCATCGGCGTGTCGTCGGGCATCGCGACCACGACCTCCAGGCCGGCGGCGAGGGCGTAGCGCACCAGCGAGTCGCCGGCGTTGCCCTGGGTCGGCACGGCGAGGCGCTTGAGGCCCAGGCGGCGCGCCTGGGCGACGACCATCGCCATGCCGCGGTCCTTGAAGCTGCCGGTCGGGTTGGCGCCGTAGCCCGGGTGGGCCTGGCCTTCGTCCTTGACCGCGAGCCGGAAGCCGCCCTCGCGTGCGGCCGGATGGTCGCTGTAGTCCAGCAGTGGCGTGGCCCCCTCTCCGAGGGCGGTGATGCAGCGGGCATCCCCGGGCGCGTTGATGTCCATCGCCATCAGCCCCCCGAAGCGCCACATGTCGCGGCGTGCGGGCGTGTACCAGCCGGCATCGGGCCACCGGCGGGCCAGTGCCTCGAGGTCCAGCACCATCTCCACCGGGCGGCCGTCGACCGGATCGAGGTTCATCGGCACATCGGCCGGGTACTCGGTTCCCGAGCCCAGGCCGCGCAGGCAGCGTACGAAGGACATGGCGTGTTCCGTGCTCAGAGGGCCTGCGCCGCACGATCCCCGTTGCCGTCGAGCTTGTCCAGCAGGCGCCCGAGCGTGCGCCGCTCGCCGGCGTCGAGCACCGACAGCAGGGCGCGCTCATAGCCCAGGGCCATCGGCACGACCTCGGCATGGATTGCTTCGCCCGCATCGGTGAGGTGAAGCACGGAGCGGCGGCGGTCCTCGCCATGGGTGTCGCGGGCGATGCGGCCGGCAGCCAGCAGCGAGCCGACGGCGCGGCTGACCGCGACCTTGTCCATCGCGGTGCGCTCGGCCACCTCGCTGGCCGAGACGCCCGGGTAGCGCCCGATCACCGCCAGCACCCGCCATTCGGTGACCGAGAGCCCGAAGCGCTGCTGGTAGCTGCGCGCGATCGCGTTGCTGAGCCGGTTCGACAGCACGCTCAGGCGGTAGGGCAGGAAGTGCTCGAGATCGAGCTGTGCCGCCTCGGGTGCCAGGGGGGTGGAGGATGAACCCATGCTGCGCCGCCACTTGCAATTAGTTACATGTGAAACTATAACGTCGGTACGATCAGCGCAAGTCGCGCCCCCACGACGACCCCTTGAGGAGATAGCCCATGAGCGCCCAGCCCAACCTCGGCATGCAGCCGACCACCTTCGAGAACCCGATGGGGATCAACGGCTTCGAGTTCGTCGAGTTCGCCGTGCCGGCGGGCAGCGACGTCGACCTGCACGCGCTGTTCCGCGCGATGGGCTTCTCGGCCGTCCTCAAGCACCGCTCGCGCGACATCACCGTCTACCGCCAGGGCGGGGTGAACTTCCTCGTCAACGAGGACCCGGAGGCGTTCGCCGCCGACTTCGCCGCCAAGCATGGTCCGTGCGCCTCGGGCTTCGCGATCCGCTTCGACAAGCCGGTGGCCGAGGTGTTCGACACCGTCGTGTCCAACGGCGGCGAGGCGATCGACCACAAGGCCGACACCAAGGTGATCGACGCCCCGGTCATCAAGGGCATCGGCGACTGCATGCTGTACCTGGTGCCGAGCTCGGGCGACGTGTTCGCGGCGGACTATGCGCCGATCGAGGGCGCCGACCTCAACCCGAAGGGCTTCGGGCTGACCTTCATCGACCACCTCACCCACAACCTGTTCTTCGGCAACATGCAGAAGTGGTCGGACTACTACGAGCGCCTGTTCAACTTCCGCGAGATCCGCTACTTCGACATCAAGGGCGCCAAGACCGGCCTGGTGTCCAAGGCGATGACCGCACCCGACGGCATCGTGCGCATCCCGCTCAATGAGTCGTCGGACCCGAAGAGCCAGATCAACGAGTACCTCGACGCCTACAAGGGCGAGGGCATCCAGCACATCGCCTGCTTCACCGACGACATCTACGGCACCGTCGAGGCGATGCGCGCGCAGGGCGTGGAGTTCCTCGACACGCCCGACACCTACTTCGAGCTGATCCCCGAGCGCATCCCGAACCATGGCGAGGATGTCGAGCGCCTGGCGAAGAACAAGATCCTCATCGACGCCGACCCGGAGACCAAGCAGCGCAAACTGCTGCAGATCTTCACCACCAACGCGATCGGGCCGATCTTCTTCGAGATCATCCAGCGCAAGGGCAACGAGGGCTTCGGCGAGGGCAACTTCCAGGCCCTGTTCGAATCCATCGAACGCGACCAGATCAAGCGCGGCGTGCTCTGAGCCCGCCGCGACTTCCCCGTTGAAGCCCGCGACCCGGCCCCGGTGGCCGGGTCGCCGCCACTGGAGTGATGCTGATGAAGTCCACGGGTTACCAGACCGGCTTCGGCAACGAATTCGCCACGCAGGCGGTGCCGGGCACGCTGCCGGAAGGCCGCAATTCCCCGCAGCGCGTCGCACACGGCCTGTATGCCGAACAGCTCTCGGGCACGGCATTCACCGCGCCGCGCCATGCCAACCGGCGCAGCTGGCTGTACCGCATCCGCCCCGCGGCGGTGCACGGCGCGTTCTCGCCGCTCCCGCAGCCGCGCTTCCACAACGACTTCGGCACCGGCCCGGTCACGCCCGAGCAGCTGCGCTGGAGCCCGCTGCCGATGCCGGAAGAGGCGACCGACTTCATCGAGGGCCTGTACACGATGGCCGGCAACGGCGGTGCGGCGGGCGGCAACGGACTGGGCATCCACCTGTATGCGGCCAACCGCGGCATGCAGGGGCGCTTCTTCTACAACGCCGATGCGGAAATGCTCATCGTGCCGCAGCACGGGCGGCTGAAGTTCGACACCGAGTTCGGCGTCCTGGACGTGGAGCCGCAGCAGATCGCGGTGATCCCGCGCGGCGTGCGCTTCCGCGTGGTGCTGCCCGATGGCGAGGCACGCGGCTACGTGTGCGAGAACTTCGGCGCGCTGCTGAAGCTGCCCGACCTGGGGCCGATCGGTTCCAATGGGCTGGCCAACCCGCGCGACTTCGAGACGCCGCACGCGGCCTTCGAGGACGCCGAGGGCGAGTTCGAGCTGGTGGCGAAGTTCCAGGGCGGGCTGTGGCGGGCCGACATCGGCCACTCGCCGCTGGACGTGGTCGGCTGGCATGGCAACTACGCGCCGTACCGCTACGACCTGCGCCGCTTCAACACGATCGGCTCGATCAGCTTCGACCACCCGGACCCGAGCATCTTCCTGGTGCTTCACTCACCCACCGATTCCGAGGGCGTGAGCAACATCGACTTCGTGATCTTCCCGCCCCGCTGGCTGGTGGCGCAGGACACGTTCCGGCCGCCGTGGTTCCACCGCAACGTGGCCAGCGAGTTCATGGGCCTGGTGCATGGCGCCTACGACGCCAAGGCCGAGGGCTTCGTGCCCGGCGGCTCCAGCCTGCACAACTGCATGAGCGGCCACGGCCCCGACGCGGCGACGTTCGACAAGGCGTCGAATGCCGACCTGTCCAGGCCCGACGTGATCAGCGAAACGATGGCCTTCATGTTCGAGTCGCGCCACGTCATCCGTCCGGTCGCGCAGGCGCTCGAGGCCGGATTCCGGCAGGCCGACTACACCGATTGCTGGCAGGGGCTTGAGCGGCGCTTCGCCACCCCGGGCCTTTGAACACACTTGTCTTGAGGAGAACACCATGAAGCTTGGATCGCTGAAGGAAGGCGGCCGCGACGGCACGCTGATCGTCGTATCGCGCGACCTGACCCGCGCCGTGCGCGCCACCGGCATCGCCGACACGATGCAGCGCGCGCTGGAGGACTGGTCGAACACCGCCCCGCGCCTGAATGCGCTGGCCGGCAAGCTCGAGTCCGGCGAGGCCGAGGGCGCCTTCGACCTCGACCATGCCGCTCTCGCCGCGCCGCTGCCGCGCGCCTACGAGTTCGTCGACGGATCGGCCTACCTGCCGCACGTGGCGCGCGTGCGTCGCGCCCGCGGTGCCGAGGTGCCGGAGAGCTTCTATACCGATCCGCTGATGTACCAGGCGGTCAGCGCCGGTTTCTACGGCCCGCTGGACCCGGTCGTGGTCCCCGACGAGGCACATGGGATCGACCTGGAGGCCGAGATCGTCGTGGTCACCGACGACGTGCCGATGGGCGCCTCGGCCGAACAGGCGGCCGGGCACATCCAGCTGGTCGGCCTGGTCAACGACGTGTCGCTTCGCGGCCTGATCCCGGGAGAGCTGGCCAAGGGCTTCGGTTTCCTGCAGTCCAAGCCGCGCTCGGCGCTCAGCCCGGTCTTCGTCACCCCCGATGAGCTGGGTGATGCCTGGCGCGACGCCAAGGTCACCTGCCGCTGCTGACGCACTACAACGGCGAGTGGTTCGGTGCGCCCGAGGCGGGCGTGGACATGCAGTTCAACTTCGGCCAGCTGGTCGCGCACGCCGCGAAGACGCGACCGCTCACGGCCGGCACGATCGTCGGTTCCGGCACGGTGGCCAACGAGGACACGTCGCTGGGCGCGTCGTGCTTTGCCGAGAAGCGCACCGTCGAGACGCTGGAGCACGGCAAGCCGTCGACGCCGTTCATGAAGTTCGGCGATCGTGTGCGCATCGAGATGCTGGACAAGGACGGCCACAGCATCTTTGGCGCGATCGAGCAGCGCATCGACCGCGGTTGAGTACGCCTGTCGCGTGCAGCGGCCGGTCGTCGGAAGGCGGCCGGCCCTGCTTTCATCACGCAGCCGGGCGGCGTAGCCTGCAGTTCGGGGTGGCAGGGGGCCGCCCATTCACCGGCATCTTCCACGTGCCTGCGGGGAATCACGGGTCATGTCCGAAAAGCTGACGCTATACAGCTACTGGCGCTCCAGCGCCGCCTACCGCGTCCGCGCGGCGTTGAACCTCAAGGGGCTGGAGTACACGATCACTCCGGTGCACCTGGTGCGCGAAGGGGGCGAGCAGCACGGCGACGCCTACAGCGCGATCAATCCGCAGGAGCTGGTGCCCAGCCTGGAGCATGGCCAGCGCGTGCTGCGCCAGTCGATGGCGATCATCGAGTATGTCGACGAAACCTGGCCCGACCGGCCGCTGCTGCCGGCGACCGCGCGCGACCGCGCGCGGGTGCGGGCGATGGCGCAGCTGGTCGGTTGCGAGATCCATCCGCTCAACAACCTGCGCGTGCTGCAGTTCTTCGAGCGCACCTGGAACGTCCCGCAGGCCGAGCGCGAGCTGTGGGTGAGGCACTGGATAGAGCAGGGTTTCGCCGCGCTGGAGATCCTGCTCAAGGAGAGTCCCTCGACCGGGACCTACTGCGAGGGCGAGAGCGCCGGCCTGGCCGATTGCTGCCTGGTGCCGCAGATCTACAACGCGCGTCGCTTCGGCGTGTCGATGGACCCGTATCCGACCATCCAGCGCATCGAGGAGGCCTGCATGGCCTTGCCTGCGTTCGAGGCCGCCCGGCCGGACAACCAGCCCGACGCGCCCGATCGCGATTGAGATGCATCGCGCCCGCGGGCGCGATGCCGGTGCCGACTCAGTAGCTGTTTTGCTCGTCGCCGCTGAACACGTCGGCGTAGGGGTCGTGGCTGTCGCTGCCCGAACCCTCGGTCAGGCGGATCTTGAGCGCCAGGCCATCGCGTGAATCGGCCTTGCGCAGCGCCTCCTCCAGCTCGATCTTGCCGTCCTTGTAGAGCTTGTACAGCGCCTGGTCGAAGGTCTGCATGCCGTCCTGGAGCGACTTGTCCATCGCTTCCTTGATCTCGTGCACCTGGCCGCGACGCATCAGGTCGCGGATCATCGGCGTGTTGATCAGCACTTCCACCGCCGGCAGGCGCTTGCCGTCCTTGCCGACCACCAGGCGCTGGCTGATCACCGCCTTGAGGTTGAGCGACAGGTTCATCAGCACGTTCTTGTGCGCCGATTCCGGGAAGAAGTTCAGGATGCGCTCCAGCGTCTGGTCGGCGTTGTTGGAGTGCAGCGTGGCAAGGCACAGGTGGCCGGTCTCGGCGAACGAGATCGCGGCCTCCATCGTCGTGGCGTCGAGGATCTCGCCGATCAGGATGACGTCGGGCGCCTCGCGCATCGCGTTCTTGAGCGCATTGTGGAAGGCATGGGTGTCCATGCCGACCTCGCGCTGGTTGACCAGCGACTTCTTGTGCCGGTGCAGGAACTCGATCGGATCCTCGATGGTGAGGATGTGGCCGGTCTGGGTGGTGTTGCGATGGTCGATCATCGCCGCCAGCGAGGTCGACTTGCCCGAGCCGGTCGAGCCGACCACCAGCACCAGGCCGCGCGGCTCGGAGATGATGTCCTTGAGGATCTGCGGCAGCTTGAGCATCTCGATGGTCGGGATGTCGCTCTTGATCGCGCGGATCACCATGCCCACTTCGCCGCGCTGCTTGAACACGTTCACGCGGAAACGCCCGGCGTCCTTCACGGCGATCGCCATGTTGAACTCGAGGTCGCGCTCGAACTGGGGCACCTGGCCCTCGTCCATCAGCGAGTAGGCGATCTTCTTGACCATGCCGGCCGGAAGGCCGGTGCTGCCGAGGGGGTAGAGCTTGCCCTCGACCTTGATGTGCACCGGTGCCCCCGTGGTCAGGAACATGTCCGATGCGTTCTTTTCCGTCATCAGCTTCAGGAAGTAGCCGATGTCCATGCGCGAAACCCCCGGTATCCCCTGCACCGCCACGGTTGCATGTGCGCGAGCGGTGCAACAACAATAGCGACAGGCCACATCGCCTGCTTCGAAGAGCCGTTATGACACCATCGCCGAGAAAAATCTATCGACCAGGCCTGCTTTTCGCGATCCTGACCCTCGCCGTGGTGCTGGGGGGCTGCGCCAGCCTGCCGCCGCCGACCGAGCGGATCGACCGGGCGCAGCGGGCGCTGGATTCCGCGCGCGAGGTCCGTGCGCACCAGCTGTCGGAGGAGGAGTTCCGCCGCGCCGAGCGCCAGCTGCAGGCGGCCCGGGAGGCCGAGCAGGCCCGCGACCGGGTGCGGGCGGTCGAACTCGCCGAACTCGCCGAGGTCAATGCCGACCTGTCCCGGGCTCGGGCGCGCGCCCGCGCCTGGCAGGAGCAGGTTGATGAAAAGGCCGCCGAGAACGCGGCGTTGCGGCAATCACTGGACACGGAGGGGCGGCGATGAAAGCGATCCTGATGATCCTTGCGATCGCGTTGCTGGCGAACGCCCCGCTGCAGGCACAGACCCGTGACCGGGTCGACCAGGACGTCGAGCGACTCGAGCGCGACCTGCGACGCCTGGACGACGACCAGGCCCTGTCGCGACTCGGCGCGGTCGAGCGCCTCCAGGCCCGGCAGGCGATCCAGGCCGTGCGCGAGGCACGCGCAAGCGATCGCGAGCACCGCATCTACATCGCCGATCGGCGCATCGAGACCGCGCGTGCCGCGGCGCAGGCCGAGCAGGCCCGCGACCGGGTCCAGGAGCTCGAGCGCGAGCGCGACCGCATCGTGCTCGATGCCGCGCGCCGCGATGCGGAGCTGGCGCGGCGCGAGGCCGAGCGGCTCCGCATGCAGAGCCTGACGCGCCAGGAGGAGGCGTTGCGGGCGCTGCAGGAGCGCGAGCTCTCGTTGCAGGAGGCCGAGGCGGCCATGGAACAGGCCGAGCAGTCGCGCCGCCTGGCCGACGCGCGTGGTCGCGAGGCCTCGCTGGCCCGGCAGGAGGCGGACCTGGCCTCCGCGGCGGCGGACAGCCTGCGCCGGCAGCTGGAGAACCTCGACTCGCGCAGCGATGCGCGCGGCGAGGTGATGACGCTTTCGGGCGAGGTCTTCGCCCCGGGCCAGGCCCAGCTTCGCGCCGAGGCCGTGGCCAACCTCGACCGCGTCGTCGAGTTCGTGCAGGGCCGGCCCGGCAGCCGGATCCTGGTCGAGGGCCATACCGACGCCACCGGCAGCGCGAACCTCAACCAGAGCCTGTCGCAGCAGCGCGCCGAATCCGTCCGGCGGGCCCTGATCGACCAGGGCGTGGACGCGTCCCGGATCCAGGCGACCGGCTACGGCCAGACCCGCCCCGTCGCCGACAACGCCACCGAGCAGGGGCGCTCGCGCAACCGCCGCGTGGACGTGATCCTCGCCGATTAACTTCTTTGTAAACAAAGCGTTATGCGGCGGCGCCTGAACGGCGCCGCCGTTGTTTTCAGGCTTGTGAAGGCGACGTTCCGCTGAGGAATCCATCGTGTAATCAGGCATCTGGACGCGTGCTTGCAGGGCCCGAAAGGCCGGCGTAGGGTCGATTGTCCATGGTGCACCGATGCCCGTGGAACCGAGGTCAGGCCGATGCACTCCTTCACCGCCGCCACGCCGCGTCCGCACCCCAAGGCCGGGGTCGACGTGGTCCGGGTGGTCGTGCGCAAGGGCAGTGGCCTTCCCAACCCCCGACGCTCCAAGCCTGACGGCTTCGGGGCGTTTCTCGTTTCAGGAGCCAAGTAAGGAGGTCCGCCGTGTTCGAAGGGCATTCCCAGGAAGAAGTGGAGCAGATCCTCAAGCGCAACCCCGAATTCCGCAAGCTTTACCACCATCACCGCGAACTCAACGACAAGGTCATGGACGCCGAGCTCGGCGTGCTGCCCATCGACGACATCACGCTGATGCAGATGAAGAAGGAAAAGCTCCTCGCCAAGGATCGCCTGCAGCGCATGGTCCAGAGCAGGGAACTGCTGCACTAGCCCTGCTGCGTCGTTCCGGGGAGGGCTCCCCGGGAACGGATCGAGGACGGCGCCCCCGGGGCGCGTCTTCATGTCGGCTTCGGGCTTGCGTGGCCGCGCCTGATACAATCGCGCGCCCCTTCGAAGAACCCACGGCCCATGCCCCACGAGTCCGTCCTCGAGCTGATCGGCAACACCCCCATCGTCCGTGCCCGGCACCTGGACAGCGGCGACTGCGAGCTCTACCTGAAGCTGGAAAGCCAGAACCCGGGTGGGTCGATCAAGGACCGCATCGGCCTGCGCATGATCGAGGCGGCCGAGGCCCGGGGTGATCTCAAGCCGGGTGCGACGCTGGTCGAGGGCACCGCGGGCAATACCGGCATCGGGCTGGCGCTGGTCGCCCAGCAGAAGGGCTACAAGCTCATCCTCGTGGTCCCCGACAAGATGAGCCGGGAAAGATCTTCAACCTCAAGGCGATGGGCGCGGAGGTGATCCTGACCCGCTCGGACGTCGCCAAGGGACATCCGGACTACTACCAGGACCTCGCCAAGCGCATCGCGACGAGACCCCCGGCGCGTATTTCATCAACCAGTTCGGCAACCCCGACAACCCCGACGCGCACGAGCACGGCACCGCGCCGGAGATCTGGGAGCAGATGGGCGGGGAGCTCGATGCGATCGTCTTCGGCTGCGGCAGCTCCGGCACGATGACGGGCCTGAGCCGGTACTTCGCCCGCGTAGCACCCGACCTCGAGCTGGTCCTGGCCGACCCGGTCGGTTCGATCCTGACCGAGTACATCAACGAGGGCACGCTCAGCGAGAAGTCCGGCAGCTGGATGGTCGAGGGCATCGGCGAGGATTTCCTGCCGTCGATCTCCGACTTCACCCGGGTGAAGAAGGCCTACGCGATTTCCGATGCGGAAAGCTTCCATGCCGGACGCGAACTGCTCAAGAAGGAAGGCGTGCTGGGCGGCTCGTCCTCGGGCACGCTGCTGGCGGCGGCGCTGAAGTACTGCCGCGAGCAGACCACGCCGAAGAAGGTGCTGGTGTTCGTGTGCGACACCGGCAACAAGTACCTCTCCAAGATGTACAACGACTACTGGATGCTGGACAACGGCTTCCTGGAGCGCGAACCGACCGGCGACCTGCGCGACCTGATCCTGCGCCCCTTCCAGCACCGCGACACGGTGGTGATCGCCCCCACCGACCTGCTGGTGACGGCCTACCAGCGCATGAAGCTCTACGAGATCTCGCAGCTGCCGGTCATGGAGGGCGAGCGCATCGTCGGCATCCTCGACGAGTCCGACGTGCTGATGCATGTGTACGGCGACGAGGACCACTTCCGCGACCCCGTCTCCACCGCGATGGTGACCAAGCTCGACGTGCTCGACGTGCGTGCACCGGTGGAGGCGCTGCTGCCGGTGTTCGAGCGCGGCCAGGTCGCCATCGTCATGGACGGCGAGCGTTTCCTGGGCCTGATCACGCGGATCGACCTGCTCAATTACCTGCGCCGCCGGGTGCAGTGACACCAGCAATGAACAAGGATTCCGACATGAGCGACGCGACCTCCGGCCACGGCCTCGGCACGCTGGCGATCCACGCCGGCCAATCGCCCGACCCCAGCACCGGCGCGGTGATGGTGCCGATCTACCAGACCTCCACCTATGTGCAGTCCAGCCCGGGCGTACACCAGGGATTCGAATACTCGCGCAGCCACAATCCCACGCGCTTCGCCTACGAGCGCTGCGTGGCCGGGCTCGAAGGCGGGCGTCGTGGCTTTGCGTTCGCCTCGGGCCTGGCGGCCACGTCGACCGTGCTCGAATTGCTCGACTCGGGCGACCACGTGGTGGTCATGGACGACGTCTACGGGGGCACCTACCGGCTGTTCGAGGGAGTGCGCCGTCGCAGCGCCGGCCTCGACTTCAGCTGGGTCGACCTCAACGACGAGCAGGCCCTGGAAGCCGCCATCGGCCCCAGGACGCGCATGGTCTGGATCGAAACCCCGACCAACCCCCTGCTGAAACTGGTCGACATCGAGCGCGTGGCCGCGCTGGCGCGCAAGCGCGGCCTGATCGTCGTGGTCGACAACACGTTTTGCTCGCCCATCCTGCAGCGGCCGCTTTCGCTGGGTGCCGACATCGTCGTGCACTCGGCCACCAAGTACCTCAACGGGCACTCCGACGTCGTCGGCGGCATGGTGGTGACCGGCGACAAGGACGAGCTCGGCGAGCGCATGGGCTACCTGCAGAACGCCGTGGGCGGCGTGCAGGGTCCGTTCGACAGCTTCCTGGCGCTGCGCGGGCTCAAGACGCTGCACCTGCGGATGAAGGCCCACTGCGAGAACGCGCTGCAGCTGGCGCAGTGGCTCGAGGGCCACGAGGCGATCGAGAAGGTGGTCTACCCGGGCCTGGAGTCCCACCCCCAGCACGCACTGGCGAAGCGCCAGATGTCGGGCTTCGGTGGCATGGTGAGCATCTACGTCAAGGGTGGGCTGGATTCCGCACGGCGCATGATGGAGCGCTGCACGCTGTTCGCCCTGGCCGAATCACTCGGTGGCGTGGAGAGCCTGGTCAACCATCCGGCGATCATGACCCATGCCTCGGTGCCGGCCGAGCGCCGGGCCGCGCTTGGCATCCACGACAACCTGGTGCGCCTGAGCGTGGGGGTCGAGGACGTGGCGGACCTGCAGGCGGAGTTGGCGGATTGCCTGGGATGAGTTGCCGCGAGCGGCCGGAGGGATTTCGTGAGCCGTGACCCTGCGCTGCAGCCTTTCGGGGTCGGGCGGGCAACGGCGCATGGACGGTTCTGGACCGAGCTCTGGATCAGCGTGCGCAACCCGGAGTTCTGGGCGCTCTCGAGCTGGCTCGACATCATCACCCGGGCCCGTCGCTCACGCCTGGGGTTCGTCTGGCTGCTCGCGCCCTCGGTGGTCTACGTATTCGGCCTGGGTTCGTTCTTCGCGGCCATGCGCGGGGAGAGCATCCAGGCCTTCGCGATCCACGTGGCCCTGGGCGCGATGATCTTCCGCACGCTGATGTCGGCCATCGTCGCCAGTGCGAACGTCTATCCGGGCAACGCGGCGTTCATCCTGGACGGACATGTGCGCCTCACCGACTACCTGCTGCAGTCGTTGGCGCGCGCGTTCTTCGACATGTGCATGTATCTCCCCGTCGTCGTGGTGGCGTTCGCCATCGCGCCGGACTTCCATTGGCTGGGCATCGTGCTGGCGCCGCTGGCCGTGGTCCTGGTCTACCTCAACGCGCTCTGGGCCGCCGTGGTGCTGTCGCTGGTCGGTGCCCGGTTCGCGGACGTCGGGCAGGTGCTCGCCAACCTCTCCATCTTCGTGTTCCTGCTCACGCCCATCATCTGGACGGCCAACGAAGCGCCTGCAGACAGCATCCGGGGCCAGTTGATGCGGCTCAATCCGTTCTACCATTTCGTGGAGATCTTCCGGGCGCCGATCCTGGGCCAGCCCGTCGAGCCCCACTCCCTGGTCTATGTGGGGGTCATGACGGTCGTCGGGTTCCTGGTGGCGGGTCTGCTCTACCGTCGGTACACGCGTTTCGTTCCGTTGTGGATCTAGGCATGGACGTAGAGATCGTTGCCGACCGCGTGACCCTGGACGTGCCCCTGTTCGTGCAGCGCGAACGCGTGGTCAGGGGCTGGGCGGGCATGTTGCTGGGCGCTGCCTTCGACACGCCTTCCCGGGAAGTCGTCAGGCTGCTCGAGGACGTGAGCTTCCGCTTCTCGCCGGGTGATCGCGTTGCCTTGCTCGGCCGAAACGGCGCCGGGAAGTCGACCCTGCTGCGCCTGCTCAACAACGTCTACCGCCCGACCAGCGGAAGCCTCCACCGGGCGGGCAGCTGCCAGGCCCTGCTCAACATCTCGCTGGGCTTCACGCCCGATGCGACGGTGCGCGAGAACATCATCCTCAGGGGCGTGGCCATGGGCCTGCGCGCGTCGTACCTGAAGGCGCAGTCGAATGCGATCCTGGATTTCGCCGGCCTGGAAGAGAAGGCCAACCACCGACTGCGCACGCTGTCCTCCGGGCAGAAGGTGAGGCTGGGGTTCGCCATTTCCACCAGCGTGCAGACCGACATCATGCTGATGGACGAATGGGTCGGCACCGGCGATGTCGATTTCATGCGCCGTGCCAAGGAGCGCATGCAGGACCGCCTCGGCGGCAGCAAGATCGTCGTCCTGGCCAGCCACAGCCTCGGACTGGTCCGGGAGGTGTGCAACCGCGGCGTGGTGATCGAGCGTGGCCGCGTGACCTACGACGGCGAGATCGGCCGGGCCCTCAAGCACTACCAGCGGGCGATGGCAGCCCCTTCGGAGGACGGCGTCGGCCAGGCGGCCGTCCACGACGGCGTCGCGGGCAACGTGTCGGGCCTGGTCGATGAAGTGCGGCTCGCCGAGGGGGTGCTGGAGATATCGGGCTGGGCCCTGAGCGACGACTCGCGGCCCGTCGAGGCGCTGGTGGCCGAGTTCCTCGGCGACAGGATCCTGGTGGAGCGCTTCGAACGCATCGCTCGACCGGATGTCCAGGAGTTCTTCGGTCTCCTCGACCCGGGCTGTGGATACCGTATCCAGCTCGAGGTCGGGACCTCCGCCGCGGAACGCGATGTGCTGGCCACGCTGGTGATCAAGTCCACTGATGGGCAGTCGCTGCGCCACGGCCGCAAGGTGAGGGCGCGGGCGCAGGATCTGGGCATTCCGGCAGGTGGCGGCGCATCGCCCCGCCTGGAGGAGGGGTCTTGAGCCTCGCCGAGGACCAGGGGTTTGGACTCCGGATCTGCCGCCTTGGCCTGCCCCACCTGGGTGGCTTGAACGTCCTCCTGGTGGGGCCGGAGTCCGACCGGCTCGCCAGCTTCGCCGCGTTCCAGCGCGCGTCGGAGGCCATCGCGACCCCGACCATCGACCCGTGCGACCTGGTGACCGGGTCCTTCGACATCGTGGTCTGGCTGGACGGGTCGTCCGAGTGCCTGCTCGCCGAGGGCCGGCTGGCGCGCGTGATGTCGCTGTTGACGCGGCAGGGCCTGCTGGTGCTCGAGAGCACGTTGGCGACTGCCCCGGCATTGCCGCTGGATGCCGACCCGACGCCGGCCAGTGCCATCCTGACGCGCGAGGCGCTCGATGCAGGCCTGGCGGGGTACGCCATCAAGCAGGTCGGAGCACCGCACGAGCACCCGTTTCTGGAGCAGGGCTTCAGCCTGGTGGTGCACCACGTCGCCATCCGCAGGCCGGTGGTGTGCCTGATGATGGCGCCGCCCGGATGGGGCAAGTCGTCGCTGGCAAGGCAGATCTTCGGGGGGGATGCCCCTTCGCTGCCGGTGATCGCGGCGGACTCGCTGATCCACCGGATCGCGCGTGACCAGGTCGCCGTCGACGATGCGCTGCGCGAGGCGATCCAGCAGGACTTCTCGCCGCTGCAGATCGATCAGGCGGTATTCCGGATCATGGCGCGGGGCCAGGTCGAGGCCTGGGTCGATGCCGTCGTCGAGGCGGCCGGCGAGCAGGATTTCGTTCTGGAGGGCTTCGTTCCTTCCGACAGCCAGGGTGAGCTGCAGGACGCGTTCCGTGAGCGCGGCTTCCTGCCCGTGAGGATGGATTGGGACCGCCAGCATCCCGCGCCGATGGACGTGGAGCGGGCGGAGGGCGAGTTGCGCGGGTTCGAGCAGGCGCTCGCGGCGGGCGCAGGGCCCGCATCGCTCGCCGCGATGACCCCCGGCACCGTAGCCGGCAACGTCGACGCGATGATCGTCGGACCCAAGGGCGTTACGCTCCGGGGTTGGGCGGTCACCGCCACGGGTCACCGGCCGAGCAGGTTCGAGGTCAGGCACGGGCGCGAGGTCCTCGAGGTCATCAGGGCCGAAGTCGAAGATCGCCCCGACGTGCGTGATCATCTCGACCTGCCCCACGGCCGGATCGGTTTCCGCCTGCTGGTCGGACCCGGGAGTCGCAAGTTGCGCCGGCTTTCCGCCGTCTCGGTGCGGGTGGCGGACGAACATGGCGAATGGCACGGGCCGCTGCACCGCTCGGGCTGACGCCGTTGGCGATGGAGGGCGTCGGTTCGGGGCCTGGGACGATGAACGTGGAACACTTTCACAGGAGGAGCGGCGACATGGGTGAGACGCAATCCGCGCAGGGGCAGCCGGGGATGGAATGGTTGCCGTTCGCCCGTCCGATCATGTTCAGGCGCCCCGGCTACCTGCAGCCTTCCGCCTGGCTGGAGCACCTGCCCTTCGCGATGTGGGTGGTCGACGCCCACCGGCCGGCAACGCTGGTGGAACTGGGTACCCACCATGGCCCGTCCTACTTCGGCTTCTGCCAGGCGGTCGCCGAACTGGGCCTCGACACCAGCTGCTATGCCGTGGACACCTGGCAGGGCGACGAGCATGCGGGCTTCTATGGCCAGGATGTCTACGAGAAGGTCCGCTCGTACAACGATGCGAACTATTCGGGCTTCTCGAGACTGGTACGCAGCACGTTCGACGAGGCCGCGAGTCATTTTTCCGACGGATCCGTCGACCTGCTGCATATCGATGGCCTGCACACGCTCGAGGCGGTGACCCACGACTTCGAGTCGTGGAAGCCCAAGCTCTCCGATCGCGCCGTGGTCCTGTTCCACGACATCAATGTCCGTGAACGCGGGTTCGGCGTGTTCAAACTGTTCGAGCAGCTGCGCGAGCAGTACCCGGCGTTCTGGTTCGTGCACGGTCACGGCCTGGGTGTGCTCGGGGTGGGGCCGAACCAGAGCGAATCGCTCCGGAGGCTCTACGCGCTCGGTGATGGCGATGGCCGGACGCTCACCTCGGTCAGGGAGATCTTCGCGCGGCTGGGTCGCGCCTGTGCGGACGCGTTCGAGCGGGGTGATGTGCGCACCAAGCTGCTCGACGCCCAGTCGCAACTCAAGACATCGCACGCGGCACTAGAGCAGACCCGTCACAGGATGGGGCAGGTGGAGCGCGCTGCGAATATGTCGGACCTGCATCGGGAGCGGGTGAAGGATGTCGCCAGTATCGCGGCCGCCGAACGTGGGCGGCTCCTCGAGCAGCTGGCGTCGGCCAATGCCCGCCTCGAGGAGCTCGAGAAGGCCCAGTCCCAGGTTCGAGAATTGATGCAGGAGGTCGAATCGAACCAGGTGCGCGCCGAGCGGGTCGCGCAGCTGCAGGGAGAAATCGATGCCCGCTTCGAAGAGATCGCCTTGTTGACGCGCAGGCTCCTGGATGCGGAGCAGGGGCTGGCAAAGGCCGATTCGGTGTCGAAACGCCGCGAAGCCCATCTGGAACGGTTGGAGCTGGATGGCGGCGTCAGGATGTTGAACAGGATCCGGCGCCTCCTCCGGCGCAAGCCGTTGGCCCTGAGGCGCGACCCCAGGGAGGAAGACATCGAGGTCATTCGAGCCGCTGCCGCGCTTGATGCGCAATGGTATGCGGGGGCCTACCCCGACGTGGCGGCGGGCGGCGTGGATCCGGTCGTGCATTACGTGATGTTCGGTGCCGACGAGGGCCGCGACCCGAGCGCCGACTTCAGCACCCGTGGCTACCTCGAGCGCTATCCCGACGTGCGCGAGGGAGGCCTCAACCCGTTGGCGCACTACCTGCTTCACGGGAAGGGCGAGGGAAGGAACACGACACCCGTGGAGGCCGGCCGTTGATGTGGATCCCGGGCGAGGACATCCTGGAACTGAGGCAGTCCGGCCTGTTCGACGCGCAGTGGTACGCGAGCACCTATCGCGACGTGGCCCTGCTGGGCATGGATCCCGCCGAGCACTTCCTGCGCATCGGTGCCGCCATGGGCCGGCGTCCGGGCCCCGGGTTCGATACCGCGTTCTACCTGGAGTCCAACCCCGATGTCGCCGCCAGCGGTGACAATCCGCTCCTGCACTACCTGCGTTTCGGACGTCTGGAGGGGCGCCCACCGCGACCGAGGGGCGGCGCCTCGTTTCGTGCGGACCCTGAGCAGGGGGCGCCGTGCGAAGCGGTCGATATCGCCGGGCTCGAGCTCCTTGGCCGCGGCAGCGCGACCCGGCGACCCGGGACGCGGACCCTCCTGGTATGCGCCCATGTGGCCGGCGAGAAGATCTTTGGAGGCGAGCGCAGCCTGCTCGACATGCTCGACGTCCTGCAGGCCAATGGACTGGATTCGGTGGTTTCCGTGCCGGGCCAGCCGTCGGCGCACTACCTGGAGGCGCTTCTCGCACGGACCTCGGCGGTCTATCGGGTGCCGCAGTCGTGGTGGCGCGATGGCGAACCCATCGACGAGCAGGTGGTGGCACGCTTCGCGGCACTGATCCACCGCGAGGGCATCGATGCGGTCCATGTCAATACGATCATGCTGCGCGAACCCCTGGAGGCCGGGCGCCTCATGGGTGTTCCGGCCGTCGTGCACGCACGGGAACTCATCACCTCCGACGAGGCCTTGTGCCGGGTGATCGGGCACGGGGCCGACCAGGTCGTGTCCGAGGTCCTCGCGCGTTGCGATGCGATCATCGCCAACTCGCGGGCCACGGCCGCTGTATACGAATCGGGCGGGCGGACGTTCGTCGTACCCAACATGGTCGAGGCCGACCGCTTCATCATGTCCGAGCCCGGGCGCGGCGAGCGGGTCCGGGTGGGAATGATCAGCAGCAACCTGGCCAAGAAGGGCGTCTCCGACTTCGCTTCGGTCGCGCGGAGGCTTCAGGACCTGGGGGTGCCCGCGGACATGGTCCTGGTGGGCCCGGAGACCACGGCGACCGAGGAGCTGCGTGGCCTGCCGGGCCTCCCTTCGAACCTGGAGTTCGCCGGCTACCGGGAACACGCCTGGGAGGCGATCGCCGAACTGGATGTCGTGGTCAACCTCTCCGAGTGCCAGGAGTCGTTCGGGCGGACGATCCTCGAGGCGATGGCCGCCGCGCGACCGGTGGTGGTGTATGACTGGGGCGCGCTGCCGGAGCTGGTCGCCGACGGCGAGACCGGCTTCGTGACCGCCTATCGGGATACCGCCGCGGTGGCCGAGCGGATCGCCAGGCTGGTTTCCGATCGCGAGCTCCTGCGTGCGCTGGGTGCGGCCGGTCGACGCCGCGCCGGGGAGGAATTCGGCAGCGAGCGGTCATCGCGTGCGCTCGTGGAGGCCTACGAGGAAATCTGGAGGGACTTCACCCCCCGCAAGCTGACGCGCGTTGCACGCGCACTTCCGGAGCCGACCGGCACCGACCGGCCGCTGCGCATCGCCTACTTCATCTGGTGGTTCCCCGCGCCTTCGGAAACCTTCGTCCTCAACGAGCTGCGCGAGCTCGTGCGTTGCGGACACGACGTGGAAGTCTTCTGCCGCCAGTCGCCCTTTCCCGACTTCGTCCCGGACTTCGACATCCAGTGGACCCAGGTGGTCGATGCGCGGGACCTGGCCGAAAAGCTGCAGTCGAGCCGGCGCGAGATCGTCCACAGCCACTTCGTCTACCCGACGGTCACCGACATGGTGTGGCCGGCCTGCGAGCAGATCGGCGTGGATTTCACCTTCATCGCCCACGCGCAGGACATCTTCCGCTACACCAACGACGCCAGGAACAGGATCGGCGAGATCGCGCATTCCCCGCGGTGCCGGCGGGTCGTCGTGCCCTCGCGCTTCCACCGTGACTACCTGCTCGAGCGGGGCGTTCCCCGCCGCAAGCTCTTCATCAACCCCAATGGCATGGACCCCGAGCTGTATTCAGCGCAGGCCATCGCGCCGACCCGCCGCAACGGGTCGCGCCGTTCGGTCTGCGCGGTGCACCGCTTTGCCCCCAAGAAGGGGCTCGAGCACCTGATCCGCGCCGCGCCGGGACTGGCCCGCATCGGGGTCGACGTGCACATCTACGGATACGGCGACCTGGAGCCCGAGTACCGCAGGCTGATCGCGTCGCTGGACGCGCGCAACGTGCACCTGCACGGACCGGTGGAGGGTCGCGAGGCCCTGCTCGAGGTGTTCGCCTCGCACGACCTGTTCGCCTGCCCCTCCGTACGCGCTGCGGATGGCGACATGGATGGCATACCGACCGTGGTCATGGAAGCGATGGCCGCGGGACTCCCGGTCATGGTGACACCCCTTTCGGGGATCCCCGAGCTGGTCAGCGACGGGGTCAACGGCCTGTACTGCGAGCCGACCGCGAGCTCGATCGTGGACGTGGTGGGGCGGTTCTTCGACATGCCGGAGGCGGAACGCACGTCCCTGGCGCGGGCGGCGCGGGACACCGTGGAGGAGGCTTTCAGCACCCCCAGGCTGGTGGCTGGCCTGGTGCGCTTGTGGCGCAACCAGACACTGGACGTGCTGGTGGTGAGCTGGAACAACCTGCCGGAGCTCGCGGAGGTGGTGAGGCGCCTGCAGGCGAACACGACGCTGCCGTGGCATCTGGTCATCTGCGACAACGGCAGTGGCACGGACGTCGCTGCGTGGCTTGCTGCGGCCCATGCGGCGTACCCGAACCTCACCGTCGTCCACAACCGGGACAATGTCTTCGTGGGCCCGGGGACGAACGTGTGCCTGGAGGCCAGCGCGTCGGACCTGGCGGTTTACGTGTGCGGGAAGGAGGGCTTCACCATGGAGCAGGGCTGGGAACGCCCGCTGGTCGACTACATGGAGCGCCATCCCGAAGTCGGGCAGGCCGGCACGCTTGCCTGCTCGCCGAGCTACCTGTTCGGGCGCGACTATCCGGAGGGGGTCCGGGAGTACCCGAACTTCCGCCACCACGAATTCGTGGAGGGCCAGCCCGACCGCCGCTTCGGCCACGTGCAGGGCGGCTTCTTCATTCTCCGGCGCAGCATGATCGATACGGCGGGCGGCTTCAGCGATGCGGTCCCGCACGACTACACGGACGTGGAGTTCAGCGTCCACGTCGAAGCCAGCGGCTGGCGCCTGGGCCAGGCGCCGGGAATGCTGGCGCTGTACAACAAGACACGGCCCGACATCTTTTCCCGGATCGACGAGTCGATGCTGGCCATCCATCCCCCCACCCTGGAGCAGCTCCCGCTGCTTGATGCGATCGCGAGCCGGAAGACGCGCTTTTGCAACGTGTGCGGTTGGCATGGGCCGCAGTTCGACGCCGGGCTGGAATGCCCCGGCTGCCAGTCCCGGCCACGGGACCGGACCCTGTACCGGTTCCTGGCAGAGTCCACGCTGGTGTACCGGCGCCTGCTCGCCCTGGGCATCGGCGTCGGCCAGGCGGTGGACGCGATCTGGCGGACGCAATTTCGAGGCGACGTGGCGGCCGCCGGGCAGCTCGATGAAGCTGCGCTGGCCGAGCTCGCGCCGGGCCGCCTCGACGGCCGACTGGATGTCGTCTACATCGACGCCGAGGCGGTCGCACCGACGGCGCTTGCCGGGGTGTTCGACGCCGCCGTGCGCCTGCTCTCTGCGCGCGGCGTGCTCGCGGTCCGCTTCGGCCACGGTCATCCCACGGCCGCTCACGAGGAGGCGGCCGTGGCCGAGCTGGCTGGCAGGATGGGCGGCCCGAGCCACTGCGCGTCGACTTCCGCAGCGAAGTGGTTCGCTACGATCCGCGTACCCTGTGGGTGCTGCGCAAGACGGAATCCGACCAATGCGTGTATTGATCACCGGGGGAGGTGGGTTCCTTGGCCGGGCCATCCTCGGGGAATTGCTGGCGGCGGGCATCCCCGTCGTCGTGCTCGACCTGCCCGGACGGCTCGAGGGGTTGCCCGACTGCGGCAGGACGGAGTTCGACTTCAGTGCCAGCCCGCTCGACCTCGTTCGCCATGCCCGGGCCGGCGATCGCTTGCTGCACCTTGGCTGCACCAGTCACCCGGCGGCATCGATGGCGGACCCGGCGGGCGATGTCGCGGCGAACGTCGTGTCCTCGATCCGCCTGTTCCAGGCCGCCGTGCAGTCGGGGGTCGAACGGGTTGTCTTCGCATCGAGCGGCGGGACGGTCTACGGCCGCATCGACGAGATCCCGGTGGAGGAAAGCCATTCGACCCAGCCGCTGAGTGCCTATGGCATCTCGAAGCTGTCCATCGAGCACTACCTGGACCTGTTCCCAACGCTGCAGGGCATCAGCCTGCGCGTGGCCAATCCCTACGGCCGCGGCCAGTTGATCGGCACGCCGGTGGGCGCGATAGCGCACTTCGTCCAGTGCTCGCTGCGCCAGGTGCCGGTCGAGATCTGGGGCGACGGTACGGTGGTGCGTGACTACATCGCCGTGGAGGACGTCGCCGCCGCGTTCCGTCTTGCGGTGACGCGAACCGATCTCGCACCGGGCCCCTACAACATCGGGACCGGGCGAGGGACCTCGCTCAACGAAGTCGTCGACCTCCTCTCGGCGATCACCGGGCGCCCGCTCGATGTCCGGCATACGCAGGCGCGCAACTACGATGTTCCGGAAATCGTCCTCGACAGCACCCGCTTTTCCCGGGCCACGGGATGGAAGCCCGCCGTGGCACTGGAGGGGGGGGTGCGGCAGCTTTGGGAGGCGGCGCTGGAGGAGGCCGGGTGACACGGTGAAGTGCCGGTTTGCGGGTGGGAAGGGTCTTGTTCAGTGGCGTGGCATAGAGGGAGTAGAGGAAGGATGGCTGTGAATCCGGGGTCAGGTAGTTCGCATCAGCAGTGGCTGCCGGTCGAGTGCACCGCGCTGGGTGGCCGCGCTCCGGCCGTCGGGGTGGCGCGCTGGCACCTGGACAGGGTCGAGTTCAATCCGCGCTCGAAGCGCTTCAGGGTGTTTGGCTGGCTGGTGGCGGCCGAAGCCGGCCCAGCCGTCCATGTCATCGTCGGTCAGGCGGGAAAGTTGAGCAGCGGCCTCCCCAACGTGGCGCGCATGGACGTCGCCGACAAGTTCCGGGTCGGCCAGTCGCCGATGCCGGGCGAGCCCTGGTGTGGATTCGAACTCGATGTTCCCGGCAACGAGGGTTTCGACCTCGGTTTCGAGCGCGACGGGGACGTGGCCTGGGTGCGCCGCTGCAGCGTGCCGCCAGTCGATGCCGCGGCGGCGGGCATGGACGGGGACGGCGTGGACGGCGGCGCAGGCCTCGATCGGCTGCTGTGGTGCGCGGAGCGGCACCATGGCCCCGGAAGCGCCGAGCTGGTGGGCTCCCGGGAACCTGCCGACAGCCGCAAGGGCAGGGTGCACATCCACGAGATCGACCTGGTCCAGGGCGATGCGCGGCGCAAGGTCCGGCTGGTCGAGAAGCGCGATGCGAGCCGTCACGAGCTGGCCCTCGCGCGTCGGCTGTTGCGCACCCCGGCCGAGGACTTCGCCCCGGTGCTGGCCGTGGCCGACGCCGCGAAGGAAGAGGCCTGGTTCATCACCGGCTTCGTCGAGCCGCAACTGGACATGTACCTGGATCCAAGCCCCCATGTGGATGCGCTGGTGTCGGCCGTGCGCACGGTGGACCGCGTGTTCGGCGACCTGGCCGGCGAGGCTTGCAGGCCCGACGTGGTCCGCTTGTTCCGTGAGGCGATCACCCGGCTCAAGCAAACCGACGAGCGACTCGGGGCCCAGGCAGGCGAAGCGCTGGAGTCCGCGATGCCCTGCCTGCAGACGCTGCCCGTCGTGGCCAGCCACAACGATTTCTACTGGAACAACCTGGGTCTGGAGCGTCGCGAGGACGGTGCGTTGCGCGTGCGCATGTTCGATCTCGAGCTGCTTGGCCCCAACCTGATGGGGGCGGAGTTCCACCAGTTCGCCCGCATGGTCATGGAGTCCGATGCGTTCCGGGCCCCGTTCGACGCGATCGTCCAGGCCTACGCCGACGCTGCAGGCGTCGACGCCCGTCGTGTCCGCTTGGCGGCATTGGCATTCGCGATGGTTCGCTGCGGAATGCGCCTGCATGGCGGCACGCCGACCCGCAAGCGCAGCGACGGGAGCCCGCGGTGCGAGGAGCCGCAGGCCTACGCGGGACTCGCGCAGTGGCTGGCCGCAGCGTCGAGGGATCTCCCAGGGTGAGTGGACCCCGGGGCGCCGTGAACGAGTCGCTTGGCTGGAAACTTCGGGGCGTGGCCGGCACTCCCGTGGACATGGCGCTTGTCCCCGGGGATGGGGCGCGCATCGAGTCGGATGGCCGGATCCTCGCCTCGCGTCGCGCGGCTTCGCTCGTGCTGGCGCTGGATGGGCCGTTGCCGACCAGGGCGCTGCCCGGTGGCTGGTACTGGCTGGGTTTCACGATCCAGTCCGAGGACGCCACCGCCGTCGGCGCAACCCTCTCGGTGTCGATGCGCTCGGGACAGGTGCCGGGCGAGTCCTTCCTGCTGCCGGAGCCGGACGAGGAAGGACGGATCGGTTGCCTGCTGATGTTTCCCTACGAGGTCCACGAGTTGCGCCTCGTGCCCTCGGTCCAGCGGGGCAGGTACCGAATCCAGGGCCTGGGCCTGTCCAGGCTCGGCAAGGGCAGGGCATTGGCGAGCATGCTGCTGGGCCTGTCGGGGAAGGGGTGGCCGGACCGCCCACGCTGGAGCGTGCGTGCGTCGCTGGGCTTCCTGTCGGCCCTGCGATCGCAGGGGCTCGGCCCAGCCACGACTGCGCTGTACCGCGCCTATCGCGAGCAGTTCGTCGCTGTCGACCGGGGCTACTCGGCCTGGGTGCGCTACTACGACACGCTGTCCGGAACGGATCTCCAGATCCTCGCCGCGCAAGCGGAAGCCCTGGCCGCCAGGGGTCCGCTGGTTTCCATCCTCCTGCCGGTCTACGACACTCCGGAGGCGTGGTTGCGCAGCTGCATCGACAGCGTGCTGGCCCAGACCTACCCGCGCTGGGAGCTGTGCATCTGCGACGATGCCTCCCCGCAGGCTCACGTGGCCCGGGTGCTCGAGGATTACGCCCGGCGCGATGCACGCATCAAGGTGGTCTCCAGGGAAGAGAACGGTCACATCTCGCGCGCCTCGAACTCGGCGCTGGAACTGGCCACCGGCGAGTTCGTGGCCCTGCTCGACCACGACGATGAACTGCGCCCGCACGCCCTGCAGACGATGGTGTCGGCCCTGGTCGACGCCCCGGGGGCACGCTTCGCGTACTCCGACGAGGACAAGATCGATGCCGAAGGCAACAGGTTCGATCCCTACTTCAAGCCGGCCTGGGACCGGGAGCTCGTGCTTGGCCAGAACTACCTGTGCCACCTGAGCGTGGTCGACACCGCGCTGGTCCGCGAGGTGGGGGGGTTCCGGCCGGGTTTCGAGGGAAGCCAGGACCATGACCTCTTCCTGCGATGCACGGCGCGCCTGGCCGATGGCCAGATCCTCCACGTCCCCAAGGTGCTCTACCACTGGCGCGCCATTCCCGGATCCACCGCGCTGGGTCGCGGCGAGAAGGACTATGCGTCGGAGGCCGGCAGGCGCGCGGTGGCCTCCTACCTCGAGCACAACGAGCCCGGTGCGCAGGTCGAGTCGCTCAGCCACGGGCACTACCGCGTGCTCAGGCCGCTTCCCGCGCCGCCACCCCGGGTGGCGATCATCATCCCGACCCGGGATCGGGTCGACCTGCTCAGGACCTGCGTCGAAAGCGTGCTCGAGCGCACCGACTACCCTGCATTCGAAGTGATCATCGTCGACAACCAGAGCCGCGAGCCGGAAACCCTGGCCTACCTGGACGAGGTGGTGGGGGATGCTCGGGTGCGCGTGCTCGAGCATGACCAGGCGTTCAACTACTCGGCGATCAACAACCACGCGGTCTCCACCACCGATGCCGATGTGGTGTGCCTGCTCAACAACGACATAGAAGTCATCGAGGCCGGGTGGCTGGCGGAGCTGGTCGCGCGGGCGGTGCGGCCCGGGGTCGGGGCGGTGGGTGCGAAGCTGTTGTACCCGGACGACACGATCCAGCACGCCGGCGTGGTGCTGGGCGTCATGGGCGTGGCTAACCATGCGTTCACAGGCTTCTCCCGCGACTACCCGGGGCATGGCGGGCGGGCCCGGGTGGCGCAGTGCTACTCCGCCGTCACCGGCGCCTGCCTGGTGGTCACGCGCGAGCGGTACCTCGCCGTGGGCGGACTGGACGAAGCGCTGGCCGTGGCGTTCAACGACATCGATTTCTGCCTTCGGCTGCGGGCATCGGGGTTCGTCAACCAGTGGTCGCCGTTTGCCACCCTGTACCATCACGAGTCGGCGACCCGCGGGTCGGACGTCGCGCCGGAGAAGGCGGCCCGCTTCCTGGGCGAGGTGAGGTTGATGGAGACGCGGTGGGAGTTCGAGATCGGTCATGACCCTGCCTACAATCCCAACCTCACCCTGGACGCCAGCGACTTCGGCTTCGCGTTTCCTCCCCGGGGCCTGGCGGCGGGCGAGGCCGGCATGTCCATTGGCCGAAGGTCCGTCGCGTCGCCGGCGCAGTCCCGATAGCCTCACCAGAAGACCATGGAGATTTCCCAGATGAGCCCACACAGCGACCCGGCAACACATCGGCGCGAAGCGAAGGTGTTTCCCGACGCGGCCTCCGCCCTGTCGGACATCGTCCGCGACGGACAGACCCTGGCCGTGGGGGGATTCGGCCTATGCGGGATTCCCGAGGCACTCATCGGGGCATTGCGTGACTCCGGCGTGTCCGGACTCACCGTCATCTCGAACAATGCCGGCGTCGACGGCTTCGGCCTCGGCCTGCTCCTGGCGACTCGGCAGATCCGCCGGATGGTCTCGTCCTACGTGGGCGAGAACAAGGAGTTCGAGCGCCAGTTCCTTGCCGGGGAGCTGGAGCTGGAGTTCAACCCGCAGGGCACCCTGGCCGAACGCCTCAGGGCCGGTGGCGCCGGGATTCCCGCCTTCTTCACCCGCACCGGCTACGGCACGGTGGTGGCGGAAGGCAAGGAAACGCGGGAGTTCGATGGCCAGCCCTACATCATGGAGACCGCGCTGCGCGCCGACCTCTCCCTGGTGAAGGCATGGAAGGCCGACAGCGCCGGCAACCTGGTCTTCCGCAAGACGGCGCGCAACTTCAATCCGGCGTGCGCGATGGCCGGGAAGTTCTGCGTGGCCGAGGTCGAGGAACTCGTCGAAGTGGGTGCACTTGATCCCGACTCGGTGCACCTGCCAGGCATCTACGTGGACCGGATCGTGGTCAACGCCAACCCCGAGAAGCGCATCGAGCAGCGCACCGTGCGCGCTTGAGCTGCGCTGGATCAACCAGGAGAACCGCAATGGGCTGGACCCGCGAAGAAATGGCACGTCGAGCAGCTGCCGAGTTGACCGATGGCGCCTACGTGAACCTTGGCATCGGCTTGCCGACGCTGGTGGCCAACTTCATCCCCGAGGGAATCGATGTTTGGCTGCAATCTGAAAATGGACTGCTGGGCATCGGTCCCTTCCCCACCGAGGGGGAAGTCGATGCCGACCTCATCAACGCCGGCAAGCAGACCGTCACCGCGCGTGTCGGCGCCAGCTTCTTTGGCAGCGACGAATCGTTCGCGATGATCCGGGGAGGCCATATCGACCTCGCCATCCTGGGCGCCATGCAGGTGACCGGTTCGGGCGACCTGGCGAACTGGATGATCCCCGGGAAGATGGTCAAGGGCATGGGCGGGGCGATGGATCTCGTCGCCGGAGTCAAGCGGGTCGTGGTGCTGATGGAGCACGTGGCGAAGGACGGGTCGCACAAGATCCTGCCCGAATGCAGCCTCCCGCTGACCGGCGTGGGCGTGGTGGATCGCATCATTTCCGACCTGGCGGTGATGGACGTCACCCCGGAGGGACTGGTCGTGCGGGAAATGGCCGAGGGCGTCGATGAGCAGGAGTTGCGCGAGAAGACGGGGTGCGGTTTCACGCTGGCTTTATGATCGACTGTGTTATTGGATAGGAACGGCAAACCGGCGTCACAGTTTGGGTTTGACGAAACGAAATCTTAATCTTGGGTTCACGGAGTATCGGAGTCGCTTTTGGCTCGTGTTTTGATACTCTGGGGCGACTGGATCGAAATGGACGATTCCAGAGCGGCCTTGAGCCTAGGTCAACCCACAATGCAGGGAGTAAAGTACGGATGAAACTCAATTTGATCGCAGCCACTTCGATCATCGCCGCTGGCGCGATGATGAGCGGCAATGCCAACGCCGAGCGCGCTGTCGGCCACATCCAGGAAATTCGTAGCGCCGTTGCCGCGGAATTCGAAGCGCGTGGTGGTGTCTCGCCGCAGGCGATCGGCGACCTTGATACGGGTTTCAACCCGATTGAGCCGTGCCGCGTTGCCGATTCGCGTTTCTCGCTCGATGGCGCCTACGCCGCTGCTGAAACCCGCAACATCGTCATCGACACCTCCGACCTGTCGTTCCAGGGTGGCAACCCCGAGGGTTGCGACATCCCGGCCGACGCGAGCTCGGTCGCCCTCAACATCGTCGCCGTTCGTCCGGCCGCCGATGGCTTCCTGACCGCGTTCCCGGGTGGCACCGACCGTCCGGCCTCCTCGACGGTGAACTTCGCCGCGAACCAGATCATTGCCAATGGCGCCATCATGGCCATGGGTGACGGCGTCGACGTGTACATGCACCGTGCCGGCGACGTGGTGGTCGACGTGACCGGCTACTTCGCCGACCTGGCCGCGAACGAGCTCGACTGCTTCACGACGGAAAACGCCGGGCAGCTGGCCGAGGCTGGCGAGATCTTCGTCGGCTTCACCTTCTGTGACGCCGGCTACTCCGCCGTTGGTGGTGCGTGCGACCAGAACTCCACGATGCCGATGCTGGGCGCGGGTACGTTCAGCGACTTCGGCGCGCACATCTGCGTGTTCGACAACGAGGCGGGTACCGATGCCACCGCGTGGGTCGACGTTGCCTGCTGTCGCGTGCAGCCGGAATCGGCCGAGTAAGAAGCGAGCCACATCCGGGGGTTCAACCCTCCGGGTCATCGTGGCGGGGAAACCCGCCGCGATGAAACAAAGAAGCCGGCATTTGCCGGCTTTTTTGTTTTCCGCAACGCGTCTGCAACGCGCAGGCAGCCCTCAGTCGAGCGCCGCCTCGAGTTCGGGCAGGATCTTGAACAGGTCACCGACCAGTCCGATATCGGCCACCTCGAAGATCGCCGCGTCGGCGTCCTTGTTGATCGCGACGATCGTGCCGGCGTCCTTGATGCCGGTCAGGTGCTGGATCGCGCCGGAGATGCCCACCGCCACGTAGAGCTCGGGGGCGATGATCTTGCCGGTCTGGCCCACCTGCAGTTCGTTGGGCACGTAGCCGGCATCCACGGCCGCACGCGAGGCACCGACGGCGGCGTTGAGCCGGTCGGCCAGCTTGTAGATGACCTCGAAGTTCTCCTTCGAGCCGACGCCACGCCCACCGGACACCACGCGCGGGGCGCTGGCCAGGTCCGGACGGTCGCTCTTGCCCTGCCGCAGTTCGACGTAGCGGGTGTGCGTTGGCAGTTCGGCGTCGACGCTCGCCGTCTCCACCGCGGCACTGCCGCCGTTGCCGACGGCCTGCCAGGAGGCCGCCCGGATCGTCGCCACCACGGTCTGGCCGGCTGGCGCCTCGACGGTGACGATCGCGTTGCCGGCATAGATCGGGCGGGTGAACACGTGGCTGGATTCCACGCTCATCACGTCGCTGACCTGGGCCACGCCCAGCAGTGCGGCAACGCAGGGCATGAGGTCCTTGCCGAAGGTGGTGGAGGGGCCGAAGACGTGGCTGTAGCCGTCGGCCAGCTTGGCGATCTGCGGTGCCTGCACCTGGGCGATGGGCTGCGCGTTGGCCGGATTGGACACGGCGAGCACCCGCGCCACGCCCTCGAGCTTGGCGGCCTCCCCGGCGACCGATGCAGGGTCCTCGGCAAGCACGGCAATGTCGATCTGGGCACCATCGATCGCGGCGGCGGCGGCGACACACTTCGCGACGGCGGGGTTGAGGCGGCCGTCCTGGTGGTCGGCAATGATCAGGATCTTGGACATGTCGATCTCCTTACAGCAGGCCCTTGGACTTGAGCGCCGAGACCAGCTCGGCGGCGTCCTTCACCATGACGCCCTTGCTGCGCTTGGGCGGCGGGGCGAACGTGGTTGTCTTGAGGTGGTCGCCCGAATCCACGCCCAGTTCCTCGAGCGCGACGCTGCGGATCGGCTTGGATTTCGCCTTCATGATGTCGGGGAGCTTGATGAAGCGCGGCTCGTTCAGGCGCAGGTCGGTGGTGATGACCGCCGGCAGCTCCACGTCGATGACTTCCAGGCCCGCGTCGACCTCGCGCGTCACCGTCGCGCGACCGTCGGCCACCTGCACCTCGCTGGCGAACGTGGCCTGCGGCCGGCCCCACAGGGTCGCCAGCATCTGGCCGGTCTGGTTCGCGTCGTCGTCGATCGCCTGCTTGCCCAGGATCACCAGGCCGGGCTCTTCCTCCTCGACCAGCTTGAGGAACACCCGCGCGGCGGTCAGCGGCTGGACCGGCTGGTCGCTCACGACGTGGATCGCGCGGTTGGCGCCCATCGCCAGCCCGTTGCGCAGGTGCGCCTGGGCATCGGCGGGGCCGATCGTGGCGACGATCACTTCCTCGGCCACGCCCTTCTCGCGCAGCCGCAGCGCCTCCTCCAGCGCGATCTCGTCGAACGGATTGGCCGAGAGCTTGACGCCGTCGGTGACGACACCGCTGCGTCGGGCTTGACCTGGATGCGGACGTTGTAGTCCACGACCCGCTTGAATCCGACCAGGATCTTCATCGTCGTTGGTTTCCTGTTTTTGACCGGTTCGACCGCACTGTACGCATGGGTACGGTGGGTCGGATGTGAATCCGGCATTGTACCGTTCGCGACCGGTTGGGCCTACCTCGGCGCCGGACGACGCTGCTCAGCCAGCCTGCAGGTGGGCCTCGATGGCCTCGGCGAAGCGTGCGGCGGCCCCGTCGCCGCTGCCGAGGAACACGGACGGTTCGGTGAGCTCCAGCTCGAGCAGCTGCGGGCCGGAAGGAGAGGGCAGGAGGTCCACGCGCGCGTAGGCCAGGGGTCGCTGGAGCGCGAGCAGTTGCCCGGCCTCCCTCAGGACGGCTTCGGCCAGCCCACGCTGCCCCGCGTCTGCCTCGCAGGGGCTGATGACCCCGGGAGCGGACTGGCTGCAGCGACGGCTGCCGTCGTCCCCGAGCAGGGCCGCCTTGCGCACGGCGTGCGAGAAGCGCCCATCGAAGTACACCAGCGCCGTCTCCCCCACGTGGTCGACGTCGGCCAGGTAGGGCTGGACCAGCACATGTGCGCCTTGTGCCTGCAACTGGCGGGCATGTACGAGCGCGGCCTCGTGGTCGCTGCGCCTGAAGCGGGCCGCGCCCTTCGAACCCGCGCCCACGCTCGGCTTGACGACGAACTCATCCCAGTCCGGCAGTGCGTCGATGACCTGCTCGGGTGCGATGAAGTGGCTCTCGACCACGGCAAGGCCGCTGGCACCGAGTTCCGCCAGGTAGCGCTTGTCGGTGTTCCACGCCACCACATGGGCCGGGTTGAGCAATCGTGTCGCCCGTGCCACGCGCTGTGTCCAGCCGATGAAGGCGGGACGCTGCTCGCTGTAGTTCCAGGGCGAGCGCAACAGCGCGGCGTCGAACCGGCCCCAGGAGACGGTCGGATCGTCCCAGGCCACATGATCGGTGGCGATTCCGATCGCGGCGAGGGCTTCGCACAGCGGACCGGTGTCGCGGTCGCTGCCGAACGCGCTGATTGCGGTGACGATGGCGATCCGCATCCGGGACATCGTGGCGGCTCAGCGATTCCGGGCCAGGTCGCCCACCAGCTGGTCGACTCCCTGCTGCCAGTGGGGAAGCGACAGGCCGGTGTCCGAGAAAAGCTTTCCCGAGTCCAGGCAGGAATAGGCCGGACGCCGCGCCGGCGTGGGATAGTCGGCCGTGGTCAACGCGCGCAACTCGGGAAGTCGCTGCAGCACGCCAGCGGCGCGCGCGGATTCAAGCAGGGTCCGGCAGTACCCGAACCAGCTGGTTTCGCCCGCGGGGGCCAGGTGGTAGACGCCTTCCAGGTCGCCATGGGCATGGGCCACCTGTGCGGTCGCGTCGGCGATCCAGCGCGCCGGCGTCGGGGCACCGACCTGGTCGTCGACGACACCCAGCTCATCGCGCTCGCCGGCCAGGCGCAACATCGTCAGCGCGAAATTCCGCCCGCGCGCCGCGTACACCCAGGCCAGGCGGAAGATCGCGTGGCGTACGCCACTGTCGGCAATCGCCTGCTCGCCGGCAAGCTTGGAGCGACCGTAGGCCGACACCGGGGCGACCGGGTCGCTCTCACGGTAGGGGCGGGAGGCCGAGCCGTCGAATACGTAGTCGGTCGAAAAATGGATCAGGCGCGAGCCCTGTTCGGCACAGGCCTCGGCAATCTCCGCAACCGCCCCTGAATTGATCCGCGACGCCAGCCCGGCCTCCTCCTCCGCCCGGTCGACCGCCGTATACGCGCTGGCATTGACGACCAGGTCTGGGGCGAGGCCGCGGACCAGGGCCTGTGCCTCGCCAGGCTTTGCCAGGTCGCAGCCCAGCGCCTTGCCGCCGCCGGCCCCACGCCCATCCCGGGTGCATGGCGACACCTGCCCCAGCGGCGAGAGCGAGCGCAGAAGTTCGTGCCCGACCTGGCCGTTGGCGCCGAACACCAGGACCTTCATTCCGGCATCACCGGCAGGCGCGCTTCGGGCACCTCGGACAGGAGCGGAGCAGCGGCATCTTTGTCGGAAAGCGACGGGGCCTGCCCGGGCCACTCGATGCCGATGTCCGGATCATCGAAGCGGATCGCCGCATCGGCTTCGCGGTCGTAGCCGGCGGTGCACAGGTAGGTGAACACCGCGCGCTCGCTGAGTACGAGGAAACCGTGCGCGAAGCCCTCCGGGATCCAGAAGTGGTGGCGACTGTCGGCTGTCAGCGTCACGCCGGTCCACTGCCCGAACCGCGGCGAGCCACGGCGGATGTCGACGGCCACATCGAACACTTCGCCCTCCAGCACGGAGACCAGCTTGCCCTGTGGATTGGGCCACTGGTAGTGCAGGCCACGCAGCACGCCGCGCGAGGACACCGAGACGTTGGACTGCACGACCTGGAAGTCCATGCCCTCGGCGGCGAAGCGTTCGCGGTTCCAGGACTCGTAGAAGCAGCCGCGCGCGTCGCCGAACACGGTCGGCTCGATCAGCTTGCACTCCGGCAGCGGCGTGTCGTGGACCTTCATCGCACCGGCCCGTGATCGAGCAGCGACAGCAGGTACTGGCCGTAGCCGTTCTTGGCCAGCGGTTCGGCCAGGCGGGTGAGCTGCGCGCCATCGATCCAGCC
>NZ_VRTS01000011.1 GCF_008017755.1 Alkalisalibacterium limincola
GGGCCGCGACGCGTGCGGGCGCGCCTGGCACAGGGCGGTGGCGCGGCGGCGTGCGCGCGGCCTGCGCGACGGGCTGGCGTCGGCGGGGCCGCATGGCCTGGACCGGTTCGGCGGCGGAGCGGCGTGGGCCAGCCGCTACCAGGCCGATGCCGATGCCCTCGGCGCCTGGTTCACCCGCTATCTCCCGGCCCGCGACGCGGTGCTGGTGGTACCGGTGCTGGTGCTGGCCGCGGTGGCCTGGCTGGACTGGCTGGCAGCCGCATTGCTGTTGTTCGCCGCGCCGCTGATCCCGCTGTTCATGGCGCTGGTGGGCATGGGCAGCCAGCAGGTGCAGGCGCGGCAACAGGCCGAGCAGCACCGCATGGCCTCGCACTTCCTCGACCGCCTGCGGGCGCTGGACCTGATCCGCCGCAGTGGCGCGCTGGGCCGGGCGGCGCGCGAGGTGGGCGCCGCCGCGGAGCGCTACCGCGTGCTGGGCATGCGCGTGCTGCGCGTCGCCTTCGTGTCCTCGGCGGTCATGGAGTTCTTCTCCGCGGTGGCCATCGGCATGGTGGCGATCTACATCGGCTTCGGCCTGCTGGGGTCGATCGACTTCGGTCCGGCGCCGGGCCTGACGCTGTTCAGCGGCCTGTTCGTGCTGCTGCTGGCGCCGGAATTCTTCCTGCCGTTGCGGCAGCTGTCGCTGGCCTGGCACGACCGGGCCGGCGCCCTGGCGGCAGCGCGGGGGTTGCAACCGCTGGTCGGGCATGGCGCCGGTGCGTCGCTGCGGATGCAGCCGCAAGCGCCTGGCGACGATGCGGTGCTGAGGCTGCGCGGGGTTCGGGTGGCCCCAGCCCAGGGCTCGCCGGACGTGCTCGAGGCCGTCGACCTCGTCGTGTCCCCGGGGAGGTGGTCGGGCTGCGGGGTTCCAGCGGTAGCGGCAAGTCCACGCTGCTGGCGCTGTGCGCTGGATTCATCACGCCGCGGGCGGGCCAGGTCGAGCGGGTGGCCGGCCTGGCCTGGCTGGGCCAGGCCGGCCACCTGTTCCACGGCAGCCTGCGCGAGAACCTGCAGTTGGCGGCCGCCGGGGAGGCCGACGACGCGCTGCTGGCCGACGCGATGGCGCTGGCGGGGCTGGGGGTGGACGACCCGGCCTTGCCGGACGGTCTGGACACCCGGATCGGTGAAGGCCGTCGCGGCCTGTCGGGTGGGCAGGCGCAGCGCGTGGCACTGGCGCGCGCGTGGTTGTCCGGGGCCCGGCTGTGGCTGCTCGACGAGCCGACCCGGGGCCTGGATCCGGACACTGCGAAGGCGGTCTGGCAGCGCGTGCGGGCGATGGCCACGGATCGCGGCGCCGGGGTCCTCGTGGCGACGCACGACCCGCTGGTGCTGGCCGGCGCGGAGCGCGTGCTCCACCTCGTCGCCAAGCGACTGCAGGAGGTCGACGATGCGGCGGCGTGAACTGGCGGCCGACCTGATGGGCGGTGGTCGCGGCTGGCTGCTGGCAACGGCCCTGCTGCTGACCCTGACCTGGATGGCCGGCGTGGCCCTGCTGGCCGTGTCGGGCTGGTTCATCACCGCCACCGCGCTGGCCGGCGCGGGATTGCTGCTTGGCCTGGACATCTTCACGCCTTCGGCCCTGATCCGGGGCGCCGCCCTGCTGCGCACCGTGGCCCGCTACGGCGAGCGGGTTGTCGGGCACGAGGCGGTGCTGAGACGGCTGGCGGCGCTGCGGCGCGACACCTTCGAGCGCATCGCCGCGCTGCCCCTGGCTGCGCAGCGCGCGCTGCGCAGCGGCGAATGGCAGTCGCGCTTGGGTGCCGACATCGACACGCTCGACGCGCTGCCGCTGCGGGTGGCCTCTCCGGTGCTTGCGGCCCTGTCCACCGTGCTGGCTGCGGTCGCGCTGGTCTCCTGGCTGGCGCCGTGGCCGGCGGCGCTTCTCGTGCTGGGCACCAGCGTCGTGGTGCTGGTGCTGTCGGCGCTGGCCGCGCGGACGGGTCGGCGCCACGGCCAGGCGCTGGTCGCCGGACGCAACCGCGAGCGCATCGCGTTGCTCGACCATGCCGGCGGACTGGCCGAGCTCCACGCGTATGGGCGATTGGCCAGCAGCGAAGCGGCCCTGGCCGCAGACGAGCAGCGTCAATCGCGACGCTTGCGCCGCCAGGAGGCGGTGGCCGGGCACGCCGAGCAGGCGGTGCAGGCTCTGGTGTGGTTCGCCGCGCTGGCGATGCTGGCGATGAGCCTTCGCTGGTTCGGCGACAGCCGCGTCGGCGCGCCGGTGGCGGTGCTGCTGCCGCTGCTGGTGCTGGGCTTGAACGAAGTGCTGTCCAGCCTGCCGGGGGCTGGCTGGCGATGGGGCGAGGCCCTGGCGGCGCTGGGACGGCTCGCCCTGCCGCGCGGGGACGTGGCCGACATCCCCGAGGCGGTAGCGGCGCAGCCCTCGGAGGCGGTGCGCATCAGCGGGCTGCAGGTCGGGTTCGATCCGGCCCGCCCGCTCCACGCGCCCTTCGACCTGCTGCTCGAGCCCGGGCTGCCGCTGGTCGTGCATGGTCCCAGCGGCTGCGGGAAATCGGCCTTGCTTGCGACGCTGGCGGGGGAGCTGCCGGCTTTGTCGGGCGCGGTAGGCCGCGGCCCGGGAATGGCCCGCCCGAAGGCCACGCTCTTGCCCCAGGAGACGGTGCTGCTCGATGCCAGCGTGTTGGCGAACCTGCGTCTGGCGCGCCGCGACATGGACGAAGCCGGGGCCGGGCAGGTCCTGCGGGCATTCGGTCTCGATGGCTTCGCGCCCGGAGGCGTGCGCGGCCCGCGTGCCCGTGTCGGCGAGGCCGCGGGGAATCTGTCGGGTGGCCAGGCACGACGGCTGCTGCTGGCGTGGCTGTCGTTGCGGGAGCCGGAACTGGCGTTGCTGGACGAGCCGTTCAGCGGGCTCGACGAGGCGGGCATGCAGCAGGCGCTGGAGGCGCTGGCGCCGTGGCTGGCGCGGCGTTGCGTCGTCATCGCCACGCACGCCCCGCAGCAGTTCCCTGCCCATTGGCCGCGCCTGCGCCTGGGCTGAGCACGGGGCGATCCCAACCGATGGCACTCCCGGTGTCCTCCAGCGCCCCCATACTGGTGCGCTGGCCCACCGTGGAATGCCCATGATCCGTCCCTGCCTGATCGCCGCCGCCCTGCTGCTGGCACCCACCCTGCACGCGCAGGCCGTCGATGCGACGAGCCCCAGCAAGCTGCTGCGCTTCCCGGACATTCATGGCGAGCGCATCGCGTTCGTGCACGCCGGCGACATCCACGTGGTGTCCGCGCGTGGCGGCACCGCACAGCGGCTGACCTCGCACGAAGGCCAGGAGCTGTACCCGAAGTTCTCGCCCGACGGCAGCCAGATCGCGTTCTCGGCCGAGTACAACGGCACCCGGCAGGTCTACGTGATGCCGTCCACCGGCGGTGAGCCGCGCCAGCTGACCTGGTACAACGACATCGGCCCGCAGCCCCCGCGCGGCGGCACCGACTACCGCGTGCTGGACTGGACGCCGGATGGGCGCCACATCCTGGTGCGCGCCAACCGCAACCCGACCGGCGACCGCGACGGCCGACCCTACCTGGTGCCCGTCGAGGGCGGCATGGAAACCCCGCTGGCGGTCCCCGAAACCGGTGGCGGCATGCTGTCGCCGGACGGCACGAAGTTCGTCTACACGCCCATCGACCGCGAGTTCCGCACCTGGAAGCGCTACCGCGGCGGCCGCGCCCAGGACGTGTGGATCTACGACCTGGCAAACGACACCTCGCAGCGCATGACCGAAACCCGCGCGACCGACCACCAGCCGATGTGGATCGGCGACACGATCTATTTCGTCTCCGACCGCGAGTACACGCTCAACCTCTATTCGATGCCGGCTGCGGGCGGCGAGGCGGTCAGGCTGACCGACTTCAGCGACTACGACGTGCTGTGGCCCAGCGCCGGGCCCGACAGCCTGGTGTTCGAGAACGGCGGCACGATCTGGCATTTCGACCCGGCCACGAACCAGGCCCGCAAGGTGCCGATTCGGGTCGCAGGCGACTTCCCGGACGCGCAGCCGCGCTTCGTCAAGGGCGCGGGCTTCGTCGAGAGCTTCGACATCGCACCCGATGGCGCGCGCGCGGTGTTCGGTGCGCGCGGTGAAGTGTTCACGCTGCCGGCGAAGCACGGCGAGCCGCGTAATGTGTCCAACACCCCCGACCACCGCGAGCATTCGGTGGCCTGGTCCCCCGATGGCCGCCTGATCGCCTACCTGTCCGACGCCACCGGAGAGTACGAGCTGTACGTTCGCGCCCAGGACGGCAGCGACGAACCGCGGCGCCTGACCTCGGGCAGCGACATCTGGAAGTTCCCGCCGGTGTGGTCGCCGGATTCCCGCGCCATTGCGTTTTCCGACAAGCGCCAGCGCCTGCGCATCGTCGATGTCGGCAGCGGACGCATCAGCGAGGTGGACGCCAGCGACCGCGAGGACCTGACCGACTACAGCTGGTCGCCGGACTCGCGCTGGCTGGCCTACGTGAAGACCGCGAATGGCCGCAATCCCTCGATCTGGGTGCACGAGCGCGCCAATGGCCGCAACCACGCGCTGACCGACGGCACCACGCCGGACCGCAACCCGGTGTTCGACCCGAAGGGCCGCTACCTGTATTTCCTGTCCGACCGCGACTACAACCTCAACTTCTCCAGCTACGAGTTCAACTGGTTGTATTCCGACGCCACCCGCATCTATGCGGCCACGCTTCTCGCCGATGGCCCCGCCTTGTTCCGGCCGAAGAGCGATGAAACCGGTAGCGCGAACGGCAATGGCAACGGCAACGGCAATGGAAATGGCAACGGCAACGGCAACGGCAACGTGCAACGCCGAACGTGCGCATCGATGTCGAGGGCTTCGCCGCGCGCGTTCAGCCGCTCAAGGCCCCCGCCGGTGGCTACGGCCGCTTGACCGCGAACGGGGAGGGTGTGTTCTACGTCGCCGGTGGCGGCCGCAACGGCGCGCCCAGCCTGCAGTTCCTGGCCACGGAGGGCGACACGCCGGCCAAGGTGGCCGATGGCGTCGGCAGCTACGCCCTGTCGGCCGACGGCAGCAAGCTGCTGCTTCGCCAGAGCAGCACGTTCGCGATCGTCGACGCCAAGCCCGACGCCAAGGTCGACGACGGCAAGCTCGACCTCGACGCCTGGGAAATCCGCATCGAGCCACGTCGCGAGTGGCGGCAGCAGTTCGTCGACGGGTGGCGCATCCTGCGCGACTGGTTCTACGACCCGGGCATGCACGGCCAGGACTGGGACGCGATCCGCGCCCGCTACGAGCGGCTGCTGCCCTACGTGAACACGCGCGCCGACCTGGACTACCTGTTCTCCGAGATCGCCGGTGAGGCCAATGCCGGCCACGTCTACGTGGAGTCCGGCGACCAGCCGGTCGTGCAGCGTCGCGCAGGTGGCCTGCTGGGCGCGGAGATCCAGGCGCACGACTCGGGTTACTTCCGCATCGCGCGGATCTTTCCCGAGGACGCCGCCGACATCGCCGCGCGCTCGCCGCTGTCGGCGCCGGGCGTGGACGTGGCCAACGGCGACTTCATCCTGGCCGTGGACGGCGTGGATGCCCGCAGCGTGCGCAACTTCTACCAGCTGCTGGAAAACAAGGCCGACCGCGTGGTGACGTTGCGCGTGAACGACCGCGCCAGCGCGCAGGGTGCGCGCGAGGTCCGGGTCACCACGATCGCCTCGGAGCACAACCTGCGCTACACCGACTGGGTGCAGCAGCGCCGGGCGATGGTCGATTCGCTCTCCGGCGGCCGCATCGGCTACATCCACGTGCCGAACACGGCGGTGGAGGGCAGCCGCGAGATGTTCAAGGGGCTGGTGGCCTATGGGGACCGCGAGGCGCTGATCATCGACGACCGCTACAACGGCGGCGGCTTCATTCCCGATCGCATGGTCGAGCTTCTCACCCGCGAGCCGCTGAACTACTGGAAGCGGCGTGGCCTGCAGCCGACCGCGACCCCGGTGCTGCACCACCGCGGGCCGAAGGCGATGCTGATCAACGGCCAATCCAGCTCCGGTGGCGATGCGCTGCCGTACTACTTCCGCAAGTTCGGCCTCGGCACGATCATCGGCACCCGCACCTGGGGTGGCCTGATCGGCATCTCCGGCAACCCGCGGCTGGCCGACAACGGCGCGATCCTGGCAGCGACCTTCAGCTTCATGGACACCGATGGCAACTGGGCGGTGGAGAACGAGGGCGTGGCGCCGGACATCGAGGTGATCGACCGGCCCGAGCTGGTGGCCGCCGGTCGCGACCCGAGCATCGAGAAGGCGGTCGAGGTGCTGCTGCGGGAGCTCGAGGACAGCCCGGTACGGCCCGTGGTGGCCCCGCCGGCGCCGACCGAATTTCCTCCCGCGGCGCGCTGATGGGCCGCGCGACACGGTGCCGCGCCGCACCGTGTCGCGCCGAGGCTGAACCCGCCGAGGTGCGGCGCTCCCGGCCGGAGCGGCGAGCCGGTATGCTTGGCGCCGTCTACGCGTCATCCGGCCGACCATGCTCGCCTTCATCTACAAGAGCGTCCGCAAGGACGACACCTACCTCTACCTGAAGCAGCGCGACGGCTTCGACGCGTTGCCTGCGCCGCTGCGCGAGCAGCTGGGTGGCCTGGAGTTCGTGTTCGAGGTCGACCTGTCGCCGCCGCGCCAGCTGGCACGTGCCGATGCGGCGAAGGTGCGGACCAGTCTGCTGGAGGCGGGCTATTACCTGCAGCTTCCGCCGCGGCATCCGGATGCGCTCGATGAGCGACGCTGAGGCGGCGGCCTGGCGACCAGGCCTGCCTGCGCTGGGGCTGCTGCTGGGTGGGGTGCTGCTGGCCTTGCTGCCCTTGCTGGCCGACACGCCCTGGCTGTGGCCGGCGCTGTGGCTGGCCCATCCGGCCATCGCGCTGGGCCTGGGCGCGCTATCGGGCCTGCGGGCGATCCGGCGTATCGAGCCGGCCGAGGCCGTCGCGCTGGCGGCGCTGCACGCGGCGGGCTACGCCGGCTTCGTGGCGTTGCTGGCCTGGCCGCTGCACCGCATCACCGTGGCCCCCGGCGCCGCCACGGTGATGCTGGCGGGCATGGCCGCCGGGCTGGGACTGTTCGTCCTGTGGCGCCATGGCATGGCCTTCGTGCATGCGGTGCGCGAAGGCGGTGGACTGCGCGCGCTGCGCGAAGCCGCGGCGTTCGAGCCACCCCGTGGCCCCGGCCTGGCCCTGGCGTTGCCGCTGGGGCTGGCCTACGCCGCGGTGGCACTGTTGGTCCTTGCCGGCCCCGGCCAGGGCATCGGCCTGCGCGCCCTTCTGGTGGTCGTGCATCTTCTCGCCGCGGTGGCGGGCGCACTGGTGGCCGCCAGGCTTGCCGGCCTGCACCTGCCCGACGCCCGGCGGCGCGATGCGGCGGCCGATGCGCCTGCGTTGCAGGAGGGCCTGGCCTTTCCCGACGAGGCCGCCGCCGTCGACGCAGCCGTGGACGCCGACGCGCATGCCGACGAGCGCTTGCTGGCGGCGGTGCGCCAGGGGCGGATCGAGGAGGCGCTGGCCGCGCTCGACGAGGGCGCAGACCCCAACGTGCTGCCGGAGCCGGATGATCGCGACCAGCGCCCGCCCGCGGTGCTGGCCTGCCTCCACTCCGACCTGTCGCTGCTGCGTGCGCTGATTGCACGCGGGGCCGACCTCAATGCCATGCATGCCGGGCTGACCCCATTGCTGGCCGCCACGCGCGACAGCTGGCATGGCCGGGTCGAGGCGGTCATGACGCTGCTGACCAATGGCGCCGACCCGCGCCAGGCCGACGCCGAGGGCCAGACCCCGCTGCACCACGCCGCGCGCAGCAGCGACGCCGCCGTCGCGGCGCTCCTGCTCGACGCCGAAGCCGGCCTGGAAGCGCTGGATGCCGAGGGATTCAGTCCGCTCGGGTCGGCCTGCGCCGCGGGCAACTGGCGGCTGGCGCGTTTCCTGGTCGAGCGTGGTGCCTCGCCGCAGCCCGAGGGTGGCCAGCCGGCGCTGCTGGCGGCCGTGGCAGGCGACGACGATCCCGCCGGCGTGCAGCTGCTTCTCAAGCACAAGGCACGCGTCGACGCCGGCAACAGTTCAGGCCGCACGGCGCTGATGATGGCCTGCAAGGCCGGCCACGCCGAGATCGTGCAGGTCCTGCTCGACGCGGGAGCCGACCGCAATGCCACGGACGAGGAGGGCCAGTCGCCCTTGCTGCTGGCCGCCGCACAAGGCCACATCGACGTGATCCGACGCCTGGTGCACCCGCGCCTGGACGCGAGCGTGCGCGACGCACAGGGACGCACTCCCCTGCTGCTCGCCTGCGCTGCCGCCGCGACCACTCCGGAACTGCTGTCCCTGTTGCTGGACCTGGGCGTAGACCGGGAGCGCGCCGACGAGTCCGGGCGCACCGCCTTGGACGTGGCGGTCGAGGCGGGCCGATGGCCCCTGGTCCAGGTGTTGCAGCCGGACTACCCGATGCCATCGAGCGTCGCGGAGGCCCTGCAGCCCCAGCGTCCGGCCCTGCCGCCGGAGCAGTTGCTCGACGAGGCGCTTCCCGAGCGCCGCTTCGAAGCGGCGCAGGCGGCGATCGAGGCGATGGCACCGGACCCGGTGGCGCTGGCGGGCAGGCTGCTGGCCTACACCCGCGATGCCGACATCGATGTCTTCGACTGGCTGCTCGCACACGGGGCGCAACCCGGTGCGTTGCTGGCGGACCGCGACACGATGGTGTTCAGCGTGCTCGATCGCGGCGGCCTGGGACTCACCGCACTGCAGCGCCTGCTGGCCCGCGGGGAAAGCGTGGGCGGCAGCGGCGGCCTGGCGCGCTGGCTGGCGGGATGCCTGGCGGCCGACACCACCTCGCGCAGCTGCGAGCAGCAGGCGCTGGACCTGCTGGAGCGCGGGGCCGATGCGTTCGGCAACGGACCGGGTGGCGAACCGCCGCTGGCGCTGGCGATCCGTTTGGGCTGGATGCGGCTGGTGTTCGGCTTGCTCGAGCGCGGGGTCGATCCCAACAGCCGCGATGCGCGCGGCCACGCCGCGCTCCACGTGGCCTGCGCCCTGGGCCGCGAGGCCGCCGTGCGGCTGCTGGTGCGCCACGGGGCTTCGCCCGAGATCCGCACGCCCGACGGCCAGACCGCCCTGGGCCTGGCCCTGGCCGCCAACCGCCGCGACCTGACCTACTGGTTGAACTGGAGCCAGTGGCGCCTGCCGGGCCGGGCCCTGCAGGATGCCGACCTGCCGGCGGCCGCGATCCCGGGCGACCTCGAGGCCGTGGAGCGGCTGCTGGACCTTGGCCTGCCGGTGGACGCAGTCGATGCGCAGGGGTGCACGGCTCTGCTCCGTGCTGCCGGAGGCGGCCACGTGGACCTGGTGGCCCTGCTGCTGGCGGCCGGGGCGGATCCGACCCTGATGGCGCGTACGGGGGCCTCCCCGCTGTCGGCGGCAGTCAGCATGCGCCATCCCGAAATCGTGCAGCGCCTGCTCAATGCCGGCGCCGCCGTCGACCAGTCCATGCCCGGGGGCGTCACCCCGTTGATGGTGGCGGCGGCACTGGGCCTGCCCGACATGTGCTCGCGCCTGCTGGCGGCGGGCGCGGACGTGGCCCTGCGTGACGAACAGGGCTATTCGGCGCTGCATTGCGCGGCGCTGTACGCGTTCGGTGCGCGCGAGCGGCAACGGGCCGTGGCCCTGCTCGATACCCTGCTGCTGGCCGGTGCCCAGGCCGATGCCCGCAGTGAAGCCGGTCACACGCCGATGCTGCTGGCGCTGGGCGCGCGCGCCGAGCCGGGCACCGCCTGCGACGAGGAGGTGGTCCTGGCGGTGCTGGATTGCCTGGCGGGGGAAGACGTGTCCCTGGCCAGCCAGGACGAGCGCGGCTTCGGGCCCTTGCACCTGGCGGCCCTGCACGGCCTGCTTCGCGTGGTGCAGCGCTTGCTGCGCTCCGGGGCCGACCCCGCCCTGCGCGACCGCCTCAATCGCACGCCCAACGAGATCGCGATCCTGCGCGGCTTCGTCGATGTGTCGGCGGAGTTCGAGCCGGTTCGTTCGAACGTGTCGCTGGCCCGGTTCCTGCGCGAACCCCACGACAAGCCCTGAGCGCCCTGACGAAGAAGGGGTGGCGGTTGCCCGCCACCCCTTCGGGTTGCCGATGGTGCCGGCCGGTCAGAAGACCATGAAGTCCAGCGTGCCGTCGTTGCCACCGGGCACGCGCACCGTGACGCGACGGCAGCTGCCCCGCCAGGAGGCGTCGGTCGTCCACTCCACCTGCAGGGCCTCGCCAACCGCCTCGATGCCGTCGTCGGAGGTGGCGATCAGCTGCGTGGCACCCAGGCTGGCGCGGGTGTTGCAGTTGATCGGCTGGCTGTCGACCAGCAGGCCTTCGTTCGGCCCGTCGACGGTGAAGCCGATATCCAGCACCTGGCCGGCGCGGATGCGGTTGCGGATGTCGTCGCGCCAGGGGGCAAGGAAGCTGCCGAACTCGCTCGACAAGGTGCACTCTGCCGGCAGGTCGAACGCCTCCACGCCGTCGGAGCGGTTGTTCGAGCTCCCCTGGCTGGCGCTCACGCCCAGGCCGCGCTTGGCGAACGCGCTCCAGATCTCGCACTGGTTGTCGCCGCCCAGCGCCACGTCGGCGGCCAGGATCGCGTCGCGGCCGTCGACGAAGCCCGGGCTGCAGGTCTGGAACTTCATGCCGTCCATGACCAGCTGCATCGCCAGGTTGTTGCCGCCGCTGTCCCAGTCACCGTAGATGTCCGGGTTGAAGCCGTGCTTGTCGATCAGGTTCCAGTACATCTCCCACAGCATCGTGTTCCACACGTAGCCGATGCCATGGGGCTGGCTGATCGCCGGATCGGCCACCCAGCCGTAGGTCGACGGGTTGACCGCCATGTCGGTGGAGTAGGGGGTCGGGCGGATGCCGCGGCCTTCGACCGGCTGGAACGTCACGTAGGTACCCACGCCGCGGACGGTGTCGCGGGTGTCGTCCGGGTGCGCGGTCAGCACGATGCCGAACCAGTCGCTCCAGCCCTCGCCCATCTGCTCGGCGTTGTTGAGGCAGCCCACGTTGGTGCGGCCGCCGGTGAGGCGGTTGGAGATGCCGTGGCCATACTCGTGCGCGATGACGCCGGCGTCGAGGTCCGAGTCACGGTTGGGGATGCCGGCCGAGGCATCGCTGAGCGTGCCGGTGGCCGGCAGGTTCGCGCGCAGCAGCTGGCCGGCCTCCAGGCGGATCATCATCGACGGGATCGTGATGCTGGCATCGGTGCCACCCATCGAGATCGGTGCGCCGGTCACGTTGTTGGCGACGATCACCGCACTGGCTCCGCCCGCCTGGGCGTTGGCGACCTTCTGGGTGAACGGGCAGTTGCCGCGGTCGACGAGCGCCACCGAACCAGCCGGAACGGTGAATGCGCTGCAGCCCTCGTGCGGCAGGGCCGTGCCGTCGTCGGCCAGCACCACGGTGCCGCCCACCGGTCCGGTGGCGGAGAGTTGCGGGCCGAAGGCCGCGCCGGAGCCCGGATACTGGCCCGCGGCAGCCGAACCGGTCACGTCGAGCACGATCGCCAGCGGATTGGTCCACTCGTACATCTGCATGCGCGGACGCTGGCCGTCGGTCGGCGTACCGAAGTTGGCGTTGTTGGTGCCGCCACCGTCCTGGGCCTCGGCGCGAACGTCGTCGTTGCCCGCGCCCCCCAGGCCGAAGTTGTTGACCTGGAAGTTTCCCGCCGCTTCGGTGAACCCGTAGCGGTAGGACACGTCGTGCATGATGTTGTTCCAGTAGAACAGGTTGGTGACGATCGCAGCCTGCGAATCCACCGGCGCGGCGCCGAGGTCGAGCGGGAAGTCGAACACCAGGCCGGGGCCACCGTCGGGGTCGCTGCCCGGGTCCGGCGTGTTGCTGGCCGAGCGGTCGGCGTACGCATGCACGTTGTTGCCGCGCGTGACCGTGTACTGGTTGGCGCCGGTGTCGTGCCAGCCCAGTCGCGAACCCAGCGGGTCGGCCACATCGGTGACCAGCTGGCGCGGCCCGTCGCTGGGGCTTTCCAGCGGCATCGGGAACACGTTGTAGCTGGCGCCATCGGTCGGCTCGAAGCCGTACGGACTGGACGCCTGCTGCGGGCCGACGTGATCGTGATGGCGATGGGCGACGATGCTGCCGTGGCCATGGTCACCGGGTGCGTCGGTCACGCCCGGACGTGCGATGCCCAGTGCGATCGCCTCGGCATTTTCCTGCACCACCAGGTTGAACATCTCCAGCGTGGTGCCGGTTTGCGCATCGACCACCGCCTGCCACCAGTGCACGCCGTCGTGCTCCTCGATCTCGAGCTCCCAGGCCAGGCGCACGCCGCCGGAAGGCTGCACGAACCACACCAGCTTCGCCTCGATCGGCTTCACGGCAAGGCCGGCGTCGGCCAGCACGGTGCGCTGGTTGCGGCCGGTGGCCGCCTGCAGGACTCGTGGCTGCGCCGCCAGCTGCAGTTGCAGTGCGTCGCTCGCCACCCGTGACAGGGCGGCGCTGGCGTCCAGGCGCGCTGTCTGGCGTGCGGCGCTGGCCGCCAGCCCGGGCACGAAGCGGTGGCCGTGGTGCAGCACTTCGCCGTTGGCGGCGACACTGACGTTGAACACGCCCCCGCGCACTTCGATGCCGCGATGGTGCTGTTGCAGGTAGACGTGGCTGACGCCGTTGTGCGCGCTGGTGAACGAGCTGGCCACCGAGGCTTCGGTGATGTCCGCCCGTGCCATGCCCAGCGCCCGGTGCTGCCGCGTCAGGTGCTCGACGGCGGCGCGCTCGGCAGCCACCCCGGCCGATCCGGCCGTGGCCGTCGCAAACGTGGCGCTCCCCAACGCCAGCGCGATCGCGCCGGCCAGCAGCAGGCGCCGTGAATTCCCCAATGTCATTTTTCCATTCCCCAGATATGCGCACGGCGCGACCCCTCTGGTCGCGCCTCCGGCAGGTTCCCTGTGTGGTTCGAATAACAGTTCGGTGCCGTGAACGTCAAACGCGTTCGCCGCGTCCAGGCCGCAGCGCTGGAATCGATGCCGTCGCGAAATATCGCTACTATCCGATCCACAACCTGGGGGGAGGCGACATGACAAGGATGATCAGGACGGTAGCGGCGGTGATGGCCGCCTGGGCGATGTTCGCACTCGCGCCCGCCAGCGCGGCGCCGGGCGATATCTTCAAGACCGATGCGAAGGCGACGATCGACATCGGCGTTGATGGCGGCGTCGAAGCCGTGCAGCTCTCCGGCGTGCCCGGCGAGGATGCCCAGCGCATCTACAGTGAACAGATCCGGCAGTGGCGCTTCGAGCCCGTACTCGAGGATGGCCAGGCGGTGCCGGCGCGTGCGTTCGCCGAGATGGACGTGTACGTGATCGAGCAGGACGACGGCTCACTCGAGCTCAGTGTCGGTCGACCCGTGTTCCGCAGTCCGCCCGGCACACCGGACCGGATCGAGTTTCGCCTGGCTTCCGGCGAGGCCGAGCCGTTCGAGGTCGTCCGCAGGCATGTGCCGCGCTATCCGACAGACCAGGCGCACCGTGGCGCCGAGGCGGAAGTGGTGCTGCTGGTGGAGGTGGGTCCGTCCGGGCAGGTCGTGCGGGCGGGCGTGGCGTCGGCAGCCTTCAAGAACGCCAACTGGAGCGGTCATGATCGAGCGATGGAGCGGTTTGCTGTCGCTGCCAAGAGGGCCGTGGAGCGTTGGCAATTCAATCCGTCGTCATTGGAGTCGCGGCGGGTATTCATACCCGTCGACTTCGCGATGCAAGGTACCGACACCAGCGCCTGGCAGCGGATCCGCCCGGTTCCCGCCGCGCGCGAAGCCTGGGTCGCCCAGGTGCTGTCACCCGAGGACGGACCCGTGGAGCGGGTCATGGATGTCAACGACCAGTCCAGTCGCTTCGTGCTGCTCAACCCGCCCGAACTGCCGTGGATGTGAACCGGCCCATGACCTGCAGGGAGCGCCTGGTGAATTTTATCGACACGATGGCCCGCCGCTTGGCACCGGCATTGGCCCTCGGCCTGATGGTCGCGATGTCCCCGCATTCCCGGGCGCACGCGGACGAGATCTACACCCTTCATGCGCAAGCAACGGTGGACGTGGCGCCGGATGGCACGGTCGAGGCGCTGGAATTTGAAACCGACCTGGGTGAGGCCGCCGCGGGCTACGAATCGATGATGCGGCAGTGGCGGTTCAATCCGATCATGACCACGGAAGGCGAGCCGGTGGAACGGACGGTGCGGGTCAGCATGCGGGTCGATCTTTATGCCACCCGGCGGGCGGACGGCGGCTTCAGCATGTCCACGGGTCGACCCTCCTTCATCCCCGTCGACGATCCGGACCATGTGCGCCGGATGCATGGCGTGGAGCACTTCCCGCCGCCACGCTACCCGGAGAAGTCGGCTGCCAGCGGATACGAGGCCTACGTGCTGATGCTGGTCCAGGTGGCGGCCGACGGCACGGTATTGCGCGTCGGGACGCGCTCTGCTGCTTTGTTGAATCGTCCGGCACTGGGGGGCGCCGGACGTCACATCCGGCCCTTCGTTCAGGAGCCAAAACAGGCCGCCGGGCGCATGCGCTTCTCACCCTCGGAACACGAACTGCGCGAAGTGACGATTCCGATCCGTTTCGCCGTGACGAGGTTGGCTGGTCGCGCATCGTGTTCCTCCCGCGGATGCGCGACGCGTGGGTGGAAGAGCGGATGGCCAGGCGCGACTCCCTCAAGTTGGAAGAGCTCGATGCCAGCGGTCAGCCCATCGATACGCGTGTCGCCCTGGCCACGCAGATCGAAGATCCCTGGCTCTGAAGGACTCCTGGCCGATCTCGCGCCCATGAAAAAGCCCCGCATCGCGGGGCTTTTTCGTACTGCTCCGAACGCCGGGCTCAGCGCTTCATCGAACCGAAGAATTCGTCGTTGGTCTTGGTGGTCTTCATCTTGTCGAGCAGGAATTCGATGGCGGACAGCTCGTCCATCGGGTGCAGCAGCTTGCGCAGGATCCACACCCGCTGCAGCGTGTCGGCCTCGATCAGCAACTCCTCGCGGCGGGTGCCGGAGCGGTTGATGTTGATCGCGGGGTAGACGCGCTTCTCTGCGATGCGGCGGTCCAGGTGCACTTCCATGTTGCCGGTGCCCTTGAACTCCTCGTAGATCACCTCGTCCATCTTGGAGCCGGTCTCGACCAGCGCGGTGGCGATGATCGACAGGCTGCCACCTTCCTCGACGTTGCGCGCGGCACCGAAGAAGCGCTTCGGGCGGTGCAGGGCGTTGGCGTCGACACCACCGGTGAGGACCTTGCCGGAGCTCGGTACGACGGTGTTGTAGGCGCGGGCCAGGCGGGTGATCGAGTCGAGCAGGATCACCACGTCCTTCTTGTGCTCGACCAGGCGCTTGGCGCGCTCGATGACCATCTCGGCCACCTGCACGTGGCGTGCGGCGGGCTCGTCGAAGGTCGAGGAGATCACCTCGCCGCGCACGGTGCGCTGCATCTCGGTGACTTCCTCGGGCCGCTCGTCGATCAGCAGCACGATCAGGTGCACGTCGGGGCTGTTGTGCATGATCGCGCTGGCGATGTTCTGCAGCAGCATCGTCTTGCCGGCCTTCGGCGGCGACACGATCAGGCCGCGCTGGCCCTTGCCGATCGGCGACATCAGGTCCATGACGCGGCCGGTGATGTCCTCGGTCGAGCCGTTGCCGCGCTCGAGCACGAAGCGCTGGCGCGGGAACAGCGGGGTCAGGTTCTCGAACAGCACCTTGCCCTTGCTGGCTTCCGGCGGCTCGCCGTTGATCGTGTCGACCTTGGCCAGGGCGACGTAGCGCTCGCCGTCCTTCGGGCTGCGGATGCGGCCGGCGATCTCGTCGCCGGTGCGCAGGTTGAAGCGGCGGATCTGGCTGGGCGAGATATAGACGTCGTCCGGGCCGGCCAGGTAGCTGGCATCGGCGGAACGCAGGAAGCCGAAGCCGTCGGGCAGGATCTCCAGCACGCCCTCGCCGGCGACGCCCTCGCCGTGGCGGGTGAGCACCTTGAGCAGGGTGAAGATGACGTCCTGCTTGCGCGCGCGGGCCACGCCCTCGTGGATGTTGAGCTGCTCGGCGATCTCCAGCAGCTTGTGCGTGGGCAGGCGCTTGAGGTCGTTGAGCGAGTAGGTCTGGAAGCCCTCGGGCAGGTTGGGCAACGGACGGTTGTCGCGCGGGCCCTCGTCGTCCTCGTCGCTGCCGCCACGCGGACCGCGGTCGTCGCGGTCGCGGTCGTTGCGGTTGCGCCGGTTGCGACGGTTGCGGTCGCGGCGGGCGCCTTCTCGCTGCGGGCCGCCGTCACGGCCGCCATCGCCGCCGCCGGAGCCGCGGTTGTCGCCGTCCTTGCCCCCGCCGTCGTCGTTGCCGCCGCCGGACTGGGACTCGTTGCCATCATTGCCGCCACCCCTCGGGGCCTCGGACGTTCCACCGCCGCCTGAAGCGTCGCCGGCATCGGCATCGGCCTTGGGCTTGGATTCGGCGCGGGCGCGCGGCTTGGCGGGGGCGGACTTGCCGCCGTCGCCTTCGGCCTTGGACGCTTCGGGCGCGGACTCGGTGGACTGGCGCGTGCGCTTCTCAGCGACGTCGCCGGTTTCGGATTCGTTATCGGACACGGAATGCACCTCGCAAGGGGCGAGTGTGAGAAAGGAGGAGTTGGATTGGCGCGGGAACGAGGGCGTCATCGCGACGCCTGCGCTGGGATAACGCTACCACCGCATTGCCGCGCGCGGCAAGCGGTGGCCCCAGCCGGTGGAACGGGCGTTCACCTGCCGGCCCGGGAAGGCCGTCCCCGGGCGGGGTCGACGGGCGCTTCAGATCGCCTTGTCGACAAACTGCGCCAGCTGGGCCTTGCCGACCGCACCCACCTGGGTGCCGGCCACCTGGCCGTCCTTGAACATCATCAGCGTCGGGATGCCACGCACCGCGTACTGGCGCGGTACGTTGGGGTTGTGGTCGATGTTGATCTTCACCACCTTGACCTTGCCGGCGTAGTTGCGCGCCAGCTCGTCGACGATCGGCGAGATCATCTTGCAGGGGCCGCACCACTCGGCCCAGAAGTCGACCAGCACGGGCTCGGAGGACTTGAGCACCTCGGCCTCGAAATCGCCGTCGCCGACGTGGATGACGTTGTCGCTCACGCGTAACTCCTAGAAAAAACGGGTATTTGGGTGGTTGCCGCGCTAAACTGGGGGGCGAAAACGAACAAATCAACCCTAAGGCCCGGCGGGGCGTCGACCCCATCTTGCGTTCGACGCGTCGGGCACGCAAGCACGGCCGGGGGCCGACGCGATCCCGCTTCGCGTCCGCCGTGAGGCCGTGCACAAGCCGAGACCCAATGACTGACAAACCGCTGACCGACGTTGCCTTCTCCAATTTCGACCTCCACCCCGAGCTGCTGGCCGGCCTCGAACGCGCCGGCTTCTCGCGCTGCACCCCGATCCAGGCGCTGACCCTTCCGGTCGCCCTGCCCGGCGGCGACGTCGCGGGCCAGGCGCAGACCGGCACCGGCAAGACGCTGGCCTTCCTGATCGCGCTGATGAACCGCCTGCTGACCCGGCCGGCGCTGGCCGACCGCAAGCCCGAGGATCCGCGCGCGCTGATCCTGGCGCCCACGCGCGAACTGGCGATCCAGATCCACAAGGACGCGGTGAAGTTCGGCTCCGAGCTGGGCATGCGCTTCAGCCTGATCTACGGCGGCGTGGACTACGACAAGCAGCGCGAGCAGCTGCGCCAGGGCACCGATGTCATCATCGCCACGCCGGGCCGCCTGATCGACTACGTGAAGCAGCACAAGGTCGTGTCGCTGCACGCCTGCGAGGTATGCGTGCTCGACGAGGCCGACCGCATGTTCGACCTCGGCTTCATCAAGGACATCCGCTTCCTCCTGCGGCGCATGCCGTGCGCACCGAGCGCCAGACCCTGCTGTTCTCGGCCACGCTCAGCCACCGCGTGCTGGAGCTGGCCTACGAGCACATGAACGAGCCGGAGAAGCTGGTCGTCGAGACCGAGACGATCACCGCCGCGCGCGTTCGCCAGCGCATGTACCTGCCGGCGATGGAGGAGAAGATCCCGCTGCTGATCGGCCTGATGTCGCGTGCGCCGGCCGACGCGCGCAGCATGGTCTTCGTCAACACCAAGGTGTGGGTCGAACGCGTGGCGCGCTCGCTGGAGAAGGCCGGCTTCCGGGTCGGCGTGCTGTCGGGCGACGTGCCGCAGAAGAAGCGCGAGACGCTGCTGGGCCGCTTCCAGAAGGGCCAGCTCGACGCGCTGGTGGCCACCGACGTGGCCGCGCGTGGCCTGCACATCGACGATGTCACCCACGTCTTCAACTACGACCTGCCGTTCGATGCCGAGGACTATGTCCATCGCATCGGCCGCACCGCGCGCCTGGGCGCCGAGGGTGATGCGATCAGCTTCGCCTGCGAGATGTACGCGATGAGCCTGCCGGACGTGGAGGCCTACATCGACCAGAAGATCCCGGTCGAGCCGGTCACGCCCGACCTGCTGGTGGCGCAGGAGCGCGCCAGGCGCGAGCCGGTCGAGGGTGAAGAGGTCGAAAGCGTCTCCAAGATCTTCCGCGAGGCACGCGAGGAGGCCGAGGCCAGTGGCCGCGGTGGCCCGCGTGGCGGCGGCGGTTCGGGTCGCGGACGCAGCGGCGGCAGGGACGGGGCGCGCTCGGGTCCGGGTTCGCGCTCGGGTTCCGGCGACCGCCCGCGTCGCAGCGAAGCCGCTGCGACCCAGGCCGACCCGGCCAAGGCGCCGGTGTCCGACGCCACGCCGGCCCCCCGCCGACGTGACGCCCACCGCAAAGCCCCGCTGCAGCGTCCAAGGACGCGGCTGGCGAGGGCGCTTCCACGGCCGACGGCGCGCCGCGCAAGCGCCGGCGCCGTGGTGGCCGCGGCCGCAAGCCGGCCGACGGCCAGGCCGCGCCGCAGGAGGACAAGGGCCAGGGCGAAGGCCAGAAGGCATCCGGCGCGGCGAAGCCGCGCGCACCGCGCAAGCCGCGGGGCGAAGGACGCGGCGAAGGGCGTGGCGATCCGCCGGCCCGGGCTGCGCGCCCGGCGCGTGCCGAGCGGGCAGCGCCCGCCCCCGCGAAGGAGAACTCGCTGCTCGGCAAGATCAAGCGCGGCCTCAGCGCCCTGATCCGGGGTGGCGACAAGTCCGGCTGAGGCCCGTCCCCGCGTCGTTCCGTGGCCGCCCGTCCCGGCGGCCCGGGGCGCCGGTGAGCGGCGGGCTCTGCTAGATTGGTCGCGTTCCGGGGGAGGGTTGCGCACACCATGACGGCCATGGCCGATTCAATCGCATCGTTGGGCGCCAACCGCGCGCTGCCGCAGGGCGTCACCCTGGTGCTGGCGGCGGTGTGCGTCGTGCTGGCGGCCCGCCTGGTGTGGCTGGTGCTGGCCGGTCCGACCTTGCCTGCGCCCGAAGCTTCATTGCCGGCAGGCGGGGGTTCGCCGACCGCCAGGCATGCCGCATCGATGCAGGGGCTGTTCGGTCCGGGCGCGACTGCCGCCCAGGCGGTCGAGACGGCACCGGCGAGCCGTTCCGGGCTGGTGCTTCGCGGCACCGTCGCGCCACCGACGCGACCCGGGGCGTGGCCTTCATCGCCGAGGGCGAAGGGGCCGCCGATCGCGCCTACCGCGCCGGCGACAGCCTTCCGGCAGGCGCGCGCCTGCGCGAAGTGCACGCCGACCGGGTATTGATCGAGCGGGGCGGCACGCTGGAGACACTGGCCCTGGCCCGCCTGGGAGGCACCGGTTCGGCCCCGCCCCGATCGGGACCCTCCGCCCGGCCCGGCGCGACGCGCGGCGCCACGGCGACCGACGCGCAGCAGGCCAGTGGTGGTTACCTGAGTGCGCCGATCAACGTGGGCCGTCCCGACCTGGCGACTGCGCGCCAGGCCGGCGCGCCGGATCTGGCCAGCCTGGTGTCGGAAGCCAACATCGTGCCGGTGCTGGAAGGCGAGCGCGTCATCGGGGTCCGGCTGCGCGTGCCCGACCCGGCCCTGCTCGAACGGCTGGGGCTTTCGGGCGAGGATGTGATCACCCAGGTCAACGGCATCCCGCTCGACGGCCCGCAACGCCGGAGCGAACTCGAACAATCGCTGCAGCGCGGAGGGCCGGTCCAGTTGACCGTGCGCCGCGACGGCATCGACCGCCAGCTCACCATCGGCCTGTAGGCCGGAGAACGACAAACCATGCTGCCACGCCTGATCCGCTGCACCCTCCTCACGGTGGCCCTGGCCACCGCCGCACCGCTGTCGGCCCAGGCCGTGGGTTCGGATGCCGCAGGGCGCCACACGCTGAACCTGACCTCGGCCGACATCGGCGTGCTGATCCAGACGGTCAGCGAGATCACCGGACGCAACTTCATCGTCGACCCCGCCGTCGAGGGACGGGTGACCGTCATTTCCGGACAACCCCAGGGGCCCGAGGAGATCTGGCGCACCTTCGAGTCGGTGCTCAGGGTGCACGGCTACGCGGTGGTCCCGTCGGGCAGCATGTGGAAGGTGCTGCCCGAGGCCGCGGCGCTGCGCGATGCCGGCGCCGGCATCGCCGCCGTCGGCGTGGACCGGCCCGATGCGATGGTGACGCGGGTGATCGAGATCGGCCAGGTGCCGGCGGCGGAACTCGCGGCGCTGCTGCGCCCGCTGGTGTCGCCCTCGGCGCAGCTGGCCGCCCAGGGCAACACGCTCGTGGTGACCGACCGCGCCGGCAACGTCGAGCGCATCGCACAGCTGGTGCGGCGCATCGACACCGTGTCGGACAACGAGGTCGAGGTGATCCCGTTGCGCCATGCGAACGCCTCGGAGATGGCGCGCACGCTGACCCAGCTCGAGCCGCAGGCCCAGGGCCTGGCGCTGGCCGGCAGCGGGCGCATGATCGCCGACTCGCGCACCAACTCCATGCTGGTTTCCGGCGACCGGGCCGCACGCCTGCGCCTGCGCACGCTGGTGGCCCACCTGGACACCCCGCTCTCGGACGGCGACGCCACCCAGGTGGTGTACCTGCGCTATGCCGACGGTGCCATGCTGCTGCCGGTGCTCGAAGGCATCGCCAACACGCTGACCGGCACCGCCAGCGACGACGAAGGCGCGCGTAGCGCGACGATCCACCACCATGCCGAAACCAATGCGCTGGTCATCACCGCGGTGCCCTCGGTGTACCGCGAGCTGGCCGCCGTGGTGCGCTCGCTGGACGTGCGCCGCGCGCAGGTGATGGTGGAGGCGGTGATCGCGGAGGTCAGCGACGAGCTGGCCGACGAGTTGGGGGTGCAGTGGCAGGCGACCGACATTCGCGACGACGGTGCCGGCGGCCTCACCCGCGGCGTGATCGGCGGTACCAACCTGCCCGGCAGCGGCAGGGGCATCATCGGCTTCGATCCGACCCAGGGCGTGGGCCCGGGCCTGAACCTGGGTTTCCTCGAGCGCGTGCTGACCCTGCCGGGCTCGGATCAACCGATCTTCCAGCTCGGCATCCTGGTCAAGGCGCTGCGCGGCGATGGCCGCGCCAACGTGCTGTCGCAACCGACGCTGGTGATGCTCGACCACCAGGAGGCCGAGTTCAAGGTCGGCCAGGAGGTGCCCTTCATCACCGGCCAGTTCACCAACACCGGCGCCGGCGCGGGACCCAGCCGCCAGAACCCGTTCCAGACCATCGAGCGCCGCGACGTCGGCCTGACGCTGCGCGTGACCCCGCACGTGAACGAGGGCGACAGCGTGCGGCTGGAGATCTTCCAGGAAATCTCCAGCCTGTCGCCGACCCAGCTTGCAGGCGCTGCCGACCTGATCACCACGAAGCGCGAGATCCGCACCTCGGTGCTGGTGCCCGATGGCGGCCTGCTGGTGCTCGGCGGCCTGAGTTCGGAGGACGTCAACGAGCAGATCCAGGGCGTGCCGGGCCTGAGCCGCATCCCCGGCATCGGTGCGCTGTTCCGCAACCGCCAGACCTCGCGCTCGCAGCGCAACCTGATGATCTTCATGCGCCCGGTGATCCTGCGCGACGGCATCAGCGAGGCGGCGGTGTCGAGCGAGAAGTACAACTTCCTGCGCTCGGAGCAGTTGCAGATGCGCGAGCGCTTCGAGGGCCGGGTCCGCGGCGGCGACCTGCCAGTGCTGCCGGCCGATCCGCAGGACCTGTTCCGCAACCCGCCGCCGCTTCAGCCGGCGCCGGGCGAGGTGCCGCGCGGTGACTGAAGCGGCCCCGGTGCGGCCGTCCTACGGCTTCGCCCGGCGGCAGGGCGCGACGATCGCCGGTGTCGACGACGGCCACGCCCTGGTCTGGCACCGGCCCGGTGTCGGTCCGGAGGTGCTGTTCGAATTGCGCCGACTGTGCGGCCTGCCGCTGCGGCCGGTCGAGCTCGACGCGGCGGCCTACGAGGACGCGCTGCGCAGGTTGTACGGCGAAGGCGACACCGGCGGTGGCAGCGCCGCGGTCGACCTGGGCGGCGAGGACCTCTCCAGCCTGGCCGATGCGCTGCCCGAGCCCGAGGACCTGCTGGAGAGCGACGACGACGCACCGATCATCCGCCTGATCAATGCGCTGCTGACCGAAGCGGTCAAGGAGAACGCGTCGGACATCCACATCGAGCCGTTCGAAAGCCGGCTGGTGGTGCGCTTCCGCGTCGACGGCGTGTTGCGCGAGGTGCTCAGCCCGCGCAAGGCGGTGGCCGCCGCGGTGGTCAGCCGGATCAAGGTGATGGCGCGGCTGGACATCGCCGAGCGCCGGCTGCCGCAGGACGGCCGCATCGGCCTTCGCATCGCCGGCCGCCCGGTGGACGTGCGCGTGAGCACGATCCCGGTCGGTGGCGAGGGCGGTTCCGAGCGCGTGGTGCTGCGCCTGCTCGACAAGCAGGCCGGGCGCTGGACCTGGCCGAGGTCGGCATGGACGCGGCCACGCGCGAGCGGCTGGACACCTTGATCCACCGGCCGCACGGCATCCTGCTGGTGACCGGCCCGACCGGTTCGGGCAAGACCACGACGCTGTATGCCGCGCTGCAGCGCCTCAACGACGCCAGCCGCAACCTGCTCACCGTCGAGGACCCGATCGAGTACCGTCTCGACGGCATCGGCCAGACCCAGGTCAACAGCAAGGTCGACATGAGCTTCGCCCGCGGCCTCAGGGCGATCCTGCGCCAGGACCCCGACGTGGTCATGGTCGGCGAGATCCGCGACCTGGAGACCGCCGAGGTGGCGGTGCAGGCCAGCCTCACCGGCCATCTGGTGCTGTCCACGCTGCATACCAATTCCGCGGTCGGCGCGATGACGCGCCTGCGCGACATGGGAGTCGAGCAGTTCCTCCTCTCGGCCTCGCTGATCGGTGTGCTGGCGCAGCGGCTGGTGCGCGTGCTGGATCCGGAGCTCAGCGAGGAGTACGCGCCCACCGAGGCCGAATGCGCGGCGCTGGGTGGACGCTTCAGCCCCGGGCTGCGCTTCCGCCGTCCACGGGCCGATGCCACCGGACGCAGCGGCGGCTATCGCGGGCGCACCGGCATCTATGAGCTGGTGGTGGTCGACGAGGGAATGCGCCGGCTGATCCATGACGGTGCCGCCGAGCAGGCGTTGCACGCGCATGCCCGGACGACGTCGGCGCCCCTGCTCGCCGATGGCTGGGCCAAGGTGTGCGCCGGCATCACCTCGGTCGAGGAAGTGCTGCGGGTCACGCGGCAGGACGAATGAGGGCCGGGCACGCCAGGCCGGTCCAGCACGAAGACATCTGAACCAGGGGGATCCATGATGGGGCGTCGACTATTGTTCGTGTTGGTTTTGTGCGCGCTGTGGGGCGTGCTGGCGGGCTGTGCGCCGGGCATGCCGAACACGCGGCTGGATCGGCCGGATAAATTGCCGGACCGGTACGGCATCGTCGCAGTGCAGGTGGTCTCCAACACGAACCGTCTCGCGCCGTTCCTCGACAACTGGACATCGGTGTACGTCGTCGACCTCGAGGACACCAGCAAGCGCTACCAGCTCGAGGCCAAGGGCACCGGGCTGCTCAACAGTCGCGTCTTCATCGGCGCGCTGCCGCCGGGCCACTACGGGCTGGCGATGCTCCAGAGCTTGATGCACGGCTCAGACGCGACCTATTGGATCAATGCGCGGGTGCCACGCAGCGTCGGGACCTTCCACGTCGACGAGAACCACTTCACCAGCTTGGGGACGCTGGCCTACCAGCCGTTCCCGGCACCCGGGGGCGAGTCGGGTGCGGGCCGCAAGCCCTTCGTCGTGACCCGGATGGAGGACAGGCAGGACCTCGCGGAGTTCGTCGCCGATGCCTATCCCGACTTCCACGCACGCCTCCGGCCGATGGCGTGCAGGGGTGGGACCAGGACCATGGCGATGCCCAGAGGCTCGACCTCGCTTCGCGGATCCGCTCCTTTGCCCTGGCACGCCATCCGCATCGCGTCGGGCCGGAGGGTGTCGCGCTGAGCGGGGTCCTCGGACAGATCCTTTGGCGCCGGGGGGATGGGGACTGGCAACGCGCCGACACCGGCTATACAAACGAACTCGGCGCGCTCGTGGCCTACGACGGGGGATACATTGCCGCTGGCGAGCGGGGGCTGGTGCTGCGCGCGGAGTCCCTTGAGGGTCCGTGGGAGCGGGTCGGGGGGCCTGACACGCGATCGGCGGTCTACTGGATGGACGCCGCCCGCGACGGCCGCTTCCACGCGCTGGCCCGATCAGACACGCAGGTCACCTTCTACGAGGCCAGCCCCGACCTTTCGGAGTGGACCGCGCTGCACACCTTCGCCCATCGCGGCAACCTGCTTTTCCCGGGCTGGAACGAGGTCTACGCCTTCCATGACGAACACCAGCGCATCGTGCTCGTGGGTGGCGGTGAGCGGGTCGTCTACGATCCTGCCAGCCGCAGCACGACACCCGGGCGCTCCACCGATTTCGTCGTGCTGGCACAGCAGCCCGACGGGGTCGTCGTGGGCGTTCCCGGGCGGCCTGGGGAAGCGCGGGGCGGCCCATGCTGAGCCACTCGGCGGGCCGCGACTGGAACCGGCTCCAGCCGGTGATCGGGCAGGAGGTGTGGAGCCGGGTGGTCCACAGCCCGCCGATCCGACTGGAGGACGATCGCCTGTTGGTCGTCGCCCACCAGCAGGGCCGCGACCCGGTGTCCGGGCGACGCTTCCCGCTGGACGACCTGCACGTGCGTATCGGCAGCGAGTCCGAGGGCGTGACCGGGTGGGGCGAGGCGCTCGAGCCGGGATGCGAGCTCCTGCTGCCCTCCATCTCCAGCGCCGAGCTGATCTTCGCGATGTGCGAGGACGGGCGCCTCAAGAGCAGCCGCGATCTGGGCCGGGAGTGGGTCGTCGACCGGGATCCGGTGCTGGACCTCGAGCAGATGCCCGGTGAACTTCGCGGGGCTGGCGTGGAGGCCTGATTCCATGCCCGCCTTCCACTTCGAGGCCCTGGATCCGGCCGGCCGCACCGAGAGGGGCGTGCTGCAGGCCGACACCGCGCGCGCGGCGCGCGGGCAGCTGCGCGAGCGCGGGCTGGCGCCGCTGGAGGTGCGCGAGGTCGAAGGCGTGGTGACGCGCCGCTCCGGCGTGCCCGCCGCGCGCGGGTCACGATCACGCGGCAACTGGCCACGCTGGTCGCGGCTGGCCTGCCGCTGGAGGAGTCGCTGGCGGCGCTTGCCGATGGCGCGGAGCCGCGCGTGCGCGCGCTGGCGCTCGGGTTGCGGGCCCGGGTCATGGAGGGTGCGACGCTGGCCCAGGCCCTGGGCGAGTTCCCCGGCACCTTCGATGCGCTGTACCGCTCCACGGTGCAGGCCGGGGAGCAGAGCGGCCGACTGGACCGGGTGCTGCTGCGGCTCGCCGACCACCTGGAATCGCGCGACGCGCTGCGCCGACGACTGATCGGGGCGCTGGCCTATCCGGTGCTGCTGCTGACGGTGGCGCTGGCGGTGGTGGCCGGCCTGCTGTGGTTCGTGGTGCCCGAGGTGACCGGCGTGTTCGTGCGCAGCGGCCAGGCCCTGCCCTGGCCGACCCGGGTCCTGATGGCCATCACCGGTGGCCTGCGCAGCCACGGCTGGTGGCTGTTTCCGGTGCTGGCGGTGGCGACGGCGATCGGCGTGGCGCTGTGGCGTCGCCCGGCAAGCGCGCTGCTGCGCGACCGGTTGTGGCTGCGCCTGCCCTTCGTCGGCCGACTGGTGGTCGCGTTGGACACCGCGCGCTTCGCGCGCACCCTGGCGATGCTGGGTGCCAGCGCGGTGCCGTTGCTGGAGGCCCTGGGGCTGGCGACGGCGACCGTGCAGAATTCCGTATTGCGCGAAGCCCTGGCCGGCGTGGCAGGGCGCGTCCGCGAGGGCGCCTCGCTGGCCCAGGCACTGGCCGCCACCGGTCACTTCCCGGCCGTCGCGGTGCGCCTGATCGCCAGCGGCGAGCGCGCCGGGCGGCTCGACGCGATGCTCGACGAGGCCGCCTCGCAGCTCGAGCGCGAACTCGACACCGTCATGGCCGTGGCGACCGCGGCATTGGGTCCGGCGGTGATCCTGGGCGTCGGTGGGGTCGTATTGTTCATCGTGCTGGCGATACTGTTGCCGATCTTCCAGATGAACCAGTTGATCCGATGACGGGAACCGCGACGTGAGCCTGCTGCGCTTCGACAATGTCTCCAAGCGCTACGCCGGCGGGCACGAGGCGCTGAGCGAGGTGAGCTTTTCCATGGCCGAGGGCGAGATGCTGTTCGTCACCGGGCATTCCGGTGCCGGCAAGAGCACGCTGCTGCGCCTGATCCACCTGAGCGAGCGGCCCAGCCGCGGCGCGGTGCTGATCAACGAGCGCAACCTCAACAAGGTGCGCGGCCGCGGTGTCGCGCTGCAGCGGCGCAGGGTCGGGATCGTGTTCCAGGACCACCGCCTGCTGACCGACCGCAGCGTGTTCGAGAACGTGGCGATGCCGCTGGTGATCGCCGGGGTGCCGCGCGCGGAGATCGACAAGCGGGTGCGCGTGGTGCTGGAGAAGGTGGGCCTTGGCGAGCGCGAGAAGGCGACGCCGCTGGAGCTGAGCTCCGGCGAGCAGCAGCGCGTGGGAATCGCGCGCGCGGTCGTCGGCCGGCCGGCGCTGCTGGTGGCCGACGAGCCGACCGGCAACCTGGACCCGCAACTGGCGGCCGAGGTCATGCAGCTGTTCGCATCCCTGCCCGCGGCGGGCACGTCGGTGCTGGTGGCCAGCCACGACCTGGCCCTGGTCAAGCGCATGCGCAAGCGGGTGCTGGTGCTCGACCATGGCCGGCTGGTCGACGACATCTCGCCCGAGGACCTGGCGGCATGAGCGGCGAGCGCACCGAACCGGAGGGCCAGGGCACCCGCCGCGCCGCGGCCGAGCGCCGCCAGCGCGGTGGCATCGGCGACCGCGTGCAGGCCTGGCGCGAGCTGCAGCTCTACAGTTTTGTATCAAGCTTCGGACGCATCGCTGCCCGCCCCTGGGCGACGCTTCTCACCGTGGGTGTCATGGCGATCGCGCTGGCGCTGCCGTTGGGGCTGTGGCTGGGACTGGCGACGCTGGAGCAGTTCTCGGGCAACGTGCGCGAATCCCGCGAGATCGGGGTGTTCCTGCAGGCCGAGGTGGCCGCCGAGCGCGCCGGCACACTGGCCGAGGAGCTGCGCGCGCGTCCCGACATCGCCGCCGTGGTGTTGCGCACCCCGGAGGAGGGACTGGCGGAGTTCCGCGAGATGAGCGACCTCGCCGAGGCCCTCGACCTGCTGGAGCACAACCCGCTGCCCTTCGTGCTGGTGGTGGACCCGGTGCCGGCCCCGGCCGAGGCCGAATCGGCATTGGCCGCGGCGCTGCAGGCGCTGCCCGAGGTCGATGTCGTCCAGCACGATGCGCTGTGGCGCGAGCGCCTCGGCGCCTGGCTCGACTTCGGCGAGCGTGCGGCCTGGGTGATCGCGGTGTTGCTGGGCCTGGGCGCGCTGCTGGTGGTCGGCAACACGGTGCGCCTGGACATCCAGGGGCGTGCCGCGGAGATCGGCATCCTGCAGCAGCTGGGCGCCACCGACGGCTTCATTCGCCGACCGTTCCTCTACCTGGGCTTCTGGTACGGGCTGGCCTCCGGCCTGTTCGCGCTGCTGATGCTGGCCGCGGCCGGCTGGGCGTTGCAGGGGCCGCTGTCGAAACTGATCGCCAGCTACGGCAGCACCTTTGCGCTGCAGGGGCCGGGCCTGCTGGGTGCCCTCAAGGTGCTGGCCGGGGCGGCGCTGCTGGGATGGGTGGGCGCATGGCTTGCGACCGGGCATCATCTGCGGCTGACCCGGCCGGTCGAGCAGTGAGTTAATCTGGACCGATGAGCATGACCAGTTTCCGCCACGTCGACAGCGCCGCGCCCCGCATCATGGTTGTCGATGGTTCGCGCGTGGTGCGCCGGATGATCGAACAGATGCTGGCCAAGGAGATGCCCGAGGCGCAGCTGGTGGCGTGCGAGACCGGCGAGCAGGCCCGTGCCGCACTGCAATCGGGCTCGGTCGACCTGGTGACCACGGCGCTGTCGCTGCCGGACATGGACGGCCTGGAGCTGGCCCACTACATCCGCGAGCACACGCCGCAGGCCTATATCCCGATCATCGTCGTCTCCGGCGAGGTCGAGCACCGGCTGGTCGCGCGCAGCTTCACCGACGATGTCACCGACTACTTCGACAAGGGCCTGGGCTTCCACGCGCTGGCCGCCTTCATCCGTGGCTACGTGCACCCCGAGGACGAGCCTGGCGGCGAGGTGCTCTACGTCGAGGACAGTCGCGTGGTGGCGCTGGCCACCCGGCGCATGCTGGAGAAGCACGGCCTGAAGGTCACCCACGCACCCAGCGTCGAGGATGCGCTGGCGCACCTGGACACGGCCAAGGCCCAGGGCAACCAGCCGGGTCCGGACATCGTGCTGACCGACGTCTACCTCAAGGGCGAGCTGAGCGGCAACGACCTGGTGCGGATGATCCGCAACGATTACGGCTATGCCCGCGGCCAGTTGCCGGTGCTGGTGATGACCGGCGATGCGAACCCCGCCAACCAGAGCGAGCTGATCCGGTTGGGTGCGAACGACCTCGTGGAAAAGCCGATCGAGGAGCGCCTGCTGGTGACCAAGCTGCTGTTCCAGCTGCGCGTGGGGCGGATGCTGCGCGAAAAGGTCGTCGGCGCGGCCTGAGGTGGAGGCGGCGTCGCGCATCCGGCTGCACCCGTCCTGGAGACAGCGCGTGGGCGGGCACCTGCTGCGCGAGGACATGCGGGCGCTGGCGGAGTTCCTGCGCCAGGAGAAGGCCCGCGGCAAGCCGGTGTTCCCCCCCGGGTCGCAGATGTTCGCGGCACTCGACGCCACCCCGTTCGACCAGGTCAAGGTGGTGATCCTCGGCCAGGATCCCTATCACGGCCCGGGCCAGGCCCATGGCCTGAGCTTCTCCGTGCGGCCCGGCGTGCCGGTGCCCCCCTCGCTGGGCAACATCTACAAGGAACTTCGCAGCGACCTGGGCCTGGAGCCGCCGGACCATGGCTGCCTGCTGCCATGGGCCCGGCAGGGCGTCCTGCTGCTCAACGCGGTGCTCAGCGTGGAGTCCGGACGCCCCGGCAGCCACCAGGGGCGAGGCTGGGAAGGCTTCACCGATGCCGTGGTGGAGTCGCTGTCGAGCGAGCGCGAGGGGCTGGTGTTCATGTTGTGGGGCAGCTACGCGCAGAAGAAGGGCCAGGTCATCGACCGCGGCCGCCATTGCGTGCTGCGGGCCCCCCACCCCTCGCCGCTGTCGGCCCACCGCGGCTTTCTTGGCTGTGGCCACTTTTCCAAGGCAAACCGTTATCTGCAGGGGCGTGGTGCCGTGCCGATCGACTGGTCCTTGCCCGCGCGCGCGGAACTGGAACCGGAGCTGAGCCCGGCCCCTTGATGCAGGAACCTGCAGGCCCCATAGCGGTCTGAACGTCCCGACGCGCGCTCCTGCGCCTGTCGAGGGTCCGGTGGCGGCAGCGTTGCATGAATGGAACGGACAAACCTGAAACCCCGTTTAGCACTCACGGGGGTCGAGTGCTAAAATCGATGACATGACCGAGGACACGATGAATACGGCTCTTGTTGCGAACAACCTGCCGGTGCCCAGCGCGCTGGGATCGCTGGACGCCTACATCACCGCGGTGAACCGCATCCCGGTGCTCAGCGTCGACGACGAACAGCAGCTGGCGCGGGAATACCGCGACGGCGAGGACCTCGACGCGGCCAAGCAGCTGGTGCTCTCGCACCTGCGCTTCGTCGTGCACGTGGCGCGTGGATACCAGGGCTACGGGCTGGGCATGGGCGACCTGATCCAGGAAGGCAACATCGGCCTGATGAAGGCGGTCAAGCGCTTCGACCCCGACCAGGGGGTGCGCCTGGTCAGCTTCGCGGTGCACTGGATCCGCGCCGAGATGCACGAGTTCATCCTGCGCAACTGGCGCATCGTCAAGGTCGCCACGACCAAGGCGCAGCGCAAGCTGTTCTTCAACCTGCGCCGCTCCAAGAAGCGCCTGGGCTGGCTCAACGCCGCCGAGGTCAGCGCGGTGGCCGCCGACCTGAACGTGCCCGAGGCCCAGGTGCGCGAGATGGAGTCGCGCCTGTCCGGCCGCGACATCGGCTTCGATGCGCCGGTCGACGACAGCGACGACACCCCACCGGCACCGGCGGCCTACCTGGTCGACCACGCCGATGACCCGTCGCTGGCCTACGAGCGCGAGAGCGAGGAGGACCAGCAGCTGGAGCTGCTGCGTGACGGCCTGTCCGAGCTCGACGAGCGCTCGCGCGACATCGTCGCCCGCCGCTGGCTGGACGACGGCAACAAGGCGACGCTGCAGGAACTGGCCGATGAATACGGCGTTTCCGCCGAGCGCATCCGCCAGATCGAGGCGAGTGCCCTGAAGAAGATGCGCGCGCTGTTCGTGGCCTGAGCACGACGGCGTGGACGGGAAAAGGGCGGCCTGCGGGCCGCCTTTTTGCGTTCCGGTTCAGAAGTTCTGCAAACCCTCGACCAGGCCGAGTTCCACGGCCCGGCGACGCAGGTCGATGTCGTTGCGGGCATCGAGTTTCTGCATCAGGTTGGAGCGGTGGAAGTACAGCGTCTTGTCGCTGATGCCCAGTTGCCCCGCCGCGGCCTTGGCCGGCGTGCCGGTGGCCAGCAACTCCAGCACCTCGCGCTCGCGGGCGGAAAGCGGGGGGGCGCGGTGACGCTGGCGGGCGACCCGGATGTCGCTGGACACGAACACGCTGCCCCCGAGCACGGCGCGGATGCCCGGGATGAGCTCGTTCGCGGCCGCGGCCTTGGTGATGTAGCCGTGCACCCCGCACTCCATCGCCTTGCTCACGATGCCGGGGTTGTCGTGCATGCTCAGCACCAGCAGGCGTGCCTCCGGCAGTTCCGTGTGCAGCTTCGGGATCAGCGCGAAGCCGCCGCCTTCGGGCAGGTTGAGGTCGACCACGACCAGGTGCGGCTGCAGCCCGGCGACCAGCCGGAGCGCCTCGGAGGGGCGCTCGCACTCCCCCACGACGTCGAGGTCCGCCTCGCGGCTGATGAGCAGCTTGAAGCCCTCGCGCACGATGGCGTGGTCGTCGACGAGTACGATCCTGATCATTGCCGCAAGGGTGCCACCGACGCGCATCCGGCGTTCAAGAAAATTTCTTGGTCGAGTCCGCCGGCCACGCGATAGGCTGCGGCGATGACCTCCCTGCTGACACGCCAGCTTCCCCTGCTGCTGCTGACCGCGGCGGTGTACTACCTGGCGGCGGAACCCTCCCACCTGCACTGGTACCTGCCCAGCGGCCTGCTGTTCGCGGCCTTGTGGTTGCTGCCGCCGCGCTACCGCGCGGCACTGGTCCTGGGCGGGATCGCCGCACGCACGCTGCGCGGCCATCTGGCGGGCGGCTGGGAAAGCGTCCCGGAGTTCGTTCTGGGCAACGTGCCACAACCGCTGATCTGCCTGATGGGCGTGCTGCTGCTGCTGCACTGGCGGGTGGCCCCGCAGATGCTGGGCACCTTGCAGGGAATGGCCCGCCTGCTCGTGGTGGCGGTGGCGACGGCCGCGCTCATCACGGCCGGGAACATCGCCTTCATGCTCGTGCACCCGGTCTGGTCGCCGTCCCTGGAGTACGCGATGACCGTGACGCTGGGCGACTTCCTCGGCATCCTCCTCGTTGCGCCGCTGGCCGCCTGGCTGGTGTCCCCGGACAACCGGAGCGGCTCGGCGCGCATTCCAGCCGAAGTGCTTGTCTGGATCGTGCCGGTGGTGATCACCTTCGTGCTGCTGGCGCGCTGGCAGGACGGCACCGCGGTCGGCGAGATGTTGCGCTTGCTGCTGCTGGGTGCCCTGGTGCTCAGCGCGATGCGCCATGGATGGCGCGGGGCCGCGCTTTCGGCGGCCATGGTCAGCACCGCCGTGGCGCTGGAGCGACCGCTGGATGCTTGGACCGACAACACCGTCTGGATGCAGTTGTTCGTCGCGGTGGCCGGCAGCATGGCGCTGTTGCTGGGCGCTTCGGTGGACAGCCTGCGCCGCCACGCGCGTGAGCTCGAGGACAGGCAGGTGGCCCTGCAGCGTGCGCATGGCAAGCAGCAGGAGCTGGTGCGCGAGGTGCGCCTGGCCTCGGAACGCAACCTGCGCGCGGAAGAACGCGCCCGACGCGAAGTGGCCCACGAGTTGCACGACGAGGTCGGTCAGACGCTGACCGCGCTGCAGACCCACGTGAAACTGATCGAACCGGTGTTCGCCCAGGTCGACCGCATTGACATGGCCAGGCGCATCGCGGACCTGACCGTGGCGATGCGGCGCTCGCTGGGCGGGCTGTTGGAGACGCTGCAGCCGGTCGCCCTGGACGAGCTGGGCCTGTACGGCGCGATCGACAGCGGTCCGATCCGCGCGATGATGGAGGATGCCGGCGTCGACTTCGAGCTGCAGCTGCAAGGCGAGGCCCGCCTGATCGGGCAGCTCGACGAACTGGTGCGCACCGCGGTCTATCGGGTCGTTCAGGAGGCGACGACGAATGTCGTGCGCCATGCGCGTGCCAGCCGTTGCCTGGTCCGCCTGCGCCTGGGGCGCCGCGACGAGCAGCTGTGGCTGTTCCTGGACATCCGCGACGACGGGCGCGGCTTCCCCGCGCCGCTGCGGCGCGGCCTCGGCCTGCAGGGCATGCAGGATCGCTATCGCGCGCTCGGCGGCGTCCTGCTCATCGCCAGCTCCAGCGCCGGCATGCGGCTGCACGGCCTGTTGCGGCAGCCGCTGGGCGAGGAGCCGGCCCTGGAGGGCCTGCCCGACTGACTCAGTACAGGTCGACCGGATCCACGTCGATGGACCATCGCACCTTGCGCGACTGGGGCAGGTCGTACAGACGCGGGACGGCCTCGGCCAGGCAGGCCTGCAATGCCGGGCGCGAGGGGCTGGACACGAGCAGTTGTGCGCGCACGCGGCCGGCCCGTCGCGGCATCGGGGCGGGCAGTGGCCCGAGGATGCCGATGCGCTGTCCGCCCGGTCGCCCGGCAGCATCCCGGGCCGGCCCTTCCAGGCAGGTCCGCGCAGCATTGAGGAAGCCCTGCAGTGCGGCTTCCTGGGCCGCATCGGCGCGCAGCAGCGCCAGGTGGGCGAACGGGGGGAACCCGGCGAGCTCGCGCTCTTCCAGCGCAAGGCGGGCGAAGGCGGGGTAGCCACCCTGCAACAGGGTGGCCAGCAGCGGGTGTTCGGGGTGGTGGGTCTGCAGCAGCACCTCGCCGGGCACCTCCGCCCGACCCGCGCGGCCGGACACCTGGATGAGCAACTGCGCGAGGCGTTCGGGGGCCCGGAAGTCCGCGCTGAAGAGTCCTTCGTCGATGCCCACCACGCACACCAGGCTAAGCCGCGCCAGATCGTGGCCCTTGGCCAGCATCTGGGTGCCGACGAGGATGCCTGCGCCATCGCCGAGCTTTTGCAGTTGCCGGGACAGGCCGTCGCGCTGGCGGGTCGACTCGCGGTCCACGCGCACCAGGTTCGCTTCGGGAAAGCGCTCGGCCAGGGCGTCCTCGATGCGTTCGGTGCCGGCCCCCTGCGGCTGCAGGCCCAGGCTGCCACAGTCCGGGCAGGCCGTCGGTGGGCGGCGGCGGGCGCCGCAGTGGTGGCAGATCAGCTGCCGGCCGCGACCGTGCACGGTCATGCGCGCATCGCAGCGGGGACACTCCGCGCTCCAGCCGCAGTCGTGGCACAGCAGGACCGGGGCGTACCCGCGGCGGTTGCGGAACACCAGGGCCTGTTCGCCACGCGCCAGGCACGCAGCGATCGCATCGAGCATGTCACCCGACAGCCCGGATTCCAGCCGGCGCTTGCGTACATCCAGCACGCGCACCGGCGGCGCCCTGCCGGCGCCCGCGCGCTGGCTCAGCCCGAGGTGCCGGTACAGGCCCCGACCGGCCTGGGCCAGCGATTCCAGCGACGGCGTGGCGCTGCCCAGCACCACCGGTACGGACAATGCACGGGCCCGCACCAGGGCGAGGTCGCGCGCCGAGTAGCGCACGCCGTCCTGCTGCTTGTACGACGCGTCGTGTTCCTCGTCGACCACGATCAGGCCGGGCCGCGGCAGTGGCGAGAAGATGGCCGAGCGGGTGCCGACGACGACCTGCGCCTCGCCACGCGCCATCGCCGTCCAGGTCCGGGCGCGCTCGCCGTCGGCCAGGTTGGAGTGCAGCGCGTGCACGCGGATCCCCAGCCCGCGTTCGAAGCGTTGCAGCGTCTGCGGCGTCAGCCCGATCTCGGGCACCAGCACCAGGGCCTGGCGACCCTGCGCCAGGCAGGCGCGGATCGCATCGAGGTAGACCTCGGTCTTGCCACTGCCGGTGACGCCCTCCAGCAGCACCGGGTGGAAGCGGCCCAGGCCCTCGACGATGGCCTGGGCGGCCGTCGCCTGTTCGCCATTGAGGGTCACGCCGCCGGGCTCGAGCGGCATCGCAGGCACCGCCTGCAGGGCCTGGCGAACGACTAGCCCGCGCTGTTGCAGGCTGCGCATCGCCTCACGCCAGGGCGTCGCCTCCAACTCGAGCGTGTCCTCGGCGATCGCACCGGCTTGCAAGCGCTCGGCCAGCTGCCGCGGGCGTGCGCCGCGTCGCAGCCGTTCCAGCCCGGTCGCGCCAGCTTCGCTGAGCGCCCAGGCGAAGCGCCCGGTGTCGGGCAGCGGCGCACCCTGGCGCAGGTCGGCGGGCAGGGCGGTCGCCAGGACCTCGCCCAGGGGCGCATGGTAGTAGCCCGACACCCAGCGCAGCGTCGCCAGCAGCTCCTCCGGCAGCAGTGGCTTGGCGTCGATGCGCTCGAGCACGGGCTTGAGGGATTCCGAAGGCACCCCGCCGGACACCGCGACCGCTTCGACCAGGCCGACGAGCTCGCGACGACCGAAGCCGACCCGCACGCGGCAGCCCACCCAGCCCTCGTCGACCTCGAGCCCGGGGGGAGGCAGGTAGTCGAACACGCGCGGCAGCGGCACGGGCAAGGCAACGCGCAGGCAGCGCGCAGGCGGATTCACGAGCATGCCGCGGAGTCTAGCAGCGGCTTTGCCCGCCGGTTCCGGTGAAGCCTTCGCTTACGGCCGGTTACTGGAATCCTCCTCACGAACCAGCGGCAAAGTGATGAAAGCCAAGAGGAATCGGCCTTATCCACACAGCCTGTGGATAAGTCTGTGGAAGGGCACCGGGCAAAGTGCGTGAAGGGTTGTTAAACCGTGGCAGTCGCCGGGTTGGCGACTTTTTAACCATCTCGTCATATATCTTCGTAATCAATGGGTTGCGGGTGTCATGCGGGCGTCATGCAGCGCGGGAGGGCTGTGACGACCGCGTCAACACGTGACTTCGACGGCTTGTGTACAAGTGATCTGCGCCAAGACCCTTGCAGGACGCACGAGAGCAGATCCGCAGCGCTTGTCAAGCATTGATTTCGACGTTGGGGGGTGCCCCAAACCCCGCTAGAATCAGTCCAGCCAGAGCCTGCCGATGCCCATAGCCACGACCGACGCTTCCCCTGCTTCCCCCGCTGCCCTCGACGCCTTCCTCAAGGGTGTCGAGCGGCGTGCCTGGGTGCTGGCCCACGCCCAGTGCGGCGACGCGCGGGCGGCCGAGCTGGCCCTCGCGGTGACGCTGATGCGCTTCCGCCATGGTGCCGGGGACCTGCCCATGGCGCACTGGCCGCTCAGGTTCTGGGCGCTGTTGCTGGCGCGGCCGGAAATGCGCCAGGCGGGCGGCCCGGAAGTGCCGGAGGCGCTGCGCGGGCTGTCCGGGGGGCCGCGTGCGATCCTGTTGCTGCGCCTCGTCGCCGGCTTGGAGGAGGACGCCATCGCCGAGGTGCTGGGCGTGTCGCGGGCGGCGGTGCGCATGTCGCTGGTGCGGGCGATGAAGTCGCTGCCGACGCCTGCCGAGCAGACGCTCGCCGGGCTGCACGAAGCCCTCAGGAAGCGCGTGCGCGAGCTGCCGGCGGACCGGGTCGAGCGGCTGGCGGCGTTGCGGCGCGTCTCGACCAGTGGCGCTTCGGCCGGGCTGGGGCTGCCGCGGTCGCGACCGCGATGGCTCATGCTTGGGTTATGGCTGGCGTTGGCGGCAGTGCTTGCCGCCTTCGTCGCGACCTTCTTCCTGCCCCCGCGCGAACCGCCGCTGGCGCCCGGGGAGCAGCGCGAGTTGCCGCTGGCGCTGCCGACCACCCTATCCCCGGAGTCGGCCGCGCTGGCCAGTCCCGATTTCGACGCCGTCCTGGAGGCCGATCCGGATGAGGTGCTCGACGACCTCCTGTTCTACTCATGGTTGGCCGGACAGGCGCAGGAGGACGGAAATGGCGACTGAGCGCCGGGGTCGGGGTGCCTTCGTAGCCGCTGTCCTCGGCATGGCCCTGGCGACCGCCGGGGCGTTCGTGCACGCGGCGGACGCATCTCGCCCGCAGCCGGAGCTGGCGGAGCTGCTGGCCCCCTGGGCCGGCCAGTGGTCGCACCTCGACCTGGCCACCCGCGCCCGGCTGGAGGCCAACGCCCGGCGCTGGCTGGCGCTGGATCCACCCGAGCGCGCCGCACTGATGCTGCGCCTGGCCGAGCTGGAATCGATGCCACCGGCGCAGCGCGCGGCAAAGCGCGCCACCCGGCAGGCCTGGGCGACGCTTTCGGATGCCGACCGCGACGCCATCCGGGGGGGCGGCACAGCGCTACGGCGACGCCAGCGAAGAACAACGCGCGCGGTGGCGCGAAGCATTCGACGCGCAGGATCTGGGAGCGCAGCGAAGCTGGGCGCTCGGGCCCGAGCGCGCCGGTTGGCTGCAGTCGGTGCGGCCGCTGTTCGCGTTCGTGCCGGTGGAGGAGCGCGAGGCCAGCCTTGCCCTGCTGGCATCGCTCGAGCCGTCCGCGCGAGAAGACCTGCGCCGGCTGGTGCCACGACTGCGCCGGCGGAGCGCGAAAGCTTCCGGCGTCGCCTGCTAGACACGCCGCCGGCCCAACGCGCGGCCGTGATCCGGCAGCGGCTGGAGGGCTAGCCGCTCAGCCCGGGTAGCGGGCGTGTGGCGCGAGGATCCGGCGCTCGGCGCGGAACCTGTCGCCAAAACGGTCGATGCCGTCCTGGCGCAAGCGCGGTGCATGCCGGGCCAGGTATTCCTCGAGTGCGGCCTGGTCGCGCATCAGGTACTTCACGCACCAGCAACGCTGCCCCGCCGGGGCGGTCGGTTCCAGCACCTCGAACACGGTGGCGCCAAGCACGCCCGGCAGTGCGGTGATCTCGCGTACATGGGCGTCGAGCCAGGCGAGCCAGGTCTCGGCTATCGCCCGGTCGACCCACAGATTGACTTCATAGACCCTGCTCATTCGCAGGCTAAGATAGCCGCCCGGCGAGCAGCCGCGCCAGTGCACCGCCTTTGCGATGAGCCGATCCCAGACCCGACCCGAACGACTGCGCCGCGAAATGCGCGTCACCGGCGTGCTGGCGTTTCCGGTCGTCGCCGGCCTGCTCTCGGCAATGGGCATGAACGTCGTGGATGCGGTGATCGCCGGTCGACATGGCCCGTTGACGCTGGCATCGGTGGCGATGGGCACCGCGGTGTGGTCGGTCGTGGTGCTTGTGTTGATCGGCGTGCTGATGGCGGTGCCCCCGTTCGTGGCTCAGCTCAACGGCCGCCAGCGCCGGGCCGAGATCGGTGCGCTGTTCCGCCAGGCGTTGTGGCTGGCGCTGGTACTGGGCCTGGTGCTGATGGTGCTGGTCCGGCAGGGCGGCCTGCTGCTGGACGTGATGGGCGTGGCCGAGGAGGTCAGGCCCGGTGCGGTGGCCTTCCTGCACGGCATCAGCTGGGGCGCCCCGGCGCTGGCGATGTTCTTCTGCTTCCGCTACCTCAGCGAAGGGGTGTCGTGGACCGTCCCGACCATGGTCATGGGCGTCGCCGGCCTGCTGGCGCTGCTGCCGATCGGCTACGCCCTGGCCTTCGGCCTCTGGGGCGCCCCGGAACTGGGGGCGGCGGGCCTGGGCTACGCGACGGCGATCGTGCTGTGGGGGCAGGCGCTGGGTTTCGCGGCCTACCTCGCGCGGGCCCGACGCTACGCGGACCTGGGCCTGTTCGAGCGCTTCGATCCGCCGCGCTGGCCGCCGATCCGCGACCTGTTGCGGGTCGGCCTGCCGATGGGCGTCATGGTGTTCATGGAGGGCAGCCTGTTCGTGGCCACCGCACTGGTGATCGGCCGGCTGGGGACGACCGCGATCGCGGCCCACCAGATCGCGCTCAACGTGGCCAGCGTGGCCTTCATGGTGCCGCTGGGCGTGGCGATGGCGACCACGGTGAGGGTCGGGCACGCGGTCGGGGCCGGTGACGCGCCGGCGGTGCGCTGGGCGGCCGCCTCGGGGTATTCGATCGCGGTGCTGGCGCAAGTGGTGTCGGCCACGATCATGGTGGCCGGAGGCACCTGGATCGCCACCCTCTACACCAACGACACCCAGGTCGTGGCGCTGGCCGGGACGCTGCTGCTGTTCGCCGCCGCCTTCCAGCTGGTCGACGGGGTGCAGGCCATGTCCGCCGGTGCCTTGCGCGGGCTCAAGGACGCGCGCATTCCGATGCTGCTGGCAGGCGTCTCCTACTGGGCAGTCGGCATGCCGGTGGGCGTGTGGCTGAGCCTGGGCCTGGACTGGGGTGCCCAGGGCATGTGGACCGGCCTGATCGTCGGCCTGAGCGTGGCGGCGGTGCTGTTGAGCGTGCGCTTCGTGAGGCTGGCGCGGAACCCGCCCGGCATACCAGCGGTCGCATGACCAGTGGCTGATGCCCGGGCCGCGGCATCGGGCTATGCTCGAGAGCTATTTTCCAGGAGTCCCCGATGAACAATCCCCAGCGCCCCGGCCTGTTGCGACGCCTGGCCGGCGGCACCTGGCAGGCGATCAATTTCTCGCGCCGCCTCGTGCTCAACCTGATCTTCGTTCTGGTGCTGGTGTGGCTGTTCGCCGTGCTGATGGCGCCGCGTGCCAGCCTGGACGAGCGCACCGCGCTGGTGATCGCGCCGCAGGGCGAACTGGTCGAGCAGTACACCGTGGATCCGACCTCCAGGGCCGCCGGCCGGTTGCTGGGCCAGGCGACCGAGCAGGTGCAGCTGCGCGACCTGCTGCGCGCCATCGAGCATGCGCGGGAGGACGACCGCATCGAACGCATCGTCCTGCGCACCGACGGCATGTACGGCATCGGCTTCGCCGCGATGCACGAGCTGGCGGACGCACTGGGCGATTTCCGTGCCTCGGGCAAGCAGGTGGTCGCCTATGCCAACGGCATGGAGCAGCGTCAGTACTACATCGCCGCACATGCCGACGAGATCTACCTGCATCCGGGTGGCGCCGTGCTGATCGAGGGCCTGGCCCGCTACCGGCCGTACTACCGCGAGGCGCTCGAGGACAAGCTGGGCGTCGACGTGCACCTGTTCCGCGTGGGCGAGTACAAGTCGGCGGCCGAGCCCTACATCCGCGACTCCGCCTCGGAGGAGGACCGCGCCGCCAACCTGTTCTGGATGAACGACATCTGGCAGCGCATGCTGGCCGGCATCGCCAGCGCGAGGGGGCTCGAGGCCGCGGAGCTGGAGGCTCGCGTGAACCGCCTGCCCGACGAGGTCGAGGCCGCCGGGGGCGACCTGGGGCAGATGGCGTTGCGCCAGAACCTCGTGGACGGACTGATGACCGCCGACGAGGTGCGCGCGCTGCTGACCGAGCGTGGCGTGGCCGACGAGAAGAACAACACGTTCCGCCAGGTGTCGCTGGACGACTACCTGGAGTTCGTCGATCGCGACGGCCCGCGCCTGGGGCGCCAGTCGAAGGTGGCGGTGGTCGTGGCGCAGGGCGCGATCATGGGCGGCGACCAACCGCCCGGCGTGGTCGGCGGCGAGTCGACGTCGTGGCTGATCCGGCAGGCGCGCGAGGACGACGCCGTCAAGGCGCTGGTGCTGCGCGTGGATTCCCCGGGCGGCGGCGTGTTCCCGTCCGAGCAGATCCGGCGCGAGGTCGAGTTGACCCGGGCCGCCGGCAAGCCGGTGGTGGTGTCGATGGCCAATGTCGCCGCCTCGGGTGGCTACTGGATCTCGATGGATGCGAACGAGATCATCGCCGATCCATCGACGATCACCGGCTCGATCGGCATCTTCGGGCTGTGGCTGTCGGCACCCGATACGCTGGAGAAGATCGGCGTGCGCGTGGATGGCGTCGGCACGACGCGGTTCGCGGGGGCATTCGACCCGTCGCGTCCGCTGGACCCCGAGGTCGGCCGGACCATCCAGTCGATCATCGACCACGGCTACCGGGACTTCATCGCCAAGGTGGCGCAGGCGCGTGGCAAGAGTCCGGCGGCCGTCGACAAGGTCGCGCGGGGCCGGGTGTGGAGCGGGGCGCAGGCCCACGAGTACGGCCTGGTCGACCGCCTGGGTGGCCTGCGCGATGCCTCGGCGCGTGCCGCAGGCCTGGCCGGCCTCGGCGACGATTACGCCCTGGTCTACGTCGAGCGGCCCAGCAACCTGTTCGAGCGCTTCCTCACCAGCCTCGCCGGGGGTGCCCGCGTACAGGCGCTGGCCCAGTGGGTCGGCCTGGGGGCGGTGTTCACCGGTGCGCAGGCGGAAACGATGGCGCGCGACCTCGCCTGGCTGCGCGCGCACCAGGGCGAACCGCTACGGGCGGTGGCGCACTGCTTCTGCGAGTTCTGACAGGCAACGCCCGACTGGACACGACGACGCCCGGCCTGTCCGGGCGCGCCGCATCTGCGGCGCGCTATCCTAGGCCGGTGCCGATCCGGCGCCAGCAGCAGGAGCACTCCATGGACCCCCAACGTTGGCGCCTGGACCGCCAGGTCGCGCTGGTCACCGGGGCCAGTGCCGGCATCGGCCGGGCGATCTCGGCCGAACTCGCGGGCCTCGGCGCCACGGTGCTGATGGTGGCGCGCGACGGGGACCACCTGGAGGCCGCGCGGGTGGAGGTGGCCGAGGAGCACCCGGACGTGCCGGTGCTGGGCTTCGCCGCCGACGTGGCCGACGACGAGGACCGCGACGACCTGTTCGACTGGCTCGAGGACCAGCGCCTGGGCCTCAACATCCTGGTCAACAACGTCGGCACCAACCAGGCCCGGGCGACGCTGGACTACGAGGAGGACGAATGGCGCGAGCTGTTCGAGGTGAACCTGTTCTCCGCCTTCGAGATGTGCCGCGCCGCGCACGGCATGCTCACCGAGCACCCGGCATCGAGCATCGTCAACGTCGGCTCGGTCTCCGGGCTGACCCACGTGCGCACCGGGTCGCCCTACGGCATGACCAAGGCGGCGCTGCACCAGCTCACCCGCAACCTGGCGTGTGAATGGGCCGAGGACGGGGTGCGCGTCAACGCGGTGGCGCCGTGGTACATCCGCACCCGCCGCACCTCGCCGATGCTGGCCCAGCCCGACTACTACGACGAGGTGGTCGAGCGCACGCCGATGGGGCGGGTGGGCGAGCCCGAGGAAGTGGCGGCGGCCGTGGCCTTCCTGTGCCTGCCGGCGGCCAGCTACGTCACCGGCGAGTGCATCGCGGTGGACGGCGGCTTCCTGCGCTACGGTTTCTGAACAGGCGGCTCAGCGCGCGCAGGCGCTGTCGCGGATCGCGCTGATCCGGTCCAGGTCCTCGCGGACCTGGGCCAGCGTGTCGCTGAAGGCCTCGCGCTCGGCCCGGACCGCCTCGCGGTGCAGGCGCTGCCAGCCGGCGCAGGCGGCTTCGGGCTCCAGGCGGGTGCACTCGTCGACCACCCACTCGCAGGCGCTGGCGGCACCCGGCAGCGGTCCCGACCCGATGCGGCTGATCGACAGGGGCACGCAGCGGCGGTTGCCGTCGCCGCGCTCGCTGAAATAGGTCTGTGCATCGAACGTGCGGCACTCGAACAGCGCCGGCACCACCACCAGCGGATCCGCCCCGCCCCGGGCTTCCACGGCATTCCCGCCCTCGTCGGGTTCGACCGGCGCCGGGGTCGCCACCGGGGGTGGGTCGTCGCGCGGCGGCGGATCGACGGGGCGTTCGTAGCGCCGCTCGGCCTGGACCTGTCCGCTGGCACAGGGGAAGTCCTGCAGCGTCAGTCCGCCGTCCTCGCCGGTGCAACGATAGATCACCACCTCGTCGGCCAGCGTCGGGGCGGCCAACGACAGGGCCAGCAGCAGGGGCAGCAGGATGCGCATGCCCCGGATTCTGCGGTGCGCGCGGGCGCCGCGCCAGTGCGCCCGCGTGCTCGCGTTCAGCGCAGTTGCATGCGCTGCTTCATCTCCAGGCCATGTTCGCTGGCCGTCACTTCGATCTGCAGCCGCTGGAACATCCGCGAATAGACCTCGCCCATCATCACGGCTTCGCGCTCCAGGCGCTCGCTCTCGGCCCGCAATGCCTCCAGCTCGCGACGACCGTCCTCGTCCATCCCCGCCAGCACCTCGGGATCGATGTCGGCGAGCTGGGCCAGCTGCGCCTGCATGACCTGGGCGAAGTGTTCGTAAAGGCGACCGTCCATGGCGAGATGGAACATCGGCTGCTCGGCCTCCCCGACAACGAGGGCGCTGGGCAGGCGCTGCACGGCGGCTTCACCCACGGCCACGGCCAGCGCTGTCTCCGACATGGCGACCTCGGCCGGCATGTCCACGCCGTAGGCGCCCAGCGACAACGCGCGTGGTTGCCGATCGGTCGCCAGCCCGGAGGAGGCCAGCTGCGGCAGGAAGGCCTGGCCCATCGCGACCAGCGAAGCCGGGTTCTCCGACCCGATCGCCAGGATGCCGGAAACGTCCGGCATGCCGTCGCCGGTCGTCGACCCGGCATACTCGTCCACGCTCAGGTACAGGCTCTGCAGCAGGCCCGCGGCCATGAACAGGCCCGGATTGGACATCTGCTGGTGCGATTGTGCGAACGCCTCGTTGAGCCCCTGCAGCGACTCGCACTGCCAGGGCTGCGCGCGCACGGCGTCGGCATAGCGGTTCACCAGTGCCGGCAGCTTGTCCAGGCGCAGCGCCAGGCCGATGTCCAGCAGGCTGTCCTCGGCACGGGCGGCCGGGCCGGGCATCGGGGCGCGCAGCTCCACGAGGGCCTCGGCGATGTCCTTGCGGGCTTCCGCCACGAACCGGACCTCCTGCACCTTCGCGTCCAGGCGCGTGTAGCCCATCGTCAGGCGCGGCCACGCTTCGGCCAGGGCCTCGAACTCGGCGCGGCACGCCGGGCTCGGCTCGGGCTTTTCGACCTCCAGCGCCGCCAGGAATCCCTCCTCGATCGGGGTTGCCGGGGCCATGATCTGGGCCGCGAGCTGGCGCAGGTCGAGGAAGCCGCTGTAGTGGGGCTGGTAGCTGTAGGTCCTGTGGAGGCGGCGCAGGTCCCCGGTGTCGGCCAGCGAGCGCTCCGGTGCGCGGATGCCGAACAGGGATTCCAGCGCCTCCGGGCCCGCCTCGCGCGGTGCCAGGGTGGCGACAAGCTGGTCGTCCAGGATGCCCACCAGGACGTCCACCGGCAGCTCGCCCAGGGTGACGCGCCGCACCTGGTGGCCACCCACCATGATGCGGGGCGGCAGCTCGCCGGAGGCGGCTTCGAGTCGATCGAGGAAGGCGTCGAAGCGCTCGGCGTCGGCCAGCACGACGCGCAGCACCGGCACCAGCCCATGGCCGAAGAGCACCATCTGCGGCGCGATGTCCAGGCCGATGCGTTCGTAGCCCGCCAACACATCGCCATCCCCGAACTCGGCATGCAGGGCGTCGACGAGTCCGACCAGGCGCGGGTCGTCGACGTCGGCGTCGAGGGCGTCGCGCGCATCCTGCAGCATCGACTGGTACACCGGCGCGAGCCCGTGGAACATATCGCGCCATGCCTGCAGCACCTGCTCGGGAAGCGGCTGCGTGTTCGCCACGACCCAGGGCGTGTCCGCCGGGACGTATGCCAGCAGTCCGCTGCGGTCGCCACGGTGGCTGAAGAACCAGAAGGCGCCGATCGCCAGGATGACGACGACGATGGCCGGGACGAGCTTGCGCATGGGCGGAGTGCCTGCCGAAAGGAGGCGGGAATGCTAACAGTCCCGCCGGAGGCTGTCTCAGCTGCGCAGGATTTCACCGCTGCGGGCATCGCGGATCGGCGTGGGTGCCGCCAGTCCGCCGGTCCGCCCCTCCACCAGGGCATCGACGTCGGCGAGCAGCCGGGGGTCGAGTGCGGCCTCCTCGAACGCCGGCGGCTCGCCGGCGCGGTTGGCCGAGGTGGACACCAGGGCGCCACCGAAGGCCGCACACAGTGCGCGCACCACGGGGTGGGCGCTGACGCGCACCGCCAGCGTGTCGTGGTCGCCACACAGCATGCGGGGTGCATCGGCCGTGGCCGGCAGGGTCCAGGTGTTCGGTCCGGGCCAGCTCGCCAACACCGCCTCGCGGCGCGGCGCCGGCAGCGCGTCCAGGTCGACCCAGTCGGCCACGCGCGCCAGGGTGTCGCACACGACGATCATTCCCTTGGCCACCGGGCGTTGCTTGATATCCAGCAGCCGCTGCACCGCACCGGGGTGGCCGGGGTCGCAGCCGATGCCCCAGACCGCCTCGGTGGGATAGACCAGCACGCCGCCCTGGCGCAGCAGCACCCCGGCCCGGGCCGGATCGATCCTGCGCGGTCCCGTCCCGGCCATCGCGATGTCAGCCCGGGGTGGAGCCGGAGGCCTTGGTCGCCGCGGACTTCCGGGCCGTGCCCTTGCTGGCGGCCTTCTTCCCGGTCGACTTCTTCGCCGTCTTCCCGGCGGCCTTCTTCGCGGCCTTCTTGGCAGGCGCTTTCTTCGCCGCCTTCTTCGCTGCCTTCTTGGCGGGTGCCTTCTTGGCCGGAGCCTTCTTGGCGGCGGTCTTCTTGCCGAAGCGCCGCTTCACCGGCTTGCCGGTCTCCTCCAGGATCTGCCGGCACTCCTCCAGGCTCAGCGACGCCGGCTCGCGATCCTTGGGGATCTTGCCGTTCTTCTCGCCGTCGGTGATGTAGGGGCCGAAACGGCCGTTGAGCACCTGCATCGTGGTGTCGGGGAACTCGCGGATGATCCGGTTCGCCTCGGCCTCGCGCTTCTCCTTCAACAACTCCACGCCGCGATCGAAGCTGATCTCGTACGGGTCGTCGTCCTTCTTCAGCGAGGCGTACATCTTGCCGTGCTTGACGAAGGGCCCGAATCGACCGACGCCGACGGTCAGGTCCTCGCCCTCGAACTCGCCCAGCGTGCGCGGCAGGCGGAACAGGTCGAGCGCCTCCTCGGCGGTGATCGTGTGCAGGCTCTGCCCCGGACGCAGGCTGGCGAAGCGGGGCTTCTCCTCGTCGTCCTTGGTGCCGATCTGCGCGAACGCACCGAAGCGGCCCAGGCGGACGCTCAACGGCTTGCCCGACTTCGGATCGGTGCCGAGCTCGCGCGCGCCGGAGGCCTCGCTGCGGTCGACGTTCTCCATCTTGTCCTCGACCATGGCCTTGAACGGGCCCCAGAAGCGCTCCAGCAACGGCACCCACTCGTCTTCGCCGCGCGAGACCGCATCAAGCTCGTCCTCGAGCTTTGCGGTGAAGTCGTAGTCGACGTAGCGGGTGAAGTGCTCGCCGAGGAAGTTCGCCACCGCCCGGCCCTTGTCGGTCGGGTGGAAACGGCGGCTCTCCAGCGTCACGTACTCGCGCGCCAGCAGCACGCCGATGATGCTGGCGTAGGTGGACGGACGGCCAATGCCGTACTCCTCCAGCGTCTTCACCAGGCTGGCTTCGGAGAACCGCGGCGGCGGCTCGGTGAAGTGCTGGTTGATGCCGATCGCGGCCAGCGGGACGGCGTCGCCGGGCTTCATCGGCGGCAGCTTGCGGCCATCGTCGTCCTCGTCGGCGGCCTTGCTGTCCTTGCCTTCCTCGTAGACGGCCAGGAAGCCGGGATCGACGACGGTGGTGCCGGTGGCACGGAAGGCGTGCTCGGAACCGCAGGCCAGTTCGATCGACACCGTGTTGAGCGTGGCCGGCACCATCTGCGAGGCCACCGAGCGCTTCCAGATCAGTTCGTACAGGCGGCGTTCGTCGTCGCCCAGGTACTTCGCCACCGAGGCCGGCGTGCGCAGGGCCGAAGTCGGGCGGATCGCCTCGTGGGCCTCCTGCGCGTTCTTGGACTTGCTGGCATACGTGTTGGGCTTGTCCGGCAGCGCCTTGGTGCCGAAGTCGCGCGCGATCACGTCGCGCAACTCGGCGACGGCCTCCTGCGACAGGTTCACCGAGTCGGTTCGCATGTAGGAGATCAGGCCGATCGTGCCTTCCTCGCCCAGCGCGAAACCCTCGTAGAGCTTCTGCGCCGCGCTCATCGTGCGCTTGGCCGAGAAGCCCAGCTTCCGGGACGCCTCCTGCTGCAGCGTGGACGTGATGAACGGCGGGGCCGGGCGCCGGCGGCGCTCCTTGGACTGCACGTCGGTGACGCGCAGGCTGCCCTGGGCCGCGGCGAGCAGGCGCTTGCGCGCGCCCTCCGCGGTCTCCGCGTCGGTGATCGTGAACTGTTCGAACTTCTGTCCGTCCAGCTTCACCAGGCGCGCGGCGAAGGGCTGCACGCTGTGCTGGCAGTCCGCGGCGACGCTCCAGTACTCGCGCGACTGAAACGCCTCGATCTCCTTCTCGCGCTCCACGATCATGCGCAGCGCCGGCGACTGCACGCGGCCGGCCGACAGCCCGGCCTGCACCTTGCGCCACAGCACCGGGGAGAGGTTGAAGCCGACCAGGTAATCGAGCGCGCGGCGGGCCTGCTGCGCGTTCACCAGCGGGGCCAGGACCTGGCGCGGGTTCGCCATCGCCTCCTTGATCGCCCGCGGGGTGATCTCGGAGAACACCACCCGGTGCAGTTCGCGGTCGTCGAGCAGGCCGCGCTCGCGCAGCAGCTCGGCGATGTGCCAGCTGATCGCTTCCCCCTCGCGATCCGGATCGGTTGCCAGATACAGGGCCTGCGCCCCCTTGGCGGCCTTGGCGATCGCATCGACGTGCTTCTTGCTGCGCTCGTCGATGACGCCGTAGTTCATGTGGAAGCCGTTGTCGGGGTCGACCGCGCCCTCCTTGGGCACCAGGTCGCGCACGTGCCCGTAGGACGCCAGGACCTGGAAGTCCTTGCCGAGGTACTTGTTGATCGTCTTCGCTTTCGCCGGCGACTCGACGATGAGCAGGTTCTTGGCCATGCGCTGGAATGCTCCGCCACCGTGGTGAACACGGCGCAAACGAGGGGTGACGCCGGACCGTCTGGCCCGGCGGGTTCTTTTTTCAGTGGATGCACAGCCCGGAACGGGCTGTCAAGCATGGGGCTTCCGGCCGCCTGCGCAGCCGCCCCCCGGGCGCGCCTCAGTGCAGCGGCTCGGGCTCGTCCTCGAACAGCTGGCTCTCCATCCAGGCGTAGGCCGCCTCGGAGCCGGGCTGGTTGAACAGCACCATCAGCACGACCCATTTCAGGTCGTCGAGGTCCACCTCGTCCTGGTCCAGCGCCATGACCCGGTCGAGCACCAGTTCGCGCTGGTCCTCGTCGAGGATGCCGTGTTCCTCCAGGAACATCAGGAAGCCGCGGCATTCGGCATCCAGCCGGGCCGCCTCGGCCTCGGCATAGACCCGGACCGGGCCCCGGTCGGTGCGCACGGTGGCCGCGCTCGGGCGCTGGTTGGCCAGGGCGTCGAGCCAGTCGAAGGCCTTGGAAATCTCCGTGGGGCTGAATCCGGCCTGGATCAGGCCGTTCTGGAGGGAGTCGCGATCACGGACGGCATCGGGGTCGTCGGCGAAATAGTGTTCGAACAGGAAAAGCAGTACGTCGAGAATGGTTTCTTTCATTACCTCTGGCCTGCGACGCCACGCGACGCGGTGTGAACTTCAGTGGCGGCGGGCGTAGCGCCCGTGTTCGGCGCTGACGCTGCCCTGGAGCTCCATGAGCAGCAGCATGGAGGACAGCTCCGGGACCGTCAATCCCGTGCGGATCGACAGATGGTCGAGGTCCACCGGGTCGTCGCCCAGCGCCTCCCACACCTGGCGCTGCGCCGGATCGATGGGGCCCTGTCGGGGGCCGTCCAGGGCCTCGCCTTGTCCTTGGATGGGGGCATCCAGGCGTCGGCGCAAGGCCTGGGCCAGGCCGGCGGCCACCGGGGCGAGGGCCTCCAGGATCTCCGTTGGGCGTTCCACCAGGGCTGCGCCCTGGCGGATCAGCCGGTGGCAGCCGCGGGCCATCGGGTTGCGGATCGAGCCGGGCAGGGCGAACACCTCGCGCCCGGCATCGGCCGCCAGGCGGGCGCTGATCAGCGCCCCGGAGCGCTCGGCGGCCTCCACGACCAGCGTGCCCAGCGACAGTCCAGCCACGATCCGGTTGCGGCTGGGAAACTGCTGGGGCCGGGCCGGCGTGCCCGGCGGGTGCTCGCTGACCAGCACGCCTTCGGCCTCGATGCGGCGCGCCAGGTCGCGGTTGCAGCGTGGATAGCACTGGTCCGGGCCGGTGGCGACGACCGCCACGGTGCCGGCGCCGGAATCCAGGGCCGCTAGGTGCGCGGCGGCGTCGATGCCGGCGGCGAGGCCGCTGGTCGTCACCAGCCCGTGCCGGCCCAGTGCCCGGGCGAAGCTGGCGGCATGGTCGCGCCCGGCCGGGGTGGCGCTGCGGCTGCCGACAATGGCCAGTTGCGGGTGCCACAGCAACGCCACCCGGCCACTGGTGAACAGCGCGGCCGGGGGGCGAGGCGATCTCGCGCAGCAGGGCCGGGTAATCGGGGTGGTTCCAGCCCAGCACGCGGTGGCCGGGCGATCCCAGCCAGTCGAGGTCGGCGGGTTCCGGTGCCGGGTCGCGGGCAGTCAGTCTTTCGCGCGTGGTGGCCTTGAGCCCGCCCGCTTCCCACGCCCGCGGGCCGGCGGCCAGGACCGCTCGGGCCCCATCGTGGTGGTCCACCAGGCGGCGCAGGGCGGCAGCTCCGGCACCGCTACGCAGCAGCCGGCACCAGGCCAGCGCCTCTTCCAGGTCGTCATCGTGCATCGGCGTCCATCCTTGGTCGCGGGTGTTGGGGTCCTCAACGCAACGGGGGCGCCCGTGGGCGCCCCCGTGCGGGTGTTGCAGGCGCGTGATCAGCGGGTCGCGTCGGGGTGCTTGGCCAGCGCGCCGACCTTGACCGGGCGCACGCCGTCCATGACCAGCGCGTAGCTCACGTTGTTGAAGGTGCGGAACACCATCGCGTGGCCGGCAAAGTCATCGGGCAGGCGCACGGCGCTGGCGCTCGCGCGCAGCGGGTTGCGGGTGCGCACGTTGTCCGGCACGTGGCGGCCGCCGTTCCACAGCGAGAACACGGTGCCGTTGTCGATGCCGTCGGCGGAGCCGACCGACAGCGCCACGACCGAGCGTGGGCCACCGGCGCGGTAGCCGTCGGCCACCGAGAGCACGACGGCGCGGCCGTAGTCGGCGACTTCGGCCGGGGCGTGCGGCATGAACTGCAGGTCGAACGGCTGCGGCTCCACGCGCACCAGGCGATCGCCGGCGCGGACCTCGCGGCCCTCGTCGGTGACCAGCAGGCTGGTGACCTCGATGCCGCCCACCGCGCCACGGGTGACCGTGGCGGTGGTGATGTCCATCAGCTCGATGCCCAGGTCCACCCGGTCGCGGCCGTAGTAGTTCACGTCCGACCAGTAGGCCTCCCAGTCCCGGCGCTCCTCGAGGCCGCGGAAGTCCAGGTCGATCGAACGGGCCGAGTAGTTGCCGCGTTCACGCCCCTGGCGACGGCTGATGCTGTACATCTGCGTCGGGCGCACGATCGCGTACATGGCGCCCGGCTCCGCGTCCTCGATGCCGCGGGCGTAGGCCAGCTGCCCGGAGGCCGCGCGCATGCGCTCCTCCTCGAGGGCGACGATGTAGGGCAGGCCCTCGAGGCTGTCGACCACGCGCAGGCGGCGCAGGAACGGCTCGATGTCCGAGAGCGGGACCGTGTCGATGTAGTCCTCGGTGCGCGGACCGGCCCGGGTCTCCAGGCGCGGCTCGCCACGCAGGTAGGCCAGGCTGATCACGTCACCCGGGTAGATCAGGTGAGGATTCGCGATCTGCGGGTTCGCCTGCCAGATTTCCGGCCACAGCCAGGGCTGCGACAGGAAGCGACCGGCGATGTCCCACAGCGTGTCCCCACGCTGTACGACGTAGGTGTCGGGATGGTCACCCCGCAGCTGGGCCGAGACGGCGAAGCTGGCGAACGTGAACAGCGCGATGGCTCCAATTGCAAGGAGCCGATGAAAGATGGTGGCCATGTACCTGATTCCCCGAGCAGGTTTTACGGACTATAGCCCAACTGTTTTCGGTAAAGAAAGCAAGCCCAATCATTGTAAAATGAACCAAATCCCCCACATACGCGTGTTTCGCACCCCCCGGAAGGCACCATGGCCAAGCTCGAAATCCTCGAATTCCCCGATCCGCGCCTGCGGACGCTGGCCGCGCCGGTGGAGCAGGTCGACGACGAACTGCGTGCGCTGATCGACGACATGTTCGAGACGATGTACGAGGCGCCGGGCATCGGCCTGGCCGCCTCCCAGGTCGATGTGCACAAGCGCCTGCTGGTGCTGGACGTGTCCGAGGAGAAGGACGCGCCGCTGGTGCTGATCAATCCCGAGATCCTGGAGCGCTCGGCGAGCAGGTGTGCCAGGAGGGCTGCCTGTCGGTCCCGGGCGTCTATGCCGAGGTCAGCCGGGCCGACACGATCCGGGTGCGCGCGCTCGACCGCAACGGCGAGAGTTTCGAGCTGCAGGCCGACGGCCTGCTGGCGGTGTGCATCCAGCACGAGATGGACCACCTCGACGGCAAGCTGTTCGTCGACCACCTCTCGATGCTCAAGCGCGAGATGCTGAAGAAGAAACTGGCCAAGATCCGCCGGACGACCGCGGCCTGATGGCGGCGCCGCTGCGGCTGGTCTTCGCCGGCACCCCCGAGTTCGCCGTTCCCTGCCTGCAGGCGGCTGTCGCCGCAGGCGAGGTGCTGGCCGTCTACACGCAGCCCGACCGCCCCGCCGGCCGGGGCCGCCAGCTGCAGCCCTCGCCGGTGAAGCGTGCCGCCCTCGAGCACAGCATCGAGGTGCGCCAGCCGCTCTCGCTGCGCACCGCCGAGTCCAAGGCGGCCCTGCGTGCGCTGGCGCCGGACCTGATGGTGGTGGTGGCCTACGGCCTGATCCTGCCGCAGTCGGTGCTCGACATCCCCACGCACGGGTGTTGGAACGTGCACGCCTCGCTGCTGCCACGCTGGCGCGGCGCGGCCCCGATCCAGCGCGCGATCGAGGCCGGCGATCCGGTCTCGGGCGTGTGCCTGATGCAGATGGAGCGCGGGCTGGACACGGGCCCGGTGCTGCTGCGTCGGGAACTGGCGCTGGCGGCGGACGAAACCGGCGGCAGCCTGCATGAACGCCTGGCGGTACTGGGTGCGCAGGTGCTTGCCGACGGCCTGGCACGACTGGCCGCCGACGGGTCGCTGCCGGCAACGCCGCAGCCCGAGGCGGGCGTGACCTACGCCCACAAGCTCGACAAGGCCGAGGCACGGCTGGACTGGGCGCAGCCGGCCGCGGTGCTGGCGCGACGCGTGCGTGCGTTCAATCCCTGGCCGATCGCCGAGGCGCAACTGGCCGGTGAGCGCCTGCGCGTGCACGCCGCCGAGCCGGTCGACGGCCCGGCCGGCGCGCCACCCGGGGACGTCGTCGCCGCCAGCCGGGACGGCCTCGTGGTGGCCTGCGGCGAGGGTGCACTGAGGCTGCTGCAGGTGCAGCGCGACGGCGGACGGCCGATGGCGATCGCCGACTACCTCAATGCGCGGCCGCAGTTGAAAAGCGCATGAACGCACCGGCCCCGGGCGCGCCCGCCCGTGCGATCGCCGCGCGGGTGATCTGCGCGGTCATCGACGAGGGACGCTCGCTCAAGGCCGAGCTGGCTCGCCAGCTGCCGGCGCTGCGCGACAGCCGCGACCGTGCACTGGTCGAAGCGATGTGCTTCGAGGCGCTGCGCTGGCGACGGCCCTACGAGCATGCGTTGACGCAATGGATGAGCCGCCCGCTGCCTGCCCGCGAGCGGCGCGTGCACGCGCTGCTGCTGGCCGGCCTGGCGCAGCTGCATGCGATGAAGCTGCCGCCGCACGCGGCCCTGTCGGCCACCGCCGAGGCGGCCCGCCTGGTGGGCGGCGGCAAGCTGGTCGGCCTGGTCAACGCCTTGCTGCGGCGGGCCACCCGGGAAGCGCTGCCGGTCGCGGATTCCGACGCGGTGCGCAGCAGCCATCCGGACTGGCTGCATGCGCGCCTGGCCGCGGACTGGCCCGCGGATGCCGCGCGCATCCTCGAGGCCAACAACACCGCCGCGCCGATGTGGCTGCGGGTCAATGCACGGCGCGGCGCGCGCGAGGACTACGCGCGGCAGCTCGAGCAGGCCGGCATCGGCCATGGCTTGCCCGGGTTTCCCGCCTGTGCGGTCCGCCTCGACGCCCAGGTCTCGCCGACGACCTTGCCCGGGTGGAGCGAGGGTGCCGTGTCGGTGCAGGACCTCTCCGCGCAGCTGGCGGTGCTGGCGCTGGCGCCCACCGACGGCGAGCGCGTGCTCGATGCCTGCGCGGCGCCCGGCGGCAAGACGGCGCACCTGGTCGAGGCTGCCTCCGGGCTGCAGTTGCTGGCGCTGGACCGCGACCCGGATCGCCTGGCGCGGGTCGCCGACTCGCTCGCACGGCTTGGCCTCGATGCGGATGTCGAACGCAAGGCCGCCGATGCCGCCGACACACCGACCTGGTGGGACGGCCGCGCATTCGACGCGATCCTGCTCGACGCGCCGTGCTCGGCCACCGGCATCATCCGTCGCCAGCCCGACATCAAGTGGCACCGGCGCGAGGACGACATTGGCGCGCTGGCCCGGCAGCAGGCGCGCCTGCTCGATGCGCTGTGGCCGACGCTGCGGCCCGGTGGCCGGCTGCTGTACGCCACCTGTTCAATCCTGCGCGAGGAGAACGCGATGCAGGTCGAAGGCTTCCTCTCACGAACCGGTGATGCGCGCGCACTGGCGCTGCCCGATGCGTTCGGTCGCGCCGAAGGGCCCGGTCGCCAGCGCCTGCCCGGCGAGGGCGGCGGCGACGGCTTCTTCTACGCCCTGATCGGGAAGCAGGCCTGACATGCGAATCGCCCACCTGTTGCTGACCAGCCGTTTCGCCGGCAGCGAGCGCCACGCGCTGGAACTGGCCGCCGCCCAGGCCGAGGCCGGCCACGAGGTCCGCCTGGTGATCCGGCGCAAGGCCGCGCAGGACCGGCCCGACGCGATCGCCCACCGCGTCGACCCGAAGGTCGGCGTGGAGGTGGTCGACGACTGGCTGGCGCGCTGGCCGGCCAAGCGCCAGGCGGCGAAGTTCGTGCGCTCCTGGAAGCCCGACGTGGCGCACGCGCACCTGGGTTCGGCCTGCAAGTCGCTGCGCGGTCTGGACGGCACCTGCCTGCGCGTCTCGACGCTGCACATCGAGTACAAGCCGCAGCACCACGCGCACCTGGACGGCCTCATCGCGATCGCCCCGTGGCAGCTGCAGGCGATCCCGGCCGCGTTGCGCGCCAACAGCGTGCAGATCGACAACTGGACGGTGCCGGTGGCGCCGTCGCCCGGCGCGCGCGAGCGCATCCGTGCCGGGCACGGCATCGCCGCCGACGCGTTCGTGTTCGGGGCGCTGGGCAGGGTCGAGCACAGCAAGGGGCTGGACGTGCTGGTGGAGGCGTTCAAGCGCGCGGACATCCCCGGGGCGCGCCTGGTCATCGTCGGCCAGGGCAAGGCCTTCGATGCGGTCCGCGCAGCCGCGCCCGACGGCGTGGTGATGCCCGGGTTCACCGACCGCGCCCATGACTGGCTGGCCAGCTTCGACGTGTTCGTCAGTGCCGCGCGCTCGGAACCGTTCGGACTGGTCTTCCTGGAGGCGATGTCGCACGGGTTGCCGGTGGTGGCGAGTGCCAGCCAGGGGGGAAGCTACCTGGCACCCCTGTTCGGCCGGCCGCCGGTGCCGGTCGGAGACGCCGCGGCCCTGGCCCAGGCGCTGGTGGAGGTGCATGCCGCCGGCCGGCGCCGGGTCGACTACCCGATGCAGCGCTTCGACCGCGCCGCGCGGGTGGACGAGGTCGAGGCCTTCTACCGCGCGGGCATCGCGCGGGTGCGGCACGCGGCCGGCTGACGGCAAGCGGGCATCCGGGCGCTACAATGCCGGCGACGGCTCGCGCCGGCCCGGGAGGGCTGCGTGGCGCGGGACGTCCCCGACCTTGGGCGATGCTGGGGAGCGCATGAAAATCCTGATTCTCGGAGCCGGCCAGGTCGGTTCTTCGGTCGCCGCGGCGCTGTCCTCGGAAAACAACGACATCACCGTCGTCGACACCGACACCGCCCGCCTGCGCGACCTCGCCGAACGCCTCGACATCCGCACGGTGGTCGGCCACGCCTCGCTGCCGCGGGTGATGGAGCAGGCCGGTGCCGACGATGCGGAGATGATCGTCGCGGTCACCTCCAGCGACGAGGTCAACCTGGTGGCCTGCCAGGTGGCCAACCGCCATTTCCGGACGCCGACGCGCGTGGCGCGCGTGCGCGAGGCCAGCTATCTCGACATTCCCGGGCTGACCTCGGGCGACGACGCCGCCGTGACCGCCGCGATCAGCCCCGAACAGCTGGTCTGTCGCCACGTCGAGCGGCTTATCGAGCATCCGGGCGCACTCCAGGTGCTCGACTTCGCCGACGGCCGTGCCCAGCTGGTGGGCGTGCGCGCGGTGCCCGGTGGCGCCCTGGTCGGCCACCAGATCAAGGAACTGCGCGGACACCTTCCAGCCAACGTCGACGCCCGCGTGGCGGCGATCTTCCGCGGCGGGCGGGCGATCAAGCCCGAGGGCACGACGGTCATCGAGGCCGAGGACGAGGTGTTCTTCCTCGCTGCGCGGCAGGACATCCTGACCGTGATGAGCGAGATGCGGCACGTGGACACCAAGCGCACCCGGCGCGTGTTCATCACCGGTGGCGGCAACATCGGCCGGGCGCTGGCGCATTCGCTGGAGAACCGCTATTCGGTCAAGGTGCTGGAGCGCTCGCGCGACCGTGCCAAGTACATCGCCGAGGACCTGGTGAACACGATCGTGCTGGTCGGCGAGGCGGCCGACGAGGACCTGCTGCGCGAGGAGAACATCGACCAGACCGACATCTACTGCGGCCTGACCAACGACGACGAGGCCAACATCCTCTCGGCGATGCTGGCCAAGCGCCTGGGCTGCCCGCGCGTGCTGTCGCTGGTGAACCGCGCCGGCTACGCCGACCTGATCGAGGGCGGTCCGATCGACATCGCGATCAGCCCCTCGCAGGTCACGCTGGGCGCGCTCCTGGCGCACATCCGCGAGGGTGCGCCGGCGCGGGTCCACTCGCTGCGCCGCGGTGCCGCCGAGGCGATCGAAGCGGTGGCGCGTGGCGACCGCCGTACCTCGAAGATCATCGGCCGCAGCGTCGACGACCTCAACCTGCCCGAGACCGCCACGATCGGGGGCATCGTGCGCGGCGACCGGCTGGTCATCGCCCACCACGACGTGCTGATCGAGCCCGACGACCACCTCATCGTGTTCCTGATGGACAAGCGCCAGCTGCCCCAGGTCAACGCCTTGTTCCAAGCCGAGGCGACCTGGCTGTGAACCTGCGGTTCCACGCGATCCAGCGCGTGCTGGGCATCATCGTGATGCTGTCGTCGCTGTCGAAGCTGCCGCCGGTCGGCGTGGCGCTGTTCTACGGCGAGGGGGCCTGGTGGGTGTTCCTGTCGAGCTTCCTCGTCTCCTTCGCGATCGGCATGGCGCTGTGGCACCCGGTGCGCAACATCGAGTACCAGCTGCGGCTGCGCGACGGCTTCCTCATCGTCACCGCGGCCTGGGTGGTGGCCAGCATCGTGTCCGCGCTGCCGTTCATGCACGCGCCGCCCTACCTGAGTTTCACCGCGGCGATGTTCGAGGCGACCTCTGGCCTCACCACCACCGGCGCCACGATCATCACCGGCCTGGACGAGCTGCCGCGCAGCGTGCTGTTCTACCGCCAGCTGCTGCAGTTCGTCGGCGGCATGGGCATCGTCATCCTGGCCGTGGCGATCCTGCCGATGCTCAAGATCGGTGGCACGCAGCTGTTCCGGGCCGAGTCCGCCGGCCTCACCCGCGACACCAAGCTGACCCCGCGCATCGCCGAGACCGCCAAGCGCTGTGGGCGGTGTACTTCGCGCTGACGTTCCTGTGCGCGGCGTCGTACTGGGTGGCCGGCATGGACCTGTTCGACGCGATCTGCCATTCACTCACCACCGTGTCCACGGCTGGCTTCTCCACCTATGACGCCAGCATGGGGCACTTCGACAACCCGGTCATCGAGTGGGTGGCGATCGTCTTCATGGTGCTGGGTGGCATGAACTTCGGCCTGCACTTCGTGGCCTGGCGGCGCGCGACGATGAGCGCCTACTACGGTGACGCCGAACTGCGCGCCTACCTGCGCATCCTCCTCGTCGCCTCGGTGCTGATCGCATTGATCATCTGGATCGGCGGGACTTTCGGTAGCTTTGTCGAAGCGTTCCGGCACGCAAGTTTCCACGTCGTGTCCAGCATGACCACCACGGGCTTCGGCCTCGACGACTACAGCTCGTGGGCGGGCATCGCCCCGTTGCTGTTGGTCCTCCTGGCGGTCATTGGCGGCACTTCGGGTTCGACGGCCTCGGGAATCAAGGTTGCGCGCGTGGTGATGCTGGTCCGGCAGGGCCTGCGCGAGGTGATCCAGCTGGTACACCCGAAGGGTCAGTTCCTGGTCAAGATGGGCGGCAAGCGGGTGTCGGAAAGTGTCGTCCTGTCGGTCAGTGGCTTCATCGCGATCTGGGCGCTTTGCTTCATGGCTGTCGTGATCGGAATGAACGCCACCGGCCTGGACCTGGAAAGCGCGTTCGGCGCAACCATCGCGACATTCACGAACCTCGGGCCGGGGTTGGGCGAAGTGGCCTCGAACTTCTCCACCGTGTCCACGGCCGCGGTGTGGCTGGGCACCGTGGCGATGGTGTTCGGGCGACTGGAAGTGTTCGCCGTGCTGGTGCTGTTCACCCCCGCCTTCTGGCGCGAATAGGGCCCGCCATCCGTCGAGGCGGGCTACCAGTTGAGCCGGCTGGCCGCGATGCGCGCGCCGATCTCGCCGGCCAGCGCCGGGCGTCGGCCTCGGGCAGGTAGCGTGCGGCGAGGCTGGGCTCCAGGGGGTTGGCGCCGGCGGTGTCGAACCACAGCGTGGCCATGCGGTGGCGCCGGTCGAACGGCGTCTGTCGCAGTTCCACGGCCTGCAGCTTGGCGATCTCGGCGAAGCGCCAGCGCCGGTTCAACCAGCCGTGCCGCACCGCCACGGTATGGCCGTCGACCGCGTAGGCGGCACGCCGGGCCAGGCCGCGTGCGCGCCACACCAGCAGGGGCGTCAGCGCCAGCGCCCACAGTGCCGGCAAACCGAAATGCCAGGTTGCCGCCGCCGTGCCCAGCAGCAGCAACCACAGCGAGGGCAGCAGCATGCGTCGCCACGCACGCGGGTGCAGCGGCTGCCAGGGCAGCGCCGGCAGCCCAGCTGCGGGAACAGCCGCGCCAGCAGGGCATCGATCGTCGCCGGCGGTGACACCGGCACCAGGTCGCGCAGGCTGCGCGGGTTGTTCTGGGCCTCGATCACCGCCGTGTCCACGCGCAGGCTCTGGCGCCCGAACCAGCGGTGCAGCAGGGTCTCGCTCAGGCTGAAGGCCTGGATCCGGCGCAGCGGGGTGTTGCCGCGCACCCGCGTGAGCAGGCCGGCCTCGACCTGGATGCGGCCGTCGAGCTCGCTGAGCGTGAAACCGTGGAACTGCAGCATCGACAGGGCGATGGACAGCAGCCGCAGCAGCAGCACGATGAGCGCCAGCAGCACGCCGCCGCCCAGCACCAGCGCCATCGTGCCGACCGCCTCGATCTCGCTGAGCCCAACGCGCGCCATCAGCCATTCGGTGGCCGCCTCGGTGAGGTTGAACACCATGTTGCCGCCGCTCTGCATCATCAGGCCGAAGGCGGCGCCGACGACGATCATGCCGCGGTTGGAGATCAGGCCCAGGCGGACCAGTTCCGAGGTCGGCAGCCGCAACAGGATTTCCCCGCTCTCGACGACAGGCGGGGAGGCGGCCCCGTCCGCAGCCGCACCGCTCGTGGCTGCGGGCGGAGTCGCGTGGGACTGTCGGACAAGCGCCTCGAGCGCCTGCGCGTCGGCCAGGCGCAGCACGCGCATCTCGGCCTCGGGCTTCACCCCGCCGGCCGATTCCAGCCGCACCTCGGCCACGCCGAAGAAGCGGTGCAGCACGTTGCGGTGCAGGGTGACGTTGTGGATCCGGCGGAAGGGCACGTCGCGGAACGTGCGCTGCAGCAGGCCGGAGCGGATGCGCAGCCCGTCGTGCTCGATGCGGAAGCGGTAGGTGAAGTACTGCAGCACCGCGTTGGCGGCCAGCACCAGCGCACCGACGGCGCCGATGATCTCCCAGGGCACGGCCCCCTCGCTGCCGCGTCGACCCATCAGCAGCACTACCACCAGCGGCACGGCGAACTGGCGCAGGGTCATCAGCAGCACGAACAGCCATGACATCGGATGCAGGCGACGGTCCGGCGCGCTGGCGGGCGTCACGGCGTGGCCGGCGGCCAGCGCCGGGTTCCGGTCCCGGGCCGGGCCGGTGGTGGGCTCAGACGGCGTCGTCATCATCGCCATCGCGGTCGATCAGGTCGTTGCGCACCTCGCGGCCGCGCACGGCCCCCATGCCGGCCAGTCGGACCGCATTCATGCGCGTACCGGCGGTGTGCACCACCAGCGAGGCCAGTCCGAGCATGCGCTCGATCGGGCCGCGCTCGAGGTCGAGGTGCTGCACGCGCGAGCGCGGCACCAGGGTTTCGCTGCGCCACCACAGCCCGCGCCGGATGCGCAGGCCCACTTCGTCGAGCAGGAAGCGGGTGCGTCGATGGCGCACGTGGCCGTGGAGGGTGGCGAGGCCCAGCACCACCAGCCAGCCCAGTGCCGCCAGCGCGACCACCCATCCGCCGCGGTCGTGGAAGAGGATGCCCAGCGTCAGCGCCGCACCCGTGGCGGGCAGGCCGAAGCCAAGCAGCGAGGACAGGATGTAGGCCGTGCGGGCCTTGGCGGGCAGGGCTTCCCAGTCGCCGCTGTACAGGCCGTTGCGGGTCCAGGCTTCCGGCAGCGCGTGGGGATGCTGTGGCTCGGCGTGCATGCAGCACTCCTTGGGGCAGTGGGGCGAGTCTAACCTCGCGACCGTGGGCTGGCGCGGCCGTAGCAGTCCGGCCAGTACGGATTGTCGGGCACGGTGCCGGGTGGGCGGATCTTGAATCGCTTGTAGGTCCACTGGTACTGCGAGGGGTCGCGCGAGGCGACGGCCTCGATCGTCCGGTTCAGGGCGGCCAGTGCGGCCGGGTCGTCGCCGGCCACCGCTACGGGCATCGGCTGGAAGTGCACCGCGTAGCGGCCATCGGCCTGCAGCTCGGTGAACGCAACGAGCATCGCCGCACCGGTGCGTGCGGCCAGCTTCGAGTACAGCGTCATCGTCAGGGCCGGCTGGCCGAAGAACGGTGCGAACTCGCCCTCGCCGGCCTTGGGCTGCTGGTCGGGCAGGATGCCGACCACGCCGCCCCCTCGCAGCCGCTTCACCAGTTGCCGCACGCCGTTGGCGTCGGCCCGGACCGGCGTGACGCCCGGCGCCGAGCGCACCCGGTGCATGTACAGGTCGCCGGCACGGCTGTCGGGCGGGCGGTACAGCACCGCCAGCGGGTCGAGCGAGGCCAGGTACAGGGCCAGCAGCTCCCAGTTGCCGTAGTGGGGCGTGGCGATCATGAGTCCGCGTCCGCCTTCGCGCGCCGCGCGGTAGTGCTCGAGCCCGTGGACGGCGCCGACCAGTTGCAGGGCTTCGGTCGGGGGGCGGCTCCACACCCGCAGCGTTTCCAGCAGCGTGGCCCAGGTGTGGGCGAGGATCGCCTCGGCCAGCGCCGCCCGCTCCCCCTGCGTGGTGCCGGTGGCGGTCAGTTCCAGGTTGCGACGGGTGATGCGGAAGTCGCGGCTGTTGCGGCGTGCCGAGCGTGCGCCGATGCGCGCCCCCGCGCCGCGCAGCCAGCGCCTGGGCAGGCGGCCGGCGAGCCAGGTCAGGGCCAGCAGCAGCCGCGCCTTCAGACGGGCGAACAGGGGGTCCGGGGATGCGCTCATCACCCCAAGTCTAGCGGCTGGGGCCCGCGGATCGGCGCGCGATTGACCGACGCGCCGGACAGGCCCCAGCATGCCCCCATGATTGCCTTGATCCAGCGGGTGGCCCGCGCCGAGGTGCGCGTGGCGGGGGAAAGCGTGGGTGCGATCGGACCGGGGCTGCTGGCGCTCGTGGCGATCGAGCCCGGCGACGGCGACGCCCAGGTGGCCCGGATGGCGCAGCGGCTGCTGGGCTATCGGGTGTTCCCCGACCCCGAGGGGCGCATGAACCTGTCCCTGGCCGACACGGGCGGAGGCCTGCTGCTGGTCAGCCAGTTCACGCTGGCCGCCGACACGCGCAAGGGCATGCGGCCCAGCTTCACCAGCGCGGCCAGTCCGGAGGACGGGCGACGCGGGTTCGAGCGGCTTGTCTCAAGGTGTAATGAGATTCACCCCGGGGGGGTGGAAACCGGCCGCTTCGGTGCCCATATGGAAGTCAGCCTGGTCAACGATGGCCCGGTCACGTTCTGGTTGAAGGCCTGATGCGGGGTGCCGGCCCCGGAAAAAGGCCCTTGCCGCGCGGGCAAGCGGAGGTCCCGCTGACGCGATATACTGACGTGTTCTTATACCCGGCGAACCGGATCCTCTTGTATGGCCAATAATTCTCCCGAGCAGCAGTCCGAAATCAAGCAGCTCATCAGCAAGGGCCTGGAGCAGGGCTACCTCACCTATGGCGAGGTGAACGACCACCTGCCCGACGACATCGTCGACTCCGACCAGATCGAAGACATCATCGGGATGATCAACTCGATGGGCATCGAGGTCCACGAGGTGGCGCCGGACGCCGAGACGCTGCTGCTGACCAACGCCTCGGGCAGCCGCAACGACGACGACACCGCCGCCGAGGAAGCCGCCGCGGCGCTGTCGGCGATCGACGCCGAGGGTGGCCGCACCACCGACCCGGTGCGCATGTACATGCGCGAGATGGGCACGGTCGAGCTGCTGACCCGCGAGGGCGAGATCGCCATCGCCAAGCGCATCGAGGAGGGCCTGGGCCAGGTCCAGGCCTCGCTGTCGCAGTTCCCGTGGTCGATCCAGATGCTGCTCGAGGAATACGAGCTGCACACCGAGGGCAAGCGCCGCCTCAACGAGCTGGTCATCGGCTTCCTGGACTGGCAGGCCGAGGCCGACGCCGCCGCCGCCGAGCTGGCCGCGAACCCGCCGCCGGAGCCGGAGGAGTCCGACGAGGACGACGACGCCGATGACGACGACGATGACGACACGCCGGCCAACACCGGGCCGGACCCGGCCGAGGTGGCGCGCCGCATGGACGTGCTGCGCACGACGTACGCGAAGTTCCAGCGCGCGCATGCGAAGTACGGCTCGGCCGACAAGAAGGTCATCAAGCTGCGCGACGAGATGGGCCAGGAGTTCCAGAACCTGAAGTTCCCGATCCCGTTGATGGAGAACCTGGTGCGCAAGTTGCGCGAGGTGGTCGGTTCCATCAAGGACCACGAGCGCAAGGTGCTCGAGCTGGCCAGCCGCCAGGCGCGCATGCCGCGCAAGGACTTCATCCGCGCGTGGCCGGGCAACGAGACCAACCTCAAGTGGGCGGACGAGATGATCCGCCGCAAGCAGAAGTGGAGCTCGGGCCTGAAGGAGCACCACGATGCGATCGTCGCCGAGCAGGAGCGCCTCATCGCGATCGAGGAAGCGCTGTACCTGTCGCTGCCGGAGATCAAGGAGATCAACCGCGCGATGGCCTATGGCGAGGCGAAGGCGCGCAAGGCGAAGAAGGAGATGGTCGAGGCGAACCTGCGCCTGGTCATCTCGATCGCCAAGAAGTACACCAACCGCGGCCTGCAGTTCCTGGACCTGATCCAGGAGGGCAACATCGGCCTGATGAAGGCGGTCGACAAGTTCGAATACCGCCGCGGCTACAAGTTCTCGACCTACGCCACCTGGTGGATCCGGCAGGCCATCACCCGCTCGATCGCCGACCAGGCCCGCACCATCCGCATCCCGGTGCACATGATCGAGACGATCAACAAGCTCAACCGCATTTCCCGCCAGATGCTGCAGCAGTTCGGCCGCGAGCCGACGCCGGAGGAGCTGGCCAAGGAAATGGAGATGCCCGAGGACAAGATCCGCAAGGTGATGAAGATCGCCAAGGAGCCGATCTCGATGGAGACGCCGATCGGCGACGACGAGGACAGCCACCTGGGCGACTTCATCGAGGACATCAACGTGTCCTCTCCGATCGAATCCGCCACCGACACCGGACTGATGGAGACGGTGCGCGAAGTGCTGGCCGGCCTGACTCCGCGCGAGGCCAAGGTGCTGCGCATGCGCTTCGGCATCGACATGAACACCGACCACACCCTCGAGGAAGTCGGCAAGCAGTTCGATGTCACCCGCGAGCGGATCCGGCAGATAGAGGCCAAGGCACTGCGCAAGCTGCGCCACCCGACCCGCTCGGAGACGCTGCGCTCGTTCCTCGACCTGGAGTGATCGTCGCGGGAAAACGCGCATCGAAAAAGGCGGCCTGCGGGCCGCCTTTTTCGTGAGGCTTCAGCTGAAGGCCAGAAGCGGCTGGTGTAGTCAGGCGGGAGCCGTGGCCGGGCAGCCGAAGCGTCGAAGCGCGTCAATGATGTACGACAGTGCTGACATGCGATCCAACACCCAAGTTCAGCGGAAGGTGTCGGCTTGGACGATTTGTCAGCCGCCGAGCGACTGCGCGAGCTCGGCCGCAACGCCTGAGGTGACAAGCCACACAAGCGCCACAACGCTAAGAACAACAGTACCCCAGAACACCGATTGGAAAGGCTGCTTGATGGTCTTGTGGCGGAACTGTTGCTGGGCAATCAGCGCCCCGGGCCAGCCCCCAAGAAGGGAAACCAAATGCAGCGTGCTCTCTGGTGTGCGCTGCGCGCGTCGCTGGGCGGCTGACTTATCCAGCCAGTACATGAAGTAGGCCAGGAAGCTGAGCGTGGCGATGCCAGCGGCAAGCAGGAACGGGACTACGCCGACGAACGCCAAGACCGCCGCAAACACTAGTGCTGCACCGCCTAGCGCGGCCCTAGGCACCCGCGAGGGCGGTCGCGGCACTGCGATCTTTTGGCCCGCGTGCCTAACCTGTTTCGCGTTCAGTCGTCCGCGCCGGTCCAGCACCGAAGCATAGGAAATGAGATCTCCGGCTACCGGACGCTTTGATCCGCGCTGAAACTCGTTGACGTGGACGAAGGCTCGGTCGCCGCCGCCGTTGGGAACGACAAACCCGAACCCCTTCTCGTCGTTCCAGTCGGTGATGCGACCTGCCAGACGCATTTCTGTCCCCATCAGCGGCTGACGGTAAAGCTCAGCAGCGGGGCCGCTGGAAAGACCTTATGCCAGGAAAAGCCGTATTGCCGGCCCCGACTGCTGCAACGCCTGGATCGGCGGGCTGCGCCCGACTCTCCAGGACGAGGGTGCGATCACAACTAGATTGCGCCCATCAGGAACAGGACAAGGAGAATTACCAAGATAAGCCCGACAACGCCGCCGCCGCCGGCAAGTGCTCTGTTGCCCCTGCGGTAGCCGTAGCCGCCGCCGAACAGGACGAGAATCAAGACCACGATAAGGATCAGTACGATGGGACTCATGCATCACTCCTAGGGAAGAAAGACGAACACCCTCCCGACGTCCGCTCACGTTCTTGGAAGCTGCTTTCTGAATGCCGAGTTTGTCCCGGTAAAACACGATATCACGCTGGACGGATTTCAACTGGCCGTGGCGCCTGGCAGTCGCCCGGCCTTGTCCTACAGCCGGTCGGGTCGCTGAAAAGCGCAGTTAGGCCGGGCGGGATGGGTGCAACGACGTTTGACTAGCACTCAGTTGATTCTCCGGCCAACGACGCGTTGGGGGAAATAGCGTCCGAACGTAAACGGGCCACCTGAGGTACGCCCCTCAAACGACGAGTCCGTAAGCCCTCCTCGGACTCCGCCGAGGTCACACCATCCTGTCAGGTCGATCAGTAGCAATCGACCAGACACGAGATATGCCTGCCTGAACTCGTGACTTCCATCTCCCAGGAGGTCTTCATGGAGCGACCTGACACCTGAGCTAACCCGAACCGCGCAGCGGTTTCGGCTTGGACGAACTGTCGGGCCTCTCCACGAGACCTTCGGAGCCTTGCTTGTATTCCTTGCCGTACCAGATGCTCAGGTCGGGCCCTAGAACTGCATAAGCGTGCTCAAGCACCGAAGCTGAGCGAATGGAAGCAACGGCGAGCTTGTTGCGCAGATGCCGATGAATGCGACCGGATAGCTTTCGCATAGCCTTCCAATTTACCTCCTCAGCGCCGGGAAGGCCTCGTTGAAGGGCTCCCGCCTCGTTCCAGTGGGAGAAGGTAGAGAAGTGAAGGTGGCCGCGCTCAACGTGCCCCTGTTGGAACTGCACGAGCCCGGGACCGCCTACTGTCGTGCGGTGGGACCCCACCTCAGGCTTGAGCTTGAAGGTCTCGAAGATGGGCGTACTCGTGACTGCAGGCGACCAGGCGCGCAACAGGAAGCCGCCAGCCCTGCGGTCTTCTGCGGCTGCCTCTAGCTCCGTCACCGACGTAAAGCGCCTGATCTCCATGTCAAATCGGGAGTAGGCCTCATAGACAATCAGATCGGTCTCCGAAAAGACGAAGTTCATGACCTCGTAGAAGTCCCGATCGACAGCGAAAAAGTCGAGTTGCGCCACAGAGGCCTAACACCCAAGTTCAGCGGACGCGCGGGCGCCAGCCGGTGTATTCCGCTGAAACGCGTAGTTAGGCGTGGCGCCCCGCACCCTCGAGCGAGTGAACATTAGGGCGGTCATGAAGGTGCACATCTTGAGTCAACGTTCCTTAGCAGGGAACTGCTGTGGCAGCTTTCCCGATGGCATTGAGGACGAGGTTTACTATCTCGGTAGTAACGCGCGCTCGGTTCAAGACGATGTCGCAAAGAAGCGCGAATACAAGGGAGAGATAGCCAAGATATGCAATTCCCAGATAGTCACTGTAGATGATCGTCAGAAGCCAGTTCTGCTCGAAGATGTAGAAATACGAACAGATGAGCGTGGCAGCCGCGAGGAGCAAGCCAGGAACAAAGAGCTGAACCGTCGCCTGAGGTTTTGCGAAAGCAATCACTAGTAGCAGTAGGAAGAGGAGCGCGTTGGTACCAGTAAAGATGCGGATGTCTCTTTTCAGATCGGTCACAACCCGTGCGTAAGTGCCTTGGATGAAATCGACAAGCGTCTCATTTGCCTGTTGCAGCAGCTGGATACGCGCGTCGGATTGTCCTTCGATCCAGCCCGCCCACTTGGCTCGGCACTCGCAATCGAGATCCTGGATCTGGGCTATGGCATCTGCCATGCGCTCATGGACCTGATTACGTAGCATCTCGCGACGACGCTCAATCTCGTTCTCGTTTCTCTCATACAACGCGCTGGCCATCCGTGAGAGGGCGCGTTCGCCACTCGGTGGTTGAAGAGAATCGATCTTCTGATCAATTTGCTTCGAAACTTCTCGTTCGATGAATTCTGCAGCAAACCTTTCAACCCACACCGGCGTATGGAAGGTCAGGACCAAGAAGAATGTGAAAACAGCTGCCCCGAATGCCCCAATCGAGCCAAGAACTACCTGCCGCGCTGTAAGAGATTTCATTAGGCGTAACACCCAAGTTCAGCGGAACCGCGCAGCGGTTGGGACTTCCTACGCAAAAGTGGACACTCTCGGGTTAGGCGCATTGCTCGTACTCGGCCGGAGATTGGTATCCCAGGGCGGAGTGTAG
>NZ_VRTS01000012.1 GCF_008017755.1 Alkalisalibacterium limincola
TACTATGCAGCCCTGGTCAGCGCATCCCCATTGGCCCGCACCAGGGCTGGCATGTCCGCCTTCGGGTGCCAGTTGCGTCACTACAACGCCCACTCCCCCGGGGCTGCGGGTCTCACGAAAAAAATACTCGTTGCCCGGGCAAGGCACTTGCCGACTAATATGACGCGCATCATACTTTCTAAACCCACAGCGCCGCGGCGCCCTGCCGCCACGCACCCCCCCTCCATCACCCTTTGGAGAACACTCGTGCCCTACGTCAACGTCCGCATCACCAAGGACGGCGTGACCGTCGAACAAAAGCGCAAGCTCGTCGAGCAGATCACCCGGACCCTGGTCGAAGTCCTGGACAAGAGTCCGGAACATACGCATATCGTCATCGATGAAGTGGAGCCGCAGAACTGGGGCTTCGCCGGCATGCTGACCGATGAATTCCGGCGCATCTCACGAGCCGTGAAGTGACGCCGGGCGAGGTCGTCGACCGCATCGGCGGCCAGGGCGGCGGGAGCTTTCGCGATGCGCTGGATGCTGCGTACACGCTGGCCATCCGCCACCTCGATGGCATCGGCGACCAGCGCGTGGCCCACCTGCCGGCACCCGAGGCGCCGGCCCCGCCGGACGGCATCGGCTTCGACGCCGCGCTGAAGCTGGCCAACGAGCGGATCGTTCCGTGGATCTCCGCCTCCCCGGGGCCGAGGTACCTTGGATACGTGACGGGAGGCGTCACGCCGGAAGCGCTGGCAGCGGACTGGCTGGTTTCGACGTGGGACCAGAACGTGTCCAATGCTGCCGGATCGATCGCCGCGGATGTCGAGCGCCGCACGGTCGCTGCGTTCGGCGCGGCGTTCGGGCTGGCATCATCGATGCACGGCCAGTTCGTCAGCGGTGCCACCGCCGCCAACCTTGTCTGCATCGCCACCGCGCGCGAATGGGCTGCCCGGCAGTCGAGCGCGCCCCTCACCGTATTTGCCGGGTCGGCGCACTCCAGCATCCTCAAGGCCATGTCGATCACCGGGGTTGGCCGGTCCAGGCTGCGGCCGGTCGCTACATTGGCTGGGCGCACAGCGGTGGACCCGCTGGCGCTCGAACAGGCCCTTGCCATTCACTCCGGGGGGCCTGCGGTCGTGGTGGCCAGCGCCGGGGAGGTCAATACCGGGGATTTCGACGACCTGCTTCGTGTCAGCGAAATCTGCAAGCGTCATCGGGCCTGGCTGCACGTCGATGGCGCGTTCGGTCTGTTTGCCGCCTTCGATTCCGGACTGCGCCCCCGGCTCGACGGAATCGAGCATGCCGACTCGGTCACCGTCGACCTGCACAAGTGGCTCAACGTGCCGTACGACAGCGCGATCGCGTACACCGCGCGGCCCGACCTCCAGCGCGAAGTGTTTTCCGCGAGCTCGGCGTATCTGGGCGACGATCCAGACCCCTTGCACTTCACGCCAGAGAACTCGAGGCGCTTCAGGGCGTTTCCGGCGTGGATGGTGTTGGCCACGCGTGGCACGCGGGGCATTGGCGAGTGGGTCGGGGCCAACTGCCGACTTGCCCGCCAGTTCGGAGAAGCGATCAGCGCAACCGGGCGCTTCCAGGTGCTTGGCGGCATTCCGCTCAACATCGTCAGCTTCACCCCGACCCGGGGTGGCGCAACGGCGCGTGACAGGTTCCTGCAGCGTCTCAATGCAGGGGGCGAAACCTTCATGACGCCCGGCCAGCTGTTCGGGCAGCCTACCGTGCGCGCCGCCTTCTCGAACTGGACCACGAGCGCGCAGGATCTTGATCGCATCGTCGCGGCCGTGGCTGCAAGCGTCGATTGACCGGACTGCGCGGCTTGCGGAATCAACCGAATCGGTGCCCACCGTTCTTACGAGCGCCACGGAATGGCATTTTCAGGCCAGGTACTTTTCGTTGCAGCTTCGATAGGAACAGACCCGTGGGCTAGTTCAGCTCCTTCACCCAAGCGGCAACCGCCTCGTCGGTCATCAGGCCCCCAGGCCAACGCAGCGACGGCGTGTAGTACTCGTTGTTGGCGCGCACGCGATTTCGGTACACCTTCATTCCGAACGAGATCACGGAAAGGCCACTGGGAAGCCGCTCGGAACGGTTGTCGATGTAGACCGCGTCGGCACTGGTGGGGAGCCCGATGTGCGTGACGCCGGGCAGGCGCAGCGCGACGTCCATGAAGTCGAGGCAGGCACTGGCGCAGGCCCCGTCGGTGAGGGCAAACACCTTGCCGCTGAACGGGCTGGCTGCACCCGGTTCGGCAGTGGCCGTGGGTGGCTGCGACGTGCGATGGAAGGGACGCCCGGCCTCGATGCTGGCCGCCATGTCGTCGAAGAACTGCTCGCCGCGGAAGGTCTGTTTGCGCAGTTCGGCCAGGTTGCCCGGGGACGCCCGCCAGTCCACGGTCCAGTCGAAGCTGCCGACGATCGCCCCGACCGCGTCCTCCCCGTACAGGATCGAAAGCACACGCGCGCCGTGCTGGCTGTTGCCACCGCCGTTGCCGCGCATGTCCAGGACCACGTGGGACGCCTCGCGAAGCCGGTCGCGGGAGGCCTCGAGGTCGGTGAAGAAGTCTTCGGGCACGTCCCCCATGTGGGGCATGGAGACGAACCACACGCCGGAGACGGACCGAACGCCGAACGGTGGCGTGTTCGCCCCGCGCGCCAGGCTGATCTTCTCGAGGGCCTCCTCCCGCGGCAGTGGGCGCCAGGCCAGGTCCACCGGCTGCACCACGCCATCCACGACCACTTCGCACGATGCCGGCGGCTCCACGTCCATGCCGAGGAAGAACAGTTCCGGGGCCAGCCTGCCCTTGCGGTGGGGCACATCCGGGTTCCAGGACACGGGCGCGAGGTCCCGGTCGAGGCGGACGGACAGCATGACGTCGTCGCACCGGGTGATCTGGGCACCGTCCGGAACCTCCTGGACTTCACTGAGCGTCGCCAGGAAGCGCCCCTCGCTGTCCTGGTGGACGGTGAAGCCGGGCCAGCGCCGATACAGCATGTCGGCACGCGGAACCAGGAAGATGTGGTTGTCGCGAAACCCGTTGGTGTACTTGAGCAGGGTCGTCCGGTAGTCGGACAGGCTGGCAGCCGCCTCGGCGTCGCGCATGCCCGCTTCGAGCCCGTCGGCGAGCCAGCGACGGAACCGGGTGTTCTCCTCGTCCACGGCGCCGGGATGGTTCTCCGACAGGATGTCGTGCAGTGCCTGCAGGTCCTGCTTCGCCATGTCCGACCAGGGCGTGGCCATCGCGTAGCCCCCCAAAAGCGTGCAGCACGACAAGGCGATGCCTTGGAACACCCGGATATGGAAGCTCACTGACTCGTTCCTCGATGGGGTTGACGGGATGGAGGGGCCGCGGGTGGATTATCGCCGAGCCAAGGCCCGGGTGGAGGGTGCCGGATCAGAACTCGCCACGGATCGACAGCGTGAAGATCGGCCCGATCAGGCGATCACGCTGTTCGTGGAACGCCACCGGATCGGTGCGGCGACCCTCGTGCACGGTGCGGTCCCACATGCTGGTGCCGCCCAGCAGGTTGTTGAGCGTGCCACGCACGGTCAGGCCCATCACATCCTTGTGTTCCAGGTAGACGTTCGCCCACACCGGTCCCTCCCACATGCGGCCCTGCTCGGTGAGGCGGTAGCTGCGCGAGCGGTACTCGTAGCTCATCCCGCCGCCCCAGCCCCAGTTGCTGCCGGGCGGGTCGTGGCGCAGCGTCACCTGGGCGAAGTCCTCCAGGCTGTTGCTCATCGGGCGGCGCTCGCCGGTCAGCGGGTCGTTTACACGGCTGCGCTGGTGGATCACGCGGGTGTCGATCCGGCCGCCCTCCCAGCCCAGCCCGCCCAGGTTCAGCGTGCCCTTCCACTCCACGCCCCACATGCTGCCGGTGCCGATGTTGCCCGGCGACTCGCCGGTGTCGCCAATGGGGACCACGTCCACCTGATCGTCCACCCGCACCACGTAACCACGCAGCGAGGTGCTGCCCCAGTCGCCCATTCGACGGGTCACTTCGCTCTGCAGGTCCCAGATCTGCGACGGCCGCAGGTCCGGGTTGCCGGCATTCTCCAGCTCGTCGGTCAGGTTCACGGTGGCCAGGAAGTCGAAGAAATTCAGCTGGCCGACGCGGCGCTCGAGCTTGAAGCTCACGTCGGTGTCGGGCGACGCGCGCCAGGCCGCGGTGAGCAGTCCCTTCGGGCGCAGGAAGGTGCGCGCCTGGCCACCCTCGCCCACCTGTTCCAGGCGCGAGTGCTCGGCACCGGCGGACAGGTTCACCGTCCAGTCGCTGCCGATCGGGCGGCCGTAGCTGCCCATCAGCTCGTAGCGGTCCTCCTCGACCCGGGCGCTGCTGCCGGGCAGCGGCACGGGCTGCAGTTCGCCATCGGCACCCATCACGAACAGGCGCGCGACGTTGTCGAGGCTGTTGAAGGCCGCCTCGCCGGACACCTGCCAGTCGCCGACACCGCGGCTCCAGCGGTACTCGCCGCGCGCGATGCGCTCGTCCTCGACGCTGTCGCGGTCGAAGCGGTCGCCGGCGTCGGGGCTGCCATCGGCGAAGCGCGTGATGGCGGTGGCGACGCGGTCGATGGTGCGGCCCTTCGACAGGCCGATCAGCTTCATCTGCCCGCCACCGAGGGCGAACGCGTAGTCGCCGCCCACTTCATGGCCGTACCCCTTGGCGATCGAACGCACGTCGCGCTCGCGGTCCACGCGGCCGGGCCCGGTGCGCAGGCCGTCCTCGCGGAAGTCCTCGTCGATGCGCCGGTAGGACAGGTTGAGGTTGGCGATCGGCTCGCTCTCGCCGTTGTCGGCTTCGCCTTCCGTGGCCACGCCAGAGGGCACCTCCGGCCGCAGCGCGAAGCGGGCGCTGATGCGCGGCTGGTTGTACTCCGAGGTCCAGGCCTCGTGGCGTTCTTCGATCAGCGCGCCGTCGCGGTCGCGGATCACGGTGGGGCCATCGGCCCCCGAATGGTTGGAGGCGTTGTCCAGGCCCAGGGTGTGTTCCAGCCGGCCATTGCGACCACTGACGGAGACGGCGAAGTTGCTGAGCCGGGGGTCGGTGTTGCGCGCGCGGAATTCCGGCGACCAGGTGTACTGGCCGGTGCGCCCGGTGGACACGGTCACCACGTTCGCCACCGGGCCGGACAGCCCGGGGATGTCGAGCGTGGCGCCATCGACCAGTTCGATGCGCAGCACGTTCTCGGCCGCGATGCGGCGCAGCTCGACCAGGATCTCGTTGTCCTTGCCCGAGATGCGCTGCCCGTTGAGCAGCACGTTGCCGGTGGCCTGGCCAAGGCCGCGGGTCTGGGCCTGTTCGCGGATCACGAAGCCGGGCAGCTGCGAGAGCATGTCGAAGGCGTTGCGCGGCGCGAAGCGTTCGAAATGCTCGGCGGTGTAGATGCGGCGGCCGTCCTCGCCCGTGCTCATCGTGGCGGCGTGAGCGGCAGGCAGGGCCAGCGCCAGCGCGATCAGGCACGGCAGGCTGGCGAGCGACGTGGAACGCCCTTCGCGGGACTTTCCGGCGTGCGATGTGCGGCGGGGAATTCGGATGTTCATGTTCAAGTTCCTTGCACGGCCGGGGCCGGAATCAGGCGCGCGAAGGCCCGTGGCCGCGGCTGGCGGCCAGTTCGATCACGCGAGGGGAATCAGGGAATGCGGTGGGTGCCGCGAGGACGTTTAGGGGCGGGGTCAGCCGTCGTCGCTGGATGCCCGGCGCACCTCGCCGCCGGTGGAAGGTGAGGCGAGCACCCGCGGGTTGCCGTAATACACGATGTCGCCACCGCCGGAAGTGCTGGCAACGAGTCCGGACAGCGCCTGGGTGATGATCTCGCCCTGCCCGTCCAGGGCCGCCACGACGTGGTCTGCGACCAGCGCCCGGGTGTCGATCCGACCGGAACCACTGAGGGCCAGGGCCAGTGCGCCCTGCTTCGGGAAGCCGTTCCCCACCAGGATCTCGCCGCGTCCACTGATCGACAGGGCACCCAGCGGACCGGGCGTGGTGACCTCGATCTCGCAACGGTCATCGCAGGCCGACACGAACAGGCGACCCATCGCCCATTCGACGATGGCCGAGGCGGGGTCGCCCGCCACCACCGAATAGCCATGTGCGTCGCCCGGCACGATGCGGACCTTGCCGGCGCTTTGCAGTTCGACTTCCGTGAAGCCGGCGGACGCATGGCGCGCCGGGGTCACGCTGGCGGGGGTCCCTGCCACCGCGGCACCACCCGTGGTGCACACCGGCGCCAGGGCGGCCAACGGGGCCGCGAGCAGCAGTGCGGCCGCCGCACAGCTGCAGGCGAAGCCGTTGCTGGCCGGCACCCGGCGCAGCGTCGGCTGCAGCACCCGCGCCACGCGCTGCTTGAGGCCCTTGAAGCCGGGGGCTACGCCGTTGGCGGCCAACAGCGCGCCATGGGTCTGGTAGCGCGCGGCCTGCACCAGCACCTGCGCATACACATCGCCCCGCACGTCGGCCGACAGCACTGCGTCGTCCACCGCTTCCTCGCGCAATTGGTGGCATTCGCGCGCCAGGCGCCATACCAGCGGGTTGAACCAGAACACCGCGGTGGCCAGGCGACCCAGCAGCAGCTTGCTCCAGTCCAGCCGGTCGAGGTGGGCCAGCTCGTGGGCGATCACCGCCTCGGCCTGACGGGTGTCGGCGGCCGAGCGCGGATCCAGTGCGATGACCGGCTGCACCACGCCCCAGCTGACCGGCGAACTCAGTTCGTCGCTGACCAGCAGCGCGGCGCCACGCTTGAACCCCAGGCGCTCCTGGGCACGCGCCATCGCCATGACCCACTTGGGATCGGTCACCACCCGCGCCCGCCGACGCAGGCCGAACAGGCGGGCGACCGCCAGCAGCAGTGCCCCCAGCAACATCAGCACCGGGACGAGATAGAACATCGCAGCAGTGGCGCTCGAGCCACCCTTGGGCGGCGTCACGGCAGACTGGGGGGACACAGCCTGCGAGGGACCGGCCGGCGGCACTGGCGCCGCATCGACGGCCGCCCGCCCGGGCGCCTGGCGGACCGACGCGGGGGCCGGCACGAAGGTCGGTGCGGCCTCGCCCAGCGCACGGGTCACCACCTGCGGCGCCTCCACTTGCCAGCGCGGCCCGCCCACCACGATCAACGGCAGCAGCAGCAATGCGGCCAGGCCCGCATGCGCCACCCACGAGCGCTCGGCGGCCGAGCGGCCCGACAGCGCGCGCAGCACCAGCAAGGTGACGCCCGCCAGCAGCACGGACTTCCAGGCCAGCTCGAAGAACACGACCGTGCTCATGAGCGTGCTCCCTTGCGTGCCTGCTCGATCATCTTCTGCAGTTCATCCAGCTGCGCCTCGTCCAGCGACTCGCTCATGCCCAGCAGTGCGCTGGCGGCACTGGTCGGCGAGCCGTCGAAGAACACCTTCACCACCTTGTCGAGCGCCGAGCGGGTGGCGGCCGCCTTGGGCACCGCCGGCAGGAACAGCTGGCCGCGTGCGGAGGCCTTGCGCTTGACCACGCCCTTGGCCTCCAGCCGGGTCAGCATGGCGCGCACTGCCTGCTCGCTGAGCTCGACGTCCAGTGCCTCGCGGACCTCGGCCACGGTGGCCTGGCCGTTCGCGTAGAGCACGTCGACGATCTGGCGTTCGCGGGGGGGGAAGGGACTCGAGCATGGACGGGCTCCGGGGCGGCAAGGGACACTGCAACTGTAGTGCACTACAAATTTAGTGCCGTTGCAACCCTGACTGATGGCCTATGCGCCGTTCGGTGGGCGCCCTCAGGCCTTCCCCAGCTCCGGCAGCCGCCGCAGTGCGGCACGGAAGAACTCCCGGTCCACCGGCATCAGTTCGCGCAGGCGCCGGCGCAGGCGGGTGGCGGCCTGCGCCGCGCGTGCGAGGTCGCCCTGGTGGGCCTCGTACCAGGCCACCTCCAGCAGCAGGTTCGCCCGTTGCAGGGCGTCGACCTGGATGCGGCCGGCATCGACCTCGGCCAGCTGGGTGCCGGCGATCGCCAGCCACGTGTCGCCGCGGTGCGCGAACTGCATCGGCTTCACTTCCCGCGCCACCTGGGCCGGAGATGTCACCGGCCAGCGCCGGAATGCCGCCAGCTCGGGGTGCGCGTCGGGTGGCCCGCCATCGCGCACCATGCGCAGCAGGTAGATGGTGTTCCAGCTGCCGCCGCCCAGGCCGTGCTGCTGCGTGAGGGCGTCGGCCAGTGCGATCCAGCGCAGTGGACGCTCGTTGCGCGTGGGCCCCCGGACCAGGCCACTGCGGCGGAACAGCCACAGCGACCAGCCGAGGTTGCTGGCGGTCGATGCGGCAGCGTCGAATAGCTCGGACTCGCAGGCCAGCGCCAGCGCCTGGCGGTAGTGCGCCACCGCCCGCACCGCGGACTGCTGGCGTTCGGCGGGCGCGGCAGCATCGTCGAGCGCCTCGGCACGGTGGATCAGCGCCAGCAGGTTGCTGGCCTCGCAGCGCACCCGCGGATGGTGCTGGAACAGCAGCGCCCAGCGCCCGTCGGTGCTGGCCTCGCGCAGGATCTGCCGGGCCACGAGGATGTTGCGGTCGGCATAGGCGCACCACGCCGACACGATGGCGGCCATCGCGCCCAGCCAAGCGTGCTCCGGGGCCTGTTCGTCGCGCCATTGCGCATCGAGCTCGGCCAGCACGGCGCGCGCGGCGTCGGCATTGCCGGCCCGGCGCCACACCATTGCCTGCTGCACCAGCGCCAGGGCCGCGCCATACGCGTCGCCGGCCAGGGCCTGGGCCTTGCGGTAGCCGCCCAGGGCACCCTCGCCGCCCGCCACCATCAGGCGGCCGCGCTGCATGTCGGCCTTCGCGCCGCCCCAGGCATGCCAATACGCCGCGTCCGGGCCGTCGGCCAGGGGCGTGGCATCGGCCGGTACCGGTCTGGGAAGATCCAGCCACTGCAGAACATCTGCGGCGGTGGCGCCCTTCCCCTCCAGCGTGATCCGGATCCGCTTCGCCTCGCCCGCTGCCAGCCAGAACGGCCCGCGACTGCGGCCGGCCAGCGAGAGCATCGACAGCGGCCGATCCACCTGCGTGCCCCAGCCCACCCGAATGCCCCAGCGCGCGAAATCGGCGAAAGCGCGGCTGACCAGCATGCGCGGGTTGCTGCGCGCGCGGGCGAAGTGCTCGCGAACTTCGGCGGCGCGCAGCCAGCCCGGACTGTGCGGATCCGCACCCGTCGCCACCACCCACAGGCGCAGCAACAACCACGCCGATTGCGGGGAGACCGGCCGACCGTCCACCCGGACCGGTGCGCTGAGTTCGATACGCGGCATGGCGCGCAGACTAGCACCGCGCCGGCGGGCGTGGTGACAGCCGTTACAGCGGTGACGTCCGCGACGGGCCCAGGGCTGGAACGGGCCCGGCACGACGCCGCACAGTCGGCCGCCACACACAACGCAAGGAGGTTCCATGAAACGCATTGCCCTGCTCCGCACATCCCTGCTGGCCGCGATGGCATGCACCCTCGCCGTGGCGGGCGCCGCCCACGCCAGCCCCGAAAGCCAGGCCGCGCGCTTCGCCGACTACGGCACGCCCGGCGTGTGGCTGACCAAGCATGAGGACGGCACGACCCACGAGGTGCTTGCAGACGCATCACCGGACGCGGCGCGCCGACCGGCCTCCTCGATCAAACCCCTGCTGGCCCTGATCGCTCTGGAAACCGGCGCGCTGGCCGGGGGCGATGAGGAGGTGCCCTGGGACGGGCGCGCCTATCCGAACTTCCCGCACTGGGAGCAGGCGTCGACCCTGACCGAGGCGATGGCCTCGTCGAGCGAGAGCTACTTCCGCACCCTGGCCACGCGCATTGGTCGCGACACGCTGGCGGAGTGGGTGGCACGGGTGGACTACGGCAACGGCATGCTCGGCGCGCAGGCCGAAAACGCCTGGCACGACGGCGTGCTGTTGATCACACCGCGACAACAGCTGGCCTTCGCCGACCGGCTGCGGCGCGGCGACCTGCCCTTCGCGCCGCAGCACATGGCGACGGTGCGCGAGGCGATGCGCGGCGGCGACGTCGACGGCACGGCCGTATACGGCAAGACCGGTACCGGACTGCGCCGGGGCGATCACGCGGGCGTGGGCTGGTACGTCGGCTGGACCGAAGGCGGCGCGACGGACGCAGCCTTCGTGCTGATGGTGGCGCTGGAGGACTCGATCGACGGCCGCGATCGCCGGGTTCGCCTGGCACACCAGTTGCTGCGCGACACCGTGCAGGCACCGACGCGCTGATCCCGCCGTGCGGACCGGGCCCCTGCGCCACCGGCGGTGGCGGGCCCGGTCCGCGCTGCTCAGGCCGACCCGGCGATCTCCCGTACCGCGCCCACCGCGGCCTCGACCTCCTCGGGCGTGTTGACCAGGCTGGCCGCCAGTCGCGGCTGGCTGTTGGCGTAGGGGCTGCCGCTGGCCACGATGCGGCGCTCGAGCAGCTGGCTGATCACCTCGCGCGTCGGCACGCCTTCCACTTCGAAGGTGACCACCCCGGCGGAGAACTCGGGCGAGCGCGGCGTATGCACCCGAACCCGTGGAATCTCCGCCAGCCCGTCCTTGATCTGCCCGTTGAGTTCGGCAATGCGGGCCGCCACGCGTTCGCGACCGATCTTGCGGTGCATGGCGAAGGCGGCGGCGGTGGCCCAGCGATGCTCGAAGGCCTCGAACCCGCCCGGCATCATCCGCCGTGCGTTGGTGGGTGTCGCCGGCGCGGCGTCTTGCATCCACGCGACGTACGCCTCTTCGTCGGTGAAGCTGGGCACGGTGGGCCGCAGGCGCGCCCAGGATTCCTCGCGGGCCCAGATGATGCCCGTGCCGCGCGGCGCGAACATCCACTTGTGCGTGCCCGCGCAGAAGAAATCCGCACCCAGCTCCGCCACCTTCGGCTCGGCCGAACCCAGTCCGTGCACGCCGTCCACCACCAGCAGCGGGGCGTTGGGACGCGACTTCAACGCAGCGGAGATCTCCTGGATCGGAAGCCGGATGCCCGAGCTCGAATGCACCCAGGTCAAGCCGACCACGCGGGTGCTCGGGGTGATGGCCGCCTGCAGCCGGCGGATCATGTCGGCGGTGTCCGGGCGCGAGGAGTCCTCGAACAGGCTGATCTTGCGCATCGAGGCGCCGGACTTCTCGGCCGCCAGCCGGATCGACTCGTGGTGCGAGTAATGGTCGTGCGTGGTGGTGAGCACCTCGTCGCCCGGCTCCAGCGTCAGGCCCTGGTAGACCAGCGCGAGGCTCTCGGTGGTGCTTCCGGTCAGGCAGACCTCATCGACGGTGCCACCGGTGTAGTCGGCGACCTCGGTGGCCACGGCCAGCAGCAGGTTGTCCTCGGGCCCTGAAAACATGGCGCGCTCGAGGCTGAGGTAAGGGTTGTGGTCCAGCGCGCGGCGGTACGCGTCCAGCGCATCGCTGACCGGCTTGGGATGGCTGACCAGGAAGAACGAGGCGAAGTGGCTGTAGGACCAGTCCAGCGGGAACTGGGCGCGGACCTGGCCCCAGTCGGACAGGTCGGGCATCGGCGTCGACTGTTCAACCACCGCTGCAAGCAGTGCGCCCGGAGACAGGGCCCCGAACGCCACCACCGGGGATGCACGAAGCAGTTCGCGACGGGTCAAGCTCATCGGACGTTCTCCTGGCTTGCTGCGGGATGGCTGCGGGTACCATCCCGGGAGAACGCCAGCCGCGGGGGCCATCGGCCACGTCAGTCGGCGGGATGCTCCGCCGTCGCCGCTGTCGATACTTCGACCCCCGCGCCGGCATCGTCGTACTCATCATCCTCGAACTCATCCGGTGCCCTGACCGTGTAACCGCGGGCCGCCAGCTGGGCCAGCAGTCCCCCGGGGCGCAGCGCCTCGGACATCGGAATCGCACCCACGGTGACCGGATACTCGACCAGCGCCTGCTCCGCCGCCGCCAGCCAGGAGGCATGCACGCGCGCTTCCAGGTCGTCGAAGCCGCGCCGGGCCAGCATGCCGGTGCCCAGCAGGGCCTGGATGCAGGCGCTGCCGGGGTCGGCGCCGCTGAGTTCGCGCAGGATGTCGAGGTCACCGGTGGCCCACGCGTTCGCGCGGCCGCGCAGCAGGCCGATGTCGGATTCCAGCCGCTGCAGCGTGGCCTCGAAGCAGGCCAGGTCCTCGACCTCTGTGGCCTTGAACTCGCGCATCGCGTCGCGCGGGTCGTCGATCGTGATCTTCAGCGTCGACTCGACCCGGGGAAGGCCACGTGCCTGTGCGGTGTCCTTGACCAGCGTGGACACCGGGGACAGCCGTGCCATCGCATTGGCCTCCACCGCGGCTTCGTGCAGCTTCTGGGCGGCGAAGATCGGGCGCCAGCGTTCCACCTTGCGGTCGCGGCCCAGGTAGCGGCCCTTCTGTTCGATCCAGCGCGCGTAGGTGTCGGGCGGCAGCACGTCGCCAGCGTCTGCGGCCGGGGTTGTTGCGGATGCCGATGGCCTGGGGCGCGAGGGTGATCGCATGGAGGCGCCCGCGACCGGTGCCCACGTCCACGCCCGGCGACTGCAGCACCGCGTGCGCTTCGGCCAGGCGCTCCTCCAGCTCCGTGGGCCGCCACTGCATGTCCTGGGGCACGGGGCTGACGATGCCGATCAGCCACAGGTGGTGGTCGCCGCGCGACACGCGCCACAGGCCGGGACCGGGCTGCTCACCGGAAACGGTGACCGAATCCAGGACCACCGCCTCATCGGGAACGACGGCCGTGGCCAGCGGGGCCACCAGGAAGGACGCAGCGAGAGAACCCGCCACGAGCGCGAACGAACGGACAACCCAACGACGCGTGCTCAAATCAGATCCCTTGAAGTGCTGCGCCGGCTGGCGCGGCTGGAGTCTAGCCGGCGCCTCATTAAAAGCCGGTTAGGCGGCGCGGACGGGAACGCCGCGCGCCGCCCGGCCGATGCCGCTCACCAGATCAGGTCGTCGGGCACCTGGTACTGCGGATCGGCGTAGGGGTCTTCCTCGCGCGTGGCGTTGGGGTCGACCTCCAGCGCGATGCCGTCGGGGAAGACGGCCTTCGCCTCGGCCAGCAGCGCGATCGGCAGCAGCAGATAGCGGCCCTTCTGCTGGCCCACCCACAACTCGCCGGCGTTGAGCTGCTTGATCTGATCCTCGGTGCAGTACACGCGCTTGATCTTGCCGCCGTACTCGAAGTGGCGCGGATGCTCGGCCTCTGCCGCGTTCACCGCCTTGCCTTCGATGAGGGCGTCGAACTTCGCGCGGGCCTCGCGGCGGATGCGCGCGGCCTCCTGCTTGGCCTTCTCGGCGTCGATGCGCTCCTGCTTTTCCTTCTGCGCGCGGATCGCGTAGGCCTTGGCCAGGTCGATCTCTTCCTGGCTGCGCTTGCCGCCGCTGGCGCCGCCCCCCGGGCCGGCCAGCACCGGGCTTGCCGCCACGACGCCGCGGGCCACGCCCGTCGGGACGACCTTCGCGCGCGCCCTGCCCCTCAGCGCCCGGCTTGCCGTTGTTGGGCTTGCCACTGTGGGGCTTGCCGTCCTGGGGCCTGCCGCCACCCGGGCCGCGTGCGCCGGGCTTGCCGTGGTGCGGCTTGCGGCCGCGCTCGTCGGGCTTGCGCTCGGGTTTGGGGGCGGGCTTGAAGCCCAGGCCCATCAGCTGGTCTTTGAGGGAGTTGGTCATCGTTTCGGTCGCGGCGCTGCGTGGGCAGCGGGAGGGTGATCAGTAATGCGGCGGGGGCTGTTCCTGCCCCGGGTCGGCATACAGCAGGGTGCGCAGTTGCTTGAGGTCCTGCAGCGCGCGATCGAGCAGCATCGCCGTGCGGTCCGCCTGCAGGCTCGAGCTGGCCAGCGCATCGGAGAGTTCGTTCAAGGCGAGCTCCTGGAAAGCGACGCGGCTTTCCAGCTCCACCAGGCGGGATTCGAGGTCGTCGGACATGGGCCTATTCTAAACGCAGGCTGCAAACGCAGGCGGCCGGCGGATATCTCCGCCGGCGCCCGGATTTCATTGCGCTGCCGGTCTTACTCGACCACGTCCAGCAGCTCCACCTTGAACACCAGCGTGGCGTTCGGCGGGATCGGGCCCGGGTTCGGGCGCTCGCCGTAGGCCAGCTCGGCCGGGATCCAGAACGTGTACTCGGCACCCGGCTGCATCAGCTGCAGGCCTTCGGTCCAGCCCGGGATGACGTTGCGAAGCGGGAACTGCGCCGGCTCGCCGCGCTCGTAGGAGCTGTCGAACACGGTGCCGTCGAGCAGTCGGCCCTCGTAGTTCACGCGCACGGTGGAGTTGGCCGTCGGGCGGGTGCCGCTGCCCTGGCGCACCACCTGGTACTGCAGGCCCGAGTCGGTCACCTGCACGCCGGACTTGCCACGGTTCTGGGCCAGGAACGCATCGCCGGCGGCCTTGTTCTCGGCGGCCAGGCGCTGGTTGCGCTGCTGCTGCTGGGCCTGCATGCGCTGGGCGAAGGCCTGGCGCACCTCATCGGCCTGCTCGGCGGTGAGTGCGGTGTTGCCGCTGCCCAGGCTGTCACGGATCGCGCGGATCACCACGTCGACTTCCAGCTCGTCCTTGATCGGCTCGATCATCTGGGCCATGTCCATGCCAACGGTGTAGCTGACACGGTCCTTTTCGGTGGTGAGTTGCTGGCCGAAGGCGGCACCGGCGATCAGCGTGGCGGATACGGCCAACGCCGTGGCGGTGTAGCGCGGTGAAAGCTTCATAACTTGGCATCTCCTGGGGGACTGTCCGGCTTCATGCCGGGCCACAACGGCGAACGATAGCCCGCGACGGTGCGGGCGGGCAACGCATACGACCGGATCGGGCCGACAGGGTTCCCCATGCAGATCGCCCGGTCAGGATTGGATCATGTCCGGATCACGGGGCCTTCGGCACAGTCGGCACGACAGCCCACACACAGGCGGACCAGGATGGACACCTTCAGCGAACTCGAGCGGCTCAGGCAGCGCGGCGACGGGCAGATGGAACCGGGCAGCACGCGCGAGGCCGAGGCGCTGGCCCGCTTCACCGGCTTCTTCAGCCACCTCACCGTGGAAGCGGTCGAGACCCGGCTGCGCGACACCTATGCCGAGGACGTCTACTTCAGCGACACGCTCAAGACCGTGCGCGGCCTGGACAACCTGATGGCCTACATGCGCGACAGCGCCGAGGCCACCGAGGACGTGCGGGTGGAGATCCAGGAAACCACGCGCACCGCGGCCGGCGACTACCTGGTGCGATGGAAGATGATGATCCGGTTCAAGAAGTTCGCGAAGGGCCGCGAGAACTGGAGCGTCGGCATGAGCCACCTGCGCTTCGACGGCGACGGCCGCGTGGCCTATCACCAGGACTACTGGGACGCCGCCGGCGGCATGTTCGAGCACGTGCCGCTGCTGGGTTGGGGCATCAGCGCGATCAAGAACCGCCTGTAGTTCTCCAGCGGAACGGCCCCGCACGGCGCCGGACCACCCTGTGCAGGCGCTGCCGGCCCCGTCGCGGGCATCGGGAAGACTGCGGCTGGGCACGGAAAACTACTGGATTCATATTGCAAGCCCTTGTATCTGCGCCGGTTCAGCGGCGCGGATCGTGCCTGCCTGAACAAAAGTGCGGAAGATGTTGACAGTGGCCAAACTGGTGTTATAGTTACCTACAACACCTATCCAGAAGGACTGTCCCTCAGTCCGCCGGGAGACGCGAAATGAACGCGACCTACAAACATACGCTGGCCGGCCTGTTCGCCCTGACCGCCATCCTCGCGCTGCTGGCGATGGCGGGCAATGGCGCGGCCCGGGCCGAACCCCTGCCGTCCGCCGCGGACACCCGCGAGCAGCCGACCGAATCCGCAACCGCCGCCGACCCGGCGTCGGAAGCGGCCCAACACCGCGCCCAGAGGCGCGCCGTGAGAGCCCAGTTGTCGATGCCCTACTTTTCCTACTCCCGCGCCCTTCCACGCACTGCGGAGATCTGAGCCATGAGCGTGACCTGGAACGACAACACTCCGATCTACCTCCAGCTCAAGGAAAGAGTGGTGGCGATGATGCTCGACGGCGACCTCAATCCCGGCGACGCCCTGCCCTCCGTGCGCCAGGTGGCGGCGGAGTACCAGCTCAACCCGATCACCGTCAGCCGCGCCTACCAGGAACTGGTGGACGAGACGCTGGTGGAGAAGCGCCGGGGCCTGGGCATGTTCGTCACCGAGGGCGCGCGGCAGAAGCTGCTGGCGTCCGAGCGCAACCAGTTCCTTACAAATGAGTGGCCCCTGGTGGTGGAGCGCATCAGCGCCTGGGGCTGGACTTCGATGATCTGATGGAAACGGCCAAGGCCGACGGGGAGAAGAAGTGATGGATACCGCGATCAAGCCGGTCATCGCTGCCAGGGGTTTGAGCAAGCGCTACAAGAAGACCCTGGCCGTGGACCACGTGGACTTCGATATCGGCCCGGGCCGCATCGTGGGCCTGATCGGTCCCAACGGCGCAGGCAAGACCACGGTGCTCAAGGCGATCCTGGGGCTGGTGCCCTTCGATGGCGAGCTTCGCGTGCTCGACCGCGACCCGCGCACCGAGCGCGACGAGCTGATGCACGACGTGTGCTTCATCGCCGACGTGGCGGTGCTGCCGCGCTGGATGAAGGTGCGCGAGGCCGTCGACTTCGTCGAGGGCGTGCACCCGAAGTTCAACCGCAAGCGCTGCGAGGACCTGCTGGCCAAGACCAAGCTGACCCCGGACATGAAGGTCAAGCAGATGTCCAAGGGCATGGTGGTGCAGCTGCACCTGGCCCTGGTGATGTCGATCGACGCGAAGCTGCTGGTGCTCGACGAGCCGACGCTGGGCCTGGACATCCTGTACCGCAAGGCGTTCTACCAGCATCTGCTGGAGGACTACTTCGACCAGGAGAAGACGATCATCGTGACCACCCACCAGGTGGAGGAGATCGAGCACATCCTGACCGACCTGATGTTCATCAAGGACGGCAAGATCGCGCTGGAGGCCAGCATGGACGAGGTCGGTGACCGATTCGTCGAAGTGATGGTGGCCGGCGAGCACGTGGCAGCGGCACGGGCGCTTGGCCCGATCGACGAGCGCCAGGTGTTTGGCAAGACCGTATTCCTGTTTGACGGGCAGCCGCGCGCCAAGCTCGCCGAGTTCGGCGAGACCAAGACGCCCGGCGTGGCCGACCTGTTCGTCTCGACCATGAAGGGGACCTACGCATGAACACCTTCAAGTGGCTTCTCAAGCGTGAATTCTGGGAGTCCAAGGGCGGCTTCTTCTGGGCCCCGATGATCGCCGGCCTGGTCTTCATCGGCATCAACATCATGGGCTTCATCACCGCCCTGGTGCTGGGCAGCCGGCAGAACATGCAGGTCAGTGGCGTGAACATCAGCGACCTGACCCGCGACGTGCTGGCCGAGGACGCGGTGGCGCTGGGCCAGGGCCTGGACATCAGCCTGTACATGGCCGCCACGTGGCCGTTGATGGTGCTGCCGTTCGTGGTGTTCTTCTACTGCCTGGGCGCGCTCTACGACGACCGCCGCGATCGCAGCGTGCTGTTCTGGAAGTCGTTGCCGATTTCCGACCGCGACACCGTTCTGTCCAAGGTGGTGACCGCGACGGTGGTGGCACCGGTCATCGCGATCGTGGCGGCGGTGCTGACGATGCTGGCCTTCCTGGTGGTGCTGTCGATCTTCGTGCTGGCCCATGGCGGCAACCCGTTCACGCTGGTGATCGGCCCGTCCAGCCCGATGCTGGTCGCGTTCAACGTGCTGATGTGGATCCCGGTGTATGCGGTGTGGGCGTTGCCGGCGGTCGGCTGGCTGCTGCTGTGCTCGGCCTGGGCGCGCACCAAGCCCTTCCTGTGGGCGGTGATGCTGCCGCTGTTCGCCTGGGTGCTGGTGGCGTGGTTCGGCCTGATGCGGGTGTTCGACCTGGGTGCGGGCTGGTTCGGCCTCAACATCGTCGGGCGCATGCTGCTGAGCGTGGCACCGGGCACCGACGTGCTCTACCGCGACTGGGCCACGTTCTCCGGCATGCAGGGTCCCGAGGACTTCCTGCACCTGTTCAGCGCCGGCTTCGCGTTCCAGAGCTTCGCCCTGCCGCACATGTGGATCGGTGCCCTGGCCGGCGCGGTCATGGTGGTCATCGCGATCCGCCTGCGCCGCTGGCGCGACGAGGGCTGACCCCCCTGCCCGCCCGGCCCATGCCGGGCGGGCGGGCAACAACCTCCGATGGAGTGGAATTCATGAACAAGACAATGATCGCCGTCCTGCTGCTTTCGCCGGGCCTGGCCCTGGGCCAGGGCCCCTGCGCGGTGGAACGCACGCAGACACTCGAACTCGACACCGTCGGCATCGAGACGCTGCAGGTCAGCATCGGCCCGGACAGCCTGCGGCTGGAAGGCCAGGACCAGGAAGGTGGTTCGCTGAGCGTGCGCATGTGCGCCTCCGACCAGACGCGCCTGGATGACCTGGCCGCGGCGCTGGAGCGTGACGGCGACGACCGCCTGGTGCTGGCGCTCGACCACGGTGGCCGCCACAACGAGATCGGCCGCAGCTGGTTCATCACCCGCAGCGACTATGGCCGCTTCGAGATCAGCGGGCGCATCCCCGCCCGGCTCGCCGTCGACCTGACCGTGGGCTCGGGCGACGCGGAGGTGACCAACGTGGGCGCCCTGGAGGCCGTGGTCGGCTCCGGGGACCTCGAGGTCAGCCGGGTGGACGGTCGCTTCACCGCGCTGGTCGGCAGCGGCGACATCGAAGCCGAACGCACCGGCCCGGTCGAGATCGGCTCCATCGGTTCGGGAGACATCAAGCTGCGTGGCGTCGAGGGTGACGCCCGCATCGGCAACATCGGCTCGGGACAGCTGGACCTCCGCGAGGTCAGCGGCACGGTGTCGATCGGAACCATCGGCTCGGGCGGGGCGAAGCTCTTCGACGTGGGCGGCGATGTCGAGGCGCGCGCGCTGGGCTCGGGAAGCATCGAGGCCCGCGACATCGGCGGCGACCTGCGGCTGCGCAGCAAGGGCTCGGGCGACGTGGAGCACCGCGGCGTCAAGGGCAGCGTGAGCCTGCCCAACCGCTGACGCCCTGCCCGGTTCAACCCCTATCCTTCCAAGGAGTCCAATGATGAAGGCATTGATCCCCGTCCTTTTCCTGGCACCCACGCTGGCGCTGGCCGCGATGCCCTGCGCCCACGAGAACCGCAGCGAGCTGCAGCTCGACCTGGACGACATCCGGGTGCTGCAGGTCGCGATCGGTCCGGACAAGCTGCGCCTGGTCGGTGCGCCCGATGGCGATGGCCGCCTGAGCGTGCGTGGCTGCGCCTCCTCCGCCGAGCGCCTGGCGCAACTCTCGCTCGAACCCGAGCGGGCCGGTGACGGCGTGCTCAAGCTGGTGCGCGAGACCGGCGGCAGCTCGTCGGTGCGCTTCAACCTCTTCGGCCGCGGCAGCGGCAATTACGGCTACTTCGAGATCGAGGGCCGCATTCCCGACACCCTGGCAATCGACCTCGCCGTGGGCTCGGGCGATGCGTGGATCCACAACGTGCAATCGCTCGATGCCACCGTGGGCTCGGGCGACCTGGAGGCACGCGACGTGGCCGGCCTGTTCAAGGCCCGGGTGGGCAGCGGCGACATCGAGGCACGCAACGTCGGGCGCGCCGAGATCGGCTCGATCGGCTCGGGCGACGTGGAGCTTTACGGCGTGGCCGGCGACGTGAGCGTGGGCAGCATCGGATCGGGCGACCTCGACCTTCGCGACGTGGAGGGCTCGGTCGACATCGGTTCGATCGGCTCGGGCGACGCGGAGCTGCAGCGCATCGCCGGCAGCGTCAGCGTCAGGACGCTGGGCTCGGGCGACGTCAGGGCCTACGACGTCGGCGGCGACGTGAGCCTGAGCGTCAAGGGCAGCGGCGACGTGCGCACCCGCAACGTGGCCGGCAACGTGGACGTGCCGCGCCGCCGCTGATGGCATCCAGGCCGGCGCCGCCTCGGCGGGCCCGGCCATACCGGAGGGATTCACGATGAACACCAAACCCCTGATGCTGGCCCCGCTGGTGGCGCTCGTGCTGCTGGCCGGCTGCGCGCAGCACGTCGATTTCGAAGGCGATTCCAGCCACCTCAGCGTACGTGGCGACACGGTGCGCATGAACGTCCCGGACCTGCCGCGCGCCACGCTCGAGCCCGACGGCACGTTCAAGGTGGCAGGGACGGAGGTTGCGACCACGCCCGCCCAGCGCGCCCTGTTGCGCGACTACCATGCCCAGATCCTGCGCTTTGGCGAGGATTCCGCCGAGTTCGGCAAGGCCGCGGGCGGTGCTGCCGCCACGGCTGCACGCGACGCGGTGCGGGCCAAGTTCAGCGGCGAGGCCGACGAGGGCATGGGCGAGCGCATCGGCCAGGGCGTCAAGGACGCCGTGTCGGCGGGCCTGGGCCCGATCTGCGATCGCATCGACGACGTCTACCGCTCGCAGCGCGCGGTGGCCGAGAGCGGCTTGACCGAATTCCAGCCCTACGCGCGCATGACCCCGCGCAGCAGCGAGAAGTGTCGCGAGGGGATGGCTTCGCTTTGACGGTCGGAGCGGCGCCCGCGCCGCGACCGGTCCTGGTTTCGAGGTAAGACGGCGCGCGCAGGATGCACGCCCAGACCGCGCCGGGTCTGCCACGGCAGCGTCGCCTTGGGCGGTGGCGCTGACGTGGCCTTGGAAACTGCCATGGAGTCCTGATGATGAAACACATCCAATGCTGGGCCTTGACGGCCCTGGCAAGCGCCGCGCTGGCCCTCACCAGCGTCGTCGCTGCCGAACAGACCGCCAACCCGTCCGCGGGGAGCGAGGGATTGCAGCTCACCGCCTTCGGGCACCCCGACGCGAGGATCGGCACGACCGGTCGCCTGTTCATCGACGACATCGAGGTGCCCACCTCGCCGGAACAACGCCAGGCCTTGATGCGCATGCATCTGCACATCGAGGACCTCGGCGCGAAGGGCCAGGCGATCGGGCGCGAGGCCGAGGCGATTGCCGCCGAGGTGACCGCCGAGGCCCTGCAGGCCGTGGCCAGCGGACGCGCCGGGGACCCGGCATTCGCGGCCGGCGTCGAAGCATCGGTCAAGGCGCGCCTTGCCGACTCGATGCAAGGCATCTGCGGCAGCGTGGACGCACTGGTCGAGAGCAGCCAGAAGGCGATCGACATGGGCCTGATCGAACTGCTGCCCTACGTCGACGGGCAGCTCGACGCGGGCGATCAATGCTGGTCGGAAATCGCCGCCCTGCACTGACCACGCAGGGAGTCCGGCCGCCCCAGGGCGGCCGGGCACTGCAGTGGCCTCACCCGGCGATGCCGCCCCGGGTCAACGCCACCGGATCCAGGAGCTTCCGCAACTGCGCCTCGTCCAGGTCGGTCATTTCCTTCGCCACGTCCAGCACCGGACGTTTCTCGGCGTAGGCCTGCTTGGCGATGGCCGCCCCCTTTTCGTAACCGATCACCGGATTGAGCGCGGTGACGAGCACCGGGTTCCTCGCCAGTGCGTCCTGCAACCGGTCGTCGTTGACCTTGAAGCCGGCGATCGCGTCCTCGGCCAGCGCCCGCGACGCCGAGGCCAGCAGCTGGATCGACTGCAGCAGGTTGAGCGCCACCACCGGCAGCATGACGTTGAGCTGGAAATTGCCGCTGGCGCCGGCCACGGTGATGGTGGTGTGGTTGCCCATCACCTGCGCGCAGACCATCGCCACCGCCTCGGGGATCACCGGGTTCACCTTGCCCGGCATGATCGAGGAGCCCGGCTGCAGCGCAGGCAGCGCGATCTCCGCCAGGCCGGCCAGGGGCCCGGAGTTCATCCAGCGCAGGTCGTTGGCGATCTTCATCAGTGCCACGGCCAGCGTATTGAGCTGGCCGGACAGTTCCACCGAGGCATCCTGGCTGGCGATGCCCTCGAACTTGTTCTTCGCCGATTCGAACTTCACCCCGCCGGCCTTGGACAGGGCGGCGACCGCCAGCCTGGGCATCTTCGGGTCGGCATTGATGCCGGTACCGATCGCGGTGCCGCCCAGCGGCAGGCGCCGCATGCGCCGGAGGCTGTCGCCGATGCGTTCGCTGGCCGAGTCCAGCTGCGCCGACCAGGTGCGCAGTTCCTGTCCCAGCGTCAGCGGCATCGCGTCCATCAGGTGGGTGCGGCCGGTCTTGACCACCTTGTCCAGCCGCTTGGCGCGCTGTCGATGGCCTTGCGCAGCTTTTTCAGCGCAGGCAGCAGGTCTTCGTGCGCAGCGAGGCAGGCCGCCACCTGGATGGCGGTGGGCACGACATCGTTGGAACTCTGGCCCAGGTTGACGTGGTCGTTCGGGTGCACGGTGCGCCGCTTGGTGCTGGCCAGCCGGGCGATGACCTCGTTGGCGTTCATGTTGGAACTGGTGCCCGAACCGGTCTGGAACACGTCGACCGGGAAGTGGTCGTCGTGCGTGCCGGCGGCCACCTCGGCCCCGGCGCGGGCGATCGCTCGGGCGGTGTCCCTGGGCAGGTGGCCCAGCGAAGCGTTGGCCTCGGCCACGGCGCCCTTGACCAGGCCCAGCGCCCGGATGAAGCCGCGGGGCATGCGCAGCCCGGAAATCGGGAAGTTGTCGACCGCGCGTTGGGTCTGGGCGCCGTACAGCGCGTCGGCGGGGACGCGCAACTCGCCCATGGAATCGCGCTCGATGCGCTCGCGCGGCCTGGAGGATGGGGTGTCGGCCATGTCGGGCTCCATGTCGGGGGCGTGGGCCAGCATAGCGTCCTTTCCCGAGGTCGGGCTGCGTTGTAAGGGGTGGCGGTCGGCTTCACGCGAGTCCGCCGGCCCTCCCCCAAGGCCGGCTTGCCACCGGCACATCACGCAGCAAGGAGAAGCGATCATGCGTGGAATCACCTTACTCACCGCAACATTGCCCGCCGCGATGCTGGTCTCGCTGGCGTTCGCACCGACTCCGGCCATTGCCCAGTCCGAACCATCGACGGAGCGGCTCGAGTCGATCACCGTCGTGGCCCCCCGGATCACCCGCGAGCGGCAGCGCGGCGGGCGCATGCAGGTGGCCTCGGCCGAGCAGACCGCCCAGGTCGAGTTCGACGACTTGAACCTCGACCGCACCGCCGACCTGTTCACGCTGGAGGACCGCGTCCAAGAGGCCGCCGAGCGGGTGTGCAAGGAACTGGCCGAGCTGTATCCCGACGGCGAGCCCAGCACCGAGGTGTGCGTGCGTCGCGCCACCGACGATGCGATGGCCCAGGTCCGCTACACCGCACGCACACGGGTCGGGATGCGCTGAACCAGGACCAGCGTCCAACGCTGGCCGCAGGGGCACGGGGCGTCGGCACGGTTGCCGGACCGACGCTCCGCATGCCGCAACGGCCGCAGGCTGTGTCATCATTTCCGGCGATGCCGAAATCGCTTCCGGGGGGATGCGTGCTGGGAGGCATCGTCCACGGGGATGGTGAAATGATCGAGGAAAACGTCGTGGCCGACGCCACGCAACTGCCCGCGCAGGTGTGGGAGCGCGCGCCGGTGGCGCCATGGAGCCGATGGGCCGCCCGCACCATCGATGCACTGCTGCTCGGCTTCTTCGGGGGCATCCTCATCGAACTCGTACTGATGTTCGGCTTCGACACCAGCCTGGACACGGTCCTGCCCCTGGCCTTGGCGCAGGGTGTGCTGGTGCTGGTGCTGGCGGCGATCGGCTGTGCCTTGATGTACGGGCTCACCGCGACCACGCCGGGCAAGTTCCTGTTCGGGATCCGGGTCGAGGGCACCAACGGGGGACCGCCGGGTCTGCGCCGCGCGCTGCTGCGCGAGGTCGACGTGCTGGTTCGCGGGCTCGGCCTGGGCGTGCCCTTGATCGCCATGATCACCCAGCTCGTCGCCTACCGCACGCTGGAGCGCGAGGGCCAGTCCTCGTGGGACGGCGACTGGCGCGGCACCGTGGTGCTCTACCGGGCCGCCGGGACCACGCGCACCCTGCTTGCCGTGCTTGGCATCGCCGCGCTGGTGGTGGGCTACGCAGCCATCATCATGCTCTACAGGCTGGATTGATGCTCTGGTACCTCTCGCGGGCCGGGCAGGTGCTTGGCCCCTTCGATGCCGACACGCTCCACGCGCGGATCGATGCCGGCGAACTGGGCGGCAACGACCTGCTCGCCCAGCCCGGCGACCCGACGTGGCAGAGCGTGGCGCAGGTCTTCCCCGCGCGTTTCCCGGGCCCCGGCCCGCGCGCGCGCGCGCTGGTTGGCGGCCTGGCCCTGGTGGCGGCAGCGGGGTGCTGGGTGGCCTACGCCGGCCTGGGCGCGATTGCCTGGCGCGTGGCCGACAGCGAGGAGGCACTGGGATTGAGCGTCCTGGTCATGGCCGCCTGCGCCGGCTTGCTGCTGCTGGCCGTGGCCGCCTTCGCCTGGGTGCGCTGGCGCGGTGGCGGATCCATCGGCCCCGGCGTCAAGGTCGTGGCAGGCATCTCGGCGCTGGTCGCGCTGCCCGCGCTGGCCATGGGCACGCTGGTGTTCCGCACCACCGTGGCGTCGGACCTGGAGGTCGACCCCCACCACCTCAGCATCAACGACAAGGGCGAGGTGCTGCTCCTGGGTGGGCTGGGCCGCACGCTGGCCCACGACCTGCAGGTGCTGCTGGAAAGCCACACCGGCGAACTGGTGCTGGTGCTCGACAACGGCGGCGGCATCATCGACGCCGCCGCGGCCGCTGCGGACCTGCTGCGGGCCCGCGGCCCCTTCACCGCACGGGTGGACGGCGAGTGCGCCAGCGCCTGCACCCTGCTGCTGGCCGCCGCCGACCGCATCGAGCTGTACACCGATTCGCGCATCGGCCTGCACCGCCCCTCCAACGTGCTGGGAGGCGAGCGGGGCATCGACTCCGACGGCACGATCAAGACGATGGTCGAGCACCTCGAGCGCGCGGGCTTCGGGCCGCAGGCGCTGGACGCCATGCGCGACACCCCGCCGGATGACATGGCGTGGCTGGAGCCCACCACGCACTTCGGCGTGCTGCCGGACTTCCTGCTGCTCGACAACGACAGCCAGGCGGTGCCGGCCGAGGCCCGCGGCACGGTGCTGGCACGGGCATTGCTGGCCCGCGACATGCCCGAGGCGGCGGAAATGCTGGATTTCTTCGAACTCGCCTTCCCCGACCATGTGCGCCTGCACAGTGATGCGCTGCTGCTGGCCCAGACCCGCCAGGAAGGTGTCGAGGAGGCGCTTCGCCAGCTGCTGCACGGGCCCTTCGGCACCGCGCTGGCCGCCACCCCACCGCACGTGGCGCGCGCCTGGTTGCGGAACCTGGTGAAGCTCGACGAACAGTTCGAATGGGAGTCGCCTGGCGGCGCCTGCTACGCCCAGGCCCTCCACCCCAAGGCGGAACGCGCCGCGCTGGCACGCGCCGTCGAGGTGGTTCGTGCTGCGGCCGAGCGCGACTGGGCGCCGTGGCAGGCGACGTCGACGCTGGCCGCCAGCGAGCCCGCTATCGCCTTACCGCCGCTGCGGCCTTGGCCGATCGCCTATTCGGCGCAAGGCCCGGAGGCCGACGAGAACTGCGCCGGGTTGCTGGGCACGGCGCGCAGCCTCGCCGCGCTACCCGACCACCGTTTGGGGGCGGCATTGCTGGCGGAGCTGCAATAGCGCCCGCACGGGCGATCCGGTCGAAACGGCTACGGGCAAGCGGGTGCAACTTCATGCCTCGCAATGGGCAGGGCGCGGCCGCCAAGAGGCCCGCAGTGTAGAATCCTGCCCCTTCGACCCAATGCGAATTGCACGCCATGTCCGACACCCCGCACGCCGCCCTCCTCGCCCTGTCCCCGGTCGACGGCCGCTATGCCGGCAAGGTCGATGCGCTGCGCCCCATCCTCTCGGAGTTCGGCCTGATCCACGCCCGCGTGCGGGTCGAGGTGGAATGGCTGCTGGCGCTGGCCGCAGAGGATGGCATCGTCGAACTGCCGGCGTTCTCCGAAGATGCGGCCACCCGCCTGCGCGCCCTCGCGGCGGAATTCAGCGTCGAGGACGCCGCCCGGGTCAAGCAGATCGAGGCCACCACCAACCACGACGTCAAGGCGGTGGAGTACTTCATCAAGGAGCGCCTGCGCGACGATGAAGAGCTGGCACCGGCGCTGGAGTTCGTGCACTTCGCCTGCACCTCGGAGGACATCAACAACCTCAGCTACTCGCTGATGCTCTCCCGCGCCCGCGAGGAGGTGCTGGAGCCCGCCATCAAGCGCCTGGAGGCGGCGCTGGTGTCGATGGCCCACGAACACGCGGCACTGCCGATGCTCTCGCGCACCCACGGCCAGACCGCCTCGCCCTCGACCGTGGGCAAGGAGGTCGCCAACGTGGTGGCGCGCCTGCGCCGGCAGCAAAAGCAGCTGTGGGCCGTGGAGCTGCAGGGCAAGATCAACGGCGCGGTGGGCAACTACAACGCCCACGTGGTGGCTTATCCCGACGTGGATTGGCCCACCTTCTCGCAGAACTTCGTCGAAAGCCTGGGCCTGTTCTTCAACCCCTACACCACGCAGATCGAGCCGCACGACTGCATCGCCGAGCTGTGCGACGTGACCCGTCGCTTCAACACGATCGGCATCGACCTGTGCCGCGACGTGTGGGGCTACATCTCGCAGGGCTACTTCAAGCAGGCGGTGAAGGCCGGCGAAGTGGGCTCCTCGACGATGCCGCACAAGGTCAACCCGATCGACTTCGAGAACGCCGAGGGCAACTTCGGCATCGCCAACGGCCTGCTGGAGCACTTCGCGGCGAAGTTGCCGATCAGCCGCTGGCAGCGCGACCTGACCGACTCCACCGTGCTGCGCGCACTGGGCACCGCCTTCGGCCACACGCTCATCGCGATCGAGTCGCTGCTCAAGGGCCTGGGCAAGCTGAGCGTGAACCCGGAACGCCTTGCCGCCGACCTCGATGCCTCCTGGGAGGTGCTGGCCGAGCCGGTGCAGACGGTCATGCGTCGACACGGCCTGCCCAACCCGTACGAGCAGCTCAAGGAACTCACCCGCGGCCATGGCATCGATGCGACGCGCCTGCGTGAGTTCGTCGATGGGCTGGACCTGCCCGAGGACGCCAAGTCGCGGCTGGCAGCGCTGACCCCCGGCGACTACACCGGCCTGGCCGCGAAGCTGGCACGCGAAATCTGATTCCCCCGGGGTGCCCAGGCGCCCGCCCAGCCGGAGGCCACCGTGGCCCGAACCCCGATCGAAGTCGACGCCGCCACCCTGCCCCCGCTGGGCATGACCCCGGAGCAGTTCCTGTCGCGCTACTGGCAAAAGCGCCCACTGCTGGTCCGCAACGCGTTCCCGGGCTTCACCACGCCGATCGAACCCGAAGACCTGGCCGGCCTGGCCTGCGAGGAGGCGGCGCTGTCGCGCATCGTCGTGCACCACCGGCAGGCCGACCGCTACGAACTGCGCACCGGTCCGTTCCCGGAGGAGATGTTCCCGGACATGCCGCACCAGGACTGGACCCTGCTGGTGCAGGACGTGGACAAGTGGGACCTGGACGTGGCCGCGCTGATCCAGGCCTTCGACTTCCTGCCGCGCTGGCGCATCGACGACATCATGGTCAGCTTCGCCGCCCCGGGTGGTTCGGTGGGCCCGCACGTGGACCAGTACGACGTGTTCTTGCTGCAGGCCAAGGGCCGCAGGCGCTGGCAGATCGATGCCGGGGCGAACCCGCCCGTGGACTTTCGTGAGGACTCGGAACTCAAGCTTCTCAAGGAGTTCCAGCCAACTCATGAGTGGATACTTGAAGAAGGTGACATGCTGTACCTGCCACCCGGGGTGCCCCACCACGGCGAGGCGGTGGACGCCTGCCTGACCTTCTCGCTGGGCATGCGCGCGCCCTCGGCGGCCGAGCTGGTGGTGGAGCTGGCCGACCACGTCGCCGAACGGCTGCCCGAGGAACTGCGTTACGCCGACCCGGACCTGGCCCCGGCGCGGGATGCCCACGAGATCGACGCCGCCGCGATCGGCCGCCTGCGCACCGCGCTGGGCAGCCTGGGCGAACTCGACGACGCGCAGCTGCGTGACTTCTTCGGCAGCTTCATCACCCGCTACCGAAGCGCCGGCCAGATTCCCGGCCCGGCCCGGGCACCGACGCGTGGCGACGTGGAAGCCCGACTGGAAAAGGGGGCGCTGATCGCCCGCCATCCGTTCGTGCGGCTGGCCTGGGCACGCGATGGCCGTGGGGCACGGCTGTTCGTCGAGGGAGACGCCTGGCGCATGGGTATCGCCTCGGCCCGCGCACTGTGTGCCGACGGCCGGTTGGACGCCGGCGACTACGGCGCGCTGGACGAGGATGGCCGCCAGGCTGTCATCGACCTGCTGGGACGAGGCATCATGAAGCTTGGCCCCGTTCCGAGGCGACGACAGCGATGAGCCAAGACCCGCAGGTGCTGGAGTTCCAGGTGGTGCCGGCCGACTACACGGCCGACTTCGACGCGCTGCGCCTGGTGCGCGAAACCGTCTTCGTCCAGGAACAGCAGGTGCCACTGGACGAGGAATGGGACGACCTCGACCCGCAGTGCGAGCACGTGCTGGCGGTGGATCTCGACCATCGGCCGATCGGCACCGGTCGGCTGACGCCCGGGCGAAAGATCGGTCGCATGGCGGTGATGAAGGATTGGCGCGGCCGCGGTGTCGGCGAAGCGATACTGCTGGCCTTGATCGAACGGGCCCGCGCCCGCGGCTGGGACGAGGTCAGCCTGCACGCACAGGTGTCTGCCGAGGGCTTCTATTCCCGGGCCGGCTTCTCGCCGGAGGGCGAGCGTTTCATGGAGGCCGGCATCGAGCACATCACGATGCGCCGCGCGCTCGACCCCCTGCCGGCCGCCCGAGGGCCTTGGCGCCCAGCCGTCGCCACCCTCGCAGCCGGTGCGCGAGATCGAATCGCTGGCCGAAGCCGTGGATGCGACGGTCGCGGTCATCGAGACCGCCCCGCGCAGCATGGTGGTCTACAGCCGCGATGGCGACCTGCCGCTGCTGGGGCATCCCCGGGTCATCGACGCGCTCCGCGTGGCCCTGACCGCCCATCGCGACGCGACGCTGCGGGTGATCCTGCAGCAACCCGAGGGGCTGGGTGCGTCGCACCCGCTGATCGCCCTCGCCCAGCGCCTGGCCAGCCGGATCGAACTGCGCAGCCCGACCGACCCGGTGGATCGCCGCGAACCCGGCGCCTGGATCGCCGCCGAGCGCGGTGGATTCGTGTACCGGCCGCTGGCGAACCGCTTCTCCGGCGAGGCCAGCCCGATGGCCCCGGCCCGGGCCCACCAGCTCATCGCCGGCTTCGACCCGGTGTTCGAGCGCTGCGAGCGCTGCACCCAGTTCCGCGCCCTCGGGCTGTGAACAGGGCCCAACGCGGCGCCTGATTAGACGTTTTTCCACTGTTTTCGCGGCATTTGCCGGTTCCAGCAGGTGCGCCCTGCGTCTATAATCGCCAACTTGGTGCGCCGCGTTGTGGTGTGCCGTCGTTGCCCGCATCGACATTCCCCTTCCGCCCCGGAATCCAGAGGGTCCAGGCCGAGCCGTGGATAGCCTAATCAAGCAGTTTGCGAAGTCGTCTCACATCGCCGGCGGCAACGCCGCTTTCGTCGAGGATCTCTACGAACAGTTCCTGGTGGACCCCGAGTCGGTCGACCCCGAGTGGCGAACCTATTTCAATGGGCTCGAGGGTCGTGAAGCCGGAGACGTGCCGCATTCGGCCGTGGTCGCGCACATCCGCGACGCCGCCCGCCACGCCGGCCGCGACAGTGGCGAGCCGCTGAGCAACGAGGCCGCGCGCAAGCAGGGCGCGGTCCTGAAGCTGATCACCGCCTACCGCTCGCGTGGCCACCTGGCCGCCTCGATCGACCCGCTGGGCATGCGCGAGAAGCCCGACGCGCCGGACCTGGGGCTGGAGTTCCACGGCCTGTCCAAGGCCGACCTCGACGAGGAGTTCGGCACCGGCCCGCATTTCGGCGGCCCGGCGCGCATGAAGCTGCGCGACCTTCTGGCCCACCTGCAGGCCACCTACTCCAGCACCATCGGTGCGGAGTTCATGCACATCACCAACCACGAGCAGCGCCGCTGGGTGTACGAGCAGCTCGAGGCCCATGCCGGCCAGTGGAAGTTCAAGGCCGACAAGCGCAAGCGCATCCTGGCCGAGCTGACCAAGGCCGAGACGCTCGAGCGCTACCTGCACAAGAAGTACGTCGGCCAGAAGCGCTTCTCGCTGGAAGGCGGCGACAGCCTGATCCCGCTGATGGACGCGCTGATCCAGCGCGGTGGCGAGGACGGCATCCGCGAGCTGATCATCGGCATGGCCCACCGTGGCCGCCTCAACGTGCTCGTCAACACGATGGGCAAGCCGCCGCACCAGCTGTTCGCCGAGTTCGAGGGCAAGTTCGACCACCCCGAGACCCCGGCCCACACCGGCGACGTGAAGTACCACCTGGGCTTCAGTTCCGACATCGAGACCCCGGGCGGCACCGTCCACCTGGCACTGGGCTTCAACCCGTCCCACCTGGAGATCATCGACCCGGTGATCGCGGGCTCGGTGCGCTCGCGCCAGGAGCGCCGCCACGACGAGGTCGGCACGAAGGTGGTGCCGGTGCTGATCCACGGCGACGCCGCGTTCGCCGGCCAGGGCGTGGTCATGGAGCTTTCGCAGATGTCGCAGGCGCGCGGTTTCGCCGTCGGCGGCACCGTGCATGTGGTCATCAACAACCAGGTCGGCTTCACCATCAGCCGCCCCGACGACGCCCGCTCCACCCTCTACTGCACCGACGTGGCCAAGATCGTCGGCTCGCCGGTGCTGCACGTGAACGGCGACGACCCGGAGGCGGTGGTGTTCTGCGCCGAGCTGGCGCTGCGGTTCCGGCAGAAGTTCAACAAGGACGTCATCCTCGACCTGGTGTGCTACCGCCGCCACGGCCACAACGAGGCCGACGAGCCGGCGGCCACCCAGCCGCTGATGTACAAGAACATCCGCGCGCGCAAGACCACCCGCGAGCTCTACGCCGAGGCGCTGGCCAAGGCCGGCGTGCTGGGCGGCGAGGATGCCGAGGAAATGGTGGCCGCCTACCGCAAGAAGCTCGACGAGGGCACGGTCGTCGTCGAGCTGGCACCGCCAGCCTCCGACGCGATCACCGTCAACTGGGCCCCCTACCTCAAGGGCACGCTGGCCTCGCCGACGTCCACCAAGGTGCCGCGCAAGACGCTCGACAAGCTGGCCAAGGCGATCAACGTCGTGCCCGGGGACGTCAAGCTGCACTCGCGCGTGGCCAAGGTGTACGAGGACCGGCTCAAGATGATGGCCGGCGAGCAGCCGATGGACTGGGGCTTCGCCGAGAACCTGGCCTACGCCACGCTGCTCGAGGAGGGCTTCAGGCTGCGCCTGGTCGGCCAGGACTCCGGCCGCGGCACCTTCTTCCACCGCCATGCGGTGCTGCACCAGCAAGACAGCGGCGAGACTTACTGGCCGCTGCGGCAGCTGGTGGAGCGCCCCGAGCACGTCTCGATCATCGATTCGCTGCTCAGCGAAGAAGCGGTGATGGGCTTCGAGTACGGATACGCCACCGCCGACCCATCGACGCTGTGCATCTGGGAAGGCCAGTTCGGCGACTTCGCCAACGGCGCCCAGGTGGTCATCGACCAGTTCATCAGCTCCGGCGAAGCCAAGTGGGGCCGCCTGTGCGGCCTGGTGCTGTTCCTGCCGCACGGCTACGAGGGCCAGGGCCCGGAGCATTCCTCCGCCCGCCTGGAGCGCTTCCTGCAGCTGTGCGCACTGGACAACATGCAGGTGTGCGTGCCGACCACGCCGCGCAGATGTTCCACATGCTGCGCCGGCAGATGAAGCGCGCCACGCGCAAGCCGCTGATCGTGATGACGCCCAAGTCGCTGCTGCGCAACAAGGACTCGGTGTCGACGCTCGACGAGCTGGCCGACGGCGGCTTCCAGCTGCTGATCCCGGACGACCGGGTCAAGGCACCGAAGAAGGCCAGGCGCGTGGTGGTGTGCTCGGGCAAGGTCTACTACGACCTGCGGGAGGAGGCGACCAAGCGCGAGCTCGATGACGTGGCGATCGTGCGCGTCGAGCAGCTCTACCCGTTCCCGCGGCCGGAGCTGGTCGAGGAGCTCAAGCGCTTCTCGCCCACCGCCGACGTGGTGTGGTGCCAGGAAGAGCCGATGAACCAGGGTGCGTGGTACCAGATCCGCCACCACCTGACCCACTGCGCCGGCGCCAAGCAGTCGCTGTACTACGCCGGTCGCGCGCGCTCGCCGTCGCCGGCCGCGGGCCACATGAAGACCCACGTCGTCGAGCAGAAGCGGCTCGTCGAGGAAGCGCTGGTGGGCAAGCTCAGCAACGACGTCGCCGAATAAGTCCTTTCCCTTTCCAAACAATACGCAATCAGGACCCGAGTCCATGAGCACTGAAGTCAAAGTCCCCAACCTTCCGGAATCCGTCTCCGACGCCACCATCGCCACCTGGCACAAGAAGGTGGGCGACGCGGTCGCTCGCGACGAGAACCTGGTGGACCTCGAGACCGACAAGGTGGTGCTGGAAGTCCCCTCGCCGGTGGACGGCGTGATCAAGGAGATCAAGCACAAGGAAGGCGACACGGTCACCTCCGACCAGCTGATCGCGATCATCGAGGCGGGTGCGGCGCCGGAGAAGAAGGAAGAGAAGGCCGAGGCGAAGAGCGAGCCGAAGGCGAGCGAAAAGAAGGACGACAAGCCAGCGGCCAAGGCCGAGGCGAAGTCCTCCTCGAAGGGGGAGTCGAAGTCGGACACCTCCGACCTGTCCCCGGCCGGCCGTCGCGTCGCCACGCAGGAAGGCATCGATCCGAAGGACGTCGAGGCCACCGGCCGTGGCGGCCGCGTGACCAAGGAAGACCTGGTCAACCACATGAAGGCCGGCGGTGCCGGTCGCGCCGGTGGCCGTCGCCCCGAGGAGCGCGTGCCGATGACGCGCATCCGCAAGCGCATCGCCGAGCGCCTGATGCACTCCAAGGAGTCCATCGCGATGCTGACCTCGTCCAACGAGGTCAACCTGCGCGAGGTCATGGCGATGCGCAAGGCGATGAACGAGTCGTTCCAGGAGACCCACGGCGTCAAGCTGGGCTTCATGAGCTTCTTCGTGAAGGCCGCCGCGAACGCGCTGGCGAAGTACCCGGTGGTGAACGCCTCGGTCGACGGCGACGACGTGATCTACCACGGCTACGCCGACATCTCGATCGCGGTGTCGACCGAGAAGGGCCTGGTGACGCCGGTGCTGCGCAATGCCGAGTCGATGGGCTTCGCCGAGATCGAGCAGGCCATCCTCGACTACGCCAAGAAGGCGCGCGACGGCAAGCTGTCGCTGGAGGACCTGCAGGGCGGCACCTTCACGATCACCAACGGCGGCACCTTCGGCTCGCTGTTCTCCACGCCGATCGTGAACCCGCCGCAGTCGGCGATCCTGGGCATGCACGCGATCAAGGAGCGCGCGATCGTCGAGAACGGCCAGGTGGTGGCGGCGCCGATGATGTACATCGCGCTGAGCTACGACCACCGCATCATCGACGGCAAGGACGCGGTGCTGTTCCTGGTCGACATCAAGAACCAGCTGGAGAACCCGCACCGGATGCTGTTGGGCATCTGATCGCGGCTCCCCTCCCTCCCCGTCCGCGGGGAGGGTCTGCGAACACAAGGATCAACGCAAATGAGCGAACAGCACAATTTCGACCTCGTCGTGATCGGCGGAGGCCCCGGCGGCTACGTGGCCGCGATCCGCGCCGCGCAGCTGGGCATGAAGGTGGCCTGCGTGGATGCGTTCAAGGGCAAGGACGGCGGCAAGATGGCGCTGGGCGGCACCTGCCTCAACGTCGGCTGCATCCCGTCCAAGGCGATGCTGGATTCCTCGCGCCAGTTCCACAACCTCACGCACATGTTCGGCGACCACGGCATCACCGCCGACAACGCCAAGATCGACGTCAAGACGATGGTTGGCCGCAAGGACAAGATCGTCAAGCAGTTCAACGGCGGCGTCGCCGGCCTGTTCAAGGCCAACAAGGTCACCGCCTTCCACGGCTTCGGCAGCCTGCACAAGGGCAACGTGGTCAAGGTGAAGGCCCATGACGGCAAGGACGTCGAGCTCAAGGGCACGAACGTCATCCTGGCCGCCGGCTCGGTGTCGATCGAGCTGCCGTTCGCCAAGTACGACCAGAAGCACATCGTCGACAACATCGGCGTGCTCGACTTCGAGTCCACCCCGAAGCGCCTGGGCGTCATCGGTGCCGGCGTGGTCGGCCTGGAGATGGGCAGCGTGTGGCGGCGCCTCGGCGCCGAGGTGACGATCCTGGAGGCCCTGCCCGACTTCCTGGCCGCCGCCGACGCGGACGTGGCCAAGGTGGCGATGAAGGAATTCAAGAAGCAGGGCCTGGACATCAAGCTGGGCTGCAAGGTGTCGAAGGCCGAGGTGAAGAAGAACGAAGTCCACCTGACCTACAGCGACGGCAAGGACGATCAGAAGCTGGTGGTCGACAAGCTGCTGGTGGCCGTGGGCCGCCGCGCCGCCACCGAAGGCCTGCTGGGCGAGGACTGCGGCGTGAAGCTCACCGACCGTGGCTTCATCGAGGTCGACGAGCACTGCCACACCGGCGTGGATGGCGTGTGGGCGATCGGCGACTGCGTTCGCGGCCCGATGCTGGCGCACAAGGCGTCCGAGGAAGGCATCGCCGTGGCCGAGATGATCGCCGGCCTGCCCGGCCACATCGACTTCAACACCGTGCCGTGGGTCATCTACACCGAGCCCGAGCTGGCCTGGGTCGGCCAGACCGAGAAGCAGCTCAAGGAGGCCGGCATCGAGTACAAGGTCGGCACCTTCCCGTTCGCCGCGATCGGTCGCGCCGTTGCGATGAACGAGACCGCCGGCATGGTCAAGGTGATCGCCCACGCCGAGACGGACCGCATCCTCGGCATGCACCTGGTCGGCCCGAACGTATCCGAGCTGGTGCACGAGGGTGTCGTCGCGATGGAGTTCAAGGGCTCCGCCGAAGACCTGGCCCGCATCTGCCACGCCCACCCGACCCTGTCGGAGGCCGTGCACGAGGCCGCGTTGGCCGTCGACAAGCGCGCGATCCACAAGCAGAACTGATCGCGTCGCAATGCTGTTGCACCCGAAGCGGCGCGCCCCAAAAGGTGCGCCGCTTCGCTTTGAGGAAGTCCATCCAATGAAATCAGTCGCCGTCTACTGTGGCTCCAACTCCGGCACCAACCCGGTCTACGCCGAACGCGCCGCCCAGCTGGGAGACCGCCTCGCGCGCGACGGGCTCGAGCTCGTCTATGGTGGAGGGAACGTCGGCCTGATGGGCATCGTCGCCGACGCCGCGCTGCAGGCCGGCGGCCGCGTGATCGGCGTGATTCCCGAACAGCTCCGGAACATGGAAGTGGCCCACGTCGACGTCACCCGCCTGGAAGTGGTCGGCAACATGCACGAGCGCAAGATGCGCATGTTCGACCTGGCCGAAGGCTTCATCGCCCTGCCCGGCGGCTTCGGCACGCTCGACGAGATGTTCGAGATGCTGACCTGGCGCCAGCTCGGCCTGGGCAACAAGCCCTGCGCCTTCCTCGACGTCGACGGCTTCTACCAGCCGCTGATGCAGATGCTCGACCGCATGGTCGACACCCGCTTCCTGCACCCCGCCCAGCGCCAGGACCTGTGGCACGGCGAGAGCATCGACTCGATGCTGGCCTGGATGCAGGACTACACCCCCGCGGATTCGCGCAAGTGGCTCGACGAGAAGATCACGGAAGGCCGCGACCTGCGCTGAGCCGGATCTGACCCGGAGGCGAGTTGCCGCTAGTATTCATCGGATCGAAGACTTGCCTGGGGGAAAGCGAATGAAGCATGCGCGCGTTGTGATGACCGCGGTGATGGCCGGAAGTGTGCTCACCGGCCTTGGGTGTGCAAGCACGGACTCCGCAGCGCTGGACTTCGCCCAGTCGCTTTCCTATCACCAGGAGCGCCCGGACCATGCCGCGGTGTCCGGCGAACTGGGCAGCCCCACCAATCCGGTCCGGGCGACCGGGCCGATGGGGCAGCGCGACTACCTGCACCGCCTGCGCTGTGCCGACGACTCCAGCCCGGCCTTCGAGCGCATCGGCTCGACCGGGGTCGGCCCCTATGGACGGATGGTCGATGCGTACCGCGTGCAGTGCGCCGATCAGCCGGAAATGGTCATCCACATGGACCTCTACCATTGTGACGAGGAGACCGAAGCGGTCGACGGGTTCGTCATCACGCCGCGGGTGATCGAGATTCCGCGCCATAATTGCGGGTAACTCCCACGCGCCACGCAGGTGAGACCAGCCATGTCCATAGCCAACTCCTTCTCCGCCTTCCGCATCCACAACGACGGCCAGGGCTATCGCGCCGGCATCGAGGAGATCTCGCTCGACGACCTCAACGCCGGGGAGGTGGTGATCGAGGCCGCCTATTCGTCGATCAACTACAAGGACGCGCTGGCCGGCACCGGCAAGGGCAAGATCCTGCGCCAGTTCCCGCTGGTGGGTGGCATCGACGTCGCGGGCACGGTGGTGCGTTCGGAGGATCCGCGTTTCCGCGAGGGCGACCCGGTGCTTTGCACCGGCTCGGGCCTGTCGGAGACCCGCGACGGGGGCTACTCGAAGTACGTGCGCCTGGAGGCGCAGTGGACCGTGCCGCTGCCTGCGGGACTCGACCTGCGCGAAGCGATGATCCTCGGCACCGCGGGCTTTACCGCCGCCCTGGGCCTGCTGCGCATGGAGGAGAACCGCCAGAAGCCCGCCATGGGCCCCCTGGCGGTGACCGGCGCCACCGGCGGCGTGGGCATGCTGGCGGTCGACATCTACAGCGCGGCCGGCTACGAGGTGCATGCCTTCAGCGGAAAGAGCGAGCGCGCCAGCTTCCTGCGCGACGTGGGGGCCAGCGAGGTGCTGCCGCGGGACGCTGCACTGTGCGACAAGCCCATGGGCTCGGCGCGCTTCGGCGGCGCGCTCGACAACGTGGGTGGCGACACGCTGGCGGGCCTGCTGGCGCAGACGGTGCCCTACGGCAACGTGGCCAGCTGCGGGCTGGCCGGCAGCCACAGCCTGCCCACCACCGTCATGCCCTTCATCATTCGGGGCGTCAGCCTGCTGGGCGTCGCCTCCGCAGGCACCGCACGCGATGTCCGCGAGGAGGTCTGGCAGCGGCTTTCAAGCGACTGGAAGCCGCGCCACCTTGATGCGGTCTGCACCCGCGAGGTCGGCCTGGAAGAGCTTCACGACGTGTTTCCGCGCATGCTGGCCGGCGACAGCTTCGGCAGGACCCTGGTCCGGCTGTGAGACAACGGTGGACAGCGCCCCCTCGCTGGCTACAATCCCCAAGACTTCTAAACGGAATCCCCCATGGCCCGCATCCTCATCGTCGATGACTCGCCTTCCCAGTTGATGGGCATGAAACGCATCATCGAGAAGCTCGGACACGATCCCCTGACGGCCGAGGATGGTGCCGCGGGCGTGGAGCTCGCGCGCCGCGAACTGCCCGACCTGATCCTGATGGACGTGGTCATGCCCAACCTCAACGGATTCCAGGCCACCCGCCAGATCTCCAAGGACCCGTCGACCGCGCACATTCCGATCGTGCTGGTGACGACCAAGGACCAGGAGACCGACAAGGTCTGGGGCATGCGCCAGGGCGCGAAGGGCTACATCACCAAGCCGTTCAACGAGCAGGCCCTGGTGAAGGTGATCAACGAGCTGCTCGCCGCGCACTGACCGCGCCACCACGGCTGCAGCAGCATCGACGCGCCGGCACCTGCCGGCGCGTTTTCGTTGGGCCTAGAGGAAATCCTCGAGGTCTTCGGTCAGCGTCAGCGTGTAGCGCCCCGCATCCCCGCCCAGGTGCCCGATGTAGATCTGGTACACGCCCTCGGGGAAGCGCCGGCGGATCGCCGGATCGAGGTTGCCGTTGGAATCGTCGTCGCACCAGGCGCCCTGCGGTCCCATCACCACCAGCGTGGCATCGACGTCGCTGTCGACGTACATGTGCAGGTTCACCGCCGAGGTGACGGTGAGGACGTGGTCGGGTTCGACATGCACCTTGCCCGTGCAGCCCGCCCCGAATCGCGCTGCGTCCATGTCGCCGCCGGTGATGCCACGGCCGATGGTCGGATCGGGCAGGAAACCGGCACCAAGGGAGAAGGTACGCGGCCCGCTCTCCTCGTCCGCGCCGGGCGTGCCGCCCAGGTTCTCGGTCAACGTGAGCGTGTAGCGGGCCTGGTCGTCCTGGTCGAAATTCCCGACATAGACCTCGTAGGTGCCGGGCGTGAGCCGCGCGTTGATCTCCGGATTCAGGCCACCATGGGAATCATCGTCGCAGAAGGTGCCGGCCGGACCCCGCAGCACCAGCGTGGTGTCGACACTGCTCAGCGCGTAGAGCGTGAGGTCGAGCGTGCTGGTGACGGTGATGCGGTGGTCGGGCGAGTCGTCGACCGACCCGACGCACCCGGGCCCGAAGCTGCTGGCATCCACCGAACCTCCGGAGACGCCGCTACCGGTCTGCGGGTCCGGAGTGAATCCCGCCCCGATCTCGAAATTCCCGTAATCCTGCGCCGCGACCAGCGCGGGCGTGCACATCAACACAAAGGCTGCCAGCATCGCGCCGGCCCTGGATACACGCATCATCGACCCCCTGGATTTTCCGCACCCAGCCCCCCCGGGCGCGGCTACCGGCAAGCGTCCCGCCGGGGCACGCACAGGTCAAGCAGTTTATGGCTGGCGCGCGCTCAGTCCTGCCGCGCGTCGAAGTCGAAGGCCTCGGCCATGCGCTGGTAGGCGGCCTTCTGCGCGTCGCTCTCCGCCTTCGGGGCGCGCACCTCGAGCAGGACGATCTGGTCGCCGGACGGCTGCCCCGGCAGGCCGCGGCCGCGAAGGCGCAGCTTTCGCCCGGAGTCCGAACCCGCCGGGATCCGCAGCGTGACCCGTCCTCCCAGCGTCGGCACGTCGATGCTGCGCCCAGTCCCGCTTCCCAGGGCGCCACCGGCAGGTTGTAGAGGATGTTGCGGCCGTCGACCTCGAACTGCGGGTGCGGCCGGTACGCGACCTCGAGCAGCAGGTGGCGGCCACCGCCGGCCTGCCCGGCCAGGCGGATCACCTGGCCCTGTCGGACGCCGGCCGGAATCTTCACCTCCAGCGTGCGGCCATCGACATTGATGCGCTGCTTGCCGCCGGTGAAGGCCAGCTCCAACGGGATCGCCAGCTTCGCATGCACGTCGCCATGCACGGCGTGGCCTGCGTGTCCGGCATGCGCACCCGGCCCCTGCGCCGGACCGCCGCCGGGACCCGGACGACCCGAACGCATGCGTCCGAAGAGCGACTCGAAGAAATCGCTGAAGCCACCGCCACCGTCATCGCCGAACTCGAACTCGAAACCGTGTGGCGCGCCTCCGCCGCCACCGAAGCCCGGCGGGGGACGGAATTCCTCCCCGGGACGGAAGCCACCGGCGCGCAACTGGTCGTACTGCGCCCGCTTCGCCGAATCGCGCAGCACTTCATAGGCCTCGCTGACCGCCTTGAACTTGTCCTCCGCCCCGGCTTCCTTGCTGACATCGGGGTGGTATTTGCGGGCCAGGCGCCGATAGGCGGTCTTGATCTCCGCCTCGCCGGCACCGGGCTCGACGCCCAGGGTCTGGTAGTAGTCCTTGAACTGCATGCTTCGCTCCGTTGCGGCCCCCGATCAGCGGCGCGAACATGACGGCCCGCGACCGGAGTCGCGGGGCGCCTGCTGCGCGCCGGGGCCCTCATGGCCCCAGTATCGCTTACTCGCCGTTGACCGTGATCCGGCGCGGCGTGGTTTCCGGTCGCTTGGGGATGGTGATCTCCAGCACCCCGTGCCGCCCGGCCGCGCTGACCTGCTCGGGGTCGGCGCTGTCGGGCAGCGCGAAGCGGCGATAGAACAGGCCGTGCTGGCGCTCCACACGCGAGTAGCGCTCGTTCTCGTCGCGCTTCTCGGACCTGCGCTCGCCCTTGATGGTCAGGATCCCCTTGTCCATCTGCACTTCGATGTCCTTGGGGTCGACCCCGGGGATGTCGGCCAGGATCACGAAGCGGCCCGACTCCTCGCGGATGTCCACGCGCGGTGCCCACTGGCTGGTGGCGATGTTGGACTGGTCGTTCTCGTCCTCGGAGAAGAACTTCTCGAAGACCTGCTTGATGTCGTTCTGGAGCTGGTTGGAATTGCCCCAGGGGTTGTAGCGGATCATGCTCATGGGAACCTCCACTTGGTTGGGGCAGTCCGGTTGCATCCGGCTGCTGCTCAGGAATCTGGGGTCGCCTGGCAGGGCTTCAAGAGGGAAGCGACGGGGTTTTCACGCGCCGGCGCTACACTCCCTGCTCCCTTCCCCAGCACAAGGATTCCCCGCATGGCGATCTCCCCCGGCCAACGCATTCCCGCCGCCACCGTCAACGAAATGCGCGACGGCGTGCAGGCCGTGGACACCGCCAAGCTGTTCGAGGGCCGCAAGATGGTGCTCTTCGCGGTGCCCGGCGCGTTCACCCCGACCTGCTCGGCCAAGCACCTGCCGGGCTTCGTGGCGCACTTCGCGGACTTCAAGGCGCGCGGCTACGACGTGGCCTGCCTGTCGGTGAACGATGCCTTCGTCATGGGCGCCTGGGGCGAGAGCCAGCAGGTGCCCGAGGGCCTGCACATGCTGGCCGACGGCAATGGCGAATTCACCCGCGCACTGGGCCTGGAACTCGACGGCACCGCCTTCGGCATGGGCTTGCGCGCCCAGCGCTTCGCGCTGGCGGCCGAGGACGGCGTGGTGACCCACGTGGCCGTCGAAGCGCCCGGTGAATTCAAGGTCTCCAGCGCCGAGGCCATGCTCGAAGCCATCGGCTGAAGCGGCGGCTGACGCGTCCCGGAACGAAAAAGGCGACCCGAGGGTCGCCTTTTTCGTGGATCACGCCGACCGGAGTTACTCGGTGGGCTCTGCGCCCGCATCCTGGGCATCGGCACCGGCGGCCTGGGGCACGACCGAACCACCCTCGCCGTCCTCGTCCTCCAGCACCTCGTCCGCTTCCAGCGCATCCACGCGCTCGACCGCGATCAGGCGCTCGCCGTCACCCACGCGCATCAGCGTGACACCCTGGGTGTTGCGGCCCACCTGCGACACTTCCGAGGCGCGCGTGCGCACCATCGTGCCGCGGTTGGAGATCAGCAGGATCTCGTGCTCCTCGGTCAGCTGGATCGCCCCGACCAGCGGCCCATTGCGGCCGGAGGTCTGGATCGCGATGACGCCCTGGATGCCACGGCCCTTGGTCGGGTATTCGCTGACCGGGGTGCGCTTGCCGAAGCCGTTCTCGCAGGCGGTCAGCACGTCGCCCTCGCCGTCGACCACGATCAGGCTGCGCACGAACTCGCCGGGCGCCAGGCGCATGCCGCGCACGCCGGTGGCGGTGCGGCCCATCTGGCGCACTGCCTCCTCGTGGAAGCGCACGACCTTGCCGTTGGAGGCGAACAGCATCACCTCGTGGCCACCGTCGGTCATCTGCACGTCGACCAGCTCGTCGCCCTCGTCCAGGTTGATCGCGATCTTGCCGCGCTGCAGGCGGTAGGCGTATTCGGTCAGCGGCGTCTTCTTGACGGTGCCGTTGCGGGTGGCGAAGAAGACGAACTTGTCCTCGGCGTACTCGCGCACCGGCAGCACCGCCTGCACCTGCTCATCGGCCTCGAGCTGCAGCCAGTTGATGATCGGACGACCGCGGGCGTTCGGGCCGGCCTCGGGCAGCTGGTGCACGCCAAGCCAGAACACACGGCCCTTGCTGGTGAAGGTCAGCAGGGTGTCGTGGGTATTGGCGATCCACAGCTTGGAGACGAAATCCTCGTCCTTCACCGCGGTGGCCGAGCGGCCACGGCCACCGCGGCGCTGGGCCCGGTAGCTGCTGACCGGCTGGCGCTTGGCGTAACCGGTGTGCGAGAGCGTCACCACCATGTCCTCGGGGGTGATCAGGTCGAGGATGTCGAGGTCTTCCTCGCTCGGCCGGATCTCGGTGCGACGCGCGTCACCGAAGCCTTCCTTGAGCGCCAGGAGTTCGTCGCGGATCACCTGCAGCAGGCGGTCGGGCACCTCGAGGATCTCGATGAGGTCGCGGATCACTTCCAGCAGCTGCTTGTACTCGTCGGTCAGCTTCTCCTGCTCCAGCCCGGTCAGGCGGTTCAGGCGCATCTCGAGGATTTCCTTGGCCTGCACCTCGGAGAGCTGGTAGCCCTTTTCGGTCAGGCCGATGCCGTCGGCCAGCTCCTCGGGGCGCGAGGCCGCCGAACCGGCCGCGGCCAGCAGCGCGCCGACCATGCCGGCGTCCCAGGTGCGCGCCAGCATGCGCTCCTTCGCCTCGGCCGGGCTGGGCGAGCTCTTGATCAGCTCGATCATCTCGTCGATGTTCGCCAGCGCGACGGTCAGGCCTTCAAGGATGTGGGCGCGGGCGCGGGCCTTGCGCAGCTCGAAGATCGTGCGCCGGGTGACCACCTCGCGGCGGTGGCGCACGAAGGCCTCGAGGATCTGCTTGAGGTTGAGCAGCTGCGGGCGGCCGTCGACGAGCGCCACCATGTTGATGCCGAACACCGACTCCATCTGGGTCTGCGAGTACAGGTTGTTGAGCAGCACGTCGGCCGACTCGCCCCGCTTGACCTGGATGAAGATGCGCATGCCGTCCTTGTCGGACTCGTCGCGCAGTTCGGAGATGCCCTCGATCCGCTTTTCCTTGACCAGCTCGGCGATCTTCTCGATCAGCCGCGCCTTGTTCACCTGGTAGGGCAGCTCGGTGACGATGATCGACTCGCGGCCGTCCTTCTCGTCGACCTCGATGCCGGCACGCGCGCGCATGCGCACCCGGCCGCGACCGGTCTGGTAGGCCAGGTGGATGCCGGCGGCGCCGTTGATGATGCCCGCGGTCGGGAAGTCCGGACCCGGCAGGTGCTCCATCAACTCCTCGATCGTCGCCTCGGGGTTGTCGATCAGCGCGGTGACCGCGGCGATGACCTCGGTGAGGTTGTGCGGCGGGATGTTCGTCGCCATGCCCACGGCGATGCCGGTGGAGCCGTTGACCAGCAGGTTCGGCACCCGCGTGGGCAGCACGCTGGGCTCTTGTTCCTTCTCGTCGTAGTTGGGCTGGAAGTCGACGGTTTCCTTGTCGATGTCGGCCATCAGCTCGTGGCTGAGCTGCGACATGCGCGCCTCGGTGTAGCGCATCGCCGCGGCGGAGTCGCCGTCGATGGAACCGAAGTTGCCCTGCCCGTCGACCAGCATGTAGCGCAGCGAGAACGGCTGCGCCATGCGCACCAGCGTGTCGTACACCGCCGAGTCGCCGTGCGGATGGTATTTACCGATCACGTCGCCGACGATTCGGGCGGACTTGTAATAGGGCTTGTTGGAGTGGGCTCCGAGTTCGCTCATCGCGAACAGCACGCGACGGTGGACGGGCTTGAGACCGTCCCGGACATCCGGGAGGGCGCGTCCGACGATCACGCTCATCGCGTAATCGAGGTAGCTGCGGCGCATCTCATCCTCGAGATTGACCGGGATGACTTCCTTAGCGAGCTCTGCCATTCGTTTTTCCGTTGGTTTTCAACACCCTGCGCCGCCCTCCCCGGACGCTCGCAGGCATGGGCCCGGCGGGCATGCGCCGACCGGGTCAAAAGACGGTGAAGTATAGCATGGACACGGGCGATCCAGCCGGGTTTTTAGCGAACCAAATCAGTAACTTGCAACTGCGGAAGCCAACCCCGGTTCAGGCCGGGAAAGCGCGTGCCATCCGGGCCCGGTCCGGCGCTTCGATGACGCCCTTCTCGGTGACGATCACATCGATCAGGCCGGCCGGGGTGATGTCGAAGACAGGGTTCCAGGCGCGCACGCCTTCGGCCACGGTGCGGGTGCCTGAAACGCCCAGCAACTCGGCTGGATCACGCATCTCGATCTCGATGCCGGCACCGCTTTCCATCGCCATGTCGACGGTCGAGGACGGCGCCACGACCATGAACTTCACCCCGTAGTGGCGCGCGACGATGGCCAGCTGCGAGGAGCCGATCTTGTTGGCCGTGTCGCCGTTGGCACAGATGCGGTCGGCGCCGATGACCACCCATTGCACCTGACCGGAGGCCATCAGGTGGGCGGCGGCTGAATCGGCCACCAGCGTCGAGTCGATGCCGTCCTGCAACAGCTCCCACACCGTGAGGCGCGCACCCTGCAGCCACGGACGTGTTTCGCCGGCGAATATCCGCTCGACGCGGCCCGACGCGACCCCCGCCCGGATGACACCCAGCGCCGTGCCGAAACCCGCGGTGGCCAGCGAACCGGTGTTGCAATGGGTCAGCACGCCGCTGCCCGCGACCATGAGGTCGGAGCCCAGCTCACCCATGCGCCGGTTGGCGGCCAGGTCTTCCTCGGTGATCGCTTGCGCCTCGGCCTCCAGTCGCTCCTGCCAGTCGCTGCCCGATGCGGCCAGCACGCGGCCCATGCGGGCCAGTGCCCAGGCCAGGTTGACCGCCGTGGGGCGCGCGCGGTTGAGCACATCGACGGCATCGCGCAAGGCGCGCAACGCGTCCGGCCCGGAGTTGGCACGCACGTCGCGCCCGGCCAGCACCAGGCCCCAGGCGGCCGCGATGCCGATGGCGGGCGCCCCCCGCACGACGAGGTCATGGATGCCGCGCGCCACCGCCGGATGGTCGGCGCAGCGCACGTAGACTTCCTCGAACGGCAGCTTGCGCTGGTCGAGCATCTCCAGGGCGTCACCGGTCCAGCGCAGGGGCCGGACGCGGTCGTAGCGGGCGAAATCGATCATCGGGGTGGTCCGGAAAAGCCCGTAGTCTAGCAATCCGACAATGAGATGGAGTTGGCGGCTCCGTCCGCCATGTTTGCGTATGCTGGGCGCGTTGAACGTCCACGATGCCACTGTCCTCGCTTCCGCCCGGGATGCCCGTCGCTCCTGGCTTGGCTTCGTCGCCGCCGCCGCGGTCCTGGTGGTGGTGGGTGTCGCCGTGGTCGCCAGTACGCTGGTCACCGCGGCCGACGCGATGCGCATCGAACGCATGCAGCAGCGCCTGCTCGTCATCGAACGCTCGGTCACCGCCCTGCGCTCGGCCGAGGCTTCGCAGCGCCTGCACGTGCTGACCGGCGAGGCCGACAGCCTGTCCAACTTCCACTCGGCGTCCGCGGAGTTGCTCGCGATCATCGAGAGGCTTCGTGCGAACCCGCATCCCGATGCGATGCAACGCCAGCGGATCGACTCGCTGATCGCCATGGCCGAACCGCGCCTTGAGCACGCGCGGATGGTGACACGCGTCTATGCGCAGTCGGGTCTCGACGCCGCCGTGCACGAGCTTCGCCAGGGCGGCGGACTGGCGCTGAGCCGCGAGATCACCCAACTGGCCGAAACGATCGAGACGATCGACGAGTACGCCCTGGCTGCGGCGCAAGTCTCCCGCCGGAGGAACCATGTGGTGCTCATCGCCCTGGCGTTCGGCGGGATCGGTTTGAGCCTGGCGGTCCTGGCCCTGGTCCTGCGCCGCGTCCTGCGCGAGACCCACAGTATTGCCACGGCCCAGGGCCAGTTCGCCGAACGCTACGACACCGCTCGCGCCGCACAGGAGGACATGCAGGCCTTGAGCCGGTACGCCGGCCTGCTGCAGAGCTGCCGAAGCTTCGACGAAGCCCTGTCGGTGTCGCAACAGACCCTGGACCGCCTTTTCCCGGAGCTGGGCGGTGCGCTGTACCTGGCGCGTGCGTCGAAGGACTACGCAGAAAGGATGTTCACCTGGGGAAGCCTCCCGTCCCCGACCCGGGAACTGGCCGCACCCGACGACTGCTGGGCACTGCGCCGGGGCCACAGCTACTCCGTGCCCCAGATCCAGCGGGACGTCAAATGCGCGCACGTCGAGCTGCCTCCAGAGAACCAACCGGCGACGACGCTGTGCGTGCCGATGTCGGTCCAGGGCGAGTCCCTGGGCTTCCTGTACCTGGCGCGCAGCGGCGAAGGGCCGATCGCACGCGCGGCGCTGGCCGAGGCGGCGAGCGAGCAGTTGGCCCTGGCACTGTTCAACCTGCGCCTGCAGGACCAGTTGCGCGTGCAGTCGATCCGCGACCCGCTGACCGGCCTGTTCAACCGGCGCTACCTCGAGGAGTCGCTGACCCGTGAGACCGCCCGTGCCCAGCGGCGCGACGGGCACATCGCCGTGCTGATGATAGATGTCGATCATTTCAAGCGCTTCAACGACGATCACGGTCACGAGGCCGGCGACGCCGTCCTGCGGCACGTCGGCGAATTGCTGCGGGGCCAGTGCCGGGCCGAGGACGTGCCCTGCCGCTACGGCGGCGAGGAGTTCACGCTGATCCTGCCCGACACCGAATCGAAGTTCGCGATGCAGCGGGGTGACCAGATACGCGAAGCGATCGCGCGCGCCGAGCTCACGCACCTGGGCAGACCCCTGCCAGCGATCACCGTCACGATTGGCGTGGCCACTTACCCGCAGCAGGCGCTGCGGCCGGATGGACTGCTGCGCTGCGCCGACGCCGCGCTGTACGCCGCCAAGAAGGCCGGACGAAACCAGGTGCTGCTGGCCCCCGAGGGAAGCTGAAGCTCAGGCCCGCTCGAACGGAAACGCCAGCACGTCGGCGATCCGGTCGGTGCCCATCATCGTCATCAGCAGGCGCTCGACGCCGAGTGCCACGCCGGCGCACGCCGGCAGGCCGTGGTCGAGCGCCGCCAGCATCGCCTCATCCACCGGCGGACGCACCGCTCCGCGACCATGGCGCTTGTGGAGGTCGCGGGTGAAGCGCTGCCGCTGCTCGTTGCCATCGGTCAGCTCGTGGTAGCCGTTGGCCAGTTCAAGCGGACCGACGTAGAGCTCGAAACGCTCCGCCACCGGGGGTTCGTCCTCGCGGATCTTCGCCAGCGCACACTGGCTCGCCGGATAGTCGCTCAGCACCAGGATGCGCCCGTTCGACAGCGAGGGCTGGATCAGGTGGGTCATCAGCAGGTCCAGCCAGTCGTCGCGACCCAGTCCCTCGGGGTCGATCTCGTAGACCGCAAGTGGCGCGCGCAGCTCCTCCACGGACGCGGTGAACGGATCGATGCCCAGCTTCTTGCGGTAGAGCTCGCGGAACGTGGCGCGGCGCACCGCAGTGCGTCGACCCACCAGGCCCAGTGCGGCCTGCACGAGGTCGGCAGCTTCCTCGGCCAGGCGCCGGTGGTCCCATCCCACCCGGTACCACTCCAGCATCGTGAACTCGGGGTTGTGGCGGGTGCCGGCCTCGCCGTTGCGGAATACCCGACCCATCTCGTAGCAGTCGCCCACACCCGCGGCCACCAGGCGCTTGAGCGGGTACTCCGGCGAAGTGCGCAGCCAGCGCTTGGCGGGACCGCCGGCAGCGGGGCCATCGAACCGGGTGCTGAAGCTTTCGATGTTCGCATCGGTGTTGCCGCCGGCCGACAGCATCGGCGTCTCGACCTCCAGCACCCCGCGCTCGGCGAAGAACTCGCGGACGAGCTGGTACAGGCGTGCGCGAAGGCGCAGTGCTTCGATGCGGGCCGTGGGCTGCCAGTCGGCTGGGGTATGGGACATCGTCACGCTTCGTTCTGGGGCACCGGCCCCGGTGCCAGCAAGGTTATCGTCTGCACGCCGCAGTTCCTGAACCGCGCCCGCGCCACGTGCAGGCAGCGCGTACCGCGTCACGCAATCCGCCTGTCAGCGCGCGTGCCGCGCCAGGAATTCCAGCAGCCGCGCCTCGTCCCATACCTCCACGCCCAGCTGCCTGGCCTTGGCGAGCTTGCTTCCGGCAGCTTCGCCGGCGACCACGAAGCTGGTTTTCCTCGACACGCTGCCGGCCACCTTCGCGCCCAGGGCCTCGAGCTGCTCGCCGGCCGCGTCCCGGGTCATGGCGCTCAGCGCGCCGGTCAGCACCACGGTCTGTCCCTGCAAGGGACCCTCGGCGCTGCTGACCGGAGACAGCGCGCGCAGCTCGTCGACCAGTGCCTGCGCGCCGGTGAGGCGTGGGCCCCAGTGGGAATCCTCGAGCAGGTCCATCACCGCCTTCGCCGGCCCCGACGGCACGCCCATGGCCACCAGGCCGTGCGCGCCGGAGGCCTTCAGCGCCGCCAGCGAGGCGCAATGCTCGCCGATGCGCTCGATCGACGTGTCGCCCAGTCCATCGAGCGGAGCACCCAGCTGTTTGGCGGCGCGCAGCAGCGCGGCCAGTCCCAACCGCGAGAGCAACGTACCCGACGGTGCACCGCTGCCCTCGGGCACCACGCCGGCCGCGAGCAAGGCATCGATGACCGCTTCGTTGTGGGGTTCGGCGAAGAACGCAGCGATCGACTGCGCCACCTTGGGGCCCACGTCGGGCACCGACATGAGCACCAGCGCATCGGCGCGACGCACCGTGTCGAGCGTGCCGAACGCCTTGGCCAGGGCCTTCGCGGTTTCCTCGCCAGTCTGCAGGATGCCGAGCGCGAACAGCAGTCGCTCCAGCCGGGTGTGGCGGCTGCGGTCGATCGACTCGACGAGGTTCTCGGCCCATTTGGTGGCGACCTTTCCGGACTTCACCGTTTCCGGCGTCGTGCCGTCGCGCTCGTCGGCCCGACGGCGCATCGCCAGCAGGTCGTCGAGTTCGAGCCGGTAGAGGTCGGCCACGGTCTCCAGGAAGCCCAGGTCGACGAGATCCTCGACGAGACGCTCGCCCAGGCCCTCGATGTCCATCGCCCGGCGCGAGGCGAAATGGATCAATGCCTGCTTGCGTTGCGCGGGGCACACCAGGCCGCCGGTGCAGCGCGCCACGGACTCGCCCTCCTCGCGCACCACGGCCGAACCACAGGCCGGGCACGCGACCGGCATGTCGAAGCCCGCGTGGACCGGCTTGCCGTCGCCATCCAGAGGGCGCCGTTCGGTGATCACGCGCACCACTTCGGGGATCACGTCGCCGGCGCGGCGCACGATCACCGCATCGCCCACCCGCACGTCCAGGCGGGCGATCTGGTCGGCGTTGTGCAACGTGGCATTGGTCACCACGACACCCGCCACCTGCACCGGCGTGAGCCGCGCCACGGGCGTGATCGCACCGGTGCGTCCCACCTGCACCTCGATCGCCTCCACCGTCGTGGCTTCCTCGCGGGCCGGGTACTTGTGCGCGATCGCCCAGCGCGGGGCGCGCGCCACGAAACCCATCGCCCGCTGCTGCTCGAAGCGGTCCAGCTTGTAGACCACGCCGTCGATCTCGTAGGGAAGCGCGTCGCGGCGCTCGCCGATGCGCGCGTAATAGGCCAGCAGTCCGTCCGCGCCGCGCGTGGTGTCGGCCTCGGGAGACACGGGGAGCCCGAAGCCCTCAACGCCTGCAGCGTCTCGGAGTGTGTCTCGGGCACGTCCCAGCCTTCCACGACACCGAGCGAGTAGGCATAGAAGCCCAGCGGGCGCCTGGCGGTGATGCGCGGATCCAGCTGGCGCAGCGAGCCGGCCGCGCCGTTGCGGGGATTCGCCAGCGGCTTCTCGCCCTCGGCCAGCGCACGTTCGTTGAACGCGTTGAACGCCGCGCGCGGCATGTAGACTTCGCCACGAACCTCCAGCACCGGCGGCGCATCGCCGCGCAGCTTCAGCGGAATCGCGCGCACGGTGCGCAGGTTCGCGGTGACGTTCTCACCGCTCAGGCCGTCGCCACGGGTGGCGCCCTGCACCAGCTTGCCGTGTTCGTAGCGCAGGCTGATGGCCAGTCCATCGAGCTTGGGCTCGACCGAGAAGGCCGGGTTCGCATCTCCGGTGCCGTCGCTGATCCGGCGCACGAAGTCGTGCACCTCCGATTCGCTGAAGGCATTGCCCAGCGAGAGCATCGGCATCGCGTGCCGGACTTCCTCGAAGCCCTCCAGGCGTCCGGCCCCGACGCGCTGGGTCGGGGAGTCGGGGTCGGCCAGCTCCGGATGCTGCGCTTCGAGCTGTTCCAGCTCGCGCAGCAGGCGGTCGTACTCGGCGTCCGGGATCGAAGGGTCGTCGAGGACGTGGTAGCGGTAGTTCGCGTCCTCGAGCCGACGCCTCAGCCCGGCCGCGCGTTCGCGGACTTCATCGGAGCCGGCCATGGCACCGGCTTACCAGCGCGGGGGCTGGTTGGCCGCGTCGCGCTTGCGGTCGTAGGCGCGCAGTTCGTCGCGGATGTGGGCGATGCGCTGGCGCCCGAGCGCATTGCGCTCCTCGTCCAGCACGACGGCATCGAGCAGTTCGGCCATGCGCTGCGCGGTCGGCAGCATCATGTCCCACGCGTCCAGCGCCGGTACCGGCGTGGGCAGGGTCATGAAGAAGCTGATGCCCGGGGTCTGCAGTTGCTGGATTCCGGCCAGTTCGAAATTTCCCGGCTTGACCATGTTGGCGACGCTGAACACCGGCCCCTGCTCGGGATGGCCATCCACCAGTCGGTGGAAGATGCCCATGTAGCCATAGATGAGGCCGGCCTTCTCGGCCGCGACGACGAGGTCGGGCCCACTGAGCTGCGCACCGGCGCGCGCCGCCACGAAAAGCGTGAGGATGCGGTCGAACTGCTCGTCCGGACGCTCGCCGAGTTTCGCGTTGGCCGAACCGCCCGCCTTGGGCTCGACCCGGCCGCCACGGTGCGCGTGCTCGTCCTCGTCCCCGCCGCGATCCTCGGCATTTTCCTCCGCCAGCGTACGCTCGAGCAGTTCGAGCTCGGCCTGGATCTCGCGGTCGAACTCCGGATCTTCGCCCTGCGGCGCCACCGCGGACGCGCCGTCCTCGTCCTCGACCATGTCGCTCAGGGTCGGCTCGCGGCGCCCGGCTTCGGGCTCCGCGCCCCGGCGCCCGGTCGCGGCGGCGCTTCGCGCGCGCGGCCCACGACGGACCTGGTCCGGCTTTCCGGGACGGCCGAACCAGTAGATCGCGCCAATCAGGATCAGGCCTGCGATCAGCAGGATGATTCGAAGCTGGGTGGCATCCATCGTTGTCAGGGTCCTCCTCGGGGGGTCAGGCGGCGCCTGCCAGGCGGGTGGCTTCGTCGAGGTCGACGGAGACCAGGCGACTCACGCCCGGCTCGCGCATGGTGACACCCGACAACTGTCTCGCGGCTTCCATCGTGGCCTTGTTGTGGCTGACGAACAGGAACTGCACCTTCTCGCTCATCTCGGTGACCATCGCACAGAAGCGCCCGACGTTGGCTTCGTCGAGTGGCGCGTCGACCTCGTCGAGCAGGCAGAACGGCGCCGGGTTCAGGCGGAAGATCGCGAACACCAGCGCGACGGCGGTCAGCGCCTTCTCGCCGCCGGAAAGCAGCGTGATGTTGCTCACGCGCTTGCCCGGCGGACGCGCCATGATCGCCACGCCGGCATCCAGGAGGTCTTCGCCGGTCAATTCCAGGTAGGCGTGGCCACCGCCGAACAGGCGTGGATAGAGTTCCTGCACGCCGGAATTCACGCGGTCGAAGGTGTCCTTGAAGCGGCCGCGCGTCTCGCGGTCGATCTTGCGGATCGCGTCTTCCAGCGTCTCCAGCGCCGAGCTCAGGTCGAGGTGCTGCGCGTCGAGGTAGGTCTTGCGCTTCTCGGCCTCGCCGAATTCCTGGATCGCGGCCAGGTTGACCGGCTCCAGGCGGCGCATCTTCGCCTCGATCTCCACCAGCGCCTGTTGCCAGGCACCGACCTCGGCCTCGGCCGGCAGGTTGGCCAGCACGTCCTGCATCGACAGCTCGGCCGCGGCGATGCCCTCGTTGAGCTGCTGCTCGCGCAGCACCAGCGACTGCTCCTCCAGCCGGCGCTTGCCGATCAGCTCGCGCTGGGCCAGCGACTGCTGGTCGCGCTGCTGCCGGGTCTGCTCGTACTGGCGCATTTCCGCCTCGATACCGTCCACGCGCGAGCGCGCGGTGGCCAGGTCCTTCTCGACCAGCACACGCTGGTCCAGGCAGGTCTGGCGCTCGGACTGCAGCGCCTGCACCGGCGCATCGCCCTCGCCCAGCTGGCCACCCAGTTCCGCCAGCCGCTGCTCGAGTTGCCCGCGCTGGGTGCCCATGCGCGCCAGGGCCTGGGTCAGCGCGGTCACCTTGGTGCGTCGGCTCTCCTGCGACAGGGCCAGCTGGTGGGTGGTGTCGCGCGCTTCGCGCACCGCGTTGCGGGCCGCGTCGCGCTGTTCGCCGAGGCCACGGCGCTCGGCCTCGAGTGCGTGGCGCTCGTCCTCCAGCTCGCCCATGCGCTCCATGCTGTGCTCGAGCCGGCCGCGCGCCTCGGTGGCGCGCTCCTGCGACTCCGACAGGGTGGTCGCCAGCTGTCCCAGCTCCTGTTCGATCCGGGCCAGGCGACCCTGGGCGGACTCCAGGCGGCCGGTCTGGCTCTGGATCTGGCCGCCCAGTTCGGAAACGCTGCGGTGCGCCAGGTACAGGGCGCGCTGGGCGTCCTCGCGCTGCTGTTCGGCTTCCAGCTGCCGTGACTTCAGGTTGGCCTGGGCCTCGACCAGCGCATCCTCGCGCTCGCCCAGTGTGTCGATCTCCGCCTTGAGCGCCTGGATCTCGCGCTCGCGCGCCAGTGCGCCCTGCTGCGCCTCGCCGGAACGGATCACGCGCACCCAGCCCGGGCCGGCCCATTCGCCGCTTCGGGTAATCACCGCCTCGCCGTCGCCCAGGCCGCCAACGCGGCCGCGCGCTCGGCCAGGTCCTCGGCGAACTTCACGTTCTTCAGCAGGCGCCGCACGGCCGCCGGCCCACGAAGCTTGGAGGCCAGCGAGTCGTCCGGCACCGTGACTTCGGCGGCCTCGGCCGACACCAGCGCCACGCGACCGTTGTCGAACTCGGCCAGCGAATCGAACAGGCGGTCCGGGGCATCCACGGCCACGCCCTGCAGCAGCGTGCCAAGCACCGTCTCCACCGCGGTCTCCCAGCCGGCTTCGACCTCGAGCAGCTCGCCGACGCGCGGCGCGCCTTCCAGGCCCTGTGCGCGCAGCCAGTCCAGCGCCGCGCCCTTCTCCTGCCCCAGCGCGGCATGCTGCAGTGCCTCGAGCGAACCCAGCCGGCCGCGGGCGGCCTGCACCTGCTTGCGCAGCTCGGCCAGTTCAGCCTGCCCCGCCCGCTGCGATTCCTGCACTTCGGCCACCGCCTGCTTTCGGGCCTCCAGCGCATCGCCGAGTTCGTCGAGCCCCTGCTTCTGCTCGTCATGCTGCTCGCGCAGCGCGGCCAGTGCCTCCGACAGCGCGGACACGTCCAGGCCGCCACGCTCGCCGGTCAGCGCCTCGTGGCGGGAATTGGCCTCCAGCGCCTGGCGCTCGAGGTATTCGATCTTGGTGCGCTCCACGTCGGCGGCGCGCGCGGCTTCGGACTGGGTGCGCGCATGGGTGTCCCAGCGCTGCTGCCAGTCCACCAGCGCCGCCTCGGCGACGCGCAGCGCCTCCTGGCGCTCGGCGTCCTGCTCGCGCAGCGATGCCAGCCGCGGCTCGTCGGCCTCCATCGATTCGCGCAGCTCGGCCAGCTGGCGCTCGTCGTCCTCGATGTGCGCGGTCAGTTCCGCCAGCGCCCCCTGGGTTTCGCCATGGCCACGCTCCAAGCGCTCGCGCAGCTCGCGCGAATGCTGGATCTGCTGCTCGATCCGGGCGATGTCGGCGCTGACCTGGTAGACCCGGGCCTGGGCCTGGTTGAGCACCTCGCGGGCCTCGCCGTGCTGCTCGCGGCAGGCCTCGATCTGGGCCTCGGCATGGCGCTGCTCGGCGATGAGCTGCTCCAGCTTCGTCTCGTCCTGGGCCAGCGTCTCGCGCAGGCCACCGAGCTCGGCGTCGAGCTTGCGGTAGAGCAGCGCCTTGAGCTGGGCGTCCTTCTCGCGCTGGCTGTCCTTGAGCGCGGTGTACTGCTCGGCGGCTCGCGCCTGACGCTTCAGGTGTTCAAGTTGTTTATCAACTTCATCACGTACATCGTTGAGTCGATCCAGGTTTTCCCGGGTATGCCGGATCCGGATCTCGGTCTCGCGGCGGCGCTCCTTGTACTTGGAGATGCCGGCGGCCTCCTCCAGGTAGACGCGCAGTTCCTCGGGCTTGGCCTCGATGATCTGGCTGATCATGCCCTGCTCGATGATCGAGTAGCTGCGCGGGCCCAGGCCGGTGCCGAGGAACAGGTCGGTGATGTCGCGGCGGCGGCACTTGCTGCCGTTCAGGTAGTACACGCTCTGGCCGTCACGGCTGACGGTGCGCTTGACCGAGATTTCCGAGAACCGGGCGAACTCGCCGCCCACCAGCCCGTCGGCGTTGTCGAACACCAGCTCGACCATGGCCTGGCTGACCGGCTTGCGCGAGGCCGAGCCGGAGAAGATGACGTCGGTGAGGCTGTCGCCGCGCAGGCGGCTGGCCGAGCTCTCGCCCATGACCCAGCGCACCGCATCGATGATGTTGGACTTGCCGCAGCCGTTCGGGCCCACCACGCCGGTCATGTTGGTCGGCAGGTGCAGCACGGTCGAATCGACGAAGGACTTGAAGCCCGAGAGCTTGATCGTGGAGAGGCGCATGGGTCGGGACTATACGCTGCCGCGGCGGCTTCGAAGAAGGTGGCAGGGCATGCCCGGCCTCATCGCCCGGCCTCGGCCGGCGTGCGGGCCGTCATCGACAACGCATGGATGTCGGTCACCATCATGTCGCCGAGCGCTTCGTACACCGCCCGGTGCCGGGCGATCGGGTTGAGGCCCTCGAACGCGGCGCTGGTGACCAGCACCTTGAAGTGGCCGCGTCCGTCGCGCGCGCCCTCGTGGCCGGCGTGCTTGTGGCTCTCGTCGATGACCTCCAGCGCCTCGGGGGCCAGCGCGGCCTCCAGCGCGGCGCGGATGCGCTCGACCCGGGTTTCGCGCGGGCCGATCACGGCAACACCCGCTTGAACGGCCGCACGTCGACCTGTTCGTAGACGCCGGCGGCAAGGTAGGGGTCGGCATCGGCCCAGGCCCGGGCCAGGGCAAGCGAAGCGAACTCGGCGACGATCAGGCTGCCGCTGAATCCGTTGCTGCCCGGGTCCTCGGCATCGATCGCCGGGCACGGGCCGGCCACCAGCAGGCGCCCCTGGTCGCGCAGGGCCTCGAGGCGCTGCACGTGGGCCGGTCGCGCCTCGAGGCGCGCCTTGAGGCTGTCGGGGCGGTCATGCCCGAAGATCACGTACCACATGTGGTCTATCCGAAAAGGTCCTGGCTGGGCATGATACTGCGATGAGCAACCGCCTCCGCGTGCATCCGGTGTCCCCGCAGCAGCGCCTCGTCGATCGTGCCGCCGACGTCGTCCGCCAGGGTGGCCTGCTGCTGTGCCCGACCGATGCCGGCTACGCATTCGTCTGGGGCGTGGACGCCCGCGACGCCGAGGCCCGGGTGGTGCGCCTGCGGGCGCTGGACACCACTCACCCTTTCACCTTACTCTGTCGGTCAATGAGTGAAGCCGGCCACTTGGCCCGCATCGACGATCAGGCCTTCCGGCTGATCCGCTCACACACTCCCGGCCCGTGTACGTTCATCCTGCCGGCGCATCCGGTTTGCCCCGCCGCCTCAAGCAGGCCAAGCGTCGTGCCGTGGGTATCCGCATACCCGACCACCCGGCTGCCATGGCGCTGATGGAAACGGTAGGCGAACCGTTGTTGACGACCAGCCTCGTGCTGCCGGACACCGACGCCGAGGAACTGCCCAGCCACGAGGCCGAGACAGTCGCGGAAACGATGCTCAAGCACGTGGACCTGATGCTCGATGCCGAGGACTGCCCGTCTGGCCCGACCTCGGTCATCGACTGTACCGGGGACATGCCGGAACTGCTCCGCGAGGGATTCCGGCCGATCGACCTGGATTGAACGCATGCGGGTGACGCCGTCGGCGACCAGGGGACGCGAACCATGCCCACCGGGCACCCGCGCGACACACAGCCCGAAAGGGGCTCCAGAGACCTGATGGCACAAGCGAACGCGACCGGGCCCACCGAGGCCACCGACAGCACAGCCCCCGCCGCGGCCACCGCGCCGGAGGCGGCGAGCTCGCGCCAGCAGGAGATCCCGCTGGCCGTGGTGCGCGGCGAGCCGATGGTCGAGGTGCCGCAGGACCTCTACATCCCGCCCGACGCGCTGGAAGTGATCCTGGAGGCGTTCGAGGGCCCCCTCGACCTGCTGCTGTACCTGATCCGCCGGCAGAACCTCGACATCCTCGACATCCCGGTACTGCAGATCACCCAGCAGTACATGGGCTACATCGAACTGATGCAGGAGATGCGTTTCGAACTGGCCGCGGAGTACCTGCTGATGGCCGCGATCCTGGCCGAGATCAAGTCGCGCATGCTGCTGCCGCGACCGCCGGTCGAGGAAGGCCACGAGGACGACCCGCGTGCGGAGCTGGTGCGGCGCCTGCAGGAGTACGAACGTTTCAAGCAGGCCGCCCTCGACATCGACTCCTTGCCGCGCATGGAACGCGACACCGCGATGGCCTCGGTGCAGGTCTCCGACCGCGACGTGATCCGCCTGCCGCCGCCGGTCGACCTGCGCGAGATGCTGGTGGCGCTGCGCGACGTGCTCAAGCGCGCCGACCTGTTCAGCCACCACGCGATCCAGCGCGAGCGGCTGAGCGTGCGCCAGCGCATGGGCGAACTGCTCGAGCGGCTCGGCGACGGCGCGTTCCACGACTTCATCTCGCTGTTCGACCCCGCCGAAGGCCGGCTGGGCGTCGTGGTGACCTTCCTGGCCACGCTGGAACTGGCCAAGGAGCAATTGCTGGACCTGGTACAGGAGGTCCCGCTGGGGCCGATCTACGTGAAATCAAAAGCGGTGGCCGAACACGCATGAGCGATGAGAACACCCCGATGGGCGCCGCGCATGGCAGCGGCGACGACGCCAACGCGGAAGCGACGACGATCCACCGCGACGAGGCGGCAGACCAGGCCGCAGCGGAGCCGGCGCAGGACGTGGCCGACGCCATCCCTGCCCCTTCGATGGACATGCCGCTGCTCAAGCGCATCGTCGAAGCCGCACTGCTGGCAGCCAGCCAGCCGATGGGCACCAAGCAGCTGGCGGAGCTTTTCCCCGAGGGCGAGGCCCCGTCGCACCAGATCCTGCAGCAGGCGCTGGAGTCACTTGCCGGCGACTGCGAGGGGCGCGGCGTGGAGCTGGTCGAGGTGGCCTCGGGTTACCGCTACCAGGTCCGTGGCGAGGTCTACCCCTGGGTCTCGCGCCTGTGGACCGAACGCCAGACCCGCTATGGCCGCGCCGTGCTGGAGACGCTGGCGTTGATCGCCTATCGCCAGCCGATCACCCGCGGCGAGATCGAGTCGGTTCGCGGCGTGGCGGTGAGCACCAACATCATCCGCACGCTCGAGGAGCGCGACTGGATCCGTGTCGTGGGGCACCGCGACGTACCGGGCAAGCCGGCGCTGCTGGGCACCACCCGCGGCTTCCTCGACTACTTCGGCCTCAAGAGCCTCGACCAGTTGCCGCCACTGGCGGAGCTGCGCGACATTCCCGACCTCGAACCGGAGCTGCCGTTCGACGGCGACAAGGCACCGGCGTGGCCCACGTGGCCACCGGCGAGGACACCCCGGCCGATGACGGCCAAGACCCGGGCGCCGACACCGGCCCCGACACCGAAGGCACCGTCGCGACGACGGACGCCCCCACCCCGGAAGAAACCGCCGCGCCCGTCGACGATGACGACGCCCGGCCGGAGCAGAACAATCCATGAGTGAATCAAAAAGCCGCGTCCTGTCCCTGAAGCGTGGAAGCGACGCCGCCCCGAGCAAGAACACCGAGGAGCGCCTGCACAAGGTGCTGGCACAGGCCGGTCTCGGCTCCCGACGGGCACTGGAAGAGCGCATCGCCGACGGCCTGGTGAAGGTCAACGGCGAGGTGGCCCAGGTTGGCCAGAGCATCCGCAGCGGCGACCGCGTGGAGCTCGACGGCAAGGCCTTCATGGCCACCGCGCTGACCGAGCCGGCCCGCGTGCTGGTCTACCACAAGCCCGAGGGCGAGGTGACCACGCGCGAGGACCCCGAGGGTCGTCCCACCGTGTTCGACAAGCTGCCGCGCATCAAGGGCGCGCGCTGGATCAACGTCGGCCGCCTGGACATCAACACCACCGGCCTTCTCCTGCTGACCACCGACGGCGAGCTGGCGAACGCGCTGATGCACCCCTCGCGTGAGGTCGAACGCGAGTACGTGTGCCGCATCCACGGCGAAGTGTCGGAGGAAGTGATCCGCACCCTGTCGCGCGGCGTCGAGCTCGACGATGGCCCGGCGAAGTTCAAGGAGATCGAGTCGATCGGCAGCAGCGACTCGCACGCCTGGTTCAAGGTGGTCATCGAGGAGGGCCGCAACCGCGAGGTGCGCCGCCTGTGGGAGTCGCAAGGCTTCCAGGTCAGCCGCCTCAAGCGCGTGCGCTATGGCGACATCACCCTGCCCCGCCTGCTCAAGCGTGGCCACAGCGAGGAGCTGTCGCCCGAAGCGGTGGCCAAACTGCTCAAGTCGCTGGGCCTGGAGCAGCATCCGGATGGACTGACCCTGCACCAGGTGATCGGCCAGCGCCGGGCACGCGCCGAGGTGAAGGTGAGCCACGAGGACCGGCAGGCCGGTTACGTGGCCGGACATGTCGCCGACGAGGGCCGCGAGCTGCGCAAGTTCGACAACCTGCGTGACGAGGGTCCGGCGCGACGCGGTCGCCCGGCGGGTCCGGGTCGCGGGCGTCCGGCCGGCCCGGGTGGTCGTCCAGCTGGCGGCCGCCCCGGCGCGGCAAGCCCGCGCGGTCCCGGCCGGGTCC
>NZ_VRTS01000013.1 GCF_008017755.1 Alkalisalibacterium limincola
TTCACGGGCGTAGCCGCCTGCAGCCGTGGACGCGGGCAGTGCCGGCTGCGGCGCGGGCGCGGCAGCCGGTGCAGGCGCCGCCGGGGCGGCTCGGGATCGGCAGCCGGCGCGGGGGCAGGGGCGGTCTCGACACCCGGTGCCGGAAGCGCATCCGGCTGACGGGTCGTGACGTTGCTGCGCACGTCCTCCCCCGCCAGCGCATCGGTGCGGTCGGCCGCTTCCGTGTCGATCGTGACGATCCGGTTGGGGTCGTCGTCGAGCGGCTGCATGCCGGTGGCCCCACCCTCGGGGGCGCGGGGCTGCGGCACCAGCGGCAACTCGCGGGTTTCGAACCTGCGGTCGGTCTCGGCCGGCATGTCCAGGGGCACATGGGAGGCACCGCCATCGGGCGCGGGACCCTTGAGCAGCATGGGCAGGAAGATGACCGCCAGCGCAACCAGCACGGCGGCGCCGATGAGGCGCTGTTTCAAGGCAGGATCCATCGAGGTGGGAGTCCGCGGGCGAAGCCAGGCACTGATTATACGGGGCGCGCGCGGGCCGCGTCCTGAAGCGCGCGTAACGCGGGGGCGACGGTGTGGAACGACCCGAGGACCAGGACCCGGTCGCCCGTACCCGTCAGGCCCAGCACCTGGGAAAGCGTGTCCGCCACCGGGCCGCCACGCTCCACCCGGACCGTGCCACCCGCCGCGGCCTGCACTCGCGCGGCGAGCGCATCCACCCCGAGCCCCCGGGGCGTCTCCCTGGCCAGTCGACCACCCACCACTCGTCGACGTGGGTCGCCAGCGCCGACACCACGCCTTCCACATCCTTGTCGTCGAGCATGCCGAGCACCACCCGGCAGCATCCGCCGGCCGACTGGACCTGGAGCCAACGCGCGACCTCGCGTGCCGCCTGCGGGTTGTGGGCGACGTCGAGCACCACGTGGTTCCCGTCGTCGAGTCGCCAGGCCTGGAGCCGGCCCGGAGCACGCGCCGCGGCCACACCCGAGGCCAGCGCCTCGCGGGACAGGCGCAGGCGGCTGGCCCTGAGCGCGGCGATGGCGGCAGCCGCATTCCACACCTGGATCGGTGCCGACAGGGCCGGCATGGGCAGGTCCACCCGGTACCCGGGTTCACGCCAGGTCCAGTGGTCCTCGTGGAGATCGATGAGATAGTCGCTGCCGCCACGGATCGCGAAGGCCCCCAGCGCGTACGCCTGGCGCAGCACGCTGGCCGGTGGATCGACCTCGGCCAGCACGACCGGCCGGCCACTGCGCATCACGCCGGCCTTTTCCAGGCCGATCGCCTCGCGGTCGGCGCCCAGCCAGTCCTGGTGGTCCAGGTCCACGCTGGTGATGACGCTGACGTCGGCATCGACGAGGTTGACCGCATCCAGGCGCCCACCCAGCCCCACCTCCAGCACGGCGAGGTCGAGGGAGGCACGCTGGAACAGCCACAGCGCGGCAAGGGTACCGAACTCGAAATAGGTCAGTGGCGTCGTGCCCCGGGCGGCCTCGACGGCCTCGAACGCCGCCACCAACGAGGCGTCGTCGGCGTCCGCGCCATCGATGCGAACGCGCTCGTTGTAGGCCAGCAGGTGCGGCGAGGTATACGCACCCACGCGATGGCCGGCGGCGCGGGCGATGGCCTCGATGAAGGCCACCGTCGACCCCTTGCCGTTGGTACCGGCCACGGTGATGACCCGCCGCGCGGGCCGCTTCATTCCCAGCGCGTCCGCCACCGCCCGCACCCGCTCCAGGCCCATCTCGATCTCCCTGGGGTGCTGTTGCTGGATGTACTCCAGCCACTGCGGCAGCGTTCGTGCGTTCACGGTCGGGGCGCGAACTCCATTTCCTCGATCAGCCTGGGCGCCGGGAACACCTGCTCCATGACCCACAGCAGGTAACGGATGTCGACATTGATCGTACGCGTCATTTCCGGATCGAACACCCAGTTCGAAGCGACGCTCTCCCAGTTCATGTCGAACACCAGGCCGACGAGTTCGCCGCGCGCATTGAGCACCGGACTGCCGGAGTTGCCACCGGTCACGTCCATGTCGGTCAGGAAGTTCACCGGCACGCTGCCCAGGCGCTCCATCGCACGGCCGCCATGGGCGCGTTCGCGGATCAGGTCCAGCTGCACGCCCGGGGAGTCGAACGGATCCTCGCCGGTGTCCTTGGCCAGCAGGCCTTCAAGGGTGGTGAACGGGGCATAGTGCACCGCATCGGCCGGCGAGTAGCCCATGACATGGCCGTAGGTGATGCGCAGGCTGCCGTTCGCGTCGGGATAGACCGCACGGCCCTGGGCCTGGTTGTAGTCGATGACGGCCTGCAGGAAACCCGGCCGGTGCATCTGGTCCTCGCCCGCAAGCCGGCGGCGCTCGTTCTCGATGCGCTCGAAGGCCGGGGCCAGCGCCACGGCCAGGCGCAGGAAACTGTCATCGCTGGCCTCCACGGCGGCGCGCCCGGCATCGAACCACTCGAGCCGCTGGCGGGTGTCGTCCAGGCGGGTTCCCGCGTACAGCGTGTCGAGGCGGAAGTCGCGGGTGGCCTGGTCGTCGCCACCCAGCCAGGCATCGAGCTCGGGAATGCGCTGCGCCGCAGGCAGCTCCACGTAGCGCGCCAGGAACAGGGCCATCAGCTGCCGGTCGACCTCGGGCGCCATGCGCCGCTCGAGCTGCTCCAGCGCGCCGCGCTGGGCCGCTTCGTCGCGGGTCTGGAATCCCTGCGCGCGCTCGCCATCGGGCTTGCCGCGCTCGACCGACAAGCGATGGATGCGGCGTGCCGCATCAAGCAGGCCGATGTTGCCGAACACGCCCAGCAACTGGTCGCGCTCGCGCGTGGCGACGCGTTGCCCGTGCAGCGCCTGCAGCGCGCGATGGGACTGCAGTGCAGGACGGCCCGCACGCCCCTGCGCACGCAACCAGTCCAGCACGGCCTGCTCCTCGGCCCGCTTGCGGGCCAGCGCATCGCTGCGCTGGAAGCCCTCGAGCTGGCCGACGAAATTCTTCATCTGGTTGTTCCAGCTGGCGTTGAAACCGGCATAGCGGATCGCCACCTCGCGATCGTCGGCCCCAGCCGCCTCGATCAGGTCCAGCAGTTGCTGGTTGAGCTCGATGCGCGTGGGGTAGCTCCACTCCACCGTTTCAGCAAGTTCGTCGGCCAGCGCATAGCGGAACGTCCGACCGGGGTAGCCCGCGACCATCGCGAACTCGCCCTCCTCCAGGCCCTGCCCGGCAATGCGCAGGTGGCGCGCGGGCTCGAAGGGCACGTTGTCCGGCGAGTAGGGCGCCGGCGTGCCGTCCGGTGCCACGTAGGCACGGTAGAACGCGAAATCACCGGTGTGGCGCGGCCACATCCAGTTGTCGACGTCGCCACCGTACTTTCCGATCGATCCCGGCGGCGCGTACACCAGGCGCACGTCACGGATCTCGACCTGGGTGAACAGGCGGTAGGACAGGCCCCCGTGGAAGCTGAAGACGCTGCAGCGCACGCCGCCTTCGGCCTCGCACCCGGCGACCAGCGCCTTTTGTGCCGCATCGATCGCGTCCTGCCGCGCCAGCCCGGACATGCGCGGCGTGACCCGCGCCAGCACCTCGTCGGTCACGTCGCGGATCTCGCGGGTCACGAACACGCGCTGGTTCGGGCCTGCACTGAGTTCGTCCCCGGGCGTGGCGGCGTTGAAGCCCTCGCTGAGGAGGTCGCGCTCGGCGCTGGAATTGAGCTGGATCGCGCCATAGGCGCAGTGGTGGTTGGTGATGACCAGTCCTCGTGGCGAGACGAACGAAGCCGTGCAGCCGCCAATGCTGACCACCGCCCCCATGGGCTGGCCGGTCAGGTCGCCCAGTTGCGCGGGGTCGAGCTCCAGTCCGGCCTGCGCCAGCTGTCCGGCGATCTCGGGCAACTGCTGCGGAACCCACATGCCCTCGCCGGCCTGGGCGGTACCGGCCAACAGCAGTGCTGCGGCGACCATCGACTTGCGCATCGTCTTCCTCCATCCACGGGATGCGCAGTATAGACACCGCAGGCCGGCTCCAACCCCTGCCGGAAGCCATCCGTCCCCGGGCGTCGCCGCCCGCGCCGGTACGCGCTGACGGCGATTCAGGGCGGCCCGGTATAATTGATGTTTTTCCGGGGCCCGCGGCCCCCCCGACCTGGGGTCAGATCTCATGGCGCAGACGATGAAGGCGCTGGTCAAGCGCGAAGCCAAGCCCGGCATCTGGATGGACGAGGTGCCGGTGCCCTCGCCCGGTGCCAACGAGGTGCTGATCAAGCTCGAGATGACCGCCATCTGCGGCACCGACCTGCACATCTACAAGTGGGACGAGTGGAGCCAGCGCACGATCAAGCCCGGCCTGGTGATCGGCCACGAGTTCGTCGGCCGCATCGTCGAGATCGGGCCGGGCGTGACCGGGTACGCGATCGGCGACCGGGTGTCGGCCGAGGGCCACATCGTCTGCGGGCACTGCCGCAACTGCCGGGCCGGCCGCCCGCACCTGTGCCCGAACACGGTCGGCATCGGCGTCAACCGGCACGGCGCATTCGCCGAATACGTGGTGATGCCCTCGAGCAACCTCTGGCCGATCCCGGACGACATCGCCCCCGAGCTCGCCGCGTTCTTCGATCCCTTCGGCAATGCCGCACACTGCGCGCTGGAGTTCGACGTGGTCGGCGAGGACGTGCTGATCACCGGCGCTGGCCCGATCGGCATCATCGCCGCAGGCATCTGCAAGTTCATCGGCGCGCGCAACATCGTCATCACCGACGTCAACGACTACCGACTCGACCTGGCCCGGCAGATGGGCGCCACGCGCACGATCAACGTGGGCAAGGAAGAACTCGAGGACGTCATGGCCGAACTCGGCATCGAGGGTTTCGACGTCGGCATGGAGATGTCCGGCCACCCGGGGGCATTCAACGACATGCTCGGTGCGATGTACCACGGCGGCAAGGTGGCCCTGCTGGGCATCCTGCCCAAGGGCGCCGGCATCGACTGGGACCGCATCATCTTCAAGGGCCTCGTCGTGCACGGCATCTACGGCCGGAAGATGTACGAAACCTGGTACAAGATGACGCAGCTGGTGCGCACCGGCTTCCCGCTGGACAAGGTGCTGACCCACCAGATCGGCATCGACGAATTCCAGGAAGGCTTCGAGCTGATGGCCTCGGGCCAGTGCGGCAAGGTCGTGTGCCGCTGGGACTGAGCGCTCAGCGCAGCCCCACGCGCACGCCCTCGCGCCACCAGCGCCATGCGACCACCAGGAACATCGCGGTCAGCCACACGCCCAGGTGCCACTCGAGCACGTTCTCGATGCGGTCCTTGAGCTCCCTGGAGTCGACGAAGGCCGTGGCCGCGGTGCTGAGGACGCCCAGCGCCAGCATGCCCAGCGCCACCACCAGCAGCGGCCGGTAGCCCGGGTCCCGTGCGCCGCGGGTCTTCTGCAGCGCCCGGAGGCTGGCGAGCAGTGCCAGGTAGGTGGCCGCGAAGTACACCGTGACGCCGTAACGCCGCAGCATCCGGTAGATGTCGCCCTCGCTGCCGAGGAAGGTGGCGTACAGCGCGAGGAACACCGCCGCGAGCAGGCCCAGCCACGGCACGGTGGCCGCCACCCGCGCTCCGCCCGAGCGCAACCACGCCGCGACGGCCACCCAGAACAGGGCCTGCAGCGCGGCGGTCGGCAACATCACCATGCGGAACAGGTCGTTGCCCAGGCCATGGCGCGCGGCACGGCTGATCGAGGTGCAGCCCTCCAGGTAGGGCACGCACCAGGGTATGTGTCCCGCATGCAGGGACAGGGCCCAGGCGACGTGCGTGGCGATCGCCGGCAGCGTCGCCACCATCAGCGCCAGGGGCCACAGCGCGACGTCGTTGCGGTGCAAGGTCGGACCACCCATGCCCACCATCCTAGACCCGCTGAAGCCGGGATTCAGCCACGGTCTGGACAATGCGCAGTCCATGCCCAAGATTCTTCCCCTGCCCCGCCTGTCCTCCGCCGCCGCGCTGGCGGCGATGCTGCTGGTCGCACCGGTCCATGCCGAGAACGAGCCAACCCTGGCTGCGGCCGAGCTGGTGATCCCTGCATTGCTGACCGGTCCAGGCTACCGGGTCGAACCCCAGGTCCAGGTCACCGGCTACCAGGCCCGGTTCGTGCTGCACACCGATTGGGGCCGGCTGGAAGCCGAGAGCGCGGAGATGCTCGCGATCCGCATCAGCGAAATCCCCGCGATGGATGCCGTGTTCACGGCGGAAATCACCGGCCTGGTGGCACAGTCGGCCCAGAACGCCGCGATGGCGCCGGTGCGTGCGATCGGCCAGGTCGTGACCCACCCGATCGACAGCCTGATCGGCCTGCCGGTGGGTGCGGTGCGCTTTTTCGGGGAAGGCGTGACGAAGTGGGGGCGGCGCGCCAAGCGTCTTGGTGACCAGATCGATGATCGCATCAGCCATGACGGCGACCCTTACCGCGACCCGGAAGGGCCGATGGGGGCCACCCGCGCCGAGGTGGATCCGACCGAGCGCGCGTGGTGGGAAAAACCGCGCCGGGAGCTTGTCCGCGCAGTGCGTGGCGAGATCAGCTACCGCCGCTCGCGGCTGGAGCTTGCGCAGAAGCTGGGCGTCGACCCCTACACCTCCAACCCGATCCTCAACGAGCGCCTCGACCGCTTGGCCTGGATGACCAGCACCGGCGCGTTCGCCACCCGCCAGCTGGTGTCGGTGGCCACGGCGGGCTTCGCGGAAACGCTCGGGTATACCCAGGACGTGGAACGGTTGGTGCTGCGGGAGGTCCCCGAAGACCTGGCGCAGCGCAACCACGACGTGTTGAGCCTGCATTGTTCCGACGAGGACCTGCTGGAGCGCTTCGTGCGCCATCGCGCGTTCACGCCGACACTTCAAACCGCCTTCACCGAGGAGCTTGACGCGCTGCGCCCACGCACCGGCTGCGAGGCCCTGCTGGAAACGGCACTGATGGCCGGCAGCGAGATCGAGGCGCGCTTCGTGCTCAATGCGCTGCGCCTGGTGCGCCACTACGGCGGTGATGCGGCCATCGGCGGGCACGTGCGTTCGCATGGCGCCACGCTGGCCTACCTCACCGAAGGGGGCGAGTTCCTGCTGCCTGTCCCCGTGGACGTGCTGAGCTGGACACCGCAGATCGAGGCCTGGTTCGACCGGGCGCTGCTGAGCGGACACGACAACCCCACGCTTCTGGTCAGTGGCCGCATCAGCAACGAGGCCCAGCGCCAGCTGACCCGGCGCAACTGGAACCAGGTGGCCCACGTGCCCTACCCCGGCGCGCCGCCCTATCCCGCCTCGCCCTCGGCCCCTGCGGGCCTGGCGCCACGCTGAGTGCCGCCGCGCGCCGCGCCGGGATGCCACTGGGGCACGCGACCGGCTTGCTAGAATGGCGCTTTTCCGCACCGGAACCGCCATGGAAACCGTCAACGCCGCCATCGAACGCTACGCCGCCGAGCTCGATTCCATCCGCGAGCAGGGCCTGTTCAAGTCCGAGCGGGTGATCGTCTCGCCGCAGACGGCCGAGATCGAACTGGCGAATGGTCGTCGGGTACTGAATTTCTGCGCCAACAACTACCTCGGCCTGGCCGACAACCCCGAAGTCATCGAAGCGGCCAAGCAGGCGCTCGACACCCATGGTTTCGGCATGGCCAGCGTGCGTTTCATCTGCGGCACCCAGGACCTGCACAAGGAACTGGAGGCGAAGATCGCCGGCTTCTTCGGCAAGCAGGACACGATCCTGTACGCCGCCTGCTTCGACGCCAATGGTGGTCTGTTCGAGCCGCTGCTGGGGCCCGAGGACGCGATCATTTCCGACGCGCTCAACCACGCCTCGATCATCGATGGCGTGCGCCTTTGCAAGGCCAGGCGCTACCGCTACGCGAACTGCGACATGGCCGACCTGGAGGCGCAGCTCAAGCAGGCGCGCGCCGATGGTGCACGCACGATCATGATCACCACCGACGGCGTGTTCTCGATGGACGGGTTCATCGCGCCGCTCGATGAGATCACGACGCTGGCGCAGCGCTACGGCGCGCTGGTGCATATCGACGAGTGCCACGCCACCGGCTTCCTCGGCGCCACCGGACGCGGCTCGGCCGAGGTCAAGGGCGTGCTGGACCGGATCGACATCATCACCGGAACGCTGGGCAAGGCCCTGGGTGGCGCGCTGGGTGGCTTCACCACCGGCCGCGCCGAGGTCGTGGAGATGCTGCGCCAGCGGTCGCGGCCCTACCTGTTCTCGAACTCGCTGCCGCCCCATGTGGTGGCGGCCGGGACCAAGGTCTTCGACATGCTCGACGCCGCGGGCGAGCTGCGCGAAGCGCTCAAGGCCAACACCGCCTACTTCCGCGAGCGGATGACGCAGGCCGGCTTCGACCTCAAGCCGGGCGAGCATCCGATCGTCCCGGTGATGCTCTACGAGGCCCCGCTGGCACAGAAGTTCGCCGAGCGCCTGCTCGAAGAAGGCATCTATGCGATCGGTTTCTTCTTTCCGGTCGTGCCCAAGGGACAGGCCCGAATCCGCACCCAGATGTCGGCCGCGCACACCCGCGAGCACCTCGACCGCGCGATCGATGCCTTCACCCGGGTCGGGCGCGAACTCGGCGTCATCAACGGCTGATGCAGCCCGGGCCGGGCCGCCCCGGCCCCTCCTGGCGTGGGCTGGCTACACCGGGGGAACGCGCTGGTAGCACTGCCGCAACCACGCCAGGTCGCACTCTTCGTTGATGGCGTGACCGCCCGCGGTGATGATCCGCCGCGCATGCTCGTGCAGCAGTTCCCGTCGCGAACTGCAATGGGTGATGGGTAGCAGCTGTGCGATCACCTCCAGCATCCGACCCAGTACCGCGGGGTTGTTGGCCCCCCATTGCCGGATCTGGTCGAACGCCAGCCCCAGGTAGTCCTCGAAGTCGGGCCGCGCCACCACCAGGCGCAGCACGCCGTCCACCTCGCGCAGGCGCGCGGGCATGCGGCGCTGGCACAGCCGCCGCACCAGTGCGCTGAGACGGTCCACGACCAGTACGGCGGTGGTCGTGTCATTGACGCCCGGGGACAACGCCTTCATGGCCACGTCGACCAATTGGCGCAAGCCGAAAGAAGGGTCCTGCTGGATCGTACGCTGGCGCCCCAGCGTGAAGCTCGAATGCACGTCGGAGGCGGCATCCTCGTCGGGCTCGACCGGCCCCTTGATGCGCACCAGTGCCATGCCCTCGGACACGAAGCCGCCGACCCGGTGGGGCAGTTCGATCACCGTGTCGAGGCGACAGGCGAGCCGCTCCAGGCGGGCGACGTCGACGTCCTGGATGTAGCCGCTGGAACGGGCCAGGATGACCGGATCCCCGGCGCCGAACGCGGGGACGTCCTCCCTGGCAGCCTCGTCGCCCTCGGCCTGGGCTTCGGGGTACAGGCGATCGATGACCGGGGCGGTCTCGTCGTGGATCGACGCGACGATGTTCTCCACCTGCAGCGAGCGCGCGATGTGGTGGATGAAGTAGACCAGGAACACCACGCCGAGCAGCGACATCGCCAGGCCAACGAGGACGGTCAGGACCGGAAGCGTCGATCCGTCCTCACCCAGGCCGCGAAGGACGACCAGGCAGTAGACGAAGATGCCGAGGAACACCCCGAGCACGGTCTGGTTGACGCGATCACCCAGGAAGTTGCGCAGCACCCGGGGACTGTACTGGGCGGTCGCCTGGGACAGCACCACCAGCGTCATCGAGAACACCACGCCAGCCAGGGTGAGCATGCCGCCCGCGACCGCCTGGAACATGCCGCGGGCCCCGTCGATCCCGGCACCCTCCATCATCTTGACGTCGATCTCGGCCCTGCCGTCGACCCACAGGAGGAACTGGCCCAGCATCATCATGCCCAGCACCAGGCCCATCGGCACCACCCACAGACTGGTGCGCAGGAACTCCAGGAACACCCTCGGCTTCAGCGTCATGACCCGACCTCCCTTGTACCCCGGCCATCATCCCCGGGCCCGCCCCCCGGCACCAGCGCGTCGATTTCGCTCGCGCTCAGGTGGCGCCACGCGCCCTTGGAAAGCGTGCCCAGCCGCAGGCCGCCGATCGCCACCCGCACCAGCCGTCGCACCTCCAGCCCGTGGGCCTTCATCAGTCGCCGGATATGCCGGTTGCGGCCTTCATCAAGCACGACCTCCAGCCAGGCCGACGAGCGGCCGTGGCGCAGCAACGCCACGCTGCGGGCCTGCAACGGCTCGCCGCGCTCGCAGGCGCCACGCGCCAGCGCCGCCAGCATCGTCTCGTCCGGCAGCGCGTCGACCTGGACGTGATAGGTCTTCTCCAGTCCGCCGACCGGATCGGTGATTCCTGCCGCCCACTGCGGGTCGTTGCTCATCAGCAGCAGGCCTTCGCTGGCACGGTCCAGGCGCCCCACCGGCGCCAGCCAGCCCAGCTGTGCGTCGGCGATGCAGGAATACACGGTATCGCGACCCTGCTCGTCACTGGCACTTGTCACCAGGCCACGTGGCTTGTTGAGCATGATGCACACCCGCGGCGCGACCCCGATCGGCCGACCGTCCACGCTGACGCTGTCGTGACCGACGCGCACCGGATGATCGGGGTCGTCCACGACCCGGCCATCGACCGCCACCCGCCCCTCGAGCACCCAGCGCGCTGCCTCGCTGCGCGAACACGCACCGCTGCGCGAGATCACGCGCGACACGCCCTTGCGGGCGCTCTTCGTCGGTGGCGGCGTGGCGGAGCGGGGAGGCATGCACCCAGCATCACCGCGTGCCGCGCGCTTGCCAAGCCCCGGCGCACGAACCACGCTCCCGGTTCACTGCTCCATCACCGTTTCGAGGGCACATTCCGCGCATGTCAGCACCTTCCGAAGACCCACGCCCGTCGCCGGCGCGCGATGCGGCGAACGCAGCGACACGACTGCGGCAGTGGTTCGATACGGAGGCCGGTGCGGAAGGACCCGATCGATCTCCCGAACGTATCGACTGGCTGCGCGTCGTTCCCTTCATCGGCCTGCACCTGGCCTGCCTCGGCGTGTTCGTCGTTGGCGTTTCCTGGATCGCCCTCGCGGTGGCGGCGGCCCTGTACGCCGTGCGGATGTTCGCCATCACCGGCTTCTACCATCGCTACTTCTCGCACAAGGCCTTCCGCACCTCGCGGGGCCTGCAGTTCGTGTTCGCGGTACTGGGCGCAGCCAGCGTGCAGCGCGGGCCGCTCTGGTGGGCCGCACACCACCGCAACCACCACCGGCATTCCGACACCGCGCGCGACGTGCACTCCCCCGTGGTGCGTGGTTTCGTCTGGAGCCACATGGGATGGTTCCTGACCAACCACGGCTTCCGGACCGATCGCAGCGTGATCCGCGACCTGGAGCGCTTCCCCGAACTTCGCCTGCTGGATCGTTTCGACATCCTGGTGCCGGTGGCGCTGGCGGCCGCCCTCTACGGCTCCGGCGTGCTGCTCGAGCGCCATGCCCCCGGCCTGGGCACCAATGGCCCGCAGCTGCTGGTCTGGGGCTTCTTCGTCTCCACGGTGGTGCTGTTCCACGCCACCGTCACGATCAACTCGCTGGCCCACCGCTGGGGCAGCCGGCGTTTCGCCACGCGCGACAACAGCCGCAACAACTGGTTGCTGGCCCTGCTGACCTTCGGCGAGGGCTGGCACAACAACCATCATCATTTCCCCGGTTCGGCACGGCAGGGCTTCCGCTGGTGGGAGGTCGACCTGACCTACTACGTCCTGCGCACGATGGCGGCGCTCGGCCTGGTCTGGGACCTCAAACCGGTGCCGGCGGCGATGCGTGGCGTGCGTCGCATGCCGGATGGGAGTGACGGCCGCACATGAAGATCGCCGTGGTGGGTAGCGGCATCGCCGGGCTCGGTGCGGCCTGGCTGCTCTCGCGCGAGCACGAGGTCGTCGTGTTCGAAGCCGGGAGCCGCCTGGGTGGCCACACCCACACGCACCGGTGCCACATGGAGGGTCGCGACTATGCGATCGACTCCGGATTCATCGTGTTCAACCCGCACAACTACCCGCTGCTGGACCGCCTGTTCGACCAGCTCGGCGTAGCCTCGCAGCCCACGACGATGAGCTTCGCGGTACACGACGCGCGCACTGGCCTGGAGTACAACGCCACCCGGATGGACACGATGTTCTGCCAGCGCCGCAACCTGGTGTCGCCGCGGTTCTGGGGCATGGTGCGCGACATCATGCGCTTCTACCGCGAGGCCCCGGCCCTGCTCGACGACGACGCCCCCGGCCCGACGCTCGGGGAGTACCTCGGGCAAGGACGCTATTCGACGATGTTCATCGAGGACCACCTGGTGCCCATGGCTTCGGCGCTTTGGTCCTCCCCCAGCCAACAGGTCCTGGCCTTCCCGGCACGCCACCTGGCGCGCTTCATGGACAACCACCGCATGCTCCAGGTGGAGGGCCGGCCCGAGTGGCGCGTCGTGAGCGGCGGTTCGTCGAGCTACATCGAGCGCATCACCGCGACCTGGTCGGCGCAGGTGCGTCTCGAAACGCCGGTTCTGCGCGTTCGCCGGGCATCCGACCACGTCATGGTCGAGACCGCGAGCGGCGCCGAGCGGTTCGACCAGATCGTGCTCGCCTGCCACTCCGACCAGGCGCTGGCGCTGCTGGCCGACCCGACCACCGCCGAACGCGATGTGCTTGGCGCGATCACCTACCAGCCCAACGAAACCGTCCTGCACACCGATGCGAGCGTGCTGCCCGGCAACCGGAAGGCATGGGCCGCCTGGAACGCCTACGTGCCTGCCGAGGCGGACGGGCAATGTACCGTGAGCTACTGCATGAACCTGTTGCAGTCGCTTCGTTCTCCCGAGCCCTTCGTGGTGACGCTCAACCGCACTGCAGACATCGATCCGGAGCGGATCATCGCGCGCATGGACTATGCCCACCCGGTGTACTCGCATGCCAGCGTGGCCGCCCAGGGCCGTCGCGGCGAGCTCAACGGCCAGCACCGCACCTGGTATGCGGGGGCCTACTGGGGATTTGGCTTCCACGAGGACGGCCTGCGCAGCGGCGTCGACGTGGCCCGCGCGCTGGGGGTGGCCTGGCCATGAAGTCGGCGATCTACATCGGGCGTGTCCGGCACCGTCGCCACCACCCGGCGACACACGCGTTCAGCTACCGCATGTTCCAGCCCCTGCTGGACCTGGACGAGCTCGACGAGGTCTTCCAGGACCGCTGGCTGTGGTCGTTGGAACGACCCAACGTGGCATCGATGCAACGACGCGACTTCCACGGCGATCCGGACCTGCCCCTGGCTCAGGCGGTGCGCGACACCGTCGCGCTGCGCCTGGGGCGACGACCCGGGGGGCCGATCCGGCTGCTCACGCACCTGCGCTACTTCGGGGTCAGCTTCAATCCGGTCAGCTTCTACTACGGCTACCTCGAGGACGGCCACACCCTGGACTGGGTGCTCGCGGAGATCACGAACACGCCGTGGCGACAACGCTTCAGCTACGTTCTGCCCGTATCCGAGGCACGGCGGCGAGGCGACATGCTGGAATGGGCATTCGACAAGCGATTCCACGTGTCCCCGTTCCTGCCGATGCAGCGCCGCTACCACTGGCGCCTGCAGGCTCCCGGGGCGCAGCTGCGCGTGCACATGGCGGTGGCGCACGGGGAACGTCGCGAGTTCGACGCGACGCTGTCCATGGCACGTCACGAGATCGGAGCCACGACGCTGGCCCGGTGCCTCGCGCGCTTTCCGCTGATGACCACGCGCGTGGTCACTGCAATCCACTGGCAGGCCCTGAGGCTGTGGCTCAAGGGCGTCCCGGTCCACGACCATCCCGACACCGCGGCGCGGCTCGCCGCCAGGAAACAACAGCGATGACGACCCAGGCCACCTCGCTCGAGCGCACCGATCCCGATCGGCAGGCCGCCTACCGGGCCACCGACCGCATGCTCCGCTCGCGCCTGCTGCAGCGCCTGGGAGGCATTCGCGGCCGCATCCTCGTGGAGGACGCATTCGGGCTGGCCGAACTGGGCAGCGCCGACACGGGCGGCTTGCCGCCGATCGAGGTCCACGTCACCGTCCACCGACCGGACTTCTATCGCCAGGTCGCGCTCAACGGAAGCGTCGGCGCGGGTGAGTCCTACATGGAGGGCGACTGGGACTGCGATGACCTGGTCGGGCTGGTGCAACTGCTGGTGCGCAATCGCGACCTGCTCGACCGGATGGAGGGCGGCGTGGCGGCCCTGGGCGGCTGGCTGATGAGGTCCTGGCACGCGTGGCGGCGCAATACCCGGACCGGGAGCCGTCGCAACATCGCTGCGCACTACGACCTGGGCAACGACCTGTTCTCCCTGTTCCTCGACCGCAACCTGATGTACTCCTCGGCCGTGTTCGCGCACCCGGCGGAGTCGCTGGAGGTGGCGGCGACACGCAAGCTGGACCGGATCTGCCAGAAGCTCGCGCTGCGACCCACCGACCACGTGGTCGAGATCGGCACCGGCTGGGGGGGGTTTGCGCTCCACGCCGCGCGCCACTACGGCTGCCGTGTCACCACGACCACGATATCGAGGGAGCAACACGCACTGGCCAGCCAGCGCGTGGCCGCGGCAGGGCTCTCCGAGCGCATCAACGTGTTGCTCGAGGACTACCGCGACCTGGACGGTCGCTATGACAAGCTCGTATCCATCGAGATGGTCGAAGCGATCGGGCACCAGTACCTGGACACCTACCTGGCCAAGTGCGCTTCGCTGCTCGAGGACGACGGCCTGGCCTTGATCCAGGCGATCACGATCGAGGACCACCGCTACCGGCAGGCGCTGGCTTCGGTGGACTTCATCAAGCGGCACATCTTCCCGGGCAGCTTCATTCCGTCGATCAGTGCGCTTACCGGGGCGATGGCCCGCTCGACCGATCTGCGCCTGCTCAGCATGGAGGACATCGGGCCCAGCTACGCGCTGACGCTCCGGGCCTGGCGCGAGCGTTTCGTGCAGCGTCTGGATGAGGTGCGGGCCCTGGGTTACGACGAGCGCTTCGTGCGCATGTGGGAGTTCTACCTGTGCTACTGCGAGGGCGGCTTCCTTGAACGCTCGATCGGCGACGCGCAATTGCTGCTGGCGCGGCCCGGAAACCGCCGCGGGGAATACCTCCCCGACCTGCACCCGGTGGAACCGGGGTGGGCGTGAGCACTCCGCATCGCATGGCCCTGGTGGCCAATGCGCTGGGCTTCCAGTGCGTGTGGTTTGCCACTGTTGCCGGGGCTGGAAGCGGTCGTCCCTGGACGGGACCATTGGCTGTGGCGATCTTCGCGCTGCTGACCCTGGCGCTCTCCGGGCAGCGTCGCGCCGATGCCTCGCTGCTGGCGATCGTGCTGCCATTCGGTTTCGCGCTCGACTCCGTCTGGGTCGGCCTTGGGCTGCTTGAGTTCGCCCATTCCTGGCCTTCGCCGGACTGGGCACCCTTGTGGATCCTGTCCTTGTGGGCTGGCTTCGCACTGACCATCAACCACTCGCTGGCCGCGATCTGCCAACGTCCTGCCCTGGCGGTCACGCTCGGCGCCATCGGTGGTCCGCTGGCCTACCTGGCGGCCGAGCGCGGTTTCGGCGCCGTCTCGCTGGCAGCACCCACGTCCGTCGTGATCGGCGCGATCGGCGCGGCCTGGGCCGTGACCGTTCCGTTGCTGGCACTGGCGGCGGCGCGCGTCGCACCGCATCCGGCCGCGCTGCACCCGGGGACCCCACCATGAGCCTTTTGCAGCACGTGCTGCTGGTCTGGTTCGGGGCTGCCCTGGTCATGACGGCCGCCTGGGCACTGTCGTGGAAGCGCCGCAACGCCGGCTGGGTCGACGTGTTCTGGGCCGGCCTCATGGCTGCAGCCGCGCTGTATGCGGGCAGCTTCTCGGATGGCGCTGCACTCAACCGCTGGCTGGTGGCGATGATGGGCGGTCTGTGGGGTGCCCGCCTGAGCCTGCACCTGATGCATCGGGTGCTGGGCGAGCCCGAGGACGGCCGCTACCGCACACTGCGCGAGCACTGGAGCGGCGACCAGCGCCGGTTCTTCCTGTTCTTCCAGGCCCAGGCGCTGATCGTGGCCTTGTTCTCGGTGCCGCTGCTGGTGGCGGCGGCCAACCCCGAATCCGGGCTGCGCACAGTCACCGCGCTGGCGATCGTCGTGTGGCTGGTCGCCGTCGGGGGCGAAGCGCTGGCGGACCGGCAACTCGCCCGCTTCCGGGCCGTGCCGGCCAATCGTGGCAGGACCTGCCGCGCCGGCTTGTGGGGCTGGTCGAGGCATCCGAACTACTTCTTCGAATGGCTGCACTGGTTCGCCTATGCGCTGCTGGCGGTGGGCGCACCGCAGGCATGGCTTGCCCTGCTGGGACCCGTGCTGATGCTGGCCTTCCTCTACCGCTTCACCGGGATCCCCTGGGCCGAACAACAGGCCCTGCGCAGCCGTGGCGAGGACTACCGACGCTACCAGCGCGAAGTCAGCCCCTTCATTCCCAGACCCCCGCGTTCCTCCCCCTGACTTTTGAGCGAGGCAGCATGTCCCTGATCGACCTGTGCGAACGTGGCCTCGTGCCAGACGTCCTGCTGCGGCACGGCATCCGACGGATGTGCCGCCAACGCCTTCGCGATGAGTTCGATGACGACGCCGACTCCGCCTCCAGGCGCTACCGCGACCTGATCGAAACGCTGCGCGGTAGTGAGATTGCGATAGAAACCGACGCGGCGAACGAGCAACACTACGAAGTCCCCACGCGCTTCTTCGAGCTCTGCCTGGGCAGCCGGCTCAAGTACAGCAGCTGTTACTACCCGCGCGGCAACGAAAGCCTCGACGAGGCCGAGGACGCGATGCTCGAGCTCTACGGCGAGCGGGCGGACCTGCAAGACGGGCAGCACATCCTTGAACTGGGCTGCGGCTGGGGATCACTCACGCTTTGGATGGCACGCCGTTACCCGAACGCGCGCATCACCGGCGTATCCAACTCCCGCAGCCAGCGTGCGCACATCATGGCCCGCTGCGCGGCTCTGGGGATCGCCAACGTCGACATCGTCACCTGCGATGTCAATGCGCTGCAGCGACCCGAGGCGGCGTACGACCGTGTCGTTTCAGTCGAGATGTTCGAGCACGTGCGCAACTACCAGTTGCTGCTGGAACGCATCGGTGGCTGGCTCAAGCCCGGCGGAATACTGTTCGTGCACATTTTCTGCCACCGCCACCTGATGTACCCGTTCGAAACGCAGGGCGAGGACAACTGGATGGGTCGTTATTTCTTCACCGGCGGCCTGATGCCCGCCGCCGACACCCTGCTTCATTTCCAGGATTCACTCGCCCTGGAGCAACGCTGGATGATGTCGGGAAAACATTACCAGGCTACCGCCAACCACTGGTTGGAAAACCAGGATGAAAACCGCGCGGAAGTCGAATCGGTATTACGCCCGGTCTACGGCGACGACACGGCCATCTGGATGCAGCGCTGGCGCATGTTCTGGATGGCGTGCGCGGAATTGTTCGGTTATCGCGACGGCAATGAGTGGCAAGTCGCGCATTATCGCTTCAGGCGACGCTGATACCCGCCCGGCAACGGGCAGGATCAGGAAACCCGGAAAGGAAACAGGCCGATCAACAGGCGCCTGCGGCCTGCTCCGCACCGGAGGCGGCCTCGGCGCAGCCCAGCTCCGCAGCCACCGGCCGGGGTTCAGCCGGCGCTTCGGGACGACCGCCGACGACCGCACGGCCGTTGACGATGCGGATGCCCCGCTCCTTCATCCACGCATCGAACTCCGCGGCGGTGAAGCCGGTGTTGGCGTTGAAGCGGTATGGGGTGTTGTCGTGTTCGGTCTGGCGCACGTAGCCGGCACCCGGATCGATGACCTTGGGCTGGCAGTGCTCGGTACGAAGTCGCGTCAGCACCCGGTCGATCGACTGGCGCTCGTCGCTGGCGCGGGCCAGGGTGCCACGCGGTGCCCCGTGCTGGCTTCCGGCACCCGTCAACTCGTAGGCCACCGGCGGAACCGCCGACGGGCGCACGGGCAACGGATAGGGCGACACGCTTCCCGAGCAATCGATCTGCGAGCCAATGTCAGCCGCGCCCTGGGCGCTGAAACCAATGAGGGACAGGCTGAGGACGAACAGGACATTGCGCATGGTCGGGATTCTCTGGTGCGACGCGGGTCCCTGCAGTGTAGGGAACCGCAGGCCCCACATGCAACAGGCCTTGCAACCCGTTGAAACAAAAGAAACCCGGCACAAGGCCGGGTTTCTTCTTGAACTCAACGCTGGAACCAATCAGTTCTGGACGTTCAGCTCGGTGCGACGGTTGGTCTCGTTGCGGCACTCCGGATGGGTCTGCGGAGTGTTGACCAGCGGACGGCTCTCGCCGTAGCCGACCGGACCAACCAGGCGGTTGGAGGAGATGCCGTTGTTGATGAGGTGCTCGTACACCGCACGGGCACGACGCTCCGACAGACCCTGGTTGTAGGTCTCCGAACCACACAGATCGGTGTGACCGGCGACTTCAACACGCAGATCCGGGTAGTTGCGCAGGATCTCGATCGTCTCGTTGAGGCTGGAGATCGCATCCGGGCGCAGGGTGGCGCGGTCGAAGTCGAAGTTCACGCCACGCAGGTCGATCGTCAGCGGAACCGGGCAACCGTCCGGACCCATGACCGAACCATCCGGGCAACGCTCGACCGGCGGCGGCGGCGGCGGCGGCGGCGGGGCGGCCGGCTGCGGCGCGACCGGGGCAACCGGCTCCGCACCAAGCTTCACGATCAGGCCGACCGAGTAGATCATGTCACCGAAACCACTCTTGTCCGGGGCATGGATGCTGCTGTCGTCGAACGTATGGCGGTAGGCGGCCTCGATGCGGCCACCGACACGACCGTAGTCAGCCTGCAGGCCGAGGCTCGGCTGCACGTACGGCGAGTTGTCCTTGCGCTGCAGCGGCGGGCCACCCATCGGGTCGGAGAACGACTCGTAGTTGCGGACCACACCGACTCCGAGACCGACGAACGGGCCCCAGTTGCGGCCTTCCGAACGGAAGTGGTAGCGCGGCGTGATGCCCAGGGCCGGCTGGCTCCAGCGCAGGTCGTTGGCCGGCGCGCTGCGCATCGGGTTGGAGTAGTTGACGTCCAGGTCCATCGACCAGTTCGGGCTGAAGAACTTGCCCAGACCAATCGAACCGTAGATGTCGTCGCTCAGGCCACGCTCGCTGTCATAGTCGACCAGACCCGTGGAAGCAGTCAGGTACCAGCGGTCATCGTAGTCTTGGGCGAACGCGGCAGGCGCCACGCCGATAGCGCCGACGAGCGCGATGCAAAGGATTTTTTTATTCATGATCAACTCCTTGTTCATGACGGGGAAGTGCAACCGCTAAACGGAAGGTCACTGGTGTGGTGGCCTGCCTTGAGCAGCACCAACCCGCGTAGCCTACAACGGCCGACCCAACGGCACGTTAACGGAATGATAACGCAGCCCGGTGCAATTGCAATATCCCTTTCACAGCAAGCACATCCGACGCGCGGCCACGTCCTCCCGGCACCCCGGCAAGCGCCCCGGAATCTATTTTCGCCTTGTCGGGCCCGCCGAATGCAGGCACCTTAGTCGTTGACCTACGCAACCGTATCCAATGACCCAGCCCAAATATCCGAACCTCCTCGCCCCGCTGGATCTGGGCTTTTGCACATTGCCCAACCGGGTCCTCATGGGATCGATGCATACCGGCCTGGAGGACAAGCGTCGGGATTTCCCCAAGCTCGCCGCCTATTTCGCGGAACGCGCGCGCGGTGGCGTGGGCCTCATGGTCACCGGCGGCTTTTCGCCGAACGTCACCGGCTGGCTGGTCCCGTTCTCGGGCAAGCTCAGCTGGCGCTGGGAGGTCGGGAAGCACAAGCAGGTCACGTCCGCCGTCCACGCCGAGGGCGGCCGGATCTGCATGCAGCTGCTGCACGCGGGACGTTATGCCTATCACCCGTTCTCGGTGTCGGCCTCGAAGCTGAAGTCCCCGATCAACCCCTTCACCCCGCGCGAGCTAAGCCATCGTGGCGTGGAACGCCAGATCTCCGCCTTTGCCCAATCCGCCCGCCTCGCCCAGGCTGCGGGCTACGACGGCGTGGAGGTGATGGGTTCGGAGGGCTACCTGATCAACCAGTTCGTTGCACCCCGCACCAACAAGCGCAACGACCGCTGGGGTGGCAGCCCGGAAAAACGCATGCGTTTCGCGGTGGAAATCGTACGTCGCATCCGTGAGGCGGTGGGCAGGGACTTCATCATCATCTACCGGCTGTCCATGCTCGACCTGGTCGAAGGCGGCTCGGACTTCCAGGAAATCGTCGCCCAGGCCAAGGCGGTCGAAGCCGCCGGCGCCACGATCATCAACACCGGCATCGGCTGGCATGAAGCCCGGATCCCCACCATCGCCACCTCGGTGCCCCGGGGCGCGTTCACCGGGGTCACCGCCAAGCTCAAGCCCCATGTTTTCGTGCCGCTGGTCGCCACCAACCGGATCAACATGCCCGACGTGGCCGAGCAGGTGCTTGCCGCGGGGCAGGCCGACCTGGTGTCCATGGCCCGGCCGTTCCTGGCCGACCCGGAGTGGGTCAACAAGGCCGCCGCCGGGCGGGCGGACGCCATCAACACCTGCATCGCCTGCAACCAGGCCTGCCTGGACCATGTCTTCGCCAACCGTCGCGCCAGCTGCCTGGTCAACCCGCGCGCCTGCGCCGAGACCGAACTGGTCTACACGCCCACCACCGCACCGAAGCGGGTCGCGGTCGTCGGAGCGGGGCCCGCAGGCCTGGCCTGCGCGACGGTGGCCGCCGAACGTGGGCACGAGGTCACGCTGTTCGACGCGGCCGCCGAGATCGGCGGCCAGTTCAACCTCGCCAAGCGCATCCCGGGCAAGGAGGAGTTCGAAGAGACCCTGCGCTACTTCCGCCAGCGCCTGAATGCCACCGGGGTCAGCGTATTCCTTGGCAAGGAGGTTTCAGCCGAGTCGCTGCAGGGCTTCGATGAAGTCGTGCTGGCGACCGGGGTGCGACCGCGCAGGGTGGACTTCCCCGGCGCCGATCACCCGAAGGTGGTGGGTTACCTGGACGTCCTCGAGGGGCGCGTGAAGCCCGGCGCGGCCGTCGCGATCATCGGCGCGGGCGGCATCGGATTCGATGTGGCGGAGTTCCTGGTCCATGAGGGGCCCTCCCCGACGCTCGATCAGCGCGCTGGATGGCCGAATGGGGCATCGACCCGGAGTTCGCCACCCGCGGTGGCCTGGTGCGCCCCGAGCCCGAGCCACCTGCCCGCAAGCTTTGGCTGCTGCAACGCAGTGAAGGAAAACCGGGCGCCGGCTGGGCAAGACCACCGGCTGGATCCACCGGGCGACGCTGAAGCAAAAGGGAGTGAAGGCCCTGGGTGGCGTCGAGTACCTGGGCGTCGACGACAACGGATTGCGCATCCGGGCCGAAGGCAAGGAGCGCACCCTCACCGTCGACCATGTCGTGGTCTGCGCCGGGCAGGAGCCGCGTCGGGACCTCGTGGACGCGCTGGGCGCGCTCGGCGTGGAAGCCCACCTCATCGGTGGCGCCGATGTCGCGCTCGAACTCGATGCCAAGCGGGCCATCGACCAGGGATCGCGCCTCGCCGCACGCTTTTAAGGCGTACGGCTCTGGCCGCTGTCCCAACGATGCTGCGTTAGGTGCTTGAAAGACCGGCCAATTGTGTTCAGCCGGGAGTTCATCTGTTAAGCTGGCGTTATGCGTCGACCCGATAGGGTGCCGCGCATTCAAGCCGAGCCAATGGCGGTTCGGCCGTGCGTGCCTTCAAGGAGGCACGCACTGGATCCAGACCAGGGACAGGTCGACGTACGGATCCTCCCCATGACGCCAGGCTGGCGAGTCCTCCCCAACGCTTGATCGACGGTCGCAAGGCCGCCGGGACGAGTGCGGGAACGCCGGCGCAACGGAGCAAGGAGCAAGGCCATGAAACTCGCTTGGCTACTTTGGTTGGCCCAAGTGCTGCCGCAACCCGCCGGTGACCAGCTTTGCCTGGCCACCACGCTGTACCTGGAGGCACGCGACCAGCCGGTCGCCGGCCAGCGCGCCGTGGCCGAGGTGGCCCTGCGCCGGCAGGACAGCGGCGTGTGGGGCGACTCGATGTGCGATGTCGTCACCGCCCGCTCGCAGTTCGCGCCGACCCTGGTGCACCCGGGCTACCGCCTGCGCAACGCAAACGCATGGGAAAAGGCGGTGGCCATGGCCTTCGACGCACAGCGCGAGTGGTCCCTGCCCCAGGGCGAGCGCAAGGAGCTGGTGCCCGGCGCCAGCCACTTCGCCGCGCACAACCTGGTCAGCCCCGCCTGGGCGAACGAGCCGGTGGCGGTGATCGGCGACCACAGCTTCTACCGGGTGATGCGCCTGTAGGCTTGCATCATCACTGCGTCGCTGACTGGAAACCCCGCCCGAACCGGCGGGGTTTCTTCGTTCAGGCCACGGGGTCGGCGCGAATGAGCCCGCAGGCTTCGGCAAGCTTGCCGGCAGCGTGCTCGGCCGCGTCCTGGAAGGGGTGGAAGATCTCGTCGGCGCCGGCCTCCTGGAGCCAGGTCGACTCCACCCCGGAGTGCGCCGTCAGCGCAAGCTTTCCGGTGAAGCCCTGCCGACGCAACAGCATGGCGAGATTGCGATCGACCTCGCGGTCACGCAGCGTGCTGACGATCCAGCGCGCCGAACGCAAGGGCAGGTGCGCCAGGAACTCCTCGTCGTCGGCATCCCCGAACACCACCGGCACCTTGCAGCTTGCAGATGCCGAGAGCACCTCGGGGTCGAAGTCCATGCCAAGCACGCGCAGGCCATGCTCCTCCAGCCGCTCGGCCAGCCGGCGCCCGTAACGCCCCATCCCGATGACGATGACGTCGGCGCTCACCCCGACCTCCTCCGCCCCCTGCTCGCGGAACGGCACCTTGCGCTCGAATACGCCCAGCCACGGCTCGAACAGCGCGTAGAGCTTGTGCGAGTAGAGGATCATGTAGGTGCTGGCGGTGATCGTCACCAGCCCCACCAGGGTCACCAGGCCAAGCGCCGCATCATCGACATGGCCGATCGCGACGCCCATGGCGACGAAGATGATCGAGAACTCGCTGATCTGGGCCACGGTCAAGCCGGCCAGGAAGCCAGTGCGCTTGCGGAAGCCCATGTAGCCCATGATCGCCATGACGATGATCGGGTTGCCGATCAGCACGAACAGCGAGAGCACGATCGCGGCCGGCACTTCCGCACCCAGCGTGCTCATGTCCAGCTGGGTACCCAGGTGGACGAAGAAGAACAGCAGCAGGAAGTCGCGCAGGCTCGACAGGCGTGAACTGATCGCCTCGCGGAACGGCAGGGAGGCCAGCGAGAAGCCGGCCAGGAACGCGCCGACCTCCTTGCTGAAACCCAGCCACTCCCCGCCGGCAGCCAGCGAGGTGCCCCAGGCGATCGCGAAGATCAGCAGCAGCTCCTGCGAACCGGCCATCCAGTGCAGCACACGGGGCAGCACGAAGCGCATCAGCAGGCCGACCAGCACGCCCATCGCCAGCACCTTGCCCACAAGCTCCAGCGCGCTCATCCACCACGCCGTGTCGGCGTCGGCCCCGCCCTGCGTGCCGACCACCATCATCGCCAGCACCACCGCGATGTCCTGCACGATCAGGAAACCCATCGCGATGCGCCCGTGCAGCGAATCGATCTCGCGCTTGTCGGAGAGGAGCTTGACGATGATGATCGTGCTGGAGAAGGTCAGCGCGACGGCGACGTACAGCGCGCGCAGCCAGCCCATGTCCATCGCCACCGCGATGCCGAACCCGACCACGATGGTGAAGGCCAGCTGGCCCAGGCCGGTGGCCAGCGCCACCGCGCCCAGCTTTCGGATCAGCTTGATGTCGAGCTTCAGCCCGACCACGAACAGCAGCACCGTCACGCCGATCTCGGCCAGCAGTTCCATCGGCTCGTGGGCACTGACCCAGTCCAGAACCGCTGGTCCGGCGAGGATGCCGATCAGGATGTAGGCGACGATGACGGGTTGCTTGAGCCGCAGTGCGATCAAACCGAGGATCGAGGTCGCGAACAGCAGCAGGGTGATTTCGTTGTACATGGCAGGCGTCGTCGCTGGGGCCAAGGTCGATGCAGACATTAGCACCCGGACCGTGCCCGCCATTGGAGGCAGCTCAAAAAAAAAGGCCCGGGACGATGCCGCCCCGGGCCTGGTCCAGCATGCGTTTTCGGGTCTGCCTAGCCGCGCTTGTCCAGCGGCACGAAGTCGCGGTCCTCGGGGCCGGTGTAGTTCGCGCTCGGGCGGATGATCTTGCCGTCCACGCGCTGTTCCATCACGTGCGCGCTCCAGCCCGAAGTGCGGGCGATGACGAACAGCGGGGTGAACATCGCCGTGGGGACGCCCATCATGTGGTAGGCCGATGCGCTGAACCAGTCGAGGTTCGGGAACATCTTCTTCATGTCCCACATCAGCGTCTCGATGCGCTCGGAGATGTCGAAAAGCGTCTCGTTGCCGCCTTCCTTGCACAGCTTGCGGCTGATTTCCTTGATGATCGGATTGCGCGGGTCGCTGACGGTGTAGACCGGGTGGCCGAAGCCGATGACGATCTCCTTGCGCTCGACGCGTGCACGGATGTCGGCCTCGGCTTCGTCGGCGCTCTGGTAGCGGGCGATGATGTCCATCGCGACCTCGTTCGCGCCACCGTGCTTCGGGCCGCGCAGTGCACCGATCGCGCCGGTGATGCACGAGTACATGTCCGACCCGGTACCGGCGATGACGCGCGCGGCGAAGGTCGACGCATTGAACTCGTGCTCGGCATAGAGCACCAGCGACTTGTCCAGCGAGTCGGCCTGCAGCTGGGTCGGCGGCTTGCCATGCAGCAGGTGCAGGAAGTGCGCGGCAATCGACTCGTCGTCGGTATCGGTGTCGATGCGGCGGCCGTTGTGGGTGAAGTGGTACCAGTACAGCAGCATCGAACCGAAGCTGGCCATCAGCCGGTCGGCGATGTCGCGCGCACCCGGCGCGGCATGGCCCTCCTTCTCCGGAAGCACCGTGCCCAGCACCGAGCAACCGGTGCGCAGCACGTCCATCGGGTGGGCATTGGCCGGGATCAGCTCCAGCGCCTCGGTGACGATCGCCGGCAGGCCGCGCAGGCTGGCCAGCTTGCGCTTGTAGGCGGCCAGCTGGCTGAAGCTGGGCAGGTGGCCGTGCACCAGCAGGTGGGCGACCTCCTCGAAACCGGCCTTCGTGGCCAGGTCCTTGATGTCGTAGCCTCGATAGGCCAGGTCGTTGCCGGTGCGGCCGACGGTGCACAGCGCGGTGTTGCCGGCGGCGGTACCGCTCAGGGCCACCGACTTCTTCGGCTTGGGCAGGGTGCTCGGGGTCTCGGACATGCGTGGGGCTCCTTGGCTCACTTGGTCTTGCTGAAAAGGGCGTCGAGGTGCTGCTCGAAGGCGTGGTAGCCGATGCGGTCGTAGAGCTCCTCGCGGGTCTGCATCGTGTCCAGCACCGCCTTCTGGTGGCCGTCGCGGCGGATCGCTTCGTACACGCTCTCCGCCGCCTTGTTCATCGCACGGAACGCGGAGAGCGGATAGAGCTGGATCGCCACGCCGACCGAGGCCAGCTCGTCGCGGGTGAACAGCGGCGTCTGGCCAAACTCGGTGATGTTGGCCAGCACCGGTGCGCCGACCTCGTCGACGAAGCGCTTGTAGGTGTCGAGGTCGTAGGCGGCCTCGGCGAAGATGCCGTCGGCGCCGGCCTCGACGCAGGCGATCGCGCGCTCGATCGCGGCATCGACGCCGTGCGAGGCGATCGCATCGGTGCGCGCGATGATGAAGAACGCTTCGTCGGTGCGCGCGTCGGCGGCGGACTTGACCCGGTCCGCCATCTCCTGGGTGGACACGATCTCCTTGCCCGGCCGGTGGCCGCAGCGCTTGGCGCCGACCTGGTCCTCGATATGGCAGGCCGCGGCGCCGAACTTGACCAGGCTCTTCACCGTGCGCTCGATGTTGAACGCGCTGGGACCGAAGCCGGTGTCGATGTCGACCAGCAACGGCAGGTCGCATACATCGGTGATGCGCCGCACGTCGGTGAGCACGTCGTCGAGCGTGTTGATGCCCAGGTCGGGCAGGCCCAGCGAGCCGGCCGCCACTCCGCCGCCGGACAGGTAGATCGCCCGGTAACCCGCACGCTTGGCCAGCAGGGCATGGTTGGCGTTGATCGCGCCGATCACCTGCAACGGCGACTCTTCGGCAAGCGCGGCGCGGAATCGCGCGCCGGGGCTGGACTGGCTCATGCGGGGTTCCTGTCGGAAAACCGCCATTTTAGCGCACCGCCGCCATCCCGGTCCGGGCGGACCTGGCTCACCCCTTGCGCGGCTTGAGGTCCGAACCCTGCTCCAGCGCCCGCTTCACCGCGTCCAGCGCACCGGGATCGTCCAGCGTGGACAGGTCACCCGGATCACGCTGCTCCACCAGCGCCTGCAGCGAGCGCCGCAGCAGCTTGCCGGAGCGCGTTTTCGGCAGCGCCTCCACCAGGTAGATGCGCGCAGGCCCCGCCACCGCACCCAGCTGGTCGACGATCCGGGCGCGGATGGACTCGGCCGCCTGTTGCCGGCCATCCGTATCGCCGGCGGACTGGCGCAGCAGCGCGAACACCACGGGCACCTGGCCCTTGGTCTCGTCAGCCGCTCCGATCACCGCGGCTTCCGCCACCAGTGCGCAGCCCGATGCCGACTCCTCGATCTCGCGCGTGCCCAGACGGTGCCCGGCGACATTGATGACGTCATCGGTGCGCCCGAGGATGAAGTAGTACCCGTCCTCGTCGCGGATCGCCCAGTCCAGCGAGCTGTAGAGCAGTTCCTTGAAGTGGCTGAAGTAGCTCGACAGGAACCGCTGGTCGTCGCCCCACACGGTGCTCAGGCAACCCGGCGGCAGCGGCGGCACGATCGCCAGGACGCCCTTCTCGCCCGCGGCGCACTCCTCGCCGCTGACCTCGTTGATCAGCTTGAGCCGGTAGCCGAGGTTGGGTAGCCCGGGCGAACCGAGCTTCGATGGCTTGAGATCGACGCCCGGCAGCAGGCTCAGCACCGGCCAGCCGGTCTCGGTCTGCCAGTAGTTGTCGATGATGCGCTTGCCGATCGTCTCGCCGGCCCAGCGCGCGGTCGGCTCATCCAGCGGCTCACCGGCCAGGAAGACGTACTGGAGCTTCGACAGGTCGTGTCGGTGGATGTGGTCCGGGTCCTGCTTCTTCAACACCCGGATCGCGGTCGGCGAGGAGAACAGCGTGCGCACGCCGTGCTCGGCGCACAGTCGCCACCAGATGCCCGGGTCGGGCGAGGTCGGCAGCCCCTCGTAGATGATCGAAGTGGCACCGGCGATCAATGGCCCGTAGACGATGTAGGAGTGGCCAACGACCCAACCCACGTCCGAGGTGGTGAACATCACCTGCCCCGGGCCGATGTCGTAGACGGCCCGCATGGACAGCGCCAGCGCCACCGCGTAGCCGCCGGTCTCGCGCTGCACGCCCTTGGGCTTGCCGGTGGTGCCGGAGGTGTAGAGCAGGTAGCTGGGGTGGCTGGCCTCGACCCAGGCCACCGGCACCTCGACCCCCTCGTGCTGCTGTCGCAGGCGGTCGAAGTCATGGTCGCGCCCGGCCTGGAGCTCGAGCGCGTCGTCGAGGCCGCGGTTCACCACCAGTACCGCACCGGGCGGATGCGCACACGCCTCCAGCGCCCGGTCGACCAGCGGCTTGTAGCGGATCACCTTGCCAGCGCGCATGCCCGCGTCGGCGCACACCAGCACCTTGGGGCGCGCATCATCGATGCGCAGCGCGAGGTTGGGTGCGGCGAAGCCACCGAAGACCACCGAATGCACCGCACCGAGCCGCGCGCAGGCAAGCATCGCGAAAGCCGCCTGGGCGATGTTGGGCATGTAGATGACGACCCGGTCACCCTCCTCCACCCCCAGGCCCGCCAGCGTGGCCGCGAAGGCGTTCACTTCGCGATGCACGTCGCGGTAGCTGTAGCTGCGCTGCTCGTTGGTCTCGGTCGACACCGCGATCAAGGCAGGCTGGTCGCCGCGCTGTGCAAGGTGGCGATCGACCGCGTTGTGGCACAGGTTGGTGCGCCCCCCGACGAACCAGCGGCGGAACGGGGGATTGGAGTAGTCGAGGATCCGCTCGGGCGGTGTTTCCCAGTCGATCGCCCCGGCCGCTTCGGCCCAGAACGCCTCAGGCTGCTCGATCGAGCGGCGATAGACGTCTTCGTAGCGCATGGCGGATACCTGGCCGGCGGGAGCGTCCTGCAAGCCTAGTGCGGGTGCAGCGCGCGGACCCTGCGACCTTCGTCGTATCCCTGGCCACATTCCGTCGACATGCCCCTGCCGGCAAACGAGAACGGGCGACCCGAAGGCCGCCCGTCCGACATCTCATGCCAGGTAGGCTCAGCCCAGCAGGTGCGCCACGCCCTGGCGCTCTTCCTCGAGCTCGGCCAGCGTGTGGTTCATGCGCTCGCGGCTGAACTCGTCGATGTCCAGGTCCTGCACGATCGTGTACTCGCCATCCTGGCAGGTCACCGGGAAGCCATACATGACACCCATCGGGATGCCGTAGCTGCCGTCGGAGGGAATGCCCATCGTGGTCCACTTGCCATCGGTGCCCAGCACCCAGTCGCGGATGTGGTCGATGGCGGCATTCGCCGCCGAGGCCGCCGAGGACAGGCCACGCGCCTCGATGATCGCCGCACCGCGCTTGCCGACGGTGGGCAGGAAGGTGTCGCGGTTCCAGGCCTCGTCGTTGATCGAGTCCTTCAGCGACACGCCATCGGCATGCGCGAAGCGGTAGTCCGGGTACATCGTCGGGCTGTGGTTGCCCCACACGATGAGCTTCTCGATGTTCTTCACCGGCACGCCGGCCTTGCCGGCCAGCTGGCTGAGCGCGCGGTTGTGGTCCAGGCGCAGCATCGCGGTGAAGTTGCGCGCCTTCAGGTCCGGGGCCGACTTCATCGCGATGTAGGCATTGGTGTTGGCCGGGTTGCCGACCACCAGCACCTTCACGTCGCGGCTGGCCACCTTGTTCAGCGCGGCGCCCTGGGCGGTGAAGATCTTCGCGTTCTCCAGCAGCAGGTCCTTGCGCTCCATGCCCGGGCCACGCGGTCGTGCGCCGACCAGCAGCGCGATGTCGGCGTCCTTGAACGCGACTTCCGGGTCGTCGGTGCCGACCATGCCGGCCAGCAGCGGGAACGCGCAGTCCTCGAGCTCCATCATCACGCCCTTGAGCGCGGCCTGGGCCTTCTCCATCGGCAGCTCGAGCATCTGCAGGATCACCGGCTGGTCCTTGCCTAGCATCTCGCCCGAGGCAATGCGGAACAGCAGGGAATAGCCGATCTGGCCGGCGGCACCGGTGACGGCAACACGGACGGGGTTCTTCATGGGGAGGTCTCCGAAAACTGATATGGGGCCAAACGGCCCCGCGGAAGTGAAGGGGTTACTGCAGTTCGGCGAAGAAGCTGCGGATGCGCTCCAGGCCATCGGCCAGTTGCGCGGTCGGGCAGGTGTAGCTGACCCGCAGCGCGCGCGGCTCGCCAAAGGCCGAACCCGGCACGCAGGCCACGCCCTTGGCTTCGAGCAGCGCGTCGCACAGGTCGACGTCGTTGTTGATCGCGCGGCCCGAGTGCGACTTGCCAAACGCACAGCTGATGTCGGGGAAGACGTAGAACGCGCCCTGCGGCATCGGGCATTCCACGCCGGGGATCGAGCGGAACATGCCCACGACCTGGTCGCGCTTGGCCTGGAACTCGACGCACTTGGACTCCGGCACGTCCTGCGGACCCGACAGCGCCGCGACCGCACCCGCGGTGACGATCTCCGGGATGTTGGTGATGTGGTTCGAATTGAGCGTCACCACCGCCTTCGCGATCGACTCCGGGCCGGCCATCAGGCCGACGCGCCAGCCGGGCATGCCGTAGGTCTTCGACAGCGAGTCGACGAAGATCACCCGGTCGCGCAGCTCGGGACGGGCATTGATGAAGTTGTGGTAGCCGACATCGTCGAAGACCATCTTGTTGTAGATGTCGTCGGTGATCACCCAGGTGTCCGGGTGCTTCACCAGCACGTCGGCAAGCGCGGCGATCTCGTCCTTCGTGTAGACCATGCCGGTCGGGTTGGACGGGTTGTTGAACAGGAACAGCGCCGGCTTGGAGGCCAGTGCCTCGTCGAGCTGGGCAGGGGTCATCTTGTAGTCCTGCTCCGGCGGACACGGCAGCAGCTTGATCTTCGCGCCGACGATCTCGGCGATGTCGACGTAGCTGGTCCAGTACGGGGTCGGGAACGCGACCTCGTCGCCCTCGTCGAGGATCGCCTCGAACAGGTTGTAGAGGATGTGCTTGGCACCCACGGCCACCGCGCAGTTCTCGCGCGCGTAGCCGGTCAGCCCCAGTCCCTCCATGTGCCCCAGGAAGGCGTCGAGCAGTCGAACGTCGCCGCGGTTGGAGCCGTAGGAACCCGAGTCGTGTTCCAGGGCGTCGCGCACCGCCTGGTAGACGTGCTCGCCGGGCAGGAAGTTCGGTACGCCGATCGAGAAGCTCACGACGTCGCGACCCTGGGCCTGGAGCTGCTTGGCCTTGTCGAAGATCTGCATGATCGCGCTGGGCTTGGCGCGGCCCACGCGGGCGGCGAGCTTGGGCATTTCGGGTCCTCGAATCGGGTGGGAACGGGGTCGGGCAAGCCCCCGATTCTAGCATGCAGGCCTCAGCCCGCTCTCCCCCGGGAGGCCCGGCGGCGGGACGCCCGCGCATGCAGGACGGCCTTCTCCAGCTCGACCAGCACGAACACCACCAGCGCGACGATGGCGATCCACAGCCAGTGCCCGGCGGCTGGCATCGCGGTACCGAACACCGCCTGCGCCGGCGGCCAGGCGGTGATCGTGCCCTGCATGAGGAGCAACGCCCCGACACACACCCAGGCCCAGGGGTTGGCGAACAGGGCCTGCGGCGTCCAGCCTGGCGACACCCAGCGGCGTGCGCAGAACAGGTAGGCCAGCTGCGCGGCCACCAAGGTGTTCATCGCGACGGTGCGCGCCACCTCGGCGCCTGCACCGGAATCGATCGCCATGCGGAACGTGGCGAACACGCCGACGGTCATCAGCACCCCCACCCAGGCCACGCGCCAGCCCACGTAGGCCGTCACCAGGCCCCGACCCGGCGGCCGCGGCGATCGCTGCATGACCTGGCCCTCCGGCGGCTCGAACGCCACCGCCATGGCCAGGGTCACGGCGGTGACCATGTTGATCCAGAGGATCTGCACCGGCGTGATCGGCAGGCTCATGCCCATCAGGGCGGCCACCAGCACCACCAGCGCCTGGGCGGCATTGGTCGGCAGGATGAACATCAGCGCCTTGCGGATGTTGTCGTACACGCCCCGCCCCTCCTCGACGCCGGCGACGATCGAGGCGAAGTTGTCGTCGGCCAGCACGATCTCGGCCGCCTGGCGCGAGGCCTCGGTGCCCTTGATGCCCATCGCCACGCCGATGTCGGCGCGCTTGAGCGCCGGGGCGTCGTTGGCCCCGTCGCCGGTCATCGCGACCACCGCGCCGCCTGCCTGCAGCGCTTCCACGAGGCGCAGCTTGTGCTCGGGCGTGGTGCGGGCGAAGACGCTGCACCCGGCCGCTGCTTCCCTCAGGCCATTCGCGTCGAGCTTGTCCAGTTCCGGACCGGTCATGACCCGCTCACCGTCACCAATACCCAACTGTCCGGCGATGGCCTTCGCGGTGGCCGCATGGTCCCCGGTGATCATCGCCACCCGGATGCCGGCGCTGCGGCAGGCCGACAGCGCGGCAGGAACCTCCTCGCGCGGCGGATCCTCGAAGGCGACGAAGCCGAGCAGGCAACCACCCTTGGCCAGGTCGTCAACGTGCAGCCCCTTGCCGCCGCCCAGTTCGCGCGCGTGCTCGGCGAAAGCCAGCACGCGGTATCCCGACCGGGCGAGTCCTTCCATGCGCGCCATCCAGGCCTCGGCATCCAGCGCCACCGGCTCGTCACCGTCGAGTGCCTGGTCGCAACGCGACATCACCGCCTCCGGGGCACCCTTGAGGCAGACCCGTTCGCCGTGGGCGGTCGCCATGAACTTGGCATCGGAGGAAAACGGCAGCATCGCGTCGCGGGGGTTCGCATCCCGCACGCCGGCCACGTCCAGGCCCGAGTCGAGCGCCAGTTGAACCAGGGCGCGCTCCAGGGGGTCCCCGGCATGCGCATCCTCGGCCACGTCGTTGCACAGCACCGCGGCCTCGAGAAGACGACGGTGGCCGCTGCGCGCGGGGTCGACTTCGTCGGGAGGCCACGCCTGTGCAGCCGTGGCGATCTTTCGGGCCACCAGTTCGTTGCGGGTCAGCGTGCCGGTCTTGTCGGTGCAGATCACGCTCACCGCGCCCAGGGTCTCCACGGCCGGAAGCCGTCGCACCCCGGCCTTGCGGGCCGCCATGCGCTGCACCCCGATGGCCAGCGTCACCGTGATGATCGCCGGCAGGCCTTCGGGAATCGCCGCCACGGCCAGGGCCACGCCGGCCAGGAAGGCGTCGCCGATCGGCGTCGCATGCCACCACACCGCCACCAGCCCCATCGCTGCGGCAACCGCCAGGATCAGCACGGCGAGGCTGCGCCCGAAGCGGGTGATGTCGCGCAACAGTGGCGTGGTCAGCGTCCCGACGCCCTCCAGCAGGTGGCTGATGCGGCCCAGCTCGGTCGCCTCGCCAGTGGCCACCACCACGCCACTCCCCTGTCCCAGGGTCACCATGCTGCTGGCGTGCACCAGCGAGGCACGCTCCGCGAGCGCGCGTCCTCCGGGTCGGCCGAGGCCGACTTGTCCACGGGGACCGACTCGCCGGTCAGGGCGGCCTGGTCGACCTGCATGCCGTGCGCCTCGATCATGCGCAGGTCGGCCGGGACGCGGTCGCCGGCCTTGAGCGACACCAGGTCGCCGGGCACCAGCGTTTCCGCCGGCTCCACCGTCCAGCGTCCCCGGCGACGGACGCGCGCCTTGGGCGCGAGCATGCGGCCGATCGCCTCCATCGCGCGCTCGGCCTTGCCTTCCTGGATGAAGCCGATCAGTGCATTGACCAGCACCACGGCAAGGATGACCGCCGCGTCGACGCGGTGTCCAAGCACCAGCGCCGCCACGGCGGCCACCAGCAGCAGGTGGATCAGGACGTTGTTGAACTGGGCCAGCCATCGCCGCCACGCGGGCCGGGGCGGCGGTGCGGGAAGGCGGTTCTCCCCGTAGCGTTCGCGGTGCTCGCGCACCTGCTCCTGGTCGAGCCCCCCGGGGCCCGAACCAAGCCGCTCCAGGACCTCGGCGGCTTCAAGCGCATGCCAGGGCACCGGTGCATCGGCCGGGTCGGGATTCGTGCGCTCGTCTTCCAGGGCAGCCATGCCCCAAAGCTACCGCAGCCGGGGGCTTCCCACCCGACTGCGGTCAAAATCGGATCCTCAGCGCGCGTCGAGCACCTTGTTCCATTCCGCGACGCGGTCGGCCTTGGCGGCAATCACGGCGTCGGCATCCCCTTCGAGCTCGACCTTCTCGATCGCGTCACCGCCCTGGATCGCATCGACCACCTTCTGGTCGGCATCGGACTCCACCTTGCCGAACACGGTGTGCTTGCCGTTGAGCCAGGAGGTTTCCACGTGGGTGATGAAGAACTGGCTGCCGTTGGTGCCCGGGCCGGCGTTGGCCATCGACAGCACGCCGCGCTCGTGCGGCAGGTCCGGGCTGCACTCGTCCTCGAAGCGGTAGCCCGGGCCGCCCCGGCCACTGCCCTCGGGGCAGCCGCCCTGGACCATGAAGTCGGGGATCACCCGGTGGAAGCTCAGGCCGTCGTAGAAGCCGCGCCTCACCAGGTTGACGAAGTTGGCGACCGTCAGCGGGGCCTTGTCCGGGCGCAGTACGACGCGGATCGGGCCGCGGGAGGTGGTGAAGACGGCGGTGAGCTGGGACATGGGGAAACCTCGGGGATCGATGGGAGGGAAGTGCCCGGGGGGCCCGGGACGCGGCCGACGGCCGGCTGAACACGAATAATGCCATGCAGCCCGGAAAACCGCTGCAGCGCAACATGATCGCGTTATACTGCTCGACTTCCCTGCCAAAAGTGCGCCTGCCGGCGCGGTATCCCCATGTCCATCGAAAAGCTCCGCAATATCGCCATCGTCGCCCACGTCGATCACGGCAAGACCACCCTGGTCGACCAGCTGCTCAAGCAGTCGGGCACCTTCGACGAGCGCCACCAGATGACCGAGCGGGTCATGGACAGCGGCGACATCGAGAAGGAGCGTGGCATCACGATCCTGTCGAAGAACACCGCGATCCGCTGGAAGTCGCCCGAGGGCGAGGAATACCGCATCAACATCGTCGACACCCCGGGCCATGCCGACTTCGGCGGCGAGGTCGAGCGCGTGCTGTCGATGGTCGACTCGGTGCTGATCCTGGTCGACGCGATGGACGGCCCGATGCCGCAGACGCGCTTCGTCACCCAGAAGGCGTTCGCGATGGGCTTCAAGCCGATCGTCGTCATCAACAAGGTCGACCGCCCCGGCGCGCGGCCGGACTGGGTGCTCAACCAGACCTTCGACCTGTTCGACCGCCTGGGTGCCACCGAGGAGCAGCTCGACTTCACCGTGGTCTACGCGTCGGGCCTCAACGGCTACGCCGGCATGGAGGACACGGTGCGCGAGGGCGACATGACCCCGCTGTTCCAGACCATCGTCGACAAGGTCTCCCCGCCGCCGGTCGACCTGGAAGGCCCGTTCCAGATGCGCATCACGTCGCTGGACTACTCCAACTACGTCGGCATCATCGGCGTGGGCCGCATCCAGCGCGGCACCGTGCGCACCAACCAGCAGGTCACGGTCGTCGACCGCGAGGGCAAGAACCGCAACGGCAAGGTGCTGCAGGTGCTGGGCTTCATGGGCCTGGAGCGCCATGAAGTGAAGGAGGCCCGCGCCGGCGACATCATCGCGATCTCCGGAATCGACAAGCTGGGCATCTCCGAGACCGTGTGCGACACCGCAGCACCCGAGCAGCTGCCGGTGCTGACGGTCGACGAGCCGACGATCTCGATGACCTTCCAGGTCAACGACTCGCCGTTCGCCGGCGTCAAGGACCGCAGCGGCGGCAAGTTCCTCACCAGCCGCCAGCTGCGCGACCGCCTGATCCGCGAGACCCAGCACAACGTCGCGCTGAAGGTCGAGGACACCGAGGATGCGGACAAGTTCAAGGTGTCCGGCCGTGGCGAGCTGCACCTCTCGATCCTGATCGAGACGATGCGCCGCGAGGGCTACGAGCTGGCCGTCTCGCGCCCGGAGGTGATCATCAAGGAGATCGACGGCCAGATGATGGAGCCGTTCGAGTCGCTGGTGGTCGACATGGAGGAGCAGTTCCAGGGCGGCGTGATGTCGCGCCTGGGCGAGCGCAAGGCGCTGCTGCAGAACATGGAGCCCGACGGCAAGGGCCGCGTGCGCCTGGACTTCATCATCCCGGCGCGTGGCCTGATCGGCTTCCAGACCGAATTCCGCACCATCACCGCCGGCACCGGCCTGCTGTTCCACGTCTTCGACCACTACGGCCCGAAGAGCGAGGGCTCGATCGGCCAGCGCCAGAACGGCGTGCTGATCTCCAACGCCACCGGATCCTCCCCGGCCTACGCACAGATCGCGATGCAGGAGCGCGGCCGGCTGTTCATCGAGCCGGGCGAGGAGATCTACGAGGGCCAGATCGTCGGCATCCACTCCAAGGACAACGACCTGACGGTGAACGCGCTGCGCGGCAAGCAGCTGACCAACTTCCGCGCCTCGGGCACCGACAAGGACGAGGGCCTGATCCCGGCGATCAAGCTGTCGCTGGAGCAGGCGCTGGAGTTTATCGACGACGACGAGCTGGTCGAGATCACCCCGGCGCAGATCCGCCTGCGCAAGAAGCACCGCACCGAGAACGACCGCAAGCGGGCCTCGCGCGTGGCGTGATGCGACTTCGCTTGAAGGTGTGACCGGAGGGGGCCGATACTGGCCCCCTTTCCTTTGGTGGAGGCCGCATGGCCAGCAACGGCGACAACGCGAATGCCAAACTGGCGGTGCTGATCGACGGCGACAACGCCCCGCCCTCGATCGCCGAGGGGCTGATGTCGGAGATCGCCCGCTACGGCATCGCCAGCGTCAAGCGCGCCTACGGCGACTGGACCACGCCCAACCTCAAGGGCTGGAAGCAGGTGCTGCTGGACCTGTCGATCCAGCCGATCCAGCAGTTCCGCTACACGGTCGGCAAGAACGCGTCGGACAGCGCGCTGATCATCGACGCGATGGACCTGATGCACACCGGCCGCTTCGACGGGTTCTGCATCGTTTCAAGCGACTCCGACTTCACCCGCCTGGCCAGCCGGCTTCGCGAGCAGGGCCTGACCGTCTACGGCTTCGGCGAGCGCAAGACGCCCTCGCCCTTCGTCTCCTCCTGCGACAAGTTCATCTACACCGACCTGCTGGGCGCGCAGTCGGCCGAAACCAGTCCGAGGAAGCTCGACGAGAAGGCGCTGCACGCCGACAAGCGCCTGTCGAAGCTGCTCGCCGAGGCGGTCGACGATGCCTCCGACGAGGACGGCTGGGCGCAGCTGGGCCCGGTGGGCAGCCACATCGCCAAGCAGGCGCCGGACTTCGATCCGCGCGTGTGGGGCTACCGCAAGCTCAGCGACCTGGTGCGTGCATTGAGTGCCTACGAGGTGGAGGAGCGTGGCGGCAACGGCCAGTCCACCTCGATCTACGTCCGCGCGCGGCCAGTGGGCTCCGAGGTCGCGGCGAAAAGTCGAGCCGTCGGCGCAGGAGTTCACGATGAACGACGCGGCACCCGCCCCGACCGCGATCCACGCCATCGCCCAGATCGCGGTGACCTGCCACGACGTCGAGCGCGCCACCGCCTTCTACCGCGACGCGCTGGGTTTGCCGTTCCTGTTCGCCGCCGAGGGCATGGCCTTCTTCCAGTGCGGGCCGACGCGGCTGATGCTGAGCCTGCCCAGCGCCGAGGAGTTCGACCACCCGACCTCGCTGATCTACCTCGCCGTCAGCGACATCGAGGCCCGGGTGCGTGAAATGAAGGCACGCGGCGTCGAGTTCCGTCGCGAGGCCACGCTGACCCACCAGGCGCCGACCTATGCGCTGTGGCTGGCCTTCCTGCGCGACAGCGAGGGCAACACCCTGGCGCTGATGGAAGAGAAGGCGAACCGCTTCGGTGCGACCCCACCGTCCGGCGTGGCGGACGCCTGAAGCGCAGCGCCGATCGGTGGGCCGCCCCGGCCCTAGCGGACCGGGGCGGCGAGCTGGGCGTGCTTGCGCACGATCAGCATCGCGATCTCCAGCGACTGCTCGTAGTTCAGCCGCGGGTCCACCGTCGAGCGGTAGGCGCGCGTCAGGTCGGCCTCGACAAGCTCGCGTGCCCCGCCGAGGCACTCGGTGACGTCCTCGCCGGTGAGCTCCAGGTGCACGCCGCCCAGGCGCGTGCCCGACGCGGCATGCAGCTCGAACGCCTGCTCGAGCTCGCTGCGGATGTTTGCAAAGCGCCGGGTCTTGTAGCCGTTGCTGGTGGACTCGGTGTTGCCATGCATCGGGTCGGCGATCCACAGCACGCGCCGGCCCTCGCGGCGCACCGCCTCGAGCAGCGGAGGCAGCTTCGATTCGACCTCGCCCGCACCCATGCGATGAATCAGGGTCAGGCGGCCGGGCTCGTCCTCGGGATTGAGCAGGTCGATCAGCGACAACAGCTTGTCCGGCGTGACGGTCGGACCGACCTTGATGCCGATCGGATTGCGGATGCCGCGCATGTATTCCACGTGCGCGTCGTCCGCCGCGGCGGTGCGCATGCCGATCCACGGGAAATGCGTGGACAGGTTGAACCAGCCCCACTGCCTGGGCACCTCGCGGGTCATCGACTCCTCGTAGGGCAGCAGCAGCGCCTCGTGCGAGGTGAAGAAGTCCACGCGATTGAGGTTGTGCACTTCTTCGCCGGACAACGTTTCCATGAAGCGCACCGAATCGCCGATCGCGTCGACCATGCGGTGGTACTCCGCCGCCAGGTCCGAACGACCGACCCAGCCCAGCTCCCAGTACTCGGGATGGTGCAGGTCGGCGAAGCCACCATCGATCAGCGCACGGACGAAATTCATCGTCATCGCCGAACGGGCGTGGCCCTTGATCATGCGCCGCGGATCGGGGCGACGCGAAGTCTCGTCGAAGCCCGGCGCGTTGATGAAGTCCCCGCGGTAGCTCGGCAGCGTCACCCCGTCCCGGGTCTCGGTGTCGGCCGAGCGCGGCTTGGCGTACTGGCCGGCGAAGCGCCCCACCCTGACCACCGGCAGGCGCATGCCGTGCACCAGAACCAGGCTCATCTGCAACAGGACCTTGAGCCGGTTCGAGACCAGGCCCGACTCGCAATCGGCGAAGCTCTCGGCGCAGTCCCCGCCCTGCAACAGGAAACGCTTGCCCTCCTGGGCCTCGGCAAGCTGGCGCTTGAGGCTCAGGATCTCCCAAGAGGTCACCAACGGCGGCAGTCGGCGCAACTCCGCCAATGCATCGGCCAGGGCGGCGGCATCCGGGTAGCTGGGCTGCTGCCGCGCCTGGAATGCCTGCCAACTGTCCGGGGCCCAATCGATGGGCAGACTGACGGGCTGGGGCTGGGTGTCGCGAGGGCTCATTGATCGATCACTGCTGCGTTGCATCAAAGAATGATGCCACATGGACGTCGTCGCGCAATGAAAGCCCTGCTCAGCGCCGGTGCAGGCCGGCAAGGACCGCCCACGCACCGAGCACAACGAACGCGATCAGCGTCCACGCCGGCATCGACAGACCGAGGAAGGTCCAGTCGATCTCGGCACACTCGCCCGACCCGGTGAACACCCGCCGGATCACTTCACCGATGCCGAAGGCCTCGCGCATGTACTCGAGGCTCATCATCGAGCATGCGGGAACCTCGTCGGCAGGCAGGTTCTGCAGCCATACATGGCGACCGGCCACACCGGCGCCGACCCCCGAGGCGATCAGGCCCAGCACCCCGAACCCGATGCGCAGCGGTCCGGGACGCGGGCCCACCACGGTGCCGGCGAGGAACACCAGGCCCAGGGCGATGACGGCCATGCGCTGGAAGACACACAGCGGGCAGGGTTCGAGGCCCAGGCCGTGCTGTGCGTAAAGCGCGTAGCCCATCAGGCCGACACAGGCCAGGAAGCCGGCGCCGAAGCGCTGACGAAACGACCAGGCAAGGGGATTGGGAGACATCATCGCTTCCAGGCTCGTGGGTCGGGACAGCATTGGGGAATCGGGATTGGGGAATCGGGCGCCACGCTACCGCAAGCCGACCGCCCGCGCGAGCGCGGTAGCAGCCCAGATAGACCGCCAGGCGCCCCAGGGGTTCCCTCCGCTCCGACGGCACCCACAAAAAAACCCCGGCGAACCGGGGTTTTCCGTGCACGGCGCGAGCGCCGGCAGAAAGCAGCTTACTCGGCCGTCTGGCCCTCGCCCGCGTCGCTGCGCGGACGGTCCACCAGCTCGACGTACGCCATCGGCGCGTTGTCGCCCGGGCGGAAGCCGCACTTGAGGATACGGACGTAACCGCCCGGACGCTCCTGGTAGCGCGGACCCAGTTCGACGAACAGCTTGCCGACCGCTTCCTTGTCGCGCAGGCGCGAGAAGGCGAGGCGGCGGTTGGCGACGCCGTCGATCTTGGCCAGGGTGATCATCGGCTCGGCGACCCGACGAAGTTCCTTCGCCTTGGGCAGCGTGGTGCGGATGAGCTCGTGCTTGAACAGCGAGGCTGCCATGTTCTTGAACATGGCCTCGCGGTGGGCGCTGGTGCGGCTGAACTTGCGGCCGGATTTACGGTGGCGCATGGCTGATTATCCTATTCTCTAAAAGCTCTGGGCGTTCAGCCCAGCATGCCCTGCTGGAGACCGGCCGGCGGCCAGTTCTCGAGCTTCATGCCCAGGGAAAGACCGTGCTGTGCAAGGACTTCCTTGATCTCGGTAAGCGACTTCTTGCCCAGGTTCGGGGTCTTGAGCAGCTCGACCTCCGTACGCTGGATCAGGTCGCCGATGTAGTAGATGTTCTCGGCCTTGAGGCAGTTGGCCGAACGCACCGTCAGCTCCAGGTCGTCGATCGGACGCAGCAGCGTCGGATCGATGCCACCGGTGTCCGGCTCCGGCTTGGCGCCGGTGGTCTGGCTGAAGTCACCGAAGATAGACAGCTGGTCGGTGAGGATCTGGGCGGCGGTGCGCACCGCTTCCTCGGCCTCGATCGTGCCGTTGGTCTCGATGTCCAGCACCAGCTTGTCGAGGTCGGTGCGCTGCTCGACGCGGGCAGCCTCGACCGCGTACGCGACGCGGCTGACCGGGCAGAACGACGCGTCCAGCATCAGGCGGCCGATCGCACGGGCCTCCTCGTCCGGACGACGGCGCGCCGCGGCCGGCTGGTAGCCGAAGCCCCGCTCGATCTTCAGGCGCATGTTGAGCGCCGTGTCCTTGGTCAGCTCGCAGATCACGTGGCCGGGGTTGAGCACCTCGACGTTGTGGTCGACCTTGATGTCACCGGCCGTGACCGTGCCCGGACCCTGCGCGCTGAGGCTCAGGGTGGTGGAGTCCACGCCGTCGAGACGGATGGCCACGTCCTTGAGGTTGAGCAGGATCTCGATGATGTCCTCCTGCAGGCCCTCCAGGGTCGTGTACTCGTGGAGCACGCCGTCGATCTCGACTTCGGTGATCGCGGCACCCGGAATCGAGGACAGCAGGACGCGGCGCAACGCGTTGCCCAGCGTGTGGCCATAGCCACGCTCGAGCGGCTCGATGACCACCTTGGCGCGATTCTGGGTGATGCGTTCGATGGCAACGCCGCGCGGACGCAGCACTTGGGTGGCAGTTACCGACATGGTCAGTGACTCTCCTGAATGATTACTTCGAGTACAGCTCGACGATCAGTGCTTCGTTGATGTCCGAGGGCAGGTCCGCACGCTCGGGCACCGACTTGAACACGCCGGTGAATTTCTTCGCATCCACTTCGATCCACGACGGGATCAGGTCCATTTCCTGGGACAGGGTGGACGCTTCCTGGACGCGCATCTGCTTCTGCGCCTTCTCCGACAGCGTGATCTCGTCGCCGGCCTGGACCTGGTACGACGGCAGGTTCACGTACTTGCCGTTGACCAGCACGCCACGGTGGGACACCAGCTGGCGGGCCTGTGCGCGGGTGACCGCGAAGCCCATGCGGTAGACGACGTTGTCGAGGCGACGCTCCAGCAGCTGCAGCAGGTTCTCGCCGGTGTTGCCCTTCTTCGACGAAGCCTTGCCGTAGTAGTTGCGGAACTGGCGCTCGAGCAGGCCGTAGATGCGCTTGACCTTCTGCTTTTCACGCAGCTGCAGGGCATAGTCCGACAGCTTGCCGCGGCGGGTGCCGACGCCATGCTGGCCGGGCTTCTGCTCCAGCTTGCACTTGGAATCCAGCGCACGCGCCGGGCTCTTGAGACTAAGATCGGCGCCTTCGCGGCGCGCGAGCTTACAGGTGGGACCGATGTAACGAGCCATGGTCTTGTGTGCTCCTTAGACGCGGCGCTTCTTGGGCGGCCGGCAGCCGTTGTGCGGGATCGGCGTCACGTCGATGATGTTCGTGATCTTGTAGCCGACATTGTTCAGCGAGCGGACCGAGGACTCGCGACCCGGGCCGGGGCCCTTGATGCGCACTTCCAGGGTCTTCAGGCCGTAATCGAGCGCGGCCTTGCCGGCACGCTCGGCGGCGACCTGCGCCGCGAACGGGGTGGACTTGCGGGAGCCGCGGAAACCCGCGCCGCCCGAAGTGGCCCACGACAAGGCATTGCCCTGGCGATCGGTGATCGTGATGATCGTGTTGTTGAACGAAGCCTGGACGTGGGCGATGCCGTCGGTGACGACCCGCTTGATCTTCTTCTTCGTCTTGGCAGCAGCTGGCTTGGCCATTGTTATCCCTTACTTCTTGATCGCACGACGCGGGCCCTTGCGGGTCCGTGCGTTGGTGCGGGTACGCTGGCCGCGCATCGGCAGGCCACGACGATGACGCAGGCCGCGATAGCAACCCAGGTCCATCAGGCGCTTGATCGACATGCCGACCTCACGACGCAGGTCGCCCTCGACGATGAACTTGCCGACTTCGGCGCGCAGGCGCTCGACGTCGGGCTCGCTGAGGTCGCGGATCTTGGTGGTCGGCGTGACTTCCGCCGACTCACAGATCTTCTTCGACCGGGTACGGCCAATGCCGTAAATACTCTGCAGCCCGACCCAGACATGTTTCTGGACGGGAAGGTTGACACCCGCAATACGCGCCATTTACGCGATCTCCAACGTGAATTCGCCGCTGTTTCCAGCGCAGTGAATCGGAAATGATACCAAGGCTTCGTGTTCAATAGAACCCCCAGGCCGCGCGAGCGCGACCCGGGAGCCGGTACGGGGAGTGTGCCCGTACTCTGGCGTAAAGACCCCGATCTGCCCCCGACTCCGGAAAACCGGCCTCGGGGGCGGCCCGCGCTACTCTCGCGCGGGCACGGACCAGGGACTATCCGCGCGCGAAGCCGCCGCGCGAACCGCCCTTCAGGTTGGCCTTCTTCAACAGGCTCTCGTACTGATGGGACATCAGGTGAGCCTGGATCTGCGCGGTGAAGTCCATCACCACGACGACCACGATCAACAAGGAGGTACCGCCGAAGTAGAACGGCACCGCCATCTGCGTACGCAGGATTTCCGGCAGCAGGCACACGCTGACCAGATACACCGAGCCCGCGGCGGTCAGGCGCGTGAGCACCCCGTCGACGTACTCGGCCGTGGCACGACCCGGGCGGATGCCCGGAATCAACGCACCGGATTTCTTCAGGTTGTCCGCGGTCTCCTGGGCGTTGAACACCAGCGCCGTGTAGAAGAACGCGAAACCCATGATCAGCGCGCCATACAGGAACAGGTACAGCGGCTCGCCCGGCGACAGGCGCTGGGACAGCGTGAACAACCAGCCCATGTCGGTGCCCTGGCCGAACCAGCTCGCGGCCGTGGCCGGGAACATGATGATCGACGAGGCGAAGATCGCCGGGATCACGCCTGCCATGTTCAGCTTGAGCGGCAGGTGCGAGCTCTGGTTCATGTACGCCTGGCGACCGCCCTGGCGACGGGCGTAGTTCACCGTGATCCGGCGCTGTCCACGCTCGACGAACACCACGAAGTAGGTGACCGCCAGGATCAGCGCGAACAGCACCATGACCGACAGCGCGCCGATCTCGCCGGTGTTGACCATCTCCAGCGTGGAGATGACCGCACCCGGCAGGCCCGCGACGATGCCCGCGAAGATGATCAGCGAGATGCCGTTGCCGACGCCGCGCTCGGTGATCTGCTCGCCCAGCCACATCAGGAACATGGTGCCTGCGGTCAGCGAGATCATCGCCGTGAACACGAAGCCCGGGCCGGGGTTGAACACCACCGCACCCTCGCCACCGGACTGCGACTGCAGCGCGAGTGCGACGCCCATGGCCTGGAAGGCCGCGAGAAGCACCGTGCCGTAGCGCGTGTACTGGGTGATCTTGCGCCGACCGCTCTCGCCTTCCTTGCGGATGGCGATGAGCGCCGGGAAGATCTGCGCCGCGAGCTGCATGATGATCGACGCCGAGATGTACGGCATCACGTTCAGCGCGAACAGGCTGAAACGCTCCAGCGCACCGCCGGAGAACATGTTGAACATCTGGACGATGCCTTCCTGCTGACGCATCAGGTTGGTCATCGCCTCGGGGTTCACGCCCGGCACCGGGATATAGGTGCCGAAGCGATAGACGATCAACGCGCCGAGGACGAACAGCAGGCGGTTGCGCAGCTCGGTGAGCTTGCCTAGGCCGCCGAGCATCCCCGCGGCAGTGGTGCCGGACTGGGCCACTGCTTACTCCACCTTTCCGCCGGCCGCTTCGATCGCGGCCTTGGCACCAGCGGTGGTCAGCAGACCCGTCAGGGTCACCTTGCGGCTGATCTCGCCCTTCTTGACGATCTTGGCCTGCTTGGCCGTGGACGGCACCAGCTTGGCTGCACGCAGCGCGGCGAAATCGATCGTGTCGAGCTTGACCAGGTCGAGCTTGTAGAGCATGACCTCGGCGGTGTCCTTCGCGATGCGCGAACGGAAACCGACCTTGGGCAGGCGCTTGATCAGCGGCATCTGGCCGCCTTCGAAGCCGGCCTTGATCTTGCCCTTGCCGGCGCGCGCGAACGAGCCCTTGTGGCCGCGACCGGCGGTCTTGCCGAGTCCGGAACCGATACCGCGACCGACGCGGGTGCGCTCCTTGCGGGCGCCGTCTGCGGGCTTGAGCGTATTGAGACGCATGGGTGTTTCTCCTCGAATTCCGGCTTACTGCTCGACCTGGACCAGGTAATGCACCTGGTTGATCAGGCCCCGCACACAGGGGTTGTCCGGCAGCTCGCGGACGTCGTTGATCTTGCGCAGGCCGAGCGCCTTCACCGACAGGCGGTGACGGGCCTGGGTGCCGCGAAGGCCCTTGACCAGACGCACCTTGACGGTGCGGCGGCGTCGTTCTTCTTAGCCATGGGTGATCTCCTCGACCTTCTTGCCACGCTTGGCGGCGATGCGCTCCGGCGACTGCATTTCCTGCAGGCCGCGGATGGTCGCACGAACCAGGTTGATCGGGTTGCGCGAGCCGATGGCCTTGGCCAGCACGTTGTGCACGCCGACGGCCTCCATGACGGCGCGCATCGCACCACCGGCGATCACGCCGGTACCCTCGGAGGCGGGCTGCATGTACACACGCGCCGCGCCGTGGCCGGACTTCACCGGGTGCCACAGGGTGCCGTTGTTGAGGCTGACGTCGATCATCGCGCGACGCGCATACTCCATCGACTTCTGGATCGCGGCCGGGACCTCGCGGGCCTTGCCGTAGCCGAAGCCGACCTTGCCGTTGCCGTCACCGACCACGGTCAGCGCGGTGAAGGTGAACTGGCGACCGCCCTTGACCGTCTTGGAGACTCGATTGACGGCGACCAGCTTCTCGATGAAGCCGTCGTCGCTCTCTCGCTGATGGGAACCACTCATGCTTGTAATCCTGTCAAATGCTTACGGCCGTGGCCGCTTATCGTTGTGATGGCTTTCGGGTAACCGGCCCGGGGAATGCCCCGGGCACGGGATCAGAACTTCAGGCCGGCCTCGCGGGCCGCCTCGGCCAGGGCCTTGATGCGGCCATGGTAGCGGTAGCCCGAGCGGTCGAACGCGACGTGCTCCACACCGGCCTTGAGCGCGCGCTCGGCGACGATCTGGCCCACGCGGGCGGCGGCGTCGATGTTCTTGCGACCCTTCAGGCCTTCGGCCACGTCGGCCTGGACCGTGGAAGCGGCCGCCAGCACCTTGGAGCCGTCGGCCGTGAACACCTGGGCGTAGATGTGCTGGCCGGTGCGCAGCACCGACAGACGCGGCACGTCGAGCACGCGGATGTGCGAACGGGTGCGCTTGGCGCGGCGGAGACGGGCAATATTCTTGTTCATGGTCATACCTCTGGAGCGAAGCGCGTAAGCCCTGCGGCTTAGGCCTTCTTCGCCTCCTTCCTGATGATGTTCTCGCCGGAGTAGCGAACGCCCTTGCCCTTGTAGGGCTCCGGCGGACGGAAACCACGGATCTTGGCAGCCACTTCGCCCACGCGCTGCTTGTCGGTGCCCTTCACCAGCACTTCGGTCTGGGTCGGGGTTTCGATGGTGATGCCCTCGGGCGCAGTGAACACGACCGGGTGGGAGAAACCGAGGTTCAGGTTGAGGTCACGGCCCTGGACCGAGCCCGGTAACCGACGCCCACCAGCTCGAGCTTGCGCTCGAAGCCTTCGGACACGCCCTTGACCATGTTGGCGACGATCGCGCGGATCGTACCGCCCATGGCGAGGTCCCCTTCCGCGGAGCTGATCTGGCCTTCGCCGTTCTCGACCTTCAGGTCGACGCCGGCCGGCTTCTTCAGGCTCAGGGTGCCCTTGGGACCCTTGACGGTGATTTCCTCGGCGGAAATGGTGATGTCGACGCCCTTCGGGACGACGATCGGTTGCTTGGCAACGCGGCTCATGATGCGTACTCCTTAGGCCACGAGGCAGATGACTTCGCCGCCCACGCCTGCAGCGCGGGCCTGGCGGTCGGTCATGATGCCTTTCGAGGTCGAAATGATCGCGATGCCGAGACCGTTGAGGATCTTGGGCAGCGCGTCCTTGCCGCGGTACTGGCGCAGGCCGGAGCGCGACACACGCTGGATGCGCTCGATGACCGGACGGCCTTCGTAGTACTTCAGGACGACCTCGAGGACGGGCTTGCCGTCGCCGTCGCTGACCTTGGAGTCGAGGATGTAGCCCTCGTCCTTGAGCACCTTGGCGATGGCCACCTTGGTCTTGGACGACGGCATCTGCACCGTGGGCTTGCCGACCGCGGCCGCATTCTTGATGCGGACGATCATGTCGGCGATGGGATCAGTCATGCTCATGTAATGAATCCTGTCTCAGTGATAAGCACCGATATCCGCAAAGTCCCCCGAGGGGGAGCCGTGCGTTACCAGCTGGCCTTGCGAAGACCGGGGACGTCGCCACGCATGGTGGCTTCACGCAGCTTGTTCCGGCCCAGGCCGAACTTGCGGTAGACCGCGCGCGGACGACCCGACAGCTCGCAGCGCGTACGCTGGCGGACCGGCGAGGAGTCGCGGGGCAGCTTGTTGAGGCGGGTGACCGCGTCCATCTTCTCCTCGTAGGAGGCGTTGGGGTTCGCGATTGTCTTCTTCAGCTCGTCGCGCTTGGCGGCGAACTTGTTCACCAACTTCGTGCGCTTTGCCTCGCGATTCACCATGCTGGTCTTTGCCATGTACGGAACTCCGAATCAGTTGCGGAACGGGAAACCGAAGGCTTCGAGCAGGGCGCGGGCTTCCGCGTCGCTCTTGGCCGTCGTCGTGATGGCGATATCCATGCCCCGGGTCGCATCGACCTGGTCGAAATCGATCTCGGGGAAGATGATCTGTTCCTTCACGCCCATGTTGTAGTTGCCGCGGCCGTCGAACGACTTGCCCGACACGCCGCGGAAATCGCGGACGCGGGGCAGCGACACATTGATCAGGCGATCAAGGAATTCGTACATTTTGGCACGACGCAGGGTGGTTTTGCACCCAATCGGCCAACCATCACGAATCTTGAAGCTCGCCACCGACACGCGCGCGTTGGTCACGATGGGCTTCTGGCCGGAAACGGTGGCCATGTCGGCCACGGCGTTCTCCAGGACCTTCTTGTTGCCCACCGCCTCGCCCACGCCCATGTTCAGGGTGATCTTGGTCACTCGCGGAACCTGCATGACGTTGTCGTAGCCAAACTTCTCCATGAGCTTGGGGACAACTTCACTCTTGTAAAACTCTTCAAGCCGGGTCATTGCGTCATTCCTCAGGCGTCAACCGCCTCGCCGCTCGAGCGGAGCACACGCTGTTTGCGTCCATCCTCGAGCACCTTGATGCCAACGCGCGAGCCCTTGCCGGAAGCCGGATCGAGCAGCATGACGTTGGAGATATGGATCGGGGCCTCGCGCTCGACGATGCCACCCGGGTTGTTGGCCTGCGGGTTGGGCTTCGTGTGGCGCTTGACGATGTTCACGTTGGCAACGACGACCTTGTCGCCGTCGACCTTCACGATCTCGCCCTTCTGGCCCTTGTTCTTGCCGGCGGTCACGATGACCTGATCGCCTTTACGGATACGGTTCATGGCTTTTCCTCGCTCCTCGCTCAGAGCACTTCGGGCGCGAGCGACACGATCTTCATGAACTTCTCGCCACGCAGTTCGCGCGTGACCGGTCCGAAGATGCGCGTGCCGATCGGCTCGTGCTTGTTGTTGAGCAGCACGGCGGCGTTGCCATCGAAGCGGATCAGGGAGCCGTCCTGGCGGCGCACACCCTTGCGGGTACGCACGACCACGGCGTCATAGACCTCGCCCTTCTTGACCTTGCCGCGCGGAATCGCTTCCTTCACGCTGACCTTGATGATGTCGCCGATATGGGCATAACGGCGCTTGGAACCACCAAGCACCTTGATGCACATCAGCTCGCGCGCGCCGGAATTGTCGGCCGCACTCAGGGTGGACTGCATCTGGATCATTGCTAAACCCTCCCTTACTCGGCCGCGCGGGTGACGACTTCCACCACGCGCCAGTTCTTGGACTTGGACAGCGGACGGCACTCGCTCACGCGCACCACGTCGCCCTCGTTGCACGAATTCTCTTCATCGTGCGCATGCAGCTTCGAGGAGCGGCGGATGTACTTGCCGTAAAGCTTGTGCTTCACCTGGCGCTCGACCAGGACCGTCACGGTCTTGTCCATCTTGTTGCTGATCACACGGCCTTCGACCGTGCGCAGCGGCTTGTCATTCTCGCTCATACGTCCGCCTTACTTCTTGTCGCCGAGCAGGGTCTTGACCTGCGCGATCTCGCGCCGGACCCGCTTGACCTGGTGGGTCTGCGACAGCTGACCAGTGGCTTTCTGCATGCGGAGCGAGAATTGCTCCTTGTGCAGATCCAGGAGGTGAGCCTTGAGCTCGGCCTCCGACTTGTTACGCATATCCTTGATTTCCATCACCGTACCGTCCGGGTCACGAAAGTGGTCTTGACCGAGAGCTTGGCCGCGGCAAGGCGGAACGCCTCACGTGCGATTTCCTCGCTCACGCCTTCCATCTCGTACAGCATGCGGCCCGGCTGAATCGGGGCCACCCAGTACTCGACGTTGCCCTTGCCGGAGCCCATGCGGACCTCGATGGGCTTCTTGGTGATCGGCTTGTCCGGGAACACGCGGATCCAGATCTTGCCGCCACGCTTGACGTAACGGCTGATCGAGCGACGCGCCGACTCGATCTGGCGCGCGGTGATGAAGCCGCTCGAGGTCGCCTTGAGGCCATATTCGCCGAAGCTGACGGCGTGCCATTCCAGGCAAGGCCATCATTGCGGCCCTTGTGCATCTTGCGGAACTTGGTGCGCTTGGGTTGCAACATGGCTTATTCCCTCGAATCACGGCCGCCGGAGCGCGGAGGACGCGGGCCGCGCTCGGAGCGCTCCTCGGTCTTTTCCTGGCTCAGCTGGGCAAAGTCAAAGATCTCGCCCTTGTACACCCACACCTTCACGCCGATGACGCCGTAGGTGGTGTGTGCTTCGGCGAAACCGTAGTCGATGTCGGCGCGGAGGGTGTGCAGGGGCACGCGGCCCTCGCGGTACCACTCCGAGCGCGCGATCTCGGCGCCGTTGAGGCGGCCCGCGACGCCGACCTTGATGCCCAGGGCACCCAGGCGCATCGCGTTGCCGACCGCGCGCTTCATCGCGCGGCGGAACATGATGCGGCGCTCGAGCTGCTGCGCGATCGACTCGGCCACCAGCTGCGCGTCGAGCTCCGGCTTGCGGACCTCGGCGACGTTGATGTGCGCCGGAACGCCCATCAGGTCGGAGACTTCCTTGCGCAGCTTCTCGATGTCCTCGCCGCGCTTTCCGATCACCACGCCCGGACGGGCGGTGTGGATCGTGATGCGCGCCGACTTCGCCGGACGCTCGATCAGGATCTTGGACACGCCTGCCTGCGCCAGCTTCTTTCGAAGCATCTCGCGGACCTTCAGGTCGGAAGTCAGGTATTCGCTGAATTCCTTCTTGCCGGCGTACCACTTCGAATTCCAGTCCTTGGCGATGCCGAGGCGGATTCCGGTTGGATGAACTTTATGACCCATCGTATTCGTCCTATGCCTTACTGGCCCACGACCACAGTGATGTGCTCGTGCGCTTGAGGATGCGGGTACCGCGACCCTTGGCGCGGGCCATGAAGCGCTTCAGCGTCGGGCCTTCATCGACCATGATCGAGGCGACGCGCAGCTCGTCTGCGTCGGCGCCATCGTTGTTCTCGGCATTGGAGACCGCCGAATACAGGACCTTGTAGATCATGTGGGCGGCCTTCTTGTCGCTGAACTTCAGCAGCTCCAGCGCACGGCCGGCCGGCAGGCCACGCACCTGGTCGGCGACCAGGCGAGCCTTCTGGGGCGAGATCCGCGCGGTGCGGAGAATGGCTTTGGTTTCCATGTCCATGCTCCTCTTAGCGGCTCTTCTTGTCGCCACCGTGACCCTTGAAGGTCCGGGTGAGCGCAAATTCGCCGAGCTTGTGGCCGACCATGTTCTCGTTGATCAGCACCGGCACGTGGGCCCGACCGTTGTGGATGGCGATCGTGAGACCGACCATCTCCGGCAGGATCATCGAGCGGCGCGACCAGGTCTTGATCGGGCGCTTGTTGTTGGCGGCTTCCGCGACTTCCACCTTCTTCATCAGGTGGTGATCGACGAACGGACCTTTCTTAAGTGAACGAGACATGCCCTATCAACCCCTGCGATCGCGCACGATGAACTTCTGCGTGCGCTTGTTCTTGCGAGTCTTGTAACCCTTGGCCGGCGTGCCCCACGGGGACACCGGATGCGGATTACCCTGGCCGGCCTTCGCTTCACCACCGCCGTGCGGGTGGTCGACCGGGTTCATGGCGGCACCACGCACGGTCGGCTTGATGCCGCGCCAGCGCGACGCGCCCGCCTTGCCCAGCTTCTCGAGGTTGTGCTCGGAGTTGCTGACCTCGCCGATCGTCGCGCGGCACTCGGCCGGCACGCGGCGCATCTCGCCCGAACGCAGGCGGATGGTGGCGTAGGCGGCGTCACGGGCGATCAGCTGGGCCGAAGCGCCGGCGGCGCGGGCCAGCTGGGCACCCTTGCCCGGCTTCATCTCGATGCAATGCACCGTCGAACCGACCGGAACGTTGCGCAGCGGCAGCGAATTGCCCGGACGGATCGGAGCCTCGCGGCCCGCGATCACCTGGTCACCGGCCGCCAGCGCCTTGGGAGCGATGATGTAGCGGCGCTCGCCGTCGACGTAGCACAGCAGCGCGATGTGCGCGGTGCGGTTCGGGTCGTACTCGATCCGCTCCACGCGCGCCGGGATGCCTTCCTTGTCGCGCTTGAAGTCGATGATCCGGTAATGCTGCTTGTGCCCGCCGCCGATGTGGCGGGTCGTGATGCGGCCCTTGTTGTTGCGGCCACCGGTCTTGCTCTTCTTCTCGAGCAGGGCGGCGTGCGGCGCACCCTTGTGCAGACCGGGGGTCGTCACGCGAACCATCGCGCGGCGGCCTGGTGAAGTCGGCTTGAAAGTCATTACTGGCATGGGTTTGATTCCTTACCTCAGCCCTGGGCCATGACGTCAATGGTCTGGCCTTCGGCCAGCTTGACGTATGCCTTGCGCGAATTGGCGCGGCGACCGGTGCGGAAACGGAAGGACTTCTGCTTGCCCTTGACGTTCAACACATTGACGGCCTCGACCGTGACCTTGAACAGGTCTTCCACGGCCTTCTTGACGTCGGCCTTGGTTGCGGTCGTCGCGACCTCGAAAACGTAACAGTTCGTCAGTTCCTGCACCCGCGCGGCCTTCTCGGACACGTGCGGGGCGCGGATCACGCCGAGAATCTTCTCGTTGCTCATGCCAGCCACTCCTCGACCTTCTTGATCGCGTCGGCAGTGAAGATCACGGTGTCGGCGCCGATCAGCGCCACCGGATCCAGGCCCTGCACATCACGCACCTGCACGTAGGGCAGGTTGCGCGAGGCCAGGTACAGGTTCTCGCTGCCGTCCTCGGTCACGATCAGCGGGCGCTGCGCGTTTCCGAAGTCGGCGAGCTTGGCCACCATCGCCTTGGTCTTCGCCTCGTCGATGTCGAAGCTCTCGACGATGACCAGGCGGTCCTGGCGGTTGAGCTCGGACAGGATCGAAGCGATCGCCGCGCGGTACATCTTGCGGTTCACCTTCTGCTCGAAGCTGCGCGGCTTGGCGGCAAACGTGACGCCACCGCCGATGAAGATCGGCGCGGTCAGCGCGCCGTGACGGGCACCGCCGCCCTTCTGCTTCTTCGACTTCTTGGTGGTGCCGGAGACTTCCGAACGGGTCTTCTGCGCCTTGGTACCGGCGCGACCGGCGTTGCGGAAGGCAACGACGACCTGGTGGACCAGGTTCTGGCTGAACTCGCGGTCGAAGATCTTGTCGGAAACCGACAGCTTCGTACCGCTATCCTTTACGGCGAGTTCCATGTTCTAACTCCTCAAGCCTTGACCGCGGGGCGGATGATGACGTTGCCGCCCGGCGCGCCCGGCACCGCACCCTTGATGGCGATCAGGCCGCGCTCTGCGTCCACCTTCACGATCTCGAGGTTCTGCGTGGTCTGGCGCACGTGGCCCATGTGACCGGACATCTTCTTGCCCGGGAACACGCGGCCTGGCGTCTGGCGCTGGCCGATCGAGCCGGGGGCACGATGCGACAGCGAGTTGCCGTGGGTGGCATCACCCATGGTGAAGTTGTGGCGCTTGATCGTGCCCTGGAAGCCCTTGCCCTTGGTGACGCCCTGGACGTCGACGATCTGGCCGACCTCGAAGATGTCGGCCTTGATCTCGGCACCCAGCTCGTAGCTGCCCAGCTGGTCCTCGGCGACGCGGAACTCCCACAGGCCACGGCCGGCCTCGACCTTCGCCTTCGCGAAATGGCCGGTCTTGGGCTTGTTCACCAGGGCGGCGCGCTTGGTTCCGGCGGTGACCTGCACGGCGGTGTAGCCGTCGGTTTCCATCGTCTTCAGCTGCGTCACCCGGTTCGGGGTGGCCTCGATCAGGGTCACCGGGATGGACAGGCCATCCTCGGTGAAGACCCGGCTCATGCCGCACTTGCGGCCAACGATTCCAATGCTCATGGTCGTCACCTCAACCCAGCTTGATCTGGACGTCGACACCAGCAGCCAGCTCGAGCTTCATCAGCGCATCGACGGTCTTGTCGTTGGGGTCGATGATGTCGAGCACGCGCTTGTGCGTACGGGTTTCGTATTGGTCGCGCGCGTCCTTGTCGACGTGCGGCGACACCAGGATGGTGTAGCGCTCGATCTTGGTCGGCAGCGGGATCGGGCCGCGCACTTGCGCGCCGGTCCGCTTCGCCGTCTCCACGATCTCGCTCGCGGAACGATCGATCAGTCGGTGATCGAACGCCTTGAGCCGAATCCGGATCTTCTGGTCCGCCATGGCAGTAATTCTCTGTTATGCGTTGAAAGAGCGACGGGGGCGGGAGCGGTATGTCCCGCCCCCCATTGCTTCGTGTGGTGCAGCTTTACTCGAAAATCTTCGCCACGACGCCGGCGCCGACGGTACGACCACCCTCGCGGATGGCGAAACGCAGGCCGTCGTCCATCGCGATCGGGGCGATCAG
>NZ_VRTS01000014.1 GCF_008017755.1 Alkalisalibacterium limincola
CACCCAGAGAGCAAGCTCTCCTGTGCTGCCGTTCGACTTGCATGTGTTAGGCCTGCCGCCAGCGTTCACTCTGAGCCAGGATCAAACTCTTCAGTTAAAAACATCAGCTTTCTTCTGCAGAGTCCGACTCAAGCTTTCGGTCACTAGCTTACTAATAACTTTGCTGCTTTTGGTTCGGACGTCTGCAAGATGGACTCTCGTCCTCCTGCAGGCGCCCGCACAAATTACCTGCGCACACTGTCAAAGATCTTGGCGGAAGCGGGCTTGGCCCTGCGTTCCAGCCCAGGAGCGTTTCGCTCAAGGGAGCCGCACATCTTACAGCAGAATCGAGGTCCGTCAACACCCTGCAACGAACTTTTTTCCTGCCGCCCCCACCACCCAAATCTCGCGATCCACCGTGGCGGGCCGCGCATTCTGCACATCCACGACACCTTTGTGAAGCCCCTCGCGCAAACTTTTTCCACCGCTCGTGGGGTGGGGGTTCAGCATCAAAGAGTTGCGCGCGTCGCTTGACTACGGCGACGTGCTGGCGAATGGTCTTGCGACCACCCGAACCGGACCCGCGCACGCCATGCGAACCTCTCGATCCGCACTGCTGGGCCTGCTTGTGGTGTTGCTGTCCCTGCCGATGCTGGGCTGCGCGAGCACCGACGCGGACTGGGTGGAGCTGCGCGGCGAGCGCTACGTGGTGGAGATCGCCGACGACGACGCATCCCGCGCGCAGGGCCTGATGTTCCGCGACCGCCTGGCCCCGGGCCACGGCATGCTGTTCATCCACGACGTGGAGGAGGTGCAGGCGTTCTGGATGAAGAACACGCGCATCCCGCTCGACATCCTGTACTTCGACGCACAGCTTCGCCTGGTGTCGATGTCGCCCCGGACGCCGCCGTGCACCGCAGGCAACCGCTGTCCGCTCTATCCCAGTGCCGGGCCGGCGCAGTACACGCTTGAGATCAATGCCGGCGAGGCCGCGCGCTTGGCGTCCAGCCGGGGGACGAGCTGAGGCTGTCGCCGTCGATCAGCGACCGGCGGTAGGCCGGGACGCTTGACTGGACGGCACGACGGGCCCATATCTGGCCCATGGAACGCATCGACACACTCCCCGACTGGAGCAGCCTGGCCCTCCTCGACGACGAGGACGTGCCGCTGCTGGGCACGGCGTTGCTGATCGCCCGCGACGAATACCCCGACCTCGACCCGCAGTCCTACGCGGCGTGGCTGGACGAGGTCGCCGCCGGCTTGCGCGACGAGATCGACGCCGCCCGCGACGATGCCGACCGCCTGGCGACGATCAACCGGCGCCTGTACGTCGAGCTGGGCTTCGACGGCAACCACGAGGACTACTACGACCCGCGCAACAGCTACCTCAACGACGTGGTCGACCGCCGGCTGGGCAATCCGATCTCGCTGGCCGTCGTGCAGATGGCGCTGGCCGAGCGGCTCGGCATCGGCCTGCAGGGGGTCTCGTTCCCCGGCCACTTCCTGGTGCGCCTGCCGGTGGACGGGGGCCTGCTGGTCATGGACCCGTTCAACAAGGGCCGGCCGCTGGAGGTGGACGAGTTGCGCGAGCGCGCACGCGAGCACCTCGACGGCCACGTGCCCGATGACAGCGACCTGCACCAGATCCTGGCACCGGCAACCCCGCGCGCGGTCGCGGTGCGCATGCTGCGCAACCTCAAGTCCCTGTATGCCGAGGCCCAGGATTTCGACCGCGTGGCGCGCTCGGCCGACCGGCTGCTGAAGCTCGATCCATCGCTGGATGCCGAGCGTCGCGACCGCGGCCTGGCCTACCTCCGCATCGGTTACCTCAAGGGCGCGCGCTCGGACCTGGAGTGGTACCTGCGCGAGCATCCCGACGGCGAGGACGCCGAGCCGGTGCGTGCCGCACTGATCGAGGCCAGCGTGGGCCCCGCCCGCCTCAACTGAGGCCGGCGCGCGCGATCACTCCAGCGGCACCATTTCGAAGTCGTCTTTGGTGACGCCGCAGTCCGGACAGGTCCACGCATCGGGAACGTCCTCCCAACGCGTGCCCGGCGCGATGCCCTCTTCCGGCAAGCCCTCGGCCTCGTCGTAGATGAAACCGCATACGACGCACATCCAGCTGCGGTAGGCGACGGGAGGGGCGGCGGAAGCGGTGTCGCTCATGGAAAAGGTCCGTGAATGCACAATGGGGGCGGACCATTGTCCCACCCTCAGGCACGACGAGAAAGCACGATGCATCCAAGCACCTGGTCCGTCCGCGGGCTCTACCTGATCACGCCGGAGCAAACCGACACCGCCCGCCTGCTGCGACAGGTGGCGCAGGTGCTGCCCTGCGCGCCGGCCTTGCTGCAGTACCGCAGCAAGCTGGCCGACCCGGATACGCGCCGCGAGCAGGCGAATGCGCTGCTGTCGCTGTGCCGCGCGGCCGGCGTGGCGCTGGTCATCAACGACGATGTCGAGCTGGCGGCTGCGCTGGGGGCCGATGGCGTGCACCTGGGACGCGAGGACGGTGGCATCCGCCACGCCCGCGAACGCCTGCCCGCCGGTGCGATCATCGGCGCCTCGTGCTACGACCGGATCGATCTTGCGCGCGAAGCGGCGACGGCCGGTGCCAGCTATGTCGCCTTCGGCGCGTTCGAAGCCTCGCCGACCAAGCCGCATGCGCCACGCGCGTCGCCTTCCCTGCTTGCCCAGAGCGCGCCGCTGGGGCTGCCACGGGTGGCGATCGGCGGCATTAGGCCGGAGAATGCGCCGGCGCTCGTCGCGGCCGGTGCCGACCTCATCGCCGTCATCAGCGGCGTGTTCGACTCGGCCGACCCCCTCCAGGCCGCGCGCGCCTACCAGTCCGCTTTCCAGGAACCCCCTGCATGAACACTTCCACCAGCCACGACCTGTTCACCCGAGCCCTGCCGCTGATGCCCGGTGGCGTGAATTCTCCCGTGCGCGCATTCGCCTCGGTCGGCGGCGAGCCGTTCTTCGCCCAGCGCGCCGAAGGCGCCTACCTGTATGACGTCGACGGCAACCGCTACATCGACTACATCGGCTCCTGGGGCCCGATGATCGCCGGCCACGCGCACCCGAAGGTCATCGAGGCGGTGATGACAACCGCCCGCGATGGCCTCAGCTTCGGCGTGCCCAACGCGCTGGAGGTCACGATGGCCGAGACGCTCACGCGCATGGTTCCCTCGCTGGAGATGGTGCGCATGGTGAATTCGGGCACCGAGGCGACGCTGTCGGCGATCCGCGTCGCCCGCGGCGCCACCGGACGCTCGCGCATCGTGAAGCTCGAAGGCTGTTACCACGGACATGGCGACAGCTTCCTGGTGAAGGCTGGATCCGGCGCGCTGACCTTCGGTCTGCCGAACTCGCCGGGCGTGCCGTCGGCGCTGGCCGACCTGACCCTGACGCTGCCCTACAACGACCTCGACGCGGCCACGGCGCTGTTCGACGCGCACGGCGACGAGATCGCCGGCCTGATCATCGAACCGATCGCCGGCAACATGAACTGCATCCTCCCGCGCGAGGGCTACCTGCAGCACCTGCGCGCGCTGTGCACGAAGCATGGCGCTGTGCTGATCTTCGACGAGGTGATGACCGGCTTCCGGGTCGCCGCCGGCGGCGCGCAACAACTGTTCGATGTCGTCCCGGACCTGACCACGTTCGGCAAGATCATCGGCGGTGGCATGCCGGTGGGTGCCTACGGCGGCCGCCGCGAGCTGATGGAGCAGGTGGCTCCGGCCGGGCCGATCTACCAGGCCGGCACGCTGTCGGGCAATCCGGTGGCGATGGCCGCGGGCCTGGCGACGCTGGAGCTGGTGCGCCAGCCGGGCTTCCACGCCGAACTCGAGGCGCGCACGCACCTGCTGTGCGACGGGCTGGAGCAGGCGGCTGCCGATGCCGGCGTGGCGGTGACGACGAACCGCGTGCCGGCCATGTTCGGCCTGTTCTTCACCGACCAGAAGGTCGACACGTTCACCCAGGCCACCGCCTGCAACATCAACCAGTTCAAGACCTTCTTCCACGGCCTGCTCAAGCGCGGCGTGTACTTCGCGCCGTCGGCGTTCGAGGCCGGCTTCCTGTCCGCGGCGCACAGCGAGGAAGACATCGAAGCCACGGTCGACGCGGCACGGCACGCCTTCCGCGAAGCCGCCGAGGCCTGAGCCCGGCACCGGTCCGGCGCCGCAAGGCGCGGCCGGCTTCCCCGATCTAGACCTGGCCCTGCCGCAGCGCCGCCAGTGCGCGGTCCAGACGTGCCAAGCCCTCGCTGCAATCCGCCTCGCTGATGGTCAGCGCAGGCACCAGACGCAGCACGTCCGGCCCCGCCTGCAGCAGCAGCAGGCCCTGCGCGGCAGCGTGGTCGAGCACTTCGCCGGCACGGCCGGCATGCGCTGGCGACAGCACGGCCCCGAGCATCAGCCCCTGCCCGCGCACCTCGCGAAACAGGTCGCCGTCGCGGCCCAGTGCCGCCAGCCCCTCGCGCAGCTGGATCGAACGCGCGGCGACATTGGCCAGCACCTCGCGCGAGCCCAGCTTGCGCAAGGCCACGCGGGCGACCGCGCAGGCCAGCGGGTTGCCGCCGAACGTGGTGCCGTGCGCACCGAACTCCATCACCTCCGCCAGCGCCGGCCCGACCAGCAGCGCGCCGATCGGCATGCCGCAGCCCAGCGCCTTGGCCAGGCTGACCGCGTCGGGTCGAACGCCGGCGTGTTCGTGCGCGAACAGCTTGCCGGTACGGCCCATGCCGCACTGGATCTCGTCGAGCAGCAGCAGCGCACCATGGGCATCGCAACGCTCGCGAAGCGCGGCCAGGAAACCCTCGGCCGCCGGCACCACGCCGCCCTCGCCCTGCACCGGCTCCACCAGCACCGCACACACGTCGCCGGGGGCCAGCGCTTCGTCGAGTGCATCGAGGTCGTTGAATTCGCAGTAGCGGAACCCCTGTGGCAGCGGCTCGTAGCCGGCCTGGTACTTCGGCTGCGCTGTCGCGGTCACCGCGGCCAGCGTGCGGCCGTGGAAGCTGCCGCGGAAACTCACGATCACCCGACGCTCGGGCGGACGGCCCTGCTGGCTGGCCCAGCGCCGCGCCAGCTTGATCACCGCCTCGTTGGCTTCGGCGCCGGAATTGCAGAAGAACACCCGTTGCGCGAACTCCGCCGCGGCCACCAGCTCCTCGGCCAGCCGCACCGGCGGCTCGGTCAGGAACACGTTGCTGGCGTGCCACAGCTTCGCCGCCTGATCGTGCAACGCCGCCAGCAGGTCGGGATCGCCATGGCCGAGTGCACTGACCGCAATGCCCGCGGCGAAGTCGACGTACTCACGCCCCTCGCTGTCCCAGACGCGTGCGCCCTCGCCGCGTTCAAGCACCAGCTCGCGCGGGCGGTAGACCGGCAGCCAGTGGCGGCGCGCGGAGTCGATGAGTTCGGAGGCGTGGCTCATGGGATGTCCGGTGGGGTCGGCACGATGCCGGAACATCCCATTATCGGGCACGGGGGACATCCACCGGTAGCCGCCACCCGTGCAGCGCGGCGGCCTTCTCGCGCACAATGCGGGCTGGCCGAACCGAACCGGAGTCCCGATGCGCCTTGAAACCCTTGCCGTGCATTCCGGCGCACAGGCCGATGAGGAAACCGGCGCGCTGAGTCCGCCACTGCACCTGGCGACGACCTTCCTGCACGCGCCCGACGGCACCCAGGACCACGGCTACCTGTACCAGCGCTACGGCAACCCGACCCAGCACCGGCTGGAGCAGGCGCTGGCGGCGCTCGATGCGGGCGAGCGCGCGCTGTTCGTGTCCACCGGCATGGCGGCCGCCAGCACGATGCTGCAGGCCCTGCCCAGCGGCAGCCAGGTGGTGTTCCAGGATGACCTCTACCACGGCGTGCGCGCGCTGGCGCAGCAGTGGCTGCCACGCTGGGGCCTGCGTGCGCGCTTCGTCGACGCCACCGACCTGGACGCGCTGCGCGAAGCGGTGACGCCGGACACATCCTGCCTGTGGATCGAATCGCCCTCCAACCCGCTGATGAAGGTGGTCGACATTGCCGCCGCTGCGGGCGTCGCGCACGAGGTCGGCGCCTTGCTCGTCGTCGACGGCACCTTCGCCACGCCGGCGCTGCAGCAGCCGCTCACGCTGGGCGCCGACGTGGTCATGCATTCGGCCACCAAGTACATGGGCGGCCACAGCGACGTGATGGGGGGCGCACTGGTGTTCGCCAGGGACGCCGAACACGCCAACTCGGCCTGGGAGATCCGCAAGCTGCACGGCGCCACCGCCAACCCGTTCGCGGCCTGGCTGGTGATGCGCGGGCTGCGTTCGCTGTCGGCACGCATGCGCATGCACTGCGAGAACGCCGCGATCGTCGCGCAGGCACTGGCTCGCCATCCCGGCGTGGAGGCGGTGCACTACCCGGGCCTGGACAGCCACCCCGGCCACACGCTCGCGGCACGGCAGATGCGCGGCTTCGGCGGCATGCTCAGCGTGCAGGTGCACGGCGGGCGCGAGAAGGCACTGCACGTCGCGGGAACCCTGCAGCTGTTCCAGTGCGCCACCTCGCTGGGCGGCTGCGAGTCGCTGGTCGAGCACCGCGCCTCGGTCGAGGGACCGGAGCCGACCTCGCCGCAGAACCTGCTGCGCCTTTCGGTCGGCCTGGAGCACCCCGAGGACCTGGTCGCCGACCTCGAGCGCGCCCTGGCATGAGCGCGGCCCACAGCGACAAGGCGGTCGAGCCGCGGCGCAGCCACTTCGGCCCGGCCGACGCGGCTGGCGCGGGCGGCTGTACCACACGATCTTCGAACACGACACGCCGGGCGCGAAGCTGTTCGACATCGCGCTGATCCTCGCGATCCTCGCCAGCGTCCTGGTGACGATGCTCGACAGCGTGCAGCCGCTGCGCGAGCAGCACGGCACGCTGTTCCTGGCCCTGGAATGGAGCTTCACGATCGTCTTCACGATCGAGTACCTGGTCCGGCTGGCGATCGTCGACCGCCCCGGGCGCTATGCGCGCAGCTTCTTCGGCGTCATCGACCTGCTGGCGGTGCTGCCCACCTACCTGGCGCTGATCTTCGCCGGCACCCAGTACCTGCTGGTCATCCGCATCCTGCGCATCCTGCGCATCTTCCGGGTGCTCAAGCTGGTGCGCTACATCGACGAGGCCAGCATCCTTTCCGATGCGCTCAGCAACAGCTGGCGCAAGATCCTCGTGTTCCTGGCCGCGATCCTCGCGCTGGTCACGGTCTTCGGCGCGGTGATGTACCTGATAGAAGGGCCGGAGAACGGCTTCACCAACATCCCGCTGTCGATGTACTGGGCGATCGTGACCGTGGCGACAGTGGGCTTCGGCGACATCGCCCCGGTCACGGCCCTGGGCCGCTCGGTGGCCTCGGTGCTCATCCTGATCGGCTACGGCATCATCGCCGTGCCGACCGGCATCTACACCGCGGAGCTGGCGGGCAGCATGAACCGCCACTTCCGGGGCCGCCGCTGCGAGGCCTGCGGCCAGGCCGGCCACGAAGCCGACGCGCGCTTCTGCCGGGTGTGCGGCGCAAAGCTCTGAGCTGGCCCGAGGCCAACGCCGGGGCCCGCGCTCAGTCCAGGAACAGGTCCGGCAACAGGCGCGCACCCGGCTCGAGCGAGTAGGCCTCGATGGCCGCGTCGTCGGCCCCGCGCTCTCGCAGTACCTCCTCGTCGACCAGGAAGCGGCCGTTGAGCTGCCGCGAGGGCGTGCACAAGACGGCGTGCGCGGCGTCGGCGACGATGTCGGGCCGCCGCCCGTTGGCGGCCTCGACGCCGGGGATCATGTTCAGCGCGTCGGTGGCGATGAGCGTGCGCGGCCACAGCGCGTTGACCGCCACGCCCTGCGGACCGAACTCCGCGGCCAGGCCGATCGTCACGAAACTCATGCCCATCTTCGCCAGCGTGTAGCCGGTGTGCGGCCCCCACCATTTCGGATCGAGGCTCGGCGGCGGGGCCAGGGTCAGGATGTGGGGGTTCGCGGACTCCAGCAGGTGCGGCAGGCAGGCTTGGGCGCACAGGAAACTGCCGCGCGCATTGACCTGCTGCATCAGGTCGAAGCGCTTCATCGGCGTGTCGAGCGTGCCGCGCAGCCAGATCGCCGAGGCGTTGTTGACCAGGATGTCGATGCCACCGAAGCGCGCCACGGTCGCGGCCACCGCCTCGCGGACCTGCGCTTCCTCGCGGATGTCGCACTTGAGCGCCAGGCCCTGACCCCCGGCCTCGTCCACGGCGGCGGCCGCGCTGTGGATCGTGCCGGGCAGCTTCGGATTCGGCACCGCGGATTTCGCGGCGATCGCCACGTTGGCCCCGTCGGCGGCCGCCCTGAGCGCGATCGCCAGGCCGATGCCGCGCGAGGCGCCGGTGATGAAGAGGGTCTTGCCCTTTAGGCCACTCATCGTCGTATCTCCATGCGGGTCCGGGACGGGAAGGCCGGCGCGGGTCAGCGCCCCCTGCCCTCGTTGTCTTCCCACTTCAGCAGCCGGCGGGTGACGAAGCGGTACACCGGCTTTCCGGTCCTGAACCAGGCCTCGCGCAGCCAGGACCGGCGCACCAGCATGCGCCGCTCGATCGGCGTGAGCCGCTCGGGGAAGTAGGTGCGCTTGTGCTTGAGCAGGTGGCGCAGGTCCTCGCGGCACAGCAGCCGGAAGAACCGGCTGCGGCGCGGCGACATCCACGCCATCTGGAAGTCCACCAGGGCCGGGGCGCCGGCGTCGTCCACCAGCCAGTTCGCTTCCTTGGCCAGGTCGTTGTGCGCCACGCCGCGCCGGTGGATGGCGTTGAGCAGGCGCCGGGCCTGGCCGAAGTACGCCGGATCGGTGATGCCGCCCTCGCGCATCTCGCGCCCGTGGATGAAGCTGCGCTGGTGGGTGCCGCCTTCGCCCTCCGCCAGCAGGCGGGGCAGGCCGGGCAGCCCCTGCAGGTGCCGCAGCGCACGCCGCTCGTTGCCGGCGATGAGTCGCGAGATCCAGCGCAGGCCGCGATTGGCGCGACCCGGGTCGCGCACGATGCGGCTGCCGTCGCTGGATTCCTCGAGGAAGATCGCACCCAGCGTGTCGTGCTTGAGCGTCCTGCGCTGGGTCGGGGCGGGCGGGGGTGAGCTCATGCCCCCGATTCTCGCATGCCGGCGATCGGGCGCGATGCGCTTCTATAATCCGCCGATGGACTCCTCCACCCTCGACTCGCTGCTGGCATGGATCGGCCAGAACCCGCGGACCGCAGGGCTGGTGATCTTCCTGGTGGCGTTCATCGACGCACTGCTGCTGGTCGGCCTGGCCGTGCCGGCGCTGCCTCTGCTGTTCGGTGTCGGAACCCTGGTGGGACTGGGCCTGATCGACCCCTGGTACGCGATCGCCTGCGCGGCGGCCGGGGCTTTCCTCGGGGACGCACTGAGCTTCGGCGTGGGTCGTAGCCAAGGGGGCCGGCTGCGCGGCATGTGGCCGTTCACGCGCTATCCCGAGTGGCTGGTGCGCGGCGAGGTGTTCTTCAACCGCCATGGCCTCAAGGGCATCCTCATCGCCCGCTACGTGGGCGCGGTGCGGCCGATCGTTCCGGCCATCGCCGGCATGCTGCACATGCCCTGGCGGCGGTTCCTCCCGGTCAGTGCGATCGCGGGGGCCACCTGGGGCTTCGCCTTCATCGCGCCGGGCTGGCTGTTCGGGGCCTGGCTGGACCTGCTCTCGGCAGTGGCGGGTCGCTTGGCGGTGGTGCTCGGCGTGCTGCTGGTGCTGCTGGGCCTGATGGGCCTGTCGGTGTTCGCGCTCTACCGCGTGCTGGCCCCGCGCGCGGCCTTGCTGGTGGAACGCGTGCTGGCCTGGTCGCACCGCCATCCGGTGCTGGGCCGCTATTCCTCGGCACTGATCGACCCGAAGCGGCCTGAATCACCGTCGCTGGCACTGCTGGCCCTGGGCCTGCTGGGTGCGGGCTGGGTGTTCTTCTCGCTGCTGCTGATGCAGCTCGGAGGCGGAGAGCCCTCGGCCTTCGACCTGCGCGTCTACCGGGGCTTCCTCGGCCTGCGCAATCCGCTGGCGACGAGCCGCTGGCGGTGCTCAGCGTGCTGGGGGACTGGCCGGTGCTGGGCCCGGCCTTCTTCGCGGTGACGGTCTGGCTGCTGTGGCGGCGACGAACCACGGCCGCGGCACACTGGGTGGGCGCGGCCGTCACCGGTCTGGCGCTGGTCACCAGTCTGGGCTGGTTGCTGGAGATGCCGCGTCCCCCGGAGGCCCTGCTTGCCCCCGGCTTCAGCTTCCCGTCGGTGCCGGTGACGATGGCGACCGTGGTCTACGGCTTCTTCGCGGTGCTGGTGGCGCGCGAACTGCCGGGGCGTCGTCGCGGCTGGCCCTACGTCGTGGCCGGCATGCTGATCGCCTGCGTCGCGTTCTCGCGCCTGTATCTCGGTGCGCACTGGTTCACCGACGTGCTCGCCGGGCTGATGCTGGGGCTGGCCTGGATCACCGGCCTGGGCATCGCCTACCGGCGCCGCGTGGTGCGCAGTTTCTGGGTGCGGCCGGTCAGCCTGGTGTTCTTCCTCTGCGTGGGCCTGAGCGCGGCCTGGTTCGGCCCGCGCCAGGCATCCTTCGTGCTGGCCCAGTTCGACCCGCCCCTGGTGCGCGAGCCGATGGACATGCCGCTGTGGTGGTCCGAGGGCTGGCAGGCGCTGCCCGAGCGCCGCAACCGCATCAGCGGCGCGCGCAGCTGGCCCATGAACGTGGAGTACGGCGGCGAGCTGCAGCGGCTGGTGGCCACGCTGGAAGCGCAGGGCTGGCAGCGCCTGGAAGCCGGCGGCTGGGAAGGACTGCTGCGCACGATGGCCAACGATGCCGCCCCGGACAACCTGCCGGTGCTGCCGATCGCCTACGAGGGCCGTGCCGAGGCCCTGCTGATGGCACGCGCGGACGCCGGGGGCGAAGCGCTCTCGGTGTTGCGGCTGTGGCCGGCACCCTACGTGCTGATGCCGCAGCGGCGACCGCTCTGGGTGGGCACCGTGCAGACGCTGCACTTCAACGCGCGCCTGGACCTGGTCAGTTTCTGGGAGGCCCAGCCCGACGATGGCCTGGCCCGCGGCGAGCTGCTGGACTCGGTGTCGCGCGGGGGCCTGCTGGAACACGCGCAGGTGTTCCGGCCGGAGTCGATGCTCAACGTGATCCGGCTGCGCGAAGCGACCCCCCGCTGATGCCCCGACAGGGCATGGCTACTCCCTGGGCAGCTCCGGCAACAGCTCCAGGATCCGGTCGAGACGACGGTGCGGATCGCCCTCCTCCAGCATCGACTGGCGCTGCAGCGGGCTGAGCGGGAGCAGTTCCGAAAGGCGCCAGCCCACCCAGTCGGCGTCGTCGTAGTCACGCGGCCCGGCCCGCGCATGGGCACCGCCGAAGTGCGCCACGATGCGTTCGAGCAACTGCGAGAGCAGGCCATGCTCAGGGCGCACCTCTTCCGGTTCCGGCGTCTCGTGCCAGCGCACCTCGCCCACGACCAGGCCGTTGTCGCGCACCCGGGTGTGCTCGACGTGGAAGCGGCGGCCTCCCACCACGGTCAGGGCCAGCAAGCCTTCGTCGGTGGTGCCGAAGTCGGTGATCCGCGCCTCGGTACCGGTGGCCGCCGAGGCGCTGCCGCCACCCACCTCGTGGCCCTCCAGCAGCAGGCACACGCCAAAGCCGGTGCCCTGTCGCGAGCAGGTGCGGACCAGGTCGAGGTAGCGCGCCTCGAAGATGCGCAGGCGCAGTTCCGCGCCCGGCAGCAAGACCGTTCCCAGCGGGAACAGGGGCAGCGTCTGCGGGCCGGTGGCGAGATCGGACATGGGTCCAGTCTAGGCTGGCGGAGCGGTTTCACCCAAGGCCGCCAGGAAGCGGCGTGGTGCACCCTCGAAGCCGCCATTGGACATGAACACCACGTGGTCGCCTTCACCGACCCGGGCGCGCAGGGCCTGCAGCAGCGCTTCCACGTCGGCCACCGCCTCGCCGTCGCCGCGCAACTCGGCCAGCACCGCACCCGCGTCCCAGGCCAGCTCCGGCCGGTGCAGGAACACGACCGCATCGGCACCCTCCAGCGACGGCGCCAGCTGCCCGGCGTGCGCACCCAGCCGCATCGAATTCGAGCGCGGTTCCATCGCCACGACGATGCGGGCCTCGCCGACCTTCGCGCGCAGGCCCTGGATCGTGGTGCGGATCGCGGTCGGGTGGTGGGCGAAGTCGTCGTAGACCACCACGCCGCCGCGTTCTCCCAAGACCTCCATGCGCCGCTTCACGCTGGTGAAGTCGGCCAGGCGCGCAAGCAGCGGCGCGACGTCGACGCCGCAGGCCGCCACCGCGGCCAGCGCGGCGAGCGCATTCATCACGTTGTGCCGCCCCAGCAAAGGCCAATGCACCTCGCCCAGCAGCCGATCGCCGTGCACCACCTCGAAGCGCGAGCCATCGTCCGCCTTGAGGCGCGCGCTCCAGTCGAAGCTCGCCCCGATGCCGAAACGTTCCACCGGCGTCCAGCAGCCCGCTTCCAGCACCTGGGCCAGGTTCGCGTCCTCGCCGTTGACGATCAACCGCCCGCTGCCCGGCACCGTGCGCACCAGGTGGTGGAACTGGCGCTTGATCGCGTCCAGGTCGGGGAAGATGTCGGCGTGGTCGTACTCGAGGTTGTTGAGGATCGCGACCTTCGGCCGGTAGTGGACGAACTTGCTGCGCTTGTCGAAGAACGCGGTGTCGTACTCGTCGGCCTCGACCACGAACTCCGGGCCACTGCCCAGGCGCGCGGACACGCCGAAGTCGCCGGGCACGCCACCGACCAGGAAGCCCGGCTCGCGGCCGGCGGCCTGGAGCAGGAACATCGCGATCGTGGTCGTGGTGGTCTTGCCGTGGGTGCCGGCAACCGCCAGCGTCGTGCGCCCCGGCAGCACGCGCTGGCTCAGCCACTGCGCGCCCGAGGTGTAGTCCATGCCCGCATCGAGCACGTGCTCGACCGCTGCATTGCCACGCGAGAGCGCATTGCCGATGACCACCTGGTCCACGTCGGCGCCGATGTTCGCGGCCATGTAGCCCTGGGCCAGCGTGATGCCGAGCTGCTCGAGCTGGGTCGACATGGGCGGGTAGACGTTGAGGTCGGAACCCTCCACCGCGTCGCCCAGCTCGCGCGCCAACGCGGCGACGCCGCCCATGAAGGTGCCGCAGATGCCCAGGATGTGAAGCTTCACGTCGTCTCCGAAATCAACAGGCGGTCACTGTCCGCCGCCCAGGGCCCAGCCTGCCACCAGCACCTGGGCGATGAACAGGCCCAGCGCCAGCATCGTACCCGTGCCCGGATGCACGTCCAGCGCGTGGCGCCAGACGTGCCCCGCCACCAGCAGCCGCCACAGCGTCAGCGCCAGCAGGATCCAGGCGACCAGGACCAGGCCGGGGTCGCGACCGATCGCCTCGCCGCCCCCGGCCAGCGCCATCAGCAAGGGCAGCGCCAGGATGTTGTACAGCACGCCGACACCGGCCATCGCGCTGAGCGTCTGCACGAAACGCGGTTCTTTCCCACGCAGGCGCAACAACACCCACGGCGGGCCCACCAAAAAGACCACCATCAAGCCAAGGCGCAGCGGGAACTGTTCGCCGGGCACGCCCTGCACCCAGGTCCCGACCACGCCAAGACCCAGCAGCAGCGCGCTCAGGCGCAGGGCCAGCACGGGCGAGAACGGCAAGTCCTGGGGGCCGGCCCGGAACAGGCAGATGTCGCGCAGGCAGGTCAGCAGGCCGATCATGTCGCCGGCCTGCCGCTCATCGCGATCATGCTCAGGCGCGGTCGGCCCCGATCGCGGAGAGGATCCGGGCGAGCACCTCGTCCACCTCGCCCACCCCGTCGAGCGCCACCAGCTTGCCCTGGCCCTCGAAGTGGTCGACCACGGGCGCGGTGGCGTCCTCGTAGACCTTGAGGCGGTGGCGCACCGCCTCGGGGGTGTCGTCGGCGCGACCCTCGAGGCTGGCGCGACCCGCCAGGCGATCCACCAGCACCTCGGTCGGCACGTCCAGCTGCACCGCCCGGTCGACCGGCTGTCCGATCCGCTCCAGCAGCGCGTCGAGCGCATCGGCCTGGGCCAGGTTGCGCGGATAGCCGTCGAGGATGAAGCCCTGGGCGGTGTCCGGGCGCGAAAAACGGTCCTCGAGCATGCCCAGCAGGATCGCATCGGATACGAGTTCGCCGCGCGCCATCACTTCCTTGGCCTGCACGCCGAGCGCCGTGCCGGCCGCCACTTCGGCGCGCAGCAGGTCGCCGGTGGAGATGTGCGGCACACCGAGATGGTCCTTGAGACGGGTGGCCTGCGTGCCCTTGCCCGAACCGGGCGCACCGAGAAGAACGAGTCGCATGATGAGGATGTCCCCAGAGATGGAATGCGTGGCTGGACCCGGCCGTCATCTGCTGCCGACCCGGCGGCGCTAGACTGAAGGCCGACAGGGCCCGAGCAATGGTGTCGAACGCTACCCGTGGCGCGGCCCCCAGTCAAACCAGCACTGCCATCGAGCACTCCCCTGAAGGACCTACGGTCATGAGCAAAGGAACCCTGCTTTACTCCCAGTCCGGCGGCGTCACCGCCGTCATCAATGCCACGGCATCGGCGGTCATCGAGACCGCGCGCCAGCATCGCGTCAAGGTGCTGGCCGCCCGCAACGGCATCGTCGGGGCACTGCGCGAGGACCTCATCGACACCAGCCGCGAGCCGATCGCGGCGATCCGGGCGCTGGCCCACACCCCGGGCGGTGCGTTCGGCACCTGCCGCTACAAGCTCAAGTCGCTCGACGTCGACCGCGCCAAGTACGAGCGCCTCATCGAGGTGTTCAAGGCCCACGACGTGCGCTATTTCCTCTACAACGGCGGCAACGACTCGGCCGACACCGCGCACAAGGTCAGCCAGCTGGCCGAGGAGTTCGGCTACGAGCTGCACTGCATCGGCGTGCCCAAGACGGTCGACAACGACCTGGCCGTCACCGACACCTGCCCGGGCTTCGGCTCGGCCGCGAAGTACACCGCGGTGTCGCTGCTGGAGGCCAGCTTCGACGTCGAGGCGATGGCGGAGACCTCGACCAAGGTGTTCGTCTACGAGGTGATGGGCCGCCACGCCGGCTGGCTCGCCGCGGCCGCGGGCCTGGCCGGCACCGGCAACAACGACGCCCCGCATCTGATCCTGTTCCCCGAGCGGCCGTTCGAGCAGGCCGCCTTCCTCGAACGCGTCGCCGACACCGTGTCCAAGGTCGGCTACTGCGTGGTGGTGGTCTCGGAAGGCCTGCGCCTGCCAGACGGCAGCTTCGTCGCCGCGGCCGGCGGCAAGGACTCCTTCGGCCACAGCCAGCTGGGCGGCGTCGGGCCGCACATCGCCGCCCTGGTCAAGGACGAGCTCGGGCTGAAGGTGCACTGGACCGTACCCGACTACCTGCAGCGCTCCGCTCGCCACCTGGCGTCGGCGACCGACCTCGAGCAGGCCCAGGCCGTGGGTCGTGCCGCCGTGGAGTACGCGCTGGAAGGGCGCAACGCGGTGATGCCGGTGATCGTGCGCACCCGCGACGAACCCTACCGCTGGAAGATCGAACCCGCCCCCTTGTCGAAGATCGCCAATGCCGAGAAGACGATGCCCAAGGGCTTCATCCGCCGCGACGGCTACGGCATCACCGCGGCCTGCCGGCGCTACCTGGCCCCGCTGATCCAGGGCGAGGTGCCGCCGCCGTACGGGCGCGACGGACTGCCGAAGTACGTGCGCCTGCAGAACGTGCCGGTGAAGCGCAAGCTGCCCGACTTCCAGACCTGACCAGGGCCCGCTCCCGGCACTCCGGGAGCCGCGGCAGCGCCCCTGTTGCGCTGCAGGGTTACGCCATGCGCCGGGTTTGCCATACTCGGGCCGTCGTTGTTGCCCGGAGCAGGGGATCCCCACACGCCCGGGAAGTCGATTCAACCGCGTTGCCGGGGGTCCACCCGCCCGGGTGCAGCGTCGGTGAGCGCCGGAAACCTCCGGCGCCACCCACGTCCACCTTGGGGAGGGGAAACATGCTGGAGCAGTACGGTTTGTGGCTGGCGCTTGGTTGCGCGGCCCTTGCGATCCTTTACGGGGTCTTTTCCGCGCGCTGGATCCTGGCGCAACCCACCGGCAACGCGCGCATGCAGGAGATCGCGGGGGCGATCCAGGAAGGCGCGGCGGCCTATCTGAAACGGCAGTACTACACGATCGGCGCGGTCGGCCTGGTCTTGTTCCTGATCATCGGCTTCATCCCGCTGCTCGGCTGGCTGACCGCGATCGGCTTCGCGATCGGCGCGATCCTGTCCGGCGCGGCCGGCTTCATCGGCATGTTCGTCTCGGTGCGCGCCAACGTGCGCACGACCCAGGCCGCCACGGTCGGGCTCAACGAGGCGCTGCAGGTCAGCTTTCGTGGCGGTGCGGTGACCGGCCTGCTGGTCGTCGGCCTGGGCCTGCTGGGCGTGGCTGGCTACTTCATGTTCGTCATGGGTGGCGAGCAGTCCGGCGAAGCGGTCACCGCGGCGCTGCAACCGATGATCGGCCTGGCCTTCGGCTCCTCGCTGATCTCGATCTTCGCCCGCCTCGGCGGCGGCATCTTCACCAAGGGCGCCGACGTCGGTGCCGACCTGGTCGGCAAGGTCGAGGCCGGCATCCCCGAGGACGACCCGCGCAACCCCGCGGTGATCGCCGACAACGTCGGCGACAACGTCGGCGACTGCGCCGGCATGGCCGCCGACCTGTTCGAGACCTATGCGGTCACGATCATCGCAACGATGCTGATCGCCGGCATCACCTACACCACCTACGGCTGGGCCGGCGTCATGCTGCCGCTGGTACTGGGCGCGGTGTCGATCCTCGCCTCGGTCATCGGCACGTTCTTCGTCAAGGTGTCCGGCGACGGCAAGATCATGGCGGCGCTCTACCGCGGCCTGGCGCTGTCGGGCATCCTCGCGGCGGTCGGCTTCTACTTCGTCACCACCACGATGCTGGGTGCCGAACTGGGCGTGCCGCTGTTCTGGTGCGCGATCGTCGGCCTGGTGCTGACCGGGCTGATGTGCGTGATCACCGAGTACTACACCTCGACCGACTTCGGCCCGGTCCGCGACATCGCCAAGGCCTCCGAAACCGGCCATGGCACCAACGTCATCGCCGGCCTGGCGGTGTCGCTGAAGTCGACCGCCCTGCCGGCCCTGTCGGTGGCCGGCGCGATCCTGCTCACCTACCACCTGGGTGGCCTGTTCGGCATCGCCATTGCCGCCACCTCGATGCTGTCGATGGCCGGCATGATCGTGGCGCTCGACGCGTACGGCCCGATCACCGACAACGCCGGCGGCATTGCCGAGATGGCCGGGCTGGACCCGGAGATCCGCAAGACCACCGACGCACTGGACGCGGTCGGCAACACCACCAAGGCCGTCACCAAGGGCTACGCCATCGGCTCGGCCGGCCTGGCCGCATTGGTGCTGTTCGCCGACTACGCCCACAAGCTCTCCGAGCGGCCGGGGGCGGACGGCCTGGTGGTGAACTTCTCGATCGACCAGCCCGATGTCCTGGTGGGCCTGCTGATCGGCGGCCTGATCCCGTTCCTGTTCGCCGCGATGGCGATGCAGGCCGTCGGGCGCGCAGCGGGCAGCGTGGTCGAGGAGGTCCGGCGCCAGTTCCGCGAGATCCCGGGGATCATGGAAGGCACCGGCAAGCCGCTCTACGACCGCGCGGTGGACCTGCTCACGCGCGCGGCGATCCGCGAGATGATCCTGCCCTCGATGCTGCCGCTGTTCGTGCCGGTGGCCGTCGGCCTGCTGCTGGGCCCCGCGGCCCTGGGCGGCCTGCTGATGGGTACGATCGTCACCGGCCTGTACGTGGCGATCAGCATGTGCACCGGTGGTGGCGCGTGGGACAACGCGAAGAAGTACATCGAAGAGGGCCATCACGGTGGCAAGGGTTCGGAGGCCCACCATGCGGCGATCACCGGCGACACGGTCGGCGATCCGTACAAGGACACGGCGGGCCCTGCAATCAACCCGCTGATCAAGGTGACCAACATCGTGGCGCTGCTGATGGTGCCCTTGCTGTGATGACGTAACAGACGAGCCGGACCGGTTCGTGGTGACGGGCCGTGTCGGGTGTACCTCCCAGGATCTTTAAAGAAAAATCCCGAAGGGGTTTTTCGATCCAGGGAGGTATACCCGGCGCGGCCCGGCGCCGTTGGGATGTCTGGTTTTCGCTTTTCTGGCTCTGCTCGTTGCGTGCTTCAAGAGCGAAAGGCGTGGCGCCGCGCGCGGGGACCGGGAAACCTTCCCTTGGAATCGAGCGGCCTGCGGCCGCTCTTTAAAGATTCTGGCGGGAAGGTTTCCCGCTCCCCACGGACCCACGCGGCTGGATTGGGGGGAGAAGCCAAAGCCACAGCGAAGCAACAGCGAGAGCAAGAGCGGGTGGAGCGCTCGATGGAGTGGTGCGTGGGAGGGGCTTTGGTGCGCTGCAGCAGGGGTTGGCGTATTATTGCCGGCCTTGAATCCCCCGCATTGAACTGGAGCACCCATGGGCCTCGACCTCGTTCCCGCCGGCAAGCACCTGCCCGATGACATCAACGTCGTCATCGAGATTCCCAAGGACGCCGAGCCGGTGAAGTACGAGGTGGACAAGGCCACCGGCGCGATCTTCGTCGACCGCATCCTGTCCACGCCGATGCGCTACCCGTGCAACTACGGCTACGTGCCGCACACGCTGTGTGGCGATGGCGACCCGGTCGACGTCATGGTGATCCTGCCGCTGCCGCTGATCCCGGGCTCGGTGATCCGCTGCCGGCCGGTCGGCGTGCTGAAGATGTCGGATGAAGCCGGTCAGGACGAGAAGCTGCTGGCCGTGCCGCACCCGAAGGTGTTCGGCGGCTATTCGCACATCGACGACATCGAGCAGGTGTCGCCGCATTGGCTGGAGCGCATCGGCCACTTCTTCGAGCACTACAAGGACCTCGAGAAGGGCAAGTGGGTCAAGCTCGACGGCTGGGGTGGCGCCGACGAGGCGAAGAAGATCATCCGGGAGTCGATCGAGCGTTACGAGAGCTCGCCCGAGAAGCTCAACTTCTGAGGCAGCGGACGCGGCGCGCGGGCGGACGGCTCGCGCCACCGGAACCCGCAGCACGAAAAAGCCCCGGCCATGCCGGGGCTTTTTCATTGCATCAACCCGCGCGCTCACTCGCGGTGGTAGACCTCCGCACCCTTCTCGCGGAACTCCGCGGCCTTCTCGGCCATGCCCTTCTCCAGCGCCTCGGCGGCGTCCGACACGCCCTGGTCCTTGGCGTAGTCGCGCACGTCCTGGGTGATGCGCATCGAGCAGAAGTGCGGGCCGCACATCGAGCAGAAGTGGGCGACCTTGTGCGCGTCCTTGGGCAGGGTCTCGTCGTGGTACTCGCGGGCCCGGTCCGGGTCCAGGCCGAGGTTGAACTGGTCGTCCCAGCGGAACTCGAAGCGCGCCTTCGACAGCGCGTTGTCGCGCGCCTGCGCGCCCGGGTGGCCCTTGGCCAGGTCGGCGGCATGGGCGGCGATCTTGTAGGCCATCAGGCCCTCGCGCACGTCCTCGCGGTTGGGCAGGCCCAGGTGCTCCTTGGGCGTCACGTAGCACAGCATCGCGCAGCCGTACCAGCCGATCATCGCCGCACCAATCGCCGAGGTGATGTGGTCGTAGCCGGGTGCGATGTCGGTGGTCAGGGGCCCAAGCGTGTAGAACGGCGCCTCGCCGCACTCGACCAGCTGCTTGTCCATGTTCTCCTTGATCAGCTGCATCGGCACGTGTCCGGGGCCCTCGATCATGGTCTGCACGTCGTGCTTCCAGGCGATCTTGGTGAGTTCACCCAGCGTCTCGAGTTCACCGAACTGCGCCGCGTCGTTGGCGTCGGCCAGGCAGCCCGGGCGCAGGCCATCGCCCAGCGAGAAGGCCACGTCGTAGGCCTTCATGATTTCGCAGATCTCCTCGAAGTGTTCGTAGAGGAAGCTCTCGCGATGGTGTGCCAGGCACCACTTGGCCATGATCGAACCGCCGCGGCTGACGATGCCGGTGACGCGCTTGGCGGTCAGCGGCACGTAGCGCAGCAGCACGCCGGCGTGGATCGTGAAGTAGTCCACGCCCTGCTCCGCCTGCTCGATCAGCGTGTCGCGGAAGATGTCCCAGGTCAGCTCCTCGGCTCGGCCGTCGACCTTCTCCAGCGCCTGGTAGATCGGCACCGTGCCGATCGGCACCGGCGAATTGCGGATGATCCACTCGCGCGTCTCGTGGATGTGCTTGCCGGTGGACAGGTCCATGACCGTGTCCGCGCCCCAGCGGATCGCCCACACCAGCTTCTCCACCTCCTCGGCGATGCCCGAGGACACGGCCGAGTTGCCGATGTTGGCGTTGACCTTGGTGAGGAAGTTGCGGCCGATGATCATCGGCTCGCTTTCGGGGTGGTTGATGTTGTTCGGGATGATCGCCCGCCCGCGCGCCACCTCCTCGCGCACGAACTCCGGCGTGATGCGCTGCTGGATGTTGGCGCCGAAGCTGTGCCCCGGATGCTGGTTGAGCAGGTGCGCCTCGGTGATCGCCTCGATACGCTGGTTCTCGCGGATCGCGATGAACTCCATCTCCGGCGTCACGATGCCGCGCTTGGCGTAGTGCATCTGGCTGACATTGGCCCCGGCCAGCGCGCGACGCGGCGCATGCCTACGCGGGAAACGCACCGAATCGAGCTTGGGATTGGTCTCGCGACCGCGCCCGAACTCCGAACTCAGCCCGTCCAGCGCCTCGGTATCGCCCCGCTCGCCGATCCACTCCGCCCGCAGCGGCTGCAGGCCGGCGGCCAGGTCGATGTCCGCTTCGGGGTCGGAGTAAGGGCCGGACGTGTCGTACACGCAAAACGGCGCGTTCTTCTCCGCACCGAAGATCAGCGGCGTGTCCGACAGCACGATCTCGCGCATCGGCACGCGCACGTCCGGACGCGAGCCCTCGACATGGATCTTGCGCGAGCCGGTGACCGGCTTGGTGACGGATTCGGAGAGCTTCTGGGCCTGGAGGGCCAGTTCGGTGGGCACGGCATTCATGGCTTCGTCCTTTGGGCGACGGGAAACGAAGCGGATGGCGCCGGCACGACGCACGCCGATGGTTCCGGCTGCGCGGGTCGAAGCTCCCTACGCCGGTGCGAGCCGGATCAGGTTCGAAGGGTAATTCTCAGCCCAGTTGGGCACCCCCGCTTCTTGCCCGTGTATTGGAACACGGGGTGGTGTCGAGGGCCAGTTCGGTGCAGCGCGGGGGTGGGGGACATACCCCCTGGATCGAAAAACCACTGCGTGGTTTTTCTTTAAAGATCCTGGGGGTATGTCCCCCACCCCAGCGCC
>NZ_VRTS01000015.1 GCF_008017755.1 Alkalisalibacterium limincola
GGTCAGCGCGGCGGTCAGCGTGGTCTTGCCGTGGTCGACGTGGCCGATCGTGCCGACGTTCACGTGCGGCTTCTTGCGCTCGAACTTTTCCTTGGACATGTCTGCTTACCTGTACGTATTCAAAAAAGGGTTGGAATCAGGACTTCTTGACGATCTGCTCGGCGATGTTGTTCGGCGCCTCGGCGTAGTGATCGAACTCCATCGTGTAGGTGGCGCGGCCCTGGGTGGCCGAACGCAGCGAGGTCGCGTAGCCGAACATCTCGCCCAGCGGCACGTGCGCGTTGATGACCTTGCCCGACGGGCTGTCATCGGAACCCTGCAGGACGCCACGACGACGGCTCAGGTCACCCATCACGTCGCCCATGTAGTCCTCCGGCGTCACCACCTCGACCTTCATGATCGGCTCCAGCAGGACCGGGCTGGCCTTGTGGAAGCCTTCCTTGAAGCCCATGGAACCGGCGATCTTGAACGCCATTTCCGAGGAGTCGACGTCGTGGTAGGAACCGTCGATGAGGCGGATCTTGATGTCGACGACCGGGTAACCGGCCATGACGCCATTGGCCATCGCTTCCTGGATGCCCTTGTCGACCGCCGGGATGTACTCCTTCGGGATCACGCCGCCGACGATCGCGTTCTCGAACTCGTAGCCCTTGCCGCGCTCCTGCGGGACCAGCTCGATGACGACGTGGCCGTACTGGCCCTTGCCGCCGGACTGGCGGACGAACTTGCCGTCCTGCTTGACCATCTGGCGGATCGTCTCGCGGTAGGCCACCTGCGGCTTGCCGACATTGGCCTCGACGTTGAACTCGCGCTTCATGCGGTCGACGATGATGTCGAGGTGCAGCTCGCCCATGCCCGAGATGATCGTCTGGCCCGACTCTTCGTCGGTGCGCACGCGGAAGGACGGATCCTCCTGCGCCAGGCGGCTCAGGGCGATGCCCATCTTCTCCTGGTCGGACTTCGTCTTCGGCTCGACCGCCATCGCGATGACCGGATCCGGGAAGACCATGCGCTCCAGCGTGATGATGCTGTCCTGGGCGCACAGGGTGTCACCGGTGGTGACGTCCTTGAGACCCACGGCCGCGGCGATGTCGCCGGCACGCACTTCCTTGACCTCTTCACGGTTGTTGGAGTGCATCTGCAGGATGCGGCCCACGCGCTCCTTCTTGCCCTTGACCGGGTTGAACACCTGGTCGCCGGCGGCGAGCGTACCGGAGTACACGCGGAAGAAGGTCAGCGAGCCGACGAACGGGTCGGTCATGATCTTGAACGCGAGCGCCGAGAACTTCTCGTTGTCTTCGGCACGACGGGTGGCCGGCTGCTCGTTGTCGTCGATGCCGGCGACCGGCGGACGGTCGGCGGGCGACGGCAGGTAGTTGATCACGCCGTCGAGCATCGCCTGGACGCCCTTGTTCTTGAACGCCGTGCCACAGAAGGCCGGGATGATCGAGCACGCGAGCGTGCCGGCACGGATGCCGGACATGATCTCGTCCTCGGTCAGGTCCGTACCCTCGAGGTACTTGTCCATCAGCTCCTCGGAGGTCTCGGCCGCAGCCTCGACCATGAAGCTGCGCGCCGCCTTGGCGTCGTCGAGCATCTCGGCCGGGATGTCGCGCAGTTCGAACTTCGTGCCCTGCGACTCCATGTCCCAGTAGATCGCCTGCATCTTCACCAGGTCGACCACGCCCTCGAAGTTGTCCTCGGCGCCGATCGGCAGCTGCATCGGCACCGGGTAGGCACCCAGGCGCGACTTGAGCTGCTCGATGACCTTCTTGAAGTTGGCACCGGTGCGGTCCATCTTGTTGACGAACGCGAGACGCGGCACCGAGTACTTGTTGGCCTGGCGCCAGACGGTCTCGGACTGCGGCTGCACGCCACCGACCGCGCACAGCACGAACACCGCGCCGTCGAGCACGCGCAGCGAACGCTCGACTTCGATGGTGAAGTCGACGTGGCCCGGGGTATCGATGATGTTCAGGCGATGCTCGGGCAGCGTCTGGTCCATGCCCTTCCAGAACGCCGTGGTGGCGGCGGAAGTGATGGTGATGCCGCGCTCCTGCTCCTGCTCCATCCAGTCCATGACGGCGGCGCCATCGTGCACTTCACCGATCTTGTGGCTCACGCCGGTGTAGAACAGGATGCGCTCGCTGGTCGTGGTCTTGCCGGCATCGATGTGGGCCATGATGCCGAAGTTGCGGTAGCGATCGATTGGGGTATGACGGGCCACTGTGGATTACCTGTATTGACTTGCCGGCGGCCCCGTGGGGCCGCGCGATTGCGTGATTACCAGCGGTAGTGCGAGAACGCCTTGTTGGCTTCCGCCATGCGGTGCGTCTCTTCGCGCTTCTTGACGGCGCCACCACGGCTCTCGGCGGCGTCGAGCAGCTCACCCGCCAGCTTGCGCGGCATGGTGTTCTCGGAGCGCTTGCGGGCCGAATCGATCAGCCAGCGCATCGCCAGGGCCTGGCGACGGGAGGCACGCACTTCGACCGGCACCTGGTAGGTCGCACCACCGACGCGGCGGGACTTGACCTCGACCACGGGGGCGACGTTGCTGAGCGCCTTCTCGACCAACTCGAGGGCGTTGGGGTTCTTCTCGCCGATGGAGTCCATCGCGCCATAGACGATTTTCTCGGCGACGGACTTCTTGCCGCTCTTCATCACCATGTTGATGAAACGCGCGACCATCTCGCTCCCATGCTTGGGATCGGGGAGAACTGAACGGATACCAGGTGAACCTTTACGGGACATGATGCGTGCCTGATTTGAAAAGATCGGGAGCGGCGACGTTCGTCGCCGATGCTGCCTGCTGCTTTACGCCTTCGGACGCTTGGCGCCGTACTTCGAACGCGCCTGGCGCCGCTTGGCCACGCCGGCGGCGTCGAGCGAGCCGCGAACGGTGTGGTAGCGCACGCCCGGCAGGTCCTTGACGCGACCGCCGCGGATCAGGACCACCGAGTGCTCCTGCAGGTTGTGGCCTTCGCCACCGATGTAGGAGATCACTTCGAAGCCGTTGGTCAGGCGCACCTTGGCGACCTTGCGAAGCGCCGAATTCGGCTTCTTCGGGGTCGTCGTGTAGACGCGGGTGCACACACCACGGCGCTGCGGACAGTTTTCCAGCGCCGGCGAGGCGCTCTTGTACGTCTTGGGCTGTCGCGCCTTGCGGACGAGCTGATTGATCGTTGCCATCTGGAGAAACGCCTTCCGATGAAAAATGAAGGCAGGCCGGTGAATTCACCCGACCTGCCGAGCCGAAAAGTTTAGCCCGCGTCAAGACCCGCTGTCAAACAGCGGGCCCCTTGGCAAGCTTTGACATCCCTGTTCCCGAACACGAGGCGCGTCCTGCGCCTCATTTCGATATGTGCGGCGACCCTATGGGGTCGCGAATCACTACCTGTCAGTCTTCCGAGGATCCGGCTTCGACCTCGGCCGCTGGGGCCGGGGCGGCGGCGCTGAGCGCCTCCATCTCCGAATCGCTCAGTTCACCGGGCTGGCGGCGGCGCTGGGTGTGGTACGCCAGACCGTGCCTGCCGGGATAAGCCGACCAACAATAACATTCTCCTTGAGCCCCCGCAAGGTATCGCGGGTGCCGCGGACGGCCGCCTCGGTCAGCACGCGGGTGGTTTCCTGGAAGGACGCCGCCGAAATGAACGACTCGGTGGCCAGCGAGGCCTTGGTGATGCCCAGCAGGACGGGGTCGTACTGCGCCGGCAGCTCGTCGCGCGAGACTGCCCGGGCATTGTCCTCGACCACGCGGATCTTCTCGACCTGCTCGCCCGCCAGGTAGCGGCTGTCGCCGGCGTCGGTGATCTCGACCTTGCGCAGCATCTGGCGGACGATCACCTCGATGTGCTTGTCGTTGATCTTCACGCCCTGCAGGCGGTAGACGTCCTGGATCTCCTTGACCAGGTAGGCGGTGAGCTGCTCGACACCCAGCAGGCGCAGGATGTCCTGCGGCGTCGGTTCGCCATCGACCACGGTCTCGCCCTTCTCGACGTGCTCGCCTTCGAACACGATGATCTGGCGGTACTTCGGGATCAGCTCCTCGTGCTCGTTGCCCTCGCCGTCCTTGATGACCAGGCGCTGCTTGCCCTTGGTCTCCTTGCCGAAGCTGACCACGCCGGAGCGCTCGGCCAGGATCGCGGGATCCTTCGGCTTGCGCGACTCGAACAGGTCGGCCACGCGCGGCAGGCCGCCGGTGATGTCGCGGGTCTTGGAGGCCTCCTGCGGGATCTTGGCGACCACGTCGCCCACGCCCACCGGGGCACCATCCTTGAGGTTGACGACCGAGCGCGGCGGCAGCAGGTACTGCGCCGGCAGGTCGGTGCCCGGGATGTTGAGGTCGTTGCCCTTGCCGTCGACGATGCGCACGATCGGCCGCAGGTCCTTGCCGGCGGTGCCACGACGCTTGGGATCGGTGATCTCGGCGCTGGACAGGCCGGTGAGCTCGTCGACCTTCTCGATGACGGTGACGCCGTCGACGAAGTCCACGAAGCGCACGGAACCGGCCACTTCCGACACGATCGGGTGGTTGTGCGGGTCCCAGTTGGCGACCGTCTGGCCGGCCTTGACCTCGGAACCGTCCTTGACCTGGATCGTGGCACCGTACGGCAGCTTGTAGCGCTCGCGCTCGCGGCCGGAGGTGTCGAGGATCGAGACCTCGCCCGAGCGCGACACCGCCACCAGGTGGCCGGCGGAGTGCTCGACGGTCTTGATGTTGGTGAACTTCACCGAGCCGGTGGTCTTGATCGAGACGCTGTCCACGGCGGCGGCACGCGAGGCGGCACCACCGATGTGGAAGGTACGCATCGTCAGCTGGGTGCCCGGCTCGCCGATCGACTGCGCGGCGATGACACCCACCGCCTCGCCGATGTTGACCAGGTGGCCACGACCCAGGTCGCGGCCGTAGCACTGCGAGCACACGCCGAAGGAGGATTCGCAGGTGATCGTGGATCGCACCTTGATCGACTGCACGCCGGCAGCCTCGATCTTGTCGACCCACTTCTCGTCGAGCAGGGTGTTGCGGGTGACGAACGCATCCTCGTCGTCGCCCGGCAGGTAGACGTCCTCGGCCACGACTCGGCCCAGCACGCGCTCGCGCAGCGGCTCGACGACGTCACCGCCCTCGACGATCGGGGTCATCGTGATGCCCTTCTCGGTACCGCAGTCGACCTCGGTGATGACCACGTCCTGGGACACGTCGACCAGGCGGCGGGTCAGGTAGCCGGAGTTCGCGGTCTTGAGCGCGGTATCGGCCAGGCCCTTTCGTGCACCGTGGGTCGAGATGAAGTACTGCAGGACGTTGAGGCCCTCGCGGAAGTTCGCGGTGATCGGCGTCTCGATGATCGAGCCGTCGGGCTTGGCCATCAGGCCACGCATGCCGGCCAGCTGGCGGATCTGCGCCTGCGAACCACGCGCGCCGGAGTCGGCCATGATGTAGACCGAGTTCATCGACTTCTGCGCGACGTCCTTGCCCTCGGCGGTCTTGACCGTCTCGGTGCCGATCGCTTCCATCATCGCCTTGGCCACGCGCTCGTTCGTGCGCGACCAGATGTCGACGACCTTGTTGTAGCGCTCGCCGGCGGTGACCAGGCCTGACTGGTACTGCTCCTGGATCTCGTTGACCTCGGCCTCGGCCTCGGCAAGGATCCCCTTCTTCTCGTCCGGGATGGTCATGTCGTCGATGCCGATCGACACGCCGGCGCGGGTGGCGAAGCTGAAGCCGGTGTACATGAGCTTGTCGGCGAAGATCACCGTCTGCTTCAGGCCCAGGTTGCGGTAGCAGGCGTTGATCAGGCGGCTGATGTTCTTCTTGGTCAGCTCGGTGTTGACCAGCTCGAAGGACAGGCCCTCGGGCATGATCTCGGCCAGCAGGGCGCGACCGACGGTGGTGCGGGCCAGCGTGGTCTGCGGGCTGCGGCTGCCATCCTCGGCGATGACCGTCTCGGCGATGCGCACGCGCACCTTGGCGTGCAGCTCGACGACGCGGTTGTCGTAGGCGCGCTTCACCTCGGAGACGTTGGCGAAGACCATGCCCTCGCCCTTCTTGTTCTCCAGCGCGCGGGTCATGTAGTACAGGCCCAGCACGACGTCCTGGGTCGGCACGATGATCGGCTCGCCGGAGGCCGGCGACAGGATGTTGTTCGACGACATCATCAGCGCGCGCGCTTCCAGCTGGGCCTCCAGGCTCAGCGGGACGTGCACGGCCATCTGGTCACCGTCGAAGTCGGCGTTGAACGCGGTGCACACCAGCGGGTGCAGCTGGATCGCCTTGCCCTCGATGAGCACCGGCTCGAAGGCCTGGATGCCGAGGCGGTGCAGGGTCGGTGCGCGGTTGAGCAGCACCGGGTGCTCGCGGATAACCTCTTCGAGGATGTCCCACACCTCGGCCGACTCGCGCTCGACCAGCTTCTTGGCGGCCTTGATCGTGGTGGCCATGCCCTTGCGCTGCAGCTTGGCGAAGATGAAGGGCTTGAACAGCTCCAGCGCCATCTTCTTCGGCAGGCCGCACTCGTGCAGGCGCAGCGTCGGGCCGACCACGATGACCGAACGGCCGGAGTAGTCGACGCGCTTGCCCAGCAGGTTCTGGCGGAAGCGACCCTGCTTGCCCTTGATCATGTCGGCCAGCGACTTGAGCGGGCGCTTGTTGGTGCCGGTGATGGCACGGCCACGGCGGCCGTTGTCCATCAGCGCATCGACCGACTCCTGCAGCATGCGCTTCTCGTTGCGCACGATGATGTCCGGCGCGTTGAGCTCGAGCAGGCGGCGCAGGCGGTTGTTGCGGTTGATGACGCGGCGGTAGAGGTCGTTGAGGTCGGAGGTCGCGAAGCGGCCGCCGTCCAGCGGCACCAGCGGACGCAGGTCCGGCGGCAGTACCGGCAGCACCGTCAGGATCATCCACTCCGGGCGGTTGCCCGACTCGACGAAGGCCTCCATCAGCTTCAGGCGCTTGGTGAGGCGCTTGAGCTTGGTCTCCGAACCGGTGGCGGCGATGTCCTCGCGCAGCTGCACCATCTCGGCGTTGAGGTCGATCGTGCGCAGCAGTTCGTGCACGGCCTCGGCGCCCATCAGCGCGTCGAAGTCGTCACCGAACTCCTGGCGGGCCTCCATCAGGCCCTCCTCGGTCATCAGCTGGCCACGCTCGAGCGTGGTCATGCCCGGCTCCGTGACCACGTAGGCCTCGAAGTACAGGATGCGCTCGATGTCGCGCAGGGTCATGTCCAGCATCAGGCCGATGCGCGAGGGCAGCGACTTGAGGAACCAGATGTGCGCGCACGGGGTGGCCAGGTCGATGTGGGCCATGCGCTCGCGGCGCACCTTGGCCAGCGTCACCTCGGTGCCGCACTTCTCGCAGACCACGCCGCGATGCTTCATGCGCTTGTACTTGCCGCACAGGCACTCGTAGTCCTTGACCGGTCCGAAGATCGCGGCGCAGAACAGGCCGTCGCGCTCGGGCTTGAAGGTGCGGTAGTTGATCGTTTCCGGCTTCTTGACCTCGCCGAAGGACCACGAGCGGATCAGGTCGGGCGACGCGAGCTGGATCTTGATCGCGTCGAAGTCGATCGGCTGGCGCTGCTGGTTGAACAGATTTAGAAGGTCTTTCACTTTGGTTCTCCTGGGAGGAGCCTGATGCGGTGTCGTCGGGAGGGCGCTCTACGGGGTGCGCCGCGGCGTTCGGGCCGCGCGCGACGCCTCAGTGCTCCTCGAGCTCGATGTTGATGCCCAGCGAGCGGATCTCCTTGACCAGCACGTTGAACGACTCGGGCATGCCGCGGTCATCTCGAGGTTTCCGTCGACGATGTTCTTGTACATCTGGTTGCGGCCCTGCACGTCGTCGGACTTCACCGTCAGCATTTCCTGCAGGGTGTAGGCCGCGCCGTAGGCTTCCAGCGCCCAGACTTCCATCTCGCCGAAGCGCTGCCCGCCGAACTGCGCCTTGCCGCCCAGCGGCTGCTGGGTGACGAGCGAGTACGGACCGGTGGAACGCGCGTGCATCTTGTCGTCGACCAGGTGGTTGAGCTTGAGCATGTGCATGTAGCCCACCGTGACCGGACGGTCGAAGGCTTCGCCGGTACGCCCGTCGAACAGGGTCGTCTGGCCGCTTTCCGGCAGGCCGGCCAGGGTCAGCATCGCCTTGATCTCGGACTCGGCGGCACCATCGAACACCGGGGTGGCCATCGGCACGCCGCCCTTGAGGTTGCGCGCCAGCTCCAGCAGCTCCTCGTCGGAGAACTGCGAGAGGTCGACGCGCTCGGCCATGACCTTGCGGTCGTGGTTGTAGATCTGGTCGAGGAACTTGCGCAGGTCGGTGACCTTCGCCTTTTCCGCCAGCATCTCGGCGATGCGGTGGCCCAGGCCCTTGGCGGCCCAGCCCAGGTGCGTCTCGAGGATCTGGCCGATGTTCATTCGGCTCGGCACGCCCAGCGGGTTGAGCACGATGTCGACCGGCTCGCCGTTGGCCATGTAGGGCAGGTCCTCGACCGGCACGATGTTGGAGATCACGCCCTTGTTTCCGTGGCGGCCGGCCATCTTGTCACCCGGCTGGATGCGGCGACGCACGGCCAGGAACACCTTGACCATCTTCAGCACGCCAGGCGCCAGGTCGTCGCCGGCGGTGATCTTGCCGCGCTTGTCGGCGAAGCGCTTCTCGAACTCGGCCTTGTGCGACTCGATCTGCGACTTGGCACGGTCCAGCGCATCGGCGCCGTCCTCGTCCTTGAGCACGATCTGGAACCACTCCTCGTGCCTGAGGCCGTCGAGGTACTCGTCGGTGATCTCGGCGCCCTTCTTCAGGCCATTCGGGCCACGGCTGGCCGTCTTGCCCAGGATCTGGCTGCGCAGGCGCGAGAAGATCGCTCCCTCGAGGATCCGGAACTGGTCGTCGAAGTCCTTCTTGACCCGGCGGACCTCGGACTCCTCGATCTGGCGGGCACGCTTGTCCTTCTCGATGCCGTCGCGGGTGAAGACCTGCACGTCGATGACGGTGCCGTCCATGCCCGGCGGCACGCGCAGCGAGGAGTCCTTCACGTCGGACGCCTTCTCGCCGAAGATCGCGCGCAGCAGCTTCTCTTCCGGCGTCAGCTGGGTCTCGCCCTTGGGCGTGACCTTGCCGACCATGATGTCGCCGGCGCGCACTTCCGCACCCACGTACACCACGCCGGACTCGTCGAGGCGGCCCAGGGCCTGCTCGGACACGTTCGGGATGTCGGCGGTGATCTCCTCCGGCCCCAGCTTGGTGTCGCGGGCGACCGCGGTGAGCTCCTCGATGTGGATCGTCGTATAGCGATCCTCCTTGACCACGCGCTCGGAGACGAGGATGGAATCCTCGAAGTTGTAGCCGTTCCACGGCATGAAGGCGACCAGCATGTTCTGGCCCAGGGCCAGCTCGCCGATGTCGGTCGAGGGGCCGTCGGCCAGCACGTCGCCGCGCGCCACCACGTTGCCCACGTTCACCAGCGCGCGCTGTTGATGCAGGTGTTCTGGTTGGAGCGGGTGTACTTGATCAGGTTGTAGATGTCGACGCCGGCATCGTTCTCGCCGACCTCGTCCTCGTGCACGCGCACCACGATGCGGCCGGCGTCGACCTGCTCGATCACGCCGCCACGCTTGGCGTTCACCGTCACGCCCGAGTCGCGCGCCACGGCGCGCTCGATGCCGGTGCCCACCAGCGGCTTCTCGGCACGCAGCGTCGGCACGGCCTGGCGCTGCATGTTCGAGCCCATCAACGCGCGGTTCGCGTCATCGTGCTCGAGGAACGGCACCAGGGCCGCGGCGACGGACACCGACTGCATCGGCGACACGTCCATGTAGTTCACTTCCTGCGGCGACTTGAGCAGCGTCTCGCCCGCGGAGCGGCAGGGAATGAACGGGTCGACGAAGCGGCCCTTGTCGTCGAGCGAGGCATTGGCCTGCGCGATGACGTACTCGTGCTCCTCGATCGCCGAGAGGAACTCGACGTCGTCGGTCACCGCACCGTCCACGACCTTGCGGTACGGCGTCTCGAGGAAGCCGTAGCGGTTGGTGCGGGCGTAGACGGCCAGCGAGTTGATCAGGCCGATGTTCGGGCCTTCCGGCGTCTCGATGGTGCACACGCGGCCGTAGTGGGTCGGGTGCACGTCGCGCACCTCGAAGCCGGCGCGCTCGCGGGTCAGGCCGCCCGGGCCAAGGGCCGACACGCGGCGCTTGTGGGTGACTTCCGAGAGCGGGTTGTTCTGGTCCATGAACTGCGAGAGCTGCGAGGAGCCGAAGAACTCCTTGATCGCGGCGGCGACGGGCTTGGCGTTGATCAGCTCCTGCGGGGTCAGGCCCTCGGACTCGGCCAGGCTCAGGCGCTCCTTGACCGCGCGCTCCACGCGCACCAGGCCGACGCGGAACACGTTCTCGGCCATTTCGCCGACCGAGCGCACGCGACGGTTGCCGAGGTGGTCGATGTCATCGACGACACCGCGGCCGTTGCCGATCTCGCACAGCACCGACAGCACGTCGAGGATGTCCGAGGTCTCGCCCCAGGTCTCGACCAGGCCCTTGGAGCCTTCGTCGTTGCGCTCGGAGAAGTACTTGTGGTCGAACAGCAGGCCGGTGCCGGTGACTTCCTTGCGGCCGACGCGACGGTTGAACTTCATCCGGCCAACGGCCGAGAGGTCGTAGCGGTCGAAGGTGAAGAACAGGTTGTGGAACAGGTTCTGCGCGGCTTCCTTGGTCGGCGGCTCGCCCGGACGCATCATCCGGTAGATCTCGACGAGCGCCTCGAGCTGGGTCTTGCTCGGGTCGATGCGCAGGGTGTTGGACATGAACGGACGACGATCCAGGTCGTTCACCCACAGCGTGCCCAGCTCGGCGATGCCGGCCTTGCGGAACGCCTCGAGGTGGTCCTCGTTGATCTCGTCGTTCGCCGCGGCCAGCACTTCACCGGTCTCGGGGTCGATGATGTCGTGCGCCAGGATGTTGCCCAGCAGGTACTCGTCGGGCACTTCCAGCGCGGCAACTTCGGCCTTCTCGAGCTGCTTGACGTTGCGCGCGGTGATCCGCTTGCCGGCCTCGACGATGACGTCGCCTCCGACCACCAGGTCGAAGTCCAGGGTCTCGCCGCGCAGGCGCTCGGGCACCAGCTGCAGCTCGACGCCGCCGCCCTTGAGCAGGCTGAACTCGTTGATCTCGTGGAACTGCCGCAGCATTTCCTCGTTGTTGTAGCCCAGCGCGCGCAGCAGGATCGACACCGGCAGCTTGCGGCGCCGGTCGATGCGGGTGAACAGCGCGTCCTTCGGGTCGAACTCGAAGTCCAGCCAGGAGCCACGGTAGGGGATGATGCGGGCGCTGTAGAGCAGCTTGCCCGAGGAGTGCGTCTTGCCGCGGTCATGGTCGAAGAACACGCCCGGGCTGCGGTGCAGCTGCGAGACGATGACGCGCTCGGTGCCGTTGACGATGAAGGTGCCGTTGTCGGTCATCAGGGGCATCTCGCCCATGTAGACCTCCTGCTCCTTGACGTACTTGATCGCCTTGCTCGACGACTCGCGGTCGTAGATGACCAGGCGCACGGTGGCGCGCAGCGGCGCACCGAAGGTCAGGCCGCGGTTGTGGCACTCGCGCTCGTCGAACGGCGGATCGCCGAGACGGTAGCTGACGTATTCAAGCGCCGCATTGCCCGAATAGCTCGAGATCGGGAACACCGACTTCAGGGCCGCGTGCAGCCCCTTGTCCTCGCGCGCTTCCGGCGCACGGTCGAGCTGCAGGAACTCGCGGTAGGAGTCGACCTGGATGGCCAACAGGAATGGCACCTCCAGAATCGCACTGCGCTTGCCGAAGTCCTTGCGGACGCGCTTCTTCTCAGTAAATGAGTAGGTCATGGTGTGCTACCGCCTCGGGTCATTCATGGCCGGCGCCCAGGCCGCCAGCCGTCAGGGAAATCCGGGAATCAGGAATACGCACCGCGAGGGCGCGCATTCCAGATGTCCGGTCGTTCAACGCCTGCCCCGTCCGGGCAGCAGGCAGAGGCCGGGGGCTTTCGCCCCCAGCCTCTGGAACTCGCGATCGAAGCTCGCGACGCAAAGCGTCGCTTACTTGAGCTCGACCGAAGCGCCGGCGGCCTCGAGATCCTTCTTGATCTTCTCGGCTTCATCCTTGGAGATGCTGTCCTTGACGTCCTTCGGGGCGCCCTCGACCAGGTCCTTGGCCTCCTTGAGGCCCAGGCCGGTGATCGCACGGACGACCTTGATGACTTCGACCTTCTTCTCACCGGCGGCCTTCAGCACCACGGTGAACTCGGTCTGCTCCTCGGCAGCGGCGGCCGGACCGGCGGCCGGGCCAGCGGCCATGGCAACCGGGGCGGCGGCGGACACGCCGAACTTCTCTTCCATCGCCTTGACCAGCTCCATCACCTCGACGAGGGACTTGCTGGCAATGGCTTCAATGATCTGATCGTTGGTCAGGGACATGATTGTATTACCTCTGGATAAACGGCTGATTTAAGTAAAAATGTTACCGAACTCTGGACTTGCCTCAGGCGGCCTGCTTCTCGCCGGCCTGCTGGATCACGCGGGTGACCTGCGTGGCCGGCTCGGCCAGGACGCGGACCAGCATGGTGGCCGGCTGGACCATCACGCTGAGCAGCATGCTGAGGGCCTGGTCACGGGTCGGCAGCGACGCCAGGACATCCACATGGGTGCCCGGGTACATCTGTCCGCCCACCGAAACCAGCTTCGGCACGAGCTTTTCGTTGCCTTTGGCAAAGTCCTTGATGAGTCGACCGGCGGCGCCGGGGTCTTCCACAGAAAAGGCATACAGCAGCGGGCCTACCAGGGCGTCGACGACGCACTGGTACTCGGTACCCTCGACTGCGCGCGTGACCAGCGTGTTCTTCGCAACCTTGACGAACACGCCCGACTCGCGGGCCTTCTTGCGGAGATCAGTCAGCTGACTGACGGTGAGACCCGCGTACTCCGCGGCCACCAGCGAATGCGCCGATGAGGCGACATTGGCCAGTTCGGCAACGACTTCTTGCTTCTGGGTCAGATTGAGAGCCATTGCACTCCTCCGAACTACATTGCCGATCCCGGGTCCTCCCGGTCTCGGTCCTCGTGACAGCGTCATTCCCTCGACGCCGGGGATGCGGTGCACTGCATCCCGGGTGGTGGCCGTTTCCAGAAAACTGGAAGGGCTGCACCATCTACGCAGGCCCGGGAAACCTCCCCGGATTAGACGTTCCTGGCCCTCGTCAACGGCGATTCCATGCCTTTCGCGCATCCCTGCCCGACGTTGACGCACCAGGACCGCACCTGCGGTCTTTGACGGCTGTCCCCGGGCGAACCCGGCGACTGCCCTCAAATTTCTTGCCACCGGCACCCCTGCGGGATGCCGGCGTTGATCACTTCAGCGACAGCGACGACTGGTCGACGGTCACGCCCATGCCCATGGTCGAGCTCAGCGCGATCTTCTTCAGGTACTGGCCCTTCGCGGTCGCCGGCTTGGCCTTGATCAGGTCCTGCAGCAGCGCGTCGAGGTTGCCCTTGAGCTTGTCGGCGTCGAAGCTGACCTTGCCGATCGTGCAGTGGATGATGCCGGCCTTGTCGGTGCGGTAACGCACCTGGCCCGCCTTGGCATTGGTGACGGCCTGCGCGGCATCCGCGCTGACCGTGCCCACCTTCGGGTTCGGCATCAGGCCACGGGGGCCCAGCAGCGTACCCAGCTTGCCGACCACGCGCATCGCATCCGGGGTCGCGATGACGACGTCATAGTTCAGGTCGCCGCCCTGCATCTGCTCGGCCAGGTCGTCCATGCCCACCGCCTCGGCGCCGGCGGCCTTGGCGGCCTCCGCCTTCTCGCCCGGGGGGCAGAACACGGCCACGCGGACCGACTTGCCGGTGCCGTTGGGCAGCACGGTCGAACCGCGCACCTGCTGGTCGGACTTGCGCGCATCCACGCCCAGGCGCACGGCCACGTCGATGGACTCGACGAACTTCACCTTGGAGTTGTCCTGGATGAGCTTCAGGGCTTCCTCGATCGAGTAGGCCTTGCCCGGCTCGACCGCGTCACGCATCGCCTTCTGGCGCTTGGAAATCTTAGCCATGTCTTAGCCCTCCACCGTCAGGCCCATGCTGCGTGCGGTACCGGAATGGTACGCACTGCAGCCTCGAGATCGGCAGCCGTGAGATCCGGCTCCTTCGTCTTCGCGATTTCCTCGATCTGTGCCCGGGAAACCTTGCCGACCTTGTCGGTGTTCGGGCGCTTGGAGCCCGAGGTGATGCCCGCGGCCTTCTTCAGCAGGATCGACGCCGGCGGCGTCTTGGTGATGAAGGTGAAGGTGCGGTCGGAGTAGGCGGTGATGACCACCGGAATCGGGAGACCCGGCTCCAGCTTCTGCGTGGCGGCATTGAACGCCTTGCAGAACTCCATGATGTTCAGGCCACGCTGGCCCAGCGCCGGACCGACCGGCGGGCTGGGGTTGGCCTGGCCGGCCTTGACCTGCAGCTTGATGTAGCCGACAACTTTCTTTGCCATTGTTTCCTCTCCTGCGAGTGCAAGCGCCTGTTGTCAGGCTCCTCGCTGTTGTGAAGCCGGCCGGGCGCCCTTCGGCACCCGGCCCCTTTGATCAGGCCTTCTCGACCTGGCCGAACTCGAGTTGACCGGCGTGGAACGCCCGAAAATCGACACCGACACGCGCAGTCGGCTCTTTTCGTAATTGACTTCCTCGACCGTGCCGTTGAAGTCGTTGAACGGACCGTCGGTGACGCGCACCAGCTCGCCCGGCTCGAACAGCACCTTCGGACGCGGCTTGTCCACGCCCTCGCGCACGCGGTTGAGGATGACCTGGGCCTCCTCGTCGCGGATCGGCAGTGGACGATCGGCGGTTCCGCCGATGAAACCCAGCACCTTCGGGGTCTGCTTGATCAGGTGCCAGCAGTCGCTGTCGATGTGCGGGATCACGCCCTCGTGCGTCGTGGAGATCTGCACCAGCACGTAGCCGGGGAAGAACTTGCGCTCGGACTTGCGCTTCTGCCCGGCACGCATCTCGACCACTTCCTCGGTCGGGACCAGCACCTCGCCGAAGCGGTCCTGCATGCCCTCGCGCTCGATGCGCTCCTCGAGCGCCTTCTTGACCTTGTTCTCGAAGCCCGAGTAGGCGTGGACGACGTACCAGCGCTTTTCGACGCCACCGCCGTCCGAATTCTTTTCTTCGCTCATGAGCCGCTCCTCATCCGATGAGCCAGCCAATGCCATTGGCCAGGAAGTAGTCGATGATCGACAGCATGATCGCGACGATGATGACCACCACGACGATCAGCGCGCTCGAGCGCAGCGTTTCCTGGCGCGTCGGCCACACCACCTTGCGCAGCTCGAAGCGTGCCTCGCCGAGGAACTCCACGGCGACGCGGCCCTTGGCGGTGAAGGCGAAGATCGCCGCACCGGCCACCAGGCCCAGCAGGACCATCAGGCCACGCAGCGCGCCCGGCCACTGGGGGAAGGCATAGAAGACCACCATGCCGGCCACGACGGCCGCCACGGCGAGGAGGTACTTGACGATGTCGCCGGCCGAAACCTGGGCGTTTGGATCTGCTTTCGCGTTCATCCGTCTACCGCTTTCCCGGATCCCGGTGCACAGGGCATGGGGATCCGGTTAGATGAGTGGCACGCCAGGAGGGACTCGAACCCCCAACCTGCGGTTTTGGAGACCGCTGCTCTGCCAATTGAGCTACTGGCGTGTGGACTTTCCTCAAACAGCGATGGCGGACCGTGGAACGGCCCGCCATTGCCAGCATTCCCGACCACCCGGAGGGGGTCTGGAACGCTTACTCGAAAATCTTCGCCACGACGCCGGCGCCGACGGTACGACCACCCTCGCGGATGGCGAAACGCAGGCCGTCGTCCATCGCGATCGGGGCGATCAG
>NZ_VRTS01000016.1 GCF_008017755.1 Alkalisalibacterium limincola
ACGAAGCGGTGTAGCGGTACGTGGTTCGTGGACCTGGCTTGGCCATGAAAGACACTCCTGAAGTTAGATCAGGGTGTCCACTAAAGCGGAGGAACTACCACTTCCGCTGAAACGCGAAGTTAGGCTGACTAGTTCCAGACGACCACATTTCCGCCCCCTTGACCGACGGCTAGCGTGCCGTCAGGCCCTTCCGCCTGCCAAGCCTCGTAACCGCTCGAGTCCGAGACTACTTGTAGCGCTGCACGGCCCATCTCTAGCGTTAAATCTGAAGTCCCGGAATGTGCGCTTACGTGCTGAAGCTCAAGTCCGACAAGAGCTGCGCATAGCTTTTCGATTGCGTTTCCCGAAGCGGGCGCCGCAAAGGAGTGGCCGTCATCATGGCTCGTAAGCACAACTATGCCGTCCCGTCGTAGACGCCATAGAGACTCAATTTGTAGGCGATAGCCATCCGTCAGGTGCAGAACACACGGGCAGCCCTCCCATGACTCCACCAAGGTGACCTTGCGGCCGATCAATAGTTGTTCCCACGCAACCATTGGAGCCCTGCCTAACACCCAAGTTCAGCGGAACCGCGCAGCGGTTTCCGCTGAAACGCGTAGTTAGGCATCTGCGGCGTTCCCTGGAAGGACATGTCGACAGTAGCGCCACTCGTCGAAGGACTGGTCGTCAATGTAGACATCTGGTTTTGGTAAGAAAGCCACGAAGCAGTCCTCGATCCCTAGCTCGACCGCTGACTCCCTCGCGTACTCGCCTCCACCCGAGCTCCATAAGTACATTATCGCACCGTCCTCGTGAAGCGCCCGGATGCTTGAGACCACGGATGCCATAGGCATGCGGTTCGTCCCAAAGGAACGAATCAAGGTGTCATCGACATCTACGTAAACGACGCGCGGTTTCATTTGATGCCTAACACCCAAGTTCAGGGGAACCGCGCAGCGGTTTCCCCTGAAACGCGAAGTTAGACGCTGCGTTGAAGTGTCGAAGCGACATGCAGTATCCAGGCGAATGCGGCGATAAGCAGCATAGTGCCAACGCCGCCGACGATAAGGAATGCCTGAGGGCTATGTAGGGCGGCACCAGCGATGGCGGCCATGAGCGCGGGCAGCAGGAACATGCGATTGCCTACGGCTCGATGCAGCGCACCCGGGTCGCCCACGCGCGTGTAGTCGACCATGTTGAGCGGCTTGGACTCGCCAGCGAAACGAACGGCCAGGGCGAGTACCAGCAGCAGTACGGACAGGCCGATTAGGCAAATGCCGAGAAGTATCAGCATAGGTGGCTAACACCCAAGTTCAGCGGAACCGCGCCGCGGTTTCCGCTGAAACGCGAAGTTAGGCTTGTGACGCGACGGGATCATGGCGGAATGATTCTTGGCCGAACCGGTTGCCGGCACCGAGGCAACGTGACTGCCAGGGCAATAAATACGAAAGACAAGAAGCTCAGAACGGCAACACGCGAAACGCGACTGTGCGCACGAATGGTCAGATCCGACGGTATGGAGTGCTAAGTGCATCTGCCACCTCCTTGTTGCAGTTGGGCTGCTTGGCAATGCACTCCCTGATATATGAGGCCATAGGCTCATCAGGGTCTAGCCACGAGAGCCAGGCTAACAGCACCAATATCTCTGAGCTTGGGTTGCGCGTGAGCCACCACTGAAAAGCGCCGTGACGATCATGCTCAGGCGCACCAATGTGGCTTGGCTCATGGCCGGCCAGCTGGATAGTCGCAAGCTCCTCCGGGAGAAGCTCCCAGTCCGACCACTCCGGCGGAAACTGCATGAGCTGTAGCCAATCAGCGTGCTTCATATGTTTTGCCCGGGCCTAACACCCAAGTTCAGCGGAACCGCGCAGCGGTTTCCGCTGAAACGCGAAGTTAGGCCTGCGAGGTGTCGAACTGGGAAGTACCATTGCGCCACCTCTGGAAGGCAGTTGCTGAGCTAAGTCGCGCGGGCCATGAGTGCGCGCATGGAGTCTATATCTGCGGGCGGAACTGAAACAAATTCCGTGTTTGGCAACAAGGTCAGCTCAAGGCCAAGCTCTCCACGGACAGCAGAAATGAGCTGCTCGAGCCAGCGGGTGTAGGACCATTCGCGAGGTGGCGGGGAGCAGAAGTACCCACCGGTGTCCCAAGTGATCTCAGCGCCGGCTCGATACACGAAGGTGTAGAGGCTTGGATTCGCTTCGGCGGGGAAGACGCAAAGCCGTTGCTGGTCGTCGATGGCTATACGCGTGATGCCTACTTCGATCATGCCTAACACCCAAGTTCAGCGGAAACGCCGGCGCTAGTCGGTGTTTTCCGCTGAAACGCGAAGTTAGGTGGCTTTGTCGGCGCGCAAAGCGACATTGGAAGCAGGCCGGCGAAAATAAATGAAAAACCCCGTGGCAATAATTCCAAAAAGCGCTATGAGGAGCACGATGGTGAATAAGCGAATATTACTCGAAAGCTGGTCGGAAAGCTCTATGAAACCCCGCAGAGTCTGAGTTCTACCGTCTATCACTATAGTAGCGAACTCTCGGTACTCCTCTAGCGAGTCCATCCGGTCCAATGCCGCTCGCGTTCTATCGTCACCTTGCAAGTATACGTTTCCAACCTCTGCGGCCACTTCCAGAAGTTTGTGCTGGTACATGATCAAAAATAGAGTTCCGAAGCTAGCTAGGACTAGCAAGCAGTGCAGAAAAACAAGGACTTTGAACGGTCGATGCGTCACGTGGCCTAACACCCAAGTTCAGCGGAACCGCGCAGCGGTTTCCGCTGAAACGCGAAGTTAGGCTGCAGAAATTGCCAAAGTAAGTGCGACAAACCCAGGCTCCTGGAATCGAGAGGTGAGCTGGCAGACTGAGCGGGTCTCTGATCTGGCGAGAAAGGAGCCCCGGCCATGATGTACCACCAGCTCACCGTGCTTGAACGATACACGATCTCCAAGCTGCGAAAGGCAGGCCTCCCGGTCGCTGAAATGGCCCGGATTCTCGGCTGCCATCGCAGCACGATCTACCGGGAATACCATCGCAACAGCGTCCAGATCGGCAGGTGTCTGACTTACTGCCCGAGCAAAGCGCAGGAGCGGCGGAACGGTCGTCTACGCCGAAGCCGTCGAGGTCCACACCACGACCAGGGCCAGTACGCCCGGGTGGTCTCGCTGCTTCGGCAGCAGTGGAGCCCCGAGCAGATTGCTGGAACCCTCGCCCAGCAGGGCGAGTTTCGAATCAGCTTCCAGACGATCTATCGACATGTCCGGCGCGACTGGCGCGCAGGAGGCAAGCTCTACTTGGAACTGCGCCAGCGCTACAAGCGCAGAAAGCGCCACTACGGTCTTGAGAAGCGTGGCCGGCTTCAGGGCAAACGGATGATCGATGAGCGGCCGGCGAGCGTGGAAACCCGGCAGGAGGTCGGTCACTGGGAGGGCGACACCGTCGCTGGGGCCTCTACCGACAAGCATTGCATCGTGACCCTGGTGGAGCGGGCGACTGGCTACACGCTCATTGGCAAGCTGCACTGCCGCACGACCAAGGCCCTGAATCGGAAAGTGCTCGAGCTCATCCGGCGATCAGGACTCCCGTTCCTGAGCATCACCTATGACAACGGCACCGAGTTCCATGGCCACGCGGCAATGGAGGAAGCCAGCGGAGCCACGATCTACTTTGCGCACCCGCACCACCCCTGGGAGCGCGGCACCAACGAGAACACCAATGGCTTGATCCGGCAGTACCTGCCGAAGGGAGAAAGTATGTCCGGCGTGGCGCAAAGGCACTGCAACGCCATCGCCCATCGACTCAACACCCGACCGAGGAAGCGCTATGGATTTCGAAGCCCAGAACAACAGCTATTCGGCTGATGGTGGTTGTCGCACTTGGTGGTTGAATTCACCCCGATGTAGCCAATAGATGTGCACGACTAGCTCTCGGCAGTCGTCTGTGTCTTTGAGTTCTGACGAGCATCCCTGGATGGCCTAGCGTCACCTCTGGATCGCACAATTCCAACCACGCGCCCGATCGCATACAGCAACAGTCCCGCTAGAAAGCTCGCGCTTGTGAACCACGTAACCCAAGCCGGGTCAATGTTGCTCGGAGGAGCGAAAAACACGATCCACGCGAAGCAGCCCAAGCTTGCAAGAATCAGCAGTGCTCCGGCTTGAAGGTAGATGTTGGTGAAGCCAAAACGAGACATCGCAGCACTCCTTAGCTCTGTGAAACTCCAGGTAAAAGGCTAACACCCAAGTTCAGCGGAACCGCGCAGCGGTTTCCGCTGAAACGCGAAGTTAGGCTTGCGACAAAAGCATGCCCGTGACTGGGATCCCGGCGAACGCGACGAGGGGCGACAGATGGAGGACGGCATTGATGCTCCCCGTGCGAACGAGATGCCTAGATGCAGCGAAGAATAGCGCAGCTGAGGCTAGTAGAAGGCCGGTCACGACATAGCCGGTAGCGGCGGAGCTCGAGGGACCAGGCGGCGGCAATACCGTGGCTGCACCTGCTACTAAGGCCATGAGCAAAACGCCTACACCGAGAAGATCCTCCAAGCCTGACAGGAAGGACTTAGCGCGGGTCATGCTCTTGCTCTCTCACTGCCTAACACCCAAGTTCAGCGGAAACGCCGGCGCCAGCCGGTGTTTTCCGCTGAAACGTGAAGTTAGGCGCTGGGGTCATTGTGCACACTGGAGCTCCTGACAAGATCGGCTACCTGTGATCGGGAGCAACAGGTTTGGGGCGGTTCTCGGAGAACTCATTCTCCAAGAGTTCCAGCCAAGCATCCACTCGATAGTGTTCCTCCGGCGCAACCTTCAGCAGTCCTCTCAACACCTGTTTGGCTTCAGACAACTCGCCAAGCTGGTAGTGGGCCTTTGCGAGGGCCCAGTGGGCCTCAGGCCGCCTCGGCTGAGAAGACAGCCAGTCCATTGCAGTCAACTTAGCGGTTTTGCTTTCGCCAGCGGCGAGCATGTCTTCGAGTTCTGCGCTCTTGTATTGGCTCAGATTACCGAGACGACTCTCCCGTCCCACGCTGATCATGTTGGCGGCAAGCACAAAAAAGATCGCTACGACCCCGAAGGCACATACAGCGATGGCGGCAAGCAGCCACTTGATAGTGGTGAGCTGGCTCAAGAGGGGATCGATGGACTCCAACGTTATCTCCAATGAGGGCCTAACACCCAAGTTCAGCGGAACCGCGCAGCGGTTTCCGCTGAAACGCGAAGTTAGGCGCACCGCACGGGTACCCGTCCTGCATTGACACAGTCTCCAAGAGCTGCGACGCAAAATCGGGTGGCAAACGGCGACCGCACCACATTAGCGGTCGTACCATCTGATCTACGTCCTATCCGCCTCAGAATTCCAAACCATGAAATAGAGATGAAAAGGGGCGGCAATGATTCCAAAGAAGAATAGCCCGATGGCCCAAATAAGCCAATTTTCGTGCTGCTTAATTATCGCGTACAGAAGACTGTAAAAGGTCGATCCAACAACAGTGATGTACGCTGGTGCAACCAATAAATCGACCCATAACGGGGCTGTAGTTGTTGTCAAAAACCAAGCATGAACTGCAATGCAGAAAAGACTTGTGCCGTAAATATAGAGTTTAATTTTCCGGTTCATAAGTGCTCAGCGCAAGCGCGGGTTATAGGTCAAGAACTCCAGCTTCCGCTGCTCAACCAATCTGCGGCCACCTTCCATTGCCGCCTAACACCCAAGTTCAGCGGAACCGCGCAGCGGTTTCCGCTGAAACGCGAAGTTAGGCGGCTTGCCGCTCATGGGAGCTCCTTGGCTGCACTGGCCTCAGCGACGAGCGTTGCGACCCCCGCCTGATCAAGATTGCTCAACTCGTTAAAGGCTGGCTGCGTAGCCGATCTCGCCCCGTTGCCTTCACCGTAAAGTCGGATTTCGCCGTCCGGACTTACGTAAAGAATGAAGTAGAACGGCGTGGCCGGGTTGTCTTGGGCCGAGACGACGACGGCCGAGCGGTTGTCATCGCAGGCATAGACCAACCACGAGCCACCGCCGTATGACTTCTCGATGGGGCCCGCTTGGCAGTTTAGCTCCGGGGGGCGCTCGGCGCTCGCAGATGTCGGTGAGGCCGCACCGACGCCGAAAGCTACCAAGGCGGAAAGCATCACATTACGCATCGTCGGATCCTGTCGCCTAACACCTGAGTTAAGCCGCGCCGCAAAGCGGCGTCGGCTTGGACGAATTGTTAGGGGGCGACCGATGCGGGCGAGCCATCTGGGTTTGAGACCATAACCGTGATGCCGCCACCCATCGACATGATGTACGCGTGGTACTCGAAGAGCCTGCCGTCGCAGCCCTCGATGGTCCATCGCTCTGTCACCCCGCCAGTGTCGCGTTCCACCACGGCTGCTTTGATTGCACGAACGAACTGACAGTTGGGGTTTTGGACGTTGTGCCAGCCTTGGACATCACGGGTTACGTTTGCCACATGTTGGCCGGACACCGAAGTGCCCAGAGCATTCGGCGCGCCGGTGGTGTGAGCACACGCGGCGAGTACGAGTACTGCAGCAGAAACGAGTAATTTCACGTATTTCCTCATCTTCATTAGCCCCCTAACACCCAAGTTCAGCGGAACCGCGCAGCGGTTTCCGCTGAAACGCGAAGTTAGAGGGCGACAGTGTCATTGATGCGTACGTCGCTGCCATACCTGAAGTGCCGAAGGGCAACAGTCTTGCCCTCGCACATGAGTACAGCATCGTGTCCCTTGCTGGACAGTCCAATGACGAAGCCCTCATCAAATGTGCCGGTGACCGAACGCTGGTGAGCTGGTTGCCGGGCACCGGTGGCGGAAACGGAAAGCAGGCACGGCTCCGTCGCCTGGGCTGGAGTCTGTCCGCTCACTCGAACGTAACCGTCTCTAGGCCCCAGGAGCGCGCAGCCAGACAGAACGGCACAGACCAGGAGCACGTTCGCTGCAATCTGGAGATGTCTCATTGCACCGACCTCTAACACCCAAGTTCAGCGGAACCGCGCAGCGGTTTCCGCTGAAACGCGAAGTTAGGCTTGAGGAGAAACTGTGCACCATATGACCTCGCAGGTTTGCTTCCAATCGGGTCGCAACGAGGCGTCGCGAACCGCCGCGATTGGTTAACGGCAGCCTGAACGCACCCAGGAGACGAATTCTTCTGCAAGCCCGGGCGGGTTGCAGGCTTCTGTCTGGTCTGCAATCTCGTCGTAGTATTCCAGTTCGTGAACGATGATGGGAACCGGACGACCGAGAGCTCGAGTGACGGTTGAGTCGGAATGGAGTGTGGAGGCAATGTCGCATACTGCGGCGACGAAGCGCTCCGTTAGCTCCTGGCCGAGCTCAAGGCAGCGCTCAAAGTCGGCATCTTCTTCTTCGTCGCTGTACCCGAGGCCGAGATCCGCCACCCAGCGGCCTACGGCAGCTGTGGTCGGAGAATCGGAGCCCCCGAAGACCAAGAGCTCGTTCTGAAGCCAAAAGGCGTAGTTCCACTTAGCCTCGTCGGAGCTAGAAGCCTTTGGAATCGAGGCGCGCCACTGGTCGACTGTGTTATAGCCGACAGTGAGTGTAGGTAGGCGGGGGTCGTCTGCTTCGTTGTAGATGAAGAACGACAGCGCATAGATCTCGTCTGCCGTAGAGGTTGGGACGCTCGCGAGCGATTCGGCGACGGCAATTTGGAGTCCGGCAATCGTTGGGTGAGTCATAGATGGTCTCAAGGTGGCCTAACACCCAAGTTCAGCGGAACCGCGCAGCGGTTTCCGCTGAAACGCGAAGTTAGACGCTTGCATGAGACCCCGTGGAAGATCCCTGCCGGCTGGGAATGGATGGGTCAGGATCGTCATGAGCCCAAGCTGTGTGGTTCGAGAAGGACTTCGTTGCATAGGAGGTCTATCGTGCCTTCTGACGCGAAGTCCAGTCGAAACCTGGCATGCGGACCGGCCTCGGATAGTTCAGCTTCCCAGAGCAGAGGCCGCCCTCCGTGCTGCTCCGGCGTCGACAATTCAAAGCGGCGCGAATGAGCCCAAGTGCAGACTAGCCGAATTGAGTGGCCCTTTGCGTGCTGCAAGTCAAACGCGACGTCCCGGCCAGACTCGAGCCACTCAATGCTGGTCAGAACCGCATCACCGAGCTCTAGTGCTTGAAGCGACTCTGAATTCAGCGCTGGCGTCGATTCCACGTGGCTAACACCCAAATTCAGCGGAACCGCGCAGCGGTTTCCGCTGAAATGCGCAGTTAGGCCGCCGGGTTGTCGAAAGTGGTTGAGACATCACGCCGCTCCAGGAGCCAGTCGGTGAGGCAAGGCGTGCCGCAGAACGTCACCGAATTCGAAGAACCGCTAGACCTTCTCTGCGGAGTATATGCTCGCGTCAGGAATGCCCGGAATCATGGAGACAACCCGGATCGCGTGGCATGTAAAGGACGCCTCAAGGCCGTAGGCGCCCTCGAAAGCGACTGCAAGATGCCCACTGGGCTCTTTTTCCTCGATACACAGTTCGGACAGGGCATTCTGATGATTGAACCCCTCAACCACTAGCTCATCCGCATCGTCGAATGCCAGCGTGACAATCGAGTGCTTGTGGCAGAGGAAGTAGCCATCGGGCTTCACCTGGTTGGTCATCTCGAAGACGTGAACCCGAGCAACGACTGAGACTCGACTCGGGCCCGTACCGTCTCGGCAGATTGCTAGCTCGAGAACCTCGGCGTCATGGAACGACGGCCAATAGCCGAATAACGAGGTAACCGCTTCCGCATTCCCGATCCGTGCGACAGGTACTGACATAGAAGGCCTAGCACCCAAGTTCAGCGAACCAGCCAGCGCCAGCTGGTGCGTTCCGCTGAAACGCGAAGTTAGGCTTGCCAGCGGATGAGACCAAATTTTCGTCAAATTTGAACTCAAAAGGAACCCAGTGACGGCAGGATTGATCTTGTGGTGGGTAGCGCCATTGCCGTACAGCAGAGAGGATTACATTGTTGTGCCCGCGTGGGTTGTGGCGAGTACGGCCAATGGGACGCCATTCGGATGAGGTGATGGTAGGAGAATGGACGCGGCCATCGCGGTCGACGATGAAAGAGACGACCGCGTTGCCCTCGAAGTCATTGTGCAGCTTGGGTGGGACCGCTGGGGGAACGCTAACGACAGGAAGCAGCGGTGAAGCGCAGACGGGGATGGACTGCGGAGCGGAACGAGCACTCGCGAACGAGCCAAGAACGAAGGCGACCGCAATGAGGTACATCATTTTCATGGCAGGGCTAACACCCAAGTTCAGGGGAACCGCGCAGAGGATTCCCCTGAAACGCGAAGTTAGACGCTCGGAGGTGCATCACGAGCGCGCTGAAGGGCACGATCCAGCCAAGGGATCTCCTGACCGAAGCGCTCTGCCAATGAGGACATGGCCTTTTCAACGATGCCAAGAGTGTCATTCTTTTGCTCCTCAACACGGAGAGCCAGGTGTCTATGCACGTCGAAGTCCGGCCAATGGAGAAGGCCTACATTGAGCAAGACGCGATACTCGGGCGAAGGTCGAGCTTCGGGTCCGAGCTCAAGGACAATCTTGCCAACACCACCAAAGTTAAATCGACTGGAGATCGAACGACGTATCTCCAATTCGATCGGATCCCAGACTGGGCGCAAGCGCAGATATAGCACTGGGTCGTGCTCTCGAAGTACTAGTTGAAAGTCGCGTAGGTATGGCATGGCCCGTCTAACACCCAAGTTCAGGGGAACCGCGCAGCGGTTTCCCCTGAAACGCGAAGTTAGGCTGCATCACTGCGAGAGCCCTTGATCCAACGCTGGGGCATGAAACAAATGAGTGAGATGACGCCGTAGGTGACTATCGCGTACCCAAGGCTAACCAAGAATGGCCCATCCGAGTTCGAAGCGTCCAGGGCATCGGCGCTGACAAGAAACAAGACGCCCCAAATGGTAGAGAGTAGCCATAGCATGCTCTTGCTGAGTGGTGTGTCCCCGGCACTCCGCGATCTGTATACGAATGATCCAATGAAGCCGCCGCAAGAGGCAGTGAGAAGGGCCCACTGAGGTGGAGGCGGCAAGTTCTCACGATCAATCAGCGCGATGAGGAGGCCAAATGCTGCGAGCAAGGCCGACGAGGAGGCGACCTGACGTAGCCAAACCTTAATTTCAGAGCCGATCTGCTTCATTTGCTGCCTAACACCCAAGTTCAGCGGAACCGCGCAGCGGTTTCCGCTGAAACGCGCAGTTAGGCGCAAGGGGATGGAGCATAGAACCAGGCTGCTCGTCGGTCCAAGGGGCAGAATCGTTAGGCATCTGGCCAACCCTCGCATCGCTGGTAAACAAGGTAGGTCAGATTCTGGATCCGCTCAGGAACCGGACAAGATATGTGTTGCTCATCGATGGTCCACGGGGCGGGGAAGTCGGCCAAACACTCCGTTCCGGCAGACTCGCAACTCTGTCGCACTTCAGGCAAAGGGTCGCCGTCATATACGAACCGGACGCGCACTACCTGACCAGGGCTATCAGCCTCGATCGATGCGGTACGCAGTTGGGGATGTACCTCGCCTAGAAGCGCGCGCATGAGTGAAAGTCGAAGGTCCGTAGAGGTTGGAGACGTCATAGATGGGCGCCTAACACCCAAGTTCAGCGGAAACGCTGCCGCTAGGCAGTGTTTTCCGCTGAAACGCGAAGTTAGGCGTGCTGCGGAAGTCACTAACGACCAACATGTGCGAGCCCCTCCACAGCGAGAAAGCCGATTGTGCCCAAGGCAAATACTGTTGCTAGAGCTGCGCGCCTCCAGCTCAGGACTGCCAGCACTATAGCGGCGACTAGCACGCCAGCAAGAATGGTAAGGCTGACAGTCGCGATTTGGCTCCAACCGAGCAGTAAGGGCAGTAAGGCCAGCTCCTGAGAGAGCAAGTGCATACCTAGACCAACGAGCAAGGCGCCGGCTAGAACAGGGCCGACAAACTCCAGACCGGTGAACCAGCCATCGGTGGCCCATGACATTCTGCTCTTGAAGCGCTGAGCTTTCCGATCCATGGCACGGTGCTCCGTGGCTAACACCCAAGTTCAGCGGAAACGCTGCCGCTAGGCAGTGTTTTCCGCTGAAACGCGAAGTTAGGCGCGCTGCGGAAGTCACTAACGACCAACATGTGCGAGCCCCTCCACAGCGAGAAAGCCGATTGTGCCCAAGGCAAATACTGTTGCGAGAGCTGCGCGCCTCCAGCTCGGGACTGCCAGCACTATAGCGGCGACTAGCACGCCAGCAAGAATGGTAAGGCTGACAGTCGCGATTCGGCTCCAACCGAGCAGTAAGGGCAGTAAGGCCAGCTCCTGAGAGAGCAAGTGCATACCTAGACCAACGAGCAAGGCGCCGGCTAGAACAGGGCCGACAAACTCCAGACCGGTGAACCAGCCATCGGTGGCCCATGACATTCTGCTCTTGAAGCGCTGAGCTTTCCGATCCATGGCACGGTGCTCCGTGGCTAACACCGAAGTTCAGCGGACGCGCCAGCGCCAGCTGGTGCGTTCCGCTGAAACGCCGAGTTAGGCGCTTGGGAACCTTCAGGCGAAGCCAGTTCATCTGCGAACCGCCACCTGTAGCGCCAGCGTACAAGCAGATCTCTGTCCTGTAGCAGCGCCGCCTCCAGGCCCTCAAACAACGAGAGGTCGAGCCAAGCCTGCCGCTCAATCTCCTGTCCAGCGCGGACCTCCAAATTGCCAAATGGCGCGCCGTCCATGAAGGGCATCAGTGAGAAATCTGAACCCGTCTCCCAGTCAGAGATACTGACCTGAAGCCCGCCTCGATTGACTCGCTCCGGCACCTGCCATAGCGGTATCAGGACCTCACTGGAAGAAGCGTTGCGGTAGCGAACTATCAAATGAATATCATCCCGGCTACGAACGCAGTAGACCACAAGCTCCATTCTGGCTTCGCTTGGAGCGTCCAGCTGCGGAGACTCGGAAAGCAGGAGGGCAAGAGAAAGCGGCAGACTTGCGATCATGGCGGCGCCTAACACCCAAGTTCAGCGGAACCGCGTAGCGGTTTCCGCTGAAACGCGAAGTTAGACCGAATCCGCCAATGGCCTTTCATTACTCGTATCTCTGAG
>NZ_VRTS01000017.1 GCF_008017755.1 Alkalisalibacterium limincola
ATGGGACCGGCGTTTCGGATAAAAAACCCTGGCGATGACCTACTCTTGCATGGGCGAGCCACACTACCATCGGCGCGTGTGCGTTTCACTTCCGAGTTCGGGATGGGATCGGGTGGTTCCACACAGCTAATGTCACCAGGGAGAGGGTGGAGGGTCGCCAAATTACGGATGTAATTCGGCGCCGCCTCTCGTTGGGTTGGGACGTAGCGAGCGAGTGAAATCTGGACGAGTCTTGAATACGCGTCGTGAGCCTAAGGAGTCTTGAGGTTATATGGCCAAGCCTCACGGATCATTAGTACTGGTTAGCTCAATACATTGCTGTACTTACACACCCAGCCTATCAACGACCTAGTCTTGATCGTTCCTTCAGGGGAGTCAAGCTCCCGGGAGGTCTCATCTTGAGGCACGCTTCCCGCTTAGATGCTTTCAGCGGTTATCGTTTCCGAACGTAGCTACCCGGCAATACCACTGGCGTGATAACCGGAACACCAGGGGTTCGTCCACTCCGGTCCTCTCGTACTAGGAGCAGCCCCTCTCAAACCTCCAACGCCCATGGCAGATAGGGACCGAACTGTCTCACGACGTTCTGAACCCAGCTCGCGTACCACTTTAAATGGCGAACAGCCATACCCTTGGGACCGACTACAGCCCCAGGATGTGATGAGCCGACATCGAGGTGCCAAACACCGCCGTCGATATGAACTCTTGGGCGGTATCAGCCTGTTATCCCCGGAGTACCTTTTATCCGTTGAGCGATGGCCCTTCCATACAGAACCACCGGATCACTAAGTCCTACTTTCGTACCTGCTTGATCCGTCGATCTCGCAGTCAAGCACGCTTATGCCTTTGCACACAGTGCGCGATGTCCGACCGCGCTGAGCGTACCTTCGAGCTCCTCCGTTACTCTTTGGGAGGAGACCGCCCCAGTCAAACTACCCACCACACACGGTCCCCGACCCGGATAACGGGCCTAGGTTAGAACGTCAAGCACGACAGGGTGGTATTTCAAGGATGGCTCCATGCAGACTGGCGTCCACACTTCAAAGCCTCCCACCTATCCTACACAGACGAACTCAACGTTCAGTGTGAAGCTATAGTAAAGGTTCACGGGGTCTTTCCGTCTTGCCACGGGAACGCTGCATCTTCACAGCGATTTCAATTTCACTGAGTCTCGGGTGGAGACAGCGCCGCTGTCGTTACGCCATTCGTGCAGGTCGGAACTTACCCGACAAGGAATTTCGCTACCTTAGGACCGTTATAGTTACGGCCGCCGTTTACCGGGGCTTCGATCAAGAGCTTCGCCTTGCGGCTGACCCCATCAATTAACCTTCCGGCACCGGGCAGGCGTCACACCCTATACGTCCACTTTCGTGTTTGCAGAGTGCTGTGTTTTTGATAAACAGTCGCAGCGGCCTGGTCACTGCGACCCCCGACAGCTATAGCTCGCATGAGCCACCATCAGGGGTGCACCTTCTCCCGAAGTTACGGTGCCAATTTGCCTAGTTCCTTCACCCGAGTTCTCTCAAGCGCCTTAGAATTCTCATCCTGCCCACCTGTGTCGGTTTGCGGTACGGTCTGCGTAAGCTGAAGCTTAGAGGCTTTTCCTGGAAGCGTGGCATCAGTCACTTCGCTCAATAGAGCTCGTCATCAGTGCTCGGTGTTGAATGATCCCCCGGATTTGCCTAAGGGACCCACCTACCTCCTTTCCCCGGGACAACCAACGCCCGGTAGACCTAGCCTTCTCCGTCCCCCCATCGCACTTACGCGAGGTGCTGGAATATTAACCAGCTTCCCATCGACTACGCATTTCTGCCTCGCCTTAGGGGCCGACTCACCCTGCACCGATTAACGTTGTGCAAGGAAACCTTGGGCTTTCGGCGTGGAGGCTTTTCACCCCCATTATCGTTACTCATGTCAGCATTCGCACTTCCGATACCTCCAGCAGACTTCTCAATCTGCCTTCAACGGCCTACGGAACGCTCCTCTACCGCGTACATCAAAAGATGCACACCCCAAGCTTCGGTTTACTGCTTAAGCCCCGTTAAATCTTCCGCGCAGACCGACTCGACCAGTGAGCTATTACGCTTTCTTTAAAGGGTGGCTGCTTCTAAGCCAACCTCCTGGCTGTCTGTGCCTTTCCACATCGTTTCCCACTGAGCAGTAAATTTGGGACCTTAGCTGTGGGTCTGGGTTGTTTCCCTTTTCACGACGGACGTTAGCACCCGCCGTGTGTCTCCCGTGCTGACACTTGCTGGTATTCGGAGTTTGCCATGGTTTGGTAAGTCGCAATGACCCCCTAGCCATAACAGTGCTCTACCCCCAGCAGTGATACACGAGGCGCTACCTAAATAGCTTTCGAGGAGAACCAGCTATCTCCGGGTTCGATTAGCTTTTCACTCCTAGCCACACCTCATCCCCGTCTTTTGCAACAGACGTGGGTTCGGGCCTCCAGTTGATGTTACTCAACCTTCACCCTGGACATGGCTAGATCACCCGGTTTCGGGTCTATTGCCTGCGACTATTCGCCCTATTCAGACTCGGTTTCCCTTCGCCTCCCCTATACGGTTAAGCTTGCCACAAACAATAAGTCGCTGACCCATTATACAAAAGGTACGCAGTCACCCCACGAAGGGGCTCCCACTGCTTGTACGCACACGGTTTCAGGGTCTATTTCACTCCCCTCGCCGGGGTTCTTTTCGCCTTTCCCTCACGGTACTGGTTCACTATCGGTCGGTCAGGAGTATTTAGCCTTGGAGGATGGTCCCCCCATGTTCAGACAGGGTTTCTCGTGCCCCGCCCTACTCACTTATCATCATGCATGCCCTTTCGAATACAGGGCTATCACCTTCTACGGCTGGACTTTCCAGTCCATTTTCCTAAAGCATGCACAACTTTTGGGCTAGTCCCCGTTCGCTCGTCACTACTAAGGGAATCTCGGTTGATTTCTTTTCCTACGGTTACTTAGATATTTCAGTTCACCGCGTTCGCCCTGCATGGCTATGTATTCACCATGCAGTACCTCCGAAGAGGTGGGTTTCCCCATTCAGACATCGCCGGATCAAAGCTTGTTGCCAGCTCCCCGACGCTTTTCGCAGGCTGCCACGTCTTTCATCGCCTCTGACCGCCAAGGCATCCACCGTGTGCGCTTAGTCGCTTGACCATATAACCCCAAGTCTCCCCAGGGTTATCGTCTTACAGACTGATAACACTCAATTTTTGATAAGGTGCCCGAAGGCACCGCCTTAGCCTCACGACACGTATTAGACAGAACTTCATCCAATTCGCTCGCTACATCCCAATTTTCAAAGATCAAGGAACGGCCTCAACGCCGTCCCCTTCAATTCTTTTAGTGTGCGCTGCCACCCGTACCATCCACGTGCCGCCAAACTGGTGGAGCCAGTCGGGATCGAACCGACGACCCCCTGCTTGCAAAGCAGGTGCTCTCCCAGCTGAGCTATGGCCCCAAGACGTTTGCTGCGCGCCCGGGCGAACCTGGGACTGCGAGCCTTTTGTGACTGGCTAGGCGCGGACAAGTGAAGCTGGCTTTCGCCAGTGAGCTTGTTCGCAACGACGCCAGGCGCAAAAGTGGTGGGTCTGGGAGGACTCGAACCTCCGACCTCACCCTTATCAGGGGTGCGCTCTAACCACCTGAGCTACAGACCCAGGTCGGACTCGTGGATAACGGGTGCAGGTAACTTGTGCGGACGCCTACAAGATTTCGATCGTCATGCTCAAAAGGAGGTGATCCAGCCGCACCTTCCGATACGGCTACCTTGTTACGACTTCACCCCAGTCATGAATCACACCGTGGTAACCGTCCCCCCGAAGGTTAGACTAGCTACTTCTGGTGCAACCCACTCCCATGGTGTGACGGGCGGTGTGTACAAGGCCCGGGAACGTATTCACCGCGGCAATGCTGATCCGCGATTACTAGCGATTCCGACTTCACGCAGTCGAGTTGCAGACTGCGATCCGGACTGAGATCGGTTTTCTGGGATTGGCTCCACCTCGCGGTATTGCAACCCTCTGTACCGACCATTGTAGTACGTGTGTAGCCCTGGTCGTAAGGGCCATGATGACTTGACGTCATCCCCACCTTCCTCCGGTTTGTCACCGGCAGTCTCCTTAGAGTTCCCACCATTACGTGCTGGCAACTAAGGACAAGGGTTGCGCTCGTTGCGGGACTTAACCCAACATCTCACGACACGAGCTGACGACAGCCATGCAGCACCTGTGTCACGGTTCCCGAAGGCACCAATCCATCTCTGGAAAGTTCCGTGCATGTCAAGACCAGGTAAGGTTCTTCGCGTTGCATCGAATTAAACCACATACTCCACCGCTTGTGCGGGCCCCCGTCAATTCCTTTGAGTTTCAGTCTTGCGACCGTACTCCCCAGGCGGCGAACTTAACGCGTTAGCTTCGACACTGAGCACCTAAGTGTGCCCAACATCCAGTTCGCATCGTTTAGGGCGTGGACTACCAGGGTATCTAATCCTGTTTGCTCCCCACGCTTTCGTGCCTCAGCGTCAATGTTGGTCCAGGTGGCCGCCTTCGCCACGGATGTTCCTCCCGATCTCTACGCATTTCACCGCTACACCGGGAATTCCACCACCCTCTACCACATTCTAGCCTGCCAGTATCCAATGCCATTCCCAGGTTGAGCCCGGGGCTTTCACATCAGACTTAACAAACCGCCTACGCACGCTTTACGCCCAGTAATTCCGAGTAACGCTTGCACCCTTCGTATTACCGCGGCTGCTGGCACGAAGTTAGCCGGTGCTTATTCTTTGGGTACCGTCATTCGCGCCAGGTATTATCCGACGCTGTTTCTTCCCCAACAAAAGTGCTTTACAACCCGAAGGCCTTCTTCACACACGCGGCATGGCTGGATCAGGCTTGCGCCCATTGTCCAATATTCCCCACTGCTGCCTCCCGTAGGAGTCTGGGCCGTGTCTCAGTCCCAGTGTGGCTGATCATCCTCTCAGACCAGCTACGGATCGTCGCCTTGGTGGGCCTTTACCCCGCCAACTAGCTAATCCGGCGTCGGCTCATCTATCCGCGTGAGGCCCGAAGGTCCCCCACTTTCACCCGTAGGTCGTATGCGGTATTAGCGTAAGTTTCCCTACGTTATCCCCCACAGATAGGCAGATTCCGACGCATTCCTCACCCGTCCGCCACTCGCCACCCAGAGAGCAAGCTCTCCTGTGCTGCCGTTCGACTTGCATGTGTTAGGCCTGCCGCCAGCGTTCACTCTGAGCCAGGATCAAACTCTTCAGTTAAA
>NZ_VRTS01000018.1 GCF_008017755.1 Alkalisalibacterium limincola
CTCAGAGATACGAGTAATGAAAGGCCATTGGCGGATTCGGTCTAACTTCGCGTTTCAGCGGAAACCGCTACGCGGTTCCGCTGAACTTGGGTGTTAGGCTGATTTCATGCCAGTTTGGATCGCAGTCGCTTTTTCTGTATACGCCGCCCACGCTCTTTGGCAAGGCGTATCCATCGCTCGACAGAAAAAGCCAATCTATTTGCTATATGTGGCACCAGTACTACTAGTTAAATTCGCCTTGCTTGGCATCGCGATATCCTACTGGAGTGAATCACACTGTGAAACTGTCTCGGGCTTATGGAAAGGATTTCTTGCAATACCGCTAACGCTCGCAATAGTTGAGGGGCGTGGCATGTATTCCATAATCAAGCACGATAGGTACACCCTCGAGCGCAGCCCATTCTACTATCCGGCACTGGCGTTTCAGTTTGTTGTTTCCGTGGCATTACCTTTTCTGCTGCTCTGGTTTGGGTTTCGCGTACTGGCTATTCAGCAATGTGGCGGTTGAACCAGATCCACCTCCACCTGTGCGGCGGCTTCAGCCGACCATGCAGCGGAGACTCAATCGTGGCTCCATTTGGAGGCCTCATGGCGCGCGGTCGTAATTCACATGCGCAGCAGCCTAACTTCGCGTTTCAGCGGAAACCGCTGCGCGGTTCCGCTGAACTTGGGTGTTAGCCATCCACAAGGAGATCGTCATGAAGCTTGTTGCGTCTGCCGTTGCACTCTTTGTCTGCGCTGTGTTTTCCGCGACTACCCTCGCCGCGGAAGATCTCTACAAGGTGAGCTTTGAGATTCGAGAGGCAGGGGAGCTTCGCTCTTCCCCGATGGTTGGCGTCCGCGCCGACACTGAGGCAAGCATCTCGCAAGACGGTGAGGGCTGGTTCAAGCTCGACTTCACCGTTTCGCCGACAGAGAACGGCACCATCGAGCTCAATGCTGTTTACGAGTCAGCCACGCACAACCTGGCTCCAATGATGGAGCTTGAGCTCGGCAAGACTGCGACCATCGGTACCGATGATGTACAACTCACGGTCACCGTTGAGCCCGCAGATGTCTAACTTCGCGTTTCAGGGGAACCGCTGCGCGGTTCCCCTGAACTTGGGTGTTAGGCCTCTCATGATGCTGCTCATCTCACTCTCGCTAGCTGCATCACTCACAGCCGAAGCGCCCCGTGTCCCCGCTACCATTGCAACCAAGGAGGGCCTCGACTTCGTCATTGCAACTGGGCCTATTGATGCTGGCTTCAGTGAGCGCTTACGCGCAGCCCTGGACAGTAACGCTGCAGCAACTTCTCTTGAGGTCGAAAGTCTCGGCGGCCTTTCCGAAGAGGCTTATGCTGCCGCCAATCTCCTAAATGATCGTGGCATCGGAATCCGTGTACGTGGTCGTTGCGCAAGCGCGTGCGCACTCATGTGGGCCTCGGCTGAGCAGCGCATCCTCTTCGAGGGCGCGCGCATCGGCTTTCATGCGGGCAGGCCATCACGCGACCCTCCTGCGATTCTGAGAGGCGCCGTTCAGCGTCACTCGTCTCGCCTCGCCGCGGTAGCAATGGCCAAAGCTGGCTTCGACGACGAGATGATCGAGCGGGCTGCAAACACTCCACACGAGTCAATGTTGTGGCTTGAGGTGGCCGAGGCGAAAGCCGCTGGAGCAGTCTTTGAGCTCGCGCCGCGTACAACGGAGCCGACGCCGTGATGATCTCCCGCAATTTCCAGCGCGCGCAGCTGGCAAACAAGCCTAACTGCGCATTCCAGCGGAAAACACTGCCGAGCGGCAGCGTTTCCGCTGAATTTGGGTGTTAGGCCTCACAAGGAGCGTGCGGTGGTAGTCCACAGATCCAAAGCAGACGCTTGGCTCATCGCGGTCCTGGCGATTTCGATCCTGGCGGCGCTGTACGGCGCTATCGTCGTCGCGGCACGGGGCTCCATCGGCGACTTGGCACTCGCCGCGTTCATTACTGGGATAGGCGCAGCCCTCCCCCTCTGGCTGATGCTATCGACGCGCTACACGATTCGGGGGGATCAGCTGCTGGTCCAGTGCGGCCCGTTCACTTGGCGCATCAAGGTCGCGGAGATCACCGGGATCACGCCGACTTCCAACCCGCTTTCAAGTCCGGCACTCTCACTAGACCGACTTCGCATCGACTACGGGCAGCGTGCTTCGCTCATGATCTCTCCTCGCGACAAGGACAAGTTCCTCAGCGACCTGGAGGCTGCGCGTCGTGGTGCCGCCTAACTGCGCATTCCAGCGGAAAACACTGCCTAGCGGCAGCGTTTCCGCTGAATTTGGGTGTTAGAGGTCGGATGCATGAGGCAGCCACCGCTTGCAGCGCTATGGCTCCTGGCGATGGGCTCCGCCTTTCTCCCCGGCTGCGCGCTCTTGGGACCGAGAGATGGGTATGTGCAAGTGAGCGGGCAGACTCCCGCCGAGGCGGCAGAGCCGTGTCTGTTGTCCGTCTCCGCCTCTGGTTCTCCGCACCCGCCTTGGCAACGACCCGTTACTGGCACTTTTCACGAGGGCTTTGTTATTGGACCATCTCGCAAGGGGCACGACGTGGCGCTTGTCTGCGACGGCAAGACCGTGGCCGTTCGCCACTTCAAGTACGGCAGCGATGTGCGCATCAATGACACCGTCGCCCTCTAACTACGCGTTTCAGCGGAAAACACCGGCTGGCGCCGGCGTTTCCGCTGAACTTGGGTGTTAGGCGGCAATGGAAGGTGGCCGCAGATTGGTTGAGCAGAGGAAGCTGGAGTTCCCGACGTATAGCCCGCTCTTACGCTGAGCACTTATGAACCGAAAAATTAAACTTTATATTTACGGCATAAGTTTTCTCTGCATTGCAGTTCATGCTTGGTTTTTGACAACAACTACACTCCCGGTATGGGTTGATTTATTGGTTGCACCAGCGTACATCACTGTTGTTGGATTGACCTTTTACAGTTTTCTGTACGCCATAATTAAGCAGCATGAGAACTGGCTTATTTGGACCATCGGGCTATTCTTCTTTGGAATCATTGCCGCCCCTTTTCATCTCTATTTCATGGTTTGGAATTCTGAGGCGGATAGGACCTAGAGCAGATGGTACGACCGCTGAGGTGGTGCGGTCGCCGTTTTCCACCCGATTTTGCGTCGCGACCCTTGGAGACGGTGTGGTGTCAATGCAGGACGTGTACCCGTGCGGTGCGCCTAACTTCGCGTTTCAGCGGAAACCGCTGCGCGGTTCCGCTGAACTTGGGTGTTAGGCCCGCAAAGGCGAGTACGCATGAGACGGACCCGACTCGAAAATCTTGTGGCAGTGTGTGATCGCTTCGGTAAGAGCCTTGAGGGCATTCCCGACAGCACCGCACGAAGCCTGCACGATGTCTATGCGGATCTTAGTGCCCGCATGATTGAAGTACGCGCACGCAATCCCGAGGTGAGATCCAGTGAGTTTGCTTCTGGCATCGAACAGGGACTGCGGGAGGCTCCGGAGTCCTTCTCTGCCGTTAGCGCTCAGTGGCGCGAGACTGTTGAAAAGGCGTTTTATGCCGCTTTCCGCGCCGAGTACCCAGAGTTCATGGCCAAGGAAGCGGCGCGACTGGAAAAGGTTGAAACTCGAGGGCGCATCCGCACTGATTCGGAGTACTACTTGGTTCGGCACCAAGTGGATGCGCTGGAAGGCGACGAGGATGCGTTGGCCCGCTTACATACTCTGTATGCAATGTTGGAGGCGTATGAACTTCGCTCAAGCTAGCCACGCGATGCCTGCGCGGATTGTACGGATACCGCCTAACTTCGCGTTTCAGCGGAAACCGCTGCGCGGTTCCGCTGAACTTGGGTGTTAGCCGGGGAGGCTCGAATGCGCTACGTCATCTTTCTTGCATTGGGCCTGGCATTTTTCGCGGCCTACGAGGTTCACAGCAGTGCAGTCCGCGAGGTGGTTTCTGGCTATGAGCTGCTGAGGGAGATCGCTGAGGACGCAACCATGAGCCCCGAGGATCGGGCAATCGTGGATAGCTTCCCGCATCACCACTACCAAGCCAGTCGCCGGGCTGATCGTGCCTTCTGGGCAATGGGGATAGTTGCCTTAGCGTTCGCGGGAGGAGTCGGCTACTTCACCAGGCGAGAAGAACGAGACGAGGAGGCACGCGATGTGGGTTAGCAAGCGGGCGAGCTGCGTGCAATCGTCTGACTGGGCGCACGCAGCGTCTAACTTCGCGTTTCAGCGGAATAGGTAGTTCCTCCGCTTTAGTGGACACCCTGATCTAACTTCAGGAGTGTCTTTCATGGCCAAGCCAGGTCCACGAACCACGTACCGCTACACCGCTTCGT
>NZ_VRTS01000019.1 GCF_008017755.1 Alkalisalibacterium limincola
CGCGCAGCGGTTGGGACTTCCTACGCAAAAGTGGACACTCTCGGGTTAGGCGCATTGCTCGTACTCGGCCGGAGATTGGTATCCCAGGGCGGAGTGTAGGCGCCGGTGGTTGTAGAAGTCGACGTAGTCGCGAACGGCCAGTCTTAGCTGGCTGTCGGTGTCGAAACTGCGCCGGTGGTACATGTCTGATTTCAGTGATTTGTTCCACGACTCCATGTGGGCGTTGTCGTTCATGCGCCCGCGGCGGTTGGCCGATTGAGTCAGCCCAAAGCGGGCCAGCTGGCGTCGGAAGGGGCGCGCCAGGAACTCCGCGCCTCGGTCGCTGTGCAGCACCGTCCCGGCCTGAGGTGGCCGCGTCCGCACGGCCGAGGCCAGCGCCCGACGGGTCAGCGATGCGGTGCGATCCGATCCCAGCGCCCAGCCGAGCAGCCGTCGCGAATGGCGGTCCATCACGGTGGCCAGGTAGCGCCACTGCCCCCGCATCCTGAGGTAGGTGACGTCGGCTACCCAGACCTGATCGACGCCGCTGGTCTGGACCTGGTGGGCCTTGCTCTCCACGCTGGCAATGAAGCGCGTCAGCCCCGGCAGTCGCCGGTACAGGCTCGCCGAGCACGCGCGGACACTGGCCTCGCGCATCAGGCGCTCCACCCGGCGCCGGCCAATGCACTGGCCCTCACGCCGCAGCGCGGCGTGGACGCGAGGGCTGCCGTAGGTTTGCTGGCTGTCGGCGTGGACAGCGCGGATCTTCGCCAGCACCTGGGCGTCGCCCAGCGCTCGGGCGCTCGGCGGCCGGTCCCGCCAGGCGTAGAAGCCTGAAGTGCTCACCCCATGCAGCCGGCACATCACGCTCACCGACGCGGCGGCTTGGTGGTGCGCGATGAAGGCGAAGATGTCGGCCTTGGACTGGAAGTGAACGCGATGGCTTTTTTTAAAAGGTCGTGCTCGACCTTGAGCTGCTCGTACTGCTTCTTCACCTGGCGCAGCGCCTTGAGCTCGGCCGCCACCGCCTTGTCCACCTCGACACCTTTGGTCACGATCAGGCCCTCGCGTGCGTGTTTTCGCCAACGAGACAGCATGAAGGGGTGGATGTAAAGCGACTCGGCCACGTCCTGGACGCGGACGCCGGGAAGTTGGCTCAACCGCACGGCGGTGGCCTTGAACGAAGCGGTGTAGCGGTACGTGGTTCGTGGACCTGGCTTGGCCATGAAAGACACTCCTGAAGTTAGATCAGGGTGTCCACTAAAGCGGAGGAACTACC
>NZ_VRTS01000001.1 GCF_008017755.1 Alkalisalibacterium limincola
GTCGCCGACGAACAGCCAGTCGCGCACGTTGCTGCCGTCGCCGTAGACCGGCAGCGGCTCGCCGGCCAGCGCCTTCTGGATCACCAGCGGGATCAGCTTCTCGGGGAACTGCAGCGGGCCGTAGTTGTTCGAGCAGTTCGTCGTCAGCACCGGCAGCCCGTAGGTGTGGTGGAAGGCACGCACCAGGTGGTCGGACGCCGCCTTCGACGCCGAGTACGGCGAGTTCGGGGCAAACGGCGTCTCCTCGGTGAACTTGCCGGTCTCGCCCAGGCTGCCGTAGACCTCGTCGGTGGACACGTGCAGGAAGCGGAACGCTGCGCGGCGGTCGTCCGGAAGGGCACGCCAGTAGTCTCGCGCGGCCTCCAGCAGGCTCAGCGTGCCGACCACGTTGGTCTGCACGAACGCGGCCGGGCCGTCGATGGAACGGTCGACGTGGCTTTCGGCGGCGAAGTTCACGACCGCATCGGGCTGGTGCTCGGCCAGCAACTGGTCGACCAGCGCGCGGTCGCCGATGTCGCCGTGCACGAAGACATGGTCGGCGTCCTCGGCCAGGGCCTCCAGCGAGTGTCGGTTGCCGGCATAGGTCAGCGCGTCGAGGTTGACGATCTTCGCCTGCCCGCGCTGCCGCGCACCCAGCACGAAGTTGCCGCCGATGAAGCCGGCGCCGCCGGTGACTAGCCAAGTACTCATTTCAAATCCAATACTTCGAAAAATTAAGCTTCTTGAGTACCAGTGCAGCGGTTGAGTCACCCTCGCCCATAAACATCTTCGAAGCGGACGATATCATCCTCACCAAGGTAGCTGCCCGACTGCACTTCGATCAGCTCCAGCGGGACGCGCCCAGGGTTTTCGAGGCGGTGCTTCACACCAAGGGGAATGTAGGTGCTCTGGTTCTCAGCGAGCAAGATCACCTCGTCGCCGCGGGTGATGCGACCAGTACCACTGACTACGATCCAGTGCTCTGCACGATGGTGGTGCATCTGAAGGCTCAACGCGGCGCCTGGTTTGACGGTGATGCGCTTGACCTGGAAACGCTCGCCCATGTCGATGGAATCATAACTACCCCAGGGACGGTAGACCTTACGGTGCCAGGTGGGTTCACTGCGACCCTGAGCCTTCAATGCGGATACGATCTCTTTGACATCCTGCACCTTGTCCTTATGAGCCACGAGCACAGCATCGTCAGTATCCACCACGATGACGTCCTGCAGCCCCAATAGCGCCACAAGCCTGCCGTTGCCCCAGGCCAGAGTGTCACGGCAGCCCAGAGCGATGACGTCACCGTGGTGGGCATTGCCCTCGCCATCCTGCTGGGCCACCTGCCACAACGCGGCCCAACTGCCCACATCATTCCAGCCCATCTCAACCGGCAGCACGGCAGCGGCCTGCGTGTGCTCCATCACCGCGTAGTCGATGGAGTTCGAAGGGGAGGCTTCAAATGCCACCTTGTCAAGGCGGACGAAATCTTCATCGCGTCGAGCCTTTTCCAGCGCTTCGCGGCAAGCCGCGAACATTGCCGGCTGCTCGGGCTCGAGCTCCGCCAGGAAGACGGAAGCGCGAAAGAGGAACATCCCGCTGTTCCAGAAATGATCGCCGCTGGACACGTAGACTTCGGCGGTCGCTGCATTCGGCTTCTCTACAAAGCGAGCAACCTTGCGGACACCCTGCCCGGCCTCCGCTTTGATGTACCCGTAGCCGGTCTCTGGGCCGGAGGGGATGATGCCGAACGTCACCAGCACCCCACCCTCGGCCACTGGGACGGCCTGCGCGACGGCAGTGGTAAAGGCATCCACATTTGCGATCACATGGTCAGACGGCAGCACCAACAGCAGTGGATCGTCGCCGTCCCGCATCGCCTCCAGAGCCGCTACGGTAATAGCGGGTGCCGTATTGCGGGCCGCAGGCTCCAACAGGATAGTCGCACCAGAACAGCCTGCCTCGCGGAGCTGCTCGGCCACCATGAATCGGTGGTCCTCGCCCGCGACCACGAGCGGCGCTGCCGATGCCAACGACCGCACACGCTGCCACGTGGCCTGCAGCATGGAGACTTCACCGACGAGGGGAAGAAATTGTTTGGGGAACGCTTCCCGGGATAGTGGCCACAGGCGGGTGCCCGAGCCTCCACAAAGGATGACAGGGATCATTATGCTGCCTTGCTGAGTCGGGTGACGGAAATGGCAGGTGTCATTCGCATAGAAGACGCTCGAGGTGAGCGACGATGCGCTCACCGGTCCGTCCATCCCAAAGCGGTGGCACGCTGCCACGCTTCCACTGCCCGGCGAACAGGCGGTCGAGGGCCGGCCCCAGTCTGACTGGATCGGTACCGATCAGCTCGTTCGTCCCGAGCTCCACTGTTTCCGGTCGTTCTGTGTTGTCGCGAAGGGTGAGGCATGGCACACCCATGACTGTGGTCTCTTCCGTGATGCCGCCGGAATCGGTTATCACAGCCTTCGCGTGCTTCACCAGCCAGTTGAATTCGAGGTAGGGCTGCGGATCGACCAAGTGAATGTTCGACGGGAGACCTGGCAGCGCACGCAGCGTCTTGGCAGAACGCGGGTGCACAGGAAACACCACCGGCAAACCACGGGTGCCTGCGCCAATCGCGTCCAGCAATCGTGCAAAGCCGTTGCCGCTGTCCACGTTGGCGGGCCGATGAAGGGTGGTCACGAAATACTCGCCTGACTCCAACCCCAGCTCGTCAACGAATGCCGGTGCGCGCAGGCGTTGCATGTTCGCCAGCAGCGTGTCGATCATTGTATTTCCGACGAAGAAAATGCGCTCGTTTCCAACATTTGTCTGGCGCAAATTCGAGTTGGCCACTTCGCTGGTGGTGAAAAACCAGTCAGTCACCGCATCAGTGGCCAAGCGGTTTATCTCTTCAGGCATAGTCCAGTCGCCGGAGCGAATGCCGGCCTCCACGTGCGCCACCGGAACATGCAGCTTCTGTGCAGTGATCGCGCAGGCCATGGTCGAAGTGACATCGCCCACCACCAGACAGCAGGCGCTACGTTCTGCCATCAGCAACTTCTCGTAGCCCACCATGATTCCCGCGGTCTGTTCCGCCTGGGTGCCTGAGCCCACCTCCAGATTGACGTCCGGCGCGGGAATCCCCAACTGCTCGAAAAATTCCCCGGACATGCGCGGGTCGTAGTGCTGCCCGGTGTGCACCAGCCGCCAGTGCAGCGGACCGCCCTCTTCCGCGCGCGCCCGCATGGCGTGCAGGATCGGGGCGATCTTCATGAAATTGGGTCGAGCTCCTGCTATGACATCAACTAACATTGCAAAGCTCCTCAGCGAAGGTGCTTCAGTGAATCAGGGGGCGTCGGCAGGCCCGGAAAGCTCCGCCATGCCAGCCGCGATTCCGGTAGCACCACCACCCAGGCGGTGACAAAGATGCAGGCCAAGTAGGTCCAAAGTCCGCGATTCGCCACGTACCACTCTTCCAATGCGCCCTTGTACGGCATGATCACGTCGTCGTAGAAGCGCTCCGGGTCGTTCGCTTGGTGCATCAGTTCTTCTTCGTCGCGGAAAATGATCGAGCCGATGCCTGACAGCCCCGGGCGAACCTTTATGATCTCCGCCTTGGACTGTTCCGGGAATGCCTCGAAGCATCGCGTTGTCTGCGGGCGCGGGCCAATCACGCTCATGTCACCGCGCAGGATGTTGATCAGCTGCGGCAGCTCGTTGAGCTTGGTCTTGCGCAGGAACTGCCCCACCGGCAACACCCGCGGGTCGCCCTTCACCGTCACGGTGCCGGTGGCCAGGTTGGGGCTGTCTTTCAGCATCGTGGCGAACTTCAGAAGCCCAAACAGCTTGCCGCCCTGCCCGATGCGCTGTTGCACGTAGAAGATCTCGCCCTCGCCAGAGAACCGCAGCACCAGCACGATCGGCACCAGCAACGGCGACAGCACCAGCAAGGCCAATCCGGAAAAAACGATGTCGAGAAAACGCTGCATGGTCACATCCGGCTGTCGAGGTAGCGGCCGGTTTCCTTGTGCTGGAAGGCCGGAATCATCTCGTTGAACAGGTCGACGATCGGCGCCTTCTCCCAGGTGGGCTGTGCGCGGATCTCGACGATGCGGGTCAGAAAATGCTGCAGAATCGCGTCATCGAACTTCGGCTCGTTCTTGATCACGCCGATGGTCTCAAAGCGGTCCATGTCCAGCGCCTCGGCGTCGGTGAAGAACTCCTCGAAGTCCTTCTCGCCGGTCGTGTCGCTGGCGAAGAAGTACACCGGCCAGCGCTTGGCGGCGATCAGCTCGGCCGAACGATCGCGCGCCTCGTCCTCGCTGTCGCACTCGTGCGGTGTGTAGCCCAGCGACTCCAGGTAGCGCACGGCGATGTCGGAGAACCGCGTGAGGTGCAGCGCCTCGCTGAGCTTTGGGAAGAAGATGTCACGGTTCTCGCCCAGCAGGCAGGAACTCAGGCACAGCTCGCCGGACTCCTGCGGGGTGACGAAGTAGCGGCGCACGTCGTTGGGCGCCGAGATCGGCTGGCGTTTGGCAAAGCGCTGGTTGAAGCCGTGCAAGAGCGAACCGTCGGAGAACGCCACGTTGGCGAAGCGCGCCGTGGAGATCGGCAGGTCCAGGCTGGCGCGCATCAGGAACATCTCCATGATGCGCTTGCTGGCCCCCATCATGTTGACCGGGTTCGCGGCCTTGTCGGTGGACACGCAGAAGTACTTGCGCGCTCCGTTGGCCTTTGCCTGGGCTATCGTCGCGATTGTATTGAGGACATTCACCTCGACCAGGCGCATCAGCGTGAAGGGGTCCTTCTCGCTGCGCACGTGCTTCAGCGCCGACAGATTCAGCACGTAGTCGTAGCCCTGCCCGGCGTTCATCAGCGCACCGAACTCGCGGCTGCCGCAGTCCAGTGCGAACGTGCGGAAGTCACCCTCAATGTAGCCCAGCGTGCTGCGGATATCGCGCACCAGCTCGACCATGTTGTTTTCGCTGATGTCCACGACATGGAGCACCTTCGGGTGGCGCTTGAAGATCTCTCGTGTGACGGCCTGACCGATGGACCCGGCACCGCCGATCACCAGGAAGCGGCTGTCGCGCACACGCGAAGTCAGCGTGTCCTCCTCGCGAGCGATATCAGTCTCAAACAACGGTCGATCCCGCCCGATCAACTCCAGCATATTCATTGCTTCAACCTATGGAATTCGCTTTCCGGCACGCTGGACGGCAGATTGACCACTCGGGCCTCCAGCCAGCGCGAGTTCTTCAGACCGTCGTGCTGGCAGTGCTCGAACATGGGGAGTCGCGACATCAGGCGCCAGATGGGGCGGGTCATCACGTCGCGGCTGTTGGTGTACTCCAGCAGCGCGTCGCGGTCGGACTCCGACTCCAGCACGATGGCGTTCAACCACCAGTTGGCGGTGGTGCCCGGCAGTGGCTCGACGAAGCGCACGCCGGTGCCGGTGAAGAATTCGCGATAGCTCGCCGCCACCTCTGCCTTGATCTCCAGCATCTTCGGCAGCAGCTCCATCTGCGCACAGCCGAGCGCGGCATTGAGGTTGGGCATGCGGTAGTTGTAGCCCGCCTCGTCATGCACGAACTCGTACGGGTGCGGCACCTTGGCGGTGGTGGTCAGGTGCTTGGCCCGGCGTGCCAGCGCCTCATCATCGGTGATGATCATGCCGCCGCCACCGGTGGTGATCACCTTGTTGCCGTTGAAACTGAGGGTGGCTAGCCGACCGAATGTGCCGGTGTGGCGGTCACCCCCCCAACTGCCAAGTGATTCTGCGGCATCTTCGACCACGGCAATGCCGTGCGCGTCGCAGATCGCACAGATCTCCTCGATTCGTAGCGGAACACCGAAGGTATGCATGGGCACGCATGCGGAGATGCGCCGGCCGGTGCTGCGGTTCCAGGCCTGTCCGTCGCGCAGCTCGGCGTGCTCGGACAGCCAGCGGCTCAGCGCTTCCGGGCCAAGCCCCAGCGTGTCAAGGTCCACATCCACAAATACGGGATGTGCGCCCACGTAGCTGAGCGCGTTGCAGGTGGCGATGAAGGTCAGCGCCTGGGTGATGACCTCATCGTCGCGCTGCACGCCGGCCAGCTGCAGGGCCACGTGCAGGGCGGCGGTGCCGTTGACGGTGGCGATGGCGAACTTCGCACCAGTGTAAGCGGCGATGTGCTGCTCGAACTCCACCACCTTTGCCCCCACGGAGGAAACAAAGTTGGAGTCGATGCAGTCAACTAGGTACGGTCTCTCATTGCCCTCGAACACCGGACGGTGCAGCAACACCTTGCGTTCGGGCGCATAGAGCCCGGACACCATGTCCACGAGCCGCCGCGCGATATTTTCACCCTCACCGTTCATTGGCGCCCGCCCCTAAACCCTGGCCGTTTCGCGATTGTCGAGGAACCATTGGTACGCACCGCGAATCCCCTCCTCCAGCCCGATCGAGGCCCGCCACCCCAGTGCCTCGAGCCGCGATACGTCCAGCAGCTTGCGCGGGGTGCCATCCGGCTTGTCCGGGTCGGTCAGGATCCCTCCCTCGTAGCCCACCACGTCCGCAACCAGCTGAGCCAATTCGAGGATGGAGATGTCCTTGCCCACGCCCACGTTGACGAACTGCTCGCCCGAATAGCGTCGCATCAGGAACACGCAGGCGTCCGCCAGGTCGTCCACGTGCAGGAATTCACGCCGCGGCATACCGGTGCCCCAGATCACCACGTTGGCGCGCCCCTCCTCCCTGGCCTCGTGGAACCGCCGGATCAGCGCCGGCAGCACGTGCGAGTTCTCGGGGTGGTAGTTGTCGCCCGGCCCGTACAGATTGGTCGGCATCAGGCTGATCGCGTCGAAACCGTGCTGGCGGCGATAGGCCTGGCACATCTTGATCCCCGCGATCTTCGCTATCGCATACCACTCGTTGGTGGGCTCCAGCGGGCCGGTGAGCAGGTGGTCCTCGTTCATCGGCTGCGGCGCGTGCTTTGGGTAGATGCACGACGACCCCAGGAAGCAGAGCTTCTTCGCGCCGTTCTTCCAGGCCGAATGAATCACGTTGGCCTCGATCACCAGATTGTCGTGGAGGAAATCGGCCGGATAGGTGTCGTTGGCATGGATCCCGCCCACCTTTGCAGCGGCCAGGAACACGTACTCCGGGCGATGGGCCTGGAACCAGGCCGCCACCCCCGCCTGATCCATGAGGTCGAACTCGGAGCGCGCGGGTGCCACCACGTTGCCAAAACCCTGCGCGGCAAGGGCCCGGACAATCGCACTGCCCACCATGCCGCGGCCGCCGGCCACGAAAATGCTGCTGTTGGACTCCATGCTCATTCCCGGAACCGGTAGGAGCGGTAGCCACTCTTCTCGATCAGCGCGTCACGCCGTGCCCACTCCAGATCCTTCTCCACCATCTCCGAGACCAGCTCGTCAAAGCTGATGCGGGGCTCCCAGCCCAGCTTCGCCTTCGCCTTGCTCGCATCACCCAGCAGCGTTTCAACTTCCGCCGGGCGGAAGTAGCGCTTGTCCACCACCACAATCCGGGCACCCGGTCGGGCCTTGCATTCATCGGGAGCAGCAGCCAGCACGCCATGCTCGTCGGCGCCTTCGCCCTTCCACTCGATCTCCATACCAAGGCGCCTTGCGGCGGCCACCACAAAGTCGCGCACTGAATTCTGCTTACCCGTGGCGATCACGAAGTCCTCGGGCTGCTCCTGCTGCAGCATCAGCCACTGCGCCTCCACGTAGTCGCGCGCGTGGCCCCAGTCGCGCAGGGCGTTGAGATTGCCCAGATACAGACAGTCGTCCAGGCCCAGAAAGATCCGCGCCAGGGCCCGGGTGATCTTCCGGGTCACGAACGTCTCGCCACGCAGGGGCGACTCGTGGTTGAACAAGATACCGCTGCACGCAAACAAGCCGTAGGACTCCCGGTAGTTGACCGTGATCCAATGGGCGTAAAGCTTGGCGACCCCGTAGGGTGAGCGTGGATAGAACGGCGTGCTTTCCCGCTGAGGGACTTCCTGCACCTCGCCGAACATCTCCGACGTGGATGCCTGGTAGAACTTCACCCGGTCTTCCATCTTCAGGATCCGGATCGCCTCCAGCAGCCGCAGCGTGCCCATGGCGTCGCTGTTGGCGGTGTACTCCGGGCTCTCGAAAGATACCGCCACGTGGCTTTGAGCACCCAGGTTGTAGATCTCATCCGGCTGGACTTCCTGCACTACCCGGATCAAGTTAGTGGAGTCGGTCAGATCCCCGTAGTGCAGCACCAGGCGCTGATCGGGCTCATGCGGGTCCTGATAGATATGGTCGATGCGCTGCGTGTTGAACTGGGATGCGCGGCGCTTGATGCCGTGCACCTGATAGCCCTTCTCGAGCAGGAACTCGGCCAGGTAGGCCCCGTCCTGGCCGGTGACTCCGGTCAACAATGCTTTCTTGGTCATCTGGTTGTCGCTTCCGTTCTTCAATCGTGAATGGTAGGTGCCGGCAGCCCTCAGGCCCAGCCGCGAATCCGGTAGTAGGCCAGTCCGATGTGCTCGTGCATGGCGCGCGTACTGCGTGAGAGTGCGTCAGCGCTTGGCAGCAGCCGTCGCAGCCGGAATTCCGGCTCGTCTGACACAGAGAAACCGGTAGCGACCGGCACAAGGGTCACTTCCAGCGCGGAAAGCGTGGCGATCGAGCGCCGCATGTGCGCGGCCGAGGTGACGACCAGCAGCGAGCTGATCCCATGCTCGGCCAGCAGCGGCGCCAGTTCCTCCACATGACCCCGGGTGGTCTGCGCCCGTGCTTCAAGGATCATGGCCTCCCGCGGCACACCCATATCGGCCAGGAACATCGCCCCGGCCTCGGCCTCGGTAAGCCCACCGGTGCGATGAGGCTGTCGACCTCCGCTGAGGATGACCTGCGGCGCCCGGCCTGCATGGTAGATCCTGGCCCCATGCCAGTATCTGTCGACCGCCCCGCCGGCAGAGGGGTAAAGGAACTGGCCGTTGCCGGTGCCGAACGCCCCGCCAAGTACCAGAACCGCGTCTGCCTCGGGCAGCGACTCCACTGGCACATCAGACCAACCACGCTCAAGCGCTGCCATCATGCGGTCGGCCACCGCAGGCATCGAGAAGACCCACAGGACCAGGATCGCCGCCCCCAGTGCGACAGCGCCGGGCCGCTGCCGCCCAAGATGCCAAAGCGCCAACGCGACCCCAGCGAGCGACAACCCCAGGCCCAACGGATAGAAAATTAGCGAGATCGACTTCACGAACTCGTACATCACACTGCTCACAAATCGGGACCCAAAGGACTCACAGTCCCGTACCATCACCAGCAGCCAAGGGTACGAACTCCACGAGCAGATAATCGTTTGCCAACGAACCCACTACGCGGGCATGAGGGTTCCTCTGGTGAGACCGCATGATGGCTGCATTGTGCTTCGATATCGTTGTCAAGCACTTGAAGCCGGACCACCAGGCACAGTGGTACAGGATCTGGTTCATCACTCTGCCGATCCCCCGTCCCTCGTACGGCTCATCAATCAAACGCCCGACAAAGCACTTGCGGTTCCAGAAGCAACGAAGAAAGAAGTAGCCCACGAGTCGCTCCCCGCAGAATACGCCAAACATCAGGAACGCTGAGTTTGTGTGCATGCGCTTCAGACTCGCCATATCAAAGCCATGAGGTCGGAAGTAGCGAAGTCGCTCCTCACCCTGTGATCGAATCAGGGATTGAAGATCGTGCAGGTCTGTGTCACTCAATGGTCTGAATTCGAACCCCCTCAACTCAAAGTTGGCAAAGGCTCGTTTAACCTGCAGCTGCATGTCTCTACGACAGAGCAGCCCGTACACCAGTGTATTGAGCCTCTCTACGACTGCCCAAAGCCAAGGCAATCGGTGTTTTATCACTAGCAGAACGCGGGTGATCATGACGCAGCCAGCAAATGTTTAAGTCCTCGCTGCACCGGCAGCTGCCACACGAGCTTGCACCAGTCGTGATTCCCTTCAATCAGCCCGGGCCCCTCCGGTGTGATCACGATGTCCCAGCCGATCGAGCGGTTCTGCGGATGAAGCAGACTGGCGCGACGAACCATGTCCAATGTCTCCGGCCAGAACGGAACCTGGAAGCCAACGATCGGTGTCCGGGTGATGGGATGGAGGGACTCCGGCGCCTTGGTGATGTCCGAGTAGACGCCAGGGCCATTGACAATGCCCGTCGCTTCGTCGATCGGCGCGGCGAGATTACCTGCGGCCATGTTGTCAACCGGCGAGTTCACCGAAATCCTCAGTCGGCAGCCCAGAACGCGATACTGGCCCGCGCGGTCGACGAGCGTGAAGACGCGAACCGTATTCACGCCCGAGGGCGACAGCGCGCTGAGCAGCGAATGTTGTTCGACGAATGCCTCGACCATGTCGAACCCATGTTGCTGCATCCATTCGGCCAAATGCTCCGCCTGCAGCTCCGAACTGTGGTGGATCCGGACACTGGCCCCGCAGTTGCCGGTAGCATCCTTGAATACCAGTCGATCTTGCTGGGCGAGAACGCGATCCGCCAGACCGGGGTCTTGCCTGAACTCGTCGATACTCCACAGCGGATGTCGGAAGAACTCGCGATAGGCCAGGTAGAAGTGTCGCTTGTCGCTGAGTACGCCCCGGCTTGGCCGGGGGTTGGACAGCAACTGGAACTCGTACATGGTGCCAGTTCCCGCCCAGAGAGACTTGGCGGCGGAATCCATCCCGAAGAATCCGAATTGGTACCACTCGAGCGGGGCAATGTTGTATCGCAGCGAGTCTCGCACGACAGCCAGGGCTTGCCGAACATGGCCGATGCCATGGCGTGTATTGACGTGACCCATGAATCGCCACAGCGTCGCCCACTGCATTCGACGCAGATAGTAGCCAAGGTAGGCGATCCTTCGGACAAAGCTCATGCGCTGCAATCCATTTCTCGCACCAGATGATCGACACTGACGAACTCGGCGTCCGGCCAGCGCTGCACAATGTCCGACAAGAGAGCGCGCAACGCAGACAGACTGTTCTTGCGATGCGACTCGCTCAAGTGACCGCAGAAGTTGACCCGATGCGAGCTTATGATGGCGGGCCGTCGCCAGCGAAAAGCCGCGGACACCTGTTGCACGGCGTGCGCCACGGGCTCATAGCCCCGTTCGCTGGCCGGCTCGAACACGACATTCCTGACCACGGTAACGTGGCCTTGACCGGATTGCCGACCACTACAGTTGAACTCACGGCGGCTTGTACCGTTGCCCATGGGTCGGGTGCATCGGAACGGCTTGTCGATCGCCAGCACGCCAGCCGACCCGGCCACGTCGAACAATGAGGGATGCAGCGTCTGTGCGGGCGGAGTGAACGTCTCCGAGCGGAAGCCCCAGTTCCTTGCAAAGACGTCGAGGCCATCCCGGATGATCCGTGCATGGCTGTCGAGTTCGCCGACGTCATGGAACGCAAATGCCTCGGTGAAGCCAACGCCCGGCATTTCCGGATCGTCGGCAAGCGCCGCCATGCAACCGTTCTCCAGGTTAGTTCTCAAGTCTGACGCACCCGACCGCAACTTCCGCTCGAACAACTCGACATTCAGGTGTTCGCGGCCATGGAACTGCGGCCGGATCAGACCGCGATCGCGCCCTTCCTGCCACAGTGCCCAGGCGCCTTCATAGGCGGCGGGCTGCTCAGCCGCTAGACGGGCGAACGTGACAGGAACGGACTCATACTCGTAGCCTCGCCTAGTAGATCGGATTCGGGCGAAATCAGGATTGGCGGAGACCGCATAGGCCGTGAAAACCGCGGGTCGCCTGTGCCGTCACGAACGCTATCCAGCACTTCGAAGAGCGCTTCCAGGTCTTGCCGGGTTTCCATCGCGTCGAACTGGTCGAAGTGCGACGACAGGTCGAGGCCAGAGGCCGCCAAGCGGTCGCGCGCTACGCGCGAGGCCACTCGCACATTGCAATAGTCGTCCACCGCTAATGCCACGAGCTTGCGATTGCTGCGCCAACCGCGCAGGTTCTTTAGGTTGTCGAGCAGCTTCTGCTTGATCATGGCTCGTGGTCGGGCTCGAAGTAGAGGTCGGCGAAACGATCGGCATTGGCCCGTGAAAACCGGGCTGCAGCCGCCCTGGCGTTCTCCGCCATCTGGTCCAGTTCGGGCGGGCGAGAGGCCAGATGCTCTATCCAGCGGACGATCTCGTCTATGTTCGCCGCATCGATGCAGCGGGCGTGCCCGAACCGCTCGGCATCACGCGCCAATTGGCTTTCGGGTGGCGCAACATAGAGCGACGGAACGCCCATGCTCATCAAATTATAGGCCTTGCTCGGCACCGAGCCTTGGGCTACACGCGCGTCCAGCACGACAACGCCCAAGTCGGCCGCGGACAACGAGTAAGGGAACATGTCATCGGACTGAAACGGCAACATCTGCACATTGGCCAGACCGGCTTGCTCAACACGGCGACGGATTGCGGGCTCACGTGGACCTCGACCGATGATCTGGAACAGGATACGCGTATCGCCCTTCAGTCGCTCGGCTACGTCTATGAGCAATTCGACGTTGTGCGTCACGCCGATGTTGCCCGAATACTGCACCACGAATCGCCCTCCTACAGCCTGATCCCTGAGGAAAGGATTCTCTTCCCTAGCAATTCGCTCGCCGCCCTGGAACATGGCCCAGATCGGCTGGATCAGGAGGCGTTCGCGCCGCACATAGACAGCCAGTGCGTCCGCCATCACCTCGCTGATGGTGAAGATCCGGTGGGCCTTGCGGAATGAGCGACGGTTCAACCAAGCCCATGCGCGGTACAAGGGGTGAGAATCTCGCATTCCCGTGATCTTCAGCGTGTCAGGGTAGATGTCCCAGATCACCATGCTGAATCGGTGCGGCAAGACCAGGTTCAATAGGTAGCCCATGGGCGGGACCGAGACGAACAGGACCTCATGCCCGCGATAGCGCGTCATCAGCAACCACCACATGCGTGCCAGCGCCCCAGCGAACGAGACCGCTTTTCTTAGCGCAGGCCGCTCGTGCCAGCGGTTGATGTGCCGCACCTTGATGTCCGGAGCCAAAGATTCGCCCTGAACATGTACGCTACCCGCGATCAGCGTGACCGATTCGAATCGGCGGTTGAACGCATTGGCGAAGCCGATAGTAAGGTAGTTGGCGGCCTGATTGACGATAACCAGGCGCCGAATAGTGGCCAAAGGCTTTGGGTTCATACGCTTAGCATGCCTTCTGGCAAATAGGAAGATGCATTGAACGGCATAACGCAATGCCGACAATTCAATGCGAAGAGCCGCCTTCCGACAGCAGTTGTTCGAAAAGGATGGCATAGTCGAAGAATCGCTCGTCGCGGTTGAAATGCTTTACCGCATGCACCCGACAATCCTGACGCATCTTCTCTCGATTCATCGCACAAACATCGATGATTGCTTCAGCCATCGCACGAACATTTCCTTTCTCGACGACTTTTCCTACATGAGGCTCCAATGACTCCGGACTGCCTCCGGTGTCGTAGGTAACCACCGGCGTACCGCTCGCCAGGGCTTCGAGGTTAGTTGTCGGAAAGTTGTCGCTGTAAGTCGGATTCACGAAAACCCGAGCGTCTGCGTAAAGTTTAGCCAGAGCATGGATGTCCTGGGTTCGGGGGAGACCCTCCACGCCTTCGGCAAGACGACTCCGATGTTTGGCCTCAACACCCACCAGCACCACTCGGTAGAAGTCAGGCAGCAGCTTGCGCAATGCAGAAAAGTCTGCCAAACCCTTGGCGTCGCTCCAATGGTTTGCAACGCCCAACACGACCGGGCGGTTATCATCGTTGGGTCTCGGATCGTTGGCTCTCGGAACAAAGACATCCAGATCAATTCCATTCGGAATGCAGTCGATCCGGAAACTGCCAAGAAAAGACTGTCGAGCGATGCTCTGCAGCCACCGGCTTGGCGTAATGATCGTCACGTTATCAAGCTGCGTGAAAAGATCCCGCTTCCAAACCCAATTTTGCGCGCTCCTGTCTGTAAGGCTGCGTGGATAGAAGGAAGTCATCGGGCAACCCCCGCAACCATTCCGCCATTTCTCGCAACCGAAACGATCAAAGTTGGCACAGTGCCCTGTGAGCGGCCAGCAGTCATGAAGCGTCCACACAACGGCCGTGCGTGTTCTCCGCAACCAATCAAACAGGATCGGAATGTTCAGATAGTAGCCATGCACATTGTGCAAACACACCAGGTCCGGATTAAGACTGTCCAACCAATGAATCATCCGCTGCGTCGACGTCGCTGAACCCAAGCCGTGACCATCCAATGCAAGCGAATATAGGCCGTGCATCGCATGATCCAAGGGTCCAGAAATTCGATACGCTTCGGTCGGGCCGGGGTTTGATGGTCTCCCGTAGGCAACCCAGGTGCGGTGACCACGCAAACGGGCCGCCATGGCGATCCCTTCGACGATACGGCCGGTGCTGCCCGTGTTGTAGACCGAGTTGACCTGTACAATTCTCAAGATCGAAAGCTCTCCGCAGTATTGCCGTCTATGGCCATCGGCAATGACGCGGTCCCGTTGAATTCTGTCGATGCAGTCATTACGCGCCTTCGCATACGCGCAGGAACTCACTCGCGATCCGGGCACTGGCCAGATGCCCCACGGACGACCTGGCATTCGTTGCCAACTTCGCGCGCAGGTCTTGATCAGCCATGAGCTGAGTTAATCTTTGCGTGAATTTCTGCTCGTCATGCGTCTTCACCAGATAGCCATTGAATCCGTCGATCACGAGATCTCCGGGGCCGGCGTCGCAGTCATATGCAATGCAAGGCAAACCAAAAGATAATGCTTCAGATAGCGCATTTGGAAATCCTTCGGAATCCGAGGCAAAAGCGAAAATCGAAGCGCGGCTATAATAATCAGCTACCTTCCTTTGTTTTCCTTCCAAGCTTACCCATCGATCGATCTTGAGTGTCGACACTATTTGCCTGAGCTTTTCCATCTCGGAGAACCCTTGGGCGTCATCACCGACGATGATGAGTCGCCAGTCGGCAGTCCGCGCGGCAGCAAACATGCGCACCAGTCGATCGACATTCTTGGAAGGGATGAGGCGTCCGACGAAGAGAACTTCCCGCCTCCTGGGCATCCCTGACGCGTTTGGCCAAGATACGAGCGGGTTGGGTATGATCTCGATCTTGCGGTGCTTTGGGATCTTCTCTTTGAGTACGCGTGCTGCACGGCCTGTTTGGACAATGACACACGATGCGGCTCCATACAGCCACGTCCGCAAGAATTCGTGAAGAGCGCCTAGCGATTTCTTCGGGTTAGAGCGATCGGCCACAACGGTTTCGACACCAAGACCCTTGACGGAAAGCAAGGCTAGATTGTTCCAGTATTCTCCAAAATTAAGAAATACTGAGGGCTGGGTTTGACGGACAACGCGGCGAATGAAGACCATGGTCCTGAGTGTTGATAATATTCTTTGTCGCCCGGAAAATTTGAAATCTGGGGTATGCATCTTAACTTTTGGCGAAATTTCGTAGTAAACCTCAGGATTGTTGCCGTACAGAATGCAGTGCACCTCTAAGTTGGGTAATTCTGAAAAATCATTCAGTAACGTCGATGCCACACGTTCGGTGCCACCAGTGCATAGCGAATGGAGACCGATCAAGATCGTTTTCAAGGATTTATCTCTGTTTTGCTTGATGCCATCCGCTTCTATCGCTGATCAACTTCTTACGACTTACTATGGCAAAGGTTTAGACCACCTAACTGCCCACAGTTGATAGATGAAGATGCGCCATATGAGCGGCGAATAGTGAAAGCGACCGTCTTTGAAGCTCTTGATCCAAGACTCGGCGACGTGCGGATCTAGGATGTTTGAGTTACGAAGCTGATCGGGTGAGCATGTTTCAGACAAAAGCTCGCTCAGCTCGCCTCGGAGCCATTTCATGATCGGAAGCGAGAACCCTGCCTTAGGTCGCGTCATCATCTCCTTCGGGACATGACGATGCACGATATGCTTAAGGATGCGCTTCGTCGTGTAACCGTCATACTTGAAATCGAAGGGAAGACGAGCCGCAAATTCCGCGACGCGATGGTCGAGGAGAGGTTCCCTTCCCTCCAATCCTACGGACATCGTAGCCCGGTCAACCTTGGTGAGAATGTCGTCTTTGAGATAGGTCTGGTAGTCCAGACCCATCGCTGCCTCCACCGGGTCCATCCCACGAGGCCAGCGTTGCTGACTTGGGATTCGCGACTCACGATCACCGGGTAGAAGCTGGTCGAGCATAGACCGCGGAACTTTCTTTGAACGCTCATGGAGGCGTTGAGCCATCAGGGCGTTGTTGGGCACGAGACTCTCCCCCAACCCAAGTATCTGGTGTCGCAATGCGTGTCTTGACTTTGGAAGAAGATGCTCGGCCACCTTCAACGATCGACTTGCGACACCGCGCAGCCCCGGGGGAATCAGGCTCATGCGCGCGATCCGGCGTGCTGTGGTCGGATACGAGTCGTAGCCGCAGAACAGTTCGTCACCCCCATCAGCCGACAAGGCGACTTTCACACTATTCCGCGCCAGGCGGCTAACCAGAAGTGTCGGGATTGCAGAACTGTCCGCAAATGGTTCGTCGTACACTTCGGGCAGCTGGCTAATCGTCTGCAATGCGTCGGCCGGCGAGCAGTACAATTCATGATGATCCGTGCCCAGCAAGCGCGCCGTTGCGCGGGCATGCGGGGCCTCGTCGTTTCCCTCGGTAAAACCGATGGTAAACGTCTTGATCCTCGATGATGCAGCGGACTGCAACAGGGAGACGACAGCCGTGCTGTCGTAGCCGCCGCTCAGAAAAACTCCTACCGGCACGTCTGCCACCATCCGATAGTCACAAGCGGACTTCAACAACGCTTCCAATGCGTCGGCTGCGTCCTCGAATTCTAGTGCCAGCTTGGGCGCTTCATGGAGACGCGCGTAATCCCACCAAAGAACACGTTCACATCGCCGCGTCTTCAGGCTAAGAACCCAGTAAGTTCCCGCATCCACCTTGTTGCAGTTCTCATAGATGCAGCCGTCGTCCGCGACATAACCATTCTCGAAGAATGACCTCAGGCCCGACTGACTCACTTGGGCATCGAACGCCTGGTTGGCCCTGAGCGCCTTTAATTCGGAGCCGAACAGCCAGCAATCTTGGTGTTGATAGACATAGAGAGGTTTTACGCCCACCCGATCCCGGACGAAATATACCTGCTCGCTTCGCGCGTCGCACAGGACAAACGCAAACATGCCTATGAAGCGATCAAGGCACCTGATCCCCCATTCTGAGAATGAATGAAGAATCACTTCGGTATCTGATTCCGTTTGGAATGCGTGGCCGCGTGCAATCAATTCCTTTCGAATCTCGCGGTAGTTATAGATCTCTCCATTGAAGACGATTGAAAGCGGCCCGCGGCACATCGGCTGACGACCGGCTACGGTGAGGTCCAGAATAGACAGCCGCGCGTGTCCCAAACCGACCCTTGTCGCAAGGCCATCAATCACCAGAACGTCTTCGTCGTCCGGCCCCCGGTGCCGCAAGCTGGCCACCATAGATCGCACGTCAGGCTCACCCAGCCGGCCGGCAAAGTCGACGAATCCCGCGATTCCGCACATCAACTTGACTCCATTTGCGTCAACAAATCATCGGAAGACAGGAATTCGACGGACGGCCAGAGCCTTCGAATGTTCTCTAACAGTTCGTCGAGCAGCCGAACGCTCCGTGCCGCATGGACGCGATCCATTCCGGAGACATAATTGACGCGGTGCGTGGACACAATCGCGGGCTTGCCCACCGCGAAGGCTTCCTGAACGCCGCGGAGCGTGCTGGCCAGCCAGTCGACATTCTGGCTTTCGAAAGGCTCGAACGAGACATTTCGCACCGAGTACAGCAATCCTTCGGGGCTCTTCATGCCCGTGTAGTAGCGTCGTACCCGCCCTTCGGGCCGGTCGCCCGCCGGGACGTACTGGCCCCTCTGCGCCTGAATGAGGCGGACCCCCGAATCCGCCAGGGTCATACGCAATTGATCCGGAAACGTGTAGTTGCAGGGAATAAATGTCTTTGATCCAAAGCCGAAGGTTTGGCCGAACAGATCGAGACCCGCCTTCAGGCGCGAGCGGGCATCCTCGACTTCATCGGGATTCTCGGCCCAGAAAGCCGCAAGGTAGTCGCGCTGCCGCGGCGACGAGGTGGACGTCGTGAGTCCATAGAATCGGTACTGAAACGCGATCCTGGTCTCCAGGCGCTCGTGGCGTAGGTCAGACATCCACCGTGGCACGTTCAGATGTTCGCGCCCATGGAACTGAGGCCGAATCAACCCTTGTTCCATCGCCTGTCGCCAGCTGTCTGCCATGCTTTCACCATGATAGTGCTGATACGAATCCCAGAGGTGTTGGTGATGAAATCGCTGGAAGTCGTCGCGTTCGATGGCATCGAAGTCGGGATTGCCCAAGATCGTGTTAAACGTGAACACCGCGGGACGGCCGTTTGCGTCGCGATGAGCATCGATAACGTTCATTAGCGCATCGAAGTCGCTGCGGTTTTCGAGGCAGTCCAGGCGATCGTAGGGTGAACGATCCACGCGAATGCCGGCCGTCAGAAGCGCGTTGTAGGCGCTCCGGCTCGGCATTCGGATGGCGCCCCAGTCGTCACTTTCGAAGACGACTAGTTTGCGCCGCGTACGCCATCCGCGCAGATTCGAATACAGCCAGAGGCCCCTTTCTTTGAGCGATTGAGGAGTCATGATTCCATTCAACCCAGAATCCCCCGCATTCCCCGCATCACGTAGAAAATCAGTTCATATAGGCTTTGATCGGCATTGACGAACGGTGCGAGGAAGAAATTCCCCGACACCAGCCAGATAGACGCGAAGCCGAGAACGAAGCGCACACCCAAGACCAGGTTGAGCACCAGCATCATTGAAGCTGCTCCAATGACCTGACGATCTAGACGCTTGCGCCCGGCCCCAACCGCAACAAACAGGATTAGGGCAGCCAACAGCAGCATCTCAGCCAAGGCATAAAAGCGGCCCAGCGACGGAATGTAGCTAACGAAGTTGACCACCCCGTAGAGGAGCATTCCGAACACAAGCAGGCTGCGCACCAGGCCCTGATCGCGCAGGCCGCCGCGCCAGACCATCCAGCTGGCGCTGACGGTGAAGAAAGCGGCCGTGAGCCAGTGGTTTATTTGCAGGAACCAGATCGCAGAGTTCTTGCGGTCCTCCATTACGTCTGGGTTGGTGTCTACGGCGCCGATATAGCTGGATGCGCGCTCCTCGATCGGCAAGGGAAGATAGCCCATCAAGGTCTGCACAGCAGCCAGGTCAAGCGCCGAACCCACCATCGACACCAGGAAGAAAACATAGACGGCGATCCCAAAGCGACGAACCAGGAAGTAAATGGCCGTGACGGCGCAAGCAAGCCAGAATGAGAAGTGGATGAAGGGAGTAGCCAAAATAACGAGCAGATACTTGCCCCTCCCGGTCGCATGGTAGTGCAGGAAACCAAACACGAAGACGTGAAGCGCAGTCCACATTCGCACCCCGTTAAGACCCATGCCGATGTTGACATGGAAGGCATACGCCACAAGTAGGAAAACCAGCAGGGCGCCAATCCGTCCGGGGATCCGATCAATCAAGAACCATACGTTGCGTGTGTATACATAGCCAAAAAGTATCCCGAATGAAGCGAAGAGCACCCACTGCTCGTCGGTCACTCGCGAGATGACATAGGTAAGCAAGGGCTGGTAGAGGTCTTGGTAGTGGCTGCCTTGCGCGAAAAACAAACCAAGGAGTTCGCTCAGCCTAAGGTCAGCCTGGTGAAACTCCCGCAGCCACTCAGCATACCTGACGGAATCAGATGCTGAGTTCGCTGCAATATAGAAAACCGCGCCGAAGTAGACGGTGAATATCCACACCAGATTGCGCGACGCTGGATCTCGCGGACGCATGAGCGCCAACACGACTGCCACGAAGGGTGCCAGCAGCGCCAGCAGGTACAGGCGCGCGGATCGACCTGGTGTCGATCTCAAGACTACGCGCTGCATCGCGCTGACTCCGCCGTAGTCTGCATATCCATCATGCTCAGCGCCGCAGCCCGCACGCCAACGCGTCATCCGCCAAGCGATCAAACTCCCGGACCACGTTAGAGATGTCATATTGCTCCGGCCGCTCGATCTGCAGTGCCTCGTCGTATTGGCCGGACAGGAACTGTTCGATAACCTTGACCCCCAGCTTATTGCCGTGAACATTGAGGATCGGTCGCCCGCACAGCCAGTAGTCGATCAACTTGCTGGGCGTTTGTCGGGCACCAACGTTTTCGAAGTTGACAACGAAGTCCATGGATGCGAGAGCCTCCATCACCTGCGGTCGTGGAAGGACCCCACGTAGAATGATCCGCGGATCTCGCTTAGCAAATGGGGCCACCAGCTCCGGGCTCTTGGTGAATACGTGAAACTCGAAAGCTCCCTTCCGCTCAACCAGATGCTGGAGAAAGCCACTAGGGTCGCGTCGCCCCGGTATGAACAGTCCGGCGTAGGCAAACCGCACCACTCCATCACTTCGCGGCGAGATCGCCTTGAGGTGCGCGTAATCGGCAATGCGAAAACCCTGCGGTATCACGTGGATCTTGTCGCGGAATTCGGGGTAGTAAGCGACCCTGGCCCCCTCCACAGGCACCACGATGGCGTCGGCACGCCGGCAGAATGACTTCTCCGGAAACCGGAAGTAGGGCATAACAGGAAAAGAGTCATTCTCCGCGCCCATGTAAGGGTCACCACAATCTGCGAGCCACACATCCGCAGGTAGGCGTCCGCGGCGATGCGCGCGCGCCACCCCCCAGTGGACAGGATGCGGCGCGGCGATTGAAATCAGTACGTCATGCCGAGGCAACGATTCCAAAGCCTTGGCCGTCCGCCAGAGCAGCTGAATAGAGGGATAATCGAATGCCAGGAGCAGCGCTCGCCGCACCGCGCGCAGCACCAAGTTCTGCTTGCCACGGAACGAAGTGGGAATCTCGGGCCACGACTCCTGAGCCAGATCGACCATCGTCATTCCATACTGGCGCGCAAGGGCCTCCTGTTCTGGATGACGAGGCGTCAGCACGGTCACCAGGTGACCCTGCCTGCACAGTTCCTTGGCCAGTTCCGTTGTGCGGTTAGCACGAGGAGAGTTGCCCGGGTGGAACGAGCGGCTGACAAGCAAGTACCTTTTAGCCATCGCTACACTGACCCGTTAGAGATCGCTGAGCGACCAGATGACTTCTGAGATCCCGCACGTCAGAGATCTTCGTAAATTGAAACGAGTTTTCTGACAACCACCGAGGCATCATGGACACTCTCGACAAATTCGCGCCCCTGTTGCGCCGATTCCTGGAGCTGCATCGGCGTCAACCCAAGTACGCTTTTGAGGACTTCGTATATCGAATCTGGATCCGCGTTAAAGAACGGCAGCTCGGGTCCAACGGGGAAATGCTCTAGATAGGAATCTCGAATGGAAACCACAGTGGGACGACCAATAGCAAGGGCCTCGATGGATGCAGTTCCGTACCAGCCTCCAACGATTTGATCGATGAAGATGTGACATTTCCGGTATCGACTTTTCAATTCCTCATGCGACACGCCTTCAACAAGGTCAAGTTCTATCGCATAACCTTCGTCTTTTAATCGCTCAACTGCATCAAGTATGTACGATGTACCCTTATTCCCCCGATGGGTGGGGGCGTGCATTAGCCTAAAGGATCCATCGAATTCCGGCAAAGGCGTGAAGTCGTATTGCTCCATGTCGATTGCCAACGGCAGCAATTCTGAGTCAGTAACAAACTCCGAATAGCAAGGGGCGCAGACCAACAACTTATCTACGTATTTACGCTCGCGCGCCAGACGCTTATCAATCATACGATCAGTGACCACGCCTTCCTCTGGCGTCTGCTTGTAACGAACATTTGTCCACTTATACTTGCCAACACTCACTCCATATTTTTGAACGTCACTACCTAGATATTCCATCACCACCTTCTTTCCAAGCATTCGATAAAGCGGCAAATCCCATTGACCCTTGGCCAGCGTTATTCCAAAGTAGAAATGGAATATATCATAGGCAAAAAAACAATACCCAAGGTAGATGCGCGTCCATGCATGCCTTGTAATTTTTTGAAACAGATTCCCTCCATGAGGCAATGAGACGTCTGTCACCCTGCAAAATGAATCTGGTCTGGTTACCGATACCGCCTCATAGCCGAACCGACGAAGGTACATGGCGAGAACGCCGGACTGAGTTCCGTAATTAACCAGCCCGTGAAAGATTCGCGGCTTCGTTTTCACTTGCTTTCCCCAAGAAATAGAAGGTAGCGCATCCCAGGGATCCGCTTTGCTATTGTGATTAGAGGGTTTTCTGCCGGGAGTCTATGAGCAAGACCGCGCATGCTCCAGAGTGCACCACTAACGCAGATCGTCGCACCGGATATCAGCGCCATTGCTCCGTCAAGGAAGTGCTGACCGACGAAAGCCAATGTAATTAGACTTGCCGCCGACACCACCATGCGAATAACTGCACGTGACCAATGGAAGCCGATCAGCCGGTATCCAACCCACGCCATGCCCGCTGTATAGAACAGATAGCAAAGGGCGAAAGCATACGCCGCGCCTACCACACCGTGCCGTGGCACCAGCCAAGTTGCCAGCAATGCCTGAAGGGACAGGAAGATAGCCTCCGTCGCCATGAACCAACGCCCCGCGCCCATCGAGAGCTGGATGAACCCCATCGGCCAGGACAGTACCCGTCCGAACACGCCCAGCACCATCCACACCAGCACATCCGCCGCAGGCGCGAACTCGGCCGAATAGAGCGCCCACACCACCCACTTCGCGATGCCAACGTGCCCAGCAACCCCGGCAGGGCCAGGAGTATGCCGATTTCGGTCTGTTCGTTGACCGCGCGCATCGCGGCCGCGCGGTCATGAATCACGGACGTCAAGCGCGGATAGAAGTCGGCGCCCATCGCGCCCAGCACGAAGCCCGCAAACAGGCCGGACAGAGCCCAAGCGGCCTGGTAGATGCCCGCCGCGTCCACGCCCAAGGTGCGCGCGATCAACGTGCGCGTGTACAGGTCAAGCGCAAGGGTGAGCACACCGCCCCACATCATCGCAGCGCCGAGCCCCAGAAGCGGCTTGGCTTCGGCGATGGCTACACTCCAGTCCATCGCCACCGCTGGCACTTCCACGCGGCGTGCAAACCACCAACTGCACAGCAAGGTCGCCGCCGCATTTGCCAGCAGCACCGGCACGATGCCGTCCTCGCGCAGCCAGGAGTACAGGGCGATGGTGATGGCGGTGTTAAGTACCGCCGCAGCCACCTGCACGCGGGCGATATCGCCGATCCGGCGCAACCCCTGCAACAAACCCAATTGCCCGTTGCTTACTGCAGTCAGCAGCAACATGCCGCCCAGCACCGCCAGCGCCCAGGCATGCTGCGTGGACTCGAACATCAGGCGGCTCAGAGGGATCGCCAGCGCGATGCTGGCCAGCCACCCCAATGCGCCGGTGGCCCAGACCAGCCGTCGCAACATGCGGACGGTGCGTGCCACGGCCTGCGGATCGTTCTTGCCCTGCGCCTGGGCGATCGCGCGCACCGCGCTGCCCTGCAAGCCAAGACCGGTGACGGTGCCCAGCAGGCTGGTAGCCGAGGTGTACAAGCCGATCACACCCACGCCTGCCGGCCCCAGCAGCACCGCAACCACCTTTACGCGGAGCAAAGCCACCAAATAGTTGATCGCCTGCGCGCCGCCAATGATGGAAGACGAGCGCAGGATCTGGCCGTAGGAATTGCCTTGGGACATGGGATCAAGCGGCTGCCCGCACCGCCTCCATCACCCGCGCCGCATCATCCATATGCAAATGCGGCCCCATCGGCAAACTCAACACTGCATCCGCCATGCGCGACGCAACCGGAAACGCGTCCGGCGCAAACCCCGCCTCCGCGTATGCGGCCTGCCTGTGCGGTGGAATCGGGTAATGGATCAGCGAACCCACGCCCGCCTCGGTCAACTTCGCCTGCAAGGCATCGCGCTGCGCATGCCGCACCACGAACAGGTGCCAAACGGGCTCCGCCCACGCGGGCACTTCAGGCAGAACCAAATCCGTCGCTGCCAGCCCGTCTAGATACTGGCGCGCGATGGCCGCACGCCTCACGTTCCATGCATCGAGATGCTTCAACTTGACGCGCAGCACCGCCGCCTGAACTGGATCCAGACGGCTGTTCCAGCCCTGCACTTCGTTGACATACTTCACCCGCGAACCGTAGTTGCGTAGGACGCGCAGACGGTCGGCGATAGTGGGATCGTTGGTGGTGACCGCGCCACCGTCGCCCAGCGCGCCCAGGTTCTTGCCGGGATAGAAGCTCCATGCAACCGCATCACCATGCCCGCCGATGCGCGTGCCCTTGTAACGCGCGCCATGAGCCTGCGCGCCGTCTTCCAGCACACGCAAACCGCGCTTGCGGGCGATGACGAGAATCGCATCCATGTCCGCAGGCTGGCCATACAGGTGCACCGGCAGGATGACCCTCGTGCGTGGCGTAATGGCGGCTTCGATCAGCGACGGATCGAGATTGTAGGTGCCCTCGACTGGCTCCACCGGCACCGGCGTCGCACCGCACTGGCTGACTGCGAGCCAAGTGGCGATGTAAGTGTTAGACGGGACGATAACCTCATCGCCCGGGCCGACTTCCATGGCGCGTAACGCCAAGTGCAGCGCATCCAGCCCATTGGCCACGCTGACGCAATGAGCCGCGCCGCACCATTGGGCGTATTCCGCTTCGAATGCATCGACTTCGGGCCCGAGGATGTACCAGCCCGAATCGACTACGCGGGCTATCGCCTCAGCGATCTCCTCGCGCAGTTCCACATGCGGAGCTTTTAGGTCGAGGAACGGGATCATGGCTTGGCGCCCACCAGTTGCAGGAATTCGCTGTAATCGCGGATGTAGTCGTTCGCGTCGTAGTAGTGCGAGGCGAAAACCAGCAGCACGGCATCGGGGGAATATTTGTACTGCGTGCCCCAGGTCATCGGGGGCATGTAAAAGCCGACATTGGGCCGATCTAGTACAAACTCTTCTTGGCGCTGACCATCATCACCAATCACCGAGATTCGGCCACGAACACAAACCAGAAATTGATGGCATTCGCGGTGCGCATGTTCACCACGCCTCTCCACCAACGGCACTTGATAGACGATGAAGTATCTGGCAACGGCGAATGGGATTTGCCGCTGAAACTCACCAACCGTCAAGTTCCCTCGCTCATCAATTACGTTCGGTAACTCTATGAGCTGGAATTCGTTATTCATGCATGCAGGCCCTCCACTCGGACCGATTTTGAAAGAAATTCCGGATAGCTCTGCAATGCAAAACGTATACGTTCATTACTGATAACGAAGTGCAAGTCGTCCTCTACCGCAATAATCTTATTTGCGCCAAAGCGCTCGTGAAAACTGACGACCTTTTCGTTCCCTGCTTTAACCGAGAAATGGCACTCGTGAAAACCGAGATGACGCAAGGCGTAGGCATATACCATGAGTGCGGACTCCATCGCCGCGCGCCGAGGCCGCCCATCTATCAGTATCCAAGAGCCCCAGCAAAAGCTTTTGCCTTGCGCGTCATAGAGGCGGACGGTGCCGATCGGCTTATTTTCACACTCGATAATGAAATAAGCTTGGCCTTCTGATGCGGCGTAGCGTTGGAGCCACGCGCGCTGCGCGCCGAGATCCTTCGTGGTTACACTGAGAAAGCGAGATTTTTCGGAATCAGTTCTCAATGAGAGGATGAACTCGGCATCGGACACCTTGGCGTCGCGGAATACGAGCGTATCCCCTACTATCCTAGCCGCCTTGCGGATCACCGGGGCACGATCAACCTTCGATTCATCCATGAACTTCAAAACCTTGAGGTGTTTTTACTAGAGCCTTTCCGCTGATGACCACCACGGCTTCCTGATTCGTGCACGTGGTCTCCAGAACCAATCTCCCGGGACGGGGTGTTTCAATTACTCGGGCCATAACTGTGATTCTGTCGCCAATGAAGACAGGCGCCTCAAATTTCAATTCCTGTTGCAAGTAGATGGCACCGGGCCCAGGCAGATCATTGGCGATTACGGCGCTGATATAGCTGGCTACCATCATCCCAGGGGCAATCCGCTTGCCAAAAATACTTTTTCGGGCAATAAATTCATCGGAGTGGATGGGATTTCGGTCGCCCGAAAGTTCCACAAACCGCTGGATATCGTCTGCGGTGATTTCGACTACTTTGATTGCGCCTCGGGATAGGTAAGGATCGTTGTTTACGTTCATCCAACTGTGCTCCGGTTTCGACCAGACATCAGGCTTCATTTATAAACCCGTTTGGATTCTGCTGCTGCCAACGCCAGACATCTGCGCACATCGCACTGAGTTCAAGCTTCGCGTGCCAGGACAGTCGTGCATTCGCCTCGAACGGATCGGCAGTTAACTCGGACACGTCGCCGGACCGCCGGTCTTCCACCTGCGAAGGAACTGGTCGCCCAGCCGCGATTTGGAACGCGTTTACCATCTCTCGTACGGAATAGCCGCGCCCCGTACCCAGATTGAACGCTTCGCATCCGGAGTGGGCCGCCGTGTAGTCCAGCGACTTTAGATGTGCCACGGCCAGGTCCACTACATGCAGGTAATCCCGAATGCCGGTGCCGTCTGGCGTCGGGTAGTCGTCACCGTAGATGCGCAGGAACTCTCGCTTGCCCACCGCCACCTGCGCGATATAGGGCATGAGGTTGTTGGGTTCGCCACGTGGATCTTCGCCAATGCGCCCGCTGGAATGGGCACCCACCGGGTTGAAATAGCGCAGCAGTACCGCGCTCACTTCCGGCCGCGCAGCACACCAGTCCTGGATGAGCTGTTCCATCACCAGCTTGGTCCGGCCGTAGGGGTTGGTCGCGCGCAGCGGCGCGTTTTCCTTGATCGGAACACTGTCCGGTTGACCGTATACCGTGGCGGACGAGGAGAAGATGAGGCGCTGCACACCATGTGCTTCCATAGCCTGCATCAGGGTGATGGTGCCGCCGATGTTGTTGTCGAAGTAGCGGAGCGGCTGTTCGCAGCTTTCGCCCACCGCTTTCAGTGCGGCGAAATGGATGACGGCATCGATACCGCCTTCGAAGACGCGGTCCAGGTCCGCGCGGTTGCGGATGTCGCCTTCCACGAAGCGCAGCGGTTTGCCGGCCAGTTCCTGCACGCGCTCCAGCGCGATGGCGGAACTGTTGCAGAGATTGTCGATGACGGTGACGGTGTGGCCGGCTTCCAGCAGAACCACGCAGGTGTGGCTGCCGATGTAGCCAGCGCCGCCAGTGACAAGAATTCTCACAAGAACGACTCCGCGCCAACTCTGCCCCGCACCGAACGCCCGCGCCCGATGCCGTACTCGGCCAGCCCAGCCGCTTCGACATCCGCCGGCTCGTAGACGTTGCGACCGTCGAACGCCACGCCATCGGCCAGCGCGGCCTTGACTCTGGTGAAGTCCGGGCTGCGGAACTGCTTCCACTCGGTCACCGTTACCATAGCGTCGGCACCCTGCAGTGCGTCGCCCGCCGAATCGCAGAGCACCAGGTCGTCGCGATCGCCAAAGATCCGACGGGCCTCGTCCATCGCTTGCGGGTCGTAGGCACGGAGCTGGCGCCCGCTTCCCACAACTGCTGCAGCAGGCGGCGGTTGGAGGCCTCGCGCATGTCAAGGGCGTGGGGGTTGCGCATGGAGGCGTTACAGCCGGCCGTCGACGGCATCGCGGGGCAATAGGCACTTCACGTCATACACCACGTTGCCCGCCGCACTGCCGAACGCCCGCACACCGTCCCCGCCCAACGTGCGGAACTCGTCATGCCCGACCGCCAGAACGATGGCGTCGTACACGCCCTGCTCCGGCTGGTCGATTGGGCTCAGGCCGTATTCGTGCCGCGTCTCGTCGGCATCCACCCACGGATCGAACACCTCGACCCGCGCGTTGTAGCTCTGCAGCGCCTGCACGATGTCCGTGACGCGGGTGTTGCGAAGGTCCGGGCAATTTTCCTTGAAGGCCAGGCCCAGCATCAGGATTCGCGCGCCCACAGGGTTGATGCCCTTGCGCACCATCAGCTTGATCACCTGGTCGGCCACATAGGCGCCCATGCCGTCGTTGGTACGCCGTCCCGCCAGGATCACATCCGGATGGTGCCCCACCTCCTGCGCCTTGTGCGTCAGGTAGTACGGGTCCACGCCAATGCAGTGCCCGCCCACCAGGCCGGGTCGGAACGGCAGAAAGTTCCACTTTGTTCCGGCCGCTTCCAGCACGTCCAGCGTGTCGATGCCCAGCTTGTTGAACAGGATGGCCAGGTCGTTCACCAGCGCGATATTCAGGTCGCGCTGGGTGTTCTCGATCACCTTGGCGGCCTCGGCCACCTTGATGCTGGGCGCCTTGTGGGTGCCGGCGGTGATCACGCGGCGGTACAGCGCGTCCACGAAGTCGGCCGCTTCCGGCGTCGAGCCTGAGGTCACCTTCAGGATGTTGGTGACGCGGTGTTCCTTGTCGCCGGGGTTGATGCGCTCGGGACTGTAGCCGCAGCTGAAGTCTTCGTTGAACGTCAGGCCCGACTCGCGCTCCAGCACCGGCACGCACACCTCTTCGGTGGCGCCGGGGTACACGGTGGATTCGTAGATCACCACGTCGCCGCGCTTGAGCGTCTTGCCGATCGTCTCGCTGGCCTTGATCAGCGGGGTCAGGTCGGGCCGCTTGGCGCTGTCGATCGGGGTGGGCACGGTGACGATGTACACGTTGGCTTGGGCCAAGTCGTCGCCGCTAGTGGTGTAGGTCAGCTGCTTGGCCTGGGCCAGCTCGTCGGGCTCCACTTCCAGGGTGTGGTCCCTGCCCTGCTTGAGCTCATCCACGCGGCCGGTGTTGATGTCGAAGCCCAGCGTATCGAACTGCTTGCCGAACTCCACCGCCAGCGGCAGGCCGACATAGCCCAGGCCGATGATGGCGATGCGGGTGGTGTCCAGGGTGGGAAGGGTGGCGCTCATGTGGGTGGTTTTCCTTTACCGGAAGGCTGGGGCGCCCCAAAGCACGCACGGCGCCGGGGTCGGCGCGAGGGAGGTCTTCGGGACGCGCTTGGCCGCTCAAACGGGCGTTCCAAGGGTCGGGGGACATTCTGACACGTCGATGTGACGTGAACAGCCCGGAAAAAGTCTGGTTTGTGGGCCGGTTCACACGGTGCAAGGGAGTTGGCGCGTTATTCGCCGAACTCGGGTAGGCTTCCGCGGCCCCTCCACGGGCGCCCAATCCACTCGACGCGCCTTCTGGGGAGAATCAACGCGTTACCGGTTTGCGCGGCCGGTAACGAACCTGCCTTGGATGGTGTCGTAAACTGCCAGGCATCTTTGGGGAACACCGGGGACGCTGTATATGAACGCATGGACTCGCGGGGCCGCCACGCGCGGCGGTTGCTTCATCGGGCTGTTGGGTGTGCTGCTGGTGGCCGGCACCGCACAGGCCCAGCGCATGGACCGGTCGGCGCCGCACGGCGACGCGAGCGAGCGTGCCGCCGGGCCGCAGCCGCAGGAGACGGAAACCACCCCCTGGCAGGGTGTGTCGCTGTGGCGCGGTGAAGGCATGGCGGTGGCGCTGAGCCCCACGCTGCCCGGCTGGGCCGCCGCCACGGTGGACCACCAGCTGGCCTGGGACCAGCACGCGGCGGTGTATTTCTCCGACGACTTCGGCGCCCAGTGGGACTGGGCCCGTATCAACGACCAGCGCGGCACCCCCAGCCCGGGCGCCCTGCACTTCCTGCCCAACGGCCGGCTGGTGTCCGGCGGCGTCGGCGTGGTGAATCGCAAGACCTCGCCCTCCTCAACCTGGAGCGGCTCGGGGATCGGCTTCCAGGACAGCCATGCCCATCAGATCGCCTCCTCCCGCGTGGACGGCACGCCGCTGATCGTGGCGGTGCGCGCCGCCCACGGCTGGCCGGGCGGCATCGTGCGCGGCGGGCAGTTCGGCATCGGCTTCATCGACATCACCCCGACCGGTTTCGACGATCACGACGGCACTGCGGTGGCGATGCATGCCACCAATATCGACCGCATGGCCGCGGCGCTGGTGTCGCCCCTCGGCGTGGTGTCGGTGATGCAGTCGCTGGACGGCGGCGGCAGCTGGCAGAACCTGACTTCGGGCCTGCCGGCCGGGGGCCAGGTGACGGCGCTGACCTATGTGGGTGACCGGCTGCTGGCGGCCGTGGACGGCCGCGGCGTGTACTCGCGCGCCTCCGGCGCGGGCACGGCCTGGACGCAGGTGGGCGGTGCTTCGGCGGTGCTGCACCGGGTGCACCGGCTGCATGTGGCCCACGCCAACCCGCAGCGCGTGTTCGCCGCCACCGCCAGTGGGCTCAGCACCAGCCACGACGGCGGGCTGAGCTGGCGCCACGCGGCCATCGGCACGGCCGGGCTGGACGTGCGCGGCGTGGACACCACGCCGCTGGATCCGGACCTGGTGCTGCTGGCCGTGGCCGGCGTGGGCACGATGGCCTCGGTCGATGGCGGGGCCAGCTTCGAGGCCAACGCGCAGGGCATCGCCGACGCGGTGGTGGACCAGGTGGCCGCGCATCCCACGCGACCGCTGCAGCTGGCGGCCACGGTGCAGCACAACGGGCGCTGGCGCCTGGTGGAAAGCTTTGATGGTGGCGAGGGCTGGGTGATGGCGCGCGGGGCGCCGGGCGATATCGCGCAGCTGTGGTTCGATCCGGAAGGGGGTCTGTGGGCCACCACGCACGGCCCCGACGACGCCCGGCCGCTGCACCGGCGCCTGGCCTCGGGACAGTGGCGGCGGGTGGAGCTGCATTCCCTGCACGCGGTGCACACCCTCGCCTTCGATCCGGGCACGCCGGGGCTGGTGTGGGCCGGCGGCGTGGGCTCGGTGCACGGGATGAGACGCGCAGTGACGTGGAGCAGCACCGACGGCGGCGACGCCTGGTGGCTGGAGTGGATCGGGCCGGCGTTCCATGCCGTGGCCAGCATCGGCCTGATGCCCGGCACCTCGGGCCAGCAGTTGCTGGTGTCCACCCGCAACCTGGGCGGGGGCATGCCGGCCCAGTTGCGGATCTCGCTCAATGGCGGGGGTGGATACCAGAGCATCGAGGGCACGCCGGCCGGTGACTGGTCGTCCATCGAGATGTGCACGCACGCGGGCAACGGCGGCACGGCGGTGCTGCACTTCCGCATGGAGCCGGACGGCGAGCCGCCCTACACGCTGCGCGGCCAGGACCTGGAGCAGATCGCCAGTGGCGGCGAGTGGGTCTATGAAGGAGGCCTCTACCAGGGCCTGCTGGGGGCGCCGGTGTGCCACCAGGAAGGCGACACGCTGCAGGTGTACACGCTGCTGGAAGGGTCGAACGACAGCGGCATGGTGGTCTTGCGCCCGACGTCCGCCGGCAACCTGGCCGCCTACGGCGAGTGGGACTTCGACGCCAAGCGGCCCTCCCGGGCCCATGCGCTGGCCTTCAACGATTCCGGCGTCTACCTGGCCAGCAACCGCGGGCTGTTCCGCAATACCGCGCCGGTGCAGGCCGATGCGCCGCAGTTCACCAACGCCAGCTCGGTCGACGGCCGCGCCCAGCGCATCGTCAGCCTGGCCTGGACCGCGGGCGGCGAGTGGGTCGACGTGCTGCGCGATGGCGAAGTGGTGGCCTCGCTGCGCAACAGCGGCAGCTTCTCCGAGCGCCTGCTGCGCGATGGCAGTGCGCCGGAATACCAGGTGTGCAATCGGTTTGGTGAGGGCTGCAGCGAGACGGTGACGCTGGCGCCCTGAGCGTCGGCGATTTGGCAGGAACCCGGCAGCGGGCTACGCTCCGGGTTCCATTGGGGAACACAACTGGGGAACACAATGATCACAAGGACGTGGCGCGTCGCCGCGATGGCGACGCTGGGGATGCTGTGCACGGGGGCGCTTCAGGCGCAGTCGCAGCCGGCACCGGAATGGACCTATCTGGGTGCGGCCCAGCCCGATGTCACCTCGCTGGTGACCTCACCGACGAACCCCGATTTCGTGCTGGCGCGCGTGAGCCGCGACAGCGCGCTCCCGGTGGCGCGCACTCTGTGGATGTCGCCTGATGGCGGCACCAACTGGCGGCCGGTGGAGGACGCCGGCATCTGGTTCGCGGCCAGCTGGCCTTCACCAGCGACGGCCGTGGCCTGGCCGCCGACGAGGGCGTGGTGCACATCAGCCAGATGGACGGCCTGTGGTGGCAGCCGTGGGTGCCTGCCCAGCCCTGGATGGTGTTCGAGGACGTATCCGTCGGCGCCGGCGACGTGGTCTATGCCACCGCGGCGGAGATGAGCGGCCCGTATCTGCACTGGGGCGTGTACGAGCTCGAGCTGGACGGTGACCAGCTGCATCCGCGCAACCCGCCACTGCCGCCCGAGCACCAGGGCATCAAGCTGCTGGAGGCCGACCCGGACCAGGCCGGCGTGGTGGTGGCGGTCAGCGACGTGTGGAACAGCCCGTGGCCGCAGGACCCGCGCCTGTGGGTGAGCACCGACGGTGGCCTGTCGTGGTCGGACCGCACCGCCACGATGCCCTCGCGCGAACTCTCCAGTCTGAGCTTCACCGACACCGGCTGGCTGGCGACCTTCACCTTCGACAACACCGGCGGCGAGCCGGGCGTGTACCGCAGCCTGGACCAGGGCCAGAGCTGGATCGCACTGGCACCGTACCTGCCTGACCTGGCCACCGACGCCGCGCAGGACCCCACCGATCCGCAGCGGCTGGTGGTGACGGGCGAGGACGGTCTGCACCTGAGCGAGGACGGCGGCTTGAATTGGCAGTCCGGCATGGCCGGCACCACCGGGCGCCATTTCTCCAGCGTGCAGTTCGCGCCGGGCGGCGGCGTGTACGTCACCGAGTTCCTGCAAGGCGGCCTGTTCCATGCCGATGCCTCGCTGCACACACTGCAGCGCATCGCCCCGCAGCTCGGGGCGATGGCCACCACGTCGGTGGCGATCAATCCGGCGGACCCGGTCGATGTGGCGGCGCTGGGCCACACCAGCATGTACAGCGTTGCCACGTCCGGGGATGGCGGCCTGACATGGGGGCCCGGGGGCGTGGCGCCCTACCATGCGCGCCAGGTGCGCTTCGGACCCGACGGACGCCTGTACCTGGCCGGTCGCAACCACAACAGCTCGCTGTTGGTGCGTGACGCCGACGGCAACTGGAGCGGACTGATGCCACACGTGGGCACCCTCTCCGACCTGCACTCGCTGGCCTTTGGCGCCAGCGCGCAGCACATGCTGGTGTCGGCAAGGATTTCGACGGGCTCGGGTTCCGAGAACCAGATCCGCCGCAGCACCGATGGCGGTGCGACGTGGTCGGTGGTGCATGCATCGTCGACGCCAGCGCGCGACGTGAGCGTGGTGCTCAATGGCTCCGGGCCGTCGGGTGGACGCTTCCTGACGCTGCTGGCCGACACCGTGCTGCACGATCCGATGCTGGTGCTGAGCACCGATGGCGGGCAGGTCTGGAACCCGGCGCGCGGGCTGCCCCAGGGGCTGCGGGGTGCGCAGGTGTGCACCACCGGTGCCGGTGCCCCGCGGGCCTACCTGGCCGCGCGCGAAAACAACCAGCAGCGCCTGTTCCGCAGCAGCGACGACGGTCTGACCTGGCAGCCCACCGCATGGCAGCCCGGCTGGCCGGGCGCGCACATCGGCCGGGTGACGGCCCTGCGGTGCGACCCGGACCGGGCCGACGTGGTGGTGATGGGCGGCGAGTACGGCACCGTGCTGCGCTCGACCGACGCCGGCGACAGCTTCGCGCTGCTGGGCGACGACCTGGCCCAACGCACCCATCGGATCAATGACTTCGCGGCCTCGCCGGCGGGGCTGCTGTATGCCGCCACCAATGAAGGCAGCTGGGCGGTGGAGCTGCCCGACGATGCGCCTGTCGGCCCCGGCAACTTGGTGGTGACCGCCACCGGTTCGCACGCCCGCCCCTGGATGACGCTGGAATGGGACGGTGGCCAGGAGCAGGTGATGGTGCGCCGCAATGGCGCGCTGCTGGCCGTGGTTGCGAACACCGGCAGCTTCCAGGACCGCCCCGCCCCGCGCGACATGCCCGCCAGCTACCAGGTGTGCAACGCCGATGGCAGCCACTGTACGGGGGCGGCTGCGGCACGCCGCTGACGACTTGGGCACGCGCAAGGAATGGCCCCGTGCATGCGGGCCATTCCTCTGCCGCACGCGGAAAGGGCGGCGCACCCGCGCGCCCGCCGGAACTGGAAAATTTCTGGTTTGGGCGCTGGATCCCACCCATGACGACACCCCTCGGGTAAGGTGCCCTGCGGGCCGACATGAGCCCGGGACATTCATAGGGGAACGACATGCTGGAAGCACTTGCCTTGGCCACGATCCTGGGCGGATCGGGACTCGTCTCAGAACCAAGGCAGGCTTCGCCGCGTCCGGTTCCCGCGGAAGCCGCATTGGCGGACTCACCCGGCTGGGAGACAGGAGGCCTGTCCGGCGGTGACGTCACGGCGCTTGCCATTTCCCCCACCGAGCCCGGCGAGGCATTCGCCGCAGTGCGCTGCCTGTTCGTCGACGGCTGCGAACTTCCGGTCTACCGGACTGCCGACCTGGGGGCGACATGGGACACGTTCCCGACCTGGTTTTATGAGAATTCCCTGTCCAAGCGTGCGGTGGTCACCCAGGAGGGCTACCTGCTGCTGGCCGACCGATCGGGCGTGCGCTTCCGCCACCCCATTGGGACCTGGTCCAGGGCCATCTTCTATCCCGCGCCCATCCGCTATGGCGAACCGGTCGACCTGGCCGTTAGCGCGCAGCTGGACGGGCCGGGCATGATCGCAGTCGCCCGCACCGAACTGGGTACCGGTGGCCTGGCCATGGCGAACGCGACGATCGGGATGTACCAGGACACCACCCCGGCACCCGCGGTGGGCCTGGACGGGTCCGCCGTGGCCATGCACCCGCAGCTGACCGACAACCGTGCCGCGGCCTTCCGCGGCGCCCAAGGCAATGCCCGGGTATTCCTCACCAGCGATGGCGGCACCACGTGGCTTGAACGCTCCGCCGGCTTGCCGGCAGCCCCGGTGGCGTCCATGGCCTATCAGGGCGTGCGCGTGGTGGCGGTCGTCGAGGGCCATGGCGTCTTCGCCATCCAGCCGGGGCAGACCGCCTGGTCGGCGATCACGTCCGCACAGGGCCCACTGCGCGCGGCCACCCGCATCGTGGTGTCTCCCCACGACACGCAGACCCTTTGGGTGGCCACCCGGGGCGGGCTGAGCCGCAGCCACGATGGCGGCGTGAACTGGCAGCACCAAGTGCCCGGAACGCGGGGACTGAACGTGCACGACATCGCGCCGAGCCCGACCGACCCCGAGCTGGTGCTGATTGGCACGGCTCATTGGGGCGTGCTGTCCTCGCTCGACGGCGGGCAATCGTTCGTGCTGTCCACCGACGGCATCCAGAACCTGGACGTGCGTGACGTCGCCGCCGCGCCGAGCGACCCGCGCCGCATGGCCGCCATCGTGCAGACCACGGCCGCGGCCCGGCTGATGGAGTCCTTCGATGCCGGCACCACCTGGCGGGTGGGTTTCTCCCTGCCCCGCCACACCCGTTCGCTGCACTTCGACCACCAGGGTCAGCTGCATGCGCTGGCCCGAGCCAATGCCGGCTCGGCCGCCACGCTGTACCGGCTGCAGGACGGACGCGCCTGGCAGGCGCTGCGTGCGCCGTTGCGCGGTGCGGACATCCAGGCCGTTCACTTCGACGCAGGCCAGGCCGGTGTCATCCGCGTGGCCGGTGCAGCGTCGACGGCCCCCGGCGCACGCGCGATGACCTGGAGCAGCCGCAACGGCGGCGTGGATTGGGAACTGGATTGGCAGGGCCCGCAGGACCACGTAGCCACACAGATCCTGGGCTTTGCCGATGACAACGGCGATTGGCTGCTGGTGCCCACCGCCAGCCGGGCCGACGCCGCCGGTGTCATCGCCATCAGCCACGACGAGGGCGCGACCTGGGCCGAAACGATCATGGGTTTCCCGCGCAGGGACCGCCACATCCAGTTGTGCCGCCACGACGGCAGCCAGACCGTGTTCGCCTACACCCGCAACGTCAACGGCTTCGGTGACCTGTTCACCTATGGCCTGGGGAGTGGCGCCGACGAATGGCAGCACGAGTCGGGAAGCGCGGGCCAGGCCAATGCCGGCTTTACCTGTGGCGATCCGGCCACCGAGGAGCTTTTCGTGGGCTCCGAGCAGCGCGTCGTCGAGTTCCACGATCCCGTGCTGCGCAAGGTGGCGGGAGAGCAGTTCGAGGCCTATGACGAGAACTTCCCGCTCAGGCCGCCCCACCGTGCCACGCGAATGATCCTGACCCCGGCCGGCCTGTTCCTGGGCAGCGAGAACGGCCTGTTCCGAAACCGCGCACCGGTGCACGCGCCCGCGCCGCACTCGCTGCAGGTGAGCGAGCAGCGCAGCCGGATGGCGCGCTCCATCGAGGTGACGTTCCAGGCGCAAGCGTCCTGGGTGCGGGTGCTGCGCGACGGCGAGGAAGTCTTCGTGGGCCCCAATGCGGGCAGCTTCTCCGAGCGCCGCCTGCTGGACGGATCCACGCCTGCCTACCAGGTGTGCAATGCGTTCACCGAAGGCTGCAGCGCGCCGGCCACGGCTTCGCGCTGAAACCCGAACACTACAGAGACCAACGATGACGACATGGATGATGGTGCTGGCCCTGGCCGCCGCAACGGACGGGGCGAATGCCCGCGCACGCCTGGCAGCCGGGCCTGCTGCCCCGCAGGTGGTGGTGGCGCAGGAGGACACGCCGCGCATGGCCGCGGAAGCTTCGCAGTGGACCTACCTGGGCCCGGACATGGCAACGATCGTCGAATTCGAGATCTCGCCGACGGACCCGGACCACATGCTGGTCGCAAACACACCGTTCTCCACCATCCCGCACAACAGCCAGATGCTCGAAACACGCTCGGGTGGTGAGCAGTGGCAGCCCATCGAGCCGCTTCGTGATGTGCAGGGGCTGGTCGGATTCATGGCCGATGGTCGCGCCGTGGTGGCTCGTAACGGCGTGTTTTCACAAGCACCTGGCGCATCCACCTGGACCCATCACCCCCGTCCCGGCGCGGGAACCGCGTTTTCCACCTATCACATGGCCATCAGCCGCCCTGACGGCACGGTCTGGGTGGCTGGCGAGGAGAACTTCCAACTACGCGTGTTCCGCATCGACGACCTCGATGCGACCTGGACCGATGTCACGCCCGCCGGCTCGACCGCGGAGGCGTACACGCAATAGCGCCCTCGCCCACGACCCCAGGCCTGGTGGCCATGGTGTTCTCAAGGCCGGGACACGACGGCATGCGCACGGCAGTGTCCACGGACGGAGGGAACACCTGGCAGGAGAACGAGACGGTAACCGGCATCGGGAACACGGACGTGCGCGCCTTCGAGATGCAGGGGGACTCGTTGTATCTGGTTGCGTCCTTCCACACCACCAGCCACTCGCTCTACCGCAGCGACGATCTCGGTGCGTCATGGAAGTTCCTGCACTGGGACAGCGGGCCCAGCGCGTTCGATCTCGCCTTCGATCCGCGAGACACTTCGAGGCTGTGGGTGGCCACGCCGTCCGGCGTGTGGCACAGCACCGACGGTGGCGACACGCTGGAACGAGGCGACCACCGGGTGGTTCGCTCCTCGGCCGGAAAGGTTGTCTTCGACGCCTCGCGGGAGCGCTTGTGGGTTGCGATCCAGTTCTATGGCGTGTGGATGAGCGAGGACGGTGGCGAGACGTTCGAGCGCCACAGCCGAGGCCTCAACACCCTGTCGAGCGCCTCCGTTTCCATTGATCCGCGCGATCCGGCAGGGATCGCGTTGATGATTGCCCGGGAGCCCAACCGGGCCAAGTACGCGATGACCTCGCCCAACGGCGGGCTGGGTTGGCATCTGCCATTCCATCCAAGCGGTCGGACGGCCACACGCGCCATCTACGGCGACGATGGCGCGATGTACATGGCCTTCGCCAGTGGCCAGACGCTCAGTGTCTATCGGCGACCAGCCGGCACGTTCTACAACTGGCCAAGGCAGGTCCATGCGTGGGACAGCGGTGCGGCCTACACGGATGCACTCGACCTCGCCCTGGGGCGCGACCCAGGCACGTTGCTGCTGTCGGCGCGACGCTTCGATGACGAGCTCTCTCCCCGAGAACCAGGGATCCATCGTTACAATCCAAGCCATGGGGCGTGGTCCCTCGTACTGGAGGGTATGACCGACGGCAGGGGCTTCAACCAACTGGAGCGAATCGAGACCGCTACGGGCGTACGCCTGCTGGCCCACGAAACCAGCACGCTTGGCCAGGGCCACAGCCGTTTGTTCGGCAGTGACGATGACGGCCTGACCTGGAGCGGACTGCACGACGGCCTTCCGGCCTGGAATGAAGGCCTGCTCTGCCTGGGCGACGAGGGCCGGGTGAGGCTGTTGCTGGAGGAAGCCGGCGTACCCCGGCTTTACCGCAGTGAAGACGCCGGTAGCACCTGGTCGCGTAGCGCCTGGACTGCCACGGCACTGCAGGCCGCAGGCACCCCCTTCACCAGCATCCACTGCCCCGAGGACACTCAACAGGTCTTCCTAGGCGACCAGCAGGGGAATCTGTGGCAGTCGACCGATGGCGGCGACAGCTTCGATGCACTGGTTGGCGACACGGAAACCTGGGGGCCGGTGGTGCCCAACGACGTCCGGTCCTCCATCGTGGGGCTGTACGTGGCCACCAGCAGCGGCCTGTGGGTGAACACAGCGCTGGCACGCCCGAGCCAGGCGCCAACGAGCCTGGGCGTGACGATGGAGAGCGGGCGGATGCGCTCCTTGGCCAGGCTGGCCTGGGAGGGCGGCCGCTCTCGCGTGGAGATCCGGCGCAATGGCGCGAGCGTCGCCGAGGTGTCCAACACCGGCCGCTTCATCGATTCCATGCTGACACCGCTGCGCCCGCTCGAACTGCAGTGGCAGATATGCAATGCGGGCACCGAGGAGTGTTCGGACGTGGTGTCGCACTGACCTGGAAGGCCCGCCGGCCGTGCTCTTTAGTCCACGCGGGTCGCCAGGAGGCCGGGAAGGCTGCGCAGGAACCACGTCTGGGTCGGCACGGCAATGCTCTCGCGATAGAAGCTGTAGGCCAACAGGCCGTGCTCGAGGCTGAAAAAGAAGACGTTCTCAACACGAGCGTTTCGACTGGCATCAATGATGACCACGTCGAAACCAGCCCCGAGGATTTGCAGATGCGTTTGAGCGCTGGCCGCGTAGCGCCGGCCATTGAACTGCCACTCTGCGCCCACCTCGAACCCCTGCCTGGGCACCGCGAACTCCACGTCCTCGAACGCAATGCATTCCAGCGCAGGTTCCTCCGGACAGCGGCGGAGGGGCTCGACATGACTACCCGAGAAGTATTGCCCCTCCGTCTCGAATACGATGACGCCCAACTTCCCGCCCCATCCCTGACCCGGCAGACCAAAGGTATCGTAGTGGGCGCGCACTGGCGAAGCCGGCGACATGTCGCCTTCGACCCTGCCGGAGGACTCCCGGTCGGGTGCGTGCGTCAGGCCCGCCGCAGCGGGAATGTCCGCCACCAGCAACAGAGCCGAAAGAACCAGAAATCCCCAACGCGTCATAGAGCCCCCGCTTCGTCCTGTGGTCCGACACCCGAGCGCCAGGGCGCGTCAGGAGCACGCGATCAATCTAGCCTCGCCGTTCAGGGGTTCGCTGGCACCGGCTCGATGACCAGCGCACCGGCTTCCCCTTCTGCCCTGTTCTCCCTCTGGACCAATCAAAGTATCGGCCGGCTGTTCGGATCCAGACATCAATGGTCCGGCACAATCAAATTACACGACGCGCACTTCTTGCTGTAGCGATTCCGTAGGGACGCAACCAGCGCCCGCTTCGCCCCCGGGTCGCCGTGCACCACCCGGATCTCGGAAGGCCAACGGCGCATGCCGGTGACGAACTTGAGCAGGCCCTTCTGGTCGGCGTGCGCGGAATAGCCGCCGATCGTGTCCACGTTGGCGTGGATGTTGAAGCGCTCGCCGTCCAGGTCCACCCAGCCGCCCTGCCCGCGCTGCTGGATCGCGCGCCCGGGCGTGCCGCGGCCCTGGTAGCCGACGAACAGCACGTCGTGGCGGGCATCGCCCAGCATCGCCTTGAGATGGTTCACGATGCGGCCGCTGGTGCACATGCCGCTGCCGGCGATGACGATGGCCGGGCGGCCGCTGTGGGCCAGGTGGGTGACCATGCGCTGGTGGTCGGCGTGGCTGTCGACGGTGATGAGTTGCTCGAAGGCCAGCGGCCGGCGGCCCTGGCTGACCCGCTTGAGCGCCTCGACATCCCAGAACGGCTTGAGCTCGCGATAGACGCCAGTGAAGCGGCTGGCCAGCGGTGAGTCCAGCACCACGGGCAGGTTGTCCCAGGCCAGGCCGTCGCGGATCTTCGCGCCGGCGCGGCGGTGGATGATGTCCTCGAGTTCGTACAGCAGCTCCTGCGTGCGGCCGATGCTGAAGGCCGGCACCATGACCGTGCCCTGGTCCTGCAGGGCGCGCTCGAGCACCGCTTCCAGCCGCTGGCGTCGCGTGCGGCGGTCTTCGTGGTTGCGGTCGCCATAGGTCGATTCGATGACCAGCGTGTCGCAGCCGTGCGGTGCCTTTGGGGCGGCCAGGATCGGCGAGTGCGGCGCGCCGAGGTCGCCGGAGAACACGTAGCGGTGGCGGCTGCCATCGGGCGTCGGCGCGTCGACTTCCACGTAGGCCGAACCGAGGATGTGCCCGGCCGGCTTCAGCCGCACGCGCGCCATCGCCCCGCCCTCGCCCGCCACCTCGTGCCACTTGCCGTAGGGCAGCGCCACGATGCGCTGCTGCACCAGGTCGACGAAGCGTTCCACCGTGGCGGCCTGGCGCGTGAAGCTGAGCTTGAACGCGTCCTCCAGCACGATCGGCAGCAGCTTGGCCGAGGGTTCGCTGCACAGGATCGGGCCTTTAAAACCCGCCGCCAGCAGCCACGGGATGCGGCCGACATGGTCGATGTGCACGTGCGTGGCGACGAGCGCACGCAGCGTGGAAATATCGAAGTCGATCTGCAGCGCATCGGCATTCGCATCACCGCCGGGCGAGCCGTCCTCGCCCTGGAACAGGCCGCAGTCGATCAGCAGGCTGTTGCGCGCGTCGGTGTGCAGGTGGTGGGCGGAACCGGTAACGCCGCGAACGGCGCCGTGGTGTTGCAGGTGCGGGTACTGCGCGCTCATCCGTGAGCCTCCGGTGTGATTCGGAGGCAGAGGATAGCAGTCACGTAGTCGGGCGCATCGGAAAGATGCTTTTGGCCTTGGGTCAACGAGAAAGATTCAAGGTCTACGTCCCGGTTCGCGCATATCGGGCATGGGATGATCTGTTCGATCAAAAACAGGGAATTCCCACGTGCAGTCATCACTCTTTCGCAGGATCCCGACCTTTCTCGTACTTGCAGCTGGAACAGCTTTGCTGCTTGGGCCTACGCAGGCGGCGTCCGAGACCGAGAGGCGCTCGAGGTCGATCGAACAAGCAACACCGGCGGTGGAACTCCCGGTGCTTGGCGACGGTGACAGCTACAGCCCGTGGGTTTACCTGGGACCAGACTATGCCCCGGTTTCCGCGCTCGCTGTTTCACCCCAGAACCCCGAAGCTTTGCTGGCGTCGATCGATGGGCTGGATGAGATCCCGGTCGCGTACACGGCCTACCTGTCGGTAAACGACGGTGAGGAATGGACGCACACGCCGTTCCGAGCTCCGACATTGCATGTGGCCTATACGCCTCAGGGCAACCTGCTGGCGCTGGGCGTCCGAAGGGTTGAGTACAGCGAGGACGGCGGCCAGACCTGGTCGAGTCATTCGATGGATCCCATTGGCAGCTTCATGTATCACTACAGCCAGGTCGATTTCCGTGATGACGGACAAGGCGACCTGTGGATTCGGACCGGGCGTTTTCCCGAAAGCGAAGTCCTACGGGTCGCCCAGGACTTCAGTGAATGGAACGATGTCACGCCCCCGATGCCGGAGGGCTTCTACATCCATCGGATTGCAGTCTCCCATCAGGAACTGGGAACCGTTGCGGTGGCGGCCACCAGCAACTCTGGCCAACAAACCCGGGTATGGATCACCACCGACGATGGCGCCACTTGGACCATGGGTGGCAGTGGCCTGCCGCTCGGCAACGTCTCGGACTTGAAATGGCAGAACGGTCGACTGCTTCTTGCCATGGGGCCACGCTGCTGCTCCAGTCACTCCGGCCTCTTCGCAAGCAACGACGTGGGACTGACTTTTCAAGCCTTGTGGGCGGGCAGCAGTCACGCGCCTGTCAACACCGTGACCTTCGATCCCGACGATGATCGCCGCCTTTGGATCGCAACCGAGTACGAGGGAATCCACTACAGCGATGACGCCGGCCTGACCTGGGCAGCAGGCATCGGCGGCACGTTCGGACTCCAGATACGGTTGGTTCATTTCGATCCAGCCACCTCGCGACTGTGGGCGGCCCTCGGAAACGACGGGCTTTTCGTGAGTGAAGACGGTGGCGGCTCGTTCGAACGGCGCAGCGTGGGGCTCAACGCGCTGCCTGTGACGGATATCGCCTCGGTGGCCGGGGCGCCTCATCGAATGGCGATGTCGGCGGAGTCGACGACGATTGGACGCAGCCGACTGCTACTTTCGCAAGACGGTGGCGTCTCCTGGGACTTCAAGGATCACGCGTACGAACTGTGGGCAAGTCGTGTGCGGTATGACGCGTCGGGACGACTCCATGCCACCATGCATACGCTTTCGCGAAATGTGCTGATTCGACGCGAGTTGGATGGCAGTTGGTCGGAGGTTGGGTTTGAATGGCCCTCCGACGAGTTGGGGAAGGTGGTCGACGTCCACTTCGGTCAGGAGCCTGGAGTGCTCTTGTTGGCTGGCTATCGCCAATCGAACTCACAGCATCCCAGGATGCCTGCCATCTGGCGTTCGGGTGACGATGGTCTGCGCTGGGAGGCCGTTCTCGAAGGTGATTCCGAATCAGTCCAGATCGATCACCTGGTGAAGCTTTCGTACCCGCGGTTTACTCGATTCATCGCGCTTGAGAGGTCGAACAGGCCCCTCTCCCCCACCGGGCGGATTGTGTTGAGCAATGACGACGGACGCACTTGGGATGAACCCGCCGCTGGACCTCCGCCGTTCGTGCACGGAGCCCTGTGTCAAACCGAAGACAATGAGCTCTATCTGATTGCCGACGTTTCCCAGACAACCAAGCTGTTCAGCAGTTCCGACGGCGGAGTGAGCTGGGTGACCACTGGGTGGAGCCATCCGAATTCGTGGCAGGACGGAGGCCCCTACACTGCTTTGCAATGCGGCGGAGAGCCCGGGTCGATCGTAGTCGGGAATCGACTTGGTGAGATGCTGCGCTCACTCGATGCTGGCGAGACGTTCCAACCATTTAATCAGGGGCTTGGATTGGTTGGCGATCAGGTGAACGCGTTGAGGACCACGGAAGCGGGGCTTTACGCAGCAACGGTCAACGGGCTCTGGTTCAACCCAGATGTGCGGTCGGGGCCTGAAAAGCCACGAATGCTTGAAGCAACGACTCTCCGTTCGCACATGAGATCGCGTGTCGAACTGGCATGGATCGGCGGAGCCAGTTCGGTGGACATTTGGAAGGATGGCGCACGCGTTGCCACCGTAGAAAACGCTGGACAGTTCCGAACGACTTTGCTCAATCTTGGCGGTAGTGGAACGTCGGCCTGGACTGTGTGCAACGCCGGTCGCCAGTCCTGCTCCTCGACAGTGACCCACTAGCGTACCCGGGCGCTGACGGTATGGCTCAAGCCCTGTTGAGCCTGACCGGTCGCGACGCGCAGGGCGCGCCCGCGACCGGTACTCCCGCTGGTGCCTTGGTGCTGACACTGCGCCCTCGGCCAATGCCGTGGTACGCCAACCCGGCGGCCTCGACCTCCCACGGCTCGAACACGTTGCGCCCGTCGAAGATGACGCGATCGGAGAGCGCAGCGTGCAGGTGGTCGAGCCGCGGGCGCCAGAACTGCTTCCACTCGGTGACCAGCGCGAGAGCGTTGGCGCCCTCCAGGGCGTCGGCGGCGCTGTTGCACACCTCCACCTGCGGCTCGTCGGCAAACAGGGTCCGTGCGTGGTCGCCGGCCTGGGGATCGTAGGCGCGCACACGCGCACCTGCGGCCACCAGGCGCTCGATCAGCACCCGGCTGGGCGCCTCGCGCATGTCGTCGGTGTTGGGCTTGAACGCCAGCCCCCACAGCGCAAAGGTTCGCCCGGCGAGTGCGCCGTCGTAGTGGCGCTGGATGTGCTGGAACAGGCGCGACTTCTGCCGCCGGTTCACGCCGTCCACCGCCGCCAGCAGGTCGGGCGCGTAGCCGTTGCTGCGTGCCATGTGTGCCAGCGCCTTGACGTCCTTCGGGAAGCACGAGCCGCCGTAGCCCATGCCCGGGTAGATGAACTGGTAGCCGATGCGCGGGTCGGAGCCGATGCCGCGGCGCACCGCCTCGACATCCGCCCCCATGCGCTCGGCGATGTTCGCCACCTCGTTCATGAAACTGATCTTCGTGGCCAGCATCGCGTTGGCGGCGTACTTGGTCAGTTCGGCCGAGCGCTCGTCCATGACCAGGATGCGCTCGTGCTTGTGGTTGAACGGCGCGTACAGGCGCTTTAGCGCCGCGGCGGCCAGGCCGCTGCGGGTGCCGAGGATGATGCGGTCGGGCTTCATGCAGTCGGCCACCGCAGCGCCCTCCTTCAGGAACTCCGGGTTCGACACCACCTCCACGTCGAACACCAACCCGCGCTGGCGCAGGTGGAAGTGGATGACTTCACGCACGCGATCGGCGGTGCCCACCGGCACGGTCGACTTGTTCACCACGATCACCGGGTGCGTGACCTGCTGGCCAATCGTGCGCGCCACGTCCAGCACGTGGCCCAGGTCGGCACTGCCGTCCTCGTTGGGCGGAGTGCCGACGGCGATGAAGACGATGCCGGCGCCTTGCAGCGCCGCGGGGGCGTCGGTGGTGAAGGCCAGCCGCCCCTCGCGCAGGTTGCGCGCCACCATCGGCGCCAGGCACGGCTCGTGGATCGGGATCTCGCCGCGGCACAGGCCCTCGACCTTTTGCGCATCCACGTCGACGCAGGTGACGTGGTGCCCCACCTCGGCCAGGCACGTGCCAGTGACCAGGCCCACGTAGCCGGTTCCAAACAGGGTGACGCCGCTGTGCTGGTCCATGGTGCGCTCGCATCGCAACGCGGGGGTGCGTTGACTGCTTACGCTAGGCGCTGTTCGGGACGCTTCGATTACGACTGGACGACGCTCTCGTGACAGTGGGCTGCCAGACGGGATGTCAGCCCCGCCAGGCTGCGGATGTCCTGGTCGTTGTGCGCCAGCACGCGCTTGAGGTCGGTGGCATCCGGGGGTGAGTCCGGGCGTGCGGTGCGGGCCCGCAGGTAGCGCAGCCACACGCCGGGGGCTTCGCTGCCGGGCAGGTCGTCCTCGCGCACCACGCCCAGCAGGCGGTGCTCGGCGGTGGCCAGGCGGCAGTTCGGCCAGACACTGCGGTACATGCGCCGGGTGGGGTGCAGCAGGTCCAGGTGCAGCAGTTCCGGCAACGGGCTGCGACGCCGCGCCAGGCGGTACCGGGTGTTGAGCAGCGGGGCGTCGTAGCTCTTGCCGTTGTAGCTGACCAGTACTGTTTCCGGGGTGATCCAGCTGGCGAACACGTCCAGCATCGTGCGCTCGGCTGACAGCGCTGTAATCATCAGCTGCCGCATCCGCAGCCGGCCATCCGCCAGCCAGTCGCCGGCGCCGATCATGAAGGCGCGGGTGCCGGTGCCGCCGGCCAGGCCGGTGGTTTCGGTGTCGAAGTGCAGCAACTGCGAAGGCGCCAGTTCGGCTGGACCGATCCAGCGCGGGCCCGCGAACGTGGTGTCGATGGCCTCGGGTGGCGCCGGCCAGGCGTAGGTGCGCTCGACCAGGTGGAGGCCGGGGCTGAGCTCGATGCCGGGCAGGACCGGATCGATGCGTCTCGCGCGGCAGATGCCGACCCCGGCTGCACTGCCTGTGGACGACGCCGAACCCGGCGCTGGCGGCACCCTGCCCTGGGCGTCTGCCCGGCCGACCGGCGTGCGCTCGCGCTGTGCGATCAGCCTGCGCAGCGCATCGATATCGACCAGCCCGTTGGGGCGGCCCACGACGCCGCCCGATACGCCCTCGGCGCCGGCGGATCCATGGCCACTCGTGCCTGCCGAGGGCTCGCGTCGACCAGCCGTTGGGCCCAACGACTGCGCGACGGACCGATCCCCGCCTCCGGCCTGCCGGCTCAGCCGACGTAGCTTTTCCGCCAGCATGCTCAGGCGCCCAGCAGTGCGAGCACGCGCGCGGCCAGCGCCTTCGGGGCGTCGGCGGCATCGCGCCCCTCCTCCACCGCCAGCACCGGGCCGACACAGGCCGGGCAGCCACCGCGGCAGTCGCACTGCTCGACCAGTTCGCGGCCGCGCTGCAGCAGTTCGGCGCGGCGCACGTACAGCGGCTCGCTCAGGCCGATGCCGCCAGGGTAGTTGTCGTACAGGTAGATGGTCGGCTTGAAGCTGTCCATCGCGTCGGGGACGCCGGGCTGGCCGTCGGTGCCGCGCAGCTGGCCGCGGCCGCCGGCATCGCCGCTGGCGAACCAGGCGCCGTCGCTGCTGCCGACCGCCTTCTGCAGGTCGCGCGCCTCGGCCATCACCGACACCGTGGCCACCAGGTGCAGCGCGTGCGCGGCGGCCAGGAAGCCGTCCAGCGCCTGCTGGCGGCTGGCGAAGGCGCCCTCCAGCACGTCCTGCGGCAGCTGCCACCACAGCGAGGTGGTATGCAACTCCTGGTCGGGCAGGTTCACCGGACCATATCCAATGTTTTCATGGGTATAGAAGCGAATCTTCTTGTAACCACTCACCCGCCGTACCACATGCACCTCGCCGTGCCGGGCGCTGCCCTGGCCGGCATTGGTGCCGTCGAACTGCTCGAGCACCTTGAGCTTGGTGTAGTCGATCGCGTCGGTGTAGTAGTCCACGTGCGTGCGGGTGACGAAGGCCTTGCGCCCGGTCCAGTCCAGCCGCTCCACCTGGTAGGGGGTGGACTGGATCATGTGGATGGCGCCCTCGTACAAGGTGAGTGCGGCAGCGGAGTAGTCCACCTCGGCGATGATCTGCTGGCGGCCGTCGCTGCGGTCGACCACGACGAAGTTGCCGTCGGCCACGCTGCGCAGGTTCACCGCGTTGGCCGGGTAGCTGTCGGCGATCCATTCCCAGCGCCCGCCCTCGCCGTGCAGCACGCCGCTTTCAGCCAGCACTTCCAGGAACGGGGCGCTGTCGATCGGGCCGAAGCGCTCGCCTTCCAGGAACGGCAGCTCGAACGCGGCGCAGCGGATGTGGTCGAGCAGCACCAGCGGCTGGTCCGGGGCGATGCGGGCGTGTTCGGGGCTGGCCGCTTCGAAGAATTCGGGATGGCGGACCAGGTACTGGTCCAGCGGCGCGCTGGACGCCACCATGACACCGAGGCTGGGCTGCTGCCGGCGGCCGGCGCGGCCGAAGCGCTGCCAGGTGGCCGCCACCGAGCCGGGGTAGCCGTTGAGGATGACGACATCGAGCGCGCCGATGTCCACGCCCAGTTCCAGCGCCGAGGTGGAGACGATGCCATCGACGTCGCCGGCACGCATGGTCTTCTCGACCGCGCGGCGCTCGGTGGGCAGGTAGCCGCCGCGGTAGGCGCGGATGCGCGGTGGCTTGCGGGGGTCGGAATCGAACACGTCCTTGAGGTACTTGGTCAGCACCTCGACCATCGTGCGGCTCTGGGCGAACACCAGGGTCTTGAGCCCGGCACGGATGGCCAGACGGGCGATGCGGTTGGACTGCGAGCGCGCCGAGGCGCGCAGGCCCAGGTCGGGGTTCACCACCGGCGGGTTCCACAGCAGCACGTGCTTGTCGCCGCTGGGCGCGCCGGATTCGGTGATGGCATGCACGTCGGCCTCGATCAGCGCCTGGGCGTGTTCGCGCGGGTTGCCGATGGTGGCCGAGCACAGGATGAATTGCGGGTTGGCGCCGTAGAACGCGCACACGCGCTTCAGGCGCCGCAGCACATTGGTGAGGTGCGAGCCGAACACGCCGCGGTAGCTGTGGATCTCGTCGATGACGATGTATTTCAGGGTCTCGAAGAACTGCGCCCACTTGGTGTGGTGCGGCAGGATGGCCTGGTGGAGCATGTCCGGGTTCGACACCACGATGTCGCCGTGCAGGCGAATGGCCTGGCGCGCGTCGCCCGGGGTGTCGCCGTCGAAGGTGAAGGCCTTGAGGCCCAGGTTGCCGGCACGCGAGAGCTCCAGCAACTCCGACACCTGGTCCTGCGCCAGCGCCTTGGTGGGGAACAGGTACAGCGCCTTGCCGCGGTCGCGCATGGCCGCGGTGGCCACCGGCAGCGTGTAGCACAGCGTCTTGCCCGAGGCGGTCGGGGTGACGACGACCACGTGCTTGCCCTCGGCCACCGCCTGCCAGGCCTCGGCCTGGTGGCTGTAGAGCTGGCCGACCCCGCGGCTGGCCAGCGCCCGCGCCAGCGGGGTGGGCAAGTCGGTGGGCAGCGGGGCCATGCGCCCCTCGCGGCCGGGCACGGTGATCACGCCGGTGATGCGGTCGTGGTACTTGCGCTGAAGCTTCGTGGCCAGCGCCTGGCCGTCGAGCCGCGCCGGCAGCGCGTGGGCACCGGGCACCGGCCAGGCCGGGGTGGTGGCGGGCGGGACGGTGGCCGGGGGATGGATCGTGGGGGCAGGCGCGGCCATGCGGGCTCCGGAGCAAGGGCGGAAGCGCAGCGTGGCCCGCGGGGGTCTCACCAAGTGAGACGCCCGCCGCCCTGCCGCCCCCGGTGCACCTGTCCGCCACCCGAACAGCGCGACGGGGTGGCCCGGCCCTCGCCGTATACTGGAAGGCCCACCCGCCACGGAGGCACCATGGGCAAGCCCGTGATCTACCACAACCCGCGCTGCTCGAAATCGCGCGAGGCACTGGCGCTGCTGGAAGCCGAGGGCGTGGAGCTGGAGGTGGTGAAGTACCTGGAGTCGCCGCCGGATTCCGCCACGCTGCGCACGCTGCTCAAGAAGCTGGGCGTGGGCCCGCGCGACCTGATGCGCACGAAGGAGCCGGAGTACCGCGACCTGGGACTCGACAACGAATCGCTGTCGGAAGCCGCGCTGGTGGCGGCGATGGTGGCGCACCCGAAGCTGATCGAGCGGCCGGTGTTCGTCAACGGCGAGCGCGCCGTGATCGGCCGGCCGCCGGAGAAGGTGCTGGAGATCCTCTAGCACTGCTGCGCCGATGCCACCACGAAAAACGCACCCCGAAGGGTGCGCTTTCGATCACCTGGGTGTTCCCGCGCGGACGCGGGACGCCACTCAGTAGACGAGGTCGATGCTGACGCGGCCGTGGCCGGTGCGCACCGCTGCTTCGGTGGTGCCCTGCGGGTCGATGTTGAACGAGCCGCCACCACCGCCGCCGCCGCGGTCGGAGCGACCGCCGCCACCGCCGGAGTAGCCACCGCCGCCGGCTCCGCCGCAACCACCGCCACCGCCACCGCCGCCGAAGCCGCCCTGGCCCTGCGTGCGGTGGTAGCAACCACGCCCACCCACGCCGCCGGCAAGGAAGGACTTGCCACCAGCCGTGCGCATGCCGTTGGCATCCAGGCCGGTGTAGCCCTGTCCGCCGGTCACGTCATGGCAGGCCCACGAGGTGCGCGTACCGTACTGGCCGTCGCCGCTGAAGCCACCGCCGGCACCGCCGGGGAACTGGTCGGTCATCGCCGCACCACCAGACCCGTCGCTGCCACCGGCACCGCCATCAAGCGTTGGGCTGAAGGCCCGGCCGATCAGGCCGCTGGTGCCGGCCGACCCGCCGGAGCCGCGCGAGAACTGCGAGGAGTCCGTGCCGCAGCCGCCGTGCGAACCACCGCCACCGGCAACGAACAGGGGCTCGCCGTTGAGCACCACGAAGCTGCCGCCACCGGCGCCGGCCTCGGTGATGCTGCCCAGCCAGCCCGACTGGCCGACCAGGATCTCGACCACGTCGCCGGCTTCCAGCACCACTTCGCCACTGACCCGCGCGCCGAGGCCACCGGCGGCGATGACGCTGCCCATGTAGCCACCCTGGGCGCCTTCGGCCTGGATGCGGTAGGTGCCGGTGTGCGGCACCGTCCAGCGCTGGATGCCACCGACCACTTCCACCTCGCCTTCCAGGTCGGTGTCGGTGTAGGCGGCATCGCAGGCCGCCTGCGTGGGGCCGAAGCGCCCCGTGGTGCCGCAACTGGCGAAGGCCAGCGGCTGCGTCCAGCCCGGTGCGTGGCACAGGTTGCCCGTGGACTGCACTTCCTCGGGGTCCAGCACGCCGTTGCCGTTGAGGTCGATGCCGGCAGCCACCGCGGTGCCACCGAGCTTGCAGGTGGTGCCGGCCGGGATGACCGAGTGGGCCAGCAGCGGCACGCCCGCGTCGGCACCGGCCGGACCCTGCGGGCCCTGCGGGCCTTGCGGACCGGCCTCGCCGGGAGCGCCGGCCGCGCCGGCCGGACCCTTCGGGCCCGCCTCACCTGCCGCACCCTCTGCGCCCGGTGCACCGGCCACGCCGGCTTCACCCTGCGCACCCATGGCACCCGCCACGCCGCGCTCGCCGGCGATGCCGATGTCGCCAGCCGCACCGTCGACACCGGCCGCGCCCTGCGCACCGATTTCGCCCTGCGCGCCCTGCGGGCCCTGGGCACCGGTTTCACCGGCCTCGCCCTGCGGACCCACCGGACCTGCGGCACCGACCGGACCCTGGGGGCCCTGCGGTCCCTGCGGACCCTGCGGACCCACCGGACCGGGTGCACCGATGCTCATCGGCAACTGGCTGGTGGCCAGGCCGGACTGGGTCGCCACTTCGATGACGTAGTCACCTTCCGACGGCAGGCCACCGGGGAAGCGGCACTGGATCTGCGCTTCACCGGCCACCAGCGTGCCTGCATCGCACAGGCCGTCCAGGTCGATCCAGCCATCGACGCTGCCCAGGCGGACCTGGATGTCGCCGGCGTAGTCGCCCAGCCCGCTGGCGAACACCACCAGCGTGTCGTACTCGTGCAGCGCCACCGCGCCCCGGACCTGCGGATCGGCAGCCAGCGCCAGCCCCGGCGCCGCCAGGGCCAGTGCGCAGGCCAGGCCCAGCGAGGCCCTCGTCATTGACGTCTTCATGTTGGGGGTCCTCATCACAGGCTGGCCGGACGACCGCCGCACAGCACGACGTTCTGGTCGACCTCGGCCGCGTCGAGGACGCCGTCACCGTCGGCATCGCGACCGGACAGGAAGCGCAGTCCGCCCTGCGGACACGTGGAGCCGGCTGCGACCTGCTCCATGCGCACCAGCGAGCTGCGACCGGCGGAACCCGCCGCGCCCATCGGCCCGATGGGGCCCTGCGCACCCGGAGCACCCTGCGGGCCGGTGTCGCCCTGCGGACCGACCGGACCCTGCGGGCCTTGCGCGCCCTGCGGACCCTGCGCGCCGGCCGGGCCCTGCGGACCCTGCGGGCCGGCCGGACCGGTCTCGCCCTGCGGGCCCATCGGGCCTTCCGGCCCCATCGGGCCTTCCGGGCCCTGCGGACCCGTCGCGCCCAGCGTCAGGCTGTGGTTGAGTTCCAGGCCATTGCGCAGGTTCGCGATGCGCAGCAGGTAGGTGCCGGCGGCCGGCAGCCCCTCGGGGAACGCGCACAGCACTTCCGTCTGCTCCCCGGTTCCGTTGAAGCGGCACTTGCCGGTGATGTCACCCGGCCCGCCGTCGGCGCCCAGCCATACCCGGGTGTGCATGCGCGAGGCGTTCAGGCCCTCGGCCAGGATGACCAGCGCATTGTCGTCGTGCAGCGTGGTGACCCCGATGATGCTGGGGGACTCGGCGGCGGAGGCGGCACCCGCGAACAGACCGGCGCAGGCAATGAAGAGCGGACGGAGCAGAAACGATCGCGACACGGGAACCCCCTACGGCGTTGAAGTTCCACAGACCAAGGCAATTTACGTGCCAGTCAGCATCGCCATTGGGGAACTATTCACATCGAGGGGTTTTTCTGCCTCCCTTCCTGCCCTGCAAGTCTGCGAGCCACGTCACGCTTTTCAAATTCAGGTCAATAAATGACGTGAACTGCCCCAGACTTTTTCGCATTCACCCCGCGCCGCCGTCTCCCGCCGGATCGAGACCACCCCGTCCGGGGCGGTGAAGGCCTCCGCCCGCGCATGCCGCCAGTAGCGGTCGAAGACCTCGTGGCGGGTCTGCCTCTCGCGCCCGTCCAGCAGCTCGCCGGGCTGCAGCCGCGGGTACAGCCGGGCCAGCGAATGCACCTCGGTCTGCGACACCCGGCGGATGATGTGCTCCGGCGCCAGGTCGTCCGGGTGGGCCACGCCGGCGGCCTGCAGCAGCTGGCGCAGCGCCTCCATCGTGTTGCGGTGGTAGTGCTGCACCCGGGCGGACTTGTCGGTGACCACCAGCGAACGCTGGCGGGTGGGGTCCTGGGTGGCCACGCCGGTGGGGCAATGGTCGGTGTGGCACGAGCGCGACTGGATGCAGCCCAGCGCGAACATGAAGCCACGCGCGGAGTTGCACCAGTCCGCACCGATGGCCAGCGTGCGCGCGATGTCGAAGGCGGTGATGACCTTGCCGGCCGCGCCGATGCGGATCCTGCCGCGCAGGTCCAGCCCCACCAGCGTGTTGTGCACCAGCATCAGGCCTTCCTTGAGCGGCACGCCGACGTGGTCGCTGAACTCCAGCGGCGACGCCCCGGTGCCGCCCTCGCCGCCGTCGACGACGATGAAGTCCGGCTCGATGCCGGTCTGCACCATGGCCTTGGCGATGGCCAGCCACTCCCAGGGGTGGCCGATGGCCAGCTTGAAGCCGGTGGGCTTGTCGCCCGAGAGACGGCGCAGGCGGTCGATGAACTCCAGCAGGCCGATCGGGGTGTCGAACTCCCCGTGCCAGGCCGGGGAATAGACGTCCTCGCCCACCGGCACGCCGCGTGCCTGCGCAATCTCTTCGGTCACCTTCGCGCCCGGCAGCATGCCGCCCTGCCCCGGCTTGGCCCCCTGGCTGAGCTTGAGCTCGATCATCTTCACCTGCGGTTCGCAGGCGTTCTCGCGGAAGCGCTCCTCGTTGAAGCTGCCATCGTCGTTGCGGCAGCCGAAGTAGCCGGTGCCGATCTCCCAGACCAGGTCGCCGCCGTGCTCGCGGTGGAAGCGCGATATCGAGCCCTCGCCGGTGTCGTGGTAGAACCCGCCACGCTTCGCGCCGGCGTTCAGGGCCAGGATGGCGTTCGCCGACAGCGAACCGAAGCTCATCGCGGAGATGTTGAACACGCTGGCGTCGTAGGGCTGGGCGCGGCCGGCGCCGATGGTGATGCGGAAGTCGCGCGACTCGATGCGGGTCGGCGCCATGGAATGGTTGATCCATTCGTAGTCGTCGCCGTACACGTCGCGGTCGGTGCCGAAGGCGCGTGTCTGCAACTCGTCCTTGGCGCGCTGGTAGACGATGGCGCGCTGGTGGCGCGAGAACGGCACCTCGTCGTGGTCGTCCTCGATGAAGTACTGGCGCATCTCCGGGCGGATGGCCTCCATCAGGTAGCGCGCATGCCCGATCAGCGGATAGTTGCGCAGCACCGAGCGGTGCGCCTGGGCCAGATCGCGGGCGCCGACCAGCAGGCCCAGGCCCCCGGCCACGACCAGCACCCAGCCCCAGGCCCCGGCGGTGCCGGCGGTGGTGAGCAGCCATAGGCCGCCGCCCAGCATGCCGCCGCGATCAACAGGCCCGCGTTGCGGATGATGAATCCTCGCAATGTCCTCTCCCGCCCAGCATCGACCGCCAAGGGTAGCGGCAGTGGCGGCTCAGGACGAGCGCGGCTGCTCCAGCGCGGGGATCACGCGGCCTAGCACGGGCAACGCCACCAGCCCCTCGTGCAACGCATGCAGTGCGCGCACCGCGCGTTCGCGGCGGGCGGTCAGCCAGTACCAGCCCACCGTCATCGACAGGAACGCCACCACGAACAGGGGATAGGGCAGGTCCGCCTTGAGGGCCAGCGCGGCCACGCCGCCGAGCAGCAACGAGAACGCGGTGATGACGAACACCGCGGTGGTGACGCTGAAACCCGCATCGACCATGTAGTGGTGCATGTGGCCGCGGTCGGCCGAGAACGGCGAGCGGCCGTTGACCAGGCGGCGCAGCATCAGCACCAGGCAGTCGATGACCGGCGGCGCGATCAGGAACGGGGCCAGCACCGGGCTGACCGGGTGCCCCGGATTCTGGGTGAGGCGGAAGGCGGCCCAGGCGATGACCAGGCCCAGGAAGGCGCTGCCGGCATTGCCCATGAACACCTTGGCCCGGCGTTGGCCGGGGCGGCGAAGGTTGAACACGAGGAAAGCGGTGACCGCCGCGGAGATCATGACCAGGCCATGCACCAGGCGCTCGTTGCCGGCGTAGTAGGCCGCGGCGGCCAGCATCAGCAGCGCCGCCAGCGACAGCATGCCGGCCAGGCCGTCGACGCCGTCGGACATGTTGAGCGCGTTGATGAGGCCGACCGTGGCGAACACGGTGAACGGCACCGACAGCACGCCCAGCGACATGGGCTGCAGGCCGAACACCGGACCGATCTGGGCGATCTGCACGCCACCGACGTAAACAAGGATCAGCGCGGCGAAGACCTGGGCGAGGATGCGCAGGTACCAGCGCACGTCGAACATGTCGTCCAGCAGGCCGACCAGCACCAGCAGGCCCGAGGCGAGCATGAGCGCGCGCATCGGCGGGTGCGGGTTGACCAGCGTGAGCACCACGACCACCAGGGCGACGTACATGGCCAGGCCGCCGTGGTACGGGGTCGGCGTGCCGTGGTCCTTGCGACCGGCAGGACGGTCCAGCCACCCGATCCGGTGGGCCACCGGATTGAACAGCCAGATCAGCAATGAGGTGAGCACCAGGACAGCGGTGAACTCGAGACCAATCGTGACGAACAACGTGAAACCCCTGGGTGATCGTTCCATGAAGGGATGCGGGCGCGTGCATGGTAACGCCCGGCAGAGGCCAGAACTGTGTCCGTGTCGGCCTCTTCACTCTGAATTTTTCTAGGTTTACTGGGGGTTTACATTCAGCCTGCGTCAGTTCTCCGCGCCCCCGAGCCAGCGTAGCACCGGTGCGGCCTCGTGCGGCGACACCGCCATGAGCGCGCGGTAGACGGCGACATGGCCCTCGCAGCGGCGGCGCGGGTCGTTGGCGTGGCGGCCGGCCACCTGGTGCAGGGTGCCGGCCAGCAGGGCCTGCCCGTCGCGTTCGGCGCCCTCCGGCAACGGGCGCACCTGCCACTGCTGTTCGGCCGCCGATTCCGCCAGCGCCAGCACCGCCGCCAGCTGCCCACGCACCTGCCCGGCCTCGGAACCGCCGCGCTCCGGCCACGGCCAGCCCTCGGCCAGCGCCTGGCAGTCCTGCCAGCGCCCGTCGCTGCCGAGTTGCTGCAGGGTGTCGAGGGTGCTGCGGTAGTAGGCGGTGACGGCATGGTCGTCGGCGGAGCGCAGCGCGTCGGTGAACACGTCGCCGGCGAAGCGGCCGATGAACTCACCCGCCTGGCCCATGGCCTGGGCGGCCCAGGCCGAGTGGATCGGCTCGGCCCAGCGCTGCATCAGGCCGGGGCGGGAGTCGCGCACCAGGGCCATCAGGGCGGCCACCGGGTCGTCGGGGTCGCGCCAGGCGTAGAGGCCCTCGAGGAAGCGCCACTTGCCCTCCTCGACCGGCACTTCGCGGCGGCCGCCATCGGTCAACCCGTGCAGCGCCCCGGCCTCGACCAGGTCGATGGCCGGCACCGGCAGCAGTTCGTTGGCCTGGTAGCCCTCGGCCTCGTCCAGCACGGCCTGCGGTATGCCCTGCGCGCGCATGAAGTTCCAGGCGCGTTCGGCCATGTTTTCCACCGCCGGCTGGCCGGCATCGGCGACATCGCGGCGCAGGTCGCTGACCGCGTGCAGGCCCAGGGCCAGGTCCCAGTCGGCCAGGCGCCGCTGGGCACCCAGCAGCAGGATGACGCAGGCGCTGTCGCATTCGCGCCGGGCGATGGCCGTCACCCCGGCCCCGTGCAGCACGCCCGCGCCCAGCAGGGCTTCGTCGACCAGGCCACCCGGGCTGGACAGCACCACGGTGTGTACGCCGGGGCTGGCAGCCAGTGCCTGCGAGAGGGACTGGCTGAAACCCGGCCCGATCAATCCGGCTACCTGCAGTTGCCGGCCATCGCCGTCGTCGACCACCTCGATGCGGTAGTCGCGGAATCCCTCGCGCAGCAGCAAGGTGGGATAGAGCACCGGCATGGTGACCGCCTGCACCAGGGCGACACCGGCGGCCAGCATCAGCACCACCAGCGAGGCCATGCGCTGGGGCGCGCCGCCAGTGGCCGGAAGGGTTGCAGGCGACGGGCCGACGCCAGCCGCGCCACGCCACCCAGAACGCCAGCGGCAGCAGCACCAGCAAGGTGGCGCCCCACACCGCCAGCCCGAGCCGCAGGCTGCCGAAGCGCTCCAGGCCGGTGAGGTGCAGGCCCACGCTGGCCGCGCCCAGAACGCCGACGCCGGCCAGCCCGGCCACCAGCTTCCAGGTGTCCGAGCGCCGCGGCAACGGCGGGAAGTGCATGACCAGCGGCTGCCAGCTGGGCAGGCCACGCCGCCAGGCCAGCGCACCGGGACCGAAGCGGCCCAGGCGCACGCCCTCGCGGACATCGCCATCGCGCAGCGGGCCCCAGCGGCCGCGCGGCGATCGCACGTGCCAGCAGGGCTCGCTCATCCGCGCTGCACCACGAACAGCGCCGCCACCGCCACCAGCCCGGCCACGGCCAGCAGTCCCTGCGCCAGGCCCAGTGGCCGTGCCTGACGTGCAGGTCGAGGTCCTCGTCCCAGCGCGTCCGCCCGACCCGCACCAGGCGGCGGTAGGCCAGGCCCAGCGTGATCAGCGACACCACCGGCAGGCCAGCGGCCAGCCCCTGGCACAACACCCGCAGCTCCCGCTTCAAGGCCAGGGCCACGCCGATGGGGTGCCCGTCGCATCGACCACGCGGATGCCGAACAGCCATTTCCCCAGCGTGCTGCCGGTGAGGCCCAGCGGCAGCGCGGCCAGCAGGCTGCTGAGCACGACGGTCAGCAGCAGGTCCACGGTGCGGCCGCCGGTGGAGCCCAGCGCCTCGGTGAAACGCACGCCGGTTTCCGGAGCCGCGGCATACAGCACCAAAAACAGCGCCGACATGGCCAGCAGCCCGAACGCGCCGATGTCCACCAGCCGCGCCAGGTAGCGGCGCACCGGATGCGGCGCGGCATCGTCCCAGCGGCGACGGGCACCCTGCCCCGGCGCCGTGTCCTGGGCGGCGTGTTCGAGCAACCGTGGCAGGGGCAGCCAGCCCTCGGCGTCCTCGTGCCAGCCGCGGGTGTCGGTGGCCAGCTGGCCACGGCGAAGCCGGGCACGGATCTCCGACTCGGCGAAGGGGCCGTGCGCCTGATCATCACGAAGGTAGAACCAGCGTCTGGACACGGCTTCAGCGGGCGGCGGGCGATGCATGGCAGTGTGCCAGCCCGGTGCCCGGAACGCCTGAACGCGGGGTGGCCCGGCGGCTGGTGGAGAAACTGCCGGAACGCCTCAGCGGGGCGGGTCGCGTGCCTCGGGCGCCGCACGCAGCAACAGTGCGCAAAGCAGCGCGAACACGCAGGCCAGCGCGGTGGTGCGCAGCGGGTAGTCGAGCAGCGAATGCAGCAGCAGCAGGCCCACGCCCAGCGATGCGGCGCGCGCCAGGCCGGCGTCGAGCGCCGATGCGAAGCGGGGCGCGATGCGCGACCCCCCGCCCGGCCCGGTTGCGCCACACCCGGATCGAGGCCCACAGCCACCACGCCACGAACGCACCCGCCAGCGCCAGGCCCGCCACCCCCGCCTCCAGCCACAACTCCAGCCAGTCGTTGTGCGCCCGATTGACGTAGGCGCCCAGCATCACCTCGGCCGGCTCATTGGCCGCGTACACCGGCACGAAGGTGCCCAGGCCGGTGCCCCAGGGCGCATGGGCCCGGGCCACCTCGCCCACCACCGAGGCGATCTCGAAGCGGTAGTCCTCCATCGGGTCGCGCTCGAGCCGCTGCAGGATGCCGAACAGGCCGAACTGCACCACCAGCACCACGCCGACCACGCCCATGGTCAGCACGGCCCGGGCCGCGACCCCGCGCCGCGCACCGCCGCCCTGCCAGGCCATGAACAGGATGCCCACGCCGGCCAGCATGGCCAGCAGCAGGCCGGCGCGCGACACCGCCATGCCCAGCCCCAGCATCAGCACCACGCCCAGCACGAGGCACAGGGCGACCGCCAGCACCCGCCCGGGCCGCTCGTCGTGAAGGCTGCCGATGGCCCAGGCCGCGGCCAGCGGCAGCAGCGTGTACAGCAAGGCGGCGTGGTGGTTGCGGTTGGCGAAGAAGCCGACCGAACTGCCGCGGTTGGTGATGTCGTGGAAGTACAGCGCGCTGTCGCGCCCGCCCATCAGCTGGGCCAGGCCGATGGCCACGGCCAGCACCGCGAAGACCAGCAGGCCCAGGGTGATGAGCCGGCGCGCCCGGTTGTCGAGCTGCAGGCTGGCCAGGAACACCGCCGCGCCAGGCAGCAGGAAACTCCAGGCGTGCCAGGTGGCCTGCGGCGACACCGACCAGGCCAGCCATGGCAGCTCCATGCCGGCGGCGGCAAAACCCGCCTCCAGTGCCTCCCGTCCGGGCAAGCGGGTCCACAGCGCCGGCGGCAAGGGCAGCAACTGCAGCAGCGGCAGCAGGAAGATGGCGGCCAGCAGGGCCAGCGGCCAGCGCCACTCGCGCCGGCGCTCGCCGCGCACCAGCGCCAGCAGGCCCCAGGCAAGCAGCGGCAACGCCGCCAACTGCACGACGAAGTCGCCCGCCAGGCCCTGCCGCGTGCCACCCCCCAGCAGCAGCGCCAGCAACAACAGCGCCGCCACGCCGGCCACCAGGGGCCAGGGCGTTCGGGTGCGGAGGAAGTCAGGCAGCACGGGAAGGACTCACGGGGGGCCTACATGGAAAAGGCCCTCCCCCATCGCTGGGGAAGGGCCCGGTGTGCGCACCGCGCCAGGATCAGGGGCTGACCGGCGGCGGCGGGACGGTGGACTCGGTGATGGTGAGGTCGCCGTCGATGATCAGGTAGGCGATCGCTGCGGCACCGCTGCCGAACACGACCCAGGCAGTGGTGTCTGGAGCGCGGGTGGTCGTCGCGCCGCTGGCACCCATGGCCTGGGCGGTCATCGGGCCGACGCGGTTGACCTCGAGCTCCTGGCCGGCGCACGGCGAAGCTTCGCCGATGGTGATCATCGACTCGGCCTGCAGCGACACGTCGCAGCCATCGGCGAACAGCAGCTGTGCACTGGCCTCGTTCATCAGCAGCACGCGGTCGCCCGCGGCCAGCTGCGTGTCATCGCGGGTGTTCACGAAGCGCTCGCCGGTGTTGACCAGCACGGTGCCTTCGATGCCCAGCAAGGAGGCCTGGGGGGCCTTGGTGGCCTGCTCGCCTGCATCGCCGGCAACGGCAACACTGGAAAACAGGGCAAGGGCAACAGCCCCGGAGATGAGCGAGTTCTTCATGAACCCTCCTTGGTTGGATGCAACAGGTGGATCAGGGGCTGACCGGCGGCGGCGGCGGGGTGGAACTGCTGCCACCGGACGCGGCAAGCACCGCGACGAGGCCCACGCCACCCAGGATCAGCCAAGTGTAATTTTCGGTATCGGCGGTGTGCTGGCCAGCCACGCCGGTGTCCGCAACGGCCTGCGCCACCATCGGCCCAAGCTGCGTGACTTCCGCAGTGGTTCCCATGCACGGAGACTCCGCGCCGATGCTGAGCATCGATTCGGCGACCAGCGGCATTTCGCAGCCATCGGCCCAGACCAGGCCGGCGCTGGCACCGGTCATGACCAGAACGCGGTCACCGGCCTTCAGTGCGGTGGCCTCATGCACGCTGACGAAGCGCTCGCCCTGGTTCACCAGGACGTTGCCTTCGATGTCGGTAAGCACCGCTTCGGGGGCCGTCGCTTCCGATGCGGAAACGGACGACGCAGCGAAAAGGGCGGCAACCAGCAGGGTGGGCAGTGCTTTCATGCGCATGGGCGATCCAATGGAATGGGATTTCACTCGCACAGCATACGGGCTGCGACCTGCCCAAACAACGACACAGCGCCCAGAAAAAGTCGTGGAGTGGGGTTCATTCAGCACGTGCGGCGCGATGGATGGCGATCGCATCGAACCAGGCGCGGCCGGAAACCTGCCGCTCGGAGTCGATGCGGGCGGGTATCTGCAGCCGCAACCACTGCGCCTCGCAGCCCTCGGCAGGCACGCTGAACTCCTCGCCGAAGCGGCCCCACGCCCGGGTGCCGCTGAAGCGTTCGCTGCGCAGCAGCTCCGTCCCCGGCGCCGGCGCGCAGTGGATGACCCATTGCAACCCGCGTGGATTGGCCAGGGATTCCAGCCTGACCCGACCTTCCAGCCGGTACTCGCCCGGGTCCAGCAACAGCAGTTGGCCGACGTGGTTGAAGGGGACGCGGCGGTTGAGGAACTCGATGCGCAGCCGGCGGCTGCGCTCGCCGTCGTCGTCCACGGCCTGCACCTGCTCGATCACGGCACCCGCCACGCGGCCGAACTGCCAGTCGAACGGCAACCCGCTGCTGTCGAGCTCGAACCCCCCGTTGAACACGTTCCCCAGTTCGGCGATGCCCGGGCCGTCGAGCGTCGCGACGAACATCAGCCAGGCCTGGCGATATCGCCCCTCGCCCACCAGCCGCTGCAAAAGCGGCTGCCGCTCCTGCAGCGTGGGCGGGTTGGGGGTGTGCTCCAGGGCCGAGTAAAGCGCCAGCACCGCTTCGCTGCGGGTGTCCGCATCGCGCCCGACATGGCTCAGGAAGCCCAGGCGCCAGGCGGGCGCCTCGGCCAGGCGGCCGGCCAGGGCCTCGACACCGGCAGCCGAATCGAGCAATTGCGCCAGCGCCGGGTACAGGGAGTCGCGAAGATTGAAGTGTCCGCGCAGCAGCACGTCGACATGGTGCAGCGCCCCGGCGACATCGCCCTGCCCCCCGAGACGGGAGGCCAGCCATGCGTGGCTCGTCACCGCCCGCTGCGAGCGTCGCGCCGCCTCGCCATGCAGCGCCTGCGCAGCCTCCAGGTCGTCCCGGGCGATCGCCACTTCGGCCAGCACCACCAGTGCGTCCACGCTGGTGGGATCCTGGCCCAGCGCGGCACGTGCCCCCGCCTGCGCGGCGTCCAGCTGGCCCGCGGCCAGGGCCGCACGGGCCGACGCCACCTGCGCGTCGCTTCCGAGTCCGGGGCCGCGCACGAGCAGCGCCACGCCCACCGCCAGGGCAACGCCGACCACGACCACGCCAAGCGCGGATTGAATGCCAGTGCGCATCAGGGAACCTGGTCCTCGTGCCACAACTCGCGGATGCGGGCCTGCCCGCCCTGCTGCACCACTTCCACCCGGACCCGGCCGCGCACGGTGTTGGTGGCGCCGCGCCGGGGCGTGATGCTGGCGACGAATCCGCCTTCGCCCCGCGCGTGGTCCGCGTCGGCCTGCCATTGCATCGAGTGCCATTGCAGGCGCCGCTGGCGGGAGGACCGGAACAGGCCGACATAGTCCTGCCGGATCGCTTCGCGCCCGCCCCGCCGGTTGCGTGCGTCAGCGGTGAACACTGCCATCAGGGCCTCGATATCGCCGCGCTCGTAGGCATTCCGGAACCCGGACATGGCCGCCTCGATGGCGTCGGGATCGATGCGGCCGGTCGTCGGCGACCGGGGTGCGGGGACGGCAGACGCGGGCGCGACCGGATCCATTGCCACGGAAGCCATCGGCTCGGCCGGCTCGGCCGGCCTGGGATCGGCAGGCCTGCTGGCCGCCGGCGTTGGACGCGAAAAGACGGGCGATGCATGGTTGGCGGGTGGCGTGGTCGTGGCCGCTTCCCTTGCGGGTGGCCTCGGCTGCGCGCTGGGCGTGGGGTGCTCCCGGGGCGGGTGCTCGACCCGGGTCGCCACGGTTTCAACCTCGGCCTCGGCAGTCGCCCCGGCACCCGGTTCCACCCAGGGCACGCGCTCAAGCACGTACGGGCCTTGCGCCGCCGCGGGTGATGTTCCCGTCGGGTACCCGGGAACGGTTCCACCGGGCCCACCGGGTCCCCACATCGACCACGCCGCACCAAGCGCCACAACAGAAACGAGCGCGCTTGTGATCCACGCGGCGCCGCGCCGAGACGGCGATGCCCTGTCCTCGGCCGGTAGCGCCTTGGCGGTCCACACCGGACGCAATGCCTGCCCCGCCATCGCCGGGACCCAGTCGTCCGCGTCGGCGATGTCCTCGTCGTAACCCGCTCGACGCGCTGGATCGCGCAATTGCTGCCAGGCCTGCTGCACCCGGGCGGCGTACACGGCATCCCACTCGTCGGCCCGGTCGGGGTGCAGCCATTTCAGCAACCAGCGCCGGTGCTCGCGGATCTGCGCGCTGTCGGCATCGGGCGCCACCCCGAGCACCCGGTAATGGTCGGCATCGGGATCGAACAGCACGTGCTTGAGGTAGAGCTGCGCGGCCTCGCACACGACGGTGGCCTCGACCCCGCTGCGCGCCACGGCGGCATCGATGGCTTCGCCGTCGCCGGCGGCGATGCGGATGACTTCGAACACGTCCCCGGGCACCGGCCGCAGCCGCGTGGCGGCGGCCAGCGACGGAGCCTGGTACAGGGCCAGCGCGGTTTCAAGCGCGCCCGGGCCCATCGGTCAGCGCCTCCCGAGGCGCGCGACCCGGGGTTCCTCCGCACCGTAGGCGTAGTAGCTGGCGTCACCGTAGCCGTAGCCGTAGGCGTGACCGGCCTTGCGCGCATCGAACTTGCTCAGCAGCGCGCCCAGCACGCGCGCACGGGCCACGTGCAGGCGCTTGAGCGCCGCCTTGGCCACGGCATTGCGGGTGGATCCGGCCTCGATGACCAGCAGCGTGCCACCGGCGATGTTCGCCAGGATCGGCGCGTCGGCCAGGCCCATGACCGGGGGGCCATCGATGATGACCAGGTCGAACTTCTCCGAACCCACGGTGACCAGCGAGAGCATGCGCGGGCCCGACAGCAGTTCCGCCGGGTTCGGCGGCAGCGGACCCGAGCACATCACGCGCAGGCCCGGGGTCTCGGTTTCCTGGAACGCTTCCGGCGGGCGTACCGCACCGGAAAGGTAGTTGGTCAGGCCGATGCTGTTGTCCAGGCGCAGCTGCTTGTGCAGCGACGGATTGCGCAGGTCGCCGTCGACCAGCAGTACGCGCTTGCCCAGCTGGGCGAAGTTGCGCGCCAGCGTGAGGGCCGTGGTGGACTTGCCTTCGGCCGGGCGCGGGCTGGTGACCAGCAGCGAGCGCGGCACGCCGGTCTCGGTCGAGAACTGCAGCGCGGTACGCACCGACCGGTACGCCTCGGAGAACGCCGAGCGCATGTCCAGCAAGGCCTCGGTCGGGGTGACCCCCTTGCCCAGCTTCGGGATGACGCCCAGAACGGCCAGGCCCAGCTGCTTCTCGACCTCTTCCGGCGACTTGATGCTGTCGTCCAGGAACTCCAGCACGAACGCGATCAATACGCCGAGCATGCCGCCGACCACGAAGGCCAGCGCCAGGTTCAGCGACAGGCTGGGCTTGAAGCGGCCCATCGGCACTTCGGCGCGATCGACGATGGAGATGTTGTTGGTGCCCACGCCACCGGCGACGCCGATTTCCTTGTAGCGCTGCAGCAGCCCCTCGTAGAGCTCGCGGTTGGTGTCCACCTCGCGCTGCAGGATGTTGTACTGGATGCTGCGGCTGCGCAGGTCCAGCACGTCGTCCTTGAGCTCGTCCACGCGCGTGGCCAGCAGCTGCTCCTGCGCCAGCGCGCCGTCGTACTCCGACCGGACCGAGGCCCGGATGTTGCCGAGTTCCGCCTCGATCAGCCGGTCGACCTCGTCCATCTGCGCCTGCAGCTGCTGCATCAGCGGGAAGCCCGGCTGGTAGACGCTGAGGTTCTCCTGGTAGCGCGCAGCGAGCTCCGCCCGGGTTTCCCGCAGCTTCTGGATCGACGGACTGTCGAGGTACTGGGCCAGGCCCAGGCCCTGTGCCGACTGCGCCTGCTGCCATCGCGCCTCGGCGCGGATGCGCTGGTCCTGCGCCTGCGACAGCGCGGCGTTGAGCGAGCCCAGGTTGGTGGACGCCAGCGATTGGCGGTCGTCGACGTTGATGATCTGCTCGGCCTGGGCATAGGCGACGAGCTCCTTCTCCGAATCCTCCAGCCGCAGCTTGAGCTCGCCCAGGCGCTCTTCGAGGAAGGTCCGCGCGTAGGACGTGGCATCGAACCGACGATCGAGGTTCGAGGCGATGAAGGCCTCGCTGTAGGCATTGACGATGCGTTCGGACAGCTGCGCATCGGGGCTGTCGAAATGCAGCCGCACCAGGCGCGAATTGCGGATCGGTTCGACGCTGAGGTTCTGGGACAACCAGCCGATCGCCGCCCGTTCGCGTTGTTCGAACGTCGGTTCCTCGACCTCGCCGCCACCGCGGACCGACGACACCAGGGCGCGCCACGGTGACGGCTCGCGGGCCGCGTGGTAGCGCGGGTCGCTGGTCAGGTCGAGCTGGGACACCACGCGCTGAGCCAGCGAGCGGCTCCTGAGCAGCTCGTACTGGGTCTGGTAGAAGTCGCGGTCGTTGGCCGCCTCGACCGGGACGACGCCTTCCACGTCGACGACGCGCGCGGAATCGCGCTCGATCTGCATCGTGGTGGAGGCACGGTAGATCGGGGTCATCAGCAGCGTGCCGATCAGGCCGATGACGACCACGAAGGCGAGCACGCCCATGACCATCCAGCGCCGCTTGACCAGGATCCGCCAGTACTCCAGCAGGTCGATCTCGTCGTCGTTGCCGGGCCGCTCGGCCTGGTTGAGCTCCAGTGCCAGCGCCCGCGCCGAGCGCGGGTGCGCCACGACGGCCCGGCCACCCTCATGGGGTACCGGAAGGTCCGAAGGGTCGTTGCCTTCTCCGTCGCGCGGCGTGCCGTCGTCTTTGCGGTCAGTCATACATGCATGTCTTCAATGATCGAAGCGGCCGACAGGGCCGCCGAACCGGACTCAATATGGCCGGAAGAGGTTCAGGAATCCGGCGACTGGATGATCTCGCGCCAGGCGGAACGGGCACCGGATTCGTCGACGACGATGATGTCGTCGCCATACACCTGCGGGTCCGGGGCGTCGCCGGCGCGGATCTGCCGCAGGTCGAACACGGCGGCCATGCGCTGCCCGCCAATGGTCCGGAACACGATGATGCCGCTTCGATTGGCAACGCGATCCAGGCCCTTGGCCAGCGCGATGGCCTGCAGCAGGCTGGTGTCGCCGGTGATGGGATAGATGCCGGGCTGATTGACCGCGCCCTCGACGGTGATGCGCTGCGAGGTGAACTCGGCGACGAACACGGTGACCTGTGGATTCTGCAGGTACCCGTCCTTGAGCCGCTCGGAAATGTCGGTTTCAAGTTCCTGGACGGTCTTTCCCCCGGCCTCGATCGCACCGATCAGGGGCAAGGTGACCTGCCCGCTGGAATTCACCCGCACGGTGCGCGAGAACTCCTCGATGCCGAACACCGAGATCTCGAGCAGGTCCAGTGCACCCACGCGGTAGTCGGACTTGCCGACGTAGCGGCCGTCGACCGTGGTGTCGGGTGCCGGCAATTCCTGCGAGCCCATGACAGCGCGTGCCGTTCCATCGGCGATGGGACGTGTGTTGCTGCCCGCACACGCCGTGAGCATCACCAGCACGCACAGCGCAACCAGCCACGTCCTTGTCTTCGATCCATTGAACATCATTGCGGTCTGTTGCCTCTTCAAATCGTCACCCCAGCCAGCATGCTGCCGGCAGGCGACCGGTAATTATGCCGTGCCGAACAGGCGCTGCCAAAAGCCGCCAGTTCCCGCGCCAACGGCGGTGGGTGCCGGCGGCGCCGGCAACTGGGAGGGCAAGAGGTTGTCGAGGATGCCCTGGGGCCGGGTGGACACCAGGTGCACCGCCTCCTCGTCGCCGAGGCGGCGCGCGGCGACGTCGCGCGCTTCGGCCAGGCGCGGCGCGCGCGAACCGAGGTTGTGCGCGTCGGTGGCCAGCAGGTGGACGATGCCGTCGTCCATCATGCGCTCGGTCCACTTCTTCACCCGGCCGCCGAAGCGGCCGGTGACCGCGCCGGCGGTGAGCTGCATCCAGCAGCCGGCATGGGCCAGGCGCTTGAACACGTCGTAATGGGTGTCGATCCAGCTCAGGCGCTCGGGATGGGTGACCACCGGCACGTAGCCTGCGGCCAACAGCGCGAAGGCGGAATCCTCGATGCGCGGCGGGGCGACGTGGTGCGGCGGCTCGAACAGGAAGTAGCGCGAACCGTTCAGGCTGGGCACCCGGCCGCTCTTGAGGCCCGCGACCAGGTCCGGCGCCAGGTGCACGTCGGCACCCTCGACCAGGCGCAGCGGGATGCCGGCCTCGTCGAGGTGCATCTGCAGCCGCACGATGGCGGCGCGGATGCCGTCGCCGTCGTTCTCGTACAGGCCGGGGTAGATGTGCGGGGTGCAGGCGGTCACGGTGATGCCGTCATCCACTGCGATCCGCGCCATCTCCAGGGCGGTCTCGAGGTCCGGCGCGCCATCGTCGATGCCGGGCAGGATATGGCAGTGCAGATCGATCAAAGACCGGGTCCGTTACGCGGGAAGCGCACATTGTGGCCCGTGCAACGTGAACTTTAGCCCTTGATGCGTCCTTGAATTATTCCAGTTGCGGGCGCCGTCACAGTTGCCCGGGTGCCTTCACGCGCCCTCCTGGGAGCCCACCAGGCGCATTTTCGACACTTCCAGCCACTGGTCGGCGGGCACCGCGGGGCTGAACACGTAGCCCTGCATGTCGGCGCAGCCCTGCTGGCGCAGGAACTCCAGCTGGCCCGGGGTTTCCACGCCCTCGGCGACGATGGTGAGCTCCAGCTGCTGGCCCAGCGCGATGACCGAGCGGGCGATGGTGGCCGCGCGATGGTCGTCGGGCAGGTCGGCCACGAAGCGCGCGTCGATCTTCAGCGAGTCGATCGGGAAGCGGGTCAGGTAGGCCAGGCTGCAGTAGCCGGTGCCGAAATCGTCCAGCGAGATGCGCAGCCCGGCCCGGCGCAGCGCCCCCAGCTGCTCGATCGCGACTTCCGGGCGGTCCATCAGCACCGTTTCGGTGATCTCCAGCTCCAGGCTTGAGTGCTTCGCCGGCCAGCGCGAGCGGGCCTCGGCCACGATGTCGCCGAGGTCGCCGAGGTAGAACTGGCGCGCGGACACGTTCACCGAGACGATCAGGCCGCGCTGGCCGGCGTGCTCCCAGCGCTGCATCTGCCGGCACGCCTCCTCGATGACCCAGCGGCCGATGCGGTTGATCAGGCCGGAGCGCTCCGCCAGCGGGATGATGCGGTCCGTCGGCAGGTAGCCGCCGGCCTCGTCGTCCACCCGCAGCAGTGCCTCGGCACCGACCACGCGGCCGGTCGCGATGCACACGCGCGGCTGGTAGTGCAGCTGCATGTGGCCGGCCTCGACCGCGCGGCGCATCTTCGACTCCAGGTCCAGTTGCCCCAGCGCGTCGCTCTTCATGGCCGGGGTGAATACATGGATCTGGTCGCGTCCGGCCAGCTTCGCCTCGTACATCGCGACGTCGGCGAAGCGCAGCAGCTCCTCGGCACTGTCGCCGTGCTCGGGGAAGTGGCTGATGCCGATGCTGGCCCCGACGTAGATGTCGCGCTCGCCGATCTGGATGGGCTCGCGCAGGCGGTTGAGCAGGCCGCGCGCCACGATGTTGGCTTCCTCGGGCGCGCCCAGCGAAGCCAGCACCACGACGAACTCGTCGCCGCCCAGCCGCGCCAGCGTGTCCTCACCCCGCAGGCGGTCGCGCATGCGCAGCGCCACCTCCTTGAGCACGCTGTCGCCGATGGCGTGGCCGAGGCTGTCGTTGATGGACTTGAAGCGGTCCAGGTCGACGAACAGCACCCCCGCCCTGCCCTCGCGCAGGCGGGCGCGCTCGATCGCCAGTTCCAGCTGCCCGGTGACCCGGCGCCGGTTGGGCAGCTCGGTCAGCACGTCGTGCTCGGCCAGGAACTGCAGCTGCGCCTCGGTGTTCTTCAGGCGGCTGATGTCGGTGCCGGCGGCCACGTAGTGGGTGGCACGTCCGTGCGTGTCGGTGACCGCGCTGATGCTCAGCCACTGCGGGTACTCGCCGCCGTCCTTGCGCCGGATCCAGTTCTCGCCATGCCAGTGGCCCTGCTCGCGAAGCGCCGTCCAAACGGCCTCGTAGAAGGCATCGTTCTCGCGGCGGGTGTCGAGCATCCGCGACGGCTGGCCGATCAGTTCCTCGCTGCCGTAGCCGGTCAGTCGCAGCACGGAGGGGTTCACCGCGACCATTAGGCCGTCGGAGTCGGTGACGATGATCGCGTCGCGGGCGGCCTCGAACACGGCGCGGGCCTGGCGCGCCTCGGCCTCGTTGCGCCGGCGCTCGATCGCCGCGCCCAGGCTGGCCGCGACGATGCGCAGGATGCGCTCGTCGTCGTCCGACCAGTGGCGCTCCACGCGCACGGCATCGAAGCCCAGGAAGCCCCACAGGCTGCCGCGGAGCATGACCGGCACCACCATGAGGCTGAGGATGCCCTGGCTGGACATCAGTTCGCGCTCGCTGTCGTCGGGCGCGGTGCGCACCACCACGCGCAGCGACTCGCCGGCTTCCAGGCAGCGGCGATGGCGCGGCAGCACCTCGTCGAAGTCCAGGCCCTGCAGCTCGGGATTGTCGATCTCGGCGGCGATACCCTCGGCGGCCCACTCATAGCGCTGGTAACCCAGCATGTGGCCGCTGTCGGGATCGATGCGGGTCTCGAACAGGTAGACGCGGTCCACGTCGTGCCTTGCCCCAGGCCCTCCAGGGCCTGCTGGACCACGTCGTCGAGCTCGTCGTTGCCCAGCAGCCGCAAGGTAAGCCGTGCGGACAACTCGAAGAGTTGTTCCGGGGTGGCGCGACCGCGCGTTGCGACCTCGGCCTGTTTGCGATCCGAAGTGGACACGCCCGTCTTCACCTGTATCAAACGATGCCCGCAGTCTGTGGCGTGGCCTGCGCGCGTGCAAGCGCGTGGCCGCTTTGGTGCCCGGGGTGGGACTCGAACCCACATAGCACGTGGCTGGGGGATTTTAAGTCCCCTGCGTCTACCAGTTCCGCCACCCGGGCGCCGGGCAGCTGTACCTTAGCCGCTCGCTGGCGCGGCGCACAGCCCCTGCCGGCCAAGGTTCAGCGTTCCGCCTGGTGCAGCGCGGAGGGGAAGTTGCGGGTTGGCGGGTTCGACCCCTGGGTGCGCGCCGGCGCGGTGCGGCATTCCGCCGGCATGTGTCGCGGGTCGCCGCTGACCTGGCGGCAGCGCCACGCCGGCTCATGCTGCGCGTCCGCCGACGGCGCCAGCTGGACCACGGGGGGCACGCTGGCCCGGGTATCGCGGACGGTGACCACGACGCTGCCGTCGGTCCCGGGGCGCACGTCGGAGCAATGGGGCAAGGCGCCCAGGCGCTGCAGGGTCGCGTCGACGGAGGGATGCGCCGTGTTCGCCGCTTCCACGCACTCGGCCACGTTGGCGCGCACGCCCAGCCCCCGCTGGGCAGGCACGGCCAGTCCGATCAGCACGATGATGCCGACGACGGTGATCATGATTTCGACCACGCTGTGGCCGGGCTTCCCTTCGGAGATGGACATGCGTTGGTCAGGCTGGACGTTGTCCGGTGCCTGCTTGCAAGCAGGGTTCGTGCCAACCGGCCCTCGCCCGGCGGGCAAAGGCCCTGGCACCGCACGGGGGCCCTGCCGGGGTTCGGCCGGTTCCGCTGCGCGCCCAGCGATGCCCTTGAGCGTCACTCCGTGTCACACGACGGTCATCGGGATGCCACGAACGAAAACGCCGCGCGGGTGCGTGGCGTTTCGTCGAAGCATGGAGGCCTGGGTCGGAATCGAACCGGCGTACACGGCTTTGCAGGCCGCTGCATAACCACTCTGCCACCAGGCCATGTATCGGTGGCTGGCCGGAAAGCGTAGCGCCTCCGGCACAAAAAACAAAACCCCGGCGAACCGAGGTTTTGTGTCAACTGGAGCGGGAAACGAGACTCGAACTCGCGACCCCAACCTTGGCAAGGTTGTGCTCTACCAACTGAGCTATTCCCGCAGCTGAGGACGCGCATTCTACGGGGTTCACCGAACCTGTCAACACTTTCATTGCCCGCTGTCCTCGCCGTCATCGCGGCGCATGGCCGGCCAGGCGGCATGCAGGTAGTTCCAGCCCGACCACAGCGTCAGGATGGCCGCTGCACCCAGCAGGAACTCGCCGAACACGATGGTGGGCAGGCCCATGATCGGGCTGCCGTAGAGCAGCACGACGATGGCCACCATCTGCACGATCGTCTTGATCTTGCCCACCCAGGCCACCTTGACCCGGGCACGCTCGCCCAGGGCGGCCATCCATTCGCGCAGGGCGGAGATGGTGATCTCGCGGCCGATGATGACCGCGGCCATGAGCACCATGAACCAGTCCGGGTGGCGCTGCACGATCAGCAGCAGCGCGACCGCCACCGCCAGCTTGTCGGCCACCGGGTCGAGGAAGGCACCGAAGGCGGAGTACATGCCGTAGCGCCGGGCGATCCAGCCGTCGGCCCAGTCGGTGAGCGCCCCCAGCGCGAACACCAGCGCCGCGGCGAAGTTGGTCCAGTTGAACGGCAGGAACCACACCAGCACCAGCACGGGGATCAGGGCGATGCGGAACAGGGTGAGCCAGGTGGGGATGGTCAGGCGCATGCGGGCACGTTACCCGCAATGCGCGTGAAGTGCATAGCGCATGCGGCTCATACGCCGTGCAGGGCCGCGTAGATGCGCTCGGCCAGCGAGGCGTTGATGCCCTCCACGCGGGCGATCTCCTCTTCACCGGCGGCCTTGAGGCCTGCCAGGCCGCCGAAGTGCTTGAGCAGTGCGGCGCGGCGCCGCGGGCCGATGCCGGGCACGTCCTCCAGGCGGCTGGTCTCGCGGGTCTTCTGGCGCTTGCCGCGATGGCCGGTGATGGCGAAGCGGTGCGCCTCGTCGCGCACCTGCTGCACCAGCTGCAGCGCGGGTGACGCGCCGCCGGGACGGATTTCGCGACCGTCGGCCTCGATCAGCGTCTCGTGGCCGGCCTTGCGCGCCTCGCCCTTGGCCACGCCCAGCACCCGGACCCCCTCCACGCCCAGCTCGCCCAGCACGGCGAGCGCCTGGGAGAGCTGGCCCTTGCCGCCGTCGATCAGCAGCAGGTCGGGCAGCACGCCGTCGACCTGGCCCCGCTTGAAGCGCCGGGTGAGCGCCTGGTGCATGGCGGCGTAGTCGTCGCCGGGCTCGATGCCGGCGATGTTGTAGCGCCGGTACTGGGCGCGCACCGGGCCATCGGCGTCGAACACCACGCAGGAGGCCACGGTGGCCTCGCCCATCGTGTGGCTGATGTCGAAGCACTCGATGCGGCGCGGCGGCTCGGCCAGCTCCAGCAACTGCGTGAGCGCGTCCAGGCGCGCCTTCTGGCTGGCGCGCGAGCGCAGCGTGTCGGCCAAGCTCAGCGCGGCGTTGCGGTCGGCCAGTTCCAGGTAGCGCGCGCGGTCGCCGCGCACGCTGGACTTCAGTTCCACCTTGCGCCCGACCTGGGCGGTCAGCACTTCGGCCAGCAGCGCCTGGTCGGGCACGGCGTGGCTGAGGATGATCTCGCGCGGGGGCTGCTGCTCCAGGTAGTACTGCGCCAGGAACGCGTCGAGCACCTCCTCGCAGCTGTCGGCCCCGTTGATCTTGGGCTGGAACGCGCGGGTGCCGAGGTTCATGCCGTTGCGGAAGCACAGCAGGGTCACGCAGGCGTGCCCGCCCTCGATCCGGCAGGCCAGCACGTCCATGTCGACCTGCTCGCCCTCGACGTACTGGCGTGCCTGGATGCTGCGCAGCGAGGCCACCTGGTCGCGCATGCGCGCGGCGTCCTCGAAGCGCAGTTCGGCGCTGGCGCGTTCCATCTCGGCGTTGAACTCGTTGACCAGTTCGCTGCTGCGCCCTTCCAGGAACAGCACCGCGCGGCGCACCGCCTGGGCGTAGTCCTGCTGGCCGACATAGTCCACGCAGGGCGCCAGGCAACGGCCGATCTGGTACTGCAGGCAGGGCCGCGAGCGGTTCGCGAACACGCTGTCCTCGCAACTGCGGATGCCGAACAGCTTGTGCATCAGCGTGAGTGTCTCGCGCACGGCGCCGGCGCCCGGGAACGGCCCGAAGTAGCGCCCCGGGGCCTTGCGCGGGCCACGGTGGAAGCCCAGCTTGGGCCAGTCGCCGGCACTGAGGTGGATGTAGGGGTAGCTCTTGTCGTCGCGCAGCAGCACGTTGTAGCGCGGCTTGAGCGACTTGATCAGCTGGTTCTCCAGCAGCAGCGCCTCGGCCTCGGTGCGCGTGGCGGTGACCTCGATGCGGGCGATCTGCGCCACCATGTTCTGCTGGCGGTACGGCAGGGCCTTGGTGAAGTAGCTGGCCACGCGCTTCTTGAGCGAGCCGGCCTTGCCCACGTACAGCACGCTGTCGTCGGCGGCCAGCATGCGGTACACGCCCGGCGCGCTGGTGAGCTTGCGGGCGAACGCGCGCCCGTCGAAACCCTCCACCGGGTTGTCCTTGCCGCCGTTCATGCCTCGGCGTCGACCACCTCGAGTTCGCTCACCTCGCCGCTTTCCAGGTCCATGCGCAGCACCTGGTGGGCATCGGTGTTGACCAGCCAGACCGCGCCGGCGCCGGAAGCGATCGCCTCGGGCCGCGACAGCGCGTGCTCGATGCGCGCCGTGGCCACCGAGCCGCCGCCCAGCCGCAGCGTTCGCAGGCGGTCGTTGCCGGCATCGGCCAGCCACAGCACCGGGCTGTCCACCTGCAGGGCCAGGCCCTGCGGGCAGGTCAGGCTGGCCCGCTCGCGCGGGCCATCCTCGTGGCCGAATTCGAACAGGCCGCCACCCACCAGCGTGCGCAGCTGGCCGTCGTTGAACGACAGCCGCCGCAGCGACGCGCTGCCGGATTCCACGATGTAGAGCGTGTTCTGCAAGGCCGCCAGGCCGGTGGGATGGGCCATGCGGGCGCTACGGGCATGGCCGTCGGCGTGGCCGAACTGGCCGCTGCCGGCGACATGCACCAGCGCGCCGGAGGCCATCTCCCACGCCCACACCTGGTTCTGCCCGGCCAGGCTGATGTAGAGGCGCTCGCCGTCCAGCGCCAGGCCCCAGGGACGGTTGAGGTCGGCCTCGCGCGGGTTGTCGATGCGCGCGCCCGCGGGCGTGCCCGGGCGACCGGTGCCGGCCAGCGTCTCGACCTGGCCGGTGCGCAGGTTGAGGCGGCGCAGGGCGTGGTTGCCGGTGTCGGCGATGTAGAGCGCTTCGCGGTGCAGCAGCAGGCCGTGGGGGGCGTCGAACGCACACTCCTCCGGCCCGCCGTCCACCAGTTCGGCATGGCCTGTGCCGTAGCGGGTCAGCACGCGGCCATGCAGGTTGCACTCCAGCACCTGGTGGTGGCCGGCGTCGGCGATGTACATGCGCTCCTCGCCGATGGCGATGCCGGCCGGATGGTGCAGCACCCGGGTGCCCGCCTGGCGACGCCCGGGGATGGACTCGGGCCCACCGTCCAGCGGTATCGGCGCCTCGTCGAGCAGCGGCTGCAGCGTGTCCTCGACCAGCTGCGCCGGGACATCGCCCGCCAGCACCTGGCGCAGGCCGCCGGTGGCATCGATGAGCGCCAGCGACGGCCAGCCGTGGATGCCGTAGTGCTGCCAGACCACGTAGTCGGGGTCGCTGGCGACGGGAAAGCGGATGCCCATGCGGCTCACGCCATCGTGCACGCGGGTGGTGTCGCGCTCGAAGGGATACTTCGGCACGTGGATGCCGATGACCTGCAGCTGCTGCGGGTGTTTCAGGACGAGGTGGTGCAGCGTTTCAAGCAGGTTGTGGCAGTAGGACGAGGACTGGTTGAAGAAGGCCAGGACGACCACGCGCCCGGTGCATTCCCCCAGCCGGATGCGATCGGCGTTGATCCAGTCCAGCTGGTCGCTCAGTTCCGGGGCAAGGGGGCTGGCCTGGTTCATTCGTCCTCCGTGCGGGTGGATCCCGGGGCTGCGTCCCGGGAGGAGATTATGCGCGACTCGGCGCGCGCCAGGTCGGCCTCGGTGTCCACGCCCGGCGGGAACGCCACCGGGGTGGGTGCCACGGCGATGCGGTATCCGGCCTCCAGCACGCGCAACTGCTCGAGCGCCTCGGCCTGTTCGAGCTGGCCGTGCGGCAGCGCAGCGAATTCGGCCAGGAAGCCGGCGCGGTAGGCGTAGATGCCGATGTGCCTCAAGCCCGGTTGCGGCAGGGCGCTGACGCGGTCGCCGGCGTAGCGGTCACGGTGCCAGGGCAGCGGCGCCCGGCTGAAGTACAGCGCATGGCCCTGCGCGTCGCGGACCAGTTTGACCGCATTGGGATCGAACGCGGTGCCGGTATCGGTGAACTCCGCGTACAGCGTCGCCATCGGTGCATCGCTGTCGGCCAGCCGGCGGGCCACGGCCCGGATGCCTTCGGCCGGCGCGAACGGTTCGTCGCCCTGCAGGTTCACGACGATGCGGTCGGGGGCCCAGCCGAGCTGCCGTGCGCACTCGGCCAGGCGGTCGGTACCCGAGGCGTGGTCGGCGCGGGTCATGCACACGGACACGCCGTGGCCGCGGACGGCTTCGGCGATGCGCTCGTCGTCGGTGGCCACCACGACTTCGGCCGCGCCCGCGGCCAGCGCGCGGCGGGCCACGTGAACCACCATCGGCTCGCCGGCCAGCAGCCGCAGCGGCTTGCCCGGCAGGCGCGAGGCGCCGTAGCGCGCGGGGATCGCAACGAGGAAATCGAGTGTATCCATGCGGGCCTAGAACAGGTCGATGCCGGCCATGCCGGCCTGGAAGCGGGTGAGCTGGCCGGCCAGCATGGCGTAGAAGGCGCCGGGAAGCTCGGCGCTGACCGGCAGCACCCACACGTCGGTGGCGTCGGGGACGACGTGGCGCAGCTTGATCGCGTCCTTCTCGGTGACCAGCACCGGCAGGTCGTCGCCGAAATCGAGGTCGGCGGCAGTGAAGGCGTGGTGGTCGGGGAACGGATGCTCGATCGGTTCCAGGCCCGCCTCGCGAAGCGTGGCGAAGAAGCGGTCCGGGTGGCCGATGCCGGCGACGGCGTGCACGCGCTGGCCGGCGAACGCCGCCAGCTCGCGGGCGTGCGTGCCCTGCCCTTCGCGCCCTTCCTGCCCGGCCGTGGCGACGGCGTGCAGCGGCTGCAGCGGCAACGGGCGCAGCAGCATCGCCCACTTGCCCTCGGTGTCGGCTTCCCCGCCGTTCACCACGTGTGCGTCGCACTGCCGGCCCGCTCGAGTGGCTCGCGCAAGGGGCCGGCCGGCAGCATGCGGTCGTTGCCGTAGCGCGGCGGCCGTCGATCATCTCGATCTCCAGGTCGCGCGCCAGGCGGTAGTGCTGCAGGCCGTCGTCGCTGACGATGATGTCGGCACCGGCGGCCAGCGCGGCCTCGGCGGCAGCGACGCGGTCGCTGTCCACCACGACCACCGCGCCGGTGCGCGCGGCGATCAGGCAGGGTTCGTCACCCCCCTGGCGCGGCGTCGTGCCGGGGCCCACGCGCACCAGGCCACGCGAGCGCGGCCGTGGCCGCGACTGACCACGCCGGGGTTCCAGCCACGTTGCTGCAGCCATTCCACCAGCGCGATGGTCAGCGGTGTCTTGCCGGTGCCGCCCACGGTCAGGTTGCCGATGACGATGACCGGTGCCGAGACGCGGTGTGCCTTGAACCAGCGCCGGTGGAAGCCCAGGCGACGCACGCCCACGATCGCGGCGTAGACCTTCTCCAGCGCCGACAGGACCAGTCCCGGCGGGGTGTCGCCGTACCAGCGGCGTGCCAGCCAGTCCGGCAGCGCGCTCACGTGGCCGGCACCTCGCGGAACTGCATCTGGTGGAGGTGCGAATACAAGCCGGCCTGCGCCAGCAGCTCGGCGTGGGTGCCCGACTCCAGCAGCTTGCCGTCGTCGAGCACCAGCACCTGGTCGGCGTGCTCGACCGTGCTGAGGCGATGGGCGATGACCAGCGTGGTGCGGTCGGGTATGAGCTTCTCCAGCGCGGCCTGCACCAGGCGCTCGGACTCGGAGTCCAGCGCGGCGGTGGCCTCGTCGAGGATCAGGATCGGCGCGTCCTTGAGGAACGCCCGCGCGATCGCCAGGCGTTGGCGCTGGCCACCCGAGAGCAGCGCGCCGTTCTCGCCGATGCGCGTTTGCATGCCTTCGGGCAGGCGTTCGATGAACTCCAGCGCATTGGCCTGGCGCGCCGCCTCGCGGATTTCTTCGTCGCTGGCCTGGCCTTCGGCACCGAAGGCAATGTTGGCCGCGACGGTGTCGTCGAAGAGCATGACCTTCTGGCCCACCAGCGCGATCTGGCGGCGCAGGTCGGCCAGCTTGTAATCGCCCAGCGGGTGGCCGTCGAGCTCGATGAGGCCGCTGCTGGGTTCGTAGAAGCGCGGCAGCAGCTTCACCAGCGTGGACTTGCCGCTGCCCGAGCGCCCGACCAGCGCGGTGACGGTGCCCGGGCGGGCTTCGAAGCTGATGCCGTCCACCGCCGCGCGCTCGCCGTTCTGGTAGCGCACCACCACGTCGCGGAAGCGCACATGGCCCCGGGCGCGCGCCAGGGGTCGCTCGCCGGCGTCGTCCTCCTCCTCGCTGTCGAGGATCTGGAACAGGCGCTGCGCGGCGGCGATGCCCTTCTGGATCATCGCCTGCACGGTGGTGATGCGCTTGAGCGAGGGCAGCATGGCCATCATCGCGGTGATCAGCGCGACGAACTGGCCGGCGTCCATGCGTCCGGCCAGCGACTCGCGGCCGGCGGCGATCAGGATGACCGCCAGCGCGATGGCGGCCAGCAGCTGCACCGTGGACGATGCGGCGGCGCGGGTGACCTCGACCTTCAGGTGCAGGCGCAGGTTGTGGTTGGTGCGCTCGGCGTAGCGGGCGCTCTCGCTGGCCTGCCCGGCGTAGATCTTGAGGTCCTGGTGGGAAGCCAGCGCCTGTTCGGCCTCGGTGGCCATCTGCGCCACGCCGTCCTGGATGCCGCGGTTGATCTTGCGGTAGCGGCGCGAGACGTAAAGCGAGATGACCGCGATCAGCGGCGCCACAACGACCATCGTCATCGTCACGCGCACGCTGATGCTCAGCATCACCGCGAACAGGAACACCAGCGTCAGGCTGTCGGTGATGGTGATCTTGATCGCGTCGGAACTGGCCTGGGCAACCTGCTCGGTGTCGTAGTTCAGGCGGCTGACCATCGACGGCACCGACTCGCGGTCGAAGTAGTCGCTGGGAATGCGCAGGTACTTCGACATGACCTCCTGGCGCAGGTCGCGCACGACGCTGCGGCCGGCGCGCGACATGCCGACGTTCTTGACGAAGGTGGCGATGCCGCGCACGAGGAACAGGCCGACGATGGCCAGCGGCAGCATCAGCGACACTTCCTGGGCGACGAAGGTCTGGTTGACCATCGGCTCCATGAGCTTGGTGAAGCCGGCGGCCGCCGCCGCCTCGATGATCATGCCGACGCCGGAGATGGCCAGCAGCGCCTTGTAGCGGCCGGCGTAGCGCAGCAGCCGCCCGTAGGTGTGGCGGATGTCCCAGCCGTCCGGATCAGGCGTGCTCATGGCGCCTCCCCGGCCTGGGTGGCGATCGAGATGCGGGTGAAACCCAGTTGCCCCAGCGCGTCCATCGCCGTGACCACGGACTGGTGCTGGGCGCGCGCGTCGGCGCGCAGGGTGACCGGGCGCGTGCGGTCCTCGCCGGCCACCCGCGCGATCGCCGCACGCAGCGACTCCACGTCACGGCGCAGTACCTCCTGGTCGCCGACGAAGAAGCGGCCTTCGCCGTCCACCGCCACCACCAGCGTCTCGTCGGGTTCCAGCGCGGTGGCTGCGCTGGACTCGGGCAGGTTGAGCTCGATCGCGGCGCGCTCGTCGAAGGTGGTGGTGATGACGAAGAAGATGATCAGCGTGAACACGACGTCGATCAGCGAGGTCAGGCTGATCTCGGGTTCGTCGCGCAGCCGGCCGGTATCCAGGCGCATTGCGTCAAAGCTTCCCGCGCTTGATCGGGAGGCTCTGGTCGAGGGTGTCGATGAGCACCATCGCCTGCTTTTCCATGTCGATGACGTACTCGCTGACGCGGCCGCGGAAGTAGCGGTAGAACGCGAGCGCGGGGATCGCGACGACCAGCCCGGCCGCGGTGGACACCAGCGCCTCGCCGATGCCGCCGGCCAGGCGGCTGGCATCGCCCACGCCGTACTCCAGCACGCCCAGGAACATGCGAATCATGCCGGTGACGGTGCCCAGCAGGCCCAGCAGCGGCGCCACGCCGGCGATGGTGCCGAGCGTGTTGAGGAAACGCTCGAGCTGGTGGATGACGTGGCGGCCGGTGTCCTCGATGCGCTCCTTGATCTGTTCGCGCGGGCGGTGGCGTACGTCCAGCCCGGCTGCCAGCAGCTCGCCCAGCGGCGAGTTGCCGCGCAGCACGTCGATGTGGACCGGGTCGAGCTGCCGGTTCGCCGCCCAGGCCTGCACTTCCTGGCCCAGGCCGGGCGGGATGACGGCCTGCCGACGCAGGGTCCAGAAACGCTCGATGATGATGGCGATGGCGATGGCGGAGAGCGCCAGGATGGGCCACATGACCCAGCCGCCCGCAAACAGGAGTTCCAGCACAGGGTGTCCTCGTTGATGGGCCCGTGGGGGCAGGCCCGTTTCAAGCCGTTGGCTAGGATAGCGGCACTGGCGCTCTTGTGCCTGCCTGCGCGACAGCGCCGGCCGGCTGCAGGCGCCTAGACCAGGGCGTCGATGGCCTCGGAGGCATTGCCCGGGCGGGCGGCCCGTTGCTCGTCCAGCGCCGCCAGGCTGCTGGGGCGGCCCAGGAAGAAGCCCTGGAACTGGTCGCAGCCGATGCCACGCAGCAGGTCGAGCTGGGCGCGCGTCTCAACGCCCTCGGCCACGACCGGCAGGTTCAGCGAGGCCGCCAGCGAGACGATGGCGCGCACGATGTCGATGCTGCTGCGGTCGACCTCGAGGCCGGCGACGAAGCTGCGGTCGACCTTGAGCTTGTCGACCAGGAAGCGCCGCAGGTAGGCCAGGCTGGAATAGCCGGTGCCGAAGTCGTCGACCGAAAGCCGGAAGCCCAGCCCGCGCAGGCGCTGGATCTGCAGCTCCGATTCGCCGGTATCGTGCATCAGCACGGTTTCGGTGATCTCCAGCTCGATCGCATCGGTGGGGACGTCGGCGGCGACTGCGGCCGCGGAAAGCTGGTCGGCGAGGTGCACGTCGGAGAACTGCGCCGCGGAAATGTTGATCGACATGAACAGCTTCGAGCCATGGGTCCGGCGCAGGTGGGCCAGCGCGGCGGCCGCCTGGCCGAAGACCCATCGACCCAGTTCCAGGATCAGTCCGGTTTCCTCGGCCACCGGGATGAACTCCGCCGGAGACACTTCGCCCAGTTCGGCGTTGTGCCAGCGCAACAGGGCCTCGAACCCCTCCACCTCGCCACAGCCGGCCAGGATGGGCTGGAACACGAGCCTGAGTTCGTCGCGCGCGATTGCTCCGGCGAGTTCCTTCTGCAGGGTGATGCGCGTCTGGGCCAGGCGGCCCAGGCGGGGGTTGTAGAAGGTGATCTGCCGAGACCGGGTCCGCCGCGACTCGGAATAGGCCATGTCCGCGGCCCGCAGCAGCTCGTCGACGTGGCGGCCGTGCTGGCGCAGGCGTGCCACCCCAAGCGCCGAGACGATGTGCAGCTCGAGCCCGGCCGCCTCCAGGCGGGTGTCGACGATGCCGGCCAGGCCGTTGATGCGGTCGCCATCGACCTCCCCCTCCAGCTCCATGAGCACGGCGAACTGGTGCTGGCCCATGCGTGCCGCCAGGTGGCGGTGCCCGGCCAGCAGCGAGACCAGGCGTTCGGCGTAGGCGCGCAACAGCGCATCGGCGAACTCGAATCCGAAGACGTCGCGGAAGTCGTGGAAGCGACGCGGCGCCAGCCGTACCAGCACCGCGCTGCGATCCTCGGGGACGGACTCGATGAAGGTCTGCCCGCGCAGGCGCAGTCCGTGGTCGTTGAGCAGGCCGGTGAGTTCGTCGAACTCGGCCTGTGCGTAGCGGTCGGCGGCGGTGACCGAGCGCACGGCCAGCACCTCGCCGAGCGGGATGACCTCATGCCACATCCAGTGCCGGCCGCCATCAGGTGCGGTGATCTCGAACTCGGAGAACTGGGCCTCGCCGCTCTTCAGCGCGCGCTCGCCCTCCTCGAGGAAGGCCTCCAGGCGACCGGGGCTGACCAGTTCACCGACCCGGGTGCCGGGCGGCGTGTGGGCATCGAGCCCGAGGAAACCCAGTGCGGTCGGGTTGAGGTGTTCGACGACGAAGTCGACCAGCCGGCCTTCCGCGTCGTGCAGCGGACGGACCAGGTGCAATCCCACGCGCACGCACGGGGAAGCTTCGGGGGCTGTCACCAGCGAGTCGATGTCGGACATTTCCGGCCCATGGCCGGCCTCGGTAGGAACGACTGTGGAAGTGGACAACTCCGCAAGTATGCTGCGGACCGGGTGCGCGAATCCACGATGCGGTCACAGTTTGACCCAGCTTTCACTCGCGGGACGGGGCTTCGTGCCAGAAGCGTCGCCGCACCTCGCGCCGGCGCTCGACGGCGGGCGGCGCGCCGGGATCCACGCGCACCCGGACGTATCCATGATCTCCGGTGTCCGACAGCGGCACGTTCCTTTCGCGCAGGCGGACGAGCACGTCGGGATGGGGATGGTTGAACCGCGACGCGTGCGCGGACGCGTTGAGCGCCACGTGCGGGGCAACCGCATCCAGGAACCCGGGGCTGCTGGAGCCGCGGCTGCCGTGGTGGCCCAGCACCAGCACGTCGCTGCCGAGCCCGTCACCGTGCAGGCGCAGCAGGCGACGTTCGACGACATGGCCGATGTCGCCGGTGAGCAATGCGCTGCCGCCCTCGCCGCGGATGCGCAGCACGCAGCTGCCTTCGTTGCCGACATCGGGGAAGAATGGCGTGGGGTGGAGGAAGCTGAACTCGACGCCGTCCCAGTGCCATTGCACGCCGGCAAGACAGGCCCTGGAAGGACCTGGACACCCGGCGGCCGCGGCGCCGCGCGCCTGGAGAACGGCATCGTGCCGGCGCAGCGCGTGGTGCGCGGTTCCCTTTCCAGCCACGGCGCCTGGCCCCAAAGGGGGGTGCCGGGGAAGGCGCGCAGCACGCTGGGCATGCCGCCAACGTGGTCGTTGTCGCCGTGGCTGATGACCAGCGCATCCAGGCGATCCACGCCCAACGCGTGCAGCGTCGGCACGACGGCCGTGGCGCCCATGTCCATGCCGCCACCCGCGTTCGGCCCGGTGTCGTACAGCAACGCGTGCGCGTGCGTGCGCACCAGCAGGGAAAGGCCTTGGCCGACGTCGATGACGTGGATTTCGAACCCGCCCGGCGCGGGCGTGGGCAGGCGCGGCCACAGCAGCGGCAGGAACAGCGGCAGCGCCATCGCCCGTCCCGGCGTGCCGCGCGGCATGAGCAGCCAGGCGGCACCGCCCAGCGCCAGCAGCAGAGCGGGCAGCCCGGGCGCCGGCAGATGCCGCATCGCGCCTGGCCACTGCGCCAGCGCGCGCATGCCCCGGGCACCCTGCTCGACCAGCGTCGCCGCAGTCCACAGCAGCGCCTCTCCGCCGGCGCTCCAGGCCAGCGACAGCAGCGTGCCGAGCAAGGCCAGCGGCACGACGACCAGCGTGACCAGCGGGATGCCGAGCAGGTTCGCCAGCGGACCGACCACGGACGCCTGCCCGAAGAACCACACCGTGAGGGGCAGCAGGCCCACGCTGGCCACCCACTGCGTGCCCAGCAGTGCACCCAGGTAGCCCGGTGGCTTCGCCCCGCCCTGGCTGCCGCCCAAGCACCACAACAACCAGCCCACGCCGAGGAAGCTGAGCCAGAAGCCCGGCGAAAGCACCGCCAGCGGATCCACCAGCAGCACCGCCAGCAGCGCCAGCGCGAAACTGTTCGCAGCCACGACCGGGCGCCGCGCCAGCCGGGCCAGCAGCGCTGCGGCGATCATCAGCACCGCCCGCTGGGTCGGCAGCGAGAATCCGGCCGCGGCGGCGTAGACGATCGCGCAGGCCAGGGCGGTCCACGCCATGAGCATTGGCCGCGGCAGCCGCCGCGTCATCGCCGGCCACAGGCGCGACAAGGCACCGGCCAGCAAGGCGCCAAGCCCGGCAACGACGCCGACATGGAACCCGGAGATGGCCAGCAGGTGGGTCAGCCCGGTGGCGCGCAGCGCATCCCAGTCCTGTGGCTGCATCTGCCGCGTGTCGCCCAGCGACAGGCCCAGGACGAAGCGCATGCCGGGATGCGCGACGCGCTGGCCCAGCCGTTCGCTGGTGCGGCTGCGCCACGCATCCAGCCCGCCGCCATCGGACAGCAGCCGGGCCTGGTCGGGCTGGCGCACGTAGCCGGTGGCGGCGAGGCGCTGCTCGAGCGCGCGGCGTTCGCGGTCGAAGCCGCCCGGATTGAGCACGCCGCGCGGACGCCTGAGGCGCAACTGCATTTCCCAGACCTGGCCGGGGGCGAGTCCGGGCGCCGGCCCGTACCAGCCCAGGCTGACGCGCCGCCCTTCCAGTTCCGGCACCTGCGGTACCGACACCAGCACCGCATCGAAACCGGTGAAGCCACGGCCCGACCCGCTGGCTGCGACGGTCCCCTGCCGCACGAGGCCGGTGATGCGCAGTTCGACCTCCAGGTCGACCCCGACCACGTCCGCGTCGATCCGCTGCGCCAGCGCGTGGTGGCCGTGCAGTCCGGCCAGCCCCAGCCCCACCGTGAACGCACCGGCCAGGCGCAGCGCACGACGTCCCCGCCACCAGGCCGACGCGCCCGCCAGGCAGGCCACGGCGAACCCGCCCGCGGGCGGCAGTTCGGGAAAACCCATGAGTACGGTGATGCCGGCGAGCAGCGCCAGCGCGCTGGCCAGGCCGAGCGGTGGCAGGTGGCGGCGCGGGGCCGGCCGCTGCAGCATGTCGTGCGTCCGTGGATCGATCCAGTCCACGACGTTGCCGCGCCGACGCGCCTGCGCCTATCAACGGGCGCGGCGATCGCGGGTAGGAAAAGCCCTCGCCGCCCGGGTTCAACCGGGCCGACGCGAACCGCTCAGGCGGGCAGCGGCCGCAGGTTGCCGCCGGTCAGCTCCAGCGTGCGGTCCAGCCGCCGCGCCAGGCGCGGGTCGTGGGTGACCAGCACCAGGCTGGTGCGCTGCGCCCGGTTGAGCTCGAGCATCATCTCGAACACCTTGGCCGCGGTCTTCTCGTCGAGGTTGCCGGTGGGTTCGTCGCCCAGCACGCAGGCCGGGCGCGTCACCAGCGCGCGCGCGACGGCGGCACGCTGGCGTTCGCCGCCCGACAGCTCGCCGGGCTTGTGCTCCAGCCGCGCACCCAGGCCGACCCGCTCGAGCAGTTCGCGCGCCGGCACCACGGCCTGCTCCACCGGCATGCCGCCGATCAGCAGCGGCATCATCACGTTCTCCAGCGCGGTGAACTCCGGCAGCAGGTGGTGGAACTGGTAGATGAAGCCCAGCGCCTGGTTGCGCAGGTCGCCGCGGGCGGCGTCGGAGAGTTTCGACATGCGCTGGCCGGCCACGTAGACCTCGCCGGCGGTCGGCACGTCCAGGCCACCGAGCAGGTGCAGCATCGTGGACTTGCCGGCACCGGAGGCGCCGACGATGGCGACGGTCTCGCCGGGCGCCACGGCCAGGTCGAGCTGGTCGAACACCGGCGTGCGCAGCTTGCCTTCCTGGTAGACCTTGCCGAGTCCGACGCATTCCAGCACGGCGTCTTCGGGCGCGAGGGGGGCGGTGGTGTCGGTCATCGTGCTCACTCGTAGCGCAGCGCTTCGGCCGGGGCCGTGCGCGAGGCACGCCAGGCCGGGTACAGGGTGGCCAGCAGCGCCATGACCAGGCCGATGCCGGCGATCAGCGCCACTTCGTCCCAGTACAGGGCCGTGGGCAGGCCGGTGATGTAGTACACGTCCTTGGGCATCACCTCGATGCCGAAGGTGGATTCCACGGCGGTCACGATGAGGTCGAGGTTGAGCGTCAGCAGCACGCCGCCGACCACGCCTATCAACACGCCCAGCGTGCCGATGATGACGCCCTGGATCATGAAGACGCGCAGCACCGTGGCCGGCCGGATGCCGAGCGTGCGCAGGATGGCGATGTCGGCCTGCTTGTCGGTGACCAGCATGACCAGGGAACTGACCAGGTTGAACGCGGCCACCGCGACCACCAGCGCGACGACGATGAAGATCATGATCTTCTCGATCTTCATGGCCCGGAAGAAATTCGCGTGGTCGCGGCTCCAGTCGCTGATGCGGTAGATGCCGCCGAGCTGGTCGGCGAGGTCGCGCGAGACCTGGTTGGACTGGAACATGTCGTGCAGCTTCAGGCGCACTCCGGTGACGCCCTCGCCCATGCGCAGCAGCCGCTGGGCATCCTGCATGTGGATCAGGCCGATGCCGCGGTCGGCGTCCTGGTAGCCGGTTTCGAAGATGCCGACCACGTTGAAGCGGCGCACCTGCGGCAGCACGCCCACTGGCGTGGTGCGGAAGCTGGGCACGAACACGTTGACCGTCTCGCCGACGCTGACCTGCGCCCAGTTGGCGAGCTCGCGGCCGAGGATGATGTTGTACTCGCCCGGCTGCAGCAGCTCGATGTCGCCGACGACGATCTTCTCGGCGAACTCCGACACGCTGGGTTCGGCCTCGGGCAGCACGCCACGCAGCATCGCGCCTTCCTCGCGCCGGCCCTGGAGCAGCGCGGCGCGCTCGATGTAGGGGGCGGCACCGGCCACGCGCGGGTCGGCGCGGGCGATGTCGACCGCACGCGGCCACTCCTCCATCGGGCTGCCCGCGGCACTCACCGTGGCATGCGCGACCATGCCCAGCAGTCGGCCGCGCACTTCCTCGCCAAAGCCGTTCATGACCGAGATGACGGTGATCAGCGCGGCCACGCCCAGCGAGATGCCGGCGATCGAGACGAAGGAAATGAAGGAGATGAAGCGGGTACGGCGCTTGGCCCGGGTGTAGCGCAGGCCGATGGCGAGGGAAAGTGGTTTGAACATGGGGCCTTATCCTGCCACCAAGGGCAGTGCCGAAGGGGAAACGATGCCCGGGCGCTTCAGCAGCCGGAGGGTCCTGCGTACATCGGGGGTCAGCGTCGGCGGGCACCAGGTGAGCACCCTGCGCCGGGAATCGCACTGCAACACCATGACCGCGACAGGGCCGCGAAGGTTCACGCGAAGCAGGCGTGCCGGGCGTCCGTCGAGCGTGGGCGCGAGCCCTTCGTCGGTGGCGGTGAACACCACGACGGCTGCCGGGCGCTGCGATTCGCGCCAGGCCAGCCACAGCCCCTGGCCGAGCAGCAGCAGCGCCAGCGGCCAGGCGGCGGGTCGTGGCATGGCGCTGGCGAGCAGCGACAGCGCGGCCAGGAAACCCAGCAGCGCCAGCGCCGCGACCATCAGGGGCGCCGGCCGCCAGTCAATGCGGCAGTTCAAGAATGCGTTCGACGAGGGCATGGAGGTCCTTCTCCTGGGGTGTCTCGCGGCCCATGAACCAGCGCCACAGGCGGTCGTCCTCGACCTCGAGCAGGCGCTCGAAGGTGGCCCGCTCCTCGACCCCGGCCTGGCGCCAGCGCTGGTCGAGGTAGCGGAGCATCAGCTGGTCGAGTTCGCGCATGCCGCGGCGGCAGCGCCAGCGCAGGCGCCGCAGCTCGGCTTCGTCGTCGGCTGGCATGCCCATGCCGCGCCAGCGCTCAGGCGGCGCGACGCTGGAGCATCAGCTGCTTGATCTCCGCGATCGCCTTGGCCGGGTTGAGTCCCTTCGGGCAGGTGCGCGTGCAGTTCATGATGGTGTGGCAGCGGTAGAGCTTGAACGGGTCTTCCAGGTCGTCCAGGCGCGCACCGGTGTCCTCGTCGCGGCTGTCGACGATCCAGCGGTAGGCCTGCAGCAGCACGGCCGGGCCGAGGTAGCGCTCGCCGTTCCACCAGTAGCTCGGACAGCTGGTCGAACAGCACGCGCACAGGATGCACTCGTAGAGGCCGTCGAGCTTCTTGCGGTCGGCCGGCGTCTGCAGGCGCTCGCGCGTGGGCGCGGTGGACTGGGTGCGCAGCCACGGCTTGATCGAGGCGTACTGGGCATAGAAGTGCGTGAGGTCGGGCACCAGGTCCTTGATGACCGGCATGTGCGGCAGCGGGTAGACCGGCACTTCCTTCTTGCCGCAGTCGTCGATGGCCTTGGTGCAGGCCAGCGTGTTGGTGCCGTCGATGTTCATCGCGCACGAACCGCAGATGCCCTCGCGGCAGGAGCGGCGGAAGGCCAGCGTCGGGTCGATCTCGTTCTTGATCTTGATCAGCGCGTCCAGGACCATCGGCCCGCAGCTGGCCAGGTCGACCTCGTAGGTGTCCACGCGCGGGTTCGCCGCGTCGTCGGGGTTCCAGCGGTAGATCTTGAAGGTGCGCACGTCCTTGCCGCCCTTGGCCGGGAAGTGCTTGCCCTTGGTGATCGTGGAGTTCCTGGGAAGGGTGAACTCAGCCATTTCGTGTTCTCGCGTGGGTGCCGGTCAGGGCGCGCGGTGCGCGCCCACGGGTGCCGCAGTGCAAATCAGTAGGTGCGCGCCTTGGGCGGCACCACCTCGACTTCGTCGGTGAGCGTGTACATGTGCACCGGGCGGTAGTCGAGCGTGGTCTTGCCCTTCTCGTCGACCCAGCACAGCGTGTGCTTGTGCCAGTTGTCGTCGTCGCGCTCGGAGTAGTCCTCGTGGGCATGGGCGCCGCGCGATTCCTTGCGGTTCTCGGCCGACACCATCGTCGCCACCGCCTGGCCCAGCAGGTTCTGCAGCTCCAGCGTCTCGATGAGGTCGGAGTTCCACACCATCGAGCGGTCGGACACCTTCACGTCGGCGAAGCTGGCGTGCACGTCGGCGATCTTCTTCACGCCCTCGGCCAGCACCTCGGAAGTACGGAAGACCGCGGCATGGTCCTGCATCGTGCGCTGCATGGTGTTGCGGATTTCCGCCGTGGACGTGTTGCCCTTGGCGTTGCGCAGCGTGTCAAGGTTGTCGAGCGACTTGTCGCAGGCCGAGGCCGGCAGCGCCTTGTGCGTGGCGCCGGGCTTGATCGTCTCGGCGCAGCGGTTGGCGACGGCGCGGCCGAACACGACCAGGTCGAGCAGCGAGTTCGAGCCCAGGCGGTTGGCACCGTGCACCGACACGCAGGCGGCTTCGCCGATGGCGTACAGGCCGGGCACAACGGAGTCGGGGTTGCCGTCCTTCAGCGTGACCACCTCGCCGTGGTAGTTCGTCTGCAGTCCGCCCATGTTGTAGTGCACGGTCGGCAGCACCGGGATCGGCTCCTTGGACACATCGACGCCGGCGAAGATCTTCGCGGTCTCGGCGATGCCGGGCAGGCGCTCGTTGATGACCTCCGGGCCGAGGTGCTGCAGGTTGAGGTGGATGTGGTCGCCGTGCTCGCCGACGCCACGGCCCTCGCGGATCTCGATGGTCATCGAGCGGCTGACGACGTCGCGCGAGGCGAGGTCCTTGGCGTTGGGCGCGTAGCGCTCCATGAAGCGCTCGCCCTTGGAGTTGGTCAGGTAGCCGCCCTCGCCGCGCACGCCCTCGGTGATCAGGCAGCCGGCGCCGTAGATGCCGGTGGGATGGAACTGCACGAACTCCATGTCCTGCAAGGGCAGGCCGGCACGCAGCGCCATGCCGCCGCCGTCGCCGGTGCAGGTGTGGGCCGAGGTGGCGGAGAAGTAGGCGCGGCCGTAACCACCGGTGGCCAGCACGGTGCCGTGGGCGCGGAACAGGTGCAGTTCGCCCGAGGCCATGTCCAGCGCCAGCACGCCGCGGCAGGCGCCCTCCTCGTCCATGATCAGGTCGAGCGCGAAGTACTCGATGAAGAACTCGGCCTGGTGCGCAGCGACTGCTGGTAGAGCGTGTGCAGGATGGCGTGGCCGGTGCGGTCGGCCGCGGCGCAGGTGCGCTGCGCGGTGCCCTTGCCGTAATGCGTGGTCATGCCGCCGAAGGGACGCTGGTAGATCTTGCCGTCCTCGGTGCGCGAGAACGGCACGCCCTGGTGCTCGAGCTCGATGATGGCCGGGATGGCCTCGCGGCACATGTACTCGATGGCGTCCTGGTCGCCCAGCCAGTCCGAGCCCTTGATGGTGTCGTAGAAGTGGAAGCGCCAGTCGTCCTCGCCCATGTTGCCCAGCGCGGCGGAGATGCCGCCTTGCGCGGCGACCGTGTGGGAGCGGGTCGGGAAGACCTTCGACAGGCAGGCCGTCTTCAGGCCCTTCTGCGCCAGGCCGAAGGTGGCGCGCAGGCCGGCGCCGCCGGCGCCGACGACGACCATGTCGTACTGGTGTTCGTGGATCTTGTAGGCAGACATTCTTGTTTCCTTGGGCTCAGCCGGCGCTCAGCGCGATGCGGACGATGGCGAGGATCGCGGCGACAGCGGCGACGAGGGTGGCGAAACGCACCAGCAGCTGCAGGGTCACTTCCAGGAACGGGGTGTGCACGTAGTCCTCGATAACCACCTGCAGGCCGAGCTTGGCGTGGTAGAAGTTCGCGCCGACCAGCAGCAGCAGCAGCGTGGCGTTGAGCGGCGAGGCCACGGCCTCGTACACGGCGGCGTGGTCGGCCAGCGGCAGGCGAAGCAGGAAGACGATGAACCACGGCACCAGGAAGGCGAGCGCGATCGCGCTCACGCGCTGCATCCACCAGTGGTGGACGCCCTCCTTCGCCGAGCCGAGGCCGCGGGCGCGGGCAAGCGGGTTGCGCAGGCTCATGCCACACCTCCCAGGGCCACGACCCAGATGGCGATGGTCAGCAGCAGCGACACGGCCAGCACCGCGTACCCGCTGCGGTAGGCGGCGTCGATCTCCAGGCCCTTTCCGGCATCCCACAACAGGTGCCGGATGCCGTTGCACAGGTGGTACATCAGCGTGGCGGTGATGGCGAACAACACCACCTGGCCCAGCAGCGAGCCGGCGAAACCGGTGAACGTGGCATACGCCTCCGGACCGGCAGCCAGGGCCACGAGCCACCACACCAACGCGAACGCTGCGACCGAGAGCACGACACCGGTGATGCGGTGCGCGATCGACATCGTGCTGGTGAGCTGCGGCTTGTAGACCTGCAGGTGCGGTGAGAGGGGACGTTGTACTGCGGGGCGTTCAGGCGTCGCCATGGGCATTCCAAAGGCTTGATCGGGTGATCTGGCAGAAGTTTCCCGGGTCGGCGTGCCGCTCGCGTCAACGCCGGACGGCCGGGGCGTGTTTCAGAAGTCGATGCAGCGTCCGTTCTTTTCCCAGTCGCCGTAGCGCACCGGGTCCGGCCCCGGGCGGCCGCCGAACTCCTCGGGCCGCGTTTCGCCATCCGACGACGGTTCCGCTGCGTTCCCGGTGTCCGGGTGGCGGGGTTCGTCGTGCTCGGCGTCAGGCTGGTCACCAGCCCGCTTGGGGTCTTGACCTATCATGGGGTTTCCCGGACTTTCAGCCGCTCAAGGGTAGCCCCTGACCCGGTCTTGTTCAAGCCGCATACAGGTTTCCGACGCATGCCAAACCCGCTTCGCTCCGCGCCCCTCAACGGTTTCGACCTGCTGGCCCTGGAGGGGCCCGACGCACTGGCCTTCGCGCAGGCGCAGTTCTGCAACGATGTCCGCGCGCTCGAGGTGGGCCAGTGGCAATGGAGTGCCTGGCTGACCCCGAAGGGCCGCGTGCAGGCGCTGTTCGCGCTGCTGCGCACCGGCGAGGACGCGTTGTGGCTGGTGCTGCCCGACGCCCCCGCCGCGGCGCTGGCCGAAGGGCTGCAGCGCTTCGTGTTCCGTTCCAAGGTGGTGCTGCGCCAGCCCACCGACTGGATGGTGTGCGGCGCGATGGACACCCCGCCCCTGGAACCGCCCCATCGCGCGGGCGGCGATGCCCGCGCGGGCTGGCAGCTCGATTGCGGCGGTGAAGGTGGCGGCCGCGGCCTGCAGGTGCTGCCGCGCGAGGGCACGGCGGTGGAAGCCGACGCCGGGCTCGACGCCGCCTGGCGGCTGTTCGACATCCGCCACGGGCTGCCGCGCATCGCCTTCGACGCCGAGCACGGCTGGACCCCGCAGATGCTGTCGCTGGACCGGCTGGGCGCCTACAGCGTGAAGAAGGGCTGCTATCCCGGCCAGGAGATCGTGGCCCGGACCCATTTCCTGGGACAGGCCAAGCGCGGCCTGGTGCGCCTGCGCTCGGCGCAGCAGCTGCCGACCCAGGGCAAGGTGGTCGATGCCGACGGCAACGCGCTGGGCCCGCTGGTGTGCGTGGCGAACGATGCCGGGGGCAGCGAAGCGCTGGCAGTGATTCCCCTGCTCACGCCACACGCCGGGATGCAGGTCGATGGCGCGAGCGTGGAACCGATGCCCGTGCTCGGGGGTCTGAGGCGCTGACCCTGCCGGCGCACAGTGACCCGCGTCATGACAGGCAATCGTAAAATCTGTTGAAATGGCCGTGAATACGGGGAGTCCAGTCCACATGAAGCATCGATTCGGTCCACTCATCCTGGCCCTGGCCACGGCCTTGGCTGCTTCCGCGTCGGCCCAGGCGGCCGACTTCCGGGTCACCGTCGAGCCCAGTTTCCCGCGCGGCCAGGCCGCCGAGGTCTACCAGCCGCTGCTTGATTACCTCGGCCAGGCCACCGGCCATCGATTCGAACTGCACGTGCCGTCGAACTACCACGCGCTGTGGCGCGAGATCCGCATCGACTCGGCCGTGGACTTCGCGTTCGAGGAAGCGCACTTCACCGACTACCGCGCCAAGCGCACCGGGTTCACGCCGCTGGTGCGCACGATCGAGCCCACGCGCTTCTCGCTCATCGCGATGCCGCATGTCGCCGACGAGGGCGCCAATGGCCTGATCGGTCATCGGGTGGTGTCGATGCCGGCGCCCTCGCTGGGTTCGGCGGTGCTGGGCGAGGTGTACCCGAACCCGATCGCGCAGCCCGAGATCGAGTCCTCCGCCGCCAGCTGGCGCGACGGCGTGGAGATGGTCTTCGCCGACGAGGCCGAGGCCGCGATGGTGCCCAACTACATCGCCGACCTGTATCCCAACCTGTTGCCGATCAGCGAGAGCCGGGCCTTCCCGGGACGCGCGTTCTCGGCGGCACCGATGGTGCCGGAGGATGTCCGCGCGGCGGTGCGCGAAGCGCTGCTGGCCCTGGACCAGCAGGACGAGCTGTACACGTTGCTGGCCGAACTGGGCATCAGCGGCTTCGTCGACGCGGAGCCCGGCGAATACGACGGCAACGACGAGATGCTCCGCGGCTTCTTCGGCTTCAAGGCCGCACCGGTGGCCTACGACGCCGGCAACTGAGCACGGCGGGAAAAAAAAACGGCGACAGCCAGGGGAGTGGCGTCGCCGCGGGGAGCACAAGGATGTGCGGAAATCGAGGCGATGCACGTGCTGCATCGCGTTGGCGCAGAACATAACCCGGCATTCCAGACTGTCACGCCGATGTGCGCGCTGCGTCACGATCCAGTCAGGTAATCGTGCGGCGGGCGCATCGAACCGTGCGCTGCTTCCTGTTTCCGCCTGGCGGCGGCAGGCCCGCTCCGCCGTCGCGGCACTGACAATGCGCGGCATTTAGTGACCGGGCAGTTGCTGACGCGGGCACGCCGCGCCGGCAGGCGGCCGGGGCGGGACACCTGCCCTCAGGCGATCTCCAGCGCCGCCGCGACGATGTCGTCCTCGCCCGGCAGCACCAGCAACGCGGCATCGGCCAGCGGTGTGAACGTGTCGGCACCGACCACGCGGCGCACCGGTTTGCCACCCTGCCCGCCTTCGAGCAGTGCCGCCAGCACGCCTTCGCCGATGCCGGCGGAGTGCCGGCCCTCGTCGACCACCAGCACGCGGGCGCACCCACTGGCGTGGGCGACGATGGCCGCGGCGCTGAGCGGCACCAGCCAGCGCAGGTCCAGCACCCTCACCTTGTGGCCGGTTTCCGCCTCGATGCGCCGCGCGGCGCGCAGGCTCATCGGCACGCCGTTGCCGTAGGTGATCACCAGCAGGTCGTCCGCGTCTTCCGCGTACACGCGCGGCTCGCCCACCACCAGCGCCTGGTCGGGCGCGGGATAGGCGAACTGCCACTGGCCGTCGCCGGGTTCGTGCAGGTCCTTGGTCATGTACAGCGCGATCGGCTCGAGGAAGATGCTGACGCGGCCATCGACCTTCGCCTTGGCGGTGAGCGTGCGCAGCATCATCGCCGCGTCGTCGCCGCGGCTGGCGCAGCCGACGATCAGGCCGGGGATGTCGCGCAGCGCGGTGATCGAGTTGTCGTTGTGGAAGTGCCCACCGAAGCCCTTCTGGTAGCCCAGGCCGGCGATGCGCACGACCATCGGATTGCGGTACTGGTCGTTGGAGAAGAACTGCAACGAGGCGGCCTCGCCGCGGATCTGGTCGCAGGCGTTGTGGAAATAAGCCAGGTACTGGATCTCGGGCAGCGGCAGCAGGCCCATGTTGGCGTAGCCCTGGGCCAGGCCGAGGACCATCGTCTCGTCGAGCAGCGTGTTGAACACGCGATGGCCCTTGAAGGCCTTGTGCAGGTTCTTGGTGACGGTGTACACGCCACCCTTCTGCGCGACGTCCTCGCCGAACAGCAGGGCCTCGGGGTACTTGCAGAACAGATCGTGCAGTGCCTGGTTGATCTGGATCGCCAGGTGCCGGGGCGGGAGGTTCTCCGGTAGCTTCTCCTCGCTGCCGAACACGGCCAGGCGCTTGGCGGCGTAGTCGGCGCGGGTGGCCTCGGCGTGCACCTCATCGGGCGTGTCGGGCGCCAGCGGGGCCACCACGGCCTCCAGCGTCATCAGCTTGGGCCGGTTGTACGCCTCCTCGGCGGCCTCGAAACAGCGCTTGCGGATCGTCTCGTAGCGCTCGAGGAGTTCGGCCTTGTCCATCAGCCCCGAGGACAGCGCGATCTCGGCCGAGCGCAGCAGCGGGTCGGTCGATTCGACCGTGACCAGTTCCTCGATCGGGCGCCATTCGATCTCGAAGTCGGTGCCGGCGTGGCCCATGATGCGCGTGGTGCGCAGGTGCAGGAAGGTGGGGCGGCGCGTGCGGCGGCAGTGCTCGACCGCGGCGCGCACGTTGTCGTGGCCGGCGGCCAGGTCGAGGCCATCGGCGTGGAAGTAGTCCAGCCCGGGCATCGAAGAAAAGCGCTCGGCGATCCAGCCCCGCGGCGTCTTCACCGAGATGCCGATGCCGTTGTCCTCGCACACGAACAGCACCGGCGCGGGCAGCTTCTGGTAGGCCGTCCAGGCCGCGGCGTTGAATGCGGTCTGCGCGGTGGCGTGGTTGGCGGAGGCGTCGCCGAAGGAACACACCGCGATGGAATCCTCCGGCACCGGCAGGCCGTGGCCGATGCGCCGCGCCTGCTCGATCGCCAGCGCGGTGCCCATGGCCTTGGGCAGGTGCGAGGCGATCGTGGAGGTCTGCGGCAGCACCCACAACGGCTTGGAGCCCCACACCTTGTGGCGGCCGCCCGAGGCCGGATCGTCCTTGCTGGCGGCAAAGCTGAGCGCGGAATCCATGATCGGGTCCATGCCCGGCAGCTTGCGGAAGCGCTCGGCCATGAACGCGCCGGAGCGGTAGTGCAGGAAGGCCGGGTCGGTGTGGCGCGTGAGCCGCGCGACCAGCGCGTTGCCCTCGTGGCCGGAGGAGCCGATCGTGTAGAAAACCTTGTTCTGCAGCCGCAGCACGCGCGCCATCAGGTCGAGGTGGCGGGAGATGAGCTGGGACTCGAACAGTTCCAGGAAGGCCGCGGCGGTAAGCGTGCTGCCGGCCATGACCGGCGAATCGTCCTCCGGCGTCGGGAAGCCGGGCCCGTCCCAGGCTTCGACGTGTTCGCGGAAGTTCCTGTCGCAGATCTCGGCGCGGTTGAGACTGCGGCGCCAGGTGGGGATTCGGGCAGTGGTCAAGTCGGACTCCGTCCGTGTGTGAGCCGAGGTGTGGGCCCGCTATTGTAGGGGCGCGGCGGGGCCCGTTGCCCACCCTCGGGCACACGTACGTGCGGAGGCCGCCCCTGCGGACGGCCTCCGGGATCCGCTGGCTGGCGTGGTTCACAGCAACAGCAGCGGGGTCCGGCCAGGCAGGTAGGAGTCTTCCCTGACCGCGCGGCGCTGGCTGGCCAGGGCCTCGGCGTGATGCTCCGGGCTGTCCTCGTAGCAGGCCGGCAGCGGAACGTCGAGCACCTGCGATCCGTGCAGCCAGGCGTCGAACCGGCGCGTGTGGCACAGGTGCCGGTAATGGACGACATCGCACTGCCCTGCCGCATCCTGGGCCGGACCGGCGTCGTTCGCGGCGCGAAGGCTGGACGCGCCGCCTGCATCGATGACCGACCCGATGCGCCCTTGACGTTGGACGGGGCACGACGCTGCGTCCTTCGCAACGCCTGCAGGGGCCGGTTCGCCGGGCAGCCGGGAATCCGGGCTGAAGACCTGCGGCGACGTGGAATCGACCGGCACCGGGTTCGAGTTGCCTGGAACCGGGTTGTTGGGAATCTGGTTGTTGGGAATCTGGTTGTTGGGAATCTGGTTCATGACGGTACTCCTTGGGTGGTCGTTGGCTGGCAACGCACGGACATCCGGCGCAGCGTCAGATTCCGCCAGGCGCACCAGGGCAGTCATGAGGTCGCAGCGATTCTTCAGTGAGCTTTCTCGTCGCTCATGAGGAAGCCATGAGGAAGAGGTGATGAAACGCGATTCCCCGCCGCCCCACGAAGGAGATCCCCCGGGCCTGTACCGGTTCGACGACATCGAGGTGGATGTCGCCGGGCACACCCTGGTCAGGGACGGCCAGCCCCGGGCGCTGGAACCCAAGGCGTTCGCGGTGCTGCTCATGCTGCTGGCCCGGCCGGGCGAGCTGCTGGGCCGGGATGAACTGATGGACGGGGTGTGGGGCCACCGCCATGTCACCCCCGGGGTGCTGACGCGAGCGATCGCGCAGCTGCGGGCGGCACTCGGCGACGATCCGCACGACCCGCGCTACATCCAGACCCAGCACTCGGTCGGCTACCGGTTCATCGGCAGCCTGCAGGCGGAGCAAGCCGGGGCGGCGGAGGCCGGGGACGCCACTGCACCGGCGGACGACGTGCCGGCCGATGCGCCCGCCGCAGCCGCCGCGCCGCCCGAAGCGGCACCGGCGCCTCCCTTCCGCGACCGGCGGGCACCCGTGGCGGCCCCGGGCCGATGGCGCGGGTGGCTCGGTGGCGCGATGCTGCTATGCATCATCGCGCTCGCCCTGTGGTTGTGGCGCCTGCCTCCCACCGGGCCCCCGGCAGGCCAGGCCCCGCCGGTCGCGTCGATCGCGGTGCTGCCCTTCACCAACCTGGGCCAGGACCGCGACGACGACTATTTCGCCGAGGGCCTGGCGGTGGAGATGCACGATGCACTGGCCGGGGTGGACGGCCTGGTGGTCGCGGCGCGCATGTCCCCTGCCCTGGCGGCCCGGGGCGACATGGACGTGAAGGCCATCGGGGAGCGACTCGGGGTCGCCACCGTGCTCGATGCCACCGTGCGCCGCGACGGTGCCCGACTGCGGATCAACGCGCGGCTGGCCGACTGCAGCAGCGGATACACGCTGTGGAGCCGGTCCTACGACCGCGAGCTGACCGACGTCTTCGCCACCCAGAGCGAGATCGCCGAGGAGGTGGTGACGGCCCTGCTCGGCGTGATTCCCGAGACCCGCACGCAGCTGTCCCGACGCCTGTCGCCGACCACGAACTTCGCCGCCTTCGACGCCTACCTTCGCGGGCTGCAGCAGCTGCGCATCTCCGCGGGCAGTGGGAACGTCGACACCGCCGTGGGCTACTTCAACCGGGCCCTGGCGGAGGACGGCGACTTCGCCCGGGCGCAGGCCGGCATTTGCCGCTCGGAGCTGCTGAGGTTCACCAGCCTGCGCAGCGCGGATGCCTTCCAGGCGGCGCGGACGGCGTGCCGGCGCGCGCAGGAGATGAGCCCGGATTCCGGCGAGGTCCACCTGGCCCTGGGCGACCTGCACCTGGCCCAGGCGGAGTATGCGGAGGCGACGACCCATTTCATGCGCGCCCAGGACGACCCCGCGCACGAGCCCAGCGCGTACGTGGGCATGGCCCGGGTTCATGCGGCCCAGGGCCACCACGAGCAGGCCCTGCCCTATTTCCAACGCGCCCTGGCAATGCGCCCGGGCAGCGTCGCCATCCACGGCTGGCTAGGCTACGAACAGTTCCTGGCCGGCGACGTGCCCGGAGCCATCGCTTCCTACCAGGAGGCGCTCAGGCTGGACCCCGGCGATGCCGGCATGTGGAGCAGCCTGGGTGGGCTGCACCTGCTGGCCGGGAACGAGGAGGATGCGATGCACGCGTTCGAGCAGTCGATCCGGATCCGGCCGACCGGCGCGGTGCTGAGCAATTACGGTGCACTGAAGATGCAGTCCGGCGATTTCGCGGACGCGGCGACGCTGTTTCGTCGGGCGCTGGAGCTGGAGCCGGGCGACTTCCTGATCTGGGGACACCTGGGCGACGCGTTGCTGGCCGAACCCGCCACGAGGGCGCAGGCCCGCGAACCGTATTCGCAGGCCGCGCAAATGGCGCGGCGCTACCTGGAGATCAACCCCGACGACGCGAAGGCACTGGCCGCACTGGGTTGGTACACCGCCAACCTCGACGACCACGCCCAGGCCCGCGCCCTGGTGCGCCAGTCCGAGGCACGCGCCGGCATGGACGGCTCGATCGCGCTGGTCAACGCCCAGACGCTGTCCGTCGTGGGCAGCGGGGAGGAAGTGCAGGCGCGGATCGCCCTGGCGCGCGAGGCCGGGATCGCAGACACGATGATCGCTTCCAACGCGTTCCTGAAACACGCGGCGGAAGGCGAGCCAACCGGGCACCCACCCGCCCGCTAGGTCGCGGGCACCACCCGCTCCATGGAGGGAGCCTGATGAAGGAGACACGACATGGGCACGAAGGACAGCGACAAGCGCAACATGGGCGCAGGGGGCGACAAGCCCCGCAGCACGGGCGGCAAGGACGCGAAATCCACGCACGACGCCACCGGCAAGTCCGGCAGGCGAAAGGACGAGGAAGGACGCGACGCGCCGTCCGGCGAGACCGAGTCGGTGATCGTCAGGCCGCCGGGCACCACCTACTAGGCGGGCCGCCCGGCACGCCGGGCCGATCAGAACGCGTTGATGCCGGTCAGCTCGCGGCCCACCACCAACTGGTGCACGGTCTCGGTGCCCTCGTAGGTGATGACCGACTCGAGGTTGAGCATGTGCCGGATCGGGCAGTACTCGGTGGTGATGCCGGCACCGCCCAGCACATCGCGCGCCTCGCGCGCGATGTCGATCGCCATGCGCACGTTGTTCCACTTCGCCAGGCTGACCTGGGTGGGCTGCAGGCGGCCGGCATCCTTCAGGCGCCCCAGCTGCAGCGACAGCAGCTGGGCCAGGGTGATGCGGCGCGCCATTTCCGCCAGCTTGATCTGCACCGCCTGGGTGGCGGCGATCGGGCGGTCGAACAGGATGCGGTCCTTGGAATACTTCACCGCCTCGTCGAGGCAGGCGATGGCCGCGCCGATCGGGCCCCAGGTGATGCCGTAGCGGGCCTGGGTCAGGCAGCCCAGCGGCCCCTTGAGGCCCTTCACGTTGGGCAGCCGGTTGGCGTCGGGCACGCGCACGCCGTCGAAGAACAGGCCCGAGGTGACCGACGCGCGCAGGCTCATCTTGTGCTTGATCTCCTGCGCGGTGAAGCCCTTCGCATCGGTGGGCACGATGAAGCCCTGGATGCCGTCCTCGGTCTGCGCCCAGACGATCGCGATCTGGGCGACATTGCCGTTGGTGATCCACATCTTGGAACCGTTGATGACCCAGTCGTCGCCGTCGCGCTTGGCGGTGGTCTTCATGTTCGCCGGGTCGGAGCCGCCGTGCGGCTCGGTGAGGCCGAAGCAGCCGATGACTTCGCCGGCGGCCATGCGCGGCAGCCATTCCTGGCGCTGCTCCTCGGTGCCGTAGGCGTAGATGGGATACATGCACAGCGAGCTCTGCACCGAGACGAAGCTGCGGATGCCGGAATCACCGCGCTCGAGCTCCTGGCAGATCAGGCCGTAGGCGACGGAGTTCAGGCCGGCGCAGCCGTATTCGGTCGGCAGGCTGGAACCCAGCAGGCCGAGGCCGGCGATCTCGGGGATCAGCTCCTTCGGGAAGCGGCCCTCGTCGAAGCACGCGCCGATGATCGGCAGCACCTTCTCGTCGGTGAAGCGCGCGACGGAGTCCTGGATCATCCGCTCCTCGTCGCTGAGCTGGGAACGGACGTCGTAGAGGTCGTAGGGGTTCAGGGCCATGTTCGGTCGCCGGTCGGTCAAAGCGGGGATTGTAGCGTGCCGCCGGAAACGGCGGCAGCGCGATGCACCCTGGCGGGGGCTGGAAACGAAACGCCCCCGCCATGGCTGGCGGGGGCGTTCGTTGATGCAACGGTTCCGGGCGTTGGCCCGGGCGCGGCTCAGCCGCGCGGTGCCTCGTCGGTGGTGGCGACGATCACGCGACCGTCCTCGACCGGCAGGCGACGGCCCGGCTCCTCTTCCATGAAGACGGTGTCGGTGCGGTCCTTGTACTGCCAGGTCACCTCGTAGCCGATGGTCTCCTCCTTCTCGCCCATCGGGATGCGATCGGCCGGGCGGGCGTCCATGCGCTGGCGCTTGGTCTCGCCCTCGAAGGTGTAGGTGACGTTGTAGCCGACGACGTCCTCGCGGGTTTCGGTCACGGTGCGGCACTGGGTCTCGGTGCGCTGCTCGACACGCTGGTTGCCCGCCTGCTGGCGGCCCTGGACCTCGCGGCCGGCGTAGGCGCCACCGGCGGCGCCGGCCACGGTGGCCAGTCGACGGCCACTGCCGCCGCCGACCTGGTTGCCGATCAGGCCACCGACCACGGCGCGGCGACGGTGCCGGTGATGCGGTTGGGATCCTTGGGCTGGGAGACGTACTCGACCACGCGCTCCTCGCAGACCTCGCGCGGACCGGTGCGGGTCTCGGTGATCGCGTCGACGTTGGTGACGTCGGCGAACAGCTGGACCTGCTGGGTGACCGGCACGGATTCGATGACCTCGGCGTATTCGCCGCGGTTGGTCTGGTAGGCGGCAATCGCGACGCCGCCCACCAGCACTGCGGCGATGGCTGCAACTAGCGTCTTGCTCATGGTGAAGTCTCCTCGTGTAGGGGATGGGCGCCCAACAACCAACCAGGCGCCCTTGGTGTTCCATGCAGATTGCAACAGGAGTTGGCTGAACGGGAGCCGATGCCGCGCCCTGCCTCGTTCACCGACGTGATTCCGGGGTGAAAACAGCTTCGATCCGGGATCAACCCGCCTCGCGTAGGATGCCGGCATGGCCAATCCACTCCTCATTCCGCTCTGGCGATGGCTCCGCCGCCGGCGCTTCCCCACCCTGCTCAAGATCACCGCGACGGTGTTCTTCGTGAACCTCTTCATCCCCGACCCGATCCCGCTGATCGACGACATCCTGCTGGGCCTGGCGACCCTGACGCTGGCCTCGATGCGCCGGCCGCGCGAGCAAGACGGGGAGCGCGACGGCGCGGGACGCACGCCACCGGGCGACTGACATGGACCTGATCGACAGCCACTGCCACCTCGACCTGGAGGCGTTCGATGCGGACCGCGACGACGCAATCGCCCGTGCGCGCGATGCCGGCATCGGAGAATTCGTGGTGCCGGCGGTGAGCCGGCGTCGATGGGCCGGGCTGGAGCAGCTGTGCGCGCGAAACGAACGGTTGCACCCGGCCTACGGCATGCACCCGATGTTCATGGACGAGCATGCCGAGGGCGACCTGGCGGCGCTGTCGGACTGGCTCGATGACCACGCGGCGGTGGCGGTGGGCGAATGCGGCCTGGACTTCCACGCCGGGGACGAGGACCGCGACGCGCAGTGCATGCTGTTCGAGGGCCAGCTGGAGATCGCCCGCGAACGGGAGCTGCCCGTCATCATCCATGCGCGCAAGTCGGTCGAGGACGTGATCATCGCGATCCGGCGCGTGGGCGGGTTGCGCGGCGTGGTGCACAGCTTCCCCGGCAGCTTCGAGCAGGCCCGGCAACTGTGGGACAACGGCTTCCTCGTCAGCCTCGGCGGGCCCCTGACCTACGAGCGGGCACGCAAGCTGCGCCGGCTGGTGGCCGAGATCCCGCTGGAATGGCTGATGCTGGAGACGGACTCGCCCGACCAGCCCCTGTGTGGCCACCAGGGCGAGCGCAACGAACCGGTATACCTGCGCAAGGTGCTGGCGGTGGTGGCCGGGCTGCGCGGCGTCGACGAGGCGGTGGTGGCCGCGGCGACCAGCGCGAACGCACGCGAGTTGTTCGCCCTGCCCGACCGCCGGGCGTAAGCCGTCAGGCCTTGAGCAGCCGCTCCATGACCCGTGCCACGGCGGCAAAGGCGAACGCGCCGGTGACGTGCGTGGCGGCCCCCAGGCCGGCGCCGCAGTCGAGCTTGAGCGCCGCGTCGGGGTCGAGCCTGGGACGGGTGCCGCACACGCTGCCGTCGGCCTGCGGGTACTTGACGTTCTCCAGCGAGTACACCGCCGACACGCCAAAGTAGCGGTCCTTGTTGCGTGGGAAGTTGAAGTCCGCGCGCAGCTTCTTGCGCACCAGCGCCAGCAGCGCATCGTGCTCGGTGCGCGAGAGGTCGCGCACCCGCACCTGCGTGGGATCGGTGCGGCCACCGGCGGAACCCACCGTGACCATGGGCTGCTTGCGGCGGCGGCACCAGGCGATCGCCTCGACCTTGGTGCGGAAGCTGTCGGCGGCATCGAGCACCACGTCGAAGCCCGGTTCGAGCATCTCCGCCAGGTTCGACGGGGTCAGGAACCGCGCCTCGACCTGCACTTCGATGCCCGGGTTGATCGCGCGGCAGCGTTCGGCCAGCACCTCGGCCTTGCCGCGCCCGTACTGCCGTCGAGGGCGTGCAGCTGGCGGTTGGTGTTGGACAGGCAGATGTCGTCGGCGTCGACCAGGGTCAGCCGGCCAACCGCCGAGCGGGCCAGGGCCTCCACCGCCCAGGAACCCACGCCGCCCAGCCCCACCACGCACACATGGCTGCCCGACAGCGTCCGCACGCTGCCTTGCCCGTAGAGGCGGTCGACACCTGAAAACCGATCGGCAAGCACATTCATGGGCGGCGATTGTACCTTTGTGTCTTCCATCCACTCGGGAGAATCCGATGCGTGCTGCGATCCTGCTGGCCCTGGGGCTGTTCATCGGCGTCGTGGCCACGGTGATGACCCTGGGCGCCCTGCGCCAGGGAACGCCTTTCCACCAGGGCCTGATGAGCGTCATGGCCCACCACCTGGGCAGCCTGCGCGCGATGGGCGAACCCGGCACGCCCGCCGACGCATGCAGCTCCCAACGGGTGGGCGCACACCTGGCCATGCTGCGCCTGGCGGGGGACGACCTGGAGGCGGCCTTCCTGCCGACGATGAACGACGAGCGCTTCCGCCAGTACGCCAGCAACTACCGCGACGCGCTCGACGCCGCGATCGCGCAGCCGGCGCAGTCGTGCGAAACGGCGGCGCAGCAGGCCGCCGCGCTGGGCGACAGTTGCAGTGCATGCCACCGCGACTTTCGTTAACCGCAGCTGGCCGGTTTCGAGGGGATACAAACCCCGTTCAGGCGGGCAGGACAACTATCGGAGTCAACACGGGGTGGCTGGATGGATGCAGCGCCCAACCGTTCCACTCAATCGATGACGCGCGCAGCGTCGGCAAGGAGGACGCCATGAAGTACCGACTGATCCTGATCGCCCTGGCTTCGTTGTTCCTGGCCGCTTGTGCCACCGGTCCGACCGGCGGCTATGGCGGACCCGGCTACAGCCAGGGTGGCTACCATGGTGGTGGCCAGGTCCGCTGCAACAACTGCGGCACCGTCGAGGACATCCGCGAGACGTACGGTGACGGCCGCACCAGTGGTGGCGGCGCGGTGCTCGGTGGTGTCGTCGGCGCGGTAGCCGGCAACCAGGTGGGTGGCGGCTCGGGCCGCACGGCGGCGACCGTCGCCGGTGCCGCGGCCGGCGCGATGGTGGGCAACACCGTCGAGCGCAACCGCAACCAGGCACCGACCTATGACATCTACGTGCGCATGGACGATGGCCGCCGCGTGGTGATCAACCAGCGCGACCTGGGCGCGATCCGCGTGGGTTCCTACGTCGAGACGACCGCTACCGGCAACCTGCGCCTGCGCTGATTGCCAGCGGGCTCGACAGCCCCTGCGACACCCTGGAAGGGCCGGCTCATGCCGGCCCTTCCGCTTTGTGGGGAAGCGATGCCCACCAGCCGTCGACTTCGGCGGCCACCCGGCCGGGGTGCTTCATCCACGCGAAATGGTCCGCCGGGGCCTGCAGGTGGTCGGGCCCGAGCATCACGATGCTCGGCGACGGCGTGGCCAGTTTCCCCAGCAGGTGGTCGAGTGCGCTGCGCGGCCCGAACGCGTCGTCGCGCAGGTGCAGCGCCAGCACGGGGTGGTTCAGCCGGGACAGCGCGGCTTCCAGGTCCTCCACGAGGCCATCGGCGTGGTAACGGCCGGTGCGGACACAGCGCAGCCAGTCGCGCATGACGCCCCGCGCCTCGCGCCCGCCGAATCCGATATGCCGCCCCGGCAGGAAGCCCATCGCAGCCGTCAGCACGGGGACGCCGGCCATCGCCGCCCACAACGCGGCTGCTATCGGAGGACGCTGCGCGCGCCAATAGGGCGCGCCGCTGCCCACCAGGACCAGGCCCGACCCGTCCTGCGGTCGGCGCGCCAGGTGCAGGGTGGCAAGTTGCCCACCGAGGCTGTGACCGCCCCAGCACAGCGGCAGCCCGGCGAGCTGCGAGGCCGCCGACGCGGCCGTGGCGGGAAGGTCGCCCGAGAGCAGTTGCGCGTAGCCCCAGTCCACCCCGCGCGAGGCGCGCACCGAGCTGCTGCCGATGCCGCGCCACTCGTGCACCAGGGTGCTGATGCCCTGCCCGGCCAGCTGGCTGGCGAGCGCAAGGTAGGCCCGCGCCGGCACGCCGAGTGCCGGCAACCACACCAGGCCCATGCGCGGTTCGCTCGCCGGCACCAGCAGGGTTTCAACCCGTGCGCCGTCGGCAGCTCGAGCGTGGTCGCCCGTGCGGCATTGGAGATGTGGGGCAATGCGCGCGCCTGCGACATGCGGTGCTTCCGTTCCCGAGGCGGGCATGGTGCGGCATCGGCGCCGCGCCTTCCAGCGCCGGGCGGTGTGAAGAACGGCTTGACCTGCCCTGTACGCGGCCTGCACCGGCCTCCGTGCAGGATGCGTGTGTCGCGGGCACTCCCGCCCCGGACCAAACCCCCTCCAAGGAGTTGCATATGAACCTGTCGATCCGATCCACGATCCTCACCGCCGCCATCGGCGCCGTCGTGATGTCCGGTGCGGCGTTCGCCGGCCACCACGAGGACAAGAAGAACATCGTCGAGACCGCTGCGGGCAATCCGGACTTCTCCACCCTGGTGGCCGCCGTCCAGGCCGCCGGCCTGGTCGACACGCTCAGCGGCGAAGGCCCGTTCACGGTGTTCGCACCGACCAATGCCGCGTTCGAGAAGCTGCCCGCAGGCACGGTCGACTCGCTGCTGCTTCCCGAGAACCGCGACCAGCTGGTGTCGGTGCTGACCTATCACGTGGTTGCCGGCGAAGTGACCGCCGAGCAGGTCGTGACGCTGGACTCGGCCACCACGGTCAACGGCCAGGACGTGACGATCAGCGTCGACGGCGAGACCGTCAAGATCAACGACGCCACTGTGACCACGGCGGACATCAAGGCGAGCAACGGTGTCATCCACGTGATCGACACTGTCATCCTCCCGCAGTAATGAAGCCCTAGTCTTCATCGGGCGGATTCATTCCCCGCTCTCCAGCAGACCGCGCCGATCGTTCGGCGCGGTCTTTTTTTTCGGCTCCCTTCACTGGGCCGATGAATGTGCAGCGGGTATGGTTGGCGCAGCGCAAGGGGAAACCACCGAATGAGCAATGCCGTCTACCGCTGGCTGACCGGCGACCGGACGCTGCCCGACGCCGGCGACTTCGACGAAGCCACCCGCAGGGCGATCCCACGAAACTTCCTGGCCTACATCGGCGCCCACCTGCTGACCAAGATCGGCGACGCGCTGATGAACCCGAAGACGACGCTGACCTGGCTCGCGGGTGCCCTGGCGGTTCCGACCTGGATCATCGGCCTGCTGGTGCCGGTGCGCGAGGCGGGTTCGATGCTGCTGCAGATCTTCTTCGCCGGCTGGGTGCGCGGCTGGCACCAGCGCAAGTGGGTCTGGGTGGCTGCCTCGGCGCTGGAGGGGGTGAGCGTCATCGCGATGGGGCTCGTGGCGCTGACGCTGCAGGGCCGCGCCGCGGGCCTGGCCCTGCTGGGCCTGCTGTCGGTGTTCGCGCTGGCCCGATCGCTGGCCTCGGTGGCGTCGAAGGATGTGCTGGGGCGTACGGTGCCGAGGACGCGTCGCGGCCGGGCCACGGGCTGGGCGTCCAGCCTGGCGGGCATCATCACGATCGCCGCCGGCACGGCCTTCTACCTGCTCTCGCCCGATGACCTCGGCACGCGCGGCCTTGCGTTCCTGCTGGCCGTGGCCGGCACGACGTGGCTGGCGGGCGCCGCGGTTTTCGCGCTGGTGCGCGAGCCCTCCGCGCACGGCGAGTCCGGCGGCGAGCCCCTCGCCGGCCGCTTCGGCCTGCTGGCGCGCGACGCGCTGCTGCGTCGCTTCGTGCTGACCCGCGCACTGCTGCTGTGTTCGGCCCTGTCGGCGCCCTACTACGTGATGATCGCGCAGCGCGAGCTGGGCAACGGCAGCCGCCTGCTGATCGCCTTCATCATCGCCGGCGGGCTGGCGGCGATGCTGGGCGGTCCGGTGTGGGGGGCGCCTGGCGGACCGCTCCAGCCGCAAGGTGATGATCGTCGCCGCGGCGGTCAGCGCCGCGCTGGGCCTGGCGGTGGCCGCGGGCGGATGGTTCGCTCCCGGGATGCTGGCCATGGCCTGGCTGCTGCCACTGGCCTTCTTCCTGCTTTCGGTTGCGCACGAGGGCGTCAGGGTCGGCCGCAAGACCTACCTGGTCGACATCGCCGAAGGGGCAAGGCGCACGGACTACGTGGCGGTGAGCAACTCCGCGATCGGTGTCGTGCTGTTGCTGTTCGGCGCGGCTGGCGCGGCACTGTCCGCGTTGTCGCCGGAGGTGGCCCTCGTGGCCTTGTCGATGGCCGGCCTGGCCGGCGCGGTGTTCGGTACCGGCCTACCCGAAGCCGACGCCTGATCCGACGCGGCGCGTCCGGCTCAGTCGCCGGCCAGGACCTCGGCGATGCGCTGGTTGCCCGAACGTGCCAGGAAGCGCCAGCGCAGCCGGGCAATCATCGGCAGCATGCTGGCCTCCGGCACTTCTTCGCTGTAGAGGGCCAGTGCGTCGGCGCGCACGCCCAGGTCGACGGCGGCAGGCAGTGCCTCCGGACCGCCGATGACCAGTTGCGAGAACGATGGGGCGCGGCCGTTCCACTCCACCCGCCCGTCGACGTGCACGCCGTAGCCCCAGTGGCGGCCCTCGCGGATCAGGCGCAAGCGGGCGGCCTCGAAATAGACCGGGTCGACGACGAAGCTGTCGCAGGCCAACCATTGATCGCCAAGCCACACTTCGACCACGGCATGGTCGTAGCGCGGCATGGGCAGGTCGATGAGGCCGGAGAGCAGGTCGGAGCCCACCGAGACGAAGTGCATGCGCGCCGGCACCCCCACCGCCCGCAGCATGGCGGTGAACAGCGTGGCCTTGGGCAGGGCGTGGCCGCGTCCGGCCTGCAGCACCTCGGAGGCCTTGAGCCGCCAGAAGTGGGAGCCGAAGCCGAAGCGGACCTGGTCGCGCACGTAATCGTGCACGTGCCGGGCCCGGGTGATCTGGTCGCCCTCGCCGGCGACTTCACGGGCGGTGTCGCGCAGGTGCTCCTCGCCGATGTCGAGCAAGGCGGTCTCGCCCAGCGGGTTGGGCATGTTGATGTCCGCCAGCACGCCGTTGAGCGCTGAAAGGGTACCTGTGGAAAAGGCCATCCCGGAGTCCTTTGGGCTGAACGCCAGACTATCCCCGAATTCATGAGCGCGCTATGAAGCACATCGAGGATCCGGGCTAGACTGGGCCGTCCCCCCGCCTGCGCCAGGAAACCCATGGCTCGACGCTTCACCCTCGGCCGCGTCCTCGTGCTGTGCCTGGCCAGTGCCGGGCTGGTCGTCTTCCTGACCCTGTTGTGGCTGAACCTGAGTGCGCCGCCGCGACAGCTCAGCGAAGTGCTCGAACACCGCTATTCGGTGTCCGACCGCCAGTTCCTGCATGAACTCGGAGCGCTGCTGGGGCCCCCGGTGGCGTTGGGCAACGATGTGCAGGACCTGCACAACGGTGTCGAGATCTTCCCGGCGATGCTCGAGGCGATCGAGTCCGCCGAGCGCACGATCACGTTCGAGACCTACATCTACTGGTCCGGCGAGATCGGCGAGCGCTTCACCCGGGCACTGGTGGATCGCGCCCGTGCGGGCGTGCGGGTGCACGTGCTGATCGACTGGGTGGGCAGCCAGAAGATGGAGGCTGAGAAGATCCAGGAGATGGAGGACGCCGGCGTGGAGGTGCGTTACTACCACCCGCTGCGCTGGTACCACCTCTCGCGCATGAACAACCGCACCCACCGCAAGCTGCTGGTCGTCGACGGGCACGTCGGCTTCACCGGCGGCGTGGGCATCGCCGACGAGTGGCTGGGCGATGCCCGCAACCCCGACGAGTGGCGCGAGCTGCACTTCCGCGTGGAAGGGCCGGTGGTCGCCCAGATGCAGGGGGTGTTCGCCAGCAACTGGACCAAGACCACCGGCACCGTGCTGCAGGGCGAGGAATACTTCCCGCGGCCACGACTGGCCGGCGGCATGCCTGCGCAGATGTTTTCCAGCTCGCCGACCGGGGGCAGCGAGAGCATGCACCTGATGTACCTGCTGTCGATCGCCTCCGCGGAGCGCTCGATCGACCTGGCGGCCTCGTATTTCGTTCCCGACGAACTGGCACGCGAGTCCCTGGTGCAGGCCATGGAGCGTGGGGTGCGCGTGCGCATCCTGCTACCCAATGAATATATCGATGCCGGCGTCGTGCGCTATGCCTCGCGCGCGCAATGGGGGGAGCTGCTGGAGGCGGGTGCGGAGATCCGGGAATACCAGCCGACCATGTTCCACGTGAAGATGTTCATCGTCGACGCGCTGCTGGTATCGGTGGGCTCGACCAATTTCGACGCGCGCTCGTTCAAGCTCAATGACGAGGCCAACCTGAACGTCTACGACGCGGGCTTTGGCGCGCGAATGGTCGAGGTGTTCGAGCGCGACCTCGCACTCGGCGATCCGATAACGCTGGAGGAATGGCGCAATCGCCCCCTCTACCAGCGCGTGAAGGACCGGGTCAGCAGCGTCCTGAGCCCCCAGCTGTAGGGCTATCGGGCCGCTGCGGGCGCACCTTGCGCGGTGCCCTTGTCCCGGCCCAATGAAAAACCCCGGGCGCGGACGCCCGGGGCTTGGAAATACGCCGGCCGCCGACTTACAGCGGGGTGACTTCCTCGGCCTGCAGGCCCTTCTGGCCCTGCACCACTTTGAAGCTCACCTTCTGGCCTTCCTGCAGCGACTTGAAGCCGGTGCCCTGGATGGCGCGGAAGTGGACGAAGACGTCCTCGCCGTTGTCACGGCTGATGAAGCCGAAGCCCTTGGCGTCGTTGAACCACTTGACCGTACCCACCTGATGATCCGACATGACTTTGCTACTCCTACAACTGTTTGGATTGAACTCCGGAGTGACGCCCCGGATTGCGTTGCTGGTTGCCAGGAGTTAAGCATGGAACGTCGATGCAGCGGATCGCAGATCTACTTCATCGGGCCACGGACTCAAAGTGACCCAAGCAAACTCAGCGACTTGGATACTACCCCGGCTTTTTTTCAATTGCGAGTAGGTGCGGAAACCGCCGCCGAGTCGAATGGAAAGGAGTAAACGCGGTTAACCGGGATAATCGGCCAACCGGATGCTTCAGGATCCTGAAACACTGGTGGCGCAGTGCAAGGGTGCCGCGGGCGGGTTCGCGCTTTGAATCGATACCCGACCGCGCGGGTCGCTGCATCCGCCCACAGACATCCGCCCACAAAAAAGCCCCGGACGATGCCGGGGCTTTTCCTGGTTCGGCGCAAGCGCCTAGCCGATGCTGCTTACAGGGCCTGAACTTCTTCAGCCTGCAGGCCCTTCTGGCCCTGCGTCACCTTGAAGGTGACCTGCTGGCCTTCCTGCAGCGACTTGAAGCCGTTGCCCTGGATGGCGCGGAAATGGACGAACACGTCCTCGCCGTCGGCGCGGCTGATGAAGCCGAAGCCCTTGGCATCGTTGAACCACTTGACGGTACCGGTCTGACGATCGGACATAGCATAACTCCTTGAAACAGTTGACTAAAGGTTGATCCAACGCACGCTCTGGCGCGCTGGGTACTGTTTTGCAAGGAGTAAAGACTAGCGAGATGTACGCGATGTAGCGGATCAACGACCTACCGCATCGGGCCACGATTCACAGTGACCCCAGCAAACACAGTGGGTGCACTGTACGCCCTTCCCTGCATAAAAGCGACTGTTTCCAGCGCGCCCTGAATAGACAACGTCCGTCCGTTCAGAATGCGGCCAATGCGGCATCCATGACCACCGCCACACACGCCCTGCACGGCACCTGGCCTATGCTTGGAAATTGCCTTCACGCTGAGGAATGCCCGATGACGCGATTGATCCTGGCCACCGCAATTGCTTTCTCACTCGCCGCCTGCGGCGGGACCGGCAACGAGGAACCCGCCGCCGGTGAACGCGACGCGGCCTCGGCCACCCCGGAAACCCGGGCCCAAGCACCTGCCGCACAGGCCGAGCCCGCCACGCCTGCCCAGGCCCCTGCCGGCGAGACGCGCGAGTTCGAAAGCGAACAGGGCACGGTCCGGGTGACGACGCTGACCAACGCGCTGCAGAACCCCTGGGGCCTGGCCTTCCTTCCCGATGGCCGTGCGCTGGTGACCGAGCGGCCCGGCCGACTGCGCTTCATGGACGCCGACGGCACCCTCTCCGACCCGGTCGAAGGCGTGCCCGAGGTGATGGCCCGCGGCCAGGGCGGACTCCTCGACGTCGCCCTGTCGCCGGACTTCGACAGCGACGGCCTGGTCTACCTGAGCTACGCCGAGCCCGGTGGGGACGGCGCGGGAACCGCCGTGGCGCGTGGACACCTCGTCAACGGCGAGTTGCAGGATGTCGAGGTGATCTTCCAGCAGACGCCGAAGCTCGACTCCGGGCACCACTACGGCTCGCGCCTGGTGTTCCACGACGGCTACCTGTTCGTGACGATGGGCGACCGCGGCCAGCGTCCCATGGCGCAGGAGCTCGATGGCCACCAGGGCACCGTGGTGCGCATCCACCCGGATGGCAGCGTGCCCGAGGACAATCCCTTCGTCGGCGACGACGAGGCGCTCGACGAGATCTGGAGCTACGGCCACCGCAACATCCAGGGCGCGGCCGTGCATCCGGGCACGGGCACGCTGTGGACGCACGAGCATGGCCCGCGCGGCGGCGACGAGATCAACCTGCCCACCCCGGGCACCAATTTCGGCTGGCCACTGGTCACCCACGGGATCAACTACAGCGGCGATCCGATTCCCGAAGCGGTGGGGACCGAGATGGACGGCGTGCAGCCGGCCCACTACGTCTGGGAGGTGTCACCCGGCGTGAGCGGCATGGCCTTCTACAACCACGATGCCGCACCGCGCTGGCAGGGCAACCTGTTCGTCGGCGCGCTGGCGCAGACCGAACTGATCCGCCTTGAACTCGAAGGCGAGCAGGTGCGGCACGAGGAGCGTCTGCTGGGCGAACTCGGACGTCGCATCCGCGACGTGCGCGTGGGACCCGACGGCGCGCTTTACCTGCTGACCGACCACGGCGACGGTGAAGTGTTGCGTGTGGAGCTGGTGCGACGCGACTGATCCGGAATGGATCCGGTCCTGGCGTGGAACATCCTGGCCGGCCTGCTGGTCGTGGTCGGCCTGCTTGGCGTGGTGCTGCCGGTGCTGCCCGGGGTGCCGATCCTGTTCGCCGGGCTGTGGCTGGCCGCCTGGGCTTCGGGCTTCGAGCACGTGGGCTTCTGGACCTTGCTGATCCTGGGCAAGCTGGCGGTGCTTTCGATCCTGGTCGACCTGCTGGCGAGCCTGCTGGGTGCAAAACGCTCCGGCGCCAGTACCGCAGGCATCGTCGGTGCCGGCCTGGGCGCGGTGGCCGGGCTGGCGATGGGCCTGGTGGGCGTGCTGGTGGGGCCCTTCGTCGGCGCGGTGCTGGGAGAGATGGTGCACGGTCGGCGGCTGGACCACGCCTCGCGCGTGGGCGTGGGCACCTGGATCGGCATCATCGTGGGGACGGCGGCCAAGGTGGCGATCGCGTTCACGATGCTGGGCCTGTTCGCGCTCAGCTGGTGGCTGTAGCGCAATGAAAAACGCCCCGGCCATGGCGGCCGGGGCGATCGACCCGAACGGGGGGCCGCAAGAAAAGCAGTGTCGTGGAAGCGTCCTTGCTTCGTGCCTGGCCTGTTCCGGCCGGCTTCTTACTTGCCCTTGCCCATCGCGTCCTTGAGGGCCTTCATCTCGTCGTGGTCACGACGCACCTCGGGCATGTACTTCGTGGCAATCGAGCGCACCTCGGCGTCGTCGGTCTTCTCGATGGCGTCGCGGAATTCGTCGAGGATGCGGTCCTCGAACTCTTCGAGCTGGGCCACGTACTCGGCCTGCGTGTCGCTGACCAGGGAAGCCTTGAACTCCGCATAGGACTTGCGGATCGATCCGGCGAAGCTGCCGTCGGAGGGCTCCTTGCCGCTGTAGACGACCTTGTTCTTGAGGTCGTTGGCGATCGCGGACTTGGTGCGGGCCATGCGCTCGAACAGTGCCTTGAGATCGGCGCGATCGACCTTCGTCACCGCATCGGCGTAGAAGTTGCGGCCGTCCTCCAGGACATCGATGAGGTCGTTGAGTGTGCTGGTATCGGTATCAGTGGACATGCATGACTCCATTGCGTTGGGGGAGTTCCCGGCTCTCGGGCCGGCTCCAACCATTACGCAAGTTTGGTGCCAGACATGGTCCCCGCATGGTTGCGCGCGATGCGGCAGGGACGCTTGTGGACATCGTTGCAGCCTGCAAGGCATCGCGGGCCCAATCATGCAGGCTGCATGCGTGCTGCTAGAGGAGCTTCTCGATGTCCTTGCGGATCGCGGCCGGCTTGTCGGTGGGGGCGTAGCGCGACACCACCCTCCCCTCGCGGTCGACGAGGAACTTGGTGAAGTTCCACTTGATCCCCTGCATTCCCAGCAGGCCGGGCTTCTCCTTCTTCAGCCACTGCCACAGCGGATGCGCGCCATCGCCATTGACCTCGACCTTGGCGAACATCGGGAAGCTCACGTCGTAGGTCAGGCTGCAGAAATTGCGGATCTCCTCCTCGTCGCCGGGCTCCTGGTGGCCGAACTGGTCGCAGGGAAACCCGAGGACGGACAGACCCTTGGGCCCGAGCTCGCGATGCAGCTGCTCCAGCCCCTCGTACTGCGGGGTGAAGCCGCATTTCGAAGCGGTGTTCACGATCAGCAGGACCTGGCCCTTGAAGTCGGCCAGCGCGGTGTCTTCCCCGTCGATGTTGCGGGCGTTGAAGTCGTGGGCGGTCGTCATGATGCGGTCCTTGCAGGAAGGGATGGGCGGCTCAGTGCCGGTCGCGGTCCAACCAGATGCCCAGGCCCTGGGCATTGAGTTCGATGTCCATCGCCAGGACCTCGACGATGGCCTGGCGGTCCATCGACACGCCATGGGCCAGGGCGCGTGCGACGTAGTAGTCGGCCAGGCGGCCGGCGATGGCTTCGTGGCGGCCATCGCGGGGCTCCTGTGCATCGCAGCTGCGGGCGATCTGCACCATCGCCTCGACCTGTTCCACCATGTCGTCGGCCAGCCGCTCGACGTCGGTGACGCGCCCGAAGTGGGTCACGTACATCGCCGAGGGCCGGTAGGACAGCATGCGCCGGACCGATGCCACCAGCGCGTCGGGCTCGAACTGCACCGGCGATGTGGTCGGCACGATGAAGGCACCCTGGTCGGTATCGAACTCGCGGTAGGACAGGCCGAAGGTGTCGCCGGTGAAGAAGGCGTCGCTGCGCGGGTCGTGCACGACGAAGTGGTGGCGCGCATGGCCCGGCGCATCCAGGCAGGTCAGCGACCGACCGCCGAGGTCGACCACGTGCCCATCCGGCGCCTCGTCCACCCGCTCGGCCGGCACCGCGAGGATGTCCCCGTAGCTGCGCTCCATCTCTTCCTCGCCGTACACCGCGGTGGCGCCGGCGATCAGCTTCGACGGGTCGATCATGTGCCGGGCGCCCCGCGGATGCACCACGAGCCGCGCGTTGGGCAGTTCGCGCATCAGCGCGCCGGCGCCCCCCGGCATGGTCGAGGTGCACGTGCGTGAGCAGCACGTGGTCGACGGCCTCGACGCCCAGGCCCTGTGCCTGCAATGCGTCGAGCAGCCGCGGCACGGAATGGTTCGTGCCGACGTCGATGAAGGCCGCGCGGCCCTGCTCGACGACCAGGTAGGCGGCATCGAAGCGGGGTCGGAAGAATCCGGTGTCGATGGTGGTGATGCCGGTGTCGCTTTCGGTGCTGTGGTCCATGCGCCAAGCCTCGCCGGGTGCGGGCCGCGATGCAAGCGGCGGACACAGCGTTCCATCCGTGGGACCTGTGATACGCCGGGATGCACCCATGTAGTGGAGTCATGGCCGAGCCTGCGGCGCCCCCCTATTGAAGGATTTCCGATGAGCGAACCGGCCACCCCGAGCCACCCGCTGTTCCAGCCCACCCGCCTGGGCGCGATCGAGATGCGCAACCGCATCGTCATGGCGCCGTTGACCCGGAACCGGGCGCGCCGGGCGGCGTGCCGTCGCCACTAGCGCCGGAATACTACGGCCAGCGCGCCACGGCCGGACTGATCATCACCGAAGCCAGCCAGGTGGACCCGCTGGCCCAGGGCTATCTCGACACTCCGGGCATCCACAGCCCGCAGCAGGTGGCCGGATGGCGCGCGGTGACCGACGAGGTGCACCGCCGTGGCGGGCGCATCGTGATCCAGCTGTGGCACGTGGGCCGCGTGTCGCACACCAGTCTGCTGCCGGAAGGCGAGGTCCCGGTTGCCCCCAGCGCCATCCGTGCGAACACCAAGACCTTCACCCGCGAGGGTTTCGTGGACGTGTCCGGACCGAGGGCGCTGCGTCCCGACGAGATCCCCGGCCTGATCGGCCAGTTCCAGCGCGCCGCACGCAATGCCCGTGAGGCCGGCTTCGACGGCGTCGAGGTGCACGCGGCCAACGGCTACCTGCTCGACCAGTTCCTGCGCGACGGCAGCAACCAGCGCGACGACGCCTACGGCGGCAGCATCGAGAACCGGACTCGCCTGTTGCTCGAGGTGGTCACCGCGGTGGCCGACGAGCTGGGCGCCGACCGCGTCGGTGTCCGCCTGTCACCGGTCGCACCGGCCAACGACTGCCACGACTCCGACCCGCAACCGCTCTTCGAGCGCGCGGTGGAACGGCTTGCCCCGCTGGGCTTGGCCTATGTCCACGTCATCGAGGGCGCAACCGGCGGTGCGCGCGACAACGTGGCCTTCGACTACACGGCACTTCGGCGCAAGTTCAAGGGACCGTGGATGGTGAACAACGGATACACCGGTGACATGGGCGCTGCGGCCATCGGCTCGGGGCAGGCCGACGCGGTGGCCTTCGGCATGCCGTTCATCGCGAACCCGGACCTGGTGCGCCGCCTCCGCGAAGGCGCGCCGCTCAACCCGGTCGATACCGACACGCTGTACGGCGGCGGGGCCAGGGGCTACACCGACTACCCCGACCTCGAGGCGATGGCGGCGCCAGCCGAACCCTAGCGCGGGGCCACGTAGCCGCCGGGCACCCCATGGGGCGAGAGCACCAGCTGCCACAGCTGGGCCCGGCGGCTGCGGAACAAGGCCATCGAAGCGGCAAGGTAGAAGCGCCACATGCGCCGGAAGCGCTCGTCGTAGCGTTCGCCCAGACGATGCCACGAGGCCTCGATGTTGTCGCGCCAGGCCTGCAGCGTGAGGTCGTAGTCGGTGCCGAAGTTGTGCCAGTCCTCGATGACGAAGCGGTCCTCGGACGCGGTGGCGATCTGAACGGCCGAAGGCAGCATCGAGTTCGGGAAGATGTAGCGGTGGATCCACGGATCGGTGTGGTGGGTCGAGCGCTCCGCGCCGATCGTGTGCAGCAGCATCAGGCCGTCGGGGTCCAGGCTGCGGCGGGCGACCTCGAAGAAGCTGTCGTAGTTGCGGACCCCCACGTGTTCGAACATGCCGATGGAGACGATGCGGTCGACCTGCACGTCGAGTTCGCGGTAGTCGCACAGGCGGATCTCGACATCGAGCCCGCGGCACAGCGCACGCGCGTACTCGGCCTGCTCGCGCGAGATCGTCACGCCGACACCTTTCACGCCGTACTCCCGGGCGGCGAACTTGAGCATTTCGCCCCAGCCGCAGCCGATGTCGAGCAGCCGCATGCCACGCGCCAGTCCCAGCTTGCGGCAGCACAGGTCGAGCTTGGCCTCCTGGGCGCTGTCCAGGTCGGTGGCATGGCGCCAGTAGCCGCAGCTGTAGACCAGCCGCTTGCCCAGCATCGCGCCGTACAGGTCGTTGCCGAGGTCGTAGTGGCGTTCCGCCACGGCACCTGCCCGGTCGGGGGATTGCAGGTTGAGCAGGCGCGCCGCCACCGCATCGAGGATGGCACCGATGCCGAGGACCCGCTTGTCGAGCCGCGCCACGAGGAGCCGGTACAGCACCCCGTCAAGCGAACCGGTGGTCCACCACCCGTCCATCCAGGATTCGCCCAGGCCCAGCGAACCCTGGGCCAGGACGCGCCGATAGAAGCGCTGGTCGTGGACCTGGATATCGAAGGGCCGGTCGCCGTTGACGCGCACGCCGGCGCTCTCCAACAAGCCGTGCACGCGCCGTTCCAGGCGCCCCTGTCGTGGTATCGCAACCAGACCGTGCATCGGACGAACCTCCCACGCTTGCGCAGGTGCCACGACCAGCCTAGCGCCTCGACCGCCGCCGTGACAATCGGGGCTGGACGCGGTCGGCGTGTCGGTCGCATCCTTGGCCCATGGACAGACTGGCCATCATCAGCGGGGGGTCGCGCGGCCTCGGCGCGGCGCTATGCAGCCACTACCGCGACGCCGGGTGGCAGGTGGTGGCGTTTTCGCGCAGTGGCCGGGGCGGTGGCGACGTGGCCCTCGACCTGGGCCGTCCCGAACAGGCGGCGCGCGTGCTGGCCGGCACGCTGGCCCTGCTCGCCGAACAATCCTGGGACGAGGTGGTCGCGATCAGCAATGCCGCGCAACTCGGGCCGGTGGGCCCGCTGGCCGGCAAGGGCAATGCGGAGATCCTGGCCAGCCTCGACGTCAACGTCGCCGGCGGCATCGTCTTCATGAATTCCGTCCTGCGCGCGTTCGCCGCGCACGCCTGCGACAAGACCCTGGTGAACATCAGTTCCGGCGCGGCGCAGCGGCCGTTCCACGGCTGGTCACTCTACTGCGCGGCCAAGGCCGGCCTGGAGCGCTTCGTGGAATGCGTGGCCCTCGAGCAGGCTTCCAGCGACCACCCCTTCCGCGTGGTGAACATCAGCCCGGGCGTGATCGATACCGGCATGCAGGCGGAGATCCGCGGCAGCGACGACCGGGACTTCCCGGACCGGGAGCGATTCGTCGGCCTGAAGGAGGACGGCGTGCTGCAGGCCCCGGCGGCGGTGGCCGGCATCATCGCCCGCATCGTCTCCGAGCGGCCGGACAACGGCGGCCGCTATGAAGTCGCCGACTACGCCCGCTGAATCCGGCTCGGACACATGAGCCGCGCGCGCCGGCGGCGGGGCTCAACCCGACTCCAGTGCGTCCCAGCGGGCATAGGCCGCTTCCAGCCGGGCCTGGGCCTGGGCCAGTTCGGCGGTATGTGCCGCGATCAGGCTGGGGTCCTGCTGGAAGAATTCAGCCTCCTGCATGCGCGCGCCGAGCGACTGGACCGTCGACTCCAGAGACTCGATGAGGGCCGGCAACTCCTCCAGCTCGCGCTGGTCCTTGTAGCTGAGCTTGCGCGGCTTGGGTGCGGGTGCGGCCGTTGTCGTCGGCGCGGCCCCCTGGGCGGGCGCGGACCGGGTCGCATCGCCCGCATCCGCCACGCTGGCCGGCCGTTGCCGTACCCAGTCGGTGTAACCGCCGATGTACTCCCCCACCCGGCCGCCGCCCTCCATGACCAGCGTGGAGGTGACCACGTTGTCGATGAAGTCGCGGTCATGGCTGACCAGCAGCAAGGTGCCCGGATACTCGCCGAGGATCTCTTCGAGCAACTCCAGTGTCTCGACGTCGAGGTCGTTGGTGGGTTCGTCCATGACCAGCAGGTTGGATGGCTGCGCGAACAGCTTGGCCAGCAGCAGCCGGTTGCGCTCGCCACCGGAGAGACGCGTGATGGGCGCGCGCGCGCGCTCGGGGGTGAACAGGAAATCCTGCAGGTAGCCCAGCACGTGCTTTCGCTTGCCCCCGACTTCGACGAACTCCCGTCCCTCGGACACGTTGTCGAGCGCGTTCCAGTCCTCGCGCAGCGTGGTGCGGTACTGGTCGAAGTAGGCCACCTGCAGGTTCGAGCCCCGGCGCACCTCGCCCGACGCGGGCTGCAGGTCGCCCAGCAGGAGCTTGAGCAGCGTGGTCTTGCCGGATCCGTTCGGACCGATCAGGCCGATCCGGTCGCCGCGCATGACCGTGGTGGAGAAATCCTTCACCAGCGGCAGGCCGTCGTAGGAGAAGTCCACGCCGGTCGCCTCGATGACCTTGCGCCCCGACGATTCCGCCTGCGCCAGCCCCATCTTGACGTTGCCGGTGCGCTGGCGCCGTTCGGCGGCGTCGTTGCGCATCTGCTTGAGCCGCCGGACGCGGCCCTCGTCGCGGGTCCGCCGGGCCTTGATGCCCTGGCGGATCCAGACCTCTTCCTGGGCCAGGAACTTGTCGAATTTCGCGCTCTCCTGGATCTCCGCGTTCAGGCGCTCTTCGCGACGGCGCTCGTAGTTGGCCCAGTCGCCGGGCCACGAGGTGAGCTGGCCGCGGTCGATCTCGATGATCCGGGTGGCCAGCGCGCGCAGGAAGCGCCGGTCATGGGTGACGAACACGACGCTGCCGGAGAAGCCGCGCAGGAACTCCTCCAGCCAGTCGATCGCCTCGATGTCGAGGTGGTTGGTGGGCTCGTCGAGCAGCAGCAGCTGTGGGTCGGCCACCAGCGCTCGCGCCAGCAGCACGCGCCGCTTCATGCCGCCGGAAAGGCCCGAAAAGACCAGCTCGCCGTCCAGGCCGACGCGGCTGAGCGTGGCCTCGACGCGCTGCTCGGCCGACCAGCCATGCACCGCCTCGATCTTCGTCTGCAGGTCCGCCAGGGCCGCCATGTCCACGTCGGCGGCATGGCTGAGGTGGTGGTACTCGGCGATCCAGTGGCCCAGTTCGCCCAGGCCGTCGGCCACCACGTCGAAGACGCTGCCGCCTGCCCCGGCGGGCACCTCCTGTTCGAGCCGCGCCACGCGCAGGCCGTCCTGGCGACGGATCGCGCCGTCGTCCGGGATGACCTCGCCATCGATGAGCCGCAGCAGGGTGGATTTTCCGGCGCCGTTGCGGCCGATCAATGCAATGCGCTCGCCGGGTTCTATCGCCAGCTCGACTTTTTCGAGCAGCAAAGGACCACCGACGCCGTAGTCGACGTTGTTGAAGGTAATCAGGGGCATGGCCCCATTGTATTCCTAGCGGCCGGCCAGTGCCGACATCACGGCCTGGTCGGGCTCGGGAAGCACCTCGACCCCGGGCCGGGCGAACAGGTAGCCCTGGAACAGGCTGATGCCCATGCCCCTGAGGGCCTCGGCTTCGGCGAGCGTTTCCACGCCCTCGGCAATGACCCGGCAGTCCAGCGCCCGGCACGTGCCGATGACGCCCTCGACGATCGCCCGACGGATGCGGTCGCTGTCGATGTCGCGAGTCAGGGCCATGTCCAGCTTCACCAGGTCGGGCTGGAACTGGGCCAGCAGGTTGAGGCCGGAGAAGCCCGCGCCGAAGTCGTCGATGGCGGTGATGAAGCCGCGGCGCTGGTAGTCGCGGATGATCGAGAGGGTGTGGGCCGTATCGCGGATCTGCTCGCCCTCGGTCATCTCGAAGATCAGGCGTTCGGTGTCGAAACCGTAGTGCTCCGCGGCCGCCAGCGTGATGCGTATGCAGGTGGCCGGGTCGTAGACGGCATTGGGCAGGAAGTTGATCGACAGGCGCGTGTCCAGGCCCAGGCGCACCGCGGTCTGGATCGCGGCCACGCGGCAGGTCTGGTCGAAGGAATACAGTTGCTGCGGCGTGACCGCGCCGATGACGGCACCCGCCGACTCGCCGTTTGGGCCCCGCACCAGCGCTTCGTGGGCGAAGATGTCGCCACGCTCGACGTCGACGATGGGCTGGAAGGCCATGCGGATCGGAGCGGAATAATGCTCGCCGCCCTGGCAGCGCCGGCATCCGGACACCTCGCCGACACTGTCGAGGAATCGCTGCAGGATGTGCCCCGGGCCGTCGTCGGATCGATTTGAAAGGTCTTCCCTGTCCACCACCATCACGCCCTCGCTTGAATGCATCGCGCCGCCATCCGGCCACCTTTGGACTTTGGATGCGGCCCCGAGGATGGTAACCGGGTCGGCTTCGCCTTTCTTGGCAGGGGTTTCACGCCGGCAGGGGTGTACTGTGCTTCCCGTCGCGGAATCCAACGCCGATGAGCACCCTCCACCTGCCTGCCGTCCTCAAGCGCCTGATGGTGCTGCCTGCGTGTGCCCTGCTCGCCGCGTGCGTCAACACCGGCGACCGGAACATGCCGATACCCACCCGCACCGCCCTGGCGGGCGCCTCGCCCGGCGACACGCTGGTCATCGTGCTTCCCGGGCGCTGGGACAACGTGGAGGTGATGGCCGGCGCCGGCGTGGTCGAAGCCGTGCAAGGCGCATGGCCGGAGGCCGACGTGCTGCTGACCAGCGCGACGATGGCCTACTACACCGATGGCCGGCTGGCCGAGCGCCTGCACGAGCAGGTGGTGGCCCCGGCGCGCGAGAGCGGCTATCGCACCGTGTGGATGATGGGTGCCTCGATGGGTGGGCTGGGTACGCTGCTCTACGAACAGGCCTATCCGGGACAACTCGACGGGCTGGTGCTGCTTGCGCCCTATCTTGGCCGCAGTCGCCTGTTGCGCGAGATCGCCGACGCCGGGGGCATCCAGGACTGGTCGCCGGGCCCCGTGCCGGCCGAGCGCAACCGCTCGAACTTCGACCGCGAATTGTGGCGCCACCTCCAGACCTGGCTGTCCGATCCGGCCAAGGGCGAGCGCACCTGGCTGGCCTACGGTGCCGAAGACCGCCTGCGCGACGCGGTCCCGGTGTTCTCGCCATTGATACCCGAGGAGCAGGTAATGGAACGTCCCGGCGGCCATGCCTGGACCGTCTGGACCCCCGCGGCCGGCGAGGTGCTGTCCTCTGCCCGCCAGGGCCAGGCCGCGGGAAGCACCGACGACCGCGATGGCTCGACAAGGAGTACGCCATGACACGCCAACTGTTGCTCGCAGGCCTCGCATCCCTCAGCCTCCTGGCGCTGCCTGGATGCACCCGGACCACGCAGACCCCCTCCGGGACGGACGAAACAGCCGGTTCCCCGGCACCTGGGACCCTCGGGGCGGCCCTGCTGGGCAGTCGATGGGTCGTTCTCTCGGCCGATGGACGCGAGCTCGCCGCTGCGCGCGGCGAGGTGGACATCCACTTCCCCGAACCCGGGCGCATCGCCGGGCAGGGCCCGTGCAACCGCTACATGGGCAGCTACGACGAGCCCGATGGCGAGTTCCGCGTCGGCCAGGCCGCCAGCACGATGATGGCCTGCGAGGAGGAAGCGATGAACGACGAACAGGCCTTCCTCGCCCTCCTCGGGGAGGTGGAGCGGGCGTGGATCGATGGCGATCGCCTGCAACTGGTCACCGGCGACGGGCGGCAGATCTACGCCGAACGGCGCTAGGCGAAGCCCACCGCCACGGCGATCGCCAGCACCAGCAGTGCCAGCGCGCTGAGGCCGAGTACGAACGGCAGGATGAAGCGCAGCCAGGTGGTCCACTCCAGTCGGGCCACGCCAAGCACGCCCATCAACTTGGCGCTGGTGGGCACGATCAGGTTGGTGATGCCGTCGCCGAGCTGGAACGCCAGCACGCTGACCTGCCGCGTGACGCCGACCAGCTCGCCCAGCGGCGCCATGATCGGCATCGTCAGCGCCGCCTGGCCCGAGCCCGAGGGCACCAGGAAGTTGATCGCGGTCTGCACGCCGAACATCAGCCAGGCCGACACCAGTTCCGGGACGCCATCGACGACGCTGGCCAGGGCGAACAGCACCGTGTTCATCACCGCCGGCGTTTCCGGATCCGTGCCGCCGAGCAGCACCACCAGGCCCTTGGCCACGCCCACCACCAGCGCCGCCGGCAGCAGCGTGGCCGCGCCGTCACGGAAGGATTGACCCAGGTCGTTCACGCGCATGCCGCCGACCCCGAACACCAGGCTGCACAGCCCGATCAGCAGGCCGGTGGCGAACAGCTGGGCGGCGATCTCGGGGATGTAGTACTCGTGTACGACGACGCCCCAGACCACCCAGGCCAGGCCGGCGAAGAGGATGAGGACGTTGAGCGCATCGGCGCGCGAGAACGACGCGCCGTCCTCGACCACCGCCCCGCCGCCGCCCTGGCGGAACCAGGCGTCGGTCGCGTAACTGAGTGACTTCTGCGGATGCCGCTTGATGCGCTGCGCGTACCACACGGTGAAGCCGGCGCCGATCGTGGTGAACACCAGCCACATGACGATGCGGAACCCCGAGCCCGACAGGGGCTGCACGCCGGCGATGCCCTGCGCGATGGCGACCGAGAACGGGTTCATCCAGCTGGTGGCGAAGCCCACCTGGGTGGCGACGAAACACACCAGCACCGCGGTGATCGCGTCGTAGCCCAGCCGCACCAGGATCGGCACCAGCAGCAGCATGAACGGGATCGTCTCCTCGCCCATGCCGAACACCGCGCCGCCCAGCGAGAACAGGAAGAACAGCACCGGCAGCACGCGCGTGGGGTTGCCGGTGGTGCGCTTGATCAGCGCACGCAGGCCGCGGTCGACGCTGCCGCTGCGCAGGATGATGCCGAATGCGCCGCCGACCACCAGCAGGAAGGCGATGATGCCGACCGCTGAACTGGTGCGCGTGCCCGAGGCCAGGCCGTCGAACACCATGTTGAGCAGGCCGCGGCCCTCGCCCTCGCCTGAGAACAGCCGTACCGCCGGAGGAGGTTCGTCCGCGCGCTGGTAGCTGGCCAGGTCGATGCTGGCGCGCCCGTCCTCGAGCACCTGCACGTCGAACTGCCCCGCAGGCACCACCCAGGTGAGCGCCGCGAACAGCATGCCGAGCCCGAACAGCAGCACCAGCGTGTCGGGCATCCACACGCCACTGCCGGGAGCCGCCTTGTCCGGCGGGGTGGTGGCGGGGGCGCCGATGCGCCCTACTCCACCACGACCGGGATCTTGCCGATCCGGGCCTGCCACTTCGCCGGGCCGGTGCGGTGCACCGATTCGCCGCTGGAGTCCACCGCCACGGTCACCGGCATGTCGCGCACGTCGAACTCGTAGATCGCCTCCATGCCCAGGTCCTCGAAGCCGACGACCTTCGCCGACTTGATCGCCTTGGACACCAGGTAGGCGGCACCACCGACCGCCATCAGGTAGACCGAGCGATGCTTCTTGATCGCCTCGATCGCCGCCGGCCCCCGCTCGGCCTTTCCGATCATGCCCAGCAGGCCGGTCTGCTCGAGCACCTGGTCGGTGAACTTGTCCATGCGCGTGGCGGTGGTCGGGCCGGCAGGGCCCACCGCCTCGTCGCGCACCGGGTCGACCGGGCCGACGTAGTAGATGAAGCGGCCCCGGAAGTCGACCGGCAGCGGCTCGCCGCGGTCGAGCATCCCGACCATGCGCTTGTGGGCGGCATCACGGCCGGTGAGGATCTTGCCGTTGAGCAGGATCACTTCGCCCGGCTTCCAGCTGGCGACGTCGTCGCGGGTCACGGTCGACAGGTCGACGCGACGGCCCTTCGAGGCGTCATAGGTCAGCTTGGGCCAGTCCTCCAGCGACGGCGGCTCCAGGCTGACGGGACCGCTGCCGTCGAGCACGAAGTGCGCGTGGCGGGTGGCGGCGCAGTTCGGGATCAGCGCCACCGGCAGGTTCGCCGCGTGGGTCGGGTAGTCCTTGATCTTGATGTCGAGCACGGTGGTCAGCCCACCCAGGCCCTGCGCGCCGATGCCCAGCGCGTTGACCTTCTCGAAGATCTCCAGGCGCAGCTCCTCCAGCCGGTTCGACGGGCCGCGGGCCTGCAGGTCGGTGATGTCGATCGGCTCCATCAGCGCTTCCTTGGCCAGCAGCATCGCCTTCTCGGCCGTGCCGCCGATGCCGATGCCCAGCATGCCCGGCGGGCACCAGCCCGCGCCCATCGTCGGGACCGTCTTGAGCACCCAGTCGACGATCGAGTCGGACGGGTTGAGCATGGCGAACTTCGATTTCGCCTCCGAACCACCACCCTTGGCCGCGACGATGACGTCGACGGTATTGCCCGGCACCACGCTGACGTTGATCACGGCGGGCGTGTTGTCCTTCGTGTTGGTGCGCTTGCCGGCCGGGTCGGCCAGCACGCTGGCGCGCAGGCGGTTGTCGGCGTGGTTGTAGGCACGGCGCACGCCCTCGTTGACCATGTCCTCCACGCCCATCGTGGCGTCCCAGCGCACGTCCATGCCGATCTTCAGGAACACCGTGACGATGCCGGTGTCCTGGCAGATCGGCCGGTGGCCCTCGGCGCACAGGCGCGAATTGATCAGGATCTGGGCCATCGCGTCCCTGGCCGCCTCGGATTCCTCGCGCTCGTAGGCGGCGGAGAGGTTCCGGATGTAGTCGACGGGGTGGTAGTAGCTGATGTACTGCAGCGCGTCGGCGATGGAGGTGATGAAGTCGTCCTGCGCGATGGTCGTGGGCTGGCTGGCGGTCACGGCGGGCCTGGGGCATGGGGAAGCCCGGCATTTTAGGGGATCGCGCCGTCTCGTGCCGCACTCGCCCCGGGCGCGGGACCAGGAGTCATCCGGTCCGCTACCCCGTAGACTCCGCCTTCTTGCCCCCGACGGACTTCGTGATGACCCTGCGTCCCCTTTGCCTGCTCACCGCGCTCGCGGCGCTGGCGGCCATGCCACCGCTGCAGGCCCAGTCCGGCTACGACCCGGCGTCCCCCGAGGCCTGCGTCGGCATCGAGATCGATTCCGAGCGCCTGGCGTGCTACGACGAGGCCCACGGCCGCGGGCGCAGCCTGCCCCCGCAGACGACGCCGCTGTCGGAGGTGTTTGGCGCCGAGCCCGAGCCCGGCTCGCTGCGCTGGCGCGTCGAGCACGCTGGTGAAGCCACCAAGCCCTCGCTGCTGGATGCGCGCTGGGAACTGCAGCCCAATTCGAAGCTGGGCCTGTTCAACCTGCGCACCCACCGGCCGGTCTATCTGCTGCCGGGCTTCTGGAGCTCGAGCCCGAACAGTCGGCCCGCCAGCGAGAATCCCGCCAACACCGTCGGGGACGACGTGCCGCTGCGTTCGGTCGAGCAGAAGTTCCAGCTGAGTTTCAAGACCAAGGTGCTCGAAAGCATCTTCGGCGACAACGGCGACCTGTGGCTGGGCTATACCCAGTCCTCGCGCTGGCAGGTCTTCGACGGCGACAACTCGCGACCCTTCCGCGAAACCAACTACAACCCCGAGGCCATGCTGGTGTTGCGCACCAACTACCGCGTTGCCGGCTGGAACGGCCGGCTGGCAGGCATCGGCCTGGCCCACCAGTCCAACGGCCGCAGCCTGCCGCTGTCGCGCAGCTGGGACCGGGTCGTGGCGCAGCTGGGCTTCGAGCGCGACGACTGGGTGGTGACGCTTCGTCCGTGGTGGCGCATCCCCGAGGGCGAGTCGAGCGACGACAACCCCGACATCGAGGACTACATGGGCCGTGGCGACGTGCACGTCACCCACCTGCGCGGGAACCACAGCTATACGCTGATGGCCCGGCACAGCCTGCGCGGCGGCGAGCGCTCGCGCGGCGCGCTGCAGTTGGACTGGTCTTTCCCGCTGCACCGCAACCTGCGCGGGCACATGCAGGTGTTCCACGGCTACGGCGAAAGCATGATCGACTACAACCACAAGGCCACCTACTTCGGCCTGGGCATGTCGCTGGTCGACTGGTACTGACGGGCCGGAAAAGGGAGGCCCAGAAACGAAGAAGGCCGCGCTGTGCGCGGCCTTCTTCGTACGATGCGGCAAACCTCAGTGGGCGCCGCCGGCACCGTGCGCGTGGCCGTGCTCGAGCTCCTCGGCCGTGGCCTCGCGAACCTCGGTGACTTCGATGTCGAAGTGCAGGGTCTCGCCAGCCAGCGGGTGGTTGCCGTCGACGGTGACCTGGCCGTCCTCGATCTTGGTCACGGTGACCGACATGACGCCCTGGTTGCTCTGGGCCTGGAACTGCATGCCCGGCTGGATGTCGTCCACGCCCTGGAAGGCATCGCGCGGCACCACCTGGACCAGCGCGTCATGGCGCTCGCCGTAACCTTCCTCCGGGGCGACGTCGACCTTGAAGGTCTCGCCGGCGCTCTTGCCCTCCATCGCCTTCTCCAGGCCGGGGACGATGTTGCCGGCACCGTGCAGGTAGGCCAGCGGCTCGCGGCCGTTGGACGTGTCGAGCACGTCGCCGGCGTCATTGGTCAGGGTGTAGTTGAACGAAGCAACGCAACGATCGGCAATCTGCATGGGAAATCCTCTTTGACGGGTGCTTCGGATTCAGGCGTCTATCAACCGGGCACCAAGCGGCCAATCGCCAAGAAGGGGCGCAAGGCTACGGGCGTGGGGAGCGGGGTTCAAGTTCCGTCGCCATGCCGCCTGCGTCGCCCCACCAACATGGGGACGCCGGGCCCGGGCTCAACCCACCCCGGCGAATCCGCGGGAAAACCGCTGGCGGCCGCACCGCGCCTGGTTTCAGGCGACTTCGCCGGCGGCGTGGCCCGAAGCCCAGGCCCACTGGAAGTTGTGCCCGCCCAGGTGGCCGGTGACGTCGACGACCTCGCCGATGAAATACAGGTTGGGCTGGTCGTTGAGCGCCATCGTCCGCGAGGACAGGTGGCGGGTGTCGAGTCCGCCCAGCGTCACCTCCGCCGTGCGGTAGCCCTCGGTGCCCGACGGACGCACCTGCCACCGGTGCACGCCCTGCACGATGCGCTCCACGTCGGCACGGGCCAGCTGTCCAGGGGCCGGTCGGGCAGCCAGAGTTCGCACCAGCGTTGCGCCATCGAGCGCGTCCAGCGCTCGGCCAGGAACGTGCGCAGGGCGATCCTGGGGCGCTGCGCCCGGGCCGTGGCCAGGTCCTCGGCGATGTCGGCATCGGGCCACAGGTCGAACACCACCGGCTGTCCCGGCTCCCAGTACGAGGAGACCTGCAGCACCGCCGGGCCGCTGAGGCCGCGGTGGGTGAACAGCATCGCCTCACGGAAGCTGCCCTCCCCGGCCCGGGCCACGCACTCGGCCGCCACGCCGGCCAGGCCCGCCAGCTGGTCGAGTGGCTTGCCGCTGAGCGTGAACGGCACCAGCCCGGCACGGGTCGGCAGCACGTCGAGCCCGAGCGAGCGGGCGAAATCGAAGCCGAAGCCGGTGGCGCCAAGGCTCGGGATCGAATAGCCACCGGTGGCGATGACCAGCGACTCGGCCGTCAGCGCACCCGCCGCGATGCGCAGGCGGTGCGGCGTGCCGACCTCGATCGACTCGACCGCGGTGTGCGTGCGCACCTCCACGCCCACCGCGGCACATTCCTCCAGCAGCATCTTCACCACCAGCTTGGAACTGATGTCGCAGAACAACTGCCCCAGCGTCTTCTCGTGCCAGGCGATGCGGTGCCTGTCGACCAGTTCGATGAAATGCCAGGGGGTGTAGCGGCTCAGCGCCGACTTGGCGAAGTGCGGGTTGGCGGAGAGGAAATTGTCCGGACCCGAGTGCAGGTTGGTGAAGTTGCACCGGCCCCCACCCGACATCAGGATCTTCTTGCCGACCTTGTTGGCATGGTCGAGCACCAGCACGCGCCGGCCGCGCGCGCCAGCGGTCAGCGCACACATCAGGCCGGCTGCACCGGCCCCGATCACGACGACGTCGACATGCTCCACGCGGGACTCCAGGACACGCGCAACGGCGCTCGAACCATGCCGTCGCAGGCGGCGCACGGTAGCATGGGGCCGAGGTCCGCACGAGGTCGCGGCGGCTGCGTTCCATTCATCCGCAGTGGTCTAGGCTTGCCCGGGTCGTGTCCCCGGCACGCGAAACCATGGATGCAGGACAGGCGAAGGAGCCCACGATGGCAGAGTCCAGAACCCTCACGCGCTACGCTGAAATCGCCCAGCTGCTGCTGAAGTACCGCAAGGCCGGTGTGTTCGGCGGGCTGGACATGGACGAGAACGTGCTGGCCGAGGCCGGCAAGGGCCAGGACATTCCCGAGGGCAAGCCCGAGCAGTTCGCCAGCGACCTCGAGTCGCTGGGTCCGACCTTCATCAAGCTGGGGCAGTCGCTCTCCACGCGTCCCGACCTGGTGCCCCCGGAATACCTGAAGGCCCTTGAGCGCATGCAGGACGACATCGCCCCGGTCGCGTTCGGGGAGATCGCCGGGATCGTCGAGGAGGAACTGGGAGTGCGCATCTCCAAGGCCTTCGAGAGCTTCGATCCGGAACCGCTGGCCGCCGCCTCGCTGGCGCAGGTGCACGCGGCGACCCTGCGCGGCGGTCGCCGCGTCGCGGTGAAGGTGCAGCGGCCGGACATCCTCGGCACGATCCGCACCGACCTGGACCTGATCTCGAAGCTGGCCGGAACGATCGACCGCTTCAGCGACGTGGGCCGCCGCTACCACTTCGCCGAGTGGGTGCGCGAGTTCCGCAAGACGCTGCTGGGCGAACTGGACTACCGGCTGGAAGCGGACAACCTGGAGACCTTCGCCGAGAACCTCAGCGCCTACCCCGACATCCGCGTGCCGCAGCCGGTGCGCAGCCTGTCGACCGGGCGGGTGCTGACGATGGACCTGCTCGACGGCACCAAGGTGACCAAGGTGCCCGACGTGGCGCGCACCGAACTGGACCTGCGCACGCTGGGCGAGACGCTGATGCAGGCCTACCTGGACCAGGTGTTCGTGCATGGGCTCATCCACGCCGACCCGCATCCGGGCAACGTGCTGCTGCTCAGGGACGGACGCCTGGCGCTGCTGGACCTGGGCATGGTGGCGCACGTACCGCCGCGGCTGCGCGACCGCCTGTTGAAGTTCCTGCTGGCCGCGATCGATGGCCGCGGCGAGGAAGCCGCCGACATATTCATCGAGATGGGCACGCGCCTGGAGGACTTCGCCGAGGCCGACTTCGTGCGTGAGACCTCGCGCCTGATCGCGCAGTACAACGGCCACGCCCACTCCGGCGCGCTCTCCGAGGGCCGGCTGATCATGGAGCTCACCCGCATGGCCGCCGCCCACGGGTTGCGGACGCCTCCCGAACTCAGCCTGCTGGGCAAGACGTTGTTGAACCTGGAGGCGGTGTCGGCGGCGCTGGACCCGAGCATGGACGTGCGCGGCGTGATCGAGCACCACCTGCACCAGGTGATGCGCAAGCGCGTGTTCAAGTCGTTCTCGCCCTCGCAGCTGGCCTCGGAATGATGGAGATGCAGGACCTGGTGCGGCAGATGCCCCGGCGCGCCTCCACGATCCTGCAGACCCTGGCCGAGAACCGGCTGCGGGTGCACATCGGTGGCCTGGAGGAGTCGCACCTGATGGAGGCGCTGCAGCACATCGCCAACCGCATCGCGGCCGGTGCGGTGATCGCCGCGCTGATCCTCGGCGCGGCCCTGATGATGGGCGTGGAGACGGACGCGACGCTGTTCGGCTACCCGGCGCTGGCCATGGTCATGTTCCTGGTGGCAGCCACCTTCGGGATCATCCTGCTGGTGACGACGCTGATCACCGATCGCAAGGTCAAGCCCAAGGAAGAGCACGGCCCGCGCTAGCACCGCGGGCATGGGACCGTGACCGATGACCCGGGACGCCCGGGTCGCCGTTGTTACCATGGTCGTTCCCTGCAAGAGGAATGACCCCGCCGATGCCCAAGCTCCTGCTCGCCCTGTTCCTGCTCGCCGCCGGCTTCGGCCTGGCGACCGCTCCCGCCAGTGCATCGCAAGGCACCCGCGCGATCGACCACGAGGCCTTGTGCTGATGCCACGCGTCGCCGCCCCGGCCCTGAGCCCCGACGGGCGCTGGAGCGTGGTGCAGGTCACCCGCCCGGACTACGACCGCGACAAGCAGGCCGCGCACCTGTGGCTGGTGGCCACCGACGGGCGCACCCCGCCCCGCCAGCTCACCACCGCGCGCGGTGCCGAAAGTGGCGTGGCATGGAGCCCGGACAGCCGCACGATCGCGTTCTCGGCACGCCGCGACGGCGACGAGGCGGCGCAGGTCTACCTGCTCGACATCGAGCGTGGCGGCGAAGCCCGCGCGGTGACCTCGATCAGCACCGGCGCCCGCCTGCCGGTGTTCTCGCCGGACGGCTCGCGCATCGCATTCACCAGCGACGTCCATCCCGACAGTCGCAACGACGAGGACAGCAAGCGCATCGCCAGGGAGGAGAAGGAGCTCGACCACAAGGTACGCACCTTCGAGAGCTTCCCGATCCGCAACTGGGACCGCTGGCTGGACAACCGCCAGACCCGCGTGTTCGTGCAGGCGATCGATGCCGAAGAGGCACGTGATCTGCTGGCCGGCACCGCCCTGGTGTCCGAGCCCGGCTACAGCGCACGCACCACTGCCGGTGGCAGCGAGCTCGATGTGGCCTGGACCCCGGACGGCGGTGCACTGGTGTTCGTCGCCAGCACCAACCGCCATCGCGGCGCGCACGACTTCACCCACAACGACCTGTGGCAGGTTCCGGTGGAGGGTGGCGAACCGCGCCGCATCACCGGCACCGATGGGCACGAGGCGGGCGACAGCTGGTCCTCCCCGCAGTTCAGCCCGGACGGGCGCACGCTGTATGCGCAGGTGACGCCGCGCACCGAACACGTCTACAACGCCACCCGCGTGGGCATCATCGACTGGCCGGCCGGACGCGAGCGCGGACGCATCGAGCCCACAGACGGCCGCTCGGTGCTCGGCTTCGCCGTTTCGCCCAACAACCGCGACGTGTTCATGCTGGTCGACGACGCCGGCCACGCGATGGTCTACCGCGGCAGCCACTCCGGTGGCGAGGCCCGTCCCGCCTTCGGCATGGACCAGGGCATGTACAACAACCTGGCGATGAACCGCAGTGGGCGCCCGGTGCTGGTGGGCAACTTCGAGAGCGCGGTGAACCCCGCCGAGGTGGTCCGCATCGACGTGGACCGCGGCCGGCACGAGCGTCTGACCGAATTCGCCGTCGACAAGGCGGCACAGCTCGATCTGCAGCCGCTGGAGCACTTCTGGTTCGAGAACGACCAGGGTTACCGGGTGCACAGCCTGCTGGTGAAGCCGGCCAACTTCGACCCGTCGCGCCGCTATCCGGTGTTCGTGATGATGCACGGCGGCCCGCACCTGATGTCGCGCGACTACTTCTTCCTGCGCTGGAACTACCACCTGCTGGCCGGCGAGGACTTCGTCGTCATCATGACCAACTACCGCGGTTCCACCGGATTCGGCGAGGCGTTCGCGCAGTCGATCCAGGGCGATCCGCTGCGCGGGCCGGCCAACGACATCAACCAGGCGCTGGACGTGGCGGCGCAGAAGTACCCGTTCGTCGATGCCGGGCGCGCCTGCGCCGGTGGCGCGAGCTATGGCGGCCACCTGGCCAACTGGCTGCAGGGCACCACCGATCGCTACCACTGCCTGGTCAGCCACGCCGGCCTGGTGAACCTGGAGTCGCAGTGGGGCACCAGCGACGTGGCGTTCTCGCGCGAGGCCAACATGGGCGGCGCCCCGTGGGACCTGTACGAGGTGTGGGCCGAACACAATCCAATCCGCCTGGCGAACAACTGGAAGACGCCCACGCTGGTGACCGTCGGCGAGCAGGACTTCCGCGTGCCGCTCAACAACGTGCTGGAGTACTGGACGGCGCTGCAGCGCATGCAGGTGCCGGGCCGGCTGCTGGTGTACCCGGACGAGAACCACTGGATCATGAGCGGTGGCAACAGCCGGCACTTCTACGGCGAGGTCGATGCCTGGCTGCGTCGCTACCTGGTGGACACCGACTGAGCACCGGCAGGCACCGGCCTCGACCCGCCCGGGCCGTGGCCGGATCTGGCACAGTCCGCGAATGTCCGCAAACTCCCTGCCCATCCTGCTGGTGGTCTGGCACAGCCAGACCGATGGCACCCGACAGATGGTCGATGCGCTGTGCGAGGCGGCACGCGAGGAGTCCGGCGGCAGCATCGAGGTGCGATGCCTTCCGGCGGCCGAGGCCGGGCCCGACGACGTGCTGGCCAGTGCGGCGGTGGTGTTCGCCACGCCGGAGAACCTCGCCGCGATCAGCGGCCGGCTCAAGGACTTCTTCGACCGCAGCTACTACCCGCTGCTCGGGCGGGTTCCTGGAAAAGCCTACGCCGTCATGGTGTGCGCCGGGTCGGATGGGCACAATGCGATCGCCCAGGTCGAACGCATCGCGACCGGCCTGCGCATGAAGGCGGTGGCCGAGCCGGTGCTGGTGTGCACGCATGCACAGACGCCGGAGGCCATCCTCACGACGAAACACCTGGGGCCGGAGCAACTGGCCCCGTGCCGGGAACTGGGACGCATGCTGGCAGCTGCAACGCAGATGGGCCTGTTCGAGTGAGACCCGCACGCGTCGGGCTCGCCAGGCTCATTTTGCGGCGGGTGTGGCCCTGCCTGCTCGGCATCGGCCTGGTCTCCCAGGCCTGGGCCATCGATCCGGACAAGGCCCTGACCCAGCACGTCTACGAGCATTGGGATGCCGAGCGGGGCCTGCCGCAGAACTCGGTCAATGCGATCTCGCAGACACCGGAGGGCTTCCTGTGGCTGGGCACGTTCGAGGGCGTGGTGCGTTTCGACGGCCACCGCATGCAGGTGCTTTCCGACGAGTACGCCTGGCGCACGGGGCATGCGATATCACGCATGTGGGTGGCCCCCGACGGTGCGCTGTGGATCGGCAGCCTGGACCGCGGGCTGAGCCGGATCCACGAGCACGAAGTACAGCACTGGGGCATCGACGAGGGCCTGCCCGGCAACACGGTCACGGCCATCGCCGGAAACAGCCGGGGCGAGGTCTGGGTCGGCACGTCCCAGGGCGTTGCCCGGATCCACGATGGGCAGCTCGAACGCGTGGATTCGATACCCGGGCGCAGTGTGCGCGATATCGCCTTCGACGTTCAGGGACGCACCTGGGTCGCGCTGCGCATCGGTGGCCTGCTGCGGCTCGAGGGGAACGAGGTGACCGCGCTGGGTTTCGACGACCCCGCGGTGATCGCCAACACCTTGCTGCCACGCGCCGAGGGAGGCATGTGGGTGGGGACCTCGAACGGCCTGTTCCTGGCCGACGACGAGTACGTGCGGCCTGCCGCCCTCGACCCTGGCCTGCCGGGACGGATCATCAACAAGCTGCTGCGGGGTCATGACGGCACCCTGTGGATGGGGTTCGACGGCGAGGGGCTGGCCCGCGTCCGCGATGGCCGGATCGAGGTGTTCGGCCCCCGGCAGGGGCTGGCGAACGGATTCGTGCAGTCGCTGTACCAGGATGAATTCGACAGCGTGTGGATCGGCACCAATGGGGGCGTGTCACGCCTGCGCGACGGCGTGGTGACCCAGTACGGCCTGCCTGAAGGCCTGCCCGGCGAGTTCGCCCGCACCGTGGTGGAAGACGTGGACGGGCGGATCTGGGCCGGCCTGGATGACGGCGGCGTGGTACGGATCGACCCGGACGGCGCGACCACCCGCTTCGGACCCAGCGAGGGACTGGCTGGCGAGACAGTACGCGCGCTGGCGGCGATGCCCGACGGCAGCGTCTGGGTGGCCGTGTACGGACAGGCCCTGCAACGCATCACGCCCGATGGCCGGATCCAGACCTGGACCCTCGACGACGGGCTGCCCAACGACCTGATCCGCGTGCTGCTGGGCGATGGCGAAGGCGGCGTGCTGGTCGGCAGCGAAGGGGGCGGGCTGGTGCGTCTGCGCGACGGCCAGTTCCAGACCCTGCCGGGCACCGAGGGGCTGGACGTGCGGGCGGTGCTGGACGAGGGCAATGGCCGCCTGCTCATCGGCACCTACAGCAATGGGATGTTGAGGATAGAGGCCGGGGAGGCCGCGCAGCGCCTGGACGCCGGGGATGGGTTCCCCTGGCCCCGCGTGATGTCGCTGTACCGTGACCGCCGCGACCACCTCTGGATCGGCACCCAGCACGGGCTGGCCCGCCACGATGGCGAGCGCATGATCGAGCTCGGCGGGGCCGCCGCGACCTTCGGCCGCGCGGTGTTCTTCATCACCGAGGACCGCGACGGAAACCTGTGGTTCACCAGCAATACCGGCATCACCCAGGTGCCGTTCGAAGTGCTGCAGGACATCGACCGGCTGCACGATGCAGGCGAACTCCCGCAGCTGCGCCACCGCCGCATCGATGCCGTGGACGGCCTGCGCTCACAGCAGATCAATGGCACCAGCAGCCGGCCGGCCTGCGCGCCGACAACGGCTGGCTGTGGTTCCCGACCGCGCGCGGCGTGGCCGCGCTGGACCCGGCGCGCATGATGGCGCCCGAACCCAAGCCCCGGGTGTTCATCGAGGACATCGTGGTGCAGGGCGAGGTGCGCTCCATCCCGGCGGGCGAGACCGGCCCGCTGAAGTTCCCGGCCGGCACCGAGCGCATCGAGGTCCTGCTCTCGGGCATCCACGGGCTGATGCCCGACAGCCCCCTGCTGCAGACGCGGCTGCTGGGCCTGGACGACGACTGGGGTGCGCCGAGCCTGCGCCGCGAGGTGTTCTATGCCGCCCTGGCACCGGGTGACTACCGCTTCGAGGCGCGTGCGGTTTCACCCCGCGGAACGCTGGGGGAGACGATGGCGGTACTGGAATTCAGCATCCGCCCGACCCTGCTGCAGCGTGGCTGGTTCTGGCCGGCCGTGCTGGCCTCGGTGCTGGTGCTGGTGGTGGGTGGCATGCTGCTGCGCGCCCGCCGGCTGGCGCAGCGCACGCAGCGCCTGGAGCGCAGCATCGCCGAGCGCACCAGCGAACTGCGCGAGAAGAACGAAGCCCTGGAGGCGGCGCTGCGCCAGCTCGAGCACATCAACCGCACCGATGCGCTGACCGGTGTGCACAACCGCCGGTTCCTGGAATCGATCATCGTCGAACAGGCCCACCGTGCCGAGGCCCGCCATGCCCGCCAGGCCACGACCCCGGTACGCGAGCGGCAGGGGCTGGTGCTGCTGATGGTCGACATCGACTTCTTCAAGGAGGTCAACGACCGCCACGGCCATGCGATCGGCGACGAGGTGCTGCGCGCCTTCGCCGGGATGCTGCAGCAAAGCGTGCGCAGCGAGGACCTGGTGGTGCGCTGGGGCGGCGAGGAGTTCGTGGTGCTGATGCGCGAGGCCAGCCTGGAGGACGGCATCGCGCTGGCCCGGCGGATCACCGCCAACGCGCGGCAGACCGCCGTGCAGGTGGATGGCCTGCGCATCCAGCGCACCTGCTCGGTGGGCCTGGCCTGCCATCCGTTCCTGCCGGCCGCACCGGGGCTGGGGAACTGGAGCGAGACGATCGACGTGGCCGACCAGGCGATGTACCAGGCCAAGGCGCGCGGCCGCGATGGCTGGGTGGCCCTGCTGGCCCCGGAGGACGCCACCGACCCGCAGCTGGCGCGGCACCTGGTGCGCGACCCGGAGGGCACGCTGTCGCGCGGCGAGGCGTTGATCGAGGCCGAGCGCCACAGCCCCGGCCCCTGAGCGGCCACCGCAAAGGCCTTCACTCCAGTCGAAGGAAATGGTGTTTAAATAGACACCATGAAGACCGTCACCGAACGCCAGCAGGCCATCCTCGACTTCCTCGGCGACCACCTCGCCAGCACCGGCCTGCCGCCCACGGTGGGCGAGCTGGCACGGGCCTTCGGCATCCAGCCCAATGCGGCGCGCAAGCACCTGCAGGCGCTGGCGGCGAAGGGGCTGATCGAACACGCGCCGGGCAAGGCCCGCGGCTTCACGCTGCCGGTGCCGGTCGGCGTGGCGCCGGCCCTGCCCCTGCCGCTGGTGGGCCGGGTCGCGGCGGCAGCCCGGTCCTGTCCGAGGGCAACATCGAGGCGCGCTTCAGCATCGACCCGGCGCTGTTCCGGCGTCGCCCGCACTACCTGCTGCGGGTGGAGGGCGACTCGATGTTGGGCATCGGCATCCACGACGGCGACCTGATCGCGGTGCACCGCACGCCCGAGGCCACGATCGGCCAGGTGGTGGTGGCCCGGCTGGAGGGCGAGATCACCGTCAAGCGCCTGGGCCGTGATGGCGAGGGCCTGCTGCTGTTGCCCGAGAACCCCGACTACAGCCCGATCCGGGTGCCGATGGATGCGGCCGACTTCGCGATCGAGGGCCTGTACGTCGGCGTGATCCGGCGCGGGTAGGCCATGGGCCAGGTCGTGTCATTGCAGGAGGGATTGGCCGCCGGCCAGGTGTTCCGCGGCAGCCGTGCACCGCGGCGCCTGGCCGACGGACTGCCTTCGGGGCTGGCGGCGCTCGATGACGCGCTGCCCTGGGGCGGCTTCCCGCGCGGGGCGCTGAGCGAGCTGCTGGTGTCGATGGACGGCATCGGCGAACTGGAACTGGTGCTGCCGGCGGTGGCGGCGATCAGCCGGCGCGAGCGCATCGCGCTGGTGGCCCCGCCCTACCTGCCCTATGCCCCGGCGCTGGCACGCGCCGGCGTGGCGCTGGAGAAGCTCGCCTGGATCGACGCAAGTGCCGAACGCAGCGCCTGGGCAGCCGAGCAGTGCCTGCGCGCGGGCTGCTTCGGCGCGGTGCTGTGCTGGACCCGCAGCGGCGACGAGCGCCTGCTGCGCCGCCTGCAGGTGGCCGCCAGCGACGGGGGCGCACACGCCTTCGTGTTCCGGCCCGCGCACCAGGCCACCAACCCCAGCCCCGCCGCGCTGCGCCTGCTGCTGCACGGAGAGCCCGGCCAGCTGGCGGTGCAGGTGCTCAAGAGCCGCGGCGCGCAGCCTCCCAGCGGGACGTTGCGCCAGCCGCGACGGCATTGAGGGGCCGCCGTCATGGAACTGTGGGCGTGCTTCGCCCTGCCCCGGCTGTCGCTGGAGATGGCCTGGGGGCCGGCCTGCGGCAAGCGCACGGCAGCCGATCGTGATCGGGCTGGCCCCATCCAGGAAGATGCGGAGGCATTCGATCCCGACGCCGCGCATGCGGTGATCGACGGCCCGGTGCAGCGGGCCCTGATCGTCGACGCCGATGAGCGCGCCGAAGCCGCGGGCATCACCCGCGGCATGAGCCCGGCCCAGGCCCAGGCGCTGCGCCCGGACCTGCGGCTGCGCCGGCGCGATGCCCGCGCCGAGGCCGGGCGACTGGAAACCCTGGGCGCGCTGGCCTATGGCTTCAGCAGCCAGGTGCTGCTGGCCCCGCCAGCCACGGTGTTGCTGGAGGTCGGGGCCAGCCTGCGCCTGTTCGGTGGCTGGCCGGCCCTGCAACGCGGGGTGCGCGAGCGCCTCGATGCCCTGGGGCACGTGCATGCGATCGCCGCCGCACCGACGCCGGCCGCCGCCGAGGTGTTCGCCTGGCTGGCCGACGGTTTCGCGGTGTTCGACGAGACCCGCTTGCTGCGTGCCCTGCGGCGGGTGCCGATCGAAGCGGCGGGCCTGGACGCGAAGGCACTGCGTTCGGTGTCGCAGCTGGGCGTGCGCCGCCTGGGCGAATTGATGGCCCTGCCCCGACCGGGACTGCAGCGCCGCTATGGCCCCGGCGTGCTGGAGCGACTCGACCGCCTGCAGGGCCGGCTGCCCGACCCGCGCCCGGCCTATCGCCCGGCCGAGCGTTTCGAGCGCCGCATCGAATTCGACTACGGCATCGTCTCCAGCCAGGCGCTGGCGTTCCCGCTGCGGCGCCTGGTCGACGAGCTGGCCAGCTACCTGCAGCTGCGCGATGGCGGCGTGCCCGGCTTCGAGCTGCGCTTCGAGCACGAGGGCGCCGAGGACAGCCGTCGCTGGATCGGCCTGCGCAAGCCGATGCGCGAGGCGGCCGCCCTGCTGGATGCCGCGCGCGGGCGGCTGGAACAGGTGCGCCTGCCGCACCCGGCGCAGGCGCTGGCGCTGGTGGCCGAGACCTGCCGCCGTTCCAGCCGGAACTGCGCGACCTGTTCGACCCGGGCACGCGCGGCGGGCTGGATTTCGATGCGCTGGTGGAGCGCCTGCGCGCACGACTGGGCGACGAGGCGGTGCGGCCGCTGGCGATGCAGGCCGAGCACCGTCCCGAGCGCGCCTGGCGGGTGGCCGAGCGCAGCGATGCGCGCCCGTCCTGCCTGCCGCCGCGCCCGGCCTGGTTGCTGCCGACGCCGGTGCCGCTGCGCCAGCGCATCCAGCGCCTGCTCGATGCCCCCCGAGCGCATCGAGACCGGCTGGTGGGACGGCGACGACGTGCGCCGCGAATACGTGGTGGCCGAACTCGAGGGCGGCCAGCGCGCCTGGCTGTTCCGCCAGGTGGGCGGCGGCGAACTGGTGGACGCGGCGCAGGAGCGCCACTGGATGCTGCACGGCTGGTTCGCCTGACCATGGCCAGGTTGCAGCGACACTCTCAGTCGATGAGACGGCGCCGCCGCAGGATCGCCGCCATGCGCCCGCCACCGACCCCCGCCTACGCCGAGCTGCACTGCGTTTCCAACTTCAGCTTCCAGCGCGGGGCGTCGAGCGCGGAGGAGCTGTTCACCCGCGCCCGGGCGCTGGGCTACGAGGCGCTGGCGATCACCGACGAGTGCACGTTGGCCGGCGTGGTGCGGGCGCTGGAGGCGGCCGAGGCGACCGGCCTGAAGCTCATCGTCGGCAGCGAGCTGCGCCTCGAGGATGGTCCGCGGCTGGTGCTGCTGTGCGAGGACCGCGAAGGCTACGCGGCGCTGTCGCAGCTCATCAGCACCGGCCGCCGGCGCTCGCCCAAGGGTGAGTACCGGCTGGCCCGGGCCGACATCGAGGCGATGCCGCGCGAGGGGCTGCTGGCGCTGTGGTCGCCGGATCACGCCAGCTCCAGTACCCCCGCTGAGCCGCTGCACCATGACGCGGATGAAGTGGCCGGCTGGCTGCGTCCGTTGTTCCCGCGACGGCTTTGGATCGCCGCGTCGCTGCACCGCCTGCCCGGCGAGCGCGACCGGCTGCACGCGCTGCAGCAGCTCGGCCAGCGCCATGGACTGCCGCTGGTCGCGACCGGCGAGGTGCACATGCACGTGCGCCGGCGCCGTGCGCTGCAGGACGCGCTGACCGCGATCCGGCTGGGCCGGGCGGTGGCGCAGTGCGGCTTCGAGCTGTTCCCCAACGGCGAGCGCCACCTGCGCCCGCGCCCGGCGCTGGCGCAGCTCTACCCGCCCGAGCTGCTGGCCGAGAGCGTGCGCATCGCCTCGCGCTGCCGCTTCAGCCTGCGCGAGCTCAAGTACGTCTACCCCAACGAACTGGTGCCCGGAGGCCATACGCCGACCACGCACCTGCGGACGCTGACCGAGGCCGGGGTGAAGCGGCGCTGGCCCGACGGCGAACCGCCGAAGGTGCGCGCATTGATCGAAAAGGAGCTGGCGCTGATCGCCGACCTGCAGTACGAGGCCTTCTTCCTGACCGTGGAGGACATCGTGCGCTGGGCGCGTGCGCAGGGGATCCTGTGCCAGGGCCGCGGCTCGGCCGCGAACTCGGTGGTCTGCTACTGCCTGGGCATCACCGCGGTGGGTCCGGACCGCATCCAGATGCTGTTCGAGCGCTTCATCTCGCGCGAGCGCAACGAGCCGCCCGACATCGACGTCGACTTCGAGCACCAGCGCCGCGAGGAGGTGATCCAGTACATCTACGGCAAGTACGGCCGCCACCGCGCCGCGCTCGCCGCCACCGTGATCTGCTACCGCTCGCGCAGCGCCGCGCGCGACCTGGCGCGCGCACTGGGGTTTTCCGAAGACCAGGTCGACCAGCTCTCGGCGGTGTTCGGCCGCGGCCAGTCCGAAGCCCCGCTGGAGCTGCGCCTGCGCGAGCGCGGCTTCGATCCCGACGCGCCACCGATCCACCGCTTCCTGGTGCTGCTCGACGAGCTCAAGGGTTTCCCGCGCCACCTGTCGCAGCACGTCGGCGGCTTCATCATTTCCGATGAACCACTGTCGCGGCTGGTGCCGGTCGAGAACGCCGCGATGCCCGAGCGCACGATCATCCAGTGGGACAAGGACGACCTGGAGACGCTGGGCCTGCTCAAGGTCGACTGCCTGGCGCTGGGCATGCTCAGCTGCATCCGCGGCTGCTTCGACCTGCTGCGTGCACACCGCCGCCTCGACCTGGACCTGGCCGCCGTGCCCGAGGGCGACGCGCCCACCTACGCGATGATGCAGCGCGCCGACACGATCGGCGTGTTCCAGATCGAATCGCGCGCGCAGATGTCGATGCTGCCGCGGCTGAAGCCGGAGAATTTCTACGAACTGGTGATCGAAGTGGCGATCGTGCGCCCGGGCCCGATCCAGGGCGACATGGTGCACCCCTACCTGCGCCGCAAGCAGGGCCTGGAGCCGGTGGAATACCCCTCGGACGAACTGCGCCAGGTGTTCGAGCGCACGCTGGGCGTGCCGATCTTCCAGGAACAGGTGATGCAGCTGGCGATCGTCGCCGCCGAGTTCACCGGCGGCGAAGCCGACGCCCTGCGCCGCTCGATGGCCGCCTGGAAACGCCGCGGCGGCCTGGAGCACTGGCGCGAGCGCCTGGTCGGCCGGATGCTGGTGCGCGGCTACGACACCGAATTCGCCGAACGCGTCTTCGAGCAGATCAAGGGCTTCGGCAGCTACGGCTTCCCCGAATCCCACGCCGCCAGCTTCGCCCTGATCGCCTACGTCTCCGCCTGGCTGAAATGCCACCACCCCGACGCCTTCGCCTGCGCCCTGCTCAACGCCCAGCCGATGGGCTTCTACGCCCCGGCCCAGATCATCGCCGACGTGCGCGCCCATGGCGTCCCGGTGCGTCCGGTCGACGTGTGCAGCAGTGGCTGGGACTGTTCACTGGAAGGCAGCGGCGCATCCCCCCTCCCGCTGCGCATGGGCCTGCGCCTGGTCAACGGCCTGTCGGCGGACGCCGGCGAACGCATCGTCGCCGCCCGCACCCGGTCCCCGTTCCGCGACGTCGCCGACCTGTGCGCCCGCGCTGGACTGGACGCCCGCGAACGCACCGCCCTGGCCGAAGCCGGCGCCCTGAAGCGCCTGGCCGGCCACCGCCACCGCGCCCACTGGGCGATCGCCGCCGCCGAAGCCGGCGAGGACGTCATCAGCCTCGCCCCCGTCCCCGAACAACGCATCGCCCTGCGCCCCCCCAGCGCCCAGGAAGACGTGTTCGCCGACTACGCCAGCACCGGCCTGAGCCTCGAGCGCCACCCGCTGAGCCTGATCCGCCGCCAACTGACCACCCGCCGCGTCAAACGCGCCCAGGACATCGCCCACCTTCCCCACGGCAGCCACGTCCGCTTCGCCGGCCTGGTCACCCTCAAGCAGCGCCCCAGCACCGCCAGCGGCGTCACCTTCCTGACTGTCGAGGACGAGACCGGCATGCTCAACATCGTCGTCTGGCGCGACCTGGCCCTGCGCCAGCGCCGCGAACTGCTCGAATCCACCCTGCTGGCGATCGACGGCATCCTCGAACGCCGCGACGGCGTCCAACACCTCATCGCCCACCGCCTCGACGACTACACCCCCCTCCTCCCCGGCCTGAAATCCCAAGGCAGGGAATTCCACTAAAGACATACCCCGACGCTCGCCCCCCCCACACGCCAGCCCGTGGTGCGTGGGGTGCATACCCCTGAATCTTTAAAGAAAAAGCTCCGCAGGAGTTTTTCGATTCAGGGGTATGCACCCCGCGCGCCGCGGCCCCGCAACGGAGCGAACACAAGCATCACGAGATCAAAACAGTTCCGCATCCAGAGCCATCAACGGCTCAGCACCAGCCTTGATCGCCCGGATATGCATCGCCGTCTCCGGCATCAACTTCGCAAAATAGAACCGCGCAGTCGCCAGCTTCGCCACGTAGAACCCATCCCCGCGCTCCTCCGCATCCAGTTTCGCGAACGCAACACGCGCCATCCGCGCCCACATCCACCCGAAGCACAGATGTCCAACGATCCGTAGGTAAGGCACCGAAGCCGCCCCCACCTCGTCCGGATTCTCCCGCGCCCGCACCCCGATCTCGCCCGTCAGCGCACTGGTCGCCTCCAGCAGCTTCGCCAGCGGCCCCACGAACTCCGCCATGCGCGGCTCACCACCCTGCGCCTGCAGGAACGCACCGATCTCCTCGCCGAACAGCTTGAGCCTGGCTCCGCCATCGGACAGCACCTTGCGCCCCAGCAGATCCAGCGCCTGGATCCCGTTGGTGCCCTCGTAGATCATGTTGATGCGCGCATCGCGCACGTACTGCTCCACCCCCCACTCGCGGATGTAGCCGTGCCCGCCGAACACCTGCACCGCCAGGTTCGTCGTCTCGAACGCGTTGTCGGTGAGGAACGCCTTGACCACCGGCGTGAGCAGCGCCATCAGCGCCTCGCAACGCGCGCGCACCGCCACGTCCGGATGGTGCTGGGCCTGGTCGATCATCAGCGCCGTCCACGAGGTCAGCGCCCGCCCCGCCTCCACGTAGGCCTTGCCGGTCAACAGCATCCGCCGCACGTCGGCATGCACGATGATCGGATCGGCCGGCTTCCCCGGCTGCACCGCCCCCTGCGCCGAGCGGCTCTGCAGCCGATCCTTCGCATAGGCCACCGCTTGCTGCTGCGCGATCTCCGCCAGCCCCAGCGACTGCATGCCCACGCCCAGCCGCGCCGAATTCATCATGACGAACATCGCCTGCAACCCACGGTGTGGCTCGCCGATCAGCCAGCCCCGCGCCTGGTCGAGGTTGATCACGCAGGTGGCATTGCCGTGGATGCCCATCTTGTGCTCGATCGAGCCGGCCTGGATGCCGTTGCGCTCGCCCACGCCACCGTCGGCATCGGGCAGGAACTTCGGCACCAGGAACAGCGATATCCCACGCGTGCCCTCCGGCGCATCCGGAAGCCGCGCCAGCACCAGGTGCAGGATGTTCTCCGCCATGTCGTGCTCGCCGGCGGAGATGAAGATCTTGGTCCCGCTGAGCAGATGGCTGCCGTCCGGACCCGGCTCGGCGCGCGTGCGCAGCATGCCCAGGTCGGTGCCGCAGTGCGCCTCGGTCAGGCACATCGTCCCGGTCCACTCGCCCGACACCAGCTTGGCAGGTAGATGACTTGAGCTCGTCACTCCCATGCGCCTTGAGGCATTCATAGGCCGAATGCGACAACCCCGCGTACATCAGCCAAGCCTGGCTGACCGAATTGAACATCTCGTAGACCGAATTGTTCACCGTCGCAGGCAAACCCTGCCCGCCGTACTCGGTACCGCAGGCCAGCGACGGCCATCCCGCATCGACGTACTGCCGGTACGCTTCCTTGAAGCCCTCCGGCGTCGTGACCACCCCGTCGCCATGGAAGGTGCAGCCCTGCTGGTCGCCCACCGCATTGAGCGGCAACACCACCTCGGCCGCGAACCGCCCCGACTCCTCCAGCACCGCCAGCACCGTCTCGTCGTCCACCTCCGCAAACGCCGGCATCTCGCGCAACTGCGCACCGGCCTCCAGCAGTTCGAACAGGACAAAGCGCATGTCGCGCAGCGGGGCGTTGTAGTGGGGCATCTGCAGCTCTCCGGGATGGTGGCGCCGACCACCCGGCCGGCATGCATACGATGCCGTATGGTGGCATCACCGTTCCGTGAAAACCACCTCCCCTCTCCCTAAACTGGAAACGCTGACTCGACTCACCCACACGCAGCCACGTCCCAGACCCGGGCACCCTTCCCCGCCCCGACGCCGCGGAGTGCGGGGACCTTGCCCCGGAATCCTTTAAAGAAAAAGCTCCGCAGGAGTTTTTCGATTCAGGGGTAAGGTCCCCGCGCTCCGCGGCCCCTCAACAACGCCCCGAACCCCAACGCCCAATGCTTCAACGCACCAAGGCTTCAACGCCGAACATTCGAAACCCCGTGCGGCACGTGCCCTGTCGCCACGTGCTCGCGCGCCGAATCGATGTTGTGCTGAGAATCATCGAAGAAGATGTCCGCCCCGAACACCTTCAGGAACGGGCCCTTCGAGCGTCCGCCCAGGAACAGCGCCTCGTCGAGCCGCACCCCCCAGCGCCGCAGCGTCAGGATGACCCGCTTGTGCGCCGGCGCCGAGCGCGCCGTCACCAGTGCCGTGCGGATCGGCGAATCGGCCTCGGGGAACGCCGCCTGCAGGTGGTGCAGCGCCGCCAGGAACGCCCGGAACGGCCCGCCCGCCAGGGGCTCGCCCGCCATCGTGCGCTCGTTCTCCGAGAAGGCATGCAGCCCCTGCTCCAGGTTGATGCGCTCTGACTCATCGCCGAAGATCACCGCGTCCCCGTCGAACGCGATGCGCAGCTGCTCGCCGACCCGCTCCGGTGCCGGTGCGGGCAGGATCGTCGCCGCGGCCACGCCGTGGTCGAGCGCGCTGCGCACCGAGGCCGGGTTCGCCGACAGGAACAACTGTGCCCCGAAGGGCCGGATGTAGCGATACACCGGTGCGCCGCTGGTGAACACCGCCTGGCGGATCTTCAGCCCGTGGTGCTCGATGGAGTTGAAGATGCGCAGCCCGGTGTCGCTGGAGTTGCGCGAGAGCAACACCACTTCCACGCGGGGACTGTCCGGGTTGCCGAGTTCGTTGAGGCGCAGCAGCTTGCGCACCAGCGGGAAGGCGATTCCCGGTGCCAGCACTTCGTCTTCCTTCTCGCGCTGGAACGCGGTGTACGCCGCCAGGCCCTCGCGCTCGAACAAGGCATTGGAGTCCTCCAGATGGAACAGCGCGCGCGACGTGATCGCCACGATCAGCGGCCCGGCAGGATCGGCCGGCGGCATCGGCGCCTCGGGTTGGGTGCTGGATGGATCGCTCATGCGTGCCCGGGTTCCATGACTGGGCCGGCCCGTGGGGCCGGCACGAAACTATAACGCCACGCGGCGTCGCGCCGCCCTCAGATGCGGGTCAGGCGACGTCGCAACGCGCTGGAGAGCATGTCGATCGCCAGCACCGCCAGCACCGTCATGATCAGCACCGCCGCGGCCTTGTCGAACTGGCGGTAGCGCAGCGCGTTGAGCAGCAGCGCACCGACGCCACCGGCGCCGACCACGCCGAGGATCGCCGAGGCGCGCAGGTTGAGTTCGAAGCGGAACAACCACTGCGCCAGGATCTCCGGGATCACCTGCGGCAGCACCGCATATCGGATCGCCGCGATCTTCGAGCCACCGGCCGCCTCGACCGCCTCCACCGGCCCCATGTCGATCGACTCGACGACTTCGGCACCCAGCTTGGACAGCATGCCGACCGAGTGCAGGCCGATCGCCAGCGCTCCCGCCGTGGCGCCCAGGCCGACGATCGGAATCAGGTAGATCGCCAGCAGGATCTCGGGCACCGCACGAATCGTCGAGGACAGCGCCTTGACACCCTTGGACAGGGTCGGAAACAGCGTGTTCGCGCCCAGGAAGGCCAGGCCCAAGGACAGCACCGCGCCGATGATCGTGCCGATCCAGGCGATGTGGATCGACTCGATGATGCCGGCGACCACCTGGTCGCGGCCGTAGCCGACCACTCCGGACCAGTGGGTGCCCAACGCGGACTGGCAGGCGGCCCAGTCCTGGCTGCACAGCCAGCGCCCGGTCTCCGGGTCGCGCAGGAAGAACATGTCGGGCAGGAAGAAGCGCCCGAGGAAGATCAGCACCTCTCCTGGGACGGCGATCAACCGCTGCGGCGAGGCATCCACCGCCCACAGCGAGGCGAGGAAGGCCAGGCCGAGGCCGAGGCTCACCCAGGTGGCGAGGCCGCCGCGCGGGCGGCCGGGGTAGGTCTTGCTCGTCCGGGCGGTCATATCAGGCGCCTCCGGACCGCGATGGAGATCTGTTCGATCACCAGCACCGCCACCAGCACCATCAGGATGATCATCGTCACCCGCTCGTATTCGAAGCTGGCGCGCTGGGTATTGAGGATCATGCCGATGCCACCGGCGCCGACCAGACCCAGCACCATCGAGGCGCGCACGTTGAGCTCGAAGGCGTACATCACGTAGGAGGCGTACTGCGGCCACACCTGCGGCAACACCGAGAAGCGCACCATCTCAAGCCAGGTGCCACCGCTGGCACGCACCGCCTCGGGCAGGTTCATGTCGATGGACTCCATCGACTCCGAGAACAGCTTGCTGACCACGGCGACCGTGAACACGCTCAGCGCCAGCGCACCTGCCAACGGGCCGAAGCCCACGGCGGCGGCGAACAGCATCGCCCAGAACAGGTCGGGCATCGTGCGCAGCACGTTCATGAAATTGCGGTCGACGAACCAGGTGGTGCGGTTGGGCGAGATCGGGCGTGCCGCCAGCACCGCCACCGGGATCGCCAGGATGCCGCCGACCACGGTGCCGATCAGCGCGATCTGCAACGTCTCGAGGAACGGACCCCACAGCCGCGGCAGGAAGGCGAAATCCGGCGGCCACGACTCGCGCAGCAGGCGCCCACCCCCGCCGATGTTGCAGAAGAACTCGGTGGCCGACAGACCCACGCCCCAGGCCGACCACAGCGTCATGCCACCGACCACGCCGATGATCGCGGCCCACAGGCCCCAGGATGGCCGCGGCTTCGCCGGGCGCATGGCCTGGTTCATTTGGCGCCTCCGAGGAAGTCGTCCTCTTCCGGGGGGCGGCCATAGATTTCAAGGAACTGCTTGTCGGTGACCGTCTCGCCGGACCCGTCATAGACCAGCTCGCCATGGCGCAGGCCGATGATGCGCTGGCCGTAGCGCTTGGCCAGGTCGAGGAAGTGCAGGTTGACGATCGTGGTGATGCCCAGGTCGCGGTTGATGCGCAGCAGGTCCTGCATGACCTGGTGCGAGGTGATCGGATCGAGCGACGCCACCGGCTCGTCGGCCAGGATCACCCGGGGCTGCTGCGCCAGCGCCCGGGCGATGCCCACGCGCTGCTGCTGGCCACCGGAAAGCTGGCTGGCCTTGACGTAGGCCTTGTCGGGAATGCCCACGCGCTCGAGCGCGTCGAAGGCGATCTCGATGTCCTTCTTGGGCCACATGCCAACCAGGCTGCGCCACGTGGGCACGTGCGCCAGGCGACCGATCAGCACGTTGTCCAGCACGCTGAGCCGCTTCACCAGGCGGAAGTCCTGGAAGATCATCCCGATGCCGGCGCGCAGGTGGCGCAACTCCGGGCCCGGCTTGGTCGGCACCGGCGTGCGTGGATCTCCAGGCTGCCCGAGCTCAACGGGATCAGCCCGTTCACCGAGCGCATCAGGGTGGACTTGCCGGCGCCCGAGGAGCCGACGATGACGACGAACTGGCCGTCCTCGATGTCCAGCGTCAGGTCCTTCATCGCATGCACGCCACCGCCGTAGGTGACGTTGGCGTTGCGGTAGGCGATCGCGGGCTTGCCGCCGCCGGTGGGGGTGGTCTGGTCGGTCATCCGGGGCTCCGGTCAGCGACGCATCAGTTCGTAGACTTCGGAGACGGTGTCGTACACCCCCCCTCCGGCCGGCACGAATCCGTCGATTTCGTAAATGATGTACAGCGCGCGCTGTTCGCGCGGCAGCGAGGCTTCCTGCTCCTGGGCGAACTCCAGGAAGGCACGTGCGATCTCGTCCTTGAGGTCCTGCGGCAGGTCGGCACGCACCTGCACGCCGTCGTTGGGAATGTAGGGCGAGTGGTTGAAGACGATGACGCGCTCCGCCACGTCCGGGTGCTGGCCCCGGATCATGTTGCGCGCATCCTCGTAGGCGACGGCGAAACGCACGTCGCCGCGCCGCACCGCAGCCACGGCCGCGTCGTGGGAACCCACGAAGATCGGCTGGATGTCGCGCTCGTAGTCGATGTCGATGTCGGCCAGCTGCTGCGCCGGGAACAGGAATCCGGTGGTCGAGTTCGGGTCGGTGAACGCCACGCTCTGGCCACGCACGCTGGCGATGTCGCCCTCGCACTCGAGCATGCCGCGCACGCCGGGCACGGGATCGGTGTCGCACACCGATGCATCGTTGGTCATCCACTGGGTGCGGTAGCCGGTCTCGCCATCGCGCACCGAGATGAGCACCGGCTCGATGTCGTAGCGGCGCGCGCCCAGCATCGCCGCGAACGGGGGGCAGCATGCCGATGTCGGCGCGTCCGCTGCCCATCGCCTCGACCAGGCCGGTGTAGTCCTGCGGCACGAAACCACGCACCGGCACGCCGATGCGCTCGGACAGGAACTCGGTGATCGGGTCGAGGTTGTCGACCATCATTTCGGCCTCGTTGGCCGGCACCAGCCCCAGCACCAGTTCCGTCGGCCAGCCGCGCTCGTCGACCCGGGCCTCCGGGCAGCACGCCGCGAGAAGCACCGCGGCACAGGCCACGACCAGCCACTTCAGCACGGCGTGCGGGCCGAATGCGGGCGAGGGGGTAGCGGGCACATTGCCACCGCCCGCACCGGCGGGATTGTCTGGAGTCATGGAGTTCACTGCGTCAGCGTATGTCGGTTTTGTTACGGGCGCGTGTCATCGGGCCAGCACCTTGTCCGGGTCCAGCAACTCGCCATCGGCACGGCCGTCGAAGAAGATGTCGGCGCCGAAGGTGCGCAGGAACTCCTGCTTGCTGCGCCCACCCAGGAACAGCGCCTCGTCCAGCCGCACGCCCCACTCGCGCAGCGTGGCGATGACCTGCCGGTGGGCCGGCGCGGAGCGTTCGGTGATCAGTGCGGTACGGATCGGTGAATCCGCCTCGCCCATCGGGAAGGCCGCCTGCAGGCGATGCAGCGCGGAGAGGAAGCTGCGGAACGCACCACCGCCGGTCTCCTCCTCGCCCTCCGAGAACAGCATCGCGTCGCCGTCGAAGGCCAGGCGCACCTGATCGGCGTCCAGGCCGTCGGCCTGGGCCGGCCAGATCGTCGCCGCGGCGACGCCGGCGCGCAGCGCGTTGGCCACGTCGTTGCCATGGGTGGAAAGGAACAACTGCGCATTGAACGGCGCGATGTAGGGATAGGGGGCCGCGCCATTGGTGAAGGCCGCGCGGGTGATCGACAGCCCCAGGCGCTCGATCGAATTGAAGATGCGCAGCCCGGTGTCGCAGGAGTTTCGCGAGATCAGGATCACTTCCACGCCGGGCTGGTCTGGTCCGAGGCGCTCGTTGAGCGCCAGCAGCTTGCGCACCAGCGGATAGGCGACGCCGGGTTCGAGCGGCTCGTCCTCGCGCTCTCGCTGGAAGCTGGTGTACGCCTCCAGTCCTTCCTTCTCGTACAGGACATGGCTTTGCTCGAGGTCGAAAAGTGCACGCGAGGAGACCGCGACGATCAGCGGCGCGACCGGGTCTCGACCCGAGCCGGGGGTAGTCTGGAGCGGCGAAGGGGGCGTGTTGGCGGAAGACATGGACAAGTCCGGTCGGGGATTCGGGGGTGGATCCTGGCCTGCCCTGGCCGTTAGGCGCCACCTTCCCGGCGCGCCATGATGCCGCGGCTGCTCAGGTCAGGAACTGCTCGTTGAGGATGCGTTCCTCGAGGTTGTGTTCCGGATCGAACAGCAGCGTGACGCTGTGTCGTTGCGACGAGCGGATCACGACCTCGACCACCTCGCGCACTTCGTGCGAATCGGCCGTGGCCGACACCGGCCGCTTGTCCGGGTCCAGCACCTGGAGTCGAATCTCGGTGTCCGCACGCAGGATGGCACCCCGCCAGCGACGCGGCCGGAAGGCTGCGATCGGCGTGAGCGCGATGACGCTTGAGCCGAGGGGAAGGATGGGCCCGTGGGCGGAGAAATTGTAGGCCGTGCTGCCGGCCGGCGTGGCGACCAGGATGCCATCGCAGACCAGCAGCTCGAGCTTGTCGCGCTCGTTGAGCTGGATCCTCAGGTGGGCCGCCTGCCGCGTCTGGCGCAGCAGCGACACCTCGTTGTAGGCGAGGGAATGGACACTGGCGCCCGACTCGGTGACCGCCGTCATCTCGAGGGGGCGGAGCATCGCCGGTTCAGCGGCCTGGAGGCGCTCGACCAGGCCTTCGCCCCGGTACTGGTTCATCAGGAACCCGACCGAGCCCAGCTTCATGCCGAACACCGGCTTGCCGAGGCTGCCGTGGCGATGCAGGGTCTGCAGCATGAAGCCGTCGCCGCCGAGGGCACAGATGACGTCGGCGTCCGCGGGCTCGTGTTGCCCGTGCGCCGCGATCAGTGAAGCCAGCGCCTGTGCCGCGCCCGGATGGCGGCTGCCAAGGAATGCTATGCGTGGCTGGTTCACACCCGACTCCCCCTCGACCCGGCCCGCAGCTTAACCCAGGCGCCCGCCACACGGGCGCCCGGGCCGTCACTGCTAGGCCGCGACCTGCTCGGCCGCGACCGTCTGGGCCAGCAGGCGCACCGCCACCGACAGGGTCGGATAGTCCATCGTGCGTTGCGAGCGGAGTTCATCGAGCATCTGCCGGGTGAAGCCGAGTGTGGCGTCGTCACGCGCCAGCCACGCATCCACCGCCTCGGGCCCGGCCTGCTCGCTCTCCTCGAGCACCAGCGCGACCAGGCCGCGATGCTGGGCCTGGAGCTCGTCACGCAGCGCGCCACGGGCCAGCGCATGCCAACGCCCGCCCACCGGCAGTTCGTCGATGCGATGGGCCAGCCAGGACAGGTGCATCACCTGGCCGAAACGGAAGTGGACACGTGCGACCAGTCCGACCCGCTCGCTCGAGCTGCCGGCCACCTCGACGATGTCCATGCCCGACTCCAGCCACGCCAGCGCGGCCAGCTGGGTCGCCATCGCGTCCGGGAAGCCCGCGCCCAGCCACTGGTGGCGGTCGGCCTCGAAGGCCTCGCGGTCCTCCTCGCCCAGCACCTCGGGCAGGGCCTCGCGCAGTGCGTCCATGCCCGGCTTGTAGCGCTCGACCTGGTCGGCGATGCCCAGCGACTGGCCCGGGCGGTTGAGCAACCAGCGCGTCATGCCACGCTGCAGGGCCCAGATGCGCTGCAGGGCGTCGATCTGTGAGGATTCCGGCACCCGCAGGTCGAGCTCGTCGATCTGCGCCCACAGCTCGCGCGCGTCGAGCACCTCGCGGGTGATCGTGTAGGCCTTGGCGATCTGTGCCGGCGACTGCCCGGTGTCCTCCTGCATGCGCATCAGGAAGGTGGCGCCCATGCGGTTGATCGTGGAGTTGGTGACCGCCGTGGCGATGATCTCGCGGCGCAGGCGGTGGTCCTCCATCAGGTCGGCGAAACGCTCCTGCAGCGGCTGCGGGAAATAGCGCAGCAGTTCGCGGGACAGGTAGGGATCCTCCGGCACGTCGGAGTGCAGCAACTGGTCGAACGCCACCAGCTTGGCGTAGGACAGCAGCACGGAAAGCTCCGGCCGGGTCAGGCCCAGGCCGCGCGAACGGCGGTCCTCGAACTCACTCTCGGAGGGCAGGAACTCCAGCTGGCGGTCGAGCAGCCCGCGCGACTCCAGCGTGCGGATGAAGTGCTGCTTGGAGCCCAGGCGCGAAACGCTCATGCGCTCCATCAGGCTGATGGCCTGGTTCTGGCGGTAGTTGTCGACCAGGACCAGCGATGCGACCTCGTCGGTCATCTCGGCCAGCAGCGCATTGCGGTCCTCGATGCCGAGGTCGCCCCGCTGCATCACGGCGTTGAGCAGGATCTTGATGTTCACCTCGTGGTCGGAGGTGTCCACGCCGGCGGAGTTGTCGATGAAGTCGGTGTTGAGCAGCACGCCGGCCTGCAGCGCGGCCTCGATGCGGCCGCGCTGGGTCAGGCCGAGGTTGCCGCCCTCGCCCACCACGCGGCAGCGCAGCTCGCCGCCATTCACGCGCAGTCCGTTGTTGGCGCGGTCGCCGACGTCCTCGTGGCTTTCCGAGGCCGCCTTGACGTAGGTGCCGATGCCACCGTTCCACAACAGGTCGACCGGCGCCTTGAGGATCGCGTTCATCAACTCGTTCGGCGTCATCTGCGTCACCGACTCGTCGATGCCCAGCGCGGACCGGGCTTCCTCGCTGAGCGGAATCGACTTCATCGAACGCGCGAAGATGCCGCCCCCGGAGGAGACCAGGGCCCGGTCGTAGTCCTCCCAGCTCGATCGCGGCAGCTGGAACAACCGCTCGCGCTCGGCGTAGCTGGCGGCCGAATCCGGGTTCGGGTCGATGAAGATGTGGCGGTGGTCGAACGCGGCGACCAGCCGGATGTGGCGCGAGAGCAGCATGCCGTTGCCGAACACGTCGCCGGACATGTCGCCGATGCCGACCGCGGTGAAGTCCTGCGTCTGGCTGTCGATGCCCAGCGCGCGGAAGTGGCGCTTGACCGACTCCCAGGCGCCCTTGGCGGTGATGCCCATGCCCTTGTGGTCGTAGCCCACCGAGCCACCGGAGGCGAAGGCATCCCCCAGCCAGTAGCCGTGCTCGAGCGAGATGCCATTGGCGATGTCGGAGAACGTCGCGGTGCCCTTGTCGGCGGCCACGACCAGGTACGGGTCGTCGTCGTCGCGGCGCACCACGCCCACGGGATGCACGACCGTGTCGCCGGCGTAGTTGTCGGCGATGTCGAGCAGGCCGTTGATGAACATGCGGTAGCAGGCCACGCCCTCCGCGAGGAAGGCCTCGCGGTCGCTGGCCGCAGGCGGCTGCTTGACGATGAAGCCGCCCTTCGCGCCCACCGGAACGATGACCGTGTTCTTCACCATCTGCGCCTTGACCAGGCCCAGCACCTCGGTGCGGAAGTCCTCGCGCCGGTCCGACCAGCGCAGGCCACCACGTGCCACCTTGCCGAAGCGCAGGTGCACGCCCTCGACCCGCGGCGAGCACACGAAGGTCTCGCGGTAGGGCCTCGGCCGCGGCAGCTCGGGGATCAGGCCCGGGTCGAACTTGAAGGCCAGGTAGTCGCGGTAGGTGCCGTCCGGGCACTGGAAGTAGCTGGTACGCAGCGTCGCCTCGATGACGCCGATGAAGCTGCGCAGGATGCGGTCCTCGTCGATGCTGGACACGCGCTCGAGCAGGATGGCCAGCGCGTCGAGCGCGGCATCGGCCTGCGCACTGCGATCGAGCCCGCGCGCGTAGGCGACCTCTTCGATGATGGTGTGCGCGTTCTCGTCCAGCGTGGGGTCGTGGATGCCGTCGAGTTCGCGCTGCAGGCTCTCGCGGGCCTGCTCGCCGCCCTCACCCTCCCGGGCCGGGTCGAAGCGCGCCTCGAACAACTCCACCAGCAACCTCGCCAGCAGCGGGTAGCGGCACAGCGTGGACTCCATGTAGGCCTGCGAGAACGGCACGCCGGCCTGCAACAGGTACTTGCAGTAGGCCCGCAGCATCGCCACTTCGCGCCAGTCCAGGCGCGCCACCAGCACCAGCCGGTTGAAGCCGTCGCTCTCGGCGGTCCCGCGCCAGACCTGCTCGAAGGCATCCTCGAACACCTCGCGGACCGCCCCGACGTCGATCTCCCCGCCCGGCAATTCGATGCTGAAGTCCTGGATCGAGCGCAACATGCCGTCGGCATGCACCTCGAAGGGATGCTCTGCGACGATGCGCAGGCCCATGTTCTCCATCATCGGCAGCGCATCGGACAGGGCGATCGCCTCGCCCTGGCGGTAGAGCTTGAAATGCACCTGGCTGGCATCCTCGCCACTGCGGTACAGGGCCAGGCGCAGGTCCTGCGGCCCCTCCAGGCGCGAGAGGTGCTCGACGTCGTTGGCAGCCACCTCGGGCGTGGCCCGTTCGATGTAGCCGCCGGGCAGGGCGCGCCCGAAGCGCTGCGACAGCTTCAGCCCGTCCTCCGCACCCCGGCGCTCGATCAGGATGTCGCGCAGGTCGTCGTGCCAGTTGCGCACCAGTTCGACCAGGCGCTGCTCGAGTTCGGCGACGTTGAACTCCGCCCCGCCGGCCTTGGGCCGGATGATCAGGTGCAACTGCGCCAGCGGCAGGTCGCCGACCTGGATCGTCGTGTCGATGCGCTGGCCGTTGAGCGCCTCCATCAGCATCGCTTCGATGCGCAGTCGGGTGTCGGTGTTGAAGCGGTCGCGCGGGATGTAGACCAAGGCGGAGAAGAAGCGCCCATAGCGGTCGCGGCGCAGGAACAGGCGCGGCCGGATGCGCTCCTGCAGGCTGAGGATGCCCATGCAGGTCTGGAACAGCTCGTCGTCGCTGGACTGGAACAGCTCGTCGCGCGGCAGGCTCTCCAGGATGTGCTTGAGTGCCTTTCCGCTGTGGCCGTCGCGCGGCAGTCCGGAGCGCTTCATCACGTATTCGAAGCGCTGGCGCACCAGCGGGATGTCCCAGGGCCGGCGGTTGTAGGCCGCCGAGGTGTACAGGCCGACGAAACGGTGCTCCCCGACCGGCTCGCCCTGCGCGTCGAAACGCAGCACGCCGATGTAGTCCATGTAGCCGGGGCGATGCACGGTCGAGCGTGCATTGGTCTTGGTCAGGATCAGCGCGTCGATCTGGTCGTTCTGCGACAGCGTGTGCGCGATCAGGGTCTTGAGCGAGCGCGGCTTGCCGATGCGCTCCTCGCCCTTGAGCAGGCCCAGGCCGGTGCCCGGCAGGGCCGCCAGCACCTGGTCGCCAGCCTCGTGGCGGACCTCGTACTCGCGGTAGCCCAGGAAGGTGAAGTGGTCGTCGGCGGCCCAGGCGAGGAACTCCTGGGTCTCCGCCATGGCCTCGGCGCTCAAGCGCACCTTCGAACCCGCCAGCTCCTCGGCGATCGCCCGTGCCTTGTTGCGCATCGCCGCCCAGTCGGCCACCGACATGCGCACATCCGACAGCGCGGTCTCGATGTCGCGGATCATCGTCGCCAGCACGTCGGGGTCGGTCTGCAGGTCGATCTCGATGTGCAGCAACGATTCACGCTGGCCGCGGCCGAGCCCCACGAGCGCGCCGCCCGCATCGCGCTCGACCTCCACGACCGGATGGCCCAGCACGTGGATCGACACGTTCGACAGGGCCAGCGCCATGCTCACGGAGTCGACCAGGAACGGCATGTCGTCGTTCACCACCTGCACGACGGTGTGGGCCGAACTCCAGCCGTGCTCGCCCTGGGTCGGGTTGAACACCCGAAGCACCGGCTTGCCCGCCGGGCGCTCGCGCGCGAACTCGAGGAAATCGCGCGCCAGGGCCGCCCAGTCGCCGGCCGGACGCACATCGAACTCCTCCGCCGACATGCGCCCGTAGAACGCGTCCGCGAAGGCCAGCGCCTCCTCATGTCGGGCCGTGGGAAGCGCCTCCCGGATCGCCGTCATGATCGGTTCGAGGGAGACGTCATGGACGCTGACGTGACTGGCGGAGGATTCGCTCATGTCAGGGGCTTTCCGGTCGGGATAAACAAAGTGTGAAAGTGTAGCGAGGCAGGGTTGGGGGGGCCAGCCGGAACCTGCGAAAAAGGCCCTGCCTCGCGGCAGGGCCCCTTCGTGGTTGGCCTCTCGTTCAGTTCTACGCGACGATCAGCGCAAACCGGTCTCGTTGCGGGCGATGACCATGCGCTGGATCTCGCTGGTGCCTTCGTAGATCTCGGTGATCTTGGCATCGCGGAAATAGCGCTCCAGCGGCATCTCCTTGGAGTAGCCCATGCCGCCGTGCACCTGCAGCGCGGCGTGGGTGATGAACATCGCCGCTTCCGACGCGGTCAGCTTGGCCACCGCGGCCTCGGTGCTGAAGCGGCCGCCGTTCTTCTCGGCCTGGGCCTTGGCCCAGCCCGCGCGCAGCGTCAACAGCTCGGCGGCATCCAGCCGGCACTTCATGTCGGCGATCTTGGCCTGGATCATCTGGAAGCTGCCGATCGGCTGGCCGAAGCTCTTGCGCTCCCTGGAGTACGCCACGGCGGCCTTGTAGGCGGCACGCCCCAGGCCCACCGCCTGCGAGGCGATGCCGATGCGGCCGGCGTCGAGCACGCCCATCGCGATCTTGAAGCCCTCGCCTTCCTGGCCCAGCACCTCTTCGGGCTCGACCACGTAGTCGGTGAACTCGACCTCGCAGGTGGCCGAGGCACGGATGCCGAGCTTGGGCTCGGTCTTGCCGCGGTGGAAGCCCTCGCGGTCGGTGTGGACCATGAACGCGGTGATGCCCTTGGCGCCCTTGGACGGGTCGGTCTGGGCGAACAGGACGATGTAGTCGGCGACCGGGCCGGACGTGATCCAGCTCTTCTTGCCGTTGACGACGTAGCGGCCGTCGTCGCGCTTGACCGCCTTGCAGCGCATCGCGGTGGCGTCCGAGCCCGACTGCGGCTCGGTCAGCGCGAACGCGCCCACGGCCTCGCCCTCGGCGATCGCCCGCACGTACTTCTGCTTCTGCTCCTCGGAGCCGAACTTCAGGATGCCGTTGCAGAACAGGGAGTTGTTGACCGACATGATCGTGGAATGGGCGCAGTCGGCCTCGGCGATCTCGATCATCGCCAGCACGTAGGCCACCGGATCCATGCCCGCACCGCCGTACTCGGCCGGCACCTCGATGCCCATCAGGCCGTTCTCACCGAGGATCTTGATGTTCGCGCTCGGGAATTCGCCGGACGCGTCGAACTCGGCGGCGGTCGGGGCGATCTTCTCCTGGGCGATGCGACGGGCAACGTCCTGGATCATCAGCTGCTCTTCGGTGAAGTTGAAATCCACGGTGAGGTCCTTTGGTTCGGAAATAGGCACTTTCAGCCGCGCATTGTAACGCGGGCCAGTCACCACGGCGTGGAGGCGAATTGCCGCACGGCCGGGCTTGACCTGTCCGACGGCAGCCGCCACCATCCATATATCTTTGAATCGCGATAAAGGGATGCCTGTGGATCTGGAAGCCTGGTCGACCTGCCTGAAGGTGCTCTCCGACGCGACCCGCGTGCGGCTGCTGGCACTGCTGGAGCACGAGGAGCTGACCGTGGCCGAACTCGCCGCGATCACCCGGCTGGCCCAGCCGCGGGTGTCCACCCACCTGGCCCGGCTGAAGGAGGCGGGCCTGGTCATGGACCGCCGCGCCGGCGTGTCCGCCTACTACCGCTTCAACGGCGAGCTCGACCCGGCCGAGGCGTCGCTGTGGCAGGCACTGCGCCAGGGCACCGACGATCCGATGCTGCGTGCGGATGCCGAGCGCCTGCCCTCGGTGCTGGCGATGCGCGCCGTGGACCAGAACTGGGCCGACTCGGTGGCCGGGGACATGGAGCGCCATTACTCGCCGGGTCGAACCTGGGAAGCCCTGGCCCGTGCCGCACTGCCGCTGCTGGAACCCGGCGACGTGCTCGACATCGCCTCCGGCGACGGGGTCACGGCCGAACTGCTGGCCCCCCACGCGCGTTCGTTCGTGTGCATCGACGCCAGCCACAAGGTGGTCGCCGCCGCACAGACCCGCCTGGCGGCCTACCGCAACGTCCGGGTGCTCGAGCACGACATGCACGACCTGCCCTTCGACGAGGCCAGCTTCGACCTGGTGCTGATGATGCATGCGCTGACCTACGCCGAGCGCCCGGTGGTGGCCGTGGCCGAGGCGGCACGGGTGCTGCGTCCCGGTGGCCGGCTGCTGGCCACGGCGCTTGCGCGCCACGAGCACCGCGCGGCGGTGACGCCCTACGGCCACGTCAACCTCGGCTTCACCCCGCGCGAGCTCAAGCGCCACGCCGAGAAGGCCGGCCTGAAGGTCAACGTGTGCGAGACGGTGACGCGCGAGAAGCGCCCTCCGCATTTCGAAGTCGTCTCCCTGACCGCGACCAAGCCCTGAGGCCCCGACCGATGCCCACCCTGCCCTGGCTCGACCCCGATCGCACCACGCCCCTGCTCGAGGCCCTCGACCAGCGCATCCTGGTGCTGGACGGCGCGATGGGCACGATGATCCAGGCGCACGCCCTGGACGAGGCCGGCTACCGCGGGGAGCGCTTCGCCGAGGGCGGCGACGAGGCGCTGGCACTCGAGCAGAAGGGCAACAACGACCTGCTGACGCTGAGCCAACCGGCCCTGATCCGCGATGTCCACCGCGCCTACCTGGAGGCCGGTGCCGACCTGGTGGAAACCAACACCTTCAACTCCACTGCGCTGTCGCAGGCCGACTACGGCACCCAGGCGCTGGTCGGCGAACTCAACCGCGAGGCCGCCCGACTAGCCCGCGAAGCCTGCGACGCGGCCACCGCTGCGACGCCGGGCAAGCCCCGTTTCGTGGTCGGCGTGATCGGCCCGACCAGCCGTACCGCATCGATCAGCCCGGATGTGAACAACCCCGGCTTTCGCGCCACGTCGTTCGAGGAACTGGTCGACAACTACTCCGAGGCTGTCGCAGGCCTGGTCGACGGGGGTTCGGACCTGCTGATGGTCGAGACCGTTTTCGACACCCTCAACGCCAAGGCCGCGCTTTTCGCGCTCGCCCAGGAGTTCGAGCGCCGTGGCGGCCGGCTTCCGGTCGCGGTGTCCGGGACGATCACCGACCGCTCCGGGCGCACGCTCTCTGGCCAGACCGCCGAGGCCTTCTGGTACTCCGTGGCGCATGCGCAGCCGCTGTTCATCGGCCTCAACTGCGCGTTGGGTGCCAAGGACCTGCGCGCCCACGTCGACGTGCTCTCGCACGTGGCCACCGCGCACATCAGCTGCCACCCGAATGCCGGGCTGCCGAATGCCTTCGGTGGCTACGACGAGACGCCGGAACAGATGGCCGGCACGCTGCGCCAGTTCGCCGAGGCCGGCCTGCTGAACCTGGTCGGCGGTTGCTGCGGCACGACCCCGGAGCACATCCGGGCGATCGCCGGGGCGATGGACGGCCTGCCGCCGCGCGCGATCCCGCAGACCGAGGCGGCGGCATGAGCGCCCTGCCCCGCCGCATGCGCCTGTCCGGCCTGGAGCCGCTGGTCATCGGGCCGGAGTCGAACTTCGTCAACATCGGCGAGCGCACCAACGTGACCGGCTCGGCGAAGTTCCGCAAGCTGATCAAGGAGGACCGCCTCGACGCCGCGGTCGAGGTCGCCCGCCAGCAGGTCGAGGCCGGCGCGCAGATCCTCGACGTGAACATGGACGAGGGCATGATCGACTCGGCCGCGATGATGGTCCGGTTCCTCAACCTCATCGCCGCCGAGCCCGACATCGCCCGGGTGCCGGTGATGGTGGACTCCTCGAAGTTCGAGGTCATCGAGGCCGGGCTGCGCTGCCTGCAGGGCAAGGGCGTGGTCAACTCGATCTCGCTCAAGGAGGGCGAGGACGCGTTCCTGCAACAGGCGCGCACGGTGCTGCGCTATGGCGCGGCCGTCGTGGTCATGGCCTTCGACGAGCAGGGCCAGGCCGACACCTGCGAGCGCAAGGTCGCGATCTGCACCCGCGCCTACCGCCTGTTGGTCGACGAGGTGGGCTTCCCGCCCGAGGACATCCTGTTCGACCCCAACATCTTCGCGATCGGCACCGGCATCGCCGAGCACGACAACTACGCGGTCGACTTCATCGAGGCCACGCGCATCATCCGCGACACGCTGCCGCACTGCCACGTCTCCGGTGGCGTGAGCAACGTCAGCTTCGCGTTCCGTGGCAACACGCCGGTGCGCGAGGCGATCCACTCGGTGTTCCTCTACCACGCGATCGCCGCCGGCATGGACTTCGGCATCGTCAATGCCGGCGCGATGCCGATCCTCGACGACATCGAGCCAGAGCTGCGCGAGCGGGTCGAGGACCTGGTGCTCAACCGACGCAGCGACGCCACCGAGCGCCTGATGGAGATCGCCGCGCGGCACAAGGGCGGTGCCGGCACCAGTGACCCGGAGGCCGAGCGCAAGAAGCTGGCCTGGCGCGACATGGACGTCGAAGGCCGGCTCAAGCACGCATTGGTGCACGGCATCGACGAGTTCGTCGTCGAGGACACCGAGGCGGCCCGGCTGCGGGCCGACAAGCCGCTCGAGGTCATCGAGGGGCCGCTGATGGCCGGCATGAACGTGGTCGGCGACCTGTTCGGCGCCGGCAAGATGTTCCTGCCGCAGGTGGTGAAGTCGGCGCGGGTGATGAAGAAGGCGGTGGCGCACCTGATCCCCTGGATCGAGGAGGAGAAGCGGCGCACCGGAAACGTCAGCCGCAACAACGGCACGATCGTGCTGGCCACGGTGAAGGGCGACGTGCACGACATCGGCAAGAACATCGTCGGCGTGGTGCTGGCCTGCAACAACTTCGAGGTCATCGACCTGGGCGTCATGGTGCCGGCGCAGACGATCCTGGACCGTGCCCGCGAGGCCGGTGCCGACATCATCGGACTCTCCGGGCTGATCACGCCTTCGCTGGAGGAGATGAGCCAGCTCTCGCGCGAGATGCAGCGCCAGGGCTTCGAGGTGCCGCTGCTCATCGGCGGGGCGACCACCTCACGCGCGCACACGGCGCTCAAGATCGCGCCGCACTACACCGGGGCGACGGTGTGGGTGAAGGACGCCTCGCGCGCGGTCGGGGTGGCGCAGTCCCTGCTGAGCCCCGAGCGGTCCGCGGCGTTCGTGGCCGCCAACGAGGACGATTACGCCGCGATACGCGAGCGCCACCGCGACCGCGGCAGCGCCAAGCGCCTGGTCTCGTTCGCCAAGGCGCAGGCGAACCGGTTCGACGGGCGCTGGGAGGCCCACCCCCCGCCGACGCCGGCACGGCCGGGCCTGCACGTGTTCGAGGATTACCCGCTCGTGGAACTGGCGGAATACATCGACTGGTCGCCCTTCTTCAATGCCTGGGAACTGGCCGGCCGCTACCCCGCGATCCTCGACGACGAGGTCGTCGGCCCGCAGGCACGCGAGCTGCTGGCCGATGCACGGGCGATGCTGGCGCGGATCATCGAAGAGCGCTGGCTGCGCGCACGCGGGGTCATGGCGCTGTGGCCGGCCACCAGCGAGGGCGAGGACATCGTCGTGCTGGACGACGACGGCCAGGCGCGGGCGCGCTTCCACTGCCTGCGCCAGCAGGCCGACAAGCCGGTGGGCGAGCGCGCGAACCTGTGCCTGGCCGACTTCGTCGCCCCGCGATCGAGCGGGCTGCGCGACTGGATGGGCGGCTTCGCGGTGACCGCCGGCATCGGCATCGACGAACACGTGGCGCGCTTCGAGGGCGACCACGACGACTACTCGGCGATCATGCTCAAGGCGCTGGCGGATCGCTTGGCCGAAGCCTTCGCCGAGCGCCTGCACCAGCGGGTGCGCACCGAGTTCTGGGCCTACGCCGCGGAAGAGCGCCTGGACAACGACGCGCTGGTGAAGGAGCGATACCGCGGTATCCGCCCGGCACCGGGCTACCCCGCCTGCCCCGACCACAGCGAGAAGCGCACGCTGTTCGACCTGCTGCAGGCCGAGGCCAATGCCGGCATCGAGCTGACCGAGAACTTCGCGATGACGCCGACTGCCGCGGTCAGCGGCTTCTACTTCGCCCATCCGGACAGCCAGTACTTCGTCGTCGGCCGCATCGGCCGCGACCAGGTCGAGGACTACGCGCAGCGCAAGGGGGTCAGCCAGGCCCAGGCGGAACGCTGGCTGGCACCCAACCTGGACTACGACCCGGAGTGAGGTCGCCGGGCCGCGCCGCCAGCTGACGGAGGCGAGCCCGTGGATTCCTCGGGGTGGCGCGGCCTCAGCGCTCGACGATCTCGCGGTGCATCGGCGCCAGCTTTGCCAGCAGCTGGTTCTGCGCGCGGAACGGGATGCCGCGGCGGTTCATTGCGGTCTGCAGGTCTTCCACCAGCGCGTTGAAGTTGCCGCGGGTGATCGCCAGGCCGCGGTGCGATTCGACCATGTCGCGTCCGGTGTAGGTGCAGCCGCCCCCCAGGATCACGCAGAACTGTTCGACCAGGTGCCGCTTGACCATCGCCTGGTCGCTGAACTCGAAGAAGGGTGCCAGTTCGGGGTTGGCCAGCATGATCGCCATGAAGTCGTCCATCAGCGCGACGAGTCCGGCTTCGCCTCCGAACTGATCGAGTACGCCACGCAGTTCCGGGTGGGCCGGCGCCGGGTCTGCCGGCGCCGTCTGGGCCAGCACCAGGCCGACTGGCACCAGGGCGAGCAGGGTGGCCGCCACGGCCATGCGAATGTGCTTGAGCATGTCGATTCTCCTGGCGGCCATCAGAAGCCCACCTGCAGCGAAAGGTAGGGGCCGCGCTGCTCGCCCACGATGATGTTGCCCAGGTCGACCCAGGCCGCGGTCAGCGAGAGGTGCTTGTTCGGCGCCCACGCCACGAAGACGTCCCAGGCGCTGTCCTCCCCCGCGACGCCGAGGTTGTCGGGCTTGGTGCGGAATTCGCCGCCGATCGCCAGGTGCCGGTTGAGCAGCCAGGCGATCGAGCCCTCGAACTGGGGCCGGTAGCTGTCGCGGCGATCGCCGCCGAAGCCGAGCAGCCCGAACTGGTTGGCCTTGGTGAAACGCACCGTGGTGTTCACCAGCAAGCCCTGGGCGAGATAGAGCTTGGTGGCGCTGACATAGATGTCGGTGCCGCTGGAGTCGACCGCACCGACCGAGCGCACCACCGCACCCTGCCGGTTGCGCTTGTGCTGCACGCCAAGCGCCACCTGCGGCAACCAGCTGTCCTGCTCCAGCACGGCATCGCCGAACACCCTCAGCTTGACCCCGACGATGTCCTGCTCGAGCTTGAAACCCCGGCCCAGTCCCAGCGCCGCACCGACATCCCGGGTGTCGAAACTGTGTCGGGCAAGGCTGAATTCGATCCGATTGTCGAACCCGACTATCGCGCCGTAGCTGTCGAGCGCGTAATCGTCCAGGCCAAGGCGCGTATAGAACGCGTTGGCGCCCCACTGACCGCGCTCGCCGTAGCCACCGATAAGCGCCCACGGGGCCAGGCCGCCGCCGGCACTGCCCTCGACCTGGCTCACGCCGCCGGTCAGGAGCAGCTTTCCGCCCGTGGCCGGATCACTGGCCTCCCCGGCCACCGCCTGCGCCAGCACGGCGCCCGGCACCGACGCCAGCGCCACAGACAGCGCGAGCGAAACCCCGGTTTGCCGCGATCGCGTACCTCGCTTCACAAGACTCATTCCCCGTCCCCCTGTTTGATCACGAACCACACCTCGTTGACGTTGTCGCCAGTGACATCGCCCGGTCGGGTGTCGTGGGCCCAGTAGTACAGCGGCTCGCCACGGAAGGCCCACTGCAGGCCGCCGTCGAGACGCTCGAAAATGCTGAACTCACCGACGGGTTCGTCGTCGAAGCTGGCCGTGAGCGGCGGCCACAAGCGCTCGCACACGCCGTAGCAGGTGCTGGCGCCGCGCGCATCGCGGCCGTAGGTGTAGAGGGTCATGCCCTGGGGACCGACCAGGATGCCTTCGATGAAAAGTGCGGGGTGGGTGACCTCGGCGGCGGCCAGCGCGGCGGAGAATCGCGCGGACTCCTCGTCGGTGGCCGGATCAGCCGTGGACTCGCGGATGCGGCCGACCTCGTCGGCGGCCGACGCCTGCCGGGCCGGCTCGGGAACCGGTGCCGGTTCCGGGCGCTCCGCCGGACGGCGCCAGGGCCATCGGGATTCCTGCGCGAGCGCCGGTGGTACGGCGATCGCCAGGATCATCGCGCAAAGCAGCGGCCGCGAAAGGCCGCGAATCGGTGTTGCCATGGATAACTGCCCCTGGTTGGATGTCCCCGGGGCGCAGTTTCAACCCACGTCGCGCGATGCCGGCGTGAACCCGACTCGCGTCGCGCGCCGTGTACCGGTCAGTTGGGCGGCCGGATGTCGATCGCGGTGTCGAAGTCGTAGTACAGCGTCACCGGCTCGCCACCCTCGGTCTGGATGCGCACCGGAAGGCCGGTCTCGCGGCACACCGCAGCGACGGCCGTGCCCTCGCTGTTGCGGTAGCGGTAGAGGGTCGACGCACACCCCCTGACCTGCTCCTCGCCGATGCGCTCGACCTGCGTGAGCTCGGCCTCGGCCTCCTCCCGGGACGGCTGGGCGTAGGCGGCGACCATGGACGACATGTCCATCGGCATCCGCATCCATTGGCCGCCATGCTGGGCCCAGGTTCCCTGCGGATGGATGATGAACTCACCCTCGGCCGAGCGCATGTGGAAGCGATCGGGAAGCTGCACGTCGATCTGCGCCTGGCCTCCCCGCTGGCCCGGGCTGTCGACCTCGATGCGGTACGCCTCCCGGTCGAAGGCCTTGCCGAAGGCGGAAACGAGTTCCTGGCGGGCGTCGGCGAGCGCCAGCGAAGGCAGGATGAGCCCGAGCGCGACGAGTGCGACGTTGCGGGCGGCGACGATGGTCATGGTGTCCTCCTTGGGTCGGACCGACAGGGCGGCCACGGTGGTGTACAGCTGTGGAAATACGCGAAAGCCCGGCCGGTGGGGACACGCCCCGGCGGCCGCGGGCACCGTGTTGCCGCGGGGGGAATGCTTTACAATACGCGCGCCGTCAGCCCGGCCATGCACTTCCCCGGTCGGTTCGGCGTCAATCCACTCAAACAGTTGCGGCATCAACCTCACGTGTTTCCTTGCATCGCTCCTGGTGCCGGGTGCACCCGGGCATGCCCACGGAGCCTCAGATGATCTTCGAAACCATCGCCACCTCGGGACACGAGGAAGTGGTGTTCTGCCACAACAAGGACGCTGGCCTGCGCGCCATCATCGCGATCCACAACACCGTTCTGGGCCCGGCCCTGGGCGGCACCCGCATGTGGAACTACGCGAACGAGGAGGAGGCGATCAACGACGTGCTGCGCCTCTCGCGCGGCATGACCTACAAGGCCGCGGTCTCGGGCCTGAACCTGGGCGGCGGCAAGGCGGTCATCTGGGCGGATCCCAACACCGACAAGTCCGAGGCGCTGTTCCGCTCCTTCGGGCGCTTCGTCAATTCGCTGGGCGGTCGCTACATTACCGCAGAGGACGTCGGCATCGACGTCAATGACATGGAGCACGTCTTCCGCGAGACCGAGTACGTCACCGGCGTGCATCAGGTCCACGGCGGTTCGGGCGATCCCTCGCCGTTCACCGCCTTCGGTACGCTGCAGGGCCTGATGGCGTCGCTGCAGCACAAGTTCGGCAACGAGGACGTGGGCAAGTACACCTACGCCGTGCAGGGCGTGGGCCACGTTGGCATCGAGTTCGTGAAGCTGCTGCGCGAGCAGGGCGCGAAGGTGTTCGTCACCGATATCAACAAGGCCGCCGTGCAGCGCGCGGTGGACGAGTTCGGTGCCGAGGCCGTGGGCCTGGACGAGATCTACGACGTCGACGCCGACGTGTATTCGCCGACCGCCCTGGGCGGCACGATCAACGAGAAGACGATCGACCGCATCAAGGCCAAGGTGATCTGTGGCGCGGCCAACAACCAGCTGGCCGACAACGAGATCGGCGACGAGCTGAGCAAGCGCGGCGTGCTGTATGCGCCCGACTACGCGGTCAACGCAGGTGGCCTGATGAACGTGTCGCTGGAGATCGACGGCTACAACCGCGAGCGTGCGATGCGCATGATGCGCACGATCTACCACAACCTCGGCCGCATCTTCGAGATTGCCGAGCGTGACAAGATCCCGACCTACAAGGCCGCCGACCGCATGGCCGAGGAGCGCATCGCGACCATCGGCAAGCTCAAGCTGCCGCACATGGGCGACCGTGCGACCCGCTTCCTGGGCCGCCGCAGCGCCTGATCGCAACGACATTGCGCCCACGTCCGCCCGGCCAGTCCGGGCGACGTGTTTCAGGCGTGGTGAAATGCAAGGACTGGCGGCCAACGACGCCGTCACCACGCGGGCCGGACCCTGCCCGCCCTGAACCATGGAGTGTTGTATGCGTCCGTTCCCACTGGGTGAAGACATCGATGCGCTGCGCGAGGCCGTGCGCCGCTTCGCCGAAACCGAGATCGCGCCACGCGCGGCCAGTATCGACGAGGAGAACGCGTTCCCGCAGGACCTGTGGCCCAAGCTGGGTGAGATGGGCCTGCTGGGCATCACGCTGCCGGGCGAGTTCGGCGGTTCGGAAATGGGCTATCTGGCCCATCTGGTGGCGATGGAGGAAATCTCCCGTGCCTCCGGTTCGGTCGGCCTGAGCTATGGCGCCCATTCCAACCTGTGCGTGCAGAACCTGTACTCCAACGGCAACCAGGCGCAGCGCGAGAAGTACCTTCCGAAACTGTGCAGCGGCGAGTTCAAGGGTGCGCTGGCAATGAGCGAACCCGGTGCCGGCTCCGACGTGGTCGGCTCGATGAGCTGCCGCGCGGTGCAGCGCCAGGACGGCAGCTGGGTGGCCAACGGCAACAAGATGTGGATCACCAACGGCCCCGAGGCCGACGTGCTGATCGTCTACATGCGTACCGCCGGCAAGGACGCGGGCAGTCGCTGCATGACCGCCTTCATCGTCGAACGCGGCATGAAGGGCTTCTCCACCGCGCAGAAGCTCGACAAGCTGGGCATGCGCGGCTCCAACACCTGCGAGCTGGTGTTCGAGGACTGCGAGATCCCTGCCGAGAACGTGCTGGGCGAGGTCCACCAGGGCGTGAAGGTGCTGATGGGCGGCCTCAACACCGAACGCCTGGTGCTGTCGGGTGGCCCGATCGGCCTGATGCAGGCTGCGCTCGACATCGCCCTGCCCTATGTGCGCGAGCGACAGCAGTTCGACGCGCCGATCGGCAGCTTCGGCATCATGCAGGCGAAGATCGCCGACATGTACACCTCGCTGCAGTCCAGCCGCGCCTACGCCTACCAGGTGGCGCGCGACTACGACGCCGGCCACCGCTCGCGCGTGGATGCGGCCAGTTGCCTGCTGCACTGCACCGAGGCCTCCGTCGAGGTGGCGCTGGAAGGCATCCAGTGCCTGGGCGGCAACGGCTACATCAACGAATATCCGACCGGCCGCATCCTGCGCGATGCGAAGCTGTACGCGATCGGCGCGGGAACCAACGAGATCCGCCGCATGCTGATCGGACGCGAGTTGTTCGAGGACAAGGCCTGATCCGCCTGGTGCTGCAGCTGCGCAACGGACGCGCCCGACTCCCCTTTCACGTTGTGTCTACTGGCCCGAATCTAACGTTCCAATGAAGGACTTGGCTCTCTTCCTGAGTCGAGAGAGCCAAAAAGGCACTTCATGGAATGTCGCTTCTTCAGCCCGCCGGGCCGCCTGCGTGCCGGCATCTGCTGTCCAAGCGCGCACATCGGCATTCTTGCGTGCATCCTGGTCGTCGCTTCCGTGCCTTCGATGGCTTCGGGGGAAGTGCAGCCCGCTTCTGCAAGCGGATCGACTGCGATCACGCTCGATACGATCCAGGTGAAGGGGCAAGGCGTGGATGCCCGCTCCAGCGCCTACTCCTCTGATCGTTTCGGCTCGGCGGACATCGCCGCCGAACGGGTGAGCGACGTGGAGGCCCTGTTCCGCAACATACCCGGCATGACCGTCCGCTACTTCGGATACGGGGGCGTCGCATCTTCGACGGTCATCCGTGGCTTCGGCGGTGGCGGGCACGGTGGCGACCTGGGCGTGGCAGTGGACGGCATTCCCCTCAACGAGGCGAATTCGCACGCCGACGGCTATGTCGACGTGCAGATCCTGGTGCCGTTGGAAATCGAAAGCCTCACCGTGTATCGCGGCCCGGTGTCGGCGCTGTACGGCAACTTCAACCGCGGCGGGCTGGTGGCGTTCAACACCCGCAAGTCGGGGGAATACCGCGAGCTCGATGTCAGTGCGGGAGGCTATGGCACCTTCGACGCGCAGGCGGCGCTTGGCGCCTCGCCGGGTGAGCGCCATCAACTCAACGTGGCCGCCCAGGCCTTCCACACCGACAGCTTCCGCGCGCAATCCACCACCGAACGTCGTACCGGCGCGCTGCGCTATGGCTTTGCGCCGACCGAACGCACCGAGGTGTCGGTCTCCACCCGCGTGCACAAGACCATCGCGGACAATGCCTCACGCATCACCCGGGCCCAGTTCGAGACCGATCCGTTCGGCATTGATCCAAGGACCCGGAACGATGGTGCGATCAAGGACTTCAAGACCCTTCGCGGCGACATCAACTTCTCGCCATCGAGCGATCTGCATATCCTCAGCTTCGCCTACTCGACCCGGCAGCAGTTCACCCGGTTCTTCACCCGGCCGGTGTCCGCCGACGAGTTCCTGCAACGCGAGGAGACCTACGACCGTGACGTCTACGGCCTGGGCACCAGCCTCAACGCGAGCGCGATGCTCCTGGGCCGACCGGTGGTGTTCGTCGTCGGCGTCGAGGGCTTCAGCGAAACCACCGAGTTCCAGTTCTTCGATGGTCTGGACAACCGCCGGCGTGTCGCTCCTGCCCTGAGCGATCGCGAAAGCGTCATCGACAGCCGTTCCGCCTACTTCGAGGCGAATGTCGATGCCCATCGGTTTCTGGATCTCTCGCTGGGTGCCCGCTACGACCGTTTCAAGGGAACGTGTCGGCCCTTGGGGCCGGAAGCCGGCAACAATCCCTGCGACACGCTGGAGAGCATCGACAACATCAGTCCGAAGCTCGGCATCAGCTCCCAGCTCAGCCCGTGGCTGAAGCTCCGGGGGAGCTACTCCGAGGGCTTCGCGCTGCCGGGCGGCTTCACGAAATACGCTCCCGGTGCCCAGTCGCTGGACCCGAACCAGATCGCCCAGACCGAACTGGGCGTGCTTGTGACACCCACGGACAGCGTCTCGCTTGATGCCGTCGCCTACCGCATCAGTTCCACGGAGGAATTCCGCGCCGTGGCGCCCGGCGAGTTCGAGAACTTCGGGTCGACCCTGCGCAATGGGCTGGAGATGTCCGCCCGATGGCAGGCCAGCGACGCCTTCGACGTGCGAGCGGTCTATGGGCAGGCACGTTCCAGGGTCCGCATCAACGCCAACCCGGCGCTGCTGGGCAAGGAGGTCACCGGCGTGCCGGAGAAGACCGCCACATTGAACCTTGGCTGGGACCCCACCCAGCCGCTCCGCCTGGATGCCAGCCTTCGCCATGTCGGTAAAGCCTGGATCGACACGGCCAACACCCGTCGCGCCAGCGGCTACACCACGCTTGATCTTGGTGCCTCCTATCTGTTCCAGACCCGCGCCCCCGTGCGTGCCTACATCAAGATCGACAACGTGCTCGACCGCCGCTACACCACCGCGTCGGGGGTTTCCTTCGGCACCGAACTGCTCACCCCCGGGGCGCCGCGGCAATTCACGATCGGCGCCCAGGTCGGATTCTGAATCCCCTTTCCAATCAAAGGCACCCCGCCATGCGTACTCGCCTCATCAGCACGACCGTAGGTCTTGCAGCACTGGCACTGGCCAGCAGCCCGTCCGTCCTCGCCCATACCATCTGGCTGGAACCGTTGGCCGAACGCCAGCACACGTGGGAAGTGTTCTTCGGTGGCCATGGCGGCGAAACCAACGCCTTCGATGCCGACCGCATCGGGCAGGTCCGCGCGCTTCACGCGGATGGACACGACGTGCCCACCGAACTCACGCGGGAAGGCGAGCGCGTGTTCATCGGGATTGCGCCCGGAACCGCCATGGTCACCCTGCACTTCGACAACGCAATCCATACCCGCACCAGCCACGGGCCCAGCGTGCGTGCACCGATGACGGAGGTGGAAGGCGCGGTGAGCGCGGTCAACGCGCAGAAGTACCACAAGACCATCCTGGACTGGGAATCCGACGTCATCCTGACCCCTGTCGGCCAGGCCATGGAGGTGCTGCCCACGCGTTTGCAGGCGCCGCGCGCAGGCGAGCCCCTGCGTGTGCAGGTCCTGATCGATGGCGAGCCGGCGGCCGGCGTGCGGATCGGGCGCGGAGAAGACACCGGGGAGGGTGTCACCGACGCCACCGGCGTGGCCGAATTCATCCCGGAGGTCGGCTTCAACAAGCTGTGGGCCGGGAAACGAATGGAGGTTGACGACGAGCCTCGCTATACGCAGCTGTCTTACGAATATTCCCTTGTGTTTTCGGTGGATGCTCCGTGAGCGCGCTGATGCTGCGGATCGTGCTGTGCCTGGCCCTGATAGGCCTCGCCCTGCCCTCGCCGTCACATGCGCACGGGATACGCCTGGCCCTGGAACCCGACCCGGGCAGCGAGGCGGTCGAAGGCACGATCACTTACTCCGATGGATATCCCGGCGCCGGAGAGTGGGTCGAGGTGACGGACCTCGACGACCCCGCGGCGCCCACCCTCGGGGTGCATGCCGATGCCCAGGGCCGTTTCAGCGTCCCCGGCCAGCTGGGTCGGCGCTACCGCGTGGTCGTCGTGGCTGATGAAGACCATCGGCAGGAACGGGAGATCGTGCTGGGCGAGCGGGCATCACGCTGACGCCGCACTCACGCATGCCTCACACCTTTCAAGACTCCGTTCACACCACCGTGCATCGACCTTCACGCCTGCCAGCGTAGGTTCAGGTGGAGGGCCAAGCGAATGCATCCGGATCGGAACATCGCCGCTCTACCAAGGACCCGTCGGCCTCAATTGCCGACGGGTTCTAACTAACGGAGGAGAACGATCATGACTAAAAGGATTGCATTGACCACCCTGGCTATCGCCACCGCACTGGCAATGAACGCGATGCCAGCAGATGCCTCGAGCCACCGGGAGGCGCCGCTGATCGCAGGAATGCCCAAGGTGGATGGCACCGATTTCTATATGTTCCGAAGCTACGAGGAGGGCCGAGAGGACCATGTGGTCTTCATCGCCAACTACCTGCCCTTGCAGGATGCCTACGGCGGCCCGAACTACTTCCAGCTCGACCCGCTGGCCACGTACGAAATCCACATCGACAACACCGGCAACGCCCAGGAGGACATCACCTTCGTGGTGCAGGTCCAGAACAACGTCCAGAACCTCACCATTCCCGTGGATGGAGTCGACGTGGCCGTGCCGCTGTCGAACATCGGGTCGTTCGGCCTGACCCCGACTGAAAACGATGGCGTGAAGAATGTCATCGAGACCTACACCGTTTCGCGCGTGGAAGGCCGTCGCAACTTCGGCAAGCGCCTCACGCCGCTGCAGAACCTCACGGTGGGAGGCACCACGTTCCGCAAGCCCTTCGACAACATCGGCGAAAAGTCCTTCCCCGAGTACGAGACCTACGCGAACAACCACATCTACGACATCCGCTTCGGCACCTGTGGCGACGGCCGTGTATTCGTGGGCCAGCGCAATGACGGATTCGCGGTAAACCTCGGCGAGATCTTCGACCTGATCAACACAGATCCGCTGGGGCCGGAGGATGCAGGCAAGAATGTCCTTGCCGATCAGAACGTCACCAGCATCGCCCTCGAGGTACCGGTGTCATGCCTGACCTCAGGCAGCGAGCCCGTCATCGGCGCGTGGACGACGGCCACGCTTCCGCTTCAGGCCGGCCGGGCACAGGCTGGTACCCGCATGGGTCAGGCGCGCTTCCAGGTCTCACGCCTGGGTGCCCCGCTGGTGAACGAAGTGGTGATCGGACTTCCCGACAAGGACAGCTTCAACGCGTCCCATCCCAGCGACGATGGCCAGTTCGCCACCTATGTCACCAACCCGACCCTGCCCGCGCTGATCGAGATCCTCTTCAGTGCGCCGGCGCCTGATCAATATCCGCGAACCGACCTTGTCGCGGCGTTCCTGACAGGCGTCGAAGGACTCAACCAACCGATGGAAGTGACCGCATCGGAAATGCTGCGCCTCAACACCGCTATTGCGCCGACTGCAAGAGCGGAGCAGGCCAACATGGGCGTGATCGCAGGAGATGTCGCGGGCTTCCCGAACGGCCGTCGCCCGGGTGACGATGTGGTCGACATCGCGCTGCGCGTGATGATGGGCGTCTTGCTGCCGGAAGATGTTGCACCGGCGGGCCAGTTGCCATTGACCGACGGGGCCGCGGTGTCGGCACTCGACTTCCCGGCGGCCTTCCCCTACCTCAACACTCCGCTGCCGGGATCGCCGTTCTCGGCTGGAACGAACGCCGTGGGTACCGCGCCCAGCGCAACACAACGCCGTGCTGCGTTGGCTGAAAGCATCGGCAATGGCTCGAAGCCGACCGAAACGTCACAGTCAACCGGAACAGCCACGCCCGAGACCTCGGACCAACCAACCGCTTCCCGTCGCTCGCACATGGACAGAGACATCCTCTGAGCGGCTGACTTACCTGAAGTTTGAAACGAAAACGCCCGCAATGTGAGTTGCGGGCGTTTTCGCATGCACCTGGTGGAATCAGTCTGCGGAGGACGGCGTGATCCAGTCGGGCTGGATCACGTGGGCAGCCCAGAAGCCCTCCCAGCGAACGTCGCTACAGGCCTCGCATGCGCGCATGTGCACCAGGCGCAGCATCCACACCCCGTCCTTCTCGTAGGCAAACGATACCCTCCCCGCCTCGTCGGTGACTTCGACCTGCGTCAGCTGGCTGCCTGTGGACCCGTTGGTTTCACCCCCCCAAAGCGCCACCACCGAACGCCCCGGCAACGGTGCCCCCTCGAACAGCACCCGGGCCTGAAGTTTGGCACCCGGCGCAGGCTGAGCCGGAAGCTCATCCACCACGATCTCGAGCCGTTGCCCGACCTCTTCTGGCGGCATGACGTCTTGAGAAAATGGTCCAACCAATACCTTGAGATACCGGGTGTAGCGCTCCGGACCCGCCTCGGCACCCTCCCGACGCAGGGCCTGGATGTCTGCCAGTCGCTCCTCGGCCAAGTAATGATCGAAACGAGGTTCGGGCAACTCCAGCACCACCTCGGGACGCTCCATCGCCACCAGCAGCGGACCCTGTACACCTTCGGGCAACGCATAGAACGGTACCGCCCCATCCGCACCTCGCTGCGGAAGCGCTACCGTTCTTCCTTCATGGTACATGCGCAGGGTCTGGCTGCGCACCGCCTCGTAGGGCCGTTCCTCCTCAGCTTCCATCTCATGCCCGACCCACATGCGCAGGACCGGCGAACCGTCCTGATTCCGCTGTTCGGCGGTTAACCAAAAATCATGGGCAAGTGCCGGCATGGCGGCCAGCACGCCTGCTACCAGCGTGCCAACAGCTACGTGGCGTACACGCGCCCGCAAAGCAGTCGATTGATTGCCAGTGTTCATGAACGCTCCCTTGACCGGTCTGAGACAGCTGTGGATGCACCGGGTTCAACGCCCGAAGCACATGCGAACCGCATGGTGGCATGGATGAATACGCTCGCGCCGCATGCTCGGGCAGCTCGCGTTTGCGGCAGTGCACCACCAGCGCGATAATCCGGGGGTCTACTGCGAAGTCCACAACGGAGCACATCATGTCCCACGTCGTTATTGCCGGCGCCAAGCGCACCGCCATCGGTTCCTTCCTCGGCCAGTTCACCGGGGTCCCCACGCCCACGCTGGGTGCCACGGCCATCCGCGCCGCACTGGAGCAGTCGGGCGTGGCCGCCGCCGACGTGTCCGAGGTGATCATGGGCTGCGTGCTGCCTGCCGGCCTTGGCCAGGCGCCTGCGCGCCAGGCCTCGCTCGGCGCCGACATCCCGGTGTCCGTGGGCTGCACCACCGTCAACAAGGTCTGCGGCTCGGGCATGAAGGCGATCATGCTGGGCCACGACCTGATCAAGGCGGGCTCGGCCAGCATCGTCGTGGCCGGCGGCATGGAGTCGATGACCAATGCCCCGCACCTGCTCAACGGCGCGCGTACCGGTGTCCGCTACGGCAGCGCCGAGTTCATCGACCACATGGCCTGGGACGGCCTGACCGACCCCTACAAGGGCGAGGCGATGGGTGTGTTCGGCGAGATGTGCGTGGAGAAGCTCGGCTTCACCCGCGAGGACCAGGACAATTTCGCCATCGAGAGCGTCACCCGCGCCCACGCGGCGCAGAAGTCGGGTGCATTCAACGACGAGATCGCGCCAGTAACGGTCAAGGGCCGCAAGGGCGACACCATCGTCGACACCGACGAACAGCCGGGCCGCGCCAGCATCGACAAGATCCCCTCGCTGCGCCCGGCGTTCAAGAAGGACGGCACGATCACCGCCGCCAGCTCTTCGTCGATCTCCGATGGCGCCGCCGCCACCGTGTTGCTGTCCGAGGACGAGGCCGGCAAGCGTGGCTTGGCCGTGCTGGCACGCATCGTCGGCCACGCCACCCATTCCCAGGAACCCGAATGGTTCACCATCGCTCCGGTGGGCGCGATCGACACGCTGCTCAAGAAGCTCGGCTGGTCGGTGGACGATGTGGATCTGTTCGAGGTCAACGAGGCATTTGCCTGCGTGGCTATGGCGCCGATGAAGGAGCTGGGCATCCCGCATGCCAAGCTCAACGTCAATGGTGGTGCGACCGCGTTGGGCCACCCGATCGGCGCCTCGGGTGCACGCCTGGTCGTCACGCTGGTCAATGCGCTGCGCGTGCGCGGCCTGAAGAAGGGCGTGGCCTCGCTGTGCCTTGGCGGCGGCGAGGCGACGGCGATCGCGGTCGAGATCCCGTAGCCGCCAGCCTGCTGGAGGGCACCGAAAGGCCCGCGCGATGCGGGCCTTTCGCGTTGCAGGGCCGGCACATGCATCGGCCCGGGGAGACTTGGGACCCCGTTTGCGGCGACAATCGACGGCTGTTTCCAGCGCGAGCCGTTGCCGATGCCGGTCATCAAGAGCCAAGCCGACCCCCGCTCTCCGGACTTCCAGGACAACCTGGCCCAACTCCGGGGGGTGACCGCGGAGCTGCACCAGAAGCTGGCCCAGGTGGCCCTGGGCGGTGGTGAGAAGGCCCGCGACAAGCACGTCGCCCGCGGCAAGCTGCTGCCACGCGATCGCGTCACCGCCCTGCTCGACGCGGGCTCGCCGTTCCTGGAGATCTGCCCGCTGGCCGCCGAGGGCATGTACGACGGCGCCGCGCCGGCCGCCGGCCTGATCGCCGGCATTGGCCGCGTGCACGGCCAGGAAGTGATGGTGCTGGCCAACGACGCCACCGTGAAGGGTGGCACCTACTTCCCGATGACGGTCAAGAAGCACCTGCGCGCCCAGGAGATCGCGCGTGAGAACCGCCTGCCCTGCGTCTACCTGGTCGACTCCGGCGGCGCCTTCCTGCCGCTGCAGGACGAAGTGTTCCCGGATCGCGAGCATTTCGGCCGCATCTTCTACAACCAGGCGCGGCTGAGCGCGGAAAACATCCCGCAGATCGCGGTGGTGATGGGCAGCTGCACCGCCGGCGGTGCCTACGTGCCGGCGATGTGCGACGAGTCGATCATCGTGCGCGAGCAGGGCACGATCTTCCTCGGCGGCCCGCCACTGGTGAAGGCCGCCACCGGCGAGGTGGTCGATGCCGAGGCGCTGGGTGGCGCCGAAGTACACACCAGCGTGTCCGGCGTGGCCGACCACTTCGCCGAGAACGACACCCACGCGCTGGAGATCGCGCGCGACATCCTCGCCCACCTCAACCGCAAGAAGGCACTGCCGGTGGCCGTGCAGCCGCCGCGCGAGCCGCTGTATGCGACCGAAGAGCTTTACGGCCTGATCCCGAAGGACACTCGCCAGCCGTTCGACATCCGCGAGGTGATCGCCCGCCTGGTCGACGGTTCGGAGTTCCAGGAGTTCAAGGCGCGCTACGGCAAGACGCTGGTCTGTGGTTTCGCCCACATCCATGGTTATCCGGTCGGCATCGTCGCCAACAACGGCATCCTGTTCTCGGAGTCCGCGCTCAAGGGTGCGCACTTCATCGAGCTGTGCAACCAGCGTGACATCCCGCTGGTGTTCCTGCAGAACATCACCGGCTTCATGGTCGGCAAGAAGTACGAGAACGCCGGCATCGCCAAGGACGGGGCGAAGATGGTCACCGCCGTGGCCTGCTCGCACGTGCCGAAGTTCACCGTGGTCATCGGCGGCAGCTTCGGCGCCGGCAACTACGCGATGTGCGGCCGCGCCTACGGGGCGCGCTTCCTGTGGATGTGGCCCAACGCGCGCATCAGCGTGATGGGCGGCGAGCAGGCCGCCAGCGTGCTGGCGACGGTCAAGCGCGACGGGCTGGAGGCCGCCGGCAAGGACTGGAGCGCCGAGGACGAGGAAGCCTTCAAGGCCCCGATCCGCGAGCAGTACGAGCACCAGGGCCACCCCTACTACGCCAGCGCGCGGCTGTGGGACGACGGCATCATCGACCCGGCCGACACCCGGCGCGTGCTGGGCCTGGCCATCTCCGCCTCGCTCAATGCGCCGATCGAGAAGGGCCGCTTCGGCGTGTTCCGGATGTGATGGGCGACCACGGAATGGGAGAATTCGAATGACCGCCACCCGGATTGAGCGCAACGGCAGCGCGGCCACGCTGGTCATCGACCGGCCGCAGGTGCACAACGCCTTCGACGACAGCCTGATCGCCGAACTCACCGACGCCCTCCTGGAACTCGAGCGCGACGACAGCGTGCGCACGGTGGTGCTGACCGGTGAAGGCAAGACCTTCTCTGCCGGCGCGGACCTGAACTGGATGCGTGGAATGGCGAGTGCCAGCGAAGAGGAGAACCGCGAGGACTCCCTGCGCCTGGCAAAGCTGATGCGCACGTTGAACTTCCTGTCCAAGCCGACCATCGCCCGGGTCAACGGCTCCGCCTACGGTGGCGGCGTCGGCCTGGTGGCGTGCTGCGACATCGCGATCGGAACGTCGGATGCGAAGTTCTCGCTTTCGGAGGTGAAACTGGGGCTGGTGCCGGCGGTGATCTCGCCGTACGTGGTTGCTTCGATCGGTCCGACCTATGCCCGCCAGTTGTTCCTGACCGCAGAGGTGTTCGACGGTGGCGAGGCCGAGCGCATCGGGTTGCTGCATCGCTGCGTCGGCGCCGCGATGCTCGACGAAGCCGTCGACCGGCAATTGCACTGGCTGATGAAAGGCGGCCCGGAGGCACAGCGCGAGGCGAAGGCCCTGGCCCTGCGCATGGCGGGCCTGACGCGCGAGGACGCCGAGCGCCGCGACATCGAGAACGCCGCCCTGATCGCCCGCCTGCGTGTATCGCCGGAAGGCCAGGAAGGCCTTGGCGCCTTCCTCGACAAGCGCCCCGCCAACTGGGTGAAGTCATGATGTTTTCCAAGATCCTGATCGCCAACCGCGGCGAGATCGCCTGCCGCGTCATCCGCACCTGCCGCCGGTTGGGCATCCGCACGGTGGCGGTGTATTCCGAAGCCGATGCGAACGCGCAACACGTGCGGCTGGCCGACGAGGCCCATCCGATCGGTGGGCCGCGCCCGCAGGACAGCTACCTGCGTGGCGACGCGATCCTCGAGGTGGCGAAGGCGACCGGCGCGCAGGGCGTGCATCCCGGCTACGGCTTCCTGTCGGAGAACGCGGACTTCGCCGAGGCCTGCGAGCAGGCCGGCATCGTCTTCATCGGCCCGAAGGCGGCCTCGATGCGCAAGATGGGGTCCAAGGCCGGCGCCAAGCAGCTGATGGAATCGCATGGCGTGCCGGTCGTGCCCGGCTACACCGGCGAGGACCAGGACCCGGCCGTGCTGCAGCGCGAGGCCGACCGCATCGGCTATCCGCTGATGATCAAGGCGGCACACGGCGGCGGCGGCAAGGGCATGCGCATCGTGCGCGACTCCGGGGAGTTCGCGGAAAACCTGGTGAGCTGCCAGCGCGAGGCCGCCAGCGCCTTCGGGCGCGACCGGGTGCTGCTGGAGCGCTACATCGAGACGCCGCGCCACATCGAGTTCCAGATCTTCGGTGACGCCAGCGGCACCGTCATCCACCTGGGCGAGCGTGAATGCTCGGCCCAGCGCCGCTACCAGAAGGTCATCGAGGAATCGCCCTCGCCGATGATGACGCCCGAGCTGCGCCAGGCGATGGGTGATGCGGCGGTACAGGCCGGCCAGGCGATCGACTACGTCAACGCCGGCACCGTGGAGTTCATCGTCGGTGCCGACGGCGGCTTCTACTTCATGGAGATAAACACGCGGCTGCAGGTCGAGCACCCGGTCACCGAGATGGTGACCGGGCTGGACCTGGTGGAGTGGCAATTGCGCGTGGCCGCCGGCGAACCGCTGCCGCTGCCGCAGGACGCGATCGAATCCAACGGCCATGCGATCGAGGTGCGCCTGTACGCCGAGGACCCGGACAACGGCTTCCTGCCCGGCTCCGGCCGCCTGCAGTCGCTGGTGTTGCCGGCGCCGTCGGCATCGGTACGACTCGACGGCGGCGTGGTCGAGGGCGACGAGGTGACGATCTTCTACGACCCGATGATCGCCAAGCTGATCGTGCACGCCGACAACCGGCCCGCGGCACTGGCGCGGCTGGCGCAGGCACTGGCGGATTCTGAGATCACCGGGCCGAAGTCGAACATCGAGTTCCTGGAACGGCTGATCCGCCACCCGATGGTGGTCGAGGGACGCATCCACACCGGCTACCTGGACCGGCACCTCGACGAGGTGACCGGCGGGGCGCAGCCGCCCTCCCCGGCCGAACTGGCCGCCGCGGCCAGCACCGCGCTGCTGCACGACGAGGCCCGGGCCCGGGACACCGCCACCGGTTCCAGCGACCCCGGCTCGCCGTGGGCGCTGAGCGACGGCTGGCGGCTGGGTCACGCCGGCGAGCGCGTGCTGGTGCTGCAGCAGGGCGAGACGCGTTTCGAGATCCACGCCTCCGGCACAGGCGGCGACTATGCCCTGCGCGGCGAAGGTTTCGACATGCCGGTGTCCGGCGCACGTCTTGGCGATGGCCGGCTCTCGGCACGTTTCGATGGCGTGGCCCGCGGCTTCACGGTGCGCTGCAGCGCCGAAGCGGTGACGGTGCACGACGGCCACCGCCGTCTGCGCTTCGAGCGCATCACCCGCTTCCACTTCGAGGGCGATGCCGCGGCCGGCAGCGACAACCGGGTCAGCGCGCCGATGCCGGGCCGCATCGTCGTGGTCCACGCCGAGGCCGGCGCCCAGGTCGAGGAAGGCCAGGCGCTGCTGGTCATGGAGGCGATGAAGATGGAGCTGACCTTGCGTGCGCCGCGTGCAGGCACCATTTCCGAGGTGAGGGCCAGCGAAGGCGAGTTCGTCGAAGGCGATGCCGTGCTGGTGCTGCTGGAGGAATGACATGAGTGTCCACCCCACCCAGGTACGGCTCGTCGAGGTCGGCGCCCGCGACGGACTGCAGAACGAGAAGGCGATCATCCCGGCCGAGGCGAAGATCGAGCTGATCGACCGTCTCTCGGCCACCGGCCTGAGGACCATCGAGGCGACCAGCTTCGTCAGCCCGAAGTGGGTGCCGCAGCTGGCGGATGCCGCCGAGGTGTACGCCGGCATCGACAAGCGCGAGGGCGTGGCCTACCCGGTGCTGGTGCCCAACATCAAGGGCTACGAGCGTGCCCGTGAGGTGGGCGTCACCGAGATCGCCGTCTTCGGCGCCGCCTCCGAGGCGTTCTCGATGAAGAACATCAACGCCTCGATCGAACAGAGCATCGACCGCTTCAGCGAGGTGATCGCCGCCGCCCGCGCCGACGGCGTCAAGGTGCGGGGCTACGTGTCGACCGTGCTCGGCTGTCCCTACCAGGGCGAGGTGCCGCTGGCCGACGTGGTGCGGGTGGCCCGGGCGCTGCACGAGCTGGGCTGCTACGAGGTGTCGCTGGGCGACACGATCGGCGTGGGCACCCCGGCGAAGGCGCGCGACATGCTGCGCGCGGTGGCCGCCGAGATCCCGATGGAGGCGCTGGCGGTGCATTTCCACGACACCTATGGGCAGGCGTTGGCGAACATCCTGGCCTGCCTCGAAGAAGGCGTGGCGGTGGTGGATGCCTCGGTGTCGGGCACCGGAGGCTGCCCGTACGCCAAGGGCGCGAGCGGCAACGTCGCCAGCGAGGACGTGGTCTACATGCTCCACGGCATGGGCATCGACACCGGCATCGACCTCGACCGGCTGGTCGACACCGGCCGCTGGCTGTCGCAGCTGCTGGGCCGCGACACCGGCAGCAAGGTCACGCGCGCCCGCGCCGCCTGAGCGCGCGCGCGTCCAGGCGCCCGGTGCGTCGCACCGCGGGCTCGCTTAGAATTGCGGGCTGACCCGAACACCGGAATGCCCATGAAGATCGATACCACCCGCGCCGTCATCACCGGCGGCGTCTCCGGCCTCGGCCTGGCCGTGGCCCAGCACCTGGTCGCCGCCGGCGGCAAGGTCGCGCTGTTCGACGTCAACGACGACAAGGGCGCCACCGCGGTGGCCGAACTGGGCGAGTCCAATGCCCGCTTCTTCCGCACCGACGTCACCGACGAGGCGCAGGTGGAGGCCAACCTGGCCGCTGCCAAGGACTTCATGGGCGGGCTCAACGCGGCGATCAACTGCGCCGGCATCCTCGGCGCGGCCGCGTGCTGGGCCGCGAGGCACCGATGCCGCTGCAGCAGTTCTCGACCACCGTCATGGTCAACCTGGTCGGCAGCTTCAATGTCGCCAAGGCCGCGGCCAACCTGATGCAGCACAACGAGGCCGGTACCGACGGCGAGCGCGGCGTCATCATCAACACCGCCTCGGTCGCCGCCTACGAGGGCCAGATCGGCCAGGCCGCCTACTCCGCCTCGAAGGGCGGCGTGGTCGGCATGACCCTGCCGATGGCGCGCGAGCTGGCCCGCTTCGGCATCCGCGTCAATACGGTGGCGCCGGGCATCTTCTGGACGCCGATGGTCGACGGCATGCCCGAGAACGTGCAGCAGTCGCTGGCGGCCTCGATCCCGTTCCCCTCGCGCCTGGGCCAGCCGGCCGAGTTCGCCGACCTGGTGGCCTACCTGCTGACCAACACCTACCTCAACGGCGAGACGATCCGCCTCGACGGCGCCACCCGCCTCGCTCCCAAGTAAGCACCCGAGAGAACCCGCATGCGCGCTGCAGACATCAAGAAGGGCAACGTCGTCGAGCACAACGGCACCGCCTACCAGATCCGCGACATCGAACGCAGCGCGCCGCAGGGCCGCGGCGGCAACGTCACCTTCCGCTTCACGATGTACTCGGTGCCGGGGGGACAGAAGCTCGACCTGAGCCTGCGCGCCGAGGACGACCTCAAGGAGGTCGAGCTCAGCCGCCGCGAATCCACGTTCTCCTACAAGGACGGCGAGGCCTTCGTCTTCCTCGACGCAGAGGACTTTACCCCTTACCAGCTCGATGCCGACGTGATCGGCGACGATGCCGGCTATATCACCGACGGACTGGAGGGCTGCCACATCCAGATCATCGACGACATGCCGGTCGGCCTGCAGCTGCCGCAGAACGTCGAGCTGGAAGTCGTGGACACCCCGCCCGAGCTCAAGGGCGGCACGGCCACCAAGCGCCCGAAGCCGGCCAAGCTGTCGACGGGGCTGGAGATCATGGTGCCGGAATACATCACCAATGGTGAGCGCATCCTGGTGAGTACCACCAGCGGAGAGTTCGCTGGGCGGGCCTGACCATCAATCGAGGCTTTCGCCAGGGTGGTTTTGAACGCTGGTCAGAAAGTGTGCAACAGCAAACGAAACCATTGCCCCAAGCAAAAGACCGGAGAGAAAAACAAGAATTCCGACGTAGGAATGGCTGGAGTAGGCGAACGCAAGACTGAATATCGGCGCTAGTGAGCATAAGAGCACGCTCAAGCAGAGGACCAAGGTCCACACGTACTGCTTCTTCCACTGAGACGAAAAGTCGAACTTGATGTAGATGTGCTTCAGAAGCACGCCGAGGTTTACACAAAGACCGCAAACATAACCAAGCGAGAGCATCATCAAGAACGTTCCCACGAAACCTCCTCCGCCCGTTTCTTGCTAACACTTAGGGCCAGCGCGTGCTTCAAGCCTCTGCCCTCACACTGGTCGCAGACCATTCGCGCTGACGAAGTTCACGTTTCCAAATCGTGGTGCTGCCGAATCCAGCGAAGCGCCATCCGTCGTACCGAGTCGTCCAGGCCCGGCTCGTCGACCAGTTCGATGATCGGACGCCAGGCCAGGTCATGCGATTCGTCGCCGACCACGTAGTCCTCGCTTCCGCTTGCACGCACGACGTAGCGCACATCGTAGTGGTAGTGGTCCGGGTCGGCCTTGCGCGCCGGGATCAGGTGCCGGTCCAGGTCGAAGATGCCGCCCTCCAGCACCAGCCCCGACAACCCCGACTCCTCCTCCGCCTCGACCAGCGCCACCCGCGCCAGGTCTTCCTCGCCATCGGCGTGGCCGCCCAGCTGCAGCCAGCGGTCGAGCTTGCGGTGGTGGGTCAGCAGCACGCGCTGCCCATCGGCGCTGACCAGCCAGGACGAACCAGTGAAGTGGCCGAAACCGTGGCTGCGGCGGAACACGTCGTCGGCACTGCCGAGGAAGCGGGCGAACTCGCGGGCAGTGCTGGCCTGCTCGGGCCACTGCTGGGCGAACGCCTCGAACTCGGCGGCCAGGGTTTGGCGTTTGGGTGTCATGACCGATGGCATTGGGCGGCGCGGCAGCATAGCCCGTACCTTCGCGCATCCCAAGGGCTTTGGTTACACTCGCCCGTCAACCTTGGGGAGAGGTGAATGAACGAACCGGTCCAGCGCAGCCTGCGGGCACCCTCGATGCTCCAGGCGCTCACGCCCCTGGCGTTCCTGGTCGTGCTGCTGGCGCTGTCGGTGTACCTGTTCGCCGATGACTCCTCGTATGGCCCCAACCAGATCGCGCTGCTGCTGGCCGGCGGCGTGGCCGCCATCGTCGGCATCCGCAACGGCATGCGCTGGGAGGAGGTGCAGGAGGCGATCGCGCGCAGCCTGGCGATGGCCACCACGGCCATCTTCATCCTGCTGGCGGTCGGCGCGCTGATCGGCACCTGGATCCTGTCGGGCACCGTGCCGACGATGATCCACTACGGGCTGATGCTGCTGCACCCGTCGTTCTTCTACCCCGCCGCCTGCCTGATCTGCGCGATCGTTGCCGTGACCATCGGCAGCTCGTGGACCGTGGCCGGCACGCTGGGCGTGGCGCTGATGGGCGTGGCCCAGGGCCTGGACATGAACCCGGCGATCACCGCCGGCGCGGTCATCTCCGGTGCCTACTTCGGCGACAAGATGTCGCCGCTGTCGGACACCACCAACCTGGCACCGGCTGCCTCGGGCGCGGAGCTGTTCTCGCACGTGCGGCACATGGTGTGGACGACCTTTCCCTCGATCGGCATCGCGCTGGTGCTGTTCACCATCGTCGGCCTGCGCGCGACGCCGGGCGAGGCGACCGATGCGTTCGGCGAGCTGCCGCAGGTGCTGGCCAGCCAGTTCACGCTTGGCTGGTACCTGCTGATCCCGCTGGCGGTGGTCTTCGGCCTGGCGATCAAGCGGTTTCCCGCCTACCCCACCATCCTGATCGGCGCGCTGCTGGGCGCGGTGTTCGCGGTGGTCTTCCAGCCCGACCTGGTCGTGGCGCTGGCCGGCCGCGATGAACTGTCCCGGCCGCTGGCGATGCTGGCGGGCGCGTGGACGGCGCTGTTCCAGGGCTACGCCGCCGATACCGGCAACGAGGCGGTGGATTCGCTGCTCTCGCGCGGTGGCATGGTCAGCATGCTCAATACGATCTGGCTGATCGTGTGCGCGATGAGCTTCGGCGCGATCATGGAGGCCGCCGGCCTGCTGGAGCGCATCATCCGCAGCGTGCTCAAGGCGGCGAAGTCGACCGGCTCGCTGATCGCCGCGACCATCGGCACCGGCGTCGGCGCGAATGTCGTCGCCGCCGACCAGTACATGTCGATCGTGCTGACCGGCCGCCTGTTCAAGCCCGAATACGACAAGCGCGGCCTGGCCCCGGTGAACCTGTCGCGGGCCCTGGAGGACGGCGGCACGATCACCTCGCCGCTGATCCCGTGGAACACCTGCGGCGCCTACATGGCCGCCACGCTCGGTGTCGCCACGCTGGACTACCTGCCCTACGTCTTCTTCAACCTGATCAACCCCCTGCTGGCCATCGTGCTGGCCTACCTGGGCTTCCGGATCCTGCGCAACGGCGTGGCGACCCTGGCGGCCTCCGGCAGCGCCAGCACCCCGGCCAACGACACCCCGCGGGGCTGAGCCCCGCCCCACAGCGACACACTGGAGTCACCGATGCAGAGTTCTTCCCGGCACGGCATGTGGTCCTCGCGCACCGCCTTCGTCCTTGCCGCCACCGGCTCGGCCGTGGGCCTGGGCAACATCTGGCGCTTCCCGTACATGACCTCGGACAACGGTGGCGGCGCGTTCGTGCTGATCTACCTGGCCTGCATCGCCGCGGTCGGCCTGCCGATCCTGCTGGCAGAGATCATGATCGGCCGCCACGGCCGCATGAGCCCGATCAACTCGCTGGGCAAGGTGGCCGACGAGAACAAGGCCTCGCATGGCTGGAAGGGCATCGGCTGGCTGGGCATCGTCGCCGGCTTCGTGATCCTGAGCTTCTACAGCGTGGTGGCCGGATGGACGCTGCACTACAGCTGGCTGTACCTAAAGCAGCTCTTCGGCGGCGCGGCGATCACCGACCCGGGCGCCACCTTCGGCGCGTTGCTGGCGAACCCCGTCGAGCTGACCGCCTGGCACGCCGTGTTCATGGTGCTGACGCTGGGCGTGGTGGCGATGGGCGTGGAGAAGGGCCTGGAGCGCGCGGTGAAGTTCCTGATGCCGGCGCTGTTCATCCTGCTGCTGGTGCTGGTGGGCTACGGCGCCACCACCGGCCACCTGGGCCAGGCCGCCAGCTTCCTGTTCAAGCCCGACTTCTCCGAAGTCGACGGCTCGGTGTTCCTGCAGGCGATGGGCCAGGCCTTCTTCAGCCTGAGCCTGGGCATGTGCGCGATGATGACCTACGGCGCCTACCTGCCCAACGGCATCTCGATCCCGAAGATCGGCGGCATGGTGGTGCTGGCCGACACAGGCGTGGCCTTGCTGGCGGGGCTGGCGATCTTCCCGATCGTCATCGCCTTCGGCCTCGACCCCGCCGGCGGCGGCCCGGGCCTGATCTTCACCTCGCTGCCGCTGGCGTTCAACGCGATGAGCTTCGGCATCGTCTACGGCCTGCTGTTCTTCGGCCTGCTCTCGATGGCGGCGTGGACCTCGTCGATCTCGCTGCTGGAGCCGGCCACGGCCTACCTGGTCGAGAAGACCGACATGAGCCGCAAGCTGGCCGCGGTGCTGGTGGCGCTGGGCTGCTGGGCGCTGGGCCTGGCCTCGGTGCTGTCGTTCAACGTGTGGAGCGACGTGAGCATCTTCGGCCGCGGCATCATGGACTTCCTGGAGTTCATCGCCAACGACCTGATGCTGCCGCTGGGCGGCATGCTGATCGCGATCTTCGCCGGCTGGTTCATGTCCAGGCGCATCAGCCGCGACGAGCTCGACCTGTCCGACACCGGCTACACGATCTGGCTGTGGCTGGTGCGCGTGGTCAGCCCGGCGCTGGTGCTGGTGGTGCTGCTGCGGGCCTTCCTGTGACCCGAGCGCAGGCAGGTGCGTGAACCGCGCGGCGGCAGGGAAAACCTGCCCCGCGCCGCCGCCAGGCCTCAGTCGGTCTCTTCCTCGACCGGCTCGTCGTCGTCTTCCCCGGCCCCGGCCTGCTCGACGAGCGGGCCACCCAGGCGCTTGCCCGGGCTGATGCCGAGTCGCCGCAGTTCCTCGGCGCGGCGCACCAGGTTGCCGCGGCCGGTCGCCAGCTTGGCGTAGGCACCATCGAGGGTGTTGCCGGCGGTCGCGAACTGCGTGCGCACCTTCTCGAGGTCGCCGACGAAGCCGACGAACTTGTCGTACAGCGACGCGGCGCGCTCCATGATCTTCTGCGTGTTGCGGTTCTGCTGCTCGGTGCGCCACATCTGCGCGACCAGCTGCAGCGAGGCCAGCAGGTTGCTGGGGCCGACCAGCACGATCTTGCGCGCGAACGCATCGTCGTAGAGGCTGGAATCGCGGCGCACGGCCTCCAGGAACGCGGCCTCGACCGGGATGAACATCAGCACCAGCTCCGGTGAGTTGAGGCCCTGCAGGCGGCTGTAGTCCTTCTCGCCGAGCTGGCGCATGTGCGTGCGCATCGCCGTGGCGTGGCGCAGCATGCAGGCTTCGCGCTCCTCGTCGCCCACCGCGTCGCAGGCACGCTGGTAGTCGACCAGGTTCATCTTCGCGTCGATGACGATGTGCCGGTCCTCGGGCAGCACCAGCACCGCGTCGGGGCGATAGCGGTCGCCCTCGGCATCCTTGTAGCTTTCCTGGGTGAGGTATTGCTGGCCCTTCTCCAGCCCGGCCGACTCCAGCAGCCGCTCGAGCTTGAGCTCGCCCCAGTAGCCCTGGGTGCGGTTGTCCGTGGTCAGCGCCCGGGTCAGGCTGCGCGCCTCGTCGGACAGCTTCTGGTTGAGGCTCAGGAGTTGCTTGAGCTCGGTCTGCAGCACCGTCCGCTCGCGGCCCTCCTTCTCGTAGCTCTCGCTGACCAGCTTGCGGAAGTCCCCGATCTGCTCGCGCAGCGGATTGAGCAGATGCCCCAGCTGCTCGGTCTGGCGCTCGCCCAGGCGCTGGCTGTTCTCCTCCATGATCTTCGCGGCCAGACTCTGGAACTCCAGCCGCATGCGCTCGCGGGCATCCTGCAGCTCCTTGAGGCGTTCATCGGCCGCACGTGCCTGCTCCTCCAACCGGCTTTCCAGCTCCGCGCCCCGGCGCTCGGCCACCAGGCGCAACTCGGCTGCCTCGCGAAGTTGCCCCTCCAGATCGGCGATGCGTGCCTCGAGCACGCCAAGGCGCTCGGTGCGGGCTTCCAGCCGCGCCCGGTCCTCGGCCAGTCCATCGGCCCGCGTGCGCTGCTGCCGCGACTCCTCCTCGGCCTGGCGCAGGCGTTGCTCCAGCGCTGCAACGGCCATGCGATGCCGGCGGGTGGCCAGGACCAGGGCCCCCAGCGCCACCAGTACGAGCAGCACGAGGACCGGGAGCAGCACTTGGATCATCGGATCGGTGGACAAAAAAACACCCCGCAGGCTTGGAATCGGTTGATTCTAGCCGCGGGGTGTCTCAGGCGCCGAGACGGGGGATGCGTCCCGGCAAGGGGGTGTGGACCCCGGAACGCGTGATCAGGCCTTCTTGGCCCAGGCCGTGCACCAGCCGGGACCGGCCACGTCGTAGTTCGGGAACAGCGTGCAACCACCCCAGGCATCGTCCGGACCGCCGGTCCAGAACTGGCAATTGGTGCACACGCTGCCCGGCTTGTAGGCGGGGTGCTCCAGGCCTTCGGTGGTCTCGACGTAGTTCAGGGCCCTCGCCTGCGGGTTGTCCAGCGGCAGGCGCGGCTTGTCCTGGGCCAAGGCCGGGTTGTCCAGCAGGCGTGCACCCAGGGGAAGCGCCGAGGCGACCAGGGCGCAGTTGATGATGAATCGGCGACGCGAGGGGGTGTTGCCGGACATGGCTCGAACTCCTTGGGGGTTCTGGCTGGATAACTGACGGAGCCAGTGTACGGACCCGGCGTGAATCTGCGGTTGACGCAGGTCAACCCGCCCCGGGGGTTGTTAGAATCGGGCCATGAATGCCCTCCCCTATGACGAGGCGCTCCGCCTGGATCGCGCCCGCCGGCTTGTCGCCACGACCCGCGAGCTGGCCGCGCTGGGCTGGACCCCGGCCACCAGCAGCAATTTCTCGATGCGCATGGACGATCGCCATGCCGCGATCACGGTGTCCGGCCGCGACAAGGGTCGACTGGCGCTCGAGGACATCATGGTGGTCGACTTCGACGGCCGGGCCGTGGGCAGCGACCACCGCCCGTCGGCGGAAACCCTGCTGCACACCCAGTTGTACCGGCGCTATCCGGACATCGGCTGCGTCCTGCACACCCATTCGCACAACCAGACCGTGGCTTCGCGGCTGTGGGCGGGCCAGGGCCACGTGCACTTGGCCGGCTACGAGCTGCTCAAGGCCTTCCGTGGCAATGCCACCCACGAAATGGCCGTCGAGCTCCCGGTGCTGCCCAACAACCAGGACATGCCGGCACTGGCAGCCCAGGTGGAGCACCTGCTGGACCGTGGTCCGATGTGGGGCTACCTGATCGACGGCCACGGCCTTTATGCCTGGGGCCGCGACATGGACGAGGCCCGGCGCCACCTGGACGCCTTCGAATTCCTGCTCGCCTGCGAGCTCGACCTGAGGAGACTCAACGCATGAGCCGACTGCGCATCTTCAACGACGACGCACCGGACACCCCGGTGTTCGAAACCCGCGACCACGCCGAAATGGCCGCGAAGCTCGAGGAGATCGGCGTGCGCTTCGAGCAGTGGGAGGCCAGCAAGGACGTCGAACCCGGAGCCACGCCCGAGGCGGTCATGGAGGCCTATCGCGCCGACATCGACCGCATCGTCGCGGAGAACGGCTTCCAGACCATCGACGTGGTCTCGATCGCCCCGGACAACCCGAACAAGGAGGCGGCGCGCGCGAAATTCCTCGACGAGCATTACCACGAGGAGGACGAGGTGCGCTTCTTCGTCGGTGGCTCGGGCCTGTTCACCCTGCACCCGGACACGCGGGTGTACGAGGTGCTGTGCGAGCAGGGCGACCTGATTTCGGTGCCTGATCGCACGAAGCACTGGTTCGACATGGGACCGGAGCCCAGCTTCATCGCGATCCGCTTCTTCAAGCAGCCCGACGGCTGGGTCGGCCACTTCACCGGCACCGACATCGCCCGGCGCTTCCCGCGCCTTGAACAGGAGGCCAAGGCTTGAGCCGCGTGATCCTCACCGACATCGAAGGCACGACGAGTTCGATCTCCTTCGTCAAGGAGGTGCTGTTCCCCTACGCCCGCCGCGCACTGCCCGCCTTCGTGCGCCGGCATGGCCAGGAGCCGCAGGTGCGCAAATGGCTCGACGCCGCCGCGCTCGACATCGGCGGCGTGTCCTCGGACAACTGCATCGTCGACATCCTGCAGCAGTGGATCGACGAGGACCGCAAGCACACCGCGCTCAAGGCGCTGCAGGGCATGATCTGGAAGAGCGGCTACGAGGGCGGCGCCTACCGGGCCCATGTGTATCCGGATGCCGCGCCGCAGTTGCAGGCGTGGAAGGACGCGGGGCACCGCCTGGCCGTGTACTCCTCGGGTTCGGCGCCGGCACAACGGCTGTTCTTCGCGCACACCGAAGCCGGTGACCTGACCGGCCTGTTCTCGGGCTTCTTCGACACCGAAATGGGCGGCAAGCGCGAGTCGCGAAGTTACCTCGCCATCGCCGGCGCACTGGATGTCGATCCCGGCGAGGTCACCTTCCTCTCCGACGTGGTCGAGGAACTCGATGCCGCGCGCGAGGCCGGGATGGAGACGGTGCTGGTCGACCGTCGCGAGGATTATCCCGAGCCGCGCATCGGCGAGGCGGCCAACGGCCATGGCCGCGTGGAGAGTTTCGAGGCGATCACGCTGGAGTGATGGCTGCAGGCACCGTGGGCGCCGGCAACGACCCCCGGTCTCAGTCCAGCGACTCCAGCCTGTAGCTCGTCGCCGCGCCGAGTTCACCCCGCCATCGATCGAATGCGCGGACCTCCACGGCATGCTCGCCGGCGGGCAGGTCGGTGGGCAGCGCGATTCGCCACAGGTGGGTCGATTCGCGCGCTTCGGGCACGCGGTCTCGACCACGCAAGGACTCGCTGGCGTCGTCGAGCAGGTTCTGCGTCAGCACGCCCGGATCCATGCGCTCCACCCGGGACATCGCCTGCCACTCGCCGCCGGCGATGCGCGCCTCGACGCGGTCGCCCTCGATGCCCATGAACACGTTCGCGTACAGGTGGACGCCGGGCCATGCGCCCTGGCGGAGCACCCGGGGCGCGTGCAACGCGATCGCGTAGTCGTCCGGTTCCCGCGCGGCATGCCAGCGCAGGTCGTACCGGCCGGCCCCGGCCAGGCCCAGCACCGCGTAGCCGTTGGGGGTACCGTCGGACATCGTGGCGTCGGGAATGCCCGCTGCGTCCGGCACCCCACCCCAGAAGCCCCCGCAGGCGGCACCGACGTTGTACTCGTGCAGCGGCGTGTCGCCATGCCATCCGTCCGCGGCGGCATGGAAATGGTGGCGCTGCACGTGTCCGTGCGCGCTCAACAGCAGGACGTGCGGATGCCTCGCCAGCAGCGCGAACAGTCGCTCCCTGTCGGCGGTCCGGAAGGTATGGCGCTGCGGATGGGTGTCGAAGAAGGGGATGTGCGCGGCGATCACCAGCAGGCGGTCCTCGTCCACCTGGGCCAGGTAGTTCTCCAGGAACTCGAACTGGTCCTCGCGCAGGCCCCCGATATAGGCCCCACCGCGTGGCGGAAGGTGTACGACGTTGTCGAGCACGACGATGCGCGCATGCGCCTCCTCCCACGCGAAGGTGTCCGGCCCATAGACCGCGCGGAAGCTCAGCAGCGAATCGCGGTCGTGGCCGGCATCCGCGTCGACGTCGTGGTTGCCCGCGGCATGCAGCCAAGGGGTGCCCAGCAGGCGCGTGGCCTCGTTCACCGACGGCAGCAACTCCAGCGCGCTGCCGTGGACCACGTCGCCCAGCGTCAATCCCAGCACGGCCGGATGCCTGCCGATGATCGGCTCGATGATGTCGCGCCGGTAGTAGTCCACGGCGATCATCGACGCGGGCTGCGGATCGCCGAACACCAGGACCTCCTCGCGGGCATCGGATGCCGGCCTGGGTGAGAGTGGAATCAACCAGGGCGATGCCGTCGCATCGGTCGCAGCGATCCCGCCGTGACGCAGTTCCGGGCCGCCATGGGGGAAATGATGGCGCCAGAACGCCGGCAGGCCGTCGGCCCCCTCCGGCACGTCGTGGCCCGCCGGGCGGATCAGAAACACGGTGTCGCCAGGCCGCACCGGCAGGGCGAAGGCGCCGTCGGCATCGGTGGACACGATGTCGCGTCCGTTCGAAAGCTGGACCCCCGGCAGCCCCGGGCCATCGGGCGCGGGGCCGGTGGCGTCGGGGCGGGCTTCATGGACGACGCCGCGGACCAGCGCCCCGGCTGCAGCGAGCGGCGCCGTGGTGCAAAGCAGCGCCGCCGCCACCCACGCGACCACGGCGCGCATGTTCAGCGCTCGCTGAGCCAGCCGTGGATCGAGGCCGGCACCTCGCGCTGCGCCCGGCCCGACACGTAGATGCCGATGTGCCCGCCCTTGAAGCTCAGCTCGGTGTAGTCGTCGCTGCCCGAGAGGACCTTGAGCGGCCGCGATGCATCCGGCGGCACCAGGTGGTCGGCGGTGGCGTAGACATTGAGGATCGGCATGTCGACCTGCTTGAGGTCGACCTCGCGATCGCCGATCGTGATGCCGCCATTGACGAACCCGTTGCCCTGGTAGAACTGCTTGATGAACTGGCGGAACGCCTCGCCGGCCTGGTCGGGCGAGTCGAAGATCCAGCGCTCCATGCGCAGGAAGTCCTCGATCGCGGCGGGGTCGTCGAGGATGTCGGTGAGCCCGACGTACTTCTGGACGAACAGGCGCCATGGCTTGAGCGTCAGGTAGCACCAGTTCATCAGGTCGGCCGGCACGTTGCCCAGCGCATCGACGAACACATCGACGTCGAGGTCGCGGGTCCAGTTCGACAGCATGTTGTCGGGCGTGTGGAAGTCGACCGGCGTGACCATCGTGATCAGGTTGCGCACCTTCTCCGGGTGCAGCGCCGAGTAGCACAGGGAGAAGGTGCCGCCCTGGCAGATGCCCAGCACGTTGATCGCGTCCACGTCGTGCTCGCGGCACAGGTGGTCCACGCAGCCGCCGATGATGCCCTCGATGTAGTCCTCCAGCGTCATCCAGCGGTCGGCACCGTCCGGGTAGCCCCAGTCGAGGATGTAAACGTCCTCGCCGGCGGCCAGCAGTCCCTTCACCAGCGAGCGGTCGTGCTGCAGGTCGACCATGTAGGGCCGGTTCACCAGCGCATAGACGATCAGCAGAGGCACCTTGGCGGTCGGCTTGGACTCGCCGCGGAAGCGATACAGCACGGCCTTGCCGTCGCTGTGCACGGCCTCCTTCCCGGTCGCGCCGAACGACGTGTCGCCGACCTGCCTGAGCGCTTCGAAGCTCGAGGACAGCTTCTTGTTGAGGGTCTGGATCTCGAACGCCATGCGCTCGGGTGAGATGTTGAGCGGTCCGTACATGCTCAGGCCTCCTTGCTACGGGCGGATTTGGACGGATTGCGGGCCGGTTTCTTCGCCGCCGGCGACTTCGTCGCGCGCGCAGGCGCAGCCTTCTTCCTGCTGGCCTTGGCTGCGGACGGCTTCTTCTTCGCAGCGGGCTTGGCCGCGCCCTTCTTCGCCGTCGCCTTGCTTGCCGTGGCGCGCTTGGCCGGCGACTTCTTCGCTGCTGCCTTCTTCGTTGCCGCCTTCCTGGCAGGGGCTTTCTTCGCTGCCGACTTCTTCGGCGTCGATGCAGCCGATGCCGCCGGGCTTGCCTTGGCGGCGGCGGGCGTCGCATCAGCCCCCGCGGTCCGCGGACGCCCGGCCAGCTGTGCACGCAGACGCCGCACCTCGCGCTCCAGCGCGTGCAGGCGCTTGTGGCCGGCATCGACGTCGCTGCGCGTGGGCAGGCCCACGGCCCGGGAAGCAACCTCGATCTCGCCCTGGATCGCCTGGCGCAGCCGCATCATCGAATTGACCATGCGGCCGTAGGCGGTCCGGAACGCTTCGGACAGGGCCACCTCGGCGTAGGCTTCCTCGGCGGCATCGATCCACAGGTCGAACAAACCGCGGACCGAATCGATCTGGCGACCGGGCTCGCTGCGCTCGGCGAGTTTCTGCTCGAAAAGCGGGAACGCCTGGCGCAGCGCCTCCAGCATCAGCTGGTCGTAGGCCTTCTGGTGCTGCTGGAATTCGCGCACGGCGGCACCCAGCCGCTGCACGCGCTCCTGGTGCTCGCGCGCGAACCCGAACGCGGGCTGGCGGGTCCAGTCGGGCATCTGGCTGGTGAACATGCCGAGCATCGGCCCCGCCTCGGACATCCAGCGGCTGAAGTCCTGCGTGCCGGCTCCGGGGAACGAACGCAGCAGGTCATGGAGCGGGTTCGCGCCGGTGGCCTCGATCATGGATTGCCAGGCCTTGGCGATGTCGGTGGCGGAGCCGTGCCCCTCGCCGAATCGGCCCACCAACTGCTGCATCATGCCCAGCCAGGGCCCGGCCTGTGCGCTCAGGCGCTCCACCGCGTCGCCGAGGCCTGCGCCCAGGTTCGAGGGGTTGGCCTGGGTCGCCAGCGACGCCCACCAGTCCACGCCCTGCTGGAACAGCTTCGAGGGATCGGGACCGGGCGGCTGGGCGCTCCATGGCGCGCCCGGCGAAGGCTGCCCCATTCCGGCGGCCGCCTTCTGCCAGGTTTCGAACATCTGCCGCGCCATGTCCTGCATGCCGGCCATCGGATCGCTGTGCTTGTTGTCCATGTGCGCTCCCACTGTGATGAGGGAATGCTAGCACTGCCCCATGACCGGCCCGGGTCTCAGTTGCGCGGGTCGTGCTCCGGGTCCACGTAGTTGATCACCCACGGGCCCACGCTGGTGAGCTGGACCACCGTTTCACCCTCGGCGATCGCGAAGTGCACCATTTCCGGCGGCATCGCGGTGTAGCTCCCTGCAGGCAGGGCGATCGTCGCGTCCTTGTCCACGGTATCGCCCGAACCCAGCCGGAAGGTGCCGCGAAGCACGGTCACCCGTTCGACGTTGGGATGCCAGTGCGGGTTGATGAGGAAGCCATCGGGCAGCTTCAGCTGCAGGGTGAATATCCCGTCCCGGGCCGGATCGCCCTCGAGTACGGCAAAACGTGCGCCCTCGTCCAGCGACCCGGGGCCATCGGCCCATTCGATCGCGTCAGCGGGAACATTCAGGTGCCGTCCTGGCCCGCGATCGAGGTCACGCATCGACAGCGCCCGGCCTTCGGGCTGCGCGGGCGCCTCGGGCGCCTCGGGCGCCTCGTGGGCCTCGTGCGCCTGCGCCTGCGCCGCAGGTTCGACCTGGGGGCTGGGGGGTGCCTGCTCGGCATGGCAGCCGAGCGAGGCCACCAGGAACGCGGATCCAACGACAAATTGGGTTCGAGTAATCATCACTCTTCCTCCATTCGATCCAATGCGGCATCGGCGAACGCCGTCCCGCTTCACTGGATCCCGGCGGGGTTGCGTCGCCGATGGAGGTGCGCGACAGCGCACGACTTGATTGTACGCCGGCGTGCGGCGTGCCGCCTGCGATCAATCCCCGCTGGCGCCTGTCGATGACTGCACCCGGGACATCGCGGGGATCTCGTCGCCATCGGCGAGGTGGGCGGCCATGGCGTCCAGCGCATCCCACGCATGGGGCAACAACGGCTGGTAGCGCCCACCCAGGCCCGGCAAGCCGAGCATCGCGTCGAAATGCTGGGCATTGGCAATCGGCCAGTAGTGGATGTCGGCGCCCGCGGCACGGGCCCCGGCCACGTACGGCAGCGCGGTGTGGGCCTCGGGAACCAGTCCGTCGTCCACTCCGTGCAGCACCAGCACCGGCAGTCCGGCGCGCGGCGGCGCGGCGCGGGTGGCCTCGATGCCGTCGCGAAGCCCCCGACCCCGCACCGTGCCATCGGCCCACAGGCCACGCAGGCAAAGCAAGCCCGGGAGCGCAGGATCAGCCGCTGGTGCGTCGGCCGCCATTGCATCGACGATGGACACGCCCGACCCCGGTGGCAATCCGGCCGAGTCGCTCCACCACGCGGCCTGCTCCGCCCGGCCCGGAAGGCGTGGCGTACCGGACGCATCGACGACGGCATATCCGTAGCCGCATGGCATCGCGTGCGGCCCGGTGCGCGAGTAGGCCGATGCGTACGGCACCGCCACCGCGCGCCACAGGTCGAAGCCGACGCTCAGTGCGCCCGCGGCCAGGGCCTCGTCGCTCCAACCGCCGTCGCGAAGTCGCGCATGCGCGTCCTGCGCCCGTGCCGCCATGTCGCCGCCATCCAGCAGGCCGGCCTCGGCCAGCATCGCGCAGCGCACGCCCCAGGCCGGTGGCTTCAGGCCACCCGGACGCGCCAGTGGCTCGTCGTCGAACGCGCTCGCCAACAGGGCGCAGGGCATCAGCAATGCCGCCTCGGTCGCGACGTCGTACAGCGCACGACCGCCCTGGGCGGGATAGATGTTGGGGGAGATCGCCACCACGCCGTCGAGCCAGTCGCCTTCGAGTTCGGCGGCCCTGAGGACCGCGCCACCGCCATTGGATATGCCGACGGCGATGATGCGCGTGTTGTCCGTGGTGAACGGCGCCTCGCCGGGGCGCGCCTCGCCGAGCGCAGCCAGCCCGGCCATGGCCGCCTGGCGCACATGCCTGCCCCAGTCCGCCTCGGGGTTGTCGCCGGAATGGGCGTGCTTCACCGCCACGCGCGGCAGGTCATGTTCGCCAGCGTCCACCGTGAATTCGCGATCGCCCCCCGCCTCCACCAGCGTGCCGTCCAATGACGCCCCCAACGCGCCGGGCAGGGACTGCCAGGCCGTGCCCAGACCCTTGTCGGTGTGCACCACCGCGCAGCCGCGTGGCAATGCCCAGCCCGAAGCCAGCGAGATGGCGCCATAGGCGCTGCGCGAACCCGAAGCGGCGGCCACGACCAGGCACCGGACCTTCGCATCGAAGCCATCCGGCACCTGCACCAGCACGCGGTGTGGCTGGCTCGCGCCGTCCAGCCGCAGCAAGGCCTGGAACTCGAGCCCCGGGACCGGTGCCAGGTCGCCCAGGCCCTGGCCGATGCCACCGGGCTGGCTGAAATCGGCAATGCCGCGCCAGTTCGACCACACCGCGCGGCGGCGCAGCTCGGCAGCCGTCGGGTTCTCGGGGTCGCCGAAGTCCGGCGCCTGCATCTGCCGCAATCCATCGAGTCCAAGCCCTGCGCTGAGCAGGTCGTCCCCGTCGCGATGCTCGCTGACACGCCATTGAAGGTCGCCGATGGCGTCGGTGCTCATGCTGCGCGCCGCCCCCGACGGGGGCTCCTGGCAGGCCAGCAGCAATGGAGTGGAAAGGACGAAGACGAGTGCACGGGCGGTATTGTTCATGGCGACACGCTAGCAGTGCCGGTGTTGGGCTGCATCGTACCTAAGTACGACGTGGTGCATGCCGGGGCTGGTAACGTGTGCTTTCCTCCCCCGCCCCTGCGAAAACGATGAGCGAGAAATTCCTTTCCGGCCGAACGGCCCTGGTCACCGGCTCCACCTCCGGCATCGGCCTGGCGATCGCCCGCGCCCTGGGGGCGGCAGGTGCGCGCGTCGCCATCAACGGACTCGGCGAGGCCGGCCAGATCGAGGCTGCCGTTTCATCGGTGCGCTCCGCCGGCGCCCGCGACGCACGCTACTTCGAAGCCGACCTCAGGCAGCCCGGTCAGATTGAACAGATGATGGCCGACATCAATACGTGGTCGCCGCTGGACGTCCTGGTGAACTGCGCCGGCGTGCAGCACGCCGTGCCGCTCGAGGACATGCCGGTGGATCGCTGGGACATGATCCTGGCGGTCAACCTGAGCTCGGCCTTCCATACCATGCGCCTGGCGATGCCGGGCATGGCCGAGCGCGGCTTCGGCCGGGTCGTGAACATCGCCTCGGTGCACGGCCTCGTCGCTTCGGTCAACAAGGCGCCCTACATCGCCAGCAAGTTCGGCATCGTCGGCCTGTCCAAGGCCGCGGCGCTGGAGTACGCGCGGGCCGGGGACCGCAAGAGCGGTGGCGTGACGGTGAACTGCGTGTGCCCGGGCTGGGTGGAGACCGCGCTGATCGAACCGCAGATCGAAGCCCACGCCGCCGGCGACAGCCGCGAGGAAGGCATCCGCCGCATGCTGGCCGAAAAGCAGCCCAGCCAGCGCACCTCGATGCCCGAGGAGATCGCCGACGCGGTGCTGTGGCTGTGCCGGCCGCAGTCCCACAACCTGACCGGCACGTCGATACCGGTCGACGGCGGCTGGACGGCGCAGTAAGACGATGCCGCGCCTGCTGATCGTCGACGACCACCCGCTGTATCGACTGGCGCTGGCGCAGGCACTGGCGGGACTGGTGGAGGATGCCCGGGTCGACGAGGCCGAAAGCCTGGCCGCGGCGCGCAAGTCCCTCGCCGACGCCCCCGACACCGACCTGGTGCTGCTGGACCTGCACATGCCCGACAGCCATGGCCTCATGGGTCTGGCGGCGCTGCGGGCGGAATTCCCCGGCGTGGCGGTGGTGATGATCTCGGCCCACGACGATCCGGTGACGATCCGGCGCGCCCTGGATTTCGGCGCGGCGGGATTCATTCCCAAGCGTGCCGGCATGGACGAGCTCCAGGCCGGCCTGCGCGCGGTGCTCGACTGCGAGCAGTGGCTGCCCGAATCCCTGCGTCCGGCCGTGCGTGCCGAGCCGGGACACCCCAACGACGAAGCGCTGGCCACTGGGCTGGACTCCCTGACGCCGCAGCAATTCCGGGTACTCGAGCGGGTCGCCCAGGGCCGGCTCAACAAGCAGATCGCCGACGAGCTCGGCATCCAGGAGCGCACCGTCAAGGCCCACATGAGCGCGATCTTCGAGAAGCTGGGCGTGCGCAACCGCACCCAGGCCGGCGTGCTGCTGCGCTCGCTGGAGCTCGGCGACCCGGCGCGCCACGTGTCGAGCTAGGCGCCGTTCCGGCGGCTGCTTGACCCTCCCACGATGGCAGGGTTCATGATGGAGGCCATCTCCCTCCAGGCCCCCGCCATGACCCGCTCGCGATCCACCGACCAGCGCATCCCCGTACAAGGCATGAACTGTGCGTCCTGTGTCGGCCGTGTCGAGAAGGCACTGGCCGGTGTTCCGGGCGTGCGCTCGGCGAGCGTGAACCTCGCCACTGCACAGGCCACGCTCGCCTTCGACGGCCCGGCGCCGTCGGTTGCGGACCTGCGCAATGCACTGCAGCGCGCCGGCTACGACACCCCGATGGGTGCGCCCGGGCACGAAGGCCACGGCGGGTCCGCCGGAGCCGCACATCACCACCACGACGAGGATGCCCGCGCCCTGTCCCGCAAGGTCTGGCTGGCTGCCGCACTGACGCTGCCGGTGTTCGTGATGGAAATGGGGTCGCACCTGGTGCCGGCGATCCACGACGCGATCCACACCCACATCGGCCACTTCAACGCCCAACTGCTCCAGTTCGTGCTGACCACGATCGTGCTGTTCGGACCGGGCCGCGTGTTCTTCCGCATCGGGCTCCCGGCCCTGCTGCGCGGTGCGCCGGAAATGAACACCCTGGTCGCTCTGGGCACCGGGGCAGCCTGGACGTACTCGGTGGTGGCCACCTTTGCCCCCGGCGTCATGCCGCCAGGTACGGCAAACATCTACTACGAACCCGCGGCGGTCATCGTCACCCTGATCCTGCTCGGACGGCTGCTCGAGGCGCGCGCGAAGGGCCGCACCGGGGCCGCCATCGAGCGCCTGCTCGGCCTGCAGGCGAAGACCGCCCGGGTCGAGCGCGACGGCGAAGTGGTGGAGCTGCCGGTCGAACAGGTGCAGCGCGGTGATCGCATCCGCGTGCGCCCCGGCGAAACCGTGCCGGTGGATGGACGCGTGCTCGACGGTGATTCGCGGGTCGACGAGTCGATGATCACCGGAGAGCCGGTGCCGGTCCGTCGCGGCGCCGGTGACCGCGTGGTGGGCGGCACCATCAACCAGAAGGGCAGCCTGGTGGTGGAAGCCACCGACCTGGGCGAGGACGCCGTGCTGGCCCGCATCGTCGACATGGTGCAACAGGCCCAGGGGGCCAAGCTGCCGATCCAGGCGCTGGTCGATCGGGTCACCGGCTGGTTCGTTCCCATCGTCATCGCCGTGGCACTGGTGACCGCCGCGGCCTGGTGGCTGTTCGGCCCGGAGCCGGCCCTGGCCATGGCCGTGGTCGCCGCGGTGACCGTGCTGATCATCGCCTGCCCCTGCGCCATGGGGCTGGCCACGCCGACCTCGATCATGGTCGGTACCGGCCGCGGCGCCGACCAGGGCATCTTGTTCCGCGGTGGCGATGCATTGCAGGGCTTGCGCGACGTGCAGGTGGTGGCGCTGGACAAGACCGGCACGCTGACCGAAGGCAAGCCGCGCCTGACCGACCTGGAAGCGCTGGCAGGCTTCCAGGGAGACGAACTGCTCGCGCTCGCGGCGGGCGCCGAGGCCGATGCCGAGCATCCGGTCGGCACAGCGATCGTCGCGGCCGCGAAGGAACGGGGGCTTTCCGTCCCCGCCGCGACGGGCTTCGAATCGATCACCGGCATGGGGATCCGTGCCGATGTCGACGGCCACCGCATCGACCTGGGCGCAGCGCGCTACATGGCCGAACTCGGCATCGACACCACGCCTGTCGACGAGCGGCTGTCAACGCTGGCCGACCTGGCGCGCACCCCGCTGCTGATGGCGGTGGACGGGAAACTGGCCGGCCTGCTGGCCGTGGCCGACCCGATCAAGGCCGGCACGCCGGACGCGATCCGTGCGCTCCACGCGCTGGGCCTGCGCGTGGCGATGCTCAGTGGCGACAACCGCCGCACGGCGGGCGCGATCGCCGCGCAGCTGGGCATCGACGAGGTGCTGGCCGAACTGATGCCCGAGGACAAGGTGCGTGCGCTGGGGCGCCTGCGCGAAGGCGGGCGACGGCTGGCCTTCGTCGGCGACGGCATCAACGATGCGCCCGCGCTGGCCGAGGCCGACGTGGGCATCGCCATCGGCACCGGGACCGACATCGCGATCGAAAGCGCCGACGTGGTGCTGATGTCGGGCGACCTGCGCAACGTGCCCAATGCGATCGCCTTGTCGCGCGCGACGATGCGCAACATCCGCCAGAACCTGTTCTGGGCCTTCGCCTACAACACCGCGTTGATCCCGGTCGCCGCCGGCGTGTTCTACGCCGCCTTCGGCTGGCTGCTCTCGCCGATGCTGGCGGCGATGGCGATGGCCTTCTCCAGCATCTTCGTCGTCACCAACGCACTGCGGCTCAGGCGCTTCACCGCGCCGGTGCCGCTGTCCTGACTCACGCGAGGCGATCCCATGAGCCGCAAACCCTCCCCGACCCTCGAGCTTGCCGACGCCCGCCAGGAAGGCCTGTACGAGATCGGCGCCGCCGCCGAAGCGTCCGGCGTGTCGGTGAAGATGATCCGGCACTACGAGCAGATCGGACTGATTCCCGAGGCGATGCGGACGGTCGCGAACTACCGGGTCTACCGCGAGGCCGACGTGCATCGGCTCGGGTTCATCCGCAGCGCCCGTGACCTCGGCTTCCCGATGGCCCGCATCAAGGTGCTGCTGGCGCTGTGGGACGACCGCGACCGGGCCAGCGCCGACGTCAAGGCGCTGGTCATGACGCACGTCGAGGAGATCGACACGCGCATCGCGGAACTCGACCGGATGCGCTCGACGTTGCTGGACCTGGCATCGCGCTGCCACGGCGACGATCGCCCGGAATGCCCCATCCTGGGCGGATTGTCGCCACGGCGGGCGCCTGAATGAGCGCCGCACCGCGATCTCCCGACGGCGCCACGGCGCTCGCACGCTGGCGAGCGGCCGCCTATACTGCGGCGATGCCTGTTTCACTTGCCACCGTGGCCCGACTGATGCTGGTGCTCGCACTGGCGTTCAACGGCTGGGCCCTGCCGGCACACGCACATGCCTCGATGTCCGCTGCCGCCGCGTCCAGCGACCAGGCTGCAGGTGTTGGCGACTGCCACCAGCACGCCAAGGCGCCTGCCGGGACCGCCACCGATGCGGGCACGGAGTGTTGTGCCACCGGCAGCTGCCAGGGCTGCAGCTGCGTGATGGCGTGCGCGACCGCGCTGCCCGTCGCCGGAGCCAGCGGTACGCAATGGGCTGCCTCCAAAGCACCCCTGGCCGGTCCCGTCGACGCACCGGGCACCTGCCCATCCGGCAACCCCCTCAGGCCACCGATCGCCTGACTCCGAGGAACGGCACGCGCCGCGCGGGACGCTTCCCCGACCGGTTGCCTGCCCAGGTACGACCCCGCGAGGGGCCGCCCTTCCGATTCACGGAGTCACCCCATGCCAATCCCACTTCACCGGGTCGCGAGCCTGGCGGCATTGCTGCCACTGCTGGCGGCCTGTGCCAGCTACTCGCCCCAGCGTGCCGGCGAACAGGCCCATTCGCTGGCGGCCGCGCCGATCGGCCCCGCGGCCACAGCCGATGCCGCGGCCACGGATGCGCAGCGCCGCGCTGTGCTGCTCCAGCCGCTGGAACGCGACAACGCAGTTTCCCTGGCGCTGTCGGGAAACCCCGACCTGCAGATCGCCTGGTCCCGGCTGGGTATCGGCGCCGCTCAGGCGTTCGAAGCCTCGCGCCTGGCCAACCCGCGTCTTTCGGCCTCGCGCCTTTCCGGCGACGAAGGCGCCAAGCGCTCGTTGTCGCTGGGCCTGTCGCTTTCCGACCTGCTGTTGCTGCCACAGGGCAGCCAGCTGGCAGCGCGTGACTTCGAGGCGCTGCGCATCGAGGTGGCTGCCCGCGCAGTGACCGTCGCACGCGACACCGAGTCCGCGTGGTACCGGCACGTGGCGGCCGGCCAACGCGCCGAGCTGCGCTCAGCGGTGGCGGACGCCGCCGAACTTTCCGCCGAGCTGGCCGATCGCTTCCACCAGGCCGGCACCGTCAGCCGGCTGCAGCTGCTGCGCGAACGCGCAGCGGCAAGCGAGGCACGGGTGGCCGCCGTGACCGCGCGTGCCGACGCGATCGCCGCGCGCCAGGCACTCAACGCGCAGATGGGGCTTTCAGGCGAGCTTGCCGACCTGTGGCAGGCCCCGCCGCGACTGGCGATGCCGGGCAACGATGCCATGGAGCTCGAGCAACTGCTGGCACTGGCCGATAGCGAGCGCCTGGACCTGCGTGCCGCCCGACTGCAGGTGGGCATCCTCGAGGATGGACTGGCCTTCAGCCGCGGATGGCGCTGGCTGGGCGGAATCGAACTGGACTACGAGTGGGAGCGCGAACCCGACGGCAGCCGCATGCGCGGCCCGGGCCTGAGCCTGGAGCTGCCCCTCTTCCATCAGGGCCAGGCGCGCACGATGCGTGCCGATGCCCTGCTCGAGCGGGGCCGCGCGCAGCTGGCCCAGCGTGAACTGGAAGTCGAACTGGGCGCGCGTGAAGCGGCCGGGCGCGTGCAGGCGATGCGCGAAGTGGTCGCGCTGTACCAGGCCGGCATCGTCCCCGACCGCAGCGAGGCGGTGCAGCGCGAGCTGGAGCGTTACAACTTCATGCTGATCGGTGCGTTCGAGCTGCTGGCGGCCCGCCAGGCCGAGTACCGGGCCTATGAGGGCTTCATCGACGCGGTGCGCGACTACTGGCTGGCCCACACCGACCTGGCGCACGCCATCGGCACCCGGCTGCCCGACGCCCTGGCGAGCACGGCTTCACGCCCGACCTGCAGGCCGTGATCGCGCCACCGTCGGAGGGTGGCCATGGCGACCATTCGATGCACGGAGGCGACCATGAAGCGGGAGGTCACGAGGGTCACGAAGGTCACCAGCACCACGGGCACCACGCCCCGGCTGAGACCGAAGATGCCGATGACGCCGATCACCACGAACACGATCACCACCAGGGTCACGACCACGGAGACACGCCATGAGCATCACCCGTCGCAACGTCCTGCTCGGCGCCGCGCCGGACTGGTGGGCGCCGCCACGGCCCCCTTGGCCCGCGCCCAGGATGCCCACGACCACAGCCAGCACGCACGGCCCGCGCAGCCCGCGGCAACCGCACCTGCGCCAGCTGCGGCGGAAGCGCCGCGGGCGCGACGCGGCACGGCCTCGGGACCCGGCTCGGTCTACACGCCCAACGGCTGGTCCCTGCCCTCGCGCATGGTGGACGGGGTCCGCGAGTTCCACCTGGTGGCCGAGGAGATCGAGCACGAGTTCGGCCCCGGTTCGCGGATCAAGGCCTGGGGATACAACGGCACCACCCCGGGCCCGACGCTGGAGGCGATCGAGGGCGAGCGCGTGCGCATCTACGTCACCAACCGGCTCAAGGAAGGGACCAGCGTGCACTGGCACGGCCTGCTGCTGCCCAGCGGCATGGACGGCGTGAAGGGCTTGACCCAGCCGCCGATCGCACCGGGCGAAACCTACGTCTACGAGTTCACCCTGCGCCAGCACGGCACCCACATGTACCACCCGCATGCCGATGAAATGGTGCAGCTGGCGATGGGCATGATGGGACTGTTCATCATCCATCCGCGCGGGCCCGAAGAGGAGCCCGTCGACCGCGACTACGCGATGCTGCTGCACAACTGGGCCGTGCATCCCGGCACCTACGTCCCCGACCCGTCGGTGATGCAGGACTTCGATGTGTGGACGCTGAACTCCAAGGCGTTTCCGGCCACCGAACCGCTGGTGGCGCGCAGCGGCGAGCGGGTGCGCATCCGCATCGGCAACCTCTCGATGTGGAACCACCCGATGCACCTGCACGGCGTGCAGTTCGCGGTGACCGGCGGGGACGGCGGTCGCTGGCCACGGGCCCAGTGGCGCAATGAAGTGACCGAGATCGTCGGCGTCGGCCAGATGCGCGACTTCGAGTTCATCGCCGTCCCCGGCGACTGGGCCTTCCACTGCCACATGGCCCACCACACGATGGGCCCGATGGGCCACGACATCCCCAACACCCTGGGCGTTGACCAGAGCGGGGTGGAGCAGCGCATCCAGCGCATCCTGCCGGGCTTCATGGCGATGGGTGAACACGGCATGGCCGAGCACCAGGACCACGTCGACATGGGCCACATGCCCGGTCCCGAGAACACGCTGGCGATGGCGGCCGGCCGGGGGCCGTTCGGGAACATCGGCATGGGCGGGATGTTCACCGTGGTCAAGGTGCGCGACGACATCGCCCCCGGCGACTACCGCGACCCCGGCTGGTACCGCCACCCGCCGGGTGAGCTGACCCGCCGCGTGAGCAGCGATCCGTCGTTCGGACAGCCGGTGCGGCGCGGCCAGGTGGCCTCCGCCGGCAGCGACGCCCTGCCCACCCCCCGCCGCGATGGCGGCCACCACAACCACTGACGGAGATCCAACATGGGACGCATCGTACTCACCGTGATCGTGCTCTTGCTGCTGGCCTGCGCCGCCGTCTTCGCTGTCGTGGCCTCCGGGCGCTACAACGTCGCCGCCGACGTTCCCCATAGCGAATTCGTCCATGGCCTGCTGGAACGCCTGCGGGGGAACTCGATCCGCCACCATGCGCGGGACATCGAGACTCCAGCCGACCTGGCCGACGCGAGCGGGTCCGCCGCGGCGCCGGCAACTACGACGCCATGTGCGTGGGTTGCCACCTGGCACCCGGCGTGGCCAGCAGCGAGATCAGCCGCGGGCTCTATCCCCGCCCGCCCAACCTGTCGACCGGCCCCGCCATGGCCCCTGCCGAAGCCTTCTGGGTCACCCGCCACGGCATCAAGGCCAGCGGCATGCCCGGCTGGGGTCACAGCATGGACGACGCCTACATCTGGGACATGGTGGCCCTGTTGCAGGTGCTGCCCGGGATGTCCGCCGAGGCGTATCGGGCCCTGGTGGACGCCAGCCCCGGACACTCCCATGGTGGTGGCGAAGGCATGGACCACGAGCACGACCACGACCATCACGAACACAGCCACGAGGACCACTCACATGCACACTGAAATCGCATCCAGCACCCCCCTGTCCGGTATAGCGGTCGCAACCTTTGTGTTCGCTGCCCTGTTGCTGCCGCCGGTGCACGCCCAGTCCGGCCACGATCACCATGCCCACCACCAGGCAACCGAGGAAGCCGTCGTCGACGTGCCCATGCAGGCACGTGAAGCCGTGGCCACGGTGGACCGCTTCTTCGCCGCCCTGGGTCGCGGCGACATCGAGGCTGCCGGAAGCGAGCTGGCCAGCGACGTGTCGGTGTTCGAGAACGGTCGCGTGGAACGCTCGGCCGCGGAGTACCTGGCCGGCCATGCCGCCCACGACGCCGCCTTCATCCAGGAGGCGCACCATCAGCCCAAGCACCGGATCGCCCGCATCAGCGGGGACCTGGTCTGGGTAGCCAGCGAAAGCGAGTTCCACGCCAACCGTGATGAAGGAATGCTGACCGTGTTCAGCAACGAGACCATGGTGTTGCGTCGCAGTGGTGCACGCTGGGAGATCGTCCACATCCACTGGTCCAGCCGCCAGCAGATCGACTAGCCCGGGAGAAACAACATGAAGCTCATTCGAACACTTGCCATCCTCGCCCTCGCCGTGGCGCCACTGGGCTGCGGCGCACAGGACGGCGTTGCGCCGCGCGCCACCGAAACCGCGGCAGCCGAGCCCGCCTCGGCGACACAACAGCCCGTCCTGGTGGTCCACAAGACCCCATGGTGCGGCTGCTGCACGGCCTGGGCCGAACAGGCCCAAGCCGCCGGCTTCGACGTGGAACTGCATGACCACGACGATCTCGCCCCGATCAAGCAGGCACTTGGAGTGCCCATGAGCCAGGCCTCGTGCCATACGGTGCAGGTCGGGAACTACTTCGTCGAAGGCCACGTGCCCTTCGAGGATGTGCATCGCCTGCTGGCCGAGCAGCCTGACGCCCTGGGCATCGCCGTACCCGGCATGCCGCTGGGATCACCCGGCATGGAAGCCGATGTGAAGCACAGCTTCAGCACCAATCTCGTCAAGGCGGACGGCAGCATCGTGGAGTACGCGCACCATCCCGGCGACGACGCGCAACGCTGAGGATGGCGAATGCGTGGAGCGCTCGTCGTTGCGGGCTACAGTCGTGGCTTGATCCGCGTCAAGGGCGCGCTTCGACACCGCTGTAGGCTCGTTGAGGAACCCGACCCGAACTCTGGAGGAGCCGCCCATGGCACGTCGCGACGAGGTTCCAGGCAGCACCGGCAAAGCGGGTGGCGGTGCACCGGAGTTGGCGGCCCCCGCAACCCGGGCACGGTTGATCGTGCCCGGAATGGGCAGCGACCATTGCGCAGGCATCGTGTCCGAGTCGTTGCGCCGGCTTCCCGGGGTCGCGAGCCTGACCACAAACATCGCCGCGCACCGGGTCGTGGTCGAGTTCGACGCATCGACCACCACTGCGGCGCAACTGCGTGCTTCAGTGGAGAAAGCCGGATACGAGGTGGCCGACCTCGAGCTTGCGGACGCCGATGGAGCGTCCGGCGCGGACCGCACGAGCGAAATCGAGGAAGTGCATCTGGCACAGGCGCTGACCCGCCTGTGGATCGCCGCCGTCCCGGCCTCCCTGATCATGCTGCTGATGGGCGTGCACATGTTCTGGCAGCCCGTGCCGGGCTACCTGGCGATCGTGGCGGTGCTCGCCTTCCCCGTGGTCTTCCTTTACGGCGGCTGGGCCACGCATGTGTCGGCCTGGCGCTCGCTGGCCAACCGCACGGCCAACATGGACGTGCTGATCAGCCTGGGCAGCATTCCCCCCTACCTGATCGGCTTGGTCGGCTTCATCTACCCGATGACCTCGTTCATCGAGATGGCCGCCACCATCATGAGCTTCCACATGCTCGGCCGGTATCTCGAGGCCCGGGCAAAGGGCCGCGCCTCCCAGGCGATCCGCAAGCTGCTGACCCTCGGCGCCCGGACCGCGCGGGTGCTGCGCGACGGCGAGGAGGTGGAGGTGCCCACGGCGGCGCTGCAGGTCGACGATGTCATGGTCGTGCGCCCCGGGGAAAAGATCCCGACCGATGGCGAGGTGCTCGACGGCGCCAGCCACGTGGACGAGTCCATCGCCACCGGCGAGTCGGCCGCGGTGGCCAAGGCCGTCGGCGACACCGTGCTGGGTGCGACGGTCAACAAGGAGGGGCGGCTGCGCGTGCGTGCCACGCGCGTCGGTTCCGACACCTTCCTGTCCCAGGTGATCCGCCTGGTCGACGAAGCCCAGGGTTCCAAGGTCCCGATCCAGGAGTTCGCCGACCGGGTCACCGGGCGCTTCGTTCCCGCCGTGGTCGTCGTGAGCCTGGGCAGCTTCGTGATGTGGCTGCTGTTCGCTGACTCGCTTCGCCCGGTACTCGAATGGGGGGCGGCATTCCTCCCATGGGTGAACCCGGAACTGGGCAGTCTCCAGGTGGCCACGCTGTCCGCCATCGCCGTGCTGGTCATCGCCTGCCCCTGCGCGCTGGGCCTGGCCACGCCGACCGCGATCATGGTGGGCTCCGGGCTGGGTGCCGAGCGTGGCGTGCTGATCCGCTCCGGCGAAGCGATCCAGACGCTCAAGGACATCCGCGTCGTCGTGCTCGACAAGACCGGCACGATCACGCTGGGCCAGCCGGCGCTGACCGAAGTCGTGGCGGCGCAGGGGTACGTCGAGGACGAGGTGCTGGCACTGGCGGCGGCGGTGGAGAACGCTTCGGAGCACCCGCTGGCGCATGCGGTGGTCGACGGCGCACGCGAAAGAGAGGTCTCGATCGGCGACGTCGAGGCCTTCGCCTCGGTGGGCGCGCGAGGGGTGAAGGGAACCGTCGGAGGCAAAACCGTCCTCGTTGGAAACCGCCCCCTTCTCGAGGAGTCCGGCGTGACCGGACTGGAGGCATTGGACAGGGATCTGGTGGCGCTCGAGAAGCGCGGCCGCACGGCCGTCATCGTCGCCTGCGACAACAAGGCCATAGGCATCGTTGCCGTGGCCGACGCGATCAAGCACGACTCCGCCGAGGCGATTTCGCGCATGCATGCGATGGGGCTGCAGGTGGTGATGCTCACCGGCGACAACCAACGCGCGGCCGACAGTGTCGCCGGGCAGGTCGGCATCGACGAAGTCCGCGCGGAGGTGCTTCCCGAAGGCAAGGTCGAGGAGATCCGCCGCCTCCAGGCCACGCACGGGCCCCACATCGCGATGGTCGGCGACGGCATCAACGATGCGCCAGCGCTCAAGCAGGCCAACGTGGGCATCGCGATCGGGGCCGGCGCGGATGTCGCGATCGAGGCCGCCGACGTGACCCTGGTCAGCGGGCAGCTGGGCAAGGTGGTCGAGGCCATCGCCCTGTCCCGGGCCACGTATAGCAAGATCGTGCAGAACCTGTTCTGGGCCTGGTTCTACAACCTGGCCGCGATTCCGGTAGCGGCGCTGGGATTGCTGCATCCGATGGTCGGTGTGGTCGCCATGACGGCCAGCTCCCTCTCGGTGATCGGAAACTCCGTGCTTCTCAAGCGCACCACCCTTGGTTCCCGCGGGACCGTGAAACGCTTGGCTTGAAGATTCAGCCTAGACGTTCGATTCACCATTCTCGGCCTGCTCGTGACGTGGGGCACCGCTTCCGGCAAGCGGCAACGTCAGCGTGAACGTGGCCCCCAGGCCCGCGCCGGGGCTCTTCGCTTCGATCCCGCCCCCATGGGCCTGGACCAGTTCCCGGGCGACGGTCAGCCCGATGCCCAGGCCCACCTGGTCGAAATCCGTGGCATGGGTGTCCTGGTGGAACGGCTCGAAGATGTGATCGAGCGCCTCGGCGGTGATCCCGATGCCGTTGTCGGACACGACCACCTTCACCATGTCGTCTTCCGGGGCCATCGTCAGGGTGATGCGTCCACCAGCCGGGGTGTACTTCACCGCATTGTCGAGGAGGTTGTTGAAGACCTGGGTGAGGCGCAGCGGGTCGCCCGTCACCCAGACCGGCTCGGCGGGCAAATCGATCTCGAGGATCTGGTGGCGAGCCCGGCTGCACAGGTCCGATGCCCGCAAGGCTTCGCGAAGCAGGGAGACGAGATCGAGTTTCTCCATGGCCAGGTGGACCTTGCCGGTGCTCACCCGCGCCACGTCCAGCAGGTCGCCGACCAGCCGCGACATGTGCGAGACCTGGCCCTCGATCACCGCCTGGAGTTCGGAAAGCCGCTCGCAGTCATCGCTGGCGTTGCCGAGCATGCTGGCTGCGATCCGGATGGGGGTCAGGGGACTGCGCAGCTCGTGCGCCAGCGTGCCCAGGAACTCCGCCTGCCTGCGCTGGTCCTCCTCGGCGGCCTTCTCCAGCTGCTGGGCACCCATCGTCGCCAGCACCAGTTGCCCGTTGGCCTCCTGCAGTTCCATCCGCATGTGCCGCGGACGTCGCCCCGGCCGGCGCATGCCCTCGGGGGTTCCCCCCGGCCACCCCCGGGCGGTGTCCGCGTCCTCGCCGTGCATGACGAACCCACCCAGCCTGTGTCGCTTGGCCAGGTACATCGCGGCGTCGGCGCGGCCAATCAGGGTGCTCGCATCCTCGCCATGGTCCGGGTAGAGGCTGATGCCGATGCTGGCGGAAAGCTCGATGCTTCCCGCCTCCAGCTCGCACGGCACCATCAGGTCGGAGATCAGCTTCTCGGCCACGTGGACCGCGTCCTCCTCGTCCTTGATTCCGTCGAGCAGGACGATGAACTCGTCGCCGCCGTGGCGGCTGACGGTATCGACTTCACGCACGTTGTTGATGATGCGTTCGGCCACCCACCGCAGCACGTCGTCGCCGGCCTGGTGGCCCAGTGAATCGTTGATTTCCTTGAAGTTGTCCAGGTCAAGGAAGAGCAAGGCCATGCGGGTCTGGTCACGCTTGGCCCGGGAGATCGCCTGGTCGAAACGGTCCATCAGCAGCAGCCGGTTCGGCAGGCCGGTCAGCGGGTCGGTTTTCGCAGAGCGCACCAGGTCCTTGAGTGCGCGCGAACAGGCATCCGCACGCTGCTCGGCCTCCACGGCCGAGCACAGCAGCCGCTCGTTGGCCGCGACGAGGTCGTCGAGGTTGCCGGGAAGGCGTGACTTGGCATTGTCGTCGGAGGCGGCAGGTCGTTTGCCGCCCTCGGGTCTATCGATCACGACGTACCTCCTGGCGGCGCAACCCCGCAGCTGTGCATGTCGGTATAACGCGCTGGGCCGGCCGGTCCGGTCATGGGTAAGCGCTTTTGAACACTCGGGCAGCCAAGCCTGCGATCATGGGCCATGGATTCCTTCTCGCAACTTCCCCTCCTCCCTGCCCTGCAGCAGGCCGTGGCCAACGCCGGCTACACCCGCCCCACCGCCATCCAGGCGGCCAGCCTGGGGCCGATCCTGGAAGGCCGCGACCTGCTGGCCCAGGCACCGACCGGCAGCGGCAAGACCGCGGCGTTCGGCCTGGGACTGCTGCAGCGGCTCGACCCGGCCTCGCTGCGGACCCAGGCCCTGGTGCTGTGTCCGACGCGCGAGCTTGCCGACCAGGTGGCCAAGGAGCTTCGCCGGCTGGCCGCAGGCATCCCCAACGTCAAGCTCAGCCTGCTCACCGGCGGCATCGCACTCGGTCCCCAGATCGCCTCGCTGGCCCACGCCCCGCACGTGGTGGTGGGGACCCCGGGCCGGGTCCAGGAACTGCTGCGCAAGGAGGTGCTGGACGTCCGCGGCCTGGCCACGTTCGTCCTCGACGAGGCCGACCGCATGCTCGACATGGGCTTCGAGGAGGCGATCCGCGACATCACCCGTCGCCTGCCACGACAGCGCCAGACCCTGCTGTTCTCCGCGACGTGGCCCGAGTCGATCCGCGACATGGCACGAGCCACCCTGCACGAGCCCCACGAGGCCTCGGTCGAGCAGGGCGAGGACGTGCCCCGGATCGAGCAGTGGTTCCATGAGGTGGACCTGTCCGCGAAGCCCACCGCACTGGCCGGCCTGCTGCTGCAGCACCGCCCGGAATCGACCGTGGTCTTCTGCAATACCAAGCGCGACGTGGACGACGTGGTGACCTCGCTCAACCACCTTGGATTTGCCTCGGCCGCGCTGCACGGTGACCTCGAGCAGCGCGACCGCGACGAGGTGCTGGTGCGTTTCGCCAACCGCAGCCTTGGCGTGCTGGTGGCCAGCGACGTCGCCGCCCGCGGCCTGGACGTGAAGGACCTGGCCTGCGTGGTGAACTACGAATTGCCTACGGACCCGGACGTCTACCAGCACCGCATCGGGCGGACCGCCCGCGCCGGCAGCACCGGTCTGGCGCTGGCGCTGGTGACCCCGAAGGAGATGCCCCGCGCCCTCGCGCTGGAGAGCCTGGCAGGGACACGTCTGCGCTGGGCACCGGCCAAACCGGTGAGCGGGCGCCCGCAGGGCGTGCCGACCGCGCCGATGGCGACACTGCGCATCGACGCGGGGCGCACCGACAAGCTGCGACCGGGTGACGTGCTGGGGGCCTTGACGGGTGCCGCGGGCTTGCCCGTCGACGCGATCGGAAAGATCGATATCTTCCCGACGCATCCTACGTCGCCGTGGCCCACCGCCAGGCCGACCGGGCGCAGGCGGCACTGCAGGCTGGGCGGATCAAGGGCCGGAACTTCCGGGTTCGTCGGATCTGAGCCGGGCTCGGTCCGGCGAACCGTTGGCGACCACCACCCGGTCGCGGCCCGCGCGCTTGCCCTGGTAGAGCGCACGGTCGGCCGCATCCACCGCCGCCTCGAAGTCATCGCCGACGACCGCAACGCCCAACGTCAGCGTGACCGACATCTCCCCTGCGCTGGTGGCGACCGGCGTCCGGGCCACCGCCATCCGCGCCCGCTCGGCCACCCGCGCCGCGCTGTCGCCACCGGCGTCCGGGAAGAGCAGGACGAATTCCTCCCCGCCCCATCGACAGATCGCATCGACCTCGCGCAATGTCGCGCGCAGGCGCCGCACCAGCTCGACGAGCACCTCGTCGCCGACGAAGTGCCCGTGGGTATCGTTGACCGGCTTGAAGTGATCCACATCGGCCATGACGACGCTCAGGGGCTTGCCGCTACGTCGTGAACGGCGCACCTCGTAGGCCGCCAACTCGAGGAACGCGCGGCGGTTGAGTGCGCCGGTCAACGGGTCCTCGGCGGACAGGCGCTTCTCGAGCACGGCCCGTGCCCGCATGGCGCGCCAGACCAGGAAACCGGCCGCCGCCACCACGCCCAGGCCCGACAGCAATGCGACGACCGCCCAGTTGCGGCGCTGCAACTGGAGCTCGCGCATCGAGTGGTCCGTGCGCAGGGACGCGATCTCGCGCTCGCGCTGTTCCACGTCGTAGCGCATCTCGAGTTCCTTGACCAGGCGCATGCGCTCCTCGTCGCGCAGCCGTTCACGCAGGTCCACCATGCGACGGTAGTAGCCCAGCGCGACCGCGGGGTCGCCCCGGTGCTCGTGCAACTCCGCCAGCCTGGCCAGGGTCTCCACGGCCACGGTGGGCACCGTCGACTCCACGTCGAGCAGCGACTGGCGATACTGCTCGAGCGCCTCCTCTTGCATCCCCGCGAGCCAGCATCAGGTCGGCGAGCGACTGGCGCGTGCCGGCCAGAATCCGGGCGTGCCCGAGCGGCTCCAGGCGCTCGATCGCCTCCCGGCAGACGGCATCGGCCCGGTCATGGCGCGCCAGCTGCACCTCGCGGCTGCAGATGTTCGCCAGCTGGTACGCCTCCACCCGCAGGTCGCCCCGCTCACGGGCCAGGGCCAAGGCCTCCTCATGGACCCGGATTCCCGCCTCGGGGCCCTCCAGCGCCGCCACCACCACGGCCAGGTTGCCCAGCAGCCGGGTCTCCAGTTCCTGGTCGCCGGCGCGACGGGCCAGCACCAGCGCCTCGTCGTAATAGACGCGGCTGCGTTCGTAATCCTCGATGAAGGTATGGGCGATGCCGATCGCCATCGTGACCCGAGCCTGCTCGCCCCATTCGGACGTCGGTGCCAGTACGCGCCGGGCGGCATGGAAGGTCTCGAGCGCGGCGCTGACGTTGCCGCGCTCGGCCTCGACGGTGCCCCGCACATGCAGTGCCCTGGCCAGGACGACCGGGGAATCCCCGGGAGAGACCAGCAACTCCACCTCGCGCACCGACGCCAGGGCCTCGTCGAGCCGGCCCAGGTCGCGAAGGATTTCGGCACGCAACTGGAGCAGTCCCGACCTGTCCTGTCGCGTCAGTCCCTCACCGGGGTCCAGGAGCCCCTGTTCGATCGCCTCCAGGGCAAGCGCCGGATCCGAGTCGCGAAGCCCGCGTGCCGTGTCCGCCACATTGGCCAGCAGCATGCCGGGCACGAGGAGGACGATGAGCAGCAGGCCACACCGCCAGGCCCATGGATGGTCCGACTGCCGGCCGGGGCATGCCGAGGGCGCAGCTGCGCGGCAGGTGGTGCATGCCTCGAATTTTCGATGGTGCGTCGCCAAGGGGTGGACCCGGCACGACCTTAGCCCGATGCGGCGGGCCTGGGCAATGTGCCCCATCCAGAAACGAGAACGGGCCCGAAGATCCGGGCCCGTTGGGCACATCCCTGTTTGCCTTCAGGCCATCAGAAGCGGAAGTGCAGGCCCAGGCTGATCTCGTCGGAGGAACCGGCGTCCTTGAACTCGTAGCGCGTGTACTGCGTGCGCAGGCCGACTCGGCCGGCGAAGTTGTACTGGGCGCCGATACCGTAGGTCAGGTCGGTGCTGCTCCTGGAGCCCACGACTTCACGGAAGCCCTCCTGGTCGCTCGGATCGAGGTCGAACGAATGCAGGCCGATGCTGCCCAGCAGCTCCAGGTTCGGCGTGATCGGCACGAAGCCCACCGCACGCAGGCCCCAGGTGCGCGGCTCGGCGCGGGCGTTGTTGATTTCCAGCTCGCTCAGGTCGACTTCCAGGTTGCCGAAGTCGGTGTACTCGCCTTCGAGCGCAAAGTAGGGGTTGAAGCGGTAGCCGCCGTAGACGCCGAAGCTCGTGTCGTCGTCATCGATCCAGCGGTCGTCGGTCGAGGCGGCGCCGATCTTGCCGCCGAGGTAGAAACCGGGATCGGAGGCGAATGCCGAGGCGGGGAGGATCAGGGCAGTCACGGCCGCGGCCAGCAGGGTCTTCTTGATATTCATTGTCTACTTCCTTCCTTGCAGCTTGGATCGGGGGAATGTCCGGGAGAAATGCTGCTGCCCTACCGGACGCGGCAAAGCTACATGTTTGGAGCGGAAGTAAAGCGTTTTTAACAACTTCCGCGACGGCTGCAGTTCAGGTTTTTTCAAGCCGGCATTCAGCTAGGCCGGGGCCGCGTCGCCGATGAACACTTCGTATTCCCCCGCGCTCATGTAGCCCTCGACCTCCGCCAACGACAGCGTCCGACCCGCCACCGCCGCGCGCACGACGCGCTTGTTGTAGGCACCTATGTCGGGATTGGCCAGGTAGTCGCCGACCTCCACCCACATCGCGTCTCCGATCTCCTCGTCGTCGACGCGGATGTCGAAGTCGAGCGGACGCAGGCGGCACACGACGTAGAGGTTGGACGTGCCGAACTGGCCCTTGTGGTGGTGCCTGAGGCTGACGATGCCATCGAAAGCCGCACGGATGCCGGTCTCCTCGTGCACCTCGCGCACGACGCCCTCGGCGAAGTGCTCCCCGGGCTCGAGCATGCCGCCGGGCAACTTGTAGTAACCGGGTCGGGCTGTCACGTCGCGGCGCTCGAGCACGACCAGCACGCGTCCTTCCTCCGAGATCACCGCACCACCCACGCCGATCGTGTGCGTCGCACCGGCGGGCACGTAGGCCCCGGCCTCCAGCCGTTTCACCAGCATCAGCTTCGGGCCGTCGCAATGGTGGAACTCGAATCCCGCCTCGATCGCCCGGGGTACCAGCGCTGCGCGTGTCGCCGGCAGCTGCAGCCACGCCACGCGGATGCCCTCGGACTGCCATTGCGGCAACGCCGCTGCCAGGTCGGCGACGAAGGCATCGTCGTCCCCCGGCAGGTGCGGCTCGCCCACGAACACTCCCCGGTACTGGTTCCTAGCCGCCTTGAGCATGCCGATGTCCTTAGTTCCTGTGGGGCCGGGTGCCCGCCGGCGCGGGGCCGGCCGCCGCCGGAGGGGCCGACAGTATCGCGCACCCTTCGGGTCGCCAGCGGCGGCAGCCGCCCGGGCCACGTAGAATGGAAACCGCGATCCTGCCTGTCACACGCCGTTTTCCCATGCGCAATCCCCTCCAGGACCAACTGCTCAAGGCCGGGCTGGTCAAGAAAAGCAAAGTCGCCGAAGTGGTCCGGGAGCAGGCGAAGCAGCGCAAGGGCAAGGGACACCCCAAGGGCGATCCCGGGCAGGCTCCGGGCACGCCCGTGGTCGATACGCAGCGGCTCAAGGCCGAGAAGGCGCAGGCCGACCGGGAGCTTGCCGCCCAGCGCAACGCCCAGGCCCGCGCCCGCGAGCTGCGCGCCCAGGTGCAACAACTGGTGGAGGCGCACCGTGTCGCCACGGGCGGGGACATCGCCTATCGCTTCCAGGATGGCGAACTCATACGCCAGCTGTGGGTGGATGCCGGAACGCGCGCCCAGTTGTCACGCGGAAGCCTGCTGATCGTCCGAGACGGCGGCGGCCATGCCGTGGTCCCGCGTGCGGCCGCGGAGCGCATCCGCGAGCGCGACCCGTCCATGATCGTGCTGGACCACGCAGCGGACGCGGACGGCCCGGACGATGACGAGGACCCGTACTACGCGCAGTTCAAGGTGCCCGACGACCTCGACTGGTGACACGTCCACCTCCAGGCCCGTCCCGAGCGGGTCCGGAATCCGCTCAAGCGCCCCCGAAAGCGCGTCGGCGGGCCCAGCGATACGCAGGCCCGACGAAACGCTTCGCTGGCTTCTTCAGGTTCCACAGCAGCCATTGGCGCGCGCGGGCGCCGCCCCGACCGACCGCCAGCGCCGCCACCAGCTCCGGCGTGGCACCGCGCTGCAGTGCATAGCGGCCATGGATCCGGCAACCGTCGATCCGTGCCACTGAAGTCGTCGGCTCGGACGTGAACAGGTGGCGTATCCCCGCACGTGCGGCCGACCGGGCGACGAGCGTGGAATGGAAGCCTCCCGGGACCGATGCGACGTCGACCGCGTGGCCGAGGATCTGCGACAGGCGTGACACGCTGGACTCCCATTCCGCTGCCAGCGCCCGCGCGTCCAGGCGCGATATGTCGGGCGGATGCGTATGCGAATGGCTGCCGATGACATGGCCGGAAGCCGCCAGTGCACGGACATCGGCCGCACCGAGGAAGCCCGGGGTTCCGATGCGCTCCCCGGTGACGAGGAAGTGCCCGACCATGCCGTGCTGCTCCAGCCGACGCGCCGCCTCGACCGCGCTGCAGCCACCGTCATCGAAGGTCAACAGGCAGGCATCGTCGTCCTCGCCGTCGAGCGCGTCGACCCGCGGGAAGCGCAGGCCGGTCCCGGACAGTGCACGCAGCTGGCGCTCGTACTCGTCCCATTCGAACTTGTAGGACGCCGCGGACGGGCCGGGGAATCCGCTCGCGTCCCATCCGCCCGGATCCACGAGGTCGTGGTACATCAGACTGGCCGTCATCCATTCACCTCCGCGACACGCATCGCCCGGCGGGCACGCAGGTGCCGGCTCAGGCGCGGCTGGCCCCATTCGCCGCTGCGCCGGCCGGCGGTATCCACCGGCGTCGCGGTCCCGGCGTGGATCTGGGCGAACCTGACGGCCAGCGCATCGAGGTTCTCCAGCACCACGCGCGCCTGGATGACGGCGTGGCTTTCACGACGCTCATCGAAGTCATAGCGGTAGTGCCCGAATACCGGCCCGGTATCGATGCCGGCGTCGATCCGCAACAAGGTCATGCCCACGCGTCCCAGGTCACGTTCGGCAATCGCCCAGAAACAGCCGTGGGCATTGCGGTATTCCGGGCAGATGCCGGGATGCATGACGAAGGTTCCGTCACGCGGGATCGAGAACACCTTGCGGGGCAGCAGCTGCTTGCAGCGCGCGAGCACGATGTCCGGGCGCAGCTCGTGGAGGAAGGCGACCACCCGCCGGTCGCCGCCCCTGGCAACGTGCAGTTCACGGACCTCGGGCGTGGGACCGTACCGGGCCTCCATGGCAGCAAGGGCGTGCCGGAACCAGGCCTGGTCCGCCCGTCGCTGGAAGATGCGCTGGTAGACGCGCATGGCCGCAACATCGAGCATTCCCAGCAGCCCCACGCGGCGAAACTCCCTCAGGTAGCGCTGTCGCTTCTGGGCGCCGGTCTCCTCGAGCACCACGACTCCGGCCAGGGTCGAGAACGATGCCAGCCACGAGGCCAGGCCCCGACGGTCGAACGCATCATCGGCGTGGCAGATCAGTACCGTACGCACGTCAGCTTCACTTCGATTGAACTCCCTCGCGCCTCGACGCGCCCCAGTCGATGGACGAGAACGCGAAAGGCGGCGTGAACCTGACACTCGCGAGCCCGGATCGTCACGGCACCGCTTGCCGCGGGGCTAAGCCGTGGCGTCAGAACGACGAGCCCGGCTGCTCGAGGAACGCCAGCTCGGCCGCGGTCGATTCGCGACCCAGGATGGCGTTGCGGTGCGGAAAACGCCCGAAGCGCTCGATCACCTCCAGGTGCCGGCGGGCGAAGTCCAGGAAACCGTCGAATGCCTCGCGGTCTTCCGGCGGCACCTGCGCGGCGAGCGCGGTGAAGCGCTCGACCGCCTCGCGCTGCAGCCCCAGGTCCTCGGCGTGCTCCAGCGGCAGGTAGGCGAAGACGCGCTGCACCGACCGCAGGGACTGGTCCCGGCCCGCATCCAGCCCCTCGCGGGCGATCTCCCTGGCCCGCGCATCGAATGCGAAGGCCCCCGGCGTTCCCCGATGGATGTTCCGCGGGAACTGGTCGGTGAGCACGATCAGTGCCAACCAGCCTTCGGGCGTGGCGCTCCACTGCGACAAGCGGCCATCGGCGGCCGCCTGGACCGCCGCTTCGAAGCGCTCCCGGATCCGGCGGTCGACCGCCTCGTCCTTGGACCACCACAATCCGGCCTGGCGTTGCGCAATGGCCCGATCGGGGCCGTCCATGTCGCCGAACCAGAACGCCAGGACCTCGTCGGGACCGATGCCCGGGTTGTCGATGTGCTGCTCAGCCATGCAGGGTCCCCATGTCGATGACGAAGCGGTAGCGCACGTCGCCCCGCTGCATGCGCTCGTACGCGGTGTTGACGTCCTTGATGTCGAGCATCTCGACATCGCAACTGATGCCATTTTCGGCGCAGAAGTCGAGCATTTCCTGCGTCTCCGGCAGTCCCCCGATCAGCGACCCCGACAACCGGCGCCGCGCGAACACCAGTGGGCCGGTCTGCAGGGGCGGGTCGGTGGGGGCCAGCATGCCGACCAGGATCAGGGTGCCGTCGCGCTTGAGCGCGTTCACGTAGGGATTGAGGTCGTGGGCGACGGGGACCGTGTCGAGGATGAAGTCGAAGCGTCCCGCGACGCCTTCCATCGCCGACTCGTCGGTCGACACGACGACCTCGTGCGCGCCGTGCTTCCTTGCCTCGTCCACCTTCGATGCCGAGCGGGTGAACAGGGTGACGTGCGCACCCAGTGCGCGGGCGAACTTCACGCCCATGTGGCCCAGGCCACCCATGCCGACCACGCCGACGCGATGCCCCTCGCCCACCCCGAACTGCTTGAGCGGCGAGTAGGTGGTGATGCCGGCGCACAGCAGTGGCGCGGCTGCCGCCGGATCCAGCGCCTCGGGCATGCGCAGCACGAAGCGGTCGCTCACGACGATGCGCTCGGAATAGCCGCCATAGGTGCGGCTGCCATCGTGGCGGTCCTCGCCGTTGTAGGTGGCGACCCAGCCCTTCTCGCAGTACTGCTCCAGCCCGTCGTTGCACGAGGCGCACTGCCGGCAGGAATCCACCAGGCAGCCAACGCCGACCCGGTCGCCCGGCGCGAAGCCCTGCACCTTGTCGCCGACGGAGACGACTCGGCCAACGATCTCGTGCCCCGGCACCACCGGATAGAACGTCATGCCCCAGTCGTTGTGCACGAAATGGATGTCGGTGTGGCAGATGCCGCAGTACTCGATGGCGATGACCACGTCGTCGGGGCGCGGGTCCCTGCGCTCGATCGAAAAGGGAGCGACACCGGACTCGGGGGACTGGGCGGCATAGGCGCGGACCTGGGACATGGTACGTACTCCTTCGCGGGGGGGCCTTGGAGTATCCCACCACCCGCGCTGGCGTGGCGGAATCACCCCCGGCATCCCGGTGCGCCCCGGTGTCGAATCGTGCGACGCTTGTTCGACCATCGATGGCCACCCCTCCCATGGAGGGAAACCCAATGGAGGCCGACGGATCATGAGCACGATCACACCGCGTCTGTGGTTCTACCCGCGGCCAGCGCGTCATGGCAGCTGCGATGCCGATGGGAAAGCTTGACCTGGCCACGCCCGAAGCCGCGTTCGAACGCAACGACTGAGCCCCCAACCCCACTCGCCGGACCGGGCCCGCTCGGCCAGGCACGCTCCAGGAGAAAGACGATGGACAAGGAAATCACGCTCTACACCAACCCCTGGTCACGCGGGGCGATCGCCCATTGGATGCTGGAAGAGGTGGGCGTGCCGTACCGCATCGAGGTGCTCGACTACAAGGGCCAGATGAAGACACCGCAGTACCTGGCGATCAACCCGATGGGCAAGGTTCCCGCCATCGTGCACGGGAATCGGGTCGTCACGGAAACCGCAGCGATCTGCGCATACCTTGCCGATGCGTTCCCCGAAGCCGGCCTGGCACCGCCGCCGGCGGAGCGCGCCGCCTACTACCGCTGGCTGTTCTTCGGGGCGGGCCCGATGGAGACGGCCCTGTCGCTGTCGGCCTGCGATTTCGAACCGACCCCCGAGCAGCAGATGCAGATGGGTTTCGGCACCAAGGCGCGGGTGCTCGACACCCTCGCCGACGCCCTTCGCGACCGCCGCCACATCGCCGGTGATCGATTCAGCGCGGCGGATGTCTACGTGGGTTCCTTCGTCGGATGGAGCATGCAGTTCGGCACCATCGACAAGCGGCCGGAATTCGTTGCGTACTGGGACGGGCTCAAGGACCGGCCGGCGCATCGACGCGTCGAGGAACAGACCGAGCGGATGGCCCCCCCGCCCGTTGCGCAGGAAACTTCGCAAGGCTGACGCGATGGGCTTGCGCCTCCGGGCAGCAACCGCCCTCACCGGGCGGGGAGCGATTTCTCATCGCGTTCAGCCAGATGGTTGGATGCTGACGGTCCAGACCCATGCCATGGAGGCAAGCCGATGAGGACCCTGTTGCTAGCGATGACCGCAGGCGCATGCATGAGCTTGGCCGCCTGCACCCCCGACCGCGAGGGCGAGATGGGACGCGTCGATCCGGCGACCCCGCCACCGGACGGAGTCACGGTGACCGTCGACGCCGCCGAGCGCGAGCGCCAGTACCGCGATGCCCTGGCGGCCTGCGCCGACGTGGAGCCCGCGCTCTCGCGCGAGCAGTGCGAGGCGGAGGCCCGAAGGGCGTACGAAGGCAGACCGGACGACAGGCGGACCAGCGCTAGTTGCGAGCCGGTCCGGCTGACAGACGGCATGCCGGCCTGGGAGCGCTGGCAGTTCGCCCGACCGTGAGTTCCAGCACATGCAGGCGGTGGGCGACCCGCGGGAAGCTGGTCGCCCCTCTCCACAGGATGCACGGCAATGGCAGGCACCGCCCCGGGCGCCCCCTCCCCGCCGCAACGCCGCTGGGTGCGCAACGAGATCCTGCCGCTGCTCCTGCTGCTGCTGCTCCTGGGCGCGGCGCGCTCCTCGTTCGCCAACCACTACCACGTGCCCTCCAGTTCCATGGAGCCGACGCTCGAGCCCGGCGACCGGGTCCTGGTGGACATGTCGGCCTATGGCCTGCGCCTGCCCTTCACCAAGATCCGGCCCTTCACTGCTTCACCGCCACGACCGGGCGATGTCGCGATCTTCGACTCCCCCAGCGATGGCGTGCTGATGATCAAGCGTGTCGTTGCGGTGGCGGGCGACCAGGTGGAGTTGTTCAGGGGCAGCCTGAGCATCAATGGCCAGCGGCTCGCCGGAGAGGTGCGCGCGGACACAGAGCACTTCGGCGATCGGGAGGTGCGCATCAAGCTCGACCGCGGGGGCGGCCCCGACATCATGCGCATGCAGGTCCCGGAAGGCCACGTGCTGGTCCTTGGCGACTACCGCGGCAACAGCGTGGACAGCCGCTACTACGGCCTGATCGCAACCAGCGAGTTGTACGGCCGCGCCACCCGCGTGTACTACCGGCGCAACGAGGGCTTCGTCTGGAGACCGCTTTGAAGCTGGCGCCTCAGGGACCGTGTCCGGCGTCCCCGCCCTCGACCTCGATCGCATCCACCGGACCGTCGAAGGCGATGAACAGCACGCAATCGGGACCCGGCGCGCACTCGCCTTCATGCGGAAGTCCCGCCGGGCCGTAGGCGTACATCCCTGGCGTGAGATCGATCGGATCGTGCCCGTCGTAGGTGATGCGAAGCCTCCCTGAGACCAGCGTCATGCGCTCGGCCGCCGTGTGCCTGTGTCGCGCGATGGAAGCTCCCCCGGGGACCCGGAAGAAGATATCGGCATCGCTGCCGTCGGGGTCGCCGTGCAGCACCACCAGCGCGCAGCCCTCCGGCAGGAACTCCGGGCACGGCCCCCACTCCAGCGACGGATCGTCGTGGGCCCACGCCAACGCCCGGGCCTGGCCATTCACGGGCTCCGTGTCCTGGGCGCGCGCCTGCCCCGTTGCGAGAGCGGCTGCGGTGACGGATATCAGTATGAGCGAACGCATGGTGGCCTCCTGTACGACGGACGTCGGCGGATCAGTGCATACGCATGTCCTGTCCAACGCAGGAACCCTGGAATCCGGCCAGCAACCCGGGCGATGGCGGTCAGCCCGCGCCCATCGACTGGGTGCCGCGGGAGGCGCGCAGCAGGCGACCCATCATCGACCTGAGCGCCAACGGCTTGAGCGGCTTGTGCAGCAGTTGGCAGCCGGCGGCCACGGCGGCATCACGAACGGCCTGGCTGTGATCGGCGGTGATCAGGATGGCATCGAGATGGCCCAGCTCGCCCCTGAGGCGTGCCAGCACATCCAGTCCCGTCTGGTCGTCATCCAGATGGTAGTCCAGCAACACGAGGTCGGGCCGCTGCTGGCCGGCCAGTGACAGCGCGGCATCCCCCTCTGCGGCAGCCAGAACCTCGCAGCCCCACCCGTGCAGCAGCGCACGCATCCCGGCCAGCACGCCGGGGTCGTTGTCGACGACCAGCACGCGGGCCATCGGCGGGGCATCGGCAGGGTCGCTCGTTCGCGGCTGTGGTCGCACCACCGGATCGGTGCGCGGCACCTCGATCTCGAACACCGTTCCCTTCCCGACATTCGAGCGCAGCCGGATCGGGTGCCTCAGCAGGCGTGCGATTCGCTCGGCAATGGCCAGGCCCAGGCCCAGGCCCTGCCCGCCACGCGCCAGGCGACGGAATTCCTCGAAGATCAAGCCCTGGTCGGCCTCGGCGATGCCGGGCCCGGTATCCCATACCTGCAGCAGCAGGCGCCCCCCCTGTCTGCGCACCCCCAGCAGGATCCGGCCGTGCTGCGTGTAGCGCACGGCGTTGGCGAGGAAGTTCTGCAGCACCCGTCGCAGCAGTTGCGGATCACTGCGGATCCACGCCCGGCTCTGCACGCAACGCAGCTCCAGCCCCTTCTCGCGCGCAAGCACGCCGAACTCCGCAGCCAGGTGCTGCAGCACCTCGTCCAGCCCGAAGGCCTGCACCCTGGGATTCATTCCGCCGGCGTCGAGGCGGCTGATGTCGAGCAGTCCCGACAGGAGGCCTTCAGCGGAACCCAGCGCGCCATCCACATGCCGGACCGCATCGGCCTGCTCGGCCGTGCTGGACTGTTGCCCAAGCGCATGGGTAAACAAGCGCGCGGCATTGATGGGCTGTGCGAGATCGTGGCTGACCGCCGCCAGGAAACGGCTCTTGGCCTGGTTCGCACGCTCGGCGGCGACACTGGCGCGGGCGAGCTCGGCGGTGCGCTCCCCGACCCGCTGTTCCAGGGTCTCGGCCACCAGCTTGAGCTCCGATTCGGCATGGCGGAACGCGGTGACGTCGGTGAACGTCGCCACGAAGCCGCCGCCGGGCATCGGGTTGCCGCGGATCTCGACGATGGTGCCATCGGGAAAGCGGCGTTCCGACAAATGGGGCGTGCCCGCACGCATGTGCGAGAGACGCTTCTCCACGTGGCCGGCGATGTCGTCGCCGGGCTGGTGGCGTTGCAGCGCATGGGCGGCCAGTTCGGCCACCGGCCGCCCGACCCGGAGCAATTCGTCCGGAAAGCCGAACAGTTCCGCATAGCGACTGTTCCAGGCCACCAGTCGCAGTTCGCGATCAACCACGCTGATGCCCTGGCTCATGTTTTCCAGCGCCGCCTCCAGCACCCGCTGGTTGAAGCGCAGGGCCTGCGATGCCTCGCCCACGATGGTGGCCACGGTGTCCAGATCGCCACTGTCCTCGCGTCGCGCGGCATCCAGCAGCAGTCGCGAAGAGGCGGCACCCAGCACTGCCGACAGCTCGCGCTCCACCCGGGCCTGCACCTCCGGCGTCACCGGACCCGGTGCCACCGGGTCGAGCAAGGCTTCCACGCGCCCCGGCGGAAGGAAGCGGGCGCCCACGTCCCTGAGCACCCGCGCATCCAGCTGGCCCGATGCGCCGCGCTTGGGCGTGCCGCGCCAGCTCGCCCACAGCAGCGTCGCGACGACGCTGGCCACGATGCTCAGGGTCACGGCCCGCCCCAGCCTGCCCCAGCCGGTCAGCCCGGCCAGCTGGTCGGGCGCCAGCCAGGCCAAACCCAGCGGACCTTCCGCCAGCCAGGCCGGCGAGGTCCCAGTCGCGTCGAGGTACGCCGGCAGCAACAGCGCCCAGCACCACACCACCACGCCGGCCACCACGCCGGCCAGGACCGCCCGGGGCGGCGTGAGCGGACGCCAGATCGCGAACGCGACCGCCGGTGCGATCGTGGCCAGGGACGAAAACGAGATCGCACCGATGTCGGCCAGGGCCTCGCTGCCGCCGATCGCACGGCTGTAGCCCCAGGCCAGGAGCACCAGGGCGAAGATGACGAAACGGCGCTGCACCAGCACGTCGCCGCGCAGGTTGCGGCCGGACTGGCGGGCCCAGCCGCTGCGCACCAGCAGGGGCGCCAGCCAGTGGTTGCCCACCATCAGGCTCAGCGCCAGGGTGCCGATGATCACCATGCCCGTGGCGGCGCTCAGTCCGCCCAGGAACGCCACCAGGGCCAGGCCCTCGCGGCCTTCGGCCAATGGCAGGGCCAGCACGTAGAGGTCAGACGGCACGCCCAGCGGGCCCAGCAACGCGTCACCGGCACGGGCCAGCGGCAGGATCGGCAGTGAGATCAGCACCAGGTAGACGGGGAAGAGCCAGCGCGCGGTCCGCAGGTGGGCGGGATTGCGGCATTCCACGATCCCGACATGGAACTGGTGCGGCAGCATGAACATCGCCAGCGCGCCGAGGACGATCAACGGGATGAATCCCTGGGTGACGCGCTCAGGCGCCGCCGCGGCCGCCGCCGCGACCGCCTCGGGTGCAATGTCGAGGCCGAACCAGACGAACCATCCCAGGGCCAGCATCGCGCCCAGCTTCAGGATGGACTCCACGGCGATCGCCAGCACCATGCCCCGGTTGTGCTCGGCCGCCGATGCGCTGCGCGTGCCGAACAGCACGGCGAACGCGCCCATGGCCAGGGCCACGTAGAGCGCGCTGTCCTGCCACGGCGGCGGCGACAGCTCCGATGCGCGCGTGAGCAGGCCGTAACTCATCGCCACCGCCTGCAGCTGCAACGCGATGTAGGGAAGCATGCCCAGCACCGCCACCAGCGTGATTACCGCCGCCAGCCAGCTGTCGCGGCCCAGCCGCGTGGCGACCAGGTCGGCAAGCGAGGTCGAGTTGTGCTCGCGGGCAAGCCGCACCAGCTTGAGCAGCAGGCCCAAGCCGAACACGTAGAGCATGATCGCGCCGATGAAGGTCGGCGGGATCGGCCAGCCCGAGCGGGTCGCCTGGGTGACCGTGCCGTAGAAGGTCCAGGAGGTGCAGTGCACCGCCAACGACAGGCCATAGACCCAGGCCCAGCGACCGGCGAACAGGTCGGCGCGTCGCTCGCCCCAGACCGCGGCGGCGAACAGCAGACCCAGCCACAGCAAGCCTGCGGCGATGACCATCGTGTCAGTCAACATCCCGGCCCCTGGCCAATCCTCCGCGCCCTGCCCGGGCACGCCGCCCGATCCGGCCAGAGCATACGCGACGGACGCGGGAGCGGGCCGTTTCCGGCGGCGGGTGCGGAAAAGAAAACACCGGGCCGATGGATCGGCCCGGTGGGGAAACGCGGCACGGATGCCGCCTCAAACGGGCGTGGACCCTCAGAACGAATAGCGGGCCGACAGGCTGACCTGGCGCGGCGCGCCGTAGAAGCCGGTCAGGACACCGAGCGCGGGGATGTTGTAGCCCGTGGTGCGGTATTCCCTGTCGGTCAGGTTGCTGCCCTGCAGCGCGAACTGCCAGTCGCGTCCGGTGTCCCAGATGACGCCAGCCCCCAGCAGCCCGTAACCGGACTGGGTGATCGCAGGGCTCAGGTCGGTGGTCGGGATGACCTCGGACTGGTAGCTGTAGGTGCCGCGGAAGCGAAGCTCGCCGCCGGCCGCCAGCGGCAGGCTGTACTGGAGGTTGAGCGCACCGGAGAACTCCGGGGCATTGGTGAACTTCTGCGATCCCGAGATATCGACGCCCTGGAAGATGTACTCGTCGTACTTCGCGTCGAGGAAGGCGAGGTTACCGGTAATGGAGAAGCGCTCGGTCGGCAGGATCTGGTACTCGACCTCCACGCCCTGCACGGTGCCCTTGCCGGCGTTGGTGAAGTCGCCGAAGAACGCGTCCTCGACGCCATCGCCGTTGGAGTCGTAGGCGGTGAAGGTCGAGAGCTGGATGTCCTGGTACTTGTTGTAGAAGTAGGCCAGGTTGAGGAAGGCGCGGTTGTCCATGAACGCCATCTTCGAGCCGATCTCGAAGCTGTCGACCTTCTCGTCGGCGAACGGCTCCGCCGAACGCGGCACCGCCACGGTCTGGGCGCGGATGTTGAAGCCACCGGACTTGAAGCCGCGCGAGAGGACGCCGTAGAGCAGGATGTCGTCGGTGACGCGGTAGTCGAGCGAGAGCTTGGGCGAGAAGTTGGAGATCTTCAGCGAGTCGTTGAAGTCCGCGACCACCGCGATCGGGGTGGTGTAGGTGGCGTCGGAGTAGCCGCGGTTGAGCACGTCCGCGCGCTTGGTCTCCTCGGTCCAGCGCAGGCCGGCGTTGAGGCTCCAGCGATCGCCCAGGTCGAAGATCCAGTCGCCGTACACCGCCACGCTCTCGGTCTCGACCTCGCCCTGGGTGTCGCCGAAGAGCAGCCCGAAGAAATTGTTGAGCACCTGGCCGCCGGCCTTGCCATCAAAATAGTAGATGCCCATGACGCCACGGTGCGCGCCGCCGGCGTCGTAGCTCGCCTGCAGTTCCTGGCTGAACTGGCTGTCGCTGTAGAACGCCTTCACGTCCGCCAGGGTGGCCTGCAGGTTGTCGAAGTCGATGTTGGTCTCGGTGTCGGACTCGCGGTGGGCGGTGATCGACTTGAAGCTCCAGGCGTTGCCCGGATACCAGGAGGCCGTCACGCTGGCACCCGACATCGTGGTGTCGTTGATGTTGGGCATGCCGCTGCGCACGTCGTAGCGGCTGTCGAGCGGCAGCTCGGTCGGCGAGAACGGGTTCGCCGCCAGCATCTTGGAGCCACGCACGCCGCTGCCGTCGTCCATGTAGTCGGCCGAGAGCTGCACGTCGAAGGTGTCGCTGGGGAACAGGCCGATGCTGAAGCGGGTCGCGAAGATGCTCTTGTCGCTCACGTCCTGGCCGGTGACGATGTTCTCGCCGAAGCCGTCGCGGTTGAGCGAGGCGACCGCCAGCCGGGCGCGCACCACCTCGTTGACCGGCCCGCCGACCGCCCCCTGGAAGTCCGCCTGGTTGTAGTTGCCGAGCGTCAGCTTGCCGTAGCCCTCGGGCTGCGTGGGCAGCGGCCGCGAGATGTACTTGATCGCGCCGCCAATCGTGTTCTTGCCGTACAGCGTGCCTTGCGGGCCGCGCAGCACCTCCACGCCGGCGACGTCGAACACGTCCAGCAACGCGCCCTGGGGACGGGCGATGTAGACGTCGTCGAGGTAGATGCCGACGCCGGGATCCACGCCCCACAGCGGGTCGGCCTGGCCCACGCCGCGGATGTAGGCGGTGATGGTCGAGGACGAGCCACGTGCGGCGTAGACGGTCAGGTTCGGCACGTGCACGCCGATATCGCCCATGTCGTTGATGTCGAAGGTGTCGAGCACCTCCGGGGTGAACGCCGTCACCGCGACGGGCACGTCCTGGAGTGTTTCCTCGCGGCGACGCGCGGTCACCGCGATGGCGTCGAGCCGCGTGGCGGAGGCCCCGGTCTCGGGTGCGTCCTGCTCCTGGGCCTGGGCGGAGGCGGCAGCTGCCAGGCCCAGTGCCAGCCCGAGGGCGACGTGGATCGAAAGACTCAGTGACGTGCGCTTCATGGGCTCCCCTTGCGATGCGTGGTGTTCGGATTGCCACGAAGACTAGGCGTGTGAAGGCCGCTTAACACTTGTACGTAAGTACAGTGCCGGCCGCCGGGAGCGACCGGGATACTCGACCGCGACGTTTCACCGCCGCAAGGAACTCCATGCTCAGCCTGATCGGGCTCATCGGTGCCCTCGTCCTGTTGATCGTCCTGACGATCCGGGGCATGAACCTGTTCATCGCCACGCCGCTGTGCGCACTCATCGTCGCGCTCACCAGCGGCCTGCCGCTGCTGCCACCGCTGGCCGCCGAGGGCCAGGGCGACCTGGTGAGCGCCTACATGAGCGGGTTCACAAGCTTCGTGGCGGCCTGGTTCTTCATGTTCCTGCTCGGGTCGATCTTCGGGAAGCTGATGGAGGACACCGGTGCCGCGGATTCGGTCGCGCGCTGGGTGATCTCGCATATCGGCCCCAAGCGCGCGGCACTGGCGGTGGTGCTGGCCTGCGCGATCCTGACCTACGGCGGCGTGAGCCTGTTCGTGGTCGCGTTCTCGGTCTACCCCACCGCCCTGGCGCTGTTCCGCGTGGCCGACCTGCCGCGGCGCTTCATACCGGCCACGCTGGCCTTCGGTTCGGTCACCTTCACGATGACCTCGGCGGGTTCGCCGGAGATCCAGAACTGGATCCCGATCCAGTACCTCGGAACCTCGCCCTGGGCGCCTGGCAGGCCAGCCTGGTCACCGCGATCTTCATGGCGGGACTGGGCTACTGGTGGCTGGTATGGATGCTGCGCCGCGCCGCGGCGCGTGGCGAAGGCTTCCAGGCGCGCGACGGCGACCCGACCGAGACCCGCGAGTCACTGCCGGCACCGTGGAAGGCGCTGGTGGGGCCTGCGCTGGTGCTGCTGGTCTCGTTCGCGTTCCACGACACGCTGGGCACTTCGGCGCTGATCCTCGCGCTGCTGGCCGGCTGCATGGGCACCGTCGTGATGTGCTGGCGGTTCAAGCGCGACAGCAACCGCGCCCTCGCCGAAGGCAGCACCGGCGCGTTGATCGCGATCGGCAACACCGCGGCCGTGGTCGGCTTCGGCGCCGTAGCCAAGGCCGCTCCGGCGTTCATGGGCGCGGTCGACTGGCTGACCGCGCTGCCCAATGCCGGCGTGGCCACGGCGGCGATCGCCGTCAGCCTGATCGCGGCGATGACCGGTTCGGCGTCGGGCGGCCAGGCCATCGCGCTGCCCCTGCTGGCACCGGGCTTCCTCGCCTCGGGCGTGGATGCCAACCAGTTGCACCGTTCCGTCGCGATCTCCTCGGGCGTGCTCGACTCGATGCCGCACAACGGCTACGTGGTCACCACGATCCGCGCGATCTGCAACGAGACCCACAAGGCCGCCTACGGGCCCATGGCGATCCTGACCGTCGTGGTGCCGGGACTGGGACTGGCCCTGTGCCTGGTGCTGTTCGCGCTCGGGATGTAGCCGCTACTCGACCCGCACCGCGCTGTAGCCGGAGAAATGCACGCGGGGCGGGCTGCCATTGCGCTCCTCGAAGCGCATCCGGTCGCCAAGTCCCGGGCCGAGCCCGGGTATGCGGTAGTAGCCGCCCCCCTCGGGAACCAGGGGCATGTCCAGTGACGCACGGATCGGCCCACCGCGCGCGGTGAACTGAAGGCGCAGCAGGTCGTCCTCGTGCACCAGGTCCACCTCGCGGACGCGACCACGCTCGAGCAGCGCGTCGTCCTGCTCGATGCGGTAGGTCCCAGCCCAGCGGGCGGCATCGGGCCCCGAACTTGCGTCCTCCAGTGCCGAACCGATGATGAAGCTCCGGCCGCGGCTACCCTGCACGAGCAGGAGCCGCCGGTCGCCATCGCGCACGGGCCTGATCGCGATGCGGTCCAGCGCCTGCAGCCCGAGCGGGATGCGCAGCACGCGCAGACGTGGCCGGAACCAGCCATCCCCGCGCGGCTCGCCCGAGAACCGCCACCCCAGCCAGCGTACGTCGAGCACCCCGTCCACGTCCTCCACCTCGACCAGCCCGCCGAAGGAGGCATAGCGTGCCGCGGGCACGTCCGGCTGCAGCCCCTCCGGGAGCGGCAGGCGGGATGGCAGCTGCTCGCGGGAGGGACGTTGGGCCAGCCCGGGCAGGCGCGATGCCAGCAGAGCGTCGAACGCGTGGTCGAGCAGGTCCTCGAGCGCGCGGTCCGCCTCGCCGAAGTTCGCCATCGCAACCACCGCCACCCGGTGCTGCGGTGAAACCCGCACGCTGGCGTGGCTGGCGGGGAAGTTCGACGCCAGACGGGCCACCGGGCCCACGCCGGGGCGCGGGTCGCCCTCGAGCTGGAAGGCCAGCGCGGAGCGCTGCCCGAGGTCGGGCCGGGCCTCGCGGTTCTGCGCCTGGTAGAGACGATCCAGCGAGGCCTGCGGCAGCCAGTCGGGCCGGGCGTCGGGAAGCACGGCCGCCACATAGGCGGCCAGCTGGTCCAGGCTCGAGGCCAGGCCCAGGGCCGAGCGCTCCCGGGCGACGCGCGCCGGTTCCTCGCGGCCGCGCGAGTACAGCGGGCCGGTCACGTCCCCGGCGTGCAGCAAGGGCGCGAGTCCAAGCGGACCGGTGACCTCGCGCTCCATCAGGGCGGCCACCGACAGGCCCTGCTGCCGCGCCATGTGGCGGGCAACCCACTCGACCGCGAGGGTGGAACGCGAGGCGGAAACTCCGGGACGGTCGAGCAGGTACAGCGGTGGCAACTCCATCGCTCCCTTGCCGTCCACGTCGCTGGCCTCGACGTACATTCCGTTGAGTCGCACACCGATCACGCCGGAATGATGGCTCAGCACCTGGCGGATGTTGGGCACTGCCTCGCCCAGTCCCCGGTCGTCGATGTCCGCGCCGTACAGCGGGGCTTCCAGGTCGAGCGCTCCCGCGTGCTCCAGGCGCAGGGCCAAGCCGGCCAGGTAGAGCTCGCCCAGCTCTCCGAGAGGCATGGGGCGCGCACTGTCGAAGGGCAGGCCCCTGCCCCGCTCCGCCTCGCCCCAGGTGCCTGTCCACACGACCCGGTCATCGACCAGCAGGCTGATCCCGAAACCGACATGCCGGCCGCGACGCACGATCGCGCCGGCCTCGCGCTCGAGCTGTTCGAGCGTCGCGGAGTCCAGCACTTGACCGGTGTCCGGCGCGCCTCCGGCCTGGAAAGGCAGGGCCAGCGCGCACCACAGCAGGACACTTGTACGCATCATCGGTTCCGGGGCATAAAGCACGAGTAGGCCACCGGGCACATGAAAGCCCCGTGCAAGGTGGCAGCGCATCGACGCCATTCGGGGAGCAGCGGCATGGACGTGGACCTCAGCCCGGTCTGGCGTGACCGGCTCGTGCAGGCCTGGCAGGAACGACATCCGGGTGTGGACGTCACCGCCACCGCCGTCTCCTCGCCCCTGCAGGGCTACATTCCCCGCGACGGCACACTGCCCCCGCCGGCACCGCCCCCTCCGGGCCCCACGCCGCCCGGGCGGATTCCCCGCGACGGCACCTCGCCCGGGCCCGGGCACCCGCCCCCCCGGATTCGGGCTGACCCGCGCATGCGCGAGGGCAGCAGCGCGCCGCTTGCCGTGCGGGTGCTGGCGAAGATGGGTTACGGACACAGCCCCCAGGACCTGGCGGATTTCACGGCCGGGGGCGGCAGCGATGCCGCGCGCTTGCAGGCCTGGATCGAGCGCCAGCTCGACTGGGCTTCGATCGACGACGGCGCGGTCGAGGCGCGACTGGCGGCGGGTGGATACCAGACCCTGGGCAAGAGCCTGCCCCAGCTGTGGTCCGACCATGTCCGCAACGACCCGTCCTACACCCTGCGAATGCAACCGGCTTTCGAAACCCAGCGGGCCGCCTTCGTGCGAGCGGTCCACTCACGCCGACAGCTGCGTGAGCTGATGGTGGAGTTCTGGCACAACCACTTCAACGTGTTCGGCACCGACTTTTCCATCGGCCCGGTGCTGGTGCACTACGACCGCGACGTGATCCGCGCCAATGCGATGGGCAACTTCCGCGACATGCTCGAGGCGGTCGCCCGATCCACGGCAATGCTGTACTACCTGGACAACATCTCCAACACGCGCAACGGTCCCAACGAGAACTTCGCCCGCGAGCTCCTGGAGCTGCACACCCTGGGTGCCGAGAACTACCTGGGCCTGATGAACCCGTTCGAAGTGCCGCCCGACCCCATCGACCCGAACTATCCGGTCGGCTATACCGACATCGACGTCTACGAGACCGCTGCCGCCTTCACCGGCTGGAGCGCGCGCAACGGGCACTGGCAGTACCCCGGCGAGAACGACGGCACTTTCGTCTACCGTGCGGCCTGGCACGACCAGGGCCCGAAGTTCGTACTGGGGATGTTCCTGTATCCCGAACAGCCGGCGTTGCAGGACGGGCACGACGTGCTTGACCGCCTGGCCAGCCACCCGGGCACGGCGCGCTTCGTGTGCCGCAAGCTGGTGCGCCGGCTCGTCGCCGACACGCCCCCCGAGGCACTGGTGAACAGTGCGGCCCAGGTGTTCCGCCAGCATTGGCGCAGCCCGGACCAGATCGCGCGCGTGCTCCGCCACATCCTGGGCTCCGAGCACTTCCTCCAGGCGTGGGGACACAAGCAGCGCCGACCGTTCGAAGTGGTCGTCGCCGCGATGCGCGCGATCGGTACCGACTTCACGATGCGCCTGGGCAACCCGGCGTCCAACGACCTGATGTGGCTGTACGGCTTCACCGGCCACGCGCCCTTCGCCTGGCCGGCACCCAACGGCTATCCCGACACCGCCTCGGCCTGGAACGGCAGCAATGCACTGGCGATGAGCTGGCGGGTCCTCAACCACCTGCCCGAACGCCAGGACGGCGAGGCGCCGATCCTGCCGGTGGTCGCGATCAGTCGAAGCCAGGTGCCCAACTGGACCGCCAGCGCACTGGTGGACTTCTGGACCGCCCGCATCCTCCGGCGACCGCTTGCCTCATCGCGACGCCAGTCGCTGCTGCAGTTCATGGCGCAGAACGGCGACCCGCGGACCTACGTGATCACCGACACCGACAGTTGGGCGGCGGGCGACCTCAAGCGCCACTACAACCACCAGCGCCTGCGGACGTTGGTGTCGCTGCTGCTGGCTTCCCCTGAATTCTTCGAGCGTTGAGGGACCGACGATGAATGCGATGACCCTCACCCGACGTGGCTTCATCAAGGCCTGCGGCGCCGCCGCCCTGGTCGGCGCCGGTGGCATACGCCTCGCCTATGGCGCGCCGGATGCGAACGCGGAGAACGACACCCTTGTCGTGATCTACCTGCGTGGCGGGATCGACGGGCTCAACCTCGTCGTACCGCTCGACGGCGCCGACCGGGGCCACTACGAGGAGGCGCGGCCCACGCTGAGGATCGCCACCTCGGGCGCCTTCGCCGCCCTGCCCCTGAGCCTGGCGGGGGGCGTGGCCAGTGGCTTCGGATTGCACCCTTCCGCTTCCGGGCTGCACGACATCTGGCTGGACCAGCGCATGGCGGTGGTCCACGCCTGCGGCCTGTCCACGGTGGCCTCGCGCAGCCATTTCGACGCCCAGCTCTACACCGAGCTGGGCACGCCCGGCCAGACCGCCACCGGCCAGGGGTGGATGACGCGAGCGTGGCAGACCGACGCCGCGTTCGGCGGTCCCGATGTCCTTCCGGCCCTGGCCGTGGGTGCCAACACCCCCAACAGCCTGCTGGGTGCGAATGATGCGATCACGATGGCCAGCCCGGGAGACTTCTCGCTCAACCGGGGCGCCCACGCCTGGCAACGCACGCGCGTGGACTCGCCCGCCGGGCTGCGCGGGTTCAACGAGGTCCTGGCCGAACAATGGGCGGGCCCCCAGCCCCTGCAACGGGCCGGCCAGCGTGCACACCTGTCGCTGACGACCGTCGAGGCGCTGGGCTACCAGTCCAATCCGCCGGCGGGATATCCGACCACGACCTTCGCGCGCCAGCTGTTCACCATCGCCCAGTCGATCCGGTTCGAGATGGGGCTTCGCTATGCCGCGGTGGACATCGGTGGCTGGGACACCCACGACGGCCAGGGCACGGCGGGAACCGGCTACCACTACTACCAGAACAAGATCGCCGAACTGTCCGCCGCGATCGCCGCGTTCCACGAGTACCTTGCCGCCAGCGGCCACATCGGCCGGACCACCGTGGTGCTGCAGTCGGAGTTCGGACGCCGTGTTCGCGAGAACGGGAACCGCGGCACCGACCACGGCTATGGCAACCCGATGCTGGTCCTGGGGGGGCCGGTCAACGGCCGCCGGTTCTATGGCAACTGGCCCGGCCTGGCGCCCGAGACGCTGTCGCCGACCTTCGGTGACATTCCGGTGACCACCGACTCGCGCAACGTGCTGGCGGAGATACTGGAACGACGCATGGGCAACGGCCAGCGCACGGCGGTGTTCCCGGGGAGCTGGGCCTATGCCCCGCTCGGCATCGTCCAGTCCGGTGCCGCCGCCAACGCCGCATCCAGGGCAGCCGGCAGCGGAGCCCGGAGCACCGTACTGCGTCGCTGACCGGCGCGTCGCCCCACGGGAAGACCCAACGAAAACGGGCCCCGAAGGGCCCGTTTCGCGTGTCGCGGAACCGGGGGCTTACGCCTCGCCGACTTCCTCGGTCACGGCCTTCATCGACAGGCGGATACGGCCCTGCTTGTCGACCTCCAGCACCTTGACCTTGACCATGTCGCCTTCCTTGAGCACATCGGCCACCTTCTCGACGCGATCGTTGGAGATCTGCGAGACGTGGACCAGGCCATCCTTGCCCGGGGCAATCGTGACGAACGCACCGAAGTCCATGATCTTGGCGACCTTGCCCTCGTAGATGCGGCCCGGCTCGACGTCGGAGGTGATCTGCTCGATACGCTCCTTGGCGGCATTCGCGGCAGCGGCATTGACCGACGCGATGACGATGGTGCCGTCGTCCTGGATGTCGATCTGGGTGCCGGTCTCCTTGGTGATGGCCTGGATCGTCGAGCCACCCTTGCCGATCACTTCGCGGATCTTGTCCGGGTGGATCTTGATCGTCAGCAGGCGCGGGGCGAACTCGCTCATCTCCGAGCTCGGCGAATCGATGGCCTTGGCCATCTCGCCGAGGATGTGGAGGCGGCCGTCCTTCGCCTGGTCCAGCGCGAGCTTCATGATCTCTTCGGTGATGCCCTGGATCTTGATGTCCATCTGCAGGGCGGAGATGCCCTCCTGCGTACCGGCCACCTTGAAGTCCATGTCACCGAGGTGATCCTCGTCGCCCAGGATGTCGGACAGGACGGCGAACTTCTCGCCTTCCTTGACCAGGCCCATGGCGATACCCGCCACCGGGGCCTTGACCGGCACGCCGGCGTCCATCAGCGCCATCGAGGAGCCGCAGACCGACGCCATCGACGAGGAACCGTTGGACTCGGTGATCTCCGACACCACTCGGATGGTGTACGGGAAATCCTCCATCTTCGGCATCACCGCCAGCACGCCGCGCTTGGCGAGGCGGCCATGGCCGATCTCGCGGCGCTTCGGGCCGAGCATCGGGCGGGTCTCGCCGGTGCAGTACGGCGGGAAGTTGTAGTGGAACAGGAAGTGTTCCTTGTACTCGCCGGACACGGCATCGATGATCTGGCCATCACGGGCGGTGCCCAGGGTGACGGTCACGATCGCCTGCGTCTCGCCGCGGGTGAACAGCGCCGAGCCGTGGGTACGCGGCATGACCTTGGTGCGCGAGGCGATCGGACGGACCGTGGACAGGTCGCGGCCATCGATGCGGACCTTGGTGTCGAGCACCTTGGCGCGCATGGCCTCGTACTCGAGCTCGCCGAACTCGTTGCCGACCGACTTCGGGTTCCAGCCCTTGGCCTCGAACTGCGGCTCCAGTGCGGCCAGCACCTCGTCCTTGAGCGCGGAAATGGTGGCCTTGCGATCAGCCTTGACGCGGATCTCGAAGGCGTCGGACAGGCGATTGCCGATCACGCCCTTGATCGCGTCGACCAGGCTGGTGTCCTGCACCGGCGCGGTCCACGGGAAGTCCTTCGCACCGGCCTCGGCGACGAGCTCGTCGATCGCGTCGATGACGGTCTGCAACTGCTTGTGACCGAACATCACCGCGCCGAGCATCTGCTCCTCGGACAGCAGGTCGGCCTCGGACTCCACCATCAGCACCGCGTCGCGGGTGCCGGCCACGACCAGCTCCAGCTTGGAATCGAGCAGTTCGGTGGCCGTCGGGTTGAGCAGGTACTCGCCGTCCTTGAAGCCGATCTTGGCGGCACCGATCGGGCCGTTGAAGGGCACGCCGGCCAGGCGCAGGGCGGCGGAGGCACCGATCAGGGCCGGGATGTCGCCGTCGATCTCCGGGTTCATCGACATCACGGTGGCGATGACCTGCGTCTCGTGACGGAAACCTTCGGGGAACAGCGGGCGGATCGGCCGATCGATCAGGCGCGAGATCAGCGTCTCCTTCTCGGTCAGGCGGCCTTCGCGCTTGAAGAAGCCACCCGGGATGCGGCCGCCGGCGTAGAACTTCTCCTGGTAGTCCACGGTCAGGGGGAAGAAGTCCAGCCCCTCGCGAAGGTTCCTGTTGGCCGTCGCCGTCACGAGCAGGACGGTATCGCCCATCTTGACGATGACCGCACCGCCGGCCTGGCGGGCGATTTCACCCGTCTCCAGCGTTACCTGGTGGTTGCCGTACTGAAATGTCTTGGTTACTTTCGCCACGTTTTGATAATCCTCTAAGAGCTTAGCGACGGAGGCCCAGGCGCTCGATGAGCGTCTTGTAGCGGTCGGCGTCCTTGCTCTTGAGGTAGCTGAGCAGGCTGCGACGCTGGTTGACCAGGCGGATGAGGCCGCGACGGCCATGGTGGTCGAGCTTGTGGGTCTTGAAGTGGCCGGTCAGCAGTTCGATGCGGGCCGACAGCAGCGCCACCTGGACTTCCGGGGAGCCGGTGTCGTTCGGGCCGCGCTTGTAATCTTCAATAATCTGCTGGGTATCGATGGACATAAAAACCTCGTAGACGCGAGACCTGCAGGAACGTCGAAAAGCTCAACGCACCGCCTGGCTCGCCGGATGGATTGGAAAGTTTTGGGTAAAGCCCGTCAATTGTAGCCCGGCGCGCGGGCTGGCAACAAGGTGAAAAACCCGTTAAAGCGGGCCGCCGGTCGGGGGGCCTTCATCCCCACGCCCGTTTGCGTCCTGCACGCTGGCCCAGCTGAACAGGCGGCGGGGGCGAAGCGTGGCCGAGGCGTCGATGGATCCGAGTCCCAGCGCGCCACCCTCCTGGTCGAAAACGGCCACCTCGCCGGGCGGTTCGGCCGGCAGCGGCACCGGGCGACCCTGGCCCAGGTGCCGTGCCTGGCCGGGGTCGAGTACTACGCGGCGCCACCCTGCCAGGCCGGACTCGAGCGGCAACACCCAGGCCTCGCGGCCGGGCTCGTCGAGCGCCTCGAGCTGCTCGATCGTCACCATGCATGGCGCGTCGAACGGGGCCACCCAGAGCCTGCGCAGCTGTTCGACGTGGGCACCGCAGCCCAGGGACTCGCCCAGATCGGTCACCAGGCTGCGGACATAGGTGCCGGAGCCGCATTCCACGTGGAGGCGCAGCCAGTCTGGGCCCTTCTCCAGCACACGCAATCCGTGAACCTCGACCTCGCGCTCGGGCACCTCGATCGCCTCGCCGCGCCGGGCTTTCGCGTACAGCGGTTCGCCGCCCTGCTTGAGCGCGGAGTAGACCGGGGGACGCTGCATGATCCGCCCCCGCAGCGCTACCAGCGCGGCTTCGACCGCAGCCGCCTCGATCGTCGGCACGGGGCGTTCGACCAACACGGTGCCATCGGCATCGGCGGTGTCGGTGGTGCGGCCCAGCCGGGCCACCGTCTCGTAGGCCTTGCAGGCACCCAGAAGATGCCCGGCCAGCTTGGTGGCCTCGCCCAGGCAGATCGGCAACAATCCGGTGGCGAGCGGGTCGAGCGCGCCGGTATGGCCGCCCTTCCGGGCCCGCAACAGGTGGCGCACACGCTGCAGGGCCTGGTTGGAACTGATGCCCGCTGGCTTGTCCAGCAGCACGATGCCGTGGATGTCACGGAAGACGGTGCGCGGGCGCTTGGGCCTGGGAGGACTCATGGGGTTCCGGTACGGCTCGCGGACCGGCGGGACGCGCTCGGACTCAGCCGCGCTTGTCGTCGTCGCCAGCCACAGGGTCGTCGCGTTCGGAGTCGCCGGCCGCGGACTCGGCCTGGCGCTCGGCCTCGACGGTGTCGGTGATGCCCGATTCGCGCAGCAGGTTCTCGATCTGCTCGCCGCGGTCGACCGACTCGTCGTAGTGGAAATGCAGCTCCGGCACGTGGCGCATGCGCAGCATGCGGCCCAGCCGGAAGCGGAACTCACGCGCCAGTTCCTTCAGCCCCTTCACGGCCTCGGCGGAGCGCTCGGACTGCAGCGCGGTGACGAAGACCTTGGCGTGCGACATGTCGCGCGTCACCTCGACGTCGGACACGCTCACCGAGGGCAGGCCGTGTTCACGGACCGCCTCGTGCACGAGGGTGCCGATCTCGCGTCGCAGCTGGGCGGCGACGCGATCGGTGCGCTGGAAGGATTTCGGGCCTGGCATCGGTCAGAGCGTCCGTGCAACCTCGATGCGCTCGAAGCACTCGATCTGGTCGCCCGGCTTGACGTCGTTGTAGGCCTTGACCGCGATACCACACTCGGTACCGTTCTTGACCTCCTCGACGTTCTCCTTGAACCGGCGCAGCGACTCCAGCTCGCCCTCGAACACCACGACGTTGTCGCGCAGCACGCGGATCGGCTTGGAGCGCTTGACCACGCCCTCGACCACGATCGAGCCGGCGACGGCACCGAACTTGGAGCTGCGGAACACGTCGCGCACTTCGGCGATGCCGATGATCTCCTCGCGGATCTCCACGCCCAGCAGGCCGGACGCCACCTGCTTCACCTGGTCGATCACGTCGTAGATGATCGAGAAGTAGCGCAGGTCGACACCGCTGGTCTCGATGACCTTGCGGGCTGTCGCGTCGGCACGGACGTTGAAGCCGATGACCACGGCCTTGGAGGCCGCGGCCAGGGTCGCGTCGGACTCGGTGATGCCACCGACGCCCGAGGAGATGACGTTGATCTTGATCATCTCGTTGGAGAGGCCTTCAAGCGCCTCCTGCAGGGCCTGCACGGAACCGTGCACGTCCGCCTTGATGACGAGGTTGAGCTGCGCCTGGACCTCGCTCTGGCCCATCTGCGCCATGACGTCTTCCATGCGATTGCCGGCCTTGGAGACCAGGCGGGTCTCGCGGCGCTTGGCCTCGCGCTGCTGGGCCACGTCCTTGGCCAGGCGCTCGTCCTCGACCACGACGAAGTCGTCGCCGGAATCGGGCACGCCCGACAGGCCCAGGACCACCACGGGGATCGACGGACCGGCCTGGTCCACCTGCGCGCCGACTTCGTCGAACAGCGCCCGCACGCGGCCGTACTGGATGCCGCAGACCAGGTAGTCGCCCTTCTTGAGCGTGCCCGACTGCACCAGCACCGTGGCGACCGGGCCACGGCCCTTGTCGAGCGTGGATTCCACGACGGTTCCGGCGGCGCGGCCATCGGTCACCGCGGTGAGCTCCATGACCTCGGCCTGCAGCAGGATCGCCTCGATCAGGTCGTCGATGCCGGTACCGGCCTTGGCCGACACGGGCACGAACGGGACGTCGCCGCCCCAGTCCTCGGGGATCACGTCGTGGTTTGCCAGGCCCTGCTTGACGTTGTCCGGATTGGCCTCCGGCTTGTCCATCTTGTTCACGGCCACGATCAGCGGCACGCCGGCGGCCTTGGCGTGCTTGACCGCCTCGACCGTCTGCGGCATCACGCCGTCATCGGCCGCCACGACCAGCACGACGATGTCGGTGAGCTTGGCGCCACGGGCGCGCATCGAGGTGAAGGCGGCATGGCCCGGGGTGTCGAGGAAGCTGACGGTGCCCTTGGGCGTATCGACATGGTAGGCGCCGATGTGCTGGGTGATGCCACCGGCTTCGCCACCCGCCACCTTGGTGCGGCGGATGTAGTCGAGCAGCGAGGTCTTGCCATGGTCGACATGGCCCATGATCGTGACGATCGGCGGGCGGACCTGCGCGTCGCCCTGCTCGGCGGCGGCATGCGCGGCCAGGGCCAGCTCGACGTCGTCCTCGCCACTGGCGCGCACCGCGGTGTGGCCGAGTTCCTCGACCACCAGCACGGCGGTGTCGTGGTCGATGGCCTGGTTGATGGTCGCCATGACGCCCATCTTGAACATCGCCTTGACCACGTCGGCGCCCTTGATCGCCAGCTTCTGGGCCAGGTCGGACACGACGATGGTGTCGCCGATCGCGACCTCGCGCGCCACCGGGGCGGTCGGCCGGGAGAAGCCGTGCGCACCACCGCTGCCCTGGCGCGACGGCTCGGCACCACGACGTCCCTTGCGCTTGCCGGCATTGGCACCACGACGTGCGCGGTCGGCCGCCGAGAGGTGCAGCTGGCCACCCACGTAACGCTTGGGGCCGTCATCCTTTTCAGGCGCGCGCTCACGCGTCACGCGGCCACGGGCCGGGCGCGCATCGCGCTCTTCCTCGCGACGGCGTACTTCGGGCTTGGGCTTGGCGGCGGCGGCCGCGGCATCGACGACGACGGGCTCCTCGCCTTCGGCCGGCAGGGCCTTGCGACCCGGCTCGGCCGCGGCCACGGCCAGGCGTTCGGCCTCTTCGGCCTCGGCCTTCTTCTTCTCTTCCTCGATCCGGCGCTTGGCCTCTTCCTCGGCCTGCTTGGCCTCCTCGGCGCGCTTGCGCTCGAGCTCGAGGCGGGCGTTCTCCTCGGCCTCCTGCTGCTGGCGCGATTCCTCCAGCTTGCGCAGTGCATCGTCGCGCTCGGAGCTTTCGGTCTCCTCCACGGCATCACGCTTGACGTAGGTGCGCTTCTGGCGGACCTCCACAGCGACCGTGGCCTTGGACTTGCCGCCACCGACGGTCAGCTCCTGCACCTTGCGGCGCTTGAGCGTGATCTGCTTCGGGGCCGACTCGGTGGCCTTCTCTTCCTTGCCGTGCGTGCGACGCAGGAAGCCCAGCAGCTTGACCTTTTCGGTGCTGGTGACCACCTGGTCCGGGCCGTCGAACTTCATTCCGGCCTCGGCCAACTGCTCGAGCAAGCGCTCGACCGGGGTATTGGTGAGTTCAGCCAACTTGCGGATGGTGGTTTGGGACATGGGGCTTCCTGTAACTGGGTTCGGTAAGCGGCGCGCGGCGTTCGCGCACCTGCACCCGATTCAAGCGTTCAATTGTAGCGCGGGCGCGGGAACTGCGCTCGGGCGAAAGCGGTGTCAGCCGCCTTCGGCCTCGAGACGGGCAATCTCCACGGCACGCGCCGCCAGGATGAGTTGCGCGGCGCGCTCCTCGTCCATGCCATCGATGTCGAGGATCTCGTCGGCGGCCAGTTCACCCAGGTCGTCGGCGGTGATGATGCCGCGCGACGCCAGGGCGTAGGCGGTGGATTCGTCCATGCCGTCGAGTGCCAGCAGGTCGGCTGCGGGCTTGTGCTCCTCGATCTCCTCCTCGGCGGCGAGCGCCTCGGTGAGCAGCGCATCGCGGGCACGGGCACGCAGTTCCTCGACGATGTCCTCGTCGAAGCCCTCCACCGCCAGCAGCTCGCCCACCGGTACGTAGGCGATCTCCTCGACGGTCGAGAAACCCTCGGCCACCAGGATGCCGGCGATCTCCTCGTCGACTTCGAGCTTGTCCTGGAACAGCTGGGTCGCGGCGGCCTGCTCGGCCTCCGACTTCGCCACCACCTGGTCCTGGGTCATCACGTTGAGCTGCCAGCCCGTCAGGCGGCTGGCCAGGCGCACGTTCTGGCCGCCCTTGCCGATCGCCTGGGCCAGCTTGTCCTCGGCCACGGCGATGTCCATGGAGTGCTTCTCTTCATCGACGATGATCGACTGCACTTCGGCCGGCGCCATCGCGTTGATGACGAACTGGGCCGGGTTGTCGCTCCACTGGATGATGTCCACGCGCTCGCCGTTGAGCTCGTTGGACACCGCCTGCACGCGCGAACCGCGCATGCCGATGCAGGCGCCGATGGGATCGGTGCGGCTGTCGTGGGCCACCACGGCGATCTTGGCGCGGTCACCCGGGTCGCGGGCAGCGGCCTTGATCTCGACCAGGTCCTGGCCGACCTCGGGCACTTCCAGCTTGAACAGCTCCATCATGAATTCCGGCGCGGCGCGGCTGATGAAGAGCTGCGGACCACGGATCTCGGAACGCACGTCGAACAGGTAGCCACGGACCCGGTCGCCCGGGCGCAGCACGTCGCGCGGGATCGCCTTGTCCTTGGGGATGAAGCCTTCGGCATTGCCGCCCAGGTCGACGAACACGTTGCCGCGCTCGACCCGCTTGACGATACCGGTGATCAGCTCGCCGATGCGGTCCTGCCAGGCCTCGACGACCTGGGCGCGCTCGGCTTCGCGCACGCGCTGCACGATGACCTGCTTGGCGGCCTGCGCGGCGATGCGGCCGAACTCGGCGTTCTCGACCTGCTCCTCGACGAAATCACCGACCTGCGCATCCGGCTTGTCGTCGACCACGTCCATCATGCGGATCATGCGCTCGGGCGACTCGTTGATGATGTCGTCCTCGATCACTTCCCAGCGGCGGAAGGTCTCGTAGCTGCCATCCTTGCGGTCGATCGACACGCGGATCGACACGTCCTGGTCGGGATAGCGCTTCTTGGCCGCCGAGGCCAGCGCGGCTTCCATGGCTTCGAAGATCACATCACGCGGCACGCCCTTCTCATTGGCGACCGCATCCACGACCAGCAAAAGTTCCTTGCTCACGGCATCTGCTCCACGGCGGGGGACCCGCCTCAGGCTTTCTTGGGTTCACCGGCCGGCTTTGCAGCCTTTCCGGAACGGGGTGACTTGCCCGGCTTGGTCGTGACCAGGCCGAGGGCGACCAGGTCCGGCACCAGCCGGGCCTTGTCGATGTTCTCGTGGGCGACGACGAACTCGCCCTTCTCTTCGGCGATGGTGATCATCTCGCCATCCACCTTCGCGATGCGTCCGAGCAACCGGCGGCGACCGTCCTGCGGCAAGCGCAACGACACCTTCGCCTCCTCGCCCACGAAGCGCTGGAACTGCGCCGGCGTGAACAGCGGCCGGTCGATCCCAGGCGAGGAGACCTCCAGCGTGTATTCGGTGCTGATCGGGTCTTCCACGTCCATCAGTGCCGACACCTCGCGGCTCACCGTCTCGCAATCCTCGATGCCGACCTGCCGGTCGGCCACGTCGATGTAGATGCGCAACATCGCACCCGACGTCGACGGCGCGTACTCGATGCCGAGCAGCTCCAGGCCGACCGACTCGACGACCGGCGTGAGCAACTCGACGAGTTCCCTGCTCTTGCTGGACATGACGCGTGACTCCCTTCGTGTCGCTGCGCGCCCCGGATACAAGCATGCGCGCACAGCGGACCAATAAAAAAGGGCCCTTGGGCCCCATCCGGTGAAACTCCGCCGGTACTGCCGGCGGGCTTCGCCCGGGACGGCCAGGATTCCCGGAAGCAAAAAGGCCTCACGAGTGAGGCCTTTTTACCACCAGAACATGGTAGCGGGGGCAGGATTTGAACCTGCGACCTTCGGGTTATGAGCCCGACGAGCTGCCAGACTGCTCCACCCCGCAGCTGAGTTACGCAGTATAGGGATCGGCGTTGGATCGTGCAAGCGTTTGAACGAAGAAAACAGCACTGCCCGCGCGCATCATCGCAGCGGTTCAGCCTGTGTTTCAGACGAATGCGCGCTGGCACCATTCCATCAGGGGGCTCCACGCGAGGCCCAGCACCAGCAGAAGCAGCGCGTGGCCGACAGCACCCAGCGCAGGTGCGCATCGGCGGGCCGGTCGTCGGCCTGCGTCGTGTCCTCGGGCTCGTCGAAGTACATCACCTTGATCACGCGCAGGTAGTAGAACGCACCGATCACCGCGAACACGACCGCGACGATGGCCAGCCACACCATGTTCGCCTCGACCGCTGCGCGCAGCACCGCCAGCTTGGCCCAGAAGCCCAGGAACGGCGGCACACCCGCCATCGAGGCCATGATCATCAGCACCAGGCCGGCATGCCACGGGTTCTTGTGGTTCAGGCCGCGGAAGTCGCTGATCTCCTCGGCCTCGAAGCCGCGCCGCGACAGCAGGATGATCGCGCCGAAGGCCGCCGCCGACATCAGCGCATAGCTGATCGCGTAGAACATCGCCGCGGCATAGCCTTCCGGCCCGCCATGCGCCAGGCCCAGGAACAGGAAGCCGACGTGGCTGATCGTCGAATAGGCCAGCATGCGCTTGAGGTTGGTCTGCATCAGCGCCAGCACGTTGCCGATCACCAGCGACAGCACGGCAAGCCAGGCCACCATGATCTGCCAGAACTCGCCGAGGTTGCCGGCACTGCCCTCCAGCAGGCGGTAGGCCATGCCGAACGCTGCCAGCTTCGGCGCCGAGCCGATGAACAGCGTCATCGCGGTCGGGGCGCCATGGTAGACATCCGGCAGCCACATGTGGAACGGCGCCGCGCCGAACTTGAACGCGATGCCGACCAGCATGAACACCACGCCGAGCACCAGCAGTCGCCGGTCGCCCGCGCCGCCCTCCGCCGCCATCTGGCTGATCGTGGCCAGGTCGAGGCTGCCGGTGGCGCCGTAGAGCATCGACATGCCGTACAGCAGCATTCCCGAAGCCAGCGCACCGAGCACGAAGTACTTCATCGCCGCCTCGGTGGCGCGCCGGTTCTCGCGGTCCATGGCGACCAGCGCGTAGGTCGACAGCGCCATGAGCTCCAGGCCCAGGTAGACCGTGATCAGGCTGCCCGCGGAAACCAGCAGCATCATTCCCAGCACCGAGAACAGGCACAGCGTGTAGAACTCGCCCTTGAACAGGTCACGCGCGCGCAGGTAGGGCTTGGCGTAGATGAAGACCACCGCGCTGACCAGGCAGATCGCCAGCTTCAGCACGTCACCGACGTTGTCGCGCAGGAACATGCCGCTCCACGCCGCCTCGGCCGCCACGCCCTGGTCACCCCAGGCGCGCAGGATCAGCACCGCGGTGGCGGCCAGCGTGGCCAGCGACAGGAAGTGGATCAGCCCGCGGCGCTGCTCGGACAGGAACAGGTCGATCAGCAGGATCGCGCAGGTGGCGCCCAGCAGGAACAGCTCCGGCACGATCGGGATGAAGTCGGCGCGTGTCACGTCCATCGGTCAGGGTCCTTGGAGCTTGCTCGTGGCGAGCTGGGCAGCCAGCTGGCCGATCGAGCCGTCCATCAGTTCGATCAGGGGGGCCGGCCACAGGCCGATCAGCAGCACGCCGATGGCGAAGGCCACCAGCACGGTGGTCTCGCGGGCATTGATGTCGGTGAGTTCGGCGACGTGCTGGTTGGCGACCTCGCCGAAGATCACCCGCTTCACCAGCCACAGCGTGTAGGCCGCACCGATGATCAGCGTGAATGCCGCGCCGAAGGCCAGCCAGGGGTTGGCCTGGAACGCGGCCAGGATGACCATGAACTCGCCGACGAAGCCCGAGGTGCCCGGCAGGCCGGCATTGGCCATCGCGAACAGCACGAACAATGCCGCGAACCACGGCATCGTGTTCGCCACGCCGCCGTAGTCGCGGATCATGCGGCTGTGCATGCGGTCGTAGAGGATGCCGACGCAGGAGAACATCGCGCCGGAGATGAAGCCGTGGCTGACCATCTGCACCATCGCGCCCTGCAGGCCGAGCTCGGCGCCGTCACTGTTGCCGCCGCGCACCAGCATGAACGCGATGAAGGTGCCCAGCGTCACGAAGCCCATGTGCGAGATCGAGGAATAGGCGATCAGCTTCTTCATGTCGCGCTGGGCCAGCGCCACCATGCCGATGTAGACGATCGCCACCAGGCTCAGCGCGATGACCAGCCAGGCCCACTCATGGCCGGCGTCCGGCGTGATCGGCAGCGAGAAGCGCAGGAAGCCGTAGCCGCCGATCTTGAGCATGATCGCCGCCAGGATCACCGAGCCGCCGGTGGGCGCCTCCACGTGCGCATCGGGCAACCAGGTGTGCACCGGGAACATCGGGATCTTGACCGCGAACGCGGCCAGGAACGCGAAGAACAGCCACATCTGCTCGGTGCCGGTCAACGGCAGCGCGTACAGGTCCGCCAGCTGGAAGCTGCCGCCCTTGATGTACAGGTAGACCAGGCCGACCAGCATGAAGACCGAGCCCAGGAACGTGTACAGGAAGAACTTCACCGACGCGTACACGCGCTTGGGGCCACCCCACACGCCGATGATGATGAACATCGGGATCAGCATGGCCTCGAAGAACACGTAGAACAGCACCGCGTCCATCGCGCTGAACACGCCGACCATCATGCCCTCGAGCACCAGGAAGCTGGCGAGGTACTGGCTCACGCGCGTCTTCACCGAGCCCCAGGCGCCGATCAGCACAAGCACCGTGGTCAGCGTGGTCAGGATGATCAGCGCGACGGAAATGCCATCCGCGCCCAGCGAATAGAAGATGTCGTAGGCCGGGATCCACTCGCGCAGCTCGGTGAACTGCATGCCCGGGTTGGCGAAGTCGAAGCCGGTGTACAGCGGCACGCTGAGCACGAAGGTCAGCAGCGCCACCGCCAGCGCGAACCACTTCGCCTGCGTCGCGCGTGAATTGCCGAAGGCGAGCGTCAGCAGGCCACCGATGATCGGCACCCAGATCAGCAGGCTCAGGAGAGGCCAGGAGGACATCACTCTTTCCCTTGGATTTCAGTGCGTGCCGGCATCAACCCAGCATCCGGATCAGGAAGCCCAGCATCACGATCAGGCCGATGATCATCGCGAAGGCGTAGTGGTACAGGTAGCCCGACTGCACGCGGCGGGAAATCGCCGCGATGCGGTCCACGACCGCCGCCGAACCGTTGACGAGGACGCCATCGATGAGCCCCGCGTCCAGCCGCCGCGACAGCTGCTCGCCCAGCTTGATGCCGCCGCCGGCGAAGCCCTCGACCCACAGCTTGTCGAAGCCGTACTTGTTCTCCAGCACCTTCACCGGCACGCGCAGCGCGTTGCGGGTCTTCGTGGCCAGCGCCGGATTGAACAGGTAGACGTAGGTGGCGACCGCGAAGCCCGCGAATGCCAGCCAGAACGCCGGCGAGGCGTAGAAGTGCAGGCCGAAGCCGACCGCCGAGGTGAACAGCCGCTCGCCGACCATCGCGATGGTGTCGTTGGCCTCGCGCACGAAGACCGCGTTGGCGAAGAAGTCGCCGAACAGCATCGGGCCTGCGGTCAGGAAGCCGATCGCGATCGACGGGATCGCCAGCAGGATCAGCGGCAGCGTCACCACCCAGGGCGACTCGTGCGGTTCATGCACCCCGTGGCCATCGTGGCCGTGGTCGTCATGCGCATGCGCGCCATGCCCCGCCTCGGCCTCGGCGTGCGCCGCCCCTTCGGAGACATCGTCGTGTCCACCGGCATGGGTTTCCGCCTCGGCGTCGCGGAAGCGCTCCCGTCCGTGGAAGGTCAGGTAAAGCAGCCGGAAGCTGTAGAAGCTGGTGACGAACACGCCCAGCAGCACCGCGATGTAGGCGTACATCTGGATCGGCCCGTTGCCAGCAACCTCGGCCACCGCCTCGATGATCACGTCCTTGGAGTAGTAGCCCGACAGAAACGGGAAGCCGACCAGGGCCAGCGTGCCGATGACGGTGGCGATGTAGGTGATCGGCATGTACTTGCGCAGGCCGCCCATGCGCAGCATGTCCTGCTGGTGGTGCATGCCGATGATGACCGAGCCGGCCGCCAGGAACAGCAGCGCCTTGAAGAAGGCATGGGTCATCAGGTGGAACACCGCGCCGGCGTAGGCCGACACGCCCAGCGCCACGGTCATGTAGCCCAGCTGGGACAGCGTGGAATACGCGACCACGCGCTTGATGTCGTTCTGCACGATGCCGATCAGGCCGGTGAAGAAGGCCGTGGTCGCACCGATGACCAGCACGAACAGCAGTGCGGTGGGACTGAGCTCGAACAGCGGGCTCATGCGCGCGACCATGAAGATGCCGGCGGTGACCATGGTCGCTGCATGGATCAGCGCAGAAATCGGCGTCGGGCCCTCCATCGAGTCCGGCAGCCACACGTGCAGCGGCACCTGGGCGGACTTGCCCATCGCGCCGATGAACAGGCAGATGCAGATGAAGGTCATGATCTCCCAGTCCATGCCGGGCCAGATCGTGAACTGCACGCCCTCCAGCGCCGGCGCCGCCGCGAACACGGTCGCGTAGTCCAGGCTGCCGAGCCAGAACAGCACGCCGCCGATGCCCAGCAGGAAGCCGAAGTCGCCGACGCGGTTGACCAGGAAGGCCTTGAGGTTGGCGAAGATCGCGCTGGGCTTCTTGAACCAGAAGCCGATCAGCAGGTAGGACACCAGGCCCACCGCCTCCCAGCCGAAGAACAGCTGCAGGAAGTTGTTGGCCATCACCAGCATCAGCATCGAGAAGGTGAACAGCGAGATGTAGCTGAAGAAGCGCTGGTAGCCCGGGTCGTCCTTCATGTAGCCGATGGTGTAGACGTGCACCAGCAGCGACACGAAAGTGACCACGACCATCATCATCGCGGTCAGCTCGTCGACCAGGAAGCCGACGTGGGCCGAGATCGATCCGACCTCGAACCAGGTGTAGATGTTCTCGTTGAACACCGCCGCCCCGCCCCACACCAGCTGGTAGAGGACCTGGATCGACAACGCGCAGCTCACGCCCACGCCGAGGATGGTGACGGTGTGCGCGCCGGCGCGCCCGACCTGGCGGCCGAACAGGCCGGCGATGATGGCGCCCAGCAGCGGCGCCAGCGCGATGATCAGCAGGGTGGTCTGGCTCAACATGTCGTCAACCCTTCAGATCGTCGAGCTCGGCGACATTGATCGTGCGCCGGTGGCGGAACAGCGTGACCAGGATCGCCAGGCCGATCGCGGCCTCGGCCGCGGCCACGGTCAGGATGAAGAACACGAACACCTGGCCGTCGACGTCGCCGAGGAAGCGCGAGAACGCGACGAAGTTGATGTTCACCGACAGCAGCATCAGCTCGATCGCCATCAGCAGCACGATGACGTTCTTTCGGTTGATGAAGATGCCGGCGACGCTGATCGAGAACATGATCGCGCCCAGGGTGAGGAAGTGGCCGAGGGTGATCACTGCGACTTCTCCTTGCCCTCGGAAGGCATCTTCACGATCCGGATGCGGTCGGCCTTGCGCACCATGACCTGGCGCGCCGGGTCTGGTGCTTGGTCCCACCACGACGGCGCAGCGTCAGCACGATCGCGGCGATGATCGCCACGGTCAGGATCACCGCGGCGATCTCGAAGGGCAGGATGTACTCGGTGTACAGCGCCATGCCGACCCACTCGATGTTGCTCACGCCGGCCACGTCCACCGCCGGGTCGGGCGTCGGGATGCCCTCGCCGAAGCCGCGGCCCCGCGCCAGCAGCAGCACCATCTCCGCAGCCATGACCAGCGCCACCACCAGGCCCACCGGGAAGTACTTCGCGAAACCCTCGCGCAGCGGCGTGGTGTTGATGTCGAGCATCATCACCACGAAAAGGAACAGCACCATGACCGCGCCGACGTAGACCAGCACCAGCACGATGCCGAGGAACTCCGCCTGCAGCAGCAGCCACAGGCAGGCGGTCGAGAAGAAGGTCAGCACCAGGCACAACACGGCGTAGACCGGGTTCTTCACCGAGATCACGGCGATGCCCGAGGCCACGGTGACCGTGGCGAAGACCCAGAAGAGGAAAAGTTCGTAGCTCATCTGAGGTTCCCGTCAGCGGAAGGCCGCGTCGGCGGCGCGGCGCTCGGCGATCTCGGCCTCGAAGCGGTCACCGATCGCCAGCAACTGTGGCTTGGTGACGATGTTCTCGCCCCGGTGCTCGAAGTGGTATTCGTGGATGTGCGTCTCGACGATCGAGTCGACCGGGCAGCTTTCCTCGCAGAAGCCGCAGTAGATGCACTTGAACAGGTCGATGTCGTAGCGCGTGGTGCGGCGCGTGCCGTCCTCGCGCATCTCCGAATCGATCGTGATGGCCAGCGCCGGGCACACCGCCTCGCACAGCTTGCAGGCGATGCAGCGCTCCTCGCCGTTGGGATAGCGGCGCAGCGCGTGCAGGCCGCGGAAGCGCGGCGACTGCGGCAACTTCTCGAACGGGTAGTGCACCGTGTACTTGGGCTTGAACTGGTACTTCAGGGTCAGCCACAGGCCGCCCAGCAGTTCCAGCAGCAACAGGCTCTTGAGGTAGGCGATGACGCGATTCATTCGTATGTCCTCACTGCCCGGCCACGAACCAGCCCGCATGCACGGCCCAGGCGGCGACAAGGATCCAGACGATCGTGATCGGGATGAACACCTTCCACCCCAGGCGCATGATCTGGTCGTAGCGGTAGCGCGGGAACGAAGCCCGGAACCACACGTAGCAGAATGCGAAGAAGACCGTCTTGAGCAGCAGCCACAGGATGTTGGGCTGCCCCAGCCAGGTGTCGGTCCATCCCTGGAACGGCGACAGCCAGCCGCCCAGGAACAGCAGCGCGGCCAGCACGCTGATCAGGATCATGTTCGCGTATTCGGCCAGGAAGAACAGCGCGAACGCGCCCCCGGAATACTCGACCATGTGCCCGGCCACGATCTCCGACTCGCCCTCGGCCACGTCGAACGGCGCGCGGTTGGTCTCGGCCACGCCGGAGATGAAGTAGATGACGAACAGCGGGAACAGCGGCAGCCAGAACCAGTCGAACAGGCCGCTGCCGCCCGCCTGGGCGTTGACGATGTTGGAGATGTTGAGGCTGCGGCGGCGACGATGACGCCGACCAGGGCGAAGCCCATCGCGATCTCGTAGCTGACCACCTGGGCGGCCGAGCGCATCGCGCCGAGGAAGGCGTACTTCGAGTTCGACGCCCAGCCGGCCAGGATGATGCCGTACACGCCCATCGAGGTCATCGCCAGCAGGTACAGCAGCCCGGCATTGGCGTTCGACAGCGCGATGCCGTCCTCGAAGGGCACCACGGCCCAGGCCGCCAGGGCGGGCGCGAGCGTGATGATCGGGGCCAGGCGGTAGAGGAACTTGTGCGAGGCGGTCGGGGTGACGACCTCCTTGAACAGCAGCTTGAACACGTCGGCGAAGGTCTGGATGATGCCGACGCCGAACACACCGCCGATGTAGGCCGGCCCGTGGCGCACGTGCATCCAGCCGATCACCTTGCGCTCGAACAGCACGAAGAACGCGACCGCGATCGTGATCGGCAGGGCCACGGCCATGATCTTGATGATCGTCCAGACCAGCAGTCCGAACGTGCCGAAGGCCAGGAAGAACTCCCGGGTCCAGCCGATGGGCTGTGCAAAAAGCTCGAACACGCTCAGTCCCTCGCCAGCTTGAGCAGGCCGGCCGGCGCCATCGGCACCGTCGCCCCGTAGGAGGATTCGATCCAGGCGCAGCCCCGCGCCACGCGCGCGTCGAGCGCAACCGGCAGCGCGGCACGGCCGCGGCCGTCGTCGAACTTCGCGATCGCGCCTTCGGACAGGCCATGGGACGGTGCGTCCTCGGGATGCAGCACCACGCGCGCGCCACGCGTGAGCGGATGCGCGTTGAGCGCGGCGCTGCGGCGCAGCACCGCGTCGCCGCGGTAGATCGGGGTCGTGGTGATGCGCTCGAGGCCCTCGCCTTCCGCGGATCCGGCGGAAGCCATGTCGGTGCCCGAGGACTTCGGCGCGAAGGAAACCGTCGATCGCAGCCCGGCGATGTCGGCGAATTCAAATCCGGTGAGTTCCAGCGTGTCGGCCAGCGCCCGCAGCACGCGCCAGCCCGGCCTCGCCTCGCCCGGCAGCTTCCCGCCGGACTGGGTGCGCTGCGCGATGCCGTCGACATTGACCAGCGTGGCATCGATCTCTGGAAGCAGGCCGATCGGCAGGATCACGTCGGCCAGGTCGCGGGTGGACGTGCAGGCGTAGTGGCTGAAGGCCACGACGCGGGCCTCGCCCAGCGCCCTGGCGGCGGCGGTGTTGTCGCCGAAGTCGGCACCGGGTTCGATGCCGTAGAGCAGGTAGGCGCCGCGCTTGTCGGCCAGCATCTGCGAGGCATTCGCGGCCGAGGGCAATACGTCGACGCCGGCCAGGCCGATCGCGTTCGCGCCCAGCGGGATGCGGTTCACCCGTGCGCCGGTGGCTGCGGCCAACGCCCGCACGGCCGCGTGGATGCGGCTGGCCTGCGGATGGGCCTCGGCGACCTCGCCGACGAAGATGACCGCGCTGCGGGCCGCCTCGAGCGCCTTGCTCAGGTCGCCCTCGCCATCGGCCATGGCCTGCACGGCACCGGCGAGTGCCGACGGCGCCACGCACTGCGTGCTGGCCACGGTGTAGGGGAAGTCGAACTCGACCGGGTTGATGGCGTGCACCACGGCACCGGCCTTGGTCGCCTTGAGCACGCGCTGGCTGACCAGCGGCAGCTCGTGGCGCAGGTTGCAGCCCACCAGCAGCACCAGGTCGGCCTGCTCGACGTCGGCCACCGGCATGCCGAAGGCCTCGGCCACCGGGGCGTCGGTGAAATCGGCCACGCGCAGGCGGTGGTCGATGTTGCCGCTGCCCAGCCCGTCGGCCAGTCGCTTGAGCAACGCACCCTCCTCGTTCGAGGTGGCCGGATGCACCAGCACGCCCAGCTGATCGCCAGGGACGGAGCGCAAGGCCTCTGCCGCCGCCGCCAGGGCCTCGTCCCAGCCCACCTGCTCCCAGACGCCATCACGCTTGAGCATCGGCACCCGGGCGCGGTCGTCGGCATACAGGCCCTGGTGCGAATAGCGGTCGCGGTCGGACAACCAGCACTCGTTGACCGCCTCGTTGTCGCGCGGAACGGTACGCAGCACGTCGCCACGGCGCGTGTGCAGGAACAGGTTCGAGCCCAGTGCGTCGTGGTAGCCCAGCGACTCGCGCGCCACGAGCTCCCACGGACGGGCCTTGAAACGGAACACCTTGTTGGTCAGCGCCCCCACCGGGCACACGTCGATGACGTTGCCGGACAGCTCGCTCTCCAGCGGCTTGCCGTCGTAGGTGCCGATGACCAGGTTCTCGCCCCGCTGCATGCCGCCCAGCTCGTGGGTGCCGGCCACTTCCGCCGTCACCCGGATGCAGCGGGTGCAATGGATGCAGCGGGTCATCTCGGTGGCCACCAGCGGGCCCAGGTCCTCGTCGGCCACGACGCGCTTGCGCTCGTTGAAGCGCGAGACCGAGCGGCCGTAGCCCATCGACACGTCCTGCAGCTCGCACTCGCCGCCCTGGTCGCAGATCGGGCAGTCCAGCGGGTGGTTGATCAGCAGGAACTCCATGACGTTGCGCTGGGCATCGAGCGCACGCTTGGACTGGGTGTAGATCTTCATGCCGTCCATGACCGGCGTGGCGCAGGCCGGGGCGGGCTTGGGCATCTTCTCGACGTCGACCATGCACATGCGGCAATTCGCCGCGATCGGCAGCTTCTCGTGGTAGCAGAAGCGCGGCACCGGGATGCCGGCCCGGTCGGCGGCCTGGATGATCATCGTGCCCTTCGGCGCCTGGATCTCGCGGCCGTCGATCTCGAGGCTCACCAGGTCCGGGGCCTGGTCGTTCTTCACCTGGGCGCTCATGCGGCCTGCTCCAGCTTGCGGTCGTCGACCAGGAAGCGCTTGTGGGTGATCGCGTACTCGAACTCGTCCCAGTAGTGGCGCAGGAAGCCCTGCACCGGCCACGCGGCGGCTTCGCCGAACGCACAGATGGTGTGGCCCTCGATCTGGCCGGCGGAGGCCCGCAGCATCTCCAGGTCCTCGACGGTGGCGCGGTGTTCGGCGATGCGCGTGAGCATGCGGTACATCCAGCCGGTGCCCTCGCGGCACGGCGTGCATTGGCCGCAGCTCTCGGCGTAGTAGAAGCGTGCGATGCGCTGGCAGGCGCGCACCATGCAGGTGCTGTCGTCCATGACGATGACCGCGCCAGAGCCCAGGCCGGAACCGGCCTTCTGGATCGAGTCATAGTCCATCGTGCAGCCCATCATCAGCTCGGCCGGCAGCACCGGCATCGAGGAACCCCCCGGGATCACCGCCTTGAGCGTGCGACCCGGGCGCATGCCGCCCGCCATCTCCAGCAGCTCGGAGAACGGGGTGCCGAGGCGGATCTCGTAGTTGCCCGGCTTCGCCACGTGCCCCGATACCGAGAACACCTTCGCACCGCCGTTGTTGGGCTTGCCCAGGCTGAGGAACCATTCCGCACCATTGCGCACGATCGCCGGCACCGAGGCGTAGGTCTCGGTGTTGTTGATCGTGGTGGGGCGGCCGAACAGGCCGAAATTGGCCGGGAACGGCGGCTTGAAGCGCGGCTGGCCCTTCTTGCCCTCCAGCGACTCCATCAGCGCGGTTTCCTCGCCACAGATGTAGGCTCCGGCGCCGAGCGCGTTGTGGATGTCGATGTCCACGCCGCTGCCGAGGATGTCGCGACCCAGCCAGCCGTGCTCGTAGGCTTCCTTGAGCGCCTGCTCCATGCGCTCGAACGGCTCGTGGTGGAACTCACCGCGCATGTAGTTGTAGGCCACCGACGCCCCGGTCGCATAGCAGGCGATCGCCATGCCCTCGAGCACCGAGTGCGGGTTGTAGCGCAGGATGTCGCGGTCCTTGCAGGTGCCCGGCTCGGATTCGTCGGAGTTGCAAAGGATGTACTTCTGGCCCGGTGCACTGCGCGGCATGAAGCTCCACTTCAGGCCGGTCGGGAAGCCCGCACCGCCGCGGCCACGCAGGCCGGACTGCTTGACCATCTCGATGACTTCTTCCTGCGACACCTTCTCCGAGAGCACCTTGCGCAGCGCCTGGTAGCCGCCGGATTTCAGGTACGCCTCGTACGACCACGGCTGGTCGAAGTGCATCGTGTTGCGCACGACGCTGTGTTCGGTTGGGGCCGGACCATAAGCCATGTTGCTCGAACTCCTGCATTCGGCCGCGCGCTCTCGCGCCGCGGGCCGGGTAACGGGTCAGTGGTGCGGGTCGTCGCCGTGGGTGGGGCCGTCCGGGGACAGGCCGTCGAGGATCTCGTCGACCTTCTCCAGCGTCAGGTTCTCGTGGTAGTGGCCGTTCACCACCATCATCGGCGCGCCACAGCACGCGGCCAGGCACTCCTCCTCGTTCTTGAGGTAGATGCGCCCGTCGGCGGTGGATTCGCCCAGCTTCACGCCAAGCTTGGACTCGCAGTGGCGCACGATGTCCTCGGCGCCGTTGAGCCAGCAGCTGATGTTGGTGCAGATCGCCACGTTGTTGCGGCCGACCTTGCGCGTCTCCAGCATCGAGTAGAACGTCGCCACCTCGAAGGCCCAGACCGGGGGGATGTCGAGGTACTTCGCGACGGCGGCCATCAGCTCGTCGGTCAGGTAGCCGCCGTTCTCCTCCTGCGCCGCCCACAGGCCCTGGATGACGGCCGCGCGCTTGCGCTCGGGCGGGAACTTGGCCACCCAGTGGTCGATGTGGCTGCGGGTCTTCTCGCTCAATGCCTGCACCGGGTCGACGTTGCGCACCGCTTCGAAGTTGCCGGTCGCCTTCATCGGTCGATCTCCCCGAAAACGATGTCGTAGGTGCCGATCATCGCCACCACGTCGGACAGCATGTGGCCCTTGACCACCTCGTCCATCGACGAGAGGTGGGCGAAGCCCGGGGCCCGCAGCTTCACCCGGAACGGCTTGTTCGCACCGTCCGAGACCAGGTAGCAGCCGAATTCCCCCTTGGGGGCTTCGACCGCGGCGTAGGCCTCGCCTCGGGCACGCAATAGCCCTCGGTGAAGAGCTTGAAGTGGTGGATCAGCGCTTCCATGTCGTCCTTCATCTCCTCGCGGGAGGGCGGCGACACCTTGAAGTTCTTGCTCATGACCGGGCCGGGGTTGGCCCGCAGCCAGGCAACGCACTGCTTGATGATGCGCACCGACTGCCGCATCTCCTCGATGCGCACCAGGTAGCGGTCGTAGCAGTCGCCCTGGACGCCGACCGGGATGTCGAAATCGACCTCGGCGTACTTGGCGTAGGGCTGCTTCTTGCGCAGGTCCCAGGCCACGCCGGAACCACGCAGCATCGGGCCGGTCATGCCCCAGGCCAGCGCCTTCTCGGGGGGCACCACGCCGATGCCGACGGTGCGCTGCTTCCAGATGCGATTCTCGGTCAGCAGCGTTTCGTACTCGTCGACCTTGGACGGGAAGTCGTCGGCGAAGGCCTCGATGAAGTCCAGCACCGAACCGCCGCGCCAGGCATTGGCGCGATCGAGCTGCTTGCCCTTCTTGCGCCACGGCGACTCGCGGTAGGTCGGCATGTGGTCCGGCAGGTCGCGGTACACGCCGCCGGGACGGTAGTAAGTGGCGTGCATGCGCGCACCCGACACCGCCTCGTAGACGTCCATTAGCTCTTCGCGCTCGCGGAACGCGTAAAGGAAGATCGCCATCGCGCCGAGGTCGAGCCCGTTGGTGCCGACCCACATGAGGTGGTTCAGGATGCGGGTCACCTCGTCCATCATCGTGCGGATCCACAGCGCACGCTCCGGTGCCTCGACGCCCAGCAGGCGCTCGATCGCCATGACGTAGGCGTGCTCGTTGCACATCATCGAGACGTAGTCGAGGCGGTCCATGTAGCCGATCGACTGGTTGAACGGCTTGGACTCGGCCAGCTTCTCGGTGGCGCGGTGCAGCAGGCCCACGTGCGGGTCGGCGCGACGCACCACCTCGCCGTCCATCTCCAGCACCAGGCGCAGCACGCCGTGCGCGGCCGGATGCTGGGGGCCGAAGTTCATCGTGTAGCTGCGGATTTCCTGGGTCATGGCCTCAGCTCCTGGTCCGCTTGTCGCCGGCGGGTTGCTCGGCGGCCGCCTGCTGCAGGCGCGAGTCGTGGCGCACCACGCGCGGCACCCCCACGCGCGGCTCGATCGACACCGGCTCGTACACCACGCGACCCTTCTCGGCGTCGTAGCGCACTTCCACGTTGCCGATCAGCGGGAAGTCCTTGCGGAACGGGTGGCCGATGAAGCCGTAGTCGGTGAGGATGCGACGCAGGTCCGGATGGCCCTCGAAGAGGATGCCGAACAGGTCGAAGGCCTCGCGCTCGAACCAGTTCACGCCCGGCCACAGGTCGATGAGCGAGCCGATGACCGGCAACGCGTCGTCCTCGCAGAACGCCCGCAGGCGCAGACGTCGGTTGTGGCGGATCGACAACAGGTGGACGACGACGGCGAAACGCCGCTCGACGTGCCCCGGCCGCGGACGCCCGGCCCAGTCGAAGCGCCCCGGGCCCTGCCCCTCCACGCCGCGGGAAAAGCCCTCCGACGTCACGTCGACGGTGTCCCACTCGACCTGGCCAAAGCCCAGGTAGTCGACGCCGCACAGATCGACGAGCTGCTCGAAGTGGAAGTCGGGGTCGTCGCGCAGCACCCGTGCCACGTCGACCCAGTCGCCCGGCCGCACCACCAGCGTGGTTTCGCCATTGGCGATCATCACGTGCTCGACGCGCTCGCCGAAACGGGCGCGCAGACGCTCTTCGAAGGTGTTCGCTTGCTCGGCCATGGGGGCTTGGCGTGCCTTTGGTTCGGGGCGGGTGGGCGTGGAGCTCAGCGCGCGATGGTGTTGGTTCGGCGGATCTTCTTCTGCAGCTGCAGGATGCCGTAGACCAGCGCTTCGGCCGTCGGCGGGCAGCCCGGCACGTACACGTCCACGGGCACCACGCGGTCGCAGCCGCGCACCACCGCATACGAGTAGTGGTAGTAACCGCCACCGTTGGCGCAGCTGCCCATCGAGATGACCCACTTCGGGTCGGGCATCTGGTCGTAGACCTTGCGCAGCGCCGGGGCCATCTTGTTGACCAGCGTGCCTGCCACGATCATCACGTCGGACTGGCGCGGCGACGGGCGGAACACGACGCCGTAGCGGTCGAGGTCCAGGCGCGCGGCGCCGGCGTGCATCATCTCCACCGCGCAGCAGGCCAGGCCGAAGGTCATCGGCCACATCGAGCCGGTGCGAGCCCAGTTCACCAGCGTGTCGACGCTGGTCGTGACGAAGCCGCGCTCAAGCAGCGGGTTCTCGCCTTCCGGACGCAGGATGTCATCCACGCGACCGACCGGCACCGGGTTATGGAAGAACTCACTCACTCCCATTCCAGCGCTCCCTTCTTCCACTCGTAGATGAAGCCGATGACCAGGATGCCCAGGAACACGGCCATCGCGGCGATCGCCGGTGCGCCGATGTCCTTGAACACGACCGCCCACGGAAACAGGAAGGCGATTTCAAGGTCGAAGATGATGAACAGGATCGCGACGAGGTAGTAGCGCACGTCGAACTGCGTGCGCGCGTCCTCGAAAGCTTCGAATCCGCACTCGTACGGCGAGAGCTTCTCGGCGCTGGGGCGCTTGGGCCCGAGGGCCCAACCGATCACCAGCAGCGCGATGCCGATGCCGGTGGCGACGATGAGAAACAGCAGGATCGGCAGGTATTCGCCCAGCACGTGGCCCTCGCTCCGCCCCGGGAACCGGGGCGCGTGCGTGCCACCGCCCGCTGGCCGGGGCGGCGACCCGTCGCATTGATGTTTGGTGCCCAAGAGGGGACTCGAACCCCTACGACCAATGGCCGCTACCACCTCAAGGTAGTGCGTCTACCAATTCCGCCACCTGGGCAATGTGTTGGTTGCCGCAAACGCTCGCGGACAACTCGCATATTGTATCAGTCAATCAGCCTCGTGGATCACCCTCGGGCTGCGGTTCGTCTTCCCGCACCGGCGGGACCTCGACCGGCTCGACTTCGTCCTCGCCCGCCTCGGGGGCCGGCTCGGGCACCGGCGCGGCCGGCACTTCCGGGGCGCGCGGCACGTCGCCACCCGCCGCCGGGACCGACTGCTCGGCGGTGGGCACGCTGCCCATCACGCCCATGTCCAGCTCGACGGCCGGACGCCCGCCACGGCTGACGTACATCGCCATGCCGAGGCTGAGGATGAAGAACACGATCGCCATCCACTTCGTCGCCTTCGACAGGAAGTTCGACGAGCCACTGGCACCGAAGACCGAGGCCGATCCACCGCCGCCGAAGCCGCGCGCGCCGGCGCCCGAGCCGCGCTGCATCAGGATCAGCACGGTCATGCCGATGGCGATGAAGAGGTAAGCGATGGTGGCAATCTGAAGGATCATAGGTTTCGCATCAGTCCAGCGCCGCCGCAGCGACGATGGCCAGGAAGTCTTGGGCCACGAGGGACGCGCCCCCGATCAGGCCGCCATCGATGTCGGGCCGTGAAAACAGCTCGGCAGCATTGGCGGGCTTCACGCTGCCCCCGTACAGGATGGGCAGCAAGCCGGCGATTGTAGCATCGCCCCGGGAGATTTCGCCACGGATGAAGGCGTGGATCTCCTGGGCCTGCTCCGGGCTGGCGGTCTTGCCGGTGCCGATCGCCCAGACAGGCTCGTAGGCCACCACGGCGTTCGCGAACGCCGCCACCCCGCACAGGTCGACCACCGCCTGCAGCTGGTCGCTGATCACCGCCTCGGCCTGGGCGGCCTCGCGCTGCTCCAGCGTCTCGCCCACGCACAGCACCGGCACCAACCCGGCGCGCTGCGCGGCCTGGAACTTGCGCGCCACCAGGGCATTGTCCTCGCGCTGGTCGGTGCGACGCTCGGAGTGGCCCACCAGGACATGGGTCGCACGACGTCGGCCAGCATCTCCGCCGCCACCTCGCCGGTATGCGCGCCACTGGCGTCGACGCCGACGTCCTGCGCGCCGAAGTGGATGCCGCGGCCACCATGGGACGACACCAGCCCCGCCAGGTAGGGCATGGACGGACACACCAGCACGTCGACGCCCTGCGGCAGCGGGCCTGCCAGCAGCTGGTCCATCAAGGCCGTGGCGGACGCCCGGTCACCATTCTGCTTCCAGTTTCCCGCGACGATCCTGCGACGCATCGCACGCTCCGGCTGAACAAGGGGCGCCTAGGATAGCGACCCTGCCCGCGGGCAAAGCCCGGACCGATCTCAGGCCTGGGCCAGGGCGTCTCGATGGCGATTGCACCAACCGGCAAACGCGGCGGATTCCAGCGGCGGGCTGAACAGGTAGCCCTGCGCCATGTCGCAGCCGTAGCGCTTGAGCAGCGCCAGCCCTGCCTCCGTCTCGACCCCCTCGGCGATCACGCTCAGGCCCATGTTGTGGCCGATCTCGATGGTCGAACGCACGATCACATCGTCATCGCTGCCCTCCACCAGGCGCATGACGAAGCTCTTGTCGATCTTCAGTTCGTCCACCGGCAGCCGCTTGAGCTGCGCCAGCGAGGAATGCCCGGTGCCGAAGTCATCGATGGCCAGGCGCACGCCCGCGGCACGCAGGCGCTCGAGGACGCGCACGGCGTACTCGATGTCGCGCATCACCGCCGACTCGGTCACTTCCACGATCAGGTGCCGCGGCGGCAGGCGGTGCCGCCGCAGGTGGCCCAGGATGGCGTCGGGCAGCTTGTCGTCGAGCAGATCGATGGCCGACAGGTTGATCGCCACGCCGAGGTCCAGCCCCGCGTCGAGCCAGGCACGGCACGCGGCCAGCGCACCATCGATGACGAAGTCGCTGAGCGTGTTGATGATCCCCGAGCGCTCGGCGAGCGGGATGAATTCGTCCGGTCCGATCGGCCCCAGCTCATGGTGGTTCCACCGCAGCAGGGCCTCTGCGTGGCACACCCGGCCCTCCGGCAGGGACAACTTGGGCTGGAAGACCAGCCGCAACTGCCCCCGGGCCTGGGCGCGTCGCAGGTCCGACATGAGCTTGAGCTGCCTCAGGTGCGACTCCTCCCGCCCGGGTTCGTAGGTGCACACGGGCAGGTGCTCGCCCTTGGCCTGGTACATCGCCATGTCGGCGCGCCGCAGCAGGGGCTCGGCGGCGTCGGCGTGGTCCGGGAAGGCCGCCAGGCCAATGCTGGACTCGATCGCGACCTGGGTGCCGGACAGCTCCATGGGTGCCTTGATCGCTGCGGAAACGCGGACCGCCAGTTCGCGCGCGGCCTCCAGGCCGGAACCGGGCAGGATCGCAAGGAACTCGTCCCCCCCCAGCCTGGCCACCATGTCCCCGGAGCGCACACCGGCCCTCAGGCGACGCGCGACCTCCAGCAGCAGTGCATCGCCGAACGCATGCCCGAGGGTGTCGTTGATCTCCTTGAACCGGTCCAGGTCGATCATCAGCACGCTGCACGCGCCCCGCCCTTCCCGGGCCCGCGCGATCTCCTCGTCGAGCCGGCGCGCGGCACTGACCCGGTTGGGAAGTCCGGTCAGACCGTCATGGCTGGCCTGGTGCAGGATCCGCGACTCGCGCGCGGCCAGCGCCTCCTGCATCCGGTTGAACGCATCGCCCAGGGCCACCACCTCGCGGCCTCCATGGGGTGTCACGCGGGCGGAAAAATCTCCGCCGGCCACCCGTCGCGCCGCGGTGGCCATCGCTGCAACCGGCCGGCTGACGCTGCCCGCGACGAAAACCGCCACGACCACCGCCAGAAATGCACCGGACAGCGACAGGGCCAGGATCCAGACCTGCAGGCGCCGATAGGGCGCAAGCGCGGCTTCGGTGGGTGCGAGAAGGACCAGCTGCGCTGCTTCCCGACCGGGCCCGGCACCGGTGGCGCCCCCCGCACCGACGTCCCTCGCCAGCACGACGAAGCCGTCGATGCGGGCCGGATCCACCCCGGAACGCCCGGCCGCGTCCGGCCCACCAGCCAGGGTGGAGGCCACGACGGACCCGTCCTGGCTCCCGTCGCGACCCGCCAGCCGGATCATCGCATCGAGCCCGGTCATTTCCCGGAAACCCGCCAACGCGCCGTCGTCCAGGGGCTGCGCCACGCTCACCCAGCCGATCACGTCGGGCGCCATGACCGGCACGGTGGCCACCTGGTGGGCGCGCCCGCCGAGCACGAATACCCCGGTGGCACGACCCTCCATGCGGGCGCGTTCCACGTGCCGGGCGATTTCCGCCGAGCCCTGCAATTCCTCCACCGCCGCACCGGTCGCAGCGCGCCACTCCCCGCGCACCGAATGCAGGATGGCCAGGTCGCCCCCGAGCCGAAGCACATGGTTGGCCAGGGCAGAGCGCATCGTGGGCTCGTCGCCCGTGGCCACGGCGCGGCGAAAGCCGAAGTCGCCGGCCAGCACACCAGCGGAGTCCACCAGCGCCTCCCCGCGCGAGGACACGTAGCGGTCCCAGATCCGGGCACCGACCTCGAGTTCCTGGCGCAGCTGACTGGCCACCGCGCGGTTCACGGACAGGTCCACCGCGATGAAAACCAGCAACTGCAGGACCACGATGAGGCCGACCAGCCAGGCGACGATGCGGTCCTGCAGGCGCCACTGCCGCCCCCCGCGCCTCACGGCCGCGCCCCGTCCGCCGTGGCGCCTGGTCGCCCGCGCGGCAAGGGTCGCGACAGCTCCAGCGCCACCTCGACGTGGGTGGGGCCGTCCTCCAGCGTGACTTCCCGCTCCAGCGGCGGCTCCCCCGCGGGAAGGCGTGCATGCCACACACGCAGGCGCCACGTGCCGCGGGGTGCCTCGAGCGAAACCGCACCCGATCCATCGCTGATCGAATGCACCGCGGTATCGAGAACCACCACGTGGCCCAGCATCCAGTCGTGGATGTTGCAGCCCAGCGTCACGACGCCCGGGACGTCGAAAACGACCGGCTCATGGGCCTCGCCGCTGTATAGCGGCAGTTCGAAAACCTTGGCGGGGGAAAACGAGTAGACGTGGTGGCGGATGCGGTCGAGGTTGGGAAAGCGCACCGGCGTGCCCGTGGTGACCACGAGGACCTGCGGATTGAACTCCCCCCTCACCTGCTCGATCACGGCGTCGACGATCGGCACCGCCGCCGGGGGACCGTCCGCGCCACCCTCGCGACCATGCAGGCTGACCACGGCACCGGCCAGGGGCAGGCCCGCGCCATCCAGCACCTGCACGTCCAGGCGCGGCTGCGCCACGGTCGGCGCACTTGCCAACGCCAGGACCAAGCCTGCAACGAAACCCCAGCGCACCATCCCGAAACACCCCCAATGCCCCACCTACACGCGACTGCCAGTCCTGCTCAACACCACAGCGGCTAGACTTCCCGATCCGCATCCTTGTACGGATCCACCCGATGAGCAAATCCAAGCGTCCACGAACCGCCCTGGTCACCGGTGCATCCAGCGGAATCGGCGAGGCCATCGCCCGCGAGTACGCGAAGCGTGGCATCGGCCTCGTGCTCGTGGCGCGAAGGCGCGAACGGCTCGAAGCGCTCGCCAGCGAACTGGGTGAACACGTTCGCGTCGCCATCATCGCCGAGGACCTGGCCGACGCCGGCGCACCCGGCCGCATCGTCGAACAGCTCGAGCGCGACGGCCTCCAGGTCGACATCCTGGTCAACAACGCCGGCTACGGCGTGCCGGGGCGCTTCCTCTCCTCGGACTGGAAGACCCATGCGGACTTCCTGCAGGTCATGGTCGGCGCGGTCGCCGAACTGACCCACCGCCTGCTGCCCGGCATGGAGGCACGGGGCCATGGCGGCGTGCTCAACGTGGCCTCGGTGGCCGGGCTGGTGCCCGGCTCCGCCGGCCACACGATGTACGGCGCGGTGAAGTCCTGGATGATCCGGTTCAGCGAGTCGCTGTCGCTGGAATGCGCCCCGCGCGGCGTCCACGTCACGGCGCTCTGCCCTGGCTTCACCTACAGCGAGTTCCACGACGTCACCGGGACCCGTGCACAGGTGTCGAGGATGTCCCCCCGGATGTGGTTGCAGGCCGACGACGTGGCGCGCGCCGGCATCGACGCCCTGGAGGCGGGCGAACCGATGTGCATTCCCGGCTGGCGCTACCGGCTCATCCGCCAGGTCGCCAAGCACCTGCCCGATGGCGTGGCGCGGCGCATCATCGGCCGCCGCTCCAAGGACTTCCGCGACGATTCCTGAGGAAGGCCCGCCCTCCGAAGCGCGCGGCAGGCCTACTTGAGCTTGATCTCGCGCAGCCGCTCCTCGAGGTAGCCGTGCGCGGTGATCGGCTCCGGGTAGCGGTCCGGGTTCGCGTCGCTGACGCATCCGGGGAGCGTGCTGATCAGGAAATCCGGGTTCGGGTGAAGGAAGAACGGCGTGGAGTAGCGCGGCTTGCGCGCCTGGTCACCCGGCGGATTGACCACGCGATGCGTGGTCGAGGGATACACGTGGTTGGTCAGCCGCTGCAGCATGTCGCCGATGTTCACCACGATCGTGTCCTCCGCGGCGGTGAACGCCACCCACTCACCCTTGCGCGAGAGCACTTCCAGCCCGGCGGCGCTGCGCCGACCAGCAGCGTGATGAAGTTGATGTCCTCGTGGGCGCCGGCACGCACGTTGGGCACGTCGTCCGCGGTGATCGGCGGATAGTGGATCGGTCGCAGGATCGAATTGCCGTTGTCGGTCTTGTCGGCGAAGTACGCCTCGTCCAGCCCGATATGCAGCGCCAGTGCGCCCAGCACCTTCGAGCCGAGCTGGTCGAGCGCCTGGTAGAGCCCGTAGCCGCGTTCGCGGAAGCCCGGCACCTCCTCCGGCCACAGGTTCGGCGGCATGACGTCGGCGTACTTCGAACCCTCCGGCAGCTCGCGGCCGATGTGCCAGAACTCCTTGAGGTCGGGGAACTTGGAATCCTTGGCCGTCTCGACGCCGAATGGCGTGTAGCCGCGCGCGCCCCCGGTACCGGGAACGTGGTACTTCATCTTGACCTCGGTGGGCAGGTCGAAGAAGCGCACGAAAGCATCGTAGGCGCCATCGATCGCGGCCGGCGCGATGCCGTGCCCGCGGATGCCACAGAAACCCCATTCGCGGTAGGCCGCCCCGAGTTCGGCGACGAAGGCCGTGCGCTGGGCGGGGTCGTCGAAGCGACTGATATCGAGGGTCGGGATCGTGGACATGTCAGGACTCGTACGGGGGTGGCCGGGGCGCATTATGCGCCGGCGGCGATGATCGGAATTTGACGGACGTCAGGCCGGAACGACCTCAGACCGCCGCGCGCACCGCGTCGCTGAGCCCGGCCAGCAGGCGCTCCATCTCGGCGGCGTCGCCCGCCTCGACCGTCACCCGCACCACGGGCTCGGTGCCCGAGGGCCGCATGAAGGCCCTGCCCCGCCCGGAAAGCTGCTCCTCGGCGGCCGCCAGGGCCTGTTTCACCGAGGGCACATCCAGCGGGCGCGAACCGTTGGCGAGGCGGATGTTGACCGTCTTCTGGGGCACCTTGGTGAAGCCCTCGCGCAACTGGGCCAGCGTCTTTCCGCTGCGCTGGACGACTTCCAGGACCTGCAGTGCGCTGACCGCGCCATCACCGGTCCCCGCACGGTCCAGGCACAGGATGTGGCCCGAGGTCTCCCCGCCGAGGTTGCCGCCATGGGCGATCAGCTGCTGGTGCACGTATCGGTCACCCACGCGCGAGCGGACGAATCCGATACCCGCCGTCGCGAACGCCTTCTCCAGCCCGTAATTGGTCATCAGCGTCCCGACCACCGGCCCCTTCAGGCGCCGCGGTGGCGGCGGCGGCAACCGCTGAGTTCAGCGAGTTCCCCCAAAGAAAACCGGCCTTTTCAGGCCGGTTTTCTGCTTTTCGCGGCGCGTGGTTTCCGGACGGCGTTCAGCCTGGCCCGCCGGCGTGCTGCAGCACACCGGCCCACCACTCAAGCTCTGAAGTGATGTTCCCCGTCGACGCCAGCCACGCCAGGATCGAACGCACGGTGGCCACGGGATAGCTGCCCGACACCCGGGTAGCGACCGGGTGGTCCGTGAAGACAGCGTTCGTGCTGAACAGGCCGCCCAGCACGCGCCGCGTGTAGGCGATCCGGATCCGATCCGGCTCGAAGCCCATCGCTTCGGCGTGGGCGATGGCCGCATCCCGGTCCACCGGGCCCGGGTAGTCGGCAAGCTGGGTCGCCAGCACCTCGACCATCCACAGCGTCGAGTTCTGGTAGTCCCGGCTGCCGGGCCGGGCGATCACGTTGTAGCGCGGGTGATGCAGCGTGGTGGCCGAGGGGCCGGCGAGGTGGGACGCAAGCCGCCGTGCCAGGTCCGGTTCCAGCCACGTGATGCGGGCATCCTGGTTCACCAGGTCGTCGGAAAAGAAGTTCACCAGCCCCTGCACGTAGAGGCCGGAGTGGGTGCTGCGGCACTCGTTGAGCAGGTGCACGACACTCCAGCGCCCCCGCGGATGGTCGCGCACGGCGAAGCCCGCGTGGCTGTAGACCAGGCCGTGGCGGGAAAGATCGGCACCCACGCGGGACACCAGCGCCACCGGCGCATCGGCCTGGTCGAGTGCAGCGGCCACGCGCACCGCGGTTTCGGCGGCAGCGGCCAGTTGCAGCGGCGACACCGGGTCGGCGTCGCAATTGCCGCCGGCCTGCGCGGCCCCGGCCCACAGATGCAGCGAGACTAGTGCACCCGCGAGCAGGCACTTGAGCCGGCGACTCATCCGGAGATCCTCCGCGAATGGACCAGCGGGCGGGTGGCTTCATCGGCGACATAGGCCAGGGCCTCGCCGGCGACACTGAGGATCCAGCCTGTCGCCACCACGCTTGCCGTCACCGCGGCCCCTGCCGCGAGGCCCAGGTCGCGGGCAAGCCGCGCGGAGACCTCGACCACCATGGCTGAACCCTCCACGGCGGCCGACAGGGTGACCAGCGCGACCTCGCCACTGAAGCGCACCGCCGTTACCGAGAACCGGGCCCCTTCCGCCAAGGCATGCAAGGCCGCGAAGGGGACCTCCACCGAAGCCGCAAGGCTGGCCTGGACTGCCGGCTGACCGCTTCGGACTGGGCCGGGAGCGCGGTGGAGTGCACGCACAGCGAGACAGCGGCGGCAGCCAGCACGAGGATCGATGGTCGGGAACGGTGGATCGGCATGTTGGATCTCCAGGTCGGTTTGCCGGACGTTCGCGCAAGGCCGGGGACTGCAGCAATGAAAATGAACCGGGTTATGCTCCAGATGCCCTGCAGGACTAGGATTCCAATACGTTGGCCATCTCCAGCGAACTCACCGACGCACTCAAGCGATGCCTTCGCGCGCAGGCGATGACCTACCGCGACCTGGCCGGACGGCTGGGGGTCAGCGAGGCCGCGGTCAAGCGGATGTTCTCGCTGCGAGCGATGAGCCTTCAGCGGCTCGAGCAGATCTGTGCGGTGCTGGACATCGGCCTGGCTGAACTCAGCGCCGAAGCCGGACGTACCCGCCCGGCCATGGCGCAGTTGGGCCTGGAGCAGGAACAGGCCCTGGTCGATGATCCGCGCCTGCTGCTGGCGATGTTCCTGACCCTCAACCGCTGGCGCAGCAGGACGCGCTGGCACACTTCGACTTCAATGAAGCCCAATGGACGGCACTGCTGGCCCGGCTCGACCGGCTCGGGATCATCGAACTGCAACCGGGCAACCGGGCCCGCCTGCTGACCGCGCGCAATTTCCGCTGGCGCACCGACGGGCCGATGGAGCGCTATTTCCGCCACGCGCTTCTCGGCGACTTCTTCGCCGATCCCTTCGATGGGGAAAAGGACGCCCTGCTGCTGCTCAGCGCAGCCTCAGCAGCGGGGGCATCCAGCAACTGCAGCGGCGCCTGGACGAACTGGCCCGCGAGTTCGATGCCCTGCTGGCCCGAGATGCCACGCTGCCGGTGGGCGAGCGCTTCGGCGTGAGCCTCGTGCTGGCGCAGAAGCCCTGGCTGCTGCAGTTGTTCGAACCCTATCGGCGCGTCGAGGGCACCTAGGCGGGCCCGATCACCACCCGGCGGACCAGCGTGCTGAACTCATCGCCGAGTTCCTGCCCACCTCTGCGGCCGCGACCCTCCGCGCCCGGGCGCACGCGACGCGATGCCCGGCTCAGTGCGCCACCTCGGCGATGCTGACAAGGCCGTCGCGGCTGCATCGCACGGCACCCGAAGGGTAGAAGGCGATCAAGCCCAGTGCGTACTCCCCTGCCGCGACACCGTCCAGGCGCGCGGTGATGTCGAAGCCCACGCCTTCCAGTCGAGGCTGCTGCAGGGCCCGGGCGACATCGGGCCGGGCGGAGCCGTTGGGGCCTTCCGCGAAATAGGTTTCCCCGCCTTCGAGCAGCAGCCCGATCGAATCGGGCGGCCGGTCGTGCGACGCGTCGGCAATCCAGCCGCCGATGTATACCGAGCTTCCCTCCGGAACGATCGCGCCGGCGCGGTTGTCGCCGCGTCGCACGACGTCGATGCCACAGGTGTCGACCCGGCCGTAGTCGATGGGACGGTTGCGATCGAGAAGCCGGAAGCGGGGAATCGCGTCCCTGTGCAGGGCATGGTCCGGCAGCGGCGGCGCCTGGCCGGCACTGGCGCGCTCGCGGGCGAGGGCCGCGGCGGGCCCCTCGACCGGTTGCGTCCACGCGCGCTGGTACTCCAATGGCCTGGAGGGGTCGGGATGGCGCTCGGAGGCCGTCACCCGGGCACGCACGTAAAGGTCGCCCTCGTCGAATCGATATTCCGCAACACGCGCATCGACCCGGGAGAGCACCGCGCCTATGGCCGGATCGTAGACGCGTGAGGCATAGACGGGGCGGCCGAACCGGTCCACCGCAGCGTGGGTGTCGGGGTCGAAGCCGGTCCGGGTCCCGATGAATTCGATCGTGTAGTCCACGCCCGGTTCGCCGGCCACCTCGACCCGGATGCCCTTGGGCGAGGAGACCACGCGCTCGAGCGCAACACCCGTGGACGCATAGAAGCGTCCACCCAGCATCGCCTCGACCACGGCAGCCCGGTCCAGGCTTGCGGCCAGGACCTGCACCCAGCCGCGGCCCGGCCGGGCACCACCATTGGGCAGCCCGAGGAAATGATGCGCGTCGTCGGTGGCCGTCCCGTATACCAACGGCAGGTCCAGGCTGACGATCCGGTGGGTCAACACCCTGTCCCACACCAGCTCCATGTCGGGTCGCAGCGCATCGCCGTTGTCCCGGGAGATCGGATGCCCATTGAAGACCTCCATCAAGCGCAGGTCGGAAACGCGCATGATCTGTTCCGGTGTCAGGGAACGGCCGAAGTTCGGATGGTTGAGCTGCAGTGCGATCGGCGTCGAAGCGCTTTCGGACAAGGCCCGGTAGGCCGCGAGATTGCGCTCGATGACCGCCACCGGGTCCGGGCCGCCGCCTGGCAGGACCAGGTCCGGCGTGTTCAAGGCGTTGAGGTGGATCGCCATCCCTTCGAAACTGTCCGACACTTCCACGCCAGGCATCAGCATGAACTCGCCCGGCACTTCAAGCAGGCTGGCCACCTCGGCGAAGCTCAGCAGGCGGACGCGGGGCCCGAGCACCCCTGACCTGACCTCGATGGGGTGTTCCGGAAACGCCTCCTGCCGACGTTGCAGGGCCACTTCACCACCCGGCGAGCGGGCCAACTCCAGCCAGCGCTCTCCCGCCATGACGCTGTCGTGGTTGGTCAGGGCCAGGAAATGGTAGCCCGCCTCGCGATACCGGCTGGCGACAGACTCGGCGAAGTCGTCGCCATCGCTCCACAAATCGTGGGTGTGCAGGTTGCCGCGCCACCAGCGCTCCTCGCCAGCCACCGCCTCCAGCCGCGCGATCTCCGCTTCCGGCACACCCTGGTCGATCCCCGCTTGGCCACATCCGCCCGCGAGCACCAGCAGTGCGACTCCAACCGCCAGGCGGATCGCGGCCATCGGGCCTAGCCCACGCCGGGAAGCAATTCGAATCGATCGGCGTCCAACTGCGCCGGGAAGCGCTCGCGGTGCGCCTGCAATGCGCTTGCCGGAAACGTCGCCGTCGCCACGCTCGGCTGCTGGGTCAGGTCCACCAGGGCCTGGCCCAACATGTCGATGGCCATCGAATCCCCGGCATAGGGCACGTCGTTGCCATCGGTGCCCACGCGGTTCACCGCCGCCACGCAGGCCAGGTTCTCGATCGCCCGGGCCACCAGCAGGCTGCGCCAGGCGTGCCGGCGCGGCGCCGGCCAGTTCGCCACGAACAGCAGCAGGTCGTAGTCGAAGCGACCCGGTGCGTCGTGGTCGAAGCGGTTGCGGCAAAACACCGGGAAGCGCAGGTCGTAACAGACCAGCGGGCAGATGCGCCAGCCACGGAACTCGAAGGTGATGCGCTCGCGGCCAGCCGAATAGCGCTCGTGCTCGTTGGCCATGCGGAACAGGTGGCGCTTGTCGTAGTGGCGCACCCGGCCATCGGGCTCGACCCACAGCATGCGGTTGAACACGCCCTGGTCGGTGCGGATCTGCACGCTGCCGGTGACCGCCGCGTCGAGTTCGCGCGCCAATCCCTGCATCCACGGGATCGTGGGTCCGTCCATGTCCTCGGCGCGATCGAGCGCATCGTTGCTGAAGCCGCTGGTGAAGGTTTCGGGCAGCACGACGATATCGCTCAGGCCAGCCACTGGCCGCGCCAGTTCGGCATACATCGCCCGGTTGCCGTCGGGGTCGTGCCACAGGGTGTCGCCCTGCACCAGCGTTACGCGCAAATCGTCCATTGGCGTGCTCACAGTCGTGCCAACCGCTCCGTCGCCGCGACCATCGTCGCCTCGTCCTTGGCGAAACAAAGACGGATCAGGCGCTGGCCTTCGGGCGCGGTCTCATAGAACGGCGACAGCGGCACGCCGGTCACGCCGTGCTCGATCGTCAGCCAGCGTGCGAACGCCAGGTCGTCGAGGTCGCTGACGGCGGAATAGTCGGCCAGCTGGAAGTAGCCGCCGGGCACCGGCAGCGCCCGCAGCTTGGTCTGGCCCAGCAGCTCGCGGAAGCGGTCGCGCTTGGGCTGGTAGAACGCACCCAGCCCCAGGTGGTGGTCGGCGTGCTGCTCGATCGCCTCGGCGAAGGCCCACTGCGCGGGCTGCATCGTGCAGAAGGTGTTGTACTGGTGCACCTTGCGGATCTCCGCCGACAGCGCCGCCGGCGCGACCGCGTAGCCGACCTTCCAGCCGGTGCAGTGGTAGGTCTTGCCGAAACTCGACACCACCACGCTGCGCTCGGCCAGCTCCGGGTGGCGCAGCACGCTTTCGTGGCGGGCGTCGTCGTAGATGATGTGCTCGTAGACTTCGTCGGACAGGATGATGATGCGCGTGCCGCGCACGAGTTCCGCCAGCGTGGCCATGTCCGCCTCGCCCAGCACCGCCCCGGACGGGTTGTGCGGGCTGTTGATGAACAGCATGCGGGTCTTCGAGGTGATCGCATCGCGCACGCGGTCCCAGTCCACCGCGAAGCTGTCCGGGTCCAGCGGCACGTGCACCGCGTCGGCCCCGGCCATGTGGATGGCCGGCTCGTAGCAGTCGTAGCAGGGGTCGAGAACGATCACCTCCTCCCCCGGGTGCACCAGCGCCATCACTGCATCCAGGATCGCCTCGCTGGCGCCGCTGGTCACCGTGACGTCGGTGTCGGCATCGATCGCGCGGCCGTACATTGCCTCGGTCTTGGCCGCGATCGCCTGGCGCAGCGGCGCGATGCCGGTGGCCATCGCGTACTGGTTCTTGCCCGAGCGCATCGCACGCTCGAAGCCATCGAGCAGGAAGCCGGGCGCGTCGAAGTCCGGGAAGCCCTGGCCCATGTTGATCGCGCCGTGTTGCACGGCCAGTTGCGACATGACGGTGAAGATGGTGGTGCCGACCTTCGGCAGCCGGGTCTGGATCTGCATCCGCGGTCCCTCGGTTCGTTTCGGTGCGCGCTAGCGTCCCGCGCGCGTGGCCGGCCAGTGTACGCAATGCCCCGGCAAGCGATAAGGCAGGGTGGCCGGACCGGCGCGGGATGATCCCGGTCATGGACCCCCACCCGGCGCATCGGTAGCATGCGTCCCGGAACCACAGGCCCCTTGATGACCACGTCCTCCCCCGCCACCGCCGTGCTGCTGACCGCCCGCGGGCTGGCCTATTCGCGAAACGACGCGCCCGTGTTCGGTCCGATCGACTTCGAGGTCGGCCCCGGCGAGGTGCTGCTGGTGACCGGCGCCAACGGTTCGGGGAAGACCACCCTGTTGCGCGTGGTGGCCGGCCTGCTGGCGCTGTCCGAGGGCGACGTTCGCTTCGGCGGTGCGCCCATCGTGCGCGGCATGGGGGCACCGGGCATGGCCTTCCTCGGCCACCACGCCGGCCACAAGGCCGACCTGACGGCGCTGGAGAACCTGGCCTTCGCCACCGGGATCAACGGTCAACGCAGCGGCACCGACGCCGAGACGGCGCTGGCCCGCGTCGGACTGGCCGGCTACGAGGACACGCCGGCGGGGAAGATGTCCGCCGGCCAGCGCAAGCGCCTGGGCCTGGCCCGGCTGCTGCTGCTGCCGGCCACGCTGTGGTTGCTCGACGAGCCCTACGCCAACCTCGACCTGGACGGCATCGACCTGGTCAACCGGGTCATCGGCGAGCACGTGGCCGGTGGCGCGGCTGCGCTGGTCACCACGCACGGGGCCTACGCCGCGCCGCCGGTGCGCACGCGCATGCTGGTACTGGGCGATCCGTCGCGGGTTCCGGTGGAGCATCCGGCATGAGCGGCATCGGCCTGCCCGCCCCCGGCCTGTGGCGTTCCGGCGCGGCGATGCTGGCGCGCGACCTGCGGCTGGTCTGGCGCCGGCGTGGCGACGCGATGCAGCCGGTGATCTTCGTGCTGCTGGTGGTGACCCTGTTCCCGCTGGCGCTTGGCGACGATCCCGGACTGCTGGCCAGGATCGCCCCGGGCGTGCTGTGGATCGCGGTGCTGCTGTCGGGCCTGCTGACGATGGACATGCTGTTTCGCGGCGACCACGAGGACGGTAGCCTGGAGCAGATGCTGCTCTCGCCCTCGCCACTGGCCTGGCTGGTGGGCCTGCGCCTGGCCGTGCACTGGGCCACCACGGCGCTGCCGCTGATCGTGCTGACCCCGATCCTGGGCAAGATGATGTACCTGCCGGGGAACCTTCTGGGGCCGTTGCTGGTCTCGCTGCTGGTGGGCACGCCACTGCTGAGCCTGGTGGGGGGCGTGGTGGCCGCACTGACGGTCGGCATGCGCCGCTCTGGTATGATGATGGGCTTGCTCGCACTGCCACTTTACGTGCCGATCCTCGTCTTCGGTGCCGGCAGCGTGATGCTGGCCGCGCAAGGAATGCCCTGGATCGGCGTGATCGGCCTGCTGGCCGGTGGACTCGCCCTGGCCCTCGTACTCGCACCGCTTGCCGCGGCCACCGCACTGCGCATCGCCCTGACATGACCCACGCCCTGGACGCCGACCTGTGAATCGCATCTGGCTCTGGTTCAATCAAACAGGATCACCGCCGCGCTTCCATGCGTTCGCCACCCGCTGGCTGCCGTGGATGTGGATCCCGGCGCTCGTGCTGACCGCCGTCGGCTTCTACCTGGCCCTGTTCGATTCGCCGGTCGACAGGCTGCAGGGGGAGAGCACGCGCATCCTGCACATCCACGTGCCGGCGGCCTGGATGAGCCTGATGGTCTGGGCCGTCATGGCGATCCAGGCGACGATCGCGCTGGTGTGGCGCATCAAGCTGTGCGAGGTGCTGGCGATGGCCTGCGCGCCGATCGGCGCCGGCTTCACCGTCATCACACTGGTCACCGGGGCGGTCTGGGGCATCCCCACCTGGGGCACCTGGTGGACCTGGGACCCGCGCTTGACCTCGCAACTGCTGCTTCTTTTCATGTACCTGGGCGTCATGGCGCTGTACGCCTCGATCGAGGACCGCCGCAGCGGCGCGCGGGCGGCGGGCTTCCTCGCCATCGTCGGCGTGGTGTTGCTGCCGGTGATCCGCTATTCGGTGGACTGGTGGAACTCCCTGCACCAGGGCGCCACGATCCGCCTGCTGGCCGGAGAGTCCGACCTCCACGCCTCTATGCTGCCGCCCCTGCTGGTCATGGTGGTGGCGACGAAATTCTGGTTCGTCGCCGCGCTGCTGCAGCGCGCGCGCAATGAAATGCTCGAACGCGAAGCGGGCAAGGACTGGGTACGGGCCGTGGCATCCGCCCGCCACGCATCCAGGCACACGGCGATGCTCGTGGCCGGCGGCGTGGCTGCTGCGGCATTGCTGTTCACGATGCTCGATGCGCTGCTGCCGATGGGGCTGATGTTGCCGGCCGACCATGGTGTCAACGCGCTGCGCTTCGTCGCCGCCGCGTACGCCGCCTACCTGCTTGTGTTCCTGTGGGACATGCTGGTGCCGCTGGCCCGCTACGGCATGCTCAATCGATCGATCCAAACGCGGGTGCGCCGCGAAGCGGCCCGCGCTGCTGCTCCTGGAGTGAGCCGATGAACCCTGTCCGTCGACGTCGCCTGGCCACCGTGGGCCTGGTCCTGATCGCCGCGGTCGTCGCCGCGGCCCTGGTGGCCTGGGCGCTGACCCAGAACCTCACCTACCTGCATACGCCCAGCGAGGTGCTGCGCGGCGATGCGCCGGTGGAGAGTCGGTTCCGGCTCGGTGGCGTGGTCTGCGAGGGCAGCATCGTGCGCGAGCCCGGCACCTTGAAGGTCGACTTCCGGGTCACCGATCGCGCCGAGTTCCTGCCGGTGAAGTTCGAGGGCATCCTCCCCGACCTGTTCAGCGACGGTGAGAGCATCATCGCCAGCGGACGCATGGACAACGGCACCTTCATCGCCGACGACGTGCTGGCCAAGCATGACGAGACCTACATGCCGGCCGAGGTGGCCGAGAAGATGGCCCAGGCGATAGCGCGTCCCGACGACGACGGCTGCGGGGGCAACTGATGCTTCCCGAGATCGGCCAGATCGCCATGATCCTCGCGCTGCTGCTGGCCATCGGCCAGTCGGTGCTGCCCCTGGTGGGCGCGCACCGCGGCAATGTCGCGTTGATGGACACCGCACGGAGTTTCGCCCACGGCAGCTTCCTGCTGCTGTTCGTGGCGTTCGTGCTGCTGACCCATGCGTTCATCGTCCATGACTTCTCCGTGGCCTACGTGGCGCAGAACTCCAACACCCTGCTGCCGCTGCAGTACCGGTTCTCCGCGGTGTGGGGTGGCCACGAGGGCTCGCTGCTGCTGTGGGTGCTGATCCTGGCCGGCTGGGGTTCCGCGGTGGCGCGATTCTCGCGCTCGCTGCCGCTGCCGGTGGTGGCGCGCGTGCTGGCGATCATGGGCATCGTGGCTGTCGGCTTCCTGCTGTTCACGATCCTCACCTCGAACCCGTTCGACCGGCTGTTCCCGGTGCCCCCGCAGGGCAGCGACCTCAACCCGCTGCTGCAGGACCCGGGCCTGATCTTCCATCCGCCGATGCTCTACATGGGCTACGTGGGCTTCGCAGTCGCGTTCTCGTTCGCGATCGCCGCGCTGATCGACGGCAAGGTCGACGCACGCTGGGTGCGCTGGTCGCGGCCGTGGACCAACGTGGCCTGGGCGTTCCTGACCCTGGGCATCACGTTGGGCTCGTGGTGGGCGTACTACGAGCTGGGCTGGGGCGGCTGGTGGTTCTGGGACCCGGTCGAGAACGCCAGCTTCATGCCCTGGCTGGTCGGCGCGGCACTGATCCATTCCCAGGCGGTGACCGAGAAACGCGGCAGCTTCCGCGGCTGGACGCTGCTGCTGGCGATCGCGGCCTTCTCGCTGTCGCTGCTGGGCGCCTTCCTGGTGCGCTCCGGCGTACTGACCTCGGTCCACGCGTTCGCCTCCGACCCCGAGCGCGGCATCTTCATCCTCGCCTTCCTGGTGTTCGTCGTCGGTGGCTCGCTGCTGCTCTACGCACTGCGCGCGCCGAGGGACGACATTGGCAAGCCGTTCGAAGCCGGGTCGCGCGAGACCTTCATCCTGGTCAACAACCTGCTGCTGGCGGCCGCGACCGCGATGGTGCTGATCGGCACGCTGTTCCCGCTGTTCGCCGACGCGCTGGACCTGGGCAAGTTCTCGGTCGGACCGCCCTACTTCGGCGTGCTGTTCACGGTGCTGATGCTGCCCCTGGTGCTGGTGATCCCGTTCGGCCCGCTGCTGCGCTGGCAGCGCGACAACGTCGGCAAGGTCTCGGTGTGGTTGCTGCCCTGGGCGGGGCTGGCGCTGCTGGCCGGCGTGGTCACCTTCTTCACCTGGCCGCAGGGCACGCTCAAGACCGCCGCCGGCGTGGCCGCCGGCGTCTGGGTGGCTGCAGGCACGCTGCGCTTCGTATGGAACCGCTGGCGCCAGGGCGGCCGCTTCACGCCGGAGATGACCGGCATGATCGTCGCCCACCTGGGCGTGGCGGTGTTCGTGTTCGGCGTGCTGATGCTGGAAAGCCTGAAGCTGGAGCGTGACGTGGCGATGCGACCGGGCAGCGTGGTCGAGTCGCTCGGATACAGGTTCGAGTTCCAGTCGGTGGAGACCGTGCGCGGGCCCAACTACATCGCCGACCGCGCCACCGTGATTGCGTCGAGCAATGGCCGCGAGATCGCCACCCTTCATCCCGAACGGCGCATGTACAAGAGCGGCGGCATGCCGATGACCGAGACCGCGATCAGCTCCAACCTGGTGCGCGACCTCTACATCGCGCTGGCCGAGCCGCTCGACGACCAGGGGTCGTGGGCCGTGCGCGTGCACGTCAAGCCCTTCGTCCGCTGGATCTGGCTGGGCGCGGTGCTCATGGCGGTGGGCGGCTTCATCGTCGCGATGGACAAGCGCTTCCGCCCGAAGCGGCGCGAGGAGGAGGCATGATCCAGAGACTCTTGCCACTGGTGATCTTCGCCGCGCTCGGCGTGCTGCTGTTCGTCGGCGTGCGCATGAGCGGCGACCCGAACCGCGACGCCCTGCCCTCGCCATTGATCGACCGCACGGCGCCGGCCTTCGTGCTCAATGCGCTGCACGAGCCGGAGCGTTCGGTGAGCGAATCCGACCTGCGCGGCGCCCCCTACCTGCTCAACGTGTGGGGCAGCTGGTGCCCGGCCTGCCGCGACGAGCACCCGGTCATCGAGAGGCTGGCCGAGAGCGGCCGCATCCGCGTGGTCGGCTTCAACTGGAAGGACGAGCGCGAGGACGCGCTGCGCTGGCTGCAGCGCTTCGGCGACCCCTACCACGAGATCATCGTCGACCAGGTCGGGCGAACCGCGATCGACTGGGGTGTCTACGGCGCCCCGGAAACCTTCCTGGTGGATGCCGAGGGCGTGATCCGCTGGAAGTACATCGGGCCGATCACCGACGAGGTGGTCGAGAAGCAGTTGCTGCCGACGCTGGCGCGGATCGAGGGCAGCCAATGAGCGCGCGAGTGCTGCATGCCCTGCTTGCCGCGCTGCTGCTGGCCTTCACCACGCCGGTGATCGCCTTCGAGCCGATCGAGTTCCGCAGCGAAGCCGAGGAGGAGCGCTACCGCGGCCTGTTGCACCAGTTGCGCTGCGTGATGTGCCAGAACCAGTCGCTGGCCGATTCGCCCGCCGACATCGCCGGCGACCTGCGCATGCAGGTGCTGGAGCTGGTACGCGAGGGCCGCAGCGATGCCGAGATCCGTGCCTTCCTGGTGGAGCGCTACGGCGAGTTCATCCTGTACCAGCCGCCCGTGAGCCGGGCCACCTGGCTGCTGTGGTTCGGGCCGGGGCTGGTGCTGCTGGCCGGTGCAGTCATGGTGGTCATGACGGTGCGGCGCAAGTCCGCGGGCGCGGCACGCAAGCCGGTGCCGCCGGCGGCGGAAGACGAACAGGAGTGGTGACGTGACCGGATTCCTCATTGGCAGTGCCGTGCTGCTGGCCCTCGCACTGGCCTTCGTGCTGGTGCCCTTGTGGAAGTCGGCCCGCTGGACGGCGATCGCCGTTTCGCTGGCGCTGGTGATGGGCACGTGGTGGTCTACATCACCGCCGGCACGCCGATGTCGCTGATCGAGCGCGGCCAGCTGTCAGGAGAACCCGGCAGCCTCGAGGAGGCCGTCGACAACCTGGCCGCGCACCTGGCGGAGAATCCCGACGAGCTTGAAGGCTGGGTGCTGCTGGGCCGCAGCCGCAAGTCGCAGGAGCGCTTCCAGGAGGCCGAGCTGGCGTTCGCCCAGGCCAACCGGCTGGCCCCCGACGACCCCGACATCCTGGTGGAGTTCGCCGAGGCCCGGGTGCTGGCCAGTCCGGACCGGCGCATGGAGGGCGAGCCGCTGGAGATGATCCTCGCTGCGCTGGAACGCGACCCGACCCAGCAACGCGGGCTGCTCCTGCTGGGCATCCACCACCAACAGGCCGGTCGGCGGCCGAAGCCGCGGAAACGTGGGAGCGCCTGCTCGAGCAGATCGGCCCCGATGCCGCCCCTGCGCTGGTCGGCCGCATCAACGACGCCAGGGCCGAGGCCGGCCTGGCGCCACTGGCCGGTGGCGCAGTAGCCGCGCCGGGCGAGATCGTCCACGAGGGCCCGCAGATCCACATCCGCGTGGAGCTCAACCCGCTGGTGCGCGACCGGGTCGTCGAAGGCGCCACGTTGTTCGTCATCGCCCGCCAACCCGACGGACCCAACATGCCGGTGGCCGTCCATCGACAGACGGTGACCGGGTTCCCGATCGACGTGACGATCTCCGATGCCAGCGCGATGATGCCGACGCTCAAGCTTTCCGACCTGCGCGCCGTCCGCCTGGACGCGCGCATCTCGATGTCCGGCGACGCCGCACCCCGCCCGGGGGGACCTCGAGGCCGAGGGCCAGGTGGTCACCGTGCGCGATGGCCGTGCCGAGATGCTGGTCATCGAACGGGTCGTCGCCAACGCCCCATGACCGAGTTCATTCCGCCAGGCACCCGCTTCCATGCCTTGCCTTCGCCGTTCGCGATGAAACGTGGCGGCGAACTGCAGGGGGCACGCCTGGCCTATGAGACCTGGGGCCGGCTCAACGCAACGGCCGACAATGCGATCCTGATCCTGACCGGCCTGTCGCCCGACGCCCATGCCGCCAGCCATCCCGACAACCCGGAGCCGGGCTGGTGGGAAGGCATGCTCGGCCCCGGCAAACCGATCGATACGGACCACTGGTTCGTGGTGTGCGTCAATTCGCTGGGCAGCTGCAAGGGCTCCACCGGCCCGGCGTCGCCGATGCCGGGGACGCAGACGCCGTACCGGCTGGCCTTTCCCGACCTGTCGGTCGAGGACATCGCCAACGCCGCCCACACCCTGGTCGACAGCCTCGGCATCCGGCGCCTGGATACGTTGATCGGCTGCTCGATGGGCGGCATGGCGGCGATCGCCTACCTGCTGTTGCACCCCGGTTCGGCCCGACGCCATATCAACGTTTCCGGCAGCCCCCGCGCCCTCCCGTTCTCGATCGCGATCCGCTCGCTGCAGCGCGAGGCGATCCGGCTCGACCCGAACTGGGCCCAGGGCCAGTATTCCGACGAGGTTTACCCGGAAAGCGGCATGCGCATGGCGCGCAAGCTCGGCGTGGTCACGTATCGATCGGCGCTGGAGTGGAGTGGCCGCTTCGGGCGCATCCGGCTGGACGAGAAGCGGCAGGAGGAAGACCCGTTCGGGCTGGAGTTCGAGGTCGAGAGCTACCTGGAGGGCCATGCGCGCCGCTTCGTGCGACGTTTCGACCCCAACAGCTACCTCTACCTGAGCCGTTCGATGGATTGGTTCGATGTCGCCGAGTACGCCCCGGGGGGCTGCGACGACGACCAGCGCGCGAGTGCGGCACTGTCCAGCATCCGCCTGGAGCAGGCCATGTCGATCGGCGTGGAGACCGACATCCTGTTTCCCCTGCAGCAGCAGGAGGAGATTGCCGACGGGCTGCGTGCCGGTGGCTGCGACGCGCGCTTCGTTCCGCTGCCCTCGCCACAGGGGCATGACGCGTTTCTTGTCGATATCGAACGCTTTGGCGCCGCCATCGGCAGCTTCCTGGGCGGACGATGAGCCGGCGTCATGCCACTGTTAGACTGAGCCCATGAGCGCCACCGCACCCATCGAACACGACACCGACTTCCCCGGCCGCGAGGCGCTGATCCGCGCGCTGGACGAGGCGGTCTCCCAAACCGACCACGAAGCGGTGACCCAGTCGCTGCGCAGCGTGCTGTGCCGCGCCATCCGCGACCGTGGCATCCACCTCCCCGATTGCGTCCACGAACGCGTCGACGACCACTACGCCCGCCGCGAGCTCTACCGCAGCCCGACGCTGGGCTACAGCGTGGTGGCGATGACCTGGGGGGCCCGGCCAGGGCACGCCGGTGCACGACCATGCCGGGCTGTGGTGCGTGGAGGGCGTCTGGGAGGGCCAGCTGGAGATCACCCAGTACGAGTGCCTGGAGGGTGGCGAGGATTGCTGCCGTTTCCGCCCGGCCGGCACGATCAACGCGGGTACCGGCTCGGCCGGCAGCCTGATCCCGCCGCACGAGTACCACACGATCCGCAATGCCAGCGACGACGCGATCGCGATCTCGCTGCACATCTACCAGGCCCCGATCACCTGCTGCTCGATCTTCGAGCGACTGGAGGGCGACCGGTACCGGCGCAGCGCGCGCGAACTGTCCATCGACAACGACGCCTGACCCGGGGACAGCCGGCCCCGGGCCGGCTATACTGCGCATCCCGTCGCCGGCGTGGCGGAATTGGTAGACGCAGCGGATTCAAAATCCGCCGGCCTAAAAACCTTGTCGGTTCGAGTCCGACCGCCGGTACCAGCACGGTCCTGCGCACCCTGCGCGATGCGGCGTCAGCCGGCTTGGGCCGCTTTCGTCGTCGCCTGCGCCTGCTCGCACATCCTTTCCCGCATCGTCACCGCCCTGGCCTTCGATGGCACGTGCCCGAAGCTGGCCAGCAGGTGGTCGATCATGCTTTCACTGATGCTGCGGATCGGGATCGTTTCCGGGGCCAGCAGCCAGTCGCGGATGATGCCGGTGGTCAGTGTGTGGAACATCGCCGCGCAGAATTCCGGGCACAGGTCGGTATCCACCAGCCCCAGCGACTGGGCACGCTTGAAGGCGCGGGCGCTGTTGCCGATGACCCACTGCATCTTCTCGGTGTGGCGATCCACCACCGGCGCCAGTTCGTCGACGAACTCGCACCGATGGAAGAGGATCTCGAGCATGTTGCGCGAGTGCGGATTGGTCGCGAGGTCCTGGATCGAGTGGATCGTCGCCTCGCGCATCGCGTCGACCGGGTCGGGCTGGTCGTCGGACACCGCCCGCTCGAAGCGCTGGAACAGGGGGGACTGGGTGCGCTCCATCAGCGCACCGAACAGGTCGAACTTGTTCTCGAAATGCCAGTACACCGCGCCGCGGGTGCAGCCGGCACGCTTGGCGATCTGGTCGAGGCTGGTGCGCGAGACGCCGCAGTCGCGAAACGCCAGTTCCGCGGCGTCGAGGATCGATTCGCGGGTCTGCTCGGCTTCTTCTTTCGTCTTCCTGGCCATGGTCCACCGGGTGAAGTGCCGCCAAGGGCACGGCTGGAACGGAGCGTTCCGTGAGGGACCGTCCGCGGCCCGACCGGGGTAGTTTACAAACATACATACATGTTTGTATAGTGCCGCCATCGTCGCCCGGTCGGCTGTCCTGTTGCTCGCAGGATGCGCTCCCTCCCCCCCGCGAGCCGCCGGGCGGCGACCTTCTTCAAGGATCGAACCACCCCATGCCCTTTACCCGACGCATCCTCCTCGTGCCCGCCAGCGCGCTCGCCCTACTGGTCCTGTCCGCCTGCAACGGCGAACAGGCGCCCAACGGCATGCCGCCGACGATGGTGTCCACGATCACCGTCGCGCCCGAGCGCGCCAGTGTCGTCAATGAGCTGCCCGGGCGCCTGAGCGCGAACCGGGTGGCCGAGGTGCGCGCCCGCGTTCCCGGCATCGTGCTGGAACGGGTGTTCACCGAGGGCAGTGACGTGGTGGCCGGCGAGCTGCTGTATCGCATCGACCCCGCCCCCCTCCGGGCGGAGGCCGCCTCGGCACAGGCCGCGTTGGCCCGCGCCGAGGCCGATGCCTTCCAGGCGTCCGCGCTGGCTCGTCGCTATGCGCCGCTGATCGCGGAGAACGCGGTCAGCCAGCAGGAATACGACAACGCCGTGGCGGCCGACCGCCAGGCCCAGGCCGCCGTCGCGGCCGCCAGGGCCGTGCTCGAGCAGGCCCGCATCAGCCTGGGCTATGCCGACGTGAAGGCACCGATCGCCGCCGGATCGGCCGGGCCCTGGTCACCGAGGGTGCGCTGGTCGGCCAGGGCGACGCGACGCCGCTGGCGCGCATCCAGCAACTCGATCCCATGTATGCCGACTTCACCCAGTCCACGGCGGAACTCTCGCGCCTGCAGCGCGCCTTCGACAGCGGCGACATCGCCCGTGTCGACGGGGAAAGCGCGAAGGTCGAGCTGGTGCTGGAGGACGGCAGCGTCTACGCCCAACCCGGGCGCTGCTGTTCTCCGACATCAGCGTGGACCCGGGCACCGGGCAGGTCAGCCTGCGCGGGCAGTTCCCGAACCCCGACGGGCGCCTGCTGCCGGGCAGCTACGTGCGCGTGCGCCTGGAGCAGGGTTCGTCCGGCAACGCATTGCTGGTGCCCAAGCAGGCGGTGCAGCGCAACGCCGGTGGCCAGACCTATGTCAGCGTCGTGGAAACCCGGCGCGGCGAGGATGGCGAGCCGGAGATCGGACCGCAGGGTGCACCGGTGCAGCTGGCCGCGCAGCGCATCGTCGCGCTGGGCACCAGCCTGGGCAACCGCTGGCTGGTCGAGGACGGCCTCGAGGCGGGTGACGAGGTCATCGTGGAAGGCTTCCAGCGCGCAGCACCCGGCATGCCGGTGATGGCCCAGCCCTGGCAGGCTGCCGCGCCCTCGCCTGCCCCTGGCGAAGCGCCGGAAGAAACCCAGCCGGGCATGGACCCGGAAGCCGCAGCCGACGTCGCCGAAGGCGACGACGCCCAGCCCTGAATCCATGACGGGCAACGCGCACGCCACGCGACCCGGCCAGGAACGCCCAGATGCCCAACTTCTTCATTGACCGCCCGATCTTCGCCTGGGTCGTCGCGATCTTCCTGATCATCGCGGGCCTGCTGGCGGTGCCGAACCTGCCGGTGGCCCAGTACCCGAGCGTGGCACCGCCGACGATCGAGATCTCGGCGACCTATCCCGGCGCCGACGCGCAGACGCTCGACGAGAGCGTGACCAGCCTCGTCGAGCAGGAGCTCAACGGGGCACCGGGCCTGCTCTACTACCAGTCCACCAGCAGCGCCAGCGGCCGTGCGTCGATCTCGGCCGTGTTCGAGCCGGGAACCGATCCGGCATTGGCCCAGGTGGAGGTGCAGAACCGCATCCGACGCGTCGAGTCGCGCCTGCCGCAGCCGGTGCTGCAGCAGGGCCTGCAGGTGGACCGTGCCGCGGCCGGTTTCCTTCTGGTCGCGTCCCTGTCCTCGGACGATCCGGACCTGGACCGCGTGGTGCTTGGCGACTACATCGCCCGAAACGTCATCGATGAAGTTCGCCGCGTACCGGGCGTCGGAACCGCGCAACTGTTCGCCCCCGAGCGCGCGATGCGCATCTGGATCGATCCTGCGCAATTGACCGGCTTCGGCATGCAGGCCAGCGACATCGTGGCCGCGATCCGCGAGCAGAACGCCCAGGTGGCCGCCGGCACGCTGGGTGACAACCCGGCGCCTGCCGGCCAGCCGATCACCGCCACCGTGCGCGTGGGCGGGCAGTTGTCCACGCCGGAGGAGTTCGGCGCGATCATCCTGCGCGCCGATGCCGACGGTGGCACCGTGCGCCTGCGCGACGTGGCACGGGTCGAGGTCGGTGCCGAGACATACCAGTTCTCCGCCTACCGGGATGGGCGCCCCACGGCGGCCTTCGCCGTACAGCTGGGCCCGGGCGCGAATGCGCTGGAAACTTCGCGCGGGGTTCGCGACGTGCTCGAGCGGCTCTCCGATGGCTTCCCGCCGGGCGTGACCCACGACGTGCCCTACGACACCGCGCCGTTCGTGGAGATCTCCATCCGTACCGTGGTGCGCACGCTGATCGAGGCCGGCATCCTGGTGTTCCTGGTGATGTTCCTGTTCCTGCAGAACATCCGCTACACGCTCATCCCCACGATCACCGTGCCGATCTCGCTGCTGGCGATGCTGGCGGTGATGCTGCCGCTGGGCTTCTCGATCAACGTGCTCACGATGTTCGGAATGGTCCTGGCGATCGGCATCCTGGTCGACGACGCGATCATCGTGGTCGAGAACACCGAACGCATCATGGCCGAGGAAGGCCTCGGGCCACGCGAGGCCACGCGCAAGGCGATGGGCCAGATCACCGGGGCGATCATCGGCATCACGCTCACGATGGTGGCGGTGTTCCTGCCACTGGCGTTCATGGAGGGCTCGACCGGCGTCATCTACAGGCAGTTCTCGATGGCGATGGTCGTGGCGATCGTGATCTCGTCCTTCCTGGCGCTGTCGCTGTCGCCTGCGATGTGCGCCACGTTGCTCAAGCCGCTGGCCCATGGCGACGAGCACCAGCGCGACCTGCGTCCGGGGCTGCTGGGCTGGCTGGACCGGTTCTTCAACTGGTTCAACCACCATTTCGCAAGCTTCTCCAAGGGCTATGAGCGCCGGGTGGGGGGCGTGGTGCGGCGCACGGGCCGCTTCGTGGTCATCTACCTGGCGCTGCTGCTGGTCGTGGGCCTGCTGTTCATCCGCCTGCCGACCGCATTCCTGCCGACCGAGGACCAGGGTTCGGTGCTCGTGGACATCCAGTTGCCGGCCAACGCCAGTTCCCAGCGCACCCGCGAGGTGACGCGCCAGGTGGAGGACTACTTCATCGGCGACGAGGCCACGCGCAATGATCCCGACGCCGAGCGCACGCCGACGCAGCAGGCGGTGGAGCAGGTCGTCATGATCAACGGCTTCAGCTTCTCCGGCACCGGCCCCAACGCCGGCCTTGGCTTCGTCATCCTCAAGCATTGGGACGAGCGCAACGAGGAGCAGTCCGCCCAGGCGATCGCCCAGCGCGCCATCGTCGACCTGTTCGTCATGGGCGGCGTGCGCGACGGCAACGTGTTCGCCGTGGTGCCGCCGGCGATCCAGGGGCTGGGCACCGGCAGCGGCTTCGACTTCCGCCTGCAGGACCGTGGCGGACTGGGCTTCGAGGCCCTGCGCGAGGCCACCGACGACCTGATGGCCAGGGCCCGCCAGAGCGAGCTGCTCAATGGCGCGGCGATCCGCGAGGCCTCCCTGCCCCCGGCGCAGCAGATCAACGTCGACATCGACCGCGAGCGGGCGCTTGCGCTTGGCGTGCGCGTGGCCGACATCAACTCGACCCTGCAGGTGTCGCTGGGCTCGGCGCTGGTCAACGACTTCCCGAACATGGGCCGCATGCAGCGGGTGTTCGTCCAGGCCGAGCAGGACTGGCGCATGACGCCCGAGGACATCCTGGCGCTGACCGTGCGCAACGGCGCGGGCGACATGGTGCCGCTGTCCTCGTTCGCCAGCGTGGACTGGTCGGTGGGGCCGGTGGTCGTATCGCGCTTCAACGGCTTCCGCGCCGCCAGCATCAGCGGTGAAGGCGCCCCCGGCGTCAGCAGCGGCGATGCGATGGCCGAAATGGCGCGCCTGGCCTCGGAGCTGCCGCCGGGCTTCGGCTTCGAGTGGGCCGGCCAGTCCCTGCAGGAGCAGCAGGCCGGCACCCAGGCCCCGTTGCTGATCGGCATGTCGATCATGGTCGTGTTCCTGGTGCTGGCCGCACTCTACGAGAGCTGGGCGATCCCCTTCGCGGCGATCATGGCCGTTCCACTGGCCGTCATCGGCGCGGTGCTGGCGGTCATGGTGATGGGCATGCCCAACGACGTGTTCTTCAAGGTCGGGCTGTTGACCATCATCGGCCTCTCGGCCCGGATGGCGATCCTCATTATCGAGTTCGCCCGCGACCTGTACGCCCGGGGCATGCCGTTGGCGGACGCCGTGGTGGAGGCCGCGCGCCTGCGATTCCGCCCGATCCTGATGACCACGCTGTCGTTCTGTGCCGGCGTGCTGCCGCTGGCCATCGCCACCGGCGCGGCCTCGGCCAGCCAGCGCGCGGTCGGCGTCGGCGTGCTGGGCGGCATGGTGTCCGCGGTCCTTCTGGGCGTGTTCCTGGTGCCGGTGTTCTTCATCGTCGTCACCCGACTGTTCCGCATCAAGGGTGGCAGCGCGATCGACGACACGGACGCCGAACCGGCGGAGGGCAAGGCATGAGCCGCATGCGCTCGATGATGGTGCGGACCGCGCTGGTTGCGGCGGTGACGCTGGCCCTTTCGGCGTGCTCCATGGCACCGCGCTACGAGCAGCCGCCCGCGCCGGTGCCTGCGTCCTATCCCGGGTCCGATGCCGTGTCGGTGTCCGGGCAGGAAGCGCTGGCGGCAGACATCGGCTGGCGCGAGGTGCTGCGCGATCCGCGCATGCAGTCCCTGGTCGAGCTGGCACTGGAGAACAACCGCGACCTGCGGCTGGCGGCACTCAACGTCGAGGCCGCACGCGCCCAGTACCGCATCCAGCGCGCCGACCAGTCCCCGAACCTGGCGCTCGCCGCCGAGGGCAGCCGCCAACGCCTCCCGGCCGGCGTGGCCCAGGACGGCGTCACCCCCGCGGGTGGTGGCGTCGTCGAGCAGTACAGCGCGGGCCTGGGCATGGCGGCGTTCGAACTCGACCTGTTCGGTCGGGTCCGCAGCCTGCGCGACGCGGCGCTGGCCGAGTTCCTCTCCACCGAGCAGGCGCGTCGTGGCGCACAGATCTCGCTGGTGGCGACGGTGGCCACGGCCTACCTGGCCGAGCGCGCGGCCGAGGAACGCCTGGTGCTGGTGGAACAGTCGCTTCGGACCTGGGAGGAAACCGGGCGGCTGGCACAGTTGCGCTTCGACGCCGGCGTCGGGTCGGAGCTGGAACTCGTCGAGGCGCGCACCCTGGTGGAGACCGCGCGCGGGGACCATGCCGCAGCCCGCCGCCAGGCGGCACAGGCACGCAACCTGCTGGTCCAGCTCGTGGGTTCATCGATCCCCGGCGACCTGCCCGCGGCCCTTCCGCTGCAGCGCCAGGACCTGCTCGCCGACCTTCCGGCCGGCTTGCCCAGCGACCTGATCGCCCGTCGTCCGGACGTCCTGGCCGCCGAGCAGCGGCTGCAGGCTGCGAACGCGAACATCGGCGCAGCCCGCGCGGCATTCTTCCCCCGCCTGACGCTGACCGGCTTCCTGGGCTCGGCCAGCACGGAGTTCTCCAGCCTGTTCGAATCGGGCACCCGCACCTGGCTCTTCTCGCCCCAGCTGGCCGTGCCGCTCTTCGATGCCGGCCGCAACCGCGGCAACCTGGACCTGGCATGGGTGCGTCGCGACGCCGCCGTCGCCGAGTACGAGGCGACGATCCAGCAGGCGTTCCGCGAAGTGGCCGACGCCCTCGCCGGCCGCGAGGCCCTGGCCGGGCAACTGGGTGCACAGCAGGCCCTGGCTGAAGCGGCCCGCCGACGGGAGGCGCTGGTGGAGCTGCGTTTCCAGGGCGGCGTGGACTCCAACCTGGCAATGCTCGACGCGCGCCGCTCGCGTTACGCCGCCGAGCAGGCACTGCTGCGGCTGCAGGAACAACGGCAGACCAACCTGGTCGACCTCTACCGCGCCCTCGGCGGCGGCTGGCACGAAGCCACCGTTGCAGGCGCACCCGCCACCGCCGAGCGCGGAGGAGACGAAGATGACACCGAGTAAGCATGCCCGTGCAACGGCCGACGCCGGCCTGGACATGGACCTGGCGCTGGCCGTTCGTGCCTGCATGGCACAGCTGCCGGCACTGGCGGCGCGTCGCCTGCGTGCTCACGCGGGCGACATCGAAGCATTGATGGCCCTCGCCGAGCGTTCCGGGAGCGCCCAGCGCCTGGGCCGCAAGCTTTTCGGACTGATGGCGAACGCCTCGGTGCACTGCGGTGGCGCCAACACCCTGCGGCCGCTGTTCGACCAGTGTTCCCTGGTGCGCACCTACCTGTGGTTGCATGGCAGGGTGGCGGTGACGGCGCCCGAACCGCTGGTGCGCGGCACGCCCGACCTCCTCGTCGAGGCCGGTGGCGAATCGATCTGGATCGATACCCGGGCGCGCCCCCCGGAGGTGATGGCCGAGCGGGGCCGGCAGGCCGTGCTGCTGGTCGACCGGACCGTGTCGATGCGCCGCCAGCCGCCGCTGCGGCTGGGGGCAGGCTATGCCGGTGAGTTCCACCTGCTCGACACACGCAAGCCAGGAAAGGGCGCCACCGGCATGCTCGCCCTGGAGCAACAGCCGTGCGCGTGGGGCGAAGCCCCGGCGCCCGCGTCCGTGCGCGCCCTTGCCGCCGCCACCGGTGCCCATGCGTCGCGTCGCACCGCGACCGGGTCAGGGCTCGGGATCAGCGCATGAGCCGGTCGTTCAGGCCGCAGTCGACCGCGGCCGGCGTTTTTGCGTCACGGTCACTGTCCTGCGATGACACTCTCCCGCGTTGTGGGATAATCGTGTCCTCCGCGCAGCCCCAGCGAGCCATGGCCCAAGCCATGCCCGTCCGGGCGGCGCTTTTTTTGTGCCCCCACGCAACGCCATGACCCCACCAGGCCCCGAGATGCCAACAGCAGCACGCGCCATCGCCCGACCGATTGCCTCCCACGCCGGGTTCGCCAGGCGACTCCTTGTCATGCTCCTCGTCGCGCTCCTGGCCGCCTGCAGTGCAACGCCCGAGCGGGATGCACCGCCCGCCGACGTGGAGCGGGTGGATGCCGCGTCCTATGGCGACGGCGCTGCCGCCGCGGCCGAGGCCATCGACTCGCCCGCTGGCGGCGGCAATGGTGTGTTCGATCCGTGGGAGCCGTTCAACCGCCAGGTCCACAACTTCAACCTCAAGGTCGACGACTACATCGCCCGGCCACTGGCCACCGCCTACCGCGCGGTGACCCCGCAGCCGGTGCGCAAGGGTGTCGGCAACTTCTTCGCCAACCTGTACCAGCCGGTCACGGCGGTGCACCTGGTGTTGCAGGGGCGGCCCAAGCAGGCGGGCAGCGCGCTGCTGCGCTTCACGATGAACGCGACGCTGGGCCTGGCCGGCTTCCTGGACCCGGCCACCGAGATCGGTCTCAGGCAGTACAACGAGGACCTGGGCCAAACGCTGGGCGTGTGGGGCTGGACTGAATCGCGCTACCTGGTACTGCCCTTGATGGGCTCGAGCACGCTGCGCGACGGCATCGGCCGAGCCGGCGACGCGCCCCTCAACCCGCTGCGCCAGGTCGACCCGGAGCGTGACCGTTTCCTGATCCAGGGCGTGGGCCTGGTGGACCTGCGCGCGATGCTGATGGACCTGGGCGAGCTCGAGGCCGGCGCGGGAGACAGCTACACGCTGTTCCGCGACACCTATCTGCAACGCCGTCGCTTCCAGATCAGCACCGACGAGGACCACCTGCCCGACTACCTGCTCGACGACGACGACTACTTCGAGGACGATTTCGACTGATGCAGCCGCGCACCCTCCCCGAAGGCGTCGACACCGCCGTGAGTCTCGATGGCGTCCGCATCGTGCGTGGCGGCCACGTGATCCTCGACGACACGTCGCTGGCGCTGCCGGTCGGCTCGATCACCGCGGTCCTGGGACCCAGCGGCGCAGGCAAGTCGACGCTCCTGCACGCCATCACCGGCGAGCTGCGCCCCGAACGCGGTCGCATCGACGTGTTCGGCGAAGCGGTCCCGGCAGGGGGACGCGAGCTGATGCGCCTGCGCCGCCGCATCGGCGTGCTGTTGCAGGGCAACGGCCTGTTATCCGACCTGACCGTGGCCGAGAACATCGCGCTGCCGCTGCGGATGCACACGAAGCTGGGTCCCGACGTGATCCGCCGGCTGGTCGAGCTCAAGCTCAATGCGGTCGGCCTGCGCTCGGCCTACGACCTGTATCCGCGCGAGTTGTCGGGCGGCATGGCGCGGCGCGTGGCGTTCGCCCGCGCACTGGCGATGGACCCGCCACTGATGATCTACGACGAGCCACTGACCGGACTCGACCCGATCGCCTCGGGCGTCATCATCGAGCTCATCGGGCGCATGAACCGCATCCTCGGGCTCACCAGCATCATCGTCACCCACCACGTGCAGGAATCGCTGCGCATCGCCGACCGCGTGGTCGTCATCGCCAATCGCGGCATCGTCTTCAACGGCACGCCCGAAGCGCTGTATGCCGCCGACGACGCGCTGGTGCAGCAGTTCCTCAAGGGCGAGCCGGACGGGCCGATTCCCTTCGACCCGGGCCGTTCCCTGGCCCAGGGGGCGGGCGCATGAAGATGATTGCCGACATCGGCGGCACCGGCCTGTTCCTGCTGCGCATCCTCGGTGCCAGCGGCCCGCGCCGGGACTGGCTGCGGGATTTCAACCTGCAGCTGTACACCGTGGTCGTGCGGTCGCTGCCGATCATCGCCGTGGGCGGCGCCTTCGTCGGCCTGGTCATGACGCTGCAGGGCTACCGCACGCTCACCACGTTCGGCGCCAGCAACGCGCTGGGCACCCTGCTGGGCCTGTCGCTGTACCGCGAACTGGGTCCCGTGCTCACGGCGCTGCTGTTCATCGGCCGCGCCGGATCGTCGATGTCCGCGGAACTGGGCCTGATGCGTGCGACCGACCAGATCTCCTCGCTGTCGCTGATGGCGATCGACCCGGTGGCCAAGACCGTGGTGCCCCGCTTCTGGGCGGCGATCGTCGGATTGCCGCTGCTGTGCGCGATCTTCTGCGGCTTCGCGATCGTCTCCGGGTACTTCCAGGCGGTGTGGGTGCTCGGCGTGGACGCGGGCTACTTCTGGTCGGGCCTGCGCGGCAGCATCGACCTGGTCGATGATTTCGGCGTCGCCTTCCTCAAGTGCATGGTGTTCGGCCTGCTGGGTGCGCTGATGGCCACCTATACCGGCTACAACGCCGAACCGACGATCGAGGGCACTTCGGTCGCCACCACCCGCGCTGTCGTCAACGGTTCACTGCTGGTGCTGGTGTTCAACTTCATCCTGTCCGCCGTGCTGTTCCGGCTGTAATACCCCATGTCTAGCGAGACCCGCGTATGAGCGCCTCCAAACCCCGTACCGAACTGGCCGTCGGCCTGTTCCTGCTGCTGTCCTTCCTGACCCTGCTGGCGTTGGCCTTCGCCTCCACCAACGGGCGCCTGCCGTTCACCGGGCAGACCTACGAGGTGGTGGCCAAGTTCAGCAACATCGGTGAACTCAAGCTGCGCGCACCGGTCAAGATCGGTGGCGTGACGATCGGCGAGGTGGGCCGCGTGGAACTCGACCCGGTCACCTTCGACGCGGTCGTGACGCTGCGCATCGACCGCCGCTTCGACGAGTTGCCGGCCGACAGCGCCGCCGGCGTGTTCACGAGCGGTTTGCTGGGCGAGCGCTACGTTGGCATCTCCCCCGGAGGCGATATCGACATGCTGGCCGACGGCGACGAGATCTTCCTCGTGCAGTCGGCCGTGGTGCTCGAGGACCTGATCGCCAAATTCATCTTCGATGGTCCGCCGGGCGGCGGCGGGTCGGCCGATGCCGACGCCGACGCCGACAGCGAAGACCTCGACCCCTACCAGGAATGAAGTGGTTGCCATGAACAAGTCCATCCCCTGCATCGACTCCCCGACCTCCCCGACGCAGCGCTCCGCGTCGCTCCTGGGCCTGCTGGCGCTCGTCTGCGCAGCTCTGCTGCTGGTCGCCCTGCCCGCCCAGGCCCAGGCCAAGCCGGAGGAGATCATCCGCCAGAGCACCGACCGGGTGTTCGAGGGCTTGCGCACGCGTGCCTCCGAATTCAATGCCGACGAGGAAGTGCTGCTGGCGTTCATCCGCCAGGAACTGGGTCCGACGCTGGATACCGCCTACACCGGCCGGCTGGTCCTGGGCCGGCATTCGCGTGGCGCCGACGAGGCCGAGGTGACCGCCTTCGCCGAGGCGCTGCAGGAGAACCTGCTGCGCCGCTACGGCACGGCCCTGCTGACGGTCGATCCGAACACCGCGGTCCAGGTGCGTGCGTCGCAGCCGATGCGCGACGGCACCGTGGAGCGCGTTCGTACCGAGATCCGTCGCCCCAGCGGCGCGCCGATCCCGGTGGACTACCTGTTCCGCGAGCGCAATGGCCAGTGGCGGGTGTTCGACGTGATCGTCGAGGGCGTGTCCTACGTGCAGACCTTCCGCAACCAGTTCGACCCGCTGGTGCGCGAGAAGGGCATTGCCGGCGTGACCCGCGACCTGCGCGAGGGGCGCATCGATGTCGACCCCGAGCTCTGAGCCCACGCTCGAGCGCGATGCGTCGACGCTGACCCTGCGCGGCCGCTGCGACGCCGCCGGGGTCGCGTCGCTGGACCTGTCCCGGGCGGACTATTCCGGCGTGCGGACGCTCGACATCTCGGGGGTTGCTCAGCTCGACTCCACCGGCGTGGCGTTGATCAGCGAACTGGTGGCCCGCGTGGACGCCCGCAACGGCCAGCGCCCGGCCCTGTCGGGCCAGCCCGAAGGGCTTGAAGACCTGTGCCGGGCCTATCGCATCGAAGCGGACTTCAGCGACTTCCCCTGAGGTCCCCGTCGCGTGGCCCCCGGCTCAGGTCCAGGCCACCCAGAGGACGAGCCCCAGCAACAGCAGCGACAACCCGGCCGCGGACACCGAACCCAGCGAGCGCTCCCCGTGGGCGATCCAGCGCTCCAGCGCCGGCCCGGGGTTTGGCCACTGCACGGCATGCCAGCGGGGCCACGCACGCGCGAACACGCCACGTATGCCCGACAGCAGGGCGAGCAGCGGCACCAGCACGTCGCCTTCGGGGATCCGGCCGCGCCAATCCAGCGCCGGCGAACGCCTGATGATGGCCGCCACGGCCAACACCGCGACCAGTGCCGCCGCCAGCGGCCAGAAGCCCTCGAACAGCACCGCGGTGGACGGGAGCTGCGCCAGGTCATGCCGCGATGCCCACAGCCAGGGCACGACCACGGCCGCGACGACCAGCGCCGGCCACGACGCATGGGGCCTCGGCGCGTCTGCCTCGCCCGCCCTGGCCAGCGACAGGGCCCGCCAGAGCACGCACGCCGTGGCGACCGAGCCCAGCGACAACCACACGATCGGGGGCAGGCCAGGTCCCGCGTCGTACAGCGCGGACTTCAGTCCACCCTTGGCCAGTGCGCCCGACAGCAGGGGCATTCCGGCCAGCGACAAGGCCGGCAACGCGAACAGCAGCACCCGCCACCACCCCAGCAACGGCACCGACCCGGCGGCGAGGAACAGCGCCGCCTTGTTGAGTCCGTGGTGCAGCACGAACAGGCCCAGGAGGGGCCAAAGCACGGCGCGCTCGGGAGCGAACACCGCCAGCACCGCGACCATGAACACCAGTCCCATCTGGCTGACGGTCGAATAGGCCAGCACGGTCTTGATGCGCGTCTGCACGATGCCGACCAGCGCCCCGTAGAAGGAAGTGAACAGCCCCAGGGCCAGCAGGCCCGGCATCCATGCCTCGGGCAGCGCGCCGGGTGGCACCAGGCGCACGAGACCCAGCACGCCGGCCTTGACGATGACGCCGCTGAGGATGGCACTGGCCGGCACTGGCGCCACCGGATGGGCCAGCGGCAGCCACAGATGCAGCCCGGCCACGCCGATCTTCACCGAGAAACCGAGCAGCAACAGCACACCGGCCAGTCCTCCGGTCCGGGGTGAATCCAGGGCAGCCCGGGTGATGTCGCCGACGCCGGTTGCCCCATATCGCGAAGCCAGCAGCAGCACGCCCGCCAGCAACGCGCCTTCGGCGAGGATCGCCATGACCAGGTAGACGCGACCCGCACGTCGTGCCGCCGCTCCGCCATCGTGGACCACCAGGCCGTAGGCGGAGAGCGTCATCAGCGCATAGCCGAAGTAGAACGAAGCCAGGTCCCCGGCCAGCGTGGCGAGCACGATGCCGGCCAGGCTCAGCAACCAGAACACCGCGAAGCGCCCGGGCTGGTGCGTGACACGATCGGCGGCATACCAACCCGCCGCACCCCAGGCCAGGGCGACCAGCAGCAACATGGCCTGCTGCAGCACTCCGGTTTCCAGTCGCGTTCCCAGCAGGATCGCGGTCAGCTCGACGCCTTGCACCGGCATCAGCGCCAGCACCAGCGGCGGCAGGCAGGCCAGCGGCAGCAGGATGCGCAACACCCCCGCGGCGTGGGCGCGCGACGCGAACACCACCAGGCCGAGCGCCCCCCAGCAGCGGCAGCAGGACCGCTCCGACCGCGAGTACAGCGAACAGGCCGGTCATCGCGACCCCCGGGCCACGATCAGCTCCACCCAGCCCAGCGGACTGAGGGCCTGGCCGGCGAACACGCCTGTCCCGATGACCAGCACGGCGGTCACCAGGGCCGGAACGGTCAGCCCGGCCACGACGCTGCGTCCGAGCCGGGGTTCGTCGGGCCATCGCGGCGGCGGCGCCGCGAACCAGATGCGGTAGAGCAGCGGAAGGAAGTACGCCGCGTTGAACAAGGTGCTGGCCACCAGCACCCCCAGCACCCAGGGCTGCCCGGCGGCCAGGGCGCCCAGGCCCAGGTACCACTTGCTGATGAAGCCTGCCAGCGGCGGCAGCCGATCATGCCCAACGCGCCCACGCTGAACGCGGCGCCCGCCCAGGGCAGGCGCCGGCCCACGCCATCGAGCTCGTCGATGCGGTGGATGCCCAGCCGCTCGGCGAAGATCCCGGCACAGAAGAACAACGTGATCTTCATCAGGCCCTGGTGGACCAGGTGGACCAGTCCACCGGTCAGCGCGAGCGGGCCGCCGATGCTCACGCCCAGCGCGATGTAGGACACCTGGCTGACCGTGGACCAGGCCAGGCGTCGCTTGATGTCGCTCTGGAACAGCGCGCGCACCGATCCGTACACCACGGTGAACCCCGCGGCGACCGCCAGCGCATCGGTCAGCCGGAGGCTGGAGGCGAGGTCGAAGCCGTAGACGTCTTCGACCAGGCGCACCAGGCCGAACGCCCCGGCCTTGACCACCGCCACCGCATGCAGCAGGGCACTGACCGGCGCCGGCGCCACCATCGCCTTGGGAAGCCAGCCATGCATCGGCACCAGTGCCGCCTTGACGCCCATGCCGACCGCGATCAGCACGAACACCCAGCGCAGTTGCGCGGGATGCTCCGTCGCGGCGGCGGCCAGCGAACCGCCCAGGATGAAGTCCTGGCTGCCGGCGATCCCGTACAGCCACACCAGGCCCACCAGGAAGAGGGAACTGCCCGACAGCGTGTAAACGAGGTAGGTGCGCGCCCCGGCAAGCGAGGCGGCGTTGCCGCGATGGGCCACCAGGGGCCATGTGGCCAGGGTCAGCAGCTCGTAGAAGATGAAGAAGGTGAACAGGTTGCCGGCGGTCGCCACGCCCATCGTGCTGGCCACGCACAGGCTGAAGAAGCCGAAGAAACGTGCCCGGTCGGGACTTCGCTCCAGGTAGGCGATCGCGTAGATCGTGGTCAGCAGCCACAGCACGGCCGAAAGCGTCATGAACAGCAGGCTCAACGCATCCGCGCGCAACACCAGGTCCAGGCCGGGCAGCAGGGGCAGGCGGAACTCGAATGCCTGGCCGGCGCGGATCGCTTCGATCATGACCCAGATGAGCCCGAGCTTGAGCACGGCCGCCAGCAGGTTCACCGCGGTGCGCGTGCGCTGCCGGTCTTCGCCGAGCGCGAAGATGACGACCGAGGCAAGCAACGAGACCAGGACCGCCCACAGGGGCAGCGAGGCGAAGTCGAACACGGCGCTCATCGCTCCGACTCCTGCACTGGCGCCGCGGGATCGACGATGCGCTCGAAGGGTGGGCCCGCCTCCAGCAGACCGAACACCGGTGCCGAGGCGAAGCCCGCAACGACGGCCAGGAGAGCCAGCACCAGCGCGGCCAGCCCCATCCCCCATCCCACCCGCGTACCGCTCCCCGTTCGCTCAGGGTCCGCGGACGACGCCGCCTCTGCGCTGCGCGCGGTGAACATCGCACCCAGCGCGCGGAAAACGTAGATCGACGCCAGCAGGCTGCCGAGCAGCAGCACCAGCATCCAGCCCCAGGCGCGCTGCGTCCACGCTGCTTCCAGCATCAGCCACTTCGCCAGGAAGCCACCGCTGGGTGGCAGGCCCATCAGGCTGACACCGGCCAGGCCGAATGCGAACACGCTCAGGGGCACGCGTCGGTCTGCGCCGGCGAGGTCCTTGAGCCGGTCACTGCCCAGGGCCAGCAGCATGTTGGCCGCCGCCAGGAACATCGCCGCCTTGGCCAGGCCGTGGCACAGCAGGTGATAGATCGCGCCGTTCCACGCCAGTGCCCCCGCGGCCGGCAGCGCCGACAGGGGAAACACCAGCATCAGGTAACCCAGCTGCGCCACGGTGGAATACGCCACCATGATCTTCAGCCGCGACTGCACCAGCGCGCCGATCGACCCGTACAGGATCGCCGCGGCGCCGAGCAGGCCGAACAGGGTCGCCACCGGGACCGGCTGGTGCCCGTCCAGCGTCCAGAACCACAGCCGGTAGAGCAGGTACAGGGCCGTCTTGACCACCAGGGCCGACAACACCGCGCTGACCGGCCCGGGCGCGTTGGAGTGCGCCGGGGGCAACCACACGTGCAGCGGGAAGATCGCCGCCTTGAGCAGCAACGACACGGCGACAAGCACCAGCGCGGTACGCGTGGCCCCGGACCCGCCAGCCACCCCCTGCGCCAGCAGGTACAGGTCCAGCGTGCCGTGTTCCCCGTACAGCAGCGCCACCGCCAGCAGGTAGGCCAGCGAGGCCAGCATGGCCAGGAGCAGGTAGCGCATCGCCGCTCGCAGCGCCGCCCCGCGTCCGTCCCACGCGACCAGGGCCACGCCGGAGAGGGTCACCAGTTCGATCGCCACGTAGAGGTTGAACAGGTCGGCGGACAGGAACAGGCCGTTGAGGCCGGCGAACATCAGCAGCCACACCGGCCAGAAGCGTTCTCCCGCCGCGCTGCCCGGCGGCTGCAGGAAGAGTGCGTGCCCCCCTGCTGCCGCGCCGACCACCGCCACCAGCCACAACATCAGCAGCGACAACGCGTCCAGCCGCAGCCCGATGCCGATCGGGGGGGGCATGGCCGCCCAGGACGACCTCGAGCACCTGCACCTGCTGCATGGCCAGCGTCGGCATCACGAGCAGTACCAGCGGGGCGAAAAGCGCCGTGGCGGCAACCAGCGTGCGCAGTCGCCCGCGCACCCCCCCCGTCGGTCCGGCGGACATCGCCCCCGCCCAGCACGACCAGCGCACAGGCGGCCAGCAGCGGCCCGAACACCAGCCAGGCCAGTGCCGTCTCAGCGCTCATCGTCGTCCACGTCCAGCCGGGTCTGCCCGGTTTGCTCGAACAGGCGGTCCAGTAGCGCCAGCGCGAACGCGGTCATCGACACCGCGACGACGATACCGGTCAGCACCAGTGCCTGGGCCACCGGGTCCGGGGCTTGCCCACCCCGGCTGGCCAGCGTGACCAGCAACAGGAACACGCCCGCCCCCAGCAGGTTTATCGCCAGCAGCTTGCGCAGCAGGTGGCCGGCCACCAGCAGGCCATAGATGCCCGCGCCGATCACCGCGGACGCGGCCAGGACGTAGATCGCCGCCTGGCTCATGGCATGCCCCGCAGGCGCAGGCCGGCGGCCGCACCGAACAGCAGCACCAGGGTCAGTCCGATCGACAGCATCATCGCGGTCTCGACCAGGTAGATGGCCCATGCCCCCGGCATCGCCAGCAGCTGCCCTCCCAGCGCCAGCATGGACAGGCCGATACCGCTGAACACGAGCACGCCCAGCACCAGCCCGATGCGATCCACGGCATCCGGATCGGCGTGGGGCTGCAGCCGCCCCGTGAGCAGCAGCAGCACGCCACCGGCCGCGAGGACCGCCCCGCCCTGGAAGGCGCCGCCCGGGGAATGCCCGCCCGCATGCAACAGATAGCCCGCCACCAGCACCGCCAGCGGCACCAGCGCCGAGAGCATGGCTCCGACCAGGGGCAGGCCGGCATGGGCCGGCGTCGGCAACGGCGGCGGCCCGGCCTCGCCCTGGATCGCCCGTACACCCAGCAGGGCCACCATCAGCACCACCAGTTCCAGCAGGGTGTCGTAGCCGCGGAAGATCAGCAGCACGGCGGTCACCGGATTTCCCACCGGCTGCGCATCCATCGCGTCGAGGACCCCCTGCCCTGCGCTGCCGGCTCCGGTCGGCAGTTGCAGTGCCGTCCAGCCCAGGACGCAACCAGGCACGACACCAGCACGGCCAGTGGAGCGGCAAGGCGACTGTCACGCTTGTGCGCCCGGCGCATCTTCTCCGGCTTGCGCTCGAGCAGGCGGCGGTAACCGAGCATCAGCAGCGCGCCGGTCATGCCGGCGCCGATGGCTGCCTCGGCCAGTGCCAGGTCCGGCGCGCCAAGGCGCGCCCAGGCCAGGGCCATGACGACGCCGAACACGACGAACACGACGATGCCGAGGAACAGCGTGCGTCCGGCCGCCACCTGGAAGGCCAGCACGACCAGGGCGATCGCCAGGAGGGCGTCGAGCAGCAGGTTCACCCGTCGTCCCCTTCGTGTGCGCGCTTTGTTTCCCCGGTCCCTTGCAGGGCGGCGCGGGATATCAGGTGGCAACTCACCGTGGCCGCCAGCATGCCCAGCAGCCAGACCACCACGAGCATGCCTGCCACCCGCCAGCTTCCCGCCAGCAGCGCCATCCCGGCGCAGACCAGGCCCAGGCCCAGGTTGTCCGCCTTGGTCAGCGCATGCAGGCGCGAGTGCACGTCCGGGAAGCGCAGCAGGCCGACCGTACCGGCGAGGTAGAAGAACGCCCCCAGCGCCAGCAGCCCGACGGCGAGGACTTCGGAAACGCTCACCGGCCCGACCCCCTGCCGTCATTGCGCGTGCGCGGCAGTCCGACGAAGGCGACGCTGAGGATCGCGGCAAGCATGACGAACACCAGCGCCACGTCGCGCAGCGCGGGCTCGCCCCCGAGTTCGGCCAGAACCAGCAGCAAGGCCACCGTGGTGGAGCCGAAAAGCAGCACGGCCGACATACGGTCCGCCGCACTCGGGCCACGCCACACCCGCCACAGGCCGGCGGCCAGGTTGAGCAGCAGGAACACCGCCAGCCCGGCCAGGAACGTACTCAAGCAGTGTCCTCCACCGGCCAGGGTTCGGACTTGCCGGAGGCCACCTGCAAGCCGAACAGCCTTGCGATGCGCTGCTCGAGCTCGGCCAGGGTGTCGAACGCGGCGGGGGCGAGCGCATGCACCAGCAGGCGGTCCGTCTCGGGATCGAGGTCGGCGCTGAGCGTGCCCGGAAGGAGGCTGACCAGGCTGACCATCAGCGTGCGCGGTGCACCGGGGGGCAATGCCAACGGGTAGTGCGCGAAGCATGGCTCCACATCGACGCGACGGGCAAAGGCCCGACGCGCAACGTCCAGCCCGCCCAGCAGGGACTCCTTGAGGAAGAAACCGAAGAAGCCTGGCAGGCGCCATGGCCGCCACGGGAACGGCTCGCCCGGAGCCAGCAAGGCGCCTGCCAGTCCTCCGGACAGCGCGACACCCAGCCCGACGATCCAGGCGTCGGGCCCGGACAGCAGCAGCCACAGCGCGAACAGCACCACGCTGGTGCGCCACGCCCATGCCCAGCGTGCCGCGCCCGGCGGATGTGCCGCCTTCGCACCCTCCCGCGGTTCCTTCGTGGTCGACTTCGCGTGGCCTGTCATCGCGACAGTTGTAACGGCTACGCCACCGCGAGGCCAACCCGTGGCGCTGGAGCCCGTGCTCCAGCAGCCCCGGATATACTCCGCGGCCTGCCATGGAGAGCGTTATGACTGCACCCGTCGTCGAGGAACTCATCGACCTGCTTCGGCTCGAGCGTTTGGAGGACAACTACTTCCGCGGCGCCAGCCGTGACATCGGCACGAAATACGTGTTCGGCGGACAGGTGCTGGGCCAGGCGCTGTCGGCAGCCCAGCAGACCACCGACCCGAAGCGCGTGGCGCACTCCGCGCACGGCTACTTCCTTCGCGCCGGCGACGTGGAGCACCCGATCCTCTACCAGGTCGACCGCACCCGCGATGGCGGCAGCTTCAGCGTGCGACGCATCACCGCGGTGCAGCATGGCCAGCCGATCTTCGTGCTGGCGGTCAGCTTCCACGAGCCCGAGCCCGGCGCCGAGCACCAGATCTCCATGCCGGAAGTGCCCGCACCCGAGGACCTGTCGCCGCCCGAGCCGCCGAGCGAGCGCACGCTGGCCGCACTCGCCCCGAAGATGCGCCGCTGGGTCATGCGCCAGGGCCCGTTCGAGTTCCGCCACGTCTACCCGCGCGATGAACTGCAGCCCAGCAAGCGGCCGCCCTACCAGCAGGTGTGGTTCCGGCTGGTCGACCGGATTGGCGACGACCAGGCCCAGCACCGCGCGATGCTGGCCTACGCGTCGGATTTCCACCTGATCGGCACGGCGACCTTCCCGCACGCGATCAGCTACTACCAACCCGGCGTGGTGATGGCTTCGCTCGACCATGCCTTGTGGTTCCACCGCGATTTTCGAGTGGACGACTGGCTGCTCTACAGTTGCGACAGCCCGACCGCGCAGGGTGCGCGGGGCCTGTCGCGCGGCCTGATCTACGACCGCCGCGGGCGGCTGGTCGCCTCCTCCGCGCAGGAAGGCCTGATGCGCGTGAAACCGGCGGAATGATCACGCACCGGTCACGGATTTCACCACTGCGGCGCGGTAAAATGCGCGCATGAGAAAGATCTTCCAGACCCAGCGGCTCGAGACCGTGGAAGGGGTCGCCGAACTGCTCAACAGCCACGGCATCCAGACCAAGATCACCGACGGCCGCTCCTACCGGGGCAACCACCGGCACGATTTCAGCTACGTGCATCCGGAGCGGGCCCCGATGCCCGCGGTATGGGTGATCCGTGCCGACGACCAGCCACATGCGCGCAGGCTGCTTCGCGAGGCGGGGCTGATGGATTCGGAGCGCAGCGTCTCCAGCTACCTGCCCCAGACCAGCCGCGATCCGATCATCCCCGCAGGTGGCGAGCGCCCGGGCGGCAAGTGGGCCCTGCGGATCCGGATCATCCTGCTGGCGGCGATCGCAGCCATGGCCGCGGTGATGATGCTGGGCATCTTCGGCTGAGCGCCGGCACCCGACCCCACTCGGTGGCGCCGTATTTGCGGAGGATCAACCCGGGCCGCGGCGCGGCATCTAGACTGGAAGAATGCACGCAGCCCAGTCCAAGGCCGATCCCGTGTTCCGTGCCCGCGGCCTGGGCAAGGTGTACCGCATGGGCGAGGTGGAGGTGCACGCGCTGCGCGGCGTCGACCTGGACCTGTATCCCGGCGAGTTCGTCGTGCTGCTGGGGGCCTCGGGCAGCGGCAAGTCGACCCTGCTCAACATCCTTGGCGGCCTCGACGCGCCGACCTCGGGCCGGGTGGAATGCCAGGGACATGTGCTGACCGACGCCAGCGATGACGCGTTGACGCGCTTCCGGCGCGAGTCGGTCGGCTTCGTGTTCCAGTTCTACAACCTCATCCCCAGCCTGAGCGCGCGCGAGAACGTGGCGCTGGTCACCGAGATCGCGCGCGATCCGATGACCCCCGAGGCCGCCCTGGCCCTGGTGGGCCTCGAGCAACGCATGGACCATTTTCCCTCCCAGCTCTCCGGTGGCGAGCAGCAGCGCGTGGCCATCGCCCGCGCGATCGCCAAGCGTCCCGCCGTGCTGCTGTGCGACGAGCCCACCGGCGCGCTGGATTCGCGCACCGGCGTGGTGGTGCTGGAGGCCCTGGAACGCACCAACCGGGAAACCGGCGCACTCACCGTGGTCATCACCCACAACGCGGTCATCGCCGAGATGGCCGACCGGGTGATCCGCCTCAGCGACGGGCAGGTGGCCGAGGAGCATCGCAACGCGTCGAAGCGACCACCACGGGAACTGCACTGGTGAGCGTCCTGCACCGCAAGCTGTGGCGCGAACTGTGGCAGCTGCGCGGCCAGGTGGTCGCCATCGCCATGGTGGTGGTCGGTGGCATCGCGATGATGACGATGGCGCTGAGCAACTACCAGGCGCTCTCGGACACCCGGGCGCTCTACTACGCCGAGCACCGGTTCGCCGACGTGTTCGCCCAGGCCAAGCGCGCGCCCCTGCCCTTGCTCGAGGACGTTGCAGCCCTGCCCGGCGTGCGCCAGGCACAGGCGCGCGTCGCGGCCCACGTCGCGATCGAGATCGACGGATTCGACGAGCCGGTCAACGCGCAGCTGGTGTCGCAGGCCGGACCGGGGGACCCGGGCCTCAACGGCATCCACCTGCGCCAGGGCCGGCTCGCACAGGCCTACGACGAAGTGGTGGTCGCGGACTCGTTCGCCGATGCGCATTCGCTCGTCCCGGGCGATGCGCTGGTGGCGATCCTCAACGGCAGGCGCCAGTTGCTGCGCATCAGCGGCATCGGCATGTCGCCGGAGTTCGTGTACCAGATCCGCCCCGGCGACCTGTTCCCGGATTTCCAGCGCTTCGGGGTCATGTGGATGGCCCGCGAACCCCTGGCGATGGCCTTCGATCTCGACGGTGCCTTCAACGATCTGGTGGTGACGCTGGAACGCGGGGCACGCGAAGCCGATGTCATCGATGCGCTCGACGCGCTGCTGCTGCCCTACGGCGGTGTCGGCGCGCACGGCCGCGACCTGCAGATCTCGCACCGCTTCCTCGACGAGGAACTCGGCCAGCTGCTGGTGATGACACGCATGTTCACGCTGATCTTCCTCGGCGTTGCCGCGTTCCTGCTCAACATCGTCGTGGGCCGCATGGTCGGCACCCAGCGCCAGCAGATCGCGGTGCTCAAGGCCTTCGGCTACACCCGCTGGCAGGTCGGCAGCCACTATGCGCAGCTGGTGTTGCTGATGGTGGCCGCGGGCGTGGTGCCCGGCCTGCTGGTGGGCGCTTGGGGAGGCCGGGCCCTGGCCGACGTGTACATGGTCTTCTACAGTTTTCCCTACCTGTCCTGGTCGCTTTCGCCCCTGCTGGTGCTGCTGGCCGCGGGCTTCGCGGTCGTGGCCGCGGCCGTGGGCACCGTCGGGGCGCTGGCGCGGGCGTTCCGGCTGCCACCGGCCCAGGCGATGCAGCCCGAGGCGCCGGCGGTGTTCCGGCGCACCCTGGGCGAACGCATCGGCCTGGCGCGCTGGCTGGACCCTTCGGCGCGCATCGTGTTGCGCAACCTGGAACGACGGCCACTGCGCACGCTGATGTCGGTACTGGGCATCGGCCTGGCCTGCGGCATCCTGGTCATGTCCCGGTTCCAGGCCGGTGCGATCGAGGAGATGGTCGACGTGCAGTTCGGATTCGCGCAGCGAGACGACCTCGCCGTTGCGTTCGCCGAGCCAACCTCGTGGCGGGCGATCCACGAACTCGCGGCGCTGCCGGGCGTCGATGTGGTCGAGCCGTTCCGGGCCAGCAGCGTCATTCTGCGCGCCGGGCACCGCGAGTACCGCACCACCCTCCTCGGCCTGGCCGATGACGGCGACCTCAAGCGGGTGCTGGACGACCGCCTCCACCCGGCCCGGCTTCCCGGGACCGGCCTGCTGCTCACCGACCACCTCGCGGACATGCTGGGGATCCGGCCCGGCGACCGGGTCGAGGTGGAGTTCCGCGAAGGGCGCCGCGAGCGCATGGACGTGCAGCTCGCCGGGACGGTCCGCGAGTACATGGGCGTGGGCGCCTACCTGCGCCGCGACCGCATGAACGCGTTGCTGGGCGAGGGCGACGCGGTATCGGGCGCGTGGCTGGGCATCGACCCCGACCAGCGCACCCGGGTGCTTGATGCGCTGCGCGAGCGCCCGCGCGTGGTCTCGATCACCGACTCGATGGCCACGGTGGTGGGCTTCCGCGAGACCATGGCCCAGGGCATGCTCACCTTCACCCTGGTGGCCACCCTGCTGGCGGCCTCGATCGCCGTGGGCGTGGTCTACAACGCCGCGCGCATCACGCTGGCCGAGCGCAGCCATGAACTGGCCAGCCTTCGCGTGCTGGGCTACACGCGGGCCGAGATACGGCGGCTTTTGGCGGGCGAGCTTTTCACCCTCGCCTTCCTGGCCCTGCTGCCCGGTTTCGCCCTGGGGCTGGGCATGAGCGCCCTGCTGGTCCGGGGCTTCGAATCCGACCTCTATCGCATCCCGCTGGTCATCACGCCCTCGGGTTACGCGTGGGCGGGCCTGCTGGTGCTGGCGGCCACGGCCGTCTCGGTGGCCATGGTGCGGCGCCGGTTGGACCGCATCGATCTCGCCAGCGCACTCAAGACCAAGGAATGAAAGGGACCATGATGAAGACTCCCCGTCGCCTGCGCCTCATCCTCATCGCCTTCGTGGTCGTCGCGCTGCTGCTGGTCGCGCTCTGGCCCACGTCACGGCTGGTCGACACGGCGGTGGTGGGAACCGGAAGCGTGCGCCACACCGTCGAAGCCGAAGGCCGCACACGGCTGAAGGACCGGTTCGAAATCACCGCGCCGCTTGCGGCGAACGCGCGAAGGCTGCAGATGGAACCGGGGGACCGCATCGCCCGGGGCGACGTCCTGGTGACGCTGGAGCCGGTCCACGCCCCGGCACTGGACGCGCGCACCCGCCGCCAGGCCGAAGCCGCTGTCGAAGCCGCCCGGGGCCGGCTGGGTGCTGCAGGGGAGCAGGTTCGCGCCGCGGATGCCCGCGCGGCGCAGGCGATCGCGGAGGACCAGCGCAGCAGGCCCTGCTGGAGCGGCGACTGGTGGCCAGCGAGGTGGCCGAGCGGGCCCGGACCGCACGCCTGGCCGCGGAGCGCGAGGCCGCCAGCGCCCGGTTCCTCCGCGCACCGTGCAGCATGAACTCGCGGCTGCCGAGGCGGTGTTGGCGCATGACAGCACGGATGCGGCAGCCGCGGTGGAGCTGGAGATCCGCTCGCCGGTGGACGGTGTGGTGCTTCGCCGCCACTTCGAGAGCGGTCGACCGGTCCAGGTCGGCCAGCCCTTGCTGGACGTCGGCGATCCGGAGGCGCTGGAGGTGGAGGTCGACGTGCTCTCCTCCGACGCGGTACGGCTTTCGCCCGGGCTGCCCGCCGAACTGGTGCGCTGGGGTGGCGAACCCGCGCTCGCGGCCCGGGTGCGGCAGGTCGAGCCTGGCGGTTTCACCAAGGTGTCGGCACTGGGGGTGGAGGAACAGCGCGTCTGGGTGGTCCTGGACATCGACGCCCCCCCCGAGGCGTTCCGTGGACTGGGTGACGCCTATCGCGTCAACGCCCGTTTCATCCTGGGCGAGGCCCACGACGTGCTGCACGTGCCCTCCAGCGCCCTGTTCCGGCATGGGGACGGCCAGGCGGTGCTGCGCGTGGACGGGGCCCGTGCCCGCCTGCAGCCGGTGCGTACCGGCCTTCGGGGCGGCGGCGAGGTGGAAATCCTGGACGGACTGGCGCGCGGGGACCGGGTGGTGGTGCACCCCGACCGCGAACTCTCGGACGGCGATCGGATCCGCTCGCGCTGAGCATCCCGCAGCGCGCTAGAAGCGGTAGTACCAGGACAGCAGCAGCGCGCGCGCACGGTAGTCTGGCATCGCCTCGCCCAGCAGGATCACGTTGGCCAGCTGGGCCGGCCCGACGCCGTCGGTGGACCAGTCCGCACCCCGGAAGTGCTCCATGCGGTAACGCAGGCGCAGGCCATGACGCGGCTGCAGGCGCAGGTCGAGCACCAGGTCGACGCTGTCGAGCGTGGAGTGCGAATCGGGCAGCGGCGCGCTGGCGAGCGCCGGGCCGGTGGTCACGTCGACCCGTCCGTCCACCCGCGTGCGCGCGGCATCGACCCCGACGCGCAGACGGCCCTCGTCGATGGCATGGCGCAGGCCCACCCCCATCGACGTCACCCGGTCGTCGTGGACCGCCCACCAGTCGCGGTCGGGATCGGACGCCTGGGGCAGCCGCGCCGGGCCGCCGCTGAAGGCCCGCCCCGCCTGTTCGAAGGCCATGCGCTCGCGCCCGATGAAGGCCGTGAGCGAGGTGGGGCCCGGTGGCGCCCAGGCCACGTCGAGCATCGCATCGCGGATGCGGCTTTGCTGCAGGCCGAACTCCGAGCGCCGGTAGTCGTCGCGCGTGTGGGCGTGCGTCAGGCCGACCTGCCACGAATCCCCGATGCCGAGCTGGGCGAACACGCTCCCCCGCCAGCGCTCGCGATCGGCGAGGTGGTACTGCCGCAGGCCCGGCAGGTTCTCGAAGCCGCCGGGCACGGTGTCGGTGTAGGCCTCGGAATGGCTGTCGAGGAAGGGCCGGCTGCCGAGGTAGGTCGATCCGCCACGGCGGCTGTGCTCCACGCGGGTGCCCGCGGTGAGCCGCTGGGTGGGCCGGGCCCGCACCACGACATGGGTGCGGGTCTCGTCGTTCTCGCTGCGTGCCGAGAAGGTCCGGTCCAGTCGCCGGTGCTCGATGCCCGCCCGGGCATCGACGCCGCTGGCATGGCGGTAGCCGGCCTCCGCGCGCAGCCGTTGCTGCCGGTGGCCGACCGGCAGGTTGAATCGTCGCCGTGAGCTGGCCTCGCCCGCATCCTGGGCCTGCGAGTCGCCACCGATGTACACGTATTCGTCGCGTGGGGTCCGGTTGTCGCGTTCGTCGAAGCGATACGACAGCAACCAGTCGCTGCGCCGACTGGGGCGGGAGGCCACGCGCAGGTTCAGCAGCCGCGTGTCCACGCGACCGTCCAGCGAGGCGCGCGGCAGCTCCTGGGTAATACTCGCGGCCAGCTCGGGATTGACCGTGTAGGGCAGGAACGCCTGGTCCTGGGTCAGGCGCCCCAGCGCAAGGTCGGCATTGACGCGCGTGCGCTCGCCGATCGAGGTCGCAGCCGACACACTGGCCTGGCTGAAACGATTGCCCGGCATCAGCCCGGCCTGTCCGAAACCGCCCGGATGGCCGGCGGAGGCGTCCCAGCCGGCAATGGCCGAGAACGGGTTCTGCCACGTCAGGGCCGAATGGGCGTTCTCGAAGCGTGAGAGCAGCACCCCGGCACGCAGCTGCCAGCGCTCGCCGGCATAGCGCAGTCCGAGGTCGGCATCGCGGGTGGTCTGGTCGACCGGCTCGGGCAGCATCGCCACCCGGGGATTGCCACCGGTGTTGCCGATCAGTCCCGCGAACCCGCGCAGGCCCTGGCGACGGTCCTCGGCGTAGCGCGTGTCGACCTGCCAGCGTTCCCCGAGCCATGCCATGAGGCCGACATGCTGGCGACGACGATCGACCCCGAGTCCGACTTCACCCAAGGCCGGGAGCAACCGGGTCATGCCGGCCGTCGTCGGGGCGGCGACCCAGTCCGGCGGCAGCACCAAAGCCGTCGAACCCGGATTCGTGAATGGCGTGCGTGCCGCCACGCGCGGCTGCGGCAGACCCTGGTGGCCCACCTCGATCCGGTAGGCACCCTGGCGCCCGACCACGAGTTCCGCACGACGGGTGGAAAGCGTCGCGTCGTGCAGCTGCAGCCGCGCATGCCGTGCGCCGCCCTCGCCCGGTGCCAGCGCGCGGCACAGCAGCAGGTCGAGCAGTCCGGTGCCGCCGGGCGGCTCGCCGCGCCAGCGTCCGTACCCGAACCGGCCCCCGCTGAAGTCACCCACACCCACCGCCAGGACATTGCAGTCCGTCGCCCCAGCGGTCCCGGCATGGGCTGCGGCACGCCCGCGCCGGCCATTCCCGGCGTGGCGACCAGCAGGCTGGCACCCAGGAGCAGTCCGATGCGGGCGGGCTTGATGGGCATCTCGTGCCTACCTCGTGGTTCCCGGGCCGGAAGGATGGTTGCTGCCATGGACGTGCACGTGGCAGTTCATGCAGTCGCGCCCGAGCATCGACTGCGAGCCCGAGGGCAGCGACTCGCCCGGAAGGCCGGTACCGCTGAGTGCTGCACTGGGATGGAACTGCGCCATGTGGCAGTCCTGGCACAACCATGGCGTGCGCTTGACCAGGAGGGGCCGGTGCACCGAGCCGTGCGGAACGTGGCAGGCCAGGCAGTCCTCGGCCGCGGGCGGATGCTCCCAAAGGAAGGGGCCACGAAACTCGGCGTGGCAGCCAGTGCAATTCTCGTTGACCGTGTTCGCCGACAGCAGCCCGGGGCCAGGGCCGCCGTGTACGGCATGGCAGTCGCGGCACGCCACCTGCCCGTCCAGCATGGGATGGGCCGACGGCCTGAGGGCCTCGGCATGGGTACGGGCATGGCAGGTCGCGCACACCAGCGCCTCGCCGGAGCGGTCGAGTACGGGGTCGCTGAAGGCGTGCGAGGTATGGCAGCTGGCGCAGGACAGGTCGGCGACTTCATGCTCGCTGCCCTGCCAGTGCATGCCGGCGCTTGCGCCGTGGCAGGCCAGGCACATTGCGTCGGCACGGCCGTCGTCGGTCCGGTGCGGACCGAACACCACGTCCGGCGGGCTGCGCGGCTCGCCGCGTGCCGGGCGCTGCATGTGTGCCTCGCTGGCGCCATGGCAACTGCCGCACCCGAGCTGCGCGAAGCCGCTTCGCGGATCCTCGCTGACGCCATGGGGGCCATGCAGGATCGACAGCACGTGCGGCTCCTCGTGGCAGGCGGTGCAGGCCTGGACGGACTCGGGCAACACGTACCCGGCGAGTGGATCCTCGGCCTGTGCCTGGGCCGGCTGTCCGCCGGGAGCGGGCACGAGGCCTGCGATCACCAGCGCCGACACCGCCACCAGGCCAACTGCGAACATGGTTCGAAACACGCTCACGACGTATCTCCCAAGTGCTTTGGCCATGCTACGCGGTCTCCAGGGATGTGGTTTGAGGTCGATCAAACGGCCGCCACGCCTCGTGCCTACAATGCGGGTTGAGCCCTCGTGCCAGGAGCCTGCCATCAGAACCGGAACCGGACAATTGCGCTCCGCGGCCGTGTGGATAGCCGTCTACCTCGTGCTGGTCCTGGTGCCGCTTCTCGTACTGCTGGTGGGCGAGCGCCCTCGTCCGGGCGGCTTCTGGTGGGATTTCGCGATGGCGCTGGGCTACGCCAGCCTGGGCATGATGGGCCTGCAGTTCGCGTTGACCGCCCGTTTCAAGCGCGCCACGGCCCCGTTCGGCATCGACGTGATCTACACCTTCCACCGCTATCTTGCGATCGGTGCGTTCCTCGTGCTGCTGCTGCATGTGGGGATCCTGGTGTGGCGCCATCCGGTGGTGGCGGGTTGGCCGAACCCCGCGGGCGCGCCGGCGTACATGCTCTCGGGCTGGCTGGCGCTGCTGGCGTTCGCGCTGCTGGTGGGCAGCTCGCTATGGCGCAAGACCCTGCGACTTGAGTACGACGCGTGGCGGCGGGTGCACGTGGTGCTCGCGGTCGCGGGTGTCGTCGCCGCGCTCGTGCATGTGTTCGGTTCGGGAAGCTACCTGCAGGACACGCCCGCACGGCTACTGTGGATCGGGCTGGGTGCGTTCTGGCTCGGCCTGGCCGTCTGGGTGCGGCTGGCGCGTCCGGCCGCACTGCTTCGCCGACCCTGGCGCGTCATGGAAGTCCGGCCCGAAGCGAGCCACACGTGGACACTGGAGCTCGAACCCGAGCAGGGGGAGCCGTTCGCCTACCATCCCGGCCAGTTCGCGTGGCTGACCCTGCGTGCCTCGCCGTTCGCGATGAAGGAACACCCGTTCTCGTTTTCCTCCACCCCGACCCGACCCGGCCGCATCGCGTTCACGATCAAGGAGCTCGGGGACTTCACTTCGGGCATCGGCGACATCAAGCCGGGTGAACGGGCGTTCGTCGACGGGCCCTATGGCAGTTTCGGCATCGACAGGCACCCGGAAGCGGCCGGATACGTCTTCATCGCCGGAGGCGTCGGCATCGCACCGCTGATGAGCATGCTGCGGGCCCTCGCCGACCGGGGGGACACACGGCCGAAATGGCTGTTCTACGGCAACCGGGTCGCCGACCGCATCGTGTTCGGCGACGAGATCCGCAGCCTCGCCGACCGGATCAACATGCAGGTGGTCGACGTGCTGCTCGAGCCCGCTCCGGACTGGCAGGGGGAGCGTGGCTTCGTCGACGCCGGCGTGCTGGGGCGCTACCTGCCCGGCAGCCTCGAAGAGCGCCAGGCCCTGCAGTACTACGTTTGCGGGCCCACGCCGATGATCCGGCTGGCCGAGCAAGGCCTCGGAACCCTGGGTGTTGCGTTGAACAGGGTGCACTCCGAGATCTTCGACCTGGCCTGACGGCCACAACAAGGAGCAAGCGAACATGCGCGAACGATGGGCACGACGACTGGCCTGGATCACCTGCAGCCTGGTCCTGGTCTTTACCGCGGCCTTCGCCGCCACCTACAACGCCGGTACGGCCACGATCGCGGCCGAGCCGATGCTGCCGGTACCGCCAGCAGCCGCCCCCGGGGATGCCGAACGCGTCGCAAGGGGACGGGAGGTCTACGCATCGCTCGATTGCGCCACCTGCCACTCGATCGCAGGCGAAGGCAGTCCGCGAAGCCCGCTCGATGGTGTCGGCAGCCGCATGGAGCGCCCGGAGATCCGCGCCTGGACCCTCGGCGAGGACTCGGTGGCCGAGGACCTCTCGCCACGTGCGCTGCGCTCCAAGCGCGGTTACCGCGAACTCGACGGGGATGACGTCGACGCGCTGGTTTCCTACCTCGCCAGCCTGACCGACTAGGCACGGGGCCACGCCCCGGCTTCGGACATGGGCCGCCCCACGCCGGCATGCTTCAATAGGGAATGCCGGCCGCCCCTGGCGCCAGAACCGCTTCCGGAGCCCCCCGATGTCCCGACACTTCACCCTTCCGTTCGCCGCGGCGCTGCTGTTGGGCACCGCCGGTGGCATGACCCCGCCCCCGGCCCAGGCCGAAGCCGAAGCCGAAGCCGGCCGCATCCTCGACCTGCCCTACCTCGAGCGGGAGCTCGACAACGGCCTCAAGCTGATCGTGGTGCCCACCGACACGCCGGGCCTGGTCAGCCTCCAGATCCCGGTCCAGACGGGCTCGCGCAACGAGGTCGAGGACGGCAAGTCGGGATTCGCCCACTTCTTCGAGCACATGATGTTCCGCGGCACGCCGACCTACCCGGCCGACGCGTACCAGGCGGTGATACAGGCCGCAGGCGGCGACCAGAACGCCTACACCTCCTCGGACCTGACCAACTACTACATCAACTTCACGACCGAGGACCTGGAGAAGATCCTCGAGGTGGAGGCGGACCGTTTCCAGAACCTCGACTACTCCGAGGAGCAGTTCCGCACCGAGGCCCTCGCCGTCAAGGGCGAGTACCTCAAGAACTACGCCAACCCGCTGCTCAAGGGCTTCGAGGTGCTTTCCGAGCTCGCCTTCGATGTCCACACCTACGGCCACACCACGATGGGCTACTTCGACGACATCGTGGCGATGCCCGACCAGATAGAGTACTCGCGGGTTTTCTTCGACCGCTGGTACCGGCCCGAGTACACGACGGTGATCGTGGTCGGTGACGTCGACCCGGAAGCCACGGCCGCGCTGGTCGAACGCTACTGGGGTGGTTGGGAACGCGGAAGCTACGAGGTCGACATCCCGGTCGAGCCGCCGCTGGCCGGCCCGCGCTACAGCCACCTGGCCTGGGACGGTCCGACGCAGCCGTGGCTGCTCAACGCATGGCGCGGTCCGGCCTTCGACGCCGACTCCGCCGACACGCCGGCACTGATGCTGTTGGCCGAACTCCACTTCGGCAACACCTCGGAGATCTACCAGCAGCTGGTGGTTCGCGAGCGACTGGTCGACCAGTTCTTCGCCGGCGCCCCCACCAACAAGGATCCGGGCCTGTTCACGATCGGTGCGCGCCTTACCGACCCGGCCCATGCCGAGGCCGTCGTCACCGCGATCCAGGACACCCTGCTGCGTGCGCGCACCGAGGAGTTCGACGCGCGTCGACTCGCCGAAACGAAGTCGCGGGTGAAGTACGCGTTCGCGGCGACGCTCAATTCCGCCGCCAGCATCGGTGCCACGCTGGCGCGCTTCGTTCACCACGACCGGGATCCGGAAACCCTCAACCGCCTCTACGCGCGCTTCGACCGCGTCACCCCGGCGGAGATCGTCGACGCCGCCAACCGCGTCTTCACCGACTCCAATCGTGTCAGCGTGTCGATCGCCGCGGAAGAATCGCTGCCCGGCGCCAACGCCTTCCGCGAACTCGACCAGGAGGTCGCACGGTGGGCTGAAGCCACGCCAGGGGCCGACATCATCGTCATCGAGCAGCCCTCCGACGCGGCCCTGGTGACGTGCGCATCACCTTCCAGACCGGTGCGGCGTTCGATCCGCCGGGCAAGGCCGGCCTGGCCCAGCTCAGCGCCTCGATGCTGGCCAATGGCGGCAGCGCGCGTCGCAGCCACGCCGAGCTTCAGCAGGCATTCCATCCCATCGCCTCGGGCCTGTCGGTACAGGTCGACAAGGAACTGGTCACCTTCACCGCCACCGTGCATCGCGACAACCTGGAAACCTGGCATGGCCTGGTCCGGGAGATGCTGCTGGAGCCCGGCCTGCGCGAGGACGATTTCCAGCGTTTGCGGCAGCAGCAGGCCAACGCCATCCGCACCAGCCTGCGGGGCAACAACGACGAGGAACTGGGCAAGGAAGCGCTATACGAGATGGTGTATGGCGCGGGGCATCCCTATGGTCGACTCAGCCTGGGCCATGCGAGCCAAGTGGAGTCACTCACGTTGGCGGACGTCCGCGACTTCGTCGCCCGGCGCTTCACCAACGGCAACGTCGGCCTGGGCCTGGCCGGGGGTTACGACGCCTCCTTCCGGCAGGCCCTGCTTCGCGACCTGGACCGGCTTCCCGATGGCGGCCCGGGCATGCTCGCCGTACCCACGGTGGACCGGCCCGGCCAACGCGCGGCCCGCATCATCGAGAAGGAAACGCCTGGCGTGGCGGTCTCGTTCGGCTGGCCGATCGAGCTCAAGCGCGGCGATGACGACTGGATCGCCCTGTGGCTGGTGCGCAGCTGGCTTGGAGAGCACCGCAACAGCTCCGGCCGCCTCTACCAGCGCATCCGCGAGGAGCGCGGGATGAACTACGGCAGCTATGCCTACATCGAGTACTTCCCGGGCGGCATGTTCCGCATGCAGCCCGAGCCCGGCTATCCGCGCCGCAACGACCTGTTCCAGGTCTGGCTGCGCCCGTTGCGCGACAACAACGACGCGCTGTTCGCCACCCGCACCGCGCTGTGGGAGCTCGACCGCCTGGTCGATCAAGGCCTGTCGCAGGCGGAGTTCGAGGCCAGCAGGAATTTCCTGCACAAGTTCGTGGCGATCCTGACCTCGACCAGCGCCACGCGGCTGGGCTACGCCACCGATTCGGAGTGGTACGGCACGCCGGACTTCATCGACTACGTGCGCCGGGGCCTGGAGCGGCTGACGCTGGAGGACGTGAACGCCGCGATCCGCCGCTACATCCACACCGACGCGGCACAGTTCGTGTTCGTCACCCGCGATGGGGAGGGCCTGGCCGCCGCGCTGGCCGACGACGCGCCTTCGCCGATCGAGTACAACACCGAAAAGCCCGAGGCCCTCCTGGCCGAGGACGCGGAGATCGCTTCACGGCCGTTCGGCCTGTCCGTTGGCCGGATCGAAGTGGTCGACGCCGAGCGGGTCTTCGAGTAAGCCAGCCGCATGCGTCCAGCCGCACCCCACAGCGAGGAACTCAACGCCATCGAGCGCATGGGGCTGGGCTTCCTCCGAAGCCGCAGCAACAAGCACCGCGATGCCATGTGCGCGTGGCCTGCCCGTGTCCTCGAGCGGATCAAGCGGATCGAGCGGACCACCCTCGTCCACGCGGGCCTGTGCGGTGCCGTCGCCGGTGCGCTCATCGGCGCCAGCGAGCTGGTGCTCCATGCCCACTTCGGCGAGGACCGCGGGGGCGAGGACCTGCTTGACCAGTGGCCGTTCTGGGCTGCCTATCTGGGTATCGCGCTGGTGGTCAGCGCGGCCGAGATCGCCTATCTGTACTGGCGCGTCCTGCTGGCCGTGGCGCGCGTGGGCGAGCTCACCGGGCTGCAGCTTGGGCCAGAGGACGCGGAGAAGATGATGGCGCTCGGGCTCTCGCGCGCCGCGCTCGACATCCCCAATCCACGGGCTCCGATCCACGGCGTCGATCCGTATGCCCGGGTGCCGCGATGGCGACTCGTGCTGCAGGCGATCATGTACCGGGTGAAGGTCAGCGCAACCAGCGTCGTGCTGCGCATCATCCTGCGCCGCTTGCTGGGGCGCGCGGCGGTGCGCACCGTGCTTCCGTTCGCGGCAATCGCCGTATATGCGGTGTGGAACATGATCGTCACCAAGTGGATCCTCGCCAAGGTGCGGCACCGTGCGGCGGGGCCGGTCGCCCTTCGCGACCTGGACGAAATGATCAAGGCGCCGGTCGAGGCGATGGATGGCCAGGCCCGCCAGCTGGTGGCCGAAGCGGTGGCCGAAAGCATCACCCGCAGCCAGGACGCGCACCCGAACTACGTGCTGTTCCTCGACCAGTTGCTTGATCGCCTGGACCTGGATCCCGATGCGATCGAGCAGGACTGGTCGGCCTGGTCCGGGCGCGTCGCCGACCTCGATGAAGCGGCAGGCCAGGTGCTGTTGCGCACGGTGACCACGGTGACCGTCCTCGACGGCCGCTCGCGCAGGTCGCAGCGGGAATTCCTGTCGCAGATCGCGGCTGCTCGCGCACGCCGTTTCGACGAACAGGCGCTGCGCCGCCTGCGCCGCGCGTTCGACGATGGCCATGGGCTGGACGCGAAGTTGCTGAGCGCCGTGACCCCCAGGACCCGCGAGGTGGCGTGAGGGCGCGCGGCGCCTAGTCCGCGCCGTGTTGCTTCGCTGCGATGGGGGGGTGGGCGGTGTCGGCACGCGTGGCGACGAAGACGACCCAGTACTCCACGTGGGGCGATTCACGCAACCTGTGGAATCCCACCCCGATCTCATCCTGGGACTTGAAGAACTCGTGCTCGCCGAGCAGGTGCGAGCGATGCCGGTCGGAGCGCTTGAAAGCGGCCCAGGCCTCCTCGGGTCCTGCGAACCCGCCCGCTATCGCTTCGACCTGGTTCGCGCCCCCATGCGGGTACTGCCGGGGCAGTGGATAGCCGGACTGCCGCAGGCGCAGGTTCGGGGCCAGGCCGTTGGTGAAGTGGCTGATGCGGCCTTCCTCGGCCAGCTCGCGGGCCCGCTCCGACGCGATGCGTGACAGCACCGGGCTGCATCGCAACTCAGGCCGCCGCTGCCCGGGATCGGACGCGATCAGCAGCGCCAGCCGGGTGGCGGGCGCGCTTTCTCCGCAACCGACGGGCTCTTGGAAACGACTTTCTGCGTTGCGGCCATCGATAGGGTCGTTGTGAGGCACCGACTCCGGCCAATAGGGCCCCGCCCCCGCACTTGTGTAAAGCACGATTCCCAACAGCCCCATCCAGGGCAACCGTCGCGGCACGGGCGTCCTCCTCTTGAATGCGCCCTCGACCATAGTGGATCCGACCAGCCATGCAAACCCGGGGATGGGCGGTCGTTGCCCACGGCTCGCTTTGGTTAGCATTGGGGCATGACCGCAGCATCGATCCGCCTGTACCAGACCGCCGAACACCCCTGCGGCTACTGGCATGACCGGGCCGCCCGCGACCTGGTGCTGGACCCTCGCGACAGCCAGCTGCCCTCGTTGTATGCCGGCGCGCTGGCGATGGGCTTCAGGCGTTCGGGCGAGCACGTCTACCGCCCCTATTGCGCCCAGTGCAAGGCCTGCATCTCGGTACGCATTCCAGTGGCGCGCTTCAGGCCAAACCGCAGCCAGCGGCGCTGCCTGCGTCGCAACCAGGACATCGACGTGCGTGTCGTGGCCGCCGAACGCACGACCGAGCATTTCGTGCTCTACCAGCGCTACCTGCAAAGCCGCCATCGCCACGGTGGCATGGACGAGGCCCGTCCGAGCGACTTCGATGCCTTCCTGAAGTGCGCCTGGAGCCCGACGCGCTTCCTGGAGATGCGCCGCGGGGGCACGTTGATGGGCGTGGCGGTGACCGACTGCCTGCCCAATGCCCTCTCGGCGGTGTACACGTACTTCGAACCCGATGCGGCGGCACGCAGCCTCGGCAGCTTCGCGATCCTCAAGCAGATCGAATGGGCCCAGCGCGCAGGCCTCGAGCACCTGTACCTTGGCTACTGGATACAGGATCATCCGAAGATGGACTACAAATCCAGCTTCCACCCGCTCGAGAAGCTCGAGCGGGGCCGCTGGAGCAACCTGGACACCTCGGACCGGACATGACCAGACCCACCGTGGCGCTGCTCGCGGCGACCCTGTTCGCCCTGGCGTGCACGCCATCGCCCCCCGGCAGTTCGAATGACACCTCCTCCACGCCCATGACCCCACCGGCCACCGACGCGACGCTGCGCGTGGCGACGTTCAACGCCTCGCTGCATGGCGGGGAAGCTGGCGACGTGGCGCGCCAGCTTGCACAGGGCCACGAAAGGGCGCGCAAGGTGGCCGCGATCATCCAGCACCTGGCACCGGACATCCTGCTGATCAACGAGTTCGACCACGACGCCGACGGCGAGGCCGCCGACGCCTTCATGCGCGACTACCTCGCCGTTTCCCAGGCGGGCCAGGTGGCGATCGACTACCCGTATCGCTTCTTCGCCCCGGTCAACACCGGCATGCCCAGCGGCTTCGACCTCGACGGCGACGGACGCACCGATGGACCCGGCGACGCGTGGGGCTACGGCACGCACCCGGGCCAGTACGGCATGCTGCTGCTGTCCAGGTACCCGATCGACACCGAGGCGTCACGTACCTTCCAGCACCTGCGCTGGAAGGACCTGCCCGGCGCGCTGGAGGTGCAGGACCCCGAAACCGGGGCCCCCTGGTACCCCGCCCCGGCCTGGGAGCAGTTCCCGCTGTCGTCGAAATCCCATTGGGACGTGGCGTGGACACGCCACTGGGTCGCATCCACCTGCTGGCCGCCCACCCGACCCCCCCTGCCTTCGATGGGCCGGAGGGACGCAACCGCCTGCGCAACCACGACGAAATCCGCCTGTGGGCGGAGTACATCGGTTCGGGCGAAGCCGAGTGGCTGGTCGACGATGCCGGCCGCAGCGGTGGGCTGGGCGAGGACGCGCGGTTCGTCATCGTCGGCGACTACAACGCCGACCCGGTCGATGGCGCCAGCCACGGGCGCGCGATCCTCCAGCTGCTGTCCCACCCCCGCGTGCTGGATTACCCACCGCCGCGCAGCGAGGGCGGCGCGCTGGCGGCGCGCGAGCAGGGCGAGGCGAACGAGACCCACCGCGGCGACCCGGCCCATGACACCGGCAACTTCGATCCGCGCACCGGCAACCTGCGCGTCGACTACGTGCTGCCTTCGGTCGACTTCGAGGTGATCGACAGCGGCGTGTACTGGCCGCTGCCGGAGGAGGACGTACTGGGCGCCTCCGAAGCCAGCGACCATCACCTGGTCTGGGTGGACCTCAGGCTGGCGCCTTCGGACGATGACGCGCGGCCAGCACGCTGACCAGGTCGTTCCAGCCAAGGCCGCGCGCGCGCAGCAAGACCATCAGGTGGAAGACCAGGTCCGCGCCTTCCCCCAGCACGGCCTCGGCATCCTGCGCGACCGCCGCCAGGGCCGTTTCCACGCCCTCCTCCCCGACCTTCTGGGCAATGCGGCGCGTGCCCGACTCGAACAGGTGCGTGGTGTAGCTGTCGACCGGCCTGTCGGCCTCGCGCCCACGCACCAGGGCGTCGAGCTCGGACATGAACCCCGCAGGTGCCTTGGGAAAGCAACTCACGCGCTTGAGGTGGCACGTGGGTCCGTGGGGCACCGCCTGCACCAGCAGCGTGTCGCGGTCGCAGTCGGTCTCCAGCGAGACCAGTTCGAGGAAGTCGCCGGAACTCTCACCCTTCATCCACAGTGTCTTGCGGCTGCGGCTGTAGAAGCAGACCCGCCCGCTGGACAGTGTCTTGGCGAGGGCGTCGCGGCTCATGTAACCCAGCATCAACACGCGCTGGTCGCGCGCGTCCTGGACGATCGCCGGGATCAGCCCGGCCTGCTTGTCCCAGGCCAGTCGATCGATCTCATCGGAGTTCATCACGCACCTCCACGCCCTGCCCTCGCAGGAACCGCTTGAGTTCGGGGATCCGGATCTCTCCGGAGTGGAAGACACTGGCCGCCAGCGCGGCATCTGCGTCCGCGTCGAGGAACACGTCGCGGAAGTGCGCCGGCAGGCCGGCGCCGCCCGAGGCAACCAACGGTACCGCACAGCGCTCCCGGACCGCCTGCAGCTGTTGCAGGTCGTAGCCGGAACGAACCCCATCGGCCCCCATGCAGTTGAGCACGATCTCGCCGGCACCCAGCTGCTGCACTTCCTCGACCCAGTCCAGCGTTCGCCGCGGCATCGCGCGCATGCGTTCGGGGTCGCCGGTGTAGGCGCGGACGCGCCAGTCGCCGTCCTCGTCACGCAGGCTGTCGATGCCGACGACGACGCACTGCACGCCGAAGGCGTCGGCCAGTTCGGCGACCAGGGCCGGCCGCTCCAGCGCAGGCGTGTTGACCGAGATCTTGTCCGCGCCGGCATTGAGGATGATTCGCGCATCCGCCACGCTGCGTATGCCACCAGCGACGCAGAACGGGATGTCGATGATCCGGGCGACGCGTTCCACCCAGGCGGGGTCGACGCTTCGCGCCTGCGGACTGGCGGTGATGTCGTAGAACACCAGCTCGTCCGCGCCCTCGTCGCGATAGCGCAGCGCCAGCTCCTCGATCGCACCCACCACGACGTGGTCGCGGAAGCGCACCCCCTTGACCACCTGTCCGTCGCGCACGTCCAGGCACGGCACCAGCCGGCGGCTCAACATGCCAGTGCCTCTTCAAGACGCAGCCGGCCTTCCAGCAGGGCCTTGCCCAGTACGACGCCGCTGCAGCCAGCCTCGCGGGCACCACGCACGTCGTCCAGGTCGCGGACGCCACCCGACGCCTGCAGCGCGAGCCCGGGAACGAGACCAAGCAGGTGCCGGTAGAGGTCGAGGTTCGGGCCGAGCAGCATCCCGTCGCGGGCGATGTCCGTGCAAAGCAGGTGCTCGAGCCCGGCGTGCGCGTACTCCTGCGCCAGGTCATCGAGCGTGCGCGTGCTCGCCTCGGTCCAGCCAGCCACCGGCAGCGTCCACTGGCCCGTCTCGTCGCAGCGCGTGTCCAGCGCCACGGTGATGCGCCCGGACCCGTAGCGGCGAATCCAGCCTTGGACCAGTCCGGGCTCGCGTACGGCCAGGGAACCGATCACGACGCGTTCCGCACCCGCTTCGAGCAGGGTCACCAGGTCGCGTTCGCCACGCACGCCACCCCCGGTCTGGACCTTCAACCCTGCTTCCGCGCGCAGCCGCGCCAGCAGTGCGGTGAGCGTGTAGCCCCCCGCCCGGGCCGCGTCCAGGTCGACCAGGTGCAGCCACTCGGCACCGGCCCGGGCATAGGCGGTTGCCTGGGCCAGGGGGTCGTCGCCATAGCGGGTCTCGCGTTCGTAGTCACCCTGCAGCAGGCGGACCACGGCTCCGCCGCGCACGTCGATGGCGGGAAACACGGTGAATGTCATTGGCGGTGGCCCCTGAGGAAGTTTTCCAGGATGCGCGCACCGGTACTGGCCGAGCGCTCGGGATGGAACTGCGCGCCGGCCACGCTGCCGCGCTGGACCATGGCCGCGAACGGCTGTCCATGGGTGGTCGCGGCGATGCAGTCGCCGGTGACGGGCGCGGCGTAGCTGTGCACGAAGTAGGCCTGGGCACCGTCGCGCAGGCCCGCAAGCAGCGGCGACGGGCCACGGTGCGAAAGCCGGTTCCAGCCCATGTGCGGCACGCGCACGCCCGGCGCCGGGGCCAGGCGCCGCACCACGCCGGGGAGCAGGCCGAGGCAGGCGACATCGCCCTCCTCGGAGCCTTCGAACAGGAGCTGCATGCCCAGGCAGATGCCCAGCAGCGGCCGGTCCAGGGCGCGAAGCACGTCGACCAGCCCGTGACCGGCCAGCGTGCGCATCGCCGCGGCGGCCGCGCCGACGCCGGGCAGCACCACCCGGTCCGCGCGCCGGATCGTGTCCGGGTCGCGGTCAGCCGGGCTTCCACCCCGAGGCGCTCGAAGGCGTAGCAGACCGATCCGATGTTGGCGCCTCCGGAGTCCACGACCGCCACTCGCATCACAGCACGCCCTTGGTGCTGGGCAGGTCGGTACCTGCGCGCGCCAGCGCCTGCCGCAGCGCCCGCGCGGTGGCCTTGAAGCAGGCCTCGACCATGTGGTGCGCATTTTCCCCACGCACCTGCAGGTGCAGGTTGAGACCCGCGGTCTCGCACAGCGAGCGGAAGAAATGCGGCACCAGCTCGGTGGGCAGTCCGCCGACCTGCTCGCGCGGGAAGCTGCCCTCGAAGACAAAGTACGGACGACCGGAGAGATCCACGGCGGCGCTGGCCAGTGTCTCGTCCATCGGCAGTACGAAGCGCGCCGCCAGCTCGCGACTGTCGTGGTCGCTGGCGGCCGAGCCGTACCGGCCGATGCCGCGCTTGTCGCCCAGCGCGCTGCGCAGCGCCTGCCCCAGCGCCAGCGCGGTGTCCTCCACCGTATGGTGCTCGTCGATGTGCAGGTCGCCCTCGCAGTGCACCTTCAGCGCGAAGCCGCCGTGCTTGCCCAACTGTTCGAGCATGTGGTCGAAGAACCCCAGGCCGGTCCGCGCCTCCGGCTCGGCCACCTGGTCGAGGTCGATCGAGATGCGCAGCCGGGTTTCCCGGGTCGTGCGCTCCACGCTGGCACGCCGCCCACCACCCAGCAGCTCGGCAACGATGCCTTCCCAGGTCCACGGCCCCGGCGCAAGCTGGAACCCCCGGCAGCCCAGGTTCTCGGCCAGCTGCAGGTCGGTCGGCCGGTCACCGATCACCGCCGAACCGGCCAGGTCGATGCTGCGGTCGCGCAGGTAATGAAGCAGCAGGCCGACATTGGGCTTGCGGGTCGGCTTGGCCTCGTGCTCGAAGCTTTCGTCGACCAGCACCTCGCGGAAGCGGATGCCCTGCGATTCCAGCACCTGCATCATCAGCTGGTGAGGGCCCTCGAAGGCCTCGCGCGGGAAGCTGTCGGTGCCCAGGCCATCCTGGTTGGTCACCATGACCAGCTCGAAGCCGGCCGCGCACAGCGCCCGCAGCGCGGGGATGACGCCCGCCACGAAGCGCAGCTTGGCGTAGCTGTCGATCTGGAAGTCGGCCGGTTCTTCTATCAGGGTTCCGTCACGATCGACGAAAAGGATGCGTTGGCTCACTTGGAAACCTCCCCGGTCGCCTCAAGTGCGGCCAGCAAGGCCGCGTTGTCCCGTGTGCTGCCAATGCTGATGCGCAAGGCGTCGTCCAGTCCCGGCGCCGAGCGCATGTCGCGCACCACGACGCCGTGCTCCAGCAGGCCGCGATACACGCCCTGGGCATCCTCGAAACGCACCAGCAGGAAATTGCCCTGCGAGGGATAGACCCGGCGCACGCGGTCCAGGCCCTGCAGCGCGTTGTACAGCCGCTCGCGTTCGGCGATCGTTTCCGCCACGCGCTCACGGGTGCGTGCCAGCATCTTCGGTGCCAGCGCCGCCAGCGCCAGGTCCACGCAGGGCGATGGCAGCGGATACGGGGCCTGGCAGTTGCGCAGCAGTTCGATCAGGCGCTCGTCGGCCACCAGGCAGCCGACGCGGGCGCCCGCCAGGGCGTGGGCCTTGGAGAGCGTGCGCAGCACCGCCACGTTGGGCAGCGAGTCGATGAGGCCTACCGCGGAGGAAACCGAGGCGTACTCGCCATAGGCCTCGTCGACGACGACGATCGCGTGGCCCTCGAGCCGGCGTGCCAGCGCGGCGATCGCATCCACGTCGAGCGACTGGCCCGTCGGGTTGGCCGGTGAACACAGGAACACCAGCTTCGCGCGCTGCCCCAGTGCCGCCTCCGCCATGGCCGCCATGTCGGTGGTGAAGCCGTTGCCGTCCTCGAGCAGGGGCACCTCGACCAGGGGCGCGCCCTGCAGGCGCGCGCAAACCGCGTACATCCCGAATACCGGTGGCGCGCAAGCCACTGCGTCGATGCCGGGGCGGCACAGCGCGCGCACCAGCAGGTCGATCGCTTCGTCGCTGCCGCGTCCGACCAGGACCTGTTCCTGGCGCGCGCCGTACAGCTCGGCCAGGGCCTTCCGGAGTTGCGGTGGCTGCGGATCGGGATAGCGATGGGCTCCGTAGCGGCCATCGGCTGCGTTCGCCGACGGCGACTCGTTGGCGTTGAGCCATACCGCGCCGGCGACTCCGCTGCGTCGAGCAGAGGAATAGCCGGCGAACGACTGCAGGTCCTCGCGCACCAGTTCCAGTGGCGACGGGCGGATTTCCGTGCTCATGCATCCCCCCTGGCGAGGCGCCGCGTCACCGCCCGCTCGTGCGCGACAAGCCGCTCTGCCCGCGCCATCTCGGCGGCACCCGGGCCGATGGCACGCAGCCCCTCCCGCGACACCGACTGCACGCTGATCGTGGTCTGGAAGCTCGAGACCGACACGCCGCTGTAGGCCCGGGCTGCACCGCCCGTCGGCAACACATGGTTGGTGCCGGAGTTGTAGTCGCCCAGCGCCTCGGGCGCGAAGTCTCCAAGGAACACCGAGCCTGCTGCCTGGACCCGGTCGAGCCACCCCTCCGGTTCGCGCAGCGCGAGGATGAGGTGTTCGGGTGCGTAGCGGTTGCTGATGTCGAAGGCCTGGTCGAGATCGCGCACCCGCACCAGTCGCGAGGAGGAAAGCGCCTGCACTGCGAGCTCCGCACGCGGAAGCGTCGCCAGTTGCCGCTCTAGCTCGATGGTGACCGCATCGAGGATTTCCACCGAGTCCGAGAGCAGGAGGACCTGGGAATCCGGGCCGTGCTCGGCCTGCGAAAGCAGGTCGGCGGCGACGAACTCCGGATCGGCTCCAGAGTCGGCGATGACCAGCACTTCGGAGGGACCGGCCGGCATGTCGATCGCCGCTCCTCCCGCATCCTGCGCCACCGCCTGCTTGGCGGCAGTGACATAGGCGTTGCCTGGGCCGAAGAGCTTGTCGCACCTGGGCACCGTGCCGGTACCGTAGGCCATCGCGGCGATCGCCTGCGCACCGCCCACCCGGAAGACCTTTTCGATTCCGCACAGTTGCGCCGCAACGAGGACCGCGGGGTCCACCCCGCCATCCGGCCGCGGCGGGCTGCACAGCACCACGTCGCGGCAACCGGCCAGCATCGCCGGGACACCCAGCATCAGTGCCGTGGAAGGCAGCGGTGCCGAGCCCGCCGGCACGTACAGGCCAACCCGCCCGATGGGTCGGATCACCCGACCGCAGCGCACGCCGGGCGCGGTCTCGATGTCGAATCCCTCGGCCATCCCTGCACGGTGGTAGGTCGCGATCCGGTCGCGAGCCGCGACCAGCGCCTCGTAAAGTGCATCGGACACCGCCTGGCGCGCGGCGAGGAACGCGTCGGGCGCGACCTGGATCGCATCGATCTCGACCTGGTCGTAGCGCCGCGTCAGGGCCCTGAGGGCTGCGTCGCCGTCCGCACGGACCTGGTCGATGACCCGCGCGGCCGCCACACGCACCGTGGCGTCGAGCGCCATGGTCGGGCGCTGCAGCACGGCCTCGCGCTCCGCCTCGTCCAGGGCCATCCAGTCCACGCGTCGAACCGTCATGTCGTTCATGCCAGCATCTGCTCCACCGGCAACACCAGCAGCCCGCGGGCACCGATGCGCTTCATGTCCTCGAGCCTCTGCCAGGTCACCTCCTCGCGGCACACCGCTTGCAACGCGATCTGGTCGCCGCTGTTGTCCAGCCGCATCACCGTCGGTGGCTCGGCATCCGGCAGCAGCTTCAACAGCGCATCCAGCGACTCGCGCGGCGCCTGGCACATCAGCAGCTTGCTGCCGCGCACCCGCAGCACGCCGTCGAGCCGGCGCAGCAACATCGACGCCAGTTCGGCCCGCTCGTCGGCGAACGGTGTGGCGGGTCCGGCCAGCACGGCCTGGCTCTCGATGATCACGGCCACCTCCCGCAGCTGGTTGGCCGCCAGGGTGCCGCCGGTGGACACCAGGTCGCAGATCGCCTCGGCCTTGCCCAGGCGCGGCGCGATTTCGACCGACCCGGCCAGCACGACGACCTCGGCATCGACATCGTGCTCGCGCAACCACCGGCCCAGCAGCTGCGGGTAACTGGTGGCGATCCGGGTACCCGCCAGCGACTGCGGGCCTTCCCAGTTCCACTCCCGTGGCGCGGCAATGGACAGGCGGCAGCGGCCCGAGCCCAGTTCGCGCAGCGCGGTGAAGCCCTCCCCCAGGCCCTGCGTGCGTCGCTCCTCGGCCTGCTCCTCCAGCACGTTGAGGCCGACCACGCCGAGGTCGCACACGCCCTCTGCGATCAGTCCGGGGATGTCGTCATCCCGGACCAGCAGCAGGTCGATGGGCAGCGACTCGCCGTAGCAGAACAGCCGGTCGCGGCTCTCGCGAAAGCTCAGCCCGGCACGCGCCAGCAGCTCACGGGCGGGATCGGCCAGGCGGCCGGACTTCTGGATGGCAATGCGTAAGCGGTCGCGCGACTTCATGTCGCCTCCGGGTCGGTAAGCGGGGGGGAATTCAGTGGGATGCTTCGGATGGGTCGACGGCCGGGACGTCGGCGCAGCGCTCGGCGGCCCGGCGATAGCCGCCGGCGCCGAACTCGACGCTGCGCGCCACCCGCCCCACGGTGGTCACGCTGACGCCGGTGAGGTCGTGGATCTCCCGGTAGGGGACCCCCTGCAGGATCAGAGGGACCACCCGCCAGCGATCGGCGAGCGCCTGCATTTCCGCCGGGGTGCACAGGTCGGTCAGGAATGCCCTGATCTCCTCCGGCCCTTCCAGGGAGTCCAGGGCCTCGCACAACGCGTCGAGCTGTTGCGCGGGTGAGGTGTCGTTGGCGGTGCGCCGTTTCATTCCGCACAGTGTAATAGCGCGTTATTACATTAGCAAGCACTTCCTGGCCAACTTTCCGTGGCGGCCGGGAACGGGTACTGTTCGCGCATCGATCCGGGGGGAGGCGGTAACGCGTGCTGCGAGCAGCGATAGGTGCATTGTTGGCCGTGTTCGCCTGCGCGCTGGCCGCCCTGGCCCTGCCAGGCAGCGCGCTGGCCGCCACGGCGCATACCGCCACGCTGGCTCCCGGGGACGAGACCGTGGTCCTCGCGCCCTACATGCGCTGGCACTACGAGGAGGATGCCCGCGCCAGTTCGGCGGTCATGTTCGAAGCCCTGGCCGACGATGGCTTCCAGCCCCTGCCCGACGGTCGCACGACCTTCGGTTTCCGCGCGGGCGCGTTCTGGTTCCATGCCAGGGTGGTCAACCAGGACCCCACCCAGATCCGGCGACTCCTGGTCCAGCAATACCCGCTCAGCGATCGCATCGACCTGTACGTGCGCTACCGCGACGGCCACGTCGTGCACCAGGCCTCCGGTGACAGCCTGCCGTTCTCGAGCCGATCGGTGGCCTACCGGCACCCCAACTTCTGGATCGACCTGCCCATCGGCGAACCGGTCGACCTTCTGGTGCGGGTGAAGAGCGAAAGCTCGATGCAGGTCCCGCTGGTGCTTTACACGCCGACGGCATTCACCGAGCTGGCCAACAACGCCCAGTTGGGCATGGGCCTGTACTACGGCATCCTGCTGGCGCTGTTCTTCTACAACCTGATCCTGTGGCTGAGCCTTCGCGACCCGAGCTACTTCTGGTACATGTTCCACGTCGCCGGCTTCGGCCTGGTGCTGTTTTGCCTCAACGGCCTGGCCTTCGAATACTTCTGGCCCAATTCCGCCTGGCTGCAGGACAAATCGGTACCGGTGTCGATCTGCATCTCGCAGATCGGCATGCAGCAGTTCGCGCGCGTGTTCCTCGGGCTGCGCGAACGCTGGCGGATGGGCGACATCGCCTGCACGGCGATCATCGGCTTCTTCTTCCTCTGGGGCCTGGCGTCGATGCTGCTGCCCTATCGCATCGCGACCCCGATCGCGTCCGCCGCGGTCCTGCCCAGCGTGGCCTGGATCGCCGTGGTCACCTTCGTCACGCTGCGCCGTGGCTACCGGCCAGCCGCCCTCTTCCTGCTCGCCTGGGGCGTGTTCCTCCTGGGCACGGCGACCTTCACCCTGGTCGCCTTCGGCGTCCTGCCGAAGATGTTCATCACCGAGTACGGCGTGCAGATCGGCTCGGCGATGGAGATGATCCTGCTGTCGTTCGCACTCGCCTACCGCTATGCCGCGCTGCGCAGCGAGAACGAACGCATCGTCCATGAGGCCAAGCAGCACCTCGAACACAGCGTGAGCATGCGCACCGGCGAGCTGAGTTCAGCCCTGGAGGAACTGGCCGAGGTCAACAGCCGCCTGCGCGAGTCGAACCGTCGCGACGCACTCACCGGCACCTTCAACCGTCGCTGGTTCATGGCCGAGTTCGAACGCCTGCTGGTCGATGCACGCGAGGACCAGCGACCGCTCGGCCTGCTGATGATCGACATCGACTACTTCAAGCGCATCAACGACACCCATGGGCACATGGTGGGCGATGAATGCCTGCGCCAGGTCGCCCGCAACATGCAGGCCCAGCTGCAGCAGCACGACGCGCTGGTGGCACGCTTCGGCGGCGAGGAGTTCGTCGTGGCACTGCGCGACCTCGACCAGGTCGAATCCATGCAGGTGGCACAGGCACTGTGCGCGTCGATCGCCGCATCGCCTTGCGCATGCGCGACCTGCTCCTGCCACTGACGCTCAGCATCGGCGCGTACTCGGTCCCGCCGCGCGAGCCGGTCAGCCCGGACGAGGCGATCCGGCGCGCGGACGCGGCCCTCTACGAGGCCAAGGATGCCGGCCGCAACTGCGTGCGCGGCCCCAGCACGCTACAGGCCTGAACCGCCCCCGCGCATCGCCTGCGCGGGCTCATCCCCCGCGCGGGCGCGCGCCGCTGAAAGCAGCCGGCCCGACGCGACCAGCCGGACCGCCGTCTGCACTTCGGCATCCATGGCGCGGTCGAAACGCATGAACGGGATCTCCTCGCGCAGTGCGTCGAGCGCGGCGCTGACGGCGTTGCCCGGGGTGAACTCCGCGCTTTCGGCAAGCTCGCGTCGCAGGCCTTCCACTTCGGCGAGGAAGGCCGCGCGGTCCTCGTGCCCCACGGGGGGCGCTCCGTGCACCTTCGAGGCCAGGGATTCGGCGTCGCCGCTGCGCGCGAGCTCGCGCGCCGCATTGATCATGTCGCGACGGAAGTCCAGCGCCTGGGCTGCCACGTAGGCTTCCAGGCCCAGCACCTTCCCCAGGTCGGCGCACATGTCGAGCACGTGGCGGGCCTCGTTCGCACCCATCGACACGTGGTCCTCGGCATTCGCGCTGGTGGGCACCGAGTACACCGAGGCCGGATGCGCCCGGGTGGCGAGGTCGTTGACGATCGCCGCCGCCGTGTACTGCACGATCATGCATCCGGACTCGGTCGCGTCCTCGTTGCCGATCAGGAACGGCGGCAGGCCATCGGAGGTCGCCGGGTCGACCAGCTTGTTCAGGCGCCGCTCCGAGATCGAGGCAAGCACCGGGATGGCGGCCTTGATGTAGCTCATCGCCAGCGCCAGGGGCATGCCATGGAAGTGGCCCGCCGAGACGACGCGGTCCTCGATCGGCATGTCCTCGGAGACATGGCCGGGAAACACGAGCGGGTTGTCGGTGACCGCGTTGAGCTCGATGTCGTGCACCCGCTGCGCCTGCGCCAGCGCATCGCGCACCGCGCCGTGCACCTGAGGGACACAGCGCAGCGAATAGCTGTCCTGCGGTTGGTGCTTCTTGCCGCCGCGGAACGGCCGGAAACGCTGGTAGAAGCGCTCGCGCCCGTGCCGCTGGCCCAGCGGCACCCAATCCCAGCCGATGTCGAAGCGCAGCGCCTGCTGCTCCGCTGTCTGCCAGCTGTCGGGCTGCCAGGGCCGGAAGCGCGGCACGAGGTGGTAGGGGATGTCGGCCAGGGTGGAACCATCCAGCAGCTCGCGCAGGTTGGCCGCCACATCGACCTGGCCCGGGTGCGGGCGCAGCGCGTGGACGGCCTCCCGGAACGCGCCCAGGCGTCCGGCGAACGCATCGACCGTCATCGCCGCGGCCAGGTCCGCCGTGTCCAGGAGCTGCTCGAGCTGGTCGAGCGCCAGGACGCCGCAGGCCAGCATCTGCGCGGTGCCGTTGTTGAGGGCGAGCCCCTCCTTGTACGACAGTTCCACCGGCGAAAGCCCGGCGCGACGCAGCGCCTCGCCACCGGGGACGCGCTCGCCGTCGAGGAAGGCTTCGCCGCCGCCCAGCAGCACGATCGCCAAGTGCGAGAGCGGTGCCAGGTCGCCGCTTGCGCCGACCGATCCCAGCTTCGGCACCACCGGCACGATGCCGGCGTTGAGCATGTCGACCATGGCCTGCAGCGTCTGCACGCGAATCCCGGAGTGGCCCTTCATCAGCGTGTTGATGCGGATGACGAGCATGGCCCGCACCACGTCGGCCGCGAACGGCTCGCCCACGCATACGGCGTGGGTGATGATCAGGTTGCGCTGCAGTTCCGAATGCAGCGAGCCCGCGTCGGGGTCGCGCGTGGCCCCGGGCAGCTCGTCACGCAGGCGGTGCGCGCCCAGCAGACGGTCGGCATTGCTGCCGAATCCGGTGGAAACGCCGTAGATGGGTTCCTGCTGGCGAACCTGCTCGGCGAGGAAATCGGCCGCGCGGCGCACCTGCTCCAGCTGGCCGGCATCGAGCTCGGCCCGCGCCCCGCGGGCCACCGCCACGACGTGGCCGCGGGTCAGCGAGCGGCCGTCGAGGCGGATCGTCTCGTTGTGGGCTTCATTCGACATGCATCACCCTCGCCTGCTCAAGCTCCACCTTCAAGGCGCCACCCAGCTCCCCGCGCCCCACCTCGAACTGTTCGCCGCGGCGCAGGTCCTTGACCGTCACCACGCCCCGCGCCGCCTCGTCCTCGCCGGACAGCACGACGAACCGGATGCCGGCGCGGTCCGCGTACTGGAACTGCTTGGCCAGCTTCTTCGGCTCGAGCTGCACCTCGGTGTTGATGCCCGCCGCGCGCAACTGCTGCGCCAGCGCCAGGCTGTCCTCCACGCGCGCATCGTCCATCAGGGCCACCAGTGCCTTGACGGTGGACTCGGCGGTCGAGACGATGCCCGCCTCGCGCAATTGCCAGAACAGGCGCGTGAGGCCGATCGAGATGCCGACGCCGGGCAGGTGGGACTTCGTGTAGTTCTCCGCCAGGTTGTCGTAGCGACCACCCGAGCAGATGGAACCGATCTGGGGATACTCGTCCAGCGTGGTCTCGTACACCGTGCCCGTGTAGTAATCCAGGCCACGCGCGATCGAAAGGTTGATCGCGACCGCATCGTCGGGGACGCCGAAGGCCTGGACCAGCGAAAGCACCTCGCGCAGTTCCGCCACGCCTTCCTCGAAGCTCGCGCTGCCCCCACCAAGCACGTCGAGTCGGGCCAGGCCGTCGGCCAGGCCACTGGATCGGATCGCGACGAAATCCATGATGGCGCGCACCACCTCGTCGGCCAGGCCGAAATCCGGGCCGGTCAGCGTTTCGAAGACCGCTTCCGGGCCTCGCTTGTCGAGCTTGTCGACCTCGCGCAGCACAAGCATCTGCTGCTCGCCGTCGGCCACGCCCTGGCCTTCGAAGAAGCCGCGCATCAGCTTGCGGTTGTTGATCTGGATCGTGAACGGTCCGATGTCCAGGTCGCTGAACACGGCGTGGATCACCGCCGGGATCTCGGCATCGAAGCGCAGCCCCAGCGTGTCCTTGCCGATCACGTCGATGTCGCACTGGTAGAACTCGCGGAAACGACCACGCTGGGCGCGTTCGCCCCGGTAGACGCGCTGCATCTGGTAGCGCTTGAACGGGAACGCGAGCTCATGCTCGTACTGCGCCACGTAGCGCGCCAGCGGCACGGTCAGGTCGAAGCGCATCGCCAGCTCGGGCAGCCCCTCCCCGCCCTTCTCGAGCGCCCCCGTGGACTGCACGAAATACACCTGGCGTTCGGTCTCCCCACCGGTCTTGGTCAACAGGACATCGGAGAGCTCCATCACCGGGGTTTCCACCGGCAGGAAGCCGAAGCGCTCGTAGTTGCGCCGGATCACGTCGAGCATGCGCTGGAACGCGATCTGGTCGCGCGGCAGCAGCTCCATGACGCCGGGCATGGTGCGGGGCTTGATCAAGTCCGTACTCCGGATGCTGGGGCAAACCGCCATTCTAACCGCTGGGCACCGGCCTTGACCCGGCTCGCGGGCCAGCCCGTGGAGCATGGGCGGGAGAAATATGTTGCCAGCCGGGGCGAGCCCCCCTAGAATGTGCGGCTCGAAGTCGGGGTGTAGCTCAGCCTGGTAGAGCGCTACGTTCGGGACGTAGAAGTCGCAGGTTCAAATCCTGTCTCCCCGACCAATTCGATGCCAAGGCCCGCCGATCGGTGGGCCTTTTGCGTTTTCCCGGCGCCTCAGAACGCGATGACGCCCTCGAACATGATGAACCGGTAGCTGTAGCGGTCCCGCTGCGCGCTCGTCGACACCGGGGTGTCCGAGTAGCCGACGTTGATCCGCACCCAGCTGTCGCGCCAGCGCGGGCTTTCGTAGCCGGCCTGCAGCAGGCGCGCACGCCTGGAGTCCTCGGCCGCCGTTCGCTGCCGTCCGACGCCCGCCACGGCATTGAACTGGTGGCCGGAGACGAACCTGCGCCAACCTACCGCGGGAATGACATCGACGTACCAGGCCGGCGAGAAGTAGTCGCCGAGGTTCGGTTCGGAATTGCGGTGGTAGCGCGTGCGCAGCTGCAGGCTCAGTCCCTGCTCGCGCCACACGGAGAGCACGCCGTTGGCACGCAGGTGCACGCGCCGGTTGCCGTCGTCGAAATCCTGCCAGCCCGCCAGGCCGGTCACGCTCGCGCGCTCCCCAAGCGGTTGGTCGATCGCCGCGCCCAGGAAGGTCACGACCTGTTCGCGTTCCACGCCCTGCCGCGTCTCCAGCAACTCGCGTTCGATGAACAGCTCGCGACGGCGCGGACCTTCCGTGTTCATGGCCGCCGAGCCGAGCAACCGGTCCCCGTTGGTTCCCGGCGACACCCGCCACCGCCAGGTGTCGTCGTCGATGTCGCCCGAACCCAGCGTGCCGGCAGCCTGGAAGTAGACGCGCTGTTCCTCGTGGGACCAGCCAGGCGCGACGAAGCGCGCCTGCTCGACCTTGGCGCCGACCCAGTGCTCGCGATCCCGGCGCTGGAAGTCCCAGCCCAGGCCGAACCGGGTGAGTTCGGCGCCATCGGCGTCGGAGGAATGGAAACCATCCACCCGCAGCGCCTGGTGGCCCTCCTCCCCCGCCGCCGACGCGCCGGGAACTCCCACCAGGCCAAGCACCAGTGCACCCAGCGAAAACATGGGCCGCCTCACTTGGTACCCCAGCTCTTGCGAAGCTTCAGCAACTCCGCCACGTAACCCATCACGCACACCGGCTGCAGCAACATCGTGTAACCCACCGTATAGAACAGGAAGCCCGTGATGTTGCGTCGGACCGCGAGGTCCTGCGATTTGAACATCCGGGACTGGACGCGGAAGATGACGATGTTCCAGATCGCCGCAAGCGGCAACACCAGCAACGTCATCAGTCCCGCGATCCAGTAGTAGCCGAATAGCGCCAGAACGATTCCCGGCAGGAAGGCCAGCGTGTAGACGGTATCCAGGGGCAGGAACAGCAGGTTCCACCAGATGAACAGCGTGCTCAACCGGCGCTTGAAGAGCAGCGGCCAATGCCTGGCGAAAGCTTCGATGAGGCCGCGCGACCAACGCTGGCGCTGGCGCGCGAACTGCTTTACGTCCACCGGCACGTTGGTGAACAGGCAGGCGTCCTCGCAGTAGCCCACGCGTGCGCCGGTCTTGAGCAGCGCCCAGGACACGACGATGTCCTCGCCGACGCACTCCGGCCAGCCCCCGACGCCGTTCAACGCCTCCCGCGTGTACAGCGAGAACGCTCCCTGGGCCACCAGCGTGCCGTGGTACATGCTCTGCATCCGCTTCACCGCGGCGATGCCGTGGAAGTAGTCCCACTCCTGCGCCCGCGCCAGCCAGCTGTCGCGCGAATTGCGCACCAGCACGGCACCGGCCACCGCCACGGTGTTCGGGGGGTCGGACAGGAAGCGCTGCACGATCTTGCTCAACGCATCGGTGCGCAACCACGAGTCCCCGTCCACGGTGATCACCAGCGGCTGCGTCGTTTCCGACAGCCCCCGATTGAGCGCCCTGGCCTTGCCCCCGTTCTCGCCCAGGGCGATCACCCGGACCGTCAGGCCGGAGCGTTCGATGCGTCCGGCTTCGGCGCGCGCCAATGCCAGGGTGTCGTCCGTGGAGCCATCGTCGATGACCACGACCTCCAGTTCGCCCGGGTAATCCTGTCCGGCCAGGCTGCGTAGCGTGTCGACGATGTTGGTCCGCTCGTTGTAGCAGGCCACCAGGACGCATATCGCCGGGTACTCGGCGAGGGCCCTGCGTATGGGTCGCCGGTCGAACGCGATCGAGCCGATCAGGAACGCGTTCATGAACCCGGGTACGTAGGCGATGAACACGATGACGAGCAACGCCAGGGCGAAGCCGACATGCATCGACAGTTCGGCGAGCCACGGCTGTGACAGCCACACGCTCAGCACCACCCAGGCGACGGCGATGGAAAACGCCAGCGCGAACTTGACCGGCACGCCCAGGTAGATGCGCTGGTTGTTGTCTGGTGTCCGGGGCTCTGGAGATCGAGGCGGTTGGCGGGACTCTCGGCGTGAATCGTCCGGAAGTTCCGGACGCTTGTGGGGGTTGTACATAATTCCGGGTGCGTGGAGGGGGCACCCGGCAACAAGCATGGAACATGCCAATTGGGGGAGTCTCCCGTGGAAGCCCCCCCGACAGTGGCGCATGCGCCGTGGAAGGAGCGCGATGCCCGCGAGTGCAGCGTGCCGCGCAGCGTCAGATTGCGCCGGAAAGCGTGATGTGAATCACGCTTTCACACGAACCCCCTCATTCGCCGATCCCGAGCAGGTCGAGCCTGCGACGCAGGATGTCGAGTCCCAGCGCCCCACCACTCCCCGTCGAACTGCGCGCCTCGAGGCTCTTCACCGGGTCGCCCTCGGCCCACTGTGCCGGATCGGCGGCCTGCTTGTAGGCATCGCGGAACGGCATGCCCTTGGCCGCCAGTTCCACCGCCAGGTCGGTGGCGTACATCGACGGCTCCAGCGCTGCATCGATGCGCTCGCGGTTCCAGTCGAGGTTGCGCAGCAGGTCCGGCAGCAGCTCCAGCGCACCCATGCCACGACCAAAGCCATGCACCAGTGCGCCCTTGGAGAACTGCAGGTCGCGGTGGTAGCCCGAGGGCAGGGAGAGCAGCTGCTCGATCTCGGCGCGCGCGGCCGCGAGGCTGGCGTAGGTTGCGCGCATCAGTTCGATCACGTCGGGATTGCGCTTGTTGGGCATGATCGAACTGCCCGTGGTGTATTCCGCCGGCAGCGTCACGAATCCATACTCGCCACTGGTGAACAGCGACAGGTCCCAGGCCAGCCGGCGCAGGTCGAGCAGCGCCATGCCCAGCGCGTCGATCGCCCCCAGTTCGAACTTCCCGCGCGATAGCTGTGCATAGGTGGCCGCGACCTGCATGCGTCCGAAGCCCAACGCCCGGGTCGTGTGCTCACGATCCAGCGGCAGGTTCACCCCATAGCCGGCGGCGGAACCCAGCGGATTGGCGTCCACCCACGCCAGCGTATCGACGGCGCGTTGCGCGTTGTCGATGAATCCCTCCGCCCAGGCCGCCCACCACATTCCCGCAGAAGACACCACGGCCCGCTGCAGGTGCGTGTAGCCCGGCAGCGGCAGCATCGCCTCGGCCCCGGCGCGGGCCAGCGCCACCTCCGCGGTCTCCACGCACACGGCCTGGAGTCGCAGCAGCCGGTCCTTGAGCCAGAGTCGGGTGGCCACCAGCACCTGGTCGTTCCGGCTGCGGCCGGTATGGATCTTCTTCCCGGTGTCACCCAGCCGTTCGACGAGACGCTGCTCGATCGCCGAGTGCCCGTCCTCGTAGCGCGCATCCAGGACGAAGCGACCCTCGGTGAAGTCCCCGGCAAGCGCTTCGAGCTCGCGCAAGAGCGCCTCGAGCTCGTCGCCGTCGAGGATGCCGATGCGCTGCAGGCCTTCGGCGTGCGCGCGACTGGCCTGGATGTCGTGGAGGAAGAACTCGCGGTCGAGCAGGACGTCCTCGCCGGCGAGGAATTCCTGGATGCGGGCGTCGACCTTGACGCCGGGTTTTTGCCACAGGAGGTCGGACATGAGGGTTTCCGTATTCGTCGCGGGCGACGCCCGCTTCAGGGCATGCGGGGGTCGTGGGGGATGCCGGTCAGTTCGGGCAGGCCGAAGGCCCGGTTGAGGTTCTGCAGCGCCTGGGTCGCAGCGCCCTTGAGCAGGTTGTCCAACGTCGCGACCACGACCAGCCGCCGGCCATCCGCCGACAGGGTGAAGCCACCCACCTGCACCCCGTGGCGTCCGGCGATCCGTGACACCCACGGTGCCGGATCGACCACTTCGACCAGGGGTTCGTCATCGTAGCGCTGGTGGAAACGCGCCATCACCGCCTCCCGGTCGAAGTGTCGCGTCAGGTGCAGGTTGGCCGTGAGCGTGATGCCGCGGAAATGCGCTGCGACATGCGGCATGAACTCCACGGGGTGCGCCAGGTGCCGGCTCACCTCCCGCTCGTGCAGGTGGTCGACCAGTGCGTAGGGCATCAGGTTGTCGCGCAGCTTGTCCGGGTCGTTCTTGTCCGAGGGGCTGGTCCCGGCGCCCGACCAGCCCGACACGCCGAAGCACTGCACCGGCCCCTCGAGCACATCGCGCATCGGTGCGATCGCCAGCTGCATCGCCGTGGCGTAGCAGCCGGGATTGGAGATCAGGCGTTGGTCCCGGCTCGCCTCGCGGGTGAGTTCCGGCAGGCCGTAGTACCAAGCGTCGTCGAAGCGATGGTCGGCGGACAGGTCGACCAGAACGGCGCCGGGCGTCCTCGCCCGCACCGCCTCGACGAAGGCGGCCGCGCGGCCGTTGGGCAGGGCAAGCACGACGGCCTCGACCTCCTTGCGGGCCACGTCCATGGGCTCGAGCCGTTCGAACGCCAGGCCCCGTGGCGCACCCGCGATGCTGGCGTCCAGCGGTTGGCCCGCCAGTTCTCGCGAGGAGACGAAGGCGAGCTCGAAGTCGGGATGGGCCGCCAGCAACCTGACCAGCTCACCGCCCACGTAGCCCCGGGCACCGACGATGCCGATGCGGGTTCGCTCAGCCATGGAGGCTACCCTCCAGCGTCGCCGGGCGCTGGCGGCAGTGCTCGACCGCGGCGCGGATCATGTCCCACTCATCCAGGCCATACCAGAAGACCGTCCAGCGCTCGTCCTTCATCGCACCGTCCGCATTGGCGAAGTAGAACTCGTTGATCGGATTGCCGCGCCGGGAGCGCCAGAACAGCTTCGGGTTCTCCGCATGCATGACCTGCCAGATCGCCCGGCCGAGGCCCTCGCCCTGGGCATCCTCGCTGACCGCGAACTTGTCCATGTGCAGCATCCCGTCCTCGCGGGTGAGGATGATCGCGGCACGGTAGTTCTCGCTGCAGTAGACGCGCCAGGGCGTGGTCGAGTCGAAATAGTCGCGCGTGAGCGTGCGGCCGAAACTCGATTCGACCAGCGTCCGCAACCGCTCCAGGTCCAGCGTCTTCCAGGAGCGATGCCGGCGGATGCGCTCGCCGCGCCGCACCAGCGTGCCCGAGCCGCGATGGGTGAACAGCTCCTTGGCCAGCTCGTCGGGCCGGGTGATCGATACCGAGCTCGAGGGTGGCAGGTCCATCAGCAGGTCGTGGATCTGCTGGATCTTCACCTTCATGCCAGAGTGCAGCCAGGGCTGCTTCATCAGCTCGTCGTATTCGGTGCTGAGGTGGATCGAGTCGATGATCCGCCCGCGGTCGTCGAGCAGCCCACCGGTGCCGGTCAGGAAGATGATCTTGTAGGGCTGGAGTTGCTTGACCAGCTCGTTGGCCGCCCAGTCGGCGTTGATGTTGAGGATCTGGCCCGATGCGGTCTCGCCGAGGCTGGCGATGACCGGGATCGAGCGCGCCTTGATCGCCGCCTCGATGCCGGCGGTGTGGATGCCCACGACCTTTCCGACCAGGCCATACTTGCGCCGCCCCAGGTAGTCGGCCTCGAACACGCCGGACTGGATCGACGTGGCGCGCACTCCCTCGGACTGCAGCGCCTCGACCAGGCGCAGGTTCTGCTGCTGGAACACGCGCCGAACCACGGCCAGGCCCTGTGGCGAGGTCACCCGAAGGCCATCGATCGTCGTCTTGCCGATGCCGGCGGCCGCCATCTCCTCGTCCAGCTGCGGCCCTGCGCCATGCAGCACGATCGGTGTCAGGCCGACCTGCTGCAGGAAGGCCAGCGACGACACCAGTGCGCCGAGTTCGTCGCGCAGCACGGCGCCCCCGACCTTGACCACGGCGAAGCGCGTCGCGTCGAGTTGCGAGAAGCGCTTGAGGTACTGCTGGATCTCCTTGGCGCTGGCCATGTTGGACAGCAGCCGGACGATCGTCGGACGCGGATCGCTGATCGGACTCATCGCCGGGGCGCTCACTGCATGATCCGGGTGGCCGCCGCGGCGTAGGTGCCGAGCTGGTCCAGCGCCACCCACTCGTCGGCGGTATGGGCCTGGGCGATGTCGCCCGGACCGAACACCATCGCCGTCAGCCCGGCCGCCGAGAACAGCGAGGCCTCGGTCCAGAAGTCGACGGCGTTGCCGATCGGCAGGTCCAGTTCCTCGGCCAGGTCACGGGCGGCCAGGCGCTTGTCCTCGGCGCGCGCCACGTCACCGGCCGGCAACGGGGGTCCACGGAAGGTTTCCTCGTAGGACGCCAGGGCCTGCTCGTCGGCGAACTCCCGGAAGGCTTGGTGCAGCGCGTCGATGTCCTGCGAGGGCAGCGGCCGGAAGCCGAAGCGCAGGCTGGCCGCCGGAGCGATCACGTTGGCCTTGATGCCGCCCTCGACCCGCCCGATGTTGAAGCGCAGCCCGGTCAGGCCGCCAAAGCGCAGATGGCTGCAGGCACCGACGTGGTCGAGCGCCCGGCCACCCCAGCGGATCGCCTGGTGCAGCGCGCTGGCCTGCATCGCTTCGGCGCCGGAAGCATGCCCGGCCCGGCCCTTGAACTGCATCAGCACCGAGCTGATTCCGCGGTGGGCCAGCACGGCCTCGCAGCGGGTCGGCTCGGCCACCAGCGCCTCTCGGAAACCATGGTCGGTCTTGAGGAAGCCCTCGATGCAGCGCGCGTCGTTGGCCTCCTCGTCGGTGCTGAACAGGAAGGCCGCATCGCCGGACGTCTGCTCCGCTGCCGCCACCAGGCACGCGGCCGCGCCCTTGATGTCGCAGGCGCCGAGCCCGACGGCGCGGCCCTCGGCCACCCGCAGCTTCAGCGGATCCGCGCTCCAGTGCGGCGAATCCGGCACCGTGTCCAGGTGCACGTTGAACAGCCGCGTCGGGTTGCCACGGACCGCCAGAAGCGTCACCGCGCCATCACCGTAGTCGGTGACCTCGATGCGGAAACCGGGCAGCACCTCGCGGAAGTAGTCGAAGATGCCCCCGGTGCCGATCGCGCGCGGCGGATTGCGGGTGTCGAACGACACCAGCTTCTCGAGGTGGGTCAGTACGCGATCAAGCATCCCGGCCACCCTTCGTCCGGTTCACTTCGGCCCACAGTGTCGAGCTCATGCCGTACAGGCGGATGAAGCCCTCGGCCTCCTCCACGCCCCAGTCGGCCGACTGCGCGTAGGTCGCGCCCTTGGCGTTGAGGATGTGCGGGGATTGCACCGCGACCGCGTCGACGTGGCCACCGCGGGTCTCCAGCACTACCTCGCCATTGACGCAGGACTGGCTCGACACCAGGAAGGCTTCCAGGTCGGCCTTGAGCGGATCGTGGAAGAAGCCCTCGTAGACGATCTCGACCCACTTGCGCGCCACTTCCGGCTTGAAGCGGTTCTGGTGCTTGGACAGCACGGCCTCCTCGAGTGCGCGGTGGGCCGCCAGCAGGGCGACCAGCCCGGGCGCCTCGTACACGATGCGCCCCTTCAGGCCAATGGTGGTGTCGCCGGTGTACATCCCGCGGCCCACGCCGTAGGCGGCGAAGGCCTCGTTCAGGCGCGCCAGCAATACCGGGCCGGCCACGCGCTCGCCATCCAGGCTGACCGCCTCTCCCTTCTCGAACCCGATGCGTACCTGCAACGGGGCCTCGGGCCAGTCCTCGCGCGTGGCGCACCAGCCGCGTGCACCCTCGCCCGGCGCCTGCCAGCGATCCACCTCGCCACCGGACAAGGTCACCCCCAGCAGGTTCTCGTTGATCGTGTAGGCCTGCTGCCTGGCGCGCACGCCGAAGCCGCGCTCCTCCAGGTAAGCCTGCTCGTAGGCCCGGGTCTGGGTGTGCTGCTTCTGGATCTCGCGGATCGGCGCGACGATCGTGTAGTCCCCCAGCGCCTTGACCGCCAGGTCGAAGCGCACCTGGTCGTTGCCCATGCCGGTGCAGCCGTGGGCGATGTGCCTCGTGCCGAGTTCCCCGCAGCGCTCGAGCGCGGCCTCGACGATCAGGTAGCGGTCGGAGACCAGCAACGGATACTGGCCCTGGTAGGCCTCGCCGGCCATGACGAAGGGCTTGACGAAACCGTCCCAGATGGCCGGACCACCATCGACGGTGACGTGGCTGGCGACGCCCAGCTCGGCGGCTCGCTGTTCGATGAAGTCGCGCTCGGCCGCGTCGACGCCGCCGGTGTCGGCGAACACGGTATGCACCTCGTATCCCTGCTCCTGGAGGTAAGGCACGCAGAAACTCGTGTCGAGGCCGCCTGAGAACGCGAGGACGATGGGCTTGCTCATGGGTATGGGTCCAGTGTCGGGGGTTGGATGGGGGGAGACTGTTCGTGGATCAGCGGTCGGCGAGCGCCGCCATCACCGCCTTTTGCACGTGCAGGCGGTTCTCGGCTTCCTCGATCGCGATGCAGGCGGGGGAATCCATCACCGCATCGGTGGCCTTGACGTTGCGGCGCAGCGGGAGGCAGTGGCTGAACACACCGTTGTTGGTCAGCGCCATCTTGGCCTCGTCGACGATGAAGTGGCGGTACTGGTCGCGGATCGGCTTCTCCGCCTCCCAGTTGCCGAAGAACGGCAACGCGCCCCAGCTCTTCGCGTAGACCACGTCGGCACCGCTGTAGGCCGCGTCGATGTCGTGGCTGACCTGCAGCGAGCCGCCGGACTCGGCGACGTTGTCGCGCGCCCAGCCCATGTAGCGTTCGTCCAGCACATAGTCCGGCGTCGGGCACAGCAAGGTGACGTCCATGCCCAGTCGCGTGGCGATGGTCAGCGCCGAGTTGGCCACGGCGGTGTTGAGGGCCTTGGGGTGGTAGGTCCAGGTCAGCACGTACTTCCTGCCACGAAGGTCGTTGCCGAAGCGCTCGCGCAGCGCCAGCGCGTGGGCCAGCTCCTGGCAGGGATGGGTGATCGTTTCCAGGTTGATGACCGGCACCGTGGCGTATTGGGCAAAACCCCGAAGCACGCGGTCCTCGCGGTCCACCGACCAGTCGACGAACCTGGGGAAGGCACGCACGCCGATCATGTCCACGTAGCGGCTCAGCACGCGGGCCACCTCGGCGATGTGCTCTTCGGCGTCGCCATCCATGACATTGCCGAACTCGAACTCGATCGGCCATGCGTCCTTGCCCGGCTGGAGCACCACGGCATGCCCACCCAGTTGCCAGGCGCCGAGCTCGAAGCTGGTGCGGGTGCGCAGCGAGGCATTGAAGAACACCAGCGCGATGGCGCGTCCCTTGAGCTGGTCGCCGGCCGGGCTGGCCTTGAATTCGGCCGCACGCACCAGCAAGGCTTCAAGCTCGGCGCGGCTGAGGTCCTGGGTATTGAGGAAATGCTTCATGGTCTGGGGCCTTGGACGGGATGGACGGGCGATGCCTTGAACGAAAAAAGCCCAGCGCGGGGCTGGGCTTTTTCAGGAATTCGATGCGATCGAACTCGACCCAGTCAGGTGCGTGGTCGGATTCGGCGCGCGCGCGAGGTCATCCCCGACGCCATGCGGGCGGAGGTCAGGATGTCGGCGTCGGCGTAATGGATCGGCATGGGGCGCAAGTCTGGCATGGCTCGGGGCGCAGCGGCAAGCCGGCTCAGCGGGAGCTGCTGTCGAGTGCGGGAGAAACAGCGATGCGGATGCGCACCCGGTCGCCAGGGTCTTCCGGCACGCGCGAGATGAAGACGTCGCCCCGATAGCGGTACTCGACATCGTAACCGGCCAGTCGGTTGACTTCCCGGTCCTCCTCGACCAGGTGGCAGCCGCGCTGCACCAGCCTGTCGGCAGCATCGTCGGACGTGGCGCGGCTGAAGCGGTCGCGCGTCCGCGGGATCTGGCCCTCGTCGCAGCGCTCGACCTGTTCGGTCACCAGGACCCGTTCGTAGACAGGATCCGCGCGCAGGACCTGCGCGTAGGCGAAGATGACGTTCTCGCGGCTGGGGTTCTCGGCCCGCAGGCCGCCGGCGGCAACCAGCATCGCCAACCCAAGCATCCATGCTCCCTCGCGCATCAACGCGTCCCCGGACACGAGCCCGCCCGGCGCCACGCCGGGGGAACAGGCGAAAAGTGGGCGGTGCAGGCGGTCGGGGGAAGGGGCATGTCGGTCATTGCAGCATTACGGGGATGAACATGGGCTTTAATTTGCGTTAAGCGCCGGAGTCGAGTTGGTACACTGGACGTTCCCTCCGCCGCCGCGACGCCCATGGCCCTGCGACTTTTCAACAGCCTTTCGCGCCAGATCGAAGACTTCCAGCCGCAGGACCCCGAGCGCGTCACGATGTATGTGTGCGGCCCGACGGTCTACAACTACGTCCACATCGGGAACGCGCGCGGCCCGGTCGTGTTCGGGGTGCTCGCCGACCTGCTGCGCCGACACTGGCCACGGCTGGATTACGCGCGAAACATCACCGATGTCGACGACAAGATCAACCAAGCGGCGATCGACACGGGCCAACCGATCGGATCCATCACCGACCGCTTCACCCGCGCCTACCGCGAAGACATGGCCGCACTGGGTGTCGCCCCGCCCGACCTCGAGCCGGCGGCGACCGACCACATCGGCGAGATCATCACGATGATCGGGAACCTGGTACGAAGCGACCACGCCTACGCAGCCGAGGGCCACGTGCTGTTCTCGGTCGCCAGCTACGCGGGATACGGCGCGCTGTCGCGGCGCTCCACCGACGACATGCTGGCGGGCGCGCGCGTGGACGTGGCCCCGTACAAGCGCGATCCCGGTGACTTCGTGCTGTGGAAGCCGTCGACGCCGGAGCTGCCCGGCTGGGAAAGCCCCTGGGGACGGGGTCGCCCCGGCTGGCATATCGAATGCTCGGCGATGAGTGCCGCGCACCTGGGCGAGACGATCGACATCCATGCCGGTGGCGTGGACCTGCAGTTCCCGCACCACGAAAACGAGATCGCGCAGTCCACCTGCGCCCACGGTGGCAAGACGTTCGCCCGCTTCTGGCTGCACAACGGCATGCTCAACTTCGGCGGCGCGAAGATGTCCAAGTCGCTCGGCAACGTGAGCCGCGTCCACGACCTGATCGCCACGCATCCGCCCGAGGCCCTGCGCCTGGCGTTGATGTCGGCGCACTACCGGCAGCCGCTGGACTGGTCGGATGCGCTGATCGAGCAAAGCGTGCGCACACTGGATCGCCTCTACGGCACCTTGCGCGACCTCGCCGATGTCGATGCCGGCACCCCGCTCGAAGCGCCCATCCCGGAGGCCATCGAGGCCGCGCTGTGCGACGACCTGAATACGCCGAACGCACTGGCGGAACTCGCGCGCATCGCCGGCGAAGCCCGACGTGCGCAGGGCGGCGCGGCCCGCCATGCCGCCAAGCGCGAACTGCTGGGTGCCGGTCGGGCGCTGGGGCTGCTGCAGCAGCCGCCGGCAAACTGGTTCAACCGGGGCGGCTCGAGCGACGATGACGCCCGCATCCAGGCCCTGGTCGACGAACGCAATGCCGCGCGCAAGTCCCGCGAATTCGCCCGCGCCGATGCGCTGCGCGACCAGCTCGCCGCCGAAGGCATCAGCCTCGAGGACACGGCCGAGGGCGTCCGCTGGCGCCGCGGCTGATCCACACCACGGAGACCACGCATTGAACGCATTGCCCACCGAACCCAGCGCCGAAGCGGCCCAGGCTGCAATCGCCGAGGAGTTTGGCTTCTTCGGCGACTGGACCGAGCGCTACCAGTACCTGATCGACCTCGGCCGCAAGCTGCCGCCGTTCCCGGAGGAGCTCAAGACCGAGGACCATCGCCTTCTCGGATGCCAGTCCATGGTCTGGATCGTGCCCGGCGGCGACCGCTCGCGGATGACGTTCCAGGCGGTGAGCGATTCGGCCATCGTCTCCGGACTGATCTACCTGGCGCTGCGCGTCTACGGCGGCCGCCCGGCCGAGGAGATCCTGGCCACCGAGCCCGACTACATCGAGCGCATCGGACTCTCGCGGCACCTTTCCCCGACCCGCAGCAACGGCCTCGCCGCGCTGCTGGCATCGATCAAGGACAGCGCCCGCACGGCGCTGGATCCATGAACCCAGGAGTGACGATGAACCGTCCGGCGACCCTTCCCTTCCGAGTCCTCGTGGCCGCGTGGGCCTGCCTCGCGCTCGCTTTCCCCACCGCATCGGCATCCACCACCGACGGCGTGCCGAACCTGCCCGAGATCGAAGCCGCCGGCACGGATGGACAGCGCATGGTGCCGCTGATCCAGCGCTTCGCCGCCGACCTGGGCAGCCTCCAGCACGTACACGACATCCAGCACGGCCGCGCGCGGCACGATGCGCTCCAGGCGCTCCATGCCGGTTGGCGAACCCGTCTGGCGGAGATTCCCGCCGACACGCTGGACCTGGAAGACCGCGTCGACCACCTGCTCTTCTCGCGCGAACTCGATGATCGCGAGCGGCGACTGGCCTTCGCCCGGCAGCGCTACGAGGAAGCGGCTGTGCTGCTGCCGGGTATCGATGAACTGCTCGACCTGCTCGAGCAACGTCGCGCCCTCGTGTATCCCGACGGTCGCCGCAGCGCCGACCTCCTCGACCGGGTCGCCGGCACGATGAAGGCGCGCCGCGATGCGATCGAGGAAGACCCGTCCCGGGCCAGCGACGTACGCCCCGTGGTGGCCTTTCGCGCCGCCGCGATCCTGGACGCGACGCGCAATGCGCTGGCGCAGTGGCAGGAATTCCATGATGGCTATGACCCGCAGCTGACCTGGTGGACCCGCGGCCCGCACGAGGCCCTCGACGCGGTCATGCAGGACTACGCCAGGACGCTGCGCGGCAAGCTGGCCGGTGCCGATGACCCGGAGACGATCATCGGCGACCCGATCGGGCGGCAGGCGCTGATCGACGACCTCGACTACGAGATGATCCCCTACACCCCCGAGGAGCTGGTGCGCATCGCCGAGCGCGAGCTGGAGTGGATCCGGGCCGAAATGCGGCAGGCCGCCAGCGAACTGGGCTACGCCGACTGGCGCGATGCGCTGGAATACGTCAAGACCCGCCACCCGGCCCCTGGCGAGCAGCCGCGGCTGGTCAAGGAGCTGGCCGACGAGGCGGTGGCGTTCCTGCGCGAGCGCGACCTGGTCACGATCCCCGACCTGTCCACGCGCGACTGGCGCATGAACATGCTCAGCCCGGAGCGGCAGCTGCAGGCCCCGTTCTTCCTCGGAGGCGTCGACGTGTGGGTGGCCTACCCGACCGCCGACATGCCGCACGAGAAGCGCGTGAACAGCCTGCGCGGCAACAACCGCCACTTCTCGCGCGCCGTGGTGCATCACGAGTTGATCCCGGGCCACCACCTGCAACACTTCATGAACCAGCGCTACCAGGCCCACCGCAACCTGTTCCGCACGCCGTTCTGGACCGAGGGCTGGGCGCTGTACTGGGAGTTCAGGCTCTACGAGCTCGGTTTCGCCGCCACGCCCGAGGACCGGATCGGGATGCTGTTCTGGCGCGCCCACCGTGCGGCACGCATCCAGTTCTCGCTGGGCTTCCACCTCGGAACGATGACACCACAGCAGGCGATCGAGCTGCTGGTCGACAACGGGCACGAGCGCGAGAACGCGGCGGCCGAGGTGCGTCGCAGCTTTGCCGGCGACTGGCCGGCGATCTACCAGGCCGCCTACATGCTCGGCGGACTGCAGTTCCAGGCCCTGCACCGGGACTTCGTCGAGTCGGGCCGCATGAGCGAGCGCGACTTCCACGATTTCATCCTGCAAGGGGGCGTGATGCCGGTGGAGATGGTGCGTGCCAGGTTGCAGCAGCAGGCGCCGGGCAGCGATTTCCGGACCAGCTGGCGGTTCTACGACCTGGGGCGCTGAAGCCGTCCCGGACGCTTCCCGCGGGCGCGTCCGGTGCCCTGGAGAAGAAAAAGCCCCGCACTGGCGGGGCTTTTTCGCAAGCGGACCGGAGTACCGGGCGGGCCTACTCGCCCATCTGCTTCTGCAGGTGCTCCCAGCGCTCCTGCGCATCGATCGTGCGCTCGGCGGTCAGGCGCGCCTCGAGGCGGTCCAGGCCGATCTCCTCTCCGGTGTCGACGCAGTAGCCGTACTCGCCACTGTCGACGCGCTTGAGCGTCGAGTCGATCTTGTTGATCAGCTTGCGGTAGCGGTCGCGCGTGCGCAGTTCCAGCGAATTCTCGGTCTCACGGGTGGCGCGCTCGGCTTCGTCGCCGACGTCACGCACCTCCTCCTTGAGGTTCTCGATGGTCTGCTTGGACTCCTCGACCAGGTCGTCGCGCCACTTCAGCAGGCGCTGGCGGAAATACTCGAGCTGGGCGGGGCTCATGTACTCCTCGTCGCGGGACGGCTTGTAGCCCGGCGGCAGGTCGACACGTTGCCCGGTCGGCTGCGGCTTGGGCGGCACCTCGCGCGGTACCGCCGGCTTGGCCCGTGCGACATTCCCGGTGCGGGCCGTGGCCACCTTCGCCGTAGCCACGGCCTTGGCGGCCGCGGGCTTGTCGGTCGAGGACGTGGTCGCGCCGCTCGCCGGCTTCCGGGCCGGCGCAGCCTGCTTCGTCGCCGCCGACTTCCTGGCGGGAGCAGCCTGCTTGCTTGCCGCGGCCTTCTTCGCCGGGGCGGCCTTCTTGGCAGGAGCAGCCTTCTTTGCCGGGGCAGCGGACTTCTTCGCCGGGGCGGACTTGGCCTTCGCCGGCGATGCCTTGTTTTTCGCCGATGCCTTGGCATCGGGCTTGATCATCTTCACCAACTTGTCTGCAACCTTTTTAATCGCGCTCGTCGCGGGGGATTTTGCTGCCTTTCCGGTGGCGCTCTTCCGGGCCGGCGTCTTGCCGGTCGCGGACTTGGAAACCTTCCTGGCCGGGGCCGACTTCGTCGCGCCCTTTCGTGCCTGGGCCTTCTTGGCAGGTGCCTTCTTCGCCGGCGCCTTCTTGGCCGGGGACTTCTTGGCTGGCGCCTTCTTCACAGGTGCCTTCTTCGCCACGGACTTGCCGGCTGCGGACTTCCTGGCCGGGGCCTTCTTCGCCGCAGCCTTGCTGGCGGGCGACTTGGACTTCGCGGCCCCCTTCTTCGCTGCCGGCCTGGCGGCGGGCTTGGACGGCTTCCTCGCGGAAGCGGCGGTCTTCTTGACGGTCTTCTTCGCAGCCACGATGACTCCACCTTTCTAGATTGAGGCGCTGTGGCCGGGTGTTATAGCCTACGTGGGTAGCAGCGGCAACCGCGACGGGCACTTCCGACCGCTGGTTTCGTGCCCTGCCCGGCCCCGGCAGTCCCTTGTTGAAACACATACTCATCCTGCTGCTGCGCGGATACAAGCTTTTGATCAGCCCACTGCTTGGCCAGCGCTGCAGGTTCTACCCCAGCTGCTCGACCTACGCGATGCAGGCCATCGAGCGGTTCGGGGCCTTGCGGGGCGGTTGGCTGGCCATGAGACGGGTAGCCCGGTGCCACCCGCTCAACCCCGGCGGGGTCGACCCGGTGCCGGAACACCGGTGCGAGCGCAAGCCGCGCCAATGAACCAGGGAGCGCCACCATGGCTCGAATGAAGGCATTGCTGGGCGCGGCGGTGCTCGTGTCCACGCTGGGCCTCGCGGGGCCAGCAGGGGCCGATGCAGCGCGGGCCGAGCGCCTCCTTACCGGGATCGACCTGCCCGACAACGCCCTCCAGGGCGGTCTCGTTGTCGGCCGGCGCCCGCCGGCAGCCAGGTCGTGGTCGACTCGCGCACCCTGCGCCAGGCCCCCGATGGACGCTTCGCCTTCGGCGTCGGCCGTGACGACGAGGGCCGGGTGCAGGTGGAGATAACCACCCCCGGCGGTCGCACGCACGTCCACGCGATAGGCGTCCAGTCGCGGGACTTCCGCATCGAGCGCGTGGAGGGCGTACCGCAGTCGACGGTGACGCCGGACCCGGCCATCGCCGCGCGGATCGCCCGTGAGCAGGCCAGCGTGAACCGTGCGCGCGAGCGGGACGACGACCGGGCCGACTGGGCGGCCGGCTTCATCTGGCCGGTCACCGGGCGTATCAGCGGCGTGTTCGGCAGCCAGCGCATCTACAACGGAACGCCGCGCGCATTCCACTCCGGCCTCGACGTGGCGGTGCCCACCGGGACCCCGCTCAGGGCGCCTGCCGCGGGCGTGGTGACCTTCGTCGGCAGCGACCTTTTCCTGACCGGAGGCACGGTGCTCATCGACCACGGGCATGGCCTGAGTTCGAACTTCCTCCACCTGAGTCGGATCGACGTGGCCGAGGGCGAGCGGGTCGAGCAGGGTCAGGTGTTCGGCGCGGTGGGAGCCACCGGAAGGGCGACCGGTCCGCACATGCATTGGGGCATGAACTGGTTCGGCGTGCGCATCGACCCGCAGCTGCTGGTTGGACCGCAGCCCGGCCCCTAGTCCTGCCCGCCGACCTGCCCTGCGGGCGAGGATTCAGCCTGCGCGGGCCAGGCGCCAGCTACGCCATACGGTGAGTGGCCCGGGCTGCCACGGCCGGCCGGGATGACGCTGCAGGTACGCGAGCTGCTCGCGATCGAGTCCCGCCCGCAGTCGTCGGAAAACCACCATGCCAGGCCCCGGCTCGGGTGCATGCCCGCGCAATGCGAGCGACCAGTCCCGCACCACCGGTTCGCCCCGCTCCTCCCCCAGGGCCGAGGGCGTCAGCCCGTGGCGGGCGAACAGGTTCATCGGGACGCGGGCCGCATCGTCGTCCGCACGGCCGTGGACCAGACGCTGTGCCAGGAGGTGCACCGCCACCGAAGCCACGGCGGCAGGCTCGGGTCGGGCACCGAACCACAGGGCTTCGAGCCGGGCAAGTGCATCGGCGAACGGCGCGATCTGCTCGAACGCCTCCGCGGGATCCGCCGCGCGTTCCCCTTCGCCCGCCACGCGCGCCAGGGCGGTGGCAAGCTCCACCCACGGCAGGCCGGCGGGCAGGTCCCGGCCCAGCGGATGCCGCGCCTCCCCCTTGCCGAAGCGCAGCAACTCCTCGGCCCACCAGCCCGCCTTGGCCTGGGTGACCCGGGCATCGCTGTGTTCGAACGCTGTTTCGCGCAGCTCCGAAAGCAGCGCCCCCCAGGCCACCGCCGATTCACGCTGAGGCGCCGGGACGAATCGCAGCACCAGGCCCATCTCGGGTTCCCGGTGGAGCCATTTGCGACGCAGGTCCGTGTCGGGCGCCATCACACGCCTGCCGGACTGTCCTGTGCGCAAAGCATGCCGGCGCCCAGCAGGTCGCGAGGCGCGCGCGCGATGCGGTCCGGGTTCCAGTCTTCAGGCGATTCGTGCAGCTCGCGGTAGCCCCAGGCGACGGCAACGGACACGATTCCGGCTGCCGTGCCGCCACGATGTCGCGTTCGTCGTCACCGACGTAGACGCAATTGGGCGGTGCCACGCCAAGCTGCTTGCAGGCATGCAGCAATGTGCCGGGGTCGGGCTTCTTCACCGGCAGCGTATCGCCACCGACCAGTACCGCCGAGCGGGTGTCCCAGCCCATCGCCGACACCACCCGGCGCGCCAGCGCCTCGGGCTTGTTGGTGACGATTCCCCACTGCGCTCCGGAGGCTTCGATTGCCTCGAGCACCTGGGCGATCCCGTTGTAGGCGCCGGGGTTGTCCTCCACGGTCACGGCATAGTGTTCCAGGAACGGGAGCACCCGCTGTTCGCGGGCGTCCTCGTCGAGATCGGGATAGCTCAGCGCCAGCATCGCCCGGGCCCCCTTGGACACCACGCGCCGGAATTGCTCCAGCGGCGGTGGCGCGCGACCCTCGCTGCGCATCAGGTTGACCATGGCGGCGTGCAGGTCGAAGGCACTGTCGACGAGTGTGCCGTCGAGGTCGAAAAGTACCGCGTGGCCCGGCCGCATCAGGCCTTCCCGGGCCGGCGGGCGCACACCAGGTAGTTCACCGAGGTGGCGTCCTTGATCCAGGCCCTGCGGCGCAGCGGGTCGTAGGCCAGGCCACTGACGTCCTCGATCTCCAGCCCGGCCGAGCGCAACCACGCCGCCAGCTCCGACGGCCGGATGAACTGGCGGTAGTCGTGGGTGCCGCGCGGCAGCAGCCGGGCCACGTATTCGGCACCGACGATCGCCAGCGCGAAGGCGGCGGGGGTGCGGTTGATCGTCGAGGCGAACAGCCGGCCACCCGGCTTGAGCAGGCGGGCGCAGGCCGCGATCACCGACCCGGGGTCGGGAACGTGCTCGAGCATCTCCATGCAGGTGACGGCGTCGAAGGTACCCGGCTCGCGCTCCGCCAGCGCCTCGACCGAGCTCAGCCGGTAATCGACCTGGAGCCCGGATTCGTAGAGATGGAGCTTCGCAGCCTCGATGAGTTCAGGTGCCAGGTCCAGGGCGGTCACGCGCGCGCCGGCCGCGGCCATCGCCTCGGACAGCAGGCCCGCACCACAGCCGACGTCGAGCACCGTGGAACCGGCGAGCGTGACGCGATCGGCGACATAGCCCAGCCGGACCGGGTTGAGGTCGTGGAGCGGTCGCTGCGGGCCTTCAGGGTCCCACCAGCGCTGGGCCAGGCGACCGAACTTCTCGAGTTCGGCCGGATTGACGTTGTCGGTTTCGCTGCTCATCGGGTTCTCCGTACCCGCCTCCGGAAGGAGCCGGGCTGGGGTCAGCGCGGGGGGCGGATCGCGGCGATGCGCTGCTGCCATTCGCGCGCCTTCGCCTTGAGTGCGTCGGTATCGATGTCCACCAGCCGTCCGGCATCGAGCTTGCGCTGGCCGTCCACCCAGACGTCGCAGACCTGGTGGCGGCCGGTCGCATACACCAGCTGCGCCACCACGTCGTACATCGGCACGGTCTCGATCGCATCCATGTCGACCAGGGTCAGGTCGGCGCGCTTGCCGGCCTGGATCGAACCGGTCACCTCGCCCAGGCCCATCGCCCGTGCGCCGCCCAGGGTCGCCATGCGCAGCACGCGGCCCGCATCCATCGCGGCGGCCTCGCCGGCCACCCCCTTCGCCAACAGGGCGGTGGTGCGCATCTCGCCGAACATGTCCAGGTCGTTGTTGCTGGCGCACCCATCGGTACCGAGCGCCAGGTTGATGCCGGCCTGGCTCAGCTTCTCGGTCGGGCAGAACCCCGAGGCCAGCTTCAGGTTGGATTCCGGGCAATGCACCACCGACACGCCGCGCTCGGCGCACAGCCGGATCTCGGCATCGTTGAGCTGGGTCATGTGCACCGCGATGAGCTGGCTGTTGACCAGGCCAAGACGGTCGAGCCGCGCGATCTGGCGCATGCCGTGCTGCTTGAGTGCGTCATCGACTTCCTGCGCGGTCTCGTGCACATGGCAGTGCACCGGGATGTCGAGCTGGTCGGCCAGCATGCGGATGCGCCCGAAGCTCTCGTCGGACACGGTGTAGGGCGCGTGCGGCGCGAACGCCGTGGTGACCAGGCGCTCGCCGCGGAAACGGTCATGCACCTCCAGCGCCTTGTCGAAATACTCGTCCTGGCTCTTCGCCCAGGCCGTCGGGAACTCGATGAGCGGCAGGCCGACCACGGCCCGGAACCCCATGCGCGCGTACGTGGCGCCCTGCGCGTCGGGGAAGAAGTAGTTCTCGTTGGCGCAGGTCGTGCCGCCACGGAGCATCTCGGCGATGGACAGCTCGACGCCGTCGGCCACGAACTCCGGTCCGATCACCTTGCCCTCGACCGGCCAGATGTGGTCGTGGAGCCAGGTCATCAACGGCAGGTCGTCGGCCACCCCGCGCATCAGCGTCATCGGGTTGTGGCAGTGGGCATTGACCAGGCCGGGGATCAGCACCCCGCCGGGCCGGCTCACCACCTCGGCGGCGGTGAATCGGGCCCGCGCCTGGGCACGCGGCAGCACGGCCAGGATCTCCCCGCCCGTCACCGCCACCGCATGGTCTTCCAGCACCACGCCAGCGGGTTCCACCGGGACCACCCAGCCGGCCTCGATCAGCAGGTCGCAGGGCTTGGCGTCGTTGCGTTCGTTCATGGATGTCCCGGTGGACGGCCGAGGCCGGGTCATTTCACGCGGCTGACGTACTCGCCGCTGCGGGTGTCGACCTTGATGATCTCGTCCTGGTTGACGAACAGCGGCACGCGCACCACCGCGCCGGTCTCGAGCGTGGCCGGCTTGCCGCCGCCGCCCGAGGTGTCGCCACGAACGCCGGGATCGGTCTCGACGATCTTGAGCTCGACGAAGTTCGGCGGGGTCACCATGATCGGGGTACCGTTCCACAGGGTGACGGTGCAGTCCTCCTCGCCCTTGAGGAACTTCGCCGCATCGCCCACGCCGGCGGCGTCGGCCTGGACCTGCTCGAAGGTCTCGCTCTGCATGAAGTGCCAGTACTCGCCGTCGGAGTAGAGGAACTGCATGTCGGTGTCGATCACGTCGCGACCTCGAGGTTGTCGGTCGCCTTCATGGTGATTTCCTGCACCGGCCGGACTTGATGTTGCGGTACTTCACCCGGGTGAAGGCCTGGCCCTTGCCCGGCTTGACGTACTCGGTGTCGGTGATGATGCAGGGGTCGCCGTTGACGAGGATCTTGCCCCCGTTCTTGACGTCGTTCATGCCGTAGCTGGCCATCGTCGGATGCTCCTGGATGCGTTTCTCGCCCGCCCGGAGCGCATCCGGGGCGGCTACAATGTGGGGTTTCCCATTCCGGCCAAGCGGAACGTGACTGCGGATGATACCTGCTAACGCCCCTTCGACGCAGCCGACACCATGGCAGGTGCAGTGGCGCGAGGCCGTGCGCGAACCGGCGGAATTGCTGGCGGCCCTCGGGCTGGAGCGGCTGTCGGATCGCCTTGCGGTAGGCGGCACCCGGCAGTTCCCGCTGCGTGTCCCCCGGCACTTCCTCGCCCGCATGCGCCACGGCGACGCCGACGACCCGCTGCTGCGGCAGGTGCTGCCGCTCGATGCCGAGGACCAGCCGGCAGCGGGCTTCGGCCTGGACGCGGTCGGCGACCTCGACGCCCGGGCCGCGCCCGGCCTGCTGCACAAGTACGAGGGGCGTGCCCTGCTGGTCGCGACGGGAAGCTGCGCGATCCACTGCCGCTACTGTTTCCGGCGCCACTTCCCCTATGCCGAGGAGACCGCGGCGGCAAACCAGTGGTCCGGGGCACTCGACCACCTGCGCCGCGCCCCGGACATCGAGGAGGTGCTGCTGTCCGGCGGTGATCCGCTGTCGCTGTCGACCGCCAAGCTCAGGCAGTTCACCGACGCCCTGTCCGGGATCGGGCACGTGAAGCGCCTGCGGCTGCACACCCGGTTGCCGATCGTCCTGCCGGCCCGGATCGACGCGCCGTTGCTGGACTGGATCGCCGGCCTCGCCCAGCAATGCATCGTGGTGGTCCACGCCAACCACCCCAACGAGATCGATCGCGACGTCACCAGCGCACTGACCGCGCTGCGCGAGGCTGGCGCGACGGTACTCAACCAGGCGGTGTTGCTGCGCGGGGTCAACGACGACGTGGAGTCGCTGGCCGGGCTTTCCCTGGCCCTGTTCGAATCCGGCACCCTGCCCTACTACCTGCACCAGCTCGACCGGGTGGCCGGCGTCGCCCACTTCGAAGTCGACGATGCCCGCGCGCTGCAGCTGGTCGAAGCCCTGCGCACGCGGCTTCCGGGCTATCTGGTCCCCAAGCTGGTACGCGAGGTGGCCGGGGCCGGCAGCAAGCTGCCTTTGTGAACCCGGTCAAGCGTTTCCGCCCCAAACCTGCGATAGTTTCGAACATCACCCCCCGTGGCGCACGGCGCCTCTGATACGAAAGGGATTGGCAGATGCCTGCAAGCGACTCGGTCATCCGACTGCTTCTGATCGGCGACCGCATCGACGATGCGGAACACCTGATCAGCCAACTGCGCAACGGCGGCATGGCCGTGCGTCCGCAACGCCCCGAGAGCCTCGACGAACTCAGGCAGATACTCTCCGGCAGCGGCTCGGACCTCGTGCTGGCCGACTTCTCGAGCGAGCAGATGCCCTTCGCCGAGGTGGCCGAAGCCGTGGCCGCCAGCGGCAAGGACATTTCGCTGCTGGCAACGATGGCCCGGCTCGAGGAGGCCCACTACCTCGCCGCGATCGACGCCGGTGCGCGCGGCGTGGTGCTGCAGTCGCAGCCGCGGCAGTTGCAGTTCAAGGTGCGCGCGGAATTCGACGCCCTGCAGGACCGGCGCGGCCTGCGCCGCCTGGAATCCTCGCTGCGCGAGACCGAGCGCCGCTGCGACGCCCTGATCGACTCCTCCCGCGAACCCATCGCCTACCTGCACGAGGGCATGCACATCCGTGCCAACGAGGCCTACCTGGAAATGTTCGGGCTGGAGTCGTTCGAGGATGTCGAGGGCCTGTCGGTGCTGGACATGATCGCCCCGGGACACACCGACAGCTTCAAGCAGGTGCTCAAGCGCCTGGGCAAGGGCGAGCAGCCACCGCGCTCGCTCGAGCTGGTCGCGCAACGACCTGACGGGACGAACTTCGACGCCGTCATGGAATTCACCCAGGCCAGCTGGGAGGGCGAGCCGTGCCTGCAGGTGGTGTTCCGCCAGCAGATGCTCGACGCCGACGTGGCCAGGGAGCTTGATGAGCTGCGCCAGCGCGACCAGGTGACCGGTCTGTTCAATCGCCAGTACTTCCTCGGCGAGCTGGAGAACGCCGTCACGGCCGCGGCCCAGGGTCGAGGCGACCAGTCGCTGATGCTGATCGAACCGGACAACTACACCAACCTGCTGGCCGACATCGGACTGGCCCACACCGACGAACTGCTGCGTGGCTTCGGCGAGCGCGTGCGTCTGTCGCTCGACGAATCCGCCGTGGTCGCGCGCTTCAGCGACCACGGCCTCGCGGTGCTGCTGACCGGCTGCGACTATCCCAACAGCGAAGATCGCGCGCACAAGGTCCTGGAGGGCTTCCGCAACCACATCATCGAGGCTGGCGACCGTTCGCTGAACCTCACCGTCAGCATCGGCGGCGTGCAGATCGGCGAGAAGATCGCCAGCGTCCAGCAGGTGCTGGCCAAGGCCGGCCAGTGCCTTGCGTCGTCGCAGTCGGTGGGCGGCAACCACACCGAGATCTTCGATCCCGCTGCGCGTGACCGGGCCGAGGAGGAACGCATCCGCGGCTGGGTGCAGCGCATCAAGGACGCACTCGAGAAGGGGGGGTTCCTGCTGCACTACCAGCCGGTGGTCAGCCTCCAGGGCGCACCGGGCGAGCACTACGAAGTGTTCCTGCGCATGCGCGTGGGCAACGGCGAGGTGATGCCCCCGCTGAGTTTCCTGCCCATCGCCGAGGAACACGGACTGCTGCAGGACATCGACCGCTGGGTGGTGCAGCGCGCCGCCGAAGTGCTGGCCGAGCGCAACGCCGCGGGGCGTGACACGACGTTGTTCATCAAGCTCTCCAGCACGTCGCTCGCAGAGCCCACCACCGGCGAGTTCATCGGCAAGGCCCTGGCGTCGCACGGGGTGGAAGGCCGCCATCTGGTCGTGGAGCTGCCTGAAACCAAGGTCTTCACCAACCTCAAGACGGCCCAGGACCTGCAGAAGTCGCTCAAGTCGTTCGGTTGCAGGGTCGCGCTGGAACAGTTCGGCTCCGGGCTCAACTCGTTCCAGTTGCTGACGCACTTCGACCCGGAATTCCTGAAGATCGACCGCAGCTTCATGGATGAACTGGCGAAGAACCCCGACAACCAGAAGCGGATCCGCGAGATCGCGGACAAGGCGCGTGACGCCGGCAAGCAGACGATCGCCGAATTCGTCCAGGACGCGGGCAGCATGAGCGTGCTGTTCTCGTGCGGGGTCGACTTCGTCGAGGGGCACTTCCTCGCGGCAGCCGGTCCGGAGATGAGCTACGAGTTCGGCTGACCCGATCGCCGTTCCTTCCCGACCCTGCTCGGGACATGAAAAAGCCCGCCATCCGGCGGGCTTTTTCGTTCATGCGCTCACCAGACTCAACCGTTGCGCAGCGCCGCGATACGCTCCGACAGCGGCGGGTGGCTCATGAACAACCGCTTCATGCCGCCCGAGACCCGGCCGGAAATCCCGAATGCCTCGACCGACTCCGGCAGCGTGCTCTGGCCGTAGCTCTTGCCCAGGCGCTCCAGCGCCGAAATCATCTTCTCGCGACTGGCGAGCTTCGCGCCTCCGGCATCGGCACGGAACTCGCGGTGGCGGGAAAACGCCATCGCGATGATGGACGCGAGGACACCCAGCACGATCTGGGCAAGGATGACCGTGATCCAGTACCCGGGCCCATAACCGCGGTCGTTCTTGAACACGACGCGATCGACGATGCCGCCGATGATGCGCGAGAGGAAGATCACGAACGTATTGAGCACGCCCTGCAGCAGCGTCATCGTGACCATGTCGCCATTGGCGACGTGGCTGACTTCGTGCGCCAGCACCGCCTCGACCTCGTCGCGGCTCATGTCGCGCATCAGGCCCGTCGAGACGGCGACCAGGGAATTGTTGCGGCTGGGGCCGGTCGCGAATGCGTTCATCTCCGGCGCGTCGTAGATCGCCACCTCCGGCATCTTGATGCCGGCCATGTCGGCCTGCCGCTTCACGGTCGACAGCAACCAGGACTCGATCTCGTTGCGCGGCTGGCCGATCACATGCGCCTTGGTGGAGCGCTTGGCCACCCACTTGGACATGGCCAGCGAGATGAACGCGCCACCGAAGCCGAACACCGCGGCGATGACCAGCAGGCCGAGGTAGCCGTCGAGCTCAAGGCCAAACTGCGACTGCAGGATGGCGAGGACGATACCCAGGACGAGCAGGATGGCGAAATTGGTCGCGACGAGCAGGAAGACTCGTTTCATGGCGGCCTGGACTCCTGAAAGGGGGAAGGATGGGGTAAGGAATGGATGCAAATTAGCAGATGGGGTGTTGGATACTTGTTTCAATCTCTCCGGAACGCAATTCCCCCGATGAGCCCGACTCCCAGCTACCGGGGCCGCTTCGCGCCCTCGCCGACCGGCCCCCTGCACCTGGGCTCGCTGCTGGCCGCACTGGGCAGCTGGCTGCTTGCCCGGCAGGCCGGGGGCACCTGGCTGGTGCGCATCGAAGACCTCGACCCGCCGCGTGAAGTTCCCGGAGCCGCGGCGCTGCAGTTGTCGACACTGGCCGCTTTCGGGTTGCGATCCGACGAAGCGGTCGTCTACCAGAGCACGCGTTCAGCGCTCTACCAGGCCGCCCTCGACCAGCTCCTCGGGCAGGGTGACGCCTTTCCCTGCCGCTGCTCGCGGCGTGACCTCGAGCCCTTCGGCGGGGTGCATCGCCGATGCGTCGCCAAGCCGTCCGGCCAGCACGAGGCGATCCGCCTGCGCGTTCCCGACGGCGAGACGTGCTTTGTCGACCTGCTGCAGGGTCGCTTGTGCCAGGACGTGGGCCGCGAGGTCGGGGATGTCGTGATCCGGCGTGCAGACGGCTTCTGGGCCTACCAGCTGGCGATGGTGGTGGACGATGCGCAACAGGGCATCACCGACGTGGTGCGTGGCATGGACCTGGTCGACTCCACCCAGCGGCAGGTCCTGCTGCAGCGCTTCCTGGGCCTGCCGACACCGCGGCACCTGCACCTGCCGCTGGTCACCGACGCGGGTGGCGCGAAGCTGTCGAAATCGCTGGCCGCCCTGCCGGTGGACCCCGGCGACCCGATGCCGGCACTGGCCCGCGTCTGGGTGTTGCTGGGCCAGGACCCGGCACGGATTGCGCTGCATGGGTCGGCCGATGCCGTGCTGCAGCGCATGGCATCGAGTTTCGACGCCTCGGCGCTGCCCCGCGGGCCGGTCGCCCGCGTCATCACGCCGCCGTGAACGGGACGCTACACTCAGGCCTGACCTTCGACCCGCAAACCGTCCTGGGAGGGACCTCACCATGAGCAAACGCATTGCACTGGTCACCGGTGGCACCGGCGGCATCGGTACGGCCATCGTCCGCCGCCTGGCCCAGATGGGCCATCAGGTGGCGACGAACTTCCGCAACGAGGAGAAGGCCCTGGCCTGGCAGAAGGCCCTGGCCGACGACGGCATCCAGGCCACGATCGTCCCCGGGGACGTGGCCAGCCCGGAGGCTGCGCGCGAGATGGTCGAGGCGGTCGAGAAGTCACTCGGACCGGTCGACATCCTGGTCAACAACGCCGGCATCACCCGCGACACGACCTTCCATCGCATGAGCGCCGAGCAATGGCACGAGGTCATCAACACCAACCTCAACTCCTGTTTCAACGTCACCCGTCCGGTCATCGAGGGCATGCGGGCACGCAAGTGGGGCCGCATCGTCCAGATCGCCTCGATCAATGGCCAGAAGGGCCAGTACGGGCAGGCCAACTACGCCGCGGCGAAGGCGGGCATGCACGGATTCACCATCTCGCTGGCGCAGGAAAACGCGCGTTTCGGCATCACCGTCAACACCGTGTCCCCGGGCTACATCGCCACCGACATGGTCATGGCCGTTCCCGAGGAAGTGCGCGAGAAGATCATCGCGCAGATCCCGACCGGGCGCCTGGGCAAGCCCGATGAAATCGCCTATGCGGTGGGTTTCTTCGTGCCCGAGGAGGCGGCCTGGATCACCGGCGCGAACCTGTCGGCGAACGGTGGCCAGTACATGGGCTGGTAGCGGTTTAGAGCTTGCACTCCAAAAACCCCTGCGCCATGCTGCAAGGCACCAGACCGCAGGGGTTTTTGCCGCATGGCACAAGTGCGCATCATCAAGAAGTATCCGAACCGCCGCCTCTACGACACCGAGATTTCCAGCTACATCACGTTGGAAGACGTGCGCCAGCTGATCGTCGATGGCGAGTCCTTCGAGGTGCGCGACGCCCGGTCCGGCAACGACATCACCCGCTCGGTCCTGCTGCAGATCATCGCCGAGCACGAGCAGGACGGGCAGCCGATGCTGTCGACGGAACTGCTCAGCCAGATCATCCGCTTCTACGGCGACTCGCTGCAGGGCTTCATGGGCAGCTACCTCGAGCGCAGCATGCAGCTGTTCCTGGACCAGCAGCAGCAGTTCCGCAGCCAGCTCAACAGCATGCTCGGCAAGACCCCGTTCGCCATGCTCAACCAGCTCACCGAGCGCAACATGGACCTGTGGCGCGAGCTGCAGTCGGGGTTGATCGACAAGATGGGGACCTCCCAGGACGCTCCGGGGGAGGTTCGCGAGAAGCCCGCCACCGGCACCGGCAAGCGCCGCTGAGCCCCTTGCGCCAGGGCCGGCGCCAAGAGCGCGATGCCCGGGTTGATGCGCCGCATCACCTGCTGCCCTGCACCAACCCAACCATCAGGAATCCCCTATGAACCCACCTGTCGCCCTGGTGACCGGAGGCTTGGGCGGCCTCGGCACCACGATCTGCCAGCAACTCGCCCGCGACCACCTGGTGGTGGCCGTGGACCTTGCGTCGGACGCAGCGCGAGTTGACGCGTGGCGCGCGCGCGATGGCCACGAAGGCATCGAGTTCATCGCCTGCGACGTCACCGACGATGCGGCATGCGCCGCGCTGGCGAAGGACGTGCAGGCACGACACGGAGGCATCCGGACGCTGGTCAATGCGGCGGGCATCACCCGCGATGCCACCCTGCGCAAGCTGGAGCCCGAGCACTGGGAGGACGTGATCCGCGTGAACCTTGGCGGTGCGTACCACATGAGCCGACACGTGCTGGAAGGCATGCTGGCGCGTGGCGAAGGGCGCATCGTCAACATCGGCTCGATCAATGGACAGACCGGGCAGTTCGGGCAGACCAATTACGCAGCAGCCAAGGCCGGACTGCACGGATTCACGATGTCGCTGGCCCGCGAGACCGCCAGCAAGGGCATCACGGTGAATACCGTGTCGCCCGGGTATATCGACACCGAGATGACCCGGGCCATCCGCGAGGACATCCGCGAGAGGATCGTCTCCTCCATTCCGGTCGGCCGCATCGGCCAGCCCGAAGACATCGCGCGCGTGGTCTCGTTCCTTTGCGGACCGGGCAGCGACTACATCACCGGTGCCAACATCCCGGTCAATGGCGGCTTGTTCATGAGTTTCTGAATGCATTCGGCGGGCCCATGGCCCGCCGAATGCGTTGCACTACTGCTTCCTGCTGGCCGCTAGAACTCGCGCACCACCCGGAAGCCCAGGCGTGGGTTGGTCGAGCCCGGCTGGGCCGACAGGCGGAATGCCGAGCGCACCTGGCTCGGGGCACTGGCCCACGACGCCCCTCGAATCACGCGGCGGGCGCAACCCGGGTTCACCCAGGCGCTGCCGTCGGTCGGGGCCCGCTGGTAATTGTCGTGCCAGCAGTCCTCCACCCACTCCGACGTGTTGCCGATCATGTTGTAGAGCCCGAATGCATTCGCCTCGTAGGTGCGCACGGGGGCAGGACCCCAGTGCCCGTCGGAGTAGTCGCTGAAGGCATTCGACCAGTTGCGGCGGGTAACAGAACGATCGCCGTCGCCGGTCAGGTTGCCAAGCACCCGCGGCGGTTGGGCGCCATCGCCCCACGGATAGGCCGTCTGGCCTCCCGCACGCAGGGCGTACTCGTACTCGGCTTCGGTCGGCAGGCGGTAGCGCTGGCCTGTCTCGCGCGCCAGCCAATCCACGTAGGCCTTGGCATCGTTCCAGGACACGTGGATGACGGGAAGGTCGTTGGACGCGCGCTCACCGAGGTGATCGTGCTGCCAGTTGACCCCCGTCTTTTCGCCGATGCTGCCGGTGGACTCGTCGTACACCGTCGCGCGTCCCGCCTGCTGGGCACTGGTGACGTAGCCGGTCGCGTTGATGAACTGCCGGAACTCGCCCACGGTGATCTCGGTCTGGGACATCGCGAAACCGCGCGAGAGCCGTACCTGGAACTGGGGCCCCTCGTTGGCGGTGCGGTCACGCTCGTTCGCGGGCGAGCCCATCATGAACGTGCCCAGCGGAATCACGACCAGCGCCGGACCTTCGCCGCCGGAGGCGATCGGATCGGTGAGCACGTCGCCCGGGCTGAAGTTGGCGTAGTTGCGTGCGTTGTCCAGGCGTGTGCGCAGCGATTCGACATTGCGCCCGTCCAGCGACACGCCATCGAGCTGCGCCAGCTGGCGCTCGGCCTCGTCGTAGTCGCCGGCATCGATGGCGGACTCGATGCTGGCCTCGATGCTGGCCGCGCGTTGTTCGCGTTGGGCGACGATGCGCGCGCCGGCGTCCTGCGCGGCGCTCGACCCCGGCACCACCTCCCCGGCCTGTGCCAGGAGGCGATCGGCAGCAGCGAAGTCGCCCGCTTCAGCGGCTTGCGCCGCCTGCGCCACCAGCGCGGCCTCGACCTGCTCCAGTCCTGAGCGGGCAGCTGCACTGCCTGGATCCGCCGCCAGGAGCGCGCGATAGATTTCCACCGCATTGTTGCCTTCGGGCGCGACCAACCGTCCCTCGGCGATGTGCTGCTGCGCGGTAGCCAGCTGCTGGGCGTGCTCACGCCCCGCCGAGATCTTCGTCGAAAGCGCCTGGGCCGCGGCGGTCTGGCCACGATGGCGGTTGGCCATCGCCGAAAGCCGGGCTGCCTCGTCGAAGCGCCCGGCAGCCACGGCCGCCTCACCTCGTGCAACGATCTGGGCCACCGCCCGGTCGATGCCGCTGCGTGCACCATCGTTGTTCGGGCTCAGTGTCAGTGCCCGGCTGTAGAACGCGATCGCTCCGCCGGCTGAATCCTCCGGACGCCCCGCAGCGAGCGCCTGGTCACCGCGCTGCACCAGCTCACGCGCCTCTTCGGCCGGCGTCATGCTCAGGTCCGGCGCCCACTCCTCCTCCTGCGACGTCGCGTCGACGAGACGACGGCGCAACGCGGGCGCGTCGGATGCCTCCTCGGCCGTTGTTTCCGGCGGCGGCGCGTCCTGCGCAGCCGCGTGGGCGATGCCGCCCAGACCCATCGATGCCAGCGCAACGCCGGCCCCCAGTGCCATGACGACAAACCCGCCCGACAGCGTCGGCTTCGTGCCATGCTTTCCAGATGAAGCGAACTCCCCCGATACAGCGAACATAGACCACTTCCCCCTGAAGTCGGTGTCCCGACAAAGTGGCTTCAACTTAGGCGAATGCATTGATGGCTGCAACACATCCTTCACACCCCGCCAGGCAGTGGATCGACGATCCTGCCGCGCTGCGCAACACGCTCGCGCAATGGGCCGACCAGCCGGTCGTGGGCGTGGACACCGAATTTGTGCGCGAGCGCACGTTCTGGCCCCAGGTGGCCCTCGTGCAGTTGTCGGTCCCGGGCCAGGTGCTGCTGGTCGACCCCCTCGTGCCCGGCATGCCCGGGGAGCTGGTTCCACTGCTCCGGGACCCGGGAAAGCTCAAGGTCATGCACAGCGCCAGCGAGGACCTGCAGGTGTTCAAGACCGCCTGCGACGCCGTGCCCAGCCCCTTGTTCGACACCCAGGTGGCCGCCGCCCTGGCAGGCCTCGGCACCGGCGTGGGCTACCAGAAGCTGGTGGCCTCCCTGACCGGCACCGAACTGGAGAAGGGTGAAACCCGCTCCAACTGGCTGCTGCGCCCGCTCAGCGAGCGCCAGCTGGATTACGCCGCCGACGACGTGACCCACCTGCACGAGTTGCATGGGCAGCTCTCCGGGCGACTGGAGGAGCTGGGCCGCCAGGGGTGGCTTCAGGAGGACTGCGCGCGCGCCGTGGCTGCCGCCGATGCCGACGCACGCGACCCGTGGCCACACCTGTCGATGCGCAGTGCCCAGACCCTGGATGCCGAGGGGCAGGCCCGGCTGCGGCGCCTGCTGGTGTGGCGCGATGAGCAGGCGCGGCGGGCCGATCGGCCGCGCAGCTGGATCATCGACAACGAGCTGGTCGTGACGCTGGCCCGTCGCGTCCCTGTCGACCAGGCGGCCTTCGCGCGCCTGCTCGACGGCCAGGCACGCTCGCCCCGGCAGTTGCGCGGCCCGCTCTGGGAGGTGGCCAGCGCCCCGCTGGAGGACAGCGACCGCGAGCTCCCCCTCGCGCCCGCCCAGGACGCCAGCCAGCGTGCGCTGGTCAAGCGCCTGCAGGAGCGCGTGGCGGGCGTGGCCGAAGCGGCAGGCATTCCAGACGGCGTCCTGGCCTCGCGGCGGCAGATCGAGCTGCTGCTGGCCACGGGGGATTGGGACGCTGCGTTCGGCGGCTGGCGACGCGAACTCCTGGAACCGGCCCTCGCCGCGGAGATCGCGTCCGGGGGCTAGCGTTGCACGGCCGCTACCGCTATCATCTCCGGCTTCGTGGGGCGGTAGCTCAGCTGGGAGAGCGTCGCGTTCGCAATGCGAAGGTCGGGAGTTCGATCCTCCTCCGCTCCACCACGACAACGAAGGACACCCGCGGCCTGCGCCGCACGGTGTACCGACACGGCAGCGGCGCCTTCGGGCGCCGTTTCCGTTTGTGCACACGGTCCCTCCGGACCCCTCGTCCGGGCGGCCCAGCGGTTACAATGCCGCAGTTCACCGGCCCCGTAGCTCAGCTGGATAGAGCGTCCCCCTCCTAAGGGGAAGGTCGCAGGTTCGAATCCTGCCGGGGTCGCCATGCTTTGCGCCGCACGATGCGGCGAATCGAACAGGAGTTCCCATGACCCACGCAGTACTTTCCGCCCTCGGCCTCGGCAACGAGGAGTCCGGCACCTATCTCGGCCAGGGCGAGTGGTCCAAGACCCGCGACGCCGGCGTGATCGAGCCGACCGACCCGAGCACCGGCGAGGTGCTGGCCAAGGTCCATGCGTCCAGCGAGGCCGACTACGAGAAGATCGTCGAGCGCGCCCGCGAATCCTTCAAGGTGTGGCGCACCACCCCGGCCCCGCGCCGCGGCGAGGCGATCCGCCTGTGCGCGAACGCGCTGCGCGAGAACAAGGACGCGCTGGGTTCCCTGGTCTCGCTGGAGATGGGCAAGATCAAGCCCGAGGGCGATGGCGAGGTCCAGGAGATGATCGACATCGCCGACTTCGCCGTCGGCCTGTCGCGCCAGCTCTACGGCCTGACCATGCATTCCGAGCGCCCGGGCCACCGCATGTACGAGCAGTACCACCCGCTCGGCGTGGTCGGCATCATCTCCGCGTTCAACTTCCCGGTCGCGGTGTGGAGCTGGAACGCGTTCATCGCGGCGGTGTGCGGAGACATCTGCATCTGGAAGCCGTCGCCGAAGACCCCGCTGACCGCGATCGCGTCGATGAAGATCTGCAACGACGCCCTGCGCGAGGCCGGCTTCCCGGACATCTTCTTCCTGTTCAACGACGCCGGCACCGAGCTGGCGCAGAAGTTCGTGGACGACAAGCGCATCGGGCTGATCAGCTTCACCGGTTCGACCGCCGTGGGCCGCAAGGTCGGCGAGCGCGTCGCCGCGCGCATGGGTCGTTCGCTGCTGGAGCTGGGCGGCAACAACGCGATGATCGTGGACGAATCCGCGGACATGAAACTGGCGATCCCGGCGATCGTGTTCGGCGCGGTCGGCACCGCGGGCCAGCGCTGCACCTCGACCCGGCGCCTGTTCGTGCACGAGAAGGTGCACGACGAGATCGTCGAGAAGCTGGTGTCGGCCTACAAGCAGGTCGAGGGCAAGATCGGCGACCCCAATGCGGCAGGCACGCTGATGGGCCCGCTGATCGACGACGCCTCGGTGCAGCGCTACCTGGGTGCGATCGAGAAGGCGAAGGCGGCCGGCGGCGAAGTGCGGGCCGGCGGCGAGGCGATGACCGACCGCAAGGGCCACTTCGTGAAGCCCACGATCATCACTGGCGTGCCGAACAGCCACGAAGTGATCCAGACCGAGACCTTCGCCCCGATCCTCTACGTGGTGCCGTTCAAGGACATCGACGAGGCGATCGAGATGCAGAACGACGTGCCGCAGGGCCTGTCCTCGGCGATGTTCACGATGAACATGCGCGTGGCCGAGCAGTTCCTGTCCGCGGCCGGCTCCGACTGCGGCATCGCCAACGTCAACATCGGCACCTCCGGCGCCGAGATCGGCGGGGCGTTCGGCGGCGAGAAGGAGACCGGTGGTGGCCGGGAATCCGGCTCGGATGCGTGGAAGGTGTACATGCGCCGGCAAACCAATACGATCAACTACTCCGACGCGCTGCCGCTGGCCCAGGGCATCAAGTTCGACCTCTGACCCCGGAGCCGTCCCCGCGATGAACATGCCACGACCACCCTCCACCAATACCCTCGCGATCGTCAGCCTGGTCTTCGGGATCCTCGCGTGGACCGTGGTGCCCCTGGTGGGTGCGATCGTGGCGATCATCACCGGGCACATGGCCCGCGGCGAGCTGCGCGTCAGCATGCCGGCGGGCCACGAGACCGGCGACGGCCTGGCCGTCGCGGCCTGGTCCTCGGATGGCTGCAGCTGGTGCTGCTGGTGATGGCGTTCTTCGCCGTCATCTTCATCTTCGGGTCGCTCGCGGCCCTGGCCGCGATCTTCAGCTGACCCATGTACGCCCTCGCCCGCCCGTTCCTGTTCCGGCTCGACGCCGAGCAGGCGCACCACGCTGCGATGCGGGCCATCGAGGCGGCCTACCGCAGCGGCCTCAATCCGCTGCTCTCGCGTCGTCCCGAGCCGATGCCGGTCAAGGCGTTCGGGCTGGAGTTCCCCAACCCGGTCGGACTCGCCGCGGGGCTGGACAAGAACGGCACCCACATCGACGCCCTGTTCGCGCTCGGCTTCGGATTCGTCGAGATCGGCACCACCACGCCGCGCGCCCAGGAGGGCAATCCCAAGCCGCGCATGTTCCGGCTCCCCGAGCACCAGGCGGTGATCAACCGGCTGGGCTTCAACAACGACGGCGTCGATGCGCTGGTCGCCAACGTCGAGCGCGCCCGACGCAGCGGACCGGGCCTGCTGGGCATCAACATCGGCAAGAACCGCGACACCCCCAACGAGAATGCGGTCGACGACTACCTGCACTGCCTGCGCAAGGTCTATCCGGTCGCGGACTACGTCACCGTCAACATCTCCTCGCCCAACACGGCCGGGCTGCGCGACCTGCAGCAGGAGGAGATGTTGTGGAACTTCATCTCCACGCTGCGCGAGTCGCAGGAGGACCTGGCCGCCGAATTCGGTGAGCGGCGACCGATGCTGGTGAAGATCGCGCCGGACCTGGCCGAGGAGGAGATCGACCGGATCGCGGAGATCATGAACCTGGCCCGGGTCGACGGCGTGATCGCCACCAACACCACGATCGAACGCCAGGCCGTGGCCGGGCACCGCCATGCGTCCGAAGCCGGCGGCTTGTCGGGCAAGCCCCTGTATGCGCGCTCCACCGCGGTGCTGCGCCGCCTGCGCAGCAAGCTCAACGAGAACATCCCGATCATCGGGGTGGGCGGCATCCTCAGCGGCGCCGACGCCGCCGGCAAGCTGGCGGCGGGTGCCAGCCTGGTGCAGGTCTATACCGGCATGGTCTACCGCGGTCCGGGCCTGGTGTACGAAGCCGTGGAGGCCGTGCGCCGACGCCGTGAAGCGCCGTCACGGGGATGAGCGGCTACACCCTGACCGAAAACGCCCCGCTGACCGGTCGCAACACGTTCCGGGTGCCCGTGCGAGCGCAGTTGCTCGCCGAGGTGCGCCAAGTATCGGCGCTGGAGGAACTGTTTTCCTTCCCGATGTTGCGCGATGGACCGGTGCTGGTGCTGGGCGAAGGCAGCAACCTGCTCCTGGTCGCGGATGTCCCCGGCGTCGTGGTCAGCCTGGCGATGCACGGCATCACGATCCTGGAAAGCGACGACACGAGTGCGCTTGTACGTGCCGAGGCCGGCGTCTCCTGGAACGACTTCGTGCAGTACACGCTGGGCCACGGGCTCGCCGGCCTGGAGAACCTGTCGCTGATCCCGGGCACGGTGGGCGCCGCCCCGATCCAGAACATCGGCGCCTACGGGGTCGAGGTCGCAGAATTCATCGAGACCGTGGAGGCGTTCGACCGCGTGCATCTCGCGCTGGAACGGCTGGGGCGCGGACAATGCCGCTTTGGCTACCGCGACAGCCTGTTCAAGCAGGAGGCCGGGCGCTGGGTGGTCACCGCGGTTGAGTTCCGGCTGCCGCGCCACGCCGAGCCACGCCTGGCCTATGCCGGCATCCGCGAGGAGCTTGCGGCGATGGACGTGGGGCAGCCCCGCCCCTCGCAGGTCGCCGAAGCCGTGATCCGGCTGCGCACCCGCAAACTGCCCAATCCGGCTTTGATCGGCAACGCCGGCAGCTTCTTCAAGAACCCGGTCGTGTCGCAGCACACCGCGGAGCGGCTCGCGGCGGAGAACCCGACCCTGCCCGTGTTCCCTTCCGGCAGCGCGGGCCAGGCCAAGCTTTCCGCGGCCTGGCTGATCGAGGCGTGTGGCTGGAAGGGCCACCGCGACGGCGACGCCGGCATCTCCGACCAGCACGCGCTGGTCCTGGTGAACCACGGACATGCCTCGGGACGCGAATTGCTCGCCCTGGCGCGCAAGGTCGCCGCCTCCGTGTCGGCACGCTTCGGCATCGAGCTCGAACCCGAGCCCCGGATCATCGGTGCCGACCCCGACGCCAGGTGGTCGTGATCAACTCCAGCGCCGGTGACAAGGCGGCCCGCGACATCTGGCACGCGATCGGCCTGATGACCGCCAGCGCGGTGTTCTTCGGCATCATGGCGGTGACGATCCGCCTGGCATCGGCGCAACTGCACCCGTTCGAGATCGCCTTCTTCCGCAACGTGTTCGGGTTCGCGTTCGCGCTGCCGCTGCTCTTGCGGCATGGGCCGAGACTGCTGCAAACGGCGAAACTGCCGCTGTACTTCACCCGCTGCCTGATCGGCATCGCCTCGATGCTGGCCGGGTTCTGGGCGATCGTGAACCTGCCGCTGGCCCAGGCCATCTCGCTGTCGTACTCCACGCCGCTGTTCGTGACGATCCTGGCGGTCCTGCTGCTGGGCGAGGTGGTCCGCGCCCGGCGCTGGAGCGCAGTGCTGGTCGGATTCATCGGGGTCATCGTCATCCTGCGGCCGTTCGGGGGCGACTTCACCCTCGGCATGCTGGTGGCGCTGTTCGCCGCGGCGATGAGTGCGGCGGTGGCGGTGAGCATCAAGTTTCTCTCGCGCACCGAACACCCGGACGCGATCGTCATCTACACCAGCCTGCTGTGGATCCCGATGTCGCTGGTACCGGCACTGCTGGTCTGGGAGACACCGGTGGGCATCACCTGGCTGTGGATCATCCTGGCAGGTGCGCTGGGTACGGCCGGACACATGTGCTGGACCCGCGCGTTCAGGCTGGGCGATGCCTCGCTGCTCACGCCGGTGAGCTTCCTGCAGCTGCCCGTGGTCGCCGTGCTGGCATGGCTGCTGTTCGGCGAGGGGGTGGATCGCTACACCGCGATCGGTGCGGCGATCGTGTTCGGTGCCAACGCCTACATCGCGCACCGCGAATCGCAACTGGCCCGGCGCGCCGTCACCGACCCCGAAATCGCCCCGGAGACACCCAACCCGCGCTAGCCGGGCCGAGGCTCAGTCCCGATCGCGCCCGCCGTAGCGACGATCGACGTAGTCGTCGATGACCTCGACGAATGCCTCGGCGATGTTCTCGCCCTTCAGCGTCATCGCCTTCTCGCCGTCGATGAACACCGGGGCGGACGGGGCCTCCCCGGTGCCGGGCAGCGAGATGCCGATGTCGGCGTGCCTGCTCTCGCCCGGCCCGTTCACCACGCATCCCATCACCGCCAGTGACAGGTTCTCGGCGCCCGGATGGCTGATGCGCCACTGCGGCATCTTCTCGCGGACGTGTGCCTGCACCTTCTGCGCCAGGACCTGGAAGAACTCCGAGGTCGTCCGGCCACAGCCCGGGCAGGCCGTGACCAGCGGGGTGAACGCCCGCAGGCCCATTGTCTGCAACAGTTCCTGAGCCACCACCACTTCGGCGGTGCGCGACTGCCCCGGCTCCGGGGTCAGGGAGATGCGGATCGTGTCGCCGATGCCTTCCTGCATCAGCACCGCCAGTGCAGCGGTTGAGGCCACGATGCCCTTGGAGCCCATGCCGGCCTCGGTCAGGCCCAGGTGCAGTGCGTAGTCGGAACGACGCGCCAGGTCGCGGTAGACCGCGATGAGCTCCTGCACGCCGCTGACCTTCGCACTGAGCACGATGCGATCACGGGCCAGGCCCAGTTCCTCGGCGCGGGCGGCCGATTCGAGCGCCGACACCACCAGTGCCTCGCGCAACACCCGGCCGGCGTCCCAGGGCTCCCGGCGCGCGGCGTTTTCGTCCATCAGCCGTGTGGCCAGGGCCTGGTCGAGCGAACCCCAGTTCACACCGATGCGCACGGGCTTGCCATGCCGCACGGCCGTTTCGACGATCTTGGAGAACTGCTGGTCCTTCTTCTTGCCGAAGCCCACGTTGCCGGGATTGATGCGGTACTTCGCCAGGGCCTCGGCACAGGCGGGCTCGCGCTCGAGCAACTGGTGGCCGTTGTAGTGGAAATCCCCGACGATCGGCACGCTGATGCCCATCATCTGCAGGCGATCGACGATCCGCGGGACTGCGGCGGCAGCCTCGGGCGTGTTGACCGTCACCCGCACCAGCTCCGAACCCGCGCGCCACAACTGCGCCACCTGCCGCGTGGTGGACTCCACGTCGGCCGTGTCGGTGTTGGTCATCGACTGCACCACGACCGGGGCCTGGCCACCGATGGCCACGCCGGAGACATCCACCGCCACGGTACGGCGCCGCGGGCGCGAACCAAAACTGCTGTCGCTCATTCGATCCTCTCGGGGCGGGCTCAGCGCTCCGCCACCTCGTCCAGTATCAGGTATTCGCCGGCACGCGAAACGGTCCCCAGGGCCATGGCTTCCTCGTCTGCCTCGCCCTCGGCGAGGGACAATGCCAGCCGTTCGACCTGGCCGGACGGCCGGTCCACCAGCGAAACCACGAAGCGGCCGCGCTCATGCTCCTCGTCCTGCGCCGTCACCAGTTCAACGGCGCGCACCGCCGAGTGGGCCTGGTCGGCGGCACTTGGAGGCTGCAGCGCCACCGGCCACGCCCGACGCGAGAGCAGCTCGACGCCGACGATCACGCCGCCGCCATCGTCATAGCGCAGCCAGCGCACCACGCCGACCAGCCAGTCGCGTGGCAACCCGGCCAGCGTCGGGGCCTGCCGCCAGGACAGCCCGACAAGTTCGCCCACGCGTGCACGCACCAGTCCTTCATCGCGCACCCCGAGACGATAGCCCCCGAGGCTCTGGTCGAGCACCTCCGCACGCACGAGCGGCGCGCGCGCGGCATCGGCACCCGACTGGGCCCAGCCTGCGCGGTCGCTGACCTGGATGACGTGTTCACGCGCCTGGCGGACGAACTCGTCGAAATCACGGCCTGAAAGATGGAAATGCAGACCCGCCAGGCCGATGACGATCTCCAGCTCGTGTCCGCCGGGCAGTCGCTCGTGCCGTCGTGCGGAGCGTTGTCCGAACGCGCGGCGAAGCTGCTGGAGCATCGACATGGGTACCTGGTGCAGGGAACGGCCGCGTCCCAGGCCGACCACCGACGCGGGGTCCCCGTCGTACTGGTCGATCGCGTTGGCCACGTCGTCCTGGTAGGCGGCGAACGACAGGTGCAGCCACTGCGCCGGGTCATCCACCAGCCCGCCCGGCCCCCGGTCGGCGTCGACCGGCACCGGTGCGATCCACTGGCCGCCGTCCTCGTCCTTGCCTGCCGGGGACAACGAACACAGCGGCGCATAGCTCGCACTCAACCGCCACAGGAGTGCCTGGTCGTCCTGGTCGAAAGCGTAGGGGTTGGCCAGCGCCACCAGCAGGCTGCGAACCAGGTGTGTCCGCGTGGTGCGGGCATGCTCCGAGGAGGGCTGGGCGGGCTCCTTGTCGGCCACCGACACCGATTCGGCGAAGTGGTGGGTGCGGTACAGGCCCAGCCAGGCGCCGTGCGCCGGTGTGCGATACGTGGCCCACGCCACGGAAAGCGCTTCGCAATAGTGGTGGCTGGCGCGCTCCAGCGCGCTGACCACGCGCCCGGAACGCAGCATCGGCAAGCCGCCGTTCGACGAGCACATCCCACCCGCCGCACGCCGGCAGGCGTCTGCCAGGTGGCGGTGCAGGGCCTCGACCTGGCGTGCGGCCGCCACGCCTGCCGGCGGCAACGGCAGCGGAACGCCGAGGAAGCGTCGCGACACCAGCGCGATGACCTCCAGCACCGGGCCACGCAGTGCTTCCGCTGCCGCCCATCGATCGGCACCGGAGACGCCTTCGCGCGTGGCCAGGTCGACCAGTGCCTGCTGCAACTGGTCGAGGGCGACATCGGGATTGGCCCACGGAAGTTCGCCCAGCCAGGTCTTGAGCTTGCGAAGTTCCCGCGGCAAGCCACTGCCCGCCTCCGGCTTCTCGGCGGCAGGCCCCAGATCGAGCAGTCGGCGATGGCTTTCGCTCATGGAATCTCCTTGCAGGAGCCCGATTCTAGCGCGGTCGGCACGGCCACCGTTCATCGTGCCAACTTGCCGCCTGCGCCCCACCCCGGCATCCTGATCGGCCGGCCCGGAACCGCCCCATGACCGCAGATTCCCCGTCCAGCACGATCCCGCGCGAGCGCCAGGTCCTCAAGCCGGCCCAGCTCAACGCCCTCGCGCGCGACCTGCTGGAAGGCTCGTTCCCGGTGGTCTGGGTCGAGGCGGAGATCAGCAACCTGTCGCGACCGGCTTCCGGGCACCTCTATTTCACCCTGAAGGACGAACGCGCGCAGGTGCGCTGCGCGCTGTTCCGGCTCAAGGCCTCGCGGCTGGCCTTCGCACCGGCCAACGGCCAGCAGGTGCTGGCCCGCGGCCGCCTGACGCTGTACGAGCCCCGCGGTGACTACCAGCTGGTGCTCGAGCACATGGAGCCCGCCGGCGAGGGTGCGCTTCGCGCCGCGTTCGAGGCCCTCAGGACCCGTCTCGCCGCCGAAGGACTGTTCGATCCCGCCGGGAAGCCGTCCCTGCCCCGCCTCGTGCGGCGCCTGGGCGTGGTCACCTCGCCGCGTGGCGCGGCGGTACGCGACGTGATCAGCGTGCTGGGGCGGCGCTTCCCGCTGCTTGCCGTCGACGTGCTGCCGGTGCCGGTGCAGGGCGAAGGTGCCGCCGCGACGATCCTGCACGCCTTGCAGCGCGCGGCGGCCTCGGGTCGCTATGACGCGCTGCTGCTCACGCGTGGCGGAGGCTCGCTCGAAGACCTGTGGGCCTTCAATGACGAAGCCCTCGTCCGGTGGATGGCGACCTGCCCGGTACCGATCGTGGCTGCCGTGGGCCATGAAAGCGATTTCAGCCTGGCGGAATTCGCCGCGGCACTCCGCGCGGCCACGCCATCGGCAGCCGCCGAGCTGCTGGTGCCCGACCGCGCAGCGTTCGCCGACCAGCTCGAACGCCACCGGCAGCGCCTCGCAGCAGAGCTCGGCCGACACCTTGCACGGGCCGGGCAAGGGCTGGACCGGGCTGTGCTGCGACTGCAGTCGCAGGCTCCGCAGCGCGCCTGGAACGCGGCCGGGAGCGGTTGGAACAGGCGTCGCGCCGGATGGCGCTGGCGATGCGTCGGCCATTGGAAAACCGCCACTCGCGGCTCTCGCGCAGCCGGGCCGTATTGGGGACGCTCCATCCGAAGCGGCACCTGGCCCTGCTCGGCGAGCGCTTGCGCCAGGCCCACCAGCGCCAGCGATCGGTGGCCGAGCGCATGCTGCGCGAGCGCAGGCAGCAGGTCGACGCCATGGCGCGGGCCATGCATGCGGTCGGCCCCCTGGCCACGCTCGAGCGTGGCTACGTGATCATGCGCGACGAGGACAGCCAGGCGGTCGTTCGCAGCCAGGCACAGCTACGCCCCGGGCAGCGTCTCAGGGCCCGCTTCTTCGATGGCGAGGCCTTGCTTGAGGTGAGCTCCGGTCAGCGTACGGACCCGGGTGGCAGCGGCAACGGGTGCCCGAAGAAGTAGCCCTGCCCGAGCTGGCAACCCAGCTTCATCAGCATTTCCCGCTGGCCAGGGGATTCGATGCCCTCCGCGATCACTTCCAGGTCGAGCGACCGCGCCATCGCCAGGATCGCGCCCACCACGGCCCCCCGCCCGCTGCCGGCCGGATCCTTGTCCAGGTCCGCGACGAAGCTGCGATCGATCTTCAATGCGCCGATCGGGAAGCGGTGCAGGTAGGACAGGGCCGAGTACCCGGTACCGAAGTCGTCGATCTGCGCGATGATGCCGGCCCCGCGAAGCTGCGCGAGGCTGTGGTGCACCGACTCCGAGCCCTCCAGCAACGCGCCCTCGGTGAGTTCGACACGCAGTTGCCGGCCCTCGGCGCCGGCCTTGGCCAGCAGGGCCTGCAATCGCGGCACGAACGCCCGTGAATGCAGGTGCCGGGGCGAGACATTGATGCACACATAGCCCCCGTCCGGACACAGGCGGGGGATCGCCGCAATGGCCTGCTCGAAGACCTGCCAGTCGATCTGCTCGATGAGGCCGCTGTCCTGCGCGACCGACAGGAAGCTTCCGGGCAGCAGCAGCCCGCGAACCGGGTGGTGCCAGCGCAGCAGGGCCTCGTGGGCAACCGTGCGGGCATCCTCCAGCGCGACGATGGGCTGGAAGTACGGCTCGAAATCGCCCCGTGCCAGGGATCGGCGCAGGTCGCTTTCCAGGTCCAGCACGCGCAGCGCCTCCAGCCGCAACCCGGCATCGAAGGTTTCCGAGGTGTTGCGACCAGCGGCCTTGGCACGGTACATCGCCGCATCCGCGTCACGCAGCAGTTCCTCGGCCGCGAGGTATTCCGGCGTGGCCAGCGCGATGCCGATGCTGGCCGAGGTGAACAATTCCTTGCCCTCGATCATCATTGGCGCCGAAAGCGCGTCGATGATGCGGCGCCCGACCTCGATCGCGCCGGCCTCGTCGCCCACGTCTTCGAGCAGGACGGCGAATTCGTCGCCGCCGAGGCGGGCCACCATGTCCGGCTCGCGCACCGCCATCGAGATGCGGCGGGCCGCGTGCTTGAGCAGTTCGTCCCCGACCAGGTGGCCGACGCTGTCGTTGACCACCTTGAAACGGTCGAGGTCCAGGAACAGCACGGCGAACGGCGAGTCGGTGCGCGTGGCGTACTCCTGCATCGACTGTTGCAGTCGATCCAGGAACTGGGTGCGGTTGGGCAGCCCGGTCAGGCTGTCGTGAAGCGCGAGGTGGGTCAGCTCGCGCTCGGCGCGTTCGCGCTCCACGATCTGGGCGCGCAACTCGCTGTTGGCCCTGGCCAGCGCCTCGGTGCGCTCCTCGACGCGGTGCTCGAGTTCGGCATAGGCCTCCAGCAGGCGTTCCTGCGCACGCTTGCGCACCAGGCCGCTGGCGATGTGGAAAGAGACGAAGGTCAGCAGTTCCTGGTCACGGTGGGTGAACATCACCTCGTCGGAGTAGCTCTGCACCACGACCACGCCCACCGCCACCTCGTCGCGGATCAGCGGAACGCCCAGCCAGCAACGGGATGCCGCACCGGAGCTTTGCACCTCGCCGGTCGCGACCAGCTCCGACACCTTGTCGTGGTCGGCCAGCAGGGGCTTCCTGGTGCGCAGGACGTATTCGCTCAGGCCATGGGCCAGGTGCCTGGGTGGACGCTGGGCATCGCGTTCGTCGACGGAGTACGGGAACTCCAGTCCATCGCCGCCTTCGTTGAGCAGGGCGATAAAGAAGTTGCGCGCGTAGAGCAATCTGCCGACCACCTCGTGCACGGCGGCGTGGAAGGCATCCTGGGAGCCGGTGGTGATGGACAGTTCCGCGATGCGGAACAGGGCCGCCTGCAGGCGCTCGGCACGCTGGCGCTCCTCGACCTCCGAACGCAACTCGCTGTTGGTCCGCGCGAGCTCGCGGGTGCGCTCGCCGACCCGGCGCTCGAGTTCCTCGCGCGCATCACGGCGCTCGAGCGCGGTCAGGATGTGCTGCGCGACGAAGGACAACAGCACCCGGTCCTCCTCGGAGAAGCTGACCTGGCCGTCATAGCTCTGCACCACGACTGCGCCGCGCACCTCCTCGCCACTGAGCAGCGGTACCCCGAGCCAGTCGGCGCTGTCCGGGCCATGCGCGTCGGCAGGCTCCAGGCCGATCTGCGCACGCAGCTGGGCGGAGGGCCCCATCAGCGCACGGCCATGGCGGATCATGCCCAGGGTCAGGCTGTTGGGCAGGTCGGCGATCCCCAGCTCCGTCTCCGGGTCGGGAATGAACGGATCCTGGGAGTCCGCGAAATAGATGAACCGGATGGTCTGCCGGGCGGCGCTGTAACGGACGATGAAGAAGTTTTCCGCGTACATCAGCCCTGCGACGATCTCGTGCAGCCGGGCCAGCATGCGCGGCATGTCCAGTTCGGAACTGGCCAGTTCCGCAATCGAGTACAGCGCGTTCTGCAGCCGCTCCGCCTGGCCCGTCCGGGCCACCGCCAGGCGCAGCGACTCCTTCTCCACCAGTGCGCTGGCCAGGGCCCTGGCGCTGTCGAGCAGGGGCTGGAAGCGCGCCACCGGCGTGTTGTCTTCGCACAGGATGACCACGGAGATGGTCCGGTCGGTGGCCGGCACCGGCCAGGCGGCGGTCACCGCACCCGGCAACTCCAGCACCAGGCCATCGCGGGCCGCACAGGCCCGCTGCAACGCCTGCTCCACGGCCGCGTCCAGAAGCACGCCGTCCGGGGCACAACGGGTGCCAGTGGCCTCGTTGCCCCAACCCAGTCGCAGGGCACGGAAACCGGGCAGCGTTTCACCCAGGCGCGACAGCGCCTGGGCCAGGTCGGGGAGTTCACGCGCCTGCACCAGTGCATGCCACACCTGCGCCTGACGCAGCGATGCATCGGCCCTCGGCGGACTGGCTTGTGTCACGGAACTCCCCATTGTCCCGGAGCATATCGCCCCGACGACCGGAATACATGTCCACGGCCCGCAATTTCGGTCGAAGGAGCGATCCGCTACCCTTGCACGGATGGATTGCCACCCGAGACCCTCCCTCCCCCCGAACGACCCCAGATGAGCGGCTGGCAGACCATCGACGGACCGGCCCTGTTCGAGCTGGAGGTCAAGCGCAGCCGCCATCTTGCCCGGGCGGTACCGGTATCCGACCCGGAAGCGGCCTTGGCGTTCGTTGCCACGCATGCCGACCCTTCCGCCCACCACAACTGCTGGGCCTACCGCATCGGGTCGTCCTACCGCTTCAGCGACGACGGTGAACCTGCCGGGACCGCCGGACGCCCGATCCTGGCAGCGATCGAAGGCCAGGACGTCGACCAGGTCGCCGTGCTGGTGACGCGCTGGTTCGGGGGGATCAAGCTCGGGGCGGGCGGCCTGGCGCGCGCCTATGGCGGTGCCGCGGCCGAGTGCCTGCGCCTGGCACCGCGCCGGGCGCTGGTCGTGTGGTGCGAAGCGACGCTCGAGGCGGGCTTCGAGTTCGCGGGCACGCTCCACGCCCTGCTCGACCCGTTCGGAGCCAGGAAGATCGAGGAGACCTTCCTGCCCGACGGCCTGCGGCTGCACGTGCGACTGCCGGCAGGGGAACTCGACCGGCTGCAATCGGCCATGGCGGACGCGAGCCGCGGACAGGCCCGCCTTACGGTGCACCCTGGGCCCGGCGACGGAATGGGAACCCCATGAAAAGCGACGCGACCGCCGAAGCGCCGGCCACGCCCGCGACGCCCAGGCTCAGGCCGCTGGCCGGCCTGTGGCCCTTCGTGCGGCCCTACAAGGGATTGATGGCGGGTTGGCTGGGTTTCCTGGCCCTGTCTTCGGCCGCCACGCTCAGCCTTCCGGTGGCCGTGCGGTTCATGATCGACGGCGGATTCGGCGGCCAGGACGCGGCCTCGATCGACCGCTATTTCGCGGCCCTGTTCGGCGTGGCGCTGGTGCTCGCCCTGGCCACGGCGGCGCGCTTCTACTTCGTCACCCTGCTGGGCGAGCGCGTGGTGGCCGACATCCGCCGCGCGCTCTACACCGGCCTGATGCGCCTGGACCTGGGTTTCTACGAGCGCACCCGGACCGGCGAGATCATCTCGCGGCTGTCTGCGGACACCGAACTGCTGCGCAGCGTGGTGGGGTCCAGCGCATCGGTCGCGCTGCGCAGCGTGGTCACGCTGCTGGGCAGTGGCGTGATGCTGGCCGTGACCAGCCCGTGGCTGGCTGGCCTGGCGCTGGTCGGGATCCCCCTGGTGATCCTGCCGATCGTGGTGTTCGGCCGCCGCGTGCGGCGCTCTCGCGCGACAGCCAGGACCGCATCGCCGATGCCAACGCCCGCGCCGGCGAGACGCTCAACGCGATGCACACGGTGCAGAGTTATGCCCGCGAGGGTTTCGAATCCGAGCGCTACGGCACCGCCGTGGACGCCGCCCTTCGGGCCGCCCGGTGCGCACCCGAACCCAGGCGTGCTGACCGCATCGGTCATCGTGCTGGTGTTCGGTGCGATCACGCTGGTGCTGTGGATTGGTGCCAAGGACGTCGTGGCCGGGGGGATGAGTGCCGGCGTGCTGGGACAGTTCGTCCTCTACGCCGTGATCGGAGCCGGTTCGGTCGGCGCACTGACGGAGGTATGGAGTGAAGTGCAGCGGGCCGCCGGCGGCATGGAGCGCATCAGCGACCTGCTGCGCGAGGCCCCGGGCATCGCTGCGCCACGCGCGCCGCGCCCTGCCTGATCCGGTCCGGGGCTCGATCCGCTTCGACCACGTCCGCTTCCACTACCCGGCCCGGCCCGACGCGCCAGCACTGGAGGACTTCGACCTCGAGATCCGCCCTGGCGAGACCATCGCCCTCGTCGGACCTTCGGGTGCGGGCAAGAGCACGGTGTTCCAGTTGCTGCTGCGCTTCTATGACCCCGACGAAGGGGGTATCCGTTTGGATGGCGTCGACCTGCGCGAGCTGGTGCCCGAGACGCTGCGCTCGAGCATCGCACTGGTCCCGCAGGATCCGGTGATCTTCGGCACCGACGCGATGGAGAACATCCGCTATGGCCGGCTCGATGCCGACGACGACGCCGTCCATGCCGCCGCGCGAAATGCGGAGGCCGATGGCTTCCTCTCGGAGCTTCCCGACGGCTACGCCACCTTCCTGGGCGAGCGCGGCGTGCGCCTGTCCGGCGGACAGCAGCAGCGTCTGGCGATCGCACGCGCGGTGTTGAAGGACGCCCCCATCCTGCTGCTCGACGAAGCCACCAGCGCGCTGGACTCCCAGAGTGAGCAGGCGATCCAGCATGCCCTGGAGCGCCTGATGGAGCATCGCACCAGCCTGGTCATCGCGCACCGGCTGGCCACCGTGCTCAAGGCTGACCGCATCGTCGTCATGGATCGGGGACGCATCGTGGCCGAGGGGCGACACGACGAACTGGTGGCCCAGGGCGGCCTGTACGCGGAACTGGCGCGCCTGCAGTTCACCCGCTGACGCCGCGCCGATTCCAGGGCGCGGCTTGACGTGGGGAGCCATTCACGTCAGTTTGGAGTCATGCCGTCACAAGACCCCAAGCACGGCGATCGCCCCTGCTTCGACGAGATGGGCTGGCCGGATGAGATCCGGCCTCCCTATGCACTGGTCAAGGCTTGGCTCGACCAGCTGCCCGACGACCAGCTCGAACTCAAGCGGCGCGAGGCCGAAACCCTGTTCCGCCGCATCGGCATCACTTTCGCGGTGTACACCGAGGGCGGCGACCCGGAGCGGCTGATCCCGTTCGACCTGATCCCCCGGGTGATGGCCCAGGCGGAATGGCAACGCCTCGCGACGGGCCTGGAACAGCGCGCCCGCGCCCTGAATGCCTTCATCCACGACGTCTATCACGAGCGCGAGATCATCCGCGCCGGGCGCATCCCCTCGAAGCTGGTGTTGCACAACCCGCAGTTCCGCCCCGAGATGGCCGGCCTGGACTTGCCCCACCATGTCTACAGCCACATCATGGGCATCGACATGGTGCGCACCGGGCCGGACGACTATTACGTGCTCGAGGACAACTGCCGCACGCCTTCGGGCGTGTCCTACATGGTCGAGAACCGCGAAGTGATGATGCGCCTGTTCCCGGACCTGTTCCGACAGCAGGGCATTGCTGCGGTGAACCACTACCCCGATGACCTGCTCGAAACGCTGCGCTCGGTGGCGCCGCCCAACTGCCCTGGCGACCCGACCGTGGTGCTGCTGACGCCCGGCGTGCACAACTCCGCCTATTACGAACACGCCTTCCTGGCCGACGAGATGGGCATCGACCTGGTCGAGGGCGCGGACCTGATGGTGCGCAACGACGTGTGCTACATGCGCACCACGCGCGGCCTGGAACGCGTCGACGTGATCTACCGGCGCATCGACGACGACTACATCGACCCGCTGGTGTTCCAGCCCGACTCCATGCTTGGCGTGCCCGGCCTGTACTTCGCCACCCGCGCGGCAACCTCACGCTGTCCAACGCGGTCGGCGCCGGCGTGGCCGACGACAAGGCGGTCTACATACACGTCCCGGAAATGATCCGCTTCTACCTGGACGAGGAACCGCTGCTGCAAAACGTGCCGACTCGCGACTGCTCGAAGCCCGACGACCTGCGCTACACGCTGGAGCACATCGACGAGCTGGTGGTGAAGGCGGTCCATGGCTCAGGCGGCTACGGCATGCTGGTCGGCCCGACGTCCAGCCGCAGCGAGATCGAGGAATTCACCCGGATCCTGAAGGCCAAGCCACACGACTACATCGCCCAGCCGACGCTGGCACTGTCGACCGTGCCCACGTTCGTCGAGCAGGGCATCGCCCCGCGCCACGTCGACCTGCGTCCGTTCATCCTGAGCGGGGAGAACGTGCGCATCGTGCCCGGCGGCCTGACCCGTGTCGCCCTTCGCGAGGGGTCGCTGGTGGTGAACTCATCGCAGGGTGGCGGCACCAAAGACACCTGGGTACTGGAGGAGTGATGCTGGCCCGGACCGCAGACGGCCTGTACTGGTTGACCCGCTACATGGAGCGGGCCGACTACGTGGCGCGCCTGCTGCAGGTGGCCGGCCACATGAGCGCGGCGCGCGTGGACGGCGCCGGCGAGAGCGAATGGGCATCCGCGATCATCGCTTCGGGCACGGCCGATGCCTTCTTCGAGCGCTACGAGGACGCGACCCCGGAGCGCGTGATCGAGTGGCTCGCCTTCGACTCCGACAATCCCTCCTCGATCACCAGCTGCATCCAGACCGCGCGCCGCAACGCGCGCGCGGTGCGCACGGCATTGACCACCGACGTGTGGGAAGCGGTGAACGGCAGCTGGCACGAGCTTCGAGGCTTCGACCCGAAGCCGATGCATGGTGACGCGCTGGCGACGTTCCTGGACTGGTGCAAGACCCGTACCGGCCTGTTCCAGGGGGTGGTGGCGGGTACGATGCTGCGCAAGGACGGCTATCACTTCGCCCGCCTGGGCAAGTACCTCGAGCGCGCCGACAACACCGCACGCCTGCTGGACGTGAAGTACCACGTGCTTCTGCCCAAGGCCGAGGAAGTGGGCGGCCTGGTGGATTACTACCAGTGGCTGGCCGTACTGCGCGTGGTCGGCGCCCGACGCGCCTACCGGGTGCTGTTCCACGGCCGCATCAATGCCGCGAATGTCGCCGAACTGCTGATCCTGCGGCGCGAGTTCCCGCGCTCGCTGGCGTTCTGTTTCGGCGAGATCACCTACGACCTCGACGCGATCCGCGGGCAGGATCCGCGCCGCATCGCAGAAGCCAAGCGCCGGGCGAACTCGATGTACGCGCAGCTCAAGTTCGGTCGTATCGAGGACATCCTCGCGCTCGGACTGCACGAATACCTCACCGACTTCGTCGAACGCAGCGATGAGCTGGGTGGCGAGGTCGCAAGCGGACACATGTTCTGACCATGAAACTGCATGTCCACCACCGCACCACCTACCGCTATGCCGAACCGGCGCTGCGGCTGATCCAGGCGTTCCGGCTGTGGCCGACCCCGGCCTCTTCGCAACTCGTCCGCCAGTGGCAGGTGGACGTGGCGGGAAAACGCCTCCAGCCCACCGGCATGGATGGTTTCGGCAACCTGGTGGCCACGCACGGGTTCGACGACCCGATCGACACGGTGGTCATCGAGGTGACGGGCCTGGTCGAGACCCGGGACGTGCAGGGCGTGCACGGGGACGAAGGCGAGTGGCTGCCTCCGGAGATCTACCTCCGCCCCACCCCGCTTACCGAACCCGACGATGCGATCAAGGCCCTCGTGGCCGACCTGGGGCCGGATGAACCGGTGCCGGCACTCCACGCGCTGTCGGCCCGCATCCTGTCGCACGTCGAATACCACTCGCATCGCACCGACAGCGGCACGACCGCGGCCCAGGCGCTCGCCCAAGGCGCCGGCGTATGCCAGGACCACGCCCACCTGATGGCGGCGTGCGCACGACTGATGGGCCATCCCGCCCGCTACGTCAGCGGCTACCTGTGCGCCGGTGCGGAGGGCCAAGACGCGGCCAGCCATGCCTGGGCGGAAGTCTTCATCGACGAACTGGGCTGGGTCGGCTTCGACCCCTCCAATGGCATCTCGCCCGACCCGCACTACGTGCGCATCGCGATCGGCCGCGATTACGTCGATGCGGCGCCGGTCCGGGGCATCCGGCAAGGCGGCATTGCCGAGACACTGGAAGTCACCGTCAGCGTCAGCCAGACGCGGACCACGAGCCAGACGCAGAATTCACAGTAGTTGCGTCGCTCAGGCACCCCCATTATGGAGAACTACCCGTGACCTATTGCGTCGGACTTTTCCTCGACGACGGCCTGGTCATGCTGGCCGACACCCGCACCAATGCCGGCGTGGACAACATTTCCAGCTTCGCCAAACTGCAGGTGTTCTCGACGCCGGGCGACCGGATGATCGCAACGATGACCGCCGGCAGCCTCGCGGTCTCGCAGGCCGTCATGAACCTGATCCAGGAAGGCGTGCAGGATCCGGAGACCGGGGAGACCGCGACGATCTACACCGTGCCGTCGATGTTCCGGGCGGCGTCGCTTGTCGGCGAAGCGGTGCGCCAGGTCTACCGCACCCACGGCAAGGCCATGCAGGAGCATGGGCTGTCGTTCGACGTGTCGATCCTCCTGGGCGGCCAGCTCCATGGGCGCACGGTCCGGCTGTTCCAGATCTATTCGGCGGGCAACTTCATCGAGGCCACCGGGGACACACCCTTCCTCCAGATCGGCGAGCACAAGTACGGCAAGCCGATCCTGGACCGGGCGGTGACCAGCGAGACCAACCTGATCGATGGCATCAAGCTGGCGCTGATCTCGATGGATTCCACGCTGCGCTCCAACCTCAGCGTCGGGCTGCCGATGGACCTGCTGGTGTACCGCAAGGACCATCTCGAGGGCCCATCGCTGCGACGCATCACGGAGGACGACGAATATTTCCTCATGCTGCGCAAGCGTTGGTCGGAGGCCATCAGCGAGGCCCACCGGCAAATTCCCCAGCCTGACTGGGGTTTCTAACCCGGTTAAGGAAGGTTAACGGGCTTCAGCGCATCTTCGGGGCTGGTCAATCAAGGCAAGGAGGTCTCCATGTTGCGCAATACACTTCTCTCCCTCACCGCAGCCATACTCGTCATGGGCATGGTGCCGCAGGCATCCGCCGCCGACGTGCGTTGCGAGATGCGATTCAACATGAGCGGATGGTCGCTTTTCTACAAGAAGTCTTCCGGCACGGGGACCATCACCTGCAACAACGGCCAGTCGATGAACGTGGCGCTCGAGGCCCGCGGCGGTGGACTGTCCTTCGGCAAGTCGACGATCGAGAATGGCGTCGGCGAGTTCTCGCCGGTGGACAACATCAACGAACTCCTGGGCGGCTACGCGAGCGCGGAGGCCCATGCCGGCGCCGGTGGTTCGGCCAAGGGCCAGGTGGTCACCAAGGGGCCGGTCTCGCTCGCCCTGAGCGGTACGGGTCGCGGCGTCGACCTTGGCGTCGCCTTCGGCAGCTTCATCATCAGCGCCCGCTGAGCCGTCGGCTGGAACCGGCAGGGCGGGCCGTGCCCGCCCTGCCTGGCGCGGGTCAGCTGTAGCCGATCCACACCGCGACCACCAGGGCGAGGGCCGCCATCAACATCAGCTTGACCAGCAGCGGCCAGGCGAAGCGGAACCACCGGTCGAACGGGATTCCCGCCACGCCCAGGATCGCCATCAGCACGATGTTCGTCGGCAGGATCATGTTCGAGAACCCGTCGCCGAACTGGAACGCCAGCACCGCCACCTGACGCTCGATGCCGACCACGTCGGCCAGCGGCGCCATGATCGGCATCGTCGCGAACGCCTGCCCGGAGCCGGACGGGATGAAGAAGTTCATCAGCGTCTGCATCAGCAGCATGCCGACGGCGGACAACTCCGCGCCGACCATGCCCAGCGGGATCGAGGCACCATGCACGATCGTGTGCAGCACCTGCCCGTCCTCCAGGATCAACGCGATCGAGCGGGCGAAGCCCACCAGCAACGCCACGACGGCAAGCTCGGAGGCCCCGGCGGCGAACTTCTTCGCTGTATCGTCCAGGCGCAGCCCGCCGACGACCCCCGCGAACAGGGCCACCGCCAGCCAGATGCCTCCCAGTTCGACGAGGTACCAACCGCGCTGGGAAATGCCGTAGACCATCGCCACCAGGGCCAGCATCGTGATCGCCAGGACCGCCGAGCGGCGCCCGTCGAGCTCCGGATACTCGGCCTTCGCCTGGTGGCGGGGATCGTCCAGGTCGTTCGTCAGGCTGGCGGAAGGATCGTTCTTCACCTTCTGCGCGTAACGCCACACGTGGTGGACGGCCACGGCGACGAAGGGCACGAACAAGGCCAGTCGGAACCCGATGCCCGAGGTCGGCGGCAAGCCGGCCACGTCCTGCGCCACCAGCACCGTGTAGGGATTGGTCCAGGCCACGCCATAGCCCACGCCATAGCCGCAGATCATGACCCCCATCGCCGTCATCGCGTCCAGGCGCATCGCCACGCACAGCGTGATCAGCACCAGTGCGAACGGGATGTATTCCGTCGAGACGCCGAGCGTCGCCGAACCCGCGGCGAACGCTGCGGTGCCGAAGACGATCAGCAGCGCGGGGTTGTGCCCGATGCGCCTGAGCAGCCACCCGAGCACCCCGTCGATCATGCCGGTGGCACGCAGGACCGCGATCGCCCCACCGACGATGAGCAGGAAGAAGATGATCGACTGCGCATCGGCAAGGGCCCGCGGCACCGCCGTGAACAGCGCCACAGGCGTCAACCACACCCGCTCCTCGTGCACCTCGTAGCTGCCCGGGACGACCATCTCCCTGCCCTGCTCGTTGGGCTGGGTCTGGAAGCTGCCCTGCGGCAACACCCAGGTCGAGACCAGGGCCAGGATCATGATCCCGAACAGCAGGACCAGGGTATGCGGGACACGGAAGCTTCGGGCCATGGGCGACGACTCTGTTTTGGGGTGAACGCCGGCCATGCTAACCGGTCTTCCCCACGCCTGCCTTCGGGTTCAGGCGGGGCGCCGGCCTACAGGAAGATCCACAACAGGATCGCGCCGAGGATGACCCGATAGGCGACGAATGGCTGCATGCCGATCCGCTTGATGAAGGCGAGGAAGTAGTGGATGCAGGCATAGGCGCTCACGGCCGCCACCAGGCTGCCCAGCCACAGGCTGCGCCAGTCGATCTGCACTTCCGGGTCGCGCAGCTCCAGCAACTGCAGGCCGGTGGCCAGCACGATGACCGGGATGGAGAGCAGGAACGAGAAGCGCGCCGCTGCCTCGCGGCTCAGGCCCATGAAGAGCGCTGCGGTCATCGTGATCCCCGAGCGCGATGTCCCGGGTATGAGCGCCAGCGCCTGGGCCACGCCGATGACCAGCACGTCGGTCCAGCGCATGTCGCGCTCGGTGCGCTCGCCCCGGAAACGCCAGTCGGCGAGTCCCAGAAGCAGGCCGAAGCCGATCAGCGAGCACGCGATCACGATCGCCCCGACCTCCGGCGTGCGCATCGTCGTCTCGACCAGGTCCTTGAACAGCAGGCCGGCGATGCCGACGGGAATGGTGCCCCACAAGACCGCCCAGCCGATGCGCGAGTGTTCCGTCTGCCGGCGGGTGACGAGCGAGCCGCCCCAGTCGTGCACCACCAGGAGTATCTCGCGCCGGAAATAGAACACCACCGCAGCCAGGCTGCCCAGATGCAGCGCGAGGTCGAACGTCAGGCCCTGGTCGTCCCAGTCCGTCAGCAGCGGCACCAGGATCAGGTGGGCCGCGCTTGATATCGGCAGGAACTCGGTCAGGCCCTGCACGACGGCAAGGACGAAGATCTCTATCAGGCTCAAGGCGGGGGGCCGGCAGGAAGTCGATTCAGGACGCGCGATTGGAACGCAGCGGGCGCATGTGCGTCAAACCGGTGGCTCATGCCGTGGCGGGCGACCCGCCCGTGGGCTTCGCCGCCGCGAGCAGCCACGGCGGTTGCAGGCGGACGACCTCCGCATGCACCGGACAGTCCGGCTCGTGGGCACCGGGCAGCCATCCGGTGCTCATCAGGAATTCGTTGACGATCTCGCCCCCGGTGAAGCGGAAGTGCCGTTTGAACAGCTTGACCCATTCGGGCCTGCCGAGTGGATGGTGCAGATCGATCCAGCCGGCAAATCCGCCGTGCTGCCTCGAGAGCGCCACGATGACCCCTGCGTTGTGGATCACCGCATCGATCTTGAGGCGGTTGCGGATGATTCCCGCATCCGAAAGCAGCCGCTCGCGCTCGGCCTCACCGTAGGCCGCGACGCGCTCCGGGTCGAATCCGTCGAACGCTTGACGGAAATTCCCGCGCTTGCGAAGCATCAGTTCCCAGCTCAGGCCGGCCTGGTTTATCTCGAGCACCAGGCGCTCGAACAACGCCCGGTCGTCGCGCTCGGGAAAGCCGTACTCGCGGTCGTGGTAGTCGGCGTGGAGCGGATGGTCCCTCGCAAACCTGCAATAACTCGTCATGCCCGCGGCCCTCGTGATCTTCCCCCGCCCTCCCGGGCCCGGGCGCTACGCTTCCTTTTCCTGCGGTGCAGGAAGCGGCAAAGCCGGTTCGTGCGCCCCGAGCTCGCCGTTTCGCGAAAGCAGCACCGCGATCGGCCGCGTGCCGGGGAACCCGGCCAGGATGATCAGCAGTACCGCGGTGATCGGCACGGCCAGGAACGCCCCCGGGATCCCCCACAGGCTGGACCATATGGCCAGGCTGGCCAGGATCACGAACGGACTGAGGTTGAGCGAGTTCCCCATCAGGAACGGGTCGAGGAAGCTTCCGATCAGGAACTGCGCGGCGCTCAGCGAAACCATCAGCACCACGACCGAGGCCAGGTCGCCGAACTGCACCAGCGACATCGCCACCGGGAAGAGCACGCCAAGGAAGGATCCGATGTAGGGAACGTAGTTGAGCAGGGCGATGACCACGGCCCAGAAGGCGGCGAATTCGACCCCCATGATCGACATGATCGCCCAGCTCACGACACCCAGCAGGATGTTGATGAAGGTCTTGAGCGCCAGGTAGGTGCCGATGCGTGAGTTCACGTCGTGCACCACGCGGCGGATCTGCGCCACGTTCCCGGGATCGTCGGAGAGGCGGTCGACCTTGTCGGAGAACACCCGCTGCTCCAGCAGCAGGAACGTGACGTACAGCAGCACGATCAGCAGCGTGGCCAGGATGCCGGTCACCGAGGCCACCGTCGAGCCGACCAGGGCCTGCAGGCTGATCTGCGAGAGCACGTCCTCCTGCAGCGTCGTCCAGGTCGGGGCCGCTTCGATGCCGAGGAACACCGCCAATCGCTGGATCTGCAGCAGCAGCGATTCCTGGTACTCCGGCGCCAGTTCCACCACCTTGCCCACGTTGGTGACAATCAGCGAGACGCCGGCGGCCAGCACCAGGCCGATGCCGAGTATCGACAAGGTGAAGCACGCCGCCGTGGGCAAGCGCCCCCCGATTCCGGGGATGCGTCTTTGCAGGCGTGCCAGGCCGACGATCACGTAGGCGATCAGCACGCTGAACACGATCGGGACGAACACCTGCTTGCCGACATGCAGCACCCAGCCCACCAGCACGGCAAGGGCCACGCCGAAAAACACCTTCTGCAGGCGGTCCATGGGCATTGCGCGACTCCTTGTCGATCAAGCCGCGCCGCGGTCGCGGCACGATGCGAGCAGGATACCGGAACCCGCCATTCCTGCAGACGCACCCGGCATATCGAGCGCTTGGCTGTTCCCTGCGTGGCGCGCTCGTGTTTGAATCGCACGACCACCCGGAGAACACATGAATACCGACGCGTTCTGGATCGCCTTTCCCCTCACCCTGTTGTCGGTGCTCGCCCTGGTTGGCGCAAGCCGTGGCTTCGGTCGCGTCGTGACCGCCATCTACCCGCTGGGGCACTGGTTCCTCACCTGGCCGCCGACGAGGATCGGGCTGGCCATCTTCGGAGCAGGCGGGCTGGTGCTGGTCGCCGCGATCATCTTCCCGTTCGCTCGCGGACTGGGCGTGTTCGTCGCGTTGCTGGGCCTGCTCGGCTGGGTCGGCGCAGCGGTTCACGACCTCATGCACTGGCGCCGCCACGCCAAGGCGGACCCGTACGCCGCCGCCGCCGCCGCGCGCAAGCGCAAGGCCTTCGGAAAGCCGAAGGGCCGGGATCCGCGAGCGGCACGCAAGAAGCGCCGCCATCACTGACCGCTCGGCCAGGGGGGCGCGCACATGATCGCCGCCACGCTGCTGGTCTACCTCGTATTGCTGCTGGCCATCGGCCTCTGGGCCCGTCGCAGGGTCGGCGACAGCACCGATTTCCATCTGGCCGGCCGCCAGCTCGGCCCCGCCGTCGCCGCGCTCAGCGCTTCGGCCAGTTCCTCCTCGGCGTGGACCCTGCTGGGCATGAGCGGCGCCGCCTACGCGTGGGGATTGCAGGCGTTGTGGCTGGTGCCTGCCGTGGTGTCGGGATTCGCGATCAACTGGTTCCTGGTGGCACCGAGGCTGTTGCGGCAAAGCCACGCGAACGGCGCGCTGACCCTGGTCGAACACCTTTCCCACGGCATGCCGGCACCCCAGGCACGGCGCTTCCGCATGCTCGGGGCGCTCGTGATCCTGTTCTGCTTCACCTTCTACGTGGCGGCGCAGTTCCAGGCCGCTGGCACGGCCATCGCGACGGCCTTGCCGGTGCCGGCCACGATGGCCATGGTGGTCGGCGCGATCGTCGTGGTGGGCTACGTATTCCTCGGCGGCTTTTGGGCCGCCAGCGTCACCGATGCGCTGCAGGGCGTGATGATGCTGTTCGTGGCGCTGGTGCTTCCGCTCGTCGCCCTGGTGGCGGTCGGCGGGCCCAGTGGCTTGTGGAGCGGACTGGTGGCGCAGGGCGACCCCGCGCTGCTGCGGCTGGTGGACCAGCCGGGACTGCTGCTGGCCATCGTGTTCGTCGTCGGCCTGTTCGGAATCGGCCTGGGCTACCCCGGCCAGCCCCACGTCGTGAACCGCTTCATGGCCTTGCGTTCCGAGCACGACATCCGGCTGGGCCGCGTCATCGCGCTGGGCTGGGCCGTCCTGATCTACATCGGCATGGTCATCCTGGGATGGTCCGGCCGGGTGCTCCTGCCGGGACTCGCCGAAGCCGAATCGGTGCTGCTGCAAGCCAGCGTCGCGCTGCTGCCCGCCGTCGTGGGCGGCATCGTCACCGGCGGCGTGCTGGCGGCCATCATGTCGACCGCGGACAGTCAGCTGCTGGTCGCTTCCGGCTCGGTCAGCCACGACCTGCTGCAGGGGAAGGTGTCACTGCGCACCGACCGCCTCGTCGTCATCGCGCTGGGCATCGCCGCCGTGGTCCTGGCCCTGTACTTCCCCAGCACGATCTTCCGTCGGGTGCTGTTCGCGTGGCAGGCACTGGGCAACGCCTTTGGTCCGTTGCTCCTGGTGTCGCTCTGGCTGGGTGCGGTTGCCCCACCCTACCGGCTGGCGGCCATGCTTTCAGGCTTCGGTTTGACGGTGCTGATCAGCTTCCTGCCGCAAGCACCGGGCAATGCGGTGGAACGGCTGCTGCCCTTCTTCGTCGCATTGGCGCTGGCCTGGTGGGGCACCCGCAGGGTGGCCCCTCAACGCGGATCGACCTCGTAACTGATGATCTCAACGTCGGACGTCGTGCTTCGACCCCGCTCCGAAAGCGGCACCACCAGGTGCACCACGTCGGTTTGGGGCACCCGGAAGACCGCCTGCAGCGTCATCGCGTGCTCGCCGCGGACAGCCGCGCCCACCTGCTCGGCCAGAACTTCCCCGTCGCCGGACTGCACGACCAGGCCCACGTTGCCAGCAGCCGAGCCCAGGGTGTAGGCAACCTCCACGCGGACTGCGACTTCGTCGCCGACGCGCAGCACGCTATCCCGCTCCGGCGTCACCGAGGTCACCGTCATCGAGGACGCCACCGGGGGCGCTGCGTCCTGCCCTTCGCGCTGCCCGCAGGCAACGACGAGGGTGGCCGACAGCATGATGAGGAAGAGACGGGGCATTCGGCTTTTCATGATGCAGTCCTCGGACGGGCTCCCCGGTTCAGGGGTACGTTGCCAGACTACCGCGAACTGGGCGCCCGTGCCGCCGGAGCCATTGTGCAGCGCGCAAACGCGCCTTCACGACACCACGTAGACTCCACCGCAACGGGCCAGTGCCAAGTCCGCCTCCCGCGCCGAGCCGAGCAGCACGACCGATGCCCCTGACCCCGTACCGTCACGCGAAGGACCTGTCCCGGCAGCTGCGACCATCCGCCCGTCCTGGATCAACGGACGGCCTCGACGCGGACCTTCGGCTACCCATCATCCTCTTCTTCGGCAGCTGTGCCGTGCTCGGGATCAGTCCGTTTGCCGTGCTGCGCTTCGCGAGCGGCCAATGGCTCATCGGACTGGTCGACCTGCTGATCATCGTGGCCATCGCTTCGACGATGGCCTATGCGTGGCGGACCCGGGACACGCGTCGCGCAGGGGTCCTGGTCGCCCTGACCAACACCATCGGCTGCATGGCGATCGTCGTCCTGCTCGGCCCCTTCGGCCTGTACTGGACCTACATGGTCGTACTCTCGAACTTCATGCTGCTCGCCAACCGCGGGCTGGCCATCCTGTGCACGCTTGCCCTGCTGGGGACGGCGGTGAGCCAGCAGCAGCTGTTCGCCTCGACTGCGGAGCTGATGTCCTTCCTGACCACCTCGGCGATGGTGGCCGTGTGCGCGATGATCTTCGTCTCGCGCAGCGAGCTCCACCAGATGCGCCTGACCCATATCGCACGACGTGACCCGCTCACCGGGGTCGGCAACCGCCGGTTGATGGAGGAGGAACTCGACCTGCTCATGCAGGGGGCGATGGGCCCGGCCGGGAACTACGCATTGGCCGTCATCGACATCGACCACTTCAAGGCCATCACGACCGCTTCGGCCATGAGGCGGGCGACGTGGTCATCCGTGACCTGGCGGAGCTCGTCCAGGCGCGCGTGCGCAAGCGGGACCGGCTGTATCGCATGGGAGGAGAGGAATTCCTGCTCCTGCTCGATGGTGTCGAAGCCGGCGCACTGCACCAGGTGCTCGACACGCTGCGCGAAACGATCCACGACGAGCTCGATGTCCCCGGGGGGCGGATCACGGTCTCGATCGGCGGTGCCCTCCCGCTGCCGGGAGAAGACTGGCGCCCATGGCTCTCGCGCGCGGACGCGGCGATGTACGATGCCAAGCAGGGGGGGAGGAACCAGGTCCGGGTTTTCGGGAGCAACACCCCGGTCCAGCGCCCCGACCCACGGGCTGATCGGCGCCGGGAGGCTGTCGACAGCCCCTGACCAGGCGGCGGGGAGGGGCGATGGACATCGCAGGGAGACTCAAGGGCAACTTCCAGCTGACCATGCTCATGGTGCTCGGTGGCTGCAGCGTCCTGGGCATCAGCCCCTTCGTGGTGCTGCGCCTGGCCACGGGGGAGCCTGGCAAGGCGCTGCTGAACCTGGGGATCGTGCTCGCCATCTGTGCCGCGCCCGCCTACGCCTGGCGTACCGGGCGCGTCCAGCGTGCCGCCGTGGCGATGGGCCTGGTCAACACCCTGTGCTGCCTCGTGGTCTCGCTCGTCTTCGACCGCCAGGCGCTGCTGTGGTCCTACCTGGCCATCGTCACCAACTTCATCCTGCTCGATCGCCGCGGGGCGATGGGCCTCAGCCTGGTGCTCGTCGCCGGACTCCTGGTGCAGGTCGGCATGTTCGAAAGCGTGATCGAGATGACGAGCTACGCCGTCACCACGCTGCTGCTCAGCATCTACTCCTATGCATCGGCCTACCGCAACGAACTCCAGCAAGCACGCCTGGCGTCGCTCGCCACGCGCGACCCGCTCACGGGCGCGGGGAACCGGCGACTGATGGAGGAGGACCTCAACGCGGCGATCGCGGCGAACCAGCGGGAGCCCACGCCGATGACGCTGGGCATCCTCGACATCGACCACTTCAAATCGGTCAACGACCTGTACGGCCACGAGGCCGGGGACCGCGTCCTGAAGACGCTGGTGGAAACCGTCCAGCGCACGTTGCGTCGGTCGACCGAATCTACCGCTTCGGCGGAGAGGAGTTCGTCGTGGTCCTGCCAGGCGCCGATCCCCGCGATGGCGTTCGCATCCTGGAGGGCGTCCACGAGGCGCTGCGAAGGGAGCTGTGCAGCCCCGGAGGGCCGGTGAGCGTGTCGATCGGCGCCTCCATGCTGGAGTCCGGTGAAGACTGGACAGCCTGGCTCGGCCGCGCCGATGCGGCCCTGTACCGCGCCAAACGCGGTGGCCGCGCACGCCTGGTCTTCGACGACCTGCCGGTACCCGGCAACGGACCGATCAGCACCCGGGCCCTGGACGTCGGGACCCTGGCACGCAACGACTGAAGGGCGTGCGCTTCCCTAGCGCCCGACCCTGGCCAGGATGCCTTCGAAATCAACGTCCCCCGAAAGCGTCCCAAACGCCAGGCCGTGCCGGTCGTCGAGCCGGGACCGGCAGAACGCGTCGGCCAAAGTGTTCTCCCCGGTGCGCAACAGGAGCGAGGCCTGCAATGCGAGCGCGAGCCGCTCCACGACGAAGCGGGCGCCGGTTTCCAGCGACTCGGGTTGCGCCAGGATCCTTCGGAAGGCCGCCGCCTCCTCGTCCAGCGACTCATCCGCGCCGGCAGCGCCGTCGAGTTCCGCCAGCACCGCATCCACGCAGGCCGGCTCCCGGCGCAGGGCCCGCAGCACGTCGAGGCACTGGATGTTGGAGCACCCTTCCCAGATCGCGTTGAGCGGGGCCTCCCGGTACAGCCGCGCCAGGATCGATTCCTCCACGTAGCCCGCGCCCCCGAGGCATTCCTGGGCTTCGTTGACGAAGGCCGGGGCGCGACGACACAGCCAGTACTTGCCGACTGCGGTCGCGATCCGCGCGAAGGCGGCCTCCCGGGGGTCGGAGGGTGCCGCGCCGACAGCACGGGCCACCCGCAGCGCCAGGGCAACCGCCGCCTCGGATTCCAGCGCCAGGTCGGCCAGGACGTTGCGCATCAGGGGGTGTTCCACCAAACGCTTGCCGAAGCTGCGCCGGTGCGTGGCGTGGTGCATGGCCTGGGCCAATGCCATGCGCATCTGGGCCGCAGCGCCGATCATGCAGTCCAGGCGCGTATGCGACACCATCTCGATGATCGTCGCCACGCCCCTGCCCTCGTCGCCGACGCGCTGCGCCCAGGCGCCGCAGAACTCCACTTCCGACGAGGCATTCGACCAGTTGCCGAGCTTGTCCTTCAGGCGCATCAGCCGGAGCGCGTTGAGCGCCCCGTCGGGGAGGCGACGCGGCAACAGGAAGCACGTCAGCCCATCGGGGGCCTGTGCCAGCACCAGCCAGGCGTCCGACATGGGTGCCGAGAAGAACCACTTGTGGCCCACCAGACGGTACTCGCCGGAGGCGGGAAGCGGCTCTGCACGGGTGGTGTTGGCGCGCACGTCCGAGCCACCCTGCTTCTCGGTCATCCCCATGCCCAGCGTCACGCCGTGTTTGTGGGTGATCGCGATGTCGCGCGCGTCGTAACGCGGCGCGATCGCCTTTTCCACCCATTCGCCGAACCCCGGGCTGGCGCGCAATACCGGGACCGCCGCGTGGGTCATCGTCAACGGGCAGTTGGTCCCGGCCTCGACCTGGTGGTGGAGGTAGGTCATCGCCGCCCGCGCCACCAGTGACCCGCGTCGCTCATGCCGCCAGGTGAAGTTGGACACCCCGTGCTCGACCCCTGCCGCCATGAGCTGGTGATAGGCCGGGTGGAATTCCACGCGATCGACGCGGTGGCCGAAGCGGTCGTGCGTCAGCAGGCGAGGCTTGTGGATGTTGGCCTCGAAGCCGGCCGCGAACAGCTCCCCGCCGGCCAGCGTGCCGTAGCGTGCCAATGCGTCGCCCGCCCAGTCCCCGCCCTCACGGGCGACGGCCTGCCGCAGGGCCGGGTCGGACTCCCACAGACAGCGCGGTTCGAACGGCGGCGGCTGGTTGTCGACCTGGTGGGTGTCGAACTCACTGGGGGCGTTCATGGCAACTCCCGGGTACGTGCCTGCTCCCCGATTGTGCGCGAACGCCGGAACGGCTGCAGGAGCGACTCAGCGCGCCGGAGCCAGCAGCGCCTCCAGCAAGGCGGGAATGGGAGCCGTGGCATGCTCGAGGTTGGCATGCACCTCCTCCAGCGTGATCTCGGCCTGGTCGCCACATCCTGCGGCCCAGTTCGCGACCAGGGCCAGGCAGGCGTACTCCAGGCCAAGTTCCCGCGCCAGGCCGGCCTCGGGCATGCCGGTCATCCCGACCAGGTCACAGCCATCGCGGCGCATGCGTGCGATCTCCGCCCGGGTCTCCAGGCGGGGCCCCTGCGTGGCGCCGTAGCAGCCCCCGTCGACGAGGGCGACGCGGGCATCGACGCCGGCCTGGAGCACGGCTTCCCGAAGCGACCGGCTGTAGGGTTCGGTCATGTCCACGTGCAGCACCTCCGAACCGGGCTCCTCGCAGAAGGTGCCCACCCGTCCCCAGGTGTAGTCGATCAACTGGTCGGGCAGGCCCAGGGCCTGCGGCGCCCAGTCGCCGGTGATCCCGCCGACCGCGTTCACCGCCAGCACGCGACGGATGCCCAGGTCCTGGAGCAGCCACAGGTTGGCGCGGTAGTTGACCCGATGCGGGGGCAGCGAATGCTGCTCGCCATGACGGGCCAGGAACGCGACCCGGCGACCGTGCAGGCGTCCCACCCGCACCGGCCCGGATGTTTCTCCATACGGCGTGTCGCGCACGATCGCCTCGGCGTCCTCGAATGCCGCCAGCCGGTACAGGCCCGTCCCTCCGATCACTGCCAGGTCGATTGCTTCATCGCTCATTTCCCGCTCCCGTCGTCCAGGCCGCTTCAGTCGATCAGTGCGTGGATCGCCGGGAGATGGCGGCCGCGCTCGTGGTAGTCCATGCCAAAACCAAACACGTAACGGTCGGGAACCTCGAAGGCCACGTAGTCCGCCACCAGTCCCTCCACGCAGCGATCGTGCCGCTTCACCGTCATCGCCGCGATGCGCACGTCGACCGCTCCCTCGGCCCGGCACCATTCGCGGATCGCCGCCAGCGTGTGGCCTTCGTCGAGGATGTCATCCACCAGCAGCACGCGCCGCCCCGAAAGCGGGACCTCCGGGCGCCTGAGCCAGTGCAGGCCCGCGCCGGTGGTGTCGCCGCGGTAACGCGTGGCGTGGACGTAGTCGAACTCCAGGTCTGCCATGCCGCGCGACGATGCTTGCCGCCCGATCTCCAGCGCCAGCAGGGAAGCGAACGGCATGCCGCCATTCATCACGGTCAGGAACAGCGGGCGCTCGCCGGCATAGTCCTCCGCGATCGACCCGGCCAGGCGCCCTATCGCGGCATCGATCTGTGCACGCTCGAAGAGCACTTCGGAATGGGACAGGGCGTAGGCAAGTGATTTCTCCATGGGATCAGGCTACCCCGGTCGGCGTGGAATCGTCGCCGAGCACGTCGCGACGTGCCTGCCGGTGGCGGACGTCGGCCAGCAGCGCGTCCCAGCCCAGCCCGCCGCGGCCCATCAGGCCCGAGAGCGCCACGGTCGAAGAGGCCGGTCGCCTTGCCATGGCCTCCAGGCTCTCGGCGACGATCGCCGGGGCGCAGGCCAGCACCACGTCGCAGCCCGCATCCAGGTGGGCGTCCACGCGCGCGGCAAGGCCGCCCGCGGACTCGGCGGCCGCCATGCCGATGTCATCGGAAAACACGACACCGCGGAAGCCCATTTCCTCGCGCAGGATCCCGCGGATCCAGCGCGGCGAGTAGCCCGCAGGCTCCGGTGCCACCGCCGGGTAGCGCACGTGCGCGAGCATCATCGCATCGGCGCCCGCCTCGATTCCCGCGACGAACGGCATCAGGTCGGCTTCGCGCAGCGCTTCCAGCGGGCGCGGATCGACCGCATCGTCGAAATGGGTGTCTTCGAGCACCGAGCCGTGGCCGGGGAAATGCTTGAGCGTGGCCGCCATGCCCGCAGCGTGCATGCCGTGCACGTAGGCACGGGTGAACGCGGCGACGACCGCCGGGTCCTCGTGGAACGCGCGATCACCGATCGCCCGGTTGCCACGGTGCAGGTCGACGACCGGCGCGAAGCTCAGGTCGATGCCCAGCGCACGGATCTCGCTCGCCATCAGCCAGGCATGCTCGCCGGCCAGCGCCAGCGCGCGGTCGGGATCGACGTCGTAGGTCGGCCCGAAGCTGGCCAGCGGGGGAAGTTCACTGAACCCGTCGCGGAAGCGCTGCACCCGGCCACCCTCCTGGTCGACACACACCAGCTGCGGCCGCGGCGCCGCATCACGGATCGAGGCGGTCAGATCGATCACCTGCTGGCGCGAGGCGAAGTTGCGCGTGAACAGGATCACTCCCGCCACTGCATCGTGTTGCAACCACTCGCGTTCGTGCGCGAGCAGCTCGGTGGACTCGATTCCAATCACCAGCATCAGTTTCTCTCCGCGGCCGACCAGGCCGAGTACGGGCGCGAAGCCAGCGCCAGGTTGTAGTAGCGGACATCATCGGTCACTTCGCGACCCAGCCATGCCGGGCGTTCGAAGTCCTCCTCGGCGTGGTCGAGCTCGATCTCGGCCACGACCAGGCCGTCGTTCTCCCCGAGGAACTCATCGACCTCCCACCGGTGCGCGCCGACAGCGACGTGATGGCGGCGCTTGTCGACCAGGCCACCCACGCACAGCGCCAGCAGCGCCCGTGCGTCCACCAGCGGCACCTCGTACTCGAACTCCTGCCGCGTATGCCCCCGCTCGCGCGACTTGATGTTGAGGAAGGCCTGCGCACCGGCGATGCGCACCCGCACCGAGGCGCGCTGGCGTCCGGAGTCCACCGCCTCGGCATCGTTGAGATAGCCCTGCGCCATGCGCACCACCTGCGATGATGCCTCGCGCCAGGCGTCGCCGAGGACGAGGAACTTGCGTTCGATCTCGATGCCCATGCTCAGCGCTCGAACACCGCGATCGACTCGACGTGCGCGGTGTGGGGAAACATGTCCATGACGCCCGCGGCCACCAGGCGGAAACCCCGCTCGCGCACCAGGTAGCCTGCGTCGCGCGCCAGCGACGCAGGATGGCAGCTGACGTAGACGATGCGCTGGATGCCGTCGAGGTCGAGCTGGGCCAGGACCGCATCGGCGCCCGAGCGCGGCGGGTCCAGCAGCAGCTTGCTGAAGCCCTGCCTCATCCAGGTCGCCTGGCGTTGGTCCTGGGTGAGGTCGGCGGCGTGGAACTGCGCATTGGTGATGCCGTTGCGCTGGGCGTTCTCGCGTGCGCGCTGCACCAGTCCGGCATCACCCTCCACCCCGACCACCTCGGACACCCGCCGTGCCAGGGGCAGGGTGAAGTTGCCCAGTCCACAAAACAGGTCCAGCACCCGGTCGTCGGGCCGCGCATCGAGCAGCTCCAGGGCCAGGTCGATCATCTTGTGGTTGATGCCGGCATTGACCTGGATGAAATCCAGCGGGCGGAACGCCAGCTCCACGCCATGCCCGGCGATGGCGAACGACAGCGGCACCTGCTCCGGCCACAGCGGCTGGACCGAGTCGACGCCACCGGGCTGCAGGAAAACCGCCAGGCCGGTGCGCTTGGAGAACGCGACCAGCGCGTCGCGGTCGGCCTCGCCCAGGGGCGTCAGGTGGCGGAAGATCAGCGCCGTGGCCTCGTCGCCGGCGATGAATTCGATCTGCGGAATGTCGCTGCGTGCCTGCAGGGAATCGACCAGCTCTCCGATCTCGTCCACGCGCCCGCCGATCTGCGGCACGACCACTTCGCAGCGGGTGATGTCGGCCACGTAGCGCGGGTTCGTTTCGCGGAAGCCGACCAGGGTCTTGCCCTTCTTCTCGACATGGCGCACCGAGAATCGTCCCTTGCGACGGTAGCCCCAGGACGCGTCGGTCAGCGGTGGCAGCACGGTGCCCGGCCGCACGTGGCCGATACGCTCGAGGTTCTCGATCAGGACGCCCTGCTTGGCCTGGATCTGCTGCGATTCGGCCATGTGCTGCAGGACGCAGCCCGAGCACACGCCGAAATGCTGGCAGCGCGGTTCCACCCGCTCCGGGGCGGCCTGCAGGACCTCCTCGGTGCGCGCCTCGTCGTAGCTGCGATGACGACCCGTCTGCATCGCCCGTACCCGCTCGCCGGGCAGCGCACCGGCGATGAACACCGCCTTGCCGTCCTCCAGGCGGGCCACGCCGCGGCCGTCGTGGGTCAGGCCGGTGATCTCGGCTTCGAATTCCTGGAAGTTGCGACGACGGGCCACGGATGCTCGCTGAAACGAAAACGGGGCGCGGATTGTCTCAAATCCGCGCCCCGCATGGGGAATCCACCCCGGGATGGCCTACTTCTGGCGCCAGCTCCCGCCGGCGTCCTGGTAGTGCCAGCCGCTGCGCGCGGATTCCACCCACTGCCGGGCGAAGATCTCGCGGATCTGCGCTTCCCATTCCGGATGTCCGTTGGCCACCGCGATTTCCCGATAGACCGCATTGCGGTCGCGGTTGTCGTCGGCCACCGCCTGGTTCACCGCCACGCGGGCGTTGAGCGGTATGGCGCCGGCGTTGCGCACCACCACCAGGCCATCCCGGGTGAACCCCAGGGCGCCGGATTCGAAATGCGGCTGGAGCTGGCTGCGGAAACGCTCGGCCATCCGGCTCTGGATGGCGAGGATCGCCGGCGTGCGGATGTTGATGTCGGCCGTCTGGGCGTGGGCGACAGGAATGAAGAAACCCAGGACGCGCTCACCCAGGCCCTGGCGCGGCGCGATGGCGCCCTGCGGGTCGACCAGGGGCGGCGACTCCGCCGTGCCGTCCTCGCCGATCACGTTCTCGACGAACTCGCGCGCCGCCTCCCGCGTTTCGGCGGCGGGGAAATACACGTTGATCGTCAGGCAGGCACTCAGCACGAGTGTCGAGACCGCCATGGCGGACAGCACGAGCAGTAAACGGTGTCGCATTCGGTTTTCTCCCGTTGCAGCAATTGCATCGATCCGGTCGATCATTCGATCACCGGCATCTGCCCCTCGGTGACCGCCCGCAGGCGTTCCACCAGCACCGGCCAGTCGACGGCACGACCGAACCCGACCACGGTCAGTCGTGGCAGGCCGGATCCTTCGATGATGGTATAGCCGCCTTCATGTGAACCGATACCATCCATGAGGCAGACCTGGTCGGCCAGCCGGCAGCTGATCCCCATCCTTCGATACGCGAAGCTGCTGAAGAGCCGCAGGGCCTGGTTCTGCAATTCGGTGACCAGGAAGTTGCCGCCGACGCTGCTGATGTCGCGCACGGCCCGCTGGGAGATGCGTTGGCGGCCACGGTAGCCGGGGTTGGAGTACAGGTGCGCATCGAACGCCACTGGCGACCAGTCGACCAGGCGAAGGCCGGTGATGCGACCCGCCAGCTCGCCGCTGATTTCGCCAAAGCCGAAGGCCGCGGTCAGCGGCAGCAGCTCGATGCCACGCAGGGCGACGTCGGCACTGAGGGTGGGCGCGACGCCGAACGGGCGCTCCATGGCCAGCGCACCGATGTCGAGCCGGCCGCCGAACAACTGCATCGTCAGGCCACCGTCCAGGGTCAGCTGGTTGTTGGCGTAGACCGCGGAGGGAATCCTTCCCTCCACCGTGCCGGTGAAGGGTGGCCAGCCCAGGCGCTGGGACAGGTCGGCCAGGTCCAGGCCCGATAGTTCCAGGCCCAGTCCGATGCGCGCCGACTGCTCGTCGAGCCCCGCCCGGATGACGAAATGCTCGAAGGCCAGGCGCCCACCCAACAGGTCCATCGCCACTGCACGCGTCAGGCCGATCTCCCCTCGCTGGCTTTCCAGCGGCAGGTCGACGGGACCCAGGCCGAGCCCGTAGAGCGCGCCCGCCGACCACGACAGCCGACTCTCGACACGCGCATCGCCTGCGCTCCAGCGGGGATGCCCGCGCAGTCCGGCGAAGCTGAAGCGGCCCGCGCCATCGATCGCGTTGACGCCGTCGAGCTCCACGCCTGCGGCGGAAAGCGAGCCCCCGCTGAAGACCGCCCGCGCGCGCAACGCCCCGTACAAGCGCACCTGCGACAGGCCCGCCGGCGCCAGGAGGCCGGCGAGGTAGCGCTCGCCAAGCGTCCCGGCATCGGTGCTGCGCAAGGTGAGCGTGCCCTCCCGCGGTGCCAGGTCCGCGTCCAGCGCGAGGTGCCCGTCAAGCACCAGCGCCTCCCCGTCGGCCCAGTGAAGACGCTGCAGTTCCCAGAGGCCTCCGCGCTGGCGAGCGTCCACCGCGACCTGTACCGCCCCGCCCGGGAGCGGGACGTAGATCGGCCCCGCCAGCAGCTCGCCACCGTGCAGTTCGCCGCCGACCGACACATCCGCCCCGGCCGGCCCGGTGGCGACGTCCAGGTCGAGTCGCGCGTTCACGCCCTCGCCGGCCAGCAGCCCATCGGGCGTATCGAAGCCCACCTCGTTGAGCTGGAGGTCGCCACGCACCGTCGTCGAGCCTGGGGGCCGGGTGTCGACCCGCAGTTCGCCATCCACGGTGCCGGCATGGAAGCGCCCCTGTGCCCACAGCGTCGCGACGAAGGCCTCGAGCCAGTCGACCGGGACGCTGGTCGCGAGGATCACCAGCGGATCGGACTCGCCCCCCGCCGTTTGCAGGCCCAGCCTGCCCCCTCCCCGCGTGAGGTCGCCGCGGATCGCGGATCCATCGACCACGATGGCGACCCGGGCACCCCCGGGCTGCGAGAAGACCGGCCCGCCCTGGGCCACCGCCATTCCGGCGCAGCGCAGCCTGCCGTCTTCAAGCCGCTCGGCCTGGCAATCCCAGCCGACGTCGCGCCAGGCGTAGCCCAGCGCGCGGCGTCGACCGCGCCCGGCATCCAATCGCCAGGTGCCCCGTGGCCGCATCCTCCGGCCAGTCCAGACGCATCACCAGGTTGCTGGCCCGCACCACGCCCGCGTCGACCCGGTCGATCCTCGCTTCCACGACGCGCGCCTGCGCGGGCACGGCAACCGCCAGGGCGAGCGCGAACACCAGCACCGAGTGCCAGCACCCGGTGGCACCGTGGCTTGCGTCGCGGAACCTGGACGTCGTGCTTGGCAATGCGCCGCTCATTCCGCGAGGATAAGCCCGATCCCGCCGCAAGCGACGCCTCCGCAATGAATGACGCCCGACTGCTGCTGGTGGAAGACGACATCGTCAGCGCCCATTTCCTGCTCGAGGTGCTGGAGTCCCTGCCCGCCTCGGTCGTGCATGCGTCGACCTGCGCCGAGGCGATGGGCGCTACGCGCAAGGCCGTGTTCGACCTGTGGCTGGTGGATGCGAACCTGCCTGATGGCACCGCCGAGGCCTTGCTTGGGCAACTCCAGACGCATCGCGACGGGCGAACCGCCGCGATCGCACTGACCGCCGATCCGTTTCCCGAACGTAGCGACCGCCTGCTGGCCGCCGGCTTCCTGGAAGTGCTGGCAAAGCCGTTGGAGGCCCGCCGCCTGCAGGACGCGGTGCGATCCCATCTGCCTGGTGAGGCCGTGGAGGGAGTGCCACCTGCCCCGGGATGCATCATCGACGTGTGGGACGACGCCCAGGCCTTGCACGCGGCCGGCGGCAACCTCGAATCGGTGGCCGCGCTGCGGTCGCTCTTCGCCCGCGAGCTTCCGCTCGACCACGCCCGGGTGCTGGGCGCCCTTCGCGACGGCAACCTCGAGGAGCTCCAGGACACCCTGCACCGGCTCAAGGCGTCCTGCGGCTTCGTCGGCGCGCGCGGCCTGCTCGACGCCGTGCGGGACCTCTCCCGCGACCCCTCCAGCCCACAGCGGCAGGCCACATTCGACGCTGCCTGCCGCTCAACCCTCGCCGGTCTGTGAGTCGGCGCCGGGCGCAGCGATCTTCGGACGCTGCAGGCGGCCAAGCATGTCCCAGCTCTTGAGGGGGCGCCCGCCCAGCTGGGCCACCAGCAGCGCACGAAGCGCCGGTCGCAGCTCGCGCAGTTGTTCCAGGGGCGGGCAGTGTTCTCCCGCCAGGGACAACAGCGCCGCTCCGCTGACGCTCCCGGAGCGATGGCCGGCATCGCGGACCGGCCCGTCCTCCGGGTCCACGCGGTAGCGCGCCGCGGCATCCAGCGGCATGCCCCGGGCATCCATGGACCAGTCCAACCCCACCCCGAGTTCGGCCAACAGGTCGCGTTCGAAACGGCGCAGCACCCAGGCCAGCGGCTGCCCCTCCGCCAGCTCCGAAAGCACCACTCCATAGCGCAGGAACAGCGGAGTCGCCGGGTCGCCGCGCGGCGCCAGGCGCAGCACCAGTTCATTCACATAGAACGCCGCCATCAGCGCATCCCCGCGCAACGGCAGGCCCAGGCCCATCGCCTCGGCCTGGATCAGCCGCGCCATCTCGCCGCGGGCCAGATAGTCCACATGCACCGGCACCAGTGGCTGCAACGCGGCCCGCAGCGCCTGCTGGCGGGGTCCGCGAATGCCCCGGACCACCGCGCCCACGCGCCCATGGTCGCGGGTGAACAGCTCGACCAGGGCGCTGGACTCCCGCCACGGGCGCAGGTGCAGCACCCACGCAGGCTGCTGCTCGATGCGCATCGGGCTCAGATGCCGCGGGCTGGATGGTTCGTCGCCGCCACCGCGGCGTCTTCAGTCGCCATAGCCCAGCCGCCGAAGTGCGTTCTCGTCATCCGACCAACCCTCGCGCACCTTGCACCACAGTTGCAGGAACACCTTCTGGCCGAACAGCGACTCCATTCCCTCGCGAGCGCTGCGGCCAATCGACTTCATGCGCTCGCCACCCTTGCCGATCACGATCGGCTTCTGCCCCTCGCGCTCGACCCAGATGATCACGCCGATACGCAGCAGCTCACCGTCCTCGTCGAAGTTCTCGACCTCGACGGCGGCGGCATAGGGCAGCTCGTCGCCCAGCCTGAGCATCAACTGTTCGCGCACCAGTTCACCGGCCATGAAGCGCGAGGACTTGTCGGTGATCTCATCCTCCGCATAGAGCGGCTCGGACTCGGGCACCAGCGCCAACAGGCTCTCGACGAGGTCATCCAGGCCCTTGCGCTTGAGCGCGGACACCGGGTGCACCGAGGCGAAATCCCGCTCCGCGGTCACCTCCGCGATGAATGGCAGCAGCTGCGCCTTGTCCTTGAGCTTGTCGACCTTGTTGATGACCAGCACGACCGGGATGCCCGCATCGCGGCATACCGAGTACGACAGGGTGTCGTCGTCGGTCCAGCGGCCGGCCTCGACCAGCAGGACCGCCGCGTGCACGTCCGATACGGCGCCGCGTGCAGCGCGGTTGAGGTAGCGGTTGATCGCCCGGGCCTCCTTGCGGTGCAGCCCCGGCGTGTCGACCAGCAGCAACTGCCCTTCGGGAAACGTGGCGATGCCCAGCACGCGGTGGCGCGTTGTCTGTGCGCGCGGAGAGACGATCGAGATCTTTGCGCCCACCAGCGCATTGACCAGCGTGGACTTGCCGACATTGGGTCGGCCCAGCACGGCCACCGGGCCGGCGCGGAAAGCGGTTTCGTTCATCCGGTGATTGTCCGGCGCGCGGGCGCGGGGGGCAAATGCGGCTAGCGGCCGCGACGCCCCGCCCGTTCAGATTTGGCCTTGGCGTCGGCATCCTTGAGCAGCTGCAACACCCCGCTCGCCGCCGCCTGTTCGGCCACGCGCCGGGAAGCGCCCTCGCCTTCCCCTGAAAGCGCATCGTCCTGGAGTGCGCAGCAGGCGCGGAAGTGACGCTCGTGGTCCTCGCCGCTGGCCTCGACCAACGTATAGACGGGCAACGGCCGCTGCCGGGCCTGCAGCCATTCCTGCAGCTGCGTCTTGGCATCCTTCTCGACCTTGCCCACAGGAAGCGCTTCGATGGCCTCCTCGAACCAGCCCAGCACCACCTCGCGGCAACGCTCGAACCCGGCGTCCAGGTAGATGGCGGCGATGATTGCCTCGACGGCGTCGGCCAGGATCGAATCGCGACGGTGGGCGCCGCTCTTGAGTTCACCCGGGCCGAAGATGATCCGTGGCCCCAGATCGAGGTGCCGCGCCACCTGGGCCAGGGACCGCTCGCGTACCAGCTCGGCACGGGCCCGGGTCAGCGCGCCCTCATCGGCCCGGGGCCAGCGCTGGAACAGCGCCTCGGCGATGATCAGGTTGACCAGGCCGTCGCCAAGGAACTCCAGGCGCTCGTTGTTGCGCGAACCGGCACTGGCGTGGGTGAGGGCCTGCTCGAGCAGGCCGGGGTCCCGGAAGCCGTGCCCGATTGGATCAGTTCGCGGCACTCTGGCGGCTGCTGAGCTCGACGGTCTCGTCGAAGCTGATCAGGAACTCGATGTTGTACAGGAACGGTGTGACGCGCTGGTACTGGATGTTGAGCTGCGTGCCCCTCGCGTCGCGGATGACACGGATGTCCTGCGGCCGGACGTTCTCGACATAGCTGATGTCGAAGCGGCGCGCCAGCGACTGCCGGATCTGGGCGGGGCTGGTGTTCGGGCCGGCCTCCTCGGCCACCGCCTTCATCGCCTGGCGCACGCTGAAGTATTCCTGGTAGACCGGCACCAGCCGCATCGCCATGTAGGCGAAGAAGCCCACGACGACCAGTACGATGATGAAACTCAGGAAGGTGATGCCCCGGGCGCGCCCCATCCCGGTCGAGCTGTTTACCTGCTGCTTCCCCATGTCACTCCCCTTTCGGTCCCTGTCGGGACGCACTGGCGGACAGCTTAGCGGATGACCGTGCCGATCCGCGAGAACTCGACCCCGCCATTGTCCCAGCTCATCCAGACCACGAACGCCCGGCCGACCAGGTTGCCCTCGGGCACGAAGCCCCAGGCCCGGCTGTCCTCGCTATTATCCCGATTGTCGCCCATAACGAAATACTCGCCCTCGGGCACCACCCAGCGCTGCTCGTCGCGCTGGCGGAAGTCCAGCTGCAGGATCTCGTGCGGCGTCGACCCGAGGGTCTCCAGCAGCACCGAGGCACCCGTCATGTCACGCCCGCTGCCCGATCCCACGTAGCGACCGTCCGCCTGCTGGGGCACCGGCTCGCCGTTCACGTAGATCACCTTGTTGCGGTAGACCACCTCGTCGCCGGGCAATCCGACCACCCGCTTGATGTAGTTCTGGCGCGGATCGGGCGGGTAGCGGAACACGACCACGTCGCCCCGGTCGGGACGTCCGGTGTCGAGGATCTCGGTGTAGGTGACCGGCAGGCGCAGGCCGTAGCTGAACTTGCTGACCAGGATGAAGTCGCCGATCAACACCGTGGGCATCATCGAACTCGACGGGATGCGGAACGGCTCGGCGATGAAGCTGCGCAGGATCAGCACGATCACGATGACCGGGAACAGCGAGCGCGAGTACTCCACCAGCACCGGCTCGTGGACCTGGCCCTCGGCATCGGGCTGGCGCGCCTTGCGCCACAGCAGCCGGTCCATCAGCCACACCAGGCCGGTGACCAGGCTCAGCACCACCAGGATGATTTCGAATAACAGCATGGGCTTCCCGCCTCGGTGCGCCTGCGCGCGTTACTTGTTGTCCACCTGCAGCACGGCCAGGAAGGCCTCCTGCGGGATCTCCACGCGACCGACCTGCTTCATCCGCTTCTTGCCGGCCTTCTGCTTCTCCAGCAGCTTCTTCTTGCGGCTGATGTCGCCGCCGTAGCACTTGGCCAGCACGTTCTTGCGCATCGCCTTGACCGTCGAGCGCGAGATGATCTGCGAACCCACCGCCGCCTGGATCGCGACGTCGAACATTTGCCGCGGGATCAGTTCGCGCATCTTCTCGCACAGGTCGCGGCCGCGCCGGTCGGCCAGGCCGCGATGGGTGACCATCGACAGCGCATCGACGCGCTCGCCGTTGATCAGCACGTCCAGGCGCACGAACGGGCCGGCCTCGAAGCGCACGAAGTGGTAGTCGAGCGAAGCGTAGCCGCGGCTGACGGACTTCAGGCGGTCGAAGAAGTCCAGCACCACCTCGGCCATCGGCAGCTCGTAGCTGATCTGGACCTGGCTGCCCATGTAGTTGATGCCGACCTGGCTGCCGCGCTTCTCCTCGCACAGCGTGATCACGTTGCCCACGTAGTCCGGCGGGGTGAGGATGTTGGCGCGGATGATCGGCTCGCGCACTTCCTCGATCTTGTTCGACGGCGGCAGCTTGGCCGGGTTGTCCAGCGCCAGGATCGAGCCGTCGGTCAGCAGCACCTCGTAGATCACGGTCGGCGCCGTGCTGATCAGGTCGAGGTCGTATTCGCGCTCCAGGCGCTCCTGCACGATCTCCATGTGCAGCATTCCGAGGAAGCCGCAGCGGAAGCCGAAGCCCATCGCTTCGGAGCTCTCCGGCTCGAAGTTGAGCGCCGCATCGTTGAGCTTGAGCTTCTCCAGCGCCTCGCGCAGCGCCGGGTAGTCGTCGGCGGCCACCGGGAACAGGCCCGAGAAGACCCGCGACTGCATCTTCTGGAAGCCGGGCAGCTGGGTGGTGGCCGGGTCCGACGCCAGCGTCAGCGTGTCGCCGACCGGCGCACCGTGCACGTCCTTGATCGAGGCGTTGATCCAGCCCACCTCGCCCGCACCGAGCTGCTTGAGCTCCTTGCGCTTGGGCGTGAACACGCCGACGTTGTCGACCTGGTGGGTGCGGCCGGTCGACATGACCAGCACCTTGTCGCCGGGCTTGATCTGGCCCTGCATCACCCGCACCAGGCTGACCACGCCAAGGTAGTTGTCGAACCACGAGTCGATGATCAGCGCCTGCAGCTTGTCGGTGTCGCGCGGCTTGGGCGGCGGGATACGCTTGACGATCGCCTCCAGCACGTCGATGACGTTGAGGCCGGTCTTGGCGCTGATCGCGATCGCGTCCTCGGCGTCGATGCCGATGACCGACTCGATCTCGGCCTTGACCTTGTCGATGTCGGCCGTTGGCAGGTCGATCTTGTTGATCACCGGGACCACTTCGAGCCCCTGCTCGACGGCCGTGTAGCAATTGGCCACCGACTGCGCTTCCACGCCCTGGGCGGCATCGACCACCAGCAGGGCGCCCTCGCAGGCCGCCAGTGAACGGCTCACTTCGTAGCTGAAGTCCACGTGCCCCGGCGTGTCGATGAAATTGAGCTGGTAGGTCTGTCCGTCCAGCGCGGTGTAGGGCAGCGAGACCGACTGCGCCTTGATCGTGATGCCCCGCTCGCGCTCGATCGGGTTGGAATCGAGCACCTGCTCGGCCATCTCGCGCTCGGTCAGGCCACCGCACAGGTGGATGATGCGGTCGGCCAGCGTCGACTTGCCGTGGTCGACGTGGGCGATGATCGAGAAATTGCGGATGTGCTGCATGGGGGAGTCGGGGCCTGGGAATCGCGCGGGGACAAACGACGCATTATCGCACATGCCCGGCGGGCTGGGCTCCGACCGGCCGCCACGGGCGCCCCTCGGGCGGCCCGGTGGCCGTGCAGGGTGTCAGCGGTCGGCGTCGACGGTCAGCGTCACGAAGCGGGTCTGGCCGTCGCCGGAGCGCACCAGCACCATCACCGTGTCCCCGGCCTCCAACTCGCCGGTGCGGCGGCGCACGTCGGCCACCGAGCCGACATCGGCCTGCCCGACCATCAGCAGCACGTCGCCTGGGCGGATCTGCGCGCGTCGGGCGCTGTCACCGGTCACCGCCGTGATGCGCACGCCCTCCCCGCTCCCCAGGCCCATGCCGGCCCGGTCCTCGGCGGAAAGCTCTTCCACGGCCAGCCCCAGGGGGCCGGTCTCCGCGGGTGCCGCCTCGGCGCCCGCGCGGCGCGGCGGAGTGGCCGAGGCCTGGCCCGCGGCGGTGCCCAGCGTCGCCCGGAGTTCGCGCTCGCGCCCGTCGCGAAGCACGGTGATCCGCACCTCGGTGTCGGGTGCGATGTTGCCCACCATCGGCGGGAGGTCACCCGAGCTGCTCACCTCAACGCCGTTGAAGGCAACGATGACGTCGCCGCGACGCACGCCGGCCTTGGCCGCGGCGCTGTCGGGCTCGACGTTGGCGACCAGGGCGCCGATGGAGCGTTGCATGCCCAGCTCGCGGGCCAGTTCGCGCGTCACCTGCTGCACCAGCACGCCCAGCTGGCCACGGCGCACTTCGCCGGTCTCGCGCAACTGGCGGGCGGCGTTCATCGCGACATCCATCGGGATCGCGAAGCTCACGCCCATGAAGCCACCCGAGTTGGAGAAGATCTGGGAATTGATGCCGACCACCTCGCCGTCGACGTTGAGCAGCGGGCCTCCGGAGTTGCCCCGGTTGATCGCCACGTCGGTCTGGATGAACGGCACGTAGTTCTGGCCCTGCATCCGGCTCTGCCGGCCGGTGCCGCTGACGATGCCGGCGGTCACGGTGTTCTCCAGGAAGCCGAACGGCGAGCCGATCGCGATGACCCACTGGCCGGCGCGCAGCGTGCGCGAATCACCCAGCGGCAGCGTTGGCAACCCGGTGGCATCGATCCTCAGCAGGGCCACGTCGGATTGCGGGTCCGAGCCGATCACCTCGGCCTCGTATTCGCGCCGGTCCGGCAGCCGGACGATGACGGTGTCCGCGCCATCGATGACGTGGTGGTTGGTGAGGACCTCGCCGTCGGCGGAGATGATGAAGCCGGAGCCGCCCGAGACCGAATCGCGCGGTGGCATCGGCATTCCGGGCTCACCGAAGAAGCGACGGAAGAACTCCGGCAGCTCGTCCTGCGACGGGCCGCTGCGGCGGGACGTCTGCGCGCTGCGCGTCGCCTCGATGTTGACCACCGCGGGACTGCTGCGCTCCACCAGTTCGGTGAAGTCGGGAAGGTTGGAGACAGCCGAGGCCTGGGTGGCCACCAGCGCCAGTGCCAGGGTAAGCATCGATCGCATCAAAAGTTTCATGGTCTGGGCTTGCTCTGCAAAGGTGGGGGGGTGTCATCGATTGGGTATGGGTTTGCTTCCAGCTTCTCAAGCCGCGGCTGGAATTCGTGCCGCTTTGAGCGCCGCAGCATCCACACAGTTCCCGCCAACAGGCCCAGCAGCGTCGATGGGTCGCGCGGCAGGCCGGTCAGCAGGGACAGCCCGAAACCGAGCCCGGCACCGAGGACGAGGCCGGCGAGTGCGAGGCCGTAGCCGGCGAAGGCGGCGCGGCGCAGCGCCAGTTCGTCGACCGCCAGGCGGACCTGGTCTCCAACCTCAAGGTGCGCGCCGGCGGGTAAGGGCAGCGTGATCTCGCCGGACTCATCGGAGCGCAGGACATTGCACCGTCCCCCGCAACCGATCCGGCAGCCGCGGCACGCCGCCGCATCCGGGCGCAGGCGGACGTTGTCCTGCGCGATGCCGGTGACCCGCGCGTCGCGCTCAGCCATCAAAGCCGCCCGGGACCAACCACGGGCTCAGTGGGTCTCGAGTTCGACGGGGACCGCCTGCTGGCGACCTTCGGCGGCCTCGACATAGGGCATGAAGTCGCCGAGGCCACCGCCCTGCAGGCGCCCATCCACGATGACCAGGTAGGCCGGGACCCGCGGATCGATCGTCTGCATTCCGCCCTGCGCCTGCAGCAGGGGCCCGCGCTGCTGCACCGAGACCGCCTGGGCGGGCGCCCGCAGGCGGGGCCGCAGGTCGGCCTCGCTGAGCGGCGACGGCGCGACGATATAGGGTTCCGCCGGCGTTGCCTCCACCAGCCCCTGTCCAGGCTCCGCCACGGGCGCCTGGGGCTGGGTCGCCATGACCGCGACCACGGCGACGCTGGCGGCGATCGCGCCGCCCGCCGCCCAGCGCAGCCAGACCGCGGCTGGCGCTGGCGCCGGTGCGTGTCCGGCGCCGTCCTCGCCCACCTCGGCCATCGGCTCGTCGGCATGGCGGCCTGCCTCGATCCCGTCGCGCACCCGCGCCAGGAAGCCGGCATCCACCTGAAGTGCCAGACGGCCCTTGAGGCTGCCCGAGACCAACTGCCACCGCTCCCAGGCGGCGCGCAAGGCCGGGTCGCCTTCCAGGCGCCGGAGCAGGAAGCGGCTGCGCTCGGCATCGAGCTCGCCGTCCATCAGCGCAGACAGCTGCTCGCCCAGTTCGGGATCGATCGCGTGGGTGCTTGGCTTGCTCATGGTCGGACTCGCTCGTTCTCGAGGAGGGGGTTGATGTTCGTGTCGATCGCCTCGCGGGCCCGGAAGATGCGCGATCGCACCGTGCCGATCGGGCAACCCATGCGCTCGGCGATCTCCTCGTAGCTCAGGCCCTCGACCTCGCGCAGCGTGATCGCCACGCGCAGCTCTTCGGGCAAGGCATCGACCGTGCGCGCGACCATGCGTTCGATCTCGTCGCGCAGCAGTTCGTGCTCCGGCGTCGAGGTTTCGCGCAGGCGCTCGCCCGAGGCGTACTGTTCGGCGTCACCGGCATCGATGTCGTCGGTGGGCGGCCGGCGGTTGCGTGCCACGAGGTGGTTCTTGGCGGTATTCACTGCGATCTTGTATAGCCAGGTATAGAACTGCGCGTCTCCGCGGAAATTCGGAAGCGCCCGGAAGGCGCGGATGAACGCGTCCTGCGCCACGTCCTGGCACTCGCTCCAGTCGTTGATGTAGCGGGAGATCAACGCGGTGATGCGGTGCTGGTACTTCAGCACCAGCAGGTCGAACGCCGCGTTGTCGCCTTTCTGGAAGCGTTGCACCAGAATCTGGTCGGACTCGTTTTCGGCCATCCGGGCCGGGTCTCCTATGGCTCGGCACCGGGGCTGGTCACTGTGACCGGGCGGTGCCTGGAAAGTTCACGGCATGGCATCCATCCGGGGGACGTTGCCCTGCCGGCGCGCAGCCGGGATGATACGGTCTTTCCCCATACCGTGACGGATGGACCCCCGTATGTTCGATGGACTCCAATTCCAGCACTGGCAGCCCCGGCTGCGCGACGATGGTTTCGTCGTCCTGACTCTCGATCGTGCAGACCAGCGCGTCAATGCCCTGTCCGCAGCCGTGCTCGAGGAGCTCGAGCAGGCGGTCGAGCGCATCGCGATCGGCAAGCCCAAGGGGGTGGTGATCATCTCCGGCAAGCAGGCGGGCTTCGTGCCGGGTGCCGACATCTCGGAATTCCAGGAGTTCGATGCCAAGGGCATCGTCCATGACCGGATCCGCGCCGGCCAGGGCATCCTGCAAAAGCTTGCCGAGCTGCCGGTGCCGACGGTGTGCGCGATCCACGGCCACTGCATGGGCGGCGGCACCGAGCTGGCGCTGGCCTGCGACTACCGCATCGCGACCAGTGACGAATCCACCCGGATCGGACTCCCGGAAGTGAAGCTGGGCATCTACCCGGGCTGGGGCGGCAGTGTTCGCCTCCCGCCCCTGGTGGGCGCGCCGGCGGCCATGGACATGATGCTCACCGGCCGCGGCCTGAGCGCGAAGGCGGCGCGTGGCATCGGCCTGGTCGACAAGGTGGTCGAGCCGGCCGTGTTGCTCGACGCTGCGATCGAGCTGGGCCGGCGCGGCACCACCCGCCCGTTCAAGCAACGCGCGCTGGGCTGGGCCACCAACATCTGGCCGACGCGACAGGTGCTGGCGCCGATCCTTGTCAAGCAGGTCTCGCGCAAGGCACGCAAGGAGCACTACCCGGCTCCGTTCAGCCTGATCGAGACCTGGCGCCGCAGCGGCGGCACCGTCGATGCGCGGCTCAAGGCGGAGGCCAAGTCGGTGGCCAGGCTCGCCCAGACGCCGACCGCGCGGAACCTGGTGCGCGTCTTCTTCCTGCAGGAGCGCCTGAAGGGGCTGGGCGGCAAGGAGCATGGGATCCAGCACGTGCACGTCGTCGGCGCCGGCGTCATGGGCGGCGACATCGCTGCGTGGAGCGCGCTCAAGGGCTTCGACGTGACCCTCGAGGACCGCGAGATGAAATACATCGAGCCGGCCCTGCAGCGCGCCGACAAGCTGTATGCCAAGAAGGTCAAGGATGATGCCCGTCGCAGCGAGACGCGTGCCCGCCTGGTGGCCGATGTCGCCGGCGAGGGCGTGGCCAAGGCCGACCTCGTGATCGAGGCGATCTTCGAGAACCTGGAGGCCAAGCAGGCGCTGTACGCCAAGGCCGAAGCCTCGCTCAAGCCCGACGCGACCCTCGCCTCGAACACCAGCTCGATCGCTCTGGATGAACTCGCCGCCGACCTCAAGGCCCCGGAGCGGTTCGCCGGCCTGCATTTCTTCAACCCGGTATCGATGATGCCGCTGGTGGAGATCGTGCGCCACGAGAAGATGGACGAGGCCACGCAGAAGCGGCTGGCGGCTTTCTGCCGCGCGATCGGCAAGCTGCCGGTGCCGGTGGCCGGCAGCCCCGGCTTCCTGGTCAACCGCATCCTGATGCCCTACCTGCTCGAGGCGATGACCTGTCATTCCGAGGGCGTGCCCGGCCCGGTCATCGACAAGACCGCGGTGAAGTTCGGCATGCCGATGGGCCCGATCGAACTGGCCGATACGGTGGGCCTGGACGTCGCCGCCAGCGTCGGCAAGATCCTCGCCGACTTCCTCGGCCTGCCGATTCCCAAGGGACTGGAGTCCAAGCTGGAGCATGGCAAGCGCGGCCGCAAGGACGGCGAAGGCTTCTACGTGTGGGAGGACGGCAAGGCGAAGAAGCCCGAAGTGCCGAAGGAATACCGCGCCCCGGAGGACCTCGAGGACCGGCTGATCCTGCCCTTCGTCAACGAGGCGGTGGCGTGCTGGCACGAAGGTGTGGTCGAAGACGCCGACCTGCTCGACGCGGGCGTCATCTTCGGCACCGGGTTCGCCCCGTTCCGCGGCGGCCCGATCACCTACGCACGCAGCGCCGGTCCGGCCAAGCTCAAGGCCCGGCTGGAACAGCTGGCCGGTCGCCATGGCGACCGCTTCGCGCCGCGACCGGGTTGGGACGAGCTGATCGCCGCCGGGACGGATTCCCCAGGCCCCTGAGCCCCGGAGCCGAGGTGCAACGAAAAAGCCCCGGTCGACGCCGGGGCTTTTTTCTGGCGCTGCGGAGGGCCGACCTCACATCGTGTGGGTGGGTTTGTCCGCGGTGAGGGTGCCCGCGAGCAGCGTCTCGATCTTCCCGCGCACCGTCTCACCCTCGTTGGTGTCGGCGAACTGCACGCCAATGCCGGCTGCCCGGTTGCCCTGCGCGCCCGGGGGCGTCACCCAGATCACCTTGCCGGCCACCGGCAGGCGGTCCTTGTCCTCCATCAGCGTGAGCAGGATGAAGACTTCATCGCCCAGCATGTAGCGCTTGGTCGTGGGCACGAAGATGCCGCCGCCCTTCACGTAGGGCATGTACGCGTTGTACAGCGCGCTCTTGTCCTTGATCGCCAGTGACAGGATGCCCTGTCGTGCCCCAGCTGCTCCGCTCATGTGCTGCTCCGGTAGGTCATTGCCCCACGCAGGCCGAACGCCAGTCGCGCAGGAGGCCGGCCACGGCCAGGTCCAGTCGGACCGTCGTGCCCAGCAGGCGCCGCGACCGGTTGGCCGCATCGAACCATGTCGACAGCTTCTGGAAATCCGCCGTGGCGGTCAAGCGATCCGGCTCGGCCAGCCCCTGCATCGAGGCACACAGTCGCTGCGCGTGCTCGGCCGCCAGCTGCAGCCGCAGGTCCAGCGCGTCGTCCGCAGCCCAGGCCTTGCCGAGATCCAGCGGCGCCACCCGGCCTCCGGCGACCGCGGCCAGCTCCGACATCACCTCGCGTCGCAGTTCCAGGGTTCCCGAGGCGGCCCACTGCGCGGCCAGCCCCGGATTGCCCCGCGCCGCATCCAGGGCGTCGGCCGCACCGGCCACGCCCTGTGCCTGCAGCCAGGCCAGCCCCTGCTCGCGGGTCGGCATGCGCAGTTCGAAGCGGTGGCAGCGGCTGCGGATCGTGGCCGGCAACTGGTGCGACCGATGGCTGACGAGCAGCAGGAAACGGTTGCCGGAGGGCTCCTCGAGCGTCTTGAGCAAGGAGTTCGCGGCGCTGCGATTGAGCGCATCGGCCGGATCGATCAGTGCGACCTGCGCGCCACCCAGCTGGGGCGTCAGCGCAAACCACTCCCCCAGGCGGCGCATCTGGTCGATGATGACCTCGGTACGCAGTTTTCCGCTCTTCTCGTTGATCTCGAACGTGACGTGCTGGAAGTCGGGATGGGTCCCGGCGGCCAGCAGGACGCAGTGGCGGCACCGGCCGCAGGCGCGGCCCGATTCTGGCGTGGCGCACAGCAGCCTTGCCGCCAACGCCTGTGCCACGGCGTGCTTGCCCAGGCCCTGGGCGCCGGTCAGCAGCAGCGCGTGGCCCAGCCTGCCCGCCTCATGTGCGGCCACCAGGCGCTCCAGCACCGTCTCCTGCCATGGTGCAAGCCCCCCACTCATGCCAGGCCGCTCCCGGCGAGTCGGGCTTCCAGCGCCTCGAGGACGTCCGCACGCACCCGGTCGGGCGGCTGCGAGGCATCGATGACCCGGAAGCGTTCCGGCTCGGCCTGCGCGCGCCGCCGGTAGGCCCCGCGGACACGCTCGAAGAATGCATCGCGCTCGGACTCGATCCGGTCCGCGCCCTCGCCCCGCGCGCGTGCGCGCGCCAGGCCTTCGGCCACGTCCACATCGAGCAGGAAGGTCAGGTCCGGGCGCACCAGGGCCGCCCAGCGCTCGAGCTCGGCGATGTGGCCGGCATCCAGGCCGCGGCCGCCGCCCTGGTAGGCGAAGCTGGCGTCGGTGAACCGGTCGCTGACCACGATCGCCCCACGCTCCAGCGCCGGCAGCACCGTCTCGCGCACCAGCTGCGCGCGCGAGGCGAACATCAGCAGCAGCTCCGTTTCGGCGAACAACACCTGCGCCGGGTCCAGCAACAGCTCGCGGATCCGCTCGCCGGCAGGTGTGCCGCCGGGCTCCCGCGTCACCACGAGTTCGCGTCCGACACCCTCCAGCCGGGCGGTGATCGCGGCCAGCACCGTGGACTTGCCCGCACCCTCGCCGCCCTCGAGGCTGATCAGGAAGCCCCGCGACGCGTCGGCCTGCGGGTCACTCATCGGTGCTGCTCCGGCCGCGACCCAGGATGTATCGCGCCACGGCACGGTTGTGCTCGGCCAGCGTGCGCGAGAAATGGTGGCTGCCATCACCGCGACTGACGAAGTACATCGTGTCGCCGTCGGCGGGATCGACTGCCGCTTCCAGCGCCGCGCGGCCAGGCATCGCGATCGGCGTCGGCGGCAGGCCGCCGCGCGTATAGGTGTTGTAGGGCGTGTCGGTGTCGAGTCCGGCACGGCCGATGCGCCCCTGGTAGAGCTCGCCCATGCCGTAGATCACGCTGGGGTCGGTCTGCAGGCGCATGCCGATGTTCAGGCGCCGGGTGAAGACTCCGGCGATCTCGCGGCGCTCGCCCGCCTGGCCGGTCTCCTTCTCGATCAGCGAGGCCAGGATCAGCGCCTCCTCGGCGGAATCCACCGCCAGCGCTTCGGCACGAGCCTCCCAGACCTCCTCCAGCACCCGGTCCATCGCCCGCATCGCCCGCGCCAGCACCTCCAGGTCGGTCGTGCCTCGGGTGAAGTTGTAGGTTTCGGGGAGGAAGCGGCCTTCGGGGTGGACCCCCTCGCGACCGAGGGCGGCCATCACCTGTGCATCGTCCATGTCGGTGATCGTGGGCTGGAGCGATTCGCTGCGATCCAGCGCCTGGCGCAGCTCGCGGAAGTTCCAGCCCTCCACGATCGTGAAGCGGTACTGGATCACGCGTCCGGATCCCATCTTGGCGAGCAACTGGCGCGGTGTCGTGCCAGGCTCGATCGCATACTCACCCACGTGGATGCGCCGCATCACGTCCATCTGCCAGGCCAGCGCCTGCCAATAGACATCGGGCGCCTGGCTGATGCCGGCGGCGCGCAGCCGCGTGAGCACCCTGCGGAAGGAGTCCCCGCGCTCGACCGGCACCACCACCCGGTCCTCCTGGATGACCAGCGGCGCATCGGCGAAGCGCTGGTACTGCTGCCACAGCGCGGCGCCCACACCGGCCGCCACCACCACCGCCACCAGCAATACCAGCGCCAGCGTGCGGACGATCCATCCCGACTGTGCTCTCACCCGAATCCGTCCATCGTGTGCTCCCGGTCAGCGTGCAAAGGCCGGCATGGCCGCATGCAGCTCGCCGAGGATCGAATCAATGGCTGGTGGTCGCGGAAGCTCGCGACCACCCAACCGTGCGACCGGCAGGATACCCCGCACGGCATTGCACAGGATAACCGCCTCGGCAGCCTCGACCTGTTCGGGGAGCACGTCAGTCTCGCTGGCAAGTCCCTGCTCGATCAGCCAGCCACGGCAGATGCCTGCCACACCGCTTCCGGACACCGGTGGCGTCAGCCAGCAGCCATCGCGCAGCACCACCACGTTGGCCGCCGTGGCGCAGACGACCTGCCCGTCCATGTCCAGCATCAGCGCCTCGTCGGCACCCGCGGCGGCCGCTTCACGGCGTGCCAGGACCTGTTCGAGCCGGTTGAGGTGCTTGATTCCGGCCAGCGCAGGCTGGACCGCCAGGCGGATCGTGCTCCAGGCCACGTCCAGGCCCTGCCGGGCGTACTCGGGCAGCGCGTGCACGGACAGCAACACGGTCGGCGCCAGCCGTCCGGCGGGAGGTACCCCCGCCCACCCGCCCCCCGGGTCAGCACCAGTTTGAGCACCCCCTGGTCGACATCGGCCGCCAGCTCGGCGATGCGCGCATCGAGCCACGCCTCACGCGGTGCAACGATGCCAAGCCGGCGCGCGCCGTCGGACAGCCGGGCGCGGTGCCGCGGCCACCACGGCACCCCACCCCGGTCGATGCGCATGGTTTCAAACAGCCCGTCGCCATAGGCCAGGCCGCGTTCGTCCGCCGCCAGCGCGGGCATGGCCTGTTCGCCGCGAAACAGCCGGACCCGGCTCACTCCACCCCCAGCGCGCGCAGAAGCCCACGGGCCTTGGCACGGCTCTCCTCGAGTTCGCGCTGCGGATCGGAGTCGACCACAATGCCGGCCCCGGCGCGCAACTCGAGTGCCGTGCCCGCCAGGGACGCGGTGCGGATGAGGATGTTCAGGTCCATGTCGCCATCGCGGTTGAGGTAGCCCATCGCCCCGGTATAGGCCCCCCGGCCGACGCCTTCGAGCTCGGCGACGATCTCCATGCAGCGCACCTTGGGACAACCGGTGATCGTGCCGCCGGGGAACACCGCGGCGACCACCTGCCCTGGCGAGATGCCGGGGCGCAGCCGGCCACGCACGTTGGAGACGATGTGGTGGACGTGGGTGTAGCTCTCCACCGCCATCAGCTCGTCGACCTCCACGCTGCCCGGAGCACAGATGCGTCCGAGGTCGTTGCGTTCCAGATCGATCAGCATCACGTGCTCGGCGCGTTCCTTGGGATGCCCCACGAGCTCCTGGATACGCTCGCCCGCGTCGTCTCCCGCCAGCCGCGGGCGCGTTCCGGCGATCGGCCGCGTCTGCACCAGGTCGCCGTGGATCGCCACAAGGCGCTCTGGCGAGGAACTCGCCAATGCCCAGTCGTCATGGACCAGCAGCCCAGCGAACGGTGCGGGGTTGGCTTCGCGCAGCCGCCGGTAGAGGTCGGCCGGCTGCGGCGGATGCCGGAACCGCGCACGCCAGGCCCGCGAGAGGTTCACCTGGAAAACGTCACCGGCCTCCAGGTAGTCGAGGATCCTCGAGACACCTTCCAGATAACGCTCCGGCGCATCTTCCTCGACCGTCTCGGGTGGCTGCCAGGGATCCATGGCGGGCAGTTCCCTGGCCCGGCGTGCGTCGGTGGCGATGCGTTCCAGCCACGCCGACTGGTCGTCCTCGGCAACCGCGAGCACCTCGCCGCTGAAGCGGTCGTGCAGGACCGCGGCCGGGCTGCGCAGCGCCAGCGCCACCGGCAGCGGCGCCGGGGGAGCCGGCAGGCGCAAACGGGGCTCGACCTGTGCGGCCAGCTCGTAGGCGAGGAAAAGGCCCCAGCCTCCCCGGAACGGCAGGCTTTCGTGCTCGCGCGGGCGCTGGAGACGCCTGAATTCGCCATCGAGGGCCGCCAGGAAGCCCGGCCCGAGGACGTCGCCGTCCAGGCGCCTGGCCTGCTGCCCGGGCTGCTGGATGACGCCGGTGCCGTCGCTGGCCAGCAGCATGTCCCAGCGCGCACGCGGACTGCCGCCGACCGCGCTTTCCAGCAGCATCGGGTAGCGCTTTGGGTCCAGCCGGTGCAGGTCCAGCAGGTCGGTGTCGGCGGGCAGCGGGCGGGTGATCATCGGAGGACTCCCGGGCCGGCCGCCCCGGGGCAGGTCCGGGCGGTGGCCCGGACGCGCCCGGAGGGTTCCGCCTCAGAGACGGCGGAACACCAGGGTGCCGTTGGTGCCACCGAAGCCGAAGCCATTGGACATCGACACATCGATGCGCTTCTCGCGGGCCACGTTGGGCACGTAGTCGAGGTCGCAGCCTTCGCTGGGCTTGTCGAGATTGATGGTCGGCGGGATGACGCCGGTTTCGAGCGCCTTGACCGAGAAGATCGCCTCGACGCCACCGGCGGCACCCAGGAGGTGGCCGGTCATCGACTTGGTCGAGCTGACCATGATCCTGTGCGCGTGCTCACCCAGCGCGATCTTCATGGCCAGTGTCTCGGCCAGGTCGCCCAGGGGCGTCGAGGTGCCGTGCGCATTGAGGTAGTCCACCTGCTCGGGATTGATCCCGGCATCGCGCATCGCCATCGCCATGCAGCGCGCCGGACCCTCGCCGGATTCGCTGGGCGCGGTCATGTGCCACGCATCGGAACTGGCGCCGAAGCCGGCCAGCTCGCAGTAGATGCGTGCGCCACGGGCCTTGGCCGACTCGTACTCCTCCAGCACCAGCACGCCGGCGCCGTCACCCAGCACGAAGCCGTCGCGGGCCTCGTCCCAGGGCCGGCTGGCCGCAGTGGGGTCGTCGTTGCGGGTCGACATCGCCTTCATCGAACAGAAGCCGCCCACCGACGTCGGCGAGGCACCCCGTTCGGCGCCACCGGCGACCATCACGTCGGCATCGCCGTACTGGATCATGCGCATCGCCATGCCGATGGAATGGTTGGCCGTCGCGCAGGCGGAGACCGCCGAGAAGTTCGGGCCCTTCAGGCCCTTCAGGATGCTGACCTGACCCGGCAGCATGTTGATGATCGTGCTGGGCACGTAGAACGGGGAGATCTTGCGCGGTCCGCCTTCGAGGTATTTCTGCGTCTGCTGCTCGATGCCGAGGATGCCGCCGATACCCGAGCCGATCATGACGCCGATGCGTTCGGCGTTGGACTCGGTCACCTCGAGCCCGGCATCGTCCATCGCCTGGAACGCCGCAGCCACCCCGTAATGGATGAACGGGTCCATCTTCTTGGCGTCCTTGGCCGGCATCCACTGCGAGGCATCGAAGTCGCGGACCTCGCCAGCGATCTGCGTGGTGAAGGCGGAGGCATCGAAATGGGTGATCGGGCCGATGCCCGAACGGCCATTGGCGATGCTGTCCCAGGCGGTGGCCATGTCGTTTCCAACCGGGGAGATGATCCCCATGCCCGTTACGACGACGCGACGCTTGCTCATCACTCAGTCCTCATGGGTCGGGGCTCGCGTGCAACGCGGCCCGGCAATCAGCGGTACAAACGCACGGGGCCGCGCATGGCGGCCCCGGCGTTGCGAAACCGCGAAGGTTTCAGCCCTTGACGTGGGCGTTGATGTAGTCGATCGCCTGCTGGACGCTGGTGATCTTCTCGGCCTCTTCGTCAGGGATCTCGCACTCGAATTCTTCCTCGAGCGCCATGACCAGCTCGACGGTGTCCAGCGAGTCCGCGCCCAGGTCGTCAACGAACGAGGCGTTGGCCGTGACTTCTTCTTCCTTCACGCCGAGTTGTTCGACGACGATCTTCTTGACGCGTTCTTCGATGCTGCTCATGGGGTTCAAACCTCCCGTAGGTATCTGCGGGCGCATTGTAGTGGAGTTTCGCCGCCCTGTGTCAGGACGGCGACCGAAACCGTCGCGCGCCTTGCCGCCGGTCCCGGACATGGGTGAAAGGATAACGCGCAACGCCCGGGGGCGTCGCTTCAGGACATGTACATGCCGCCGTTGACGTGAAGCGTCTCGCCAGTGATGTAGGCGCCCGCGGGACCGGCCAGGAACGCGACCGCCTCGGCGATGTCCTCGGGCGAACCCAGGCGGCCCAGCGCGATCTGGCCCAGCATCGCCTCCTTCTGCGCCTCCGGAAGGTCGCGCGTCATGTCGGTCTCGATGAAGCCGGGTGCCACGACATTGACGGTGATGCCACGGCTGCCCACCTCGCGTGCCATCGACTTGGAGAAGCCGATGATGCCTGCCTTTGCCGCGGCGTAGTTCGCCTGGCCGGCATTGCCGGTCAGGCCGATGACCGAGGCGATGTTGATGATGCGGCCACGGCGCGCCTTCATCATGCCGCGCATGACCGCCTTGGAGGTGCGGAAGATCGAGCTGAGGTTGGTGTTGATCACCGCATCCCAGTCCTCGTCCTTCATCCGCATCAGCAGCTGGTCGCGGGTGATGCCGGCGTTGTTGACCAGGATCGAGACCGGGCCGAAGGCCTTGGCCACCTCGTCGAGCAGCGCGTCGACCGAGGCCGGATCGGCGACGTCGAGCACGCGCCCGTGCCCGCCCAGGGCCGAGAGGCGCCCCCCGATCGCAGCGGCACCGGACTCCGAGGTGGCGGTGCCGATGACGGTGGCGCCCAACGCAGCGAGGCGGTCGGCGATGGCGGAGCCGATGCCGCGGCTGGCGCCGGTCACCAGCGCGATTTCGCCTGAAAGCGGAAGACTCATGTCGATTCCTCGTGTCCTGCCAGAAAAGGATTTGGTCGCTTGATCAGGCGCGCCACGCCTCGAGCGCGGCATCGAAGTCGCCCACGCTGCCCAGCGCACGCGCCTCGAGCGACTTGTCGATGCGGCGCGCCAGGCCGGCCAGCACCTTGCCGGGGCCACACTCGCCCAGGCGCGTCACGCCCTGGCCCGCCAGGGCCTGCACGCACCCGGTCCAGCGCACGGGCAGGAACAGCTGCCGCTGCAAGGCGTCGCGGATCGACTCGATCGATCCGTGCACCTCGGCGTCGACGTTCTGCACCACCTCGATCTTCGGCGCATTCCACTGCAGCGACCCATGACTTCACCCAGGCGGTTGGCCGCCTCGCGCATCAGCGGAGTGTGCGAGGGCACGCTCACGGCCAGCTTGACCGTCTTTCGCACGCCCTGCGCGGCCAGCAGCTCCAGCGCCCTGTCCACCGCCGGGGCATGGCCACCAATGACCACCTGCCCCGGGGAATTGAAGTTCGCTGGAACCACGACCTCCTCGCCCGAGGCCTGGCGGCAGATCGTCGCCACCTGCTCGTCCTCGGCTCCGATGACCGCGGCCATCGCCCCGGTACCGGCGGGAACCGCAGCCTGCATCAGGCGACCCCGTTCGCGCACCAGCAGGGCGGCGTCGTGCAGCGAGATCGCCTCCGCCGCCACCAGCGCCGCGTACTCGCCCAGGCTGTGCCCGGCGAGGCGGCCGGGATTTTCCCCACCCGCCTTGAGCCACAAGCGCCACACCGCGATGTCGGCCGCCAGCAGCGCAGGCTGGGTGAACTCGGTCTGGTTGAGCTGGTCGTCGGGGTTTTCCTGCGCGATGAGCCACAGATCCGCGCCCGCACCCTGCGAGGCCTCCTCGAATGTCTCGCGCACCAGTGCGTCACGCTCGGCAAGATCGGCCAGCATGCCCACAGACTGGGAACCCTGGCCCGGGAATACGAATGCGAGCGTGTCGGACATCGGCGATGGCATCACTCAGGACGAAGCCCGCCATGATACGCGAGGCTGGTGCGCCTGCGTCTGTACTCGGGCGTAGGGTGGCGACATCATCCCGGGGCCCTCCAGCGAAGCGCTCCAGCGCGGCGTTCAGGCCCGCGGGGTGAGCGCAGTCCGAAGCGCGGCCCGAAGCGCGGCGACCGCCTTGCCCAGGCTGGCAGCGCGGCGGCCCAGGGGGCGCGTGAGCGTCTCCAGGAAACCGAGCCTCGCCACCGATCGCGCGACTTCATCGCGCGTCACCGCCGGCACGCTCGCCATCGCGTCGGCAATGATTTTGCCCATGCGCTGCTCGTCCAACGGCAGGTACTTCGCCACGCCCGAGGTGAACACCAGCCAGTCGCGCGCCTGCGCGTGCCTGAGGTCCATGACCTCGCCGGGGTCCTCCTCGAAATCGAGGAAGCCGATTCGCCCGATCGCATCGATCGTTATGTTGCGTGGCAGCGGCTGCCCCAGGTATTGGCCTGCCGCGTGCACGCAGGCGATCGCCTCGGCCGCGTCGGCGAACAGGCGCTCGGCCCCGGCTGCATCGACCTCGCGCAGGTGCGCGGCAAGCGTCCTGCCGATGTCGGCCAACACCAGGGTGGCCTCGCCGCTATGCAAGACTCCCGGCACGACGACATCGGCACCCGCCAGTTGCAGGATCCTGCGCTGCTCGGTTGCACGCGCATCGTCGCCGGCGTGCCTCGGCGGCGGCCGCAGGGCAGGCACGCCGAGCAGGCGCACGGCCGCATCGAGCAGCGCCAGCCTGAACCGCCGGAGCTCGTTGCCGTAGCGCTTGGCCCACGCCGGTTGGCCGTCGACATCGATACGTTCGACCGTCTGCTGTTCGACCATCGCATGCCTCCCGCGCGAGCTGGAGCACAGCCCGACTGCTCAGTAGCGTAGCAGCGCAGAGCCCCAGGTGAAGCCACCGCCGAACGCCTCGAGAAGCAGCAGCTGGCCGCGTTGCACGCGGCCCGAACGCACCGCCTCGTCCAGCGCCAGCGGAACCGATCCGGCCGAGGTGTTGCCGTGCCGGTCGACGGTCACGATGACGCGATCCATCGACAGCGCCAACCGCTTCGCGGTGGCCTGGATGATGCGCAGGTTGGCCTGGTGCGGGATCAGCCAGTCGATGTCACCGCGCTGCAGGCCGTTGGCGTCGAGGGTCTCGTCGACCACCGAGTCGAGCGCCTTCACCGCGTACTTGAATACGTCGTTCCCGGCCATCAGCACGCGCACGCCCGCGTTCTTCTCTTCGGGCTTGAAGCCCACCGAGACGCCGACGGGGTTGTAGAGCATTTCCTTCTTGCCGCCATCGGCGTGCAGGTGGGTCGACAGGATCCCGGTCTCGGCATCCGCCGTCAGCACCACCGCACCGGCGCCGTCGCCGAACAGCACGCAGGTGCTGCGGTCGCTCCAGTCGAGCATGCGCGAGAGGGTCTCCGCGCCGACAACCAGAACCTTCTTCGCGGTGCCGGAGCGGATGAATTTCTCACCAACGGCCAGCGCGTAGATGAAGCCCGAGCAGGCGGCGTTTACGTCGAATGCGGCGCAGCCGTTCGCACCCAGGCGATGCTGGAGCAGGCAGGCGGTCGAGGGGAAAATGATGTCCGGGGTCGTGGTGCCGACGATGATCAGGTCGAGCTCGGAGGCATCGACGCCGGCGGCCTCGAGCGCGCGGCGCGAGGCCTGCTCGGCCAGGTCGCAGGTGGTTTCGCCGTCGGCCGCGATATGGCGCTGGCGGATGCCGGTGCGGTCGCGGATCCACTCGTCACTGGTCTCGACGAACTGCGCCAGGTCATCGTTGGTCAGGACCTTCTCTGGAAGGTAGCTGCCGGTTCCGGCGATACGTGCGAAGACCTGTGCACTCATGCTTCTCTCCTGCGGCGCCGCGTGGATTCACGACGTCTGGTGGTGGCGACGCCCGCTGGCGGACCCCGGGGCCGGAACTGTCGCACGTACGCGCGCGCAGACCCAGCCCCGAAACGAACGCGGCGGGCCAAGGGCCCGCCGCTGGACGCCCCGCAGTGCAGGCACTGGGGGAACGCGGGCCGTTCACCGGCACGCGCTTGCCGGGCAAGCGCCCGGGCTTACTCTTCGTCGACGATCTCGACCTTCGGCTCGATGACCTGGCGACCACGGTAGAAGCCGTCGGCCGTCACGTGATGGCGGATGTGGGTCTCGCCGGTCTTCGGGTCGGTCGCCAGCTGCTTGGCGGTGAGCGAATCGTGCGCGCGGCGCATGCCACGGCGGGAGGGGGAAACGCGGGATTTCTGGACTGCCATGGGTGTCTCTCCGGCTTACTGTTTGTCTTTCTTGAGCGCCGACAGCGCGGCGAACGGATTTGCTGCCGCCTTTTCATCGGCGCTCGGCGGCACGTCAAGCACCACCGCTTCGGTCCCCGGCGCCACCGGAATCACCGGTACCGCCAGAATCAATTCGTCCTCGACCAGCTGCGCCGGATGGACCATCGCATCGGCGTCGACCAGCAGCGGCTCATACCCCTCGGGCAGGCCCGCTTCGTCGGCCTCGTTGCTGATCAGGCCCAGCCTCTGCACCGCGTCGACCAGAAACTCGAACCGCTGCAGCGTGCGCTGGCAGCGCAGCGGCAGCGAAGCCTGCACGCGGATCTCCAGGTAGCGGATTCCCAACGCGTCGGTATCGAACTCCAGCCGGTAGCGGCACTCGCCCTCGGCATCGTCGAGGAAAGGCTGCAGCCGCTCGAACGAGGCCAGCGGCAGCGAGCCCTCGAAGATCCGCCGCGAGGCGATCATGCGCTTCGCGTCGAGTACTTCGGGCAAGGTCGCGGACATAAGCGCGAAAGGATACGGTGAAATCGAGCCGATTGTCAATGAATTGGCGGGCTGCCGCGTGGCATTTGCCGCCCCGGTCGCACCACGGCAGACTGCGGATCAACGTCCTGTTGCGACCCGCGTGTGAATATCCTTGCCATTGTACTCGTCGTCCTGGCCCTGGTGGCCGTCGTGGTGCTGCTCAAGCACCGCCAGGTGCGGCTGCGCCAGAGCGCGCTGACCCACCTGCTGACCGGTGCCGACGAGATGGAGCGGCTGCTCTCGCGGACCCGCGAGCGGATGCGCGCCATGGAAGGGGTGGTGCAGCGCGTGCCCGACGACATCGGCGCCCAGGCCCGTGCCTCCCTGCGACCCGACCGCCAGGTCGAGGAGGCGCTGAAGGAACTCCTGCAGCACCGCCTGTGGATCCAGCGCCACGGAGCCAGCGCCAGCCAGGAAGAGCTGGACGCGGCCTGCATCGCGATGGACCAGGCCCGCGACCGCATCAGCACCGAACTTGCACGCCTGGACCGTGCCGGCGCCGAGCTCGATGAAGCCACGGAGGCCGCGCTGGCCGCCGCCGAGCGCGAACCCCCCCGAACTGCGCCGACCCGCCAAATGACTCCCCGGGAGGGCCGTGGCCTGTGGCTTGCCTCGGGCTCGGCCTACCGTGCCGGGCTGCTGGGGCGGCTGGGCCTCGCCTTCGAGTCGGAAGCACCCGACGTGGACGAGTCACCGCTGCCGGACGAGCCGCCCAGGGAGCTGGCGCGCCGGCTGGCCCACCTCAAGGCGGCTGCGGTGCACGCCGCCAGGCCCGACGCCTGGGTCATCGGCTCCGACCAGGTGGCGGACTGTGCCGGCCGGATACTGGGCAAGCCGATGACGCTGGAGGCCGCGCGCGGGCAGCTGGCCGCGAGTTCCGGGCAGGTCGTGGACTTCCACACCGCCGTCTGCCTGCTCGGGCCGGACGGATTGCATCAGGCGCACTGCGACCTGACCCGCGTGCGCTTCCGGGCGCTTTCGGCGGACGTCATCGAGCGTTACCTGGCACAGGAACCGGCGCTCGACTGCGCGGGCAGCTTCAAGGCCGAGGGCCTGGGCATCACCCTTTTCGAGGCGATCGAATCCCGGGACCCCACGGCACTGGTCGGCCTGCCGCTCATCGCCTTGGCCAGGATGCTGCGCTCGGCGGGCCTGGAGCTGCCCTGACCGCCCGGGGTGCGTTCACGGCACGCGCAGGCGACATCATGGCAGCATGGGACGCATCGGACCCCGCAACGGAACCTGCCCATGGAAGCCACCCTTCGTTCCCGCACCGACGACAGCGAAGCCACGCAACGACGCCTGCGCGCGGCCATGGGCCAGGTCAACGCGATGGTCCTGGGCAAGCCCAGGGAGATCGAACTGGCGTTCGCGTGCCTGCTGGCGGGTGGCCACCTGCTGATCGAGGACCTGCCGGGGCTGGGCAAGACCACGCTGGCGCGCGCCCTGTCGGTCACGTTGGGCCTGGAGTTCCAGCGCATGCAGTTCACCTCCGACCTGCTGCCCAGCGACATCATCGGCGTCTCGGTGTTCGAGCAGGCCCATGGCGAGTTCCGCTTCCATCCCGGCCCGCTGTTCACCCAGATGTTGCTTGCCGACGAGATAAACCGCGCGCCGCCGCGAACCCAGAGCGCATTGCTCGAAGCGATGGCCGAGCACCAGGTCAGCGTCGATGGCGTGACCCACGCCCTTCCGCAACCCTTTTTCGTCATCGCGACCCAGAACCCGGTCGACCTCACCGGCACCTACCCGCTGCCGGACTCGCAGCTCGACCGCTTCCTGTTCCGGGTGCGGCTGGGCTACCCGGATGCCGATGCGGAGCGCGAGATGCTCGCCGGCGAGGACCGGCGCCACCTGATCGCCGACCTCATGCCGGTGCTGTCTTCCGAGGACGTCCTGGCGCTGCGCCGGGCCGTGGAGCAGGTGCGGGCCAGCGATGCGCTGGTGTCCTACATCCAGCGCCTGCTGGCGGAGAGCCGCAAGCACCCCGGCGTCCAGGTCGGCCTGTCGCCCCGAGCGGGCCTGGCGCTGCTGCGTGCCTCCAAGGCGCGGGCCATGCTGCTGGAGCGTGAGCATGTGGTGCCCGAGGACGTGCAGGCCCTGTTCGCGGAAGTTGCCGCCCACCGGCTGGTGCCGGAAGCGGAGGCCGGCGACCGCGTCGAGCTGGCCGGCACGATCCTCAAGGCGGTGGCGGTGCATTGAAGGTGGCCGAGGCCACGACGCCGGTCGCCACCCCGAGCCGGTCGCAGCGGCTGTGGGGCCGGCTCCAGTTGCTTGCCCGGCCCCGCACCCGCGAGCCGCTGCCCGTCCGCATCGATCGTCGCCGGGTCTACGTGCTTCCGTCCGGATTCGGCCTGTTCTTTTCCGCGGTCGTGGGCGCGATGCTGCTGGGTGCACTCAACTACAACAACAATCCTGCGCTGCTGCTGGCCTTCGTCCTCGCTGCCGCCATCCACAACAGCCTGGTGCGTGCGCACCTCAACATCAGCGGCACGGCACTGGCTGCAGTGCATGCCGAGCCGGTGCACGCCGGCTCGACCATGCGGCTTCGCTGCGTGTTCGAATCGGAGGGCTCGCGACTGCGTCCCGGGCTGCAGCTCGAGGGCCTGCCGGCATTCGAGCTGCGTCCCGGCCAGCGCGAGGAGGCCTGCCTCGACCTGCCCACGCACCGTCGCGGCTGGCTGCCTGTCCCACGCCTGCGCCTGGCCACCCGTTATCCGCTGGGGCTGGCGGTGGCCTGGTGCTGGTTCTGGCCCGAACAGCGACTGCTGGTCTACCCCGCCCCGGAAACCCACGCCCCCCCGCTTCCTGCCGATGCCGGCGAGGGGCGCCGGTCCAGGCGCGACCCCCTCGGCAGCGAGCTTCACCACCTGCGCGACTACCGTCCGGGCGACCCGCTGCGGCAGATCGCGTGGAAGAGCTCTGCGCGCAACGACCGCCTGCTGGTGCGCGAGTACGAGAGCACCCGCGGCAGCGAAGTGGTGCTCGACTGGCATGCGCTCGAGGGGCTGCCGGTCGAGGCGCGCATCCGCCGACTGACCCGCTGGGTGCTTGAGGCGGAGCGGGCCGGAACCCGCTACCTGCTTTTGTTGCCGGCGCGTTCGGTCGGGCCATCCCACGGACCCGAGCACCGCCACGCCTGCCTGCGCGCCCTGGCGCTGATGCCCGATGGCTGAAGTCCTGCTCCCCAGGCAGCCGCGAGGAACGCCGCTGGGCGGAGACGCCCGCACGTTCTGCCTGCTTGCGGCGGCACTGGCTGCGCTGCCGCTGCTGCGCCTGATGCCGGCATGGCTTGGGGCCTGCCTGGTCGTGCTCGGCGCCGTGCTGGCCTGGGCCAGCATCCGCCGACCGGTCCCGGCGTGGGTGCTGGTGCCCTTGACCCTGGCTGCCGGCGCGCTGGTGCTGGCCGCCTACGAATTCCGTTTCGGCCGCGACACCGGCAGCGCGCTGCTGCTGACGATGCTGGTGCTGAAGCTCGGCGAGAGCTCCCGGGTGCGCGACGGTCGGGCCCTGATCGGCTTCGCGCTGTTCGCCACCTTCGCCGCGTTCCTCCAGGACCAGGGCCCCTTGACGCTGCTACTGGCGGTACCGGCGGTGGCCGCGATGCTGGTGGCCAGCGCACGAATGACCGAGGACGCAGCGGGCATGTCGAGGCGGCGACGCTGGTCCCGGCGGCTGGCGGACACTGCCCTGGCGCTTGCCTTGGCCTTGCCGCTGGCCTTGGCGGGATTCTGGCTGTTCCCGCGACTGGCAAACCCGCTGTGGGGCGTTCCGGAGAACGCCATCGCCAGGCCCGGCATCAGCGGCGAAATGTCACCCGGTGACTGGCTCGACGTCATGTCCGACGACAGCGTCGCGTTCCGCGTGCGCTTCTTTGGCGACACGCCCTCGCGCCGGGAACTCTACTGGCGCGGTCCGGTTCTGTGGGACTTCAATGGCCGCACCTGGACGCGTTCCAACTGGACGGCGATGCTGCCGTTGCCGGAGGTCGAACCTGCCGATGGCCGCTACGACTACGAATTGACCATGGAGCCGTCCGAACGGCGCTTCATGTTCGCCCTCGACCTGCCGACCAGCGCCCCGGAAGGCGCCCGGCTGGAGGGCGACCTGACGCCCATGGCATCGCGACCGGTGAACCGGCTGGTGAGGTACCGTCTCGAGGCCGTGGCCCCGGCGCGCTTCGAGGTCGACCTTCCGGACCGCATACGGTCCGCAGCCACGCGTCTGCCGGACGGTTTCAATCCGCGCATCCGCCAGGAGATGGCCCGTTGGCGTGCCGAGGGCCTCGACGACATCGCCGTGGTCGAGCGCAGCCTGGAATGGTTCAACCGGGACTTCAGCTACACGCTTGCCGCCCCCCCGCTGGGGCGACACTCCGTCGACGAGTTCATGTACGACACCCGCGAGGGGTTCTGCGAGCATTTCAGTTCGGCATTCGTGTTCATGATGCGCGAGGCCGGCATTCCGGCCCGCGTAGTGACCGGTTATGTCGGTGGCTACCTGAACCCGATGGGCGAGCATTGGCGAATCCAGCAGTCCGATGCCCATGCCTGGGCGGAAGTCTGGTTGCCGCACAGAGGCTGGCTGCGGGTCGATCCCACGGCTGCCGTCGACCCCACGCGGATCTTCGAGCGCTATGGCCGGGGCGCCGGCGAGGGCGGCCTCGGGCTCGGTACGCTGGGACGGCGCGACGGGCCCCTGCGTGGCCTGCAGGACCTGGCCGACTACGTCCGCCGCGGCTGGAACGACGCCGTGCTGGGCTTCAACGCCGAGAGCCAGATGCTCATGCTGCGCCGCCTGGGCATCGACAACCCGCGGGAGTGGCAGGTCGGCGCGCTGTTCGTGCTGGGTGCCGGTGCCGCACTGCTGCTCACCCTGTGGTTGTTGCTCAGGGAACGCGAGCGCGAGGACGACGCGTTGATGGCCGCCTACCGGCGCTTCACCCGCCGGTTGAAGCGCGCCGGCGTCGAGCGCGCCGCCCACGAGGCCCCGCTGGCGTTCGGCGAACGGGCTGCCACCGCCCTGCCCGACTCCGCCGGAGCGATCCGCGCACTCAGCCGGCGTTTCTCGGACGCCCGGTATGCTGAAACCCTGGATGTCGCCTCGCGCGCCGAGTTGGCGCGTGAACTCGCGGCGTTCCGCCCCGCCCGCCCCCGTGGAGATCGACGATGACGCGCCTGATGACTGCCGTGCCCCCTGCTTGCCCTGCTGGCCGGCTGCGTGACGGCCCCGCAGCCGCTGCGTGGCGAGTTCCTGGCGATCGATCCGGTCGACGCGCCAGGCCACGCCGGCGCCATGGTGCGCTGGGGCGGCACGATCGCCGCGGTGGAACCTGCCGCGGACCACACCTGCTTCCAGGTGGTGGGGCGCCCGATGGGCGACAGTGCGCGCCCCATGGATACCGACCAGACCACCGGCCGTTCCTGGCCTGCCGCGAAGGCTTCTACGACCCGGCGGTGTTCGTGGAGGGGCGCGAACTGACGGTCACCGGCCGGATCGACGGCAGCGTGGATCGCGAGATCGGTGCCTACCTCTACCGGCACCCGCGCGTGGACGCCGACCGGATCTACCTGTGGCCCCAACGCCGCGACACGATCATCTACTCGCCCGGCTATCGCCCCTGGTACTGGTAGGGCCGCGGGCTCAACCCGGCGGCCAGGCCAGGCGTCGACCGGCCAGCAGGTGCAGGTGGATGTGGTGCACGCTCTGTCCGCCGTCGCGGTTGCAGTTGAACACGGTCCGGTAACCGTCCTCGGCGAATCCCTGCGCCTTGGCGAATGCCGCTGCGGCCAGCACCAGCCGGCCGGTGAGCTCGGCGTCGTCGGGCGTGAGGTCGTTGAGCGTGGCTATCGGCCGCTTCGGGATGAACAGCACGTGCACCGGCGCCTGCGGATTGATGTCGCGGAAGCCAAGCACGTGCTCGTCCTCGTGGACGATGTCGGCGGCGATTTCCCGGCTGATGATCTTGTCGAACAGGGTCTTTGACATCGGATTCCTCCATGCTTCGCGAACACGTCGCCAGCGTCAGTTCCCCGCCTCCTGGCGGGTGCCGAACGCGTGGGCCAGGGTGCCTCGATCGATGTACTCCAGCTCGCCACCCAGGGGCAGGCCGTGTGCCAGCCTGCTGGGCCGCACCCCCGCTTCGCGGGCCAGCTGCGCCAGGTAATGGGCCGTCGCCTCGCCTTCCACGGTGGGATTGGTGGCGATGATCAGTTCGCCGACGCCGCCTTCCGCCAACCGACGTGCCAGCAGGTCGAGGCCCAACTCGGCCGGACCGATGCCGTCCAGCGGCGACAGTCGCCCCTGCAGCACGAAATACAGGCCCCGGTAGCCGGTCGCCTGCTCGATCGCCAAGCGGTCGGCGGGCGACTCGACCGCGCACAGCAGGTGCGTGTCGCGACTCGCGCTGGCGCACACCGGGCACACCGGCAGCTCGCTGAAATCGCGACAGCGCTCGCAATGGCCGACGCCCTCGACCGCCGCGACCAACGCCACTCCCAGCCGCCGGCCGCCGTCGCGATCCCGCTCCAGCAGCTGGTAGGCCATGCGCTGCGCGCTCTTCTGGCCCACCCCGGGCAGGCAGCGCAAGGCCTCGATGAGCTGCTCGAGCAGCGGGGCCGTGCTCATTGCGGCTCGGCCCGGGCGGCACGTGGCATCAGAACAGGCCCGGCATCTTCATGCCCGGCGGCATCGGCATGCCTGCCGTGGCCTTGGCCATGTGCTCCTGGCTGAGGTCGTTGACCTTGTTGACCGCGTCGTTGATCGCGGCCGCCACGAGGTCTTCGGCCATCTCCGGGTCGGCCAGCGCCGAGGGGTCGATGCGCACCTTGCGCGCTTCCATGCGACCGGTCAGGGTCACGCTGACCAGGCCACCTCCGGCCTGTCCGGTCACCTCCAGCGACGCCAGCTCCTCCTGGGCGCGCTTCATGTTCTCCTGCATCTTCTGGGCCTGCTGCATCAGGCCGGCAATCTGTCCCTTCATCATGGTCTAGTCCTCGTTGGGTCGGATCGAGTCCGGAACCACGCGGGCCCCGTGTTCGCGGATCAGTTGCGCCACGGCCGGGTCGGCCAGGAAGCCGGCTTCGGCGTCGTCCTGCCTGGCCTGGGCGGCGCGCTGGTTGTGCTCGTGTAGCGTCGCCCCGCCCGCGGCGCGGGCTGTCTCCAGGCGGATCACCGGGCGCTGCCCCAGCGGCGACTCGAGCGCGTGTGCGAGCTGCGCGACCAGCTTCTCACTGCGCAGATGCTCGTCCTGGGCCGGCAGCGACAACGTCAACTGCCCCCCAGAATAAGCCACGAAGCCCGAATGCCCGGCCAACATCGCCACCGGGCCGCGCAACGTCAGGCCGGCCACCAGGTCGATCCATTCCTGGGACGAGCCCAGCGGACGTGGCTCGCATCGCGCCGACGCCACCGGAGCGGGCGGCTGCCCCATGGCGGGGCCTTTCCCGCGGCTGGCCTCGCCTGGCACCGTACCGGCCGTGGCTGCGGGCGCGGAGGCCGGAGTCGCAGCCGCGACCGGCGCAGCGGCAGCGTCGCGCCGCGCCGGGTGTGATTGCCCCGCCTGGGAGCGCGGGGGGCCCTCGCCTCCGACGGTGGCGGCGACCGCAGCGTGCGACGGGCCGGCCGGCATCGCCCGCCCACCGCCCGTCGCGCGTGGCGGAGCGGCCGCGTCGGCCGGCTGGAAGGCCAGCATGCGCAGCAAGGCCATTTCGAAGCCGACCCGGGCGCTGGGCGCCACCGGCAGGTCGCGTCGTGCGTTGAGCGCCATCTGGTACCACAGCTGTACCAGCTCGGCCGACACCTGCGTGGCAAGCGTGGCCTCGCCCTCGTCGGCCATGCCGACCAGCCGCGCGTCGGCCAGGCCCGGCACCAGCTGTCGCAGCTGGATGCGGTGCAGTGCTGCCGCGAGCGCATCGAGCACTGCCGCGAAGTCCGGTGAAAAACCCGCCATGACCTCCACCTGCGCCATCAGCCTGGGCCCATCCGCGGCCGCCAGTGCGGCGACCAGCTCCCCGACCTGGCCGCGGTCGACCGTGCCCAGCATGTCGGCCACCAGCGCGGTTTCCAGCCGCCCGCCGGTAAACGCGATGGCCTGGTCGAGCAGCGAGAGTCCGTCGCGCAGGCTGCCATCGGCGGCATGCGCCAGCTGCACCAGCGCGCCGGGTTCGACCGCGATCTCCTCGGCCTCCAGGATGCGCTGCATCTGGCCGCTGATCTGCTCCTCCTCGAGCCGCTTGAGGTTGAACTGGAGGCAACGCGAGAGCACCGTGACGGGTAGCCTGTCCGGGTCGGTGGTGGCCAGCAGAAACTTCACATGCTCCGGTGGCTCCTCGAGCGTCTTGAGCAGTGCGTTGAACGCCGGCTTGGACAGCATGTGAACCTCGTCGATGAGGTACACCTTGATGCGGCCGCGCGAGGGCATGTACTGGGCGTTGTCGATCAACTCGCGGATGTTGTCCACGCCCGTGTGGCTGGCGGCATCGATCTCGAGCAGGTCGACGAAGCGGCCGGCGTCGATGTCCACGCAGGCACTGCACTCACCACACGGATCGGCGCCGGTGCCCCGCTCGCAGTTGAGGCTCTTGGCGAAGATCCGCGCGATCGTGGTCTTGCCCACGCCGCGGGTGCCGGTGAACAGGAAGGCATGGTGGACCTTGCCGGTCTCGAGCGCGTTGCTCAGCGCCCGCACCACGTGTTCCTGCCCCACCAGCTCGGCGAAACGCTTCGGACGCCATTTGCGGGCGAGGACGAGATAGGACATGGGCAGGCCTTCCGGGATAGGGGTTCATTGTGCCAAGCCCCCCAGCCGGGGCCAAGCGACACCGCGTTCGCTTGTGGCCGGGGCCAGTGGCGGGTATCCTTGCGCCCCCTGACCGGACGTGTTCCGGAAAGGCGCACGCGGGCCCCGGCCCACGCGCGAAAATCAGGTTCCAGCGGAGAGGTGTCCGAGTGGTTGAAGGAGCACGCCTGGAAAGTGTGTAAACGGCTAAACCCCGTTTCGCGGGTTCGAATCCCGCCCTCTCCGCCATCTGATTCCACCTGTTGCCCGGCGCCACCACACGGTGTGCGAAGGGCGGTTTCAATGGTGGTCCCCGTCGGTTCTCCGCGACGATAAGCCGAAAACTCCGCCAGGTCCGGAAGGAAGCAACGGTATTGGCCGATTCGGGCGCCGGAGGTCGCCGGCGGGGGCTACCACCCCGCTGCAAATTGGGTATACTCTCGCGCCCCGCAGCGCGGGGGAAAGTTCTGGAGCGGTAGTTCAGTTGGTTAGAATACCGGCCTGTCACGCCGGGGGTCGCGGGTTCGAGTCCCGTCCGCTCCGCCAACACCACAAGGGCGCCCATTGGGCGCCCTTGTTCTTTTTGCGCGGCCTTTTCGTGCCCGGGACGTGGCCGGGCGACCCGGCGCTCAATCGACCCTGCCGAAATCGCGCTTTCCGCCGCGCTTGCCCGCCAGCCTCGCGGGACCGATGACCAGCTTGTGGCTGAGCGCCTTGCACATGTCGTAGATCGTCAGCGCCGCCACGGTGGCCCCGGTCAGGGCCTCCATCTCCACGCCGGTGCGGTGGGTGGTGCGCACGTCGCACTCCACGAGCAGCACGTTCTCGCCACTCCAGTCGATGCCGATGCGGCAGCCATCGATCGGCAGCGGGTGGCAGAACGGGATCAGCTCCGAGGTGCGCTTGACCGCCATGGTCCCGGCGATGATCGCGGTATCGATCACCGCGCCCTTCTTCGTGCTCATGCCATGGCGCCTGAGCTCCGCCGCGACGTCGGCGGGGAAGCGCACCTGGCACTGCGCGCGCGCGTCGCGCACCGTGACCTCCTTGGCAGACACATCGACCATCGTCGGCCGGCCCTCGGCGTCGACGTGGGTGAGTCCGGGTTTCGCCTGCTTCTTCTTCGACACGCCATCACTCCTGCTGGTGGGCTCAACTCGGAAGGGGTGCCCTGGGGTCGCGGGGCGGTGGCAACACCACGCCCTCGCCGGGCTCGAGCACCCGGTGGCCGCGCTCGCGCAGCACGCGCGCCTCGTCGGCGGACGCGTAGTGGTAGAGGGCCAGGCGGGCCAGCAGTTCGGGACTGTACTCGCGCTCCAGGTCGTCGATGCCGGAGTGCGAGGGGTTGCCGTGCAGCGCGCAGTCGTGGGCGATGAATTCCCCGGCGTCGGCATAGTACGCCAGCACCTCGGGGATCGGCCGCGTGTCACCGGTGTACACGAAGCTGCCAGGAAGACGCAGGCCCCAGGCCGTTTCCGGCTGGTGATGGCGAACCGGGAAGACCTCGAACCAGTGGCGCTCATGCCAGAAGCCGCTGCGCACCGGCACCAGCTGGAACGCGTCCCAGAAATTCGCGCCACCTTCGGCGAGGACGCCGGGGTAGTCCGCCACCCGCGCCTGCAGGTGGGGCAGCACCGTGACGGGCACGTACAGGCGGATGCGCCCGCGCCGCGACTCGTCGAAGAACGCGTCGACGAACAGCCGCTCCATCCCCGCGACGTGGTCGAGGTGGACATGGGTGATGAACACGGCGCCGGGCGGCTCGCCGTAGGCCTCCAGGTAGGCGGTCATCGCCTCCTGGCCACAATCGATCATCAGCAGCGGCGAGGACCCGCGCTCGACGACCGCGCAGGCCGAGCCCAGTTCCACCGCAGAGGCGTTGCCGACGCCGAGGAAGCGCAACTTCCAGTCCATCAAGCCTCCCGTCCGATTGCAGCCAGATACCCCTCGCGCAGGCTGGCAAACCCCACCTCGACGCCCGGGGAGTCCGGTGCGAGCTTGCGCAGGGACCGTTGCAGGCGACGCAGGTTGCGTTCGCCGAAACCGCTGGAACCGTCCCGGCTGCCACGATCGAAGTCGATCAGCCAGACCCGGTCCTCGCGATCAAGCAGGATGTTGTGCGCATTGAGATCGGCGTGATCCACGCCAAGCCGGTGCATGCGGGCGATCGTCGCGCCGATGCGTGTCCACGGCGGTGGGCCTTCGCCGTCCGGCAGGCGCTGCGCCAGGCTGCGCGCCCCGGGGATGCGCTCGACGATCAGTGCCGCGGTGTAGGTCAGGCCACGCCGCTGGTACATCGCGGCCAGTGGCGGGGGAACCGGCATGCCCTGGCGTCGGAGCCAGTCCAGCAGCCGGAACTCGGCGATGCTGCGCGTGCGCGCCTCGCCCCGCCACAGGTAGCGCTCCCGGCTCACGCGCGCGGCCATTCCGCCGCGACGGTAGTGGCGAAGCACGCCATCGATCCCATCGAGCTCGACGAACCAGGCCGCGCCGCGCCCCCCCTCGGCGACCGGACGGGCCCGTTCGCCGAGCCCGCTGGGCGAAAACAGTTCCGGCCCGGCTTGCGGCAGGCGCGCGGCGTCGAACACAATCGCTCCGACGCCACCCGCGCCCTGGACGCGGATCCTCTCCTCCGTCACCGCATCATTGGCTGGGCCTGTGGGGACTTGCATCACGGCAGTCTAGCAACCCCGTCGCCCAAGTCGGCCAGACCCCGGAGCACCGTGAGCCAGACCCCATCGATCTGCCTGCTGCGCCTCTCCGCCCTGGGCGACGCCACCCACGTGGTGCCCGTGGTGCGAACGCTGCAGCGGCAACTCCCCGGGTGTCGGCTGACCTGGGTCATCGGCCCGGGCGAGGCGAAGCTGCTCGCCGGCCTGGAGGACGTGCGGTTCGTGGTCTACGACAAGCGCAGCGGCCTTTCCGGCATGCGCGCGTTGTGGCGGGAACTGCGCAAGGAGCCCTTCGACGTCCTGTTGCAGATGCAGCTGGCGGCCCGGGCGAACCTGCTGGCCGCGGGCATCCGGGCGCGCCGGCGGATCGGCTACGACCGCGCCCGCAGCAAGGAAGGCCACGGCCTGGTGGTCAACGAACGCATCGACCCGGGTGGCCAGCACGTGCTGGACGTGCTGGGCCGCTTCTGCGAACCGCTCGGCGTCCGCCAGGACCGGGTGGAGTGGAACCTGCCGCTGGCCGCCGCCGAGCGCGAATGGGCCGCCGGCCACCTCGCCCCCGGCCGCCGCTGGTTGCTGGTGTCGCCGTGCTCGAGCCACAGGCTGCGCAACTGGTCGGCCGAACGCTATGCCGCGGTCGCCGACCACGCCGTGTCCCGGGGCTGGAGCGTGGCGATCTGTGGTGGCCGCAGCGAGCTCGAACGCGTCACCACCGACGCGATCCTCGCCGCGATGTCCCAGCCCGCGCTCGACCTGGTGGGCCGGGACACCCTCAAGCAGCTCATTGCGCTGCTCGAGCGCGCCGATGCCGTCATGGCCCCGGATTCGGGGCCGGTGCACATCGCCAACGCGGTGGGGACGCCGGTGCTTGGGCTGTACGCCTGCACCGACCCGACCCGCAGCGGGCCCTATTCCAGCCTGGAATGGACCATCGACCGCTACGACGCAGCCGCGCGACGCTTCCTTGGCAAGCCCGGCAGCGCCCTGCGCTGGGGCAAGCGGGTCGAGTTCGAAGGCGCGATGGACCTGATTGCAGTCGAGGAAGTCATCGAGCGCTTCGACGCGTTCGCCGCGACTCAGGCACCCTTGCCCGCGCCGTAGTCCTGGTAGGACTTCTCCTCGACGTAGGTCGAACCCAGCGCCTGGTTGATCTCGCGCTTGATCCGGGCACGCTCGTCGTTCTCGAAATACACCGAACGCGCCAGGCGGATGAACTCCTCGTCGAAGGCCTGGGCCTTCTCCTTGACGCGGATGTCGTCCTCGATGACCCACAGGCGCTCATTGACCGCCTTGAGGCCTTCGCGCAGCCGGGCGATGTCCACCGAAGCGGCGCCGAGCCCATCCAGGTGCGCTCCAGGGCCTGCAATTCACGGCGCACGTTGGCCAGCTTGGCCTCGTCGGACATGCGTTCTGACTTGATCTGGAGGATGGCGATCTTGTCGAGCAGTTCGCCAAACGACACCGGTACTGAAATTTCGCTCACTTCGGGCTCCCAGCCATGCTTGCGCCGCCTTGAACTGCCGCGGCCGAGTCCGTATTATGCCGTGCTCGACCCGGAGAGGTGGCAGAGTGGTCGAATGTACCTGACTCGAAATCAGGCGTGCCTTAACGGGCACCGTGGGTTCGAATCCCACCCTCTCCGCCAACACCCAAACGCCCCCGCTCGCGGGGGCGTTTGCTTTGGCCTGCCTGCCGGGCCCGGACCGACGTCGCTTCGTCCTTGCCGCGGCCGGCACGCGACCTGCATCATGGGCATCCTGCGTTGTCCCCGATAGCAGCGCCCAACGGGCGCACATGACTGGATACCCATGATCGAGTTCGGCCACCTCAGCCACGTGGGACTGCGACGAGAGCTCAACGAGGACACCTACTACGCCAATGCCGACCTGGGGCTGTGGCTGGTGGCCGACGGCATGGGCGGCCATGAGTTCGGGGAAGTGGCCAGCGCGCTGGCGCGTGAGGTGATCGTGGAAAAGGTCCGCGGGGGCGAGTCGCTCGACCTGGCGATCCGCAGCGCCGACGAAGAGATCATCCGCCACTCCCGCCAGCGCCGCGAGGCACTGCCCATGGGTACGACCGTGGCCGCCGTGCGCATCCTCGACCGCCGCTTCGAGGTGGCCTGGGTTGGCGACAGCCGCGCCTACGTCTGGAACGGCCAGCTGTGCCAGCTCTCGCAGGACCACAGCTACGTGCAGGAACTCGTCGAGCGCGGGGCGATCACCGCCGAACAGGCGCGCAGCCACCCGCACCGCAACGTGGTCACCCAGGCACTGGGCGTCACCGGCACCGACGACCTGGAAGTCGAGACGATCAGCGGCCGGCTCGAGCCCGGCATGCAGCTGTTGCTGTGCAGCGACGGCTTGACCGAGGAAGTCGGCGATGCCGACATCGCCCGCATCGTCGGTCGCACCGACCTGTCGGCCCAGGAATGCGTGGACCACCTGGTCATGGCGGCACTCGAACACGGCGGCAGCGACAACATCACCGTCGTACTGCTGCGCGCGTCCTGATCAGTCCGGCTGCAGCGTCGACCACAACGCCTCGCCACCGGCCTTCCTGGCGATCGACGCCAGTCGCTCCTGGTGGCGCCCGATGTCGGTCGTATCGGCGCGCAACACCTTCCCCGCCACCTGCGGGACCTCGAGGTCGATGAACACGGGGCTGGCGGCCTCGTCGGCGCCAGCATCGAATCCGAGTTCGCTCTGGCCGGAAGTCAGCGCCAGGTAGACCTCGGCCAACAGCTCGGCGTCGAGCAGGGCCCCGTGCAGCTTGCGGTGCGCGTTGTCGACGCCGAGGCGGCGGCACAGGGCGTCAAGGCTGTTGCGCTGGCCGGGGAAGCGCTCGCGCGCCATCGCCAGGGAGTCCAGCACCATCGCCCGGTCGGTCACCCGCCCCCACTGGGGGCCCAGCAGCGAGAGTTCGTAGTCGAGGAAGCCGACGTCGAACACCGCGTTGTGGATGACCAGCTCCGACCCCTCGATGAACTCCAGGAATTCCCGGGCGATCTCCGGAAAGCGGGGCTTGTCCGAAAGGAACTCGCGGGTCAGGCCGGTCACCTCCTCCGCCCCCGGCTCCATGTCGCGGTCGGGGTTGAGGTAGTAGTGGAAATGCCGCCCGGTGGGCCGGCGCTCCAGCATCTCCAGGCAACCGATCTCCACCACCCGGTTGCCCTTCTCCCAGGACAGCCCGGTGGTTTCGGTATCCAGCACGATCTGCCGCATGTCAGCGCACCCCGACGCCGGGCGCATCGCGCAACTGCTCGGCCGCTGTGCGCGCCAGCTCGTCCACGCGCTCGTTGTCCGGGTCGCCGGAATGGCCCTTGACCCACTGCCACTGCACCTGGTGCGGCTGCGCGGCGCGTTGCAGGCGTTGCCACAGGTCCTGGTTCTTCACCGGCTCGCCGCCGGAGGTTTTCCAGCCGCGACGCACCCACCCGGGCAGCCACTCGACGAAGCCCTTCTGCACGTACTGGGAGTCGGTGAACAGCTTGACGCTGCACGGCTCCTTCAAAGATTCCAGGCCCTGGATCGCCGCCATCATCTCCATGCGGTTGTTGGTCGTGTCCAACTCGCCGCCGACCAGCTCGCGCTCGCGGCCGTTGAAGCGCAACAGCGCCGCCCAGCCCCCAGGACCGGGATTGCCCAGGCACGCGCCGTCGGTATGGATCTCGATGGATTTCACTGGTTCGGGTTCCGTTTCATCCGGGGCTGGCGCTCGCACCCAGCGGCACGGGTCGACGCCGCAGGCGCAGTGGCGTCAGGCCGTGCTCGCGGCGCCGCGCGAGCAGCAGGTTCGAGGAACGCAGCATCGGCAATCGGGGCGTGCGGGTGTCGGCCAAGGCGTCGCGGGCCCGCCACCATACGCCAACCGGACGGCAGGCGTGAACCTCCAGGCCCGCGGAACGCAGCATTCGCGAAACCTGCGCACCACTGAACGCCTGCAGGCCCTGCCGCGCCCAGCGCAGATGGAATGGACTGAACGGGTTCAGCGCAAGCACCAGCATCGTGCCGTCGGGTTCGAGCGTGCGCGCGCATTCGGCGACCAGGCCGGCTGGATCACGCGCGCACTCCAGCGCGTGCAGCGAGAACACCAGGCTCATGCTCGCCGAGCACACCGGCAGTCGCGATTCGTCGGCTCGGAACTCTCCCTCCAGGCCCTCCGGGCCCAGCCAGGTATCGTGCAGCGTGTGCAGGCGATGCCCCTGCAACTCACCGGGGAGCGGTTGGCAGCCCCGCACCAGCAACCCCCGGCGGCCGAAGGCACCCTCGAGTTCCGGAGCCGCCTGGCGCATCTCCTCACGCACCACTTGCTGAACAGCTGGCTTACGAAACCAGGGGCAGGCGGAATGCTCGAGTTGACGGGCGGAAGCGCTGGCGGGCATGTTGGGGATTGTGCGGGAAAACCCCGCCCCGCAAAACAAGCCTTCCATGCCCCTGACCCTCCATGCCCTGCCGGCACTGTCCGACAACTACATCTGGCTGCTCGTCGACGAGCGGGGCCGGGCCCTGGTCGTGGATCCCGGCGAGGCGGCACCGGTATGCGACCTGGCCTCCAAGGGCATCACTCCGGTGGCGATGCTGCTGACCCACCACCACCCCGACCATATCGGTGGTGCGGACGGGATCCGCGAAAGGTGGCCACTGCGCTGCTATGCACCCGAGGATCCGCGCATTCCCCACGCCGACGAACGCGTCGGTGAAGGAGACCGGGTGGAGATACCCGAGCTCGGACTGGGTTTCGACGTCATGGCCACGCCCGGCCATACGCTCAGCCATGTGGTGTTCCACGGCCACGGCCACCTGTTCTGCGGCGACACGCTGTTCTCGCTGGGCTGCGGTCGACTCTTCGAGGGCACGCCCGCACAGATGCTCGATTCGCTCGATCGCATCGCTGCACTGCCCGGGGAATATCGCGTGTGCTGTGGCCACGAGTACACCCTCGACAACGCGCGCTTCGCGAAGACGGTCGACCACGGCAATGCGGCCCTCGACGCGCGTATCGCCGAAGCCACCCGGCAGCGCGGGCGCGGCCAACCCTCCCTTCCCTCGACACTGGCCAGCGAATGCGCCGCGAATCCGTTCCTCAACGCCGACCGTCCGCAGATCCGGCAACGCCTGGCCCAGCGCGACGGCAACGACGTGGAAGACCGCCTGGATGCATTCGCGCGCTGCGCGCCTGGAAGGACGACTTCAGGGCATGAGCACGACGCATCGGACCCGGGCCTGGCGGACACTGCTCGCCGGTACGCTGCTGGCCCTGCTCACCGCGGGCTGCCAGACCGCAGGCCCCGTGGCACCAACGCTCCCGCAGGAAACCCAGGCACCTCCCCGGGCCGCCGAAGCGGACACCCGCGTGGCCGAGGGCGAACGCAAGCCGCGACGGCGACGTGCGACGCCACGCCCGGCCGCCCCGGCCCCGGAGCCGCTCGTCGTCGCGGCGACGGACGTCATGGCACGCCTGCGCCAGCAGCTCGACGACGACACCTGCGACGGCGGCGAGCGCGCGCGGCACTGGCAGCGCCGCTACGCCGGCAGCCCGGCGCGTTTCGCCACCCAGATCGAGGGCGTCCTGCCCTTGCTCGCCTTCGTCCTGGAGGAAATCGAGGCGCGCGAACTGCCCGGCGAGTTCGCCTTCATCCCGATCGTGGAGAGCTGGTACCGCCCCGAGGCGGTGGCAAGCGGTGGCCCGGCGGGCATGTGGCAGATGATCCCGGCCACCGCGCGCGGCAACGGCATCCTCATCACCGAAGGCTACGACGGGCGATTCTCGCCGCTCGACGCGACCCACGCCGCGCTCGACCACCTGGCCGACCTGCACGAGCGCTTCGGCGACTGGCGACTGGCGGCAATGGCCTACAACGCCGGCGAGTTCCGCATCGCCCAGGCCATCCGCAGCCATGGCAGCGAACTGGTGGCCTCCGGCGAATCCCGCCAGCCGACCGGCCTCGCCAGTACGACGTACGAATACATCAGCAAGATCAAGGCGCTCTCCTGCCTGCTCGCGGGCCCCGGCCAGCGACGCATCCCGCTGCCTGATTCACTGATGGTGGAACGTCTGGCGGTGGTCGATGTCGAGGAGTTCAGTGGCCGACTCGACACGGTAGCTCGCGTGCTCGACCTCGACGAAGCCACCGTGCGCATGCTCAATGGCGGATACCGCAACGGGCGCATCGACGCGCGCTCACCGCAGCGCCTCCTGCTGCCGATGCAGGCTGCGCACGGGCGACCCGAACTGCCGGGACTCCTGGCCGAGCATGCGGCGCAGGCCGTTCCTGCGCCCAGCAGCGTGCCCTCCGCGACGGTGGCCGCAGCCGGTGGCCGCTACACCGTCCGGCCCGGAGATACGCTCTCGGTGATCGCCAGGCGCCACGGACTCGCCCTGGCCCGCCTGCTCAGCCTCAACGGACTCTCCGCCCAGTCCATCATCCGCCCCGGGCAGGTGCTGAAACTGGAACCCTGAGCGCGCAGGCGTCAAACTTCACGCTGTTGGGCACGGCCACCGCCGGCCCCGGCACCTCAGCACACCATTCGGGAGGCAACATGGGTTTTCTTCAGGGCAAGCGGGCGCTCATCGTCGGCGTCGCCAGCCAGCGCTCGATTGCCAGCGGCATCGCCGAGGCGATGCACCGGCAAGGCGCGGAACTGGCCTTCACCTATCAGACCGACAAGCTCAAGTCGCGTGTCGAAGCCTGTGCCGCAGACTGCGGCTCCGACATCGTGCTGCCGCTCGACGTGGCCGAGGATGCGCAGATCGATGCCGTCTTCAAGGCCCTGGGAGAGCGCTGGAGCGACGGCTTCGACATCCTCGTGCACTCGGTCGGCTTCGCCCCGCGCGAGACGCTGGAAGGCGGTTTCCTGGACAACCTCACCCGGGAGAACTTCCAGATCGCGCATGACGTCTCCGTGTACAGCCTCGCCGCGCTGGCCAAGGCCGCGCGGCCGATGATGCAGGGCCGAAAGGGCTCGATCCTGACGCTGTCCTACCTCGGGGCGGAGCGCGCGCTGGCGAACTACAACGTGATGGGCGTCGCCAAGGCCGCATTGGAGTCCTCGGTGCGCTACCTGGCCATGAACCTCGGACCCGAGGGCACCCGGGTGAACGCGATTTCGGCGGGTCCGATCAAGACCCTGGCCGCGTCAGGCGTGGGCAGCCTGCGCAAGATGCTTTCGCACGTGGAGCAGTACGCCCCGCTGCGTCGCAACGTGACGATCGATGACGTCGGCAATGTCGGTGCGTTCCTGTGTTCCGACCTGGCCGCCGGCGTCACCGGCGAGGTGACCTACGTCGACTGCGGGTACAGCATCCTCGGGATGACCGGCATCGACGTCGACTGAGCGGGCCCGATGCGGTGCCTCGACAGGCGCCGCGATACCCAGAAAAAAAGCCCGGCATCCGCCGGGCTTTTTCATCGCTGCGACCTGTGCGTCACAGGCGGCTTTCAACCACCTCGACCGGGTACTGCTGGCGCAGTGCGTCGACGAAGGCCCGCGCCTCGATATCGGCCCGGGCACGACCCAGCTGCATCCGCAACTGGGCACGCTCGGCGGGATCGATCACCAGGTCATCGCCCCGGGAAACGGCATGCAACTCGACGAGTGCGAAGTCGCGTTGGCCGAGCCGTGCCAGCGTCAGCGATCGCTCGCCCTCCTGCGGACGCGGCATGGAGAACACCGTTTCCACGATCGTGCGATCGATGCCTGCACCCGTGCGGGCCACGTCCTCGCGGCGCTGGGCCTCGTTGCCCGCCTGCCCGGCAAGGTCCTCGAGCGCCGCGCCGTCGCGGGCCGCGGCCAGCAGCGCGTCGGCCGCTTCCTGGGCCGCCGCAGCAGCGCGCTCGGCCCGGATCGTCTGCTCGACCTCCTCGCGGACCTCGGCCAGCGGCCGCGGCTCGGACGGACGATGCTCGGCCACCTGGATGACGACCATGTGGTCGGGCGCGATCTCGATCGCACCGCTGACCTCGTCGCCGGCCAGCATCTGGGAAGCGAAGGCGTTTCGCAGCACTTCCGGATGCGAGGTGATGCCGTCGCCGCCGTCGCGCCCGAAATGACCGGTGCGCTGGATTTCCAGGCCCATCTCGTCGGCTGCCGGCGCCAGGGAGGTGCCATCCCGGTAGACCAGGTCCATCAAGCGGCCGGCGCGGTCGCTGAACATGCGCTCGCGCTCGCCCGACAACACCTCCGCCTCGATTTCGTCGCGCACGTCCTCGAAGGCCACGCTCTCGCCCTCGCGGATCTCGCGCACCAGTACCAGGTGGTAGCCGTCGATCGTGCGGATCGGCCCGGCCACCTCGCCTTCGGATGCCGCGAACAGGCCTTCGTCGAATTCACTCCCGAACGTGCCGCGTTCGATCCAGCCAAGGTCACCGCCCGTGTCGGCCGAACCGCTGTCGTCGGAATGCTCGCTCGCCACGGCTTCGAACTCCGCTCCGGCCTCGAGCTCGGCCTTGAGCGCATCCGCCCGCTCACGCGCGGCCTGCCACTCCGCGTCGTCCGCCGACGGGTCCACCGCCAGAAGGATGTGCGAGGTGAGGCGCTGCTCCTCGGTGCCATAGCGCATCCGCTGCTCCTCGAAGCGCTGGCGCAGGGTGTCCTCGGAAATCGTCGTGGGCACCGTCAGCTCGCTGCCCCGGACCTCCAGGTATTCGATCGCCACGGTCTCGTCGGTGCGGTACCGGTCCTGGTTGCGCTCGAACCAGGACTCGACCTCGCTTGCCTCGAGCTCGGCCACTTCGAGCTCGGGAGCCTGGATGGCGAGGTAGCTGAAGTCGCGGCGCTGGTCACGCAGCCGCAGCAGGACATCCACCTCGGCATCGGTCGCGAACGCGGTCTCGCCGATCTCGGAGGGAATCAACTGGCGCATCATCTCCGCGCGCAGGCGCGCATCGAACTGGCCGGGCGAGAGCGGAGGCTGCTGCGTGCTCAGGACCTGGCGATAGCGGTCCGGGTCGAATTGCCCCTCCACCTGGAAGGCCGGGATCGCGCGGATCTCCGCGGCCACCTGGGCGTCGGAAATGACCAGGCCGTCTCGCTGCGCAGCGATCACCAGCAGTTCTTCCTCGATCATCTGGTCGAGCAGTTGCCGACGAACCGCCGGGTCTTCGAACATCGACCCGTCGTATTCCTCGCCCATGACCTGGCGCATCTGGATGCGGGCCTGGTCGAGTCGGCTCCGGTAGGCCTGCTCGCTGATCTCGCGCGTTTCCCGGCCGATCGGACCCACGCTGTACCACTTGCCGGGCAGCTGGATGCGGGCCACGTTGGTATCGACCGTGGCACTGAAGTAGTTGCCGATGCCGAAGAATGCGAACGGAATCGCAAGCAGCACCACGATGACGACGGCCACTTTGCCGCCGGTCACTTTGTCGCGCAGTTTCAGGAGCATGGTTGTCTAGGCCCGTCGGTGCGAGGCCCGGCAGCGACCGGGCTGGTGGACAAAAAAAGAGGGCGCCTTTGTCGGGCGCCCTCTGGATAGTGGCGGAGTGGACGGGACTCGAACCCGCGACCCCCGGCGTGACAGGCCGGTATTCTAACCGACTGAACTACCACTCCGCGCTTTGAACTTTTTGGTGGGTGCTGAGGGTTTCGAACCCCCGACCCTCGCCTTGTAAGGGCGACGCTCTACCACTGAGCTAAGCACCCCTTACGTGCGAGCCGCTTAGTTTACGGCATCCTTGAGGGCTTTGCCAGCCTTGAAGCCCGGAACCTTCGAGGCCTTGATCTTGATGTTCTCGCCGGTGCGCGGGTTGCGACCGGTGCGCGCGGCGCGCTTGCGAACCTGGAAGGTGCCAAAGCCCACGAGGGTGACGGTGTCGCCCTTCTTCAGGGCCTTCTTGATGACTTCGACCACTGCGTCGACGGCATTGCCGGCGTCGGTCTTGGACAGCTCGGCGGTATCGGCCACCGCAGCAACAAATTCGGCTTTGTTCATTATTGACTCCCTGAGCGGATTCCCCGCGATCGTAACCAACCGGACTCCCCCCTGTGCCTTACCCGGCGGTTCGTCCGATCGACCTAGGCCGCGGTGTGGTGTCGCCACCAACACCGCGGTGCCCACGTTTTATACCAGTGCCCCTCAGGGCGTGCAACACGAAAATTCCCCGGAACGCTAGGAATTTCGCGGGTTTCAGCCCATCCAACCGCAACGCGCTTGTCAAGCCCCGGCACGACCCGCGAGGATCCGGCCTCAATGGGGCCGGACTTCCTTGCCGCCCTGACGCCCCTTGGACTTCGATCCCGTGCTGTCTTCGCCGTCGGACGACGGGCCCGCGGCGTCAGCGGACGCTCCAGCGCCACGTCAAGCACCTGGTCTATCCACTTGACCGGAATGATCTTCAGGTCGCGGGTGACGTTCTTCGGAATGTCCGCGAGGTCCTTCTCGTTCTCCTCCGGGATGATCACCGTGGTGATGCCCCCGCGCAGCGCGGCGAGCAACTTTTCCTTCAGCCCGCCGATCGGCAGCACCCGGCCGCGCAGCGTGATCTCGCCGGTCATCGCCACGTCGGCGCGCACCGGCACCTTCGCCAGCGCCGAGACCAGCGCGGTGACCATGCCGATGCCGGCACTCGGGCCGTCCTTCGGCGTGGCGCCCTCGGGCACGTGCACGTGCAGGTCGAGCTTCTGATGGAAGTCCTCGGGCAGGCCCAGCACGTCCGCGCGCGCGCGCACCACGCTCAAGGCCGCCTTGACCGACTCCTGCATCACGTCTCCCAGCTTGCCGGTCAGGGTCAGCAGGCCCTTGCCCGGGACCGGAGTGGCTTCGATCTGCAGCAGCTCGCCACCCACCTCGGTCCACGCCAGGCCGGTGACCAGGCCGATCTCGTTGGCCTGCTCGGCGCGGCCGAAGTCGAAGCGGCGCACGCCCAGGTACTTGTCGAGGTTCTTGGACGTCACCGCCAGCGGCTTGCGCTTGGCGGACTTCTTCTCCGGCTGCGGGCCGGCCAGTGCGATTTCCTTGACCACCTTGCGGCAGATCTTGGCGATCTCGCGCTCCAGCCCACGCACGCCCGACTCGCGGGTGTAGTAGCGGATGATGTCGCGGATCGCGCTCTCCGCGATGGCGAGCTCCTCCTCGCGCAGGCCGTTCGCCTTGAGCTGCTTGGCGAGCAGGTAGCGCGTGGCGATGTTGATCTTCTCGTCCTCGGTGTAACCGGGGATCCGGATGACCTCCATGCGGTCGAGCAGCGGCCCGGGGATGTTGAGCGAGTTCGAGGTGGCGATGAACATCACCTCGGAGAGGTCCAGGTCGACCTCGAGGTAGTGGTCGGCGAAGGTGTTGTTCTGCTCGGGATCGAGCACTTCGAGCAATGCCGAGGACGGGTCGCCACGGAAGTCCATGCTCATCTTGTCGATCTCGTCGAGCATGAACAGCGGATTCTTCGTGCCGGCCTTGGACAGGTTCTGCACGATGCGGCCCGGCATCGAACCGATGTAGGTGCGACGGTGGCCGCGGATCTCGGCCTCGTCGCGGACTCCGCCCAGGCTCATGCGGATGAACTTGCGGTTGGTGGCCTTCGCGATGGACTGCCCCAGCGAGGTCTTGCCCACGCCCGGCGGCCCGACCAGGCACAGGATCGGCCCCTTCATCTGCTTCACCCGCGCCTGCACGGCCAGGTATTCCAGGATTCGGTCCTTGACCTTCTCCAGGCCGTAGTGGTCGGCGTCGAGCACCTCCTCGGCGGCCTTGAGGTCGCGACGCACTTTGGACTTCTTCTTCCAGGGCACCCCGACCAGCCAGTCGATGTAGTTGCGCACCACCGTGGCCTCGGCGGACATCGGCGACATCTGCTTGAGCTTGTTGAGCTCGGCCTTGGCCTTGGTCGCCACGTCCTTGGGCATGCCGGCCTCGGCGACCTTCTTCGCCAGTTCCTCGAGCTCGTTGGGGACGTCATCGAGCTCACCGAGCTCCTTCTGGATCGCCTTCATCTGCTCGTTGAGGTAGTACTCGCGCTGGCTCTTCTCCATCTGCGACTTCACCCGGCCGCGGATGCGCTTCTCGAGCTGCTGCACGTCGATCTCGCCGTCGACGAAGCCGATCAGCATCTCCAGGCGCGCGCCGATGTCGATGGTCTCGAGCAGCTTCTGCTTGTCGGCCAGGCGGATCGCGAGGTGCGCGGCGATCGTGTCGGCCAGGCGACCCGGCTCCTCGATGCCCGACAACGTGGTCAGCAACTCGGGCGGCAGCTTGCGGTTCATCTTGACGTACTGCTCGAACAGCGACAGCAGCGAGCGCATCGTCACCTCGACCTCGCGCTGCTCGCCGGCGGTCGTGGAGTCGACCACGTCGGCGGTGCCGGTCAAGGCACCTTCGTTCTCGGAATAGCCCTGCATGCGCACGCGCGACACACCCTCGACCAGGACCTTGATCGTGCCGTCGGGAAGCTTGAGCAGCTGCAGGACATGCGCCAGCGTGCCGAACTCGAACAGGTCCTTCGAGCCCGGATCGTCGACGTCGGGGCTGGTCTGGGCCACCAGCAGGATCTGCTTGTCGGACTCCATCGCCTGCTCGAGCGCGTGCACCGACTTCTCGCGACCCACGAACAGCGGGATGACCATGTGCGGATAGACCACGACATCGCGCAGCGGCAGGACCGGCAGTTCGAGGCGGGTGGAAGTGTTCTCGGACATCTTGTTCTCCTGGTGCCGCCAGCGCGGGACCTCTTGACGCCGGCAGTCTCGCCGGCCCTATGGGTTCAGGTTATGGGGGCCGCGCCGACAGCTTGCAAGAAGCAAAAGAAACCCGGCGCGAAGACCGGGCCGGGTTTCTTTTGCATCAATGACTTGCGCGTGGCTTTCGCGCCTGGCAGCCCGGAACGCTACTCCGAGGCGGCCTTCGGCTGGGCCGGCGCGCTTTCGTAGATCAGATAGGGCTCGGCCTGGTTGTTGATGACCGATTCATCCACGACAACCTTGGAGACATTCTCCAGCGACGGCAGCTCGAACATCGTGTCGAGCAGCACCGACTCCAGGATCGTGCGCAGGCCACGGGCACCGGTCTTGCGCTTGAGCGCCTTCTGGGCGATCGCCGCCAGCGCGTCGGGCCGGATCTCCAGCTCGACGTCCTCCATCTCGAACAGCTTGCGGAACTGCTTGGTAACCGCGTTCCTGGGTTCGGTGAGGATCTTCACCAGCGCTTCCTGGTCGAGCTCCTCGAGCGTGGCGACCACCGGAAGGCGACCGACGAACTCGGGAATCAGCCCGAACTTGATCAGGTCCTCCGGCTCGACCTCGGCCAGCAGCTTGCCGGTCTCCAGCTTCGCGTCCTTGGCCTTGACCTTGGCGCTGAAGCCGATGCCGCTGGCGTCCGTGCTGCGCTGCGCGATGATCTTGTCCAGCCCGGCGAACGCGCCGCCGCAGATGAACAGGATGTTCTTGGTGTCGACCTGCAGGAACTCCTGCTGCGGGTGCTTGCGGCCGCCCTGCGGCGGCACCGAGGCCACGGTGCCCTCGATGAGCTTCAGCAACGCCTGCTGCACGCCCTCGCCCGACACGTCGCGGGTGATCGACGGGTTCTCGGACTTGCGCGAGATCTTGTCGATCTCGTCGATGTACACGATGCCCTGCTGCGCCTTCTCGACGTCGTAGTCGCACTTCTGCAGCAGCTTCTGGATGATGTTCTCGACATCCTCGCCAACGTAGCCCGCCTCGGTCAGCGTCGTCGCGTCGGCGATCGTGAACGGCACGTTGAGCAGTCGCGCCAGCGTCTCGGCCAGCAGCGTCTTGCCCGAGCCGGTCGGACCGACCAGCAGGATGTTCGACTTCGCCAGCTCGACCTCGTCGTTCCTCTGGCGGCTCTCGATGCGCTTGTAGTGGTTGTACACGGCCACCGAAAGCGTGCGCTTGGCGCGCGGCTGGCCGATGACGTACTGGTCGAGCACGTCGAGGATCTCGCGCGGCTTGGGCAGGTGGCTGCGCGCGGCCTGCGCCTTCTCCTCGAGCTCCTCGCGGATGATGTCGTTGCACAGTTCCACGCATTCATCGCAGATGAACACGCTCGGGCCCGCGATCAGTTTGCGAACCTCGTGCTGGCTCTTCCCGCAGAAGGAGCAGTACAGGATCTTTCCGCTGTCGCTGGAACGGCCCTGGCGGTCGTCGGTCATGCTATGGAAACCTGAATGGAGTCAGTCGGATCGCAGAATAACATAGCCCGTGCGAGCGCCCGGTCGCCACCGACGAACGGTGGGACGGCACCCGCAGGGTCCGTGCGAGGGGGTGGGACCGGCCCGGGGGCCGGGGCAGCCTGCTGCCTCAGGCTGCGTCCTTGGGCCGCTGCTGCAGCACCTCGTCGATCAGGCCGTAGTCGCGGGCCTGCTCGGCGCTCTTGAAGTTGTCGCGGTCGGTGTCGGCGGCGATCGTCTCGATCGACTGGCCGGTGTGCTCGGCCAGGATGCCGTTGAGGCGGTCCTTGAGGAACAGGATCTCGCGGGCATGGATGTCGATGTCGCTGGCCTGGCCCTGGAAGCCGCCCAGCGGCTGGTGGATCATGACCCGCGAGTGCGGCAGCGCATAGCGCTTGCCCTTCGCGCCAGCCGCCAGCAGCAAGGAACCCATCGAGGCCGCCTGGCCGACGCAGATGGTGCTCACGTCGGGCTTGATGAACTGCATCGTGTCGTAGATCGCCATGCCTGCGGTGACGATGCCACCCGGCGAGTTGATGTACAGGCTGATGTCCTTCTCGGGGTTCTCGGCCTCGAGGAAGAGCAGCTGGGCCACGATCACGTTCGCGACGTTGTCGTCGATCGGTCCGACCAGGAAGATCACCCGCTCCTTGAGCAGGCGCGAGTAGATGTCGTACGCGCGCTCACCGCGGCTGGTCTGCTCGACCACCATCGGAACCAGGTTCAGGCCTACCGGCGCGTTCATCATGTTTCTCTCCAGGGGACTCGTCATACAGGGATGATACGCCGGCCTTACTGACCCGGACGCATCACCTCGGCGAAGCTCTTCGACTCGGTCGTCACGTCGGCGTGCTCGGTGATCCAGTCGATCACCTGCTCCTCCATCACCCGCGACTGCAGGCCCTGCATCAGGCGCTGGTCCTGCCGATAGAGGTCGATGACCTGCTGCGGCTCCTCGTAGGTCGAGGCGATGAGCTGAAGCGTCTCGTTGAGGCGCTTGGGGTCCAGGCGGATCTCGTTCTGGCGGGCCAGTTCGGTCACCAGCAGGCCGGCCGCCACGCGCTTGCGCGCCTGCGGCAGGAAGGTGTCGTCGTTGATCTTGACGTCGCCCTGGCCCTGCTCGGCGGCCTGCTTCTCGGCCTGGCGGGCCAGGCCGCGCGCCTCGGCTTCGATCAGCTTGTTCGGCATCTCGGTGCCTTCGTGCGCAGCCACCAGCTTGTCGATGACCTCGGCGCGCAGCCGGTTCATCAAGGTGCCGCGGAGTTCGCGCGAAAGGTTCGAGCGAACCTCGCTGCGGAAGGTCTCGATGTCACCACCGGCGATTCCGAAGCTCTCGACGAAGGCCTGGTCGACCTCGGGGATCTTCGGCTCGGCCACGCGCACCAGCTTGACCTCGACCGAAGCCTTCTTGCCCGCCAGCTTCTCGACACGCCAGTCGGCCGGGAACTCGACTTCGGTGGTCCTGGACTCGTCCTTGGACATGCCCTCGAGCACCGACTCCATGGCCGGCAGCATGACGCCTGCGCCGATCACGGTGGTGCCGCGGTCCACGCCCTCGGCCGGCACGCGCTCGCCATCGGTGGTCGCGACCATCTCGATCGACACCAGGTCGCCCTGCTTCGCCGCACGCTCCACCGGCTCCCACGATCGGCGCTGCTGGCGCAGCGTGTCGATCATGTTGTCGATGTCCTCGTCGCTGATCTCGGCGGTGACCTTGGTGATCTTCAGCGTCGACACATCGATCTTGCCGAAGTCCGGGACGATCTCGAAGGTGGCGGTGAAGCTGAACTCGCCGTCCTTGCTCTGGCCATCGGTCTCGATATCGGGCTGGCCCGCCGGGCGCAGGCTCTCGCGCTGCAGCGCCTCGTTGAAGCTGCGGCCGATCAGGTCGGACAACACCTCGCTGCGGACCTGCTGGCCGTAGCGCTGCTCGATCACCTTGGCCGGCACCTTGCCCGGGCGGAAGCCCTTGAGCTTGGCGGTTCGACCGAGGTGGCGCAGGCGCGAGGAGACCTCGCCGTCCAGCTTCTCGGCGGGCACGCTCACCTTCAGGCGGCGCTCCAGGTTTGAGACGTTCTCAACCGAAACTTGCATGTCTACTCCTGCGATGCCCCGCGATCGGTGTCGCGCGGCCAATAAAAAACCCGTGGAATCCAGTCGTCATCCCGCGCGCCTTCCTGGACGGATGGTGCGAAAGGAGAGACTCGAACTCTCACGGGTTGCCCCACTGGAACCTAAATCCAGCGCGTCTACCAGTTCCGCCACTTTCGCACGCCGCGCTGGGTCGATCCAATGGGAAGATGGTGGGCCGTCTAGGATTCGAACCTAGGACCTACTGATTAAGAGTCAGCTGCTCTACCAACTGAGCTAACGGCCCGAAATCTTCCCGCCGGAGCGGCTGCGACGCGGCATTATGCCGCATCTTTGAACTGGGGTGGAAGACGGGACTCGAACCCGCGACCCTCGGAATCACAATCCGATGCTCTAACCAACTGAGCTACATCCACCGACGAAACTGTGTGCCTGGCCAACCAACCGATCGCCTGGCTTCCCGCGGGTGGCGCGCCCGACAGGAATCGAACCTGTAACCGTCGGCTTAGAAGGCCGATGCTCTATCCGGTTGAGCTACGGGCGCCGGTTGTCCACCTGCAAGCCACGTACTTTACCGGAAGCATCCGCCCCCGTGGGCCATCCAACCGCCGCGGCCTGTAGCGCCGGCCCTGGCGACTGGTCGGGGCAGAGGGATTCGAACCCCCGACATCCAGCTCCCAAAGCTGGCGCTCTACCAGGCTGAGCTATACCCCGGAGGAATCGAATTCCGAAACACCCGAAGGCGCCCCGAAGAGCAGAAAAGTCTAGTGTTCCCGGGCGAGCCCGTCAACGAGAGAATTCCTGCCCCGCAAAAACAAAAGGAGTGCCGAAGCACTCCTGTTGCATCTCTGGCGCGCCCGGAAGGATTCGAACCTCCGACCCCCAAGTTCGTAGCCTGGTGCTCTATCCAGCTGAGCTACGGGCGCTGCGAGGAGCGGAAGTATGGACAACCCCTCCCCGATCGTCAACACCCCCGGCGAACTTTTCTTCAGCTTTTTGCTGCTCTTCTACCCTGATCCGCCCACAGGGCAAGGCCAGGCGAGGGAGAGTGAGGGGCGAGCACCACCGCTTACGAAGCACCGCTTCGTGGTGGCGCGCAGCGCCCGCGCGCTGGCGCGGGCAGGAAACCCCGAACTCGCAGCCAACGAAAAACGCCGCCCGAAGGCGGCGTTTTGAAGTATGGCGGAGAGTGAGGGATTCGAACCCTCGATAGAGCTATAAACCCTATACTCCCTTAGCAGGGGAGCCCCTTCAGCCGCTCGGGCAACTCTCCGTGAAGCAGTCCCGGCGCGAGCCGGGAGGTGCGCAAGGATAGCCGACGCGTACCGCGCTGGCAAACCTCAATCCGCGGACGGGTCCCTGGGGCCCGCGTCCCCGTCGCGCTGGATGCGCTGGTAGATCTCTTCGCGGTGCACGGCGACATCCTTCGGCGCCGTGATACCGATCCTGACCTGATTGCCCTTGACGCCCAGGACGGTCACCGTCACGGAATCGCCAATCATCAGGGTTTCGCCTACGCGACGCGTAAGAATCAACATGCCAAGTCTCCTGGCCCGGTTCGTCCGTGCGTCCCGGTCACTGCCGGAACGTCCGGTCGCCGATGTGTTCGGCGGTCCCCTGTCGCGACATCGCGACGTGGAGCATGGTAGCCAAGCGTGAACACTGCACGCAATCGGCCATTAGTTTACTTGTCGCCACCGGTCAGCTGGGCTTCAACCCAGCGCGGCAGCCCTTCGAGGATCGCCGGCAGCCCGGGAGTATCGTCACCTCCCCCCTGCGCCATGTCCGGGCGTCCGCCGCCCTTGCCACCGATGCCCCGCGCTACATGGCCCAGGATTTCCCCGGCCTTGACGTGCTGCTGGGCCGAACCGCTCACGCCGGCGGCCAGCGCGACCTTTCCGTTGCTCGCCCCAGCCAGCACGATGACCGCGTCACCGAGCGCACTCCTGAGCTGGTCGATCGCCTCGCGCAACTGCTTGCCGTCAGCGCCCTCGAGCCGTGCAGCGACGACCTTGATGCCCTGCACGTCCACGGCCGAACCCGCCAGGTCACCGGTCGCCTCGGCGGCGGCGCGCGCCCGGAGCGACTCGAGTTCCCGCTCCAGCCGCTTGTTGCGCTCCAGCATCTGGCGGATGCGCTCGGCCACTTCGCCGCGGCCACCGCCCACCAGGGACGCCACCTCGTCGAGCCTGCCCTCGTTCTCCGCCACCAACGCCATCGCACCCTCTCCGGTCACCGCCTCGACGCGGCGCACGCCTGCGGCCACGCCACCCTCGGAGACGATCTTGAACAATCCGATGTCACCGGTACGTGAGACATGGGTGCCGCCACAGAGTTCAGTGGAGAAGGCGCCCATGCGCAGCACGCGCACGTTCTCGCCGTATTTCTCGCCGAAAAGGGCCAGCGCGCCGAAGTCCAGCGCCTCCTGCATGCCCATGTTGTGCACTTCGGCCTCGGCGTTGCGACGGATCTCGGCGTTGACCATGGCCTCGATGGTCGCCAGTTCGGAGCGGCTGACCGCCTGGAAATGCGAGAAATCGAAACGCAACCGGTCGGGCGCGACCAGGGATCCCTTCTGTTGCACGTGCTCGCCCAGCACCTGGCGCAGCGCGGCATGCAGCAGGTGGGTGGCGGAATGGTTGAGCACGGTGCCGCGGCGACGCTCGGCATCGACGCTGGCACGCACGCGGTCACCCACGCGCAGCACACCCGCCGCCAGGCGCCCGGAGTGGCCATGGAAGACCCCGGAAAGCTTCACCGTATCGAGCACCTCGAAGTCGCTGCCGGCGTGGCCGCAGAGCCGGCCGGCATCACCCACCTGGCCACCGGACTCGGCATAGAACGGCGTGCGATCCAGCATCACGACGCCCTGCTCGCCCACCGCCAGCGACTCCACCGGCATGCCGTCGCGCAGCAGGGCCACGACCTCGCAGTCCTCGGCTTCGGTACCCTCGTAGCCGCAGAATGCAGTGGCCTTCAGGCGCGCCACGAGTTCGGCCGGCAAGCCGCTGGCCCCGGCGAACTTGCTGGCCGCCCGGGCGCGCTCGCGTTGCGCCTGCATGGCCTGCTCGTACTCGGCCATTGCGCCCTCGGCCAGGTGCGCTCCCTTCTCGCGCAGGATGTCGGCGATCAGGTCGGGCGGACATCCGTAGGTGTCGTGCAGCTGGAACAGGGCCTCGCCGCCCAGCTCGCCGGAAGCCGCGGCAAGGAAGTCGTTGAGGTGCACCATGCCGGCGTCCAGGGTCTGCACGAAGGCGGCCTCCTCGGACCGGAGCACCTGTTCGATGAACGACTGGCGCTTGGCCAGGTCCGGGTAGGCCTCGCCCATCTGCGCCACCAGCGCTTCGACCATGCGCCAGAAGCTGCCATCGGCCTGCAGGCCGCCCAGTTTCCACAGGTGGCGCACCGCGCGGCGGATGATCCGGCGCAGCACGTAGCCACGGCCCTCGTTGGACGGCAGCACGCCGTCGAGCACCAGGAAGCTGCACGCGCGTACGTGGTCGGCGATCACCCGAAGCGACTTGTTGCCCGCGTCCTCGCAGCCGCTGATCTCCTGCGCGGCGGCAATCAGCGCCTTGAACAGGTCGATCTCGTAGTTGGAGTGCACGTGCTGCAGCACCGCCGCAACGCGCTCCAGGCCCATGCCGGTGTCCACGCACGGCGCCGGCAACGGCGACAGCGTGCCGTCGGCAGCCCGGTCGAACTGCATGAACACCAGGTTCCAGATCTCGATGAAACGGTCACCGTCCTCGTCCGGCGATCCCGGCGGGCCCCCGGGAATGTCGCGCCGTGGTCGTAGAAGATCTCGGTGCACGGCCCGCACGGACCGGTGTCGGCCATCTGCCAGAAGTTGTCCGAAGCGAACGCCGCACCCTTGTTGTCGCCGATGCGGATGATCTTTTCCGCCGGCACGCCGACTTCGGTGTTCCAGATCGCGAACGCCTCGTCGTCGGTGTGGTAGATCGTCACCAGCAGGCGCTCGGGCGGCAGCTTCCACACCTCGGTGAGCAGGGTCCAGGCGTAGACGATCGCGTCGCGCTTGAAGTAGTCGCCGAAGCTGAAGTTGCCCAGCATCTCGAAGAAGGTGTGGTGGCGTGCGGTGTAGCCGACCTGGTCGAGGTCGTTGTGCTTGCCGCCGGCGCGCACGCAGCGCTGGGAACTGGTGGCGCGCGTGTAGCTGCGCTTCTCCGCACCCAGGAAGACGTCCTTGAACGGCACCATGCCGGCATTGGTGAACAGCAGCGTCGGGTCGTTGCCCGGCACCAGCGGTGCGGACGGCACGACTTCGTGGCCACGTTCGCGGAAGAACTCGAGGAAATCCTTGCGGATCTCGGCTGTGGATTTCATTTGGACACCGGAAGACTGGACGAGGCCCGCGCCGCCGGGACTCCATCGGCGCGGAAAGCGGAAGATTATCCGTCAAACCATGGTGGCTGTGGCCCGATAGCGCAAGGGGCCGCTGCCGCTGGCCGTCAGTCGGCGTCGCGTCCGGAGGTCAGCGAGAACACGGTTTCGCTGTCGAAACCCCGGCGCAGCAGCAGCGACTGCGCCTTCCTCCGGCGGGCCGGATCGGCCGGGGCGACCTCGCCCAGCCGCCGCTGCAGCAGCTCGCGCGCGGCCTCGCGCCAGTCATGCTGGGACTCAAGCTCATCAAGGGCCGCCTCGATGACGTTCGCGGGCAGGTCGTGGGTGCCCAGCTCGGCGCGGATGCGGACCGCCCGTAGCCCGACATCGCGCGGCTCCGGGCCAGACTGCCGGCGAAACGCTGTTCATCCTGCCAGCCCTGGCCTGCCAGGCGCTCCACCGCGTCGTGGGCCTCGCCCGCATCGACACCCTTGGCGACCAGTTTGCGCTCGAGCTCGCGGCGGGAGTGCTCGCGACGGGCCAACAGGCCCACCGCGCGCTCGTACGGGTTCAGTGCCGTGCGCTGGCGGGACGGCTTGCCGCCGCCCTCGCCGGTACTCCGGTCGTCGTCCTCGTCCGAACCCGGAGCCAACTCAGGCCTCGGTCTTCTCGCTGGTCTTCTTCGACGCCTTGGCCGCCGGCTTGTCGTCGCCCGCATCGGCACCGTCGTCATCGGCGTCCTCGCCGATCACCAATGCCGGCTGGAAGGTCTCACGGATCTTGAGCTCGAGCTCCTTCGCCTTGTCCGGGTTGTCCTTGAGCCACTGGCGGGCGTTCTCCTTGCCCTGGCCGATGCGCTCCTCGCCGTAGCTGTACCAGGCACCCGCCTTGTCGACCAGCTTCGCGGTGACGCCCATCTCGATGAGCTCGCCCATGCGCGAGATGCCTTCGCCGTACAGGATCTCGGTGATGACCTGCTTGAACGGCGGCGCCATCTTGTTCTTGACCACCTTGATCTTGGTCTGGTTGCCGATGATCTCGTCGCCCTTCTTGATCGCGCCGATGCGGCGGATGTCCAGGCGCACCGAGGCATAGAACTTCAGCGCATTGCCGCCCGTGGTCACTTCCGGGTTCTGGCCCGGCATCATCATGCCGATCTTCATGCGCAGCTGGTTGATGAACAGCACCATCGTGTTGGAGCGCTTGATGTTGCCGGTCAGCTTGCGCAGCGCCTGGCTCATCAGGCGGGCCTGCAGGCCGGGCAGCTGGTCGCCCATCTCGCCCTCGATCTCCGCGCGCGGGGTGAGTGCTGCGACCGAATCGACCACCACCATGTCCACCGCGTTGGAGCGCACCAGCATGTCGGCGATCTCCAGCGCCTGTTCACCGGTGTCGGGCTGCGAGATCAGCAGGTCCTCGAGCTTCACGCCCAGCTTCTGCGCGTAGATCGGGTCGAGCGCGTGCTCGGCGTCGATGAACGCGGCGGTGCCGCCGGCCTTCTGGCACTCGGCGATGGTCTGCAGCGCCAGCGTGGTCTTGCCCGAGGATTCCGGGCCGTAGACCTCGATCACGCGGCCCTTGGGCAGGCCGCCGATGCCCAGCGCGATGTCGAGCATCAGCGAGCCGGTGGAGTAGACCTCGGCGGGCTCGTTGTTCTTGTCGCCCATGCGCATCACCGCGCCCTTGCCGAACTGCTTCTCGATCTGGCCCAGCGCGGCGGTCAGCGCGCGCTTCTTGTTGTCATCCATCGTGGTTCCTCACTGGGGTACGGACACAGCCTGGCAGGGCGGTATCTCAGGGAGTGAGACGCGCGGGAAGAGTTCCCGTGGTCCGAGGCCGACAGTATCCCACAGCCCCTTCCGGCGCCGTGCTCACGGCTCCGATCATTCTGTAAGAATATCCAGCAAGCCCTTGATCGCGGCCGCGACCGTCTGGCGGCGGATGTGCTCGCGATCACCGTCGAACTGGAACAGTTGCGCACGCGGATAGCCACCGCGGCGCTTCCAGCCGATCCAGACACTGCCAACCGGCTTGTCCGCGGTTCCGCCGCCGGGTCCGGCAATGCCGGTCACGGCCACGGCCACGCTGGCGCCGGAGTTGATCAGCGCCCCGGACACCATCTCGATGCAGGTCTCCTCGCTGACTGCGCCATGGTGCAGCAGGATCTCCGGACGAACGCCCAGCAGGCGCTGCTTGGCCTCGTAGCTGTAGGCCGCCAGGCCGCAGTCGAACCAGGCCGAGCTGCCGGCGATGTCGGTGACGGTCTTGGCGATCCAACCCCCGGTGCAGCTTTCAGCCGTCACCAGCATGTCATGGTGGGCCTGCAACTGGCGGCCCAGCTCCTCCGCCAGCGAGTGCAGGCCAGGGTCGTCGATCGAATCTGCCGGGGCGGCGACGGGCATGTCGGGCATGGGGGTGTCCACGGGAGCCAGCGCTGATTGTAGGCGCAGCCGGGGTCGCGGGCGCGTGTTCCCCCCCGGGGAGGGCGGTGGCGCCCGGGCATGGGGCCTGGACTCGGCAGCCCTGCCCCGCGACCTCTAGAATGCGTGCGCTATGAGCAAGCCCGCCGAACACACCCCGTTGATGAAGCAGTTCTTCGCCGCCAAGGCGGAGCACCCCGATATCCTGCTGTTCTTCCGCATGGGGGACTTCTACGAGCTGTTCTACGACGACGCGCGCAAGGCGGCGAAGCTGCTCGACATCACCCTGACCCAGCGCGGCAGCTCAGGCGGCGAACCCATTCCGATGGCCGGTGTGCCGGTGCACGCCTGCGAAGGCTACCTGGCGCGGCTGGTGGCGATGGGCGAGTCGATCGCGATCTGCGAGCAGATCGGCGACCCGGCCGCGTCCAAGGGCCTGGTCGAACGCAAGGTGGTGCGCGTGGTCACGCCCGGCACCGTCACCGACGAGGCGCTGCTGGAGGAGCGCCGCGACACGCTGCTGATGGCCGTGGCTCGCGGCAGGCAGGGCTACGGACTGGCCTGGGCCGACCTGGCCGGCGGCCGCTTCCTGGTCGGCGAGGCGCGCGACGAGGAGCAGCTGGCCGCCGAGCTGGCGCGGCTGGAGCCTGCCGAGCTGCTGCTGCCCGACGAGGACGGTTGGCCGGCCTTCCTGCTCGGCCGCACCGGCCTGCGTCGCCGGGCCCCGTGGCATTTCGACGCCGAGGGCGGACAGCGCCAGCTGACCCGCTTCTTCGGCACGCGCGACCTGGAAGCCTTCGGCGTCCAGGGCAAGCCACTGGCGGTCGCTGCCGCCGGCGCGCTGCTGGGTTACGTCGAGGAGACCCAGAAGCAGCAGCTGCCGCACCTGCGGCGGCTGGCGATGGAGGCCGGGGACGAGACGATCGCGATGAATGCCGCGACCCGGCGCCACCTCGAGCTCGACTCACGGGTGGACGGGCGCAGCGAGCACACGCTGGCCGGGGTGCTGGATTCCAGCGTCACGCCGATGGGCGGGCGCCTGCTGCGGCGCTGGCTGCACCGACCGCTGCGCGACCAGGTCCTGCTGTCCGCGCGCCACCAGGCGGTCGAGGCCCTGCTCGACAGTCGCGTGGCCGACGACCTGCGCGAGCAGTTCCGCGGCGTTGGCGACATCGAGCGCATCCTGACCCGCGTCGCGCTGCGTTCGGCACGCCCGCGCGACCTGTCCACGCTGCGCGATGGCCTGCAGTTGCTGCCAGCGCTGCGCAGCCTGCTGGCGCCGCTGGACGCGCCCGCCCTGCGCGAACTGTCCGACCGGATGGGCGAGCACGCCGCCACCGCCAGCCTGCTGGCCGAAGCGGTACAGGCCCAGCCCCCGGTGCTGCTGCGCGATGGCGGCGTCATCGCCGACGGTTTCGACGGTGAGCTCGACGAACTGCGCCGGCTGTCCACCCACGCCGACCAGTTCCTGGTCGAACTGGAGGCGCGCGAGCGCGAGTCCAGCGGCATCCCGACCCTGAAGGTCGGTTACAACCGCGTGCACGGCTACTACATCGAAGTCTCCAAGGCCCACAGCGCGAAGGCACCCACCCACTACACCCGCCGCCAGACGCTGACCAACGCCGAGCGCTACATCACCGAGGAGCTCAAGGGCTTCGAGGACAAGGTACTGTCGGCACGCGAGCGTTCGCTCAACCGCGAGAAGCTGCTGTGGGAGCAACTGCTCGACGCCCTCAACGAGGACCTGGAGCCACTGCGCGATTGTGCCCAGGCGCTGGCCGAACTCGACGTGCTGGCCGGCTTCGCCGAGCGCGCGCTGGCGCTGGACTGGTCGCGCCCACGACTGCGCGCCGAGCCGGGCATCGACATCGAACGCGGTCGCCACCCGGTGGTCGAGGCGGTGCGCAGCGAGCCTTTCGAGCCCAACGACCTGCACGTGTACCCCGAGCGGCGGATGCTGGTGATCACCGGCCCGAACATGGGCGGCAAATCGACCTTCATGCGCCAGAACGCGCTGATCGTCCTGCTGGCGCACATCGGCAGCTTCGTGCCGGCCGCGCGCGCCGAGATCGGCCCGATCGACCGCATCCTCACCCGCATCGGCGCCGGCGACGACCTGGCCCGCGGACAATCGACCTTCATGGTCGAGATGAGCGAGACGGCCTACATCCTGCACCACGCCAGCGAGCACTCGCTGGTGTTGATGGACGAGATCGGCCGCGGAACCTCTACCTACGACGGCCTTGCGCTGGCCAAGGCCTGCGCGCTGCACCTGGCGCGCGACAACCGCGCCTACACGCTGTTCGCGACGCACTACTTCGAACTCACCAGCCTGGCCGAAGCCGGCAGCGGCATCGCCAACGTGCACCTTGACGCGGTCGAGCACGGCGAGTCGCTGGTGTTCATGCATGCGGTCAAGGACGGGCCGGCGAACCGCAGCTTCGGCCTGCAGGTGGGCGCACTGGCCGGCCTGCCGCGTGCCGTGGTCGGCGCGGCGAAGCGTTATCTGGGCGAACTCGAGGCACGGCCGGTCGCACCGGACACACGGCCCGAGGCGCTCGACAAGCCGGCGCAGATGGGCCTGTTCAACGTGCCCTCGCCGGCCCTGGAGGCGCTGGGCGACATCGACCCCGACGAGTTGACCCCGAAGCAGGCGCTGGAGGCGTTGTACCGACTCAAGGGGCTGCTGTAGCCCCCTGCTTCGGATCCCACGGGTAGGCCTGGGTCAGGCGACCTGCGACATGCCGGCGCGACGCATCGCCTGGTCGAGGTCGGCCCAGATGTCGTCCACCGCCTCGATGCCCACCGACAGGCGCAGCAGGCCGGGGGTGATGCCGGTGGCCGTCTTGGCCGCCTCGCTCACGACGCGGTGGGTCAGGCCCGAGGGGTGCTGGATCAGGCTGTCGACCGAACCCAGGCTCACCGCCGGCGTGATCAGTCCGACGTGGGCCATGACCGCCGCGGCGGCACCATAGCCTTCGGCCATCTCGAACGCCATGAGTGCGCCCGGACCGCGCATCTGCTCGCCGACCAGGTGTGCGTTGCGGGTCGTGCCCAGCCCCGGGTAGAACACTTTCGCCACGGCCGGGTGCGCGGCCAGGCGACGGGCGATATCTTCGGCGTTGGCCTGCGCGCGCTCGACGCGCAGCGCCAGCGTGGCCAGACCGCGATGCAGCAGGTAGGCGCCCAGCGGATGCATCAGCGCGCCGGTGGCCGCACGCACCACGCGCAGCGGCTTCGCGCGTTCCTCGCTGCAGCACACCACGCCGGCGATCACGTCGCCATGTCCGCCCAGGAACTTGGTGGCGCTGTGCATCACGTAGGCCGCCCCCAGCTCGGCGGGGTTCTGCAGCACCGGCGTGGCGAAGGTGGAGTCCACCAGCACCGGTACGTGGCCGGCCGCCGCGACGACCGCGCGGATGTCGACCAGGTCCAGGGTCGGATTCGCCGGCGTCTCGATGATGACCAGCGCGGTGTCGGCACGCTTGCGCAGCGCGATCTCGCCGGCGTCCACGAACTCGGCCTCGATGCCGCACAGGCCGCTGGCCAGGAGGTGGTCGGAGGTCCCGTACAGCGGACGCACGACGAGCACGTGGCCGCCCCGCGAGCGGGCGTCCATGAGCATCGCGGTCAGGGCCGCCATGCCCGATCCGTAGCCGACGCAGGCCTCGGTGCCTTCGAGACGGGCGATCGCCTTCTCGACGCGGTCCACGGTCGGGTTGTGCAGGCGCGCATAGATCGAATTCCCGGCGCTGGCCGCTCCACCCACCAGCGCATCGAAGCTGGCGGTGCCTTCGTCGAGGTCGCGCACCGGATAGGTCGTGGACAGGTCGATCGGGGGCGCATGCACGCCGAGCTCGGCGAAGTCTTCGCGGCCGGCGTGGACGGCAAGGGTCTCGATGCGGGACATGGGGCGCTCCAATTCGTGTATTTCCGACAATCCGGAACGCATGATTATTTCATGGCGTAGAATCCGAATATTATTCGCCTGATGACGCAAAATATGCAGCTCGACCGAACCGACTTCGAACTTCTGACCCTGCTGCGGAAGAACGCACGGATGCCGAACAAGGCGCTGGCCGAGGCCGCGGGAATCGCCGCCTCGACCGCGCTGGAGCGGGTGCGCCGGTTGCGCCAGCTCGGGGCGATCCAGGGCTTCCATGCCGAAGTCGCGCCCGCCGCGGTCGGCATCGGACTGCAGGCGATGGTGTCGATCCGGCTGGCGCGGCACTCGCGCAGGGGCTTCGACAGTTTCCGCGAGCACCTCCTCGGGCTGCGCGAGGTCCTGGCGCTCTACCACGTCGCCGGCAGCGACGACTTCCTCGTGCACGTCGGCGTGCGCGACAGCAACCACCTGCGCGACTTCGCGCTCGGTGCGTTCACAGAGCGCAAGGAAGTCGCCCACATCGAGACGCGGCTGATCTTCGAGTTCCGGCGCAACACGGAGCTGGCGATCCTGCGTGAAGACGACCTGCGCTCGAAGCGCTAGCCCGCCTCCCCTACTGCGGAAACCAGGGCGGCAGCTTCCCGTCCGCCCTGCCCTCGTTGGCCTGCTTGAGCTTGCGCCGGTCGCGCTTGTCGGGCTTGGAGTCCGGGCGCGGCGTGGCCGCGCTGGCCAGGCGCCGCTGCTCACGCTCGGCGGCGCGGGAAGCCTTGCTCTCCTCGCTTTCGACATAGAGCTGCTGCGCGACCGGTGCCGGGCCGCGCTTGTCGCTCAGGCCCATCACCTGGATCTCGAAGCGCTCGTCGCCGCGACGCACCTCCATCGCGTCACCCACCCGCACCAGGCGCGAGGGCTTGCAGCGCTGGCCGTTGACCTGCACCCGGCCGTGGCCGAGCGCATCCTTGGCCAGGGCGCGGGTCTTGAAGAACCGTGCCGCCCACAGCCACACGTCGATGCGCACGCCCGTTTCGCCGGCGTCGGCGCCCGCCTCCGCCATCAGGCCGACGCACCGCCCGAGAGCAGGCGATTGGTGCGCGCGATGAAGGCCGCCGGGTCGTCGAGCTGGCCACCGGCCGCCAGTTGCGCCTGTTCGAACAGCAGCTGGCCCAGATCGGCCGCCGCAGCTTCGTCGGCTTCCCCGTCCAGCCGCTGGACCAGCGGGTGCGCGGGGTTGATCTCCAGCACCGGCTGGCCACCCGGCACCTCCTGTCCGGCCGCCTTGAGCAGGCGCTGCATGTGCAGGGCCATGTCGTACTCCTCGAGCACCAGGCACGAGGGCGATTCGGTCAGGCGCTCCGACACGCGCACCTCGCGCACGTTCTCGCCGAGGATGCCCTTGAGCCTGGCCACCACGCCTTCGGCCGCCTTCGCCGATTCCTCGCGCTTGGCCTTGTCCTCCTCGCCACCCCCGAGCGTGTCGAGGTCGAGCTCGCCCTTGGCCACGTTGCGCAGGCGCTTGCCCTCGTACTCGGACAGGTACCCGGCCACCCATTCGTCGATGCGCTCGTGCATCAGCAGCACTTCGATGCCGCGTGCCTTGAGCGCTTCGAGCTGCGGGTTGTTGCGCGCGGCGTTGAAGCCGTCGGCGGTCAGGTAGTAGATCGATTCCTGCCCCGCCGCCATGCGTGCGATGTACTCGTCGAGCGACACCAGCTGGTCGGCGGTGTCGCTCCTGGTCGACGGGAAGCGCAGCAGCTTCATGACGCGCTCGCGGTTCGACGCATCCTCGGCCACGCCTTCCTTGAGCACCGAACCGTACTCGTTCCAGAAGCCGGTGTACTTCTCGGCTTCCTCGCGCGCCAGCTTCTCCAGCAGGTCCAGCGAGCGCTTCACCAGCGCCCCGCGGATGCGCTCGACCTGGCGGTTGTTCTGCAGGATCTCGCGGCTGACGTTGAGCGGCAGGTCGTCGGAATCGACCACGCCGCGCACGAAGCGCAGGTAGGCCGGCAGCATCTGCTCGGCCGCGTCCATGATGAAGACCCGCTTGATGTAGAGCTTCAGCCCCTTGCGCTCTTCACGGTTGTACTGGAAGTCGAACGGTGCCTGCTTCGGGAGGTAGAGCAGCGAGGTGAAGTTCTGGTTGCCCTCTACCCGGTTGTGGGTCCACGCCAGGGCGTCGTTGAAATCGTGCGAGACGTGCTTGTAGAAGGCCTGGTACTCGTCGTCGCCGATGTCGGCCTTGGATCGCGTCCACAGCGCCGCGGCCTGGTTGATCGTCTCCAGTTCCCCGCCGGCGTCCTTGTCGTCGCCCTCGACCCGCTTGGCCATACGGATCGGGAAACCGATGTGGTCGGAGTAGGTGTTGACCAGCGAGCGCAACTTCCAGTCCTGCAGGAACTCGTCCTCGCCCTCGCGCAGGTGCAGCGTGATGTGCGTGCCACGCGGCGTGTCGGCCGGCGCTTGCTGGAGGGTGAAGCGGCCGTCGCCGGCGGACTCCCAGGTCCAGACCTCCTCGCTGCCGGCGCGGCGCGAGGTCACGCTGATCCGGTCGGCCACGATGAAGCCGGAGTAGAAGCCGACGCCGAACTGGCCGATGAGCTGCGCGTCGGCCTTCTGCCCGGCCTCGAGCCGCTCGAGGAACTCGCGGGTGCCGGAGCGTGCGATCGTGCCGAGGTTGGCGGCCAGCTCGTCGTGGCTCATGCCGATGCCGTTGTCGATCACGCTCAGCGTGCGCGCCTCGCCGTCCACGCGCAGCTCGATCGCCGGCTCGCCCCCGCCCGCCAGCGAGGCATCCTGCAGCGCCTCGAAGCGCAGCTTGTCGCAGGCATCCGACGCGTTGGAGACCAGCTCGCGCAGGAAGATCTCCTTGTTGGAGTAAAGCGAATGGATGACCAGCTTCAGGACCTGCTGGACCTCGGCCTGGAATTCGTGGGTTTCAACGGGAGTTTCAGTGCTCATGTCGCCCTCATGGCAGATGATGCGGATGCGTCGGACATGGGGTGGATCCAGGGCCGATTCAAGGCCAGCGCAAACGCAAACGGCCACCCGAAGGTGGCCGTCTGGCGTGACGCGGGGCGCTGCGGCTTACTTGGCCGCGGCAGCCTCGGCGGCGAACTTGGCCTGGGCGGCCAGATCCTCCTTGATGCGCGCCTTCTTGCCCTCGAGGCCACGCAGGTAGTACAGCTTGCCGGCGCGGACCTTGCCGCGACGCTTGACGTCGACCGAATCGATCATCGGGCTGTGGGTCTGGAACACGCGCTCCACGCCGAAGCCGTGCGAGATCTTGCGCACGGTGAAGGCGGAGTTCAGGCCGCGGCTCTTGATCGCGATGACCACGCCTTCGTAGGCCTGCACGCGCTCGCGGTTGCCTTCCTTCACCTTGACGTTGACGACGACGGTGTCGCCCTGGCTGAACTCGGGCAGCTTGCGCTGCGACTGCTCAGCTTCGAATTCCTGCAGAAGATTGCTCATGGTTGCACCAAAATAAGGTTCTTGAAGAAATGACGCGGGCGACGCGTAGTCGCACATTATAGCTGGCTTTTCTGCCGCAATGCCAGCCCCGGGTTGAATCCGGGAATCAGGCCGGACCGGCCCCGTTTCCCTCGTGTTCGCGCTGGAATTCCTCCAGCAGGACCTGGTCCTTCGGGCCCAGGCTCAACCGGGCCAGCAGGTCCGGACGCCGCAGCCAGGTGCGACCCAGGGACTGCTTGCGGCGCCAGCGCGCGATCGCGGCATGGTCGCCCCCGCGCAGCACCTCCGGCACCGTGCCGAACTCATGCTCCACCGGCCGGTGTAGTGCGGGCAGTCCAGCAGACCGTCCTCGAAACTGTCCTGCGCGGCCGACCCGGCGTGGTTGAGCGCACCCTCCTGCAGGCGACCGACCGCATCGATGACCACGGCTGCCGCCAACTCGCCACCGGACAGCACGTAATCGCCGATCGACAGTTCCTCGTCGACCTCGGCCGCCAGCAGGCGCTCGTCCACGCCTTCGTAACGGCCACACAGCAGGATCAACCGCGGCAATGCCGCCAGCTCGCGCACCTTGTCCTGGTCCAGGGGTGCGCCCTGCGGACTCAGGTAGACCACCCGCGCCGGCCCCGGCAGCGCTGCGCGCGCTGCCGCAAGGCAGTCGCGCAACGGCTCGATCATCATCACCATGCCCGGCCCGCCGCCGAAGGGTCGCTCGTCCACGCGCCGGTAGTTTCCCGGCGCATGGTCGCGCGGGTTCCACGCCTCGATGCTGATCAGGCCCCGCTCGCCGGCCCGCCCCACCACGCCGACCTCGGCGCAGGAGCGGATGAAGTCCGGGAACAGCGTGATGACATCGATGCGCATGCGCGGGCTAGAAGTCCGGATCCCAGTCGACGACGATGCCGCCGCCGTCCATGTCCACCGACTTCACCACCGACTCCTTGAGGAACGGGATCAGTCGCTCGCGCTCGCCGTGCACGACGATGACGTCGTTGGCACCGGTCTCGAGCATGTGCGACACGGTGCCCAGCTCGATCCCGTCGACGGTGCGCACCGGCAGGCCCTCCAGGTCGACCCAGTAGTATTCCCCGGGCGCGGGTGGCGGCAGGGCCGAGCGGGGCACCCAGATCTCGGCACCGATCAGCGCCTGGGCCTGGTCGCGGTCCTCGACATCCGGAAACACCGCCAGGACGTTGCGACCGTTGTCATGCCCGCGCACCCCCTCGACCATGCGCTCGCTCCGGGCGTGGCACAGGATCCAGGGTTGGTAGCGGAACAGCCGATCGCGCGGATCGGTGTGCGACTCGATCTTGAGCTCGCCGCGGACGCCATGGACGCCCACGACCTTGCCGAGCTTGATCCGGCGCTCTTCACTCATGACGGACGCGGGGCCGGCCTTGGGCGGCGACCGGGGCATCAGGCGGCTTCGGCCGCCGGACGCTTGGCCTGCTTGTACAGGTCACGGACCTTGTCGGACATCTGCGCGCCCTGGCCGACCCAATGGTCGACGCGCGCGGTGTCGAGCTCGATGCGCTTGTCCTGGCCCGAGGCCACCGGGTTGTAGTAACCCAGGCGCTCCAGCGCACGACCGTCGCGCTTGTTGCGGCCGTCGGTGACGATGATGTGGTAGAAGGGGCGCTTCTTGGCGCCACCGCGGGTCAGACGGATCTTGACCATGTGAGTTTGCTCTGTAGTTCTTGGGAGAGGTCGCAATGACGCGGAACGCGCAGGAGACACTTCTGGCGCGGGTAATTGCGAATTATAGCCCGGCCCCGGCCTGAAATAAAAGCCCGCACCCGCCCGGGGCTGGCGATCGCCGTTCAGCGCATCGGAAAGCCCGGACCACCCTTGCCCATCATGCCCTTCATGCCGCGCATCAGGCCCTTCATGCCGCCGCGGGAGAGCTTGGACATCATCTTCTCCATCTGCTGGAACTGCTTGAGCAGGCGGTTGACGTCGGCCGGGGTGGTGCCCGAGCCGCGCGCGATGCGCGCCCGGCGCGAGCCGTTGAGCACGGCCGGATGGCGACGTTCCTGCTTGGTCATCGAGTCGATGATCGCGACCATGCGCGGGACTTCCTTGCCGGTCACCTGGCCCTTCACCGAGTCGGGGATCTGGCCCATGCCGGGCAACTTGTCCATCAACGCGCCCAGCCCACCCATGTTCTGCATCTGGTCGAGCTGGTCGCGCATGTCGTTGAGGTCGAACTTCTTGCCCTTGCGGACCTTCTCGGCCAGTTTTGCGGTCTTGTCCTGGTCGACCTTGCGCTCGACCTCCTCGACCAGCGACAGCACGTCGCCCATGTCGAGGATGCGGCTGGCGATGCGGTCGGGGTGGAACACGTCCAGGCCGTCGGGCTTCTCGCCCACGCCGATGAACTTGATCGGCTTGCCGGTGATGTAGCGCACGCTCAGTGCGGCGCCGCCGCGGGCGTCACCGTCGGTCTTGGTCAGCACCACGCCGGTAAGCGGCAGCGCCTCGGAGAATGCCTTGGCGGTGGTCGCGGCGTCCTGGCCAGTCATCGCGTCGACCACGAAGAGGGTCTCGACGGGGTTGATCGCGGCATGCAGCGCCTTGATCTCGTCCATCATCGCCTCGTCGATCGCCAGGCGGCCGGCGGTGTCGACCAGCAGCACGTCGACATGGTTCTTCCGCGCCGCATCGATCGCCGAGCGCGCGATCGCCTCGGGGCTGTCGCTGCCCAGCGACGGGTGGAACAGAACATCGACCTGCTCGGCCAGGGTCTGGAGCTGCTGGATCGCCGCCGGTCGGTAGACGTCGCAGCTGACCACCATGACCTTCTTCTTGCGCCGCTCCTTGAGGTGCTTGGCCAGCTTGCCCACGGTGGTGGTCTTGCCGGCGCCCTGCAGGCCCGCCATCAGCACGACCGCGGGCGCGGGGACGTTGAGGTTGAGCTCGGCACCCTGCCCGCCCATCACCACGGTCAGCTCGTCGCGCACGATCTTGATGAGCGCCTGGCCCGGGGTCAGGCTCGACAGCACCTCCTGGCCGACGGCGCGCACCTTGATGCGCTCGACCAGGGCCTGCACCACCGGCAGCGCCACGTCGGCTTCCAGCAGCGCGATGCGCACCTCGCGAGCGCCTCGCGGATGTTTTCCTCGCTGAGGCGACCGCGCCCACGCAGGCGCTGGACGGTGGAAGACAGGCGCTGGGTAAGCGACTCGAACATGGGCGGGACCGGTCTGGATCAATCAGGGCCGGCAAGTATATCGCGCGCGCCTCCCCGGGGCCCCGGCCGCCAGCGCAGGCCGGGAGGCATCCTCCTCCGGACCGCATCCCCGGGGCCCATGCGTGTCATTCTCCGGACGCCCGCGCTATGCCAAACTGGGCCCGATGATGACTGCCCTCGCCGCGATCACGACCTACCTGATCGCCACACACCGATCACTCAAGCATGCGCGCGAGCCCGAACAGGCCCGCCAGGCCGGCTTGTTCCTCGGCGCCATCGCGGTGCTGATCCATTTCGCCGTGCACGCGGACGCGTGGCGGGTTGCCGGCGGCATGCCGCTGCACTTCTTCGCAGCCCTGAGCCTGGTGGGGCTGGGCATGGCGGCACTGACCCTCGTGGCCAGCCAGATGCAGCGCATGGAGGCATTGGGCGTCGTGGTGTTCCCGCTTGCGGCGCTGAGCCTTGCCGCCTACCTGGTCGCTGGACCGCACGCGGTACCCCCGGTGGTCGACTGGCGCATCCAGATGCACGCCTGGCTGGCGCTGCTGGCCTATGCGACGTTGGCCCTGGCGGCCATCCTTGCGAGCTTGCTGTGGTTCCAGGACGTGGCGCTGCGGCACCACAAGCGCATCACCGCCCTGCGCCTGCTCCCGCCCCTGACCCTGGTCGAAACGCTCCTGTTCCGGACCATCGGCGCCGGGTTCGTGCTGCTGACGCTGGCCCTGCTCAGCGGCGTCTTGTTCGTCTCCGACCTGTTTGCCCAGCACCTGGCGCACAAGACCACGCTTTCGCTGCTGGCCTGGCTGGTCTTCGGCATCCTGTTGCTGGGGCGCTGGCGCCGGGGCTGGCGTGGTCGCCACGCCGCCCAATTGACCCTGGGCGCGATGGCCCTGCTGGGCCTGGCGTTCTTCGGCAGCAAGTTCGTGCTCGAACTCGTGCTCGGCACCCGGGCCTGAACGCATGGACGCGATTCCGCTGACAGCCCTGTTCAGTGCGCTGGGCGTACTGCTGCTGTTCTCGGCATTCTTCTCGGGTTCCGAAACGGCGCTGATGTCGATCAACCGCTATCGCCTTCTGCACCTCGCCCGCGAAGGCCATCGCGGCGCGATGCTGGCGCAGCGCCTGCTCGAGCAGCCCGACCGCCTGATCGGCCTGATCCTGCTGGGCAACAACTTCGTCAACATCCTCGCCTCGGCGCTTGCCACGGTCGCCTTCGTGCGCATGGCCGGCGAGGCCGGCGTGCTGGTGGCGACGGTGGTGATGACCGTGGTGGTGCTGATCTTCGCCGAAGTGGCGCCCAAGACGCTCGCGGCGTTCAAGCCCGAACGGGTCGCCTTGCCGGCCTCCTACGTGCTGTACCCGATGTTGAGGCTGTTCTACCCGGTGGTCCGGGTCATCAACTTCCTGGCCGGGCTGGTGCTGCGCCTGTTCGGGCACCGGCGCATGCCCGGCGACGACCAGGCCCTGTCGCAGGCGGAGCTGCGCACGCTGCTGCAGGAGGGTGGCGGACTGATCCCCGACAGCCATCGGCGCATGCTGCTCAACATCCTGGCGCTGGAAGAGGCCCGGGTCGAGGACATCATGGTGCCGCGCAACGAGATCCACGGCATCGACCTGGACGTGTCGATCGAGGAACTCCGGATGGAATTGGCCAACTGTCCGTTCGGACGCGTCGTGGTGTATCGCGACAGCATCGAGAACATCGTCGGCACGCTGAACATCCGCACGCTGGTGGACGTCCAGGGCCGCCAGCCGGTCGACCACGCGCTGATCGAGGCGCGCATGCGCGCGCCCTATTTCATCCCCGAGGGGGCGCGCCTGCCGCAGCAGTTGCTGGAGTTCCAGCGCACCGAGCGCCGGCTGGCCCTGGTGGTCGACGAGTACGGCGACATCGTCGGACTGGTCACGCTGGCCGACATCCTCGAGGAGATCGTCGGCGAGTTCACCACCGAACCGGGCAAGAACACCCGCCTGATCCACCACGAGAGCGATGGCAGCGTCATGGTCGACGGCCGGATCCCGGTGCACAGCCTGAACCGGCGCCTGGACTGGGACCTCCCCACGGACCCGGCGCGCACGCTCAGCGGCCTGATCGTCAGCCAGCTCGAGACCCTGCCGATGCCCGGGACCGAGCTGGAAATCGAGGACTACCACATGCGCATCGAGCTGGTGCGCGACAACGTGGTCCGGCGCGTGCGGGTGATGCCTCCGGTCACCCCCGGCTCGTCCAACGGCCTGCCCACGCCCCCGGGGCCCGACAGCCGCGCCGACTGAAGGCTAGCCAGCGGCGTCGAGCGCCTGCGCCAGCCGTTCCACCGCGATCACCTCCAGGCCCTTGAACTGTCCGGGCTTGGGTACGTTGGCCTTCGGCACGATCGCCCGCTTGAACCCGTGCGTGGCGGCTTCCTTGAGCCGCTCCTCCCCGTTCGGCACCGGGCGGATTTCTCCCGAGAGCCCCACCTCGCCGAATGCGACCGTCTTCTCGGCCAGTGGCCGGTCACGCAGGCTCGACAGCACCGCCAACAACACCGGCAGGTCCGCCGCGGTCTCCTGTACCCGGATTCCACCGACCACGTTGACGAACACATCCTGGTCGAACACGCCAACCCCACCGTGGCGGTGCAGCACCGCCAGCAGCATCGCCAGCCGGTTCTGCTCCAGGCCCAGCGTGACCCGGCGCGGGTTGGCCAACGGACTCTGGTCGACCAGCGCCTGCACCTCGACCAGCAAGGGACGGGTTCCTTCCCGGGTCACCATCACCGCGCTGCCCGGCTGCGCCGTGGAGCTGCCCGAAAGGAAGATCGCCGACGGGTTCGGGACTTCCTTGAGCCCCTTGTCCGACATCGCGAAGACGCCCAGTTCGTTGACCGCGCCGAAACGGTTCTTGAACGCCCGCAGCACCCGGAAGCGGCTGCCGGACTCGCCCTCGAAGTACAGCACCGCATCGACCATGTGCTCGAGCACCCGCGGGCCGGCGATGCCACCCTCCTTGGTGACGTGCCCGACCAGGAACACCGAGGTGCCGGTCTCCTTGGCGAAGCGCACCAGCTTCGCCGCCGATTCGCGCACCTGGCTGACCGAACCGGGTGCGGAGGTCAGCGTGTCGCTCCACAGGGTCTGGATGGAATCCGCCACCAGCAGGCGCGGGCGTGGCTTGGCCGAGGTGGCGCGGGCGAGGATCTTCTCCACGCAGGTTTCGGCGAGCGCATTGAGGTCGTCGAGCGGCAGGCCGAGCCGGCGGGCCCGCCCCGCCACCTGGGCCAGGCTTTCCTCACCGGTCACGTAGATGGCTGGCTGCGTGGCCGACATCAGCGCCAGCGCCTGCAGCAGCAGGGTGGACTTGCCGATGCCCGGATCGCCTCCGACCAGCACCACCGAGCCCTCGACCAGCCCACCGCCCAGCACCCGGTCGAACTCGCCTATCGTCGTCGACACGCGTGCCTGCTCGTCCTGGCTGACGTCCCTCAGCGCGGTCACCTCGGCCGCATCGACCCGTCCGGCCCAGCTGCTGCGCGCCTGCCCGGCACCGGACTTGGCGCTGCTGGCAGGCTCGATGACGAATTCACTCAGCGTGTTCCAGGCCCCGCACTCCCCGCATTGGCCCTGCCAGCGGGTGAAGCTGGCCCCGCACTCGGAACACACGTAGGCGGTCTTGGCCTTGGCCATCGGGGCATCGCTCCTTCTCATCGCAGCGCGCAGGGTAACCGCTGCCCGTCTCGCCCGGCGAGACGGAAAAACTCCCGGCCACGAAAAAAGGCCGTGGAGCGTATCCACGGCCTTTCCGGTTTGGTGCCGCAAAGAGGAGTCGAACCTCCGACCTACTGATTACGAATCAGTTGCTCTACCAACTGAGCTATTGCGGCGAGGGGCGGAATTCTAGGCGCGTGGCCGCCCGGGGTCAATCGACCAGCGCGATGCGCAACTCCTTGGGCAAGGCGAAAACCATGTTTTCCTCCTTGCCCGACAGTTCGGTGACCGCCCCCGCCCCAAGCGCCTGGAGGCGGTCGATGACGCCGCGCACCAGTATGTCCGGGGCCGAGGCGCCCGCGGTCACGCCCACCGAGCGGCGACCCTTCACCCAGGCCGGATCGATGTGGCTGGCGTCGTCGATCAGGTGCGCTTGCACGCCCTGGCGTTCTGCCAGCTCGGCAAGGCGGTTGGAATTGGAGCTGTTGGCCGAACCCACCACCAGCACCAGGTCGCAACGCGAGGCCAGCTCGCGCACGGCATCCTGGCGATTCTGCGTTGCGTAGCAGATGTCGTCGTTGCGCGGCCCCTGGATGGCCGGGAAGCGGCGCTTGAGCACGTCGATGATCTGCCGGGTGTCGTCGACCGACAGCGTGGTCTGGGTGGTGTGGGCGATGGCGTCGGGCTGCTCGACTTCCAGGGCCTCGGCCTGGGCGACGTCCTCCACCAGGTAGATGCGGCCCTTGGCCCCATCCCTGGCCCACTGCCCCATCGTGCCTTCCACCTCGGGATGCCCGGCATGACCGATCAGGATCACGTCGTCGCCCTGGCGGCAGTGCCGCGCCACTTCCAGGTGCACCTTGGTGACCAGCGGGCAGGTCGCGTCGAACACCTTCAGGCCACGACGCTCCGCCTCGGCGCGCACGGCCTGCGACACGCCATGCGCCGAGAAGATCACCGTGGCGCCATCGGGCACCTCGTGGAGTTCCTCGACGAACACCGCTCCGCGCGCGCGCAGCTCCTCGACCACGTAGCGGTTGTGCACCACCTCGTGGCGCACGTAGATCGGCGCGCCCAGCGTGTCGAGGGCGCGGTTGACGATCTCGATCGCCCGGTCGACGCCGGCGCAGAAGCCGCGGGGGTTGGCGAGCAGCAGGTCCATGGCTCCCATTATCCCTCTTTCTGCTGGCGGAACCCGAACACGACGATACCGATCGCACCGGCCACGATCGCCGAGTCGGCCAGATTGAAGGCCGGGTAGTTGTAGCTGCCGATGTAGACGTCGACGAAATCGACCACATGCCCCCAGCGCAGCCGGTCGTAGAGGTTGCCCAGCGCGCCGCCGATGATCAGCGCGAACGGCAGCGCGGTGCGCCAGTCGTTTCGCGGCGTGTTGCGCAGCCACACCACCAGCATCGCACTGATGCCGATCGCGGCGACCGAGAAGAACCAGCGCTGCCAGCCCGAGGCGCTGGCCAGGAAGCTGAACGCCGCGCCTTCGTTGAACACCAGCGTCCAGTAGAAGACGCCCTCGATCACCGCCACCGGCCGGTAGGGCTCCAGCAGGTCCAGGGCGAGGTACTTGGTGGCCAGGTCCAGCGCGATCACGGCCAGCGACAGCCACAGCCACGGAAGGGCATTGGGTTTAACACTCACGGCATTCTCCGGATCGGCGCAGCGCGGGCCGCGCCGTTTGGGCTCAGAACCAGCGACGATCCTCGCCGGCCCCCTCGATGTTGTCGACGCAGCGGCCGCAGATTTCCGGGTGCTCCGGGTTCGCGCCCACGTCGTCGCGGTAATGCCAGCAGCGGATGCACTTGGCATGGCTGCTCCTGGTCGCCCGCACCCACACGTCGGCCTCGCCGGGACGCACCGCGTCCCCGGCACGCTCAGCCACCGGCTTGAGGGCCACGCTCGAGGTGATGAACAGGAAGCGCAGCTCGTCCGCCATGGGCGCGAGCTTCGCGACCAGGGGCTCGGGCGCGCACACCTCGACCCCGGCCTCCAGTGCCGCGCCGAGCTGCCCGGCGCCACGCATCGGCTCCAGCACCGCGTACACCGCCTCGCGAAGCTTGAGCAGCGCGTCGAAGTCCGCCGGCGACAACGGCGCGTCGTCGGGCAACGGCGAGAGGCCGTCGTACCAGGTCTCGAACAGCACGCTGTCGCCGCGCTCGCCGGGCAGGTGCGCCCACATCTCCTCGGCGGTGAAGCTCAGGATCGGCGCGACCCAGCGCACGAACGCCTCGGCCACGTGGTACATCGCGGTCTGCGCCGAGCGCCGGCCGCGGCTGTCCTCGCCCATCGTGTAGAGGCGGTCCTTGGTCACGTCCAGGTACAGCGCGCCCAGGTCGACCGAACAGAAGTTGCCCAGCGACTGCACGATCTCGGCGAAGTCGTAGCGCTCGTAGGCCGCCTCGATCTTCGCCTGCAGCGCGTGCGCGCGGTGCACGATCCAGCGGTCCAGCAGCACCATGTCCGCCGCCGGCACCACGTGCCGGGCCGGGTCGAAGCCGGCCAGGTTGCCCAGCAGGAAGCGCGCGGTATTGCGGATGCGGCGATAGCCGTCGCCGGAACGCTTGAGGATCTCGTCGCTGACCGACATCTCGTTGCGGTAGTCCGCGCCGGCCACCCACAGCCGCAGCACGTCGGCCCCCATCGCGTCGACCACCTTCTGCGGGGCGACCACGTTGCCGACCGACTTGGACATCTTGCGGCCGTCCTTGTCGACGGTGAAGCCGTGCGTCAGGCACTGCCGGTACGGTGCCACCCCATCGATCGCCACGCCGGTCAGCAGCGAGCTCTGGAACCAGCCCCGGTGCTGGTCGGAGCCCTCCAGGTACAGGTCGGCCGGCTTGCCGATGCCGCGTGCCGCCAGCACCGCCTCATGGGTGACGCCCGAGTCGAACCAGACATCGAGGATGTCGGTGACCTTCTCGTAATCGTCGGCGTCCCCGCCCAGCCATTGAGCCGGGTCGAGCGCGTACCAGGCGTCGATGCCGCCCTGCTGCACCAGGTCGGCGGCGCGGCGCATCAGTTCCACCGAGCGCGGATGCGGCTCGCCGGTCTCGCGGTGCGAGAACAGCGCGATCGGCACGCCCCAGGTGCGCTGCCGGCTGATGCACCAGTCCGGGCGGCCCGACACCATGCCGGCGATGCGCTCGCGGCCCCAGCCGGGCACCCAGCGCACACTGTCGATGGCCGCCAGCGCGTCGCGGCGCAGGCCGGCCTTCTCCATCGAGATGAACCACTGCGCGGTGGCGCGGAAGGCAACCGGGGTCTTGTGCCGCCAGCAGTGCGGGTAGCTGTGGGTGATCGTCTCCTGTGCCAGCAGGTGGCCGCTCTTCGCCAGCGCGTCGGTGATCAGCGGGTTCGCCTTCCACAGGTGGACCCCGGCGATCTCGTGCTCGCCGGCCTTCGGCGTGCCCGGCAGGTAGGTGCCGTTGCCGGCGACCGGATTGAGCACCTCCAGTCCGTAGACCTTGCCGACCGCGAAGTCCTCCTGGCCGTGGCCGGGCGCGGTGTGCACCGCGCCGGTGCCATCCTCGGCGGAAACGTGGTCGCCCAGGATCACCGGCACCTGTCGCGCGTAGAACGGGTGCTGCAGCGCCAGGTGCTCCAGCGCCGCGCCCCTGGCATGGCCCAGCACCTTCACCGCATCGACGCCGTAGCGCTTCAGCGCCGGGCCCGCCAGCGCCTCGGCCAGCACCAGCAGCACGCGGCGACCGTTGCGCAACGGCCCCTCGACCAGCACGTAGTCCAGCTCCGCGCCCAGGGTGACGGCCATGCTGGCCGGCAGCGTCCACGGCGTGGTGGTCCAGATCGGCAGTGCCACGATCGCGTCGCCTGCCTCGGCACCGAACTTCGCCGCCAGCACCGCAGGATCGATCGCGTCGTAGGCCACGTCCACGGCCGGCGACTGCTTGTCGGCGTACTCGATCTCGGCCTCGGCCAGGGCCGAGCCGCAGTCGAAGCACCAGTGCACCGGCTTGGCGCCGCGCACCAGGTGCCCGCGCTCGACGATCTTCGCCAGCGCGCGCAGCATGTCGGCCTCGTAGGCGGAGTCCATCGACCGGTACGGGTTGTCCCACTCGCCCAGCACGCCCAGGCGCTTGAAGTCCGCGCGCTGCAGGTCGATCTGCTCGGCGGCGTACTCGCGGCACTTCTGACGGAAGCCGGCGGCGTCGAGCTTGGTGCCGACCTTGCCGAACTTCTTCTCGATCGCCACCTCGATCGGCAGGCCGTGACAGTCCCAGCCGGGAACGTAGCCGGCGTCGAAGCCAGCCAGCAGCCGCGACTTCACCACCACGTCCTTGAGGATCTTGTTGACCGCATGGCCGATGTGGATCGTGCCGTTGGCGTACGGGGGCCCGTCGTGCAGCACGAAGGGCTCGCGTCCACGCGCCTTCTCGCGGATGCGGCCGTACAGGTCGTCGGCGTACCACTGCTCGAGTGCCTTTGGCTCGCGCTTGGGCAGGTCGCCGCGCATCGGGAATTCCGTGGCGGGAAGGTGGATGGTGTGCTTGTAGTCCTGGCTCACTGCGAGGCCCGTGTTTTGTGTACGTTGAGGAGGTTCCTGGCGGCCGCGGCATCGCGGTCCATCTGCGCAACCAGCGCATCCAGGTTGTCGAATTTCTCTTCGTCGCGAAGCTTTGCGACGAATTCGACCCCGATGCGGCGCCCATACAGGTCGCCCTCGAAGTCGAACACATGGGTTTCCAGCAGCGGCTCGGCGCCATCGACGGTCGGCCGCGTGCCCAGGCTCGACACTGCCGGCATCGGCACCGGGCCCACGCCGTGGACGCGGGTGGCAAAGATACCGCGAAGCGCAGGTACCTTGCCGCCCAATCGCAGGTTGGCGGTCGGGTAGCCCAGTTGCCGCCCGAGCTGGCGCCCGCGAGCCACGCGGCCCGAGATCCGGTAGCCGTGGCCCAGCATCTCCGCCACCACGTCCAGCTCGCCCTCGCCCAGAAGCGCGCGGATGCGGCTGGCCGACACGCGGCTGCCGCCGATGTCGACCTGGTCCATGACGCGTGCTTCGAAGCCCAGCTCCGCCCCGAGGCCGCGCAGCGTGTCGATGTCGCCGCTGCGGCCACGGCCGAAGCGGAAGTCAGGCCCCACCCAGACTTCACGCGCGTTGAGCCGCTGGCCGATCACCCGGCGCACGAAGTCCTCGGCCGGAATCGCCGCCAGCGCGGCGTTGAAGCGCAACAGCCCGATCACGTCCACGCCCAGCGCCAGCAGGCCCTCGATGCGGGCCCGTGGCAGCGTCAGGCGTGCCGGCGCACGGTCGCCACCGAAGAATTCCCGCGGCAGCGGCTCGAAACTCAGTACCGCGGCTGCCAGCCCGGACTCGTGCGCACGGCCGACCACGCGGCCGACCAGCGCCTGATGGCCCAGGTGCAGGCCGTCGAAGGCACCGATACAGACCACGCTGCCCCGCGGGCTGACGCACCCGCCGTCGACGTCCCTGAAAAGCCTGCTCATCCGTTCAAGTATAGCGGCATGGTGCCGGCGCTTCTCAGCCGGCGAAGCGCAGTTCGCGCGGGCGCCAGCCGGTCAGCAGCAGCCCGGCCCCATAGGCCGCGGCACCCGCGCCCACGACGCCCAGCAGCACGCCCCAGCGCATCCATTCGCCGAGCGCGCTGAACTCGCCGATCCAGGCGCGCAGCGCCAGTACCACGACCGCCATCGCCACACAGCCGGCCATCAGGCGCAGCAGGTGCCGGCCCCAGCCGGGCGAGGGCTGGTACAGGCCGTCGCGCTTGAGGTAGCGCCACAGCAGCGCCGCGTTGACCGCGCCGGCGATCGCCGTGGCCAGCGCGATGCCGGCATGCGCGCCCGGGGTACCGGTCAACCACAGCGGCGTGGTGATCGCGATGGTCAGCACCACGTTGGCCACCACCGTCGCGATCGCCGCCTTCATCGGCGTCTTCGTGTCCTGGCGGGCGAAGAAGGCCGGCGCCAGCACCTTGGTCAGCATGAAGAACGGGATTCCCAGGCTCATCGCGATGACCGCGTAGGCGGTCATGGTGCTGTCGAGCGCGGTGAAGGCACCGCGCTCGAACACCGTCGTCACCACCGGCTCGGCCAGCAGCACCAGGCCCAGCGCCGCCGGCAGCGCCAGCAGCAGCACCTGCCGCAGCCCCCAGTCCAGGGCACTGGAGAAGCCGGCGCCATCGGTGGCGGCGAAGCGGCTGGACAGGTGCGGCAGGATCACCGTGCCCAGCGCCACGCCGAACAGGCCCAGCGGGAACTCGACCAGGCGGTCGGAGTACCACAGCCAGGTCTGGCTGCCGGTCACCAGCAAGGAGGCGAACAGCGTGCCGACGATCAGGTTGAACTGCGCCACCGAGGACGAGAACAGCGTGGGCAGCATCAGCTTGAAGACCCGGCGCACGCCCTCGTGCCTGAAGTTGATCCGCGGCCGCGGTGCCAGCCCCAGCCGCCCCAGCGCCGGCCACAGCAGCAGCAGCTGGGCGAAGCCCGCCGCCAGCACGCCCCAGGCCAGCGCCATGATCGGCACGTCGAAATAGCCGGTGAAGAACAGCATCGCCGCGATCAGCATCAGGTTGTGCAGCACCGGCGTCACCGCCGGCAGCCCGAAGCGCCCGAAGCTGTTGAGCACGCCACCGGCCAGCGCCACCATCGAGATGAAGCCCAGGTACGGGAACACGATGCGCAACATGTCCGAGGCCAGCTCGAACTTGCCCGGCTCGTTGAGCGTGCCCGGGGCGATCGCGCCGACGATCAGCGGCGCGGCAAGCATGCCCAGGCCGCTGACCAGCCACACCACCGCGAACAGGGCGCCGGCGATGTGGTCGAGGAAATCCTTCAGCGCGGCACGGTCGCCCGACTCCTTGATGGCCGAGAAGGTCGGCACGAAGGCCATCGCGAACGAGCCCTCGGCGAAGATCCGCCGCAGGTAGTTCGGGATGCGGTAGGCGATGGTGAACGCATCCGTGGCGCTGCCGGCGCCGAACAGCGCCGCCTGCACCACGTCGCGGGCGAATCCGGCGATGCGCGAGAGGAAGGTCATCGCGCTGAACACCGCGGTGGAACGAAGCAGACGGGGCCGGCTCACGCGCACGCCCCCCGCTGGCCGGCATTCATCCGACCCAATTGACTCAATCGCATGGATGACCCATAATTTCCGGTCTTGATTTGCGTGCGCGCCTGCGCGCCCATTTCCCCAGTCAACACGATCCACCGATCCTCAATTTCCAGGAAACAGCCGTGGCAAACATCCAGTCCGCCAAGAAGCGCGCCCGTCAGACCATTGTCCGCAATGCGCGCAACGCCAGCCAGCGCTCCATGCTGCGCACTTCGGTCAAGAAGGTCATCAAGGCCATCGAGGCCAATGACGTCGCCGCCGCCGAGGCCGCCTACGCCACCGCCGTGCCGATCCTCGATCGCTACGCCGCCCGTGGCCTGATCCACAAGAACAAGGCTGCCCGCCACAAGAGCCGCATCAACGCCCGCATCAAGGCCATCAAGGCCGCCTGATCGGGTTCCGGATCGGTAAACGAAAAAGCCAGCCCCCGGGGCTGGCTTTTTTGTTGGGCCGACGGACGACCACCCCCTCCGGGTGCCGGCCACCGCTGCCACGGACCCGGCAGGCGAAGGCGTCATCGGCATGCCCGTCCCCCGGGGGGCCGCGGGGCCGGCCTCAACCCCGCTCCGGCCAGTCCGGACCAGGGACCTTCGCGGCGTTCTGGGCCGTGTAGGCCTGCTCGGCCGCCGCCTCGTCGGCCTGCTCGCGCAGCGAATCGAAGAACGCCATCACCTGCTGCATGATCGGCCAGGTGCCCTCCTTCGAGATCGCCGAGACGACGAACCAGGGCTCCTGCCAGTCCAGTGCCTTCACGACCGCCTCGGCGCGCGGCTGGCGCTCCTCCTCCGGCAACAGGTCGACCTTGTTCATGATGAGCCAGCGCGGCTTGTCCAGCATGCCCGGGTCGTACTTGCGCAGTTCCGCCTCGATCGCACGCACCTGCTCGACCGGGTCGGTGTGGTCGTCCATCGGCGCGATGTCGACCAGGTGCAGCAGCAGGCGCGTGCGCTGCACGTGGCGCAGGAACAGGCTGCCCAGCCCGGCACCATCGGCGGCGCCCTCGATGAGGCCGGGGATGTCGGCGATGACGAAGCTGCGGTGCGCCTCGATGCGCACCACGCCCAGGTTCGGATACAGCGTGGTGAACGGGTAGTCCGCCACCCGCGGCGTGGCCGCGGAAACCGCACGGATCAGCGTCGACTTGCCGGCATTCGGGAAGCCCAGCAGCCCGACATCGGCCAGCAGCTTCATCTCCAGCCGGATCTCGCGCTCCTCGCCGGGCGTGCCGGTCGTGGCCTTGCGCGGCGCCCGGCTGACCGAGGACTTGAAATGGATGTTGCCCAGCCCACCCTTGCCACCCTGGGCCACCAGCAGGCGGTCGCCGTGCTGGGTCATGTCGCCGATCACCTCGTCGGTCGCCACGTTGTAGACCACGGTGCCGACCGGCACGCGGATCGTGATGTCCTCGCCGGCCTTGCCGTACATCTGCCGGCCCATGCCGTTCTCGCCGCGCTGGGCGTTGAAGCGGCGAAGGTGGCGGAAGTCGACCAGCGTGCTCAGGTTCTCGTCGGACTCCAGCCACACGCTGCCGCCGTTGCCGCCGTCGCCGCCGTCGGGGCCGCCGAGCGGGATGAACTTCTCGCGGCGGAAACTCACGCAACCGTTGCCGCCGTTGCCGGCGCTGACGGTGATGACGGCTTCGTCGACGAATTTCATGGTCAGTACTGCCCGAAGGAAAAAGGAAGGGGCGCAACGCCCGATTCTAGCCGCTCGCCACGCAAGGGGCCCGGCCACGCGGCAACCCTGCCACGGGAAGGTGGCGACCTGCGGGCCGGAACGGGCCATCCGCGGCCGAAAAACACGCCACCGCGTGGTGCCAGAAACGAAAAGCCCCGCATCACGCGGGGCTCTCCGGTACAGCGTCGGGCGCCTGGACTCAGGCGGCCGGGACGACGCTGACGGTGCGGCGCTTCTTGGGACCCTTCACCGCGAACTCGACGTGGCCATCGGCCAGCGCGAACAGGGTGTGGTCGCGGCCGATGCCGACGCCGGTACCCGGATGGAACTGGGTGCCGCGCTGGCGCACGATGATGTTGCCGGCTTCGATCGCCTGACCGCCGTAGATCTTCACACCGAGGTACTTCGGGTTCGAATCGCGGCCGTTACGGGTCGAGCCTACGCCCTTTTTCTGTGCCATGACTTACTCTCCTAACGCTCAGGCCGTGATGCCGGTGACTTCGATCTCGGTGTAGTGCTGCCGGTGGCCCATCTGCTTGCGATGGTGCTTGCGCCGGCGGAACTTGACGATCCGGATCTTGTCGTGGCGACCGTGGCTCTTGATACGCACCTCGACCAGCGCGCCGTCCACCTTCGGGCTGCCGACCGTGATGGACTCGCCATCACCGATCATCAGCACGTTGTCGATCTTGATGGTGTCACCCTCTTCGCCGTCGAGCTTCTCGACGCGCAGGTATTCACCCTTCATCACGCGGTACTGCTTACCGCCGGTGACGATGACTGCGTACATGACTGATTCCTCTGTAGTTATTCTGTCGTGTTACGAACTGCTGGCAAGGCCAGTCGCCCCGCAAGTGGCGGGACAGAAGCGGAATTGTCTCCGAATCCGGACCTGAAAGCAACTCCCCGGCAGCCACGCCAGGGGGCACGCGCGGAGACTGGCGCGCGCCGGCCCGGCCAGCCAGGCCAGGCCGAACGCCCCCGAAACGTCCGGCGTGCCCAGGGGACCGCCTGCCGCGGGCGCACTGCTATGCTGATGTGTTCCGGCCACCGCCCCCTACGGAACCGCATGGACACCATCCGCATCCGCGGCGCGCGCACCCACAACCTCAAGAACATCGACCTCGACCTGCCGCGCGACAAGCTCATTGTCATCACCGGCCTGTCGGGTTCGGGCAAGTCCTCGCTGGCCTTCGACACGATCTACGCCGAGGGCCAGCGGCGCTACGTGGAATCGCTGTCGGCCTATGCCCGGCAATTCCTCAGCGTCATGGAGAAGCCCGATGTCGACCACATCGAGGGCTTGAGCCCGGCGATATCGATCGAGCAGAAGTCGACTTCGCACAACCCGCGCTCGACCGTCGGCACGATCACCGAGATCTACGACTACCTGCGCCTGCTCTACGCGCGCGTGGGCATCCCGCGCTGCCCTGACCACGACTTCCCGCTGGCCGCCCAGATCGTCAGCCAGATGGTCGACCAGGTCGTGGCCCTGCCGGAGGAGAAACGCTTCATGCTGCTGGCGCCGGTCGTGCGCGACCGCAAGGGCGAGCACGTGCAGGTGTTCGACCAGCTGCGCGCGCAGGGCTTCGTCCGGGCGCGCGTGGATGGCGAGGTGTACGAACTCGACGCGGTGCCGACCCTGGCGCTACGGCAAAAGCACACGATCGAGGCGGTGATCGACCGCTTCCGGCCGCGCGAGGACCTCAAGCAGCGGCTGGCGGAAAGCTTCGAGACGGCGCTCAAGCTCGGCGACGGCCTGGCGATCGTCGCCGACCTCGACGACCCGAAGGCTCCGGAGCAGTTGTACTCGTCGAAGTTCAGCTGCCCGGTCTGCGACTACTCGCTGCCCGAACTCGAGCCGCGGCTGTTCTCGTTCAACTCGCCGGTCGGCGCCTGCCCGACCTGCGACGGCCTCGGCGTGAGCCAGTTCTTCGACCCCTCGCGCGTCGTGGTGCACCCCGACCTGAGCCTCGCCGCCGGCGCGGTGCGCGGCTGGGACCGTCGCAACGCCTACTACTTCCAGCTCGTCGCCTCGCTGGCCAAGCACTACCACTTCGACATCGACACGCCGTGGCAGGAGCTGGGCGACACCGCCCGCAACGCGGTGCTCTACGGCAGCGGCGAGGAGGTGATCACCTTCACCTACCTCACCGAGTCGGGCGGCAAGACCCAGCGCAAGCATCGCTTCGAGGGCATCGTGCCCAACCTGGAGCGCCGCTACCGCGAAACCGAATCCTCGGCGGTGCGGGAGGAACTGGCCAAGTACATTTCCGACCGGCCCTGCCCCGACTGTGGCGGCGCGCGGCTCAACGCGGCCTCACGCAACGTGTTCGTCGCCGACCGGCCGCTGCACGAGATCACCCGGCTGCCGATCGACGAGGCCCTGGCCTTCTTCAATGGCGTGAAGCTGGATGGATGGCGCGGCGAGATCGCGCCGAAGATCATCAAGGAGATCGGCGACCGCCTGCGCTTCCTGGTCGACGTCGGCCTGGACTACCTGTCGCTCGAGCGTCAGGCCGACACCTTGTCGGGGGGCGAGGCACAGCGCATCCGCCTGGCCAGCCAGATCGGCGCCGGCCTGGTCGGCGTGCTGTACGTGCTCGACGAGCCCTCGATCGGCCTGCACCAGCGCGACAACGAACGCCTGCTGGGCACGCTGACGCGGCTGCGCGACCTCGGCAACACCGTCATCGTGGTCGAACACGACGAGGACGCGATCCGCCTGGCCGACCACGTGCTCGACATCGGCCCCGGGGCCGGCGTGCACGGTGGCGAGATCGTCGCCCAGGGCAGCGTGCAGGACATGATGGATTCGCCGCGCTCGGTCACCGGCGACTACCTCGCCGGCCGCCGCCGCATCGAGGTGCCCACGCAGCGCCACAAGGTCAGGAAGGACATGACCCTGCGGCTGCTGGGCGCCAGCGGCAACAACCTCAAGGACGTCGACCTCGAGATCCCGGCAGGCCTGTTCGTCGCCGTCACCGGCGTATCGGGCTCGGGCAAGTCGACGCTGATCAACGAGACCCTGTACCACCTCGCGGCGAACGAGCTCAACGGTGCCAGCCACAGCGTGGCCGCGCACCGCGAGGTGCACGGCATGGACCTGTTCGACAAGGTCGTCGACATCGACCAGAGCCCGATCGGCCGCACGCCGCGCTCGAACCCGGCCACCTACACCGGCCTGTTCACACCACTGCGCGAGCTCTACGCCCAGGTCCCGGAGGCACGCGCCCGCGGCTACGCTCCCGGCCGCTTCAGCTTCAACGTGCGCGGCGGCCGCTGCGAGGCCTGCCAGGGCGACGGCCTGATCAAGGTCGAAATGCACTTCCTGCCCGACGTCTACGTGCCCTGCGACGTGTGCCACGGCAAGCGCTACAACCGCGAGACGCTGGAGATCCTCTACAAGGGCTACTCGATCCACGACGTGCTGGAAATGACCGTCGAGGACGCGCTGGAACTGTTCCAGCCGGTGCCGGCGATCGCCCGCCGCCTGGAGACGCTGATCGATGTCGGCCTGAGCTACGTGAAGCTCGGCCAGTCGGCGACCACGCTTTCGGGTGGCGAGGCGCAGCGGGTGAAGCTGTCCAAGGAGCTCTCGCGTCGCGACACCGGCCGTACGCTCTACATCCTCGACGAGCCGACCACCGGCCTGCACTTCCACGACATCGAGCACCTGCTGGAAGTGCTCCACCGGCTGCGCGACGACGGCAACACGATCGTCGTCATCGAGCACAACCTCGACGTGATCAAGACCGCCGACTGGGTCGTCGACCTGGGGCCGGAGGGCGGCCACCGCGGCGGCGAGATCATCGCCACCGGCACGCCGGAGGACCTGGCCGCGAACCCGCGTTCGCACACGGGGCAGTTCCTCGCGCGCATGCTCGAGGTGGCGAAGGGAAGCTCGGGCACGCCGCGCAAGAAGACGGTTGCGCCCCGCAAGAAGGCAGCCGCAAGCCGCAAGGCGGAGGGCCGCGCATGAGCACCCCGCTGTTCAACGCGCGCATCGCCGTGCGCTGGAGCGATCTCGACGCGTTCAACCACGTCAACAACGCCACCTACCTCACCTACCTGGAGGAAGCGCGCCTGCAGTGGCTGGACGCGCTCGAGGGCGAGTGGATCAGCGAGGGCGCTGCCCCGGTGCTGGCCGCCTCCCAGCTCAACTACCGGCGACCGATCGAGTGGCCAGCGACGCTGCAGGTCGAATTGGCGGTCGAGCGCCTGGGATCGTCGAGCCTGACGTTGTCGCACCGCATCCTCGACGAATCCGGTGGGCAACTGCATTGCGACGGGCACGTGGTGACCGTGTGGATCGACCCCCGCTCGGGCCGTCCGGTACCGCTTCCCGACGCCGTGCGCAGCGGCTGCGAGCCTGCTGCCGGCTAAACGCCGGGCACCGCCTGCGTGCAGCCGGGCGCACTCCTGGGGTAAACGTAGGCGTCGTCGTGCCGCGTCGAGCGGCTCGACCCCGCCGGACCCCAGGAGCCCCGCATGAAGCCTGCCCCGCTGTTCGTTGCCCTCGTCGCCGCGCTTGCGGCCACCCACGCCACCGCGCAACCCGAGAACGCCTCGCTCACCATCTACAGCGGCGGCTACGAAGGACTCAGCCAGTATGGCGACGGCAGCCAAGGCTACGCGCTGGTGCGCGAGGAGCACGTCTTCCGGCTGGCCAGCGGTGTCGACACGATCAATATGTCGGGCCTGCCGACCCAGATCGACGTGGCCGGCGTCGACCTGCAGCCGCTCGGCAATGCCCAGGTGCTGGGCCAGCGCTTCGACTTCGCGCTCGCCGGCCAGGAGGAATTGCTGCGGCGATCGATCGGTCGGACCGTGACCGTCGAACAGGCCGTCGGCAACGAGCGCGAACGCCATACCGGCACGCTTCTCGCCGCCGGCAACGGCCTGACGCTGGCGCTGCCCGATGGCCGCGTGCGGGTGCTGTCGAGCTTCTCCGGTTTCGAGCTCAACGAGTTGCCCGACGGCTCAGCGCCAAGCCCGGGCTGCGATGGGAGGTGCGCAGCGGTGGCGGTTCGCAACGTTTCCAGCTCGACTACCCGACCGCCGGGCTTGCGTGGCGCGCGGAGTACCGCGCCGACCTCTCCAGCGGCCGCCAATGCGCCATGCGCCTTGCCGGCCAGGCCCAGGTGGCCAATCGCTCCGGCAAGGCCTTCGCGGACACGCAACTCACGCTCGTGGCCGGCGAACCGCGGCGGGTGCATGACGCTGCACCGCGAGCGGAAATGGATATGGCCAGGGCGTACGCCAGTCGTCCGGCCGCGCCGCCGCCGCCGGCTCCGGAGCGCTCGGGCGAGTACCATGCCTACACGCTGCCCGGCCGGACCACCCTGCCCGATGGCAGCATCCAGCAGGTGCCGTTGATCGCGACCGCCGACGCCGTCGCCTGCCAGCGCCGTTACGAGGTGCGCACGCCGCGAATGTGGCGTGGCCACCGCACTCCGGTCGTCCAGCCCGAATACGGGCATACCGGCGACCTGCCGGTCACCATCAACCTGAGCTTCGACAACCGCCAGGCGCAGGGTCTCGGGCAGCCGCTTCCGGCCGGGCGGGTAAGGGTGTTCGACGACGGCGACCTGCTCGGCGAGGCCGCACTGGCCCACACGGCGGTCAATGCCCGGGTCGACCTGGTGCTGGGCACTGTCTTCGACCTCGGTGCCGAACGGCGCTCGACCGACTTCACCCTCGACCGCAGCGGCCGACAGATGACGGAAAGCTTCGAGCTCACCCTGCGCAACGGCGGTGGCCAGCCCGCCCGGATCCAGGTGCACGAGACACTGCCGCGCTGGACCGACTGGGAGATTCTCGAGGCCTCGCAGTCGCACGAGAAGACCGATGCGCAGACGGTGCGCTTCGACGTCGATGTGCCCGCCGACGGGGAAGCCACGCTGACCTATACGGTGCGGTATCGTTGGGCTCCCGACGTCCGAGTCCCCTGAAAGGCGCAGCCATGATCGAATCCTCCCGCAGCGGCGACATCCTTGAACTCCGGCTGGCACGGCCTCCGGTCAATGCGCTGAACCCGGACCTGCTCGAAGCGCTGCGTGGCGCGGTCGAGGCCGCACCCGGCGACGGCGTGCGCGCGCTCATCCTCAGCGGCGGGCCGACGGTCTTTTCCGCCGGGCTGGACGTGCCCTACCTGCTCACGCTGGAGCGCGACGCCCTGGCCGCGTCCTGGCACAGCTTCTTCGAATGCGCCCGCAGCATCGCCCGCAGCCCGATACCGGTGGCCGCCGCGATCGGTGGCCACAGCCCCGCCGGGGGCTGCGTGCTGGCCCTGTGCTGCGACTACCGGGTCATGGCACAGGGGCCGTTCCGCATCGGCCTCAACGAGGTCGAGGTCGCGTGGTCGTGCCCGACGGCATCCAGCACCTGCTGCGCCGGGTCGTCGGCCCCTACCGTGCCGAGCGGTTGATGGTGTCCGGCGCGATGGTCGAATCCGAGGCTGCGCTGGCGATCAACCTGGTCGACGAGACCACCGAGATCGAGCATGTCGGCTTGCGTGCGCGCATCTGGCTCGAGGACCTGCTGGCCAAGCCCTCCGCCCCGATGCTGGCCACCCGGCGGCTGGCACGTGCCGACCTGGTGGACGCCCTGGACGATCCGAAGCGGATGAACATCGACCGTTTCATCGACGACTGGTTCTCACCCGAGACCCAGTCGGTGCTGCAGACGATGGTGGCGCGGCTCAAGGCGGGCAAGGCCGGCAAGCCCGCCTGAGGCCCCGACGCTAGGCCTGGCCGGTCGCCACCGGCCGGGCCGGGTCGGAGATCCAGCCACTCCAGGACGGCGCGTACACACGGGCCCCTTCCAGGCCCGCATGGGCCATGGCCAGCCGGTGATGGCAGGCGGTGACCCCGGAGCCACACATCAGCAGCACGTCGGCCGGGCGATTGGGCGCGATCAACTCTTCCCACTCCTCGCGCAGCTGCGAGGCCGGCTTGAACAGCCCGCTGTCCTGGAGATTCGCCGTGTAGGGGCGGTTGCGGGCCCCGGGTATGTGGCCGGCGACCGGGTCGATCGGCTCGACCTCGCCACGGAAACGTTCCGCTGCGCGTGCATCGACCAGGCAATGGCCTGTGTGGTCCAGTCGCGCCCGGAGTTCATCGGAGTCCAACCATTCACCGGGCAGGTAACCCGGGTCCGCATAGAGCGCGGGCTGCCACGACTCCTCCCCCTCCTGCAGTGGCAGGCCGGCATCGCGCCATGCGGCCAGGCCACCGTCGAGCACCGCCGCACGACGATGGCCCAGCGACCTCAGCAACCACCACAGGCGCGCAGCGGCCATCGCGCCGTCGGCGGCGTCGTAGGCCACCACCTGCGTGGAGGGCATGATGCCCCAGGCGCCCAGGTGGGCACACAGGGCCCCTGAAGCGGGCAACGGGTGGCGTCCCGCGGCAGCCGCAGCAGGTCCGGACAGTTCGTCCTCGAGACGGGCATGCCGGGCGCCGGGAATGTGCGCCGACAACCAGTCACGCCGACCCTGACCAGGGTCGGCCAGCGATGCGCGGCAGTCCACGACCACCACGTCGCGATCGCCAAGGTTGGCCGCCAGCTCCACGGCCGACACCAGCGCCGTCCATTCGGTCTCCATGCACGCACTCCCTGCCTGCGGTCACTCAGCCTACAGCGTGCATCCGTTCGCGCAGATTCACCAGTACCGCCGCAGTGACACCCCAGATGCGGTGACCCTCCCAGGCGAATTCGAACCAGTGCCGGCGCCGCCCCTGGTAGTCGGCTTCGACACGACGGCAATTGCCCGGGTCGAGCAGGAACGCGAGCGGAACTTCGAAGGCCGCCTGCACTTCCGACGGGTCGATGACCGCGCTGAAGTCGATCGGGACCCGTGCCACCACGGGCCAGACATGGAACGCGCTGATGGTGACCAGGGGATCGAGCAGCCCCAGCGGCACCGCGCCGGACAGGCCAACCTCCTCCTGCGCCTCGCGCAGCGCCGCAGCCACGGGACCGGCATCGTCGGGCTCGACGCGACCTCCGGGAAAGCTGACCTGGCCGGCATGGTGGCGAAGGTCCTCGTGGCGGTGGGTGAGCAGGATGTTGAGGGTGTCGCCGCGCGGAATCAGCGGCAACAACACCGCCGCTTCGCGCAGGCGCGCCGGGACCAGGTCGTCGATCTCGTGGCGATTCCAGGGCTGGATCCCCGGAAGGGGCGACACCGGATGCAAGGCGGGCTGCAAGCGTTCCAGCAGCCGTTCCGCGGAGACGTCGCGCCCCCGCAGGGATGTCATCCCCGTGCACCTTCGCGCGCGGGCAGGAGCAGCTCCATCACGCGCTCGCGCTCGGCCTCGCTCATCGTCGACCAGCGTGCGATCTCGTCGGTGGTGCGCAGGCAGCCGTCGCACAGCCCGTCGAGTCGCAGGCTGCATACGCCGATGCAGGGGGTGAGGATGGCCGGGGTGCTCATATGCAGCAGGCGTCCCCGCGTGGCTGCGACCTGGTCGCGGCGACGCGGGGCGCGGGGCCGGATCAGTCGATCGCGACCAGCTTGAGGTCGAACACCACGACCTGGTTCGGGCCGATCGGCGAGCGCGGGTCGTTGCCGTAGGCCTGGTCGGGCGGCAGGAACACTTCCCAGCGCGAACCGGTGGCCATCAGCGGCAGCACTTCGCTCAGGCCAGGCATGAAGGCCTCGGACACGTTGACCGTGGCCGGCTGCGGCTCCTGGCCCGGCTGCTGCACGCTGGAGTAGGTGCTGGCGAAGTCCTGCCCGGTGGTCAGCGAGGCCCGGAAGTGCACGCGCACGTTCGCGTTCGCGGCCGGACGCGCGCCCGTGCCCTGCTCGATCACCCGGTACTGGATCCCGCTGGGCAGCACGGTGACGCCCTGCTTGCCGCGGTTCTCGGCCAGGAAGCTGTCGGAGCGAGCCTTGTTCTCGCTGGACACCCGCTCGAACTCGGCCATGGCCTGGGCGCGCATGCGCTCGGTCATCGCCTGCAGCGAGGCAGCCATCTCCTGGGGTGGCACGGCCGGGTCGCGACGACCGTAGCCGTCCTGCATCGCCCGAACGACGGAATTGACGTCGACGTCGATGCCGCGCTCGGCGAGATCACGGCCGATTTCGTATCCGATGGAATAGCTGAGCTTGTTCTTCTCGGAGCTGTAGTCCTGGGCCGAGGCAACCCCGACGCCGAGGGTGGCCACAAGGGCTGCCAGCAGTCGCAACTTCATTCCATAACCTCCAGTGGGAAGGAACGGTCGATACCGTCCCGGGTAACGCGTTAGCATACGCGGCGGCCGAATCTACTGCCAGCCGGACAGACCCCGGGAGAAACGCGCAAGTTCCCGGACACCGGCCACCGCCCCGGCGGTTCCAGCCGGCACCCTTCAGCCCATGGAGTCAGTGATGGCCTTCACCACCCTCAGCACCGAAGACCGCGGCGCGGTCCGCATCATCTGCGTCGATCGCCCGGACAAGCTCAACGCGCTCAATCGCCAGACCCTGGCGGAGCTGCACATCGCCTTCGACCAGGCCGCCGGCGACGACGCCGTTCGCGTGGTGGTGCTGCGCGGGGCCGGCAACCGCGCCTTCGTCGCCGCGCCGACATCAGTGAACTGGCAGGCCTCAGCCCGGTGCAGGCGCGCGACTTCTCGCGCTTCGGCCAGCGCCTGATGTCGAAGATCGAGCGCCTCGGCAAGCCGGTCATCGGCATGATCGACGGCTACGCACTGGGCGGAGGACTGGAACTGGCGATGGCCTGCCACCTGCGAATCGCCTCCGACGACGCCAAGCTGGGGCTGCCGGAGATCACGCTGGGCCTGTTGCCCGGCTTTGGCGGCACCCAGCGCCTGCTGCGCCTGGCCGGCCGAAGCGCGGCCCTTGCGCTGACCCTGTCGGGCAAGCCCGTGGACGCCGAACGTGCGCAGGCCCTGGGCCTGGTGGGCCGGGTCGTGGCCAAGGCGACCTGGAAGCCGAAACCCTGGCCGAGGCCGAGCGGATGGCACGCGCCGCGCCCCAGGCGCTGCGCGCGATCCTCGACACGGTGCTGCTGGGTGGCGAAGGCAGCATCGACAGTGGCCTCGAGTTCGAAACCCAGGCGTTCGGGCTCCTGTTCGCGACCGAGGACATGCGCGAGGGGACCGATGCGTTCCTGAACAAGCGCAAGCCCGACTTCAAGGGCCTCTGAGCCCGTCACGCCGCCATGGCCCGGCGCCTGCATCCGTTCCATGGCGGCCTGAGCCTGCCGACGCACAAGCACGAGGCCACGGCCGACGCGATCCAGCCCTGCCCGTTGCCCGGAACGCTGGTGCTTTCCCTGCTGCAGCATGCCGGTGCACTGGCCGAGCCACTGGTGCAGGCCGGTGACGAGGTGGTGGCCGGCCAGTGCATCGCACGGGTGAGCCATCAGCGTGGCGCGCACCTGCACGCCCCCGCGGCGGGGCGTGTGCGCAGCGTCGAGCCACGCCCCCTGCCCGGCATGGCCGGAATCGCCGCTCCGCACATCGTGCTCGACCTCGATGACGGCCAGGCGGCGCCGACGCCCCTGCCCTCCAGGCCGCTGCCCGCGCTGGATCCGTGGACCGCTCCGCGACAGGCACTCCTGGAGCGCATCCGTGAAGCGGGTGTCGCCGGCATGGGCGGCGCCGGCTTCCCGACCGCCGAGAAGCTGGCGGTGCCACGCAGCGTGCTGGTCATCAACGGCGCCGAGTGCGAACCCTACGTCGCCTGCGATGATCGGCTGATCCGGGAAAACGCGGTCCGGGTCGTGCAGGGCAGCCGCTTGCTGCAACGCATCGTCGGTGCGGAGCACGTCTTCATCGCGGTGGAGGACTGCATGGGCGAAGCGGCCGCGGCGCTGCGAGAAGCGCTGGACCAGGTTCAAGCGCCGGATCTCGAACTGGCCCTGGTGCCCAGCCGCTACCCGCAGGGTGGCGAGCGCCAGCTGATCCAGACGCTGACCGGTCGCGAGGTCCCCCGCGACGGCCTGCCGCGCGACCTCGGGGTACTGGTCCACAACGTGGCCACGGCTGTCGCTGCATGGCGCGCCGTCACCGAGGGGACCCCGCTGTGTTCGCGCGTGGTGACCGTCACTGGTCCGGGCGTGGCGCGGCCGGGAAATTTCGAAGTGGCGATCGGCACCCCGGTCGCGGACCTCGTCGAGGCCGCCGGCGGGTACACGCCACGCGCAGCGCGGCTGGTGCTGGGCGGGCCGATGATGGGGCACGCCCTGCCCGACGACAGTTTCCCGATCACCAAGTCCAGCCTGGCGGTGGTGGTGCTGGGCGTCGAAAACCTGCGCGCCACGGCACCCGAACTGCCATGCATCCGCTGCGGCGAGTGCGCCAGCGTGTGCCCGGCCAGGCTCCTGCCCCAGCAACTGCTTTGGGACGTACGCGCCGGGGCGCTGGATCGCGGCCGCGAGGACGGCCTGTTCGACTGCATCGAATGCGGCTGTTGCGACCTGGCCTGCCCCAGCCAGATTCCGCTGACCCAGCACTTCCGCCACGCGAAGACCGCGTTGCGCGAAGCCGAACGCGAAGGCGCCGAGGCGCGTGCGGCGCGCGAACGCCACGATGCCCGGGAAGCGCGGATGCGACGCCTGGAGGCGCAGCAGGCCGAACGCGCAGCGGCGCGCAAGACGGCACTGAGCTCCAGCGATGCGGTCAAGGCCGCGATCGAACGCGCCCGCGCACGGAAATCCGACCCATGAGGACCTTCGACACCGGCCCCGCCCCACACCTGCCAGCGCGTCGCTCGGTGCAAACGATGATGGGCTGGGTGCTGCTCGCCCTGGTGCCCGGCGTCGTCGCGCACGTGGTGTTCTTCGGTCCCGGCATCCTGGTCCAGATCGCCCTTGCCGCAGGCTTCGCCGTCGGCTTCGAAGCGATGATGCTCAAGCTCAAGGGCACCGGACTGCAGCCCTTCATGAGCGACCTCAGCGCCCCGGTCACCGCGGTGCTGTTCGCACTGTGCCTGCCACCACTGGCCCCATGGTGGGTCGCGCTGGTCGGCATGGCCGCGGCCATCGTGTTCGCCAAGCACCTCTATGGCGGCCTTGGCCACAACCTGTTCAATCCGGCCATGGTCGGCTACGCCGTCGTGCTGGTGAGCTTCCCGCGCGAGATGACGCAGTGGCTGGCGCCCGCAGGGCTGGGCGAGGTCCCGGGCCTGCTCGACAGCCTGCGCGCCATCCTTGCCGGCCAGCCGCCGCTGGGCATGGACTGGGATGCGCTGACGCGGGCCACGCCGCTGGACACACTGCGCACGCTGGCGATAGGCGGCGAGACACTCCTGGAAATCCGCAACGACCCCGTGTTCGGGCGGTTCGGCGGGCACGGCTGGGAATGGATCGCCGCGGCCTACGCGCTGGGTGGCGTGGTGCTGCTGGCGCGCCGGATCATCCCCTGGCAGGTGCCCGTGGCCACGCTGGGCACGGTCGTCCTGCTCAGCTTTCCGTTCTGGGCCTGGGACCCGGATGTGCACCCGTTTCCGCTTCAGCACGTGATGTCGGGCGGGCTCGTGCTGGCCGCCTTCTTCATCGCCACGGACCCGGTGTCGGGCTGCACCACACCGCGTGGACGACTGCTGTTCGGCGCCGGGGTCGCGGTGGTCACGCTGGCTGTCCGGCGCTGGGGCGCCTATCCCGACGGTGTCGTGTTCGCGGTGCTGCTGATGAACTGCCTGGCACCGTGGATCGACCGGCATACCCGGCCGCGCATCTACGGGGAAGATTCAAGCCCCCCCGCCACGCCTCGGCCGGAGGCGCCGCGATGAAGCCGGCCCTGCGCAGCGCGCTGCAGGCGGCCTGCTGCTGGGCCTGGCCGCGCTGCTGGCCGTGGGCGTGCTGGTGGTCGTGGAGTCGATGACCCGGGAGCGCATCGCCGCAGCCGAATACGAAGCCCAGCTGCAGGCCCTCGCAGCAGTGATGCCGGTGGGCAGCTACGACAACCGGCCCCTGGACGACGCAATCAATGTCGTGGCACCGGGCTGGCTTGGCAGCGACAAGGCCCTCGTGGTGTGGCGCGCCCGCCGCGCCGGGTCGCCGGTGCAGCTGGTGGTGCAGTCCGTCGCCCCGCGTGGCTACAGCGGCCCCATAGACCTGCTGGTGGGCGTGGACGACGCCCGGCAGGTGGTCGGGGTCCGGGTGACGCGCCATCAGGAGACGCCGGGACTGGGCGATGCGATCGAGCCACGGCGGAGCGGGTGGATCGACCGGTTCACCGGACGCAGTCTCGGCGACCCCGCTTTGGGGCGCTGGCGCGTGCGCCGCGATGGTGGCGACTTCGACCAGTTCACCGGGGCGACGATCACCCCGCGCGCGGTCGTCGCCGCGGTCGCTTCGACGTTGGCCTTCGTTGAGGCCCACGGCCCGGCGCTCTATGCTGCCCCGGCCGGCGAAACCCTGGTCTTCGACGGCGGCCCGCCACCATTGCCCCGCCCATGAACCCTTCGCCCAATCCGCGCACGATCCTGGAGTACGGCCTGTCCAGCGGCAACGCCGGCCTGGTCCAGCTGCTGGGCCTGTGCCCGCTGCTGGCGGTCAGCAACAACGCCGTGAACGCGCTGGGGCTGGGCATCGCCACCGTGCTGGCACTCGTCGCCACCAATACCGTGGTGTCGATGATCCGGCGCATCACCCGTCGCGACGTTCGCATCCCGGCCTTCGTCATGGTCATCGCCTCGGTGGTGACGACCATCGAGCTTTCCATGCGCGCGTTCCTCCCCGAGCTGCACGCGGTGCTGGGCCTGTTCGTGCCCCTGATCGTCACCAACTGCGCGATCATGGGCCGGGCAGAGGCATTCGCCTCGCGCACCGACCCTGCACGCGCCGCGCTCGACGGCTTCGCGATCGGCATTGGCTTCCTGTGGGTGCTGCTGGCCATCGGTGTCACCCGAGAGCTGCTCGGGGCCGGCACCGTGTTTGCCGGCGCCGGGGCCCTGCTGCAGATGCCGTGGCTGGAACTCACGGCGATCCCCGACTACCGCGGTTTCCTGGTGGCACTCCTGCCGCCGGGTGCGTTCGTGGTGCTGGCCCTGTTGATCGCACTGCGCAACCGCCTGCAGCGTGCGCCCGAGCCTGTCCGCGACCCTTCGACCGCCGCTGGAACCACATGAAGAGGAAGTCCCCCCGACCCCGCGGCATGGGTGAAGCCGCCCGTCGCGAGATGTTCGAACGCCTGGCCGCGTTCAACCCCAAGCCCCGCACGGAACTGGAGTACGGCACGCCGTTCGAGTTGCTCGTGGCGGTGACGCTGTCGGCCCAGGCCACGGACGTCGGGGTCAACAAGGCCACGCGCCGCCTGTTCCCCGTCGCCAACACCCCCGCCGCGATCCTGGCGCTGGGCGAGGAAGGGCTCAAGCGCTACATCTCGAGCATCGGACTGTTCAACGCCAAGGCGCGCAACGTCATCGCGGCCTGCCGGATCCTGGTCGAGGAGCACGGAGGCGAAGTGCCGGAGGAGCGCGAGGCGCTCGAACGCCTGCCCGGGGTGGGCCGCAAGACCGCGAACGTCGTCCTCAACACCGCCTTCGGCCAGCCGACCATGGCGGTGGACACCCATATCTTCCGTGTGTCGAACCGGACCGGCCTCGCGCCCGGCAAGGACGTGCGCGAAGTCGAGGACCGACTGCTCGAACGCATCCCCGGGAAATACCTGCTGGACGCGCACCATTGGTTGATCCTGCACGGCCGCTACGTGTGCAAGGCACGCAAGCCGGACTGCCCGAACTGCATCATCCGCGACCTGTGCCGCTACCCGGACAAGACGCCGGGACACGCGGAGGGCGCCTGAGGACCCGCTCCCCGGGCACGCTGTCGTATGCGGCGTGAAGTCGAGGCGCACGGGTGGTTACACAAAGCGCCGCCCGACGAAAACTCAGAAAAGCGCACATCCTGTTGTTCCAGAAGCCTTTTTTGGACAACGACTTGTTAAGATCAGTTGAAGATTTCGTTCAAGCTCTTCAAATCGTCGCGCAACTGTCATCGATGTGTCATCACTTCCGCCCAGAATTCCGCTCGGCAGGGCATACCGCCGCGCATTCGATTTCCACCCCTTACCTCTCTGCGGAGACACCGATGAACAAGAAGCTGCTGTCCGCCGTCGTGGCGGCCTCCCTGTTGGCCCCGGCGGCCGCGTTCGCGAACCCCAACTGGGAGTTCTACGGTCGCGCGCACCTCTCGGTGGACTGGCTGGACGATGGCCAGGAAGACGGCCTCAACGTGAATTCGAACTCCAGCCGCATCGGCTTCAAGGCCAACCACGAACTGACCGAGGGCCTGAAGGCCATCATGCAGGTCGAGCAGGAAGTGCGCTACGAGAACGGCGCCGGCAGCTGGGCCAGCCGCGACAGCTTCATCGGCCTGCAGGGCGACTTCGGCATGCTGCGCCTGGGCTTCTTCGACACCCCGCTGAAGATCGTCCGCGGCCAGGTGGACATGTTCGGCGACCAGATCGGTGACGGTCGCAACCTGACCCGCCTGCGCGACGGCTACAGCGGTGGCGACTACGACTTCGACACCCGCTTCCGCAACGGCATCCATTACCAGACGCCGAAGTTCGGCAACGTGCACGTGGACGTGCACTACTCCACCAACACCGATTCCGGCATCACCACCGACAACGACAACGACGCGATCAGCATCGCCGCCACCTACAGCACCAGCGCGCTCTACCTGGCCGGTGCCTACGAGGTGAAGAACGAGACCAGCTCCGACGCCCTGCGCTTCGGTGCCAAGTACACTGCGGGACCGTTCACGATCGCCGGCCTGGCGCAGTTTGCCACCATCAAGGATTCCACCCTGGTGGCCGACCAGGACGTCACCACCTGGGGCCTTGGCGGCAGCTACGCGCTCAACGACAAGCTGACCCTGAAGGGCCAGTACTACTGGCTCAGCGCCGACGGCAGCGACCGTGACGCGAACATGGCCGTGGTCGGACTGGACTACCGCATCGCGCGTCCGTTCCGCCTGATGTTCGCCTACGCCGCCACCAGCAACGACGACCTGGCGCGCTACTCGATGGCCCGCGGCGGCCATGGCGCGCAGCTGGCCCCGGCGGCCCCGGGCGAGAATCCGCAGGGCTTCTCCGTCGGCTTCCGCTACGACTTCTGATCCGCCTTCTCTCCGGCGTCAGGCAAAGCCCCGCGAAAGCGGGGCTTTGTTTTTCCAGGCCGGCTCAGGCGCTGGCGAGCGCCTGGGCCTGGGCCGCCCGCTCGGCCTCGGCACGCTCGGAATAGCGCTGCACCAGCCGCGGCTGGGCGGCGCGATTGAGCAGGGTGTAGCGCACCAGTTCCTCCATCACGTCGACGATGCGCTCGTAGTACGGCGAGGGCCGCATGCGCCCTTCCTCGTCGAATTCCTGCCAGGCTCTTGCGACGCTGGACTGGTTCGGGATGGTCAGCATCCGCAGCCAGCGCCCGATCAGGCGCATCGTGTTGACCGCATTGAACGACTGCGAACCCCCACTGACCTGCATGACCGCGAGCGTGCGTCCCTGGGTCGGGCGAAGCGCACCGTGGGACAGCGGCAGCAGGTCGACCTGCAGCTTCATCACCGCCGTAAGTTGCCCATGACGCTCCGGCGAACACCACACCTGCCCCTCCGACCACAGGGACAGTTCGAACAGCTCGCGCACCGCCGGATGGTCCTGGAAGCCCGGACTGTCGGTCAGCGGCAGCTGCGAGGGGTCGAAGATCCGCACCTCGGCGCCGAACAGCCGCAGCAGGCGCGCGGCCTCTTCCGCGGCCAGCCGCGAGTACGAGCGCTCGCGCAAGGAGCCGTACAGCACCAGGATGCGCGGCGGATGGCCGGGGATGTCGGGGCCCAGCCCGTCCAGGCGCAAGTGGCGCCGGTCCAGCGCGGGCAGGTGGTCGGGATCGGGAAGCGTGCGCAGCGACATGGTTGTTCCTTTGGAGAAAGGCCTCAGGATTGTCGGGTGGGAAATGCATCTCGCGAGGGGAGCGCGAGCGAAAGAACACCAGCCAGCACGAGGAACGCAGCCGACACCCACAGGCAGGCCTCCAACCCGTGGGCCTGGTACAGCCAGCCCGACAGCACCGTACCCAGCAGGCGCCCCATGGCATTGGCCATGTAGTAGAAGCCGACGTCCAGCGACACACCGTCGTGGCGCGCGTGGCTGATGATCAGGAAGCTGTGCAGCGCGGAGTTGATGGCGAACAGCACCCCGAACAACGCAAGACCGACGATCAGCACGGGTGCTGCCGGCAACATGCCCATAGCCACGGCGATCACGGCCGGCACACCTGCCAGCACGAGCGCCCAGCCGGCCACCACGCCAGCCCCGGGGACCTCATCTCCGCGCCACTTCGTGAACCCGGGTGCGCTGGCCTGGACGATCCCGTAGCCGATCACCCACAAGGCCAGGAAGCCACCCACCCGCCAATGGTCCCAGCCAAGCGATGACGCCAGGAACACCGGCAGCGCGACGACGAACCACACGTCGCGCGCGCCGAACAGGAACAGGCGCGCGCCGACAGCACGTTGATCGCCCGGCTCTTGGACAGCATCTGGCTGAACTTCGGCTTGGCACTGGCCCGCCCGAGGTCACGCTTGAGCAACAGCAGGCTCGCAAGCCACACCAGCGCCAGTCCAGCAGCCATCGCCAGGACGGCTCCGGTGAATCCGAGTGATGCCAGCAACAACCCCCCGAGGAAGAAGCCCACGCCCTTGAGCGCGTTCTTCGACCCCGTCAGCGCTGCCACCCAGCGGAACAGCGTGCGCTGCTCGCCTTCGGCCACGAGCATCTTGATGCTGCTCTTCGCGCTCATCTTGTTGAGGTCCTTGGCCACGCCCGACATCGCCTGGGCCGCCATCACCCAGGGCACGGCCAGCCACGCGGCCGGCACCGCCAGCATCGCCAACGCCACGATCTGCAGCCCGAGCCCGATATTCATCGTGCGGTTCAACCCGATGCGCGCGCCCAGCCAACCACCGACGAGGTTGGTGACCACCCCGAAGACCTCGTAGAACACGAACAGCATGGCGATCTGCAGCGGGCTGTAGCCCAGCTGGTGGAAGTGCAGCACCACCAGCATGCGCAGCGCGCCATCGGTCAGGGTGAAGGCCCAGTAGTTGCCGGTGACGACCGCGTACTGGCGGACCGCCGGCGAGGCATTGGCGAGCATGTCAGTCCTTCGCCGCCCCGACCCGCGCGACCAGGTCGGCGGCGCGGTTCACGTAGCCCCACTCGTTGTCGTACCAGCTGTAGATCTTCACCTGGCGTTTGTTGACGACCCGGGTGCAGGGCGCATCGACGATCGAGGAACGTGGGTCGGTGCGGTAGTCGATCGACACCAGCGGGCGTTCCTCGTAGCCCAGCACGCCCTTCAACGGGCCCTCGGCCGCGGACTTCAACAGGCTGTTGACCTCCTCCACCGTCGTGTCGCGCTCGACCTCGAACACGCAGTCGGTCAGCGAGGCATTGGTCAGCGGCACGCGCACGGCCAGGCCGTCCAGGCGGCCACGCAGCTCCGGGAAGATCTCGGCGATCGCCGTGGCCGAGCCGGTCGAGGTCGGGATCAGGCTGCTGCCACAGGCCCGTGCGCGGCGCAGGTCCTTGTGCGCCGCGTCGATGATGGTCTGGGTGTTGGTCAGGCTGTGGATCGTGGTCAGGCTGCCGTGGCGGATGCCGATGCCTTCGTGGATCACCTTGACCACCGGCGCCAGGCAGTTGGTGGTGCACGAGGCCGCGGTGACGATGCGATGGATCGCCGGATCAAACAGGTCGCCGTTGACCCCAACCACCGCGTCCAGCACACCGGCCTCCTTGACCGGCGCGGTCACGACCACGCGCTTCACGCCCTGGTCGAGGTAGGGCTGCAGCACAGCCTGCTTCTTGAACTTGCCCGAGGCTTCGACGACCACGTCGCAACCCGACCAGTCGGTGGCCTCCAGCGTCTTCTCGCCACCGAAACGGATCCGCCGCCCATCGACGACCAGGTCACCGTCCTCGTGGAACACCGGGACCGGCCAGGGTCCGTGGATCGAATCGAAGGCCAGCAGGTGGGCGTAGGTGGGCGCGTCGCCGGCGGGGTCGTTGACCTGCACGAACTCGAATCCGGGGCGTCCCCAGGCGGCACGAAGCAGCAGCCGACCCATGCGGCCAAAACCGTTGATGCCGATCCGGATGCTCATGCGCAACGGGCCTGGACGGCGCCGCGACGCGCCGGAGTCTCGCAACTCGCCCCACTGGCCGCACAGCAGTTCTCGCCGAGGAACCCCACCAGGGCCGCGATGGCATCCAGCCGGGCGCGATAGGTGATGTGGCGGCCCTTCGGCTCTGCCTCGACAAGCCCGGCTGATACCAGTGCCTTCAGGTGGAACGACAGGGTTGGCGGGCTCAAGTCGAGGGCGACGGCCATCTCGCCGGGGCAGTCGCCTACCGGGGCATGGCGCACGAGGTGTCGGAACAGTGCCAGGCGACTGCGCTGCGACAGGGCCGACAACGCTTGAAGGGCCGCGTCCTCGGTCATTGAATCGGTCGAATTCATTTTGATATTTCCAATATCATGGAATTATTAAACGGTAGTTTGCACCGAAACCGTCTCGGCGCAAATGCTTCAGGGCGTCAGGGGGATGTTGGTGTTGTCGCCCTTGGGGCGCTCATCCGCCGGCAGCTCGCCTTCGGCCTGGAACCAGATGTTCTCCGCGATGTTCGTCACGTGATCGCCGATGCGCTCGATGTTCTTGGCGATGAAAAGGAAGTGCGTGCAGGTGCCGATCACGCTCGGGCTTTCCATCATGTACGTCAGCAATTCGCGGAACAGACTGTTGTAGCGGGCGTCCAGGTCGACATCACGGTCGCGGACATCGAGTGCACGTACTGCATCCCCGGCGGCGTAGGCATCCAGTACTTCGCGCAGCATGCCGGACGCGAACTCGACCATTTCCGACAGGCCATTGACGGCAGCCCGCGGCTGCGCCTCCGACAAGGCGAGCGAGCGTTTGGCCACGTTGGCCGCATAGTCCCCGATCCGCTCGATGTCGGCGGCAATGCGCAAGGACGAAAGGACCCCTCGCAGGTCGCCGGCCATCGGCTGACGAAGGGCCAGAAGGCGAAGTACATCGCCCGACACCTCCAGCTCGAGCTTGTCGATGCGCGCGTCGGCAGCGATGACCTCTTCCGCCAGGGCCCCGTCACCCTCGCGCAGCGCACGCATGCCCCCGCTCATCTGCTCCAGTGCGAGTTCCCCCATCCCGAGGATCTCGCCGCGCAGTCGCGCCAGTTCCTCGTCGTAGCTCTTGACGATGTGCTCGTTTCGCTTGTTCATGGCGCCCACTCCGATCAGCCGTAACGGCCGGTGATGTAGTCCTCGGTGCGCTTCGTGCGCGGATTGGTGAACAGATCGCTGGTGTCGGCCAGCTCGACCAGCTCGCCGAGGTGGAAGAAGGCCGTTCGGTCCGACACCCGTGCGGCCTGCTGCATGTTGTGGGTCACGATGACGATGGTGAAGTTGGCCTTGAGCTCGTCGATCAGCTCCTCGATGATCGAGGTGGCGATCGGGTCCAGCGCCGAACAGGGCTCGTCCATGAGGATCACCTCTGGGCTGACCGCGATCGCGCGGGCGATGCACAGCCGCTGTTGCTGGCCGCCGGAAAGACCGGTGCCGGGCTGGTCCAGACGGTCCTTGACCTCGTTCCAGAGCCCGGCACGTCGCAGGCTGGACTCGACGATGTCGACCAGCTCCGCCTTGTTCTGGGCCAGACCATGCAACCTCGGGCCGTAGGCGATGTTCTCGAAGATCGACTTCGGGAACGGGTTCGGCTTCTGGAAGACCATCCCCACCTGGGCACGCAGCAGCACGACATCCAGCGACGAGGCGTGGATGTCCTTGCCGTCGAGCAGGATCTCTCCCTCGACCCGCGCGGATTCGATGGTGTCGTTCATGCGGTTGAAGCTGCGCAGGAACGTGGACTTGCCGCAGCCGGACGGGCCGATGAACGAGATCACCTCGTGCTCGAAGATGTCCATCGACACCCCCTTGATCGCCTCCGTGTCGCCGTAGAACACCTTCACGTCACGGGCGGACATCTTCACCCGCCCGGTGGATTTCGACGGCGAGTGCGCATCCAGCACAGGAGCCCCCAGCGGAACCTGGACCTGCTTGTTCATCGACTTACCACCTCTTTTCGAATTTTCTGCGCAGCCAGATCGCCAGCGCGTTGAGCGACAGCATCAGTGCGAGGAGCACGATGATCGCGGCCGATGTGCGTGCCTCGAAGAAGTTTCGCAGTTCGTTGCCCTGCCACAGGTAGATCTGCACCGGCAGCGCATTGGACTGGTCGAACGGCCCGGTCGGCATCGATGCGACGAACGCATTCATGCCGATCAGCAGCAGCGGCGCCGTCTCGCCAAGCGCTTGGGCCAGACCGATGATCGAGCCTGTGAGGATGCCGGGCAGCGCCAGCGGGAGCACATGGTGGAAGACCGCCTGCGTCTTGGATGCACCGACGCCAAGTGCGGCCTGGCGGATCGATGGCGGGATCGCCTTGAGGGCGGCGCGCGTCGCGATGATCACGGTCGGCAGCGTCATCAGGCTCAACACCAGGCCGCCGACGACCGGGGCGGAGAGCGGCAGCTTGAAATACTGGATGAACACCGCGGCACCGAGCAGGCCGAAGATGATCGATGGCACCGCGGCGAGGTTGTTGATGTTCACCTCGATGATGTCGGTGATGCGATTCTTCGGGGCGAACTCTTCCAGGTAGATCGCCGAGGCCACGCCCATCGGTACCGCCACCAGCAGCACGATCATCATCATGTACAGCGAACCCATGAACGCGCCGGCCAGGCCGGCGGACGCCAGCGAGGACCGCGAATCCGGGTTCGTGAACAGCGCGAGGTTGAAACGCAGGTCGAGAAGGCCGTCGGCATGCAACTGGTCGATCCACGACCTGACCCGAGGGCTGAGCTGCTGCTGCGCATCGGGCAGGTCGCGGTCGATGTTCCCCTTGAGCCACACGTCCACGTTGGCATCGGCGAGCAGGTTCACCCTCCGTGTCTGGCCGACGATCGACGGGTCGTCGACCACCATGTCGCGCAGGCGGATGCGCTCGCCGGAGGTGACCAGGCGGGTGGCATCGCGACCGTGCTCGGCGATGTCGGGAATGTGCTCGGACAGGGCGGCGACGATCAGGCGGTTGAAGTTGATGAAGCCAACCGAGTTCTCCCACTCCAGTCGGCGCTCGCGGAAGGCATTGGCATCCTCGCCTGGTTCTCGATCAGGGGCCGCATCGATGGTCACCACGGCCGGATCGAAGTAGACGTCGAGCGTGATCGAGGCCTGCCAGAAGGCGGGCAGCCCCTTGCTGAAGATGTGGACGAAGAGGATCACGACGAAGGCCAGGCCCAGCAACATCGCCCCGAGGCCCATGGCCTTGAAGGTCTTCTCCTGGCGGTGACGGCGGGAGAGCGACTTGTTGACGCGGTCCTGCACTGCACTTGGCGGCAGGCTGCTGCGGTCCGGCGAATAGGAGGTCGTCTTCATGTCAGTCGTACTGCTCGCGGTAGCGGCGGACGATCATCAGGGCGATCACGTTGAGGAACAGCGTGATCACGAACAGGGTCAGGCCCAATGCGAAGGCCACCAGCGACTGCGGTCCGGCGAAATCGGAATCGCCGGTGAGCTGGTTGACGATCGTCACTGTCATGGTAGACACGGCGTCGAACGGGTTGGCCGTCAGCACGGGTGAGTTGCCGGCCGCGAGCACCACGATCATCGTTTCCCCGACCGCGCGACTGGCCGCCAGCAGCACCGCACCGACGATGCCGGGCAAGGCGGCAGGCAGGACCACGCGACGGATCGTCTCCGAGCGGGTGGCTCCAAGGCCCAGTGACCCATCGCGGAGCGACTTCGGCACCTGGGTGATGATGTCGTCGGACAGCGAAGAGATGAAGGGGATCAGCATGATCCCCATCACGACGCCCGCAGTCAGTGCCGACGTCGCCCGGATGTTCAGCCCCACCATGTCCCCCAGCCCGGCCAGGAACGGTCCGACCGCGACCAACGCGAAGAAGCCATAGACGATCGTGGGTATGCCCGCCAGCACTTCCAGCGCCGGCTTGGCGAAACTGCGCACCCAGCTCGACGCGTACTCGGCCAGGTAGATCGCCGCGAACAGGCCGATCGGGATGGCGACCGCCATGGCGATTGCCGCCACCAGCATCGTGCCGCCCAACAGCGGCAACATGCCGTAACGACCGTAGCCACTGGTTTCCGTGACATGGAAGACGGGGTTCCAGACCGTGCCGAAGAAGAAGTCGGCCGGGCGGATGAACTGGAAGAACTTCAAGGTCTCGCCGACCATCGACAGCACGATGCCGATCGTGGTCAGGATCGCGACGGCCGAACTGAGCATCAGGGCGACCTGGACGACGCGTTCGATCTGGTTGCGGGCGCGCAGTGCCGGATTCATGCGCCGGAAGCCGAACAGCAGTCCCACCGCCGCCAGGCCCGCAGCGAGCCCGGTCAACAGCCATGCGCTGGTGCGCCGCAGGGCGCGCAGCTGCTCGGCTGCGGCCAGCTCCCAGGGTTGCGCACCCTGGACGAAGCCTCGTTCGCCAGTCAGTGCATGGATGCGCCGCAGGGCGACCCGCATCTCGTTGTCGGTAAGGCCGGGCCGTTCGACGCTGATCTGGGTTGAGATGCTGGCGTCGATGACCGTCGGTGCAAACACCAGCCATGCCACCACCAGGAGCAACGCCGGCCCCCCGGCCAGCAAGGCGAGGCGCACCCCGTGGTGCTGCGGCCTGGAATGCATCCGCGCAAGACCCGCCTCGCGCCCGCCGTGCGCCATCGCGCGACTGCGCACCAGCCCCATCTGGTAACCCACGACCATCAGGCCGAGCAGCAGCAATAGCAGTCCGTAGTTGCCCATTGAGCGGAGATCCCGACATTTCGATGACCGGCGAGAACCGGCGGTTGCACAAGCACAGGGCCTCCTGCGGCGAGGAGCCCCGTGCGCGCCGCGTTGAGCTGCTTACAGCACCGAGTTGCGGCTGCGGATGTTCTCCATCACTTCGGCACGCTCTTCGTCGGACAGCGGAATCAGGCCAGCCTCTTCCAGCGGGCTGCCTTCGCCCGACAGGGCATCGGAAACGAAGTACTGCGCGAACTCCTGGAGGCCCGGGATGACGCCGATGTGGTCACCCTTGACGTAGAAGTACAGTGGGCGGGACACCGGGTATTCGCCGGAGAGGATCGCCTCGACCGAGGGCGTGACGCCGGAAACCGTAGCCACCTTCAGGCGGTCGCGGTTGTTCTCGTAGAAGCTCAAGCCGAACACTCCCAACGCGTCGCGCTGGGCCGCCAGTCGGGCCAGGGTCTCGGTGTAGTCGCCGGCGATCTCGATCATGCGGCCATCGGTGCGGATCGCGTCGCAGAACTGGTTGCGGGCATCGCCCTCCAACGCCTTGACCTCGTCGAAGGTGTTGCAGCCAGCGCGCACCACGTTGAGGTCGTAGACCTCGCGGGTACCGTGGTTGCTACCCGGGATCGCCAGCACGATCTCCTGGTCGGGCAGGCTGGGATCGATCTGGTTCCAGCGGGTGTAGGGATTGGCGACCATCTGGCCGTCACGCGGGATCTGCGCGGCCTGCGCGAGGAACACGTGCTTGGGCTCGAGTGCGAAGGTGCCCGAATCCGAGCGCGAGGCAAACACGATGCCGTCGTAGCCGAACTTGACCTCGATGACTTCGGTCACACCATTCTCGCGGCAGGCGGCCTTCTCGGCGTCGGTGATTGCGCGAGAGGCGTTGCCGATGTCGATCGTGTCGGTGCCCACGCCGGCGCAGAACTGGCGCATGCCACCACCCGTGCCGCCGGACCCGATGACGGGGGTACGGAACTGGGCGTAGTTGTTGCCGAACTCTTCGGCGGCGATCGACGAGAACGGCAGCACCGTGGAGGAGCCAGCGGCCTGGATGTTGTCACGTGCGAACGCGGCAGCGGGCAGCGCGAGGGCGGCGGCTACGGCGACGCCAAGTGCGAGCTTGTTGAATCCGGAGAAGGACATTTCCTGGGTTCCTCGGTAGTTGACGGTGTAGAGACCGGCGATGCCAGGCGGGGACGACCCCGCCCTGACGACGAGGAGAAGTCTGGACAGTGAATGTTGCGGTTGTGTTGCAGCCGGTCATATTTGTACCCGCCAGCGGTGGGTGGTCCCTCCGGTGGGCCGGACAGCCTCGGCCCGCCTGCTATCCTTGCGCCGATGGATTCCTCCCCCAACCCCAATCCCGAAGCCGCTGCAACGCCCGAGCGGCCGCCGATGGCCAGCCGGTTTCGCGGTTTCCTGCCCGTGGTGGTGGATGTCGAGACCGGCGGCTTCGATTGCGAACGCCACGCGCTGCTGGAGATCGCGGCGATCCCGATCGAGCTCGACGAGTCCGGGTTCTACCGCCCCGGCGAGGTGGTCGCATCGCACGTGGACCCCTTCCCGGGCGCCGAGATCGACCCCCGCTCGCTGGAAATCACCGGCATCGTGCTCGACCACCCGTTCCGGATGGCACGCGAGGAGCGCGCCGCGCTCGACCACGTGTTCGCCAAGGTACGCCAGGCGGTGAAGCGCCATGGCTGCCAGCGCGCCATCCTGGTCGGGCACAACGCCTCCTTCGACCTGGGCTTCCTCAACGCCGCGGTGCGACGCACCGGGCACAAGCGCAACCCGTTCCACCCCTTCAGCACGTTCGATACCGTCACGCTGGGCGGCCTGGCCTACGGCCAGACCGTGCTGAGCAAGGCCGTGCAGGCCGCGGGCCTGGACTGGGACGACACCGAGGCGCACTCGGCCATCTACGACACCGAGCGCACGGCCGAGTTGTTCTGTCTTGTCCTGAACCGGTGGCGCCAGTTCGAGGCCGCCAGCGGCGAGTGAGGCGCGCCCGGGATCAGGCGGGAGGCCTGGCCCTGGCTTCAGCGTGGCGCGCACGCCGCAACCGGAAGCCACGCACGAGGCCGAACAGGCTGATCGCGATCCACACCAGCTGCAGCAGGATCGCCGACAGGTTGGGCGCGTAGTACAGCGACAACAGGATGAAGAGCGCACCGAACAGGTTGGCCAGCTGGTAACCGATCGAGTGCGCGCCGAGCTTGTCGGCCTGGAGCAGGAAGAACGCGCCCACCACGAAAGCCACGCCGGCCAGGCCGACGAAGTCGTGCCACTGCATGCCCATGCTCACTCCCCGCGCTGTCGGACCGCTTCGAACAATGCCACACCGGCGGCCACGGAGACATTGAGGCTCTCCATGTCGCCCGGCATCGGAATGGAGGCCAGGCCGTCGCAATGCTCCCGCGTCAGCCGGCGCATGCCCTCGCCTTCCCCGCCCAGCACCAGGGCCACGTTGCCCTTCAGGTCGAGCTGGAACAGGGTCGCCTTGGTGTCACCGGCCAGGCCGTAGACCCACACGCCCATGTCGCGCATCGCCTTGAGGGTGCGCGCCAGGTTGGTCACCCGGACCACCGGAATCCGGTCGGCCGCACCGGAGGAGGTCTTGCGCACGGTCGCGTTGACCGGCGCGGAGCGGTCCTTGGGAATCACCACGGCCGTCGCGCCCGCGGCGGCGGCCGAACGCAGGCAGGCACCCAGGTTGTGCGGGTCCTGCACGCCGTCGAGCACCAGCACCAGGGCCTTGCCCGCGGCCTGTTCGACCAGCTCGGCGAGGTCGCCCTCGTCCCAGGTACGCACCGCGTCGTAGCGCGCCACCACGCCCTGGTGGCGCACGCCCCCGCCGACGCCGTCCAGCGCCTGCTGGTTGACCTTGCGCACGGGAATGCCGCGCTCGTGCGCTTCCTTGACGATCTCCTGCAGCCGCGGGTTCTTCGCCCCCGGCTCCACCAGCACCTCGCGTACGTTCTCCGCGTCGTGCTCCAGCGCCGAGGCCACCGCGTTGATGCCGGCGACCCAGCGACCCTGTCCGTTGCTCATGTGCGTCTTCTTCCTGGATCAGTGGCCCCGCTCAGCGGCGGCCGCCCTTCTTCGCCTTCGGCGGCGTGGGCGGGACGAAACTCCCGAACTCCGCCTTGTCCGACAGCACCAGCCGGAAATCGATCTTGCGCTCCTCCAGGCTGGCCTTGAGCACGATGATGCGGACCGCATCACCGAGCTGGAAGACCAGCCCGCCGCGCTCTCCGCCCAAGGTCCGCCGGGCCGGATCGAAATGGTAATAGTCGTTGGGCAGCTGGGTGACGTGCACCAGGCCGTTGACCTTGGACTCCTTGAGCTCCACGAACAGGCCGAAGCTGGTGACACCGCTGATGACGCCGTCGAACTCCGAGCCGACGTGCTGCTCCATCCAGGCGGCGCGGTAGCGCTCGTCAACCTCGCGCGAAGCTTCGTCGGCGCGGCGGCCACGCTCGGAGCACTGCAGCGACAGCGTCGCCATGTCGTGGCGGGCGTAGCGGAAGTCCTCCGCACTCCCCCCGGCCAGCACGTGCTTGATCGCGCGGTGCACCAGCAGGTCCGGGTAACGCCGGATCGGCGAGGTGAAGTGCGCATAGGCATCGAGCGCCAGGCCGAAATGACCGTTGTTCTCCGGCGTGTAGACCGCCAGGGCCTGCGAGCGCAGCAGCACCGACTCCAGCAGCGCGGCGTCGGGACGCTCGCGCACCTTCCGGATCAACTGCGTGTAGTCGCGCGGACGCACCCGGCCCAGCGGCGGCAGGCTCAGGTTGAATTCCTTCAGGAACTCCAGCAGGTCCTCGTACTTGTTCTCCGGGGGGCTCTCGTGGACGCGGTAGGGGGCAGGCACCCCCGACTCGAGCAGGAAGCGCGCGGCCTCGACGTTGGCCGCGATCATGCACTCCTCGATGAGCTTGTGCGCATCGTTGCGCTGGAGCATGCCTGCCTGGACCACCTCGCCGGCCGGACCCAGCACGAAGCGGGTTTCGCCGGACTCGAACTCGATCGCCCCGCGCTTGGCCCGGGCCCGTGCCAGTACGCCGTAGAGCTGGTGCAGCTGCTTGACCTGCGGCATGAGCTCGCCGATCTGCGCCTTCGCGTTCTCGTCGTCCTCGCCGATCGCGTTCCACACCAGGGTGTAGGTCAGGCGTGCGTGCGAACGCATCACCGCCTCGTAGAACTCGGAGGACACCACCTCGCCGTCGCGGTCGATGCGCATGTCGCACACGAAGCACATCCGGTCGACCTTGGGCTTGAGCGAGCAGATCCCGTTGGACAGCGTCTCGGGCAGCATCGGAACGACGAAGCCGGGGAAGTACACCGAGGTCGCGCGGTCCTGCGCTTCCTCGTCGAGCGCCATGCCCGGCTTGACGTAGTTGGACACGTCGGCGATCGCGACGACCAGCCGGAAACCCTTCCCGTCGGGTTCGCAATACACCGCGTCGTCGAAATCCTTGGCGTCCTCGCCATCGATCGTCACCAGCGGCAACTGGCGCAGGTCGGCACGCTTGCCGATCTGGGCCGGGGAAACCTCCGTCGGCGTCGCCGTGGCTTCGTCGAGCACCGGCTGCGGGAACTCGTGTGGCAGGCCGTGGCCATGGATCGCGGCCTCGACCACCAGCGACGGCGTCAGCTTGTCGCCCAGCACGGTCAGGATGCGGCCGAACGGCGGACGATGCTGGGTCGGCGGCTCGGTGATCTCGCACACCACCAGCTGGCCGTCGCGCGCGCCTTCGCGGGCATTGGCCGGGATCATCACGTCCTGCAGCACGCGCCGGTCGTCCGGCGTGACGTAGGCCACGCCATTGCGTTCCTCGAAGCGGCCCATGACCCGGCTCAGGCGGCGCTCGAGCACCTCGACGATCGCGCCTTCCTTGCGGCCGCGCCGGTCGACGCCGGTGACGCTGGCCAGCACGCGGTCGCCATGCATCGCCTTGCGCAGCTCCTTGGGCGGCAGGAACAGGTCGTCGCCGCCGGCCTCGGGCCGCAGGAACCCGAAACCCTCCGGGTTGGCGATGACGGTGCCCGGCACCAGGTCGAGCTTTTCGGCCACGGCGTATCCGCCGCGACGATTGGCGAGCAGCTGGCCATCGCGCAACATGGCGCCAAGGCGCTTGCCCAGTGCATCGAACCGGTCCGCAGTGGTGAGTTCCAGGGCCGCCGCCAGGCCTTCCACGCTCATCGGGCCGTCCGCCTCGCCCAGCACGGAGAGGATCACTTCCCGGCTGGGGATGGGATTCTCGTAGCGGCGCGCCTCGCGCGCGGCATGGGGATCCTGTACACCAGCTCGGCCTCCGCCCTTGCCGGCGGCCTGCGACGGTCCCTGGGAGCGCGCCGGATCCGCCGATTTCCGGCCCTTGGCCTTCTGGCCACCTGGCTGCTGGTCCTTCGGCTTCTTCGCCGCGCCGGGGGCGGAAGTGCCCTGCTTTCCCCGCCGCTTTCCAGGAGGGGCTGCCGCGTCCGGGCCAGAGCCGCTGGTGGGCATCGAATCGGGCATCCAGCCCGGCCGTTTCGGGGCCGAGGTGGATCGCCCTCCCGTCTTGTTCTTCTTGGATTTTTCAGTCATCGGCGCATGGTACACGAAGGTGCGCCATGAACCCGTTGACACCGGGGGCCATCGCCAGTAACTTATGCGGCTCGCCGACGCCCACAAGCTCGCGCGAAGCCCAGGTGGCGGAATTGGTAGACGCACTAGTTTCAGGTACTAGCGGGTAAAACCGTGGAGGTTCGAGTCCTCTCCTGGGCACCACACACCGAAAGAACGGCCTGCCTCCGGCGGGCCGTTTTTTTTTGCTCCTGCAGTGCGCGATGCACGACGCCCTCACGCGCCGGGCATCGCACTGAACCGCCCCCTCCCGGGGACTGTCCCCGCGCTGAACATTTCGGCACGCGAACTTCATCGCAACGCCGATTTAATGACCCCTTTACGTTCCGGTCGTTAGACTGGATCCCGAATTCATGGAAGTCCGGACCCACCGTTCGGGCACTAAAGGAGGATTCGCATGATGAAGTCCAAGACCCTGATCGCCGCTGCCACCGCCGCCGCTTTCGCTTTTTCCGGTGCGGCGTTCGCGCAGCAGCCGGTCGAGCCGCCGCAGGAGGACATGACTCCGCCGACGGACACCACCATGCCCGCAGAGCCGATGCCCGAGCATGGCATGCCGCCCGTCGACGACACCGCCGGTGCCATGCCGGAGACCCAGGTGACCGAGGCCGACCTGCGTACCGCGCTTGAACAGGTGGGTTACAGCGAGATCGAGAACGTGGACGTCGATGCACCGATGTGGAGCGCCGAGGCGGTCAACCCGCAGGGCGAGCATGTCCTGGTGCAGATCGACGCATCGACCGCGACGATCGTCGCCGAGCAGCCGCTGGACACCGAGGACGCCGAGTAACACCCCTCGCTCCAGCCAGCAAAGGTTCCTCATGACGGGGAACGCACCACGAAAAAGGGCGGCCACTGGCCGCCCTTTTTCGTGACCGGCTGCAATCCGGCCTCAGGCGAACGGATCCTGCAGGACGATGTTCGCGTCCCGGTCAGGCCCGGTGGACACCATGGCCAGCTGGCAACCCACGAGTTCCTCGAGCGAGCGCAGGTAGGCGCGTGCGGCCGGGGGCAGCCGGTCCCACTCGGTGATGCCGTGGGTGGACTCGCTCCAGCCCGGGAACTCCAGGTAGACCGGCTCGATCTCGTTCCAGCCGGCCGCGTCCAGCGGCGGGTACTCGGTTTCCTTGCCGCGGTAGCGGTAGGCGATGCACATCTTCAGGCTTTCCAGCCCGTCGAGCACATCGAGCTTGGTCACGCACAGCCCGGAAATACCGTTGATCGCCACCGCGCGCTTGAGCGCCACGATGTCGATCCAGCCGCAGCGGCGCGGACGGCCGGTCGTGGCACCGAACTCCTGGCCACGCTTGCGGATGTCCTCGCCGATCTCGTCGTTGAGCTCGGTCGGGAACGGACCACCGCCCACGCGGGTGGCGTAGGCCTTGGCGATGCCCAGCACGTAGTCGATCGCATCCGCGCCCACGCCCGTGCCGGCCAGCGCGCCGCCGGTGGTGGTGTTCGAGGAGGTCACGTACGGATAGGTGCCGTGGTCGATGTCGAGCAGCGAGCCCTGGGCGCCCTCGAACAGGATCCGCTTGCCGTCCTTGCGCAACTGGTGCAGCAGGCCGGCCACGTCGTGCTTCATCGGGTCGACGTACTCGCCGAAGGCCAGCGCCTCGTCGAGCACCGCCTGGTAGTCCACCGCCTCGACACCCAGGTACTTGGTCAGCACGAAGTTGTGGTAATCGATCGTCGAGCGCAGCTTCTCGGCCAGCTGCTCGGGGTAGTTCAGGTCGGCCACGCGCACGCCACGGCGGGCCACCTTGTCCTCGTAGGCCGGACCGATGCCGCGGCCGGTCGTACCGATGGCCTTGCCACCAGCCGCCTTCTCCCGCGCCTGGTCCAGCGCGATGTGGTACGGCATGATCAGCGGCGTCGCCGGACTGATCTTCAGCCGCGAGCGCACTTCCACGCCCTTGGCCTCGAGTTCGCCGATCTCCTTCTTCAGCGCCGCCGGGCTGAGCACCACGCCGTTGCCGATCAGGCACTGGACGCCCTCGCGCAGGATGCCCGACGGGATCAGGTGCAGCACCGTCTTCTCGTTGCCGATCACCAGCGTGTGGCCGGCATTGTGGCCGCCCTGGAACCGGACCACCGCACTGACGCGCTCGGTCAGCAGGTCGACGATCTTGCCCTTGCCCTCGTCGCCCCACTGGGCACCCAGAACCACTACCGACTGACCCATCTCACTGCTCCTTCACTGTGCGGACTCGCGCGGCACCGGGGCTCCCGGCGTCCAGACGCGGCAAAGCCGGGGACGCGCCCCGGCTTTGCGAAATTATCCCCCAAAACACCGGCGAATGCAGGCCCGGCCGTCAACGCACCAGTTGCAACGCCACCAGCCCGACCACGACCATGACGCCGCCGAAGCGGCGCAGATGCCGGTCCTCGAGCTTCTGCGCCTCCGCCGCCATGCGCTTCCATCCACCCGGAGCGATGAACAGCAGCAGCCCCTCGATCACCAGGACCAGGCACAAGGCGGCCATCAACAGGTCCATGCGGTGTTCCCGGGCCCGCCCGCTCAGCGGCGCGGGCCATCCTCGAAGTAGCGCAGGAACTCCGCGTCACGGTCCAGGACCATCACGCCCTGGCCGTCGGCGAACGCACCGCGATAGGCCTCGAGGCTGCGGTAGAAGGCATAGAACTCGGCGTCGGCGCCGAACGCCGAAGCATAGATCTCCGCCGCCCGTGCATCGCCCTCACCGCGCAGCCGCTGGGCATCGCGCTCGGCATCGGCCAACAGCACCGTCACCGCCCGGTCGGCTTCGGAAGTGATCGACAACAGCACTTCCTGGCCTTCGGCGCGCAGCTCGTTGGCCACCCGCAGGCGCTCGGCGCGCATGCGGTTGAACACCGATTCGATCACCTGGCTGTCCTCGGGCAGGTCGATGCGCTTGATCCGCACATCCACCACCTGCACGCCCAGGCTCTCGGCACCGCGGTTGGACACCTCGATGAAACGCTGGGCCAGGTCGGCGCGCTCGCCGGCCACAACGGCCTGCAGCGTGCGCTGGGCGATCTCGTTCCGGATCGTCTCCGTGACGATCGGGCGCAGGCGCTCGCGCGCGTTCTCCTCGTTGCCGCCCGTGCTCTGGTAGTAGCGACGGACGTCGGAGATGCGCCACTTGACGAAGAAGTCGACATTGACGTCCTTCTTCTCGAACGTGAGGTAGCGCTCCGGACGCGAATCCAGCGTCAGGATGCGGCGATCGAAGCGCATGACGTCCTGGACCACCGGCAACTTGAAGTGCAGGCCCGGCTGGATGCCTTCCTCGATGACGCGGCCGAACTGCAGGCGCAACGCGACTTGGCTTTCCTGGACCTGGTACACCGCGCCCATGCCAAGCAGCACGAGGAGCGCCAGTGCGATAAGGATGATGTTTCTCATCGACGGGGATCCTCGCGGGTGGAGCGGGGTGAACGGCCCTGCTGGCGGGGGTCTGTCGACCCTGGCGCAGGCGGTATCGCGGACGTGCCACCGGTGCTGGTGGCGGCCGGGAGCCGGTTGAGCGGCGCATTGGGCTGCATCGCGCCCTCGCCTCCCATCGGCAGGTAGAGCACGTTGCCGCCGTCGCCGGCGTAGACCTTGCGGTTGTTGGCCAGGACCTCCTGCATCGTCTCCAGGTAGAGGCGCTGGCGGGTCACGCCGGGGGCCTCGCGGTACTGCTCGACGAGCAGAGTGAAGCGGTCGGCGTCACCGGTGGCACGCGCGATCGCGGCCTCGCGATAGCCCTCGGCCTCGTTGCGGATCCGGGCCGCGTCGCCGCGTGCCTCGGGAACGATCTTGCTGGCGTAGGCCTCCGCCTCGCTCTCCAGGCGCTCCTTGTCCTCGCGGGCGCTGATCGCGTCGTCGAAGGCCTGGCGCACTTCCTGCGGGGGACGCGCGTCGGTCAGGTTAAGCGTCGTCACCTGCAGCCCGGTCGGATAGCTGTCGATCGTGGTCTGCAGGCGCTGGCTGGCCTCGCCGGCCAGCAGGGCGCGCTCGCCGGTCAGCACCGTGTCCATCTCGTTGCCGCCGATCACGTCGCGGATCGCGCTCTCGGCCGCCTGCTTGATGGTTTCATCGGGCTCGCGGGTACCGAACAGGAACTCGCGCGGGTCCGACACCAGGTACTGCACTTCATAGGTGATGTTGACGATGTTCTCGTCGCGGGTCAGCAGGCGCACCTGCTCGGAGATGCGGCGCACGTCGGTCACGTTGACCTTGGTGACCGACTCGATGGGACGCGGCCACTTGAAGTTCGGGCCCGGGTCCATGAACCGGGTGAACTCGCCGAAGCGCAGCACCACGCCGCGCTGGCGCTCGTCGACCATCTGCCAGCTGTCGAACACCAGCCAGACGGCCACTGCCAGCACCACCCAGCCGATGATCGCGCCGAACCCGGCCGATCCCGAGCCACCACGGGGCGAACCACCGTCACCGCCGCCACCGAACACCTTGCCGAGGTTGGCCTTGAGCTTGGAGAGGAAGATCTCGACGTCGTCGCCGCCGCCATCCTTCCGCTTCCAGGGGTCCTTGCCGCCACCGCCATTGCTGTTGCCGCCACCCTTTCCGGGCTCGTTCCACGCCATCAACTACTCCCGCGCCGGCACCATGGCCGGGCTTCGATGCAGGCGGCCCGGGCCGGGCCCCCTGCGGAAATTCCACTTGCATCGCGGCAGCCGGCCGCGCGTTCAGAACTCGTCATTGTAGGAAGGCGGCCCGTGAGCGGCAAGCAAAGGCGCGCGCAACGGTTCCCCGTCGCTTCCGGCGGCCAGTTGCTCGAGCACGCCGCGCGGCAGTTCCACCTCGATCCGCCAGCCCTCGTCGTCGGCTTCGTCCTGGAGCACGCCCCCCAGTTCATGCAGTCGCGCACGCAGGCGCCCCCGCCCCGGCAGGCAGCCTCAGGACGAGCCGGACCTGGTGGTTGGCGAAGCGCTCGGCCAGCGCCGTGCGCAGCAGATCCAGGCCGTCGCATCGCGGGCCGAGATCCAGACCCGCTCGCGCCCGCCCGCCTCGACCCCGCCGGTGGGCTCGTCGCGTCGCGCCACGGCCCCCTCGACCCGGTCGATCTTGTTGAACACCAGCACCTGCGGGATGTCGCCGGCGCCGATTTCCTCCAGCACGCCATCGACCTGGTCGATGCGGTCGAGCCGCTGGGGATCGGCCGCGTCGACCAGGTGCAACAGGAGGTCCGCCTCGCGCGCCTCGGCCAGCGTGGAGCGGAACGCGGCGACCAGTTCGTGCGGCAGGTCGCGTACGAATCCCACCGTGTCGGCCAGCACCAGGGGCCCGCAGGCCAGTCCCTCCACCCTGCGCACGGTGGGATCCAGTGTCGCGAACAACTTGTCCGCGGCGTAGACGCCGGAGCCGGTCAGGACATTGAACAGGGTGGACTTGCCGGCGTTGGTATAGCCCACCAGCGCCACCCGGGGCACTTCGTTGCGGATGCGCGCCCGGCGCATCTGGGTGCGCTGCACCTCGACCTTGTCGAGCCTGCGCTGCAGCGACTCCAGCTTGGTCTGGAGCATGCGCCGGTCGAGTTCGAGCTGCTTCTCGCCGGGGCCGCGCAGGCCGATCGCGCCACCACGCTGCCGCTCCAGGTGGGTCCAGCCCCGCACCAGCCGCGTGGACAGGTGCTTGAGCTGGGCCAGTTCGACCTGCAGCTTGCCCTCGTTGGTACGGGCGCGCAGCGCGAAGATATCGAGGATCAGGCCGGTCCGGTCGACCACCCGGCACTTGAGCTCGCGCTCCAGGTTGCGCTCCTGCACGGGGCTCAACGCGTGGTTCACCAGCACCAGGTCGGCACCGGTGGCCGCGATGACCGCCTTGACCTCGTCGAGCTTGCCGCTGCCGATCAGCAGGGACGGGCTGGGTTTGTCCAGCCGCGCGTTGATCTCGGAGACCACCGTGGCGCCCGCAGAACGCACCAGTTCGGCGAACTCCTCGGCCGCTTCGGGATCGTGCCCGCCACCCCGGGGCCCCACGAGGTGCGGGTGGATCAGGAGTGCGTTCTCGCCGCCTTTTGATCGCTCGAACACGGAGTGCTCAGCCCTCCTCGTGGTCGCCGGAGGGCGCGTGCGCCGACTCCACCGAGCCACCACCCGGGCCCACGCGCACGTTGCGCGCCGGCACCACGGTGGAAATCGCGTGCTTGTAGACCATCTGGCTGACGGTGTTGCGCAGCAGCACCACGAACTGGTCGAAGGATTCGATCGTGCCCTGCAGCTTGATGCCGTTCACCAGGTAGACCGAGACCGGGATGCGCTCACGGCGCAGGGCGTTGAGAAAAGGATCCTGGAGGGATTGACCCTTGGACATGCGTACTCCGCATTTTTAGTTATGGCCCGCCAAGGCAGCGGGAGACCCGGCCAAAGGACCCCTGGGCCGGAAGTTCGTTCAATCCCACCCATGGTACATCCGCGGCGCTGCCCCGGCGACGGCCGAAGGTCACGCCGTGCCGAGGTATCGGCCGATCAGCGCGTCGGCCCGGGGGCGGGCCGCCACCGGGTCAACCCAGGTCACGCCGGGCTGGCCGCGCAGCCAGGTCAACTGCCGCTTCGCCAGTTGGCGCGTGGCGGCGATCGCGGCGCTGCGGAACTGCTCCGCATCGAGGTCGCCGGCCAGGTGGGCCCAGGCCTGGCGGTAGCCCACGGCGCGCATCGAGGGCAGGTCCGGATGCAGCCTGGGGTCCTCCCGAAGGCGGCGCACCTCGTCCAGGAAGCCCTGTTCGAGCATCTGGTCGAAACGCTCGGCGATGCGCTGGTGCAGCACCGCACGCTCGGCGGGGGCCAGCGCGAGCTTCAACACACGAAACCGGCTCGGCGCGACGGGACGCTCGCCCTGCCAGTCGCTGATCGGCCGACCGCTGATGCGCCAGACCTCGAGCGCGCGCGAGATTCGTTGCGGGTCGTTGGGATGGATCCGCCCCGCCGCGACCGGATCGACCTTCGCCAGCTTTCGGTGCATCGACTCCCATCCAGCCTCGCGGGCTTCGTCCGCGATGGCCTCACGCACGACCGGGTCGGCAGAAGGCATCGCCGACAGGCCATCGAGCAGGGCACGGAAGTACAGCCCGGTACCCCCGGCCAGCAGCGGGATGCATCCCGAATCGTGCAATGCCTCCATCTCGCGCGCGGCATCGACGGCGAACTCCGCCGCGGAATAGGCCTCGTGCGGGTCGCGTATGTCGATCAGCCGATGGGGAGCGCGCGCCAGCAGGGCCGCATCGGGCTTGGCGGTGCCGATGTCCATGCCGCGGTAGACCAGCGCCGAATCGACACTGACGACCTCGGTGCCCAGCCGCTCCGCCCAGTCGGCGGCCAATGCCGTCTTGCCCGAGGCCGTCGGGCCCATCAATGCGATCGCGATGGGAGTCCTGGCATGCATCGGCAGGTTCCGCTCAAACACCCCTGGCGTCGCGCATGTCGCCTTCCATCCCGGTGAAGGTGTCGTCGACCGAGGTCGCAGGCGGCCGGCCCAACAGGCTGACGCCGACGATCGCAAGCGTGGCCAGCGCCACGCCCGGGATCATCTCGTACACCCCGAACCAGCCAAAGCGGTTCCACACCAGCACGACCAGCGAGCCCACCAGCATGCCGGCCAACGCGCCATCGCGGGTCATGCGCCGCCACAGCAGCGACAGGACGATGACCGGCCCGAAGGCGGCGCCGAAGCCGGCCCAGGCGTAGCTGACCAGCTGCAGCACGCGCGCGTCGGGGTCGCGCGCCATCCAGATCGCCACCAGCGACACCAGCAGCAGCGTGATGCGGCCGACCCAGAGCAGTTCCACCTGGCTGGCCGTGCGCCGCAGGAAGGCGCGGTAGAAATCCTCGGTCAGCGCGCTCGAACACACCAGCAACTGGCTGTTGAGCGTGGACATGATCGCGGCCAGGATCGCCGAGAGCAGGATGCCGGCGATCCAAGGATGGAACACGACCGTGACCAGCGACAGGAACACGCGCTCGGCGTTCTCCTGGACCGGCCCGGCGAACTCGGGATTGTTGGCGAACCAGCCGATGCCGAAGAAGCCCACGCCCAGCGAACCGAACAGGCACAGCAACATCCAGCCCACGCCGATGCGCCGCGCGGTGGGAATGGATGCCACCGATTCGGCGGCCATGAAACGCACCAGGATGTGCGGCTGGCCGAAATAGCCCAGGCCCCAGGCCAGGCCCGACACGATGGCCACCCAGCCGCCAGCCCCGACCAGGCTGAGGTAGGCCACGTCGACCTCGCGCACCAGCGCCACGGAATCGGCGAAGCCGCCATTGAAATAGACCACGGTGATCGGCGTCACCACCAGCGCGAACAACATCAGCAGTCCCTGCGCCGTGTCGGTCCAGCTCACGGCCAGGAAACCGCCCACCAGCGTATAGGCGATGGTCACGCCGGCACCGATCCAGATCGCCGTGGCGTAGGGCACGCCGAACACGCCCTCGATGAGGCGGCCGCCGGCGACCACGCCGGAGGCGACGTAGAGGGCGAAGAACACGAGGATGACAAGCGCGGGCACGACCCGCAGCAGGCGGCTGCGGTCCTCGAACCGGTGGGTGAAGTAGTCCGGCAACGTCAGCGAGTTGTTCGCGCGTTCGGTATAGGCGCGCAGCGTCCGGCAACCAGCGTCCAGTTCAGCCACGCGCCCGCCACCAGGCCCACGCCGATCCACATTTCCGACAGGCCGCTCAGGAAGATCGCCCCGGGCAGGCCAAGCAGCAGCCAGCCGCTCATGTCGGAAGCACCCGCCGACAGCGCGGTGACCGTCGGTCCGAGTTTGCGCCCGCCGAGGATGTAGTCGTCGAAATCGTTCGTACGTCGCCAGGCGTAGTAGCCGATCACGACCAGGCCAAGCATGTACAGCGCGAAGGCTACGTAGGTCGGCGTGGATACGTTCATGCAACTCCAGTACGGCGAAAGCGCGACAGCCTAACGCAGTTGTCGCCGCGAACCGAACCCCGCCCGACCCGGCGCTTGTCCACAGCAGGTGTGGAAAAGCGGTGGGGAAAGCCTGTGGATGGAACCCCACCAACCAATGCTGGCGCGGCTGTCGGCCGACTTGACGATTCCATGACCACCCAGCTCCGCGCTATCCACAAAACGTGTGGACAAGCCATGGGGAAAGCCTGTGGACAGCTCCCGAAGTTGCTTCGTGGGCACGCACTTGCGCCGCTGTGGCGATGCCATGACCACGCCGTTCGCCCGAGGGCTACTCGTCGTCGGGCCAGCGCGGCGCAGCGGACGCCTTCGACACGCGAGGCAGCGGCTGGCCGTCAACCGCCACCCATACCTGCAACATGTCGCGCGTCGCGGCCACGTCGTGCACGCGCAGGATCCTCGCGCCGCGCTGCACGGCGATCAATGCGGCTGCGGTCGAGCCCGCGATGCGGTCGTCCACCTCCCGCCCGGTCAACTCCCCGATCATGCGCTTGCGCGAAAGGCCCGCCAGGACCGGGCAGCCCAGGTCGCCGAACCGGTCCAGCCGCGCCAGCAGGGCCAGGTTGTGTTCGAGCGTCTTGCCAAACCCGAACCCCGGATCGAGCACCAGGCGACTCTTCGGGATGCCCGCCATCTCGCAGGCAAAGACCCGCTGCGCCAGGAACGCGTGCACCTCGGCCACCACGTCGTGGTACTCGGGAGCCTCCTGCATGCTGCGTGGCTCCCCCTGCATGTGCATCAGCACCACCGGCACGCCGGCCTCCGCCACCGCCTCCAGCGCACCCTCGCGACGCAGCGCGTACACATCGTTGACCAGGCCTGCCCCCGCGGCGAGTGCCGCACGCATCACCGGGGCCTTCGAGGTATCCACGGAGACCGGCACGCTGGTGCGCGCCAGCAGGCCCTCGATCACCGGCAACACCCGTGCCAGCTCATCGTCCCCGGACACATCCTGCGCCCCGGGGCGGGTGGACTCGCCACCGACATCGAGCAGGTCCGCACCGGCCTCGACCAAGGCCAGGCCGTGCGCGATAGCCGCCTCCGGCGTGTCCAGCCGCCCCCCGTCGGAGAACGAGTCCGGCGTCACGTTGACGATGCCCATGATGCGCGGGCGGTCGAGCACCAGCACGCGGCCGGCGCAGTCGAGTCGGGGCACGGAGGGATCGTCGAACATGGAAGGAGGATGCGCGGCCGAGGGAGCCACAGCGTAGCGCGAAAACGACGACGCCCCTCGCTGGAGGGGCGTCGCCTGGCGCATGTCCGCGTGGCTCAGACCTGCGGTGCGGGCCGCCGATCGGCCCGGCGGCGGGTTTGCCCCCGCCCTCGCCGTCGCTGGGCTTGTCGCCGCGACCGGTATTGCTCCAGTCGACCGGCGGCGGCACCTCGCGGCCCTCCATGATCGCGTCGATCTGCTTGGCGTCGATCGTCTCGTACTGCAGCAGCGCCTCGGCCATCACGTGCAGCTTGTCGATGTTCTCGGTCAGGATCTCGCGGGTGCGCTCGTAGGCCTTGTCGAGGATTGATCGCACCACCTCGTCGATCTTGCGCGCCGTGTCGTCGGACACCGACTTGTGCTGGGTCACCGAGCGGCCCAGGAACACCTCGTCCTCGTCGTCGCTGTAGGCGATCGGGCCCAACTCGTCGGAAAGGCCCCACTTGGTGACCATGTTGCGGGCCATCTTGGTGGCGCGCTCGATGTCGTTGGACGCGCCGGTGGTCACCTGGTCGTCGCCGAAGATCAGCTCCTCGGCCACGCGACCGCCGTAGAGCGAACACAGCTGGCTGCGGATCGCGACCTTGTTGATCGAGTACTTGTCGCCCTCCGGCAGGTACATCGTGACGCCCAGCGCACGGCCGCGGGGGATGATCGTCACCTTGTAGACCGGATCGTGCTCGGGCACGACGCGGCCGACGATGGCGTGGCCGGCCTCGTGGTAGGCGGTGAGCTTCTTCTCGTCCTCGCTCATCGCCATGGAACGACGCTCGGCACCCATCAGGATCTTGTCGCGGGCCTTGTCGAAATGGTCCATGCGCACGTCGCGCGCGTTCTCGCGCGCGGCGAACAGCGCCGCCTCGTTGACCAGGTTGGCCAGGTCGGCACCGGAGAAACCCGGGGTGCCGCGCGCGATGACCATCGGCTCGACATCGTCGGCCAGCGGCACCTTGCGCATGTGCACCTTGAGGATCTGGTCACGGCCGCGCACGTCGGGCAGGCCGACCACGACCTGGCGGTCGAAGCGGCCCGGGCGCAGCAGGGCCGGGTCGAGCACGTCGGGACGGTTGGTGGCCGCGACCACGATGACGCCCTCGCCACCCTCGAAGCCGTCCATCTCGACCAGCAGCTGGTTCAGGGTCTGCTCGCGCTCGTCGTGTCCGCCGCCCAGGCCGGCACCACGATGACGTCCCACCGCATCGATCTCGTCGATGAAGATGATGCACGGCGCGTGCTTCTTGGCCTGCTCGAACATGTCGCGCACCCGGCTGGCACCCACGCCGACGAACATCTCGACGAAGTCGGAGCCGGAGATCGAGAAGAACGGCACCTTGGCCTCGCCGGCGATCGCCCGCGCCAGCAGCGTCTTGCCGGTGCCCGGGGGGCCGACCATCAACACGCCGCGGGGGATCTTGCCGCCGAATTTCTGGAACTTGCCCGGGTCGCGGAGGAACTCGACGAGTTCGCCGACCTCCTCCTTGGCCTCGTCGCAACCCGCCACGTCGCCGAAGTTGACCTTGACCTGGTCCTCGCTCTGCATCTTCGCGCGCGATTTGCCGAAGCTCATCGCGCCCTTGCCGCCGCCACCGGACTGCAGCTGGCGCATGAAGAAGATGAAGATCGCGATGAACAGGATATAGGGCAGGAGGCTGAGGAAGATCATCCCGAAGGTCATCCTCGACTCTTCCTGCTGGATAGCGACCTCGTGGTACAGCAGGTCGTCGACCAGCTTGTCGTCCTGAGGCGCGATCACCGTGAACGAACCACCCGACCGCCGCTGCGCGGTGATCGTGCGGGTACGGCCCGCGTCCTCGATCACCACCTTGGAGATCTCGCCCGCGCGCACCTGGGCCACGAACTCGTTGTAGAGCACCGGCTGCTGCTCGCGGGTGTTGAAGCTCTGGAAGACCATCATCAGCACGACGGCGACGATTACCCAGAGCAACAGATTCTTGGCCAGATCGTTCATCTACATCATTCCTCTCAGCGCTTGCCGGTCGCCAGCACGTAAACCTCCGGGGAGCGGCTGCGGGAGGCCTTGGGTTTGCGAACCACCACCTTGCCATAGCGTGTGCGGAGGTCGCGGACAAATTCGTCGAATCCAACGCCCATGAACAGCTTCGCCAGGAAGCTGCCACCGGGCCTGAGGTGGTCCTGGGCGAAATCGCGGGCCAGCTCCACCAGGTACATCGATCGGGGCTGGTCCACCGACTCCACGCCACTGAAGTTGGGGGCCATGTCCGAAAGCACAAGGTCGGCCTCATCATCGCCCAGCAAAGCCTTCAGCCGAGAAAGTGCTTCCGCCTCCCTGAAGTCGCCGTGAAGGAACTCGACACCGGCTATGGAAGCCATCTCCAGGATGTCGAGCGCGATCACCCGGCCGGTCGAGCCCAGGCGGTTGCGGGCCAGCTGCGACCAGCCCCCCGGGGCCGCGCCGAGGTCGACCACGACCATCCCCGGCTTGACCAGCCGGTCGCGGTCGATGAGCTCCTCGAGCTTGAACGCGGCCCGCGAACGCAGTCCCTCCGCCTGCGCCTTTTTCACGTAGGGATCGGAGAAATGTCGTTGCAGCCATTGCTGGCTGCTCTTGCTGCGGGCCATGGGAGGGCGGTGCCAGTCGTCGAAACGGTTCCCCATGATACCCTTTCCGCCCCCTGCCCCGCCCTGAACCCGACCATGCCGACCCAACTCACCCCCACCCAGAAGCGCTACCTTCGCGGCCTGGCCCACGGCCTCAAGCCGGTCCTGCTGGTGGGCGGCAAGGGCATCACCGAAGGCGTGGTCGCCGAACTCGACCTGGTCCTGGATACCCACGAACTGGTCAAGGTCAAGCTGGCCGCGGAGGATCGCGAAACGCGCGACGCCTGGATCGCCGACCTGGCCACGCGCGCCGACGCGTCCCTGGTGCAGCGCATCGGCAACACCGCAGTGCTGTACCGCGGCCGCGAAAAGAAGCCGCAGGTCGTCCTGCCGCGCTGACGCGATGCAACTGCAACAGGACAGCAATCCGGCAGGCTACGTCGTGCGGCGCGTCGAGGCCGGCACGATCGAGGTGAACGATCGTTCCCTGGCGAGCAGCTTCATCGTCTACCCCTCCGGGCTGATCGAGGACTGGCCACCGCTGGATTGCCCGAGCCTTGAGCCGGGCCACCTGGAACAGGCCCTGTCGCTGGCACCGGAAGTCGTGCTGCTGGGCAGCGGCCCGGTGCAGCGCTTCCCCTCCCAGGCCGTCATGGCCGCCTGCCTCACCCGGGGTGTCGGCATCGAAGTAATGGACAACGCCGCCGCGGCACGTACCTACAATGTGCTCGCCGCCGAAGGCCGAAGCGTCGTCGCGGCGTTCCTGCTGCCGGGCTGAGCCCGAGCCTCAGCGACGCGGCAGGTGCTGCAGCGGGTCCACCGGGCGACCGTTGCGGCGGATCTCGAAGTGCAGCATGTCGCGGCTCGCGCCGCTTCGCCCCATCTCGGCCACCTGCTGGCCACCACGAACGGACTGGCCTTCCTCGACCAGCCGGCGCCGGTTGTGGCCGTAGGCCGACAGCCATTCGTCGGTGTGCTTGATGATGATCAGCTCCCCGTAGCCCACCAGACCCGAGCCGGAGTACACCACCACGCCATCCGCGGCGGCACGGACTTCCTGCCCGGACTGGCCGGCGATGTCGATGCCCTGCCGCGTGCTCTCGCCATCGACGAAGCGCCCGACCAGCTGGCCGTCGGCGGGCCACCGCCATGCGACCGGACCCGTGGCGACCACCGGTGCCGGGGCCGACACGCCCGAGGCGCCGGTGGAAGGGGTGGCAGCCGCCGGAGCCGTGGCCTGTCCCGTGGCGGGCGTGGTGCCGGGCGTGGCCGGTGACGGGCTGGTGGCCGCCTGCCCGCGCCGCGAGGACGCCGCGGTCGCCCTCGAGGAACGCGTATCCGGCGCAGGCTGCGCCGCGGGACGCGCAGCAGCCGTCTGTGTCGGCGCTGGCGCCCCGCCAGGCGGCTGCAGGCGGATGCGCTGCCCGGGGTAGATCGTGTAGGGCGCGCCGATCCCGTTCCAGCGCGCGACTTCCCGATAGTCCAGACCGTGCCGGAACGCGATGCCATAGAGCGTTTCGCCCCGCGCCACGACCGCCTCGGCCTGCGTCGCGCCGGCAGCCGGCCTGGCGGCCGGCTGCGAGGTCCTGGGTGCCTGGACCCCGGACTCGCGACGCACCACGTTCGAGCGCCCGCATCCGGCCAACAAAGCCAGCACGACGAGAACCGCGACCGCACGCAGCCCGACTGCACCCATCAACGCACCTCCAGCCACACCAGGGCGAGGAGCACCGCAACGGCCACGCCCCAGCCCAACCATTCCACGTAACGCCGGATCAGTCGCTCCAGGCGCTCCCCACCGAAGGCCACCAGGCCCGCCACGAGAAAGTAACGCATGCCCCGCCCGACGAGTGAGCCCAGGGTGAACGGCACCAGCCCGATGCCGGCCGCGCCGGCGGCGACGGTGAACACCTTGTAGGGGATCGGGGTGAAGCCGGCGACGAAGATGATCCAGAACCCGTAGCGCGTGAACAGCTCCTGGATTTCGTGGAAGGTCTCGACCTTGCCGGCGCGCTCGATCCACGGCCACACCGCCTCGAGCGCCAGGCTGCCCAGCGCGTAGCCAAGCAAGCCACCCAGCACGGACGCCACCGTGCAGATCAGCGCGAATCGCCACCACTTCTTCGGCTGCGCCAGCGCCATTGGCGCCAGCATGACGTCCGGCGGCACCGGGAAGATGACCGACTCGCTGGCGCTCACGCCGGCCAGGTAGGCAGGCGCGTGGCGGTGGGCTGCCAGGCGCAGGCAGCGGTCGTAGATGGGTCCGAAGATCTTCAAGGTGTCAGCCCAGGCCCGAGAGAAGTGGCACGAACACGACCGGGCCGAGGTCATCCTGCACGAGGCCATCCCCGGTTCGATGGAAGCGCAGCAACTGCTGGGCCGATGGCCCGCCGACCGGCGCGATCAGGACGCCGCCCGGATTGAGCTGGTCGAACAGCGCCTGCTCCAGCGCGGCCCCGCCGGCCGTCACGATGATCGCGTCGAACGGGGCCGCATCGGGCCAGCCGACCCGGCCATCGTCGTACCGGCAGCGCACGTTGCGCATGCCCAGCTTCAGCAGCCGCCGCCGCGTGGGCCGCAACAGCTCGTCGATCCGCTCCACGGTCAGCACCTGCTCGACCAGCAGCGACAGCACGGCGGCCTGGTAGCCAGAGCCCGTCCCCACTTCCAGCACCCGCGCCGGCCGGCCGAACTCCAGCAGCGCCTCGGTCATGCGCGCCACCACCCAGGGCTGGGAAATGGTCTGGCCGCAGCCGATCGGCAGCGCCGTGTCCTCGTAGGCCCGTGACGCCAGTGCCTCGTCGATGAACAGATGGCGCGGCACCGAGCGCATCGCCGCCAGCACGTCCTCGTTGCGGATACCGTTCTCGCGCAGGCGCTCGATCATGCGGTCGCGGGCGCGCTGGGACGTCATGCCCTGTCCGGCGGCCTCGGGGTTGAGTCGGAACCTTGGATTCATTGGCCCTGCTTCACTGCCTCGCCCAGGCCACCGACCCAGCTGGCCACCTTGTCGAGCGCCTGGTAACGGGTCAGGTCGACGTGGATGGGCGTGATGGAGATGTTCCCGGTGCGCACGGCATGGAAGTCGGTGCCCGCACCGGCATCCTGCTCGGCGCCAGGCGGACCGATCCACCAGACCGTACGCCCGCGTGGATCCTCCATCGGGATGCAGGCCTCGGCGCGGTGCCGATGCCCGAGCCGCGTCACCTCGAAGCCCCGGACGTCCTTCCACGGCAGATCGGGCACGTTGACGTTGAGGATGGTGTCGGCCGGCAACGGGTCCACCAGCAGGCGCGCGGTGATCTCGACCGCCGCACGTCCCGCGGTCTCGAAATGGCGTCCCTTGTGGTCGCCGGTCGCCAGCGAGATGGCTATGGCGGGCAGGCCGAGGAAACGCCCTTCCATCGCCGCGGCGACCGTGCCGGAATAGATCACGTCGTCGCCGAGGTTGGCGAAGTTGTTGATGCCCGACACGACGATGTCGGGGTCGAAGTCGAGCAGGCCCGACAGCGCCAGGTGGACGCAGTCGGTGGGCGTTCCGGCGATGCGCCAGGTGTCTTCGTCGACGCGAACCGCGCGGATCGGCTGGTCGAGCGTCAGCGAGTTGCTGGCACCCGAACGGTCGCGGTCAGGCGCCACCACGACGACCTCGTGCCCGGCCTTGCGCAGGCAGGCGGCGAGCACCTTGATGCCGGTGGCATCCACGCCGTCGTCGTTGCTGACCAGTACACGCATCGTTGCTTCCGCCAAAGCCGAGGATGATACCAGCCCGGACACCGCTTTCGCTGGCATGCCTTTCCCGCTTCGGCCGGTTAGTCTGGCCCCATGAGCAAGCGACCGAAGCCTCCCAGCCGTGTGCGGGCCCCGCCCCGGACCCCGAGGACGCGCGACTGTTCCGCGACGCGATCGGCCCGGTGCGGGCGCTTCCGGAGCCGCCCGCGCCACCGCCGCAGCGTCCGAAACCGGCACCGCGACCGCGGCAACGCGAACACGATGAGGCCGAGGCGATCCGCGACCTGCGGCAGCGGCCGTTCGACGCCAGCCTTGCCGACCCGGGCGAACCGCTGTCCTTCCGTCGCCCCGGCTTCCCCGACCGGCTCTTCCGGCGGCTGAAGCGCGGCGAGTTCGCCGTCGAGGACGAAGTCGACCTGCACCACCTGCGCGTCGCCGAGGCGGAAACCGTGCTGCGCGAATTCCTGGCGCAGGCCCACCAGTCCGACCAGCACTGCGTGCGGATCATCCACGGCAAAGGCCGGAACTCCGAATTCGGAACCCCGGTCCTCAAACTGCTGGTCGACAGGACCCTGGGCCAGCGCGGTGACGTGCTGGCCTATGTGTCCGCTCCGGCGCGCCAGGGAGGCACCGGGGCGGTGCTGGTGCTGCTCGGCGGCCGCCAGGGCCGCTGAGCGCGGTCAGTTGCCAGTGCGCTGGTCGCCGGCCTTGCTTTCAGGCGCGTTGATCCAGTGCACGGTCACTCCCCGCGTGCGGGCCGCCCGTTCGACCGCCTGCACGTAGGCACCGTCGACGTAGTAGCGGCCCGGCTGGGGCTCGGTGTGGGCGGTTTGCGGGGTGGCGCAACCCGCCAGGAGCGCCGTTGCGGCGACCAGCAAGCAAATCAGCATCGGACGAGACGTCTTCATATGACCTCCGGATCGATCCACACCCCACCATTGGGCTCCATTCAGGGGTGTCTGTTCAGCATACGCCTTTTCCGGCGTGTCGATCACGACCGTCCATCGCCCCGATCGTGCCGCTGGCCGTCCCCTTCCCGGGCCTCGCCGCCCGCCCCGGATGCCGCACCACGCACATCGCCCAGCTCATGCAGGACGCCCGTGGCATAGGCCCCCGGCGGCAGGTCGAAGCCCAGGCGCAAGACCCGCCCGGTCAGCCACTCCAGGCGGATCGACGGCACCCGGATCCGCAGCGCCCGACGCTCCTGCTTGAGGCCGGCGGCTTCCAGCCCCTCCAGAAGGTCGCTGAAACCGGCGGCCACCGCCTCCTCGAGCGCGCGGACCGCATCCTCGCTGCGCAGCTCGCCCCGGCCCCACAACGGGCCGGTGGGATGGATGTCCAGTGACGCCGCCCGCGCCCGCAACTCCTCATCCAGCGGCTCCGGACCGAAGACGCTGCGCGATCCGTCGAGCATCCACACCTCGCCTTCGCCGCCCGTGGCCCAGTCACCCTCCAGCACACGACGCGCCAGCACCGCATTGAACACGGCCGACCGGGCGGCAGAGAGCAGGATCGAGCGCTGGTCGCGCCTGACCCGACGACCGGCGAACATCGCGCGCGCCGCCTCGATGTTGCCGCCGCCGCGCCCGAAGCGCTGTTCACCGAAGAAGTTGGGCAGGCCGGTGGCGAGGATGCGCTCCACCCGCGCCTGCAGCGCGGAGCGGTCCCCTTCCACCTCGCGCAGGGTCAGCACGAAGCGATTGCCGGCCAGTGCACCGCGCGGCAGCTTGCGCGCATGCCAGGTGCTCGACAGCACCTGCATTCCATCGAGCTCCAGGCCGGAAAGCTCGGGAGCCACCCGCTTGGGCAGGTGCACGCTGAAGCGCTGCCGCGTGAGTGCGTGCCGGTCCTTGAGGCCGGCGTAGCCGACCGCATGCTCCGGCACCCCGGCCCACTGCGCGAGGTGGCGCGCGACGAACGCGGTGTTCATGCCGCGCTTCTCGACCTCCAGCAGCAGGTGCTCGCCCTCGCCACTGGGCTCGAAGGCCGGCAGTTCCTCCACCCGGAAGTCCTCGGGCTCGCTTCGCATCACCCCCGTCAGCAACGGCGGACCGAAGGCCCGGACCAGCGAAAAATCGTTCACGCCGGCACCAGGAGCACGGCCGCCTGCGCGGCGATGCCCTCGCCGCGGCCGGTGAAGCCCAGCCGTTCGGTCGTCGTCGCCTTGACGCTGACCACGCCGGCATCGACCTGCAGGTCCGCGGCCAGCACCTCGCGCATCGCGGCCACGTGGGCCCACCCGGGGCCGCTCGCAGATGATCGTCAGGTCGGCATTGCCCAGCGCATAGCCCTGCCCACGAACCAGCGCGAGGCAGTGCCTCAGGAAACTGCGGCTGTCGGCATCGCGCCAGCGCGGATCGCTGGGCGGGAAATGCCGCCCGATGTCGCCCAGGGCCAGCGCGCCCAGCATCGCATCGCACAGCGCGTGGATGGCCACATCGCCATCGGAATGCGCCAACAGGCCCTGGTCGTGGGCGATGCGCACACCTGCCAGGACCACGTGGTCGCCCTCACCGAAGGCATGGACATCGAATCCGGTACCGATGCGGGGGTGGCGATCAGCCATGGGACTCTCCCGAACGCGAAAGGATGAAGGCGGCAAGGGCGAGATCCGCCCGGGTGGTGACCTTGATGTTGTCCTCGCGCCCTTCCACCAGCAGCGGCTTGAGGCCGAGCCGCTCCATCGCCATCGACTCGTCGGTCACCACCACGCCTGCGGCGGCTGCGGCCAGCAACGCTCGCTGCAATCCGCCGCGCCGGAACATCTGCGGCGTCAGCGCCCTCCAGAGGGACTCGCGGGGCTCGGTGGCCACGACCCGGCACGCCTCGTCGGCCCGCTTGAGCGTGTCACGCACCGGGGCCGCAAGCAGGCCACCCACCGGATGCCGCCCGGCGCGCTCGAACAGACGGTCTAGATCGACGCGGGCCAGGCAGGGGCGTGCGGCATCGTGCACCAGGACGAAGTCCTCGTCGGCCACCGTGGCCGGCAGCGCCTGCAGGCCGGCCAGCACCGAGTCGGCGCGCTCACCGCCACCCGGCGCGGTCAGCACCGGCTTTCCGACACGATCGCGCCACCCCGGCCAATGGGCGTCCCCGGGTGCCAGGACCACCATCGCGCCGGTAATGCGGGGATGCGCGAGCAGGCGGTCGAGCGTGTGCGCGATCAAGGGCTCGCCCAACAGCGGCAGGTACTGCTTGGGCACCTCGGCGCCAAAGCGCAGGCCCCGGCCTGCCGCCGGGACCACCACCCAGCTCACCGTCGCCGCTCCGGAGCGGGCGCGGGCGCGTCCTCCACGATGCGGTAGAAGACTTCACCGGGCCGGATCATCCCCAGTTCCGCGCGTGCACGCTCCTCCACCGCATCCTCGCCTTCCTTGAGGTCGTCGACTTCCGCCGCCAGCGCGTCGTTGCGCAACTTCAGCCGATCGTTCTCCCGCGACTGGGTGGCCACAGCCTCCCCCAGGCGGTCCACCTCGCCGCGACCGGTCGCACCGCTCCACAGGCGCACCTGCAGCGCAATCAGCAGCGCGACCAGCAGCACGGCGAGCAGGCGCATCACGGCGGCGTAGGCTCCCTCAGCGCTTCATGTGCAGGAATGCATCGCGGCCGGCATAGCGCGCCTTGGCGCCCAACGCCTCCTCGATGCGCAGCAGCTGGTTGTATTTCGCCACGCGGTCGGAGCGGCACAGCGATCCGGTCTTGATCTGCGTGGCCGTGGTCGCCACGGCGATGTCGGCGATCGTGGTGTCCTCGGTTTCGCCGGAGCGGTGCGAGACGACCGCGGCATAGCCGGCCTGGTCGGCCATCGCGATCGCCTCCAGCGTCTCGGTCAGCGTGCCGATCTGGTTGACCTTGATCAGGATGGCGTTGCCGATGCCGCGATCGATGCCTTCGCGGAAGATCTTCGGGTTGGTCACGAACAGGTCGTCGCCGACCAGCTGGACCTTCGAGTTCAGGCGGTCGCTGAGGAGCTTCCAGCCTTCCCAGTCGGCCTCGTCCATGCCGTCCTCGATCGTCACGATCGGGTATTTGTCGCACCAGTCCTCGAGGAAGTCGACGAACTGCCCGGCGTCGAGCCGCTTGCCCTCGCCGGCCAGGTGGTAACGGCCCTCGGAGTGGAACTCCGAACTGGCGACGTCCAGGCCCAGCAGGATGTCGTCACCGGCGGTGTAACCCGCCTTCTCGACCGCTTCCAGGATCGTCTCCAGGGCCTCCTCGTTGGAGCGCAGGTCGGGCGCGAAACCGCCTTCATCGCCCACGGCGGTGCTCAGTCCGCGCTCGCGCAGCACCGAGCGCAGCGCGTGGAAGATCTCCGTGCCGGCGCGCAGCGCCTCGGAGAAGCGGTCGAAGCCGACCGGCAGGATCATGAACTCCTGCATGTCGACATTGTTGTCGGCGTGCGCACCGCCGTTGATGATGTTCATCATCGGCACCGGCAGCGCCACTTCCCGTCCGCTGGCCAGGTGGCACCACAGCGGCAGCCGGCGAGAGGCGGCCACCGCATGGGCGGCGCCCATCGACACGCCCAGCAGCGCATTGGCGCCCAGCCGACCCTTGTTCTCGGTGCCGTCGAGCGCGATCAGCTTCGCGTCCAGGCCGGCCTGGTCGGCGGCGTCGAAACCCGACAGCGCGCGGGCGATGTCCCCGTTGACGTGGCCGACGGCCTTGCGCACGCCCTTGCCCAGGTAGCGCGCCTGGTCGCCATCACGCAGCTCGACCGCCTCGCGGGTGCCGGTGGATGCACCCGAGGGCACCAGGGCCCGGCCGAAACTGCCGTCGCCCAGGGTCACCTCGGCCTCGAGGGTGGGGTTGCCCCGGGAGTCGAGGACTTCGCGTGCATGGATCGTGCTGATCGTGGTCATGATCTTGTTGTCTTTCCTTGGGTCACGGATTGGTTGAGTTCGCCCTGCAGCCGGGCGAGCCGCTGCTCCCGGAGTGCGGCGACCAGCCGCCGGCTGGCCTGGAAGCGCCACACCATCAGGCCGGCCACGCCGGCCACGGCCGCCAGCACCATGACGGCCAGCGTGCGCAGCAACGGCCGCGGCAGCGCCAGGTCGAAGAACGTCCCGGCCGCCAGTGGCAGCACCGCCAGCAGGGCCAGCAGCGGCAGCCACCGGCTCAGGCGCACATAGGCGGCGTGACGACGCGCTGCTTCATCGCGCGCGGCCTGCACCGCCGGTGAGTCTTCGCTCACGCCTGCTCCAGGAAGCCGTTCTTCTTGGTGACCCGGTCGATCGCGACCAGGGTCTCGAGCAGCGCCTGCATCTGGTCGAGCGGCCACGCGTTGGGGCCGTCGGACAAGGCCTTGGACGGGTCCGGATGGGTTTCGGCGAACAGCCCGGCGATGCCGACCGCCACCGCCGCGCGGGCGAGCACCGGCACGAACTCGCGCTGGCCGCCCGAGCTGGCACCCTGGCCGCCGGGGAGCTGCACCGAGTGCGTGGCATCGAACACCACCGGGCAGCGCGTCTCGCGCATGACCGCCAGCGAGCGCATGTCCGAGACCAGGTTGTTGTAGCCGAAGCTGGCACCCCGCTCGCAGACCATGATCTGCCCGTTGCCGACCGCCTTCGCCTTCTCGACCACGTGCTTCATGTCCCAGGGCGCCAGGAACTGGCCCTTCTTGATGTTCACCGGCTTGCCGGCACGGGCCACGTTCTGGATGAAGTCGGTCTGCCGGCACAGGAAGGCCGGCGTCTGCAGCACGTCGACAACGCTGGCGACCTCGTCCATCGGCGTGTACTCGTGCACGTCGGTGAGCACCGGCACGCCGATCTGCCGCTTCACTTCGGCCAGCACCTTCAACCCCTCCTCCATGCCCGGGCCGCGGAAGCTGGTCGAGGAGCTGCGGTTGGCCTTGTCGAAGCTGGACTTGAAGATGAAGGGGATGCCGAGCGCATCGGTCATTTCCTTGAGCCGACCGGCGGTGTCGAGCTGCAACTGCATCGACTCGATCACGCACGGGCCGGCGATCAGGAAGAACGGCCGGTCCAGGCCGACCTCGAAGCCACACAGGTTCATGCGATCGCTCATCAGGCCTGGGCCTCCTTCAGCAGTGCGCCACCGGCGCGTCGCTCGCGCGCGGCGCGGATGAAGCCGACGAACAGCGGGTGGCCGTCGCGCGGGGTGGACTGGAATTCCGGGTGCGCCTGGCAGGCCACGAACCACGGGTGGTCGGGCAGCTCGACCATCTCCACCAGCAGGTCGTCCATCGACTTGGCGGAGATCACCAGGCCGGCGTCCTCGAGCTGGGTGCGGTAGCGGTTGTTGAACTCGTAGCGGTGGCGATGGCGCTCCGCGACGATGTCGCGCCCGTACATCGCGCGCGCGCGGGTGCCGGGCTTGAGCCGGCATTCCTGCAGGCCCAGGCGCATCGTGCCGCCCAGGTCGGAATCCTCCGAACGGCGTTCCACCTCGCCCGAGGAAGTGCGCCACTCGGTGATCAGCCCGATCACCGGATGCGGATTGTGGCGATCGTTCTCGGTGGAATTGGCGCCCTCCAGCCCGGCCACGTGGCGAGCGAAATCCACGACCGCCGCCTGCATGCCGTAGCAGATGCCGAAGTACGGCACGCCGTTCTCGCGGGCGTATTTCGACGTGAGCACCTTGCCCTCGAAGCCCCGGTCGCCGAAGCCGCCCGGCACCAGGATCGCGTCGACGTCCTCCAGCAGGCCGGTGCCCTGCTTCTCGATCTCCTCGGACTCCAGCCACTTCAGCCGCACCTTGGTGCGCTGCCGCAGGCCACCGTGCTTGAGCGCTTCGGCGACCGACTTGTAGGCGTCCTGGTGGTCGACGTACTTGCCCACCACCGCCACGGTGACCTCGTCGACCGGACTCTGGTTGGCGTCGACCACTTCCTGCCAGTCCGACAGGTCCAGCTCGCGGCTGGGCTGCAGGCGCAGGCGTTCCACGACGATGTCGTCGAGGCCCTGGTTGTGCAGCCACAGCGGGATCTTGTAGATGTCGTCGACATCCAGCGCGTTGATGACCGCCTTCTCCTGCACGTTGGTGAACAGGGCGATCTTGCGGCGCTCGGACTCCGGCAGCGGCTGCTCGGAGCGGCACACCAGGATGTCGGGCTGGATGCCGATCGAGCGCAGTTCCTTGACCGAATGCTGGGTCGGCTTGGTCTTGAGCTCGCCTGCGGCGGCGATCCATGGCACCAGGGTCAGGTGCATGAAGATCGCCTTGTCCGGGCCGCGCTCGGTGCGGATCTGGCGGATCGCCTCCAGGAACGGCAGCGACTCGATGTCACCCACGGTGCCGCCGATCTCGACCAGGCCGACGTCGAAGCCGGCCGTGGCCTCGTCGATGCAGCGCTTGATCTCGTCGGTGATGTGCGGGATCACCTGGACGGTCGCACCGAGGTAGTCGCCGCGGCGCTCCTTGCGGATCACGTTCTCGTAGATGCGTCCAGTGGTGACGGAGTTCTTCCGGGTCAGCCGCACGCGCACGAAGCGCTCGTAATGGCCCAGGTCCAGGTCGGTCTCGGCCCCGTCGTCGGTGACGTAGACCTCGCCGTGCTGGAACGGGCTCATCGTGCCCGGATCACGTTGATGTAGGGATCGAGCTTCATCAACGTGGGACGGAGGCCACGGGCCTCGAGGATGGCGGCAAGCGACGCCGACGCGATGCCCTTCCCGAGGGAAGAAACCACACCGCCGGTAACGAAGATCAGGGGAGTCATGGGATCTAGGGTGCCGGAAAACCCTATTCTACCGAGTGACCGCCGCCACCGCGACTACCGGCGGGAGAAGGCGTTCATCCCGTGCCGCAGGCGTGCCCTGCGGCGGGGCCGGCGATCGCCGGACCCGCCTACTGGCAGCGGATCCCCACTCGACCGCCCCGAACCGCCCGATCACTCGTGCCGATCGTCATCGTCGTCGATCTCGTGCTCTTCCGGCGTGTCGGTCTCTTCAGCCAGGGCGGTCTCGGATTCCATGTGGGTGCGCACATTGCCCTTCGCGTCGGTTCCGTCTTCGTCGGTGGTGGCCTCGCCGCCGGCGCGTTGCGAGTCGATCGCAGCGCGCTCCTGCGGCGTCAGGTCGCCATCGGTGTCGACTTCGCGCTCGGCGACGGGCCCGGTCGGCGTCATCGGCCCCATCGACGGCGAGGCCGACGTGGGGGCCGCCTGGGCGGCGGTGGGTGCCGGCTGCTCGGGCGGCGGCGGCGGCGGCTCTTCCCGCCCGCAGGCGGCCAGGGTCAATACGGACAGGCTCGCGAAAAGGCTGATCAGGCTGCTGCGCATCTGGGTTTCTCCCGGCAGGTCGGCTCTCCGGAGTCTATCGCGCCGCAGGTGAGGATGGTGACGTCCCTCCCCTCCCCGGCCTTGGACTTTCGTCTTGACCCCGCCCGGGCCCGCCGCCATCCTGCCGCCTCCGGCGCACGATCGCGCGCCCGCCCCCGCTGAAGGCCGTCGAACTTGAATACCCGCTACAACGCCGCCGATATCGAAGTCCTTTCCGGCCTGGACCCGGTCAAGCGCCGCCCGGGCATGTATACCGACACCACCCGCCCGAACCACCTGGCCCAGGAAGTGGTGGACAACTCCGTCGACGAGGCCCTGGCAGGCCATGCGAAGACGATCGAAGTCACGCTTTTCGCCGATGGCAGTTGCGAAGTGTCCGACGATGGCCGCGGCATGCCGGTCGACATCCATCCCGAGGAGGGCATTCCCGGCGTCGAGCTGATCCTGACCCGCCTGCACGCGGGCGGGAAGTTCTCCAACCGCAACTACACCTTCTCCGGCGGCCTGCATGGGGTCGGCGTCAGCGTGGTCAACGCGCTCTCGACGCGGGTGGACGTGTACATCAAGCGCGAGGGCAGCGAGTACCACATGGCGTTCCGCGACGGCCTGACCGACAGCGCCCTGACCGAGACCGGAACCGTCGGCAAGCGCAACACCGGCACCCGCCTGCGCTTCTGGGCCGACCCGAAGTACTTCGACACGCCCAGGTTCGCGCTGCGCCCGTTGCGCCACCTGCTGCGCGCCAAGGCGGTGCTGTGCCCGGGCCTGACCGTGAAGCTGTTCGACGAGGCCAGTGGCGAGCGCAACGAATGGCACTACGCCGACGGCCTGCGCGACTACCTGGCTGCGCAACTGGCCGACCGGGAACTGTTGCCGCCGGAACTGTTCATCGGCGCGATGGCGAAGGAAACCGAAACCGTCGACTGGGCGTTGGCCTGGGTGCCCCCGGGCGAGATGGCCGGCGGCGAGCTGGTGCAGGAAAGCTACGTCAACCTCATCCCGACCGCCCAGCACGGCACCCACGTCAACGGCCTGCGCTCGGGCCTGACCGATGCGCTGCGCGAATTCTGCGACCTCCGCGGCCTGCTCCCACGCGGCGTGAAACTGGCGCCCGAGGATGTCTGGGACCGGGTCAGCTACGTGCTGAGCCTGAAGATGACCGACCCGCAGTTCTCCGGACAGACCAAGGAACGGCTGAGCTCGCGCCAGGCGGCCGGCGTGGTCGAGGGCGTGGCCCACGACGCGTTCTCGCTGTGGCTCAACCAGCACGTGGAGCTGGGCGAGAAGATCGCGCAGCTGGCGATCGACCGCGCTGCGGCGCGCCTGAAGACCGAGAAGCAGGTGGTGCGCAAGAAGGTCACCCAGGGCCCCGCACTGCCGGGCAAGCTGGCCGACTGCATCAGCCAGGACCTCTCGCGCACCGAGTTGTTCCTGGTCGAGGGCGACTCCGCCGGCGGCAGCGCCAAGCAGGCACGCGACAAGGACTTCCAGGCCATCCTTCCGCTGCGCGGCAAGATCCTCAACACCTGGGAGGTCGAATCAAGCGCGGTGCTCGGCTCGCAGGAAGTGCACGACCTGGCGGTGGCGATCGGCTGCGACCCGGGCAAGGACGACATCACCGGCCTGCGCTACGGCAAGGTCATCGTGCTTGCAGACGCCGACTCCGACGGGCTGCACATCGCCACCCTGCTCTCGGCGCTGTTCCTGAAACACTTCCCGGCACTGGTCGCCGCCGGCCATGTGTTCGTCGCGATGCCGCCGCTGTTCCGCGTCGACGTGGGCAAGCAGGTGTTCTACGCGCTCGACGAAGAGGAAAAGCGCATCCTCCTGGAGAAGATCGAGCGCGAGAAGGCCGAGAACAAGAAGGGCATGTCCGGTCCGGTCAGCGTGACGCGCTTCAAGGGCCTGGGCGAGATGAACCCGCCGCAGCTGCGCGAGTCGGCGATCCACCCCGACACCCGCAGGCTGGTGCAGCTCACGGTCGAGGACGCCGAAGGCACCGACGCGCTGATGGACATGCTGCTGGGCAAGAAGCGCGCCTCCGACCGCCGCGCCTGGCTGGAGGACAAGGGCGACCTGGCGACGCTGGAGGTCTGAGGACCCACGGGCCCTGGCACGCCCTATTCCAGGCAGGCCTGCAGAAGGCGCTCGAGCACCGGTTGCAGCCTCGCCGCCTTTTCCGGCAGGTACTCGAACCGGTCCTCGTCCATGTAGGTGCGTTGGCTGGTCTCCAGTTGCACCGCCTCCACGCCTTCGCCGGGGCGACCGTAGTGGCGGGTGATGTAGCCGCCCTTGAAGCGGCCGTTGGCCACCCAGTCGAACGCGTCCTGCCCCGCCAGCACCGCCTCGAGACGGCCCTGTAGTGCCGCGCTGCAACTGTGGCCGGTGGCGGTGCCCAGGTTGAGGTCCGGCAGCCGGCCCTCGAACAGCCACGGCACCTCGCCACGGATCGAATGGCCTTCCCACAGCACCACGCGCCCGTGCGCGCGGCGCAGGCGGGCGAGTTCGGCGGCCAGGACATCGTGGTAGGGCTGCCAGTACCGCTCGATGCGGTCCGCCACTTCCTCCGCTCCCGGCTCCTCGCCCTCGCGATACACGGCCCCACCGTCGAAACGCCGGGTCGGACACAGTCCGGTGGTGTTCTGACCCGGGTACAGCGACGTGTCCTCCGGCGAGCGGTTGAGGTCGACGACATAGCGCGAGTAACGCGGCACCAGGAGCGAAGCACCCAGTTCGCGGGCGAACGCGTACAGGGTGGAGACGTGCCAGTCGGTATCGGGAACGCCGCGCGCGGCCTCGGTCAGGCGATCGGCAAACCCGTCGGGAACGAGGATCCCGTCGTGCGGCAGGCTGACCAGCAACGGGACGGAGCCCTGGTGGAGGGAAAAGACCGGTTCCATCGCCACAGCATAGCGGGCAGAGCGGCTGGAGACAGTCCCCTCCACGACCCCTGCCACATGCGGCCATCACGCCTGCCCCTGCTGGAGCTGAAGGGCTCCGTGCGCCGCGTCTTCCCCGCCGCCGACATCGACAGCCGTCAGGTCCCCGTTGAAGCCAGCCTGCCTGCAGCTTCTCGACCGGCTCACGGGGCGCCACACCGCCGCAGGCTAGCGCAGCAGGACCAGCTCCTCGGCGGCCGTCGGGTGGATCGCCACGGTGGCATCGAAGTCGGCTTTGGTCGCGCCCATGCGCATCGCGACCGCGAAGCCCTGCAGCATCTCGTCGGCGGCCGGGCCCGCGACATGCAGGCCCACGACCCGCTCCTCCTCACCCACGCACACCAGCTTCACCAGCGCGCGCAACTCGCTGCCGGCCAGTGCCGCCAGCATCGGCCGGAAGTGGCCACGGTATACGCGCACGGCGCCATCGCCCCAGAGCTCCTTCGCGCGCGCCTCCGACTCGCCGATGCTGCCCAGGGGCGGACGGCCGAACACCACCGTGGGCACCGGCCCATCCAGCAGGGGCCCCGCCAGCGCGCCACCGAAAAGCTGGTCCGACAGCGCGCGCCCTGCCCGCACGGCCAATGGGGTGAGCTGTGGCCCCAGCGAGGCCACGTCGCCGATCGCGAAGACACCCGGCACGCTGGTGCGTCCGTGGGCGTCGACTTCGATCCGACCGTCCGTGGTGGTGGCCACGCCGAGTCCGGCGAGCCCCAGGCCCTCGGTGTTGGGCGCCCGCCCGATCGCCCAGAGCAATTCGTCGACCTCACCCTCGGGGGCCGAACCCCGCTTGCGCAGGCGATAGCACGCCCCGGACCGGGTCACGCCCTCGACCTCGACACCAAAGTGGAGGTCGACGCCCACATGCCTGAGGTGCAAGGCTGCGGCCTCGCTGAGGTCGAGGTCGAAATGTTCCAGCAGGCGCTCGCCGCGGACCAGCATGCATACCCTGCTGCCCAATGCACTCAGGATGCCGGCCAGCTCCACGGCGATATAGCCACCGCCCACCAGGACGATGCTCGGCGGTGGCTGCGCCAGGTCGAAGAAGCCGTCGGAATCGATGCCGAGTTCGCCGCCGGGGATCGATGCCCGCCGCGAACGGCCCCCGGTGGCGAGCAGGACGCCCCGGCCGGCGAGCTCCCAGCCGCTATGCGCCCCGTCCAGGCAGGTCACCAGGCCGGGACCGACGAGCCGACCCCGGGTGCGCAGCGTTACGACGCCTAGGTCGTCGAGCCGCTGGCGGTAACTGGCATGGATGTTGCCGATGTATCGCTGCCGGTGCTCGATGAAACGTGGCCAGTCGAGCGTGCGCTCATCGCCACTGAAGCACAGCGCCGTGGCGGTCTTCTGCATCAAGGCCAGTTCGGCGGCGAGCCACATCGCCTTCTTCGGCACGCAGCCGGCGTTCACGCATGTACCACCGAGCTCGTGGGGCTCCAGCAGGGCCACCCGGGCTCCGTGTTCGGCCGCACGGATGGCTGCCGCGATGCCACCCGAGCCCGCGCCCAGGACGATCAGGTCGAATTCGGAGTTTTCCATGCTTCGAGAGTGCAGCAAGCCCCGGCCGCTGTCATCCGATCCGGGTCATGCGGCCAGGCCACGGAAGCGGCCCGGGTTGGACGGTCGCGGGTCGACGACCGGTTCGCGCCCGCACAGCAGGTCGGCGACCAGGTGCCCGGTGACGGCGCTGAGGCTGACACCCAGCATGCCGTGGCCGGTGGCCAGCGTCATGTTGTCGAGGCCCGCCACGCGGCCGATGATGGGCAGGTCGTCCCAGGTCATGGGACGCCAGCCGTACCAGTCCTCCACGTGCACCGGCCCCTCGGGTTCGCGCAGGTACTCGCCTGCCCCACGGACCAGCGCCCTGAGCCGCGTCGGATTGAGGCGACTGTCGTATCCGGAGAACTCCATCGTGCTGCCGAGCCGGAAGCCGTCGCTCCAGGCCGTCACGCACACCCTGCGTTCCTCTAGCACCAGCGGGCGACGTGGCGCCAGGCTGGGCCGGCTGTAGGTGATCGAATAGCCCTTGCCGGGCTGCACCGGGACATGCAGCCCAAGGCCGCGTGCCATCGGGGCCGACCAGGCCCCGGAGGCCAGCACGACCTCGCGCGCCAGCAGGCGGCCGCGCTCGGTGTCCACATGGCCGATCGCGCTTGCTTCGCGTGAAAACCCCGTCACCCGGCAGCGCTCGTCGATGATGCCCCCGGCCTCCCGCACCGCCTGCGCCAGTCCGACCACGAGACGGTCGGGGCGCAGGCTGGCGTCGCCGGGGAAGTAAAGCCCCCCCGCCATGTCGGGCAGCAGGGACGGTTCCTCCAGCGCCAGGCGCCCGGACGACCACGCCTCGGCCTCGATGCCGAAGCCCTGGACCTCCTCGACCACCGCCGCGGCATGCTCCCAGCGGCGCGCGTCGCGATAGACATGGATCAACCCGCTGGGTTCGAAGTCGCAAGCCACGCGGGCGTCCTCGACCAGGTCCGCCAGCAGCAGCCGCGAGGCATTGAGCAGGCGACCCTTGGCGCGTCCGGCCTCGAGATAGTCGCGCCGGTTGCAGCGTGCGGCGAAACGCAGGAGCCAGGCCGCCAGTTCGGGGTCGAAGCGCGGCCGGATGTAGAACGGGGCGTCGGGCTGAAGCATCCACTTCAGGGCCTCGCCGATCGTTCCCGGCGCGGCCAGCGGTGCCGCATGGCTCGGCGTGATCGTGCCGCAATTGCCGTACGAACTGCCGCTGCCCACCGCGCCCTGCTCGACCACCCGCACCTGGCGCCCGGCCTTGAGCAGGTACCAGGCGCAGGCCAGGCCGATCACCCCGCCACCGATGATCAATACGTCGTCAGCTCTGGAATCCATCACGGCATTTTACGTGCCGAGGGGGTCACGGCGCTGTATGCCCGGCAACCCGGTCCAGGCGCATCGGCTGCAGCCGGAGATAGGTCAGGGACCGCCACATCCATTCCGCCGGACCAAAACGGAATCGCGCCAGCCACCAGTGGCTCAACACCACCTGCGCGCAGAAAAGTGCCAGCACGAACGGCACCTGCCACGCGCGCGGCAACTGCTCGTAGAATCCCAGTCCGTAGCCATAGAACACCAGTGTGCATACGACCGACTGGATCAGGTAGTTGGTCAGCGCCATCCGACCCGCCGGGGCCAGCACGGCGAGCCACGGGGCCCAGCGCCCCACCTGCAGCAGCAAGACCACGCCGGCGAGGTATCCCAACGCCATCAGCAGGCTGCCCAGCAGGTTGGCGGTGGACGCTGCCGCCACGACGAAGTCCATGCGCCCCGGATCCATGGTCGGCATCAGCCAGGCCCCCAGCACGACCAGTGGCAGCCCGATGAATCCGCCCAGCATGGCCAGGTTGCGGAACAGGGCGGGGTTCGCATCCGCATCGGCGATCGCTCCGGAACGGATGAACCACGCACCGATCAGGAACAGGCCGAGGATCGTGGGACCGAAAATGGGCAGGTAGCCGGCGAACATCATCGCCACCGTCGCGACATTCGCCTCGACCGACGCCACGTAGCTGCCACCGGGCCCGTAGGCCTCGCGCTGGAGTTCGACCAGCGCCTGGAACTGTTGCGACTGCGCGGCGAGCGACCGGGACATCGCCTCGGCCGCCTCGGGGTCGTGGCGTGCCGCCTCCACCGACAGCGCGAACAACCAGGTGATGACGATCGGCACCAGGAAGATGCCCAGGCCCCACCAGCGCAGCCGCGCGGCCGGCGTGGAACGGAAGAACGCCAGCATGACCAGGCCCATCGTCGCGTAGACCAGCAGGATGTCGCCCGACCACACCAGCAGCGCGTGCACCGCGCCGATGCCGAGCAGCACCAGCAGGCGGCGCAGGTAAAGCACCGTGCCCGCACTGCCCGAACGGGCGGCGCGATCGAGCATGATGGCGAAGCCCATGCCGAACAGCAGCGAGAACAGGGCGTAGAACTTGCCCTGCACGAGGATGAATATCGCCGCATCGGCCCAGAGGTCGGCCCCGCTCAAGGACGGGTCGATTCCCGTCAACGCGTCCATCAGGGGGGCGACGAAGGCCTCGATGTTCATCAGCAGGATGCCCAGCAGGGCGAATCCACGCAGCACATCGAGCGCCTCCAGGCGCTCGGCCGCCGCCACCGGTGCCACGGCACCCGAAACCCCGATCCGGTCCATGCCCATCCTCCCCGATGAACGATCACCGCCGGCGCACGATGGCCGGTCGGCTGAGCGTCAGTGCTCCACGCCACCCTCGCCGTGGGCGTGGCCGTGCTCGAGTTCTTCCTTCGAAGCCTCGCGCACCTGCACGATCTCGACGTCGAACTCCAGCGTCTTGCCCGCCATCGGATGGTTGAGGTCGACATCGACCACCGACATCCCGACCTTCATGACGGTCACCGCCCGCGGGCCGAACTTCGTCTGCAGCACCACCTGGTCGCCAGGCGCCATGCGCCGGTCGCCGAAGTACTTCTTCGGCAGTCGCTGCACCTGCCCCTCGCGACGCTCGCCATAGGCCTTGTCGGGCTCGACGGTCACCTGGAAGCGATCGCCCGCCTCGCGGTCCATCATCGCTTCCTCCAGCCCGGCGATCACCTGCTGCTTGCCCACCAGCACGGCCATCGGCTCGCGGTCGAAGGACGACTCGGTGGGGGCCTGGCCCGGCTCGGCCACCGAATAGTGGAATCGCACGACGCAATTGTTCTCGATCTTCATCAACGCAGCTCGCTTTCAACGGAATCGGGATGCAGCCGGGGGCCGGTTCGGGCAATATCCCGGAGACATGAGGACCCTGCATTATCCCGACCCGTGCCCGTGCGCGCCAGCGCGCTGGCCGCGACTTCTCCTTGCGCTGCTGCTGGCGATGCTGCTGGCCTGCTCCGGCCCGGAGCGCCGCAGCAGTGTTCCGCCGCCTCCGCCGGCCATGGCCAACGACGTGCTGATGCGGGCCATCGGACTGGTCGGCACGCCGTACCGCTATGGGGGCAACACGCCTGCGGGAGGCTTCGACTGCAGCGGCCTCATCGGCTTCGTCTTCCAGGACGCCGCCGGCATGGCACTGCCACGCACCACGCGACAACTGGCCGAGATGGACCGCCCCAGTGTCGCCCGGCAACAGCTCCAGCCCGGCGACCTGGTCTTCTTCGGCCAACGCAACCGGGTCAATCACGCCGGCATCTACGTCGGCGAGGGCCGGTTCGTGCACGCCCCCAGTACCGGGGGCACGGTGCGCCTTGACGCACTGGACGGCCACTATTGGCGCGACACCTACCTGCAGGCGCGACGGGTGCTGCGCTAGGCGTCGGCCAGCCGGCCACCCGGTTCCGGTCGCCGCCACAACCACGTCCCGACCACCAGCATGGTCGCGCTGGCCAGCACCCACGCCAGGAAGGGTGCCGGCGAAAACCACATCACGCCGGAGGCCAGGAGCATCATCGCCACGGCGATTCGCTTGGCGCGTCGTGACACCGCGCCGTTTCGCTCCCACTCGGTGATCATCGGCCCGAACCGGGGATGGGCCGCGAGCCAGCCGTGCAACCGCGGCGAGCCACGCATCGCGCACCACGAGGCCAGCAGCACGAAGGGCACCGTGGGCAGGCCCGGCAACACCACGCCGACCACCGCCAGGCCCAGCGCCAGCCATGCGGCGAGCAGCCAGGCCAGGCGCACCAACGGATTAGGGGAAAGACCGCGGGACATGCACGCAGTCTAGGCCGCCCCCCCGGAAAACCAAGTCCCGTCATGCCATGATTTGACCCAGATCAGGCCACCGGGCCGTTCGAACGGACATGCTCGACACATCGCCCGACCGAGGAGCACGCGCATGACGACGTCGCCAAGGACCCTGCTTGCCGCCACCGACTTCTCCGCCCGCGGGGATTCCGCAGTCCGGAGGGCCGCCCTCCTCGCCGCCCAGCACAAGGCACGGCTGGAGATCGTCCACGTGCTCCATGGGCTCGGCTCGACGGCGTGGTGGAGCGAGTCGCTGCGCGACGACGACGATGAAGTCCTTGCGCGTCGCAGTCGGGAGCGGCTGCAGGACCTCGCCAAGCGACTCTCCGCCGAATACGGCATCGAGGTCGCCACGACCCAGCTGCGGGGTTCGGTGGCAGCCGTCCTCACCGCCCACGCCGCCAAGACGCATGCACGGATGATCGTCCTCGGCGCCACCGGTGCCGGCGCGGTGGCCCGGCGCCTGCTCGGCTCCTCCACCCAGGCCGTGTTGCGCTCATCGCACGTCCCGGTACTGGTGGTACGCAACCGGGCCGAGAACGACTACCGCAAGGTTGTCTTCGCGACCGACTTCTCCGAGGGTGCCGATGCGGCCGTCACCGAGGGCCTGGCCCTCGCCCCGGGCGCAAACACGGTCTTCTTCAGCGCGCTCGATGCGCCCCGGAGCCGTATCGAGCCCGCCCTGGGCCTGGACGAGCTGACCCGGGCGACGAAACTGCAGGAAGCGCGCGAGGCGACGCGAGACCGCCTGGGAACGCTCGCCGCCCGCATGGGCCACGATGGCGCAGGGATCATCGTCCGCGACGGCCGTGCCAGCGAGGAACTCCCGGTCCTGGTGCACGAGGTCGGAGCCGACCTGCTTTGCCTGGGCTCGGAACCGCATCCGGCCCTGGAACGCTGGATGCTGGGCAGCACCAGTGCGCATGCGGTCGCCGAGGCCGAATGCGACGTACTCGTGGTGCCGCACACCTCCTCCTGACCCCCGAACCGGAATCCCGCAGGGAGCATGCCGATGAGCGCAGCCGACACCCCAACCGTCGAGACGATCCTGGTCGTCACCGACTTTTCCGACGGTTCCAGGCTGGCCGTCGATCGCGCGGCGCGACTGGCGCACGACCTCGGCGCAGACCTGCATATCGCGCATGCCGCGCTTCTGCCCACGGTCATTCCCGCCTGGGGCGACCCCGGGGGGCGGCGCCTGGATCGACGCCAACGCGATCATCGACGCCGCCTACGAGGCCCTCGAAGCCGAAGCAGACCGGGTCGAAGCGGCCCATGGCGACCGTCCCAAACCCCACGTCAGCAGCGGCGCCACCCACCGTGGGCTGGTCGGCGTGGCCGACGCCATCGGTGCCCAGCTGGTGGTGGTGGGCTCCAGGGGGCAGGGCTTCAAACTGGGCAGGCTGCTCGGCTCGACCGCCGAGCGGATGTTGCGCAGCGTGCACGTGCCGGTGCTCGTGGTGCGCACGCCGTGCAGCCACGACTACCGTCGCGCCGTCATCGCCACCGACTTCTCGGGGCCGGCGCTCGCCGCGGCCGATGCCGTGGGCCGCTTCGCCGGGTCGGCCGAGCGCTTGCTGGTCCACGTGCACGAGGACCTCTACGAACACCTGGCGGCCTATTCCGGCGCACCGGCCACCGATCGCGAACGCCACTCACGCCATGCCTCCGGCCAGGCCTCGCGATCGCTGGAGCAGGAGCTTTCCCGCCTGGATGCCATGGGGCTTCGTGCCACCGGCGCGATCCGGGACGGCGTGGCCAGCGAGGTGTTGCCCGACTACATCCGCGAATGCGGGGCGGACCTGCTCGCGATGGGCGCCCATGGCCGGGGTGGCCTGGAGCGCCTGATGCTGGGCAGCGTCAGCGGCTGGCTCCTGGGCCAGGTCGAGTGCGATGTGCTGGTAGTGCGCGGCGAAGACACGGATGCCGCTGGATGAAGGTGAAAACAAGGACATGTCAACGGGACATGAATGGGAGCTATACGCGGTAATCACCCGTCCGGGCGTGTACTTGGACCGTCGGCCACGACCCCTGTGGCGACGTCCATATCCCCTTCCGAACAGATGGAGCGCCCGACCATGACCACTGCTCGCCAATTGCTTCTCGCTTCCGCCTGCGCGTTCGGCCTCGGCCTCGCTGGCGCAGTCCAAGCCGCCCCCACCGTCGGCACCTACGGCGGCACCACCACTGTCGAACTCGATGCCGGCTTCACTGGCGCACTTGCCTCCCTCGGCGTCGAGCTGGGCCTGGCCGGGACGCCCGCGCTGGTGCTGCGGCGTCGGCTTCCCGATTCCGGCCGGCGAGATCGACCTCGAGACCGCTGCCGGCGAGATCGTCCACACCGGCGGCATCACGCTCACCGCAGGCGACCTGACCGTCACGCTGAGCACCTTCATCATCGACACCACGGGCGAATCTCCGGTCCTGACCGGCCTGGTAAAGGCCAACAACGACCTCCTGTTCCGTGCGCCCCTGTTCGACCTCGAGCTGCCCGCCGGCCTGACGCTGCCGCTGCGCCCGTCGCGCCTTGGCCAGCTGCCGCTGCCGGGCGTCGGCCTCACCCTGACGGCCGCGGCCGCCGACCTGCTCAACGCCGTCTTCGAGGTCGAGGCCTTCGAGGAAGGTCTCGTCATCGGCGAGGCCTCGGTCCTGGCGCGGACGATCCCGTTCCGTTGATCGGACCGCGTTGATCAAGACCCTTGATCTGAACCGGCGCCATCGTCTGTGCATCTTTCGATGGCGCCGGGCTCCGCGATCGCGTAGCATCCACCGCGATCCAGAGCTCCAGCCGTCCGAACTCCTTAGCTTCGACCCGACGGCGCGACCCTCCCCTGCGAATGCAACGGAAGCGGTCCCCCGCCCACCGGCTGAACGCCGCACGTGGCTGTCGCTCCCGACCGGACCCAACCACCACAAGGGTGGTCGTCCGCCAAACCAGGATGCCGGCAGCGCGGTTCATTAAGGAACGCTCCGGGGACCACCGCTCAGGAGCTCCACCATGTCTTTCGAATCCCTCGGGCTTTCGCCCGCCTTGTTGCGTGCGCTCGCCGACCAGGGCTACACCACGCCCACCCCGATCCAGCTGCAGGCGATTCCGCTCGCGCTCGACGGCGGCGACCTGCTGGCCGGCGCCCAGACCGGCACCGGCAAGACCGCCGCGTTCGCCCTTCCCCTGCTGCAGCGGCTCGCCGCCCAGACGCCTGCCCGTGGCCCACGCCGCCCGCGTGCGCTGGTGCTTGCCCCGACCCGTGAGCTGGCCCTGCAGGTGCACGAGAACCTGCGCGCCTATGCCCGCCACCTGTCCATCCACGCCACCGCCATCTTCGGCGGTGCGGGCATGGGTCCACAGCTCGACCAGCTGCGCCGTGGCGTCGACGTCGTGGTGGCCACGCCCGGCCGCCTGATCGACCATCTCGACCGCCGCAGCGTCGACCTCTCGGGTGTCGAGGTACTCGTGCTCGACGAAGCCGACCGGATGCTGGACATGGGCTTCCTGCCCGCCATCCGCCGCATCCTCGGCACCTTGCCCAAGCAGCGCCAGACGATGCTGTTCTCGGCCACCTTCGAAGCTCGCATCAAGGACCTGGCCCAGCAGTTCATGCGCAACCCGCGTGAAGTGCAGGTGGCGCCGAACAACACGATCGCCTCCACCGTCACGCACCGCGTGCACCCGGTGGACGCCGAGCGCAAGCGCGACCTGCTGATCCACCTGCTGTCGGTGGACACACGCCGCCAGACGCTGGTGTTCAGCCGCACCAAGCATGGCGCCGACCGCCTGACCAAGCAGATCGCGGACGCGGGCATCAATGCCGTCGCGATCCATGGCAACAAGACCCAGGGCGCCCGGACGCGCGCCCTGAAGGACTTCAAGACCGGTCGCGCCACGGTACTCGTGGCCACCGACATCGCCGCACGCGGCCTGGACATCGACCAGCTGCCGGTGGTCATCAACTTCGACCTGCCGATGGTGGCCGAGGACTACGTCCACCGCATCGGTCGCACCGGCCGCGCCGGCGCCGAGGGCCTGGCCCTGTCGTTGGTGGCCGATGCCGAGGTCAGCCTGCTGCGCGCGATCCAGCGCCTGCTGGGCAAGAACGTCGACGTCGAGGAAGTCCCGGGCTTCACCCCCAAGCGCACGCTGCGCATGGGCAACGACCGTCCGGACAATGTCCGACCGGCCGGCAACCGGGCGCCGACCAAGCACGCCCGCCGCGGCCACCCGGCACGCAATGCCGGTGCGCAGCCGCACGCCGGCCCGAAGAAGCACGGCACGCGTGACGCTCCCGCAGCGGACCCGCCAGCGCGGTTGACCGGCGACACCCGCGCAGCCGGCGTGCTATCAAGCCCGCATGCGCTGCGTGGTGGTCGATGCGCCCGGTGACCACCGGGCCCTGAAGGTCCTCTCCCGCCCCGACCCCGTGCCGGGGCCGGGCGAGGTGCTGGTCGCCGTGGAGGCCTGCGGCGTGAACTACGCCGATGCGATAATCCGCATGGGCCTTTACGCATCGGCCCGCCAGTTGCACGGCTATCCGATCACACCGGGCTTCGAAGTGGCCGGCCGCGTGCTGGCCCTGGGCCCCGGTGTGGACGATCTCGAGCTGGGCCAGCGCGTGCTGGCCCTTTCGCTGTTCAATGGCTACACCAGCCACCTGGTGGTCGGCCGCACTGGGGTGTTCGTCTGCCCGGCCGCGCTCGACGCCGCCCAGGCCGCCACCCTGCCCACCGTCTTCCTGACCGCCTGGTTCATGGCCCATCGCCAGGTCCATGCACGCCCGGGCGATCGCTGGCTGGTCCACTCCGCGGCCGGTGGCGTGGGCTCGGCGCTCGTGCAACTCGGCCGCCTCGCCGGGTGCGAGGTGGTCGGCGTCGTCGGCGCCAGCCACAAGGTGGACTACTGCCGCTCGCTGGGTGCCAGCGTCATCGACAAGTCTTCGCAGGACCTCTGGACCTGCGCCCGCGAACTGGCCCCCGGCGGCTACCAGGCGATATTCGACGCCAACGGGGTCGGCACGCTCGGGCAGAGCTATGCACACCTGGCTCCGACCGGTGTGCTGGCGGTCTACGGTTTCCACTCGATGCTGCCACGCAGCGGGCGCGTGAACTGGCTGCGGCTGGCCTGGGACTGGCTGCGCACGCCCCGCTTCAACCCGATGGACATGACCCAGTCCAACAAGAGCGTGGTCGCCGCCAACCTCAGCTTCCTGCAGTCGCATGCCCTGGAGCTCCGCGAGGGCATGGACTGGCTGCTGACCCGTTTCGAGTCCGGTGCGCTGCGTCCGTTGCCGGTGGAATCCTATCCCCTGGAGGACGTCGCGCAGGCGCACCGACGCATCGAATCCGGGCAAACGCTGGGCAAGCTTGCGCTGCTGCCCTAGGCCGGTCGGCCGTCCATTCACGAAAGGCTTGCCCAGGCCACGTTAGGGTTGGATCTGCAATCGATGACATGCCCCCGGGCAAAGGAGCCGAAATGAGCGACAACAAGCGCTGGGACTTCTTCAAGGAAAGCGACACTTCCTACGGCGTCTTCTATCCCGAGCACTACACGGTGGCGGCATTCGCCGACCGCGCTGCCGCGGATGCCGCCGCCGATGCCGCCCGTGCCGCCGGCTACCCGGCCGAGGACGTGCGTGCGGTCGATGGCCAGTTCATGGTCAACGAGCTTGAAACCGACCACGACAAGAGCTGGCTGGACAAGGTCAAGACCCGCATCGCCGATGTGGTCGGCACCGAGACCCGCTTCATCGAACTCGACCTGGAGCACGCCCGCCGGGGCGCCGCATTCCTGTTCGTCTACACCCCCGAGGAAGAGGACGGCGAGAAGGTCGAGGCGCTGTTGCGCAGTCGGGAAGCCCTGTACGCCCGCCGCTACCTGCCGCTGGCGATCGAACGGCTGATCGAACCGCCCCGCGTCGACTGACGCGCCGCCGGCACGCCGGCCCCTCCTCAGGCATGGAGGATGCCGGCGTGATGGCGCAGGTGGTCTTCGACGAAACTCTGGATGAAATAGTAGCTGTGGTCGTAGCCGGCATGGCGACGCAGCACCAGGGACTGGCCCGCGTTCGCGCAGGCCTCCTCGAAAAGCTCGGGCCGCAACTGCCGGGCCAGGAACTGGTCCTGCTCGCCCTGGTCGACGAGGATGGTCGAATCGACCGCCTCGCGCCGCACCAGTTCGCACGCATCGTAGGCGAGCCAGGCTTCGCGCTGCGGCCCCAGGTAGCGGGGGAACGCCTTCATGCCCCAGGGCACGCGGCTGGGCGCCACGATCGGCGCGAAGGCCGAGATCGAGCGGAAGCGCTTCGGGTTGCGCAGGCCCACCACCAGTGCGCCGTGCCCGCCCATCGAGTGTCCGAAGATGCCCGCTCGCCCCTCGGCTGCGGGAAACGATTCCTCCACCAACGCCGGAAGCTCCGCCGCCACATGGCTGTACATCCGGAAGTGGCGCGAGAACGGCGGCTGGTCCGCGTCGACGTAGAAGCCCGCGCCCTCGCCGAACTCCCAGTCGTCGGCCGCCCCCTCGATACCGGTATCGCGTGGCGACGTGTCCGGGCACACGAGCATCAGGCCCAACTCGGCCGCCATGCGCTGCGCACCCGCCTTGATGACGAACGTCTCCTCGGTACAGGTGAGGCCAGCAAGGAAGTACAGCACCGGCACCGGACCGTTAGCGGCCTGCGGCGGCTGGTAGGCGGCGAAACGCATCGGCAGGCCGCACTCGCCCGAAGCCATGCGGTAGAAGCCCTGCACGCCGCCGAAGCAGCGCTGTTCCGAGATCGTCTCGAAAGAAGCCATCAGTACACCACCACCGACCGGATCGACTCGCCGCGGTGCATCAGGTCGAAGCCCTCGTTGATCTGGTCGAGCGTCAGCGTGTGGGTGATCAGCGAGTCGATGTCGATCTTGCCCTCCATGTACCAGTCCACGATCTTCGGCACGTCGGTGCGGCCGCGCGCGCCACCGAAGGCCGAGCCGCGCCAGTTGCGCCCGGTCACCAGCTGGAACGGTCGCGTGGAGATCTCCTGCCCGGCACCGGCCACGCCGATGATCACGCTGGTGCCCCAGCCCTTGTGCGCGCACTCCAGGGCCTGGCGCATCACCTTGGTGTTGCCGATGCACTCGAAGGTGTAGTCGGCACCGCCCCTGGTGAGGTCGACCAGGTAAGGCACCAGGTCGCCTTCGACCTCGCTGGGATTCACGAAATGGGTCATGCCGAACTTCTCGGCCAGCGCCTTCTTGGACGGGTTGAGGTCGACGCCGACGATCATGTCGGCGCCGGCCAGTCGCGCGCCCTGGATCACGTTGAGACCGATCCCCCCGAGGCCGAACACGACAACCTTCGAGCCGACCTCGACCTTGGCGGTGTAGATGACCGCACCGATGCCGGTGGTGACGCCACAGCCGATGTAGCAGACCTTGTCGAACGGCGCGTCCTCGCGGATCTTCGCCAGCGCGATCTCCGGAACCACCGTGTAGTTGGCGAACGTGGAGGTGCCCATGTAATGGTGGATCCTCTCGCCATCGAGCGAGAAACGGCTGCTGCCGTCGGGCATCAATCCCTGCCCCTGGGTGCCGCGGATGGCCTGGCAGAGGTTGGTCTTGGGATTGAGGCAGTACTCGCAACCCCGGCATTCGGGCGTGTAGAGCGGGATGACGTGGTCGCCCTTCTTCAGGGAGCCCACTCCCGGCCCCACGTCGACCACCACGCCAGCGCCCTCGTGCCCGAGGATGGCCGGGAACAGGCCCTCGGGGTCGCACCCGAGCGGGTGAACTCGTCGGTGTGGCAGATGCCGGTGGCCTTGATCTCGACCAGCACCTCGCCCTGCCGCGGGCCCTCCAGGTCCACCGTCTCGATGCTCAGGGGCGCGCCGGCCTTGAATGCGACTGCAGCTCGAACTTTCACGATGGGGTCCTCGGGATTGGTCGGGTGAGCCCGAGTGTATCGTCCCCATGCGTCGGGGCGGGGTGCACGAGGCTGTGCGCGGTTGTGCGCCGTGTGTCTCACCTTCGTGCGCGGCATCCTGAGAAGATCGGGGTCCACGCAGTAGATCCGGTGCGAATTTGAGCTTCCAAGACACCCTCGAACGGATGCGTTCGTGAGCGAAGGCCTGCGCCCGGGTTGGTCGTGGGTCGCGGTGTGCGCCGTCCTGGTGCTGGCCGCGCCCGCGCACGCCCTGGACCCAAGCAAGCGGCTGCACCAGTACGTCAACGACGGTTGGTCGATCGAGCGCGGCCTGCCGCAGATCACCGTCAGCGCGATCACCCAGGACGCGCAGGGCTACCTGTGGGTCGGGACCCAGGCGGGCCTGGCCCGGTTCGACGGCAACCGGTTCACTCCCTACGTGCTCCAGGACCACCCCGAGCTGCAGGGCGCCATGGTGCAGGCCCTTGCGGCCACCGCCGACGGGCGCATCTGGGTCGGAACCTACAAGGGCCTTTCGGTCTGGGAGCAGGGGCGACTGAGGGCCGTGCCCCTGTCCGCGGAGATGGGCGAAGGAAGCCACCCCGTAGTCGACGTGCTTTCGCTCACGCCCCATGGCGATACCGTGGAAGCGGCCACTTCGCTGGGCACCCTGGAAGTCCGCGACGGCGAGCTCCAGCGCATTCACGGCACGCAAGCCGAGCCCAGCCACGCGGTGTTGCGCGAGGAAGACGCGCTCTGGGTCGGTGTCGCGGGTGGCATCTGGCGACACCACGGCGCGTTCGCCACGTGGATGCCGCTGCCGGACGCGGCCTCGGGAGCAGCGGTCACCCGCCTGCTGCGCGACTCCGATGGGCGGTTCTGGGCCGGCACCGCGCGTGGCCTGTTCCGGCTGGAAGCGGGCAACCTCGTACCCCACGCCCCGGCCGATGCCGTGTTCCGACAGCCCGTGGGCGACCTGCTCGAGGACCGCGACGGAAGCCTCTGGGTGTCGACGATCGACCATCTCGTACGCCTTCGCGACGGCGAGCAGGTCGAGCTGGCGGGCCCGGGCCATCCGAATGTGCCCGCCAACGTGCGTTCGCTGTTCGAGGATACCGAAGGCAACCTCTGGCTGGGCAGCCAATCGCAGGGTCTCTTCAGGCTGTGGGACGGCTGGACCTACCGCTACAGCCAGCCCGAGGGACTGCATGACCCGGTGCTGTGGTCGGTGACGCGCGCAGCGGATGGTCGCATCCTGATGGGCAGCAGCGACGGCCTGAGCGTCATGCGGGAGGGCCGCATCACACCCGTTCTGGCCGGTTCGGACCTGCCCCATCCGCACGTCTACACGTTGCTGGCGGAAGGTGAGCGCACCTGGATCGGCACGCGAGGTGGCGCCGTGCTCATGGAGGGGGACGCCCTGTCCACTCCGCGCGCCTTTCGCGAGTTGCAGGGCCTGCAGATCAACGCCTTCCTGCGCAGCGGCGCAGGCCCCCTGTGGATCGCCACGACCGGCGGGCTGTTCAGCTTCGACGGCGACGCGCTGACACGGTTCGGGGCCGCCGACGGCCTGGGCGATCCGCGTGTGCGCATCATCGTCGACGAAGGCCCCGAAGGGCTGCTGCTGGGCACGCAGTCCGGCCTGGTGCGCTTTCGTGACGGCGTCGGCCAAGACGAAGGCACCGACCAGGGCCTCCCCGCCAATCTCGACATCACCGCCGTGGCACGACTGGACGACGGCGGCCTGTTGCTGGGCACCATCTCGGAGCGGCTCTTCCACTTCGACGGGCTCAGCTGGCTTGAGATCAGCCAGGCGGGCGACCTCCCCGACAATGCCGCGTTCTTCATGGCGGAGGACTCCCACGGTTGGATCTGGGTGGCCGGAATCCGCGGCATCTACCGCTTCCAGGCCTCGGACCTGCGCCGTTTCCGCGAAGATCCGAGCCGGGGGCTGGCTTCGGAAATGCTGATGAACGAACGCGGCATCTACCGCGGTGGACAGAAGGGGTATTGCTGCAACGGCGCCGGCCTGGCCAAGGGCTTCATGCACGAGGACCGCCTGTGGCTGCCTTCACGCGATGGCCTGGTGTCGATCGCGGCCGAGGACGTGCACCACAACGAGGTGCCACCCCAGGCCGTGGTGGAACGGATTTCGCACGGCGGAGAGGTCCTGCGCGTGGCTTCGGGCGAGACGCTGGGCCAGCTGCCCGGTCGCAACCGGGACGTATCGATCGAGTTCACCACCACCAGCCTGCAACAGCCCGACAGCGTCGAGATCCGCTACCGCCTGGCCGGCTACGACGACGCCTGGCACACCTTGGAGGACCTCTCCCGGCGCAGCGTGTCCTACACCAACCTGCCGCCCGGCGAATATCTGTTCGAAGTCAGTGCGGCCAACAATTCCGGCCGGTGGAGCGACGAGACCGCCTGGGTCGGGTTCGCCGTCCGGCCACGCTTCCATGAAACCTTCTGGTTCTATGCCTTGATCATCCTCGCGGGCGCGGGTCTGGGCGGAGGCGTGTCGCGGGTGCGCAACCGGCTGCTGCGGCAGCGACAACGCGAACTGGAGCGCTTGATCGACGTGCGCACCGCCGACCTGGAGGCCGCCAACGCGCGGCTGGCGACCGCCAGCCTCACCGACGCACTCACCGGGCTGCACAACCGTCGCTATCTCCGTGAACAGTTGCCGCACGACCTCGCCTTCTATGCCCGCGAGCGCGGTACGACCGCAGCCGATGGACAGGCGATGGTGCTGGCGATCATCGACATCGATCACTTCAAGGCGATCAACGACCGCCACGGCCACCTCGCCGGCGACGAGGTGCTTTGCGAGTTCTCGGCCCGGCTGCTGGCGCAGGTCCGCCATGGGGACTACGTGGTGCGCTGGGGCGGCGAGGAGTTCCTGCTGGTGATGCGTCCGATGCCGCACGAGCAGGCCCCGCGCCTCATCGAGCGCCTGCGCCGCGCCGTCGCCGACGAGCCGTTCCACCTGGGCAACGGCACCTCGCTCCCCGTCACCTGCTCGATCGGCTTCACGCGTTTTCCGCTGCAGGGCGGCAAGACCGGGCCAGTGGAGTGGGAAGGCCTGGTGGACCTGGCCGATCGCGCACTTTACGAGGTCAAGCGTGACAATCGAAACGACTGGGCGACGTTCGAGCCGGCAGCCGACGCGGACGAGGACCATCTGGCACGGATGCTGGCGCAGGATCCCGCGGCGCTGGTGGAGGATGGCAGCCTGCGCCTGGTGCGCAGCCCGCGGGCCCACGCCACGTCGGACTGAGCGAGCGTCCTAGGCCACCGGCCGGGCGTCGTCCGACTCGATCCCCACGTTGCTCGAGGCCGCCTGGTAGGTCTCCAGGTCCAGCAATCCTTCCTCGCGCGCCACCAGCACCGGCACCAGCATCTGCCCGGTCACGTTGGTCATCGTACGCATCATGTCCAGCACCCGGTCGATCGCCAGCAGCAGGCCCAGCCCCTCCAGCGGCACCCCCGCCGCCGACAGCACCACCGTCGCCATGACCACGGCGGTTCCCGGCACGCCGGCGGTGCCGAAACTGCCCAGGACCGACGCCATCATGATGGCGGCGTACTGGGCGAAGCTCAGGTCGATGCCGTAGTACTGCGCGATGAACACCGCTGCGAGTGCCGGGTAGATCGCGCCGCAACCGTCCATCTTGATGCTGGCACCCAGGGGCACGGCGAACGCCGCGTAGTCGCGGTCCACGCCGAGGTTGTGGGTCACGCTGCGCAGCGCCACCGGCATCGAGGCGAAGCTCGACGAGCTCACGAAAGCCACCTGCATGCCCGGTGCGGCGCCACGGAGGAACTTCAGCGGATTGAGTCCGTGCGCAAGCAGCAACCCGCCGTAGACGAAGACGATGTGCAGGGCACAGGCCAGGTAGAGCGCGAACACGAAGTTCCCCAGCGGCAACAGGCGCTCGAACCCATAGCTGCCCACCAGGGCCGCGATCAGCCCGAACGTTCCCAGGGGCGTGAATTCCAGCACGAAGCGGGTCACCTGGATCATCACATCGCTGGCCTCGCCGGCCAGCCGACGCAACCCCGCGGTGCGCTCGCCCAGCTTCACCAGCGCGAACCCCAGCAGCCCGGCGAAGAAGATCACCTGCAGGATGCGGCCCTCGGCCAGAGCCATGAACGGATTCGCCGGCACCACGTCCAGCACCACCTCGACAGGCGTGGGCACCTCGCGCACCACGTAGTCCTCGGCGATGGGCAACTCACCGACCCCCGCGCCCGGATTCGTCACCCAGGCCACGCCCAGGCCCACCAGCACCGCCAGCACCGCGGTCAACGCGAACCATCCGAAGGTGCGCCCACCCAGGCGCGCGATCGACTTCTGCCCGTGCAGGCTGGCCACCGCATTGATGACCGCGAAGAACACCAGCGGCGTTGCGATCATGCGGATCAGCGTGATGTAGAGGTCGCCCAGCGGTTGCAGCCAGGTGGCCGCGGGCTCGCCCCACAGCCAGCCCACCAACGCGCCCAGCACGAACGCGCCCATGACCCGCTTCCAGAACGGGATGCGAAGCCAAGCCTGGACCCAAGTCATGATCGACCATCCGAGTTTCAATCACGCAGGGTAACCACTCGCCCGCGCCGGGGAAGCGGAGCCGACGCGACACTGTGTTCCAAGCGCGGCACGCCCGGCACCACCAGCACCGTGCGGCCGGCTCCGGCTATCCTGACGCGGTTCCCGAAGGCACGCGCCACGCCCATGCCCTACACCCCGATCCTCGCCACGCTCGGCTACGTACTGAGCCCCGACCGCGGCCGCGTGCTGATGGTCCACCGCAACGCCCGCCCCGGCGACCAGCACCTGGGCAAGTACAACGGCCTGGGCGGCAAGCTCGAGCCCGACGAGGACATCGTCGCCGGCATGCGCCGCGAGATCCAAGAGGAAGCGGGCATCGACTGCACGCAACTGCAGTTGCGCGGCACCATCAGCTGGCCCGGCTTCGGCAAGGGCGGCGAGGACTGGTTCGGGTTCGTGTTCCTGGTCACCGCATTCGAGGGCGAGCCGCATGCAACCAACCCCGAGGGCGAGCTGTCCTGGGAGCGCATCGACCGGCTCGGGGACCTGCCCTTGTGGGAGGGCGACCGGCATTTCCTGCCCCTGGTCTTCGACGCCGATCCGCGGCCTTTCCACGGCGTCATGCCCTACCGCGACGGGCAGCTGGTGTCGTGGTCGGTCAATCGCTGTTGAGCCTGCGCATCAGGCTGCGAAGCGTCGCCGCCCCAGCCAGATGAGGCCGACGCCGAAGAAGTACATCAAGAGTCCGTACACGGCCGACGGCACGCCCATCTCCGGCGAATCCAGCAGCGTCATCGCCACCAGCAGGCCCAGCGTGCCGTTCTTGATCCCCAGTTCGACGGCCACGGTCAGTGCGTCGACCGGCGACAGCCCAAGCCCGCGCGTGGCGAACAAGCCCAGGCCGATGCCGAGCAGGTTGAGTGCCACGCAGGCCGGCCCGGCCTGCAGCAACAACTCCGGCAGCCTGTCTCCGATCCGCACCGCGATCGCAACGATCAGCGCGGCCAGCACCATGGCCCCGAACAGTCCCACCGCGCGCTCCGCACGCGCTGCCACCCCGGGCGAACGCCAGCGCACCAGCATGCCGACCGCCACCGGGATCACGGTGATCACCGCCAGCATCGCCACCGTGCGCAGCACGGGAAGCTCGACTTGCTGGCCCTCGCCGACGAAGCCACGCAGGGCCAGGTTGGTCAACAAGGGCAAGCTCACGATGGTCACCAGGCTGGCGGTGACCGTCAGCGAGATCGACAGGGCCAGGTGTCCCCGCGCCAGGTAGGTGATCAGGTTCGAGGACGTGCCACCCGGGCACGCGGCCAGGATGACCAGGCCGACCGCCACCAGCGGCGGCAACGACAGCGCCCAGGCCAGCGCGAACGCCGCCGCCGGCATCAGCACCAGTTGCGCCACGCTGCCCCATACCAGGCCGCGCGGACGGTGGGCCACCTGGAGGAAATCGCGTGGCCGCAGGCTCAGGCCGATGCCGGCCATGATGATGATCAGTGCGATCGGCAGGCCGATCGAGATCAGCGGGTTCTGCTCCATCCTGGCTCAGGCCTCGCGCGGAAACGGGGTCAGAACGGCTTGCCGACGACCAGGAAGATCGCGCCCAGCGCCAGCAGGATCGGCAGCTCGTTGAACCAGCGCAGCGCCTTGGCCGAGGGGAGCGCACCCCCGGCGGCAGCGCGCTTGAGCAGTTTCCCGCTCCAGATGAAGAAACCCAGCAGCAGCAGCACCAGCAGGAACTTCACATGCATCCAGCCGCTGCCGGCCGTCACCGGCGGATACACCGCCGGCATCACCCGGAAGCCGAACCACAACAGCGCTCCGAGCACGAAAACGAGTCCGAACATCACGTGTCCAAAGCCGTACAGCCGCCGTCCCATGAGCACCAGCCGCTGCTGCACCGCAGCCTCGCCACGTGATTCCGACAGGTTCACCAGGATCCGCGGCAGGTAGAACACCGCCGCCATCCAGGCGATCACGAACAGCAGGTGGAAGGTCTTGGTCCAGAGATAGATCACGGTTTGACTCCATGGGCGGTCGCCGCAGCATGCCACGCCGCCCGTGCCGGGTGAATGGCGCTGGCGCGACGGCTCATTCGCGGACGTGGATGCGCCACTGGCGCTGGTCCTCCACGCTGCCGTCGCGCCCATGCACGCGCAGGCCCAGCCAGTGCCAACCGCCCTGGCCCGGCGGCAGCTGCAACGTGTGCGCGAAGTCGACGTACGGGTGCGCGGGGTCGAGCGAGTTCTGCCAGAACGTCCCCACGTGCCCCGCTTCGAGGCCGTAGTGGGCGTCCCCGACCACGTCGCCATCGAGCAGGACCTCGATGCGCGCGATTCCCGCACCGTCCTTGAACGCCCAGCCACGCAGCTCGAAGGTCGACCCCACGTGCTCGCCATCGCGCGGCGCGTACACATCGAGCAGTGCCGGCAGGGCGCAGTCCTCGGCCGCCACGCGCGGAGGCTCGCCGCCCATGATCGGAAAGAGCAGGAAGCGCAAACGGCCACGATCCACACTGAAGACCTCGGCCGGTGGCAGCCCTCCGGCAAGCATGCAAATCTCACGGTGCCAGCCCAGTGCCTCGCGTGGCGGTGTCGCGTCCTCGGCCAGGACCAGCAGTGTCGGGCGAGTGGCATCGCGAGGCGTGGTGATCGCATCCCACACATCCAGCTGCATCGCACGGCCGTGCTTGTGGTTGAGCGGGTGGTCGAGCACCCCCACGTCGTGGCGGTCCAGTGCGAAGGCCAGCTGCGCGGCCAGCATGAAATTGTCGGCCACCACCCGGGTATCGGGCGGCAACTCCGCCAGGCGCCCGCGCACGTGCACTCCGATCTCATCCCAGCCGGCGAAGTTGGTCGGGTAAGGCAGCGCGCCGGCCACCGCGCGCTCGCGCAGTGCCGGCGACTGCGCCACCACCAGGTAACCCAGGGCCAGCAGGACGCCGCCCGCGGCGAGTACATGGAGCAGCACGCGCCAGACCTTCCGCCAGCCGGCCATCAGCACTGGCGCCACTGCCAGCAACGGCAGGTAGCCCGGCAGCATCCAGTGAAAGCTGACGCGCTGGGTATCGGCGAACACCCCCAGCACCGCCAGCCCGAGCAGCGGCACCGCGGCGGTCCCCAGCACATAGCCCCAGGGCATCGCATCATCGCCTGCGCGCCATCGCCGCCACGCGTGCACCAGCGTTCCCAGCAGCAGCACCAACAGCAGCGGGGTCACGAACACGAACTGCACCAGCGGCAGCAGCGCCCCCTTGAGCTGCGGCCGCCACGGATGCCGGTCCACCAGCTGGAAGCTCAATCCCGCGTGGGCATGCTCCATGTTCCACCAAAGCAGCGGCAACCAGGCCAGCGCGCCGGCCAGCAGTGCCAGCCACAGGCCCGGCTCGCGCAACAGCGCACGGCCACGGGGCTCGAGCATCAGGCCGACGAATCCCGCCGCGATGACCGCAGGGAATCGATAGTGCGCCAGCGCCCCCAGCACCAGACCGAAGGCCAGCCAGGCGAATCCACGCCGGGATACCCGCCCAAGCAGCATCGCGCCCGCATCCAGGCAGACCAGTGTCGCGAACGTCAGCGGCACGTCCGGGAGCGCCAACGCGCCCATCGTCGCCAGCAACGGCATCGCCAGCGCCAGCGTTCCCGCCTGCCACGCCACCGTGTCGCCGAACCAGCGTCGCGCGATGCGCCATACCAGCCACGGCATCGCCGCGCCCATCACCAGGAACGGCCAGCGCACCCCCAGCAACGTATCCCCGCCCACCAGCGTGCCCAGCCAGATCAGCCACGGCGTGCCGGCCGGGATCTCGGCGTAGGCCCAGTCCAGCGCAGTCGACTCCCACCAATAGAACGCCTCGTCGCCGAACAGCGGCAAGCGCAGCACCACCACCAGCTTGAGCAACAACAGCAAGCCCCACAGCATAAGGAAGACGGTGCGCGGGCGGTCGGGCGTCGGGGGCATGGCGGGACGGGTCGAAGGGCAAGGCGCACTTTAGCCCATGCCCACGCGCACACCCACCTGTACATGGGCATCGGCGCTACCCTTGCATCAAGGCCGCCATCGCGGCGCTGCACCAGGCCAGCCCATGCCCTCGCGCGAACACCACCACGTCAACCGGCTGGGATGGCTGCGCGCCGCGGTACTGGGCGCCAACGACGGGATGATCTCCACCGCCAGCCTGATCCTGGGCGTGGCGGCGGCGACCGGCCACGACGCCGCCGTCGTGGCCGGGTTCGCCGGCTGGTGGCCGGTGCGTTGTCGATGGCGGCCGGTGAATACGTGTCGGTGAGCTCACAGGCCGACAGCGAGCGCGCCGACCTGGAGCGCGAGCAACGCGCCCTCGATGCCGAACCGGAACTCGAGCTCGAGGAACTGACCCAGCTTCAGGTGCAGCGGGGGCTGCCGCCGGCACTGGCCCGCCAGGCCGCCGAGGCACTGACCCGGCACGACGCGCTGGAGGCGCACGCCCGGGACGAACTCGGCCTGCACCGCCTGCAGCGCGCGCGGCCGCTGCAGGCCGCGGTCGCGTCGGCGATCGCCTTCTCGCTCGGTGCCGGCTTCCCGCTGGCCCTCCTCGTCTTCGCTCCGGCAACGATGCTGCCCTGGGGGCTGTTCGGCGCGTGCATCGCCGCGCTCGGCGGCATGGGAGCACTTGCGGCACGCATCGGCGGTGCGCCGGCGTGGCACGGCTCGGCGCGCGTGGCGTTCTGGGGCGCCCTGGCGATGACGGTGACGCACTTCGCCGGCGGGCTGTTCGGCGCCATGGGCTGAGGCTTGCCGAGGTTCAGCGGTAACCGGTCAGCTCCAGGAAGCCTTCTCCCGCCACGGGCCGACCGCGGTGATGCCCCTCGGCGCGGATGCTGCCTTCCCAGTACTGCACCGCGGTGCGCATCTCCTGGTCGTCCATTCGCGCGTGCACTTCCAGCGAAAAGTCCAGGGCGTCCGATTGCAGCCTCCACGCCACCGGGTACTGTGCCCCGCTGTGCGGGCTGCGCCAGGTGCGCAGCGGCCGCGCATCGACCACGCCCTCGGCGAACGCCCGCACGGCCCCGTCCGGGGCCACCAGGCTGCCGCGCTGCGACACGGGGCGGCCATCGCGGTCGCGGATGTGGAAGAACATCAGCTCATGGCCGTCGTCGAGCTGCAGCGAAAACCAGTCCCAACCCGCCTGTTCGTCGCCAAGGCCGATGCTGCCCCACTCGTGGTCGTACCAGGCCGAACCGCTCACCGGCACCGGGGCGTCGCGCCCCGGCAGTTGCAGCTCCCCTCGTGCTGCCAGTCGCGTATAGGCGTAGTAGTACGAGGCGCCACCGGGCACATCGGATTTTTCGCTGTAACCGTCCTCGCCATGCAGCACCCTGGGCTTGTCCGCCACCAGTTCCAGCTCCAGCCCGAAGGCCTCGCCATCGGCGTTGCGGCCCGGGCACGACAGCCGAAGCGGGAACATTCCGCCGGCCGACAGCCCGCGCGCGCTGCAGGTTTCCACCCACGCCGCGAATGGCTCGGACTGGGCTCCCGCCAGCCCGGCGGCGGGTCGCGCCAGTCGCTCGTCCACGTGGAAGCGCCCACCATCCAGTTCGCTGATCGCCACGTGCGCCATGTAGAGCTGGCCCGCCTCCCAGCCCGTCGCTTCGGTTCCGGAGCGCAGCGCGAAGCGGAACAACGCCACCTGCACGCCGAACGCCTCGTCCCCGGGGCCGCGCAGGTTGGCGGTGTAGTACCACCACTCGATGCGGTGCGCGGGGTGGGGGCCGTGGTCGCGCGGGAATTCGAGGCGTGCCGGCCGTGTCACCGGGGCGAAGGCGGTGGCGGCCTCGGCGGCCAGCAACTGCGACAGGTCCTGGCCACCATTGCGCGGGCTCGCGTCGTCGCCCACGCAGCCGGCGAGCGCCAGCGCGGACAGCGCGACCAGCGCGGACAGCAGGGCCCCGCGCCCGCGCGACCACTGGGTCATCCCGCTCACAGCGCCTGCTCCCGCAGCGTTGGCGCCAGTGGCATGCGTGCCGCACGACGCGCAGGCAGCAGGCCCGCGACCAGCGATGCCGCCAACGCCAGGCCCACCGCGAAAGCGATCTGTCCCAGCGGCAGTTCAAGCGGCATGCTCCAGCCGAACGAGCGACGGTTGATGACACGGATCAGCAGCGCGGCCAGCATCACCCCCAGCGGAATCGCCAGCACCCCGGCCAGCGCGCCCAGCAACATCGCCTGCCACAGCTGCAAGCGTGCCAGCGCCGCTGCGCCCACACCGATCGCGCGCATCAGCACCACCTCGCGCAGGCGCTCGAGCTGCAAGGCCAGCAACGCGCCCAGCACCGCCACCACCGCGATCACCCCGGCCAGCAAGCGCAGCAGGTCGGTGACCGCGAACGTGCGCTGGAACACGCGCAGGGTCTCCTCGCGGATGGCCTCGGCGGTGACCAGCGAGACGCCCTCGCCGCTGCCCACCTCGGCGCGTACCGCAACGGCCAGCGCTTCGGCTCGCCCGGCCTCGGCGTACACGCCGATCGCATTGATCCGGGGGTCGTCATACAACTGCAGGTACTGCGCGCGCGACAGCGTCGCCACGCCCTGGCTACTGGTGTAGTCGCGATACACCGCCGCCACCCGGCGCGACACCGGCCCGCCCGGCGTGGGCAGCGCGAAGCGGTCGCCCACCGCCAGTCCCAGGCGCGTCGCCAGCGGTTCGCTGACCAGCAGTTCCCCCGCCTGGAACCCGGCCCACGCCGCCTCGGGCGATCCTTCCACGAAATCGTAGCCGTCGATGCCGCGCGCGGGCATGTCCACCGCGAGCACCGCCATCGGTCCGTCCTCCGCCATGACGCTGCGGCGCCGGTTCAGGGTGAGGGCTTCCACGCCGTCGATCGCGAGGAGCCGCTCGGGCAACCCGGAGGGCAGTCCATCCTCGCCCGACGGGTGCGACAGGTACAGGTCGGCCTGCAGGCTGAGCGAAATCCAGTCCGACACCCCCTCGCGGAAGCTGTGGATCATCGTGCTCATGCCGATCAGCGTGGCGATCGCCAGCGCCAGCGCGGCCAACGCGATTCCGGTGCGGTCCAATCCAAGACGGGTGCCGGAGATCAACAGCCGTCCCAGCACCGGCAACCTCGGGCCCAGCACGCGCTCCGCAAAGACCAGCAGCCCCAGCGCCAGCGCCGGCACCAACCCAAGTGCCGCCATCAGCATCGCGAAGATCGCCACGAAGGCCACGCCCAGCGTCGGCGGCGCCAGCCACAGCACCAGCGCCGCGACCAGCATCAAGCCCAGCGCCGGCCACAGACCGCGCCGCACCCGTCGCGCCGTGGACAGCGCCTGCCCGGCACGGCGCAGGTTCGCCAGTGGCGGCACCGCCAGCGCGTCGCGCAAGGGCCAGGCCGCGCCCACCAGCGCCCCGCCAAGCGCCAGCAGCCCGGCCTTGAGGAACACCCCCGGCGACAGCGCCAGCTGGCCCACCGCCACGCGGTAGTAGAGGTCGTTGTAGGTGCGCGTCACCGTTTCCAGCAACTGCCCCGCGATCAGCACGCCCAGGGCCATGCCCATGAGCCCGGCCACCAGGCCCAGCAACAGCGCCTCGGCGAGGAACAACCGCGCGAGCTCGCCACGCGACACGCCCATGGCCCGCCACAGCCCGATCAGCCCGCGCCGGCGCAGTGCCATGAATCCCAGCGTCTGGAACACCAGGAACACGCCCACCAGCAGGGCCAGCAGGCTCAGCGCCCGCAGATTGGTTTCAAACGCTGCGCTGATCGCCCCCAGCGCCGCATCGCGCTCCAGTGTGGCGGCCACCTCCAGCCCCACCGGCAGTGCCGCAGCGAGCCTGGCCGCACCGGCATCGTCGACCACCAGGTCCACGCGGGACAGTTGCCCCGGTCGACCCAGGACCCGCTGTGCGGCCGGGATGTCCATGAGCACCAGATCCTCCGCACCCTGCGGTGTACGGCCTGCAGGGAGCACCGCCACCACCTCCAGCCTCGTGGACTTGCCACCACTACGCAGTGTCAGCACATCGCCCTCGCCCACGCCCAGCGCGATGGCCAGCGCCTCGGGCAGCATCGCCACGTCGGCCCGGCCCAGCAGCCGAGGCAGTGCACCGCCGCCCGCGTCGCCATCCGCGCCGCCCCCCGGGGCGCCCAGCGCCTGTCCGACCCAGGGCCGCACCCCGGCTTCGGCCACAGGATCCACGCCCAACACCTGCACGCGTCTTTCCCCGTCGGCCACCACCGCGCTTCCCTCCAGCACGGGGGCGGCCTGGCGCAGGTCGTGCGCCAGCTTCAGTCGTGCGTAATCGGACTCGGCCACGAACCCGCCCTCGGCCAGCAACTGGTGGCTGGCCTGCCCGCCCAGCGCCTGCCGCGACAACTCGAAAGCGGAACGCGCACTGGCAATCGTCAGGTCGATCGCCACGACGACCGCGATGCTCAAGGCCAGGCCGGCCAGCACCAGGAGCGCCTGCGAAGGGTGCTGGCGGTGCGCGTTGAACAGGCTGCGCCACAGGCGGCCCATGTCAGCCCGGCACCAGCCGGCCCTCCACCAGCCGCAGCAGCCGGTCGGCTCGGTCCATCACGTCCTGCGAATGGGTCACCAGCAGCAACGTGGCGCCACGCTGTCGGCAGGCCGCGGCCAGCAGGTCGATCACCGCCACCGCGTTGTCCAGGTCCAGGCTGCCGGTGGGCTCGTCGGCCAGCACCAGCCCCGGCGAATGCGCCAGGGCACGTGCCACGCCGATGCGTTGCTGCTCGCCACCGGAGAGCTGCTCGGGGAAACGCTGTGCCAGCGCGGCCAGTCCCAGCGCCTCCAATGTGGCCTGCGCATCGCTTCGTGCCTGTGCCGGCGACATGCCGACCAGTTCCATCGGCAGGCGGACATTGTCGATCGCGCTGAGGCTGGGCACCAGGTTGTAGGCCTGGAACACCAGGCCCAGATGGCGACGGCGGAACGCGGTGCGCGAAGGCTCGTCAAGGGCGGTGATATCGGTGTCCCCCAGCTGCACGCGTCCGGCGTCGGGTGCATCGATGCCCGAGAGCAGGTGCAGCAGCGTCGACTTGCCGGCACCACTGCGACCCACCAGCGCGACGAACTCGCCCTCGGCCACGTCCAGCGCCAGCCGGTCGAACACCGCCTGCCCACCGTAGCGCTTCGTCAGCCCGCTGACCTTGACGTCCATTCCGCCAGTCTGGCGTCTATGGCGTGAAGTTGCGATGTCGGGAAGGCCGCGCCACCGCCCCGGCGACGTGAGCCGCTCAAGCCCGCTTCCTGGAAGGCGCATGCCTCGGATCGACCTCGTCAAGGAAGCACATCCGGCTTGAACCCGCCTTCTTGGCGCTGTACATGGCCCGGTCCGCGGCCTCCAGCAACGCGTTCGGACAGGCCGCGTCCCCTGGATAGAACGCGATGCCGACGCTGACGGAAACGTGGACCGGCTTCGGCCCGATGTCGAAGGGCATCGCGAGTGCCTCGATGATTGTCTGGGCGACAAGCTCCACACCGCTGCGCTGCTTGGCGTCGACAAGGATCACGCAGAACTCGTCGCCGCCCAGACGGGCCACCGTATCGTCATCGCGCACGCAATCGGCCAGGCGCTGCGCCACGTCGGACAGCAAGCGGTCGCCCGCTTCATGGCCTTGCGAATCGTTAACGTCCTTGAACCCGTCCAGGTCCATGAACAGCACGGCGAGCGGCAGGCTGCTGCGATTCGCGTGCTTGATCTCCTGCTCGAGACGGTCCATGAACAGCCGTCGATTGGGCAGCCCGGTCAACAGGTCGTGGTGGGCGTTGTGCCACGCCTCCTCTTCGGCGAGCGCCTGCGTGGTCACGTCCCGGCAGATGCAGACCACCGCCTCGGTCCTTTCGTCCTCGCCCAGCACAGGCGCGAGCAGGTACTCGAACCGATCCCCCTGGCCGGAGGCGAACGTGTGCACGAACCTGCCCCGATAGCTGGACCGCTCCGCGATCACCTTCTCGAGGTTGCGCTGGAAGTCCGACGCGTAGGGGAAGCCGAGGTCGAAAGTGGATTTTCCAATGATCTCGCTGGACGCCAGGCCAAACAGGTCGCATGTGGCTTTGTTCGCGTAAACGAACCGGCCTTCCAGGTCCAGCACATGGATCGGGTCGGGCGATGCGAGGAGAACGGCGCCAAAAAGCCGGGTGTCCATCTCCTTGGCGTCCGCGTAGCGCTCCAGCGATTCAGCGACAGCCTGGTCGATCGCCTCGTGGAATCGGGTCAGGTCCTCGAGCTGTTGCCCGGTGAGCGTTGAATGGGCTTGCGTCCACAGCGACACCACGCTCGCGCGCAATGCCCGGAACTCGGAAACGGCCTCCATGACGCTGAAGCCGCTGGTCTGCCGGTCGCCACCGTGTACTTCCGCCCAGGATTTCGAATCCCCCTGGCCCGCCTCGTCCGCCTCGTCCGCATGCGGCCCATGGCCTTTCGATTTGGCCGTCTGCTCGGACTCGCTCTGATCGCGCTCGAGATCATCGGCAATCGCCAGGAGCATCTCCCGGGCGTGGTCGCGAAGCTGGGGCGTGTTCATGTCCCCGGCGCTGAGGAGGGTTTCGGCAAACTCCTCCCAATTCTGCAGGATCGGTTCTATCTGCGCTCGAATGAAATCGGCCAATCGTAGGTTCATCGAAAATTCCCCAGGGTCGCGATCTGAACAACGCAGTGCCGGCCCCCGAGCGGCCTGCTCTACCCGGTTAGAGCCATCGAACCGCAAGAAGCACCAGCACCAGGACGTAGCCGAGCACCGTCGGCATCATCGTCAACGTCATGCCAAGCGCCCGCCCCTCCACGCCCTTCGGATAACCCCGAAGGAAAAGCACCCGGCCGACGAGGAAGAAGAGGACGCCGACGGGGATCAGCGACAGCCAGGCACCGCTGACCAGTGTCGAGAGGGCCAGGTACAGGCCCACCGCGATCACCGCCTGCTCGATGGTGTTGTCGAGGAAGGCCACCCGCACGGCGATCTTCGCGCTGGCAGGGCCCGCCGCGGACCCACCGATGTCGCGGCGGAGAACCGGCGCCCGGTGGACACCATGCCAATGGCCACCACCACGCACAGCAGCACGAAGACGCTGGCCTGGGCCGCGAACGCCATCCGCTCGGCGAGCGCCTCGGGAAACGTGAAGACCAGTGGCAACACGAAATAGCCGATCGGCACCGCGGCGGCCAGGAGCACGAGGCTGACAAGCCCGGCTTGGCGAATGCAACGCTCCGCGCGCGCCATGTCGATCTGGTCCGGATGCCGCCGATAACCCTGCTCGCCCATGTTCGGTCCTCCGCCCGTTTTTCACCGGCCCAGCTTACCTTTGCAAAACGCTGCATCAAGGAAACGTTGCACCCGTTCCAGGGGGACGCGCGGCCCGATCGGCAGGCGATAATCCCGGATTCGCGACACTCGTGGAATGCCCGTGATCCGAACCCTGTCATCGCTGTTCACGCGCCGCAGCGCACAAGCGCCGCGGCCGGGCACGCTGGTGGAAGGCGCGCCGCCGGCCACGATCGAGTTGGCCGGCCGAACGCTGGACTTCCACGTACTCATCCACCTCGTCGATGGACTGCCACATGTCGACTGGGAGCAGGTGCACGACTGGTGCGAGGCGTTTGCGGATCCGGTGCACGGCGGCGAGGCGTGGCTGGCCTGCGAACGCGCCTGGCTGTTGCACCTTCGCGATGCCCTGGGCGGGAACTACCGGCTCGTGGAATCCGGCGTCGCGCTGCTGCTGACCTGCCAGGACGACCGGCGCGCCGACCTGACGCTGGCGTTCATCGCCCGCACCAGCCAGCGCGTGCAACGGGTCCTGGGCCGCATCGCCCGGGTGCCGGAATGGGGCAGGGAAATCCTCATGCTGCTCGAAGACACCGACAGCTACTACCGCTACGTCAGCGCCTTCGAACCCCCGGGCGAGGACATCACCGCAAGCTCTGGCATGTTCATCAACCACGGCTGCGGTCATTTCGTTGCGGTGGACAGGGACCTGGGTGCCGTCGAGCCGGTCATCGTCCACGAGATGAGCCATGCGATGGTGGCCCACCTGCCGCTTCCCGCCTGGGTGAACGAGGGGATGGCGGTCAACGCCGAGCAGCGCCTCGCCGGTGGCGCGCCGGATGCCCCGGAGCAGCGCGAGTTGATGGGCCGGCATCGGGCCTTCTGGTGCCCTGAACGCATCCAGGGCTTCTGGTCGGGACGCGCCTACCTGAGGCCGGACGAAGGCAGCGAACTGTCCTACGACCTCGGCCGCATCCTGGTCGAGGCCATGGGAAGCGAGTGGCCCCGGTTCGAGGAGTTCGTCCTGGCTGCTCGACGGGACGACGCGGGCGCCGCGGCAGCGCGCCGGGCCTTTGGCATCGACCTGGGTACGTATGTCGCATCGATCCTGGACGCAGACGCTCCCGAAGCCTGGGCGCCGCAGCCTGCGACCTGGGAGGCCCCGCCAGAGAAAGGCGGGTTTTGATCTCAACGAGTGCGCGAATCGTCCTCCGGTGTGGCCACGGGTTCGTCGCCCACACTGCGAAGTCCATGCCAGCGCATGCCGCCCATCAGCAACCGCAGCGACTGCGCCGCCCCGTCCGTGCCGTCGAAGGTCACGCTGTACGCGTCCGGGTCCGCATCCCCCGCGAACGTGTGGTTCCCGAGGTGGGTGAGTGAGGTCGTCGGGCCGGGTCGCGGCATCTCGAGCCACAGCTGGCCATCGCGTTCCAGCACCTGCACGTCGAAGATGCCGATGTCGTACTCGCCCAGGTACCTGTGCCGCTGCTCCGGGGAGAGTGGCGCTTCGCGGACCCTGGCCTCGGGCAGGCCGAGCAGCTGGCGCGCGATCGGCCGTTCGATCGATTCGGTCCTCACGTCCCCGCGGTTGGCGAGGACCACGATGGTGATCGCGGCGTCCGGATAGTAGGCAGCCGTGGCGGAAAAGCCCCGCATCGCACCGTTGTGGCCCACCCGCTGCCGGCCCTCGAGGTCAACCAGCGACAGGCCAAAGCCGTATTCCGCAAGGCTACCGCCCAGCAGCTGGGTCGGTGCAGTCATTCCTTCGTACACAGCAGCTGGCACCACCCGGCCGGTCGCGAGCAAACGCGTCCAGCGCGCCACGTCGATTGCACTGCCGCACAGTCCGCCATCGCCGCGGATCCAGTTCATGTTCTCTGCCGCTGCCTCGACGTTGCCGCCCTCGTGCCATTCGTGTCCAACTGCGTCTGCAGGTGGCCTGGGTCGCGACAGGCACTGGCGCATGGATGACAGCTGCAGCGGCCGGAAGAAGCGCTCGGCCAGCGCGTCCTCGTAAGGCTCCCTGGTGACCTGCTCCACGATGAGCGCAAGCAGCGTGTAGTTGGTGTTGCTGTAGGACCATCGCGTCCCGGGAGGAAAATCAACCGGGAGCTGGCGCACCAGCGCCACGAGCTCGGCGCGGCTCCGCGTCAGGTCGTCGAATCCCGCGTGCGCCTCGGGAACGGTGAGCAGTTCCCGTAGGCCGGAAGTATGGTTCAAGAGGTGCCTCACGGTCAGACCCGGCGGCAGCTGCGCATGGTCCGGGAGATGGTCGAGTACCGAATCGTCGAGCGACAGCCTCTCCTCCTCGGCCAACGACAGCACCAGCACCGCGAGGAACTGCTTGCTGATCGAGCCGAGCTGGAACACCGTCGCGCCGTCCACTGTCCCCCCGCGTGCCGTGTCGACGCGCCCGTAGCCCTTCGCGAACAGGACTTCGTCGCCCCGCAGGACCGTGATGGCCAGGCCGGGGAGCTGGCGTTCCCCGAAAGCCGTGGCCGACCGGGCATCCACGTCGTGGCTGGCAGTGGACGACCATGCCGCGGCGATCGGCACAAGCGCGGCGAACGCGAGTACACGAATTCGGAGAAACGGAGAATCGCCAGTACGAAACAATGCCATCTGGCCCTCCCGGGTCCACCACGATCATAGCCCTGTCCGGCGACGGCAGCTCAGTCCAGGAAGCGGACTTGCATCAGGGCCCCGAAGCGCATGTCGTGCATCACCCACGCGCACCTCGCCAGCGGCCGGCGCTCGAATGGACGCTCAACGCGGTCACGGTGATCAATACCAGCCCCATGCCGAAGATCTGCGAACCCGCCAGATACTCGTTCAACACCACGATGCCGAACAGCGATGCGGTGACCGGCTCGACCATGGCAACGATCGAGGCCAGGGCCGGCGTCGTATGCTTCAAACCGGTGACATAGAGCACGAACGACAGCCCGGCACCAAGCACCCCCAGCGCTGCGAACAGTGGCCAATCCGGCGCACCGAGGACGGACAGCCTCTGCTCGTCGTCGCCCGGCCAGGCCAGCAGGAGGACCAGGACCGCGAAAGCGATCACCAGGATCGCCTGTGGGCTGCCATGCGGCGCCGCATACTTGAAGCCGAAGATGAAGATCGCGTAGCACAGACCGGCCAGCAGCCCGGCACCCAGCCCGACCATCGTGACGCTGCCCGCGCCGATGTCGTGGATGCGGGTGAGCAACACGATGCCGAGCATCACCAGTGCGATGGCCACCCATTTCGCCGCCGTAGGTTTCTCGAGCCGGAGCGTGAACGAGACCAGGTAGACGAACACCGGCGCGCAGTACATCAACGTGGCCGCCACGGCGACGCTACCCTCGGCGATGCTGAGGAAATAGAAGGTGAAGTTGCCTGCCACACCGAGGCCGGCAACCGCTGACCAGAACCACAGCCGACCACTTGCCAGTCCGCTGCCGTGCGGGCGCAGCACGAGCCAGCCGAGCACGAACAGCAGCCCGACCGCACCACGGTAGAACGAAACCACGAACGCATCCCAGCCATCGGCCATGAGGATGCCGCCGATACCGCCGGAGACGCCCCAGAAGAAGGCGGCCAGCGCAACCAACGCTACGCTCGACCCCACCGTTCGACCTCGAATGTCCACGATGTCCTCGTAGTGACCAAGCAGACCCCAGCAGCTGGAGATCGCGGGCAAATCTGCTCGATTGGGCAGGTTGTGGTTGCGTATGCGAGTCAGGCGGCTTCAGGATCGAGCAAGATGAATCGACGCAACTCCTCGCTGTTCGCGTTGTTGTTTATCCAGTCCCTCACTTCCTTGGCTCTTTCGTAATCGTCATCGCCAAACTTGTTGCGATACATCTGCGTCAAAGCGGCCCTGGAGCTGTCGAGTTTTACCTTCTGCTGCCACTGCTCGGTGAGTACGGCGTTCAAGCTCCCAGCCAACCCCTCCGCCACCAGAAGCTCCCACTCCCCCTTGTCCAGCCACACGCCACCCACCCGTGCGCTGTAATCCATGCGGTGAGGGATATCCTTCGATATACGAAACTTCCTCATCAGACCGCCGGTAACAGGACACAGCAAGGCCTCCCTCGTATCGTCGGCAACGATTTCCTCGACACAACCCGCCTTGAATTCGAACGTTGGATTGCGCTCTTTCCAGCTGACGTAATCTTCGATCAGTATCCAGTTTCCTCCGCACTCTTCGCACGTGTGGCACCTGAACTGTGCCTCCAGGAAGCTTGGAACCAAACGACCGGTCTTGCATGCGGTGCATTTCAACTTCTTGATCTCCGGACAAGGGATCAGGTTCGACGGCCAGCGTCGCCACCCGGCACCTGCGGGTGCAGATGCACGGCAAGCCAAAGTGCGCCATCGGACGTGGACGTGACGGTGTGGCGGACACCGGCAGGCAGGAAGACATAATCGCCGGAAGCGAGTGCAACGCGCTCGTCGGCGACCTCGATAGTCGCCTCGCCGCGCAGGAGGACCACCCATTCGTCCTGGGCTTGGACCAACTCGGCGGGAGACGAGCTCGAAGAGCTGACAATGCGCTCGACGACAAGATTGCGGTGAGCCAGCAAGCTGTCGAAGCGCTCGCCGGTGGGCGGCGCCTGGGTGTCGGCGAATAGGTTGCCGCGCTTCATGATTGCGGACGACCTCCCTCTTGGTGCCCGACTTCGACCCCGACCGCCTGCAGTTTCCATCACCCCGCCCCACCCCCGCAAATCCCTGCCGGCACCAGGCTCACCGCCACCGTCACCAGCACGATGCCCACGAGGTTCAACACGATCCCCGCCCGCACCATTTGCCCGATCGTGATCGCTCCCGAACCGAACACGATCGCATTGGGCGGCGTGGCCACCGGCAGCATGAACGCATAGCTGGCTCCCAGGCCCACGGCGAGCAGCAGCGGGATCGGGTCGACGCCCAGGCCCAGCGCCACGGCGGCAACCACCGGCACGAAGGCGGTGGCCATCGCCGTGTTCGACGTCAGTTCGGTCAGGAAGACCACCAGCACAGCCACGGCGAACGCCACCAGCAGCATCGGCATGCCGGCCAGGCCGCCGAGGCCACCGGCGATGAACGCGTCCACGTCGTGCAGCGACACCGCCATCGCCAGGCTCAACCCGCCGCCGAACAGCAGCAGGATGCCCCAGGGCAGCTTCACCGCCGTTTCCCAGTCCAGCACGCGGCGACCGTCGCCGGTGGGCAGCATGAACAACAGCAAGGGGGCAGCCACGGCAATGACGGCGTCGCTCAGGCCGGCCAGCCCCGTCCACGCCACCAGCTGGGGTCGCAGGATCCACGCCATGGCGGCACTGCCGAATACAATCGCCACCAGCCGCTCGGGGCGCTGCATCGCTCCCAGCGCGTGCATTTCACCACGGATCGCCTCGCGGCCACCCGGCAGTTCCTCTATGCGGATCGGATGGGCCAGGCGCGTCAGGTAAAGCCAGGCGATCGGCAGGAACACCGCCACGATCGGCACGCCGAAGCGCATCCAGTCCAGCATCGACACCTCGCAGCCGTACTGGTTGCGGATGAAGCTGGCGGCCACCAGGTTGGGAGGCGAGCCAATCAGCGTGCCGCTGCCTCCGATCGAAGCGGCGTAGGCGATGGCCAGCATCAGACAGGTGCCGAATGCGGCCGCGGCCTCCCTCGGCACGCCGCTTCCCTCGCGCTTCACCATGGCGATGATCGACACGCCCACCGGCAACAGGATGATCGTGGCCGCGGTATTGGAGATCCACATCGACAGGAAGGCCGTGGCCAGCATGAAGCCGGCCACCAGCCGCAGTGGCCGCGTGCCGACGGCCAGGATGATCCACAGCGCCAGGCGCTTGTGCAGGCCCCAGCGCTGCATCGCCAGGCCCAGCATGAAGCCGCCCATGAACAGGAAGATGATGTCGCTGGCAAAGGGCCGCAGCGTGTCGGCGAGTGGCGCCACGCCCAGCAGCGGGAAGGCGACGATGGGAAGCAGCGCGGTGGCCGGAAGCGGCAGCGCCTCGGTCATCCACCACGTGGCCATGCATACGCCGATGCCGGCGGTGACGCGGCCGGCATGGGTCAGCCCGTCGCCGGCGCCCTCGCCCGCCGGCAGCAGCCACCATGCCAGCACGGCCAGCAGCGGCCCCAGCCACAGGCCGACGCGTTGATGCAGGGCGGGACGGGTGGTGGGCGCGGCATCGCTCATCGCCACGCACTATGTCAGCGAGTCACCCGCTCCGCCAGCACCGCGCCAGCCAGCAGCAGCGCTCCGGCCAGGAGAAACGCGGCACCCGGCAGGTGGACCGGCGCGAGGTCGGAGATGAAGAACGCGAACACCGCAGCGAACATCGCCGGGCCGAAGACGCCGGCCAGGCTGCCCAGGCTGGTCAATGCGCCCTGCAGCCGCCCCTGGTGCCCCGGATCCACCCGACGCGTGGCCAGTGACTGGACCGAGGGGCTGACCATGCCCCACAGCGCCATGATCGGGATGCCGGCGACGAACACGGCGCCAGTGGGCGCCAGGCCGTAGATGATGAAGCCCGCCGCACCGCACACCAGTCCGATCAGCATCGCGCGGCGCTCGCCGATGCGCGGCACCACCACGCGCACCAGCCCGGCCTGCACGATGACGCTGCACACGCCAACCGCCGCCAGCACCAGGCCGATGGTCTGCGAGCTCCATCCATAGCGGGAGCCGACGTACAGCACGTACACCGCCGGCAGCACGTAGTGCGCCAGCTGCGAGGTGATCTGCACCAGCGCCAGGCCCATCAGGCCCGGCCGCGAGCGCAGCAGGGCGATGCCGCCCAGCGGGTTCGCGCGCCGCGCATCGAAGCGCGCGGCGCGTCGCTCCGCGGGCAGCGATTCGGGCAGGACGAACAGGCCGTAGCAGAAGTTCGCCAGTACCAGCGTAGCGGCGGCCCAGAATGGCGCACGCAACGAGATCTCGCCCAGGAAGCCGCCCAGTGCCGGGCCGAGGATGAATCCCAGGCCGAAAGCCGCACCCAGCAGCCCGAATGCGGCCGCGCGCTTCTCAGGCGCGGTGGTATCGGCGATGTAGGCGTGTGCGGTGGACACGCTGGCCGAGGTGATGCCGGCGATGACGCGTCCGATCATCAGCAGCGGCAGCGTGTTCACCACCGCCAGCAGGATGAAGTCCAGGCCCAGGCCCAGGCACGAGATCAGGATGACCGGCCGCCTGCCGAAACGATCCGAGAGGGCGCCCTGCACCGGCGCGAACAGGAACTGGCCCAGCGCGAACACGGTGCCGAACAAACCCACCCACAACGCGGCCCGGCCCAGGTCGCCACCGAGGAAGGCCTCGATGAGCTGCGGCAGCACCGGGATGATCACGCCGAAGGCCAGCATGTCCAGCATCACGGTGAAGAAGATGAAGACCAGCGCGGCCCGCCGCACGGGCGGTGCGACCTTGGTGGTGGAGGCGGAAGAGACGGCGTTCACGACACGATTGCAGTAGACGGAGCCGCGCAGTTTAGCGGCTGTGGACCGTGCCGACCGGCACTTGGGTCAATCGCCGCCAGGCTCCTTGGGTTCCGGCGCCTCCCCGTCCGGCCCGGGGACCTCGTCCGCGGCCCGCGCCGGCGACTCGACACCACGCAGGCGGTCGCGAAGCTCCCATTCCAGGTAGCCGATGGCATCAAACGCATTGAGGACGTTGTAGATCTCCTCGATGCGCGAGTTCGTCAGCTCGGCCAGTTCGTTGATCTTGCGCGGCTGCGAGAGCTTGGCCGCGACCTTGTACTGCTGCGGGTAGTCCTTGGCCAGTTCCAGGAAGCGGCTCAGCCAGTAGCGCCCCCCCGGGTCCAGGTGGTCGGCGAGGCGCCCGTTCCCGTTCACCAGGGCACACAGCCATTGCAGCTTCACCATCGGCCGTGCCGGCTGGCTGGCGCGCACGGCTTCGATCTCGGCCATCGTCAGCTGCTCGAAGGACTCCACCGGGAATGACTGCAGGCAGTGCAGTTCCAACTCGGCGAGATCCACGTCGGCGTGGAAGACGCGCAGCTTCGGGTCCAGCACCAGCGGGTGCACCCCGCCATGGGTGGTTCGGCACGGTCCGCCGAGGATGTCGTGCCGCAGATAGTCGATCAGTGGAAGCACGCGCAGGTCGCGGCGTGCGGTCTCGCCCGAGCGGAGCTGGCGCGATCCATCCCCGGCCGTCCCCTGGCCCACCCGGTCCTCGGCGGCTTGCAAGCGCGACTCGCTTCGGGCCGAACGCGCGTCCACGCGCTCGAACGAGGTGTCGGCATCGAGCTTGATGTCGACGATGCGATCGACATCGTCGGCATCGGGGTCGCGCCGGAACAGTGCGTCGTCCTCTTCCTCCCAGCGGTAGCGCTCTCCTTCATCGCGGCTGCGCGCCGCTCCGGTCGGGATCGACGCGAGCACGTCCATGTCGAGCAGTTCGGGGGCCTCGCCTTCGTCGAGGTCGGCGGTGAAGAAGTCCTCGCCGTGGCTCAGGACCCGGGCGCCGGCTCCTGGGAGGGCGTGAGCGCATTGAACACCCGCACCACCGCGTCGAGCTTGAGCGGGCGGCGCAGCTGCCAGTCGCCGCTGTCGGGTGTACCCGTGTCCACCACGCACACGAAGGGGCGGCCGGCCTGGCGCGCCTGGGTGATCGCCGCATCGCCGGACAGGGTCGAGGGGTCGACGACGACGAGATCGGGCTCGCCACCTTCATCGTCCAGCCGCCACTGCGCCTCCAGCCTGGAGCGACCCTGGCGAAGCAGGAGCCTCAGCAGCGCGGTCTCCTCGTCGCCACCGCCCACGAATTGAATGCTGCGTCTCGCCTTCGCCATGCGTGAGTCCGTTCTCCATGCAGCCCATCGGCCCGCTGAAGTCTAGCGTCTTCACGCACCTGGAAGCTGACTGCCGACCCCCCGGCGTCCTGGGCAGGCGACCGGCGGCTATGATCGACCCGATGAAGAACTACGACCGCGACTATTTCCAGCGCTGGTACCGCCAGCAAAGCCAGCCACGCAAGGCGCGCGAGCGTCTGGAGAGGAAAGTCGCGCTGGCGGTGGCCATGGCCGAGTACCACCTCGACCGACCCCTGCGCAACGTGCTCGACATCGGCTGTGGCGAAGGCGCGTGGCGCAAGCCCCTGCGCAGGCTCCGACCCGATGTCGACTACCTGGGCTTCGACAGCAGCGAGTATGTGGTCGCCCGCCATGGACTCACGCGCAACATCCGCTTTGCCCACTTCGGTGATTTCGAGGTGCTGCGGCCGGGCGAACCGGTGGACCTGCTGGTGTGCTCCGACGTGGTGCACTACCTCGACGCCCGGGAACTGCGTCGGGGACTGTCGGGTTTCGGGGAACTGTGCCGCGGCGTCGCGTTCATCGACCTGTTCTGCCGCGGTGACGGATTCAGCGGCGATACCGAGGGCTTCCACGCCCGGCCCGCAGGCTGGTACAGGAAGGTGTTCAGTGAATACGGCCTGGTGGCCTGCGGCAGCCACGCCTACCTCAGCCCCGCCATCGAGGGCGTAACGGCGGCACTGGAGCGCTTCCCGCGGGATTCGTGAATTGTGCGGGCGGTCACACGCCGGGGACGGCGCTGGGCTAGACTTGTTGCGGTGCACCAATAGAGGCGTCCACGCCAATGCTCTACCAATTCCATGAGACCACCCGCTCCCTGCTGAGCCCGTTCGTGTACTGGTCGCAGGCCAACGCACGCATGTTCTCCGAATCCGGCAGCTGGATGTCGCGGCTGCCCGGCGCCGAGCGCGTGGCGGCCAGCTACGAATTGATGCATCGGCTGGGCAAGGACTACGAGAAGCCCGAATTCGAATTGCACCAGGCCACCGCGCACGGCCAGCAGATCGCCGTGATCGAGCAGACCGTGGTCGACGACCCGTTCTGCCGGCTGCTGCGCTTCAAGCGCTACAGCGACGACCCGTCCACGATCGATGCAATGAAGAACGACCCGGTGGTGCTGGTCGTGGCGCCGCTGTCGGGCCACCACTCCACCTTGCTGCGCGACACCGTGCGCACGCTGCTGCAGGACCACAAGGTCTATGTCACCGACTGGCGCGATGCGCGCATGGTGCCGCTGCAGGCTGGCGATTTCGGGCTGGACGACTACATCGCCACGATCCGGCGCTTCATCGCCGAGATCGGCGCCAAGGACCTCAACGTCATCGCGGTCTGCCAGCCGACCGTCCCGGTGCTGGCGGCGGTGTCGCTGATGGCCTCGGCCGGCGAGACCACGCCACGCAGCCTCGTGCTGATGGGTGGCCCGGTCGACCCGCGCAACAACCCGACCCAGGTCAACAGCCTCGCGACGACGAAGCCGCTGCAGTGGTTCCGCAGCCAGCTCATCCACATCGTGCCGTCGAACTACCCCGGCCACGGGCGCCGCGTGTACCCGGGCTTCCTGCAGCACATGGGCTTCATCGCGATGAACCCGAGCCGCCACTTCGAGTCGCACTGGGATTTCTACGGTCACCTGGTGCGCGGCGATCTCGAGGACGCCGACGGTCACCGGCGCTTCTACGATGAGTACAACGCCGTGCTCGACATGCCCGAGACCTACTATCTGGACACGATCGAGGTGGTCTTCCAGCGCCACCTGCTGCCGCGGGGCGAGTGGGACGTGGCGGGCGAGCGGGTGCGTCCGCAGGACATCACGAACACGTCCATCCTGACCATCGAAGGCGAGCTCGACGACATCTCCGGCCTGGGCCAGACCCGGGCGGCGCTGGACCTGTGCAGCGGCGTGAAGCCGGCGCGCAAGCGCCACTTCGAGGTGAAGGGCGCCGGCCACTACGGCATCTTCAGCGGCCGCCGTTGGCGCGACAAGGTCTATCCCGAGGTCAAGGCCTTCATCCGCGGCGCGAAATAGCAGCTCCCGCGCGGGCCTTACCCGCGCACGCCGAAGATCCGGTCGCCGGCATCCCCCAGGCCGGGCAGGATGTAGCCGGCCCCGTTGAGCCGCTCGTCGATCGCGGCGACATGCACCGCGATTTCCGGGTGGGCCTGGCGCAAGCGCTCCAGGCCTTCCGGGGCGGCAACAAGGAACAGCGTCTTGATTCGCGTGCAGCCGCGCGCCTTGACCATGTCGATCGTCGCGATGGCGGTGCCTGCGGTCGCCAGCATCGGGTCGATGACCAGGGCCACCTGCCCGTCGAGTCGTTCACCGAGCTTGCTGCAGTAGGCCTGCGCCTGGAGCGTGTGCTCGTCGCGTTGCAGGCCGACCACGCCCACACGCGCCCCGGGCAGCAGGCCCAGCACCCCCGACAGCATGCCCAGACCGGCCCGCAGGATCGGCACCACGGTGACCGCCGCTTCGTCCACGCGAGGCACCTCGAGGGGCCCTGCCCAGCCCTTCACCGTTGTCCTGCCCACGGGCAGGTCGCGGGTAGCCTCATGCGCCAGCATCGCGGACAGCTCGGCGGCCAGGGCCCGCATCTCGCGGTGCCCCACGGCGGCGTCGCGCATCAGGCCCAGTTTGTGGCGGGCCAGGGGGTGGTCGAGGACGAACACGCTCATGGGGTGGCTTCCTCTGTCTGCAAACCCCGGATTATCGCCCTCTGCCGCGCACACGTGCAGCCTGCAGTAGAGGCACGCAAAGGCCGTGCAAGATCCCGTAATCGAATCGTTAGCGCGGGCCAGGGATCAGTGACTTGCGGCTGGAAAAGGGCCTGGACCGGGTGTGGCACGGAGTGTGCAGGTGCATCCATTGCGGGTCGCCCCCACGGCCCCACCCCCCCTGTTCCACAAAGGATACTGACGATGAAGATGAACAAGCTTTCCGCCTCGATGATCGCCGCCACCTTCGCCCTGGGCCTTTCGGCCACCGCGATCGCCGCCGATGACGACTGGCTGCAGGACCCGGAGCCGAGCTATCACGGCGAGACCGACACCGGCGCCGACGTGAGCTTCGAGGAGCTTGACGTGAATGGTGACGGCTATATCCACCAGGCCGATGTCCCGGCCGACCACGAACTGTCGAACCTCTTCGCGCAGTATGACCTCGATGGCGACGGCCGCCTGAGCCGTGCCGAGTTCGAGCTTTATGCCGGCGAGGACCACGTCGACAGCGAGCCGGCCGAGTAAGCGCACCGGAACTCCGGTTCCTGCGCAAGCCGCACGTCGGGAGCGGGCCTTCGGGTCCGCTCCCTTCGTTTGCGCGGCCCCGTCCGCCCCACTGGAGCGAGCCGCGTGGGCGCGCGATCGGCTTTGCCGTAGCATCGACGGCGCCGCGACGGAGTGCGCCGATGAACGACCACGAGATCCAGACCGACACCGGGGACCCCCGCCCCGCGCGCCCGGACGAGCCCTACGCGGGGCTGGGCCATGACACCGTGCTGGCCGCGCTCGAGTCGCTTGGCTGCCGCTGCGATGGCCACGTGCTCGCGCTCAACAGCTACGAGAACCGGGTCTATCGGATCGGACTGGAGGACCAGGCGCCGGTGGTTGCGAAGTTCTACCGACCCGGCCGCTGGAGCGACGCGGCCATCGAGGAGGAGCACCACTTCACCCGGGAGCTCCTGGATGGCGGTGTGTCGGTGGTCGCACCGCTGGAATTCAACGCCCACACGCTGCACCACTTCGGTGGCTTCCGCTTTGCGCTGTTCCCACTTCGCGGCGGCCGCGCGCCGGAGCTTGGCCAGCGCGAGACGCTCCGACGCCTCGGCCAGGCGCTGGCACGCATGCACAACGTCGGGGCCGCGTCAGCCTTCCAGCACCGGATCCGCATCGATGTCGAAAGCTACGGCCATGACGCGCTCGACACGCTGCTCGACGGACACTGGATCCCCCCCGACATCGAGGAGAACTTCGAGCGCCTGGGCGAGCGCCTGCTTGATCTGGTGGAAGACGCCTGGGAGGACGTGGAACCCCGCACGCTGCGGCTCCACGGCGATTGCCATCCCGGCAACATCCTGTGGCGCGAGCCGCCTGGCCAGCCCGGCGAGGCACACTTCGTCGACCTCGATGATGCGCTTTCCGGCCCAGCCATCCAGGACCTGTGGATGCTGATGCCAGCCGATCCGCAGGCGCCCGAACGGGACTGGCTGCTGGAGGGCTATGAAACCTTCCGCGCGTTCGATCGCGCGGAGCTGGCCCTGGTGGAGCCCCTGCGGACCCTGCGCATGCTGCACTTCAACGCGTGGATCGCACGCCGCTGGGCGGACCCTGCCTTCCCGGCGGCGTTCGGCTGGTTTGATTCACCGCGACATTTCGAATCCCTGATCGGCCAGCTGCAGGAGCAGCTGTCGGTGCTTCAGGAACGCTGAACCCCGTCAACAGGAGTGACCCGATGGACATCTTCCAGGCCCTGCGCGCAGACCACGAGGTCCAGCGCGACCTCCTCGAAAAGCTGGTGGCGACCCAAGGCGCCAGCGATGAACGCAAGGCGCTGTTCTCGAGGCTCAAGACCGAGCTCGAAGCGCATGCAGCGGCCGAGGAACGCGAGTTCTACGCCCCGCTGATGCACGAGGACCTCACCCAGGACAAGTCGCGCCACGGCGTGGCCGAGCACTTCCAGATCGATTGCCTGCTAAAGAAACTCGAGCAGTACGAATGGGATGCGCCGGCCTGGCTGCAGACCGCACGCGAACTCAAGGACAAGGTCGAGCACCATCTCGAGGAAGAGGAGCACGAGCTGTTCCAGATGGCAGGCAAGGTGCTTTCCGATGCGAAGAAGTCGGGACTGGCCCACAGCTACCAGCAGGAGATGGAGCGCCAGCGGCACGCCGATTGAGGCCGGCAGGACGAAACCGCGGCCCTGGGCCGTTGTAGAGTGGCAGCACTTCACTCGGCCACGGGGCGGTTCGATGGCATCCAGGTTCAACGTCGCAAGCGCATGCGGGGCTGCCGCCCTCGTGTTGGCCCTGGGCGCCACCGGGTGCTCCCATGCCGACACGCCGGAGCGGCAATCCAGCGAGCAATTGCCTACCACCGCCAGCGTACTGGCCGCCGCCAGTGAGGCCGACTGGCGCGGCGTGGATCCGGGGCACACGCTGTACATGGACTTCGCAGACGGGGCCCGGGTGGTGATCGAACTGGCCCCGGGCTTCGCCCCGCGGCATGCCGCCAACATCCAGGCGCTGGTGCGCGCAGGCTGGTTCGACGGCGCCCTCATCACCCGCTCGCAGGACAACTACGTCGCCCAGTGGGGTCGGCCGGACGATGTCGAGGCCGGCGATCGCGGCGAAGCGCTGGACCATGTCCCCGCCGAGTTCGACCGTGCCCTGGACGGGCTGGGCTGGACCAGCCTGGAGGATGGCGACGTTTACGCCCCGCAGGTGGGCTGGGTCGATGGCTTCCCGGCCGCGCGCGACCCCGCCACCGGGCGTGCCTGGCTGGCGCACTGCTACGGCATGGTCGGAGCCGGTCGCGGCATGGCCGCCGACAGCAGCGATGGCAGCCAGTTGTACGCGGTCACCGGGCACTCGCCGCGCCACCTGGACCGCAACATCACCGTCGTCGGCCGCGTGCTGAGCGGCATTGAACACCTCAGCGCCCTGCCGCGTGGCACCGGGGCCTTGGGCTTCTACGAGGAACCCGGGCAGCGGGTACCGATCACGCGCGTGGTGATGGCCGCCGATCTTCCCGCATCCGAGCGCCTCGGGCTGCAGGTGCTGCGCACCGACACCGAAACCTTCGAGCAACTGATCCGTGCGCGGCGCCACCGGAACGAGGACTGGTTCATCGACCCGGTCGGCCGCGTGGAACTGTGCAACGTGCCGCTGCCGGTGCGCACGCATGGCGGCTGAAGCCGCCACGGGCTGGTGGGTGTACCTGCTGGAGTGCCGGGGCGGCCGCATCTACACCGGTGTCGCCCGTGACGTGGAGCAGCGCCTGCGCGCGCATGCCGCCGGGACCGGCGCCCGTTTCACACGCGCCCACCCCCCCGCTGCGCCTGCTGGCGACCGTGCAGGTGGGTGGGCATGGCGATGCGTTGCGGGTGGAGGCTGCGATCAAGCGGCTGGCACCACCGGCCAAGCGGCAGATCGCCGCAGGCCTGCGTCCCTGGCCCCTGCCCTCTCCGGCGCTGACCGCCTAACGGTCGCCCAGGCAACCCTCGCCGTTTTCATCGCCGGTCTCAACCAGCGCCAGCAGGGCCGCCGGAGGCGTCAACGCGTACAGCGCCGCCGCGGCGATGCCGCGAAGCAACAAGGGTCCGGCGTCGATACCCACATCCGGGTCCAGGAACGTGCCCCTGATCTCCACCGGCGCACGCAGTGCCATCAGGCCGGTGGACTTGGGCTTGGTGTCGATGCGCAGTTCGAACCGCTCCTCGCCCATGTGGATGCGTCCTTCGCCCACGACCACCGTGCTGGGCGTATCCACGCCCAGTGAGCGCGCCTCGGCCACCCCGCCGTTGACGGCGAAATCGGCGACGCCACAATTGATCGTCAGGCCACCCTCTTCGACGCCCAGCGCGCGCCGCTGCAGGCCGCCATCCAGGCCCCAGGCCTCCAGCCGGGCGCGCCCGACGTGCCCACGCCCCAGGACCAGCTGGATCTCGCCGGTGGAGCCGCCCATAAGCCCGGCCACCGAGTTGCCGCGCCCTTCCATCACCACCCGCCCGACGATCGGCCCGCGGGTGCCATCGCCCAGGTCCTGGCCCATCAGGCGCTCCAGTTGCAGGCCCGACAGCTCGGCGCTGATCGATCCCGTCGCGGGCAGTTCCCGCGCGTCCATCAGCACGACCGCATCGACCTCGCCGCCGGCGATGCCGAACACCAGCGGGTCCAGGGTGAGTTCGCCGGCCTCCAGCAGCAGGCTGGCGTCCATGTGCTCGGCATCGAAGGGTGCGCCCGTGAGGCTGCGCGCACGCAACCTCACTTCGGCGTCCATCGCGCGCAGACCATCGCCGGAGAGTTCGACGGTGGGGAACAGCCGCCCCTGCTGCCGGGCCTGCTCTGCACCACCGCCCGGACGCATGCCGATGAAGCCGGACAGATCACCGAAGTGCATCGATTCCGACTCCAGGTCGGCGGTGAAAAGCGTCCGTTCGCGCCCGGCGTCCACCGTCGCCTGGCCGGCAATGTCGCTGCGTCCGACGTTGCCCTCGATCTCCGTGTATTCCCAGTAGTCGCGCTCGCGCACCAGACGTCCCTCCAGTTCGTACGGCGCGGTGGTCGGGAAGGCGATGCCCAACAGCGGATACAGGTCGGCCATGTCTTGGCCCTCCATCTCCAGCGCCAGGTCGAAGGCCCGCAGGTCGATCCAGCTGTGTAGCTGGCCGCGGATGTCCGCCCGGGTGTCACCGGCCACGATGCGCAGCGCAACGCGGAAGGAACGGTCCTGGTCGCGCAGCTCCAGCGGCGACTCCACGCCGCCCTCGACGCTGAAGGGTACGCCACGGTAGGTCCCTTCGCCGTCGACCAGCAGCGGCCTGCGCTCGAGCTCCTCGCGCGGCCTGCCGCTGCGCAGTCCGACCCGCAGGTCGGTCTCCAGCTTGGGTTCGCGCAGCTCCATGCGGCCGTCCTCAACCAGCAGGTCGCGGATGTTCCAGCCGCGACTCCTCCGCTCGGGGAAGATCCAGTTCGCCTCGCCGTCCTCGCTGCGCTGCAGTGAAAGCCGCGGCCGCTGCAATTCGACGATGTCGACCTCGCGCCGCATCAGTTGCCCAAGCGTGAACTCCAGCCGCAGGCTGTCGGCCAGGCCCATGTGGTCACGCCGCGCCCACTCCGGATTGCCCAGGCGCAGGTCATGCGCCACCAGCGAGACACGCCAGCCGAATCGCCCCTCGATATCGCCGTCGATGTCGAAGCTGCGCTCGGTCAGCGCCTCCACGCGTCGCTCGATCGGTCGCTTCAGCCAGTTCCAGTCCCAGGCCAGCGTCACCACCAGTAGCACCAGCAGCAGCCCCGCCAGGCCCCATTCGATGGGCCGGCGTGCCCCGGTGGTGGGGCCCCGGGACCTGTCGCTGGAGTGGTGATCGCTCATGGAAGGAGTCTAGCCATGCTCGTGATCATTCGGGGTGATGGTTTCCGGAACCGTGGCCGTGCGACTGCGCGATCTCCTCGATCGCGCCGTTGTTGTGGACGAACACCCCATGCGCCTGGCGTCCCACCAGCGCTGCCAGGGCGGCCGCCACCTGTGCCGCATCGATGGCCCGGTAACGCCGAAGACCACCCCGAAGCAGCGGCCGCAGCATCGGGAAAACGCGCTGCCCCAGCCATTCCGCGGGCCGGGAGGGACCATCGCGCTGGCCCAGCAACAGCCCCGGGTGGAGGAAATCGCAGCGCATGAAGCCGAGCCCGAGCACGCTGCATTCCATGTCCCCCTTCACCGATAGATAGAAGTTCGATGCGGCGGCATCGGCACCGACCGAGGACACCACCACGGCCTGCGTGGCACCCCGCCCGCGGGCAGCACGGGCCAGCGACACGACGAGGTCATGGTCGACCCTTGCGAAGGCTTCGCGTGAACCCGCCTGGCTGATCGTGGTGCCCAGGGCGCAGACGAAACTGCCAAGTCGCGCGCCATGCCGCTCCAGCTCCGCCGATACCCGGTGGCCCGCCGCGCCCGCCTGCGCGACCCATTCCAGGGCCACCAGTCGGTCGTGGGTCACCAGCGGGGGCCGGCGCCCCACGGTGAACACCCGGAAGCCCTCGGCGTCGGCGCGTCGCAGCAAGACCGGCAAGGCCTGCGCCCCCACCAGCCCCGTGGCGCCCGCGAACAGCACGTCCACTGGGGTCATCGTTCGCCTCCTCTACCCTTCTCGTTCCGTCGTGCTAGCGTTTCGAGGCACCACTGTTTCCATTCGAACGGAAAAAGGAGAACTGCATGGGCATCGAAGTCGGTGGCATCCTCGGCCTGCTCTGGCTGATCCTGGCGATCTACGCGATCGTGAAGATCGTCGGCTCCTCGGCAGGCACGGGCGCCAAGGTGTTGTGGATCGTCCTGATCCTGTTGCTTCCGTTGCTCGGCCTGATCCTGTGGGCGATCTTCGGTCCGAAGTAACGTCGTACTGCTCGATCCGTATCGCGAAAACAACCGCGGCGTGGGGCCCTCCACGCCGCGGCTTCTGCTCACTCGGCCATGAGTTCGATGATCGCCGGCACCGGCGCATTGCCGAAGCTCAGGAAGCGATCATGGAACGCGCGCAGGTCGAAGTCGTCGCCCTGCTGTTGCTTCACCCGCTCGCGGAAGTCGTAGATCTCGGCGTAGCCACTGAAGTAGGACGTGAGCTGCACCTGCGAGAGCGTCACCCGGCGCCACTTGTTCTCCGCCTCGGTGCGCTCCTGGAACGCCTGGCGCATCAGCAGGTCCATCGCCGCCTCGCGCTCCATGCCCTCCACGTGGACGGCGTAGTCGAGGATCGCATTGGTCACCACGCGCAAGTTCCACTTGCCGTACATCAGCCACATCTCCGGCTCGTCGTTGCCCCAGCCCTCCTCGAGCATCATCCGCTCGGAGTACACCGCCCAGCCCTCGATCATCGCGCCGTTGCGCAGCAGGCTCTTGATCAGGCTGGGTGACTTGTTGGCGTGCAGCAGCTGGGTGTAGTGCCCCGGGATCGCCTCGTGGATGTTGAGGATCTGCAGCACCCAGTGGTTGTACTCGCGCAGGTAGCTCGCCGCCTCTTCGTCGCTGTAGCCGTCCAGCGGCGTGACGTTGTAGTAGGTGTCGGCGGTCGGGTTGAACGGCCCGGGCGCGCTGATCGAGGCGCCGGCGCCGCCGCCGCGCATGTACTCCGGCGTCTCCCGCACCACCAGCGGGCGGCTCGGGTCCTGCTCGACGAGTCCGTGCTCGTCGACGAACGCCGCCAGCAGCGGAATCTGCCGCTTGATCTCGGGAATGAACTCCTCGCGCGCCACGTGCCGGTTGGACAGGTGGTCGATCAGCCGGCCGATGCGGTCCAGGCGATCCCCGGGCATCGGTGCGTCGGGGAAATACTTCGGCCACAACTGCACTGCCACCGCGTCCATGTCACCGTGCAGGCGGTCCTTCTCGGCCAGTGCGCGCTCGTGGAGTTCGCGCGCGCTGAAGCCCGACTGGATGTCGTACTTGAACTTGGGCTCGTACAGCTCGGCACCGATGCGGAAGGAGCGCACGTCGTCGCGGCCCTCGAGACGATCGGCGAGCTGCTCGAGGTGCGACACGAAGCCTTCGATCGCCGCGACGGCCGCCGTGCGCACGCCCTCGAATTCGCCGACCTCCGACGGGTCCAGCCCGGAAGCCTGGACCCGTTCGCTCAGTGAATCGCCCAGCAGGCCCAGCGCACCACGGTTCTGGGTGATCGCCAGGCGCGTGTGCTCCAGCGTCGGGCCGTCGATGTTCGCCCGGGCGGCAGCGTAGTACGCCGGCACCTGCCGCAGGCGCGACATCACCGTGCGCAGACGCTCCTCCTCCGAGGCATAGGGCGTGTTGAGCAGCAAGCCGATCGGGCCGGCCACGTTGTAGCTCGACGGCATCCACTGCCATCCCAGGAACGTGGTCTGGTACCAGCGCGTGGATTCCAGCCGGTTGACCAGCAGCATGTGGTCGATGCGCTGGTCGGGCGTCAATGCCTCGGGATCCCAGGCCGCGAGGGCTTGCAGCGACGCCTCGACGAAGGCGAGCTCGTCCTGCCGCTGCGCCGCATCGGGAATCGTGACCTCCCCGGCGTCGTCGTAGCGGCCGGCAAAGATCGACCATTCCGGACTGCGCGCGAGCATGCGCATCATCAGGTCTTCGGAGAATGCCGCGAAGTCCTGCGGCTGGCCGGGGCCGGCGATCCGGGGCTCGTCGGCGCCGGTCGTGCGTGCGGGACCGCAGGCGGTCAGCGCCAGCGCGATCGCAAGCAAGGCGACCAGGGCGAGGAAGGGTTTGAGCGTCTTGGTCATCGGGCGCACCTTGAAGGAAAGGTCGAGGCCACCCGCGGGCGGCACGCTCCGATGTTAGCGCAGGGCGCCGTCCCGCTCCGGCCGGGGCCGGATCGTCGGCGGCCATCCCGGACTCACTCCTTCGGCGGGCCCTTGCGGTGCGGCTTGGCGGCGAACTTGCCTCCCTTGCGCGCGCCCGGCGGCTTGAAGCCCGGGCCCTTGCGGAACGCACCTGCCGGCCGCGGCGACGTCTCGGCGCTGCCATCCATGTCGGCGGCATCGGCCTCGCGGATGCGCAGCATCTGTCCGGCCACCCACACCTTCTTGAGGTGCTGCATCACCGGTGCGGGCATGCCCTCGGGCAGGTCGATGAGGCTGTAGTCGTCGCGGATGTCGATGCGGCCGATGTAGCGGCTCTCGATGTCGGCCTCGTTGGCGATCGCTCCGACGATGTTGCCCGGCTTCACGCCGTGCGCGTAGCCGACCTCCAGCCGGTAGGTGGTGAAGCCCGGTGCAGCCGGCTGCATCGGCGGCTTGTTCGCGCGAGGTGCACGCGGTTCGCGCGCAGAGCCCTCGTGGCGCGGGCCGTCGTGGCGCGGCGCCCGCTCGGGCCGCTCGCCACGTTCCATCGGCGCGCGCTTGGGCTCGGGCTTGAGCAGCAGCGGCGAATCGCCCTGCACCAGCTGGGCGAGTGCCGCGGCGATGTCCAGCGCCGGCACGTTGCGCTCGTTCTGGTAGCGCTCCACCAGGCCACGGAACAGGGTCAGGTCGGTGCTGGCCAGGGCCTGGTCGATGCGCTCGAGGAACTTCGCCACGCGCTGGTCGTTGACCACGTCCACGCTGGGCAGCTGCATTTCTTCGATCGGCTGCCGGGTGGCGCGCTCGATCGCGCGCAGCATGCCCTTCTCGCGCGGGGTCACGAACACGATCGCCTCGCCGCTGCGCCCGGCACGGCCGGTGCGGCCGATGCGATGCACGTAGCTCTCGGTGTCGTAGGGGATGTCGTAGTTGAGCACGTGGCTGATGCGCTCCACGTCCAGTCCGCGCGCGGCCACGTCGGTGGCCACCAGGATGTCCAGCTGCCCGTCGCGCAGGCGCTGCACCATCTTCTCGCGCTGTTGCTGCTGCACGTCCCCGTGGATGGCCGAGGCGGCGAAGCCACGCGCGGTCAGCTTCTCGGCCAGCTCCTCGGTGGACTGCCGGGTGCGCGAGAAGATCAGCATCGCGTCGAACGGCTCCGCCTCCAGGATCCGCGTGAGCGCATCGAGCTTGTGCACGCCCGACACCCACCAGAAGCGCTGGCGGATGTTCGCCGCGGTGGTGGTCTTGTTCTTGATCGTGACCTCGACAGGATCCTTGAGGTGGGTCTGGGCGATGCGCCGGATCGGCGCCGGCATCGTGGCCGAGAACAATGCCACCTGGCGGCCCGGCGGCGTTTTCGCCAGCACCGTCTCGACATCGTCGATGAAACCCATGCGCAGCATCTCGTCGGCCTCGTCGAGCACCAGCGTGGTCAGCGCCGAGATGTCGAGCGAGCCGCGGGTGAGGTGGTCGATCACACGCCCCGGCGTGCCCACCACGACGTGAACGCCGCGACGCAGCGCCGCCAGCTGCGGGCCATAGCTCTGGCCGCCATAGATCGGCAGCACGTGGAAACCGGGGATGTGCGCGGCGTAGCGCTGGAACGCCTCGGCCACCTGCAGGGCCAGTTCACGCGTAGGGCACAGCACCAGTGCCTGCGGTGCCTTGCTGCCATCCAGGCGCAGGCGGGAAAGCACCGGCAGCGCGAAGGCCGCGGTCTTGCCGGTGCCGGTCTGGGCCTGGCCCAGCACGTCGCGGCCCGACAGCAGCTGCGGGATGGTGGCCGCCTGGATCGGTGAGGGGCTTTCATAGCCCACGTCGCTCAGCGCCTGGATCAGCGGCGCGGACAGTTCGAGATCGGCGAAACGCACCGGCGCGTCGCCGGACGTGGGGGCTTGAGTAGACATGGACACTCCGTCACAGGCCGACGCTCGGTCGGCAGGATCGCGGCAGGTCGAAGTCTCTTGGGTATCGCCCCGGGCCGCTTGCAGGCCGACATTGTCGCCGATCCGGCGTGCCGATGCTTGAACCGCAGCCCAAGGCGGTGGCCGGCAAACCCCGACAGCGGCGTTTGGGTACCCTTGAATGCGCGTCCACGCCGCGAACGTCCGAACCGAAGGGAGTCCCCGATGTCCCGAGCACTCGTGATCTTCGTCCATGGCTGGAGCGTGACCAGCACCGATACCTACGGCCAGCTGCCCGCGCGGCTGCGCGCCGAGTCCGAGCGTCGCGGCGGCCCTGCGCTCGACATCCACCACGTCTACCTGGGCCAGTACGTGAGCTTTCGCGACGAAGTCCGCGTGGCCGACATCGCCCGCGCCTTCGATGCCGCGCTGGCCCCGGTGCTGGCCGAGGCCGGCGGAAACCGCCGCTTCGTGTGCATCACCCACTCCACCGGCGGCCCGGTGCTGCGCGAATGGGTCGAGCGCTTCTTCGTCCAGCCCAAGCGCCTCGACACCTGTCCGATGAGCCACCTGGTCATGCTGGCACCGGCCAACTTCGGCTCCGCCCTCGCCCAGCTGGGCAAGACCCGCATCGCCTCGCTGAAGTCGTGGTTCCAGGGCATCGAACCCGGACAGGGCGTGCTCGACTGGCTGGAACTGGGCAGCTCCGAGGCGAACGCGCTCAACCTGCGCTGGATCCACGACTATCCCAAACTCAAGCTCACCCGCAGCGCGAACCCGCTGTTCCAGTTCGTGCTGACCGGCGACGCGATCGACCGCAAGCTCTACGACCACGTGAACTCCTACACCGGCGAGCCGGGTTCGGATGGCGTGGTGCGCGTGTCCTCGGCCAACCTCAACGCCTGCCACCTGGTGCTCAGGCAGCCCGGAACCCGCGAAGGCGAGGCGCTGCCCAGCGCGCGCAAGCGCCTGCGCTCGCTTGAACCGGTCGACGACGCCCGCGCCGAACGCACCGCGTTCCGCATCATCCCCGGCACCGCGCACTCCGGCGACGCGATGGGCATCATGCGCAGCGTCGCCAACGACGACCGCCCGCACCCCACCGTGGATGCGATCCTGCGCTGCCTGGCCGTGCGCGACCACGCCACCTACCAGGCGCTGTGCAACGAATTCGACGCCGAGAACGAACTGCACCAGACGCCCCAGCGCCGCGTCGAGATGGAGCGCATCCCGGTGCTGCCAGACCGGGCGCACATCACCGACCCGCACGCGATGGTGATCTTCCGCCTGTTCGACCAGGAGGGCGCACGCGTGGACGACGTCGACCTGCTGCTGACCGCCGGACCGGCCGACGACCCCAACCAGCTGCCGTCGGGCTTCCTGCGCGACCGCCAGGGCAACCGGCGCAGCGGCGCGGTGTGCTTCCAGTTCAACCATGCCGTGCTGGCCGGCTGCGAGCCGATCCTGCGCCCGGATGGCCGCGTGGCGCGGGGCGAACTGATCCCGCGCCCGCCCTATGGCCTGCGCCTGGATCCGCGCGTGCAGGAGCGCTTCGTGGAGACCTGGCAGGCCGCCTACACCTCGGACATGGGTGGCCTGCTGCAATGGATCCAGCCCAACCAGACCACGATCATCGACATCCACCTGCAGCGCATCGTGCGCAGTGGCGTGTTCAGGCTGACCCGCAGCCTGGCTGCGAGGGACTTCCGCCGCGATGAACTGGGGCCGGCGATCGCCGGGAAACCGTGAAGACCGGCTAACGCATCGCCGACCGACGGGCGCTAGCATCGGGGTTCGTGAGCCAGACCCTGTGGAGGCCCCATGCGCTATGCCAACGACCCCGACGGCACCCGCCTGCCGATCAAGATCGACACGACCAGCAATGGCGAGTTCACGCCGGTGCCGCTGGCCCCGGAACACCACCACGCCAACCGGCTGGCGCGGGAAGCGGCCGAGGCCAACGCACAACGGCTTGGCCTGTCACGCCGAGGCTTCCTGGTGTCGGCCTGCGGTGCGGCCACCACGCTGCTGGCGATGAACACCGCCTACGCGGCGGTCGGCAAGCGCGGCGGCTTCTTCCAGCTTGCCGGCGAGGCGAGCCTGGACGCCGATGCCGCGGCGGCGTCGGTCAACGGGAACGAGTTCATCTTCGACGTGCAAGGCCACTTCGTGAACCCGACCGGTACCTGGACGCGCCGGCTGCCCGAAGGCGCCACGCCGCTGTCGAGTTTCGAAACCGAATTCTGTGCGGCCGCCGAACTCCCCGGCAACCTCGATCGGCTGCAGTGCTTCGGCCCCGACGCCTTCCTGCGCGACATCTTCATGGATTCCGACACCTCGCTGATGGTGCTGTCGTTCGTGCCGTCCACGCGCGAGGGCGAGCCCCTGACGATCGAGGAAGCCGCAGCGACCGCGGCGATCGTCGAGGGCATGAAGGGCACGCACCGGATGTTCCTGCACGGCCGCGTGAACCCGAACCAGCCCGGCGACCTGGAGGACATGGAACGGCTGGCGCGCGAGTTCGGCATCAGCGCGTGGAAGACCTACACCCAGTGGGGTCCGGACGGGGCCAGCGGCTTCTGGATGGACGACGATGTCGGCCTGGCGATGATCGAGCGCGCCCGGGCGCTGGACGTGAAGAACATCGCCATCCACAAGGGCCTGCCCTTCGGCCGGCGCAGCTATGAACACAGCACCTGCGCCGACGTCGGCCGGGTGGCGAAGCGCTTCCCGGACGTGAACTTCCTGATCTACCACTCCGGCTTCGTCACCGACCAGGCCGAGGGGCCCTACGACCCGCAGCGCAGCGACGGCGTGGATTCGCTGATCACCTCGGTGCTGGAAGCCGGCCTGGGCCCGGGCAGCAACGTGTACGCGGAGCTGGGCTCGACCTGGCGCTTCCTGATGCGCGACCCGGATTCTGCCGCGCATACGATGGGCAAATTGCTCAAGCACCTGGGCCCGGACAACATCCTGTGGGGCACCGACTCGATCTGGTACGGCAGCCCGCAGGACCAGATCCAGGCCTTCCGCACGTTCCAGATCTCCGACGAGTTCCAGGAGCGCTACGGCTACCCGGCGATCACGCCGGAGATCCGAGCGAAGATCTTCGGCCTCAATGCGCTCGGCATCTATCCGGTCGAGGAGTCGGTGCTGCGCGAGCACCTGCCCGGCGATGCGATCGCCCGGGCGCGAGCGGAGTACCGCCAGCGACCCGACCCCAGCTTCCTGACCTATGGGCCGAAGACCCGCCGCGAGTTCCTGAACTTCAAGGCCTGGGGCGGCTGAAGCGCGGGCTGTCGTCCTCAGGCGGCGGCAGCCCCTGCTCGGCGGCTGCGGCATCGCGACCGGTTTCGCATGGGGCTTCGGTGGCCCGGACCGGGGCACCGGAGGGCGCGCGGCGCTGTTGCGCCACCGCCACGCCGCCCAGGATCAGCGCGCCGGCGATCGCCATCGGCACGGTCAGGGCCTCGTCGAGCACCAGCCAGGCCCAGGCCACGCCGAACAGCGGCACCAGGTAGGTCACCATGACCGCGCGCGAGGGCCCGACCTTGCCGATCAGGCGGAACAGGAACGCATAGGCGATGCCGGTGCAGACGAAGCCCAGCAGTGCTGCAGCGCCCCACGCCGGCAGCGACACCGGTGCCTGGGGCCAGTGCCACAGCGCGAAGGGCGCGAGGAACACGGTCGCGCCCAGCAAAGTCGCGGCGGCCACCGCGATCGGCGGCAGGCCGGCCAGGTAGACCCGCACCAGGTTCGCCGCGACCGCGTAGCACAGCGACGCCGCCACGCCGGCCAGCGCCGCCGTGGTCACGTCCATGCCCGCCGCATTGCCGCCGGCCAGCACGACCACGCCGGCGAAGCCCGACAGCAGGCCGATGCCTTTCCTGAGCCCGATCTTCTCGCCGAACATCACGAAGGCCACGACGGCGGTGAGCATGACCGTGGTCGCGTTGGCGATCGCGCTGATGCCCGCCGGCGCGCGCGCGGTCGCCCAGGCGAAGAGCACGAACGGCAGCGCGGAGTTGAGGATGCCGATGGCCCCGAGTCGCCACCAGTGGGGAGCGATCTGGCGGCGCCCCAGCCACAGGAACGGCAACAGCACCAGCGCGCCACAGGCCACGCGGATGAAGGCCAGGGACGCCGAGCCGATCTCGGGCGAGGCGATGCGCATCAGCAGGAAGGAGCCGCCCCAGATGATGCCGAGCAAGGTGAATTCGGCCGCGATGATGAGATCGCGCCAGCGGCCCGGGGCCGGAATCTGGGAGGGTGGTTTCATCGCGGAAGTTTAATCGACGCGATGATGGATCGCCGCCTCCACAGGCGGAAACCAGTCTCCCGAAAAGCAGGAGGCGCACCCTCCCGGATGCGCCCCTCGACCCTGGTCAGGGTTTGGAAGCCTGGATCGGAAAGGCCCCTGCCTCAGCGGATCGACGGATCCAGCTTGCGGATCGCGCGGGCCAGGTCCATCTCGCCGGTGCGGTCGATGTCGTCACGGTCGAACGCGCGACCCGACAGGCAGCGTTCCTGCTCCAGACGTGCATGGTTGCGCAGGCGGGTACCGGTTTCGCGGACACAGCCACCCGCCTTCGCGGCGTCCTTGTCCTTGCTGTCGGCCTCGTCACGCTCCGAGGCGGACTGGATCGGCGCCTGCGGCTGCACCTGGGGCTGCGCCATGGCTGCTGCCGCCCAGGCGAGCGCCACGGCGGGTACGAGCGTGCAAACGATGCGTTTCATGGCGGTTTCCTCCAGTCGGACCTACACCAATACTTATCACGGCTGGCGCATGCATGCCGTCAAGCCGCGCCGCGGTGTCAGCCAGGCTTCATCTTTGGACCCGGGGCGTCAGTCGCGCAGCATCGGCAGATCCAGCCCCTGCTCGCGCGCGCAAGCCTGCGCCTCCGGATAGCCGGCGTCGGCATGCCGCATCACGCCGGTGCCCGGATCGTTCCACAGCACCCGCGCCAGGCGGCGGTCGGCGGCCTCGGAGCCATCGGCCACGATCACCACGCCGGAATGCTGGCTGTAACCCATGCCCACGCCCCCGCCGTGGTGCAGGCTGACCCAGGTGGCGCCGCCGGCCACGTTCAGCATCGCGTTGAGTAGCGGCCAGTCCGACACGGCGTCGGAGCCGTCCTTCATTGCCTCGGTCTCGCGGTTTGGACTGGCGACAGAGCCCGAATCGAGATGGTCGCGCCCGATCACCACCGGGGCCTTGAGTTCGCCGTTGCGCACCATCTCGTTGAACGCCAGGCCCAGCTTGTGGCGCAGGCCCAGGCCCACCCAGCAGATGCGCGAGGGCAGCCCCTGGAAGGCGATGCGCTCGCGCGCCATGTCCAGCCAGCGGTGCAGGTGGGGATCGTCGGGGATGATCTCCTTGACCTTGGCGTCGGTCCTGTAGATGTCCTCGGGGTCCCCGGACAGCGCCACCCACCGGAACGGGCCAACGCCGCGGCAGAACAGCGGGCGCACGTAGGCCGGCACGAAGCCGGGGAAATCGAACGCGTTCGCGCAACCCTCGTCCTTCGCCATCTGCCGGATGTTGTTGCCGTAGTCGAAGGTCGGCACGCCCATCTGGTGGAAGGCCAGCATCGCCTCGACATGGACCCGCATCGAGCGCTTCGCGGCATCGCGCACCTGCTCCGGGCTGTCCTTCTGCGCCTGGAGCCACTGCTCCACGCTCCAGCCCGCGGGCAGGTAGCCGTGGACGGGGTCGTGGGCGGAGGTCTGGTCGGTCACCGCGTCGGGCCGCACGCCGCGCCTGACCAGCTCCGGCAGCACGTCGGCGGCGTTGCCCAGCAACGCGATCGACTTCGCCTCCCCGGCGCTCGTGTAGCGCTCGATCCGCGCCAGCGCGTCGTCGAGGTCGTCGGCCTGCTCGTCGACGTAGCGGGTCTTGAGACGGAAATCGATGCGGCTTTGCTGGCATTCGATGTTCAGGCTGCAGGCACCCGCCAGGCTGGCCGCCAGGGGCTGCGCCCCCCCCATGCCGCCCAGTCCGGCGGTGAGGATCCACCGGCCCGCGAGGTTGCCGGCGTAGTGCTGGCGGCCCATCTCGACAAAGGTCTCGTAGGTGCCCTGCACGATGCCCTGGCTGCCGATGTAGATCCAGCTGCCGGCGGTCATCTGGCCGTACATCATCAGGCCCTTGCGGTCGAGCTCGTGGAAGTGCTCCCAGTTGGCCCAGGCCGGCACCAGGTTCGAGTTCGCGATCAGCACGCGCGGCGCATCGGGGTGGGTGGGGAACACGCCGACCGGCTTGCCCGACTGCACCAGCAGGGTCTGGTCGTCGTCCAGGCTGCGCAGCGCGTCCAGGATCGCGTCATAGCTGGCCCAGTCGCGGGCCGCGCGGCCGATGCCACCGTAGACGACCAGGTCCTCCGGCCGCTCGGCCACCTCGGCATCGAGGTTGTTCTGGATCATCCGGAACGCCGCTTCGGTGAGCCAGGACTTGCAACTGCGCTCGCTGCCACGCGGCGCGCTGATGCGGCGCGAGGCGTCGTGGCGCGGGTCGGCCGCGTCCGCCCGGGTGATGCAGGTTTCGTCGATCAGGGACATGGGTGCTCCGGCAAGGACATCGAATCAGCCCATCAGTATAAGGACCCGCCCCTCGCCCTGCCCGGACGCCACGGACCGGGCAAGGGCCAGCCGGCGGCACGTCCCGGGTCGGCTCGGGGGTAGGAGTTTTCCTACACGCCCATCCAGCCTGGTCCTACACGAACCCGGGTCGCCGGCCGATGCCGCCCGGCTTGGCAGCGGACCATGCTGAAGGTCCGGCATGCCACGGAGGCGATGCAATGCTCGATGCCAACCACGGCGACCTGCACGACCTTCCCGAACTGGGAGTCGTCGCCGTGTGCGCGGCATCGCCGGGCCTCATGCTTTCGGCCTCGGGTCCACGCCCGCTACCGTGGCATTCCGTTGCCCTGGATTTCCACCGCATCGACCCGGAGCCGGTCAGGCAGTTGCAGGGGTTGGCGCTCCCTCCGGTGCAGTCGCGCGGCATCGCGATGATCGCCGCCGGGCACCTGCTGCGCTTGCGCGAGGGCAACCGTTTCCTGGTCGCCGTGGAGAACACCGCGAGTCCCCGTGCGCCGCGGCCGGGGGAACTCAACGACGGACAGTTCCTTTGCGAAGTGGCGCAGGCCGCGGACTGCGGCATCGTGCTCGACCTGGATCGCCCGCTGCCGGTCTGTGGCAATTCACGCCGTAGCGTGCTCGGCGTGTTCGACGCCCTGCCCGCCCCAAGGGTCATCGCAGTGCGGATCGGCGAGCGCAACCTGGAACGCCACCGGGCCCTGCTGGCGGCGGTGGTGGGCAGGCTTCCGCGGCTCAAGGCGATCCTGGTGACCCGTGCCGACGCAGGCGATGGGGTCGAAACGTTCGCATCGCCATCCTTCGAAGGCCTCGAGGCCATCTGGCAGCGCCGCGGGCGCGCCTGCCGGCAAACCGGCGGGCGCCTTCATGCATCCCCCTCCCGCAAGGACGCCTCTGCCAGTCCGCCCATGCCCTATCCCGATGGCTTCTCCCGCTCCAGCCGTCCCGGCTCGGGGCGTCGGCAGCGGGGGCCCTACGCCCACCTGCAGCCGGGTTGAGCCTTCGCCCGGGCCGGCGTCGTGGGACACAGTGTCCACACCCGAGCGCAAACGACGCACACCACGTCACGCCGCGGTGGGTTAAAGTTCCGGACTCTCGATCCGACACCCCCTCCGGACGCGCCCATGTCGAACCACCGCCGCGTTGCGTGCGTACTTCTCGTCGTATTGCTGGTCGCCTGTGGCGAGCGGGGTGGCAATGAAACCGGGCAGGACGCACCGGGTCCCGCCGAAGTCGAGGTCCAGGCGCTGAAGCAGGTGCTGCAGCCGCGGCGCGTCAGCGCACCTGCCAGCGTCGAGGCCCGCAACGAGAGCGAACTGTCCTCCGACATCAGCGCACGTGTCCAGCGCATCCATGCCGATGTCGGGGCGACGGTGGCCGAGGGCGACCTGCTGCTGCAACTCGACGACACCGACTACCGCCTGGCCCTGGCGCAGGCCGATGCCCGCGTGGCCTCGGCACGCTCCCGGGTCGCCCTGGCGCGGCAGCGGCACGAGCGTGGCCTGGCCCTGGTCGAACGCCAGTTCATCTCCCAGGACGAAGTGCTGCGCTCGATACCGAGCTGCAGGCGGCGCAGGCCGACCTGGCCGTCGCGCAGGCCGACCGGCGTGTGGCCGCGCGCAATGTCGAGAAGTGCCGGGTCACCGCGCCGTTCGATGGCGTCGTGCTCGAGCGCATCGCCCAGGTCGGCAACCTGGCCCCGGCCGGATCGCCACTGCTGCGCCTGGTCGACCTGGCCGAGGCCGAGGTCGAGGCCAGCCTGCAGGCGGAGGATGCCGACAGCCTGGCGCAGGCGCACGATCTGGTGTTCGAAAGCGAAGGTCGCCAGCACCCGGTGCACCTGCTGCGGGTCACAAGCGTGGTCGAGCGCAGTGCCCGCACCCGCGTGGCCCGCTTCGGCTTCGACGGCGCCGGCGCACCGACCGGCAGCACCGGCACACTTCGCTGGCAGCTACCGGCCACGCAGCTGCCGGCTTCGCTGCTGGTGCGCCGGGGTGCCGAGCTGGGGGTGTTCATCGTCGAGGACGACAGCGCCCGCTTCGTGCCTGTGCCGGGGGCGAGCGAGGGTCGACCGTTCCGTGCCGAGCTGCCGTCGGGCGCGCAGGTGGTGACCAGCGGCCAGCAAGGTCTCAACGACGGCCAGGCCGTGTCGACGCGACCGCAGGGCGAGGCCGGCTGAGATGGGGCTGCTGCGTGCGTTGATCAGCAACCATCCGCTGGCCAACATCTTCTTCGTCGTGGTCATCGCGATGGGCCTCATGGCCTACCTGTCGATGCCGCGCGAGCAGGACCCGGAGATCAACTTCAACTGGGTCAACATCACCACGGTGCTGCCCGGTGCCAGCGCCGAGGATGTCGAGGAGCGCGTCACCAACCCGCTGGAGGACGCGATCCGCACCGTGCAGGACGTGCGCTGGGTGGTCAGCTCCTCGCGCGAGGGCGTCAGCAACATCCTGGTGCGCTTCTTCGACATCAACGAGCGCACCTTCGACAAGCGCGTCAACGACCTGCGCCGGGAAATCCAGAACAAGGCCAACACCGAACTGCCGGTCGAGGTGATCGACCCCAACATCCTCGAGATCACGACGTCCAACGGCTTTCCCACCGCGATGGTGGTGCTGACCGGGCAGGCCGACGACGAACACCTGCGCTATGCCGCGCGCACGGTGCGCGACGACCTGGAACAGATCCCGGGCGTGGACAACGTGCTGGCACTGGGCTTCCAGGAGCCCGAGTTGCAGGTCGAATTCGACCCGGGTGCACTGGCCTCGCGCGGCCTGACCGCGTCGACGTGGCCGACGGCCTGCGTGCCTGGTTCCAGGACACGTTCGCCGGCAAGGTGCGCACCAGCGGCGGCGAATGGCTGGTGCGCGTGGTCGGCACCACCGCCGACCCGGAAGCCGTGGCCGGCTTCCATCTGCAGGCGCCGGGAAGCGCGCAGGCCCGCGTGCCGCTGGATGCGGTGGCGACGGTCCGTCGCGGCAGGGAGATCCCCCGCCAGCTGGCAGGCATGGACGGCCAGCCGGCAGTCCTGATGAGCGTCACCAAGGCCAGCGGCATCAATACGCTCGACCTGGTCGACGACATCCGCGCCTACATCGACCAGCAGAACACGGTGCTCGAGGGTACCGGCCTGCACTTGTTGCTCAGCGACGACCAGACCATCCCCACGCGCACCGCGCTGGGCGTGATGCAGAACAACGCGCTGATCGGCCTGCTGCTGGTGCTGGCGGTGTGCTGGGTGTTCCTGGGCTCGCGCATCGCCAGCCTGGTGGCGCTCGGCGTGGTGTTCTCGATCGCCGGCACGTTCTGGATCCTGTCGATGACCGGCTCCACGCTCAACATCTCGGTGCTGCTGGGCATCGTCATCGTTCTGGGCATGCTGGTCGACGATGCGGTGGTGGTGGTCGAGGGCATCTACTACCGGATGCAGCGCGGCATGGAGGCGCTGGAGGCGTCGATGCAGGCGCTGCGCGAAGTGGGCCTTCCGGTGCTGGCCGCGGTATCGACCACGATCGCGGCCTTCCTGCCGCTGATGCTGTTGCCGGGCATCGTCGGGAAGTTCATGTTCGTGATCCCGTTCGTGGTCACGATCGGGCTGCTGGTCAGCCTGGTCGAGGCCTACTGGATGCTGCCCGCACACGTGGGCACGCTGGGCCGCCATGCCATCAGCCGCTCGCGCAGCCAGGTCCTGCGTGAGAAGTACACGCACTGGGTGCGCATCAACTACACGCGCGCGCTGATCCGCGTGATGCGCTCGCCCGGGCGGTACCTGCTGGTGGCGCTGGGCCTGTTCCTGGCCGCGGTCATGGCGCTGGGCAGCGGGGTGGTGAAGTTCCAGTTCTTCTCCTTCGACCCGCTGCGCATCTACTACGTCAACGTCGACATGCCACCCGACGCGCCGATCGAGGACACGTTGCGGCAGACGCTGGCCGTCGAGCAGGTGGTGCGCAGCCACCTCCGCGACGAGGAGGTGCGTTCGGTCGTGTCGATGGCGGGCATCAAGTTCACCGACGTCGAGCCGGTCTATGGCGACCGCTACGGGCAGATCGCCGTGTCGCTGAGCCCCGATGCGCGCGGCATGCGCGGGTACGACGAGATCATCGATGGCATGCGCGAGGCCGTGGAGGCCACGCCTGGGCGCGCGGAGATCTCGTTCCTGCGCATGTCCGGTGGGCCGCCAGCCGGGAAGGCGGTCAGCGTGAAGGTGCGAGCCGATGACTTCGACGAGTTGCGCCGTGCCGCCGAGGCGGTCAAGCAGATCGTCGCCGGCATCCCCGACGCGCTCGACATCACCGACGACGACGACCCGGGGCGCGACGAGCTGCGCCTGCGCGTGGATGTGCTGGCCGCACGCAATGCCGGACTGGACCCGGGGGCGGTGGCGCGCCTGGTGCGGCTGCATGCCGACGGCGAGGTGGTGGCCGACATGCGCGACCGCGGCGAGAAGCTGGAACTGCGGGTGCGGGCGGAGCCACGGACACTGGACCAGGTGCGTGGCCTGCTTTCCGACCCGGTCGCCCTGCCCGATGGCAGCATGACCCGGCTGGGCGCGCTGGTGGAGGCCGAGGAGCTGCGCAGCCCGGGGCAGATCCGCCACTGGAACCTTCGCCGGGCGATCACCGTGGAGGCCGACCTCGCGCCCGACGGCATCGACGCGGTGGCCGCGAACCGGATCCTGGTGAATGAATGGGAAGCGATTCGCGGCCAGTTCCCGGGCACGGACCTGGACTTCTCCGGCCAGCTCGACGACATCGAGGAATCGCTCAACGCGATGGGGGGGCTGTTCCTGCTCGGAATCGGCCTGATCTACCTGATCCTCGCCGCCCAGTTCCGAAGCTATTTCCAGCCCCTGCTGATCCTGGTGTCGGTGGTGCTGGCCTTCATCGGCGTCGTGATCGGCGTGATGGTGTCGCGCCAACCGGTATCGCTGTACACGCTGTACGGTGCGGTGGCGCTGACCGGCATCTCCGTCAACGCCGCCATCGTCCTGATCAGCGCGGCCAACGACCGTCGCGCGGCCGGCATGCGCACCCTGCACGCCACGATCTATGCCGCCCGCCGTCGCGTCATCGCGGTGATGATGACCACCGCGACGACGATCGCCGGCCTGTTCTCGCTGGCCGTGGGACTGGGTGGGAAGTCGCTGCTGTGGGGGCCGGTGGCCTCGGCGATCGTGTGGGGACTGGGCTTCTCGGCCCTGCTGACCCTGTTCGTCATCCCGACGCTGTACCGGTTCTTCATGCAGCAGCCCTCGTGGCATGCGCGCTGGCGAGGACGACGCGCCAGCGCGGCGCGGAGCGCGGCGCGGGGCTGAGCCTGGCGGACTGTCATCGGGTCGTAGGCAGGCACGTGGCATCATTGCCACCCATGAATCCACGCATGTTCGCCTTCAGCCTGGCACTGGCCCCACTGCTGGCCGCCTGCACCGCCGCACCGCCGCCCATCGTCGACGAACCTCCCCTCGGACAGCCCGCCGTCGTGCTGGTGTCGCTGGACGGATTCCACCCCGACTACCTGTTTCGCGGCAACAGCCCACATCTGGATGCCCTGGCCGAACGGGGCGTTCGCGCCCGGTGGATGCAGCCGGCCTACCCGACGCTGACCTTCCCGAACCACTACACGCTGGTCACCGGCCTGCGTCCTGACCGGCACGGCATCGTCGACAACACGATGCAGGACCCGGAACTGGGTGGCTTCTGGCTGTCCAACCGCGACGCAGTCGGCGACGGTCGCTGGTGGAGCGACGGCGAGCCGGTGTGGATCACGGCGAACGCCCACGGCCTGCGCTCCGCGACGATGTTCTGGCCGGGCTCGGAGGCCGACATCGCCGGCCGCCACCCCGACCATTGGCATCCCTACGACGGCAGCGTGGCGAAGGACGACCGGGTCGGGCAGCTCCTGGCATGGCTGGACCTGCCTGCCGGCGAGCGCCCACACTTCATGACGCTGTACTTCGAGCACGTCGACTCGGTGGGACACGCCGTCGGCCCCGAGGATGAAAGGATCGAGGCCGCGGTGCGCGATGTAGACGCCGCGGTGGGAAACCTGCTGCAGGGCATTGCCGCGCGCGGTCTGGAGGACGAGGTCAACCTCGTGTTCGTGTCCGATCACGGCATGGCGCAGACCAGTCCGGAACGGGTGGTCTTCGTCGACGAGCTGATTCCACCGGGCAGTGCAAGCATCGTCAGCATCGGCAGCGCGCTGGGCCTGAACCCGCGCGAGGGCCGCGCCGAAGAGCTCGAGGCGGCGCTGCTGGGGCGGCACGAGCGTTTCGAGTGCTGGCGGCGCGAGGACATGCCTGCGCGCTGGCACTTCGGCAGCCACCCGCGGGTGCCCGCGCTGATGTGCCAGGCCGACACCGGCTGGCGCTTCATTTCGCGGGAGCGCGCCGCGCGCCGGCCCGGCGGTTGGGAGGCCGGCTTCAACCTCGGCTCGCATGGCTTCGACCCGGCCGATCCGAGCATGCGCGCACTGTTCATTGCCGCCGGCCCGGACATCGCCGAGCGACGCGTGGTCGAGCCCTTCGAGGCCATCCACGTGCAACCCTTCCTGCTGCGCCTGCTGGGCATCGCGCCGCTGGCGGACGTGGATGGGGACGCGGCGGTGCTCGACCCGGCGCTGGCGGGTCGCAGGCGCCGATGAACCCGGCCCTCAGTCCAGCAGCGCGGCCAGCACGCGGGCGAAGTCCTGCCGGTAGCGCTCGCGATGGCGATGGCCGCCGTCGCCCACCTGCTGCTGGCCAGCCACCCAGGCTTCCGCCACCACCGGCTGGTTGCCACTGAAGAGCCAGCCGTCGATCCAGCCCTCCGGGCCGCAGGGCACGAGCTGCGGGTGCGCACCATCGAGCACCACCAGGTCGGCCAGCGCCCCCGGGCGCAGGTGGCCCGCTCCACGCCGCGACGAGCGCTCACCGCCCGCCAGCGCCTGCGCATAGAGCGACTCGCCGGTGGACGCCTGCGCCTTCGTGGCGGCGATGTTGCGACCGTGCCGTGTCAGGCGCTGCCCGTACTCCAGCCAGCGCAGCTCCTCCACCGGCGACACCGAGACGTGGCTGTCCGAACCGATGCCCCAGCAGCCCCCGGCGTCGATGAATTCGCGCAGCGGGAACAGGCCATCGCCGAGGTTGCCCTCCGTGGTTGGACAAAGCGCGACCGTGGCGCCGGAACGGGCGATACCCTCGACCTCACCCGCCTCCAGGTGGGTGGCGTGCACCAGCGTCCAACGATCATCCACCGGCATCTCGTCGAGCAGCCAGCGCACGGGTCGCCGGCCGCGGGTCGCGACACAGTCTTCCACTTCGGCCAGCTGCTCGGCGATATGCACATGCACCGGCAGCAGCGCCCCCGACGTGGCCTCGAGCACTTCGCGCATCGCGGCTTCAGGCACGGCGCGCAGGCTGTGGAACGCGATCCCGAGCGCCACCTGGGCATCGCATTCCCCCCCCCAGGGATTGCAGCAAACGAAGGTAGTCATCGACCTCGTGGCCGAAGCGGCGCTGGTGGCTGGCCAGTGGCCGGCCGTCGAAGCCCCCGCTCATGTAAAGCACCGGCAACAGCAGCAGGCCGATGCCGGCCTCGCGCGCGGCGTCGATGATCGCCCGGGACATCTCGGCGGGGTCCTCGTATTGGTCGCCCCGCGGGTCGTGGTGCAGGTAGTGGAACTCGCACACGCTGGTGTAGCCCGCTTCCAGCATTTCGGCATACAGCTGCGTGGCCACGACGCGCAACGCGTCGGGATCGATGCGTCCGGCCACGGCGTACATCTGCTCGCGCCAGGTCCAGAAGCTGTCGCCTCCACCCGCCTGCGACCGGCGCTCGGCGCGGCCGGCCATCGCGCGCTGGAACGCGTGCGAATGCAGGTTGTGCATGCCGGGCAGCAGGATGCGCGAGCCTCCCGCGGGGGCCGCGTCCACGGGCTGCGTCAGGCGCCCTCCCGGACCGATCGCGACCGCAGCGGGCGCGGTCCATTCGCCTTCCGACCAGGCGTGGTCTGCGTTGATGATGCCCATGCGGTGATTGTCCCCTTTTGGCCGGCGGGCGGGAACCGGTCTTGCGGCGACGCTGGTATCGTGGCCGCCATGGACGACACCCGTTGCGATCTTCTGCTGACCGACCTGACCCTGTGCACGCTCGCCGGCGAGTCCGGCTACGGACTGGTGGAGGACGGCGCGCTGGCCGTCAGCGATGGGCGCATAAGCCACGTCGGCGCGCGCGCGGCACTGCCCTCCGGCCTGACCGCGGCGGCAACCCGTTCGCTGGATGGCGCGCTGCTGACCCCTGGACTGGTCGATTGCCACACCCACCTGGTGTTCGGCGGCAGCCGGGCCGGTGAGTTCGAGCAGCGCCTGGGTGGCGCCAGCTACGAGGACATCGCCCGGGCCGGCGGAGGCATCGTCTCCAGCGTGCGCGCCACCCGCGCCGCCAGCGAGGACGAGCTGCTGGCTTCCGCCCTGCCCCGTGCCCGCGACCTGGTGGCCGACGGCGTGACGACTTTGGAGGTGAAGTCCGGCTACGGCCTGGACACGCAGAGCGAGCTGCGGATGTTGCGTGCCGCACGCCGGCTGGCGCCGGCACTTGGCATCCAGGTGCGCACCAGCTTCCTGGGTGCCCATGCGCTGCCGCCGGAGTTCGCCGGTCGAAGCGACGCCTATATCGACGAGGTGTGCGGGCACATGCTCCCCGCCATCGCCGCGGAGGGCCTGGCCGATGCGGTGGACGCCTACTGCGAGGGCATCGGCTTCAGCCCGGAGCAGACGCGGCGCGTGTTCGAGCGCGCCCGCGACCTCGGCCTGCCGGTCAAGCTGCACGCCGACCAGCTCAGCGACCTCGGCGGCGCCGCGCTGGCCGCAGGCTTTGGCGCGCTGAGCGCCGACCATGTCGAGTACACCTCCGAAGAGGGCGTGGCGGCGATGGCTGCGAACGGCACCGTCGCGGTGCTGCTGCCGGGTGCCTTCTTCTGCCTGCGCGAGACCCGCCTGCCGCCGATCGATGCGTTCCGCCGCCATGGCGTGGCGATGGCCGTGGCGACCGACCTGAACCCGGGCACCTCGCCGCTGCGCTCACTCCGGCTGGGACTGGCCATGGCCTGTGCCCAGTTCCGTTTGACGCCCGAAGAAGCCCTCCGTGGCTGCACCGTGCACGCTGCGCGCGCGCTCGGACTCCACGACCGGGGCCGACTGGAAGTCGCCTGCGCGCCGACCTGGCGGCCTGGAACGTGGCGCAGCCGGCGGAGCTGGCCTATTGGCTGGGTGGCGGGCTCAACGTCGGCGTGTGGGCCGCAGGACGTGAACTGCACCCGCGAAGCTGAACCGCAGGCACGAAAAAGCCCCGCGCTGCGGGGCTTGTTCCCGACCGCAGGAAGGCTCAGGCCTTCTTGCGCGTCGCGGTCTTCTTCGCCACCGGTGCCGTGGCGGCAGCGGCCTTGCTGGCCGAATGACGGCGGGAATTGCCGTAGCTGCTGATGTTGCGCTTGCCGCGCGCGGTCTTGCGATCGCCCTTGCCCATGATGTCTCCAGATAATTTGATGTCGTGACCGACCAGAATACCACCGCGGGCGATCGGAACCACAGCACTCAGTGGTGGTGGTGCCCCGCTCCGTCCGCCGATGGGCAGTGGTGGTGACAACAGGCGTCCTGCACATGGCTGTGGGTCAGGCGCAGGTTGAGCACGTGTGCGACGGCGATCAGCGTGCCGCCAATGGCCATCGTCACCGCATGCGCACGATGGAATCGTGCAGGGGTGGGTAAAGGATCGCCGCCCACACCGCAGCCAGTCCGGGCACCAGGAACAGCCATCCACGGAAGCTGCGGTGGCGCTTGTAGCCCATCCACAGGCTAGCCAGCGCGAGGACGGTGGCGAATACAACGAACCCCGCTTCCAGGCCCTCGGACGCAAACAGCCCCAGCCCCACTCCCGGCACGAGCGCGATGGCGACGGGTATCGCGGCACAGTGCACTGCACACAGCACCGACCCGGTCATGCCGATGCGATCGGCTGCGCGGGTCAGCAGGGCAGGCCTGGCGGTGGGGTTCGGGGTCGACATGGGTGATGGGTGCCATCGGTTGGGTTGCGGTATTGCCGAAACAGTATAACATTCCCGACTCTGATCCGATATGGTTACATCATAACAATGAATTCACGCCCGTTCGCCGCACGACCCCTCGCCCTCGCCATTGCCCTGGTACTGCCGGGCACCGCCCTGGCTGATCCGCCCGAACAGGCCGTCCGCCTGGACACGCTGATCGTGACCGGTACGCCACTGCAGCAGAGCGCGGAGGACCTGGCCCGGCCCTGGGAAGTGCTCACCGGCGCCGAGCTGGAGCGCAGCAAGTCGGTGACGCTGGGTGAGACGCTGGACTCGATCCCGGGCGTGCACGCGGGCTACTTCGGCCCCGGCGTGGGCCGGCCGATCATCCGTGGCCTCGAAGGCGGCCGCGTCCAGGTCCTGGCCGGCGGTATGTCCGCGCTGGACGTGTCGACGATCGGCGTGGATCACGCCACCTCCATCGAGCCGTTCCTGGCCGACCAGATCGAGGTGCTCAAGGGTCCCGGCACCCTGCTGTACGGCAGCGGCGCGCTTGGCGGCGCGGTGAACGTGGTGGACGGCCGGATCCCGGAGCAGGTGCCAGATGCCGATTCCGGGCTGACCGGGCGCGCCGAGCTGCGCGGCAACACGGTCAACGACGAGCGCACCGGCATGGTCCGGCTCGACGGCGGCGGCGGCAACTTCGCGTTCAACGTGAACCTGCTCAGCCGCGACACGAGCGACTTCAAGATCCCCGGCGAGGCGGAGCGTCATCACGATGACCATGACGACGACCACGGCGACGACGATCACGACGATGACCATCACGACGACCATGGCCACGGTCGACTCGAGAACAGTGCACTGCGCACCCGGGCGGCAAGCTTTGGCGCGTCGCTGATCGGCGAGCGCGGCTTCGTCGGAACGGCATTCAGCATGTTCGATACCCGATTCGGCCTCCCCGGCCACTTCCACGATGACCATGATGACCACGGCCACGGGCATGGGCATGGGCATGACGACCACCACGACGATGACGACGACGACCACCACGACGACCACGACGGCGAGGAGGTCTACGCCGACCTTCGCCAGCGCCGCGTCGACCTCAAGGCGGGCGTGTACGACCCGTTCGCCGGCCACGACTCGCTGACCTTCCGCGTGTCGCGCGCCGACTACACGCATACCGAGTTCGAAGACGGCCACCCGGAAACGGTGTTCGAGAACGAGGGCCTCGAGGCCCGTCTCGAAGCGACCCACCATGAATTCGCCGGCTGGCGCGGCGCCTGGGGCCTGCAGTACGGGCGCCGGGACTTCAATGCCTTCGGCGACGAGGCCTTCGTGCCGGCGAGCATCACCCGCGACCTCGGCGTGTTCGTGCTGGAAGAGAAGACCTTCGACCGCCTGAAGCTCGAGCTGGGTGGCCGGGTCGATCGCACCCGCGTGAAGCCGGAGGACACGGTCAGCCGCGGCTTCACCACCGGCAGTGCTTCGGTCGCCGGCCGCTTCAAGCTCACGGACGATTTCCACCTTCTGGGTGGACTCGACCACGTGCAGCGTGCACCGGCGGCCGAGGAGCTGCTGTCCAATGGCGTGCATGTGGCCACCCGCAGCTATGAACTCGGCGACTGGAACCTGGGCCGGGAGAAGGCGAACCGCGCCGAGCTCGGCTTCCACTGGCACGGCCAGCGCTTCGACCTGACCGGTGCGGTCTACCACACCGATTTCAGCGACTTCATCTATCTCGCCGACACCGGCGTGGTCGAGGATGACCTGCCGGTGCGCCTGTGGACGCAGGCCGACACGCGCTTCACCGGCGCGGAGATCGAGGCTCGGTTCACCCTGCTCGAGAACCAGGCCGGCCGCTGGCAGGGTCGCGTGTTCGGCGACTACGTGCGCGCCAGCTTCAAGGGTGACCAGAGCCGCACCGTGGACATCGCCATCCCGCACGGCAACCACTTCCACAACCACACGGTCGACCTCGACCTCAATGGTGCCCTGCCACGCATTCCCGCGGGCCGCGTCGGCGTGGGCCTGGACTGGGACCGTGACCACTGGCGCGCAGGCGTGGGTGCCGTGCACTACACCAGCCAGGACCGCGTGGCCCAGTTCGAAGACCCGAGCGACAGCTACACGCTGGTCAATGCCAACCTCGCCTACCACTGGGACATGCGCAACATGGGCTGGGAAGTGTTCCTCGACGGTCGCAACCTGACCAATACCGAGGCTCGCCCGCACACGTCCTTCCTGCGTGACCTGGCGCCGCTGCCGGGCCGTTCCCTGGCCTTCGGCCTGCGCATGCACTTCTGACCCATCCAGTCGGTCTGGAACGCAAAAGGGGCCCGAGAGGGCCCCTTTTGCGTTGACTCACGCGCGCCGCCGAACCGTGCCGACGACCTTCAGTCGGCACCCGTGTCCTCGGGCACCGCACCCTCTCGCTCGGCGGGGTTTCGTTGCGCCCGGCGGCGGCGTCGTGGACGGCGCGCTGCTCGCTGGTCTCCTCGCCCAGGTGGTACACGGCGAAGCCCGGAAGCACCTGCTGGTTCTGGGCCTGGCCGATCACGCGGCCGCGCACGGGGGACACGATCGGGTCCTCGGTATTGCGCAGAGGGTCGACCACGCGTCCCAGTTCCTGGCCCTTCTCCACCTGGTCGCCCAGCTGCACCTGGCTGACCAGCAGGCCACCGGAATCGGCGCGGATCCAGCGCGATACCAGGAACACCGGTTGCGGCTCGAGTTCGCCGGCATCGATGTCCTCCATGCCGAGGTTGTGCAGCAAGGCCTTCACCGAACGCACCGCGACATCGATCTCCTCAGGCTCCAGCCGCGTGGGGGCACCGACCTCGAAGGTCACCGCCGGCACGCCGGCCTGGGTCGCGGCGTGCCTGAGCATGCCCGGCGAACCACGGCTGTGCAGCACCACCGTCGCCCCGAAGGCGCGAGTGAACTCCAGTACGCGCGCATTTCGCAGGTCCGACCGCACCTGGGGCAGGTTCGCCCGGTCGAACGAACCGGTATGGAAGTCGATGAGCACGTCGCAGTGTTCGACGACGTTCTGGAAGAAGCTGTGGGCGATGCGCGAGGCGATGCTGCCGGTGGCCGAGCCCGGGAAGAAGCGGTTGAGGTCGCGGCGATCGGGCAGATAGCGCGAATTGCGCTGGTATCCGAACAGGTTGACCACCGGCACGCCGATCACGGTGCCCGACAGCCGCTCGGGATGCACCGCGTTGACCACGCGGCGCACGATCTCGATGCCGTTGATCTCGTCGCCGTGGATCCCTGCAGTGAGGCACAGGGCAGGGCCGGTGCGGGCGCCGTGGGCGACGATCACCGGCACGGACACGTCGTTGCCGGCGAAGTTCTGGCTGCTGTTCCACGACAGCATGGCCCGCGTGCCGGGCAGGACGATATCGTCGAGCATCACCAACGGTTCGACCTGGCCCGCCTCGCCGGCCTCCGGCGGTGGCGGCAGGTCCAGCCGGGCCGGATCGGTCTCGACCGGCTCGCGCTGCATCGGCAGGCGCCCGGCGTCCTCCGGCGGCGCGATGACGTCTTCGGCGGCATCCAGCGCCAGCGCCGGTGAACCCAGCCCGAGGGCGAGCGCGACGACAGCCGCGAACCGGCAGGTGCTCATTTCCCGGAGGCGACGCATTTCGCGCACAGTCCGTGCACTTCCAGCGTATGCCCCTGGGGCTGGAAACCCAGCGCCCGGGCCTGCGCTTCGAGCTGCAGTGCGGTTTGCTCGTCCTCGAGCTCGACCGCCATGTGGCAGCCGTCGCAGATCAGGAACGGCACCTGGTGCTGGCGCGAGCGCGGGTGGTGGCAACTGATGAAGGCATTGACCGAGGCGAGCTTGTGGATGAAGCCGTGCTCGAGCAGGAAATCCAGTGCCCGGTAGACCGTCGGCGGCGCGGCGTTGCCACCACGCGATGACTTCATCCGGTCCAGCAGGTCATAGGCCTTGACCGGGCCATCGGCCTCGGCCACCAGTTGCAGCACCTCGGCGCGAAGCGGGGTGAGGCGCAGCCCGCGCTCGACGCAGGCGGCCTCGACCTCGGAGACGAAACCCTCGGTACTGTGCACATGGTGCTCGGGGTGGGTGCAGTCGTGTGTCTCGCTCATCGAATGATCCTACCAGCGCCCGGGGTCCGGGGCAGCGCGCCCCGCTCCCGGTGCCACGACACGTTCAGGCAGCGTCGATGCGCGAGAGTGCCGCGTCGATGCGTCGCAGCGCCTCCTCGCGCCCGGCCAGGTACACGGTCTGGTCGATCCCCGGGGACACCTGGGTGCCGGTCATCGCCACCCGGAGCGGCTGGGCCACCTTGCCCATGCCCACCTCGAGCGCCGCGGCCGCGTCCTTGAGCGCCTGGTCGATCAGCTCCGGGCTCCAGCCCGCCAGCCCGGCCAGCACGCGCCGCGCTTCGCGTAGCGGGGCCTCCGCGGCGGGCACGAGGTGCTTGCGCACCGCGGCATCGTCGTATTCCCTGAGCGGCCGGTACCAGACCGCGGCACGCGCGGCCATCTCGTCCAGCGTCTTGACCCGGTCGGCCAGCGCCACCAGCACGTCGGCCGGCGCGGGGCCCTGCTCCGGGTCCAGCCCGGCACGACGAAGGTGCCACTCCAGTTCCGGCACCACCTCGCCGGGGTCGGCATGGCGGAAGTAGTGCTGGTTGAGCCAGCTCAGCTTGTCCAAATCGAATCGCGATGCGGACTGGTTGACGTCCCCGACCGAGAACAACTCGATCATCTCCTGGCGCGAGAAGATCTCCTGGTCACCATGCGACCAGCCCAGCCGCACCAGGTAGTTCAGCAGCGCCTGCGGCAGGAAACCGTCATCGCGGTACTGCATGACGCTGACCGCGCCATGGCGCTTGGACAGCTTGGTGCCGTCCGGGCCGAGGATCATCGGCAGGTGCGAGAAGGCCGGCACGGTGGCGCCCAGGGCCTCGTAGATGTTGACCTGGCGCGGGGTGTTGTTGACATGGTCGTCGCCGCGGATCACGTCGGTGATCTTCATGTCGAGGTCGTCGACGACAACGGCGAAGTTGTAGGTCGGGAACCCGTCGGAACGGATCAGCACGAGGTCGTCGAGCTCCTCGTTGCTCCACTCGATGCGCCCCTTGACCTTGTCGTGGAACACGACGCTGCCACTGGTCGGGTTCTTGAAGCGGACGACGCGGTTGGGGTCCTCCCGGAACGGCTCGTCGCGGTCGCGATAGTGGCCGTTGTAGCGCGGCTTGCGCCCCTCGGCCATGGCCTGGTTGCGCATCGCCTCGATCTCCTCGCGGGTCTCGTAGGCGTAGTAGGCCTTGCCGGCGCGCAGCAACTGCTCGGCGACTTCGCGGTACCGGTCCTGGCGCAGGGTCTGGTAGAACGGCCCCTCGTCGTGCGTCAGGCCCAGCCAGGACATGCCGTCGAGGATCGCCTGGACGGCTTCCTGGGTGCTGCGCTCGCGATCGGTGTCCTCCACGCGCAGCACGAACTGCCCGCCGCGGCGGCGTGCCTCCAGCCAGCAGTACAGCGCGGTGCGGGCGCCGCCGATGTGCAGGAAACCGGTGGGACTCGGGGCGAAGCGGGTGCGACAGCTCATGCAGGGGCCATAGGGGGAGACGGGGCGGCGATTTTAACGCGCGCGGGCGCGCGGCGCAGGCCGCGGCCGGCCTGCTAAGATGGCGCCCCCGTCGGACGAAGGCTGTGGGCCCGCCAGATGAACCGAATCCTTGCCCTTCTCGCCGCCACCCTGCTGGCCTTCCAGCCCGTTCCTGCGTCCGGCCAGGCACCGCCGGTTCCGGCAGGACAGCCCGGCGAGGAGCCGCCGCGGAGGAGGACCTGGTCGAACCGCGGGTGGTGCTGCGCACCAGCATGGGCGACATCACCCTGGCGCTGGACATCAACCGGGCGCCAGGCACGGTCGCGAACTTCCTGGAGTACGCCCGCGAGGGGTTCTACAACGGCACGATCTTCCATCGTGTCATCGAGAACATGCTCATCCAGGGCGGAGCACTCACTCCCGACCTGCAAGCCAAACCGACGCGGTCGCCGGTCGCCCATGAAGCCGAAGCCAGCATGTCGAACCTGCGCGGCACGGTGGCGGCGGCCCGCACGCCCAGCGACCCGGGTTCGCACACCACCCAGTTCTTCATCAATGTCGTCGACAACCCCCGGTTCGACTATCGCGACGCCGAAAGTCCCTTCGGGCAGGGCTACACGGTGTTCGGTCGCGTGGTGTCGGGCATGGACGTGGTCGACCGCATCCGGGCGGTGGAGACCAGCGCGCAGGGCAGCCTGCCGCGCGACGTGCCGCGGGTGCCGGTGCTGATCGAGCGGGTGGACGTCCTGGACGACGGCGCGGACGAAAGCGATGCCGAGTGAGTCGCCCCGCACTGCGAAGCCAACGACACTCTTCGTTTCAGACCTTCACCTCGATGCCTCCCGACCCCAGGCGACCGCGGCCTTCCTCGCCTTCCTCGCCGGGGAAGCCAGCCAGGCCGATGCGTTGTACATCCTGGGCGATCTCTTCGAGGCCTGGGTCGGCGACGATGACACCTCCGAGCCCGGCGCCAGCGTCGCCAGTGCCCTCGCGCGGCTCTCGGCTTCCGGGGTCGCGGTCCATTTCATGCGCGGCAATCGCGACTTCCTGCTCGGCGAGGCGTACGCCGGGCGCTGCGGCATGCGGCTGCTCGCCGACCCGTGCGTGGTGCGCCTGCAGGGCGAACCGGTCCTGCTGACGCACGGCGACCTGCTGTGCACCGACGACCTGGCCTACCAGGACTTCCGTCGGCAGGTGCACGATCCGGCGTGGCAACGCCAGTTCCTCGCCCAGCCACTGGCCGCCCGCCACGCCTTTGCCGCCAAGGCGCGCGAGGCCAGCCGTGCGCACCACGCCACGGTCGTGTCCGCCGGCCAGGCCGAGGAGATCACCGATGTCAGCCCCGACACGGTGGAGGCCACCTTCGTGCGCTTCGGGGTGCAGCGGATGATCCACGGCCACACCCACCGCCCGGCGGTCCATGAGCTGCACGCGGGTGGCAGGGGACGCACGCGCGTCGTCCTGGGCGACTGGTACGACCAGGGCTCGGTGCTGCGGGTCGGCGCCGGCGGCTGGTCGCTCGATCGACTGGCGATAGGCGCATCCTGAAACAAAAACGGGGCGGGATGCCTGGCACCCCGCCCCGCTCCTGGAAACATGCCGGCGAACCGGATGCCCCCTCGTGGCGTCGCGAACCTTACTCGGTCGCGCCGTCCGCCTCGCCCTCGCTTTCGAACCTCTCACGGCTGAAGCCACCCACTTCGTAGGTCAGCTCCACACCCTCGCCATCCTCGGTTTGGGTCGTCACGACCACGCGGCTGGCGGAATCCATGGCCTCCACGAATGCGTCGAAGTCGTCGATGAACATCGCATGGTTCTCGGTCGGCTCCGACACCACCGCCTCGAAGTCGCGGGCGTCGGCGTCGTCGAAGCGCACCGGCACCTCGCAGGGGTTGTCGCAGCTGAAGCGCGGCGTCTCGCCCTCGGGCAACAGGTAGACGCTGTCGCCCCACTCGGGATGGGCACGCAGCACCAGGCGCACCGGGGAGATGCCGCGACCGGGCGCCTCGGAGTAGATGTAGGCGGTGCGCGCCAGCGCGCCTTCCTCTTCCACCGCGTGATAGACCCACAGGCCCTCGAGTCGCCGCGTCTCGCGAATGCCGGCGGCCTGTGCGGCCACCTCGTCGTAGGTGGCCTCGACCTGGGCGGCGATGCTGCTCTCGGGGTAGGTCTGGCGGATGAACTCGGCGTAGGAGAGCGCAACCTCCCAGTTGCCGTCCGCACGCGCCTCTTCGTACAGCGCGTACTGCTCGGCGGCCTGCGTCTCGGCTGCCTGTGCGGCCTGCTGCTGGGCGGCCTGCTGGCGCTCCTGCTCGGATGGTCCGCAGGCAACGAGGGTCAGTGCGATGCTCGCAGCCAACAGGCTCGGGGCAATGTATCGGGACATGCAGGGATCTCCTTGTTGCTTCATTTCGGGGGCCGTTCCGGAAGTGACCGGATCCTGGCTGCGGTGGATGTTAGCGGGGCGTGCAGCCCATTAACAGCTGATCAGCGTACCTCATCGAACGCGAAAAGCATCTCCAGCTCGCCCTCGTCGAATCCGGCCGCCACCCGCGCCTCGGTATTGAACGGACCGCGAAGCACGGGGCCGGCATGCAGACGGAGCAACTCGCGGAAGGTCAGGCCGGGATCGACACCCTGGAGTGCACAGCAATGCCGGAACCAGCGCGACCCGGCGGCCACGTGCGCCACTTCCTCGGCCAGGATCACCTCCAGCACCGCCACCGACGCCTCGTCGCCCAAGCCCCTGAGCTTCGCGATCATGCCCGGCGTGACATCCAGCCCACGTGCCTCGAGCACCCGCGGCACCAGGGCCATGCGCTGCAGGCAGCTGCCGGCGGTCTTCTCCGCCATGTCCCAGAGTCCGTTGTGGGCGTCGAAGTCGCCGTAACGATGGCCCAGCAGCGCCATGCGCTCCTGCAGCAGCCGGAAGTGGCGGGCCTCGTCGACGGCCACGCCGACCCAGTCGGCGTAATAGGCATCGGGCATGCCGCGGAACCGGTACACCGCGTCCCAGGCCAGGTCGATCGCATTGAACTCGATATGGGCGATGGCATGCAGGAAGGCGGCCCGTCCCTCGTCACTGCCCAGGCCGCGCCGAGGCAATGCGCGCGGCTCGACCAGCCGGGGCCGTGGGGGGCGGCCGGGCTGGGTGATCGGCAAGGGGGCCGCGGCGTCGGCGGGCACGTGCAGCAGCCCCCCCCGCGAACGCCTCGCCCGCCTGCGCGGTCGCGGCCAGCTTGTCCTCGGGGGACGCCGCCCGCAGGCAGGCGAGTGCCGCGTCGAACAGGCTCCCCGCCACCGGCCTCAGGACGCCTGGCGCCGCGTGGACTTGGCGTCGTCCGAGCGCTGCTGGCGGATGCGTTCGAAGTAGTCGGGCTCCACGCGGGTCACGTATTCACCGCTGAAGCACGAGGAGTCGAAGCGGCTGACGTACTTCTTCGAACCCGCCACGGCCTCCTCGAGGTCCTCGAGGTCCTGGTAGATGAGCCAGTCGCAGCCCAGCAGGTCCTGGACCTCCTCGTCGGTGCGCCCGTGGGCGACGAGCTCGTCCGGCGCCGGCATGTCGATGCCGTAGATGTTCGGGTGCCGCACCGGAGGCGCGGCCGAAGCCACGTAGACCTTGCGCGCACCGGCCTCGCGTGCCATCTGGATGATCTGCCGGCTGGTGGTGCCGCGCACGATCGAGTCGTCGACCAGCAGCACCACGCGGTCCTTGAACTCCAGCGGGATCGGATTGAGCTTGCGGCGCACCGACTTCACCCGCTCACCCTGCCCCGGCATGATGAAGGTGCGGCCGATGTAGCGGTTCTTGATGAAGCCCTCGCGGTACTTCACGTCGAGCACATGGGCCATCTCCAGCGCCGAGGTGCGCGAGGTGTCGGGGATCGGGATCACCACGTCGATGTCGTGGTCGGGCCGCATCCGCTTGATCTTCTCGCCCAGCGCGACGCCCATGCGCATGCGCGCCTTGTGCACGGAAATGTTCTCGATCATCGAGTCCGGGCGGGCCATGTAGACGTACTCGAAGATGCACGGGGTGTGCGCAGCCGGCTCGGCGCAGGGCTCGGCGTACAGGTCGCCGCGCGCGGTCACCACCACGCACTCGCCCGGGGCCACGTCGCGCACGCGCTGGAAGCCGAGGATGTCGAGGGCGACGCTTTCCGAGGCCACCGCGTACTCCACGCCGTCGACCGCCTCGCGCCGGCCGATCACCAGAGGACGGATGCCGTGCGGATCGCGGAAGGCCACCAGGCCCAGGCCCAGCACCACGCCAACCACCGCGTAGCCGCCGATGCAGCGCCGGTTCACGCCGCGCACCGCCTCCATCGCAGCAGCCGGCGTCAGCTCCTTCTGGTGCTGCAGCTCGTGCGCGAACACGTTGAGCATCACCTCGGAGTCCGACTCGGTGTTGATGTTGCGGCGGTCGGTCTCGAACACCTGCTGGCGCAGCGCGTCGGTGTTGATCAGGTTGCCGTTGTGCGCCAGCGCGATGCCGTAGGGCGAATTGACGTAGAACGGCTGCGCCTCGTCGGACCCTTCCGAGCCTGCGGTCGGGTAGCGGCAATGGCCGATGCCGATGCGTCCGGTCAGCAGCCGCATCTGCGCCTCGCCGAACACATCCTTGACCAGCCCGTTGCCCTTCTGGGTAACGATGCGACGTCCGTCGACCGTGGCGATGCCGGCCGCGTCCTGCCCCCGGTGCTGCAGCACGGTCAGGCCGTCATAAAGCGATGCCGCGACTTCGGTCGTGCTGACGATGCCGATGATTCCACACATGGACCTACTCTCCTCGGGTCGTCGCGTCGACCGCATCGGCGGACATCGCCGGGGCCGGGAAGACCGGTTTGTAATTCAGGTATTCCGCCGCCGAATCCGGCAGCAATCCACGCATCCATTCCGCCGAGCCCTGGAAACCGGGCATCAGCCGGGATTCCTGCCACCACGCGTCCTGCGGCAACGGCGTGAAGCCCAGCAGCAGCACCAGCACGGAACACAGCGCGGCGCCGCGCAGCAGGCCGAAGCCCAGGCCCAGCATGCGGTCGGTGCCCGACAGGCCTGTCGAGGACACCAGCCTGGACACCAGCCAGGTGACCAGGCCACCGACCACCAGTGCCGCGATGAACACCAGGCCGTAGCCCAGGAACAGCCTCGCCGAGGGCGTCTCCACGACAGTATCGAACATCGCCGCGGCGGCGGCGCCGAACTGGAAGGCGAGCCAGAACGCCGCGACCCAGACGACCAGCGAGAGGACCTCGACGATGAAGCCGCGCCACAGCCCGACCAGCGTGGATATCGCCAGGATGCCCAGCAGTACGAGGTCGGCCCAGTTCAGCATCGCTGGCGGTTCTCCGGGGCGCGGTCCGCTACCGCGACCCCACGGCTCACGGGTGCGAAACGATCATGCCGTTCGCCGAATGCGGCGCCGGCAGGCGGGACTTCAGGCGCTCGGCCGCAGCCCGGTCGAGCTCCGGCCCCACGCGCACCCGGTGCAACGTGCCATTGGCGGTCTGCACGCGTTCACTGAAGACGGTGAAGCCGGCCCCACGCAACTGGTTCACCAGTGCCGCGGCATCGCCCTCGGAGCGGAATGCACCCAGCTGCACCGCGAAGCCCGTCGAGGGGGCGGCGCCGGCTGCCGGCGCTGCGCGCCGTCGGCGCGGACGACCCGCCCGACGCGCGCTGCGGCGCCAGTGCCGCGGCATCGCCCTCGGAGCGGAATGCACCCAGCTGCACCGCGAAGCCCGTCGAGGGGGCGGCGCCGGCTGCCGGCGCTGCGCGCCGTCGGC
>NZ_VRTS01000020.1 GCF_008017755.1 Alkalisalibacterium limincola
ATGTCCAAGGAAAAGTTCGAGCGCAAGAAGCCGCACGTGAACGTCGGCACGATCGGCCACGTCGACCACGGCAAGACCACGCTGACCGCCGCGCTGACCAAGATCGGTGCCGAGCGCTTTGGCGGTGACTTCAAGGATTACTCCTCGATCGACGCGGCGCCGGAAGAGAAGGCGCGTGGCATCACGATCTCGACCGCGCACGTGGAATACGAGTCGCCGAACCGCCACTACGCGCACGTCGACTGCCCGGGCCACGCCGATTACGTGAAGAACATGATCACGGGTGCGGCGCAGATGGACGGCGCGATCCTGGTGTGCTCGGCCGCGGACGGCCCGATGCCGCAGACGCGCGAGCACATCCTGCTGGCGCGCCAGGTCGGCGTGCCGTACATCGTGGTGTTCCTGAACAAGGCCGACATGGTCGACGACGCCGAGCTGCTCGAGCTGGTCGAGATGGAAGTGCGCGAGCTGCTGAGCAAGTACGACTTCCCGGGCGACGACACGCCGATCATCCACGGTTCGGCGCTCAAGGCGCTGGAAGGCGACCAGAGCGACATCGGCGTGCCGGCGATCATCAAGCTGGTCGACGCGCTCGACAGCTACATCCCGGAGCCGGAGCGTGACATCGACAAGGCGTTCCTGATGCCGGTCGAGGACGTGTTCTCGATCTCGGGTCGCGGCACGGTGGTGACGGGTCGCATCGAGCGCGGCATCGTGAAGGTCGGCGACGAGATCGAGATCGTGGGCATCCGTCCGACGGTCAAGACGACGGTCACCGGCATCGAGATGTTCCGCAAGCTGCTCGACCAGGGCATGGCGGGCGACAACGCCGGCCTGCTGCTGCGCGGCACGAAGCGTGACGACGTCGAGCGTGGCCAGGTCCTGGCCAAGCCGGGTTCGATCAAGCCGCACACGAAGTTCGAGGCCGAGGTGTACGTGCTGTCGAAGGAGGAGGGTGGTCGCCACACTCCGTTCTTCAAGGGCTACCGTCCGCAGTTCTACTTCCGCACCACCGACGTGACCGGCTCGTGCGAGCTGCCGGAAGGCGTGGAGATGGTGATGCCGGGCGACAACGTGAAGATGGTGGTGACGCTGATCGCCCCGATCGCGATGGACGACGGCCTGCGTTTCGCCATCCGCGAGGGTGGTCGTACCGTCGGCGCCGGCGTCGTGGCGAAGATTTTCGAGTAA
>NZ_VRTS01000002.1 GCF_008017755.1 Alkalisalibacterium limincola
AGATTAAAGCAGCGATCTTTGCGCGACGATAGATCACGGGATGGCCGAAAGGCGAGCTGGAATGGTGTTACAGCGAGGAGTCATGTGGGGGCTAACACCCAAGTTCAGCGGAACCGCGCAGCGGTTTCCGCTGAAACGCGCAGTTAGGCTGTCGCGGATGTGATGTAGAACGACGATTCATGGGAACTCCCTGCAGCGCCGACGCTTGAGACTATCCGAAGTGACCGGCGTAAGACCCTACAGATCGAGGGGGTGCCGCCTGTCTGTGGGTTCTCCTCGTGACACCTCAGTTACCGCCTTGCCTGTGGTTGCGTCGACGATCCAGAAGTCGCAGTACTCAAATTCGCCAAAAAACCTGGTTTTACAAGCAGACACGGCGTTGTATGAAGTGGATGCAGTTACGTCCAAGCGCACCTTAGCGAAGAGCATGTGGGCGCCCTTCTCGAAGCCAAGCGTGACATCTCGTGCTCCGGGCCGGATGAAGACCGGCTGGTCCCATTGCTCTTTCCTTAGCATGACCTTTTTTCCGTCGATGGCGTAGACGTAAGTATTGTCATGGTCGAAAAACGGAACCTTGTCGTCGATCATCGTCGCAGCAATTCTTGAGACTCCAGACTCACTCTCGCTTGGCATGACGTACCTCAGCTCATCCGGAAGCTGTGGTAGTGACATGCAGCCAGAAATCAAAATTGCAGCTAGTGCCCAGACTAGATGCTTCATGTGCGACACCCCTCTTAGGCAGCCTAAAACTCAAGTTCAGCGGAATCGCGCAGCGGTTTCCGCGGAAACGCGAAGTAAGGCCGCATGGTGGTGGAAGCATTTGCCATAAACTTTCGCGGTATTTCTGTTTGTTACGTCGATGGAAAAAATACCCCAGGCAAGCTGGGTCCAGGAAGCTCCTTAAGTTAGCCTCGACAAGTCTTTAGCGTCGCCGTGTGCCGGTAACCTTGCCCTGTTCATAGGCGTTCATAATATTATAGAAAACCCGAGCACCGTCAAAAGTTGAGCCGGAAACCTTGCCTGAGAACGACTTGTAATCGTCGCAAATATCGGTAAAAAGTAGGATCCGCAGTTCTCCGTTTTCGTACCGATAAGCTGGTTTGTACACAGACCCTTCCGGAGCAGCGCGAACCCTCACTCGATAATATACTTGTCCTTTGCAGGTTTCAGCGCGCGAATTCGTTAGGGTGAAGCGATAGAACTGCCGCTCTCCAGCCCAAGAAAGCTCGAAGTCCCAGGTCCCAGTTAGGGTCGCCGACGCTGTTTGCTGCGGCGCCAAGGCTGCACATCCAGTCATGAGAAGCGCAACAAGAGTAGTGAAGATCAGAATTTTCATTGGCCTAACACTTATTCGATGGCGAAACGGGGTGTAACCCTCGGGTGTAATCCCGAGAGGCAAGATGATCTGGGGAGACTGATTTCAAGCAAATCAACGCTTTCGCCTCTTTCGTGACGTGTAACACCCGGGTGTAATCCACACCCCCCTGCGGGGCCGCGGGAAGCTGGTGGCCAAGGTACAAGCTAGCTGGGGACTTCCGCAATTTCGCTCATGAGAACGATGGCTTCGGGTCATGAAGCCAAGCTTCATCGCCAGGCCGCTGGGGCCCCCGGCTGCGGAACGTCTGGCTGGTGGCGGCATGCCCGCCCCCTTCGACTGGTGCACCAGCACCGTCTAACCTAAGATGCCCCCCACGGGCCTATAGCTCAATGGTTAGAGCAGAGGACTCATCGAAAGGTGCCGCCACGCGGTAACGCGTGGACGGGAACGGGATGAATTCAGGGAAACCTCAGCGGGTGGAGCGATCCATGCCGGTGGCAATCCTGAGCCAAGCCGGCGGTACACCGCCGGAAGGTGCAGAGACTACCTGGGGGCTTTAGCGCCCTTGATGACAGGCTAGAGCGTCCCGCACCCCCACCGCCTCGGCGGCGGGTGAAGAGATAGTCCGCGCCGGGAGGAAACTTCCGGGTAACGTGAATCCTTTGGTTCCAGGTTCGAGTCCTGGTGGGCCCACCACCGTACCCGGCGGGTTCGGTGGCTCCGAACGTCGCGCGCAGGGATCAGGCCGATGCAGCAGCAACTGGAAGTCCCCCGGACACCCCTGCGGGACCACGCCGTGGCGTGCGCCGATGTCGATGCGCTCCTGGCCGTTCGCGAGGGGGTGGCCTGGCTTGAGGTCCACCCGGAGGGTGCCCAGCAGCTGCAGCCGGCCACGTGGAAGGGTGGGGCGGTGAGCAGCGAGTTCCACTCGCGCACGCGCCGGCTTCCCTCGGTGCGCATCTACAGCCTCAACGACGCCCCGATGGTGCTGGGCATCCTCGGGCTGGTGAACGCCGGCACGCTTCTGGACCTGGACTACCTGGACTTCTGCGAGACCTCGCGGCTGGCGGACTTCGCCCGCAGCTGCCCCGAAATGGTCGAAGCGCTTTCCGAAGACCGGGCCCGGTTCGCGTTGCCGGCCGCACACCTGCACGTGCGTGGTGACTGCGCGGTGCTCGTGCAGACCGGCGACCACGCGTGGGGCCATTGGCTGGTCGATGTCATTCCCCGGATCAAGGTGCTGCGACACCACCTTCCCGACGTCACGATCGCGGTCTCCAGCGCGCTGCGCCCCGCCCGGGAGCTTCTCGTGGAAGCCGGGATCAGCCTGCGCCAGGTGGTCTTCTACGACCCGGCGAAGACGGTGCTGAGCGCCGATCGCCTGTTCGTTCCCAGCTTCGTGCGCTTCGCGAACGCCTTTTCACCGCTGGCGAGGGACATCTTCCCGACCCTGTCGCGCCGCGCCCGCACGCGGGATCGGCGGCTGTACGTCACCCGATCGGCTACGCCGCTGGGTTCGAGCCTGACCAACAGCGGGGAGGTCGAGCGGGTCTTCGAGCGCCACGGTTTCGAGATCGTGTCCCCGGAAGCCTGGTCGGTCGAAAGGCAGGTCGGCACGTTCGCGCAGGCCTCCTTCATTGCCGGGGAGTATGGGTCGGGCCTGCACAATTCGGTGTATTCCGCGCGTGGCACCCGGGTGTTGTGCCTCCAGTCCGACGGGGTCGCGCAGTTCGTCCAGGCCGGCATCGGGGCGGTGATGGACCAGCCGACCGGCTTCGTGCTGGGTCGGCAGGTGGCGGCGCCCGATCCGTCCGTGCGCATGTCGCCATCGCAGCGACAACGCCTGTGCACGGTCAGCACCCGGGACGTCGAAGAGGCGTTGCAGGACATGCTGGCTGACGCGCCGGCCTGAGCCCGGGCCACGCCGGACCTCATCCGCGGCCCGAGGGCTAGCGTGGGTCCCGGGCGCTTCCGGGCGGCGGAGCAACGCGCAGCCACCACGAGGCCGCCGCCACGCCGACCACGCCCAGCAGGGCGCCAGGCCAGGCACCGAGTGCGAGCGCCACGGCGATGCCGGCCGACAGCGCCACGCCGCCCGCCACGATCGTGGCGGTGTCACGTGCCGCCTGCAGGTCGCGCCTGCGCCGCAGCTCGAAGCTGAGCACCGCCGCGATGACCGGGACCACCATCAGCAGGCACAACCCCAGCCACCACAGGCGCCCCATCCAGAAGCTGGAATCGCCCGGCAAGCCTGCGTCGATCGGCAGCTGCAGGCGGGCCCCCAGCCACGCGGCCGGCAGTTCGGCCAGTTTGTGCCACAGGTAGAGCGGCATGCCCATGGCCGCGACCAGCGCCACGGTCCTGCCGAGGTCCAGGCGGTCCAACAGCGCGTGGGCCGGCCGCTCCAGCAGCAGTACCGCGCCGACCTGCAGCCAGATGACGCCGACCAGCGCCAGGGTGGGCGGCAGCATGTTGCTGCGCCCTTCGAAGTCCACGCCCACCATGGCCGCCGGGTAGCCCAGGACGAAGGTGCCCAACAGCCAGGCGAGCCCGAGCAGCAGGAAACCCAGGCCGGTCCAGGGGCCGCTGAAGCGGCCTTTCCGCCAGGCGATTCCCAGCTGTTGGGGCAAAAGCCATACCGCGATGGCATTGATCCAGCCCAGGGCCTGGCCCGAGTCCGTGACACGCTCGCCCAGAACGGGCAGTTCCCCGGCCGCCAACGGCATGGCCCGGGCCAGGTCCACCAGCGCGGTCGCCAGCACCAACGCGGCCACCGCGCCCAGCCCGAACCGGCGGTCGGCCTTCAGGCTCAGCGGCAGCAGCGCCTGGGTGAACAGGAACATCAGCAGGAACCACAGGTGGATGGTCAGCGACTGGTTGAACTGCTCCAGCACGCGGCCACCGGCGAGCAGGGAGAAGATCGAAAGTGCGGCGATCACCGCCAGGTAGGTCACCGTCGGCCGTGCCAGTCGCAGCGCCCGACCTGCCCACCAGTGCCTCTGGGCGCCCGCCTCGCCAGTCGCTCTTCCACGCCGTTGGCGGCCACCGCGGCCGAGACGAACACGAACAACGGCACCACCTGCACCAGCCAGGTCAGGAAGCCGGCCTTGGGCCATTCCTGCAGCAGGTGGTCGGCAGCGACCAGTACGCCCTCGTCGAAGCGCGGCAGGGTCGCGACCCAGTGCCCCAACACCACGATGATCAGCGCGCCGGCACGAAGCGCATCCAGATAGGGATCTCTCGCGTCGGTATTCACGTCGCCATCGATTTCATGGCCACAGATCCGTAAGTGGGCCACCGCCGTGGCCCATGACTATCCTCACTGGCGTCACCCCCGGTGCTTGCATAGGTTCGGGAAACCCACCCTGTCCTGCGATGGTAGAGCGCCCGATGCCGATGCCGCCACATGCCCTCGCCGGACTGCGGGGAACCGCAAGCTTGCCGCGAGCGCCACGCTGATGTCGGCCTGGCTGCAACGCGTCTTCAACGTGCGCCGCGACGAGACGCTGCCGGTACTGCTGGCGGCCGGCTTCTTCTTCTGCATCCTGACCGCGTTAATGGTGCTGCGTCCGGCGCGCGACGCGCTGGGCATGGAGAGTGGCATCGAGGCCGTGCGCTGGCTGTTCATCGGCACCGCGTTGGCGACGCTGGCGGTGAATCCGGTCTTCGGCTGGCTGGTCAGCCGCTTCCGCCGCCTGCACTTCATCACCGCGACCTATGTGTTCTTCGCGCTGAGCCTGCTGGGCTTCTACCTGATGCTGGTGCTGGCGCCCGAAGCGACCGGCATCACCAGCGGGCGGGTGTTCTACATATGGTTCAGCGTGTTCAACCTGTTCGTCACGATGGTGTTCTGGGCGCTGATGGCCGATCGCTTCACGCTGGAACAGTCCAAGCGCTTCTTCGCGTTGATCGCCGTGGGCGGCACGCTGGGCGCCATTTTCGGCCCGTTGCTGGCCTCGATGCTGGCGCAGCCGCTGGGCACGCCCGCGCTGCTGCTGGTGGCGATCGGGTTCCTGCTGGCGGGTGTGGGGTTCGCCTGGGCGGTGGCCCTGACCCAGCCCAAGCGAGGCCCTGGCCCCGATGACGCGGATGCCGGGCACGTCGACGAGCGTTCGATCATCGGCGGCAGCGCCTGGGAAGGCTTCAAGGCGATCTTCCGCTCGCGCTACCTGGCCGGCGTGGCCGGCTACATCGTCATCCTCACCATCATGGCCACGTTCCTGTACTTCACCCGCCTGCAGATGGTGGCCGAACTCGGTGACGACACCGATCTGCGGACCACGATATTCGCGCGCATCGACCTGGTCACCCAACTGGCCACCCTGTTCCTCCAGGCCGTCATCGCCGGGCACCTGATGAAGCGCCTGGGCGTGCACGTCGTGCTGGCGCTGCTGCCGATCACCGTGGTGCTGGGCTTCATCGGCCTGGCCATCGTCGGCTCGCTGGCGATGCTCATCGTGTTCGAGGCCACCTACCGGGCGATCCAGCGTGCGATCACGCGCCCTGCGCGCGAGACGCTGTATACGGTCGTCAGCCGGGAGGACAAGTACAAGTCCAAGGCCTTCATCGACACCTTCGTCTACCGCACCGGTGATGTCGTCGGCGCACAGATCGACGGGGGCCTGGGGCGCCTGGGCCTGGGCCTGGGGGCGCTGGCCTCGGTCGCCTGCCGTTGGCACTGGTTTGGGCGGTGCTCGGGCTGTGGCTTGGCCGCACCCAGCAGCGCCTGGCGGCGGCCGGAGAGATCGAATCCACCCGCGTGGGCGTGGACCCGCGCACCCCATCGCAAGGAGGACACCATGATCACGCGTCGTGAATACCTGAAACTGTCGGTGGCGGCCGGCGTGGCGCTGTCGCTGAACCCGCGGCTGCTGCTGGCCGACGACAAGCCGATGTCGCTGATCACCCGGACCATTCCCGGCACCAGCGAGCGCCTGCCGGTGGTGGGGCTGGGCAGTTCGGCCACCTTCTCGCGGGTCGCCGGCAGCGAGGACGTCGCCGCGTTGCGCGAGGTGCTCCAGGCGCTCGACGCGAACGGCGGCAGCGTGTTCGATACCGCGCCGAGCTACGGCGCCTCCGAGGAGGTGGCCGGCCGGCTGGCGCGCGAACTGGGCCTGACCGAGAAGATCTTCTGGGCGACCAAGCTCAACGTCGCGCCGCGCGGCGGCGGTGCGGCCGACCCGGCCGAGGCGCGCGCGCAGCTCGATGCGTCGTTCCGGAAGATCGGCAAGGATCCCATCGACCTGGTGCAGGTGCACAACATGGGTGACCCGGACACCCAGCTGGGCCTGCTCAAGGAGCGCAAGGCCGAGGGCCGCATCCGCTACATCGGCATCACCACCACGTTCGCGCCGCAGTACGAGCACCTGGAGCAAGTCATGCGCGAGGAGCCGCTGGACTTCATCGGCGTGGACTACGCGATCGACAACCGCACGATGGAAGAGCGCATCTTCCCGCTGGCCCGGGAAAAGGGTATCGGCGTGCTGGTATACGCGCCCTTCGGCCGCACCCGTCTGTGGGAGGCGGTGCGCGGGAAGGAAGTGCCGGAATGGGCGGCCGAGTTCGACGCCAGCACCTGGGGCCAGTTCTTCCTGAAGTTCGTCGTCTCCAACCCGGTGGTGACCGTCGCCACGCCGGCCACCAGCCAGGCCCGCCACATGGTCGACAACATGGGCGCGGCGATGGGCCGGTTGCCCGACGAGGCGATGCGCCGGCGCATGATCGAGCACATCGAATCGCTGTGATCCACGCTGCCGGGGCGTCGCCACGCCCCGGCACGGCCCTGCCGGGCCTGCGATAATGGGGGCTGCTTCCAACCCGGCCCCCGGCATGCCCGACACACTCTCGATCGTCCGTCCCGACGACTGGCACCTCCACCTGCGCGATGGCGCGGCGCTGGCACACACCGTGGCACCCACGGCCCGCGTGTTCGCACGTGCCATCGTGATGCCCAACCTGGCGCCCCCGGTCACCAGCACCGACATGGCCGCCGGATACCGGCAGCGCATCCTCGACGCCGTTCCGGCCGGGATCGATTTCGAGCCGCTGATGGTGCTGTACCTGACCGACGACACCACGGTCGACGAGATCCGCCGAGCGCGGGCCTCGGGCTTCGTCCATGCCGCGAAGCTGTACCCGTCCGGGGCCACGACCAACTCCGCCTCCGGCGTCACCGACGTGCGTCGCCTGTGGCCGGTGCTGGAGGTCATGCAGGAGGTTGACCTGCCATTGCTGGTCCATGGCGAGGTGGTCGACGCCGACATCGATGTGTTCGACCGGGAGGCGGTCTTCATCGAGCGCCACCTGCAGCCCATCGTCGATACCTTTCCGCGCCTGCGCGTGGTGTTCGAGCACATCACCACGCAGGATGCCGCCCAGTTCGTGCTGGGGGCGCGCGAGCGCGTGGCGGCCACGCTGACGCCGCAGCACCTGCTGATGAACCGAAACCACCTGCTGGTGGGTGGCCTGCACCCGCACCACTACTGCCTGCCGGTCCTCAAGCGCCGCACCCACCAGGAGGCGCTGCGCGAGGTCGTGGCCAGCGGGAATCCGCGTTTCTTCCTGGGCACCGATTCCGCGCCGCACGCGCGCGGCGACAAGGAGTCCGCCTGCGGTTGCGCGGGCTGCTTCTCGGCACCCGCGGCGCTGCCGCTGTACGCGCACTTCTTCGAGGAGATGGGCTGCCTGGACAAGCTCGAAGCGTTCGCCAGCCACCATGGCGCCGACTTCTACGGCCTGCCGCGCAACACCGACACGGTCACGCTGGTTCGTGAAGACTGGCAGGTGCCGGGGTCGCTGGACTTCGGTGCCGGCGAGATCGTGCCGTACTGGGCCGGACGCACGCTGGGCTGGCGACTGGCCGGCTGACGCCGGCCAGCTGCACCGGGGTCAGTTGACGACGAAGCTGACGCGCAGGTTCACGCGCCACTCCTGCACTTTCCCGGCATCGTCGGTGACGACCTTGATCTCGTTCACCCACGCACCCTTGATGCCCTTGACGGACTCGGCGCACTTGCTCAGTCCCTGCTGGACCGCGTCCTCCATGCTCTTGGGGGACGAGGCGTTCAGTTCGATGACCTTGGCAACAGACATGGTGACCTCCTGTGTCGATGGGCTCCCCCGTACCCGCCTGGGCGGGTTGTTCCACGCTACGCCGATGGCCGCGCAGGCGCGACCCTGCGAGCGCCTGCGCTTCAGCTTGCCGACCGCCGAACTCAGCCCTGGAGCGGCCACACCAGCAGCAGCATCGGGATGCTGACCACGATCACCAGTAGCTGCACCGGCAGGCCCAGGCGCCAGTAGTCGCCGAAGCGGAAGCCGCCCGGGCCGAGGATCAGCGTGTTGTTCTGGTGCCCGATCGGCGTCAGGAACGCGCACGAGGCGCCCACCGCCACCGCCATCAGGAACGGGTCGGCGCTCACGCCGATCGCGCTGGCCGCGCCGATCGCGATCGGGCACATCACCGCGGCGGTGGCCGCGTTGTTCATCAGGTCCGACAGCGTCATCGTCACCACCAGGATCAGCGCGAGCCCGGCCACGGCATGGCCCTGGGCCACGGTATCGAGCAGGAAGCGCGCGATCAGGTCGGCGGTGCCGGTGGCCTCCATCGCCCCGGCCACCGGGATCAGGGCCGCCAGCAGGACGACCACCGGCCAGTCGATCGCGTTGTACACGTCGCGCGGCGGCACGGTGCGCAGCACCATCGAGGCCAGCACGCCGAGCGCGAAGGAGACGGCGGCCGGCACCAGGCCAAACGCGGCGCCGCCCACGGCCAGTGCCATGATCGCCGAGGCGGTGATCGCCTTGCGCTTGTCGGGGATGCGCAGCTCGCGCTCGGCCAGCGGGACGCCACCGAAGTCGGAGGCGAATTCGGAGATGGCTTCCGGCGTGCCCTGCACCAGCAGCAGGTCGCCGTCGCGGAAATCCTGTGAGCGCAGCCGCTTCATCGATCGTTCGCCCTCGCGCGAAAGGGCGAGCAGGTTGATGCTGTAGCGCGTGCGCAGGTTCAGGTCGCTGGCGCTGCGCCCGGCAAGGCGCGAGCCGGGCAGCACGGCGATTTCCTGCAGCACCACGGCGCTGCGGGTGGAGTCCTCGTCTTCTTCTTCGTCCTTGCCGTCAGTCTCGGCGCCGTCTCCATCCTCGTCCGGCCCCCCTTTGCTTACGGCTGCAGTGTCGTCGCGGGCGGATGCCCCGGCATGCCCCTCATCTGCGGTCGTGGGCGGACCGTCACCCGCTTCCTTCGCCTTCTTCGCGGCTTCTCCGAGGTCCTTCCTGCGCACTTCCTCCTCGAGCTTCAGGCCGAGGCTCGACAGCACGTCGGCCAGTGCGTCGGCCTCGGCCTCGACCACCAGGATGTCGCCCACGCGCAGGCGCCGGCCGGGGTTCGGGGCGTGGACGTGGAACTCGCTGCGGACGATGCCCACCACCTGGGCGTCATTCTCGTCCAGCACCACCTCGACCTCGCGCACCGACTTCCCGACCGCCTTGGAACCCTCCGGCACCCGGACCTCGGTCAGGTAGGCGCCGGTGTCGAAGCCTTCCGCGGCGGCGTTCTTGCGCCTGGGCACCAGCTTCCAGCCCCCGAGGATGATCAGCAGCACGCCGGCCACGGCCACCGTCACGCCGACCGGGGCGAAGTCGAACATCGCGAACGATCCATCGCCCGCCTCCTGGCGGAAGCCGGACACGATCAGGTTCGGCGGTGTACCGATCAGCGTGGTCATGCCGCCGAGGATCGAGCCGAAGGCCAGCGGCATCAGCACCTGCCCGGGCGCGAGCTCCTGCTTGCGTGCGATCTGGATCGCCACCGGCATCAGCAGGGCCAGCGCGCCGACGTTGTTCATGAAGGCCGACAGGAACGCACCCAGCGCGGTCAGTGCCGCGATCGCCAGCATCGGCCCCGACTTGGCGGGGAGGACCGTGCGCGTCACAGCGTCGATCGCGCCGGAGGTCTGCAGCCCGCGGCTGAGCACCAGCACGCAGGCCACGGTGATCACCGCAGGGTGGCCGAATCCGGCGAAGGCCCCGACGGCCGGCACCAGCCCGGCCAGCACGCAGGCCAGCAGCGCGCCGGCCGCCACCATGTCGTGCCGCCAGCGCCCCCACAGGAACATGCCGACGGTCGCGGCAAGGATGGCGAGGATGGTGATCTGGTCGAAGCTCATTGGGTGGCGTCCCTTCCCGCCGCGTCGATCGTGGTCCGGGGTCATCTTCCCATCGCCGGGCAGCGTTGGGAAAACGCGCGCGTCATAATGACGCCTCTCCCTTACCGAGATGCCCAATGACCCAGCTCGACACGATCGAACGCACCACCGGCGAAGCACCGCGATTCAGCATCCTCTGGCTGCACGGCCTGGGTGCGGATGGCAACGACTTCGCACCGATCGTGCCCGAGCTGGTCCGGCCGGGCTGGCCGGCACTGCGCTTCGTGTTCCCGCACGCCCCGATGCGGGCGGTGACGGTGAACGGCGGCATGCGCATGCGCGCGTGGTACGACCTGCTGTCGATCGATCTTGGCGAGCGCCGCGAGGACGAAACCGGCGTGCGCGAGTCGATCGCCCAGGTGGAGGCGCTGATCGATGCGGAAGTCGCGCGGGGCATTGCGCCCGAGCGCATCGTCCTGGCCGGGTTCTCGCAGGGCGCGGCGATCGCGCTGGCCGCTGGCCTGCGCCGTACCGCACCGCTTGCCGGCGTGGTGGCGCTGTCGGGCTACCTGCCGCTGCCGCAGGCCAGCCTGGCCGAGGCCACGCCGGTCGGCCTGTCCTTGCCGGTGTTCATGGCACACGGCAGCCAGGACCCGGTGGTTCCGGAGGTGTTGGGCACGCGCAGTCGCGATGCGCTGGTCCAGGCGGGCATGCAGGTGGACTGGCACAGCTACCCGATGCCGCATTCGGTGTGTGCCGAGGAAGTGCGTGACCTGGGCGACTGGCTGAGCGCGCGCTTTGGCGCCTGAGCGGGGCGGTCCGGGTTGCGGCACATGGCGCGTGCCGGTGTGCCTCGTTAAGATCGTCAGGGCTTGGCGCGGGGAACCGGCATGAAGACATTGATCGTCGATGACGAGGCGTTGGCCCGCGGGCGCATGCGCGGCCTGCTCGGGGAACTGGGCGACGTGGAGGTGGTCGGCGAGGCGGCCCATGGCCGGGAGGCGCTCGAGCAGGTGCAGGCCCTGCAGCCGGAGCTGCTGCTGCTCGACATCCAGATGCCCGGCATGGACGGCCTTGAAGTGGCGCGTCACGTGGCCGGTTTCGATCATCCCCCGGCGGTGGTGTTCTGCACCGCCTACGACGAGCACGCCCTGGCGGCCTTCGAGGCCAATGCGGTGGACTACGTGGTCAAGCCGGTGCGGCTGGAACGCCTTCGCGCGGCGATCGACAAGGCGCGCCGCTACGCGACGTCGGATCTCGAGCCGGTCAACGGCACGCGCCAGCGCACCCACCTGTGCGCACGCCTGCGCGGCACGCTGCGGCTGATCCCCGTCGAAGACGTGCGCTTCCTGCAGGCCGAGGAGAAGTACGTGGTCGTCTACCACGCCGGCGGCGAGGACCTCATCGAGGACTCCCTGAAATCGCTGGAGTCGGAGTTCGGCGAGCGCTTCCTGCGCATCCACCGCAACTGCCTGGTGGCGCGCAGCGAACTGGTGGAATTGCGCCGTACACCGGATTCGCAGGTGCGTGTCCAGCTGCGCCACCACGACGAGCCGCTGGAGGTCAGCCGCCGCTGCGTGTCCAGCCTGCGCGAGGCGATCCGTACAATGTAGGCCGCGCGGCCCATCGCCGTGTCGCCCCCACCTGGAGATGATGTGACCACGATCCGCCTGGCCACCCGAGAAAGCGCCCTGGCCCTGTGGCAGACCCGGCATGTGGCCGGCCTGCTGCGTGCCGCCCACCCCGGCGTGCAGGTCGAGCTGGTGCCGATGACCACCCGTGGCGACCAGGTGCTGGATACGCCGCTGGCCAAGATCGGCGGCAAGGGCCTGTTCCTGAAGGAACTGGAGGTGGCGATGCAGGAGGGGCGTGCCGACGCCGCGGTGCATTCGATGAAGGACGTGCCGATGGCGCTGGAGCCGGGCTTCATGCTCGCCGCCATCCTCGAGCGCGCCGATCCGTTCGATGCGTTCGTGTCGAACAGCCACGACACTCTGGCCGGGCTGCCGGCAGGGGCCGTGGTCGGCACCTCCTCGCTGCGCCGCCAGGCCCAGGTGCGCGCACTGCGCCCCGACCTGGAAGTGCGCGACCTGCGCGGCAACGTGCAGACCCGCCTGGGCAAGCTCGATGGCGGCGACTACGACGCGATCCTGCTGGCCTGCGCCGGCCTGGAGCGCCTGGGCCTGGGCGAGCGCATCCGCTCGCGGCTGGTGGCGCCGGACTGGGTGCCGGCGGTGGCGCAGGGCGCGATCGGCATCGAATGCCGTGACGGCGATACCGGGGTGGCCAGCCTGTTCGCGCCCCTGGTGCACGCCGAGACCACCGTGTGCGTCGGCGCGGAGCGCGCGATGAACCTGCGCCTGCACGGCAGCTGCCACGTGCCGGTGGCGGGTTTCGCGACCCTGGCGGGCGGTCGCCTGCACCTGCAGGGGCTGGTCGGGGAAGTCGACAGCGGACGCTGTGTTCGCGCCGAGGCCGAGGGCCCGGCCGAGGAGGCCGACGCACTTGGCCAGCGCGTGGCCGAGGCCTTGCTGGCGCAGGGTGCCGAGGCGATGCTGCGCGGTTGAGGCCGGGTCGCCGCGGCAAAGCTGCCCCGGCGCCACGTCACCGGATCAGAAGAACTTGTAGACCAGGTTCAGCGTGGTCAGGGTGTCGGTGCTCTTGCGGCCGGGGTCGGTCTGGGTGTTGTGCCGCGCCTGCAGGCCCACCTTGAGCGCCATCGAGGCATTGATCGCCACCGCCAGTCCGAGGTCGTTCTGCGCGAAGGTGTTGTCGCTGCCGGACTCCATCAGGAAGTCGTTGGTGACCTGCGTGGTCTCGGTGAGCTGGTGGGAGAACTCCAGCGTGCCGCGCACGATCATCTCGTTCTCGATCGCCTGCGTGCTGGCGTAGCGCGCGCGGCGGTAACCCGGGCCGATCGACGTGGCCAGCTTGGTCTCGTCGGTGTCGATGAACTTGTGGCCGTAGCCGACCGCGATCGTGGCCTGGTAATCGTAGGCGGCGAAGTCGTCACGCTCGTAGCGCAGCGAACTGATCCACGACGAGCGCTCGGTCAGGTTGAGTGCGCTGGAACCGGCCACCTGGTAGCGGTTGGCGGTGGTCTGCAAGCGCGTCTCGGGGATGCCGTCGCCATCGAAGTCGGCCGTCACCTCGCCGCGTGCACGCAGTCCCGCGAACGAGAAGCGGTGGGTCCAGTCCGCGTCCTCCTTCTTGAACGCCAGGCGCGCGTTGAGGTTCTCCGCGCGCGAGTTGCCGCGCGCCATCGACAGGCCGAGCTCGCCGGTGCCCGACCAGCCTTCTTCGGCCAGTGCGGGGGCAGCGGGAAGCACCAGGGCCGCGGCGACGGCCAGCAGGGTGGGGAGGGGGTGGCGCATCGTGGATCCTTTGCGGGGCTCGAATCAGCCCGCAAGGATAGGGGGAGGCCGATGGCGGGGCAAACGCGGTCCGCGCGGGATTCAGCCGGCAGTCGGGTAGTAGCGCGACACCACGTGGCGGGCCTCGGCGAAGAACAACCAGCGCTCCAGCAGCGCCCCGCCCTGGAAGCACAGCACCGCCAGGGCCAGGGCCGGAAACGCCAGGCCGGGCAGGGCCCAGGCCAGGGCGAAACCGCCTGCCGGCAGTGCCACCCCCAGCACCAGCGCCGCCAGGCGCATGACCCCGGCGTGCTTGCGCGCGAACACGAAGACCATCTCGCGGGTGATGTAGTTCGCCTCGCTGTGGGGCGCCTCCAGGCCGGTGACGCGGGCGTCGGCGGGCACCTGGCCCTGCAGGCCGACCGCGCTGGTCGCGCTGCCCGGCAGGGGCATCGCTGCAATTCGACGCCAATAGGCCAGCTTCACCACGCCGAGCGCCACCGCCGCGAGCAGCAGCGGCGCCAGGGCACCGCTGCCCATTGGCACGCCGCCGGCGACCAGCACGCCCCAAAGCCACAGCCAGCCACCCAGCAGCGCGAACGCCATGAAGGCCGCCGGCACCAGCGGATTCGCCCAGGCCGGTATGGTGCGCAGCGAGGCGTAGATCATGGCGGTGGCGAACAGCGTGGCCACCGCCAGCACGATCAACACCACGCCCAGCACCGACACCCACACCCCGGCATCGCGCCAGACCAGCCAGGCGGCCAGCAGGGCGACGGGAAACAGCAGCAGCGCCAGCACGCCCTCGCGTGAAAGCCAGGAACTGCGCCACTGGCTCAGCGCCCGCCACGCCCGCTGCGGCTGCCCCAGGTGGCCGAGCGAGCACAGCAGCCCCGCCGCCGTCAGCACCAGGCCGGTGGCAAACGCCGGCAGCAGCACGGCCGCGCCGGGCGCCGTGTCGATGAAGGCCAGCACGAACCCGAGCCAGGCCAGCAGCCCGAGGCCGGAGCCCGACAAGGTCGTGAAGAACAGGATGGACAGGGCGGGCTTCATCGGCTCAGCACCCGGTCGAGCCAGCGCAGCACCGGCGGCAGCTGGCCGGCGTCGAGTGACGCCTCGCGCTCGGGCTGCGCGGCCCCGCCGGATGCGCCGCCGCCCCGGCGTGGGCGGGGTGGCAGGTAGCGGTTCACCGGTGCATAGCCCAGTTCCGGCATCAGCGCCTGGCCACCGCGCCGGGCCACCAGCTGCGAGACCGCCGAGTCCGGGTCGCCCAGGTCGCCGAAGTGCCGTGCACGCGTGGGGCAGGCCTGCACGCAGGCGGGCTGGCGATCGACTTCCTCCAGCTGCTCGTTGTAGATGCGGTCCACGCACAACGTGCACTTCTTCATGACCCCATCCACCGTGGAGTACTCGCGCGCGCCGTAGGGGCAGGCCCAGCTGCACAGCTGGCAGCCGATGCACTTGTCCGCATCCACCAGCACGATGCCGTCCTCGGCGCGCTTGTAGCTGGCCCCGGTCGGGCACACCGTCACGCAGGCGGCGTTGTCGCAGTGCAGGCACGAACGCGGGAAGTGCAGCGTCAACGGCGTGGGCGAATCGCCCGGCGCAGGCGAGACCTCGTAGCTGTGCACGCGGTTGAGCCACACGCCCAGCGGTTCGACCCCATGGACGTCCTCGTCGACCAGCGGGCCGGCGAAACCCCCGTCGTTCCATTCCTTGCAGCTCACCGCGCAGGCATGGCAGCCCACGCAGGTGTCCAGGTCGATCACCAGGCCGAGCTTGCGGCGGGTCGTGGCGGGAAGGTCGGTCATGTGCTCAGAACGGGAAGAAGCGTGGAATCAGCCACACCGTCAGGAACAACAGGATGATGTTCAGCGGCGTGCCGACCTTGACGAAATCCATGAAACGGTAGCCTCCGACGCTGTAGACCATGGTGTTGGTCTGGTATCCCACCGGCGTGGCGAAGGCGGTGGACGCGGCGAAGGTCACCGCGACCAGGAAGGGCTTCGGGTCCAGCCCCATGCCCACGGCGGTGGAGATCGCGATCGGTGCGAGCAGCACCGCCGCGGCGTTGTTGCTCATCATCGAGGTCAACACCAGGGTGATGAAATACAGCATTCCCAGCACGACGTGTGGACCCAGGCTGCCTACCGCGCGCAGCGTGCCTTCGGCGATCAGGCTCGCCGCACCGGTGTTCTGCATCGCGATGCCCAGCGGCAGGATGCCGGCCAGCAGGATGATGACCTTCCAGTCGATCGCCTCGTAGACCTCCTCGGTGTCCAGGCAGCGCAACAGCACCAGGGCCAGGCAGCCCAGGATCGCCGAGGCCACGATCGGCAGCAGGCCCAGGCCGGCCACCGCCACGACCGCGGCCATCACCCCGATCGCCATCCAGCCCTTGCGCTTCGACCCGGGGTCCTCTTCGCGCTCGCTCATCACCACGATATTGGTATTGCGGCGCAGCGACGGCATCTCCTCCTCGGGCGCGATCATCAGCAGGATGTCGCCGATGGTCAGGCGCACGTCCTTGAGCTTCTCGCGAAGCACCTGGCCGCGGCGGCTGATGGCCAGTACGGTGGCGTTGTAGTGCCAGTTGAACTCCAGCTCGGCCAGCGTGTGGCCGATCAGGCGCGAGCCCGGCGACACCATCACTTCCGCCAGCACCTGGTCGTCGTCGACGAACTGTTCGTCGCGCAGGTCGAACTCCGGCTCGAAGTCCAGCTTCAGGCGGTCCTTGAGGTCGGTGATCTTGCTCCAGTCGCCGCGAACCAACAGCACGTCGTCCACTTCAAGCTTCTGCGCCCGCGGCGACCACGATTTCTCCTCGCCGCGCAGCAGTTCCAGCACGTAGATGCCATGCTTCTCGCCGAGCTTGGCCTCGGCGACCGAGCGACCGATCAGCGGCGATTCGGGCAGCACCCGCAGCTCGGTGATGTACTTGCCCAGTTCGTAGGTGGCGGTGAGTTCCTCGCCACGGTGCTCTGGAAGGATCCAGCGACCCACCAGCATGATGTAGGCGATGCCCACGGCCATGCAGATCAGGCCCAGTCCGGCGAACTCGAACATCGTGAAGCCGTCGTAGCCCATGTCGCGCGCGATCGCGTGCACCAGCAGGTTGGTCGAAGTGCCGATCAGCGTGCACACACCACCCATCTGGGCGGCATATGACATCGGGATGAGGACCTTGGAGGCGGAGAACTTGTTCGCCGCCGCCACCGCCAGCACGATCGGCAGGAAAACCGCCAGCGCCGCGGTGTTGTTGATGAAGGCCGACATGCCGCCGAGCATCACCATCACCAGCAGGGTCAGCAGCCACGGTTGGCGGATGCGGGCCAGCAATCGCCCGATGGGCCGGAGTGCGCCGGTCTGCTGGAGGCCGGCGCTGAGCACGAACATCGCAGCCACGGTCACGGTGGCCTGGCTGGAGAAGCCGGTCAGCGCCTCGGCCGGGGTGACCAGCCCGAACACCATCACCGAGGCCAGCACCAGCATCGCGACCACGTCCACGGGCAGCCGCTCGGTCGCGAACAGGACCACCGCTCCGACCAGGATCAGCAATGTGAGGATCAGCTCAAAGCCCATCGGGCGGCGTCCAGTGCGTGCGTGCGGAGGTCATTGGCCGCCGGTCCGGCCGTTGCCCGACGGGGCGCCGGTCCGGCCCACCGGCAGCGGGGCAAACATCGGAGAGGGTACGGCATCGCGGGTGGCCGGCGACAGCGCGATGCGCAGGTCGAACCACGCCGCCTGCCCGGTCACGGGGTCGGCGTTGGCGTAGCGGCCATCCGGCGTCACGTCGGAGATCAGGTGGTTGAGCAGGAAGCCCTCGCGACCCTCGGGGGCGCCGGGGTCGAGCCGCCACGCGCCGCGACGCTTGCCGATCGCGTTCCAGGTCCACACCGTGTCCGGGTGCACGCTGGCGCTGGTCTTCACCGGCACCGTCATCGTGCCCAGGTGGCTGCGGATGTCGGCCATGCCGCCATCGGCCACGCCGTACAGCGCAGCGGTGTCGGGGTGCACGAACAGCGTGTTCTTCGTGGCGATCTGCCGCAGCCAGGCGTTCTGCGAGCCCCAGGAGTGGTACATGAACATCGGCCGCTGGGTGACCGCCGACAGCGGGAACGGATGGCTGGCGTCGCTGCCGGCCGATTGCGCGCCCTCGAAGGGTTCGTACCAGATCGGCAGCGGATCGAAGTAGGTGGCCACGCGCTCGCGGTGCTCGTCGGGGGGCTGGTGCTCGCCATGCCCCTGTGCGGCCAGCCGGAACTTCTGCAAGGTCTCCGAATAGAGCTGCAGCACGATCGGTTCGGCCTTGCCGATGAAGCCCATGCCGGCCGACCAGTCCAGGTAGCTGCGGTTGGCCATCTTGAAATAGCGCGCGTCCTCCGGGACCTCCTGGCGCCAGAAACTGCCGTTGGCGATGTAGCGCGCCAGCTGCTCCGGGTTGGGCGCGCCCTTGCCGTGTTCGCTGCCGTTGCCGCGCCAGCCGGCCAGCAGGCCGACGCCGGGGGGCGCGCTCGTGGCGCTGGATGTAGTCGGCGAAGTCGGCGTAGCGCGGGCTGCCGTCGGCGTTGACCAGGCCGGGCAGGCCCAGCCGCGCGCCGAGCTCGATCAGCACCGACTGGAACGGGCGCACGTCGCGCTCCGGGTCGTCGGCGCGGGTGTCGAGCACCGGGTGGCGGATGCCGTCCGCGGCGCCGTCGGCATCGGAGATCGGCCGGTCCAGCAGGCTGATGCAGTCGTGGCGCTCCAGGTAGGTGGTGTCGGGCAGCACGAGGTCGGCGTAGGCCACCATCTCCGAGGCGTAGGCGTCGGAGTAGATGATGTGCGGGATGCGGTACTCGCCGGCCTCGTCGCGGTCGGTCAGCCACTGCATCGTCTGCCGGGTGTTCATCGCCGAGTTCCAGCTCATGTTGGCCATGAACATCAGCACGGTATCGATCTTGTACGGGTCGCCCGCCCAGGCGTTTCGGATCAGCGTGTGCATCATGCCGTGCGCGGCCAGCGGGTAGGCCCAGGAATAGGCGTGGTCGATGCGTTGCGGTTGCCCGTCGGCATCGACCAGCAAGTCCTCGGGACCATGCACGAAGCCCAGCGGCGCGGCATCCAGCGTGCCGTCCTCGCGGCGCGTGCGCCCGGGGCGGTTCGCCGGCGGCACCGGGCGCGGGAACGGCGGCTGGAAGCGGAAGCTGCCCGGCGCGTCGACCGCACCCAGCAGCAGCTGCAGCAGGTGCAGCGCGCGGCAGGTGTGGAAGCCGTTGGAGTGCGCGGAGATGCCGCGCATCGCGTGGAAGCTGACCGGCCGACCGATCATCTCCTCGTGGCGCTGGCCGTGGGCGTCGGTCCAGGCGATCGGCAGACGCAGGTCCGAGTCGAACGCGGCCGCGGCGATCTCGCGGGCCAGCCGGCGGATCGTGTCGGCATCGACGCCACAGCGTTTGGCCACCGCATCCGGCGAGTACCGCGGGTCGAGGTAGCGTTCGGCGACCAGCTGGAACGCGGGCACCGCGCGGCGGCCATCGGGCAGCGTCACCTCGCCGACCACCGTGGGCGACAGCCCGGTGCCCTCGGCCGGCAGTGCGGTGGCACGCTCGCGGTCCCAGCACAGCGCTCGACCCTGCTCGTCACGTGCGAACAATCCGTCGTCGGCGCCACCGGGATTGCGCAGCACCAGCCAGTGCGCGTTGGTGAAGCGCACCAGGTAGTCCAGGTCGATGCGGTCGGCGTGCAGCAGTTCGTGGATCAGCGCGAAGGCCAGCAGCCCGTCGCTGCCGGGGCGGATGCCGATCCACTCGTCCGCGATGGCGCCGTAACCGCTGCGCACCGGGTTGATCGCGACGACCTTCGCGCCGCGCCCCTTCAGCTTGCCCAGGCCCAGCTTGATCGGGTTGGAGTCGTGGTCCTCGGCCACGCCCCACAGCACCAGGTAGCGGCTGTGGTCCCAGTCGGGCTCGCCGAACTCCCAGAAGCTGCCGCCCAGCGTGTACAGCCCGCCGGCGGCCATGTTCACGCTGCAAAAGCCGCCGTGCGCGGCGTAGTTCACCGTGCCGAACTGCTGCGCCCACCAGCCGGTCAGTGCCTGGGACTGATCGCGGCCGGTGAAGAAGGCCAGTTCGTTGGGGTCGCGCTCGCGCACGTCCCCCAGCCACTTCGTGGCCAGCGCCAGCGCCTCGTCCCATTCGATCTCGCGGAACTCGCCGCTGCCGCGCTCGCCGACGCGCAGCAGCGGCTTGCTCAGCCGGGCCGGCGAATAGTGCTGCATGATCCCGGCCGATCCCTTCGCGCACAGCACGCCGCGGTTGACCGGGTGGTCGGGGTTGCCCTGGATGTAGCGCAGGCGCCCGTCGCGCAGCCACACCTTGATGCCGCAGCGGCAGGCGCACATGTAGCAGGTGGTCGTCTCCACCCGGTCGCCGGGGCTGGGTGAGGTGTCGAGGTGGTCGTGGGGCATGGGCGAAGTGTGCCTTGACCCAAGGGCCGTGTCGCGCCCGCAACGCTGTGTCGCGCATGCCGGGATCGCGCACCCGGGCGGTTGCGGAGTAAATTTGCGTTCCCCCCGACATGCCACGATGGAATATCCGCATGCGCCTCCCCCGCGCCGGCCTGGCCCCGCTGCTGCTCTCGGCCAGCCTCCTCCTTTCCTCCACCCCGGCTTCGGCAGGCGTCGAGCTGGGCGTGGCCTACGTCGACGAGATCGAAGGCCAGTCGACCCACGCACTGACCGTGAGCTACCTGACCGGGGGTACCCACCCCTGGGAATTCATGGCCGGCCACATCCAGGCGCGCAGCCGCTACAGCCCGGTGTACTCGCCGCATGTGGCCTTCGTTGCGCTCGGCAAGCGACTCACCTGGCAGGGCTGGTTCGTGCAGGGCGGCATCGCCTGGACGGATTCCGACACCGAGGTGCTGTCGAGGAAGTGGCAGTTCATGACCGGCGGTGGCTACCGCTTCAATGCGCGCTGGTCGCTGTCGCTGCGCCACCTGTCGAACGCCAACACCGGCGGCCGCAACCGTGGCGAGAACCTGCTGCTGCTGCAGTACGGGTTCTAAGCGCGCCCGGCAGGGCCTAGACTCGGGGCCGGCAGCCCCTGCATCGAGCCCGCAATGGACCGTTACGAACGCATCCTCGCCATCCACCGCCGGCTGAAGTCGTCACGCTACCCGGTGCCGATCCGCAGCCTGATGGACGAACTGGGCTGCTCGCGCGCCACGCTGTACCGAGATATCGCCTTCCTGCGCGACGCGCTGGGGGGCGCCGATCGGCTCGGAAGGCGACGGGGCGGCGGCGATCCGCTACGAGGTGGCCGACGGCGAGCGCTTCGAGCTGCCCGGCCTGTGGCTGAGTTCGGACGAGCTGCATGCGCTGCTGGCCGCGCACCAGTTGTTCGAGTCGACCGGCTCGGGCGTGCTGTCGAGCGCGCTGGCGCCGCTCAAGGGCCGCATTGACGCGCTGCTGTCGCAGCAGGCCGGCGGCAAGCGCTGGCCGGTGGAGCGGGTGCGGGTGATCTCCAGCGGAAGCCGCCGCATCGACGAGCACGCGTTCAAGATCGCCGCAACCGCGGTGCTAGACCGCCGCCAGCTGGGCTTCGACTACCTCGCGCGCTCGACCAACGAACGCACCCACCGTCGCGTCTCGCCGCAGCGCATGACCCACTACCGCGACAACTGGTACATCGACGCCTGGGACCACGACCGCGAGGCCCTGCGCAGCTTCGCCGTGGACCGCATCGCCTCGGCCCGAGTGCTGGAGGAGGCCGCACGCGACCTGCCCGATGCCGAACTCAACCAGCACCTGGCGTCGAGCTACGGCATTTTTTCCGGTGCGCCCAAGGCCTGGGCCACGATCCGCTTCTCGCCCAAGGCCGCGCGCTGGGTGGCCGACGAGCACTGGCACTCCAAGCAGGAGGGCCGCTTCCTGCCCGATGGCCGCTACGAGCTCAAGGTGCCCTACAGCCACGCCCGCGAGCTGCTGATGGACGTGCTGCGCTATGGCGCGGACGCGGAGATCGTCGAGCCGGAGTCGCTGCGCCAGCAGGCACGTACGCTGCTGCAACTGGCGCTGTCGGCGTATGACTGACCCGGTCCTGCCGCTGGCGGACACCGGGGGCGACCGCATCGTCGGACCCAAGGTGGCGCTGGTGCTGGGTGCGGGAGGTGCGCGCGGCCTGGCGCACATCGGCGTGCTGGAGGTGCTCGGCGAGCGCGGTTACCACGTGAGTGCGCTGGTCGGTTCATCGATGGGCGCGCTTGTGGGTGGCATCTTCGCCGCCGGTCACCTGCACGAGTACCGTGAGTGGTCGCTGGCGCTCGACCGCGGCAGCGTGATCCGGCTGGTCGACTTCGTCTTCGGCCACCCCGGGCTGATCAAGGGCGAACGCGTGATCGGCGCGCTGCGCGAGCTGGTCGGCGAGCACCTGATCGAGGAGCTGCCGATTCCCTACACCGCCGTGGCCACCGACCTGGGCAGCCAGCGCCAGGTCTGGCTGAGTCGGGGCAAGCTGTTCGACGCGATCCGCGCCTCGATCGCGATCCCGATGCTGCTTACGCCACATCGCATCCACGGGCGCGACCTGGTGGACGGAGGCCTGCTCGCGCCGTGCCGATGGCGGCCACCCGCCAGGCCTTTGCCGACCTGGTCATGGCGGTCGACGTGAATGCGCGACCGAGGCATGCGCGTCACGAGCAACCCGTCACCGAAGACGACGCCGAGCCCGACGCCCCGGCCGAAGGCATGCGGGCGCGCGTGGCGGGGCTGTTCGAGGCGCTTGTGGACTGGCGCGCCAAGCCCGAGGAAACAGGCCCGCCGGCACCGGGCCTGGTCAGCCAGATGTCGCGCTCGCTCGATGCGATGCAGGGCCAGCTCTCGCGCGTGCAGCTGGCGATGGATCCGCCCGACATCCTGGTCAAGGTGCCGCGCGACAGCTGCGAGTTCCACGAGTTCTGGCGCACCGCGCACATGATCGAGGCTGGACGGCAGGCGGCGACGCGCGCCATCGACGCCTGGGAAGCGCGCTAGCCGTGCGGTGGCCCTCGTTTCCAGGGCGTCTCAGTCCGTGAGAAGCGGCCCCGGCAGCATCGACTCCATCGAACCCGAGGAGTCCCGCCATGCCCCGCCTGCGCCCCGACCCTGAATTCCTGAGCCTTGAGCAGCGCCTGACCCGCGCCCTGGTGCAATGCCTGCTGGTGGGCCTCGCCCTGTGCCTGCTGTTCCCCGCCGCCCGCGGCCACAGCGTCCTGCTGGGCTGGATGCCGCTGTGGCTGGTCGGTGCGCCGGCCTTCTCGCTGCTGGTGCTCAAGCGCCACGCGCTGTTTTCGACGCGCGACCCGGACCCCGGACCTCGTCCCCGGGGCCGGTCGCCGCCGTCATTTCGTCCGCGGGCAGGCACGGCGGGTGCGCCGCGCGATCGGCGGGGCCGGCGTCCGCCCGCTGCGTGTCAGTCGCGGCTCCCCAGCCGCTTGCGCTCCATGCGCCGCAGGAACTCGTCCATGATCCGCCGGTACAGGTCCTCGCCCAGGTAGGCGTCCTCCACCCCGGCGTCGATGCTGGGGTTGTCGTTGACCTCGATGACGGCCACCCGGTCATCCGTGGCCTTGATGTCGACGCCGTAGAGGCCGTCGCCGATCACCGCGGTGGCCTTGACGGCCAGCTTCACCACCTCGGCAGGCGCGTCGCGCACCGGCAGCGTGCGGAAGCCGCCTGATTTCGCGGTGCCCTTGGCGCCATGGTCGTAGATCTGCCAGTGCCCGCGCGACATGAAGTACTGGCAGGCGTACAGCGGCTGCCCGGCCAGCACGCCGATGCGCCAGTCGAACTCGGTGTACATGTATTCCTGCGCCAGCAGCAGTGCGGTGTGCTCGAACAGCTTGGCCGCCGCTGATTTCAGCTCTTCCGGCGTGGACACCTTGGAGATGCCCCGCGAGAAGCTGCCGTCGGGGATCTTGAGCACGATCGGGAAGCCCAGGACGTCCGGCAATGCGGCCAGCTTCTGCGCATCGTCGCGGAACACCACCTCGGTGCGCGGCGTCGGCAGCTTCTTCGACGCCAGCAGGTCGTTGAGGTAGATCTTGTTGGTGCAGCGCAGGATCGAGGTCGGGTCGTCGATGACCACCATGTCCTCGCGCTCGGCGCGGTGGGCGAAGCGGTAGGTGTGGTGGTCGAGCGCGGTGGTCTCGCGGATGAACAGGCCGTCGTATTCGGCCAGCCGTGCGAAATCGTTGCGGCCGATCGGGTCGACCTCGATGTCGAGCGACTTGCCGGCTTCGATGAAGTGCCTGAGCGCCTTCGGGTTGGACGGCGGCATCGGCTCGGCCGGGTCCTGCAGCATCGCGATGTCGTAGCGGTACTTGCGCTTGGCGCGCGGCTTGCGCCAGATCCTGCGGCTGAAGCTGTCGAGCGCGGCGGCGAACAGGTCTTCCTGTGCCTCGTTGAGCGTGTTCAACCCGGCCGGCTTCACCGCGCTGATCTGCCACACCTTCTGCCGGGTGAACTCCAGCTTCAGGATCGGGCAGGGGAAGGCCTCGAACACCTGTCGCGCCAGGTCGGCCAGCGGCGCGTGCCGGGTCTGGCCGAAGAACACGGTGGCGGCGAATTCGCTGGTGTCGCCGCCGGGCAGGTGACGGTCGAGCTTCTGGTTGAGGTCTTCGATGTCGATGCCGTACAGCGAGCGGCGGCGCAGGTCGTTGATCGTGCGCACCGACGGGATGACCTTGTGCCCGCGCGCCTCGGCCAGCAGCGAGACGTAGTAGCCGATGCCGAGGTAGCGGTAGCTGCGGCACAGGTTGATGACCTGGGCGCGCTCGCCGTCCACCAGCGGGCGCTTGAGGTAGTCGGTGGCGCTGATGACATTGTCCGAGGGGTAGTAGGCACCCCAGTCGGCGGGCTTCTCGACAACGATCAACAGGCGACTCATTCAGGGGCTCCTTGGCTGGCGAAAGTCTGACAGGTTCGCGGCGCTGCGGAAGGGGGGTGCTGGGGGCGGTTGCCGCGCGTTTAGCTGCGCATTGCCGGTGCGGGCCCGACCGGGATGGCGTTCCCGGCAGGGGCTGTCGCCCCACGTGCCCGTTGGCGCATCATCCGGCTGCATGGAACCGACCGACCCCTGCTGCGCGACGCCGTGGCCGACGACCTGCCTGCGCTCGTGGCGCTGGAGTCGACCTTCCCCGGCGATCGCCTCAGTGCGCGCCAATACCGCCACCACCTGCGCAGCCCGCGCGCACGGCTGCGAGTGGCGGTGTCGGAAGGTCGGGTGGTCGGCGCCAGCCTGCTGCTGACCCGCTCGGGCAGTCGCCGGGCCCGGCTGTATTCCATCGTCGTCGACCCGGCCTGCCGTGGGCGCGGCCTGGGTCGGGTCCTTCTGGAAGACGCCCTGGTACAGGCGGGTCGGGCGGGCTGCGGGCGGCTCGGGCTGGAGGTGCGCGCCGACAACAGCGGGGCGCTCGCGCTTTACCGCGGGCTGGGCTTCACCGAGCAGCAACGCCTTCCCGCCTATTACGACGACGGGATGGACGGCCTGCGGCTGGACAAGGCCACGGACCCGGACGGCATGCCTTAAGTCACGGGCTGGGGCAGGCCCGGGCATGGTAGTTTCCGGGGGCTGTGCGGCCCGGCAGCCGATCCGCCACCTGGAGAACCCGATGTCGAAGACCCCGATCGCATGGATGCTGGCCGGCCTGTTCGCCGCCGCCCCCATGGCCCACGTGGCCCACGCCCAGGAAAGCAGGGCCCAGGAGAACAGGATCTCAGACGTGAGTGAAACCGAAGACCCCCATCTGTGGCTCGAGGACGTAGAGGGCGCGCGTGCGCTGGACTGGGTGCGCGAGCGCAACGCCATCTCGCAGTCGCATTTCGAGGCCCAACCGCGCTTCATCCAGCTGCGCGACGACCTGCTGGCGATCCTCGACTCCGACGACCGCATCCCATACGTGGAGAAGCGGGGCGAGTACTACTACAACTTCTGGCGTGACCGGAACAACGAGCGCGGTGTCTGGCGGCGCACGACGCTGGAGGAATACCGCAAGCCCAGCCCGCGATGGGAGACGGTGCTGGACCTCGACGCGCTGGCCGCCGCCGAGGAAGAGAACTGGGTCTGGGCCGGCAACTCGTGTCTGCGTCCGGCCTACGAGCGTTGCCTGGTGAACCTCTCGCGCGGTGGCGCGGATGCGACGGTGACGCGCGAGTTCGACCTGCCCTCGCGCAGTTTCGTCGAAGGCGGCTTCCAGCGGCCGGAGGCCAAGGGTGGCCTGCAGTGGATCAACGCCGACAATGTCTACGTCTACACCGACTTCGGCGACGGCTCGATGACCGAGGCTGGCTACCCGCGCACGGTGCGCCAGTGGGTGCGCGGCACGCCGATGTCCGAGGCCGAGATCGTGTTCGAGGGCCGGGCCGACGACATGTACATCGCCGGCTACCACGACCACACGCCGGGCTTTGAGCGCGATTTTGTCTCGCGCACGCTGGCCTTCTACAACGACGAGCTATACGTGCGCGGCGACGACGGCGCGCTCGAGCGCATCGACGCGCCCAACAGCGCCAACAAGGGTGTGTTCCGCGAACACGTGTACTTCGAGCTGCGCCAGCCCTGGGAAGTTGGTGGCCGCACCTACGCCGCCGGTTCGCTGCTGCTGGCCGACCTCGATGCGTTCATGGCCGGTGGACGGGAGTTCCAGGTGCTTTTCGAGCCCACCAGTACTACCTCGCTGGCAAGCTTCGGCGCGCTCAAGGACCATCTCTACATCAACGTGCTGGAGGACGTGAAGAACCGCATCTACATCCTCACGCCGGGCGAGGACGGCTGGAGCCGCGAGCCGCTGCAGGGCGCGCCGGGGATCGGCACGGTCAGCATCAGCGCGATCGATGCCGACGCGTCCAACGCCTACTTCCTGACCGTCACGGACTACGTCACGCCCACCACGCTCTATATCGGTGAAGTGGGCAGCGATCCGGAGCCGCTGCGCCAGCTGCCGGCGTTCTACGATGCGCAGGGCCTGGCGATCAGCCAGCATTTCGCGACCAGCAAGGACGGCACCCGCGTGCCGTACTTCATGGTCGCGCGCGAGGACCTCGACCTCGACGGCGACAACCCGACCCTGCTTTATGCCTACGGCGGCTTCGAGATCTCGCTGACGCCGGGCTACAACGCGTCCGCCGGCCGCGCTGGACCAGCCAGGGTGGCGTCTACGTGGTGGCGAACATCCGTGGCGGTGGCGAGTATGGCCCGCGCTGGCACCAGGCGGCGCTGCAGGAGAACCGCATGCGGGCCTACGAGGACTTCGCCGCGGTGGCCGAGGACCTGATCGCGCGTGGCGTCACGAAGCCGGCGCGCCTGGGCATCCAGGGCGGCTCCAACGGCGGCCTGCTGATCGGCAACATGATCACCCACTGGCCGCAGCTGTTCGGCGCGGCGGTGATCCAGGTGCCGCTGCTGGACATGAAGCGCTACCACCGCCTGCTGGCCGGTGCGTCGTGGATGGCCGAGTACGGCAATCCGGACATCCCGGAGCAGTGGGAGTTCATCCAGACCTTCTCGCCGTACCAGAACCTGCGCGAGGACGCGGACTACCCGGCCACGCTGTTCACCACGTCCACCCGCGACGACCGGTGCACCCGGGGCATGCGCGCAAGATGATGGCGCGCATGGAGGCCCAGGGCCACGACGTGACCTACTACGAGAACATCGAGGGTGGGCACGGCGGCGCCGCGAACAACCGCCAGGCGGCCTACATGCAGGCGCTGGCGTACAGCTTCCTGCACGAGCGCCTGTTCGGCGACACCGCGGAATGAGTTCCGGCCGCGCCAACGGCGCCGGCTTCCTTCAATTTTCATGCTGGAGCGACCATGCTTCCCCGACGACCTCTCCTGTTCCTGGCCCTGGCCGCCAGCCTTGCCATGACCGCGTGTTCCGACACCACCGGCACCCCCGCGAGCGCGCGCAGTCCGCGCCGTCGACGCAACGCGTCGAGTCGCGCCTGGCCGCGGTGGCCGACCTGCCGGCACCGCCTGTGGCCCAGAAGCGCGACTACCAGGTCGAGGCACCGCACGGCGCGGTGCGCAACGACGAGTACTACTGGCTGCGCGACGACACCCGCGAAGACCCGGACATGCTGGCCTACCTCAATGCCGAGAACGCCTATGCCGACGCGGTCATGGCACCGCTGGCGGAGTTCGAGGAGCACCTGTTCCAGGAGCTGGTGGGGCGCATCAAGCAGGACGACTCCAGCGTGCCGTTCCAGTACAAGGACTACTGGTACTACACCCGCTTCGAGACCGGCCAGGAGTACCCGATCCATGCCCGCCGCAAGGGCGACATGGATGCGCCGGAAGAAGTGATGCTCGACATCAACGAGCTGGCCGGCGACAAGGCCTTCTACCAGGTGGCGAACTGGGAGCTGAGCCCCGACCAGAAGTTGCTGGCCTTCGCCGAGGACGACGTCGGCCGCCGCCAGTACACGATCCGCGTGAAGAACCTCGAGACCGGCGAGATGCTGCCGGTCGAGGTGCGCGGGGCGTCGGCCTCGATCGCCTGGGCCGGTGACGGCCAGAGCTTCTTCTGGGTCGAGAACGATCCGGTGACGTTGTTGACCAAGCGCGTGCGCCGCCACGTCATCGGTGCCGACCAGTCCGAGGACGCGCTGGTCTACGAGGAGACCGACGACAGCTTCTACATGGGCGTGGGCCTCACCCGCTCGGAGCAGTACGTGTGCATCTTCGTGCGCTCGACCGTGTCGAGCGAGCAGCGCTGCGCCCCGGCTGCGGAACCGACCGACTTCACGGTGATGGCCCCGCGCGAGCGCGACTTCGAGTACTCCGCCGACCACCTGGCCGGCCGCTGGGTGATCCGCACCAACTGGGACGCGCCCAACTTTCGCATCATGCAGGTGGCCGACGACCAGGTCGGCGACCGGTCGAAGTGGCGCGACCTGGTGGCCCACGACGAGGACGTGTTCATCAGCCGCGTCGAGTTGTTCGACGACTTCATGGCGATCGGCGAGCGCTCCGGCGGGCTGACCCGGGTGCGCCTGCTGCCGCGCGAGGGCGAGCCGAATTACGTCAGTGCCGACGAGTCGGCCTACACGATGGCGCTGTCCACCAACGCCCAGCCCAACACCGACTGGCTGCGCTACACCTACACCTCGCTGACCACGCCGGCGACGACCTACGAGCTCAACATCGCCACCGGCGAGCGCCGCATGCTCAAGGAGCAGGAGGTGCTGGGCGGTTTCGACAAGAACGACTACGTGACCGAGCGGCTGTGGGCGCAGGCCCGTGACGGCACCCGAATCCCGGTGTCGGTCGTCTACCGCCAGGGCTTCGAGAAGGACGGCAGCGCGGCGATGCTGCAGTACGCCTACGGCTCCTACGGCAGCAGTTCCGACCCGGCGTTCAACTCCAACATCATCAGCCTGCTCGACCGCGGCATGGTCTATTCGATCGCGCACATCCGTGGCGGCCAGGAGATGGGTCGGCACTGGTACGAGGACGGCAAGCTGCTCAACAAGGTCAACACCTTCACCGACTTCATCGACGTCACCCGCTTCCTCGTGGCCGAGGGCTACGCCGCGCCCGACCGCGTGGCGGCGCTGGGCGGCAGTGCCGGCGGCCTGCTGATGGGCGCGGTGGCGAACATGGCGCCCCAGGACTACCGGGTGATGATCTCGCTGGTGCCGTTCGTCGACGTGGTGACGACGATGCTGGACGAGTCGATCCCGCTGACCACCAACGAGTTCGACGAGTGGGGCAATCCGAAGGACCCGCAGTTCTACGAGTACATGCTGTCGTATTCGCCCTACGACAACATCGAGGCCAAGGACTATCCGGCCACCTTCGTCGGCACCGGCCTGTGGGATTCGCAGGTGCAGTACTGGGAGCCGGCGAAGTACGTCGCGCGCCTTCGTGCGCACAAGACCGACGACAACCTGCTGGTGTTCCGCACCCAGATGGAGGCCGGCCACGGCGGGCGCTCGGGCCGCTTCCAGCGCTACCGCGAATGGGCGGAGAGCTACGCGTTCATGCTCGACCAGCTGGGCGTGCGCGAATAGAGGCCTGCACACATGCCGACTTGAAGGGCCGCCTGCTGGCGGCCTTTCTTTTTCCCCGGCAAGCGCACCGTAGTGCAAATCGGCTACGCTCCCCCGCGGGCAGACAGGGGGCTGTGGGGATGCGCAAGGCTTGGGGTGTCGGCGTGCGGCCGTTGGCCGCGGGTGTGTGCGGGTTGTTGCTCCAGTTGGGCAGCGTGGCGATGGCCACCAGCGGGAGCGAGCAGGACTGGGAACGCCATCTGGATGCGCTCGAGCGCATCGAGGCGATCCAGGACCCGCTGGAGCGCTGCCTGGCCATGCCCGCACCGCCGGAGACCCATTGGCCGGAAGGCCTGTGGAACGACAGTTGCCGCTTCGACCTGGCGCCGCGCCAGGTCGTGCAGGTGGACGACATCTATCGCATGCTCGACGCCGGAGAGCTCGAGACCCTCGACGCGCTGTTCCGTGGGTACCAGGCGCAGGACGAAGCCCACCCGGACGGGTCCCTGACGCTGCGCGCCGCCCTGAAGCTGTTCCGTCGGCTCGACGCGATAAGTGCCGGGGAACGCTGGGCCCGGCTGGCTCCCGACAGCGTGTACGCACGCATGGCAGGGGCCAATGCGGCGCTCGAGCGCGCATGGCGCGCGCGCGGCACTGCCTTCGCCCAGCAAACCTCGCGACAGCAGTTCCGTGAGATGCGCCGGTTCATGGACACGGCGCTCGCCCATGCGACCCGGGCGCTGGAACTCGACGAGGGGCTGGTGCAGGCCTGCGCGTTGAAGGCCCAGGTGGGGCGGGTCGACAGCCGGCCGGACGTGCGGGAGCGTGCCCTCGCGCACTGCCTGCGGGTGGCACCGGATTCGTTCCAGGTCTGGAGCGAGATCTACGACGGCGCCGAACCCAGGTGGGGCGGCTCGGTCGAGGCGCTGGCCGGGGTGGCCGCGGAGGCCCGCAGCCGGGTCGCACGCAATCCCATGCTGGCGAGGCTGGCCCGTGACCCGGAGGTGCTCGCCCTGGTGTCTTCGGGTGACGTGCGCAGGGAACCGGATCTGGCGGACGCCCGCTACCCGCTCCTGCGGCCCGAGGCCTTGGCCTCCACGAACCGCAGCATCGCCGATGCGTTCGCATCGACTGCGCGCCGGACGGAACGCTATCGCGAATCCGTGGCATTCCTCAGCATGGCACTGCTCCGCGAGACGGACGAGGACAGGCGCCAGCACGATCTGTACGAGCGCGGGGTCGACCTGCAGCGGCTGGGACGGTACGCCTGGTCCCTGCGCGACTGGGACCTCCATGTCGCCAAGGTGCCCACCGGAAGCTGGAACCACTTCTACCGCGGCCAGGCCCTGTTCGCACTGGAACGCCACGACGAAGCGCGCGATGCCTATGAGGACGCCTACCGCTTCTTTCCCGACTCGCGGCGCCGGTCCCTGGAGCGGCTCTGGGAGCTGGAGATGTCGCAGGAACGGGTGGACGCCGCCGTGCTGGTCCTCCGGCGCCTGAACCGGCTCGCGCCGCAGGATGCGCGGTACTGGTTCACGCTGGCCGAATTGCTCTACGACCTCGATCGCGACGGATTCGAGGAGGCGGCGAACCAGTTCGTCGAGCGCGCACCGCGGGATCCGGGCAACGAGCGCCTGATGGCCGCACACGCGACGATGGCCGACATGCGCGCCGAGTGGGGGCGCCGGCGTATCGAAGGCCCGCCCGAGGGCTGAGGCGGTGCTGGCGGACGTCGGCCTGTCGGAGCGCTACCAGCCCGCCTCGCGCAGCAGCCGCTCGGAGGCGGGGTCGGCGGGTCGGGCCACCAGGCCGCCGCGCGGATTGAACACCACCTCGTAGCGCGCCCCATCGATCATCGGCATGTAGGCACCGCTGCCCCAGCGGGCGTCGACGAACGGCAGCCAGCGTGGATAGCGCTGGCGCAGTTCGGCCAGGCCCGGCAACGGGCTGTCGGCGAGGGCGTGGGCACTGCGCGGACTGCCAAGTTCATCGGCCGTGGTGGCGTAGCGGCCGGAGAGGCGTTCGAGCCGGTACACCGGGGGTGCGCCGGCGAGCAGCGCGGGCAACTGCCAGCGCACCACCTGGGCATCGAGCTGCCACTGGTCACCGTGCAGCGTGTAGTTGCGGTCGATGCCGTCGGCCAGCAAGTGCACCGCGAACTGCCGTGGGGCTTGCTCGGTGACGAGGATCAAGGCCACCGGCACGTCCTCGGCCATGCGCTTGAACTGGACCAGGCTCAGTGCCAGCAGGCCCAGCGACAGCGCCAGCACCACCATGACCAGGCCCGCCAGCATGCGCAGGGCGCGTGCCCTGGGGCGGCGTGGCTTGCGCAGCAGCGCAATGGCCAGCGCCGCGCACAGCAGGGCTGGAATACCGAGGATCCATAGTGGCGACATCAGGCACTCCGGTGCGGTTCGCGCCAGTATACTGGCGCGATGAAGACGGCCCCCCTGCGATACCTGCTTCCGCTCCTCCTCGTGCTGGCCCTCGCCGCGTGTGGCAACAAGGGCCCGCTGGTCATGCCGCCATCGCCGGTGCCCGCCGACCAGCCGAGGCAGGTGGACGAGCCCCTCGACGAGGACGAGTTCATCGAGGACGACGCTCCCGACGACGCCTCCGGCGCCCGCCGGGGCACGTGATGCCGGGCGTCGTACCGCCGCTGCGCTTTGCCAAGATGCATGGCGCCGGCAACGACTTCGTCATGCTCGACCTGCGAGGTGGCCGCGAGGCCCCCGACGCCGCGCTGCGCCGGCGCCTGGCCGATCGCTATTTCGGGGTGGGCTGCGACCAGCTCATCGCGATCACCGACCCGAAACGCCCCGAAGCCCTGGCCGGCTACCTTATCTGGAACGCCGACGGCTCCGTGGCGGGGCAGTGCGGCAATGGCGCACGCTGCGTGGCGGCCTGGCTGGTGCGCGACGGAGCGGCCAGGTCGCAGCAGTTCGAGCTCGATTCCCCGGCCGGGCCGATCCGCGTCGAGGCCCTGGCCGAGGGTGGGTTCCGCCTCGGCATGGGCCGGCCACGATTCGATGCCGCCGCGATCCCCCTTGCCTTGCCCGGCACGGGTCCGACCTGGCAGCTGGAAGGCCCGGGGGGGATGGTGACGTTCTCGGCGGTGTCGATGGGCAATCCGCATGCGGTCATCGAAGTGGACAGCATCGTGTCGGCGCCGGTGGCGCAGCTGGGCCCGTGGCTGCAGGCGCAGGCCTGTTTCCCGCAGGGCGTCAACGTGGGGTTCGCCCAGGTGCTGGCGCGCGATGCGGTCGCGTTGCGCGTGCACGAGCGCGGCGCCGGCGAGACGCTGGCGTGCGGCAGCGGGGCCTGTGCCGCGGTCGTGGCGCTGGCGCGACTGGGGCGTATCGACCGTCGGGGCGTGCGCGTGCGCCTGCCCGGGGGCGAACTGGTGATCGACTGGCCGGATGATGCGGCCGAGGTGATGATGGCCGGACCGGCCGAATTTGTTTTCGAAGGAGAGTTCATCGCATGAGTGCCGATCCGCGAGAGGGCATCGACGCCGACCAGGTGGCCGCCTGGCTGCGCCGTCACCCGCGTTTCCTGGAGCAGTTCTCCGACCTGGCGCAGTCGCTGGTGGTGCCGCGTGATTCCGGCCAGGCCACCTCGCTGGCCAGCTACCAGCTCGACGTGCTGCGCGACAAGAACCGCGAGCTCAACCGCCGCCTGCATGAGCTGTTCGCCAACGCCGAGGAGAACGAGCGCCTGGTCCAGCGCACGCACCGCCTGACCCTGACGCTGATGCGCCAGCGCAGCGCCGCCGACACGCTGCGCGCGATGGTGGCCAGCCTGCGCGAGGACTTCGACGGGGAACTGGTGCGCGTGGTGCTCTACGCACCGGTGCCGGGCCTGGAGGCAGATGCCGACTGGCTGATCACGATTGCCCGCGATGCGGCGGCGCTGTCGCCGTTCGCGCCGTTCCTGGCCACGGGTGAGGCGCTGTGCGGCCGCCTGCAGCCGGAAAAGATGGACCTGCTGTTCGGCGACGCGCAGTCCGACGTCGGTTCCGTGGCACTGCTGCCGCTGGACCCGATCGGCATGCTGGCCGTGGGCAGCCGTGACGGCTCGCGCTTCTACCCGGGGATGGGCACGCTGTTCCTGCGGCTGATGTCCGAGGCGCTGGTCGTTGCGATGGGCCGCTTCGGCGCGGACGAATAGGCGGCGGCATGGGCGCAGACAGCGCAGGCCTGGCACCGTCGGTGGAAGCCTGGTTGCAGCACCTCGCCGTCGAGCGCCGGCTGGCGGCCAACACGCTTGCCGCGTACCGGCTGGATCTCGAAGCGTTGGCGGCGTGGATGGCGCAGGCCGGCGTGGAGCGCCTTGAAGCGCTCGACAGCGAACACCTGCGCCGTTTCATCGCCGATGGCTATCGTCGGGGCCTGGCCGGGCGAAGCCTGCAGCGACGGCTTTCCGCCTGCCGCGGACTGTTCGGCCATCTGCTGCGGCACGGACGCATCAAGGCCGACCCGACCACCGGCCTGAAGGCCCCGAAATCGCCGCGCAAGCTGCCGCAGGTCCTGGACGCCGACGAGACCGCGCAACTGGTCGAGGTCGACACCGCCACGCCGCTGGGTTTGCGTGACCGCGCGATGCTGGAACTGTTCTATTCCTCCGGCCTGCGCCTGTCGGAGCTGTGCACGCTGCGCTGGGATGCTCTGGACCTGGCCGATGGCCTGGTGCGTGTGCTGGGCAAGGGCGGCAAGACCCGCCTTGTCCCGGTGGGACGCCATGCGCGCGAGGCCCTGGCGGCCTGGCGGGCCGAATCGGGCGGTCGCAACCCCGATCCGGTGTTCCCCGGCCGGGGCGGGCGGCCGATCGCCCCGCGCACGGTGCAGCAGCGCATGAAGCTTCTGGCGCAGCGCCAGGGCGTGTTCAAACGCGTGCACCCGCACCTGCTGCGGCACAGCTTCGCCAGCCACATGCTGGAGTCCTCCGGCGACCTGCGCGGCGTGCAGGAGCTGCTGGGCCACGCCGACATCGCCACGACCCAGGTCTACACCCACCTCGACTTCCAGCACCTGGCCCGGGTGTACGACGACGCCCACCCGCGGGCGAAGCGCCGCAAGGACGACTGAGGCGACCCGGTCCGGCAGCCGCCCGCCTCGCCGGCCGGGTGAATCCCGTTGCAATGCCGGCCGTGGCCGCCGGGGCCGGCCCTTGTCCCGGGCGCGCAATGCCCCCAGAAAGTGGGTTCGTCCCGAAGCGAGCCGCCGCATGTCCGACACCTTCCATGCCACCACCATCATCAGCGTGCGCCGCAACGGCCGGGTCGTCGTCGCCGGCGACGGCCAGGTGACGCTGGGCAACACCGTCATGAAGGGCAATGCGCGCAAGGTGCGGCGCCTGGCCGACGGCCGGGTGCTGGCCGGCTTCGCGGGTGCCGCGGCCGACGCGTTCACGCTGTTCGAGCTGTTCGAGGCGCAGCTGTCCAAGCACAACAACCAGCTGGTGCGCGCCGCGGTCGAACTGGCCAAGGACTGGCGCACCAACCGCCGCCTCGGCAAGCTCGAGGCGCTGCTGGCGGTGGCCGACAAGGACACCTCGCTGATCATCTCCGGCAACGGCGACATCATCGAGCCCGAGGACGGCCTCATCGCGATCGGCTCCGGCGGGCCGTTCGCGCTCTCCGCGGCCCGTGCGCTGATGGCGCACACCGAGCTCGACGCGCGCCAGGTGGCCGAGGAGGCGCTCAAGGTGGCCGGCGACATCTGCATCTACACCAACAACAACATCACCGTGGAGGCGCTCGAGTGAGCAACATGACCCCGCGCGAGATCGTCCAGGAGCTCGACCGCCACATCGTCGGCCAGTCCGATGCCAAGCGCGCCGTGGCGATCGCGCTGCGCAACCGCTGGCGGCGCATGCAGCTCGACGAGACGATGCGCAACGAAGTGACCCCGAAGAACATCCTGATGATCGGCCCCACCGGCGTCGGCAAGACCGAGATCGCCCGCCGGCTGGCGACGCTGGCCAATGCGCCGTTCGTCAAGGTCGAGGCGACGCGCTTCACCGAGGTTGGCTACGTCGGCAAGGACGTGGAACAGATCATCCGCGACCTGGCCGACACCGCGGTGAAGATGTTCCGCGAGCAGGCCAAGCAGCGCGTGCGCACCCGCGCCGAGGAGCGCGCCGAGGACAGGATCCTGGATGCGCTGCTGCCGCGTCGCCAGGCCGCGCCGATGGGCATGAACCTGGGTGATCCCGACGACCCGGCCGCGCAGCCCGACCCCTCGGACTCCTCGACCCGGCAAAAGCTGCGTCGGCAGCTGCGCGAGGGTGCGCTGGACGAGCGCGAGATCGAGCTCGACCTGCAGATGAGCATGGGTGGCGTGGACATCATGGCGCCGCCGGGCATGGAGGACATGGGCGCCCAGCTCAAGCAGATGTTCCAGGGCCTGGCCGGCGGCAAGACGCAGAAGCGCAAGCTGAGCATCAAGGTCGCGCGCCCGCAGCTGATCGAGGAGGAGGCCGGCAAGCTGGTCAACGAGGACGAGATCCGCCAGCAGGCCGTGGAGGCCTGCGAGCAGAACGGCATCGTGTTCATCGACGAGATCGACAAGGTCGCCAAGCGCAGCGAAGGCGTGGGTGCGGACGTCAGCCGCGAAGGCGTGCAGCGCGACCTGCTGCCGCTGGTGGAGGGTTCCACCGTGAACACCCGCCATGGATCGATCAAGACCGACCACATCCTGTTCATCGCCTCGGGCGCATTCCACGTCGCCAAGCCCTCGGACCTGATCCCGGAGCTGCAGGGCCGCTTCCCGATCCGCGTCGAGCTCTCGGCGCTGGGGCAGAAGGACTTCGTGCGCATCCTGACCGAGCCGCACTGCTCGTTGTCCAAGCAGTACCAGGCGCTGCTGGGTACCGAAGGCGTGAGGCTGGAATGGACCGACGACGCGATCGAGCGGTTGGCGGAGATCGCCTTCGAGGTCAACGAGCGCCAGGAGAACATCGGTGCCCGCCGCCTGCACACGGTGCTGGAGCGGCTGCTCGACGAGCTCAGCTACGCCGCGCCGGACCGCGACGGCGATACCGTGAGCGTCGATGCCGCCTACGTCGAAAAACACCTCGGCGACCTGGTAAAGGACGTCGACCTGAGCCGCTACATCCTCTGACCGCAAGGGCGAGCCCGACACACATGAAAATCCGCACGATCTTCCCGACCCTGCTTGGCCTGCTGGTGCTGGCCGGCCCGACCGAGGCCAGCAACCCCGACGAGGTGGCCGAGCGCGTGCGCGGCCTGATCCAGGCCAGCAACGCCCAGGACGTCGATTCGATCCTGGCCTCCACCACCGAGGACTTCCGCTGGATGATGGTCAAGGGCGACCGCGTCGAGGTGGAGGTCGATGGCCGCACCGACCTGGAAAGCTGGTTGCACGCCTACTACGGCGCCACGCCCGGTGCACGTTCGGAAATCGGCGAGGTGCTGGTCGACGGCAGCTACGCCACGACCATCGAGACGATGCACTGGAGCACCCCGGAAGGCGACGAGCGCAAGCAGTCGGCCACCAGCGTCTACCACGTCAACGACGAGGGGCTCATCCGGGCAGTGTGGTACTTCCCGGCCCAGGGCCCGGCCGATGGCCCGGCGACGGGCGGCGAGTGAGCATGGCCACGCCGCGGCCCACCGACATCACGCTGCACCGCGCCTCGCACCGGCTGGAGGTGGCCTTCGACGACGGCAGCCGCTTCGAGCTGCCCTGCGAGTACCTGCGCGTGGAGTCGCCCAGTGCGGAAGTGCAGGGCCACGGCCCCGGACAGAAGGTGCTGGTGGCCGGCAAGCGCGACGTCAACATCAACGCGATCGAACCGGTGGGCCAGTACGGCGTGAAGCTTGTCTTCGACGACGGGCACGACAGCGGCATCTTCAGCTGGACGACGCTGCACGAGCTGGGCACGCAGCACGAGCAGCGCTGGGCGGACTACCTGGCGGGCCTGCAGGCGCGCGGCCTGTCGCGCGAGCGCTGAGCACGGCAGCGCACCTCCTGCGATAATCCCCGCCATGAACGACACCGAAAAGCATCCCGGGCCCGGCCCGGACGCCGAGCGCCGCGACCCGACCACCCACTTCGGCTTCCGCGACGTGCCGGTCGGCGAGAAAAAGAAGCTGGTCGACCAGGTGTTCTCCTCGGTGGCGGGGAAGTACGACCTGATGAACGACTTGATGAGCTTCGGCATCCATCGGGTCTGGAAGCGCTATTTCGTCGGCACCTCCGGGGTCAGGCGCGGCGACCGCGTGCTCGACCTGGCCGGCGGCACCGGCGACATCGCCGCGCTGATGCACGAGCGCGTCGGCAGCGACGGCGAGGTGGTTCTGGGCGACATCAACGCGGGCATGCTGCGCGTGGGGCGCGACCGCCTGACCGACCGCGGCCGCGTCGCCGGACTGCGCTACGTGCAGCTCAATGCCGAGGCCTTGCCGTTTCCCGACGCCAGCTTCGACCTGGTCACGATCGCGTTCGGGCTTCGCAACGTCACCGACAAGCAGGCGGCGCTCGGCGAGATGCATCGCGTGCTCAAGGTGGGCGGGCGTGCCCTGGTCCTGGAATTCTCGGAAGTGAAGTCCGACGTGCTGCGTCCGCTTTACGACTTCCACAGCTTCAGCGTGCTGCCCCGCCTGGGCAAGCTGTTCGCCAACGACGCCGAGAGCTACCAGTACCTCGCCGAGTCGATCCGCAAGCATCCGCCGCAGGACGAGCTCAAGGCGATGATGGAGGCGGCGGGTTTCGCGCGCTGCAGTTACCGCAACCTGTCCGCCGGCATCTGCGCGATCCACAGCGGCTACCGGATCTGAGCCCGGAGCCGGGGCGGCGTCCCCGGTCGGCACGCAGCCCGGGGCCGTGCAGCTGCGGGCCGCACGAGCGGACTGAGCGCGGTCGGGACCGCTCCGGCAGGGTCGGGTCAGACTGTTAAACTCAGGTTATTGCCCACGGACACACGCTCATGACCCGGACCCTTCTGCTGGCGCTTGCTCTGCTGTTCCCGGCCCCTTTGCTGGCCGACGCTTCCGAGGCCACGGTCGCGGGAGAGGCGGTCGACACCAGCCGTCGCGCCGATGAGCACTCCCATGCCGAGCCCGACCGGGTCCGGGTACGCCACCTGCATCTCGACCTCGCGGTCGATTTCGAGGAGCGGCGACTGGCGGGTTTCGTCGACCTGCACCTGGACTGGCAGGACCCGCGTTACCGCCGGCTGCACCTGGATACGCGCGAGCTCGAGGTCGAGCGCGTCGTGGGCCGCAATGGCGATGGCCCCTGGCGCCGCCTGCGCCACACCATCGAGCCGCATGACCCGGTCTTCGGCAGCCGCATGGTGGTGCGCATGTCGCGGCAGTACGACCTGGTCCGCGTGCACTACCGCACCTCGCCCGGCGCGTCGGGTCTGCAGTGGCTGGAGCCGTCGATGACGGCCGGCCGCGAGCACCCGTTCCTGTTCAGCCAGTCCCAGGCCATCCACGCGCGCAGCTGGGTGCCCTTGCAGGACACGCCTTCGGTGCGCTTCACCTACAGTGCCCGCATCCGCACGCCGGCGGAACTCATGGCGCTGATGAGCGCGGACAACGACCCGCAGGCACGGCGCACGGGCGATTATCGCTTCGTCATGCCGCAGCCGATCCCCGCCTACCTGATGGCGATCGCGGTCGGCGACGTGGTGTTCGAGCCGATTTCAGCGCGAGCCGGCGTGTGGGCCGAGCCCTCGGTCGTGCAGGCGGCGGTCGAGGAGTTCATCGACACCGAGCGCATGATCGAAGTGACCGAGGCGCTGTATGGCCCCTACCGCTGGGAGCGCTACGACCTGCTGATCCTGCCGCCCAGCTTCCCCTACGGCGGCATGGAGAACCCGAGGCTGAGCTTCATCACGCCGACGGTGATCGTGGGTGATCGGTCGCTGACCGCCCTGATCGCCCACGAGCTGGCGCACAGCTGGTCGGGCAACCTGGTCACGAATGCCAGTGCCAAGGATTTCTGGCTCAACGAGGGCTTCACCCGTTATGTCGAGAACCGCATCGTCGAAGCGGTCTATGGCACGGAGCGGGCCGCGATGATCCGGGTGATCGGCAAGAACCGCGTGCGCGGCGTGATGCAGGGCATGGACGAGGAGGAGCAGCGGCTGGTCAGGGCACCCCTGCCGGGGCAGGATCCGGACGACGCGCTCTCCGCGGTGGCCTACGACAAGGGCGCCTGGTTCCTGTACTTCCTGGAGGAGCGCGTCGGGCGCGAGGCGCTGGATGGCTTCCTGCGCGGCTATTTCGACCACTTCGCCTTCCAGAGCATCTCCAGCGACGACTTCATCGCCTATTTCCGCCAGCACCTGATGGCGGCCCACCCCGAGGCGATCAGCGAGGACGAGTTGCAGGAGTGGCTTTATGGCAGCGGCATCCCGGACTCGGCACCGGTGACGCGCAGCGAGCGCTTCGACGCGGTCGACGCCGCGCGCTCGGCCTGGCTGTCGAGCGAACAGGCGGCGCGTGAGCTCGACTCCGGGGAATGGTCGACGCAGGAGTGGATCCACTTCCTGGAAGGCCTGCCCCGCGAGCTCGAGCCGAACCAGCTCATCGAGCTCGACGAGGCCTTCGGCCTGACCGGTACCGCCAACGGCGAGCTTGCCGAGCGCTGGTATCCGCTGACCGTGCGCAGCGGCTACTTCGAGGCGCGTCCAGCCCTGGCGGCGTTCCTGCGCAAGAACGGCCGACGCAAGCTGATCATGCCGAGCTACCAGGCTTTGGCGCAGTCCGAGGAAGGGCGGGCGTTCGCCCGCCAGGTCTTCGAAGAGGCGCGCCCGGGCTACCACCCGATCACGATCGCTTCGGTCGAGGCGGTCCTGGCCGGGCCGGAGTCGGCGGATTGAGCCCGCCACGGCGACGCGCGCTGGCAGCCCTCTTCGTGCTGCTGGTGGGCGTGCTTGCGCTGCTGGCCTGGCGGCCAGAGCTGGCGCTGGAGGCGGAATTTGCGCGCCAACGCGCTGCCGCCGGGGCCGACCGGTTCGAAATCGATGCCGCCGGCCATCGCTGGTCGGTGCTGGCGTCCGGCCCGAACGCGCGCCGCTGGTGGTGCTGGTCCACGGCTTCACCGGCAGCAAGGAGAACTGGCTGCCCCTGATGGCCGAGCTGGGCGACGGCTTCCATGTGCTCGCACCCGACCTGGCGGGCTGGAACGAAAGCTCGCGCGTGGAGGGTGGGGACTACGGCGTGGTCGCCCAGGCCGCGCGTCTGGAGGCCTGGCTGGATACGCTGGGCGCCCGTCCGGTCGTGCTGGTGGGGCATTCGATGGGCGGGCACATAGGCGGGCTGCTCGCCGTGCGGCGCCCGGACCTGGCCCCGCGGCTGGTGCTCATGTCCGCCGCCGGCGTGGAGTTCAGCGAGAACGATTTCGCGCGCCTCGTGCTGCAGGGCGGCAACCCGTTCCAGGTCACCTCGCGCGAGGAGCTCAAGCGCCAGCTGGATCTCGTGTTCAGCGACCCGCCCTGGGTGCCTTGGCCGGTCGATGCCGCGATGGTGCGCCGCCGTGCGGCGGATGCCGGCTTCGAGTCCGACGTGCTGGACCGGGTCGGGCGAGGGCCCGAGGCCTTCGCGCTGCAGGCGCAGCTGGGCCGGATCGAACAGCCGACACTGCTGCTGTGGTGCCGAGGGGACCAGGTCATCGACGTATCCGCGGCCGACATCATGGCCGCGGGCCTGCCGGATTCGCGCAAGGTGGTGCTGGAAGGCTGCGGCCACATGCCGTTGATGGAGGAGCCACGCCGCGTGGCCGCGGCATTGCGGGCCTTCATCGCCGAATAGGCACGTCCGCGGGCGGGTAAGGGCGGCTCAGTCCCAGAGGAAACGACCACAAGCCCGGTAGGTGTCGCCTTCGAAGTCCAGCGTCGCACTGGCCTCGAACGCTTCCCCGCTCATCGGGTCGGCGCAGTCCTCGCGGCGGATCGTGAGTTCGACCGCCTCGCCGTCGACCTCGCCGCGGTAACCGGTGACGCCGTTGTCGCCGGTGAACGGCTCGCTGCGTTCCACCGTCACTTCGCGCTGGCCGTAATCGAGCGCCAGGCGCATCTGCGGCGCCTCGCCCATGTCCACTTCGACATGCCAGCCGGGCTCGCTCCCCACGGCCCGGAAGCCGACGTCGCGTTCACGGGCTTCGGCCCAGGGCGAGCGCGCATCCGCGTCCAGCGCGGTGCAGTCGAAGGTCTCGCCGTTGAGCGTCAACCGGGCCTCGTCCACGCCGCGGGTCCAGAACTCGGGATCGCCTTCGCCGTAGCGGGCACCGGAGGCGGAGACGTTTGCGGCAGGTGGAGTTCGCGGCCGCTGATGTCGAGCAGGACGCCCTGCGGGGAGAAGCGCGCTTCGATGCGCATCTCCCCGCACAGGTAGGTCTGGCGGACGTCGGCCACGACCGGCGGTTCAATGGGCTCGGGGGGCATGTCCGGCGTGGCGGCCGGCGCCGGCTGCGTGGCCGGTGCGGCGGTGCGATCGTCGGGTGTCTCGCGTTGGCAGCCGGCCAGGAGGACGGCCAGGGCGATGGCGGCGAGCAGAGGGGGCGCAATATTGCGCGAGGGTGCGGGGGGCATGCAGGCTCTCCTTTCCCGGGCGCTGTCCCGGGCCACCCGTCGATCCTACGACAGCGGGCCGGCATTGCAAATGACGACGGCGCCCGCAGGCGCCGTCGTCGGTCTCGACCGGGGAACTGTCCTCAGTCGGCCATCATTTCCTCGCGGGCGGCACGGAACGGGTTGCCCTCGTACCAGTTCGGCCAGCGATCGGAGTTCGCCAGCTCCCAGCCCACGCCGTAGAGCGCCTGCAGGTCCAGCATCACGCCGCTGAGGTCCCACTCGGGGTCGAAGTGGTCGCCGGGCTTGTGGTAGCGGTTGACCCGGTAGTCCTCCTCGATCGCCGCCACGTGCTCGCGGCCGTGCTCGACGTGCTCGGTGCCGCCCTTCGCGTAGAGCGCGGGCACGCCGGCCTTGGCGAAGTTGAAGTGGTCGGAGCGGAAGTAGTAGCCCGCGTGCACCGCGGCCTCCGGCACCAGCGTGCGGTTCTGCAGCGCCGCGAGCGGCTCGAGGATGTCCTCGAGCTCCGAGTTTCCCTTGCCCACGACGATGAAGTCGGTGGTTTGCCCGACCGGCAGCATCGCGTCGATGTTGATCGCGGCGACGGTCTTTTCCAGCGGCACCACCGGATCGGCGACGTAGTAGGCCGAGCCCAGCAGGCCCGACTCCTCCAGCGTCACCATGAGGAACAGCACCGAGCGCTTGGGCGGCTCTTCCGCGGCCTTCATCTGGGCGGCGATCTCCAATAGCGCGGCCACGCCGGTGGCGTTGTCGATCGCACCGTTGTAGATGCGGTCGCCGACGCCGCCGAACACGCGGCCCAGGTGGTCCCAGTGGGCCATGTACACGACGACCTCGTCGGGCTTCTCGCTGCCGCGCAGCAGGCCCATGACGTTCGGCGACTCGCCGCGGCGGCTGACGCTTTCGACCGTCGCGTTGAGCTTCGCGTCCAGCGGTACCGCGGTGAAGCCCGCCGTGCCGGCGGCGGTGTACTGCTCCTGCAGGTCCAGGCCGGCATGGGCGAACAGGTCGCGGGCCACGTCGGCACTGATCCAGCCCTGCAGCGGCAGGCGCGGGGCGGTGTCGACGTCGGGCGGCAGGTCGAACTGCGCGCCGGTCCAGCTGTTCTCCACCACGCCCCAGCCGTAGCCCGCGCCGCGGTCGTCATGAACAATCAGTGCTGCGGCGGCGCCCTGGCGGGCGGCTTCCTCGTACTTGTAGGTCCAGCGACCGTAGTAGGTCATCCGCTCGCCCTCGAACATGTCCGAGTCGATGTGGAAGCCGGGGTCGTTGACGAAGATGACGACCGTCTTGCCCTCGACGTCGAGGCCTTCGTAGTCGTTCCAGTTCTGCTCGGGCGCATTCACGCCGTAGCCGACGAACACCAGCTCGCTGTCCTCGACGCTGACGGTGGACTGGCCGGTGCGGGTGCCGATCACCATCTCGCTGCCGGAGGCCAGCGTGCGGGTCTCCTCACCCATCACCAGGTCGATCGTGGTGTCGGGGGCGGCGGTGGTTTCGACCATCGGCACCGTCTGGTACCAGCTGTCGCCGTTGCCGGGCTCCAGGCCGATGCGCTCGAAATGCTCGCGGATGTAGTTGATCGTCAACTCTTCACCGCGGCCGCCCGGGGCACGGCCCTCGAACTCGTCGGAGGCCAGCGTCTGCACGTGCGCGGCGAAGTCCTCCTCGCGCATCTGGCTGCTGAACTCGTGGCCTTCGACGGGCGGCAGGGCGCCGTTCGCTGGGCCCCTCGGCGGCGCGGTGCCTTCCGCAACCGCGGGCGCGTCGGCCTGGCTTGGCGTGGTCTCGGTGCCGGCCGGCGGCGTTTCGCTGGAGCAGGCGGCCAGTCCCAGTCCGGCCAGTGCGGCCAGCAGGGCGGTGCGAAGCTTCGGTGTGGTCATTGTGCGTGGGTTCCCTCGGCGGAATGATCCCCCGATTGTAGCCACAACCGGCCCGTGGCCGGGCCGGCTGTTACTGTGTAACGCATTGATCGGAAAGCAAACAGGCTTCCGCGACTGGCGACAGCTCAGGGGCGGTCACCGCTGAAGCGCTGCGGCTGCGCGCCCTCGACCTCGCCGATGCGGGCGCTCTCGTGGACGTGCAGTTCGACCTCGCGCTTGAACACCAGGCGGCCGCGCACCTCGCTGTCCGGGCCAATGATGATCGTCGGCGTGCGGTTTTCGCGGCTGCCCCAGCTGATCAGTCGGCGCGGTGCCTCGGCGACGGTCAGGTCGCCATCCACGCGCGTGCCCGGGCCGAGGTCGACACCGCCGTTGACGGTCTTGATTCCGCCGTTGACCTCGGTCCCGACCAGCTTGATCTGGCCGTTGACCGTGCCCACGTCGCCGCCGATGCGGCTGCCCTGGCCGAAGGTGATCGCCCCGTTGACGGTCTCGATGTCGCCGGACACTTCGACCCGGTCGCCGGCGCGCACCGCACCGTTGACCGTTTCCAGTCCGCTGGCGCGGGCACCGTCGGCAATGGAGATCGCGCCGTTCACGGTGCTGGCCGCCCCGACGGTGGCATCGGCCTCGATGCGGACGGATCCGTTGACGGTGCTGAGCTTGCCGTACTCCTGGCCCGCCTCGGCGGTGACCGAGCCATTGACCTTGCTGATGTCCTGCGGCTGTGCGATGGCCGGACCGATGGCCATGGCGCCGATCGCCAGACTGAGAATGATGTTCTTCATGCGAATCCTCCCTGGAACGCTGGATTGGGCCGGCATTGGGGCCGGCTTGGATACAATCGACCTTTCCGCGCCGCGTTTCCCGTGCCGGAATGCACCCCCCGACGCAACGACGGAGCCGACGTGAGCCGACCCAAACCCATCGTGCTGCTGATCCTGGACGGCTGGGGCCATCGCGAGGATGCCCCCGACAACGCGATCGCCCAGGCGGATGCACCGAACTGGCGGCGTTTGCTGGAGGAATGCCCGCATACCCTGATCCACACCGAGGGGCGGCACGTCGGCCTGCCGGACGGGCAGATGGGGAATTCCGAAGTCGGGCACATGAACCTGGGCGCGGGACGGATTGTCTACCAGGACCTCACCCGCGTGGATGCCGCGATCGAGGACGGCAGCTTCGCCCGGAACCCGGAGCTGGTGGCGGCCTGTTCGGCGGTCTCCGATGGACACACCCTGCACGTGATGGGCCTGCTGTCCCCGGGCGGCGTGCACAGCCACGAAAACCACATCCTGGCGATGCTCGACATGGCCAAGGCGCAGGGCGTGGCCCGGGTGGCCGTGCACGCCTTCCTGGATGGTCGCGACATGCCGCCGCGCTCGGCACGCGCGAGCCTGGAGCGGCTGCAGGCGGCCTGCGAGCGGCTCGGCAATGCGCGTATCGCCAGCGTATGCGGCCGTTACCACGCGATGGACCGCGACCAGCGCTGGGACCGCCTGCGCACCGCCTGGGACGCGATCGTCGAGGGTCGGGGGCAACAGCAGGCCGCGACGGCGCTGCAGGCGCTCGAGGCGGCCTACGCGCGCGATGAGAACGACGAGTTCGTCGCCGCGACCGTGATCGGGGACGGCCAGCCGATGGCCGACGGCGACGCCGTCGTGTTCATGAACTTCCGCGCCGACCGCGCCCGCCAGCTCTCCGCGGCCTTCGTCGATCCGGAATTCGAGGGTTTCGATACGCGCCGTCCGGACCTGGCCCGCTTCGTCTGCCTGACCCAATACGATGCGCGCCTGCCGGCACCGGTGGCGTATCCGCCCGAGGACCTGCGCAACACGCTGGGCGACGTGCTGGCCGAGAACGGCCTGAAGCAGCTGCGCATCGCCGAAACCGAGAAGTACGCGCACGTCACGTTCTTCTTCTCCGGCGGGCGCGAGCAGCCGCTGCAGGGCGAGGAGCGGATCATGGTGCCGAGCCCGCGGGTGGCCACCTACGACCTGCAGCCGGAGATGAGCCTGCCGGAACTCACCGCCAAGCTGGTCGAGGCGATCAACAGCCAGCGCCACGATGTCGTGGTGTGCAACATCGCCAACCCCGACATGGTCGGCCATACCGGGGTGCTGGCTGCGGCGATCAAGGCCGTGGAGGCGGTCGACGTCGCCCTGGGCGAGATCCGCTCGGCGGTCGCGTCGGTGGGCGGCGAGCTGCTGGTGACCGCCGACCACGGCAACCTGGAGCAGATGAGCGATCCCGGGACCGGGCAGGCCCACACCGCGCACACCGTGGGACCGGTCCCGCTGGTTTACGTGGGGCGCGGCGCGAGCTTGCGTGGGGGTGGGGCATTGCGCGACGTGGCGCCGACCGTGCTGGCCCTGATGGGCATCCAGGCACCGGCCGAGATGAGTGGCCGGTCGCTGGTGGCGTTGGCCTGAACGCGGTGCGGGCCCCCTCCAGGCCGCGCGCCTGGCTTGTGCTGGCAGTGCTCGCACTGCTCGTGCCGCTGGCCGGTCTTCCCGCGCAGACGCCGCAATCGGCCCAGGAGCGCGCCCGCGAGGAGGCGCGCGCGGAGGGCGAACTCGAACGGATACGCTCGGAGCTTCGCGAGCTGGCCGAGGCCCAGCAGCGCCTGGAAGGCCAGCGCAGCAGTGCGTCCCAGGCCCTGCGCGAGGCCGATGCCGCGGTTGGAACCGCCGTGCGCGGACTGCGCGACACCGAGGCGGGCATCGCCACCCAGGAAGGACGCCTGCGCGAGCTCGAGGCCGAGGCCAGCGCATTGGAAACGCGGCTTTCCGGCCAGCGCGAGGCGCTTGCGGCGCTGGTGCGCTCGGCCTATGCCCTGGGCCGCCACGAACAGCTCAAGCTGCTGCTCGCCCAGGACCGCATCGGCGACCTGGCGCGGGTGCTGGCCTACCACCGCTACGTGCAGGAGGATCGCAGCGAGCGCATCCGCGGCCTGCTCGACGAGTTGCAGGTGCTGGCGGAGCTTTCCGAGCAGGTGCGCGAGCGCCGTACGGCCCTGGCCGCCAGCCAGCTGCGGCAGCAGCAGCAGCTCGCCGAGCTCGAGGCGCAGCGCGGCGAGCGTGCCGGCGTGGTGGCCGAACTCGAAGCCCGCCACCAGGCCGGTGCCGAACGCATCGCCGCGCTCGGCCGCGACCAGGAGGCCCTGGGGAAATTGCTGGAACAGCTGCGCGACGTGCTGGCCGACGTGCCCCGGCAGCTCGACGACGCCACGCCACTGTCGCAGCGGCGTGGGCAGTTGCCGTGGCCGCTGATGGTGCGCGGCTGGTGGCCTTCGGCGGGTCGATGCCCGACGGCCGGGCGGCCCAGGGCTGGTTGATCGCCGGTACCGCCGGTGCCGAGGTGCGTGCGATCTCGCATGGCCGGGTGGCGTTCGCCGACTGGCTCAAGGGCTACGGCTTGATCGTCATCGTCGACCACGGCGATGGCTGGATGAGCCTGTATGCGAACAACGACGCCCTGCTCAAGGATGCCGGCGACTGGGTGAGGGCGCGCGAGCCGGTGGCCACCGTCGGCAGTTCAGGTGCCCAGGGCCGGCCGGCGCTGTATTTCGAGCTGCGCCGCGAAAGCAGGCCGGTGGACCCCGCCAGCTGGCTGCAGCGCCGCTGATCGGCGCCCGGCGGCGCTGGCAACCGGGGGCGGTGGCCCACATAATCGGTCCATGCCAAAACTGCTGCTGTCGGGTTCCGCCCTCCACGTCGTACTCGTCGCGTCGCTTGCCGCGGGGCCCGCGTGGGCGGCCGATCCGGCCCCGCCGGACCAGCTGGCGCCCGCCGATCCGGTGACCGCCGGGCCACGGCAGGTGTTGGCCGAGCCGCTGCCGATCGAGGAGATCCGGCGCTACGTGTCGGTGTATCGCACCGTGCAGCAGGCCTACGTCGAGGAGGTCGACGAGGCCGACCTGATGCAGTCCGCCATCCGCGGCCTGCTCACCGACCTCGACCCGCACAGCGCCTACCTCGAACGCGAGGCGGCCGAGGCGATGACCGAGCAGGCCACCGGCACCTACGACGGCATCGGCGTGGAGCTGCAGCAGCAGCCCGACCGCAGCCTGCTGGTGATCGCACCGATCGACGACACGCCGGCCGCGCGCGCCGGCCTGCGCAGCGGCGACGTGATCACCGAGATCGACGGCGAGCCGATCCGCGCCGACAACGTCGACGGCGCGGTGCAGACGCTGCGCGGGCCGCCCGGGACGGCGGTGGAGCTCACCGTGTTGCGCGACGGCGAGCCCGGCCCGATCACGCTGAGCGTGGTGCGCGAACGCATCCAGGTGGCCAGCGTGCGCTCGCGCCTGCTCGAGCCGGGCTTCGGCTACCTGCGCATCAGCACCTTCCAGGCCGACACGTCGCGCCAGGTCGTGCGCGTGCTCGACGAGCTCGCCGAAGCCAGCGGCGGAACCCTGTCCGGCCTCGTGCTGGACCTGCGCTCGAACCCGGGCGGCCTGCTCAACTCCGCGGTCGAGATCGCCGACACCTTCATCGACGAGGGCGTCATCGTCTCGACCCGCGGACGCCTTCCCTTCTCCAACACCGAATTCAGTGCCTCGCCGGGCGACCGGCTCGATGGCGCTCCGATCATCGCGCTGATCGACAGCGGCACGGCCAGTGCGTCGGAGGTGCTCGCCGGTGCGCTGCGCGACCATGGCCGTGCCCGGCTGATGGGCAACCGCAGCTTCGGCAAGGGCTCGGTGCAGACGCTGCTGCCACTGGACAACGGCGACTCCTTGAAGCTGACCACCGCCCGCTACTACACGCCCAACGGCACCTCCATCCAGGCCCGCGGCCTGCGTCCGGACCTGCCGGTGGTGTCGCGAAACGGTGCGGGCCGGCGCAACCTGCGTGAATCCGACCTGCCACAGCACCTGGGGCGCGACCCGGCCGAGGTCGAGGAAGGCCTCGACGAAGAGGACGAGGACCGGGTCATCGAGGCGGCGCTCGACGCCCTCAAGCAGCTTTCGGCGGGTGGCACGCTGCCCCAGGCCGACGCGCGCGCGCGCCGTCGCGCGCAGCAGCGCGGCTGATAAAGCCGCCCCGCTTCAGCTCCCCCAGGCGCTGCGCAGGCGTCGCGCCACCGCATCGCGCTGCGACAACGCGAACGCGATGCCGAAGCCGAAGCCGGCCACGTGCGCCCACCAGGCCACGGCGCCGAAGGCCGGGCCGACCGTGGTGAAGATGCCCTGCACCAGTGCCCACAGGCCGATCAGCAGGAAGGCCGGCACGCGCACGAACTCCAGGAACAGGCCCAGGGGCACGACGATGCCCAGGCGGGCGCGCGGAAACAGCGCCAGGTAGGCACCGATCACCGCCGATACCGCGCCGCTGGAACCGATGATGATGCGGTTGGGCGCATCCATCAGCGCCGCGGCGGCCAGGTTGGCCAGGGCGCCGCCGAGCACGAACAACACCAGGAAGCGCCACGGCCCCATCGCCCGCTCCGCCGGCAGTCCGAAGATCATCAGGAACAGCAGGTTGCCGAGCAGGTGGATCCAGTCGGCATGGATGAACAGGGCACTCACCAGGCTGAGCAGGCGCCCGCTGCTGGCCGCTTCGACCCAGCCCGAAAGACCTTCGGGCAGCGCGCCGGAGAGGGCGCCCCAGCGCAGCAGCAGTGCGTGGCGCGCGTCTTGCGATTCCGGGCGCAGCATCAGCACGAACGCCACCACCGCGGAAATGACCAGCAGTGGCGTGGCCCACCGGATCCCGACGCGGCGGCGGCTGGGGATGCCGACGAACATGTCAGGGGCGGGGCAGCAGCACGCGGCGGCCATCGAAATCCACGACGATGCCGTCGCGGCGGATCGCTTCGACGACGCCCTGGCCCTCCAGCAGGCCCCCTTCGCCGATGCGGCGGCCGTCGATGATCGCGAAGCGGCGCGATGGATCCTCGGCGAACACATGCATGCTGATGCGCAGTTCGGGCAGGGAGGCGCGAGTGGCGGCGGGCAAGTCGGCCAGGCGCAGCAGGCCCTCGTCGTCGTCCGCGGCCGGTGCCGTGGTCGGCGGGACGGCTTCGGGTGCCGGCTGGGCGGCCTGCGCTGGCGGAGTGGCGATCACCGGAGTCGCCGCGCTCGCGCGGGGCGCTGGCGGAGCGACCGACGCCGGGTCGGGCTCGGCTGCGGCCACCGGGGTCCGCGTTGGCTCGACGGCGGACGTAGCGGGGGCTGGCACCGGCGCCGGTACGGGCCGGGGTGCGGGGCGTGGTGGAGAAGCGGGCGCTGCGGCGGGGCGGTCCGGCACCGCCGAGGCGCGGGACGCATCCAGGCCGGTGTCGCCACGCCCGGTGGCGAGGCCTTCGCCGACTTCCAGCGGCAGCGCGACCGGATCGACCACGGCTTCGGTCGCCGTGCCGTTGGACGGGTCGGGAACCGCCATGCGTCCGAGCCACCAGGCCCCGGCACCGACCAGCATCAGCGCCAGCGCCGGCAGCAGCCAGCGTGGCACGCGGCTGCGCGGGGCGGTCGCGACCACCGGTGAATGCAGGTCCGGCGCCTGGCCGAGCCGCCGTTGCGCCTCGGACTTGCGCAGGGCTTCGAGGATCAGGGACATCGCGTCGCCCCCCCTGCTCACAGCCGACGCCGCAGCAGTGGGCCGTCCTCGCCCTCGCCGGTCAGCGCCAGCAGGGTTTCGAGGCCAAGGATGCCGTCGGGCTGCAACCCATGCGCGGTCTGCAGCCGACGTACCGCCGCCACCACGTCGTCGTCGTACTGCGCCGGGCCGACCAGCGGCGCGAGCTGTCCGCTGCCGAGCAGCTGCGTGTGCAGCCAGTCCATGCCCGGCCCCCGGTCGCCCCGGCGCAGGGGCAGGTCGAGCCACGGCTGCGCCTTCCACAGGGCCACGAAGTCGCCGTTCCAGATCCGCTCGAGCTGCCGCCGGTCGATGTCGAAGCTGTCGCCACCCATGCCCAGTCGCACCCGCAGCACGTCCACGCCCAGCAGCACCGCCCAGCTGGTGCCGGACTCGCCCCGCAACGGGACGATCACCGGCCGACCGATGGCCGCCAGCTTGTCGAGGTTGCCCCGCGAGCGCAGGCAGTAGATCCCGGGGATGATCTCCGGCGGGCATTGCGCGGCCTGTTCGGCGTCGACCTCGTCGGCGCGCAGCAGCCACAGCGCCAGCAGCCGGTTCCATGCCGAGGCCTCCGTGGCCCGGGTCTCGGCCAGACGCAGGTCGAGCGCTCGGCATCGAGGTAGGGCACGCTGCGGGCAGGCGTGGTGTCGGTGGCGACGCTGGCGGCCGGGTCGATGCCTTCGGACTCGGGCGCCGTGCTGCGCGGCCAGAACCAGAACGCCAGCAGGATCGCCGCCAGTATCGCCGCCACCACCCATCCCGGCTCCGGCATCGGCAGGCGGCGGATCGGATGCGAGAGGGCCTCGCGCGCGGCCAGTTCCACCAGCGCCTCGCTGATCTGGTTCTGTTCGCGTGCATAGCCGGCGATCAGTGCGCGCTCGGCGATCACGTTGATCAGCCGGGGCACGCCACCGGAGTGGTTGTGCAGCCGACGCAGCGCCAGTTTGGAGAACGGCTGGCGCGCACAGCCCGCCACCGACAGCCGGTGGCGCACATAGGCATCGGTCTCCTCGGCGCTCAGCGGGGTGAGGTGGTAGCGCGCGGTGATGCGCTGGGCCAGCTGGCGCAGGTCCGGGCTGTCGAGCATGTCGCGCAGTTCCGGCTGGCCCAGCAGGATGATCTGCAGCAGTTTCTGGGTCGCCGTTTCCAGGTTGGTCAACAGGCGCACCTGCTCCAGCGCCTCGCGCGAGAGCTCCTGCGCCTCGTCGATGATCAGCACGATGCGAAGGCCCTGCGCGTAGGCATCGAGCAGGTAGGCGTTGAGCCGGTCGACCAGGCCCTTGAGGCTGCCGTGGGCGCCGCTGATGTCCAGGCGCAGCTCTTCGCAGATCGCCTCGAGCAGCTCCACCGGCGAAAGCTTCGGATTGAGCACCAGCGCGACCCGGGCGTTGTCGGGCAACTGTTCCAGCAGCAGCCGGCACAGCGTGGTCTTGCCGGTGCCCACCTCGCCGGTGAGCTGCACGAAGCCGCCGCCGCCGCCCTGGCCGATGCCGTAGAGCAGGTGCGCCAACGCATCCCGGTGGCGCTCGGAGAGGTACACGAAGCGCGGATCGGGTGTGATCGAGAACGGCGGTTCGCGGAGACCGTAGAACTCGAGGTACATGCAGGGCTCGCTGTGGTGGTCGGGCACTGTAGCGCGCGGTGTCCGGTGGGCGGGTTAGCGATCGGTTAAGCCGCCCCCATGGTACGTGACCGGGCCGGGACGCACCCGCGCCGGCCGGGGTCGCCACGGCTAGTCGTCGAGCGTGAGCAGCGAGGCGTTGCCACCGGAGGCGGTGGTGTTGACCGTGCGGGTGCGCTCGGTGACGAAGCGCGCCAGGTAATGCGGGCCGCCGGCCTTGGGGCCGGTGCCCGACAGGCCCTCGCCACCGAAGGGCTGCACGCCCACGACCGCACCGATCTGGTTGCGGTTGACGTAGCAGTTGCCCACCCGGACCGAGCCCATGATCTTGTCGACCGTCTCGTCGATGCGGCTGTGGATGCCCAGCGTCAGGCCGTAACCGGTGGAATTGATCTGGGCGATGATCTTGTCGAGGTCGTTGGCGTGGATCCGGATGACATGCAGGATCGGTCCGAAGATCTCCTTTTCCAGCCGGTTGATCGAGTCGATCTCGTAGGCCCGCGGCGCGAAGTAGGTGCCGTTGGCGGTCTCCTCGCCCAGCGTAGCCGCACGGATCAGCCGGCCCTCGCGGTCCATGCGGCCGGCATGCTCGGTGAGCATCTCCAATGCGTCGTCGTCGATCACCGGGCCGACGTCGGTCGAAAGCAGACCGGGGTCGCCGACCTTGAGCTCGTCGATCGCGCCGGCGAGCATCTCGATGACCCGGTCGGCGATGTCCTCCTGCACGAACAGGATGCGAGCGGCCGAGCAGCGCTGGCCGGCGGAACCGAAGGCCGACACCACCGCATCCTTGACCAGCTGCTCGGGCAGCGCCGAGGAGTCGGCGATCAGCGCGTTCTGGCCGCCGGTCTCGGCGATCAGCACCGCGATCGCGGCATCGCGCGCGGCCAGCGTGCGGTTGATCGCGCGCGCGGTGTCGGTGGAACCGGTGAACACGACGCCGGCGATGCGCGGATCCTTGGTCAGGGCCGCGCCAACCGTGGCGCCGTCACCCGGGACGAACTGCACGATGTCCTCCGGGATGCCGGCCTCGTGCAGCAGCTTCACCGCCGCGTGGCCCACCAGCGTGGTCTGCTCGGCGGGCTTGGCGATGACCGCGTTGCCGGTCACCAGCGCCGCGGCCACCTGGCCGATGAAGATCGCCAGGGGGAAGTTCCACGGGCTGATGCAGACGAACACGCCGCGACCGGAGAGGACCAGTTCGTTGGTTTCGCCGGTGGGGCCGGGGAGCTGCTCGGGCTGGGCCATCATCTGCCGGCCCTGCAGCGCGTAGTAGCGCAGGAAGTCGACCGCCTCGCGCACTTCGGCGACACCGTCGGGAATCGTCTTGCCGGCTTCCTTGGTGCACATCGCGATGAACTCGGCCATGCGCGATTCCAGCAGGTCGGCGGCATGCTCGAGCAGCTTGCCGCGACTGGTGGAGGGCAGGCGGTCCCAGCCACGCTGGGCGGCCAGGGCGTTGTCGATCGCCCGGGTGGCGGTCGCCTCGTCGGCGCCGATCCACTCGCCGACCTTCTCGCGGCGGTCGGCCGGGTTGGTCACGCTCACCGGCGTGCCCGAGGCCTTGGTGCCCGGCACCAGCGGGCCCGCCTTCCACTGCGTGAGCGAGGCGTTGATCCTGTCGGCCAGGGCCTTCAGGTCGATGTCGTTGGCGAGGTTCACGCCCATGGAATTCTTCCTCTCGTGGCCCTGGCTGGTGAACAGCTCCACGGGCTGCGGGATCTTGGGATGGGGAATGGCGGCGTAGGCGTCGACGGTGGCGACCGGATCGGCCACCAGCTCGGCGGCGCTCAGCCGGTCGTCGCTGATGCGGTTGACGAAGCTGGTGTTGGCACCGTTCTCCAGCAGGCGCCGCACCAGGTAGGCCAGCAGGTCCTCGTGGCTGCCGACCGGGGCGTAGACGCGGCACGGCACGTCGAGCTGGTCCTTGCCGATCACCTCGGCGTAGAGGTCGGCCCCCATGCCGTGCAGGCGCTGGAACTCGAACGGCCTGCCCGCGGCATGGTGGTGCACGGCCGCGATCGTGTGCGCGTTGTGGGTGGCGAACATCGGGTAGATCGCGTCGCTGGCCTCGAGCATCGCGCGGGCACAGGCGAGGTAGCTCACGTCGGTGTTGGCCTTGCGCGTGAACACCGGGTAGCCGTCGTGGCCCTCGACCTGGCCACGCTTGACCTCCGAATCCCAGTACGCGCCCTTGACCAGGCGCACCGGGATGCGGCGGCCGTGGCGCCGGGCCAGTTCGGCCACGCGCGCCAGCACCCGCGGCGCGCGCTTCTGGTAGGCCTGCACGGCCAGGCCGAAGCCTTCCCAGCCTTCCAGGCTGGCATCGGCGTACACGCCCAGGATCACGTCGAGGCTCATCTCGAGCCGGTCGGCTTCCTCGGCATCGATCGTGAAGCCGATGCCGCGGCTGCGCGCGCGCTGGGCCAGGTCCAGCACCCGCGGCGCCAGCTCGGCCATGACGCGGGCGCGCTTGGCGTGCTCGAAACGCGGGTGCAGCGCGGAGAGCTTGACCGAGATGCTCGGCGCGGCGAACACATCCGGGAACGGGCCGCCGGCGCCGATGGCCTCGATGGCCTGGGCATAGGCGTCGAAGTAGCGCTTCGCATCGCCCGCGGTCAGCGCCGCTTCGCCCAGCATGTCGAAGGAGTAGCGATAGCGGGCGTTGTCGCCCTTCCTGGAGCGCTTGAGCGCCTCTTCGATGTTGCGGCCCAGCACGAACTGGTGGCCCATGATGCGCATCGCCTGGCGCACGGCCATGCGGATGACCGGCTCTCCGGCGCGGCCGGTCAGGCGCCGCATCGCGTTGGAGGCGTCGCGGCGGGTTTCGTCGTTGAGCCTGACGATGCGCCCGGTCAGCATCAGGCCCCAGGTCGAGGCGTTGACGAAGATCGAGTCGCTGCGGCCCAGGTGCTTCTGCCAGTCGGCCTCGCCCAGCTTGTCGCGGATCAGTCGGTCGGCCGTGGTCTGGTCGGGGATGCGCAGCAGGGCCTCGGCCACGCACATCAGCAACACGCCTTCCTCGCTGGACAGGTCGTACTCGCGCATGAAGGCCTCGATCGCGCCCTGGTCCTCGGCGCGGCGGCGCGTGCCGTTGACCAGGCGTTGGGCGACGGCTTCGACCGCGGCCGCCTCGTCCTCGGGCAGCCGGGCGAGCTCGAGGAGCTCCCTGACGTGTTCGGATTCGTCGCGCAGCCAGGCCTCGGTGATCCGCGCATGCGCGGCATCGCCGTCCTGGGGCAGTTCGGGGCTGAGGATGGCTTTCACAAACACCTGGGTTTGGAGGGGGAGGGCGCGCTCACGCACGCTTGAGGCCGCCAAGTGTAAGTAGGAGGCAGGCTGCGGTATAGCCGTGGCGCGTTGATCTTCCTGAAGCGCGTCGGGACGCGGGCTTGCTTGCCCCTGTTTGCCGGCGAACGGTATCATTCACGGGTTTCTCCGACCATCGGGGGAATCGCCAGCAAGGCCATCGACATGATCGAGCCTTATCCACCCGCGAACGGCGAGGGGTCGGGAACCTGCCTGGTTCTCCGCCCCAACCGCGCGCTCACGGTGTGGCAGTGGGTCGCGGTGTTCGGCGTGCTGGCGACGGTTTCGATGGGGGTGGCGGTGTACAGCTTCACGCAGGGCAATGTCTTCGCCCCGCTGTTCGCGCTGGCGCACATGGGCTTCGTCGCCCTCGCGCTGCGCTGGGCCTGGCGGGGCGGCGAGCGTTACGAGGTGCTGCAGGTCGACCCGGGCAGCGTCCGCGTAAGGCGTTCGGGGGCGTCCGGCGTGGTGTTCCAGGCCGATCCGCGAGGGGTGCGGGTGGGACTGGAGGGCAAGGACGAGGACGTCCGCCTGGTGCTGGGGTCCTCCGGAAGGAGGATCGAGCTCGGCGCGTTCCTGGCGCCGGATGAGCGCCGCAGCCTGGCAGGGCGGATACAGGACATGCTCGCGGCCGCGACTGGCGGCGGGCCGGAAGATTTGAAACGTTACATTTGGACGGGGTGAACCCATGAAAGCAGGTCAGATCACGCGTTGGGGCTGGGGGCTGATGGCCCTGTTGGCCAGCGCAACGGCGCAGGCCAATCCCGAGCGCTGGCAGCTCAACATGAGCCCCGGGGTCACCCAGACCGCGCAGAACGCCTACAACGCCCACATGATCGGGCTGTGGGTGTGCGTGGTCATCGGTGCGATCGTGTTCGGCGCGATGGCCGTGGCGATGTTCAAGTTCCGCAAGTCCAAGGGCGCCGTCCCGGCGAAGTGGAGCCACAACACCACCGCCGAGATCATCTGGACGGTCATCCCGGTGGTGCTGCTGGTGGTCATGGCGTGGCCGGCTACCCGCTACCTGGTCGCCATGTACGACACCACCGAGTCGGAGATGACGGTCAAGGTCACCGGCTACCAGTGGATGTGGCGCTACGAGTACCTCGGCGAGAACGTCAACTTCGTCAGCCGCATGGACCGCGATTCGGACATGACGCGGCAGCTGCGTTCCGGCCGTGATCCCTACGCGGTCACCGACGCCGACGGCTACAACACCTACCTGCTCGACGTCGACCGCGAGCTGGTGCTGCCGACCGACACCAAGATCCGCTTCGTGATCACCGCCGACGACGTCATCCACTCCTGGTGGGTGCCGGCGCTGGGCTGGAAGCAGGACGCGATCCCGGGCGTGGTCAACGAAGCCTGGACCGAAATCCTCGAGCCGGGTGTCTACCGCGGCCAGTGCGCCGAGCTGTGTGGCAAGGACCATGGCTTCATGCCGATCGTCGTGCGTGCGGTTCCGCGCGCCGAGTTCGACAGCTGGCTGGCCGCACAGCGCGGCGATGCCGACATCGATGAAGCTGCCCGCACCGCCGCCGTCGCCGCCACCGCGGCCGACGAAGGCTGAGTCCGGCTCGCAACGCAGAAATCACTAGAAGGGATCGGACCATGGCCAACACCGCCGTCCATGACAACAACGACGAACTCGAGCACCAGCACGAGGACGACCACAAGCCGAAGGGTTTCCTGAACCGTTGGGTCCTCACGACCAACCACAAGGACATCGGCACCCTGTACATGGTGTTCGCGCTGATCATGTTCCTGGTCGGCGGCTCGATGGCGTTGGTCATCCGCGCCGAGCTGTTCCAGCCGGGCCTGCAGTTCGTGCATCCGGAATTCTTCAACCAGATGACCACGATGCATGCGCTGGTCATGATCTTCGGTGCGGTCATGCCGGCCTTCGTCGGCCTGGCGAACTGGATGGTGCCGATGATGATCGGCGCGCCGGACATGGCGCTGCCGCGCATGAACAACTGGTCGTTCTGGATCCTGCCGTTCGCGTTCACGCTGCTGCTCATGACGCTCGTCATGCCCGGCGGTGGCCCGGCCTCGGGCTGGACGCTGTACCCGCCGTTGTCGCTGCAGGGCGGCAACTCGATCGCGTTCGTGATCTTCGCCATCCACCTGATGGGCCTGAGCTCGATCATGGGTGCGATCAACATCATCGCGACGATCCTCAACATGCGCGCCCCGGGCATGGACCTGCTGAAGATGCCGATCTTCGTATGGACCTGGCTGATCACGGCGTTCCTGCTGATCGCGGTGATGCCGGTGCTGGCGGGTGCGGTGACGATGCTGCTCACCGACAAGTTCTTCCTGACCAGCTTCTTCAATGCCGCCGGTGGCGGTGACCCGGTGATGTACCAGCACATCTTCTGGTTCTTCGGGCACCCGGAGGTCTACATCATGATCCTCCCGGCGTTCGGCATCGTCTCGGAGATCCTGCCGACCTTCTCGCGCAAGCCGCTGTTCGGCTACCAGGCCATGGTCTACGCCACCGCGTCGATCGCGTTCCTGTCGTTCATCGTCTGGGCGCACCACATGTTCACCGTCGGCATGCCGCTGGGCGGCGAGTTGTTCTTCATGTACGCGACGATGCTCATCGCGGTGCCCACGGGCGTGAAGGTGTTCAACTGGGTGTCGACGATGTGGCGCGGCTCGATGACCTTCGAGACCCCGATGCTGTTCGCGATCGGCTTCGTGATCATGTTCACCATCGGCGGCTTCTCCGGCCTGATGCTGGCCCTGGTCCCAGCCGATTTCCAGTACCACGACACCTACTTCGTGGTCGCGCACTTCCACTACGTGCTGGTGACCGGTGCGATCTACTCGATCATGGCCGCGGTGTACTACTGGCTGCCGAAGTGGACCGGGCGCATGTACGACGAGCGCTTGGCAAGATCCACTTCTGGGCTTCCACGATCACCGTCAACCTGCTGTTCTTCCCGCAGCACTTCCTGGGCCTGGCCGGCATGCCGCGCCGCATCCCGGACTACAACGTCGCCTTCGCCGACTTCAACATGTGGTCGTCGATCGGTGGCTTCGCGTTCGGCTTCTCGCAGCTGCTCTTCGTGTGGATCCTGATCAAGTGCTGCTGGCTCAAGCAGGGCGTGCGTTCGGAAGCGCGTTCGTGGGAGGCCGCGCGTGGCCTGGAATGGACGGTGCCGTCGCCGGCCCCGCACCACACCTTCACCACGCCGCCGGAAATCCATGACCGCGACCTCGCCCACGGCGACGTGACCCACTGAGGGAGATGAGCGCGCCCCGGCAGGTCCGGGGCGTCGCGAGCGAAACGATGACCCAGCGCCCCGCCCCCAACCAGTTCGACCCACGCCAGCGCCGTACCGGCGTGTGGCTCACGGTCGGCATCGTTGCCGGTATCGCGGTGCTGGTGTACGTGGCCACGCTGATGGGATGGATCGCGCGATGAGCAGCAAGGCAAGCCATGGCCGCACCTTCAAGGCCATCATCCTGGTCGCGCTGGGCTCGTTCGTGTTCGCGTTCTCGCTGGTGCCGCTGTACCGCATCGCCTGCGAGAAGATCTTCGGCATCACCTTCGAGCAGGGTCCGACCGGCCAGCGCCTGGTCGGCGCGATGGACTCGGTCGAGGAGCGCTGGGTGACGGTGCAGTTCGATTCCACCGTGAATTCGGCGCTGCCGTGGGAATTCGACGCCGACCAGTTCGAGATGCGCGTGCGCGTCGGTGAGCTGATGGAGGCCACCTACCACGCGCGCAACGTGTCCGAGCGGGCGATCGTGGGGCAGGCGGTGCCGTCGGTGGCACCGTCCTCGGCGTCGGCCTACTTCGCCAAGACCGAGTGCTTCTGCTTCACCGAGCAGTTGCTCAACCCGGGCGAGGAACGCGAGATGCCGGTGCGCTTCATCGTCGACCCGAACCTGCCCGCGCATGTGAACACGGTCACCTTGTCCTACACTTTCTTCAACAACGAGCACGCCACGGCCCGCCATGCCTCGCAGGCGGCGAAGAGCATCCATTCGGCGCCGTGACGCCATCGACATCATCCAGTTAATCGGGAAACCGGGAAAAATCCATGGCTCACGCTGAAACCCACGACCCCAACGTCTATTACGTCCCGCACTCGAGCTGGTGGCCGATCATCGGCGCCATCGGCCTGTTCGTCATGATGCTGGGCGTCGCCAGCTGGATGACCGGCATGGGCTGGGGGCAGGGCGTGTTCTACGTCGGGCTCGCCGTCGTCCTGTTCATGCTGACGGGCTGGTTCCGCGACGTCATCCGCGAGTCGGTCGCGGGCATGTACAACAAGCAGGTGGACGTGTCGTTCCGGATGGGGATGATGTGGTTCATCTTCTCGGAGATCATGTTCTTCGCCGCTTTCTTCGGCGCGTTGTTCTACGCGCGCATGTTGAGCGTGCCGTGGCTCGGTGGCGAAGGCCATGGCGCCATGACCCATGCGCTGCTGTGGTCGGAGTTCGATGCGACCTGGCCGACCTCTGGTCCGGCGGCGCTGGGCGGTGCCTACGAGACGATCTCGGCCTGGGGCATCCCGCTGCTCAACACCTGCATCCTGCTGCTTTCCGGCGTGACGATCACCATCGCCCACCATGCCCTCCGGGCAGGCGAGCGTGGCCGGGTGCTGTTCTGGCTCGCGGCGACCGTGATCCTGGGCGCGATCTTCATGGGCTTCCAGATCTACGAGTACATCCACGCCTATGTCGACCTGAACCTGACGCTGGCCTCGGGCATCTACGGCGCCACGTTCTTCATGCTGACCGGCTTCCACGGCCTGCACGTGACGCTGGGCGCGATCATGCTGGCGGTGATCTGGTTCCGCGTCGCCAAGGGCCACTTCACCCGCGACAACCACTTCGGCTTCGAGGCGGTGGCCTGGTACTGGCACTTCGTCGACGTGGTGTGGCTGGGCCTGTTCGTCTTCGTCTACGTGCTGTAGGCACGACGCGACAACGCGCCATGGAGGGCCGGCCAATGCCGGCCCTTCGTTTCTTGGGGCTGGCCCCGGGGCGCGATTCAGCCACCCAGGGCCGGGTTGCCATGCGGCTGGATGATGCCGGTGGCGATGCCCAGGCCGATCAGGATGATCAGGCCGACCGACAGCCCGATGCGCCAGGTCAGCGAGCGCACCGTGCGGTTCGACCCACCTTTGTCGGTCATCATGAAGAACAACCCGGCACCGAGGTTGTAGAGGATGACGATCAGGAACGCGATGATGACGAGGTTCTGCAACATGCTCGATGCCAGCGGTAGGGGAATCGCGCCATTATCGCAGTTCGCCAATGCTCCCGGCATGAAGCCCGGCCCCGCCGCGTGACTTCCAGGCGCCTGCCATGGGGCCTCTGGCTCTTCGCCCTGGCCATGCTGGGGGTGTTCCTCGTCGCCGGCACCTGGCAGTGGCAGCGTGGCCTTGAAAAGGACGCGATGCTGGCCGCCCAGGCCCGGACGATCCAGGAGCGCGAGCCGGTGGCGCTGGCGACCGCCCGGGAACATCCGGAGCGTCTGGAATGGGCGGCGGGCACGGGCCGCTTTCCCGACGTCGCGCCGGTCTACCTCGACAACCAGCGCAACGACGGCCGCCAGGGCGTGCGCGTGTACCGCGTGTTCGAGGTCGACGATGCCGATGCGACGCAACTGCTGGTGGAGCTGGGCTGGTTGCCCCTGCCTGCCGACCGCGGCCTGCCGGTGCTGCCGGACCTCGCGCCTGGCGAGCACCCGGTCCGCGGCCTGCTGATGCCGCCACCCTCGGCCGGGCTGTCCCTGGGCGAGGCGCTGCAGCGCCAGCCGGATGGCAGCCTCCTGGCATTGCGCGTGGTGCCGGCCGAGATCGCGGCGGCGCTCGGCCTGTCAGTCGATCTCGCGCCCCGCGTGCTGCGGCTGGACCCGGCACTGGACATCGGCTTCGAGCGCGACCTCGACGTGCTGGCCAATACCCTGCCGCCCGAGAAGCACCGTGGCTACGCCGTGCAGTGGTTCGGCCTCGCGGCGGCCACCCTCGTCATCACCCTGGTCCTGAGTTTCCGCCGGAGAAGGCAATGAACCCGCAAACCCGTTCCCGGATCGCCCTGCTGGCGATCCTGGCCCTGTTCCTGAGCTCCTTCGGCGTGGCGCTGTTCCTGCACTACAGTGGCTGGGAACCCCAGGCCACCCGCAACTACGGCAAATTCGTCGAGCCGCCCCGCGACCTCACCGGTGTCGAGCTGCGCCACGCCGACGGCACGCCCTACCCGTGGCAGCCGCGCGAGGGCGTGTGGCGCGTGCTGGTGCTGCCGCCGGCGGGGTGCGTCTCGAACGCCTGCGTCGAGATGGTCGACACCCTTCGCCGGGTCTGGATCAGCGAGGGACGCCACGCCGACAACATGCATGTGTTGTGGTTCGGCGAGATACCGCAAGGCGCGACGACGTTCCGCAACCTGTTCGCGATGCAGCCCGACGCGGCCGTGTCGGCACAGGTTCCCGAGGCCACCACCGCCGAGGCCCTGCCGGTGTTCGTCACCGACCCGTCGGGCTACCTCGTGCTCCACTACCCGGCCGCTTCGACCCCAGTGGCCTCAGCCGCGACCTGCGTCGCCTGATCAAGTAACCCGGAACAAGGGCCCCATCCATGTCCCCCCATCGACATTTCCATCGCCTGGCCTGGGCCGCAGTGGCCCTGGCACTCTGCGTGAGCGTGTTCGGCGCCTTCGTGCGCCTTTCCGACGCCGGCCTGGGCTGCCCGGACTGGCCGACCTGCTACGGCAAGGCCACCTGGCCGGCGGCCGAGGCGACCATTGCCGCGGCCAACGAGCGCTTCGAGCGTCCCGTCGAGGTCGACAAGGCCTGGCGCGAGCAGGTGCACCGCCATATCGCCGCGCTGCTGGGCTTCATGGTGCTGGGACTGGCCGCGCTGGCCGCCCGCCGCCACCGATTCGGCCTGGCCACGGTGTTCGGTGCCAGCGCGCTGGTGGCGATCGCGATCCCGCTCTACATGCAGGAGTGGTACGTCGCCTCGACGCTGCTGGTCATCGTGGCCGAGCTGGCCCTGGTGCGTTCGCGGTGCGCTCGCGCGAGGCGGACTTCAGCCGGATCGCCACGGTCACGCTGGCGGTCATCATCGTCCAGGCGATGCTGGGCATGTGGACGGTGACCTGGCTGCTCAAGCCCATCGCGGTCATGGCCCACCTGCTGGGTGGGCTCACCATGGTGTCGCTGCTGAGCTGGATGGCCTGGCGTGCCACCCCGGGCGCGCAGCTGCCGCGTGCCGATGCCCATGGCCTCAGGCCGATGCTGTGGCTTGGCCTGGGCATCCTCGGGCTGCAGATCGCGCTGGGCGGCTGGACCAGCGCCAACTACGCGGCACTCTCGTGCGGTTCGGATTTCCCCACCTGCCTCGGCCAGTGGTGGCCGGAGACCGACTTCCGCGAGGGCTTCGTGATGTGGCGCGGCATCGGCGTGGACTACGAGGGTGGCCTGCTCGACGGCCCGGCGCGTGTCGCCATCCAGCTAAGCCATCGCATCTTCGCCGTCGTCGTGGCGCTGTACCTGTTCTGGCTGTCCTGGCGCCTGTGGCGCATGCCGGGCCTGCGCAGCTGGGGCGGGGCGCTGGCCGTGGGCGTGGTGCTGCAGTGGCTGCTGGGCATCGGCAACGTGGTCATGGGCCTGCCGCTGTGGATGGCCACGCTGCATACCGCCGGCGCGATCGCGCTGTTGTTCATCCTGGTCAGCCTGCTGGCGCGCCTGCGTCCGGCCTGACCCCCGTGGTGCCCGGCCACCGGATGCTTGTCATCCGGCGGCGGGGCACCGCACCCTTGTGCGCACTCCGAGCCCAGCGAGCCCCATGTCTTCGATCGCCAGCCAGTACTTCGAGCTGACCAAGCCACGCGTGGTCGCCCTGATCGTGTTCACCGCGGTCATCGGCATGTTCCTGGCCACGCCGGCGATGCCGCCGTGGCAGGCGCTGGTGTTCGGCAGCCTGGGCATCTGGCTGGCCGCCTCCTCGGCGGCGGCGATCAACCACCTGCTCGATCAGCGCATCGACGCGATCATGGCCCGCACCTCGGCGCGGCCGCTGCCCAGCGGCTCGCTGAGCTCGCGCCAGGTGCTGGTGTTCGCGATCGTGCTCGGGGCGGTGTCGATGCTGCTGTTGGCCTGGCAGGTCAATGCGTTGACCGCGTGGCTCACCTTCGCTTCGCTGATCGGCTATGCGATCGTCTATACCGGCTGGCTCAAGCGCGCCACGCCGCAGAACATCGTCATCGGCGGTCTGGCCGGCGCTGCCCCGCCGGCGTTGGGCTGGGTGGCGGTCACCGGCCACCTGCACCCGCATGCGCTGCTGCTGGTCCTGATCATCTTCGTGTGGACGCCGCCGCATTTCTGGGCGCTGGCGATCTTCCGCCGCGACGACTACGCCCGCGCGATGATCCCGATGCTGCCGGTCACCCACGGCGTGACCTACACGCGCTGGCAGATCCTGTTCTACACCGTGCTGCTGGTCGCGGTGACCGTGCTGCCCTGGGCCACCGGCATGAGCGGCACGTTCTACCTCGGAGGTGCGCTGCTGCTGGGCGGCGTGTTCCTGTGGTACGCGATCCGGTTGCTCAACCCGCCCAACGAGCTGTACGCGATGAAGGTGTTCAACTACTCGATCGTCTACCTGATGGCCTTGTTCGCCTTCCTGCTGGTCGACCACTGGCTGCTTCCCGGCGCGGGCTTCCCGGTGCCCTGATCGGTGCCCCGGGCCGCTGCGCGGCCTACTCCTGCATCCGGTTGCCCTTCGCCAGCCGGTCATAGAGCACCACGTTGACGCTGGCGGCCAGGTTCATGCAGCCGATGGTGGGGATGTAGACCACGTCGCGGCACCATTCGCGGATCTCGCGGGTCTTCGCCAGTTGCTCGTCCTCGGAACCGAAGATGTAGAACGCGCGGCGCGGGTGGCGGTAGCGCGGCAGCTCCACGGCACCCTCGACCATCTCCACGGCCACCGGCACGCAGCCCAGCGGCAGCACGTCCTGCAGCCGTTCCACGCCGATCAGCGGGATGTGGTCGCTGACGCGCTTGGTGTCGGTGACGAACTGCTTGGCGCGGTCGTAGCGCGTGCCGGTGTAGAACACCGACGCCACGCCGTAGCAGCCGGCCGCGCGCATGATCGCGCCGACGTTCTCGGGCGATTTCGGGTTGATCAGGCCGATGCAGCTGAAGCCTTCGGGTTGGGTCATCGGATCATTCCAGCAGGTGCTGCTGCCAGAACAGCATCGAAGCGGCACCGTAGAAGTCGCTGTTGGTCTTCTTGGAGAAGCCGTGGCCCTCGTCCATGAACAGCAGGTACCACACGTCGCCCCCGTTGCCGCGGACCGCCTCGACGATCTGTTCCGCCTCCGAGGCCGGTACGCGCGGGTCGTTGTAGCCCTGGGCGACGAACAGTGGCCGGGTGATCTTCCCGGCATTGTTCAACGGTGAGATCGACTCGAGGAAGGCACGCATCTGCGGGTCGCGCTCGTCGCCATACTCGGCGCGGCGCAGGTCGCGGCGATAGCTCTCGGTGTTCTCGAGGAACGTGACGAAGTTGGAGATGCCGACCACGTTGATGCCGGCGCGCAGGCGGTCGTTGTAGTGGACCATCGAGGCCAGCACCATGTAGCCGCCGTAGCTGCCGCCCTGCACGCCGACGCGGTCTGCATCGAGCTCGGGCTGTTCGGCGACCCAGTCGAGCAGCGCGCCGATGTCGCGCACCGAGTCCTCGCGCAGCACGCCGTTGTCGAGCAGCAGGTAGCTCTTGCCATAGCCGGCCGAGCCGCGCACGTTCGGCACCAGCACCGCCACGCCCAGCTCGTTGGCGAGGAACTGGAAGTTCGGCACGAAGCCAGGACGTGCCTGCGCCTCGGGGCCGCCATGGATGTTGATCACCACCGGGAACCCGCCCTCGGGGGCTTCGTCGGCCGGGCGGTAGTAGAAGGCGGGGATCATGCGCGGCTGGCCGTCGACCTCGTCGAACGTCGGGTAATGCACCAGGGTCGGCTCGATGAAGCGTGCCGTGTCCAGGCCGCCGACCTCGCTGTGGGTCCAGCGCCGCAGCTCGCCGGCGTCCAGGTCCAGCGCGTACACGTCGCTGGGCGAGGTGGCCGAGTTGATCGTCATGCCCAGCATGCGGCCGTCGGGCGAGAACTCGCCCAGTCCGATGAGGCCCACCGGCAGGTCCGGCAGGTCGACCGGCTCGTGGCCCGGCAGGCGCCGAAGGTGCAGGCGCGAGATGCCATCCTCGTTGGTCGTGAACGCCAGCAGCGAGCCATCCGGGGACTGGGTGAAGCCCTGCACGTCCCAGGGGATGTCCGCGCTGAGTCGGGTGCCCTGGCCATCGGCGAGGTCGCGGTGCCGCAATTCGCGGAACTCGCCTTCCGCATCCGAGGTGTAGAAGATGCCGCGGCCATCGTGCGTGAACGCCATCGACCCGTAACCGGCCGGGTTGTCGGGGTCGTGGATCGGCGTGAGCTCGCCGCTGTCGATGTCGAGGACATGCGGGTGGCTCTCGTTGATCGACAGGTAGCGCGTCACCAGCAGCTGGCGGCCGTCGCGCGAGAAGCCGCCGGCGAACCAGGTGCCCTCGCGCTCGAGCACCGGGCTGGAGGTGCCGTCGAGGGTGACGACGTGGATGTCGGTGTCCCGGCCGTTGCGACGCGTCGTGCCATAGGCGATCCGGCTGCCGTCATGCGACCAGACCGGGCCCTGGTTGCGGCTCTCGCCGTCGCTGAGCATGCGCGCCTCGCGGCTGCCCAGGTCGTAGTGGAAGAGTTGCCAGAACTCCGAGCCGCCGACGTCGCGGCTGAAGACGAAGCCATCGGCCAGTCCCCGCGGGGTGGCGACGCTGCCGACGGGTTCGGAGTAGAAAGTCAGCTGCTCCCGCGCGCCGCCGGCTGCCCGGACCCGGTGGACCTGGTTGGTCTCGGCGAATCGCGTCGTGACCAGCATGCCGCCATCGGGAAGCCAGCCGGCGAATCCTGCCCCGCGCGTGTTCTGGTAGCGCGCCAGGCGCTCGATGAGCTCGTCGGGGGATGTCCGGGACGTTCTCGGTCACGCGTTGGCCGACCTGGACGCGCTCGACATCGTTGGCGACGGCCGGCGACAGGGCCAGCGCGGCGGCCGCAAGGGCCAGGGAAAGCACGGTGGTGCGCATGGAGGGCATCCGGTGATGGGACAACCCCCGAGACTAACCTCCCGCGGCGATGCCGGCTCTGGTCCATAAGTCACGGCTGTCGCCCCGGCTGGCCGGTGGCATGCTCTGCCCCGGGGTGGGATCCGGAGCCGGTATGGAACTGCAGCATGAATGACACGCGATCGGACCGACGGCGCCTGCTCAAGGGCCTGGGCGCAGCGGCCGCAACGGCCCTCGTGCCTGCATGGGCCCGGGCGGGCGGCGCCAGCCCCTCGACGCCCACCGATGCGCTGGTCATCGACGCCCTGGCTTCACCGCTGGGACAGCGCCGCGAGCGCGGCGCCTTGATCGGGAATGAGGAACTGGCCCAGCTGATGGCCTCGGGCCTGGCGGCGCTGCATCTTTCGGCCGGCCCGGTGGGCCGGGAAGAGGGTGCGTGGGACGCCACGCGCGAGGCCCTGGAGCGTTGGCGGCGCGAGGTGCAGGCCAGGCCGCGCCATCTGTTGCATGTGCAGGGCCCGGGCGACATGCGCCGTGCGCGCGACACCGGGCGCGTGGGCCTGGTGCTGGGCATGCAGGACGCCGTCGCGCTGGAAGGCGACGCGACGCGCCTGGACGTGCTGCGCGGGGCCGGCCTGCGCGTCGTGCAGCTGACCTACAACGGCCGCAACCGGGTCGGCGACGGCTGCCTGGTCGAGGACGACCGGGGGCTGAGCGGGTTCGGCCGGGAGGTGCTGGCGCGCGCCGAGGACCAGCGCCTGCTGGTGGACCTGTCCCACAGCAGCGAGCGCACCTGCCTCGACGCGCTGCAGGCGGCACGCCGGCCCCTGGCCATCACCCACACCGGCTGCATGGCCCTTGCCAGGAATCCGCGCAACAAGACCGATGCCGAGCTGCGGGCGCTGGCCGAGCGCGGCGGCGTGGTCGGCATCTACTTCATGCCGTTCCTGCGCGAGGAGGGCCAACCCCATGCGGTGGACGTGATCCGCCATGTCGAGCACGCCATCGACGTGTGCGGCGAGGACCACGTCGGCATCGGCACCGACGGCCAGGTTGGCGCGATCGACGTCGACGAGGAGTACCGCAGGCGCTTCGCCGAGACGATCCGGATGCGCCGCGAGGCGGGCATCTCGGCACCGGGCGAGCGCGAGGACGTGTTCATCTTCGTCCCGGACCTCAATGCGCCGAGCCGCTACCGGATGCTGGCACGCATGCTGGCGCGACGCGGGCACAGTGGGCAGCGGATCGACAAGGTGCTGGGCATGAACATGCTCAGGGTCATGGAGCAGGCCTTGGCCTGAGCGGGCTCAGCGCTGCGCGCGCTGCACCAGCAGTTCGCGCAGCTCGGCCTTGCCGGTGTCGTCCAGCGGACCGGCCGCCTGCAGCTGGCTGATGCGCTGGACGATCCGCGTGCGGGCCAGGCTGGCCAACGCATCGTGGAACTCGCTGCGCCAGGCCGCGGCCTCGCCCGGCAGGTCGGCCACGGCCAGCTTCTGCAACGCCGCGCCTTCCGGCCGCTCCGCGAAGTGCTCCAGCAGGGCCCCGGTGGTGATGCCGGGGCGCTGGCGGGCCAGCGTGATCATGTCCACGAGCAGGCCGACGCCGGGCTGGTCGAGGTCCTGGAAGGCATAGGGCGGCGCGGCCTCCTCCGCCAGCGACGGCTGTTGCAGCAGCATCTGGATCGCGCTGCGCACGACGCTGCGCCGCTGGCCGCCGGGAAGGCCCGGCCCCCGAGCCGGAGGGGCGGGCGACGCCTGGCCGCGAGCGGGCGCCTCGGCCGCGCCAACGCCGGTGAGCGTGTGCAACTGCGCGAGCATCAGGTCGCGGAACGCGCCGTCCGGGATGCGCTCGAGCATGGGTCGGGCGCGTTCGGCGAGCCGGGCCCGTCCATCGAGGGTGTTGAGGTTGACCTCATGGCCCAGCTCGGCGAACACGAACTCGCTCAGCGGCGTGGCGGACTTCAGGCGTGCGTCGAAGCCCTGGGCACCCTCGGCGCGCACGATGGAGTCGGGGTCCTCGCCTTCGGGCAGGAACAGGTAGAAGGCCTGGCGGCCGTCGCGCATGCGCGGCAGCACCGACTCCACCGCCTTCCAGGCCGCGGCACGGCCTGCGCGGTCGCCATCGAAGCAGAAATAGACGTCGGCCGCGTTGCGGAACAGCAGTTCGGCGTGGTCGGGCGTGGTCGCGGTGCCCAGCGTCGCCACCGCCTCGGTGACGCCGAACTGGAACAGCGAAACGACGTCCATGTAGCCCTCGACCACGATGAGGCGCGCGATCTTCGCGTGCGCCTGGCGCACCTGCCACAGGCCGTACAGTTCGCGCCCCTTGTGGAACAGGGCGGTTTCGGGGGAGTTGAGGTACTTCGGCCCGTCGTCCTTCTCCAGCACCCGGCCGCCGAAGGCGATGACGCGCCCGCGGCGGTCGTGGATCGGGAACATGATGCGGCTGCGGAACTTGTCGTAGACGCGACCGGAATCACTCGTGGACAGCAGGCCCGCCCGGTCGAGCAGCTTCAGGCGGCGCTCGTCGGTGCCGAGTGCGGTCTTGAGCGCGTCCCAGGACTCCGCCGCCCAGCCGATGCCGAAGCGCTCGGCCGTGGCCGCGTCGACGCCGCGTCGCTGCAGGTAGGCGCTGGCACCGGCGTTGCCGGCCAGCTGGCCACGGAAGAATGCCTGCGCGGCCTCCAGCGCGGCATAGAGGTCGCGCACCTCGCCGCTCTGGTTCACCTGGCGCGTCTCGCGCGGCACCTCCATGCCGGCGCGCGCGGCCAGGTCCTCGACCGCGTCGAGGAACTCCATGCGCTCGTAGTCCATCAGGAAGCGGATCACGGTGCCGTGCGCCCCGCAGCCGAAGCAGTGGTAGAACTGCTTGGTCGGGCTGACGGTGAAGCTGGGCGTGCGCTCGTCGTGGAACGGACAGCGGGCGTGGTATTCGCGGCCGGCGCGCTTGAGCGGCACCCGCGAACCGATCACCTCGACGATGTCGGTGCGGGCGACGATGTCGTCGATGAACGCGTCGGGGATGCGGCCTGCCATCGCGCGATTATAGGGCCCGGCCCGCTACCAGGGCTGTGCCGCCCGGCCCTGCTTGCGCATCTCGTCGAACATCGCCGTCATCAGCGCGCCGGAGAAGAACACGATCGCGCTGTAGTAGATCCACACCAGCAGCACCACCAGGCCACCGGCCGGCCCGTACGCGCTGCCCAGCGCGGCATGGCCCAGGTACAGGCCGATCGCCCAGCGGCCGACGAGGAACAGGGCCGCGGTGATGAAACCGCCCGCCATCGACAGCTTCCAGCCGGCCGGGCGGTCGGGCAGCACGTGGTACACGGTGCCGAACACGAGTCCGTACAGGACGAACGCGATCAGCGTGGAGTACACCGTCGTGCCCCCGGGCAACTGGTCGATGACGAGCTGCAGCACGGCGTGGGCGATCATCGACACCACGATGAGGAAGCCCAGGCCGAAGACCACGCCCATGCCGATCAGGCGCTTGCGCAGGAACCCCAGGACGCCACCCAGGGCCTGGTTCTCGGCCCGGAATATGCGGTTTAGCGCCTGCTGTAGCTGGGCAAACACGATCGACGCGCCGAACAGCAGCACCAGGCCGCCGAGCACGGCAGCCATGGAGCCGGTGTCGGGCGTGGCCGACGCGTTGTCGACGATCATCTGTGCGGTGTTCTTCGCCTCCGGGCCGGCCAGCATGTCGATCTGCTTGAAGAATTCGTCCTTGGCCGCCGGCAGCAGGAACGTGGTGCCCCACAGCAGCAGGAGCACCAGCGGAGCCAGGGACAGCAGCGTGTAGAAGGAGATCGAGGCCGAGATCGACAGGATGTAGGTGTCGCTGAAGCGGGCGGCCACCCGCGCCGGGAAGCTGTTGCGCAGCCTCTCGAGCATCCCCTTGGCCCAGGCAATCGCGGCGCGTTTGCTCGCCATGGCCGCTCAGCCGGCCAGCCGCCGCTTCACCAGGGCCGAAACCTGGCCCATGTCGGCACGCCCGGCCGCGGCCGTCTTCACCGCCGCCATGACCCGGCCCATGTCCTGCGGCCCCTGGGCACCGGTGTCGGCCACCACCTTGTCGACCAGCGCGGCCAGTTCGGCCTCGCCCAGCGGCTCGGGCAGGTAGGCCTGGATGACGCCGATCTCGTAGCGCTCCACGGCGGCCAGGTCCTCGCGGCCGGCCTTCTCGTACTGCTCGACCGAGTCGCGGCGCTGCTTGAGCATCTTCTCGAGCACCGCCATGACCTGGGGCTCGTCGAGCTCGATGCGCTCGTCGACCTCGCGCTGCTGGATCGCGGCCTGCATCAGGCGGATCACGCCGAGGCGGTCCTTCTCGCCGGCCTTCATGGCGGTCTTCATGTCGCTGGAAAGCTGGGTCTTGAGGCTCATGCGGGGGTCCCTTCTACATGCTTGCGATTTCGGAAACGAAAAAAAGCCGGCGGCGCCCAGGGCGCGGCCGGCTTGATCACCAGGCGCAGCGGCTCAGTACAGGCGCTGCTTCTTGGTCACGTCGCGGCCCACGCGACGCAGGTGACGCTTGACCGCGGCGGCACGCTTGCGCTTGCGCTCCTGGGTCGGCTTCTCGTAAAACTCGCGCTTGCGGGTCTCGGCCAGGACACCGGCCTTTTCGCAGGTGCGCTTGAAGCGACGCAGCGCAAACTCGAACGGCTCGTTTTCGCGGACTTTGACAGACGGCATGATGACTCCGGAGTGGGGTTTCGGCCCGGTCCAACGGGCGAGCCGCGTATGATACTCGCCTGAATCCGCCGCATGCAAGTCCTTCGCCCCTCGGGGCAAGCGCCCGGCCTGCGGCCCATGGAGCACTGTGATGATCGTACTAGGCATCGAAACCTCCTGCGACGAAACCGGAGTGGCGCTCTACGACACCCGGCGCGGCCTGCTCGCGCACGCGCTGTACAGCCAGGTGAAGCTGCATGCCGAGTACGGCGGGGTCGTGCCCGAGCTGGCCAGCCGCGACCATGTGCGCAGGTTGCTGCCGCTCGTCCGCGGGATCCTGGCCGAGTCCGGGCTGGGGGTCGGCGACCTCGACGGGGTGGCCTACACCGCCGGCCCCGGGCTGGTCGGTGCCCTGCTGGTCGGGGCCGGCGTGGCCCGCGCGCTGGCCTGGGCGCTGCAGGTGCCGGCCATCGGCGTGCACCACATGGAGGGCCATCTGCTGGCCCCCCTGCTGGAGGACACCGGCAGCGAACCGCCGCTGGAGCCGCCCTTCGTCGCGTTGCTGGTGTCGGGCGGCCACACCCAGCTGGTGGCGGTCGATGCGATCGGCGACTACCGGCTGCTGGGCGAGACGCTGGACGATGCCGCCGGCGAGGCCTTCGACAAGACCGCGAAGCTGATGGGCCTGCCGTATCCCGGCGGGCCGGTGCTGGCGAAGCTGGCCGGGGAAGGGCGTGCAGGCGCGTTCAGGTTCTCGCGGCCGATGACCGACCGGCCCGGCCTGGACTTCAGCTTCTCGGGACTCAAGACCCAGGTGCTCTTGGCCTGGCAAAAGTCCGACCAGACCGACCAGACCCGCGCCGACATCGCCCGGGCCTTCGAGGAGGCGGTGGTCGACACGCTGGTGATCAAGTGCGAGCGCGCGCTGCAGCAAAGCGGCCACCGGCGCCTGATCGTCGCCGGCGGCGTCGGCGCGAACCGGCGCCTGCGTTCGGAACTGGTCGAGCGGGGTGCCCGGATCGGGGCCCGGGTGTACTTCCCGCGCCCGGAGTTCTGCACCGACAACGGCGCGATGATCGCGTTCGCCGGCGCACTGCGCCTGCAGGCCGGCCTGTCGGAGCCCGACGAGGTGCGCGTGCAGCCGCGCTGGGACATGGCCACGCTGGAGGCGATCTGATGGACCGCGTGTTCATCCGGGGCCTGCGGGTGGAGGCGTTGATCGGCGTGTACGAGCGTGAGCGCGAGGCCCGCCAGCCGTTGTCGCTCGACCTCGAGCTGGCGTTCGACAACCGCATTCCCGCCGCCAGCGACGATCTCTCCGACACGCTCGACTACGCCGAGATCAGCCAGGCCCTGCGCGACCTGGCCGGTGCCGGGCGCCACCTGCTGCTGGAAACGCTGGCCGAGGAAATGGCCGTGCTGCTCAACCGGCGCTTCGAGGTGCGCAGCCTGGTGCTGAGCATCGACAAGCCCGAGGCCGCCGCGGCGCTGGGTTGCGCCCACGTCGGGGTGCGCATCGAGCGGGACTTCGCGGGCGCATGAGCCGGCGCTGGCTGCTGGTGCTGGGGTCGAACCTGTCCGATGACCGGTGCCTTCACCAGGCAATGACCGCGCTGGAGGCCCTGGGCAAGGTGGCCCGCCTGACGCCGGTGCTGCTGACCCCGGCCCGGCACGGGGGTGGGCATTACCACAACGCACTGGTCCGGCTGGACAGCGACCTGCCGGCCGCGGCGCTGCGCCAGGCGCTCAAGCGCGTGGAAACGGCGCTGGGACGCGTGCGCGACGACAGCGGGGTGGTGGCGATCGACATCGACCCGCTGGCGCTCGACGAGGGCCACGGCTGGCAACCCGATGCCCGCGCGCTCGAGAAGGACGAGTTCATCCGCGCGCCGGTGCCGCAGTTGCTGGCCCGGGCCGGGATCGTCGTGCCGGGTGTCCCGCGCCCGCCCGGGGCGCGCTGACGCCGCTCCATCTGCCTCAGGTCGCGAGCAGGCGGCCTCCGTCGACGGGCAGGACCGTCCCGGTGCTGTAGTCGGCCTCCAGCAGCAGGAACCGCACCGCCTCGGCCACCGCTTCGGGGCTGCCGACGCGCTTGAGCGCGGTGCGCGTGGCGATGGCTTCCTCCGTTTCGGCCTTGAACGGCTTCTCCGACCACAGCACCGTGCCCGGCGCCACGCCATTCACGCGAACCTCCGGCCCCAGCGCCTGTGCCAGCGCCAGCACCAGCATGCGGTGGGCGGCCTTGGCCATCGAATAGACCGGGTGGTCGGGCAGCGGTCGTTCGGCATAGATGTCGAGCAGGCTGACGATCGCTCCGCGTGCGGCGCGCAGATGCGGTGCCGCCGCCTGGGCGAGGAAGAACGGGGCCTTGGCGTTGGATGCGAACAGCTCGTCGAACTGGGCTTCGCTGGTCTCGCCCAGCGGGGTGGGGTAGAAGGCCGAGGCGTTGTTGACCAGGCCGTCGAGCCGGCCGAAGTGGCCGGCCACGTGCTCGACCAGCGCCGGCAGCGCCGCCGTGTCGGCCAGCTCCGCGCGCAGCGTCAGCACGCTGCCGCCACGGCGGGCCAGCAGTTCGTCGGCCAGTTCCTGCATCGCGTCGCCGGAGTTGCGGTAGTGCAGGGCGAGGTCGCACTCCGCGTGCAGGCGCCGGGCGATCGCCGCGCCGACGCGGCGCGCGGCACCGGTGACGAGGACGACGGGACGGGACTCGGGCATCGGGGTTCCTGGTCGGCTGGACCCCTGCATCATCGCGGAATGGCGCACGCGCCGCATCTGCCCGGGGTGGGCTGGCCGGGGCGCGGGCGCTAGACTGCCGCGCTATGGAACGCATCGACACCTGGCTCGCGCCGCTCGCCGCCACCCCCTGGCTGGAAACCACGGTCCACCTGTCGGCCCTGGTGCTGCTGGCGGTGCTGGCCGACCTGGTGACCAAGCGCGTGCTGCTGCGGCTGATCCGCAAGGCCGTGCAGGCCACGCCGAACAAGTACGACGATGCGCTGCTGGGCCGCGGGGTGATATCGCGCCTGGCCCACGTGGTGCCCGCCCTGGTGGTGTTCTACGGCATCCCCTACGTGCCGGGCCTGCCCGAGGGCGTGGTCAGCGTGGTGCGCAACGTCGCCAACGGCTACATGATCCTGACCGTGGCCCTGTCGCTGGGCAACCTGCTCAACGCGATCGGCGACATCTACGAGCAGCAGAACCCGGACCGCGCGCGCAGCAAGCCGATCAAGGGCTACCTGCAACTGTTCAAGATCATCGCGTTCATCGTCGCGGGCATCCTCGTGGTGGCGGTGCTGATCGAGCGCTCGCCGCTGCTCCTGCTCTCCGGCCTGGGTGCGATGACGGCGGTGCTGATGCTGGTGTTCAAGGACACCATCCTGTCCTTCGTGGCCGCCGTGCAGCTGTCCTCCAACGACATGCTGCGCGTGGGCGACTGGCTGGAGATGCCGGCGCTCAACGCGGATGGCGACGTCATCGACATCGCCCTGCACACGGTGAAGGTGCAGAACTGGGACCGCACGATAACCACGATCCCGACCTGGCGGCTTATCAACGAACCGTTCAAGAACTGGCGTGGCATGAGCGATTCCGGCGGGCGCCGGATCATGCGCTCGCTGCACCTGGACCAGACGTCGGTGCGCTTCCTGGAGGACCACGAGCGCACGGCGCTCAAGCGCTTCGCGCTGATCGACGACTACCTGGAGCGCAAGCGCCGCGAGCTCGAGGAGCACAACAAGGTGCTGCTGGCCCAGGGCCGCGATCCCGTGAACACGCGCCGCGTCACCAACCTGGGCACGTTCCGCGCCTACGTGGGCGCCTACCTGCGCGCGCATCCGCGCGTCCACGGCGAGATGATCCAGATGGTGCGGCAGTTGCAGCCCGGGCCGACCGGACTGCCGCTGCAGGTCTACTGTTTCACCGCCACGACCGCGTGGGCCGAGTACGAGTCCATCCAGGGCGACATCTTCGACCACCTCTACGCGATCCTGCCGGAGTTCGGCCTGCGGGTGTTCCAGGAGCCCAGCGGCCACGACATGCGCGCCATGCTGGACCCGACCCCGGGCGGGGCGCAGTCGCAAGCGCCCTAGTCGGGCGGGCATCCGGCGGGGCTGACGGGCTGGCGCGTGGCGCCGGGCTCGCGCAGAATTCCCGGATTCGCGACCCGGGGGGGCAGGATCATGTTCGAGCGCTTTTCACGCAGCTGGGAGCTGGTGCGCGCAAGCGCGGCGGTGCTCAAGTCCGACCGGCACCTGCTGGTGTTTCCACTCGTGGCCGGCATCGCCGCCCTGGTCGTGACGGCCACGTTCGTGTTGCCGATGTTCGGGCTGGATGTGCTGGGCGGGGTCGAGGACGACTTCGAAACCTCCGCGGCGTTCTACCTGTGGCTGTTCGCGTTCTACGTCGCCCACTACTTCGTCATGGTGTTCTTCAACGTGGCCCTGGTGGGGGCGGCCATGATCCGGCTCGACGGCGGTGAACCTACGCTCCGTGCCGGCCTGGCGATCGCGCTCGATCGCATCGGGCCGATCTTCGGCTATGCCGTCATCGCCGCCACGGTGGGCATCATCCTGCGCGCGCTCGAACAGCGCGCCGGCTTCATCGGACGCCTCGTGGTGGGCCTCGTGGGCGTGGCCTGGACGGTGGCCACGTTCCTGGTGGTGCCGGTGCTGGTGGCGCAGCGGGTGGGCCCGGTCGATGCGGTCAAGCGCAGCGCCACGCTGCTGCGGCGCAGCTGGGGCGAGAACCTGATCGGCAATGCCGGCATCGGCCTGGCCTTCGGCCTGCTGATCGTCCTGGTGCTTGCTGGCGGTGGCGCGCTGAGCGTCATGCTGCTCGGCAGCGGGGCCACCGGCGGCGGGATCCTGCTGGCGTCGACCACGGTGGTCCTGGCGATCCTGCTGGGCCTGGTGCAGGCGGCGCTGGCGGGCATCTATTCCGCCGCCCTGTACCGCTATGCGGTCGACGGGGAGGCGCCGCAGGGCTTCGACGGCGCGATGCTGGCCGAGGCGTTCCAGCGCAAGGTGTAGTTCGTCCATTCCCACGGCCCGGCGCTGCGTGGGCCGTGCCGTGGTGCGGTGCTCAGGCCGGCTGCAGCGGGGGATCGGCCTGCGAGAACAGTGTCAGCGCGGTCTGGCCAACCTGGCGGGTGTCGTACCAGGCGTAGGTGCCGACGCCGACGGCGCCGACGATGGGCACCCAGCGGGCGACGCCACGGCCGATGGCCCGCGTGCTGAGGTTCATGCCGATGCGCCGCGCGGCGTCGCGCATCGCCATCTGCGTGGCGGCCTGGACCAGCCAGCGCTGGCCGGCGCGTACGGCGAAGTCGCGGAACACCTGGGCGCCGGTGTGGCGGAACAGGCAAAACAGCATCTGCTCCTTGCCCAGGCGCCAATGCTGGCCGTGGATCGCGGACACGTCGGCCACCATCTGGGTCTGGATCTTCCAGATCGCGACCATCTCCGGCAGCACCGTCATCCAGCCCAGCGGACCCGGCGGCAGCGCCAGCGAACCGGCGACCAGGCCGGCGCGGCGCGACGCGGCGTCGATGATCGCCTGGGCATGGGCCTCGCGGTCGCCACCCGTGACCTGGCGGCTGGACGGCACATCGCCGACCACGTCGAGGATGGCGCGCCCGAGGGTGTCGGGCAGGTGCTCCAGGCGCTGGCTGCGGGAGGCCGGTACGCCGACCGGGCCCAAAACATCAGGTGAGGCATTGCTCTTGTTCATGGGCACAGGCTAGCCCCGTGCGGCTGAATCGCCGGTCAAGGCCCGCCGCGGGGCCTGATGCATTCGGCCGCAGCGGCTATCCTGTCGAGTCAACCGCCCGGAGCCGATGCGTGCACCCTGATCCAGAACCCGCCGCCGAGGCGCACAGCGCCCGCCTGGCCCACATGATCGCCGCCGAAGTGCGCGCCAGCGGCTCGGTCCCGTTCTCCCGCTTCATGGAGCTGGCGCTGTATGCGCCCGGCCTGGGCTATTACAGCGCCGGCGCCACCAAGTTCGGCGCTGCCGGCGATTTCATCACCGCGCCCGAGCTGGGCCCGCTGTTCGCCGAATGCATCGCCCAGGCCACCGCCCCGGTGCTTTCCGCGCTGGGAGCGTCCGCCGATCTCGTGGAGCTGGGCGGTGGCAGCGGCGTGTTCGCGCGCGACGTGCTGGAGCACCTTGCGGCGCTGGACGCGCTTCCGGCGCGCTACCGGATCCTGGAGCCCAGCGCCGACCTCCGCGAACGCCAGCGCGGCCTGCTGGCGGACGCGCTCCCGGCGTCGGTGTTCGCCCGCGTGGAGTGGCTCGACGGCCCGCCACAGACCGCCTGGCGCGGGGTCTTGTTCGCCAACGAAGTGCTCGATGCGCTGCCGACGCCGCGCTTCGTGATCCGTGCCGGCGAGGTGATGGAGGAGCACGTCGGCGTCGACGGCGACGGTGCGTTCCACGTGCTGGAGCGCCCGGCCGACGCGCTGCTGTCGGCGGCGGTGCGGCACGCCGAGGCCGACCTCGGACGCCGTTTCGACGAGGGCTACCGCTCGGAGCTGCTGCCGCAGTTGCCCTACTGGATTCAGGCCGTCGGCGGGCTGATCGATGCCGGCGCGATGCTGTTCGTCGACTATGGCTATCCACGGGGCGAGTACTACCTGCCCGAACGCCGCGACGGCACCCTGGTGTGCCACTACCGGCACCGTGCCCACGCCGACCCGTTCTTCCGGCCCGGCCTGCAGGACCTCACCGCCTTCGTCGACTTCACCGCACTGGCCGAGGCCGGCACCCGCGCCGGCTTCGACCTGTCGGGCTATTGCGCGCAGGCCGCGTTCCTGATGAACAACGGCCTGGTGGAGCGGCTGGAAGCCCGCCAGGGTTTGCCGGAGGCCGAGCGCCACCGCTTCAGCCTTGAGGCCAAGCGGCTGACCCTGCCGGGCGAGATGGGCGAACGCTTCCAGGTGATGGGTTTCGAGCGCGGGGTGGATTTCACCGCCGCCTTCGCCCAGGGCGACCTGAGCCGGCGCCTGTGAGGCCGCTGGTCCATGCACGGGCGTGGCTGGCCCTGTGGGTGCTGGCGTTGGTGGTCGTGGCCGTCGGCTCGCTGCTGCCGCCCTCGGCCCTACCCGAGCACCGCGGGTCAGCGACAAGCTGGTCCACGTGGCGATGTACTTCGTGCTGATGGCCGCGGCCGTGCAGCTGTTCGCCTCGCCACGGGCGCTGCTGGGCGTGGCCGTCGCGCTGGCCGCCTACGGGCTGCTGCTTGAGGTGGCCCAGCACACGCTGACCACCACGCGGATGTTCGAGTGGGGCGACGTGCTGGCGAACACGCTGGGGGTCGTGCTGGGACTGGGGCTGGCGGCCACGCCGCTGGCGCGCGGCCTGGTGTGGTTCGAGCACCGGGCGCTTCGCCGGGGCCGGATGCGCGGCTAGCTCCGGCGCGGCGCGAGGACGCCGCGAATCGCGCCGATCCTTGCTTCGCGCAGGCGGGCGCCGACTTCCGGGCCGCTCACCCCGTCGGCAACGACGTCGCGGGCGCGCACCGCCTGCGCGGCACGAGGCACTCGCGCAGCAGCGCCACCTGCGGGTAGGGCGCGTCCGCGCGGCCCAGGCGACCGCGCGCGTCGGCCTCGCACACCCGGGCCAGCCGCTCGATCCGTGCCGGCTTGCGGAAGCCGTCGCAGCGCTCGATCAGGTCGTGCAACGTGGCCGGGCGCAGCTCGCCGAGCCGGTGCACGTTGAGGTGCTCGCGGCAGGCGACCACGGCCAGCGCGCGGTACTCGGCCGGCACCTTGTAGCGCTCGCACACCGCCTCGACCAGGGGGACGCCCGCATGCTCGTGGCCATGGTGTGCCGGCAATGCCCGGTCGGGGGTCAGCGCCTTGCCGAGGTCATGCAGCAGCGCGGCGAAGGCGACCTGGTCGTCGCCCGGTGCCAGCCGCGCGGCCTGGTCGAGCACCAGGCCCAGGTGCACGCCGCTGTCGCCCTCGGGGTGGTGCTCGCGCTTCTCCGGCACCCCGAACAGGGCGTCGACTTCCGGCAACAGGCGCGCCAGTGCACCGCTTTCCCGCAGCACCGCGATGAACGCGGAAGGTTGCGCCTCGCCCAGGGCCCGGCGCATCTCCTGCCAGACCCGCTCCGCCACCAGGTGGTCTACTTCGCCGTCGCGCACCATGGCCTGCATCAGCGCCATCGTCTCCGGCGCGACACGGAAGCCCAGCGGTGCGAAGCGTGCGGCGAAGCGCGCCACGCGCAGCAGGCGCACCGGATCCTCGACGAAGGCCGGGCCGACATGGCGCAGCCAGCGGCCCTCGATGTCGGCGACCCCGTCGAAGGGATCGACCAGCCGGCCCTGCGCGTCCTCGGCGATCGCGTTGATGGTCAGGTCGCGCCGGCCCAGGTCGTCCTCCAGCGTCACCGAGGGGTCGGCATCGACGACGAAACCGCGATAGCCACGGCCCGACTTGCGCTCGGTCCGGGCCAGCGCGTATTCCTCGCCGGTCTGCGGGTGCAGGAATACCGGGAAATCACTTCCGACCGCCCGGAATCCACGCTCGCGCATGTATTCCTGCGTCGCCCCGACCACCACCCAGTCGCGGTCGCCGGCCGGGCGGCCGAGCAGGCGGTCGCGCACCGCGCCACCCACCAGGTAGGTGCGCGGCGAGACGGCGTTGTCTGGCGTGGATTCGTTCACGGTTCGGCGGTGTTCCGGCGGACAACGGGTGCGGGGTCGGGCTAGGCTAGCCGACCCGGGCAGGCAGGGTAAGCCCGCCCGGGTCGCCCACGACGGAGACCGCATGAACCCGCCCAACGACAGCCTGGCGCGCTGCGTGCGCAGGTGGCCCATCGCACGCAGGAGAAAACGCTGGCGGAGGCCCGTGGGCGGGGTCCGGACCGGGCAAGGCGCCTGGCGCTGCGGCTGCTCGACGACGAGCTGGGGCGGCTGCCACCGCGGCCGCATGCGCGGCCTGCGCCGAGGGTTGCGCGATGTGCTGCCACCTGCGGGTGGCGGCGACCCCGGCGGAAGTGTTCGGCCTGCTCGACTACCTGGTGAAGAAACTCTCCGCGGCGCAGTGGCAGGCGATGCGGGAGCGCATCGAAGGTACGGCGGCGACGCTTCATGCGCTGCCTGCCGACTCCCTGCTGGTCAGCAACATTCCCTGTCCGGTGCTCGAGGAGGGCCGCTGCGCGGGCTATGCGGGCCGCCCGCTGAACTGCCGCGCCTACCACTCGCTCGACCTGTCGGCCTGCGAGCGTTCCTTCGCCCGCCCCGGGGACATGAGCCTCGGGCACCCGCAGGACGCTGCGGTGGCGCGGGTCAACGAGGGACTGCAGCGCGGTTTCATCGATGCCCAGGCCGGCGCCGGCTTCGATGCCGCGCAATACGAACTGGTCACTGCGCTGGCCGAGGCCCTGGCCGATCCCGGGGCGCGCGGGCGCTTCGACGGCGGCGCCCGTGCGTTCCAGCGGGCGCTCAGGCTCTAGCGGCCCGTGTCGCCCCGGCGGTAACGGTCCAGCGGCTTTTGCCGGTCGCCGCTGGCGCCCAGGATGGTCGCCAGCTTCGCGGCCACCGGCGTGGGCGTGATGCCGAGGCGATGCAGGCCATCGATGCCGCCGACCGAGTCGAGCTTGAGCGAGCGGAAGTTGTCGCGGCTGATCGGCTTGCCCGGCAACCATTCCCCGACCTCGGCCTGGAGACGGCCCAGGGGCTCGGGCAGCGCGATGACCGCGCGCCGCAGGCCGAGGGTGCGTGCGGTCATCTCCACGATCTGCTTCATCGTGAAAACGTCGGGCCCGTAAAGTTCGTAGACCTTGCCGTGGCTGCGCTTGGTGTCCAGCGCGCGCACGAAGGCCTCGACCACGTCGCCGACCCAGACCGGGGCGAACTTCGCGTGGGCGCGTCCGATCGGCAGCACCGGTGCCAGGCGCAGCAGCGTGGCGAAGCGGCAGAACAGGCCGTCGCCCGGCCCGAAGATCACGCTGGGCTGGAAGATCGTCCACGCCAGTCCGCTGTCCTTCACCACCGCCTCGGCCTCGCCACGAGTGCGCAGGTAGTGGCTCCTGCCGCGCCCGGCATTGAGCGAGCTCATCTGCAGCAGCCGCTTCACGCCGGCCTGGTGGCAGGCGTCCACCAGGGTTCGGGTCAGCCCGACATGCGCGCGTTCGAAGCCGCGCCCTGAATCGCCGCGTTCGTTGAGGATGCCCACCAGGTTGACCGCGACATCGGCTCCCGCCAGGCGCTGCGCCAGTGGCCCACCGTCATGGACGTCGCAGCGGTGCAGCGCGACGCCCGGCGGCAGCAGCCGCAGCGGTGCGTGTCGGGGTTGCGGCTGAGCACCGCCACGTCGTGGCCAAGCGCCGCGAGGCGTGCCACCAGGTGGCGGCCGACGAATCCGGTGCCGCCGAGGATGACGATCTTCATGGTGCTGCCTCCGTCGCCGCGTCCGGGCACTGGAACGCGCGCCGGTTGCTGGTCGATACGCTGCGTCCCAGCAGTCGGTCGGTGACCGGAACCGCATCCTGTCCAAGCCGCCAGTCGTATATCACGCTGAAGGCCATGACCCGGGCCACGTATTCACGGGTCTCGCGGAAGTTGATGGTCTCGATCCAGAAATCGGGATCGAAATCCGGCCGCTGGCTGCGCCAGCGTGCCACCGGCGCCGGGCCGGCGTTGTAGGCGGCCATGGCGAAGTAGGGACGGCCGCCGTGGCGGTCGAGCATCTCGCGCATGTAGGCCGTGCCCAGGCGCAGGTTGGTGACCGGGCGGTACAGCGCGTCGGGGCCATCGAAGCCCATGCCGATGCGGCGCGCCACGCCGGCGGCGGTGGCGGGCAGCACCTGCATGAGTCCGCGGGCATCGGCCGGCGAACGCGCGCCGGGCATCCAGGCGCTTTCCGCCCGCGTCACCGCGGCCACCAGTGCCGGGTCCAGGTCGTGCAGGCTGGCCTGCTCGCGAATCGTGTTCGGGTAGCTCAGCGGGAAGCGCAGCCGGTAGTAGCGCAGCTCCTCGGGATTGCCCTGCGCCAGCGAGAAGACCCGGTCATGCCAGCCGATCGCGCGGGCCAGCCGTACCGCCTCGAGCCGCTCGACGTCGTTCATGCCGGCCAGGGCATCGTTCCATTCGCGCGCCGCCCAACCGGGACGATCCATGCGGAACAGTTCCAGGGCACGAACCAGCGCCGGGTTCGACGCGACGTTGCGCCTCAGGGCGAGGTCGCGTTGCACCTCCAGCGGACACAGCGCATAGGGCGCTTCGATGCGGTCGGCAGCCAGGAATCCGTGGAAGGTCGCGTGGCGCGCGGCGTCGGCATAGAGCTGGCGGGCCTCGGCGGTCTGGCCGAGGCGCTCGCGCAGCCGGGCCTCGAAATAGCGCCAGCGGGAGTCCTCGCGCTGGGCAGGGGGCATCCGGGCGATCGCCTCGAGCGCGGCCGCGTCGTCACGGCGTGCCAGGGCCTCGCGCACGCGCCATTCGTGCAGCCGGTCGTCGTAGGCCGAGTCCGGCACCGCCGCCAGGCGCTCGCGGGCGCCCTCGTTGTAGGAGGCCACCGTCCACAGGGCCACCTGCGCCTGGACCGGGCCGGCATCGGCTTCGGTCTTGCCCAATGCCCGCTGCAACCGGGCCAGGCGGCGCTCGGCCTCGTCGGGATCGTTGCGTGCCAGTCGCACCAGGCCCAGCGTGGCGAACTTGCGGCTGCGGTCGGTGGCAGGCCAGTTGGCCGCCCGGTCGTGCGGCGCCTCGACGAAGGCCAGGTAATCGGTGGCCAGCGCGGCCTGGTCGGCGGGCAGCCCGCGGGAAACGAAGCGTGCCAGGGCATGCTCGCCGGCCTCTGCCGCCAGTTCGATGCGCTGCCAGCGCAACTCCGGGGTGATCCGTCCGCGGTCCTGCAGCACGGCGAACACGGGGTCGCACAGGTCCGGCAGCGAGCGGGGGCTCAGCCACAGTTGCTGGGCGTCGTCGAGCCATGCCGCGTCGGTGGCGCCCCGGGCCTGGCGCGCGCGCAGGTCCCCGCAACGCAGCGTCGAGTCGCTGCTGTCGCTGTACCAGGTGGAGAAACGGCCCCAGTCGCCACGCCCGGCGAGCTGGCGCAGCCAGGCGTCGCGCAACATCCGGCTGGGGGCGATGTCGCCCCAGCGGCCCAGGTAGGCCTCGATCGCCGCGTTGGACTCGCTGCCAAGCGAGCGGCGAAGGCGGGCATACTCCATCCAGGGGCGCAGCGGGTGGTCGCCGAGCATGCGCAGCGACTGCTCGAAGGACGACACCGGCCCGCGTTCGGCCTGGTCCATCGTGCGCGAGACATCACCGCGGCGCCCTTCGAGGTCGCTGGCGGACTGGGCGCTCGACGGGCCCATGGCCAGCGAGAGGGGGAGGGAACACAGCAGGAGGACGAGTTTTCGCATGCGTCGATTGTATCCGAAGGTTCCGACGGCTCCGTCCACGGAGCGGGGGGCGTGAGCGCCTGGCTGCTGTATCCGCTGCTGGGGGCGGTGGCCGGCCTGCTTGCCGGCCTGCTCGGCGTGGGGGGTGGCCTGGTCCTTGTGGCCGCCCTGGCCTGGCTGCTGCCGCTGCAGGGCGTGCCGGTGGAGTCCGCGATGCACGTCGCGCTGGCGACCTCCCTGGCCAGCATCATCGTGACCGGCCTGTCCTCCGCCCGGGCCCACCATCGCCGAGGCAGCGTGCGCTGGACCAGCGTGCGCTGGCTCGTGCCCGGCCTGCTGGCGGGAGGTTTCCTGGGCAGCATCGTCGCCGTCGCGCTGCCGGGTGGGCTTCTGCGTTACCTGGTCGCCGGCTACTGCCTGCTGGCCGCCGCCCAGCTGGTGTTCGGCCAGCCCCGGCAACGCAGCGAGGCGCACGGCGACCCGCGTGGCATGCCTATGGCCGGTGCCGGGGTTGGCATCGGCGCGGTGTCGGCGGTGGTCGGCATCGGCGGCGGCAGCATGACGGTGCCGCTGCTGGTGTGGCTGGGCGTGTCGCCGGTCCGGGCGGTGGGGACGTCGAGCGCCTGCGGCGTTGCGATCGCCATGGCCAGCGCGATCGGATACGCCAGCCTGGGCGGCAGCCCGGGCATGCCACCGGGGTCGATCGGGTATGTGTACCTGCCCGCGGCCGTGGGCATCGCGCTGGCCTCGGTGCTGGTGGCGCCCCTGGGAACGCGGCTGGCGCATGCGATCAGCGGGCGCAGCCTGAGGTACGTCTTCGCCGCGTTCCTGGTGCTGGTCGGCGCGAGCCTGCTGCTGGCCTGAGTGCCTGGCCCGACCACGGGCCCGTGGACCGGCGCATTGCGGGTTCGTGACGTTTTCCTTACATTCGGCCTTGGCGATTCGACAGGGGACGTCGCCGCACCGAACTTTCCTAAGGATATGGGGATATCGCCATGAACCAGCCCACCCGTCGCGGCCTGTGCCGCGCCGTTCGCAACGCGTTGTTGCTCGCTTCCGTCGCACCGATGGCGGCCCTGGCCCAGCAGGAGCCCGTGGATCCGCTGGAACTCGACCGCGTCGAGGTGACCGGCAGCCGCATCAAGAAGGCCGAGCTCGAAGGCCACACGCCCATCCAGACCATCACCCGCGCCGACATCGAGCGCTCGGGGCTGGGTTCGATCGGCGACATCCTGCAGCAGCTGACGGCTTCGGGCTCCGCGCTCAACACCCGCTTCAACTCGTCGGGCAACTTCGGCTTCCCGCCCGATGGCGGTGGCGTCGCGCCGGTGCGACCACGGTCGACCTGCGCCACCTTGGTCCCAAGCGCGTCCTGGTGCTGGTGGACGGCGTGCGCTGGGTCAACGAAAGCTCTGCTTCGGGCGTCGGCGGCGTGGTCGACCTCAACACGATCCCGGTCGGCATCATCGACCGCATCGAGGTGCTGGAGGACGGCGCCTCGTCGATCTACGGTTCCGATGCGATCGCCGGCGTGGTGAACATCATCACCCGCCGCGACTACGACGGGGCCAGCGTGTCCGTGCAGTACGGCCAGTACAGCGAGGGCGACGGCGAGACCGGCAGTGTCGACCTGAGCTTCGGCACCCGCGGCGAGCGCCACAGCTTCTTCTTCGGCGCCAGCTACCACGAGCAGCGCGAGATCTTCTCGCGCGACCGCGAGCAGTCCAGCCTGCCGGTGCCCGGCACCGGCCTGGCCCGCGGCAGTTCGGCCATTCCGGCGGGTCGCTTCATCTTCACCGACCCCGATACCGGCACCAGATTCGACATCACGCCGCGGCCGGGCGTGGCCAATCCCAGCTTCGACCGCACCCAGACCGGCTGCGACCGCACCGACGGCTTCATCTGCTACGCCGATGCCACCCCGTTCAATTTCGCAGAATACAACCTGCTGCTCACGCCCAACACGCGCAAGTCGGTGTTCGGGCAAATGCGTTTCGACCTCACCGACACCACGACCTGGTACCTGCGCTCGCTCTACAACAACCGCAAGTCGGCCAACCAGGCCGCTGCCGAGCCGTTCTTCCTCGGCTCGCTGGCACCCACGAACTTCTGGGCGGACAACGCGGTGTTCTCGGCCAACAACCCGAACAACCCGTTCGGCTTCGACCTCGACCCCAACGACAACATGGGGCTGATCGGCTACCGGCCGCTGGAAGGTGGTCCGCGCCGCTTCGAGCAGGACGTCGACACGTTCTACGTCGGCACCGGCCTGGAGGGCAGTTTCGCTGCAGGCCAGGGCGCGATGTTCTGGGACATCAACCTGGCCCACAGCACCAACCGTGCCGTGCAGACCAACTACGGCAGCTACAACGCCCGCCGCCTGTCCCTGGCGCTGGGCGACCCGGCCGCCTGCGCCGCCGAGCCCGGCTGCGTGCCGGCCAGCCTGATCGGCCCGGGGGCGTTGACGCCGGAGGTGCTGGCCTTCATCCAGCCGGTCATCCAGGACCGCAGCGAAAACCGGCTGACCCTGTTCTCGGCGAACCTCAGCGGCGATCTGTTCGAGCTGCCGGCCGGCATGGCGGCGTTCGCGACCGGCTACGAATACCGCAAGTACACCGGCAGCTACACGCCGGATGGCCTGACGCTTCGCGGCGAGTACAACGGCGTGCCGTCGCTGCCCACCAGCGGCGAGTACGACGTCAACGAGTTCTACGGCGAGTTCAGCATCCCGCTGCTGGCAGGGCTGTCGTTCGTGGAACGCCTGGACCTGAGCCTCGCCGGGCGCTACTCCGACTACTCCACCTCCGGTTCGGAAACCACCGCCAAGGCGGCCTGCGCTGGCAGGTCAACGACGGTTTCCTGCTGCGCGGCACCTGGGCGGAGGGCTTCCGGGCCCCGACCATCGGTGAGCTGTTCGGCGCCGCCAGCGGTTTCGACGCGGTACTCAACGACCCGTGCTCCAGCCCGATCGCGCCGGGGCTTGAAGCCAACTGCGCCACGCTCGGCGTGCCGGGTGGCTACACCCAGCCCAACCCGCAGATCTCGGTGCTGACCGGCGGCAACATCAACCTGGCCCCGGAACTGGCCGAAAGCGTCAGTGCCGGGCTGGTCTGGAGCCCGGCCTTTGGTCGTGGCACCGGCTGGTCGGAGCGCTTCGACGTCGAGGTCACCTGGTACAAGCACCGCGTCACCGGAGCGATCCAGGCGCTGGACGCGCAGACCCAGCTGGACCTGTGCGTGGCCACGCTGGACCCGACCTACTGCGGTGGCATCAGCCGCAACAACACCGGTGCGATCTCGGAGTTCAGCAACTTCCTCACCAACCTCGGTCGCATCGACACGCGCGGCTGGGACTTCGACGTCTTCTGGACGCTGCCGACGATGGCTTCTGGCCAGTACCTGCTGAGCTGGCGCACCTCGCTGGTCGACAGCTACTTCGCCGTGGGCGCCGACGGCGCCCGCCAGCCGCAGGCGGTGGGCCGCGAGGTCAACAACAGCGGCATCCCGAAGTGGAGTTCGAACCTGGCCCTGGACTGGGCGCACGCGAACCTGTTCGGTTCCTGGAGCGTCCGCCACGTCAGTTCGTTGTGGGAGGAGTGCGGTCCGATCGTGGCCTTCGAGGTCTGCCGCGACCAGGCGGCCGGCATCAACCGGCTGGGTTCGGTGACGTACCACGATGCGCGCTTCGGGGTCAGGACCGACTGGCTGGGCGGCTCGCGCTTCAGCCTTGGCGTGAACAACGTGTTCGAGAAGGAGCCGCCGATCTGCGTGTCGTGCACGCTCAACGGCTACGACGCCTCGCTGTACGACATCCCGGGTGGGCGCTTTTGGTACCTGCGCGCCGAGATCGAGTTCTGATCCGTCGCCAGCGGTGATCCGACGGTGCCGGCCCAATGGAGCCGGCACCGTGCGTCAGCCGGCTTCGCCGAAGGCGCGTGCCGGAACGCTGAGCTCGACCGCCAGCGCGAGGTGGTCCGATCGCGCCGCCGGGATCGCCCGGTGGCCGGTGCAGCCGATGTCGCGGCTGGTGAGGATGTGGTCGATCGCGCGCTCGGGCTTCCAGCTCGGGAACGTCGGGTAGGCGCAGCTGGGAGGGGCCAGGCTGGTATGGCGGTACAGGGCCTGCATCTCCGGGGCGTCGGCGGTCGTGTTGAAGTCACCCATCAGCACCGCATGCGGGAAGTCCGCCAGCAGCTCGGCGATGAAGGCCAGCTGCGACTGCCGTGACTTCACCCCCAGCGACAGGTGCGCCACTGCGACCGCGAGCGCCTCGTTGCCGCTGCCAAAGCGGGTCAGCAGCACGCCACGCCCCTTGATGCGGCCGGGCAACGGGTAGTCCACCACGTCGGTCGGCGCGATGCGGCTGAGCAGCCCGTTGGCGCTCGACGCGATGCCGCCGACGCTGCGGTTGGGCTGGTGGGTCCAGTACGGGAAGTCGCCGCGCTCGGCGAGGAAGTGGGTCTGGTTCAGGAAACCCGAGCGCAGGCTGCCGGCATCGGACTCCTGCAGCCCGACGATGTCGAAGGGCTGGGCGAGTTCGGCGATCTGCTCGAGGCTGCCGTGCTTGCCGACCGGCAGCACGTGCGACCACCCGCGGGTGACGTAGTCGCGATACCGGCTGGTGCTGGATCCTGCCTGGATATTGCAGCTCAGTACGGTGAGACGGCGTTCCGTCATGGGGGCGTGGCGTCCGCTGCTTCGGGGTGTCGTCCGGCCGGGCCCACCTGGGCCATGGGCTGAGGACACTGTAGCCGCACTACCCCCACCAGGGCATGAAAACGACGAAGGGCCGCATGGGCGGCCCTTCGTGAAGCACGCGGCGTGGCGGGATCAGTTGCCGGCGCGCTCGCGCTCGATGAGCTGGTCGACGGTGCGCAGCATGCCCTCGAAACCGCCCTCGCGGGTGGCCACGACGCGGTACTTGCCGTTCACCACGATCTGCGGCGTGCCGTCGATGCCCGAGCGCACCGAGAACTGGCGGGCCCGGTTCAGGCGCGCGTTCATCGAGAAGCTCTTCATCATCTGCGACACGCGATCGGCATCGGCCTCGTCGCTGAAGCCGGCGTAGAACTCGGCGATCTCGTCCGGGTCGGCCTGGCGCATGCGGTTCTCGGAGTGGAAGGCCTGGAACATCGGGCGGTGCGACTCCTCGGCGATGCCCAGCGAGGAGGCGGCGAAATAGCCGCGCGCGAAGTTGTCGATGGCTCCGCCGAAGGTGGCCGGCAGGTGGACCACGTCGACATCGTCGGCGACGTTCTTCGACCAGGCGGTGATGACCGGCTCAAGCTGGGCGCAGAAGCCACAGGCGTAGGAGAACACCTCGACCACCTCGACGCGGCCCGGCTTCGGGTCCAGCGGCTGGCCGTTCTCGATGACGTGGTACTCGACGCCCTGGCGGGCGTCCTGCGTGCTCTGGGCGCAGGCGGCCAGCGGAAAGAGGGCGGCAAGGAAAACCAGGGTTCGCAACATCATCGTGCACGTCTCCATCTGTGGTGGCGGTCCCCGCCACGGCAGGGCCTGGCGGGTGGGTGCCGGCTTGGACCGCCGGCACCGCGTCGGGTTCAACCCATCGCTCAGCGGGCGCTGTGCAGGCCTTCGATGTAGCTGGAGAGGCTGTCGATCTCCTCGTCGGTGAGGTCGCGTGCGATCGCGGCCATCACGTCGCCGAGGTTCTCGCCCGGCAACACCTTGCCATCGCGGTAGGCGCGCAGGATCTGGGCGGTGTACTGGGAATGCTGGCCGGCCACCTTCGGGTAGGACGGGCCGGGATTGCCGGTGCCTGCCGGGCCGTGGCAGGCCAGGCAGGCCGGGATGCCGCGCTCGGCGTCGCCACCCCGGTACAGGTCGCGACCGACCTCGAAGAACTGCCGGCCCTGGTTGGGGCCGCTGGTGATCGGGGACTCGTCGGCCACGCCCGGGCTGCCTGTCTGGCTGGCGAAGTAGGCACCCAGGTCGCGCATGTCCTGCGCGCTCAGGCCGGCGGCGAAGCCCATCATGATCGGATCGCTGCGATCGCCGCTGCGGTACAGCGCCAGTTGGCGGGCGGTGTAGCGCTCGTGCTGGCCGGCCAGCTTCGGGTACTGCGGGTCCGAGGAGTTGCCGTCGATGCCGTGGCAGGCCACGCAAACGGCGGACTTCTGCTGGCCGGCGGCGATGTCGCCGGGATTGGACGTCTCGTCGGCGGCGGCCAGCGGAGCGACCTGGGCCGGCGTCTCTTCCTCGATCGGCGTGACGGTGGCAGCCGACTCGGCCCCGGACTGGGCGAACGCGGGGACCGCGATCAGCAGGCCGGCCAGGCCAAGGATGCGAGTGAAGGTCATTGCTCAGCTCCGAACGGGAAACGAAATCAGGGCGCAGCCTGGCGACGGGGCGGGCCCGGCGCGGGGTCGCGGAAACTTCGGGATTATCCCAGCCGGGCGCCGCGACGGTCAATTGACGTCGATCCCGGCCCTCGCGTGGCCGTGCTGGCCCTGCGGCGAGCGAACGGGCATCCTGCCCTGATTCCGGAGGTTTGAATGAAGAATCTGCTCAATGGCGCGCGCTACCTGCTGGCCGCCCACCTGTCCCATCAGCTGCCCGGGGACGGCGGCCGCGAGGTCGCGTTCGCCGGCCGCTCCAACGCCGGCAAGTCCACCGCCCTGAACTCGCTGGTCGGCCACACCAAGCTCGCGCGCACCTCCAAGACCCCGGGCCGCACCCAGCAGCTGGTGTATTTCGACTTCGAGCATGCGCCGGGCAAGTATCTGGTCGACCTGCCCGGCTACGGCTACGCCAAGGTGCCCGGCGAGCTCAAGTCGCACTGGCTGGGCTTCGTCAACGATTTCTTCCGCCATCGCCAGGCGCTGGTGGGGCTGGTCGTGGTGATGGACGTGCGCCACCCGCTGCGCGAGTTCGACCAGCAGATGCTGGCCTACGCGGTCGAGCGCGGATTGCCGGCGCACTGCCTGCTGACCAAATCCGACAAGCTCAGCCGCGGCGCGGCCAAGCAGACGCTGCTCAAGATCCAGCGCGAGCTGCCCGAGGGCGTCACCGTGCAGTTGTTCTCCGGCCTGAACAAGGAAGGCGTGGAGCAGGCGCGCGAGGTGGTGCTGGACTGGCTGGAGATGAACCGCGAGGCCGAGGCCTAGTTCGCCAGCGCCTGGTCGCGCAGGCGTGGGTCCATCCAGCCACGCAGCACGTCGACCAGCGCGTTGATCAGCACGATCGCCGCGCCGACCACCAGCACCGTGCCCAGCACCAGCGTGTAGTCGCGGTTGAGCGCCCCCTGCACGAAGAAGCGGCCGATGCCGGGGATGCCGAACACCTGCTCGACGATCGCCGATCCGGTGACGATGCTGATCATCGCCGGTGACAGCCAGGCCACCACCGGGAGCAGGGCCGGGCGCAGCAGGTGGTGGCTGGTGATGCGCCACCGCGGCAGTCCTCGGGCCCGAGCCGCGCGCAGGTAGTCCGCCGAAGCGGTTTCCAGCACGCTGGCGCGCATGAGCCGCGCGCAGTAGGCCAGGTTCGGCAGGGCCAACGCGATGACCGGCAGCACCACGCTGCGCCAGCTGCCGTCCCAGCCGCCGGCAGGCAGCCATTGCAGGCTGACGGCGAAGACGAGGATCAGCAGCGGGGCGACGACGAACTTGGGCACGCCAGGCCGAGGCCGGCGCCGAACATCAGGCCGCGGTCGAGCACGCTGCCGGCGCGCCGCGCCGCCCACAGGCCCAGCGGGATGCCGACCGCCAGCGCCAGCAGCAATGCCAGTCCCCCGTTGAGCAGCGACACCGGCAGGCCCTGGGCGATGAGCTGGTTCACGGTGTAGTCCGGGTACTGGAAGGAGGGGCCGAGGTCGCCGCGCAGCACGTCCGACAGCCAGCCCAGGTACTGCTGCCACAGCGGCAGGTCCAGCCGGTACTGCGCGGCCAGTGCCGCCTCGACTTCCGGAGGCACCGCCTTCTCGGTGTCGAACGGCCCGCCGCGCGCGGCGCGCAGCAGGAAGAAGCACAGCGTGGCCAGCAGCCACAGCGTCACCAGCGCCTCGGCCAGGCGCCCGGCCAGGCGCCTCATTCCCCGCCTTCCACGAGCCGCAGGAAGCGGCTGGGATGGCGGTCGAGCGCATTGTCCTGCCAACCCTGCACTTCGGGTCGCACCAGGTGCTTGGAGGTGTAGAAGTACAGCGGGATCACCGCGTGGGCATCGAGCAGGCGCGCTTCGGCCGCCGCCAGGTGGGTGGCCCGCACCGAGGCGTTGGGCGCCTTGTCGGCCGCAGCGATCAGCGCGTCATAGCCGGGGTCGAGGTGGCCCGACCAGTTCAGGGCCGTATCCCCGGCGAACAGCGTCAGGAAGTTCCGCGGATCGTCCAGGTCGGCGATCCAGCCGCCGCGGAAGGCTTGGGTGATGGCCCGCTGGCGGCGATTTTGCACGTACACGCGCCATTCCTCGTTGCGCAGCCGGGTGCGCACGCCCAGCACCTCGCGCCACATCGCCGCCACCGCCAGCGCCATGCGCCGGTGTGGCGTGGAGGTGTTGTAACGCAGCTCGATGACCAGTGGCCGGTCCCCGCCATGGCCGGCCTCGGCGAAGCGCTGCCTGGCCAGCGATTCGCGCTGGTCCTGGGTCAGGTCCGCCCAGGGCAGGCTGGGCCCGTCGTAGCCGGCGATCCCGGGCGGCACCAGCGCGTAGGCCGGCACTTCGCCCAGCGCGGTCACGTGCCGGGTGAGGATGTCGCGGTCGATCGCGAGCGACAGCGCCTCGCGCAGTGCGGGGTTGTCCTGGAACGGGGGGCGGGTCAGGTTGAGCCCGAGCCAGAAGCTGCCCAGGTAGGGCGTGATGCGCAGCTGTTCGCCGAAGCGCTCGCGCAGGCCCTCGATCGGTTGCGGCGGAACGGTCTCGGTGATGTGCAGGTCGCCGGCGAGGTAGCGCTGCAGTTCGCTGCCGGCGTCCTCGGTGGCGTGGAAGCGTACCCGCGGGATCGGTGCGGCCTCGCGGAAATATGGATTCCGCTCCAGCTCCACGTGCGACTGCGGGGTCCAGGCGGACAGCCGGTAGGCGCCGTTGGAAACCAGCCGTCCCGGCCGCGTGTGCTGGCTGCCATGGGCCGCGATGCCGGGCAGGTGGACCACGAAGGCCACCGGCAGGCTCAGCAGGGACGGCAGCGGGGCGCTGCGGGTGAGCTCGAAGACGACCGTGCGCGAATCCGCTGCGCTGACGCCGAGTGCCTCCGGCGGCAGCTCGCCGGCCTGCACCCTGGAGGCGTTGCGCAGCGGGTCGAACAGCGCGGCGTGCGGGGCCGCGGTGGCGGGTTCGAAGGCGCGACGGAAGCTGGCCACCACCTGGTGCGCGTCGAGCGGCTCGCCATTGCTCCAGCGCAAGCCTTCGCGCAGATGGAAGGTCCAGCGCAGTCCGTCGGGCGACACCCCCCATTCCCGCGCCAGGCCCGGGAGCGGCTGGCCGTCGGGTCCGTCCGCCACCAGGCCCTCGTAAAGGTCGCGCAGGATGTTGGCGCAGGCGATCTCAGGGCAGCGGTGCGCGTCGAGCGTGGAGGGCTCGGGGCCATTGCCGCGATGCAGCGTCGCATCCGACGCGGCGGCCGGGAGGGCCGGGGCCAGGAGCAGGCAGGCCAGGACCATGCAGGCGGGAAGGGGGCAGGCGGGAACGAGGCCGGAGGGCAGGCGCATCGGTGCAGGATAGCCGAGGCGACGGTGCCGCCGGCATGCACTGTTGCGCTGCCTGCACTTTCGGAATGCGCGGCCTGCCCCCATCATGGACCCATTGCCCAACGAGACGCCCCCCTTGTCCGGCCCCAGCCAAGAAGACGAAACACCCATCGGCGACGTGAGTGAACTGGTTGCCTACAGTGAATCCGGCAACAAGCCCGAGAGCGACTGGCGCATCGGCACCGAGCACGAGAAGTTCGGGTTCCGCCTCGACGACCTGCGGCCGCTGACCCACGAAGGCCCGCAGGGCATCGAGGCGGTGCTGCGCGGCCTGAGCCAGTTCCCCTGGGAACCGGTCGAGGAGCACGGCAAGCTGATCGCGCTCAAGCGGCCCGACGGCGCCTCCGTCACGCTCGAGCCGGCCGGCCAGCTGGAGCTTTCCGGCGCGATGCTGGAGACGATCCACCAGACCTGCGTCGAGACCCGCACCCACCTGCGCGAGGTCAAGGCGGTCTCCGAACAACTCGGCGTCGGCTTCCTCGGCATGGGCTTCCAGCCCAAGTGGCGGCGCGAGGACATGCCCTGGATGCCCAAGGGCCGCTACAAGATCATGCGCGACTACATGCCGCGGGTCGGTACGCTGGGCCTGGACATGATGACCCGCACCTGCACGGTGCAGGTGAACCTGGACTACCGTTCCGAAGCGGACATGGTGAAGAAGTTCCGGGTGAGCCTGGCGCTGCAGCCGATCGCCACCGCGCTGTTCGCCGACTCGCCGTTCACCGAGGGCCGGCCCAACGGCTACCTGAGCTACCGCAGCCACATCTGGACCGATACCGATGCCGACCGCACCGGCATGCTCGACTTCGTGTTCGAGGACGGCTTCGGCTTCGAGCGCTACGTCGACTACGTGCTCGATGTGCCGATGTACTTCGCCTACCGCGGCGGCGAGTACGTGGACTGCGCCGGCCTGAGCTTCCGCGACTTCCTGGCCGGCAGGCTGGGTCCGCTGCCCGGCGAGCTGCCGACGATGCGCGACTGGTCCGACCACCTGACCACCGTGTTCCCGGAAGTGCGGCTGAAGAAGTTCCTGGAGATGCGCGGCGCCGACGGCGGGCCGTGGAACCGGCTGTGTGCCTTGCCGGCGTTCTGGGTCGGACTGCTCTACGACGATGCGGCGCTGGACGCCGCCTGGGACCTGGTGCGCGACTTCTCGATGGCCGAGCGCAACGCATTGCGCGACGGTGTGCCGAAGCATGCACTGAAGCTGCCGTTCCGCGGTGCGACCGTGCGCGAGCTGGCGATCGAGGCGCTCAAGATCGCCGAGGCCGGCCTGAAGCGTCGTGCCCGCCTGAACAACGAAGGTGCCGACGAGACCGGCTTCCTTGCCCCGTTGCAGGAGTTCGCACTGGCCAACGAGACGCCGGCCGAGCGCAAGCTGGCGCTGTTCCACGGGCCCTGGGGTGGCAGCGTGGACCCGGTGTTCCGCGAGTTCGCCTATTGAACACGGCGTCCCGTGGATGCTGTGACCCCCGTTGAGAAGGATTTCGCCGATGACCGACACCCGCCCCCGACCCGAGGACGACACCGGACCGCTGCGCGCGGTGGACCTGCCCGCCACCGATGAGCTGCTGCGCGAGGACGTGCGCCGGCTGGGCGCGCTGGTCGGCGAGATCCTGGCCGAGCAGGCCGGTTCCGGATTCCTCGACGAGGTGGAGCGGATCCGCGTGGCGGCGATCGAGCGACGCGAATCCGGAGCGCCCGTCGATGCGCTGGCGGCGATCCTGGTCGGTGTCGAGCAGGGGCATGCCGAACGGCTGGTGCGTGCGTTCCTGAGCTACTTCCAGGCGGTGAACATCGCCGAGCGCGTCCACCGCATCCGCCGTCGCGGGACTACCAGCGCACCAGTGCCGCGGCCCAGCCCGGCGGGCTGGAGGACGTGCTGACCCGGCTGCGCGACGAGGGTGTCCCGGCCGGAGAGGTGGCCGACCTGCTGGCGCGGCTGCGCATCGAGCCGGTGTTCACCGCGCACCCGACCGAAGCGGTGCGCCGCGCGCTGCTGGAGAAGGAGCAGACCGTCGTGCACCGGCTGGTCGAGGACATCGACCGCGGCCTGACGCCGCAGGAACGCCGCGCCGGCGTGGGGCGCATCCGCCAGGCGCTGACTTCGGCCTGGCAGACCAACGAGACGCCACCGGAAAAGCCGACGGTCGCCGACGAATTCGAGCACGTGAGCTTCTACCTCACCGAGGTGCTGTTCCGGGTGTTGCCGGTCTTCTTCGAAGATTTCGCCGAAGCGATGGAGAAGGTCTACGGCACGACCGGTGACGCCACGCTGCCCAGCGCGATGATCGGCTTCGGCAGCTGGGTCGGCGGCGACATGGATGGCAATCCCAACGTCGGTGCGCACACGATCCGCGACACGCTGGCCGCACAACGGCGCCAGGTGCTGCGCGCCTACCGGCGCGACATCGACAAGCTGACCGGATTGCTGACCCAGTCGCTGGGACGCGTGGCGTTCTCGCCCGCGCTGCTCGACAGGCTGGAGGACTACCGGGCACGGTTGCCGGAGGCGGCGGCGACGATCAAGCCGCGCCACGCCGACATGCCATACCGCAGCTTCCTGACCCTGGTAGCGGCGCGGCTGGAGGCGACCCGCAACGACGCCGACGCGGGATACCCGAACGCCGATGCGTTCGCCGACGACATCCGCTTGCTCGACGAGAGCCTGTGCCGGAACGGCGGAGTCCAGGCGGGACATTTCAGCGTGCAACGCCTGCGCCGGCGCATCGACGTGTTCGGTTTCCAGCTGGCCACGCTCGACCTGCGACAGGATTCCGCGATCCACGAGTCGGCGCTGGCCGGCCTTCTGGACGACGCCGGCTGGCCCGAGCGCGAGGCCGCTGATCGCGCCGCCCGGCTGCAGGCCCTGCTGGCCGGCTCGGGCGAGGATGGGAGCATCGAGGTGCCGCGGCGTGGGCACGAGGACGCCGCTTCGACGCTCGAGGTCTTCGCGACCGTGGCCGAGGCACTGCCGCGCTATGGTGCGCGAGCCTTCGGCCCCTACATCGTGTCGATGAGCCGCAGCGCCGCCGACGCGCTGGCGGTGCTGGCCCTGGCACGCGTGGCGGGCTGCGTCGATGGCGCCGGGCAGGTGCCGCTGGACGTCGCGCCGCTGTTCGAGACGGTCGACGACCTCGACGCTTCGGCCGACGTGCTGCGCTCGCTGTTCGCCGACCCGGCCTACCGTGCCCACCTCGACGCCCGCGGCGGGCGGCAGATGGTGATGCTGGGCTATTCCGACAGCGCCAAGGACGGCGGCATCGTCGCCTCGCGCTGGGCCCTGCAGCAGACCCAGATCGCGCTGAGCGCGCTGGCGCGCGAATCCGGCGTGCGGATCGCGTTCTTCCACGGCCGCGGCGGCTCCCTCTCGCGCGGTGGCGGCAAGACCGAACGCGCCGTCATCGCCGCCCCGCGCGGTTCGGTGGACGGCTTCCTGCGCCTGACCGAGCAGGGCGAGGTGATCCACCGCAAGTACGGCATCCGCGCGCTGGCGCTGCGCAACCTCGAGCAGACCACCGGCGCGGTGCTGCGGGCGACGCTGCGCCCCGCGCCCGGCCGAACCGCGCGAGGCGAAGTGGCGCGGCATCGCCGCCGGCATCGCCGCGCGTTCGCGCGAGGTCTACCGCGAGCTGGTCTACGGCCGCGAGGATTTCGTGCCGTACTTCCGCGAAGCCACGCCGATCGACGTGATCGAACGGCTGCGCATCGGCTCGCGGCCCAGCAAGCGCGGCAGCGCCGGAGGCGTGTCCTCGCTGCGTGCGATTCCGTGGGTCTTCGCCTGGTCGCAGAACCGCGCCGGGCTGACCGCCTGGTACGGCGTCGGCAGCGGGCTGCAGCAGGCGATCGACGCGCACGGCATCGACGCGCTGGCGGAGATGACGCGCGACTGGCCGTTCCTGGCCAGCCTCGTCGACGACGTCGAGATGGTGCTGGCGAAGTCGGACATGGCGATCTTCGAGCGCTATTCGCGTCTCGCGGCGGGGCATGACGACTTCTTTCCCGGCATCGCGCAGGAGTTCGAGCGCACCCGCCGTGCGGTGCTCGCGCTGAAGGGCGCCACCGACCTGTTGGAGGGCGATCGCCGGCTGCGCGTGTCGATCCGGCTGCGCAATCCCTACGTCGATCCGATCAGCCTGCTGCAGGTCGACCTGCTGGCACGCTGGCGCGAGGCGGGCTGCCCCGAGGACGACGCGCTGTTCCATGCCCTGGTGGCGACGGTCAACGGCATCGCGGCCGGGGTGCAGAACACCGGCTGAGCGTCCGCTTCGCCGCCGCGGGGCTCAGCCCAACGTGAAGTCGGTGAAGGCGAAGCGTTCGTCACGCAGCACCGTTTCGCCTTCGACCAGGTGCAAGGGCGCCTTGAACATCGGGCCATCGTGGACGCAGGTATGGAACTCGCCGCGTTCCCCGCAGGGGTCGACGCCTTCGGGCAGGGCGTCGAGCAATCCGGCGTCCCATTCGCGGCCGGCGAATCCGGCGTCGAGCTGTTCGGTGTCGACGCAGCACAGACGCGCCTTCAGCCCGCCAAGCTGCATTTCCTGGGCCAGGGCGGCGGTATCGCTGTCCCACAGCGGATAGGCCCCGAGCCAGCCCTGGCGTGCGAGCATCGCATCGCGGAATGCGCGCACGTCGGCCAGGAACAGGTCGCCGAAGGCGACGTGCCGCAGACCGGGCCAGCGCCCTTCGGCCTGCGCCAGTGCGGCACCCATCGCGGCTTCGTAGGTGCTGTTGTCGGGATGGCGGGGCTGGCGCGCCTCGACCAGGGGCAGGTCCATAGCCTCGGCCTGCGCCTGCAGCACGTCGCGCCGTATGCCGTGCATCGCCACGCGCTCCAGTCCTTCGGTGACGGTGGTCAGCAGGCCCACCACCTCGAAGCCCTCCGACCAGCGCAGCCGGTGCAGGGCCCAGGCCGCGTCCTTGCCGCCACTCCACGAGAGCAGGATCGGTGTCTTCACCATCGCTCATGCCCTCCCGGCGGAGGCGGGCTCAGTGGACATCGCGCAGTTCCCAGTGGCTGCCGGCCAGCAGCCGCAGCCGATGGCGCAGTACTTCGCCCGGGACCGACGTCACCACGGTCAGCTCGGCGCGCTTCTCGCGCTGCCGGCCGGTCACGCGCGCGTCGGGATCGACCACGCCGAGGGCCGGGTCGACCTCGTCGGGTTCGGGCTGGTCGGCACACCAGCGCTGGAAAAGCACGTCCTGCCGAAGGGCGGCCTCGAGCTCCTCGGCGAAGCCCTCGGCGCCCACCGACTTGAACGAAAGCGAGGGATCGGCACCGCGCGCGAGCTGCGGGTCGGGCAGGTGGATGCGATAGGTCGTCATGATGCGCGTCCGTGTGCGGGTGGATGCCCATTGTGCGCACACCGGCCCCGCGCGGGTGAATCGGCGCACAACGCGAACGGGGCGGTCTGCCCGCCCCGTTCGTTCGATGCGACCTGCCGATGTCAGTGCCGGTGCGGCACACCCGACTTCGGGCAGTGGCAGGGCCCGGTGGGACCGAACTGCAGGCCGAAGGCCTGGCCGTCGCGGTGGCGCTGCCAGTAGAACTCCGGCGCGCCGCGGCCACGACCGCCGACTTCGGCCATGTCCCCGGCGACGTCGAACAGGCGGCCATCGACCATCACCATCGCGGTGCTGGCGGTGTCGCGGATGTCCTCGAGCGGATTGCCGTCCAGCACCACCAGGTCGGCGCGCTTGCCGTCCTCGATCGAACCGAACTCGTGGTCCAGGCGGATGTAGTCCGCGCCGTCGATGGTCGCCGCGCGCAGCGCCTCCCAGTTGCTGAAGCCGCCCTGGGTCAGCATCCAGATCTCCCAGTGCAGCGCCAGGCCCTGCATCTGGCCGTGGCCGCCGGTCATGATGCGCACGCCGGCGTCGCGCAGGTCCTTCTTCGCCTTGGCCACCTCGATGTGGTGGTAGTCCCAGTCCGGGGCGATCTCGCGGCGGATCGCACGCTGGTCAAGCGTCTCGCGCGGGAAGAAGCGCTGCAGGCGCTCCTCCTCGAACACCTCGTCGCGTGCGTAGAACCAGTACTCGCCCGACAGGCCGCCATAGCTGACCACGAGGGTCGGCACATTGCCCACCCGGGTCTGCCGCCACAGCTCGATGACATCCCGGTGCAGCGGGGCAACGGGCAGGTTGTGCTCCACGCCGGTCACGCCGTCGATGATCATCGAGACGTTGTGGAAGAAGGTCGAGCCGCCTTCCTCGACCACCAGCATGCCCAGTTCGCGCGCGGCCTGGTTGATCTGCTGGCGCTGGTCGCGGCGCGGCTGGTTGTAGCTCTTCACGCTGAACGCCCCGTGCGACTGCATGCGGCGAAGGTGCGCGCGGGCATCGTCGATGCCGTTGATCTCGACCTTGAAGTCGCCATCGGCGCCGTAGAGGATCGTGCCGGTGGAGAACACCCGCGGGCCGACCATCTCGCCGGCGCGCACCAGCTCGGCCTGCGAGAACACGAACTCGCTGGTGGCCGACGGGTCGTGCAGCGTGGTGACGCCGAAGGCCAGGTTGGCGTAGTAGGCCCAGTTCTGCTGCGGCACGACGCCCGAGCCGAAGTGCGCGGCGTGGGCGTGGGAGTCCACCAGGCCGGGGATGATCGTCTTGCCGCTGGCGTCGATGACGCGCGCGCCGTCCGGGATCGACACGCTGCCGTCGGCGCCGACCGCGGCGATGCGGTTGCCGCGCACCACCACCGTGCCACCTTCGATCACTTCCCGGGTGTTCTCCGCATCGCGCATCGTCACCACCCGCGCGCCGGTGAATGCGAACACCTCGGCAGGACGGTCGGATTCCAGCGTCGGGGCGATGTCGATGCCGCGCAACGAGGCCGGCTGCGGCAGCGTGCCCGGCGCACCGGGCAGGAAGGCGAAGCTGTCGCTGAGGTCGCGGCTGAAGTACTCGCGGCCGACCATCCAGTGCAGCGTCGAGGAATCGGCCGACCAGTGCAGGTAGGAGCCGATGTCGCGGCTCACGCGGGTGACCGGGATCGCCTTGGTGTCCTTGTTGAGCGTGACGCTGCGACCGGTCCGCGGCATCGGGGCGACGTAGGCGTTGTACAGCTCGGTGAACGCGACCCACTCGCCGTCGGGGCTGATCTCGACGAAGTTCACGTACTTCAGGTCGAACACCTCGCGCTCGTCGCGGCCGTCCACGCCGACGCTCATCAGCTTCTTCGACAGGCCACCGCCGGTGCGGAAGTACACCCGTTCGCCGCTGGCGTCGAACTGCGGATCGTTGCCGCGGCGGGCGATGCGCTCGGGTTCACCGCCGCCGGCCGGCATCACGAACACGCCGGTCTCGCGCGACCACAGGCTGCCGGTCAGGCCGCCGCCCCCCGGTGCGCGAGTAGACGATCATCGAGCCGTCGGGCGAATAGCGCGGGCCATAGTAGAAGCCCTTCTGGGCAGTCAGCGTCCGGCGCTCGCCGCTGGCCAGGTCGAGCTCGTGGATCGCCCCCATGTCGGCGTCCGACCAGGTGGTGTAGAGGAGCTTGCGGCCGTCCGGGCTGAAGCTGGGCTGGTACTCGAAGTGGGTGGTGTCGGCGGTGAGGCGGCGCGGCTGGCCGTTGGGCAGCGCGCGCACGTAGAGCTTGCCCACGGCATGGAAGACGACGCTGGCGCCATCGGGCGCGGTGGCGACGTCGCGGATCATGCGCGGCTGGAAGCTGTCGCCGTCGAGCGACTGGCGCGCGCGCAAGGGTTCGGTGACGGCGATCTCGACGTTGGCGGTGAACGGGATCTCGCGCGCCTCGCCGTTGGCCGCATCGACGCGCCAGAAACCGCCCTGGGCCCAGATCACCAGTTCCGAGGAATCCGGCATCCACGCATAGCCCGGATAGGGACCGAAGATCGCCCAGGCTTCCTGCTGGTCGTGCGAGAGGCCGTCCCACAGCGGGCGCACCGCGCCGGAATCCAGGTCCATCAGGTGCAGCACCGATTTGTCGCGCACGCGCTTGATGAAAGCCAGCTGGGTGCCGTCGGGCGAAGGCTGCGGCCGTACCGCGCCACCCGGGCTGTCGATGATCGTCTCGACCTCGCCGGTCTCGCGGTCGAGCCGCTTGACCGCGTAGATCACGTCGTGCGGGTTCTTGTTGTACTGGAAGGTCGGGCCCGGGCTGACGTCCTCGGAGAAGTACACGTAGCGGCCGTCGGCACTGACCGCGGGTTCACCGAGGTCCTGCTGGTCGTTCTTGCGCTCGGTCAGCTGCAGGCCCTCGCCGCCGGCCTTGTGGTACATCCACAGCTCGCCGGCGCCCAGCGAGCGGGTGCCGGTGAAATGCTTGCGGCCGACGAGGTAGTTACCGTCCGGCGTCCACGCCGGGGTGTTGAGCAGGCGGAAGCCCTCGTCGGTCACCTGGGTCGCATTGCGCCCATCCACGCCGATGCGCCACAGGTTGTTGCCGCCGCTGCGGTCGGAGGTGAAGGCCACCTCGCGGCCATCGGGCGAGAAGCGCGGCTGCACGTCGAAGGCGCGGCCCTGGGTCAGGGGCCGTGCCGCGCCACCCTGAATCGGCAGCAGGTAAAGGTCGCCCAGCAGGTCGAAGACGATGCGCGAACCGTCCGGGCTCACGTCCAGGCTCATCCAGGTGCCCTCGTCGGTGTCGAAGCGCACGGTCTTCGAGCCGCCGTGCGCGGCGGTCACGTCCCAGTCGTTGCCGTCGGAGGCGGCGCGACGCTGGGCGTCGGCGGTGGCGGGGGCCAGCGCCGCGAGCGCGGTGAGGCAAAGGGTCAGGGCGAGCGTGGATCGCGACATCGGGAGGCTTCCGGTTCGGCAAAGCCCTCGATGCTAGGCGAATTCCACCGCCATGGCTGTGTGGCGGAAGTCGTGGGTCGCGTCCGTGCCGGCCCGCGCGGCCCGGTCAAGGGGCTCGGCGTGGCCGGTCACGTCCTGCGCGCGAGCGGTGGCCGCCACGCCGGTTCTCGATGCGCTCGGCCATGCGCTCCCGGCCGCTGGCATCGAGCTCGGTGGCCACTGCGGTCAGGGCGGCGTGCGAGGCGCCCGAGGCGGTGGCCTCGGCCTCGCGCAGGGCGCTGAATGCCTCGGCGAGCCGGGAAGCATCGAACGGCTCGGCGCGCAGCGCCTCCCCGACCTCCGCGCGCGCGGCACGCACCTGGGCGTAGTGTTCGCGAAGTCCTTCCCTGTGCGGAGCCATCGCGGTGCGGAACTGCTCGCGTTGCGCTTCCGACGTGGTGTCGGCCTGCGGCCCGGGGACGGTGTCGGGGCGTGCGGCAAGCAGCCATACGCCGAGCAAGGCGATCAGCGCCGCATTCACCAGCAACGAGGCCAGCAGGGTGATCCTGGCGGGGCGGGAGAGGCTCATGGCTCGTCGATCCAGTTCTCGTCCAGGTCCGGGTGTGGCGCCAGCCCGGCGAGCTGGAACACCGTGTCTTCGTCGAATCCGTTGGCAGCCGGCAGCGGCGAGAGCCCCACGCCGATGCGACGCCAAGCGCCAGCCCGGCGGCCAGTGCCGGCCCGGCCAACTGCCAGCCCCCCAGGTCACGCCAGAACGATGTGAATGCCTGGCGCCAGTGGGGGCGCGCGGCCGGCGCCTGCGCCAGCAACTGGCGGCGCAGCCGCAGCGGTGCCGGCGGACCACGACGCTGTCGAGCAGCGCATCGGTGGCGTGGGCCCGGGCGAGTGCCTCGCGCGCCTGCGGCGAGCGCCCCAGCAGGGCCAGCGCCTGCTCGCGCTCGGCCTCGGGCCAGCGTCGTGGCTCGGCACCGTAGGCGGCGATCAGTTCCTGGAAGCGTTCAAATTCCATGTCGGTGTCCATCCCCTTTCCCCTGCAGATCTTCAAGTTCTTCGGCCAGGGCCGCGCGAAGGGCGCGTCGGCCGCGCGCGAGCAGCGACTCCAGCGCCTCTTCGGAAATCTCCAGGACCGCCGCCGCTTCGCGCTGGCTCAGTTCCTGGTAATGGCTGAGCACCAGCGCCTCGCGCTGGCGCTCCGGCAGCGTCGCCAGGGCGGCCTGCACCCGCCCGGAGCGGTCCTGGCGGCGCGCCAGCTGTTCCGGCCCGGGTTCGCCGGAGACCGGCTGGATGTCCTCCACCGGTCGGCTGTCGCGGCGTCGCCGCAGGGCGTCGTGGCACAGGTTCATCGCCACCCGGTGCAGCCAGGTCGAGAACTTCGCCGTGCCCGGCTGCCAGTTCGGGATCTGCTGCCATGCGCGCAGGAACGCGTCCTGCGCCACCTCCTCTGCATCCGCGGCATTGCCCAGCATGCGCTGGGCGAGGGCGTGGATGCGTTCCAGGTGCCGGTCGAGCAGGACGCCATAGGCCTGCTCGTCCCCATCGCGGATGAGGTCGAGCAGGGTCTGGTCGGGGTCGTCCCCGGGCCGGGCCGGCGCGGGGCCGGTCGGGTCGGGGCGAGTCCGTTCGTTGCTCATCAGGGCGTGGTCGGGCGTTCACCGGTTCTCCGGATCATCGCATGCGCGTCAGCGGCCGCCATGGCCACCGCGGTGCATGCCGCGTCCGCCGCGCATGCCCTTGCGGCTCTCGCGCATCTCCTCACGCGTGATCACGCCGTCGCCGTCGGCATCCATGCGCGCCAGTCGATCGCTGTGGGCGGCCACGTAGTCCTCGACGGTGACCACGCCATCGCCGCTGCGGTCGTAACGCTGCAGGCGACGCTGTTCGCGCTGCAGGCGTTGCGCATCGCGGTGGGCGATCATCTCCTCGGCGGTGATGATGCCGTCGCCATTGGCGTCGATCGCCAAGCAGCCGGGCGATGCGGTCCTCCATCGCGGCCACGTCCATCGGCTGGCCCTTGTTCCAGCCACGCTCGCCGCGCGATTCCTGGGCGAGGGCGGTGGCGCCGGCACCGAGGGCCAGCAGGGCGGTCGCGAGTGCGGTACGGATCAGGATCGAATTCGTCTTCATCGGATCAACCTCTCGAAGCGGGAAGCAAGCCGGAACCGCGTCGGTCCCAGTGCCTTCAACGCCCCGTGCGGGCGGATCCGTCGCGCGGTGATCGCCGCCGTTCAGCCGGCCCCGCCGGCTACTCCGCCTGCACCAGCCATGGCCGCGGGGCCTCCGGGCCCAGTGTGTCGGGTGCCCCGACGGTGGCGTCGGTGCCCTGGATCCATTGTCCCAGTACGGCCACCTGTCCAGACTGCTCCAGGACCAGCACGCACAGCCGGTCGCCGTGGGCGTGGACGTCGTCGAAGTCGGTGTCGAGCGGCTGGCAGGCCATGTCGAGCCGCGCGGGCAGGTCGGCACGAACGTGCAGGGATGCGTGCGCTGTGGCGGCGTCGAGGGTGCGCGGTGAATCGGCCCATGCCAGGGCGGGGAGCAGCGGCAGGCAGGCGAGGAGCAGGGTCGGGACGTGCATCGGGATCCTCCGGAGGCGTCGGCGTCTTGCCGACGCCTCCAGACTGGGTCCCGCGTGTGACCGCGGACGGCCGGAATGTGGCGGTCCGCGGGCAGCTTCAGGCGCTCAGCGCGTGTAGGCCCTGGGCAGGGCGCGCGCGGGGCCAGGTAGCGGTCGCGCAGTTCGGTCTGGCGCGAACGCATCGAGGCCGGGCGACCGTCGAACCAGACCTGCTCGGCGTACTCGGCCACGTCCAGCGGGTCGCCGCTCCACAGCACCAGGTCGGCGCGCAGTCCCGGCTCGATGCGGCCCTGGCTGTCGCCGAAGCCGAACACCTCCGCCGGCACCGAGGTCAGGCCGGCCAGCGCCGCCTCCCAGGGCATGCCGTGGGCCACGGCGTTGCCGGCCAGCTGGCGCACCTTGCGCGCGTTGTGCGAGGCATCGCCGACCTGGGTGAAGCCGACCCGCACGCCCGCGGCGTGCAGGCGCGCGGCGTTCTCGAGCGTGGCGCCCAGCTGGTCGAAGCTGCTGGGCAGGTTGACCAGTGCGTCGAGCAGCACCGGCACGTTCGCCGCGGCCAGCTCGTCGGCCACGACCCAGGCCTCGGCCCCGCCGGCGATGACCGGGCGCATGCCGTTGCGGCGGGCGAAGGCCAGCATCTGCCGGATGTCGGCGGCGCGGTGCACGCTGAAGACCACTCGGCCACCGGCGAAGTAGTCCGCGATCGCGCGCTTGCCGGCCATCGTCAGCAGGCCGTGGCCAGGGGCCGGGGCACCCATGTTGGGCTTGGCTTCGGCGGCGGCCTGGTCCAGCAGCATGTACTGCGCTGCGCGGCTGCCGCCGCTCAGCGGCGAGGCCGCGGCCCCCAGGTTGATGAACAGGCTGCGGCTGCGTCGACGACGGCGTCGAAGCTGCCGTCCAGGCGCACCGCCGCGCCCTGGCCGGCGACGATGCTGCCGCCGGGCAGGCTCGATGGCGCCAGGACGGTGTAGGTGAGGCCCTCCACCCGGCTCACGCCGATCACCGAGGAGCGCGGGTTGTAGGCCAGGGTGATGTCGAACTCGGGGCGCCAGGTCGGCTCGTGGGGGGGCGTCATCGCGCCCGGTGCCACCGAGTGGTCGACGGTCGGGCTTTCCGCGGACACCTCCTCCAGGCCCAGCGCGGTCAGGCCGCCGAACAGGCCCGGGGTCAGCGGGCGGCCGTTGGCCTCCACCGTGGTGACCCCGGCCGGTGCCGACAGGTTGGGGCCGACTTCGCGGATGATGCCGCCGCGCACCAGCACGTCGGTGTTTTCCAGCGTGCCGCGGCTGCCGGCGGTATGCACGGTGGCGCCACGGATCAGCACGTCCTGTGCGGCGACGATGCCGGCGGTGGAGGCGAGCGCGAGGCCCAGCGCCAGTTGCTTCATGATCGAGCGCTTCACGGGGTCACCTCCTGGCCGAGCATGAAGTCCGACACCGGCTGCCTCGCGGGGTCGTTGCGGTCGTACATCAGCGCGCCGTCGATATAGACCTGCTCGGCCAATGCGTAGCTGCTGAAGGGGTTCTGGTTCCACACCACCACGTCGGCCATCTTGCCGCGCTCCAGGCTGCCGGTCTGGTCCTGGATGCCCAGCGACTTCGCGGCATTCCAGGTCAGCCAGCGGATCGCCCGCTCCGGCGGGATGTCCATGCCGGCCCGGCGCGCGCTGCCCATCACCTTGGCGGTCTCCTGGTTGAGCCGCTGGATGCCCTCGGCGGAGTCCGAATGCACGATCGCGCAGCCGTTCGCCGGCCGGTCGACCAGCGCGATGTTCTCCTGGATCGCGTCGTAGGCCTCCATCTTGAAGCCCCACCAGTCGGCCCACAGCGCACCGCAGATGCCCGCCTCGGCCAGTTCGTCGGCCAGCTTGTAGGCTTCCACGCCGTGGTGGAACGCGGCGATCTCGAACTCGAACTCGCGCGCCAGGTCCATCATCAGCGCCATCTCGTCGGCGCGGTAGCAGTGGATGTGCAGCATGATCTCGCCGTCGAGCACGCCGGCCAGCGTCTCGAGGCGCAGGTCGACGTTGGGCGCGTCGTTGTTGTTGCCGCTGCGGTTGGCGCGGTGCTTGGCCCAGCTCTCGCGGTAGCGCTGGGCCTCGATGAAGGCACCGCGGTAGCCGGCCATGTTGCCCATGCGCGTCATCGGCGCCTGGTTGCGGCTGCCATACACGCGCTTGGGGTTCTCGCCACAGGCCATCTTCAGGCCGTGTGGTGCATCGGGGAACTTCATCTCCTGCATCGTGGTGGCGTAGACGTTCTTCAGCGTCACGCCGCGGCCGCCGATGAGGTTGGCCGAGCCGGGCAGGATCATCAGCGAGGTCACGCCGCCGGCCAGGGCGGCGGCGAAGCCCGGGTCCTGCGGCCACACGCTGTGCTCGGCCCACACCTGTGCGGTCACCGGCGCGGTCATCTCGTTGCCGTCGGAGTGGGCGCTGGCGCCGGGGCTGGGATAGACGCCCAGGTGCGAATGCACGTCGATGATGCCCGGCGTGACCCACTTGCCGGTGCCGTCGATCTCCACCGCGCCGCGGGGGGCGCGCAGGCCGGAGCCCACGCGCTCGATGCGGCCATTGCTCATCAGCACGTCGGCACCCTCGAGGCGCTCACCCGTGCCGGTGAGCACGGTGGCATTGCGGATCAGCGTCGGCGTCGAGGCTGCCGCCTGGTAGGTGCCGGCGTAGGGTCCTGCATCGGCGGCCAGCGTGGAGGTCGCGACAGGCAGCGCGAGGAGGACGGCCGCGGCAAGGCTGCGGAGGTGTTTGGGTCGCATCGATGGATTCCCCTTGGTGGTCTTCGGCGCCCTTGGCGCCGGCACAGCCTGCAAGGCTAGCCGTTGGCCCCGGCGGGGGCGTCAGCCAGAAGTCACGGGCCGATGGCAGCATAGCCCGACGCGGGCCGGCTGCCTGCGCCCGCTGTCACGAAGCGCGCACGGCACCGCGCTAGAATGACGCGGAAAAGGAAAGGGCGGATGAAAGACAAGAACGAGATCGTGCAGAACTGGCTGCCGCGCTACACCGGCGTGCCGCTTGAAGCCTTCGGCGAACACGTGCTGCTGACCAATTTCGGCGGCTACCTCAACACCTTCGCGCGACTCACGGGCGCGCAGATCGTCGGGCTGGACCGGCCGATGTCCAGTGCCACCGCCGACGGCATCACGATGATCAACTTCGGCATGGGCAGCGCCAATGCCGCCACGGTGATGGACCTGCTCTCGGCGTACGGTCCGAAGGGCGTGCTTTTCCTGGGCAAGTGCGGCGGACTCAAGCGCAAGAACCAGATCGGCGACCTGGTGCTGCCGATCGCGGCGATCCGCGGCGAAGGCACGTCCAACGACTACATGCCGCCGGAGGTCCCGGCGCTGCCGGCGTTCGCGCTGCAGCGCGCGGTGTCGACGATGATCCGCGACCTCGGCCACGACTACTGGACCGGCACGGTGTACACCACGAACCGTCGCGTCTGGGAGCACGACGAGGACTTCAAGGGCTATCTGCGCCGGTTGCGCTGCATGGCCATCGACATGGAAACCGCGACGGTGTTCGCTGCCGGGTTCGCCAACTCGATTCCGTCGGGTGCGCTGCTGCTGGTGTCCGACCAGCCGATGATCCCCGAGGGCGTGAAGACCGAGGCCAGTGACGCCACGGTGACCCAGCACTTCGTCGACGACCACATCCAGATCGGCATCGAGGCGCTCAAGTTGATCCGTCGCCACGGCAAGTCGGTCAAGCACCTCCGGTTCGACTGAGCGTGGACATGATGAGCGTTGGCGCCCATTTCCTGCTCGCCTCGGTCGCCGTGCTGCTCTACATCGGCCTGGGCAACTTCCTCTACGTCGGGCGGGTGCTGCCGCTGCTGGCCGACCTCGGCCTGCAAAGCAACTACACCCTGCATCCGCGCCGACGACGCGCGCAGATCGACTCCTACCTCGCGCTGATCGAGCGGGTCGAGCATCGACCCTGGTGGGCCGCCTACCTGCGCCACTCCCACATGGCCGGGATCGTGGTGGGCCTGCTCATGCTCAGCGCGGTGACGCGGATGCTGGTGGCGATCGGTCCCTGAACGGCCCGTCCGGCCTTGGATCACCGTCACGCCATCCCCATTACAATGGGTCGATTCGCAATGGAGAACCGCCCCCATGTCCCTCGACACCACCACCCGCGAGCGCATCGACGCGCTGCTCACCGACAACCGTGTCGTCCTGTTCATGAAGGGTGAGCCGGGCGCGCCGCGCTGCGGGTTCTCGGCCAAGGCCTCCGGCATCCTGAGCAGCCTGGGCGTGGAGTACGCCCACGTCGACGTGCTCTCGGACGGTGAGATCCGCGAGGGCATCAAGCTCTACGGCAGCTGGCCGACCATTCCCCAGCTCTACATCGACCGCGAGCTGGTCGGGGGCAGCGACATCATCGAGCAGATGCTCAACGACGGGCAGCTGCACGAAGTTCTGGGCCTGCAGGCGCCCGACCGCACCCCGCCGGCCATCACCATCACCGAGACCGCGGCCGAGGCGATCAATCGCGCCATGGCCGAGGTCGAACCCGGCATGGGCCTGCACCTCGGCGTGGATCCGAACTTCAACGCCCAGTTCCAGCTGGCCCCGGTGACCGGCAGCGAGATCGTCTCCGAGGCCGAGGGCATCCGCATCCACTTCGACCTGGTCAGCGCGCCGCGGGCGAACGGCATCGAGATCGACTGGGTCGAGGATGTCGGTGGCGCCGGGTTGAGGATCCGCAACCCCAACGCCCCGCCGCCGGTGCAGCCGATCCAGGTCGAGGACGCGAAGGCGAAGCTGGACGCGGGCGAACTGGTCGTGGTCGACGTGCGTCCGGCCGAGGACCGTCGCCAGGCGGCGTTCCCGGGCCCCCATGAAGTGCTGGACGAGGACAGCCACGACCGCCTCGCGGCGCTCGACAAGCAGCAGCCGCTGGCCTTCCTGTGCCATCACGGCATTTCCAGCCGTCGTGCCGCCGAGCATTTCCGGGGGCTTGGCTTCCGAAACGTGTTCAACGTGGAGGGGGGCATCGATGCCTGGGCGCAGCGGGTCGACACCACCGTCCCCCGCTATTGAGCGGTCGCGGAATGACGTTCTAGAGTTTTTACGTTAACTTGGCCTCCAGGAACCTCCCCCAGGGCCTGGACGCCACCATGCTGGCCGCACTCCCGGTGTTCCTGTCGCCAGCGCGCAACCACCAACCACGAGGTGTGCAATGCGTTGGATTTCCATGATGACTGCCGCGACCCTGGGTGCGGTGCTGGCTGGCTGTGGCGGGTCGTCGCAGGCCGTTTCGGTCTGCGAGGCGGCGGTGGCCGAGCGCCTGCCGGGCCGCACCTACCAGCTCGATGCCGATGCGTTGCGCGCCAGCGCCCGCGAGGACGGCGAGGGGGTCGTCTTCCTGCAGGCCCCGCTGGTCATCGACCCGGGCATGACGATCGAGCAGCGGCAGACGGTCGAATGCCGCGTGCGTGGCAGCGACATCATCTCGCTCAACTTCATCTGGTAAGCAGCACCCGCGCGGCAGGCAATGCCGCCAGCGCCCATTCGCGGTACATCGCCCCGGAGGGGTGCAGTCCGTCGCCTGCCACCATCGCCGGCTCGGCGCCGCGCTGGCGGCTCACAGGCGTGATGTCGACCCAGGCCACGCCCCGTGCGCGGGATGCTTCGCGGTTGATCGCATTGTAGGCATCGAGTTCGCTGGCGACCTGGTCGAGGTCGCGGCCACTGCCCTGGCCGAACGGCGTGATGCCCCAGTCCGGTATGGAGAGCACCATGACCCGGCCGGGCTCGCCGCCGGCGAAGTCCACCGCACGCTCGAGCAGTGCCTGGAATTCCTCGCGGTAGTTCTGCGTCTCGCGTCCGCGGTACTGGTTGTTGACCCCGATGAGCAGGGTGACGAAGCCGAACGGTCCGGCGGGGGTCGCCTCGTCGATGGCCGCGTCGAGCTCGTCGGTGGTCCAGCCGGTCCGCGCAATCGTGGTGGGCGTTTCCAGCGCGATGCCCTCGGCCTGCAGCAGCGCGGCCAATTGATGGGGCCAGCGCTCCTCCTCGGGCACGGCCTCGCCGATGGTGTAGCTGTCACCCAGCGCCAGGTACGTGATCGGCGCGGGGCTCGGGTCGGGGGATGGTGTCATCGTGCATCCGGCAAGGGTGGCCAGGGCCAGGGGGAGGAGGAGTGCGGCCCGCATGTCAGGCGACGCTGCGCGCGCTCGCGGGCGCCGACTCGGCGCGCCGGGCGAGGACCCGCCCGATGCGCTGGAACACTTCGGCCATCGTCTCCGAATCGGGCAGCAGCGTGATCCGGAAATGATCGCGGCGCGCGAGGTTGAAGCTCGATCCGGGCACCACGAGAACGCGTTCGGTCTCGAGCAGCTCCACGGCGAAGAGGTGGTCGTCGAAGCCCGTGGCTGCGTCCCCGACGACCCGCGGGAAGGCGTACATGGCCGCCGCCGGTGCCACCAGGTCCAGGTGCCCGCTGGCAGCGCAGGCGTCGACCACCGCCTGGCGCGAGTCGTAAAGGCGGCCGCCCGGCCGGCACAGGGCGCTGATCGAATCGGCGCCCTGCAGGGCTGCCTGCACCGCGAACTGGCCAGGCACGTTGGCGCACAGGCGAAGCGCACCCAGCAGGTCGATCGCGTGGTGGTAGTCGCCGATCCTGGCGGCGTCACCGGTGAGCACCGCCCAGCCCACGCGCCAGCCGCAGGCGCGATGGACCTTGCTCAGCCCGCCCAGGCTCAGGCAGGGCACGTCGCCCGCCAGCGGCGCCAGGGGCTGGAACGGCGCGTCCGCATAGACGATTCCGTCGTAGATCTCGTCGGCCATCAGCAACAGGCCGTGGCGGCGGGCGATGCCGACCAGGGCCTCGAGCAGTTCGCGCGGGTAGCTTGCCCCGGTGGGATTGTTGGGGTTGATCAGCACCAGGGCCCGGGTGCGCGGGGTGACCAGGGCTTCGATCTCCTCCGGATCCGGGAGGAAGGCATTTTCCGACCGGCACGGGTAGTGCACCGGGAACCCGTCGTTGAGGATCGTGGCGGCCGTCCACAAGGGGTAGTCGGGACTGGGGAGCAGCACCTCGTCACCGGGGTTGAGCAGGGCACGAAGCGACAGGTCGATGAGTTCGCTGACCCCGTTGCCGAGGAACACCCGGTCCGCGTGCGCCTGGCTGGCGCCGCGCGCCCGGTGCACGGCCGCAACCGCCTCGCGGGCCTCGGGCAGGCCCTGCTGGTGGCCATAGGCTTCACTGGCGGGCAGGCCCCGCGACACCGCTTCGCGCAGATGGGCGGGTGCCTGGAATCCGAACGCGCCGGGATTGCCGATGTTGAGCTTGATCAGCGTCTCGCCGCGCGCCTCGAGTTCGCGCGCGCGCCGGGCCAGTTCGCCGCGGATTTCGTAACGGACATCGTTGAGGCGGAGGCGGGTGGCCAGCGGACGTTGCGGCATCGGCGGGGTTCGAAATGGATTCGCGCCAGCCTAGCCCAAGCACGGCCGCCCGTCAGCCGTCGCGTGTGCGACGCACGGCGTCCATCCACAGCGCGGTCGCGGCCAGCGCGACGAAGCCGAACTCCCACACCAGTGCGCCGGTGAAGAAGCCGGTCCACACCTGGTCGATGAGGGCGCCGAGCACCCGGGAGATGCCGATGCCGAGGTTGAGCAGCAGCACCAGCCACAGCGCCGGCCGAGCCCAGTGCGGACGGGTGGCGGCGAGCAGCAGCCAGGCCGCCAGCGCGATTTCCAGCCCGCCGTAGAAGGCCCTGAGTTCGACCGGGGCGGCCTCGCCCGAGAGGGTGATGCCGATGCGGGCCATCGGGTCGACCGGATCCAACAGGAACCAGCCACCGAAGCCGAGGAAGCCCAGTGCCGCCAGGATCAGTGTCAGTCGAACAAGCCAGTGCATGGGCGCAGGCTGGGCGCGCGGTGATGAAATCCGTGTGCACGGGCGCGACCGCGCGGCGCTACACTCCGCCCATCATGCAGCTTGGCGACGACACCCTCGACCACCTCGGCCATCTCGGCTGGCGCCCGGGCGTGGCCTTCTCGGCGGCCTTGCCCGATGCGCCGGCAGGACGCGTGGGCCGCGTGAGCAGCCAGCACCGCGCCGGCTACGAAGTGGCGGTGGACGAGGACGACGTCCGGCACGGCGTGCAGCCTCCGCCGGAGTGGCTGCGACCGCGCTTCCCGGCCGAGGATCGCGCCTGCGTCGGCGACTGGGTCGTGCTCGACGCGGAATGCGCCAACATCCTGCAGCGCCTGCCACGGCAGTCGGTGCTCAAGCGTGCCGCAGCCGGCGAGCACTACAAGCAGCAGCTGATCGCCGCCAACATCGACCATGTGCTGGTGGTGTGCGGCCTGGACCACGACTTCAACCCCCGGCGGCTCGAGCGCTACCTGCTGCTGGTGCGTGCCGGTGGTTCCGAGCCGGTCATCGTGCTGACCAAGGCCGACCAGGTCGACGACCTCGAGCCGGTGGCGGAAGCCCTGGCGGACATCGCGGCGCAGGACATCGCCATCCACCCGGTCAATGCCAAGGACGCCGATAGCGTGCGCGTGCTCGAGCCCTACCTTGGTGCCGGCCGTACGGTGGTCCTGGTCGGCAGTTCGGGTGCCGGGAAGTCGACCCTGACCAACACCCTGCTGGGCCTGGAGAAGATGGCGACGGGAGAGGTCCGCGAGAAGGACTCGCGCGGCCGCCACACCACGACCCGGCGCGTGCTGCTGCCGCTGCCCCAGGGCGGCTGCCTGATCGACACGCCGGGGATGCGCGAGCTGAAGCTGACCGGCGAGGAGAAGCTCGAGGCCAGCGCGTTCAGCGACGTCGAGGCGATCGCCGCAGGCTGCCGCTTCCGTGACTGCCGCCACGAGGGCGAGCCGGGTTGCGCGGTGCAGGAAGCGCTGGACACCGATGCGCTCGATCCCGACCACGTCGCCAACTACTTCAAGTTGCGCGACGAGCTGGCGACCGCTTCGGGCCAGCAGGCGATCCGGCAGGCCCAGCGTGCCGAGGAACGGACACCGGGGCGTGGTGCCGGCCGCACCAGCGCAAAGCGCCCGGGGGAATGGAAGGGGCGTCGTTGAGCAGGCTGCGTGACCCTGCGGTGCTGCACCACGCCGCCCTCGACGCGCGCCTGGTGGATGCGATCGGCTCGATCCGCATGCTGCAGTCGCTGAGCTGGCCGGCGCACGTGCAGGACGACTTCCTCTACAGCTGGAGCGCGGGCCAGGCGCGGCTGCCCAGCGTGGCCTACCCGCAGGCCGACTACCGCGAGGTGCGCGAGGAACTGGGTCGCATCGCTTCGGCAGCCGATGCCGACCATCCGCTGGGTCGATACCTGCTGGGCACGGTGGAAAGCTGGACGTCCGCGACCTGGCTGCTGGAGGGGGCAGGCGGTGCCGACGTGACCCGACACAGCATCGCGCTGTTCGGCCGGCCGGGCGACGCGCTGCCCGGGGGCGGGGCCACCAACATCGATGCGGCACGCCATTTCATCAGCCTGGCCGACGAGCTCGACCGCGAGCTGCTGCCGGACGAGTCGCAGCAGCGCATCACCGCCGAGGAACTCCGCAACGACTTGCAGGGCGAGCTCGATCGCTTCTTCGTGCACCATCGCATCAGCGTCGAGATCGACCCGGAACTGATCGCCAAGCCGCTGCGGGCCCGACCCGCATCCGCCTGCGGGGTGGCGGCCATTACAGCGAGTACGACCGGCACCAGCTGCTCGAGCACGAGGCCTACGTGCACAGCCTGACCGCGCTCAACGGCCGCGAGCAGCCGTACATGAAATCGCTGGCGCGCACCTCGCCACGCATCACCGCCACCCAGGAGGGAATGGCGACGTTCGCCGAGCTGATCACCGGGGCGATCGACATCGAGCGCATGAAGCGCATCAGCCTGCGCATCATCGCCATCGACATGGCCCTGCGTGGCGCGGACTTCATCCAGGTGTTCCGCTTCTTCCTCGACGCCGGCCAGACCGTGACCGACAGCTTCGCCTCGGCCCAGCGGGTCTTCCGCGGCGTGCCGTTGACCGGCAAGGCGGCTTTCACCAAGGACACCGTCTACCTGCACGGGCTGATCGGCGTGCATACGTTCTTCCGCTGGGCGCTGCGCCACCGGCGGCTCAACCTCGCGCGGTTGCTGTTCGCCGGCAAGATGACGCTGAGCGACGTGGTGGCGCTCGAGCCGATGTTCGAGTGCGGCGCCCTGGTCGCACCGCTGTACGTGCCGCCCTGGCTGCAGCGCGCCCAGGGGCTGGCCGGGATGCTGGCCTTCAGCCTGTTCGCCAACCGCATCCGCCTGGACAACATCGACGACGAGGCCCCGATCCCGGGGCTGTAGACGCGCGGCGCCCGGCTTCGGCGGCTTCGGCCCGTGCCGGCTACAATCCGGGGTCTGTGCCCAGCAAAGCCGCCGGTAGCCCCCATGCCCGAGAAAGACCTCAAGATCGCCGCCCTCGACTACCACCGCCAGAACCCGCCGGGGAAGATCAAGGTGGTGCCGACCAAGGCGATGGTGACGCAACGTGACCTGGCCCTGGCCTACTCGCCGGGCGTGGCCTACGCCTGCGAGGCGATCGTCGAGGATCCCAACGAGGCCAGCACGCTGACCGCGCGCGGCAACCTGGTGGCGGTGATCTCCAACGGCACCGCGGTGCTGGGCCTGGGCAACATCGGCCCGCTGGCGTCCAAGCCGGTGATGGAAGGCAAGGGCGTGCTGTTCCAGAAGTTCGCCGGCATCGACGTGTTCGACATCGAGATCGACGAGAACGACCCCGACAAGCTGGTCGACATCATCGCCAGCCTGGAGCCGACCTTCGGCGGCATCAACCTCGAGGACATCAAGGCGCCGGAATGCTTCATCGTCGAGCGCAAGCTGCGCGAGCGGATGAAGATCCCGGTGTTCCACGACGACCAGCACGGCACCGCGATCATCGTCGGTGCCGCGGTGTTCAACGCGCTGCACGTGGTCGGCAAGCAGATCGACGAGGTCAGGCTGGCCACGGCCGGTGCCGGTGCGGCCGGCATCGCCTGCCTGGACATGCTGGTGGCGCTGGGCATGAAGCGCGAGAACATCCTGGCGGTCGATCGCGACGGCGTACTGCACTCCGGCCGCAGCGACCTGGACCCGGACAAGGCGCGCTATGCGCAGGACACCGGGTGCCGGACGCTGGCCGACATCATGGACGGGGCCGACGTCTTCCTTGGCCTGTCCGCCGGCAACATCCTCACCGAGGCGATGCTGGCCTCCATGGCGCCCAGGCCGGTCATCCTCGCGCTGGCCAACCCGACCCCCGAGGTCGATCCGGGCCTGGCCCGCAAGGTGCGCCCCGACTGCATCATCGCCACCGGCCTTCGGACTACCCGAACCAGGTCAACAACGCCCTGTGCTTCCCCTACATCTTCCGCGGCGCGCTGGATGTCGGCGCCACGGTGATCAACGAGGCGATGAAGACCGCCTGCGTCAAGGCGATCGCCGAGCTGGCCCGCATCGAGGCCACCGACCTGGGCTCCGCCTACGGTGGCGAGACGCCAAGCTTCGGTCCGGACTATCTGATCCCGCGTCCCTTCGACCCGCGGCTGATGGTGCAGCTTTCCCCCGCGGTCGCCAAGGCGGCGATGGACTCGGGCGTGGCCACCCGGCCGATCGAGGACATGGACGAGTACCGGGACCGCCTGAGCCAGTTCGTCTACCGCACCGGCCTGCTGATGAAGCCGATCTTCGACCGCGCCCGCACCGACCTCAAGCGCGTGGTCTATGCCGAGGGCGAGGAGGAAACGGTGCTGCGCGCGGTCCAGACCGTTGTCGACGACGGCCTGGCGCGCCCGATACTGATCGGCCGGCCGGCGGTGATCCAGATGCGCATCGAGCGCCTGGGCCTGCGCATCCGGCCGGGCGTGGATTTCGACCTGACCAACATCGACGACGACCCGCGCTTCAACGACTACTGGCAGCTCTACCACGCCATCATGCAGCGTCGTGGCTTCAGCCCGGCCGCGGCCAAGGCCGTGGTGCGCACCCGCTCCACGGCGGTGGCGGCACTGATGGTCAAGCGCGGCGAAGCCGATGCGATGCTGTGCGGGATCGTCGGCCGCTACCAGAAGAAGCTGGCCTACGTGGTGAACATCCTCGGGCGCGAAGTGGGCATTCCCAACAGCTCCGCGATGAGCGCGGTGCTCAACGACAAGGGCGTGTTCTTCTTCTGCGACACGCATGTGCAGGCGTGCCCCACCGCCGAGCAGATCGCCACCAGCGCGCTGCAGGCGGCCTACCGGCTCAAGCTGTTCGGCATCACCCCGAAGGTGGCGCTGGTAAGCCATTCCAACTTCGGCAGCCATGACGACGAGAGCGCGCGGAAGATGCGCGATGCGCTGGTGCTGATCCGCGAACGCGCCCCCAAGCTCGAGGTCGAGGGCGAGATGCATGTTGATGCGGCGCTCAAGGAAGAGATCCGCAACCGGATCTTCCCCAACTCGCGCCTGAGCGGCAGTGCCAACCTGCTGGTCTTTCCGAACCTCGACGCGGCGAACACGGCCTACAACCTGGTGCGCACGATGACCGACGGCGTCGGCCTCGGCCCGATCCTGATGGGAGTGGCCGGCGCGGCGCATGTCCTGACGCCATCGGCGACGGTGCGGCGGGTCGTGAACATGACCGCGCTGGCCGCGGTGGAGGCGCAGATCCGTGCCGAGCGGGGCTTGTAGCCCCACCGGGGCCGGGGCGGAAGAGGGCCTCGTCCGACCGGGCCCGGCGCGCCAGCGGCGTGGCGTGCGGACCTGCCCGCCGGCGGGTCCGGATTGCCGGCGGGGCTCGTGACAACGCCTCCGGGAGCGCTGAGGTGGTGGCGGGCATGGCGAAGCTTCGTCGACGGAAGGACCGCTGCGCTGCCCCCGGTCGAGCGTGCCCGCATGGAGCGTCTCCAACTCGACACCATGCACGCACCGGCGACCCGGCTGGTCCAGGTGCTTTGCGTGTTCGGTCTGCTCAATGTCGTGCTTGCGGAGCTGGGGCTGATGGCCGGGGCCGGGTTCTCGCCTGAGGTCGGCGTGGCCTTCGCCGTGATGCTGGCATGTGCCGGCGGTTTCGCGCGGATCCCCGCGGTGGGGCCGCGGGCCCTCGTGGGCCTGGTCTTCCTGTTCTCGTTCGTGATCGTGCTGCTCGGCCCCCCTGCCGCCTGGCCCCACGTGTCCGGGCTCGCCCTGGCAGGCATCATCCTGCTCCCGGTGATGATCATCCCGCTGCTGGTGCGCTGGTGGGTGGTCTGGATATTGATCGTGTTCTGCGTCGTGCTGGTGGTCATCCTCACGATGGTCGCCGAGGGCGTGCCCGCCGCCACGCGCATGGGCCTGTACTTCCACCTCCTGCTGGCCTTCGCCTCGGGCCTGATGCTCAGGCGCAGTCGCGCCGACCTCGTCGCGCATGCGATCACCAGCCTGGAGTCGGCCTGGTCGCAGGCCAACACCGACCTGCTCACGCGCCTGCTCAATCGCCGTGGCTGGGTGCGGCATACCCAGGAAGTGCTCGGACGTGGGCGCGAGGAGGGTGAGGAACTGGCCGTGCTGTTCATCGACATCGACCATTTCAAGCAGCTCAACGACACCCATGGCCACCAGGTGGGCGACGAGGTGCTGGCACAGCTGGGTCGGGTGATCCGGACCCGGCTGGGCGAGGAGGACCTGGGAGCCCGCCTGGGTGGCGAGGAACTGGCCTGCCTGTTGCGCCGCTCGTCGCGCCCGGCGGCGCTGCGTTTCGCCGAGCGGGTCCGCCGCGACTTCAGCGCGCGCAACGCGCAGTACGGCTCGACGATCAGCGTGGGGATCGCCATGGCCGGCGCGGAGCAGGATCTTGGCGACCTGATGGCCCGGGCGGACGAAGCGATGTATCGGGCCAAGTCGCTCGGACGCGATCAGGTGGTGCTGGCCGACGAGGTGTGCGCCGGCAAGGTGGTTGGCGCATCCAGCCATACGGCATCCCAGAAGGGGTAGTCGGCGATCCGCCGGGCGAGCCCGCAGCGTACCGGTGCCAGGACGAGCTCTCGACCTGCCTCGCGGGGCGTGTTCACACCGGCCAGCTGCGTCAGGTGGCCACCGAAGGCCCACAGCCCGCCCTGTCCCCCGAGCTGCGCCCAGGCCCGCTCGCCCGCTTCGCGGACGCGATTGAGCCGAATGTCCGGGCTGTCGAGCGCGCCCGACTGGACCAGGCCCTGCCAGCCATCGGGCAGCAGCACCCAGGCCAGCAGGCGCGAGTTCACCCACACCCGCCTGTCGCTCAGCGCGCGACTCAGGACGAACCCGCGACGCCCCTGCAGCGGGTCCAGGCGCTCGGCGAAGGGCAGGCTGACGCGGTAGAGGGCCACGGGCGCGAAGGACTGCGTCCGCACGGGGCAGGCGGCAAGGTGCATGCAGTGATGTTGCCCGCCTCGGGTGCCGGTCCGCCGTCGGCACGACATGCGTCGCGATGTCGGAAATTCCCCCGGCATCAGTGCCATACGCTGCCGTACCGGCGGGTTCCCGAAGCACCATGCGCTACACTTGGCGGTCCGAAACCTAGAGCGGACGGGAGCGCCCGACCGCACGACGCACGAGCTGCGGTGGACGGCCACCGCCCTTGGAGAACTACGAATGAACTGGCTGAACGACGCGCTGGCACAGGACCCGGATCCCACCGAGACCCGAGAATGGATCGAGTCGCTGCAGGCGGTGATCGGCCACGACGGCCCCGGGCGCGCCCACCAGTTGCTCGAGAACATGGTGGAGATGACCCGCCGGGCCGGTGGCTCGCTGCCGTTCAACCCCACCACGGAATACATCAACACCATCCCGCCGCACCTGGAGGCCAAGAGCCCGGGTGACGCCGCGATGGAGTGGCGCATCCGCTCGATCATCCGCTGGAACGCGCTGGCGATGGTGGTGCGCGCCAACCGCAAGCCCGGCGACCTTGGTGGGCACATCGCCAGTTTCGCTTCGGCCGCCACGCTCTACGATGTCGGCTTCAACCACTTCTGGCGCGCGCCCAGCGACGACAACCTGGGCGACCTGCTCTATATCCAGGGCCACTCGTCGCCGGGCATCTACGCGCGCTCGTTCCTGGAGGGCCGCATCAGCGAAAGCCAGCTCGACCACTTCCGCATGGAGGTCGACGGCAAGGGCATCAGCTCCTACCCGCATCCCTGGCTGATGCCGGACTACTGGCAGACCCCGACCGTGTCGATGGGCCTGGGCCCGATCGCGGCGATCTACCAGGCACGCAACCTGAAGTACCTCGAGAACCGGGGGCTGATCCCGAAGCAGGGCCGCAAGGTCTGGTGCTTCCTCGGCGACGGCGAGACCGACGAGCCCGAGAGCCTCGGGGCGATCTCGGTGGCCGGTCGCGAAGGGCTGGACAACCTGGTGTTCGTCATCAACTGCAACCTGCAGCGCCTGGACGGGCCGGTGCGCGGCAACGGCAAGATCATCCAGGAGCTCGAGGGCGGGTTCCGGGGTGCCGGCTGGAACGTGCTCAAGCTGGTCTGGGGCAGCTACTGGGATCCGCTCCTGGCGCGCGACAAGGACGGGCTCCTGCGCAAGCTGATGATGGAGACCGTCGACGGCGAGTACCAGAACTGCAAGGCCTTCGGCGGTGCGTACACGCGCGAGAACTTCTTCGGCAAGTACCCCGAGACCAAGGCGATGGTCGCCAACCTGTCCGATGACGACATCTGGCGCCTCAACCGTGGCGGCCACGACCCGCACAAGGTCTATGCCGCCTACCACGCGGCGGTGAACCACGAGGGCCAGCCGACCGTGATCCTGGCCAAGACGGTCAAGGGCTACGGCATGGGCAAGGCCGGTGAGTCGCTCAACCCGACCCACCAGACCAAGAAGCTCGACGAGGAGGACGTGGCCGCGTTCCGCGACCGCTTCAACATCCCGGTCGAGGTCGAGCAGCTGTCGAAGCTGCCGTTCTACCACCCGGGCGAGAAGTCCGAGGAAGTGCAGTACCTCAAGGAGCGCCGGGCCGAGCTGGGTGGCTACCTTCCGCAGCGCCGGGTCAAGGCCTCCAAGCCGCTGACGGCGCCGAAGCTGGAGGTGTTCGAGCGCCTGCTCAAGTCCACTGGCGAGCGCTCCAACTCCACCACGATGTCGTTCGTTCAGGCGCTCAACATCACCCTGCGCGACAAGCAGGTGGGCCCGCGCTGCGTGCCGATCGTGGCCGACGAGGCGCGCACCTTCGGCATGGAGGGCCTGTTCCGCCAGCTGGGCATCTATGCGCCGAAGGGGCAGAAGTACAAGCCGGTCGACGCCGACCAGCTGATGTACTACCGCGAGGACCAGACCGGGCAGGTGCTGGAGGAGGGCATCACCGAGGCCGGTGCGTTCGCCAGCTGGATGGCGGCCGCCACCAGCTACTCGACCAACGACCTGCAGTTGATGCCGTTCTACATCTACTACTCGATGTTCGGCTTCCAGCGCATCGGCGACTCCGCCTGGCAGGCCGCGGACATGCGTTCGCGCGGGTTCCTGCTGGGCGCCACCGCCGGGCGAACGACGCTCAATGGCGAGGGCCTGCAGCACGAGGACGGCCACAGCCACCTGCTGGCCAGTGCGATCCCGAACTGCCGCAGCTACGACCCGACCTTCGGCTACGAGGTGGTCGTCGTCCTGCAGCACGGCATGCAGCGCATGCTCGAGGAGCAGGTCGACGAGTACTACTACCTGACGCTGATGAACGAGTCCTACCCGCATCCGGACATGCCGGAAGGCGCGGCCGAGGGCATCATCAAGGGCATGTACCTGCTCAAGGACGCCGGCAAGCCGAAGAAGGGCGAGCTGCGCGTGCAGCTGATGGGCAGCGGCACGATCCTGCGCGAGGCGATCGCTGCGGCCGAACTTCTGGACAAGGACTTCGGCGTCACCGCCGACATCTGGAGCTGCCCCAGCTTCACCGAGCTGGCGCGCGATGGCGAGGACGCCATCCGCCACAACCGCCTGCACCCGGAGGCGAAGTCGAAGCGGCAGCCCTACGTGACCGAGCTGCTGTCGGGTCGGCAGGGCCCGGCGATCGCGGCGACCGACTACGTGCGCAGCTTCGCCAACCAGATCCGCGAGTTCGTGCCGATGCGCTACACCGTGCTGGGCACCGACGGCTTCGGCCGCTCCGACACCCGCGAGAACCTGCGCCGCTTCTTCGAGGTCGACCGTTACCACATCGCGCATGCGGCGATCTGTGCGCTCGCCGACGAGGGCAAGATGAATGGCAAGGACGTGGCGCGGGCCATCAAGGAGTACAAGCTCGACCAGGACAAGCCCAATCCGCTGACGGTCTAGGGGCGGCCTCCACGCCCCGCGGGAGGGTGCCAGGCCTCTCGGGACCCGGGCCCTTTCCCGCGAGGAGAGGGGCTATTGAGGGGTGCCGAATACCTGGACCCAGTAGATCACCGCGTCGCTTTGCTCGTCGATGGCATAGGCCGCGCCGGTTGCGGAGAAGTCCGGATTCATCAGCGTGGTGCAGTGGGTCGGACTGTCGATCCAACCCTCCACGGCTTGCTCCGGCGAGCCGGCTCCGGCGGCGATGTTCTCGCCGATGCGGCTCCACGCGTAGTCGGCCTGGTCGACCCGGTGCGACAGCGTCTCGCCGCTGGGACTGACGTGGCTGAAGAAGTTGTGCTCGGCCATGTCGCGGCCGTGGGCCAGGGCTGCCTGCGCCAGCGGTTCGCTCCATTGGAGCGGCGCGGCGGCATCGTGGTGGGCGGATCCGCAATAGCGTGCTGTCGCTCGCGCCTGGTTGACCTGCTCGAGGATCGCCCGGCCCGCCTCGCGCCAGTCGCCCAGTCCCTCGTCCAGCAGCGGGCGCGCCAGCACCACTTGCCACCGGGTTCCGTCACGCGCCACGCCGATGTCGGTGAACTGCTCATCGAGAAGGACCGGGCAGTAGCGCGTGGCCAGGAACTCCATCGCTTCGTGCGCATCGCCGGGGCCCCGCAGTTCGATGACCTGGACCTTCGCCGGTGAATACCCGGTGGCACGGGTCGCCGCCATCGGATTGGAAGCCGCCCCGGCGTCGAGCCGGGCCAGTCGCTCGTCCGGGGCCAGCGAGGGCACCGCGGCCACCTGCCGTCCGTCGCATGCGTCACTTGCGTCGCGGTGGCTGTTGATCAGCGACACGAGTTCGGCTTCGTCTCCAGCCACGGGATCGCTCGCTGACGCAAAGCCCATGATCATCAGGGCGATCGGAAGGAGCACTGCAGCGCAGCCTCGGGGTGCGCGACTGTCCCGGCGCATCGGCAACGGGGTGCGTGAAGGATGCTGACTGGGGGAATCATTCACGGGAAGGTTCCTGTTCGGCGGATGGCGCAGCTTGGGCTGCGACGTGTCCGGGAAACCGTACCCGGCTAATTATGAATGCTGTCGGCCGGGCGCGGGGGGAAGTCCGCGCCTAGCTTGACGGCGGCAGCGGCAGGCTCCAGCCACGGCGCACCGCCATGAAGCGCAGCCAGAAGCACAGCAGCGCGCCCACCAGCATCGACGGGGCGGCGGGCACGCCGAGCTGGTGGCCGATGACCACCGCGCCCGCGCCCGCGGCGGCCGCGACCGCGTAGAGGTCGGAGCGCAGCACGACCGGTGTCTGCGCCACCAGCACGTCGCGCACGATGCCGCCACCGATGCCCGAGAGCATCCCCAGCAGCACCGCCATGATCGGGCTGAGGCCGAAGGCCAGCGCCTTGCTGGCGCCGGACACCGCGAACAACGCCAGGCCCGCGGCGTCGAACATCTGCACCGGGTTCTTGAGCCGCTCGATGTCCCGGCTGCGGAAGAAGGTGACGAGGCCGGCGATGCAGGCCACGGCGAGGTAGTGCCAGCTCTCCAGCGCCGCCGGCGGCGTGGCACCGATCAACACGTCGCGGGTGATGCCGCCGGCCGTGGCCGCGCAGAACGACAGCACCAGCACGCCGAACAGGTCGAGGCGGTGCCGTACCCCCAACGTCGCGCCACTGATCGCGAAGACGAAGGTGCCGACGAGGTCGAGGGAGAGCAGCAGCATCGTCAGGCCGGCCCGAAGGCCAGTGCCACCCATTCGGCCGCGCGGATGCCGTCGACACCGGCCGACAGGATGCCGCCGGCGTAGCCCGCGCCTTCGCCGGCCGGGTACAGGCCGCGTGTATTGAGGCTCTGGCCATCCTCGCCACGGGTGATGCGCACCGGAGAGGAGGTGCGCGTCTCGACCGCGGTCAGGATCGCATCGTCCATCGCGAAACCCGGGATCTTGCGATCGAAGGCGGGCAAGGCCTCGCGCATCGCCGCCAGCGCATAGTCGGGCAGGCAGGCGTCGATCTCGGTGAGGTGCACGGCAGGGGTGTAGGACGGCAGCGCACCGCGGACCTGCGTCGACGGCCGCCGGGCCAGGAAATCGCCGACCAGCTGGCCCGGTGCGTCGTAGGTTGCGCCGCCCGCGACATAGGCGCGCTCCTCCCAATGCCTTTGCAATGCCACGCCGGCCAGCACCGAGCTGTCCGGGAAATCCGCCGGCGTGATGCCGACCACGATCGCGGCGTTCGCATTGCGCTCGTTGCGCGAGTACTGGCTCATGCCATTGGTGACCACGCGGCCCGGCTCGCTGGCCGCGGCCACCACCGTGCCGCCCGGGCACATGCAGAAGCTGTAGACGGTGCGGCCGTTGCTGCAGTGGTGCACCAGCTTGTAGTCGGCCGCTCCCAGCAGCGGATGGCCGGCCTGGGGGCCGAAGCGGGCGGCATCGATGATCGATTGCGGGTGCTCGATGCGGGCGCCGATCGAGAACGGCTTGGGCTCCATGTACACACCGCGACGGTGCAGCATCTCGAACGTGTCGCGCGCGCTGTGTCCCACCGCCAGAACCACGTGGTCGGTGCGGATCACCGCGCCATCGGCCAGCACCACGCCGCGCACCTGCCCGTCGACGATCTCGATGTCGTCGACCCGGCAACCGAAGCGGTACTCGCCGCCCAGCGATTCGACCGTCTCGCGCATGCTTTCGACCATGGACACCAGCCGGTAGGTGCCGATGTGCGGCTTGGCGACGTAGAGGATTTCCTCCGGGGCCCCCGCGCGCACGAACTCCTCGAGCACCTTGCGCCCCAGGTGGCGCGGGTCGCTGATCTGGCTGTAGAGCTTGCCGTCGGAGAACGTGCCGGCGCCGCCCTCGCCGAACTGGACGTTGGACTCCGGATCGAGCCGGCGCTGGCGCCAGAAGCCGAAGGTGTCCTTGGTCCGCTGCCGCACCGCGCGGCCGCGCTCGAGGATGATCGGCTTGTAGCCCATCTGCGCCAGCAGCAGGGCGGCGAACAGGCCGCAGGACCGGTGCCGATCACGACCGGGCGTTGCGGCAGGGTCGAAGGCGCCCTCGCCACCAGCCGGTAGGTCGTGTCCGGTGTCGGGCCCAGCTTGATGCGCGAGACCGGCGAAGCCCGGCGGCGTCCGCGCCCGCCACGATGGCCCGGTCCGCGCGAGGCATTGTCGCTGCCGTCTTCTCCGGCAGCATCGTGCGCCAGAAGCTCCGTTTCGCGCGGCGTATCCACGTCGACGGCATAGATCAGCTTGATCGCACCGCGCTTGCGCGCGTCGTAGCTGCGCTTGGCCACGCTGAAGCCGCGCAGGTCGGCGGCTGTGATGCCCAGCCGCTTGAGAATCGCCGCTTCCAATGCTTCGGGGGCGTGGTCGAGCGGCAGCTGGATGTCGGTGAGTCGGAGCATGGGGCGCGTTCCCGGTGGGGCGCCATTCTAGCCCAGCCCCCGCGTCCCACCCGGTGCGACACGGCCCGATACGAGGTTCAGTTTCCGGCCGGGGCTGCCGCGGCTCCGCCGAAGTCGGGACCCTGCACGTCTTCCCGGCCCCAGCCGCGGTCCTCGTCGCGCGCGGTGATCCACCACTGGTGCGCACTGATCCGCAGCGGACCCCGGACGCGCTCGTCGAAGCGCGAGGGAAACACGTACGGGCCGACGCGGTCGTAGGCCAGGAACGTCGTGTCCACGTGCGCGCCCTGGGTGGTCTCGAAGCCATTGAGGGTCAGGTGGACCCGGAACAGCAGGTCGGTCCCGGGGTGGATCCACAGCACCACCTGGTCCTCGTCGGCTTCGCCGAAGCCGGGCCGAAGGGTCGCGAGGACGCGGCGGTAGTCCACGCCGCCCTCGCGGGCGTCGGCCAGGCGCACCATGCGCTGGGCGCGCCACTTCACCAGCGATGGACCGAAGTGGAACAGCTGAAACGCGTCGGTGGTCATCGCCGTGGCTCGCAACTTCGCCGGGTCGGTCTCGCGCTCGCCGTTGTAGAAGACTTCGATCGAGTCCGGCGTGCGCACGACATGCTTGCTGCCTTCCGGGCCCTGGTGGCGCACCACGTAGAGCTGTTCGCCGGGACGAAAGCGCTCCTCGGCGGTGATCCGGTAACCGGCGTCGGTGACCACTGGCTGGATGCGCTGGATCAGCGACTGCCACTCCCCGGCCATCGCCAGGTTGAAGTCGCCGGGCGCTTCGGCAAGGTCGCCGCCATGCGCGGCCAGGGAGCGCTCGAACACGGCGTGGGCGTCGAGCCCGTCTTCGAACACCAGCCCCGGCTGTGCGGTGGGAAACGTGCCCGCACATCCGGCCAGCAGGACGGTGGCGAACAGGGGCATGGCCAGGCGCAGGATCGGGTTCATGCTGCACAGCAGGCCACGGGCCAGGTGTTGCCCCGGTGAAATCGGGGCCCGCGGGTGCATACTCGCGCAGGCGGCCGCCGCGCCGCCTTCCATTCACGTCCCGAGGAACGCGATGAACATTGCCCTGACCCCGCTGCTGGCCCTGCTTGCCGGCATCCTGATCCTCATCATGCCCCGCCTGCTGGCCTACATCGTCGCGATCTACCTGATCATCATCGGGCTGGTCGGCCTGTTCGGTGGTGCGATGAACCTCACCATCTAGCCGGCGGCCACCCGCCTGCGTAGCGCCGCGGTGCTGCGCGGGCGGGCGGTGGCGTGATGGGCGCACATGCAGGCATCCTCCGGGGTCGGGTGTCGCGCCGCGAAAGGACCAGCAAGGTGTCAGCAGTCATATCGATCCAGGGCCTGGAGAAGACCTATGCCGGCGGCTTCCAGGCGCTCAAGGGCGTGGACCTGGAGATCCGGCGCGGCGAGATCTTCGCGCTGCTGGGACCCAACGGGGCCGGCAAGACGACGCTGATCGGCGTGGTATGCGGCATCGTTAGGCCTACCGGCGGGCGGGTGCTGGCCGATGGCCATGACGTGGTCCGCGACTACCGCGCGGCGCGCGAAAAGATCGGGCTGGTGCCGCAGGAGCTTTCCACCGACGCGTTCGAAACCGTCTGGGCCACGGTGCGCTTCAGCCGTGGCCTTTTTGGCAAGCCGCCGAACCCGCAGTACCTCGAGCAACTGCTCAAGGACCTCTCGCTGTGGGACAAGCGCAACAGCAAGATCATGCAGCTTTCCGGCGGCATGAAGCGCCGGGTGCTGATCGCGAAGGCGCTGGCCCACGAGCCCGACATCCTGTTCCTCGACGAGCCGACCGCCGGCGTGGACGTCGAGCTGCGCCGCGACATGTGGCGCATGGTGGGCGGGCTGCGCGAGCGCGGGGTGACGATCATCCTGACCACGCACTACATCGAGGAGGCCGAGCAGATGGCCGACCGCATCGGGGTGATCAACCATGGCCGGCTGCTGCTGGTGGAGGACACCGCGACCCTGATGCGCAAGCTCGGTTCCAAGCAGCTGCGACTGGCCCTGCACGAACCGCTCGACGTGCTGCCTCCCGCCTTGGCCGACCTGCCGCTGGTCCTCGACGACCAGGGCAACACGCTGGTCTACACCTACGACGCCCAGGCCGATCGCAGCGGCATCGCCACGCTGCTGCGGCGATTGCAGGACGAGGGCGTGTGCTTCGGGGACATCAACTCGCGCGAGTCCTCGCTCGAGGAGATCTTCGTGGACCTGGTGAGGGCGCCGGAATGAACCTGCACGCGATCCGCGCGATCTACCGTTTCGAGATGAGCCGCACCTTCCGTACGCTGGGCGAGAGCCTGGCCGCGCCCGTGCTGACCACGTCGCTGTACTTCATCGTCTTCGGCGCGGCGATCGGCTCGCGCATGGGCGACATCGACGGGGTGAGCTACGGCGCCTTCATCATCCCGGGCCTGATCATGCTCTCGCTGCTCAACGAGAGCATCTCCAACGCCTCGTTCGGAATCTACATGCCGAAATGGTCGGGCACGATCTACGAGCTGCTTTCCGCGCCGGTGTCGTTCGTCGAAGTCGTGGCCGGTTACGTGGGGGCGGCGGTGTCGAAATCGCTGATGATCGGCGTACTGATCCTGATCACCGCGCGTTTCTTCGTGCCCTACGGCATCGAGCACCCGCTGTGGATGCTGTTCTTCCTCGTGCTCACCGCCACCAGCTTCAGCCTGTTCGGGTTCCTGATCGGACTGTGGGCGGACGACTTCCAGAAGCTGCAGGTGATCCCGCTGATGATCATCACCCCGTTGACCTTCCTGGGCGGGGCGTTCTATTCGATCGAGATGCTCCCGCCGTTCTGGCAGACCGCCTCGCTGTTCAATCCGGTGGTCTACCTGATCAGCGGCATGCGCTGGAGCTTCTATGGCGTGTCCGACGTGAACGTCGTGGTCAGCGCGGCGATGATTCTGTGCTTCCTGGCCGCCTGCCTGGCGGCGGTCTGGTGGATCTTCCGGACCGGCTGGCGCCTGCGCAGCTGAAGCCGCTGCGCCGCGCGACCCGGGTTTGTCACGTTGGGTGGTTCCTCCGCGTCGTGGGCGGCGGCGCGACCGACGGGTGTCCACCGTTGTCCGGGGGGCGCCCCGGACAGCGCCGCGGACAGCCCGGATGGCGGCCGCAGGGCCTGGACGCGCCCGGGGCGCGACGTTTTTCGATTGGCAGGCATCTTGCTTTAGGACGGTAACCCACACGAGTCGCCTGCGGCCCGCCCACCGGGCCGGTAGCCACGGAGAACCCCCATGTTCAGCCTGCCGCTTTCGATCCTGCTCATCCTCGTACAGGCGGTCTTCTGCAATGGCCTCGGCTGCGAGGCGGCCACAACGCCGCAAGAGGCTCCGGCCGCAAGCCACGCCATGTCCACCGCGGAGGTCGCGCCTTCGCAGCGCTACACCCTGGCCGACCTCGGTCGGGCTGCCATCGACATGGCGTTCTCCGGCGTGGTCGAGATCGGCGAAGGTCCCGTTGCCGCGCTGCCGCCGCCCGTGGCGTGCTGAATCTCCAGGGCGTTCGCGTTCGCGGAACATACGGTCGCCTAAGCTCGGGCTTCCACCCGATGCACGGAGACTGGCATGAAGAAGCACGGATCGGCGGTATGGAAGGGCGGCATCAAGGATGGCGGAGGCACGATCTCCACCGAGACCGGCGTGCTCGACGCGGCCCCGTACGGTTTCAAGGCGCGCTTCGAGGATGGCCCGGGGACCAATCCCGAGGAACTCATCGGCGCAGCGCACGCGGGCTGCTTCTCGATGGCCTTCTCGCTGATCCTCGGTGAGGCCGGCTTCACGCCCGAGCGAATCACGACACGGGCGACGGTGACCCTGGAAAAGGCCGGCGAGGGGTTCGAGATTCCTTCGGTGCACCTGGACGTGGGTGCCAGGGTGCCCGGGGTCTCGAAGGAGGTGTTCCAGGAACTCGCCACCAAGGCGAAGGAGGGATGTCCGGTGTCGAAGGTGCTGCGCGCCGACATCACGATGGACGCCCGCCTGGAAGATTGATCCCTGCGGCGGTGTCCCGCGCATTCCCCTGTCCATGGCCGTTCACCTTGGGCTGGTGTTGGTTGGGGCATAAAGTCCCTACCAAGGATGCGAAGGAGGTCGTCATGGAATCGAGTCGAGTGCGGACAACCCGGAACCGCGCGGGCGTCGCGGGATTGGCCGCGACCGCGTCGCTGGTCCTTGCCGCCTGCGGCACCACCGCACCGCGCGTCGTCACCGATGCGGCGGCGCGCGCGCCGGAATGCCGGACGGTGGCCTGGGCGCCCGCGGACGAGCGCCCCTTGACGATGGTCGACCAGCAGGTGCGCGACCTCCTGCTGGACACCATGCAGGGCAAGGGCTACGCCCTTGGGGCCGACGGCGCGGATTGCCTCGTCTACCACCGCTTCGGTACCGGCCAGGCCGTCCCGCGCAGCGGCCCGAGCGTGGGCCTGGGCGCGGTGGCGGGTCGAGGCGTGTCGGCGGCGGCGTCGGGCTGAGCTTCCCGATGGGCGGCGGCACGCGCACCGGCGCGCAGCTGGTGGTCGATGTCGTCGACGCCTCGCGCAACGAGCAGGTCTGGGGAGGCACGGCCGACCTGACCCTGGCCGGCCAGCAACCGACCCAGGCGGAACTGGCCGATGCCGTGTCGCGCCTGCTGTACCAGTTCCCCGACCGGCGCTGAGCGCACCGGGGCACATCCGTGGACGGTGCGTTCAGGGCGCGCCGACTAGCTTGGACAATTCCCCCCGCAAGGAATCGCGACGCATGAAGATCCATCTCAATACGGACAACCACATTTCCGCCAGCGAAGGCCTCAGCGAGCGCGCCGATCGCGTCGTCGGCGGTGCGCTGGAGCGCTTCGCCGACCGACTTACCCGGGTCGAGGCCCACATCAGCGATGTGAATTCGCACAAGACCGGCGACGGCGTCGACAAGCGCTGTGTGCTGGAGGCACGCGTCGCCGGCCACCAGCCCGTTGCGGTGACCGAGGATGCCGAAACCGTCGAGCAGGCCTTGTCCGGCGCCGCCCAGAAGCTCAAGCGAGCCCTGGATTCAATGTTCGGCAAGCTCGACCGCCGCCCGGAAAAGGCGCCGGTTCTGCCCGAGGCCGCAATGCCTCCGGAAGACTGATACCGCTTGCTGGCCCGTTCGTGGCGGCCGTCGCGGTCGCCACGACCATCGCCGCGGCGATCGCCGGCGGCATGTACAAAACCCTCCTTGGACTGAATGGGTCACGCTCCGTAGCGCGGGCATGACTTTCGGCCTATGGTGTTTTTGTTCTGGTGTTGTAGTCTACCAGCACACCAGCCCACAGGAACACCGACATGAACGCCCTCTTCATTGCTTCCCGCTTCGCCTCCGCCACTCTGGTCGACCTGCCCCTGAAGGCGCCGTACCTGCAGTCCAGTGCGATCGGCCAGGCGTCCGCGCAGGCCTTGCCTGCCCGACGCAACCGTTACTCCCAGCGCTCCTTCGGCGTCGCTACGGCCGCAGCCAGGGTTATGCCAAGGCGCGCTCCTACCTCGGCACCCCGAGCCTGTCGCGCTACCGCTGAATCCTCCCCATGGCGGGCTGGCCGGTGCATCTTCCGTCCACCCCGGGTCCGTCGGACCGATCCCCGCCCGACGCGGCCCGGTGGTGGACACCGCTTCGGCCCGCGGTCCAGAATCATCCCTGGGCCGATGGCAGCCCCCGATCGGGACAGCCGCATGGGCACGGAGGGTGATCGATGAACGCAAGCGCGATCCCGGACCAGCGCCTGCCATGGCGCGACGGCAAGCGCCACGCCTGGCTGCTCTCGTTGCTGGTGCCCGCGCTCGTCGGTGCCGGGCCGCTGGCCTGGCTGTGGCTTGGGCACGACCTGGTGCTCTGGGCACCCCTGGTCCTGGTCTACGTCCTTCTCCCCCTGCTGGATGCGCTGGTCGGCGAGGACCGGTCGAACCCGCCTGAATCCGCGGTCGCCGGGCTGGAGTCCGACCCCTACTACCGCCGCATCACCTGGGCGCTTGTGCCGATGCTCTGGGCGGCCGTCATCTTTGCCGCCTGGTTTGCAACCACGCAGCCGCTGCCCTGGCACGGCCTGCTCGCCGTGGTCCTGTCCACCGGGGTCGTCGGCGGCTTCTGCATCAACGTCGGGCACGAGCTTGGGCACAAGCGTTCGCCGTTCGAGACGTGGCTGGCCCGACTGATCCTGGCTCCCACCGCCTACGGCCACTTCCGGGTCGAGCACAACCGCGGGCATCACCGCGACGTCGCGACGCCGGCCGACCCGGCGTCCTCACGCATGGGCGAATCGATCTACAGGTTCATGTGCCGCGAGATCCCGGGTGCGTGGCGGCGCGCGTGGGCCCTGGAGCGCGAGCGGCTTGCGGCCCGCGGCCGTCCTGCGTGGCATCCGGACAACGAGATCGTGCTCACCGGCATGATCACGCTGGTCCTGTGGACTGCACTGGTGGCCTGGCTGGGGCCGCCGGTGCTGCTGTTCCTTGTCGCCGCATCGTTCTGGGCCAACTTCCAGCTCACCTCGGCGAACTACATCGAGCACTACGGCTTGCTGCGGCGCATCCTGCCCGACGGTCGCCGCGAACCCTGCGGGCCGCAGCATTCCTGGAACAGCAACCACCTGGTGTCCAACCTGGCCCTGTTCCAGTTGCAGCGCCACGCCGACCATCACGCGCATGCGACCCGCCGCTTCCAATCGCTGCGGCACTTCGACAGTGCGCCGCAACTGCCCGCGGGCTACTTCGGCATGTTCCTCCTCGCCTACGTGCCACCCCTGTGGTTCCGGGTGATGGACCCACGCGTGGTGGCCCAGGTCGGGCGTGACGGGCGATGCATCAACATCGACCCTGCCCGACGGTCGCGACTGCTTTCCAGGCACGGACTGGCGATGGACGGGGAGGGTTCACCAAGCTGAACCCAGTCCGCGGGGTCCGCGACGGATCCGGCGCCAGGGGCGCGTTTGTTTCCATGGGTGCCAGGCAGGCATCGTGGAAGAGGAACCGCCCATGAAGCACTTCGTATTCGCTGCCATCATCGGCACGCTGGCCTTCGTGCCCGCCGTGGCCGATGCCCAGTCGTACCGGGACGGTTCGCGCGGTCATACCCAGGACCAGCGCCATGACCGGGGGCGGGACTACAGCCGCGTCCAGCATCGCGGCAACACCCGCGCCCATCCGGCCCAGAACCGCGGCCACAACCGCAGCCACAACCACAACCGGGGCCACAACCGGGGCCACAACCGGGGCCAGTATCGCGGCCACAACCGCGCGATCGTGCATCGAGCGCCCCAGCACCATTACCGTCCGGCACCGAGGACCGTCACGCGGGTGGTCTACGCGCCGGCGCGTCCGGCCTACCACCACAACGCACGCTGGCAGCGCGGCCAGTACCTGCCGCCCCAGTATCGTGGTGGCGACTACTACGTCGACCACCGCCACCATCGCTTCGCGCCGCCGCCTCCGGGCCATCGGTACGTGCGCATCGACGGTGATGCGGTCCTGATCGGCGTGGCGACCGGCCTGATCACCGCCGTGCTGGCGGGAGCCTTCCACTAACCCGGGGGAGTCGGGGCGGGCCGGGCAGGGTGGGGCGCTAGAATGGCGCCTGCACCCTGGCCCGGCCCACTTTCTTCTTGGCGATCGCCACCTCCGACATCGATGCCCTTGTCGCCAGCCTGATGCTCCCGTTCGACGAGGGCAGGCTGGCTTGGCCGCGTGCGGGCCGGGTGCTGGTGCTCAATGCCCGCTTGTCGCCGGCGCTGGGGCAGGCACCGGTCGAGCGCTTGGCCTGCCAGCAGGACTTCCGACCCTTCTTCGATGCCCTCGACCGTGCCGGCTTCAGTGTCGGCGAGTCCGAGCCAACCGGGCGGTTCGAGCGCGTCCTGGTCATGCCGGTCCGCCAGCGCGACCAGTTGCGCGCCAGCTACGCGCGGGCCCTGGGCTGCCTGTCGCCGGGGGGGCGTCGTGCTCGGCGTGGCGGCCAACGACCAGGGCGCGCGTTCGGCCCAGGCGGACCTCACGGCGCTCGCAGGCCCGTTGTCGAGCCTGAGCAAGAACCGCTGCCGTGTGTTCTGGAGCGCGCCACTCGAGGGTGCCGGGAACACCCAGCAGGCGCAGGACTGGATCGATGCGGCTGCGCCGCGTCCGATCCTCGATGGCCGGTTCGTCTCGCGGCCGGGCCTGTTCGCCTGGGACCGCATCGATCCGGCCTCGGCGCTGCTGGCCGAGCACATCGATCCCGACTGGCGCGGGCGTGCGGCCGACCTTGGGGGAGGGTGGGGTTACCTGTCATCGCAGCTGCTCGCACGCTGCCCCGGCATCACTGCGCTGGACCTGTTCGAGGCGCAGGCCCAGGCCCTGCCCCTGGCCCGCCTGAACCTGGGCGCGCATGCCGATCGGGTGACGCTGGGCCTGCACTGGCACGACGTCACCCGCGGACTGGCGCAGCGTTACGATGTGGTCGTGACCAACCCCCCGTTCCATGCCCAGGGCAGGGCGGATGACCCGGCGCTGGGCCAGGCCTTCATCGCCGCGGCCACCCAGGCGATGGCACCCGGAGGAAAGCTGTTGCTGGTGGCGAACCGCCATCTGCCCTACGAGGCAGCATTGCAGCGCGGCTTCGGCAAGGTGTCGCTCCTGGCCCAGCGGGACGGATTCAAGCTGTTCCTCGCGACCGCGCCGCGTTAGCGGCGCCCTGTTGGAACGATGTACGCCAATCGCAGTCTCATGATCGACGCCCGGATTCCCTGCAGGTAAAGCCATGCCCCCGCGCCGCCCCGCCAAACCCGCCCGCCACAGCCTGTGGCCCGTCCTTCTCGCCGCCGCCCTCATTGCACTCGGCGCGCTGGCCTGGTGGATGTACCAGCGCGACGCGCTTCCGCCGGGGACGGATCCCGCGCCCGTCGGGGATGCCGTGGCGCCGTGGCGCGGGGACGACACCGCGCCGCGCTATCCGATCGGCGTGCAGGACCCGGACGACCCGGATGCCGTCGTCGACCTGCCCGGGCTGGGCGACTCCGACGCCGCATTCCTGGACGCGCTGGCGCAGCTGCTCGAGCGCACGCAGCTGGAAAGCCTGGTCGTGCCCGAGTTCATCATCCAGCGCGTGGTGGCCAGCGTGGACAACCTGCCGCGGCGCAGCCTGCCCGCCCGGATGCATCCGGTGCGACCCACGCCCGGTGCATTCGAACCGGAGGCCGGAGAGCCACTGCGACTCGGCACCGGCAACCACGCGCGGTATGCGGCGCGTCTGTCGCAGCTGGAGTCGGTCGGCGTCGGCCCGCTGGTGGATCTGTACGAACGCTGGTATCCGCGCTTCGACCAGGCCTATCGCGAGCTGGGCTACCCCGAAGCGCACTTCAACGACCGCCTCGTCGAGGTGATCGACCATCTCCTCGAGGCACCGGAGCCCGGCGGGGAGCTCGAGCTGGTGCGCACCGAGCGCGGTTATGCCTTCGCCGACCCGGCGCTGGAAGCGGCCTCCGTGGGGCATCGGGCGATGTTCCGCATCGGCCCCGAGAACGCTGGTCGCCTCAAGGCCTGGTTGCGCGAATTGCGATCAGAGGTGACCAGCCGCGCGGCCGTCGGCGCGGGTGCGCGCCGGTGAAGCTGCTGCGACTCATCGCCAACCTTGGCTACGGGAGCCGCAAGCAGGTGCAGGCGATGTTCCGCGAGGGACGCATCACCGACAGCGATGGCGACGTGCTCTACGCCGATGACCCGGCCCGGCACGAGGGGGTGCAGGTCGACGGCGAGCCGCTGGATCCGCCGATCGGGATGCTTGTGATGTTGTACAAGCCGGTGGGCTACACCTGCTCGACCAAGGACCAGGGCCGTCTGGTGTACGACCTGCTTCCACCGCGCTTCCGCCTGCGCAACCCGGTGCTTTCCACTGTGGGCCGGCTGGACCGCGAGACGTCCGGACTGCTGCTGTTGACCGATGACGGCCAGCTCCTGCACCGGATCATTTCGCCGCGTTCCAACCTCGGCAAGGTCTACGACGCCACGCTGGCGCGTGAGCTCACCGGGACGGAGGCGGCGGCATTCGCCAGCGGCGAACTGATGCTGGAGTCCGAAACCACCCCGCTCAAGCCCGCGGTGCTGGAGGTGACGGGTCCGCGGCAGGCGCGGGTGGTGCTGACCGAGGGCCGCTACCACCAGGTGCGGCGGATGTTCGCCGCCCTCGGCAACCACGTCGAATCGTTGCACCGCAGCCAGGTCGGTGGCCTCGGGCTGCAGGGGCTGGAGCCCGGCGAGTGGCGCCTGGCGGACGCGGCCGACCAGGCCCTGCTGTTCGGCGTCCAGGCGCCGGCGTCGAACTAGTCGCGGAAGTTGTCGAACTGCAGCGGCAGTTCGACCTCGCTCTGCCTGAGCAGCGCCATCGCGGTCTGCAGGTCGTCGCGCTTCTTGCCGTTGACGCGGATCTTGTCGCCGTTGATCTGCGCCTCGACCTTGAGCTTGGCGGCCTTGAGTTCGGCGATCAGCTTCTTCGCCGTGGCCTGCTCGATGCCCTGCTTGACGGTGATCTTCTGCTTCGCCCCGGCCACGTTGCTCTCCACTTCGCCGGCATCGAGGCAGCGCATGTCGATGCTGCGTGCGGCCAGCCGCCCGCGCAGGATGTCGAGCATCTGCTGCAACTGGAACTCGCTCGGTGCGGATTGGGTGATGACGAAGCCGTCGAGCTCGAAGCTCGCCTCGACGTTCTTGAAGTCGAACCGGGTCGACAGTTCGCGGTTGGCCTGGTCCACGGCGTTGGTCAGCTCGTGCTTGTCGACTTCGGAAACCACGTCGAAGGAGGGCATGGGGCGGATCCTGTGGGCAATCGAGGCGGAAAGGTTAGCCCAGCCGGGCACCGGTGCGCGACTCAGTCGTCCCCGCCGCGCAGCACGCGGCGCAGCCCGCCTTGGCCGAGTTCGCGCAGGCGCGCCTGGTTGCGCCCGATGATCGCATCCGGGTCCGGGTAGGCGGCCACGGCGCGGTCGATGCTGTCCTCGCGCAGCAGGTGCAGCATCGGGAACGGCGAGCGGTTGGTATGGTTCTCGATGTCCTCGGGCAGGCTGTCGGCGAACCGGTAGTCGGGGTGGAAGCTGGCCACCTGGATCACGCCCTCCAGGTCGAGCTCGACCAGCGCGGCATCGGCGATGTCGAGGAAGTCGTTGTAGTCGAGGAAATCCTGGAGCACGTGCGGATGGACCAGCAGGGTCGTTTCCAGGACCTCGGCGGGCGTATCGCGCAGTCTTGCCAGTTCGCCGGCCAGGTCGCCCAGCAATGCCTCGGCGCTGGCCGCCTCGCTGAGTGCGTAGCGCACCTGTCCGCGGACTTGAACGGCTTTGGCGAACGGGCACAGGTTCAGGCCGATCACGACGCGCTCCACCCAGTGCCGGGTCAGGGTGATCGGGTCTTCATTGGAAGGGGCTTCCATGGTCTTCACTCCTGTGCGGCTCGACCCATTGTCACCCACGCCGGTGCGCGTGCCGATGGTTGGGGTTTCCCCGGTGAAGCGCTTGGTCGACACTCGGGGATTGAATCCACGCCTGCAACGGAGCCCGAGATGTCCCGAACCTCCACCCTCAGCCTGGCGGTCACGTTGTCCCTGGCCCTGTGTGCGCCATGGGCGACCCTCGCCGCGGGTGCCCCACAAGGACAGCGCAGCAGCGATTCCTCCGTCGAAGCCCGCAGTCCGGCCAGCCAGGCCCTGCACGCGCTGTTCGAGGCCGATTTCGAACGCTCGCTGCAGGAGAACCCCCTGTTGGCGACGGCCCTGGGCGACCCCCGCTACAACGACCGCTTGCCCGAACTCGGCCCGCAGGCGCGCGAACGCCAGCAGCAGGCGGTGCGCGATTCCCTGGCGAGGCTCGAGGCGATCGACCGCGGTGCACTGGGTGCGGCCGACCAGCTCAATTACGACATCTACCTGACCCTGCTCGAGGAGCAGGTCGAACGCGCCGCGTACCGCACCGACCTGATGCCGATATCGCAACGTGGTGGCGTGCACACGATGGGCGATTCCTGGCGCCAGTCCTGGCGGCCGGGCACGCTCAAGGACCACCAGGACTGGATCGCGCGGCTCAATGCATACGGCGACTACGTCGACGGCACGATCGCGTTGATGCGCGAAGGCATCGACAGCGGCTGGGTGTCGTCGCGCGCGATCATGCAGCGCGTGCCGCCGCAGCTGGCTGCACAGATCGTCGACGACCCGACCCGGAGCGCGTTCTACGCTCCGTTCCGCGACATTCCCGGCAGCGTGCCCGCCGACCAGCACGAGACCCTGCAGGCACAGGCCCGCGAGGCGATGGTCGAGGTGGTTCTGCCCGCCCTGCGGCGCCTCCAGGTGTTCTTCAACGAGGAATACCTTCCGGCCACGCGCGAGTCGGTGGCGGCCAGCGAGCTTCCCGCCGGGCCGGCGTTCTACGATTTCCTCGCCCGACGCTTCACCACGACCGAACTCAGTGCCGCCCGGATCCACCGCATCGGCCTGGAAGAGGTGGCCCGGATACGCGCCGACATGGAGCGCATCCGCGAGGAGGTGGGCTTCGAGGGCGACCTGCAGGCGTTCTTCCACTACCTGCGCACCGATCCGAAGTTCTACTACGACAGCCCCGAGGCGCTGCTGGAGGGCTACCAGGCGATGACCCGGCGCATCGATCCGGAACTGGTCAAGGTGTTCACCCACTTCCCGCGCATGCCCTATGGCGTGGTGCCGATTCCAGAGGCGACCGCGCCGGACACCACCACCGCCTACTACAGCCGACCCGCGGCCGACGGCAGCCGCGCCGGCCAGTACTACGTCAACCTGTACCGGCCCGAGACGAGGCCGAAGTGGGAGATGATGGCGCTGTCGCTGCACGAGGGTGTTCCCGGCCACCACTTCCAGATCGCGCTGTCGCAGGAAATGCCCGGCCAGCCGATGTTCCGGCGCATGTCGCCGTTCACCGCCTTCGTCGAGGGCTGGGGCCTGTACGCCGAGCGCCTGGGCTACGACATGGGCCTCTACGACGACCCCTACGACCGCATGGGGCAGTTGACCTACGACATGTGGCGCGCGGTGCGGCTGGTGGTCGACACCGGCCTCCACGCCAAGGGCTGGAGCCGGCAACAGGCGATCGACTACTTCGCCGAGAACGCCCCGAAGTCCGAGCACGACATCACAAACGAGATCGATCGCTACATCGGCAACCCGGGCCAGGCGCTGGCCTACAAGATCGGCCAGCTGCGCCTGAGCGCCCTGCGCGAACGCGCCGAGCAGCGGCTGGGGGAGGAGTTCGACCTGCGGGTGTTCCACGACCGCCTGCTGGCCGATGGTGCGTTGCCGCTGTCGGTGCTCGAGCAGCGCGTGGACGCGTGGATCGAGCAGCAGGCGGCCGCGCGCTGATGGCAGGGCCCGGCCGGGTCGAGTTCCGGGAGGCCGTGGATGCCGATCTTCCCGGCATCCTCTCGTTGCTGGCCGACGATGCCGTGGCGCTTGCCCGGGGCGGATACGCCGCAGGGGCGACCCCACAGGTGGTCGAGGCGTTTGCCGCGATCCAGCGCGACCCGAACAACCTGCTGCTGGTCGGCGAGCAGGGTGGCGACGTGGTCGCGGTGCTGCAGATGACGCTGATCCCGGGCTTGAGTCGCGGCGGCATGCGTCGTGCGCTGGTCGAAGCGGTTCGGGTCCGGCAGGATCTGCGCAGTTTCGGGATCGGCGCGGCACTGATGCAACACGCGATCGTTCGCGCCCGCCAGGAGGGCTGCGGACTGATGCAGCTGACCTCGGACAAGCAGCGCACCCGGGCACACGATTTCTACGTCCGCCTGGGTTTCGTCGCCAGCCACGAGGGCATGAAGCTGGCGCTGGACTGAGTCAGAAGACCGACAACCCGGTGAGCTGGGTGAAGCGGTCGAGTGCAATGCCGCCCGCCAGCGAGTTGCCCTTGGAGTCCAGCCCCGGGGACCACACCGAAATCGCGGCGACGTGGGGAATCACTCCGACGATGCCCCCGCCGACGCCGGATTTCGCCGGCAAGCCGACGTGGAAGGCGAAGTCGCCGGCGGCGTCGTAGGTGCCGCAGGTCAGCATCAGCGCGTTGATCCGCTTGGCCCGCTCCGGGTTGATGACCTGGCAGTCCGAGTGCCGGCACTGGCCGCGGTTGGCCAGGTACAGGAAGCTGCGGGCGAGGTCGGCGCAGTGCATGCGCAGCGAGCAGTGGTGGTAGTACACGTCGAGCACGTCTTCGACGGCGCTGTCGATGTTGTCGAAGCTGCGCATGAAGTGCACCAGGGCCGCATTGCGGTGTCCATGCTCGGCCTCGGATTTCTTGACTTCCGGGTCGGACTCGATCGAATCGTCGCCCGCCCGCGCACGCACGAAGTCCAGCATCGCCTGCTTCGGATCGTCGAAGTGCTTCGCCAGCACGTCGGCCACGACCAATGCACCGGCATTGATGAACGGATTGCGCGGTATGCCGTTCTCGTGCTCGAGCTGCACCAGCGAGTTGAAGCTGTTTCCCGACGGCTCGCGGCCACAGCGCTTCCACAGGTCGGCGCCGATGCAGTCCAGTGCCATCGTCAGCGAATAGACCTTGGAGATGCTCTGGATCGAGAAATAGTCCTCGGCGTCCCCGACCGTGTACACGTCGCCGTCGAGCATCGCGAGCGCCATGCCGAACTTCGATTTCGGCACCTCGGCCAGGGCTGGGATGTAGTCGGCCACCTCGCCCTTGTCCAGGTGCTCCTGCACCTCCTCGTGGATCTGCTCGAGGATGGCCGGGAAATCGTATTCCTCGACCTTGCTGTCGTTGGTGGGTGGTGTGTCCATGCGGGGTCGGGCATCCGGATGCGAAGGGGAACGCGCAGCCTATCGTGCCACTGCGTCGGCCGTTGCGAGGACGCGGACGCTGAACGCGTCCCGACCGGTGCGTCGCGACGTCATGCTGCGTTTACACCACGGTCCCAGCCAGCGGCTAGGCTGCCATGCAGGAAGTTTTTCCAGCATGCAAGGAACGCCATGTCCGTCGATCCCCGCCAACTTCGGCGCCCTCCTGGGCGCTCGCCCGCCCACCCGGTCCGCGGGCCCTACCCTGGACGGGTGGGCGCCGTGCCGCGGGCGCCCCGCCCCAGGCAGGCCTTCCTCGACCACGTCGACGACGAATCCTTCCCCTGCGTCGGCGCGAAGGCGTCGCGCGCGCGCGACGGCATGGAGGTGCACGAGTTCACCGACCTGGGCAGTCCCGCGGACGACCGGCGGCTGTGGCTGCGCCTGCGCCGCTTCGGCACGAGCGTGGATTCGGCCGGAGCCGAGGACCCGACCCTGCGCTCGCTCGCCGCGGTTTTCGCCGGTCCGGTGCCGAGGACCGAACACCAGTTCGAGCAACTGCTGTGGGCGCAACTGGCGCGCCTGCACCGCCTCGACCGCGACGCCGGCCAGGCCTGGGCCGGCGACGTGTCCAGCGACCCGGCCGATCCGCGATTCAGCTTCAGCCTTGGTGGCCATCCCTTCTTCATCATAGGACTGCATCCGTCGGCGTCGCGGCGCGCACGGCGCTGTCCCTACCCGGCACTGGTGTTCAATTCCCACCGGCAGTTCGAGCAACTGCGCGCCGATGGCCGCTACGCGAAGATGCAGGCGGCCACGCGCCGCCGCGACCGCGCGCTGCAGGGTGCGATCAATCCCAACCTGGCGGACTTCGGCACCGCTTCGGAGGCCAGGCAGTACAGTGGACGACGCGTCGAGCCCAACTGGCGCTGTCCGTTCCGGAAAGGGGATTGAAGATGTCGGGAACCACGCAACGCATCGCGCCGTGTTCGGCACGCGCGTTCGAACTCGAGCCCGGGGACGAGCTGGTGGTGGTGGATCCCGAGGGGCAGCAGGTCGCGGACCTGGTGGCGTTCGCCCGGCCCGGCCTCGTGGAGTACCTCTCCTCCGGACGCTCGATCGACTATGCGTCGCGCCTGTGGCTCAGCACCGGCGACGTGCTGTACTCCAACCGCAGCCAGCCGATGTTCGAAATCCTGGACGACACCTGTGGACGGCACGATTTCACGCTGACCCCCTGCTCCAGGGACACCTTCTCGATCATCTACGGTGAAACCGAGCCCCGCCCCGGCTGCGAGGGCAATCTCGCCAATGCACTGGCCCCCTGGGGCCTGGACGTGGACCGCATCCCGATCGCCTTCAACGTGTTCATGCACGTCGCGGTCGACGCGAAGACAGGGGTGATCTCGGTGGAACCGCCATTGAGCCGGGCCGGCGACCATGTCCGCCTGCGTGCGCTGATGCCCCTGCTGGTCGGCCTGACGGCATGCTCGGCCGGGCAGTCCAACAATTTCCGCTACAAGCCGATCGACTTCCGCGTCGAACGCGCGGATGCCTGAGCGGCTCATTCCAGCTCGCTGAACAGGTTCTCCTGCACCGGCAGGTCGGGGTCGTCGAAGCCTGCCAGGCCGACGCCCACCAGTCGGAAGCGGGTACTGTCCGGCAGCGTGACGCGTGCGCGCAGGTCCAGCGCGACGCGTACCAGTTCGTCCTGGTTGGCCACCGGCCTGGGCAGGCTCTGGCTGCGGGTGAGGGTCTGGAACTGCGCCGTCTTGAGCTTGAGCACGACGGTCCGGGCGCCACGGCCGCCCCTTCGGTAAGCCGCCCAGGTCTTCTCGGCCAAGGCCTGGATCGGTTGGGCCAACGCCGCCAGCGGCAGGTCGCTGGCGAACGTGTCTTCCGAGGACACCGACTTCACCGGCCGATGCGGGCGCACCTCGCTGCGGTCGACGCCGTGGGAGAGTTCATCAGCCTCAGCCCGTAGCGACCGAAGTGCCGCTCGAGCTCGACCAGCTCGCGACGGGCCAGGTCGCCCGCGGTGCGGATACCCAGGGCGTGCAGGCGCGACTCCATGACCCGGCCCACGCCGTGGATCTTTCCTACCGGCAAGGGTTCCAGGAACGCACGCACCTGGTGGGGCCGGATGACGTGGATGCCGTCGGGCTTGTTCCAGTCCGAGGCGATCTTGGCAAGGAACTTGGCCGGCGCCACGCCGGCGGAGGCGGTCAGTGCGGTCGTCTCGCGGATGCGCGCGCGGATCGATTCGGCCACTGCGGTCGCGCTGGGCAGGTCGAGCAGGTTCGTCGTGACGTCGAGATAGGCTTCATCCAGCGAGAGCGGCTCCACCAGTTCGGCATGCTGGTGGAAGATCTCGCGCACCTGCCTGGACACGGTGCGGTAGCGGTTGAAGTCCGGTGGCACGAAGACCGCGTCCGGACACAGTCGTTCCGCACGCAGCGCCGGCATGGCCGAACGGATGCCGAAGCGACGCGCTTCGTAGCTGGCGGCGCATACCACCGAGCGCGCCCCGCGCCAGGCCACCACGACGGGGCGTCCGCGCAGCGCGGGATCGTCGCGCTGCTCGACGACGCGTAGAACGCGTCCATGTCGATGTGCAGGATCTTGCGGACCGGGTCGTCGGGCATGCCGCCATCGTAAGTCCTCGGGCCGCAGGGGCGTCGCGCATAGGGCGCCGGGCTTGCATCCCGGCGAGGCAGTGCCCACGTTGGAGCGCGAGATGATCGAAACCGGTTTTCCGCCACTGGCGCGCCCCGACGCGCGCATCCTCGTGCTGGGCTCCATGCCTGGCCGCCGCTCGCTCGACGAGGCCCGCTACTACGCCCATCCACGCAATCTGTTCTGGCCGTTCATGGCCCGGGTCGCGGGCTTCGATCCCGGGCTCGGCCATGAGGCGCGCGTGGAGGCACTGCTCAGGGCCGGTGTCGCGTTGTGGGACGTGCTGGCGGCCTGCGAGCGCCCCGGCAGCCTGGACACGGCGATCCGCCGGGCGAGCGAGCGGCCCAACGCGATCGGCGAACTGCTCCATGCCCATCCCGGCATCACGCTGGTGGCGTGCAATGGCGGCAAGGCCCTGCAATTGTTCCAGCGCCATGTCCGGCCGACGCTGGCGGACGCCCTGAAGGCACGCATCGAGATCCTCGGGCTGCCCTCGACCAGCCCCGCGAACGCCTCGATTCCCCTGGCCGAGCGCGAGCGCGCATGGATGCGGCTCTCGTCCTACCTGCGCTGAGGGCGTGGATCAGGCCGGATCGGCCTCGATGACCTCGACCGGGTCTCCCAGTTGCACGCGGCCCCGGCCCCGCGCGATCAGCAGCACGCCGAAGTCGACGCCCTTGGCTGATCGCCGGTACGTCGACAGGGTTCGCAGCGGTTCGCCATCGGCGTCCCTGCGGCCAGTGAGCGGATCGACCGTGGTGAACGCACAGCGCGTGCAGGGCTGGGCCACCTCGAACTCGATGCCGGCGATGCGCAGCCGCCGCCAGCGGTCCTCGGCATGCGCCTTGAGGTTGCCCACGACGATGTTGGGCCGGAACCGGGTGATGGCCATGTGGCGGCCGATGCGTTCGCCCAGGTCATGGACGGCGCGGGCGCTGAGCAACAGCAGTGGAAAGCCGTCGGCGAAACTGACCTCGTCGCCGGGCTTGCCGTACTTGGCATTCACGGGCCGCACCGCGTCCGCGTCCATGTGGACCAGGTCCACGGGCTGGCCGAGGAAGTCGGAAAGCCAGGAGGAGGCTTCGGGTCCTGCCACCGGTGCCCGCACCCGGTCGCCCCACACCTCCACCTCCCGGTGCATTGCACCCGCATCGGGCTCGGCGACGTGCAGGGGTGGCTTTCCCGGCGCCTCCAGCTGCAGCCCTCCCGGTACCGGCCGCGCACGCAACAGCACCATCTGCGGCCGGGTCCGTCCGGTCACGAACTTGCCGGAGTCGTCGACGACCATCCAGCGCCGGTCGTGGGCGGGGCCGCGCGCCTGGATGTCCAGCGCCCCCAGGGGCAGGGATGCGGCGGACTTCAGCGGATGGACGTAGAGATGGGTGACCAGCATGGAGCCTCCTGTGCCGCCCATTGTGCCCCGGCGCCACGCCGCTGGCAGCGCCGGCACGTCCGCAGCCTCCGGCATGTCCCACGGTCGACTCCCGGGTTAGCATCCGCGACTGGTTCTATTTTCAGGTCACACGCCCATGACGACCCACACACGCGCCGTCCTGCCGGGATTCGCGGCCACGTCCGGTCGCCGACTCCCCTGGCTGCTGCTCGCCTGTGCCTTCACGTTGCCCGGTTGCTCGGACGAGGGTGGGTCGCAAGCCCCGGCGGATCCGGCAGGCAGCAGCGCGGTCGTGGCGGAAATGAAGCGCTTCCCCTCACCGCCGGCCTCGCGCTCCCTGGGCATCATGGACGATCCGGTCGCGGCGCTGAGCCTGCCCACCGGCCCGACGGACGCGGAGGGAGGCGTCCCGGTCCAGCGCGTGGAGGGACGGGTGTTCCGGCGCGTGTCGTTGATGTCCACCGGTTCGCAGATCAACGCACTCGCCAGCCACTACCGGGAGCGCTTCGAAGAAGGCGGCTACACGATCGTGTTCGAGTGCGAGGGGGCTGATGGCTGTGGTGGCACGCGTTTCGTCACCGAGGTCATCGAAGACTACGTGACCGCCCCCGACAACGTGTCGCGCTCGCGCTCGGTGATCACGCTGACGCAGCCGACAAGTGGCGAGCTGCGGCACTTCAGCGTCGCGCGCAACCACGAGGGCGTGGCCGAGCACATCGCAATCACGTTGACCCGCTCGGAGAAGGGGCCGCTGGTGGTGGTGACGCAGCAGGCATTCTCGCCGGTCTCCGGCGACTGATCCGGATCAAGGGAGCCCGTGGCACCGGCAACCACAATGGTTGCACTGGCGTTTCGTTGGAGCTGCGCGGGTGGAGGATCTCGGGAGATGGCCATGGTGATCCGGGTGGTGCTTGCCATCGCCGCCGCGATGGCGACGGGGGCCGCCCCGGCCGCGAACGCGCCGTGGCGGCTGAGCGGGGACGTGCGCGTGGGCACCTTGCATTCGGAGCGGGTCGCGCGCGATGGCGCGGGTTCCAGCGACGATGAGCTGCGCAGCCGCATACGCCTGGCCGCGGATGTCGCGATGGGGGAGCGCTGGAACTTCCGGGCGCGTGCCGCCAGCCGGCCCAGCAGCGCACAGGACGGCATGCGCGCCTACGTGCGCGGTCCTGCCCCGGAGTCGGGCGGCGCGGCCGCAGGCGACACGACGCTCGATGAGTTCTATTTCGAGCGGGGCAGGGGCGAAGGCCAATGGTGGCTTCGCGCAGGCCGTTTCCAGAGCCGCTTCGACCTGCAGGGGGTGGCCGCCAAGAGCCTCGACCGCAACGACAGCCCGAACATGGACGTTAACTGGACCGACGGTCTCCATGTCCGTTACGACGGGCTGCCCGGTTGGCGCGTGCACGGCGTGCTCGAGCGCAATGCGTCGCGCTTTCCGTCATCGGTGCGTCGCCCGCCACTGGATTTCAGCCGGAATCCGGCCGGACCCGGGGTATTCCTCGGGCTGGAGGCCGCGCAGCGCGCCGGCCCGGTGGTGCAGCGCATGGTGTCGGTGACCTGGTTGCCCGACGCGCTCGCCATCCAGGGCCTGACATCCCCGGCTCGAAGCGATTACATCGCGATCACCGCACGGGCCGCCGTGGCGTTCCTGGAGTCCGGGTCGGGGCGCAGGATACTGCTCGGCGGCGAGATCGGTCAGGCGCCAAAGACGCCCTACCGGTCCGCCCTGGGGCTGGATGGGGGCGGGCGCGTCGGCGGCAAGGCCTGGCAGGCGGCGTTGAGCTTCGAGCAGTTCCGACCGGGGCATTCGCTGGGCGTGGTGCTGGGGCGGGCGCAGGCGGGCTGGCTGCTGTCGCCGGACTTCCGCAACAACGATCGCCTGGCGGAGTTGCGCTACCAGTGGCGCTTGAACAGTGACTGGTCGATCGAGGCGCGGGTGCGTGAACGCGAGGAACTCCACGTGCCGGCATCGGCCCTGCGCCCGCGGCGCGACCGTGATGCCTACCTGCGACTCAGCGGTCGCTTCACGGGGCCCTAGGCAAAGAGCTTCACGCCGTCGGCGGCGACAGGGCTTGAAACCCGGGGCCCACGCCCCGAAACTTGAGGATTGAAAACCCTTGGATTCAGGAGAGTGACCCGATGAACCAGACGAACACGGCCGTCAGGACCGTTTCCGGTGTGCCCGTCAGCCGGGTGGTCCGCAATGCCTACATCCTGTTGGCGATGGTCATGGGCACTGCCGCGGTCGGCGCCGGTGTCGGGCTGGCCATGAACATCGGCTGGAGCCTGGGCATGTGGCTGCTGCTGATGGTGGTCTTCATCGGCGGTCCGTTCGCTATCAACAAGGCCAAGGGCAGCCAGGCGGCGATCGGCCTGACCTTCGCCTGGGCCGCACTGGTGGGCTTCCTGCTCAGCCCGCTGGTGTCGCTGTATGCGTCGATGCCGGGCGGCAACATGATCGTGGTCAACGCGCTGGCCACCACCGCCGTGCTGTTCGGCGCGCTGTCGGCCTACGCCATCACCTCGCGTCGCGACTTCAGCTTCATGGGCGGCTTCCTCTTCGCCGGCCTCGTCGTGGTGCTGCTGGCCATCGTCGCCAACCTGTTCCTGCAGATGCCGGCGCTGTCGCTGGCCATCTCCTCGGTGGCGGTCATGTTGATGTGCGGCATGATCCTGTTCGAGACCAGCCGCCTGGTCAACGATGGCCAGGCCAGCTCGGTGATGATCGTGGTGTCGCTGTTCTCCAGCATCACCGTGCTCTTCCTGCACCTGCTCAACCTGTTCACGCTGTTGACGGGCAACGACTGACGCGGCCAATCCGGCGTCGGCTGGAATAGCAAAGACCCGCCCTCCGGCGGGTCTTTTGCTTTGTCGCGTGTGCCGGTCCTACCAGGGCAGCGTCTCGCCGTTGGCATGCCGGAAGCAACCGGTTGTCTCGAGCGTGAGTTCATCCACCCGCGCCACCAGTCCGGCGGCGGCGTGGTCGGCGCTGACGTCGCCGCGGCCGCCGACCATGTCGGTCTGGACGAAACCCGGGTGCAGCAGGGCCACGGCGATCCCGCGCTCGCGCAGGTCGTTGGCCAGCGACTTGCCGGCGGCGTTCACCGCGGCCTTCGACATGCGGTACCCGTAACGCCCCCCCGGAACCGTTGTCGGCGATCGAGCCCATCCGGCTCGTCGTGATCGCCACCTTGCCGCCCTCCCCGAGGAGGTCCTGCAACACCGCGGCGAGATGCAGCGGTGCGATCGCGTTGATCTCGAACTGGCGTCGCATCGATTCCAGCGCGTCGTCGTCGAGCCGGTCGAGTGATTCATCGGCCAGCACGCCGGCGTTGAGCATCAGCACGTCGATTCGCCGGCCCTCGAGTCGTTCGGGCAGGCCGCGCACCGCCCCGGCGTCGGAGACGTCCACGCCGTCCAGGACCTCGACGCCGAGTGCATCGAGTTCGGGGGAGTTGCGCCGGCACACGGCGACGACCTCGTCACCGCGCTCCTTGAAGCGCCGGGCCAATGCCAGGCCGATGCCGCGGTTGGCGCCGGTGATCAGTACGGTTCCCATTTCCATCCTCCTTGTGAGTGCGGGCGGTGCCCGCGTCGATCCAACCCCGGGCTGTTCACTCGCGGTTGCCATGGCCGGGGCATGCTGGGCGCATGAAGACCACCCTGCGCCTCGCCCTGTCGACCGCCGTGCTCGCCACGGCCTTCCTGCACACGCCCTCCGCGACAGCCGAGGCACCGGAACTGGCCGGAACCTGCGGCGCGGAAAGCACCTACGACCTCGACATTGGGCCGGAGTGGCTGCATTTCCAGCGTGAGCAGTCCAGGCCCGGGGGACGTGAGGATCGGCGCGGGCCGCCTGCAGCTGGGGCGGCAGGACACGACCGTGAACCTGGAAGACCGCGACCGGCTGGTGCTGTTCGAGCAGGTGCTCCGATCGCTGGTGCCGGAGGTGAAGGGCGTGGCCAAGCGCGGCGTCGACCTGGCGCTCGAGGCGGTGCGCGAGGAGATGCGCAGCGTCACCGGGACGCCGCCCAGTCCGCAGGCCGAGGCGCAGCTGCGCAGCCGGCGTGACCAGGTGCATGCCCGCATCGACGCCAGCAGCTCGACCCGCGACTGGCAGGGCGAGGCGTTCGAGCGCGAGATGCAGGCCATGGCCAACGAACTGGTTCCGATCCTGGCGGCCGACGTCGCGCGTCGCGGCATGGAACTGGCGATGGCCGGGGACATGGCCGGAGCAGCGGTGCTGCAGCGGCAGGCGCAGAACCTCCCGCAGACGATGCGGGCACGCATCGAGCGCAGCCTCGAACCCCTCCAGCCGGACGTGGCCAGGCTGTGCCCACGGGTCCGTGAACTTGCCGAACTCAACCAGGGCATGAGCCTGCGCCTGGACGACGGGCAGCGGCTGGAGCTGCTGCGACTGAAGGACTAGCCGGTCGGCGTACGAGGGTCATCGGCGTCGCCGGCAGGCGAACTCGTACAGGGCGACCGATGCGGCCACGGCCACGTTGAGGCTGTCGAGTGAACCGATGCGGGGAATGGCGACGCGTGCCACGTGGGCATCGGCGCGTACCGCTTCGCTCAGCCCCTCGCTTTCGTTTCCGAGGATGAACGCGCAGCGCTCGGGAAGCTCGGCCTCGGGAAGTTCGATGCCGGCGTAGGGGTCCAGCGCGACGAGGCCGAAGCCGTCCTCCAGCAATGCATCACGGCAGCCCTCGAAGTCGGCATGGAAACGGGCCGGCACGTGCTTGAAAGCCCCCTTGCCGCGCCGGGTCGAAGGGACCGATGTCGACGAGGTGCACCGAATGCGCCCCGAAGGCCTGGGCGCTGCGGAAGATCTTAGGCACGTTGAAATCGGGGCGGAGCCTGTCCAGCACCAATGCCACCGGTAGGGGGCCGGGGCTGCGCGCAGGTTGGCCCGCCGCTGGCGCTCGTATCGCCACAGCGCGTTGGCGTCTCCCGCGCGGCCACGCCGCGGTGAGGTGCCGGGTGCGATGACGCGGTCGGGGTCGGTCGGTGTCTCGGGTATCGCCATCGGGCCAGCGTAGTCCGTGGCGTCGTCAGCGTCACGGCGTCGACGACGCAGCGTCATCCAGGGCGGGAGGCCGCTTGGTCGTCGACGGATTCGCTCCTCGGGGCGTGCCTGCAGTGGAAGAGTGGCCGGAGTTGCGTGCGGTTCACGTAGACACCAAGTGTACGGCGGGGGAAACCGTGCCTTTCAGCACCTGACAAGCAGGGTGCGGTCGGGCATCGTGCGCTGCCGGCATCCGGCGCACAGCGGCGGATCCACCGAGTTTTCCGCGTTCGACTCCCGCAACGGGAGTCCCCGGTGCGGCCAAGCCCCACTGTGGTTGACGCTCCCCACCCCGCCTGCGAACAGGCGGGGATTTTTTTTGCCCGCCTCCTTGGCGGCGTGGGCCGCAGGCGATTGCTTGGCGCGCATGGCCTGCTGGGGCGACAATGACCGCTTCACGCCTTCAAATGCAGTCGACGGGAGAACCCATGGCCGAGGTCAGGGAAGCAAACGTGCCGGATATCGGCGGACACAGCGACGTGCCGGTCATCGAACTCCTCGTGTCCGCCGGCGATCGCGTCGAGAAGGACCAGGGGCTGGTGACGCTGGAGTCGGACAAGGCCACGATGGAAGTGCCCGCGCCGTTCGCCGGCGTGGTCAAGACATTGAAGCTCAAGGTCGGCGACACCGTCTCCGAGGGCGACCTGGTGGCGGAGATCGAGGTGGGTGAAGGCGGGGAGGGCGGACACGGCAAGGAGAAGGGCGACGCCAAGTCCGACGACGCCAAGTCCGGTGACGCCGATGCCGGCGAGCGGTCCGATGCATCCGCCGACGGGGATTCCCGGAGCGCCAAGGCGGATTCCAAGGACAAGGACTCGGCGACCCCCGCTTCCGAATCGAAGTCCAGGGAGGATCGGTCGACACCCTCACCCTCCCAGGCCAGCGGCGAAGCGCCGCGCACGCCCCCGGTGGCGTTCAACTCCGACGAGCTGATGCCGGACAAGGTGCCCTACGCCAGCCCGGCGGTGCGCCTGTTCGCGCGCGAGCTTGGCGTCGACCTGCAACGGGTCCAGGGCAGCGCCCGGGGCGGACGCATCTCGCGCGAGGACGTGCAGGCGCACGTCAAGGGGATCATGGCCCAGGGCGGCTCGGGCACCGGTACGGGTGCGGGTGCGTCGGGCGGGGCCGGTGGTGGGCTGAACCTCATTCCCTGGCCGAAGGTCGACTTCGCCAAGTACGGCGAGGTGAAGACCGAGCCGCTGAGCCGGATCAAGAAGTTGTCGGGTGCGAACCTGGCGCGCAACTGGGCGATGATCCCGCACGTGACCCAGCAGGACCTGGCCGACATCACCGAGATGGAGGCGTTCCGCAAGCAGCTGGGCCAGGAGAACAAGGACGTCAAGGTCACGCCGCTGGTGTTCCTGATCAAGGCCGCGGTCGCGGCGCTCAAGCAGTTCCCGCAGTTCAACGCCTCGCTCGATGCCAGCGGCGAGAACCTGGTGCTCAAGCAGTATTTCCACATCGGGATCGCGGTGGACACCCCCGATGGGCTGGTCGTGCCGGTGCTGCGCGACTGCGACAAGAAGGGCCTGCTGCAGCTGGCGAACGAGCTGGGCGAGATCTCGAAGAAGGCGCGCGACAGGAAGCTGGGCCCGGCCGAAATGAGTGGCGGCTGCTTCTCGATCAGCTCGCTGGGCGGCATTGGTGGTGTCGGCTTCACCCCGATCATCAACGCCCCCGAGGTGGCGATCCTGGGCGTGTCGCGCTCGAGCATGCAGCCGGTCTGGAACGGCACGGAGTTCACGCCCCGGCTGATGCTGCCGCTGAGCCTGAGCTACGACCATCGCGTCATCGATGGTGCAGCCGCGGCACGCTTCACCAGCTACCTGGCGCAGGTGCTGGGCGACCTGCGGCGGGTGCTTCTCTGAACCCTTCCATGCCTCGGGACAACCGGCTCTCACGTCCGGTTGTCCCAGCGACAGGCACGCTGGCGTCCTCATCCCCTACCGAACCAGGAAGCCATTGATGGCCCGCAGCAACAAGACCACCAGCACCAAGCACGAAAGCCGCGCCAAACTCGTGGTGCGCGAGGCCTGCACTGCCGACATCCCCGAGATCGTCGCACTGACCGCCCGCGCCTACGGTTCCGAGGGCGGCTACACCCCGGAAATGGTGACCGGACAGCTGACCCAGTTCGCCGAAGGGCAGTTCGTGGCGGTCTATGAAGGGAAGGTGGTCGGCTATTGCGCCACCTTCCGGGCACCCGAGCGCATCGTCATGCGTCGACACACCTGGCCGGAGATCACCGGCGGCGGCTATGCCTCGCGGCACGACGCCAAGGGCGACTGGCTGTACGGCATGGAGATCTGCGTCGACCCGGAATACCGCGAGATCCGCATCGGCCGGCGCCTGTACGAGGAACGCAAGTGGCTGTGCCAGCACCTGGGCCTCAAGGGCATCGTCTTCGGTGGCCGGCTGCCCGGCTACGCACGGCGTGCCAAGCGTTTCGACAACGACGTCGAGGCCTACGTGGCCGAGGTGCAGGCGCGGCGCATCCGCGACCGCGCGCTGAGCTTCCAGCTGCGAAACGACTTCGAAGTGCGCGGCGTGCTGCCGGGCTACATGCCCGACGATGTCGAATCCAAGGGCTATGCGGCGCACCTGGTGTGGCGCAACCCGAAGATCGATACCGACGAGGAGCTGCAGCTGGCCAAGGAGGAGGGCCGGGTCCAGGACATGGTGCGCGTGGCCACGGTGCAGTACCAGCAGCGCCGGGTGAAGGATTTCGACGAGTTCGCCACCCAGGTGGAGTTCTTCGTCGACGTCGCCTCGGACTACCGCGCCGACTTCGTCGTCTTCCCCGAGCTGATGACGCTGCAGCTGCTTTCGATCGAGAACAAGCCGCTGTCGCCGGGCGCTTCGCTGGTGGCCCTGACCAGCTACACCGAGCGGGTCAAGGCGCTGTTCTCGCGACTGGCGGTGGAATACAACATCAACATCATCGGTGGTTCGCACCCGACCCAGGTCGAGGATGGCGACATCCACAACGTGTGTTACGTGTGCCTTCGCGACGGTTCGATCCACGAGCAGGAGAAGATCCACATCACGCCCAACGAGCGCAACTGGTGGGGCATCAGTGGCGGCGACCAGGCGCGCGTGATCATGACCGACTGCGGGCCGATCGCGGTGATGATCTGCTACGACAGCGAGTTTCCCGAACTGGGCCGGCACCTGGTCGACCAGGGCGCGAACATCATCTTCGTGCCGTTCTGCACCGACACCCGCGAGGGCTATCTGCGCGTGCGCTATTCCTGCCAGGCGCGCGCGATCGAAAACCAGTGCTACATGGTGCTTTCCGGCAATGTCGGCAACCTGCCGGGTGTGAACAACTTCGACATCCAGTATTCGCAGAGTTGCATCCTCACCCCGTGCGACTTCCCCTTTGCCCGGGATGGCGTGGCCGCGGACACCACGGCGAATGCCGAGCAGGTCGCGTTCGCCGACCTGCGCCTGGAGACGCTGGCCGAGGCGCGCAATGCCGGCACCGTGCAGAACCTCAAGGACCGGCGCCACGACCTTTACCGGCTGCGCTGGCTGCCGCGCCGCTGAGCACGACCCGACCATGAACTAAGGACGACGGAGACCCCCCCATGGCCAAGCAGATCGAGATCAAGGTGCCCGACATCGGCGGGCAGAACGACGTGCCGGTGATCGAAGTGCTGGTATCCGAGGGCGACCGGGTCGAGAAGGACCAGGGCCTGGTGACGCTGGAATCCGACAAGGCCACGATGGAAGTGCCTGCCAGCGCGGCCGGCGTGATCAAGTCCCTGAAGGTGAAGGAGGGTGACACCCTGTCGGAAGGCGATGTCGTGGCCGTGGTCGAGGACGACGGGGATGGCGATGCTGACGACGACGGCGCCGACAAGGACAAGGACAAGGACAAGGACAAGGACAAGGACAAGGACAAGGACGCAGGCAGGGGCGAAGGCGGACGCGACGACAAGGGCGGCGCGGGGGACGAGGGCAGTGAACGCTCCAGCTCGTCGGGCAAGGACGAGTCCAGGCCTGGGGACGGCTCCGCCAGGACGGCCGCGGATGCGGGAGGCGGCGCGACGGTGTCCGCACGCCCCGGCCCGGCCCCGGCCGAGGCCAGCGGGCGCGACCCGGACATCGAGTGCAAGGTGCTGGTGCTCGGCGCCGGCCCGGGTGGCTACACCGCGGCGTTCCGCAGTGCCGACCTGGACATGGACACGGTGCTCGTGGAGCGCTACCCGAGCCTGGGCGGGGTTTGCCTCAACGTCGGCTGCATCCCGTCCAAGGCGCTGCTGCACGCCGCCTTCGTCATCGACGAGGCGGCGCACGCGGCGGACTACGGCATCCGCTTCGGTGCGCCGAAGATCGACCTGGACCGCCTGCGCTCGCACAAGCAGACGGTGGTCGGCCAGCTGACCAAGGGGCTGTCGGGCATGGCCAAGCAGCGCAAGGTGCGCGTCGTCCAGGGCGTGGGTCGGTTCGTGTCGCCCAACGAGATCGAGGTGGACGGCGAGGGCGGACGTAGCCTGGTGCGCTTCGAGCACTGCATCATCGCCGCTGGTTCCCAGCCGGTGAAGTTGCCGGGCTTCCCCTGGGAGGACGAGCGCGTCATGGATTCCACCGACGCGCTGGAGCTGCAGGAGATCCCGAAGAAGCTGCTGGTCGTCGGCGGCGGCATCATCGGCCTGGAGATGGCGACGGTCTATCGTGGGCTGGCAGCGAGGTGACGGTCGTGGAACTTGCCGACCAGCTGATGCCCGGCGCCGACCCCGACCTGGTCAAGCCGCTGGCCACGCGCCTGAAGGCGATGGGTGTCGCGGTGCACCTGAAGGTGAAGTCGGGCGAGGTCAAGGCGCAGAAGAACGGCATCAAGGTGTCGTTCGAAGGCGACAAGGCGCCGGACACGCAGATCTTCGACCGGGTGCTGGTGGCGGTCGGGCGCAGCCCGAACGGATCGAAGCTTGAAGCCGCCAAGGCCGGCGTGCACGTGAGCGAGCGCGGTTTCATCCCGGTCGACCGCCAGATGCGCACCAACGTGCCGCATATCTTCGCGATCGGCGACCTCGTCGGCCAGCCGATGCTGGCGCACAAGGCGACCCACGAAGGGCGTCTCGCCGCCGAGGTGATCTCCGGCCTCAAGCGCGAATGGGTCGCGCGCACGATCCCGTCGGTGGCCTACACCGACCCGGAGATCGCCTGGGTCGGACTGACCGAGGCCGAGGCCAAGGAGAAGGGCCTCAAGGTCGGCGTGGGCAAGTTCCCGTGGGCCGCGTCAGGGCGCGCGATCGGCAACGGTCGCACCGAAGGCTTCACCAAGCTGATCTTCGACGAAGCGACCCACAGGGTGGTCGGTGGCGGCATCGTCGGCACCCATGCCGGCGACCTGATCGCCGAAGTCGGGCTGGCCATCGAGATGGGCTGCGAGGCAGCGGACATCGGGCACACGATCCATCCGCACCCGACCCTGTCGGAGACCGTTGCGATGGCGGCGGAGGTGTTCGAGGGCACGATCACCGACCTGTACATCCCGCGCAAGAAGAAGGGATGACACACCGCCCGGGCCCGCGCCGGGCGACATGCAAACGCCGCCATGGGCGGGGCGTTGGTGGCACGGAGCCCGGAATGCAGACCCCTGAACGGCAGCCTCAGAACGCGAACGTCACGCCCAGGGTCGGGCCCCTGACGTCCAGCTCGCCCCGGGCCCGGCCGCGGTAGGTGATCTCGCCGTCCGCCAGGCCACCACGGAAGTCGTCGGCGATCTTGAGGCGGAACCAGTCGTAGCCGGCGTGGACACCGAGGTTGCGGGTCACGCGGTACTCGGCATTGAGGCCCATGCGGATGTAGTGGCCATCCTCGCTGGTGAAGTTGCCCCAGCCGGTGCTGAAGCCCTGTGCGTCCATGGAGAGGATCCAGCGATCGGCGGGCTCGTAGACCACGCGCAGGCCGACCGAGGGTGCCCAGCGCCGCCGCACCCAGTCGTACTCGAAGCTCTCGCTGCGGGTTTCGCCATCGTATTCGGCCGTGGCCAGCACGTCGGCCCAGGCCTCCAGCCGCGCCCAGTGCACGCCGCCGGCCAGCCCGACCGTCCACTGGTCGGTACTGACGATCGCGTACTCGTACATCAGGTTGAACAGCTCGAATTCGATGTCGAATCCGGCATCGCCGTGGATGCGGAGCTGCTCGTCGGGAAACTCGCCCGCCGTGATCGTCTCGTCGAACGGATAGCGCCTGCCCTGCGCCGTCTCGTAATGGGCGGCCAGAAGACGCTGGCGATCGGTGAAGCGCCACATCGCCTGGACGTGGGGCCGGGTTCGCGTGCCGCGGATCTGGTCGCGGCCGCCGAAGGCCACCGAGAACGGGAAATCGTCCGTTCGGGCCCGGCCATCGGCCGCCAATTCAAGCTGCGAATCGGTGTGGAAGCCGCTGATCTTCAGCGTGAAGCGGTCATCCTGGGCCGTCGCCGGTCCAGCGGTCGCCAGCATGCCGAGCGTGATGGCGGTGGCGAGACTTCGATAAGTGGGGGTCATGGTGTCGTCCTTGACGATGCGTGAATATCCGCCGAAGTTAGCAGTGCGCATCCAAATGCAGACTGAGCGACGAGCTCGCCCTTGACAGTCGATTCACACTGGCGGCCTCCCGTGGCACGGCCAGCACGCTGGAAGCCGTCCGCAGCCCTTACAATGCGACGCCGCCCCCCTCCCAGAGAGCATCGATGGTCATCCAATTGCTGGTGTTCCTTGTCGGGCTGGGCCTGCTGGTGGTCGGTGCCAACCTGTTCATCCGTGGTGCGGGGGGTATCGCGCTGCGATTTGGGATCAGCCCCTTCGTGGTCGGCATGGTCCTGGTCGGTTTCGGCACGTCGATGCCCGAGCTGGCCGTGAACCTGACCGCGGTGTTCGAGAACCGGCTCGACCTGGCCGTCGGCAATGTCGTGGGCAGCAATATCTCCAATGTCGGCCTTATCCTCGGCACGGCGGCGCTGATCGCGCCGATGGCCATTCCCCGGCGTGTGTTCCGCAGTGAGCTGCCCGTGCTGGCGGGCCTGTCGCTCGGCTTCTGGCTGCTGGTGCTCGATGGGCGGCTGGGACGCATCGACGCCGGGATCCTGCTGGCTGGCTTCGCGGTGATGATGGTGGTGATGGCCCGGGGCAGCCGCGAGCTGCCGGTCGCCGTCGAGGACGAGATCGGTGTCGACCCCGAGCAGGCGCGGCAATCCACCTGGCCACATGTGTGGCGCCTCGTCGTGGGCCTGGTGCTGTTGCTGGGTGGCTCGAAGCTGATGGTCGACGCCGCGGTGGCACTGGCCCTGTCGTGGGGGGTGAGCGAGCTGGTCATCGGCCTGACCGTGGTGGCGATCGGCACCTCGCTGCCGGAGCTGGCGGCTTCGGTGGTGGCCGCGCTGCGCGGCGAGGCCGAGATCGCCGTGGGCAACGTGCTCGGTTCCAACGTGTTCAACCTGCTGTTGATCCTGGGCGTGACCGCGATGGTGCAGCCCCTGCCGGTGGCTGGCAGCCTCATACGCATCGACATCGTGCTGATGATCGCGTTCGTGCTCGTGATCTACCCGTTGGCCCTGCGCAAGAGAAGGCTGGGACGCTTCGGTGGCGTGGTGTTGCTGGCTGCGTTCGCCGCCTTCCTCGCCTCGCAGTTCATGCGCACGCCAATGATGTGAGGCTGGCCCGGACTCAGGCGTCCGGGCGTTTGGCGTCGCGGAGTTCCGCCTTCGTGTACGCATGGCGGCCGCGGCCCGTGCCAGCATGTGCGAGGCCACCGGCAGCGTCATCAGCAGCAGCGCCAGGATGGCCACGATGCGCCCCCACCAGGCCGGATCGTTGACCTCCAGGCCGACGCCGATCAACACCAGGCCCAGCGCCAGCGTGGCGGACTTCGTGGCGGCATGCTGGCGCGAAAGCGCATCGGGCAACAGGAACAGTCCCAGCGCGGCGACCACCAGCAGCAGTACCCCGGCGAAGGCGATGATCAGGGCGAGCGTGCTCATTCCGCGTCCTCCGGCGAGGCGTCGATCAACCGGGCCCAGACGATCGTCGCAACGAAGCCGACCACGGCCAGGCCGATCGCCACATCGAGGAAGAGCACCCGGCCCGACGTCAGGGCGGCGGCCGTCGCCAGTGCGAGGTTCGCGGAGAACACCAGTTCCAGCGCCACCACCCGGTCGGCCTGGGTGGGGCCGCGCAGCATCCGCGCCAGCGCCATGAACAGCGCCAGCAGGGCACCGCCCACGATCAGCATCACCATCAGCTCGCCCGTGTTCATTTGGGCCTCCTGTCGGGGTACATGTACTGCAGTGGTGCCTCGAACTGCTTGCGGATCTTTTCAATCGTCCGCACGGGATGGCTGGCGTCGAGCAGGTGCAGCAGCAACTCCTGTCGCTCGGTATCGATGTCGATCGTGGTGGTGCCCGGCGTCAACGTGATCATGCAGCCCAGGACGGTCACCCCGAACTCGCTGAGGTTGTCGTAGCGCATGCGGATCAGGCCCGGTACGAGGCGACGGCCGGGACGCACGATCGACCAGGACGTGGTAATGCCCGAGGTGACCACCTGCCACAGGAAGCGCAGCAGCAGTCGCACGCCGGTCAGCAACCAGGTCATGGTGTCACCCCCATCACGCGCGCGGCTTCCTCTGCGAAGGTGTACAGCGGCTGCGGCCAGACGCCGATCGCCACGGTGATCAGCGCCAGGCCGATCGTTACGATCCAGGCCGGCCCCAGGCGGGTGGCGGCCGGCAGCGTCCATGTCTCGTCCGGGTGGCGGGCCCAGAAGGCCTGCATCCAGATCTTCATCATCGAGTACAGGGTCAGGAAGCCCACCAGCAGTGCCGCGGCTGCCCAGGCCATCTCGCCCTGGGTCAGCGACTCGCGCACCACGATGAACTTGGCCCAGAACCCCGACAGCGGCGGGATGCCGACCAGCGACAGCGCGGGCACGAGGAACAGGACGCCCAGCCACGGTCGCGTCTTCCACAGGCCACCGATGCGCCGCAGGTCGTAGCTGCCGGTGAGCTTGAAGATGATCGCCGCGATCAGGAACAGGTTCGCCTTCACGATGATGTGGTGGAGGATGTAGAACACCGTGCCGATCTTGCCCGGGTCGGAATTGAGCGAGATGCCCAGCAGCATGTAGCCGATCTGGCTGACGATGTGGAAGGCCAGGATGCGGCGCATGTCCCAGTGGTAGGCCGCGCCCAGCACGCCGGTGACCATGGTGGCCACCGCCACCCAGCCCAGCACCTGGAAGGCGATGTCGGGCGTGACCACGAACACGTCACCAAGCATGCGCAGCACCGCGTACACGCCGACCTTGGTCAACAACGCCGCGAACAGCGCCAGCAGCGGTGCCGGCAGCGTGTGGTAGCTCGCCGGCAGCCAGGCGAACACCGGGAACGAACCCGCCTTGATCAGGAAGGCCAGGCACACCAGGGCCACCGGTGCCAGCAGCCGCAGCGGTTCGATGCCCTGGGAGGCCTCGGCCATCGCCGCGTAGTTCACATGTCCGGTCAGGCCATAGATGCCGGCGATGCCGGCCAGGAACAGCAACGTGCCGACCGCATTGAGCACGAAATACTTCAGCGTGGCGTCGAGATGGCGTCGGCCCATGCCCAGGGCCAGCAGTCCAAGCGAGGCCAGCAGCATGATCTCGAACCACACATAGAGGTTGAACAGGTCGCCGGTGATGAAGGCGCCGGCGACGCCGGCAAGCAGCGCGTGCACCAGCGGGTGCAGCGTGGGGACTTCTTCCGCCGGGTCGGCACTCGAGCGCTGGAACAGCAGTGCGGCCACGCCCATCAGCGCCGTGATCACCGCCATGCTGGCGCTGAGCGGGTCGACCACGAACTCGATGCCGAACGGGGCCTGCCAGTTGCCGAACGCGGTGCGCTGCACGCCGTCGGAAACCACGCGCCCGAGCAGCAGCAGCGTGCAACCCAGCAGGGTGAAGGCGCCGACCAGGCTCAGGTTGGCGGTCAGTCGCGCGCGGCCCTGGGTCAGCGTGGTCAGCAGCGCGAAGGCCAGCGGGACCAGCGCCGGGGAAACGACCAGGAAGGCGCTCATCGTCGTGCGTCCTCCAGGATCGCCGGCTTGCCGTCGTCGCCCGCCGGCGGCTCGGCATCGCGCAGTTCATCGGTGTCGCCCTCACCGGTCTCCTGCTTCACCGACAGCGCCAGCACCAGCGAGAAGCAGGTCAGCGCGAAGCCGATCACGATCGCGGTGAGCACCAGCGCCTGCGGCAGCGGGTTGGAGCCATCGACCAGGGCCTCCAGCCCCTTTTCGATGACGGGCGGCGAGCCGGTGCCGACCCGGCCGGCGGTGAACAGCATCAGGTTCGCCGCCGAGCCGATGAGCGACACGCCGATCACCACGCGCAACACACTGCGCGAGAGCAGCAGGAAGACGCCGGCCGCAAGGACCGCGCCGATGGCCAGGGCGAGCATCCAGCTCATGCGGGTTCCTCGTCGATGGCGATGGCCTGGGCGCAGAATCCACCAAGTGCGCCCCAGACCGCGGCGAACACGCCGATGTCGAACACCAGCACGGTGGACAGCTTCAATTCGGTGAAGCCCAGCGGCAGCGTCATCCAAAGATGGGTCATGTAGGGCAGGCCCAGGAACAGCGCGGGCACGCCGCTGAGCAGCGAAGCCAGCACGCCGGCGGCGGCCAGGCGCATCGCGCCGAGCGGCAGCCGGCCCAGGGCGCGCTCCGACCCGTGTGCCACCGCCAGCATCGCGGTCGCGGAGACCGCCACCATGCCACCGATGAATCCGCCACCGGGCTCATTGTGCCCGCGCAGCAGGATCCACACCGACACCAGCAGCATCAGCGGGTACAGGCTGCGCGCGACGACGCTGAGGATCAGGGCGCGCGGACTCATGCCCGCCCCCTTTCGCGGCCGATGCCACGACGCTTGCGCAGCATGGCCAACAGCGGCAATGCGCCCAGCAGCGCCACCGCCAACACCGCGATCTCACCCAGGGTGTCCACGGCACGGAAGTCGACCAGGATCACGTTGACCACATTGCGGCCGTGGGCCTCGGGATAGCTGGCCAGGGCGAAGTAGTCCGGTAGCGTCGTGTCGAATGGACCCGAGGTGGCCGCCAGCAGCGTCAACATCAACACCGCCGACGTGGCGACCGCGACCACCGCCCGTGGCAGCACCGGCGGCTCCTTCACCGGCCCCAGTCCCAGGTGGCGCATGCGCAACAGGATCGCCGCGATCACCGTGACGAAGGCCACCTCCACCGCGAACTGGGTGAACGCCAGGTCGGGTGCGGCCAGGAACAGGAACAGCAGTGCCGAGCCCAGTCCGACGAAGCCGCTGACCAGCAGCATGACGAACGGCGTGCGGATGACGCACACGGCGATCGCGGCCACGATCAGTGCCACGCTGGCGCCGCCGATGGCCAGCGAGGGCGCCTGCATGTCGGGCATGCTCAGCGGTGCGCCCAGCCACAGTGCGAAGCCCATCAGCACGGTCACGAACACCAGCAGCATGGCAGTGGCGGTGGTCAATCGGCCGTTCTGCAATCGCCGTGTCACCGCACCCGCCACGGTTGGGATGCCGGCCAGCATGCGCTCGTACCAGGCGATCGCAGCGATCGGGTCGATGCGCCGCAGGCCGTCGTCGATGAGCCGGTGCAGCCGGTCCCAGAAGATGAAGACGAGCGCGCCGAGCACCACGGCCAGGCCGATCGCACCCAGCGTGTGGACATGGTCGACCGCCTGGCTGAGGCCCTCGAAGTCGGTCCCGGGGTACATCGACAGCGCCGTGCCCTCGAACAGGGCGTTCGCCAGCCACGGCATGATCCCCAACGTGACGCCGAGCGAGGCGATGAGCAGAGGCGGCAGCTTCATCGACCACGAGGCCTCGTGCAGTTCGCGCGGGATCTCGTCGCCGCCGCGGTGCCAGAACATGCGGATCGCCGCGACCGCCGCCACGGCGACCGTGATCGCATTGACGAACACGGTCGTGTAGCTGACCCAGAAGAGCACCAGGCCCTCCTCCTTGGCCACGTCGATGAGGTCCTTGGCGACGAAGCCCAGCGAGAACGGCATGCCGGCCATCGAGACCGCCGCCAGCGCCGCGGCCGTCGCCGACCACGGCATTCGCGGCGCCAGGCCGGCGACGTGGTCGATGTTGCGGCTTCCGGTGCAGTGGTCGACGTTGCCGGCGATGAAGAACAGCGGCGCCTTGTACAGCGCGTGCGCCAGCAGGAAGGCGGCCAGCGCCATCGCCGCACCCTCGCCGGGCAGGCCGATGAGCATGACCAGCGTGCCCAGCGCCGACACCGTCGACCAGGCCAGGATGCGCTTGAGGTCGCGCTCGCGCAGCGTCAGCAGCATCGCCCACGCCGAGGTGGCCGCACCGACCGGCACCAGGATCTGCTGCCACAGGGCGTAGTCGTCGAAGGCCGGGTCCAGGCGCGCCAGCAGGTAGACGCCCAGCTTCACCATCGTCGCCGAATGCAGGTAGGCGCTGACCGGTGTCGGCGCCGCCATCGCATTGGGCAGCCAGAAGTGGAACGGCAACTGTGCGGACTTGGTGAACGCACCGATGATCACCAGGACCATCGCCACGGGCACCTGCGCATGGCCGCGCCACTGGTCGGCGGTGGCGACGATCTCCGAGATGCGGAAGGTGCCGGCGATGTTGCCCAGCAGGATCAGGCCGGCCAGCAGCACCAGGCCGCCGCCAGCCGTCACCATCAGCGCCTGCTGCGCGGACTTCCGCGAGCTCTCGTACTCGTGCTTGAAGCCGACCAGCATGAACGACGTCAGGCTGGTCATTTCCCAGAACACGAACAGCACGATGAGGTTGTCGGCGGTGACGCAGCCGATCATCGCCACCATGAAAAGGAGCAGCAGCACGAACAACCGCTCGCGCTGGGCCATCCCGGCCATGTAGCCGCCGGCGTAGACCAGGACCATCGTGCCGATACCGGTGATCAGCAGCACGAATTGCAGGGACAGCCCGTCAAGCAGGAAGTGCAGGTCGATGCCGAGCGACGGGATCCACGCCAGTGCCAGCGACGCGGGCCCATCGCCGCGCACCAGCTGCATCAGCGCCAGCAGGAACAGCGTCGCCGGGATCAGCGCCAGCCATGCCAGCCGCGAGGTGGTGGCAGGAGGGCGGGGGGCGTCGTTGCCGGAATGTGGTTCGGCCATGGTCTCCACTGGGGTGCGTGGCGGTTGGGCCTCGATCGAAGATCGCCGCGGGCCGCGAAATCAAGACGGCTATGCTATCAAACGCGCATTTGACGGCCAATCGGGTCGAGGTGGCGTGCAGGCGGTGGCGAGGGAATCGCCCATGGGAGGGCGTGTGGCGGAACGGAACTGGCTGGTTGTCGGTGCAAGTGGTGGGGTCGGGGCGGCCGTACTCGAACGGCTGGCCGCCACTGCAGACGCGGTGCAGGCACTGAGCCGCGCGGCGAGGACGTCCACGCCATCGCGGGGCGTGCGCTGGCACGTGGGCGACCTCAATACCGCGAACCCAGCGGAGGTCGGGTCGCCAACGCACGTGGTCAGTGCAGGCCCCCTGGACGCGTTCGCCGGGTATCTCGCAAAGGCGGAGTGGCCGCCGGGTACGGTGGTCGTCGCGCTGTCATCGATGAGCGCGAGCACCAAGGCTGCTGGTGGCCATCGGTCCGAGCGCGAGGTCGCGCGGCGTCTGCTCGACGCGGAGCAGGCCCTGTTCGCGCGCGCCGGACACAGGGCGTGGCCTGTGGTCGTCCTGCGGCCCACGCTGATCTGGGGTGCGGGGGATCGAAGCATCACCCCGCTGCTTGCCCTCGCGCGGCGCACCGGAGCACTGCCACTGCCGCGCGGGGCGACCGGCCTCCGGCAACCGGTGCATGTCGCCGACCTGGCCCAAGCCCTGGTGCGCGCGGCGCAGAACCCGGACATCGGGCCTGGCCCATGGCCGGCACCGGGAGGCGAGGTCCTCGCGTTCGATGAAATGCTGGCGCGGGCCTTGGCCGTCGCGTGCCGCAAGCGCGTTTGCTACGAGTGCCCGATGGTCCCTGCCGGGTGCTCGAGGCATTGCTGCTGCGATTGCCGGGCAGGATCGGGCGGGTCGCGAGCCAGTCGCATCGCACCCGCGGCGACCTGGATGTCGGCGCTGCGGCCGTGTGGTCGCGACTTGGAATCCAGCCGCGCGGATTCGACCCGGACGCGGCCAGCTTCCCGGCGCTCCCGGGGTCCCGGAGCGGTGCCGCATCCTGAGCGCGGGTGCGGTGCGTGCCCACATGCTGCGACGCAGCAACCCAACTGCCCCGGAACTCCGTACGCTACAGCATTGCCAACGCGTGAAAGTCACACCTAAGATACCTCTGCATTTAACGCATCCTTTCCCTGGGGGGGAATACACAATGAAGGCCCGATTCCTTTTGGCCGCGTCCTTGTCGACTGTGCTGCTCGCCGCGTGTGGCGGGTCCAGCAGCGAGGGACGCTCCGTGCCGGTGCCGCCGGCACCGCCGGTGACCGGCGTCATCACCGCCCGCTTCGATCCCGCGGCATCGCCGTCGGTCCTTCCTTCGGCCATCAACCTGGCGTTCCAGGGCACGACCGACCTGACCCTGAACCCGCCAGTGGCCGATCCGGGCAACTTCGGCGACCCCGCCGTGGCCATCAGTGCACTTGACGGATTCGGTACGGTGACTCCGATCACCACCTCCTTCAGCAGCGCACCGAATCGGCCACGCTGACGCCGGGCAACGGCGTGCGTGTGTTCGAGGTCACCCTCTCGGGCCCCGGTGGCGGCGTCACCGGCGTCGAGCGCGAGCTGACCGCGCAGGAGTTCGCCGTCGCACCGGTGGGCACCGATCCGTCCGGCCGCACGGTGGCCATCGTGCCGCTGCGCCCGCTCAAGCAGATCACCAGCTACATGGTGGTGCTGACCAATTCGGTCCGCGACGGCCAGGGCAACCCGGCCACCCCGGACCAGACCTACTTCTTCACCCAGAGCCAGACCCCGCTGTGCGTCAACGGCCAGAGCCAGATCCCGGCGCTGACCAACCAGCAGGCCTGCGCGCTCGAGCCGCTGCGCCTGCTGACCAACTCCCAGGAAGCCGCGGCCGCGGCCGCAGGGGTGCCGCGCACGAACATCGCGCTGAGCTGGACCTTCACCACGCAGAGCATCAGCCCGGTGCTGCAGGCCGTGCGCTCGACCGTGCAGCCCGCGGCGGTCACCCTGGTGCCGACCGGCCTCACGATCGGTGATGTCGCGCCGGTGCCGCCGGTGGCCGACCTCATCGTCGGTGCCATGAACCTGCCGTACTACCTGGACGCCGCCGAGGCGCCCAACGACCCGACGCCGCTGCAGACATTCTGGCAGGCGAACCCGGGCGCGTACGTGCCGCCGTTCGACCAGTTCGGGCTGGACCCGAACTCCACCAACCTGACCTATGCCAATCCGTTCCCGGCGCAGAAGGACACGGTGCGCATCCCGGTGCTGGTGACGGTGCCGAATGCGAATTCGGGCCGGACCCAGCCTGCCGACGGCTGGCCGGTGGTGATCTACCAGCACGGCATCACCCGCAACCGCACCGACGCGATCGCGCTGGCTGCCGGCCTGGCTGCCCAGGGCTATGCGGTGGTCTCGATCGACCTGCCGCTGCACGGCATCACCGATCCCGCCAACCCGCTGTACGCGGAGGGTCCGATGGTCGGAGCGCTGGGTGGCCGGGAGCGCCACTTCAACCTCGACCTCGACGGCGAGGCCGGCATCGACGGTTCCGGTGCCTACTTCATCAACCTGTCGTCCCTGCTGACCTCGCGCGACAACATGCGCCAGGGCATCGTCGACCTGTTCACGCTCGCGGTTTCCATCGACGGCATGAGCGTGGGTGGCGTGATCAACTTCGATGGCAGCGACGTCAGCTTCGTCGGCCAGTCGCTGGGCGGCATCATCGGCACCGGCTTCGTCAGCATGGAGCCGACCGTGGGCGTGGGCGTGATCTCGGTGGCGGGTGGCGGCATCGCCCAGCTGCTCAATGGTTCGGCCACCTTCGGCCCGGTGATCCGTGCCGGTCTGGAGCAGGTCGGCGTCATGCCCGGCACGCCGCAGTTCGCGCAGTTCCTGGGCGCGGCCCAGACGGTGATCGACTCCGCCGACCCGATCAACATCGCAGCATTCTCGGCGGGCAACGCCTTCCTGCTGCATGAGGTCGTTGGTGGCGACACCTTGTCCGGTGGTGTCGTCAACTTGCCCGACCAGGTGGTGCCCAACGCCGTCACCGGCGCCCCGCTTTCGGGCACCGAACCACTCATCCGTGTGCTTGGCCTGGACAGCATCACCCAGGCAGGCGTGTACACGAACGAGGGCGAGGCGGTTCGCGCCGCCGTGCGCTTCACCCAGGGCGAACACGGTTCGCTCCTGAGCCCGGCACGCAGCGATGCGCTGCATCCGCCGGGGTCGCCGACTGGCTTCATCGCGGTGACCACCGAGATGCAGACCCAGGCCGGAAGCTTCATCGTCAGCGGCGGCACGGCCGTCGTGGTGACCGATGAAGACGTGATCCGCACCGAATAAGCCCGACTCGAGGACATGCACATCATGAAGAACCTGCACATGGTCCGCGGGCCCAAGGCCCGCACCCCGATGGCTCTCGCCGTGGCCGCTGCGCTGCTGGCTTCGCCGTCCGCCTTCGCCGTCGACTTCAGTCGCGGCGAACTCACCGGCAGCCTGGACACCACCATTTCCTACGGCGCATCCGTGCGCATGCAGGACCAGGCCGACGATCTCCTGGCGAAAGCCTATTTCGACCCGACGATCATCTTCCAGGTCAGCCAGTTGCAGGCGCAGGGCGACTACGCCGCCGCGCAGGCGCTGCTGCTCAATGCGCGCGGTCGCTTCTCGGCCAACCGCGACGACGGCAACATCAAGTACGACAAGGGCGACCTGATCGCCTCGACCGCGAAGATCACCAGCGAGCTGGCCCTGAACTGGCGCAACTGGGGTGCCTTCACCCGCGCGACCTACTTCTACGATTTCGAGAACGCCAACCGCAGCGACCTCAACCGAGAGGCCCGCCAGCGTATCGGTGAGCGCTTCCGCCTGCTCGATGCCTTCGTCTTCAACGACTTCAGCTTCGGCGAGACCGGGTCGGGCACCGTGCGCCTGGGTCGCCAGGTGGTGAGCTGGGGCGAGAGCACGTTCATCCAGAACGGCATCAACGTGATCAACCCGGTCGACCTGTCGGCATTGCGCGTCGCCGGTGCCGAACTGCGCGAGGCCTTCCTGCCGATCGATGCGCTGTACGTGTCCTTCAACCTGACCCAGAACCTGTCGGTGGAAGGCGTTTACATGTTCGAGTGGGAGGAGATCGAGATCGATGCCTCCGGCACCTACTTCAGCGCCAACGACTTCGCCGCGCCGGGTGGCAACCACGTCATGCTCAACTTCGGCTACCTGCCGCAGCCGGTGAACAACCACGAGCTGTTCTACGACACCTGCTTCCAGGGGCCGGCCGGCTTCGCCAACAGCGACCGCCTCGCGGAACTCTCGGAGCGCTACGGCCAGGCGACGGCCCTGCAGTTGATCGGAGCGGGCTGCTCGGGCGCTTTCGCCCGCGCGCCCAACAACCACGCGCGCGACAGCGGCCAGTGGGGCGTGGCGGCACGCTACTACTCGCAGGCCCTGTGGGAGACCGAGTTCGGCCTGTACTACCTGCGCTACCACAGCCGCGTCCCGGTCATCTCCGGCATCGCGGTCACCGGCGGTTCGCCGACCACCGGTCGCTACTTCCTCGAGTATCCCGAGGACATCGACCTGTTCGGCCTGAGCTGGAACACCAACATCCCGGGTGGCGTCGCGATGCAGGGCGAGGTGAGCTACCGCCCGAACATGCCGCTGCAGATCGATGACGTCGAGCTGCTGTTCGCCGGCCTTACTCCGCTCAACGTGGCCATCCCGCAGCCGGGCCTGCGCTTCCGCAGCCAGCTCGGCAATTTCGGCTTTGGCGACTACGTGCAGGGCTGGGACCGCCACAAGGTCACCCAGGTGCAGAACACGTTCACCAAGCTGTTCGGGCCGGGCAACTTCATGCGTGCCAGCCAGATCGCGACCGTCCTCGAGGTGGGTGCGACCAAGGTGTGGGACCTCCCCGACCAGAGCGTGCTGCGCTACGAAGGCGAGGGTACCGACACCGGCGGTGGTCCAGACTTCACCTCCGGCGGCCTGCGCAACCCGGTCACGCAGGTGGGCGGCTTCCCGACCAGCTTCTCCTGGGGCTATCGCGTGGCGGCGCGCGCCGACTACAACAATGCGTTCGGCACCCCGTTCGTGGTCTCGCCACGCATCGCGTTCAACCACGACGTGAACGGAATCACACCGGGGCCGGGCGGGAACTTCCTGGAGGGGCGGAAGTCTGGAACGATAGGTGTCGAGGCGACCTACCTCAACCGTTGGGGCTTCGACCTGAGCTACACCGTGTTCACCGGTGGCAAGCCGTTCAACCAGATCCACGACCGCGACTTCGCATCGTTCCTGGTCCGTTACTCGTTCTGACCCACGCTGAGCTTCGGAGGGATTCACACATGTACAACCTGAAAAAGACCGCGATCGCGGTCCTGATAGGTGCCGGGGTCTTCGCTGTGGGCGCGCCGCTCGCAGTGGCGGACTCCAGCCGCCTCGGCAACGACCTCACGCCGGTCGGCGCCGAGCGGGCCGGCAATGCCGATGGCACCATCCCCGCGTGGGATGGTGGCATCACCCAGCCGCCGTCGGGCTACCGCGTGGGCCAGTTCCATCCGGACCCGTTCGCAAACGACCAAGTGCGCTTCCAGATCACCCCGCAGAACTATCGCGAGCATGCCGACAAGCTCAGCGAAGGCCAGAAGGGGATGTTCGAGCGCTACGACACGTATCGCATGGACGTCTACCCGACCCGTCGCTCGGCCTCGTTCCCGGAGCGCACCTACGAGTTCACCAAGCGCTATGCCGACCAGTGCCAGCTGGTGGCCAACGGCGAGGGCGTGGCGAACTGTGCCGAGGGCATCCCGTTCCCGATCCCGAGCAACGGCCAGGAAGTGATCTGGAACCACAAGCTCAAGTACAAGGGCGTGGCAATCCAGCGTTACTCCAACCAGGCGGCGGTGACCGCCAGCGGGCAGTTCAACATGGTCCGCCTGCGCGAGGAGCTGCTGGGCCTGTACTACCGCCCGGGGGCGACGTCGGAAAGCATCAACAACATCCTCCTGTATTTCTACCAGGAGGTGCTGGGTCCGGCGCGTCTGGCCGGCCAGGTGTTGCTGGTGCACGAGACGATGAACTCCTCGGAGTCCCCGCGCCAGGCGTGGGTGTACAACCCGGGCCAGCGTCGCGTGCGCCGTGCACCCAACGTCGCCTACGACAACCCGGGCACCGCGTCGGACGGTCTGCGCACCAATGACATGACCGACATGTTCAACGGCGCCCTGGACCGTTTCGACTGGGAGCTGGTGGGCAAGCGCGAGATGTACGTGCCCTACAACGCCTACAAGGCCCACGGCCCGCAGGTCAGCCCGCGTGACCTGATCCAGCGCGGCCACCTCAACCCCGACTACATGCGCTACGAACTGCACCGCGTGTGGGTGGTCGATGCCACGTTGAAGTCGGGCGCGCGTCACATCAACAGCCGTCGCACGTTCTACGTCGACGAGGACAGCTGGCAGATCCTGATGATCGACCACTACGACGGCCAGGGGAACCTGTGGCGTCATTCCGAGGCGGCGGTCATCAACTACTACGAGATGCCGACGATCATGCCGACCCTCGAGACCCACTACGACCTGCGCAGCGGTCGCTACATCGTGGGCCTGGTCGACAACGACGAGTCGCCGTTCGACTTCGGCTTCCAGACCTCGCCGGAGAACTTCTCGCCGCAGAACCTTCGCAACCGCGGCGTGCGCTGATGCATCCGGACCGGCCGCCCGGGGGGCGGCGTCCTTTTCCAAGAACGAGATTTGTCGCGGCGGCCTGAGCTGGTGCCTGCGTCCGCTGCGACGGGGAGTGAGGCTCGATGCCCAAGGCCGCTTTGACGCCGGTCCTCAGAAGGACTGCTTGCCATGCTCTGCATGGCCGTGACCGCCACCGCGGCGCATGCCCGGCAACCCGATGACTTCGGCGAGGGCGTGGCGAAGGACGACCCGGCGCTGCTCGATGCAGAGCTGATGCCGAGGGCGGCGCAGAGCCTGCTGCTCGACATCGTCGATGGCGGCGGCCTTTTCGTCGCCGTGGGCGAGCGCGGGCACGTGCTGCACTCCTCCGACGGCATCGAGTGGACCCAGGCCGAGCACGTGCCGACGCGCAGTACGCTGACGGCCGTGGCCCATGTGGACGGGCGCTACTGGGCGGTCGGCCACGACGGCGTCATCCTGCATGCGCCGTCGGGCCCTTCGCACTGGGAGCGCCAGCGGGCCGAACCCCTGGTCATCGGTGGCTTCGATCCCGAGGCCGGCGTGCCCCTGCTCGACGTGCTGTTCCTGGACACCGGGCGCGGCTTCGCGATCGGCGCGTTCAGCCTGCTGCTGGAGACCACCGATGGTGGTGCGAGCTGGACCAGCCGCTTCCTGTCCGAAGAGGCCGAAGACATCGGTGGTGACATCGCGGCCGGGGCACCGGTCGACGAGGAAGACCCGGGCTCGGACGAGGACGATTTCATCGTCGACGACGATGACGATTGGAACTTCTCCGCCGACGACCTGATGCTCGATGCCGAGGACGATCCGCATCTGAATGCGATCGTGCGCACCGGCAGCGGAGCGCTGATGATCGCCGCCGAGCGCGGCACGATGTTCCGTTCGCGCGACGAGGGCCAAAGCTGGGAGAGGTTCCGCCTGCCCTACGAGGGTTCGATGTTCGGCGTGCTGTCCTGGGAGGACGACCACGTCATGGTGCTGGGGCTGCGCGGGAACGTGTTCGAGAGTTTCGACCTGGGTGACAGCTGGCAACGCGTCGACACCGGTACCGAGGCCAGCCTGATGGGCGGACTGGCACTGCCCGGCGGCGGTGCGCTGCTCGTGGGCAATGAGGGCAGGATGCTGTGGCGCCCGTCGGGCGACCAGCCCTTCACCGCGCTGACGTACACCAACGAGGAGGGCGAGACGCCGGTACTGGCGGCCCCCGCCGCCCGCGACGATGGCAGCTTCATCCTGGTCGGCGAGCGCGGTGTCGACCGCACCCGACGCCTGGACTGACGGAGACACCATGGAACACCAACGCCAGGGCCAGGGCCCCTTCCAGCGGATTGCCGGGACGATCGTGTTCGGCAACCGGATGCTCGTGCTGATCGTCTTCGCGCTGTTGACCGCGGTGATGTTGTTCTTCGCGAGCCAGTTGCGCGTCGATGCGGGGTTCAAGAAGCAGATCCCGCTCGAGCATGAGTACATGCAGACATTCCTGGACTACGAGCAGGAGTTCGGCGGTGCCAACCGCGTGCTCATCGCCGTGGTCAAGCGCGAAGGCGACATGTTCGACCAGTCGTTCTTCCAGGTGTTCGAGAACGTCTCGCGCGACGTGATCAACATCAGCGAGGTGGACGACGCCCGTACCCGCTCCCTGTTCACCCCCAACGTCCGCTTCGTCGAGGTCGTCGAGGACGGTTTCGCCGGCGGCAACGTGATCCCCGACACCTTTGCGCCGAACCTGCCCGGTGTGGAGCTGACCGAGGACGATTTCGACACGGTCCGCAGCAACATCGTCAAGGCCAACATCCTGGGCCGGCTGGTCGCGCGCGACTGGTCGGGGGCGATGATCTGGGCCGACCTGATTCCCGAGGATTCGGTCCCGGGAGGCCTGGACTACCAGAAGGTGGCCGGCGAGCTCGAGGCGATCCGCCAGCAGTACGAGGATGACGAGCACACCATCCACATCATCGGTTTCGCCAAGGTGGTGGGCGACATCGCCGACGGCGCGCGCTCGGTGGTCGTGTTCTTCGCCGTCACGGTGCTGCTGACCTTCCTGCTGCTGTGGGGATACACGCGGTCGGCGCGGCACGCGGCGATCGGCATCTTCGCGGCGGTCATCGCGGTGATCTGGACGCTGGGCACGCTGCGCATGCTCGGCTTCGGCATCGACCCGATGAACATCCTGACGCCGTTCCTGGTGTTCGCGATCGGCGTCTCGCACGGCGTCCAGATGATCAACGCCTGGATCAACGAACGGCTGTTTGGCGGCGAGATCATCGATGCCAGCCATGCCGGCGAAGGACGGGACAAGCTCAGCGCCGCGAAGGGCGCCTTCGCGAAACTGTTGCTCCCGGGTTCGGTGGCGCTGGCCTCGGACATCGTCGGCTTCCTGACCATCCTGCTGATCCCGATCCAGATCATCCGCGAGCTGGCGATCACCGCGTCCATCGGCGTGGCCTTGATCATCCTGACCAACCTGGTGCTGTTGCCGGTGCTGCTGTCCTTCATCGACTTCGCCCACCCGGCGCGCTCGCGCGAAAAGGCGCTGTTGCGGATCGGCCACTTCGATCGTTTCTGGCACTTCCTGACCCGCATCTCGCAGCCGGGGCCGGCCCTGATCGCGATCGTGATCGCTCTGGCGCTGGGTGGTTTCGGCGCGATCTACGGCCAGAAGATGACCGTGGGCGATTCCGAGGCTGGCGTGCCGGAGCTGCGGCCTGAAGCGCGCTTCAACCAGGACGCCGAGGCCATCACCGAACGCTTCGCCCTGGGCGTGGATTCGATCACGATCGTCGCCGAGGCGCGCCCGGACGCGTGCACGCTGAGCTATCCGGCGATGGAGCTGATCGACCGGCTCGGCTGGCACCTGCGCAACGTCGAGGGCGTCCAGCAGGTGCTGCACCTGCCGATGGCGGCAAAGATCGTCAACGCCGGCTGGAACGACGGCTCGATCCGCTGGCGGGTGCTGCCGCGCAACCCGGACAACCTGCGCGTGGCGACCCAGGGCTTCGAGACCGACTCGGGCCTGCTCAATGCCGACTGTTCGGCGATCCCGGTGACCGCGTTCCTGGCCGACCACAAGGCCGAGACGATCACCCGGGTGGTCGATGCGGTGAAGGAGTTCCGCGATGCCAACGAGGCCTGGTATCCCGGCGTGAACCTGCGAGAGCAGTTGGCCGAACAGGCCGCCGAAGAGGGACAGTTCTTCGAATCCGACGCGGTCAACCTGCGACTGGCCACCGGCAACGCGGGCGTGATGGCGGCCACCAACGAGCGCGTGAGTGCGGCGCGCTGGCCGATGATGGGCTACGTATACGGTGCCGTGGTGCTGCTTTGCCTGCTGGCGTTCCGCTCCGGTGGCGCGACGTTGGCGATCATCGTGCCGCTGGTCGTCGTTTCGCTGCTCGCCAATGCACTGATGGCCTTCATGAGCATCGGCCTGAAGGTCAACACGCTGCCGGTGGCGGCGCTGGGAGTCGGCATCGGCGTGGATTACGCGATCTACATCTACAGCCGCATGAAGGAGTTCCTCGATCGCGGCATGAGCCTGACCGAGTCCTACTTCCGCGCGCTGAAGCTCACCGGTACCGCAGTGATCTTCACCGGCCTGACCCTGGCGGTCGGCGTGGGCACGTGGATCTTCTCGGCACTGCAGTTCCAGGCCGACATGGGCGTGTTGCTGAGCTTCTTCTTCCTGATGAACATGGTCGGCGCGATCATCCTGCTGCCAGCGCTGCTGCGCTGGCTGGTTCGCCCCAAGCGGATCGGCGCGCACGCCCACGATGCACCGCCGCACTAACGCTTCCATCGCGTGATTCCGCACGGGCCCTTCGGGGCCCGTGTGCGTTCCGGGGCGATGGGTTCATGCGTCCTCGGCAGGTGGCAGCGGACGCGCCTTGGCGCGGGCGCGCATGGCGACGAACAACACGCCGCCAAGCACCAGCGCACCGCCCAGGTACAGGCGCGGCCCTGGCCGGTCGCCCCAGAAGGCGATGCCCAGCCCCACCGCCATGACCGGCGCCAGCAGCAGCCATGGCGTCACGTCGGCCACCTTGTGGCGAAGCAGCAGGCGGTAGTACAGGCCGTGGCCCAGCAGCGACGACAGCAGGGCGGAATAGGCCACGCCACCCCAGCCGATCCAACTGGCCCCGTCGAAGGCCGCGCGTGCGCCGGGTTCGAACATGAAGCCGATCAACAGCAGTGGCCCGACGCCCAGGACCGCCGTCCAGCCCTGCAGGCTGAACAGGCTTTGGCCGACCAGCCCGCGCATCAGCACCGTGCCGACCGCCAGGAACGCCGCGGCAGCGAGCATGACCACCAGCGATGCGGGCGCCTGGAGCACCAGTGGATCCAGTCCGAGGACCAGGATCCCGGCGAAACTGGCGCCGATGCCCGCCGCCGTGCGCCAGCCAAAGCGTTCGCCCAGCGCGAACCACGCCAGCAGCGCGGCCATCGGCACGTAGCTCTGCATGACGATGGCGGGGGAGGCCAGGTTGCCGGCCAGCTGGAGCCCCCAGAAGCTGAAGCCGAAATGCAGCACGCCCATGACCAGTGCGATCGCGACCAGGCGTGGCCATTGCCCGGGCGCGGCCGGCTTCAGGAAGGGCACCAGGATCACGGCCAGCAGCGCCATGCGCAGTCCGGTGAACAGGAACGGCGGGAACTCCCGCAGCGAGTAGGCCGACGTCAGGAAGTTACCCGCCCAGACCACGCAGATGAGGAGCAGGATGGCGATGTCGCGCGCGGGCATGGGCGGTGGTCCGGAAGCAGGATCGCGGCAGCCTGTCCGCGGGAGCCCTGGGCGGGGCGGGTGCTACCAGCGGATGCGCAGGACCCTGAACAGCTTGGAGAGGGTCCACAGTGGACCAATCAGCAGGTACTGCAGGTCGGTCAGGAAGCTGGGCCGGCGGCCCTCGAACATGTGGCCGATGAACTGGCCGATCCAGGCCACGACGAACACGCCCAGTGCCATCCACAGCAGCCACATTCCCAGCAGCTCGAACAGCGCATGGGTGAGAAGCCCCAGGACGATGTAGGCCACCAGCATGCCCAGGCCGAGCGGACGGCTCAGCCGCCAGTAGTACAGCAGGCTCAGGAACATCGCCATCCCGGCCCAAAAGCCCGGCCGCCCAAGCATCGACGGCACCGGGATGGTCCACAGCACCGCCAGCACCGACCATACGATCAGGGGGACGCACACCAGGTGGATGACCTGGTTGACCGGGTCGCGATGGTCCCCGGAATAGCTGCCCAGCCAGCGATCGATCGGTCGGGGGTGTGTCGTGTCCATGCGCTCTCCGGGCTCAGTCGAGGCTGATGTCGGCCAGGCGTCGCAGCGCCTCGGCGTACTTGCGGCGCGTGCCCTGGATCACCTCGCCGGGCAGCGAGGGCCCCGGCGCGGTCTTGTCCCAGTCCAGCGTCTCGAGATAGTCGCGCACATACTGCTTGTCGAAGCTCGGCGGGCTGGTGTCCAGGCGCCACTCGTCGGCGGGCCAGAAACGCGAGGAGTCGGGCGTGAGCAGCTCGTCCATGACCCGCAGCTGGCCGTCCGCATCGAGGCCGAACTCCAGCTTGGTGTCGGCGATGAGGATTCCACGTGTCGCGGCATATTGCGCGGCGAAGCGGTAGATGGCCAGCGTCGCGGTGCGCACGCGATCGGCCAGGTCCTGGCCGATGAGTCCGACGACATGGTCGAAGCTGACGTTCTCGTCGTGGTCGCCCACCGACGCCTTGGTCGACGGGGTGAAGATCGGCTGCGGCAACTGCTGCGCCTGGCGCAGCCCCGGCGCCAGCCGGATGCCGCACAGTTCGCCGGTGGCCTGGTAGTCCTTCCAGCCCGAACCGATCAGGAACCCGCGGGCGATCGCCTCGACCGGCAGCGGCTTCAGGCGCATCGCCACGACGGATCGATTCACGTACAGGGCGGGATCGACGCCTTCGGGCAGCACCGATTCGACCGGTTCGCCGGTCAGGTGGTTGGGCAGCAGGTGCCGGGTCTTGTCGAACCAGAAGTTCGACATCTGGCACAGCATTTCGCCCTTGCCGGGGATCGGGTCGGGCAGCACCACGTCGAAGGCCGACAGCCTGTCGGTGGCCACCATCAGCAGCCGTTCGCCGGGTAGTGCGTAGACGTCGCGGACCTTTCCGCGGTGCAGCAGTTCCAGGCCGGGAAGGTTCGAAGTGTGCAGCACGGTCGACAATTCAGCGCTCCGGAAGGCGTGTCCGGGGCATTGTAGCGGGCCGGATGCCCCTGCTTCACGGGCGCCCGCTAAACTGTGGGGATGAAAACAACGATTGCAGCGGTCGCAATGGCCGCATCCGTGCTGGCGGGGTGTTCCGCCCCGGTGCCCGGCGACACATCCAGCAGCCCCGCGCTGGCCGCCGAGCGACCCGCCAAGCTGGGCCTGTGCATGGGCTGCCATGGCGAGTCGGGCATCAGCCGGATCCCGGGGACGCCCCACATCGCCGGCCAGGACGAAGCCTACATGCGGCGTTCGCTGACCCACTATCGCGACAACCGCCGCCAGGGCGGTGCGATGAATGCCGCGGCGGGCAGCCTGTCGGATGGCGACATCCGCGAACTGGCGGCCTGGTACGCCCGCTATCCGTGGCTGGGCCAGGGCCATGACGAGGCCGACAGCGGTGGGCCCGCGGCGCCGGCCACCGAGAACGACACCGCCGGAGGAGACGCCTGATGCGCTGGTATGGAAAAGTGCTGGGCTTCATTGCCGGCTGGCTGTTGATGCGCCACCCGGCGGGGGGCCTGATCGGTCTGGCGATCGGCCATGCCTTCGACGCGGGCTGGTTCTTCCGCAAGGGACCCGACCCCTACAAGGAGCTGGGCGTGAGCGAGACCGCCAGCGACGCCGAGGTCGAGCGCGCCTACCGGCGCCTGATCACGCAATACCATCCCGATCGACTCGAGGGGGTGGCCGAGGAACTGCGCAAGCAGGCCCAGGAGCGCGCCAGCAGCATCAACCGCGCCTACGAAACGATCCAGAAAGAACGCCGCAAGCCGAGCAAGGACTGAGCATGTCGAACTGCATCATCGCCCCCTCCATCCTCTCCGCCGACTTCGCCCGCCTGGGGGAGGAGGTCGGCAAGGTCCTCGCCGACGGCGCCGACTGGGTGCATTTCGACGTCATGGACAATCATTACGTGCCCAACCTGACGATCGGGCCGATGGTCTGCGAGGCGCTGCGCAAGTACGGCATCACCGCACCGATCGACGTGCACCTGATGGTCCGCCCCGTCGACCGCATCATCCCCGACTTCGCCCGGGCCGGTGCCAGCCTGATCAGCTTCCACCCCGAAGCCAGCGAGCACGTGCACCGCACGATCCAGCTGATCAAGTCCGAGGGCTGCCAGGCCGGCCTCGTGCTCAACCCCGGGACGCCGCTGGACGTGCTCGACTGGGTGCTCGATGAACTCGACCTGGTGCTGCTCATGTCGGTCAACCCGGGTTTCGGCGGCCAGGCGTTCATCCCGTCGACGCTGGAAAAGCTGCGGGAGGTGCGCAAGCGCATCGATGCCAGCGGCCGTCCGATCCGGCTCGAAGTGGACGGTGGCGTCAAGGCCGACAACATCGGAGAGATCGCCGCCGCGGGAGCCGACACCTTCGTCGCGGGCTCGGCGATCTTCAACGCCCCCGACTACGCCGAAGTGATCTCGCGGATGCGTTCGGCCGTCGAGGCCGCGCGCAGCTGATCGGCAGCCGCCGGGACAGGACCCGGCGAGGCGTCAGATCGGAGCCCACTCCGGGGCCGCTGCATCGGGGCGACGGGTGGGCACCGCCGGCGTGGGCCTGTGGGTGCCCGGACCCGGTGCGGCCAGGGCGTGGCGGAAGTCCATGCGCTGCAGCCCCAGATGGACCGAGCGTGGCCGGGGCTGTTCGAAGCAGTCCGGCCGGGCCTGGGCGTCGGGAAGCTGGTCGGGGATGAGGATCATGGTGTTCTCCTTGGCGTGGGTCAGCGCCTCGCCGGCGCCAGGTGCAGCAGCAGTCCGATTGCGGTGTAGGCCATCGCGACACACAGTCTCAGGCCGAGGTTGGCGGGCCTGGTGTCGACGCGACGTGCACTTGCGGTGTGCTCGTTCATCATTCGTTCTCCCTCGGGACCCGGGTCCGGTCCCGGCCTGCCACCCGTGTGCCGCAATCGACGGGAACAGTGTGGCGCCGGGCCGTTTCACTTCCGCGACCCGAGCCATCGGCCGGGGGCGCGACGCCTTCGCGGGGCGGCCTGCAAAAACCGAATCGCACCGCCCGGGTCACCCGCTCATGGGGAGGCGTGGGGTTCGGCGGGCGGACGGGCAATGCGTCGGTGTGCTTCATCTGGATTCCCTGGATGACGCCGCCGGGAGGGCGGCTTCAGTGCCATTGCACCGTGCGGCAGGGTGCGTGGCGTGGCGATCCGGGGCACCGCGGCGACGACTTGTGGCCGTTGTCGGGCAATCGATTGCCTGGCCCGGGTCGGCTGCCTATGCTCGGCCCATGACCAGAACCGTTGCGATCGTGGAAGATGAGCCCGACCTGCGCGAGAACTACGCCCAGGCCCTGCGCCGGTACGGCCACGCCGTGCTGGCCTTCGCCGACCGGCCCAGTGCGCGGGATGCCTTTTCCTTGCGGCTTCCCGACCTGGTGATCATCGACATCGGCCTGGGTGACGAGCCCGAGGGCGGCTTCGAACTGTGCCGCGAGCTGCGGGCGCGCTCGGCCACGCTGCCGATCCTGTTCCTGACCGCACGCGATTCCGACCTCGACGTGATCTCGGGCCTGAGGCTCGGTGCCGACGACTACCTGGGCAAGGACATCAGCCTGCCGCAGCTCACCGCACGGGTGCAGGCGCTGTTCCGGCGCCTGGAGGCGATGCGAGCGCGACTTCGCGGGAGCAGGTGTTCGAACTCCGTGGCACGCGCCTGGAGCTCGAGCGCATGCGCGTGGCCCGGCTCGGGCATGACGTGCCGCTGACGGTGACCGAGTTCTGGATGGTGCATGCGCTGCTGCGTCATCCGGGCCACGTGAAATCACGCGAGCAGCTCATGCGCGAGGCACAGGTGGTCGTCGACGACGCAACGGTGACATCGCACGTGAAGCGGATCCGCCGCAAGTTCGAGCAGGTCGACCCGGCGTTCGACGAGATCGATACGGTCCACGGCGCCGGATACCGGTGGCGGCCCTGAAGGCCGCTCCGGTGCTGGACCGGGCCCGCCCGGGCCCGGAGGCGGGCCGATGAGGTTGCGCGCGAAGCTGTTGCTGGTGTCCCTGTCCCTGCTGGTGCTGCCGGTCACGGGCTGGCTTTTCGTGCGCCAGATGGAGGGGCTGATGCGCGCGGGCGAGGCCCAGGCCCTGTCGGCCTCCGCCGAAGCACTGTCGCGCGCGGTCGCCCAGCGGCCCGATGGCCTGCCCCCGGCCGGTCCGGCCCTGTTCGTCCAGTCGATGCCGTCGGCACCGCGACTCGACGGCCATGCCGACGGGGCCTGGCGGGCCCTGCTGCTGCCGGCCTACCGCTTCGCCGGCGCCGGAGGCCAGCTCGACGACAGCGTGCCCGACGCATTGCAACTCACCCTGGGGCGCCACGAGGACCAGCTTTACCTGTTTGCGAGGGTGGCCGACGGCGACAGGCAACCGGCCGAGGCGCACTGGCCCATTGCCGGGCAACGCGATCACCTGCTGCTGGACGTGCACGGTCCCCAGGGCCGCGTATCGCTGCGCATCGCCAATGTCGGCAGTGGGCCGGTGAACCTGGTCGATGGCGGCGGCGGCCCCCCGCCATTGCGGGTGGAGGGTTTCTGGCGCGAGACGGCCGAGGGCTACGTCGTGGAAATGGCATTGCCGCAAGGCTACGCGCCACAGGCGCTGGCCCTGCGCGTGGTGGATGCGGGTTCCGACGGAACCTTGCGCCAATGGGGCATGGGTGGGGATGTCGCCCGGACCTGGCCGCTGCTCGCCGACCGACCGGGATTGTCGGCGCCACTGGCGGAACTGCTTGCCCCGGGCGTGCGTGGCCGGATCGTCGACTCCGCCGGATGGGTGATGGCGCAGGCGGGCGACCCGATGCTGCCGGAGGGCGCTCGCGAGGTGCCCTGGTGGCGGCGTCATCTCTATCGCATCCTTCTGAGCTCGGCCGACGCCTCCCGCGATCCCGTCGCCGATGCCTCGCCGCGCAGCGCTCCAGATGAAGTGCGTGAGGCCCTGGCCGGACGAGCCTCGAGCACCTGGCGACGCGATGCCACCGGAGAGCGCCAGTGGCTGTCCGTGGCGGTGCCGCTCCGCCGGGAAGGGGAGTCGCAGGCGCGCGGTGCACTGGTGCTGGAGCGCGAGAACCCGAGCGTGCTGTTGCTCGCCGACCAGGCACTCCTGCGCCTGCTGGGCTTGAGCCTGCTCGCCTTCGTTGGCTCGGCGGGGGTGATCTTCCTCTTCGCCGGGCGACTGAGCTGGCGCATCCGGCGACTGCGCGACGTGGCGGAAACCGCCCTGGACCGGGATGGCCGCGTCAGCGCGCGGGGCGCACGCGAGCTGCGTTCGGAGAGCCGCGACGAAGTGGGCGACCTGGCCAGGAGCTTCGCGCGCCTGCTGGACGAGGTGGCCGGCTACGGCGACTACCTGCAGGGCCTGGCGGGCAAGCTGTCGCACGAGATCAACACGCCGCTGGCCATCGTGCGCGGATCGCTGGACAACATCGATGCGGCGCAGTTGCCCGAGGCCGACCGCGCCTGCGTCGCGCGCGCGCGCAGCGGGGTCGACCGGTTGGGCACGCTGGTGCGGCAGATGAGCGAGGCGACGCGCATCGAGCGCGCGGTCGGTGATGCCGACGCCGAGCTCGTCGACGTGGGTGCACTGGTGCGTGATTGCGCCGAGGGCTACCGCGCGCTGCTCGAACCCCGGGCACTGCAGGTCAGCGTGCCCACGTCGCCGCTGCCGATGCGCGTGGCCCCGGACCTGGTCGCGCAGGCGCTCGACAAGCTGGTGGACAATGCGCGCGGGTTCACCCCCGAAGACGGCTGGGTGCGCATCAGCCTGGAACCGGTGCCCGGCGGCGTGTGCCTGGCCGTGGCGAACCAGGGGCCGCCGCTGCCCGGGCGCATGCATGGCAAGTTGTTCGACTCGCTGGTCAGCGTACGCGAGGGCCGTGGCGAGGGCAGCCACCTGGGGCTGGGCCTGTACGTGGTCCGCCTGGTGGCGGCGCTTCATCGCGGTCGCGCCGAGGCCTCCAACCTGCGCGGGGGAGAAGGCGTGGAGTTCCGCATGATCCTGCAGGAGCTGGTGTAGCCCGCGCCGGGTCGGGGTCGTCCCTGACCCCTCGTTTCTTCCCTGCCCATGCGCGGTTCCCGGAGGACGGGTGCAGTATCGCGCCGGGATGTGACAGTCGTTCGTACGCGCCTGCTGGCATACTCGGGGGCTCGCCGCACCCACCCCAGGACGACTCGCGTGATCGATGCCGAACGCTTCGGGCAGTTCGCCCACCAGGGCTACAACCGCATTCCGGTGGTGCGGGAGGTGCTGTCCGACCTCGACACGCCCCTGTCGGTCTACCTGAAACTGGCCGATGGCCCGAACGCCTACCTGTTCGAGTCGGTCGAGGGGGGCGAGACCTGGGGCCGCTACTCGATCATCGGCTTGCCGGCCAGCCGCAGCTACAGCTTCCGCGGCCACGTGCTGGAAGTGCGGGACTGCGGGGAGCTCGTCGAACGGCGCCAGGTGGCCGATCCGCTGGGCGAGGTCGAGAAGATCCGCGCCGAGTACCGCGTCCCGGTCATCCCGGGCCTGCCGGACTTCACCGGCGGGCTGGTGGGTTACTTCGGCTTCGAAAGCATCGGCTACGTCGAGCCGCGGCTGGCGGGTGACGCGCCGGGTCAGGCGGCCAAGCCCGACCAGCTCGGCACACCCGACATCCTGCTGCTGCTCAGCGAGGAAGTGGCGGTGTTCGACAACCTCAAGGGGCGGCTGTACCTGGTGGTGCACGCCGACCCGGAGCAGCCGCGCGCATGGGCGCGCGCCCAGCGCCGACTCGATGCGCTGGTCCATCGCCTGCGCCAGGGCGGGGTCGGCTATCCGGAGCTGCTCTCGCCGCAACGGGTGGGCGAGGAGGACTTCGTCTCCGGCTTCACCCGCGAGGGCTTCATCGCCGCGGTCGAGAGGAGCAAGGAGTACATCCGCGCCGGCGATGTGTTCCAGGTCGTGCTCAGCCAGCGCATGAGCCTGCCGTTCCTGGCCCGGCCGGTCGATGTCTACCGTGCCCTGCGCGCGCTCAATCCGTCGCCCTACATGTTCTTCATGGATTTCGGCGACACCCAGGTGGTCGGCTCCTCGCCGGAAATCCTGGTTCGCCAGAAGGCGGGCAAGGTGACGGTGCGGCCGATCGCCGGGACCCGCCCGCGCGGCGACACCCCGGAGGCCGATGTCGCGCTCGAGGCCGAGCTGCTGGCCGACCCCAAGGAGCGCGCCGAACACCTGATGCTGATCGACCTGGGGCGCAACGACGTCGGCCGGGTCAGCACGCCGGGCACCGTCGAGGTCGGCGAGCGTTTCGTCATCGAGCGCTACAGCCACGTCATGCACATCGTCAGCGAGGTCACCGGCAACCTGCAGCCCGGACTGAGCTATGCCGACGTGCTCAAGGCGACGTTCCCGGCCGCACCGTGAGCGGTGCGCCGAAGATCCGTGCACTGGAAATCATCCGCGAGCTCGAGCCGATCAAGCGCAACATCTACTCGGGAGCCGTGGGCTACATCGGCTTCAACGGCGATGCGGACACGGCGATCGCCATCCGCACGGCGGTGATCCAGGACGGGCGCCTGCATGTGCAGGCCGGTGCCGGCATCGTCCACGATTCCGACCCTCTCAAGGAGTGGGAGGAAACGATGAACAAGGGGCGCGCGCTGTTCCGGGCGGTGGCCGAGGCCGCCGGCGGGTTGTAGGTCGGCCACGGCCTGCCGTTCAGCTTTCGATGGCCGCCCATCGGCGGGCTTGCTAGCCTGCGGCGAGGAGTGTTCCGCCTCCTTATCGGGAGACTTGGCATGGAGCCACAGGGCAATCGAAACCGCTATGCGCCGGGCCTGCGCTTCTGGCTCGGCCTGAGCTACGGCGGGCTGGCCGTGATGCTGGTGCTCGTGGTCAGCGTGCTGGTCGAGCGCATGGCCGCCCGGCACCTCCAGGAAGGCGTGGCCGCGACATTGTCGCTGTCGGCCGCGGACCTCTCCGGCAGGCTTGAAGATGGCCTGCGCGAGCGGCTCGACGACATGCGGGCGCTGTCGGTGCTGCCATTGTTCGACCTGCAGGCGATCGACCCGGGTGCGCTCCAGGAGCATTTCCAGCAACTCGCGCGCAGCTTCCCGGACTACGCGTGGATTGGACTGGTCGATGCCCAGGGTCGCGTCGTGGTGGCCAAGGACGGGCTTCTCGAAGGCGTGGATGTCTCCGGCCGACCCTGGTTCGCCGGCGCGTTGCAGGGCCCCTACCTGGGCGATCTGCACGAAGCCGTGCTGCTGGAGCAGTTGTTGCAGGCACACGACGACGAACCGCTGCGTTTCCTGGACGTTGCGGCCCCGGTGCGCAATCCCTCCGGCGACGTGGACGGGGTCGTCGCCGCGCACCTATCATGGGCCTGGGCGCGACGCCTGGCACGGCAGCTGGATCCGACGCTGCTGGGGCTGGACGGCGCCGAGCTGATCGTCATGTCCGCCGAGGGCGTGGTGATCCTGGGTCCAGGGGACATGGCGGGGCGCCACCTGCCGGTCGCGCTGGAGCACGTGAGCCGCGACCGGAACGACGGCTGGTTCAGGGCGCACTGGAGCGATGGCGGGGAATACATCACTGGCTTCGCCAGGCCTTCCGGCGCCATCGAGGACATGGGGCTGGGTTGGATCACGCTGGTGCGACAGCCGGTCGGCGAGGCACTGGCACCCCTGCGGGAGCTTCGCAGCACCGTGGCGGTGCTGGCGATCGTCCTCGGCTTGCTTGGCGTGGGCGCAGCGGTGATCCTCGGGCGCTGGATCGGCCGGCCACTGCGGGAGCTCGCCCGCGAGGCGCGCCGGATCCGCGAGCGCAGGGGTGGGGCGGTGCTGGCCGACCCCGGCGGCTACCGCGAGGCGCGCGACCTGGCCCGGAGCCTGCAGCAACTGGTCGGCGACCTGACCGGCCGCGAAGCGGAACTGCTGCGGCTCGCCGAAACCCTCGAGCAACGCGTTTCCGAACGCACCGCCGAGCTGAGCTCGCTCAACGTGCAGCTCGAGGCGATGGCCTTGAGCGATTCGCTGACCGGCCTTGCCAACCGCCGCCGCTTCAACGACGAACTCGACGAGGCGGTGCAGCGGGCCACCGAACAGGGCCTGCCCCTGTCGCTGCTGATCCTGGACGTGGACCATTTCAAGGTGGTCAACGATGCCCATGGCCACCCCGCGGGCGACGTGGTCTTGCGTTGGCTGGCCGAAGTGGCGACCAGCCAGGTGCGCGGCACGGACTTGCTGGCACGCACCGGCGGCGAAGAGTTCGCGGTGCTGGCCATCGACACGCCAGGGGACGAGGCGGTCGCCCTGGCCGAAAGGCTCAGGGCCGCGATCCAGGAACGGGGCCCGGTCAGCGTGGGCCGCGTCGCCATCCCGTTGACGGTCAGCGTCGGCGTCGCTTCGATCGAATACCTTGCCGACGAGATGCTGCTGATGGATCCCGCCACGATCGCCGCCAAGCTGGTGGCGGACGCCGACGGGGCGCTGTATCGGGCCAAGCAGCGCGGCCGCAACCGCGTGCAGAACGCCTGAGTCCCGGCACGGGTGCCCGCTCCTCCTCGCGGGGGCCGCTATACTCGCCCGTTGCCCGCCCCGCGCTGACCAGGCCCCGGATGCAGCCATGCTGCTGATGATCGACAACTACGACAGTTTCACGTTCAACCTCGTTCAGTACTTCGGCGAGCTCGGGCAGGAGGTGCACGTGATCCGCAACGACGACCTCGACGTCGCCGGGATCCGCGCACTGGGCCCCCGGCGCATCGTCATCTCGCCCGGGCCGTGCACGCCCAACGAAGCCGGCGTGTCGGTCGACGTGGTGCGCGAACTGGGCCGCGACATCCCGCTGCTGGGCGTGTGCCTGGGCCACCAGAGCATCGGCCAGGCCTTCGGTGGCGAGGTCGTGCGTGCGAAGCGGATCATGCACGGCAAGACGTCGATGCTCAGGCATTCCGGCACCAGCGTCTTCGCCGGGCTTCCCGACCCGTTCGAAGCCACCCGCTACCACTCGCTTGTGGTGCGCCGCGAAAGCCTGCCGGACTGCCTGGAGGTGACCGCATGGACCGAGGGCGAGGACGGGGGGTTCGACGAGATCATGGGCCTGCGCCACCGCGAGCTGCCGATCCACGGGGTGCAGTTCCATCCCGAATCGATCCTCACCCAGCACGGGCATGCCCTGCTGCAGAATTTCCTCGACAGCTGACCTGACGCCGGGTCGCCGCCGCGCCCAAGGAGCCCATCATGCCCATCACGCCCCAGGAAGCGCTTCAGCGCACGATCGAACACCGCGAGATCTTCCATGACGAGATGGTCGAGTTGATGCGAATGATCATGCGCGGCGAGGTGTCGCCGGTCATGAGCGCGGCGATCCTGACCGGGCTGCGGGTGAAGAAGGAGACGATCGGCGAGATCGCCGGTGCCGCCCAGGTGATGCGCGAGTTCTCCGCCCGCGTGGAGGTGCCCGACAGCGAGCACTTCGTCGACATCGTCGGCACCGGTGGTGATGGCGCGCACAGCTTCAACATCTCCACCGCATCGATGTTCGTCGTCGCCGCGGCCGGGGCCAAGGTCGCCAAGCACGGCAATCGCAGCGTGTCCTCGAAGTCGGGAAGTGCCGACGTGCTCGAGGCGCTGGGCGCGGCGATCGAACTGCAACCCGACCAGGTGGCCGAGTGCATCGCCGAGACCGGCCTGGGTTTCATGTACGCGCCGATCCACCATCCGGCGATGAAGAACATCGCCCCGGTCCGCCGCGAGATGGGCGTGCGCACGATCTTCAACATCCTCGGGCCGCTGACCAATCCCGCGGCCGCACCGAACATCCTGATGGGCGTGTTCCACCCCGACCTGGTCGGTATCCAGGTGCGCGCGCTGCGCAAGCTCGGGGCCAAACGCGCGCTGGTGGTATGGGGACGCGACGGCATGGACGAGATCTCGCTGGGCGCGGCCACGCTGGTCGGCGAACTGCGTGACGGGGAAGTGCGCGAGTACGAGATCCACCCGGAGGACTTCGGCATCCAGATGGCTGCCAGCCGCAATCTCGAAGTGGCCGACGCCGAGCAGTCGCGGCGGATGTTGATCCAGGCGCTGGACAACGTCGAGGGGCTGCCGCGCGAGATCGTCGCGCTCAACGCCGGTGCCGCGTTGTACGTGGCCGGCCGCGCCGATACGATCGCGACGGGCATCGAGCTGGCACGCGCCACGCTGGCCTCGGGCGCGGCCCTGGCGAAGATGGAGGAGTTCGTGGGCGTCACCCGGCAACTGGCCGGGCAACCGGTCGGCGGGGGCTGAGCAGGTGTCGGACATCCTGGAGAAGATCGTGGCGCGCAAGCGCGAGGAAGTGGCCGAGCGCAGCACCCGCGTGCCCCTTGCCGACCTCGAACGGAAGCTCGAAGGCGCACCGTTGGTGCGTGGATTCACCCGGGCCCTGCTCTCACGCATATCGTCCGGCGATCCCGCGGTCATCGCCGAAATAAAGAAGGCCAGCCCCTCCAAGGGCGTCATCCGACCGGATTTCCGGCCGGGAGACATCGCCCGCAGCTATGCCGCTGGCGGTGCCGCCTGCCTCTCGGTGCTGACCGATGTCGATTTCTTCCAGGGCGCCGACGCCTACCTGGCCGAGGCCAGGGCCGCCTGCGAGCTTCCCGTGCTGCGCAAGGACTTCACCGTCGACCCCTACCAGGTGGTCGAGGCGCGGGTGCTCGGTGCGGACTGCATCCTGCTGATCGTCGCCGCGCTCGACGATCCGGCGCTGGCCCGGCTCTCGCACCTCGCCATGGAGCTGGGCATGGACGTGCTGGTCGAGGTCCATGACATCGACGAGCTCGAACGCGCGCTGCAGCTGGCGGTGCCGCTGGTCGGGATCAACAACCGCAACCTGCGTACCTTCGAGGTGTCGCTGGACACCACGCTGTCGATGAAGGCCGCGGTACCGCCGGACCGCCTGCTGGTCACCGAAAGCGGCATCGTCACGCCCGCGGACGTGGCGCGCATGCGCGGGGAAGGCGTGAACGCCTTCCTGGTGGGCGAGAGCTTCATGCGCGCGCCGGACCCGGGCACGGAACTGCGACGCCTGTTCGGCTGATGCGGCTCAGGCGTCGCCGAAGCGCTTGACCAGGCGCACCGAGCCGTCCTCGAAGCCGCACTCACGGTAGAGCTTGTGGGCATCCTTGCGATGCCCGGCGCTGGACACCTCGATGCGCGTCGCGCCCGCCGTCCGGGCACGGCGCTCGGCCTCGCCCACCAGCCAGCGGCCCAGGCCGCGGCCGCGGCAGTGGTCGCCACGACCAGCGCGGAGATCCGGCAGCTGGCCCGGCCCAGCGGCAGCGAGTACATGAAGTCCAGCGCCAACAGCCCGCAGCAACGACCCTGCACCTCCAGCAGCAGGAGCTCGTGGCCGGGGTGGTCCTCGAGGTGGGCGATGCGGTCGCCGGCGTCGTCCAGGGAGCAGGGATAGCCCAGCTCGCCCAGCAGGTCCGCCACCATCGCGGCGTCCACCAGCTCCGCCGGCCGCAGCAGCGGCTGGTCCGGATCCGGCGGAAACACCGTGGCCATCGCTCAGCGCGTGCCGTAGATGACGATCGTCTTGCCGCGGGCGTGCAGGACGCCCTGTTCCATGAGCTGCTTGAGCACGCGGCCGGCCATCTCCCGCGAGCAGCCCACGATCCGCGCCAGTTCCTGTCGCGACACCTTGATCTGGGTCCCGTCGGGATGGGTCATCGCGTCGGGTTCCTCGCAAAGGTCCAGCAGCGTGCGCACGATGCGGCCGGTCACGTCGAGGAAGGCCAGGCGGCTGGCCTTGCGGCTGGTGTCGAGCAGGCGCTTGGACAGCTGCGCGCCGATCGCATAGAGGATCTTCGGGCATTCAGCCGCCAACGTGCCCTGGAACAGGCTGTGCAGGCGGTCGAAGCTGATCTCGGCAAGCTCGCAGGCGGTCCGGGTGCGCAGCAGGACCTCGCGGCGCTCGGCGCGCACGAACAGGCCCATTTCACCGATGAAATCGCCGGCGTTCACGTAGCCCAGCACCAGCTCGCGGCCGTCGGACTCCTCGCTGATGATGCTCAGCGAGCCATTGATCACGTAATACAGCGTGCCGGTGGGGTCGCCCGGGCGGAAGATCTCCGATCGCGAGGGGTGGCGGCGGCGGTGGCAGTGGGCCAGGAAGCGGTCGATGGTCGGACGGTCCAGGGTCAGGCCAGTCATCGGCGGTTCCTGGTGCAGCGGCGCATTGGCCATCTGAAGCAGTGTCGGCATCGTGGCGAACCCACTATTCGGTTGAACCGCAGCTTAGGCCCTAGTGGGCTTTCGGGCAATCTGTGACCGGTAGAGGTGGTTGCCGGCGCCGGAATGGACGATAATCCCGCTCTTGTCTTCTTTTCCCGCCCCGGGGGTAGCCACGGTGGTCAAGCCGATCCCGCGTTTGAAGCTGCAGGGCTTCAACAACCTGACGAAAGCCCTGAGCTTCAACATCTACGACATCTGTTATGCGGTCAGCGATGACCAGCGCCAGCGCTACATCGAGTACATCGATGAGGCCTACAACGCCGATCGCCTCACCGACATACTCACCGAGGTCGCGCACATCATCGGCGCCAACATCCTCAACGTGGCCCGCCAGGACTACGACCCGCAGGGTGCGTCGGTGACGATCCTGATTTCCGAAGAGCCGATCATCGACAAGAAGCAGGCCGGAAAGGAAGTGCTGTCGGGCGCGGTGCGCGAGCACGAGGATGCCCAGGACGAGGCACGCGACGCCAGCGTCGTGGCCCACCTCGACAAGAGCCACATCACCGTCCACACGTACCCGGAAACGCATCCGCACAACGGCATCGCGACCTTCCGCGCCGACATCGACGTGGCCACCTGCGGCGTGATCTCGCCACTGAAGGCGCTGAACTACCTGATCGAGAGCCTCGAGTCGGACATCGTCGTGATGGACTACCGGGTCCGCGGCTTCACCCGCGACGTGAAGGGCAAGAAGCACTACATCGACCACAAGATCAACTCGATCCAGGACTACCTCTCGCGCCAGATCAAGAAGCGCTACGAGATGTTCGACGTCAACGTCTACCAGGAAAACATCTTCCACACGAAGATGCATGTGAAGGACTTCGACCTCGACACCTACCTGTTCGAGGAGAAGGCGAAGAACCTCAGCTTCAAGGAGCGCATGCGCATCGAGCAGCAGCTCAAGCGCGAGATCGAGGAGCTCTTCCACGGCCGCAACCTGGTCGACTGAGTCGACGGCAGGGTCGTTTCGCATCAGGGGCCGGCATTGCGCCGGCCTTTTGCGTTTGGCGATCGGACCCGCGGCTACAGCCGGTAGGCAACGGCCTTCATCACCGCCGAGGCCAGTGCCATGACCTGGGGAATCGGGCGGGGCAGCACCCGGGCACCGGCCTGCTCGGCATGGTCGGCGTGGCGGGCCTCGTCCTCCTTCATGACCCTGAGGATCGCCCGGCTGCGTTCGTCGCCGGCAGGCAGCGTTTCCAGGTGGTGGTCCAGATGGGCCTCGACCTGGCGCTCGGTTTCCACCACGAAGCCCAGGTTCCAGCCGTCTCCGCGCAGGCCCGCGGCCAGCCCGATGCCGTAGGCACCGGCGTACCACAGCGGGTTGAACAGGCTGGGACGGCTGTCGAGCTCGCGCAGGCGGTCCGCACACCAGGCCAGATGGTCGGTTTCCTCGGCGGCGGCTGCCATCAGGTGGGCTTTCGTGTCCGGATCGCGGGCAACGGCGGCCTGGCCGAAATACAGGGCCTGGGCGCAGACCTCGCCAACATGGTTGATGCGCATCAGGCCGGCCGCGTGGCGGCGACCCGGGTCATCGAGCTCCGCGGCCGGCACGCCGGCGCCGGGATTGGGCCGCTGCGCGGCCGGGTCGCCCAGCGCGGTGGTCAGGGCGTGCCCGGCCTCGATCAGCACCCGGTCGATCAGCGTGTATCGGCGTTGCGTATTCATTGCAGGTGCTCGGCAAGGAATTCCAGGGGGTGTCGCACCGGCACCGGGCTGGCGTTGCCCAGGTGCAGGCGGCAGCCGACATTGGCCGACAACAGTGTATCCGCGCCGCTGGAATCCAGCGCGGCCAGCAGTGGCTCGCGGAATCCGGCTGCGCGTCCGGGGTCGGTGACCATCTGCACGCCCGCCGCGCCACAACAGGCGGGGTCGAGAAGGACCACGTCGAGTTCCGGTATGCGCTGCAGCAGGGCGCGCAGTGCGGCGACGCTGCCGTCCACCCGCTGCTGGGTGCATGGCAGGTGCAGCGCCACGCGCCGGCGCGCGGGACGGAATGCCAGTTCCGGCGCCACCCGGGCCAGCAGCACGAAGGGATCCTCCGCATGCGCCGGGCTGCCCTCCAGGGACCGGGCAAGCGCGTGCTGGCAGCCGCTGGCCGTCGCACAGACCGTGTCCGACCGGGCGAAGGCCGACCGGTTGCCGGCGGCCAGGCGCGTGGCGGTGGCCAGGTCCCCGGCGTGGGCATGCAGCGCACCGCAACAGGTCTGGCCGCCGGGTTCGACCGTTGCGATGCCCGCGGCATCGAGCAGGCGGGACAGCGCCAGGCGCGCTGGTTCGTCGTATGGCCGGCCCACGCAGCCGCCAAACAGGGACACCGACGCGGAGGGGGAGGGGCCGGTGGGGCGTGGGGTCGCAGGCGCGGTCCGTGCCGGTGGCGCCGGCAGGGGTCGCAGCCGGGCGGGCAGGGCCGGGTGGAGCCTCCGGTAGAGTCCGAGCAGCGGGGCCAGCCACCGTGGGCGCGCGGCCAGCCATTCAACCAGGAACTGCCGCGGCGACGGGCGCCGTCGTTCGCGCTGCAGCGCGCGCCCGGCCACCAGGAGCTCCCCGTAACGCACTCCAGCCGGGCAGGCCGACTCGCAGGCGCGGCAGCCCAGGCAATGGTCGAGGTGGGCATCGGTGGCCGCCGAGGCGGCCAGTTGCCCGCTGGCGAGCCCACGCCAGAGCGCGATGCGGCCACGCGGTGACTCCGCCTCGTTGCGGTCGTGCTGGTATGTGGGGCAGTGGGGCAGGCATAATCCGCACTGCACGCAGCGATCGGCCAGGGCCAGCAGCCCGTCCGGGCGGCCCGGAGCCTTGGAGTCAGGGTTGGGGGCGACAGCCATCGCCAGCGATGCTAGCATGCCGGGCTCGGCGGGCTTGCAGTCCCCCTGGCGGCGGGATATCATTCCGCTTCTCATTTGTCGCAATTTTCCGTTTCGGAACTCTTATGAAGACTTTCAGCGCCAAGCCGGAAACCGTGCAGCGCGACTGGTACGTGGTTGATGCGGAGGGCAAGACCCTCGGTCGCCTGTGCTCGGAGCTCGCGCGCCGTCTCCGCGGCAAGCACAAGCCGGTGTACACCCCGCACGTCGATACCGGTGACTACCTCGTGGTCATCAACGCAGAGAAGATTGCCGTCACCGGCAACAAGCTGCGCGACAAGATGTACCACCGGTTCACCGGCTACATCGGCAACCTCAAGACCGAGTCGCTCGGCCAGATGCTCGAGAAGCACCCCGAGCGTGTGATCGAGATCGGTGTGAAGGGCATGCTGCCGAAGAATCCGCTCGGTCGCGCCATGTACCGCAAGCTCAAGGTCTACAAGGGCTCCGAGCACCCGCACATCGCCCAGCAGCCGCAGCCGCTGGACATCTAAGCAACGGAATTGACTATGGCTTCGCAGCAGTTCTACGGCACCGGCCGTCGCAAGTCCTCCACCGCGCGCGTGTTCCTGCGCAACGGCGGCGGTCAGATCTCTGTCAATGGTCGCCCGCTGGAGGAGTTCTTCGGCCGCGAGACCTCCCGGATGATCGTCCGTCAGCCGCTTGAGCTGACCGAGATGACCGAGAAGTTCGACATCAAGGTCACGGTCGAGGGCGGTGGCAACACCGGCCAGGCCGGCGCCATCCGCCTGGGCATCTCCCGCGCGCTGGTGGAGTACGACGAAAACCTGAAGACGGACCTGCGTCGCGCCGGCTTCATGACCCGCGATGCCCGCGAGGTCGAGCGCAAGAAGGTCGGTCTCCACAAGGCCCGCCGCGCCACCCAGTTCTCGAAGCGCTGATCGCGCTTCTCCGCGCCACGCCGGTCAGAGACCGTGGCGCGTAGGGACACCATTAGGGGAATCGTCTAATGGTAGGACAACGGACTCTGACTCCGTCAATCTAGGTTCGAATCCTAGTTCCCCTGCCACATTGAAAAACCCCGCCATTGGCGGGGTTTTTTTTGTGCTGCCGCTTTGCAGTCCTGCCGGGCGGCGGGGGCGCCCGGCTCCGGCTAGCGGCGCTCGTTGCGCGCGCCGTCGTCGGGCAGGCTCTCGCCCTTGGCACAGGCTTCGCCGGCCTTGCGGCCGCACATGCCGCAGTCGCCCGTCACGCCGACCGAGCCCAGGCCGCCACAGGAACCCTGCACCGGCTTGCGGCCCATCATCACGCCGATGGTCATGCCGGCGAACAGCAGTCCCACCAGGACGATCGCGGCCAGGAAAGTCATCAACATCAGTTGCCGAACTCCTCGAGATAGGGGGCGAAGGCCGGCGTCATCCGTTCCTGGACGCCGTCTTCAGTATTCACCAACCACAGTACCGCCAGGCCCCGCTCGCGGGCAAATGCCATGCCTTCCTCTTCGTTCAGCACCGTGAGCACCGTGGCCAGGCCGTCCGCCATCGCGCAGCGTTCGTGCAGCACCGTGACCGAGACGATGTCGTGGGTGATCGGCCAGCCCGTGCGCGGATCGATGGTGTGCGAGTAGGTGCGGCCCTGGTCGCGGAAATAGTTGCGGTAGCTCCCCGACGTGGCCAGCGCCATGTCGCCGGGTTCGATGACGCTGTGGATCGCGCGCTCACCCGGCTGCGGCCGCTCCACCGCAATCCGCCAGCCCCGGCCGTCGGGCCGGGTGCCGAGGGTGCGCAGGTCTCCACCGATATCGACGACGAACCCGGAGACGCCACGCGCGACGAGGTGGTCGGCGATGCGGTCGACCGCGTGGCCCTTCGCGATCGCGGAAAAGTCGAGGTACATGCCCCCTGTCTGTTCCAGCACGCCCTCGACCGCGTCGTAGTGCAGCTTTTCCCAGCCGATGCGGGCCCGCGCGGCGGCGATATCGTCCCCGGCCGGCGGTTCGCTGCGATCGCCCTCCGGTCCGAAGCCCCACAGGTTCACCAGCGGGCCCACGGTGGGGTCGAAAGCGCCGCCCGAATCCTCGGCCAGGGCCAGCGAATCGAGCAGCACGATGTCGAAGTCATGGGGCAGTTCGAAGCGGGTGCCCGCTTCGGCACGGTTGAAGCGGGAGATCAGCGCATCCTCGCGGTAGGTGCTCATCTCGGCATTGATCGTTTCAAGGATCGCCTCGATCTCGCCGCGCAGCTCCCGGACGTCTACCTGTTCGGGGGGGGGAGGCGAGGCGCACCGACCAGGTGGTGCCCATCGTCGGACCACCCAGCGTGATGGGCTCGGGCGGCCGGCTGCAGGCCGCCACCAGCAAAACGACAAGGCCGGCGAGGAGGCCGGCCCTGTGGGCAATGCGGATGCGCGGCACGTCAGCCACCGAAATCATCGAGCAGGATGTTCTCCGGCTCCACGCCGAGGTCTTCCAGCATCCGGATCACCGCGGCGTTCATCATCGGTGGACCGCACAGGTAGTACTCGCAGTCCTCCGGTGCGGGATGGTCCTTGAGGTAGTTCTCGTAGGCCACCTTGTGGATGAATCCGGTATAGCCCTCCCAGTTGTCCTCCGGCTGCGGGTCGGACAAGGCCAGGTGCCACTCGAAGTTGTCGTGCTGCTCGGCCAGTTCGTCGAAGTCTTCGACGTAGAAGGCCTCGCGCAGCGAACGCGCGCCGTACCAGAAGGTGATCTTGCGCTTGGAGTTCAGGCGACGCAGCTGGTCGAAGATGTGCGATCGCAGCGGTGCCATGCCGGCGCCACCACCGATGAAGACCATCTCCGCCTCAGTGTCCTTGGCGAAGAACTCGCCGAACGGCCCGAACACCGTGACCTTGTCGCCGGGCTTGAGGTTGAAGACGTAGCTGGAGACGACGCCGGGCGGCACGTTCTGGGTCTTGGGCGGCGGCGCGGCGATGCGGATGTTGAACTTCAGGACACCCTTTTCCTCGGGGTAGTTCGCCATCGAGTAGGCGCGGATCGTCTCCTCCGCATCGTTCTTCAATTCCAGGTTGAACATCTTGAAGTGGTCCCAGTCCCCGCGGTACTCCTCGGGAATGTCGAAGTCGCTGAACTTCGCATGGAACTTGGGCACCTCGATCTGCATGAAGCCACCGGCGCGGAAGTCGACGTCCACGCCCTCGGGCAGCTTCAACACCAGCTCCTTGATGAAGGTGGCGACGTTCTCGTTGGACACCACGGTGCACTCGAGCTTCTTGACCCCGAAGAACTCCTCGGGCACCTCGATCTTCATGTCCTGCTTGACCGAGACCTGGCACGACAGGCGCCAGCCTTCGCGGATCTCCCGGCGCGAGAGCTTCTCCGCCTCGGTCGGCAGCGCGTCGCCACCGCCCTCGAGCACGACGCACTTGCACTGGCCGCAGGTGCCGCCGCCGCCGCAGGCCGAGGACAGGAACACGCCCTGCTCGGCGAGCGCGCCGAGCAGCTTGCGGCCACCCGTCGTCTCGATGCGCTTCTCGGGGTCGTCGTTGACGTCGATGGTGATCTTGCCGGTGCTCACCAGCTTGGAGCGCGCGAACAGGATGACCAGCACCAGCACCAGCACGGTGACGGTGAACATGCCCACGCCGAACAGGATCTCGAAGGCCATTACAGCTGCACTCCGGCGAAGGACATGAAGCCCAGCGACATCAGGCCGACCACGACGAAGACGATTCCGAGGCCCTTGAGGCCTTCCGGCACGTCGGAATACTTGAGCTTCTCGCGGATCGCGGCCAGCAACACGATGGCCAGGGCCCAGCCGACGCCGGCACCGACGCCGAACACCACCGACTCACCGAAGTCGTAGTGGCGCTCGACCATGAACAGGCTGGCGCCGAGGATCGCGCAGTTCACCGTGATCAGCGGCAGGAAGATGCCCAGCGCGTTGTAGAGCGCTGGAACGTACTTGTCCAGGACCATCTCCAGGATCTGCACCAGCGCGGCGATGATGCCGATGTAGCTGAGCAGGCCGAGGAAGCGCAGGTCGAGCTGCTGCAGCGCCGGGATGCCGGTCCAGGCCAGCGCACCCTCGTCGAGCAGGTTGTGCAGCACCAGGTTGTTCAGTGGCACGGTCAGCGCCAGCACGACGGTGACGGCGATGCCCAGGCCGAGCGCGGTCATGACCTTCTTGGAGATCGCCAGGAAGGTGCACATTCCCAGGAAGAAGGCGAGGGCCATGTTCTCGACGAACACGGCGCGTATGAAAAGGCTGAGGTAATGTTCGAACACGTGGCGCTCCCGGCCTCAGAATGCTTCGCTGGTGCGTGAATTGGGCTTGATGACGAACTCGTCGGGCTCGACCTGTTCGGTGCGCCATACGCGCAGCACCCAGATGAAGCCGCCGATCAGGAAGAACGCGCTGGGCGGCAGCAGCATCAGGCCGTTGGGCAGGTACCAGCCGCCTTCGGTCGTGGTCTGCAGCACCTGCCAGCCGAGGATGCTGCCCGAGCCGAACAGCTCGCGGCAGAAGCCCACGAACACCAGCACCACCGAGTAGCCGATCGCGTTGCCCAGGCCGTCCAGCGCCGAGAGCACCGGCGGCTGCTGCATCGCGAACGCTCGGCACGACCCATGACGATGCAGTTGGTGATGATCAGGCCGACGAACACCGACAGCTCGCGGCTGAGCTGGTAGGCGTAGGCCTGCAGCACCTGGTCGACCACGATCACCAGCGAGGTGATGATCGTCATCTGCACGATGATGCGGATGTTCGACGGGATCACCCGCCGGATCGTGGACACGAACAGGTTCGAGAACGTGATGACGAAGGCCACGGCCAGGCACATCGTCAGCGTCGTATCGAGCTTGGTCGTGATCGCCAGCGCCGAACAGATGCCGAGGATCTGCAGCGCGATCGGGTTGTTGCTGAAGATCGGCTCGAACAGTACGTCTTTTTTCGTGAGCGTTGCCATATTCGTCTCCTCAGCCCTGTCCCGCCTGATCGAACTCACCGGCGTCGATGCGGTCGCGCAACTGGTCCAGGAAGGGGCCGAAGCCCTCCTCGCCCATCCAGAAGCGCATCAGGTTGTTGACCCCGCGAGCGGTCAGCGTGGCCCCCGAGAGGCCGTCGATCTGGTGGTCCGAACCCGCTGGCGCCTGGCCCTTGAGCACCTCGATGGCCAGGTTGCCGCCCTCGTCGAAGAGTTCCTTGCCTTCCCAGCTCGCCAGCCAGCGCGGGTTCTCGATTTCGCCTCCCAGGCCCGGCGTCTCGCCGTGCTCGTAGAAGCGCAGGCCGGAAATCGTGTCCAGGTCGCGCTCCAGGGCGATGAATCCGTACATCGTCGACCACAGTCCGTAGCCGTGGACGGGAAGGACCACGCTTTGCAGTCGCCCGTCCTCGCCCCGCGCCAGGTAGACCTCGGCCACCAGGGCCTGGCGGCGGATGCCGGCCGGGTCATGCTCCAGCGCGCGGCTTTGTTCCGGGTCGCGCGATGCCTGCTGCTGGTCGTAGCTCTGGTCGCGTTCGACGAACTCGCCGGTTTGCAGATCGACGAAGCGGCGCTCGATGCGCTCGAACACGGCCGACACATCGGTGCCGGGCTCGTACATTCCGGCGGTCTGCAGGATATTCACCTGCCGGAACTGCATCCGGTTGGCCTCCTGCGCCGGGCGCAGCGTGACGGCGGCCGTGGAGACCACCACCGCACACACAAGGCAGACACCGAAGGCCACCCTCAGGGTATTGCCGATCGATTCGTTAACCGCCATGGCTGCCCTCCCGCAGGCGCCGCATGCGCCGGCCGATGTTGGCGCGCATCACGAAGAAGTCGATCAGGGGCGCGCACAGGTTTCCGAACAGGATCGCCAGCATGACGCCTTCCGGGAATGCCGGATTGACGACCCGGATCAGCACCACCATCACGCCGATCAAGATGCCGAAGATCCACTTGCCGGTATTGGTCATCGAGGCCGAGACCGGGTCGGTGGCCATGTAGACCATACCGAATGCGAAGCCGCCCAGTGTGAGGTGCCAGTACCAGGGCATCGCGAACATCGGGTTGGTCTCGCTGCCGACCCAGTTGAACAGCGTCGCCAGCGCGGCCATGCCCAGCAGCATCGACAGCATGATGCGCCACGACGCGATCTTGGTGACCAGCAGCACGAAGGCGCCCAGCGCGATCATCAGCGTGGAGGTCTCGCCGATCGAGCCCTGGATGCCGCCCAGGGCGGTCTGCATCCAGGTCAGGTCCATCTGCTGCCCGATCGCGGCATTGGCCGTCAGGCCGACGCTGTAGTCCAGGCCGCCATCGGCGGCGAGCGCCAGCGCGGTGGCACCGGTGAAGTTGTCCACCGCCGTCCACACGTCGCCCGACAGCTGCGCCGGATAGGCAAAGAACAGGAACGCGCGGCCGACCAGGGCCGGGTTGAGGAAGTTCTTGCCGGTGCCGCCGAAGATCTCCTTGCCGACCACGACGCCGAACGAGATGCCAAGGAACACCTGCCACAGCGGGATCGTGGGCGGCAGGATCAGCGTGAACAGGATGCCGGTGACGAAGAAGCCCTCGTTCACCTCGTGCCCGCGCTTCCACGCGAACAGGCCTTCCCAGATGAACCCGCCGATGTACACCACGATGAAGATCGGGATGTAGTACACGGCGCCATGAAGGAAATTGGACCACCACGAGGCGGGGTCGAACCCGGCCCACTGCGCGACCAGGTCGGTGCGCCAGCCGGGGATCGCGCTGTAGCCGAAGTCGGCGATCTGCAGGTTGGCCTGGTAGCCGACGTTGACCATGCCGAAGATCAGCGCCGGCAACGCCGCGAACCACACCGTCATCATGACCCGCTTGAGGTCGATGCCGTCGCGCACGTGCGCGGTGGTCTTGGTCGTGTCCGACGGGCTGTAGAGCATCGTGTCGAACATTTCGTAGAACACGTAGAAACGTTCGAAGCGGCCGCCCTTGTGGAAGTGCGGCGAAATGCGTGAGTCGATGAAGGCGCGCAGTCCCACCTCAGCCCTCCTTCTCGATGCGGTCGAGGTTGTCGCGCAGGATCGGGCCGTACTCGTACTTGCCCACGCACACGTAGGTGCACAGCGCGAGGTCTTCCTCGACCAGCTCCAGCGCGCCCAGCGCCTGGGCCATCTCGGTGTCGCCCACCACCAGCGAGCGCAGCAGCTGGGTCGGCAGGATGTCCAGCGGCATCACGGTTTCGTACTGGCCCAGCGGCACCATCGCGCGTTCACTTCCGTTGGTGGTGGTGGTGAAACCGAAGCGCTTCCACGGCATCAGCTTCGACAGGTAGATGTTGAGCACCGAGTGGCGCTCCAGTCCCGGGGACAGGTAGCCGAACATCGGGCGGTCGTTGCCCTCGCGCAGCACGCTGACCTGGTTGGCCAGCCGTCCGAGGTAGCCGGTCGGGCCCTCGGCCTGGTGTCCGTTGAACACCGAGCCGGAAATGATGCGGTTCTCGCCGCCCTTCATCTGGCCGGCGGTGAGCTCGTCGAGGCAGGCACCGACGCGGGTGCGCAGCAGCCGTGGCTGCTCGACCTGCGGGCCGGCCAGTGCGACCACGCGGTCGCTGTACAGGCGGCCGGTCCTGAACAGGTGGCCGACCGCGATGACGTCCTGGTAGCCCATCACCCAGGCCGTGCGCTTGGCGTCTACCGGCGACAGGAAATGGATGTGGGTGCTGGGGTTGCCGGCGGGGTGCGGCCCGGCGAAGGCCTCCTCGCGGATGCGGCCCCTGGCGAAGGAGGGTAGCTCGGAGCCGTCGGCCCGGCAGACCCAGACCGTGCCGTCGGTCAGGTGGCCGAGCACCTCCAGGCCGTCGCGGAACGCATCGAGCTGATCGCCGATGACCACGTCCGGATCGGGGGCCAGCGGCTGCGTGTCGATGGCCGGAACGAAGATCGCGTGCGGGGCGCTGCCCGGTGCCGGCACCTTGCCGAACGGGCGCGTGCGCAGCGCGGTCCACTCTCCGGATTCCACCAGCAGCGCCTGCACCTTGTCGCGATCGAGGCCGGAGAGGCCGTCGACGCGGTTTTCGAAGCTCTGCTCGGCGTCGCCGTCGATCTCGATGACCACGGACTGCATGAAACGCTTCCGGCCACGGTTGACCGCCGTGACGGTGCCGGCTGCCGGCGCGGTATAGCGCACGCCGGGCGTCTTCTTGTCCTCGAAGATGAGCTGGCCGCGGCTGACCCGGTCACCCGGCTTCACGTGCAGGGTGGGGCGCATGCCGGGATAGTCGGCGCCAAGAGTGGCCACGGAGCGAACCCGGGGGCCGTCAGTGATCTCCTGGCGCGGCGCGCCGTCGATCGGAAGGTCGAGACCCCGCTTGATCCTGATCATGGTCCAGCCAGCAACTCCCCTGAAGGTGGTTCGGATACGGGAACGGAAAACTTCGTGACTTTATCATGAAGGCCGCGGACCCCGTGAGGTCGGATCGCGCGCCGGGCGCCCCGGGCTCCGGCCGCGACGACCCGGCCGAAAGGGGTATGCTGATGGCCACTGCTGTTGCTGGAGGGAAGGCATCGATGGAGACCATTCTTCACACCGTGCTGCAGGAAAAGGAGGCCTTGATGGCCGAGCGGGGCAGCGTGCTCTACCGGGTCTCGCCCGAGGATTCGATCGGCGAGGCCGTGCGCCTGATGAACGAGGCGAACGTCGGCTGCGTCCTGGTCATGGAGGGTGAGCAGCTGGTCGGGATCTTCAGCGAGCGCGACGTCATGCGCCTGTTCACCGAGAACGAGCCCGGCCTGACCGACCGACCGGTCAGGGACCGCATGACCAGCAAGCCGATCACGGTGCCGCCGTCGCTGAGCGTCGAGAAGGCCCTGCTGGAGTGCACCGACCGGCGCGTGCGCCATCTGCCGGTGGTCGAGGAGGGCCAGCTGCTGGGGCTGCTGTCGATCGGCGACCTGGTGCGCTTCGTGGTCAAGGACAAGGAAGGCGTCATTTCCGAGCTGATGGACTACATCCACGGTCCGTGAGCAGGGGCTGCGCTTGAGCATTTCCGGGCTCCCCCCCGACGAGGGGCGGGCATTGCGCGACGCGCTGGGGGACTGGGCCACCGGTGTCGCCGTCGCGACCACGCTCGACCCGGCCGGGCAACCGGTCGGCATGACGGTCAACAGCTTCGCGGCGGTTTCGCTGCAGCCACCGCTGGTGCTGTGGAGTGCCCGCCACGGGGTGCCGCCGTTCGACGCCTTCGAGTTGGCCGACCATTTCGCGATCCATGTGCTGTCGGACCGGCAGCAACCGCTGTCGGACCGCTTCGCCCGGGTCGGGGGCGACAAGTTCGCCGGCCTGGACTGGCAGCCCGGACACGCCGGCCTGCCACTGCTCGATGGCGCGCTGGCGCGCTTCCAGTGCCGGGTCGCCCACCGCTACCCCGGGGGCGACCACCTGATCCTGGTCGGCGAGGTGCTCGACATCGCGCGTGGCGCGGGTGCGCCATTGCTGTTCCAGGGCGGCGCCTACCGCACGCTCGCCCGCTGAGCCACGCGGCCCGGCACCCGTCGCCGGGCCTCAGCCCTGGCGGACGTTGGCCCCGACGATCACCACGTCGGCCGCGCGCGCGGCGAACAGGCCGACGCAGACCACGCCGGCCAGCTGGTTGAGCTCGCGCTCCAGCGCCACCGGGTCGGTGATCGACCAGTTGTGCACGTCCAGGATCACGTTGCCGTTGTCGGTGGTGAACCCGTCGCGCCACACGGGTTGACCGCCGCGGGCGACGATCTCGCGTGCCACGTAGCTGCGCGCCATCGGGATCACCTCGATCGGCAGCGGGAAGCGGCCCAGGACGTCGACCTCCTTGCTCGGGTCGACGATGCACACGAAGCGCCTGCTGGCCGCGGCGATGATCTTCTCGCGCGTCAGCGCGCCGCCGCCGCCCTTGATCAGCCGGCCATGCGGGTCGCACTCGTCGGCACCGTCCACGTACAGCGGCAGGGTGCCGGCATGGTTGAGGTCGAACACCTCGATTCCCGCCTTCTCGAGAAGGCGCGTGCTCTGTTCGGAGCTCGAGACCGCCCCCTTGATGCGCGACTTCATGTCCGCCAGGCCCTCGATGAAGAAGGCGACGGTCGAACCGGTGCCGACACCCACGATGCTGCCGTCCTCGACGAACTCCAGCGCCTTGAGCGCGGAGAGCCGCTTGCCTTCGTTGCGGGGGTCTTGGCTCATCGTTTGCTCCTCTTGGATTTTGGCTTGAGCGCCAGGATGCGCTTGTAGTGGCGCTCGGCCACCGGCATGACCGACAGGCGGTTGCCCCGGCGTACCAGCGCGAACTCATCGAGCTCGTCGGCGATCGACTTGATCTCCTCCAGTGAAACCACGTCGTCGAACTTCTCCACGAAGCTCACGTCGACCATCATCCAGCGCGGTTCCTCCCGCGTGGCCTTCGGGTCGTGGTAGTCGCTCCTGGGGTCGAACTGGGTCGGGTCGGGGTAGGCCGTGGAGGCCACCTCGGCGATGCCCGCCACCCCGGGCACCTTGGTGTTGGAGTGGTAGAAGAGGATCCGGTCACCCGGCTTCATGCCGTCGCGCATGAAATTGCGCGCCTGGTAGTTGCGCACGCCCGTCCACGGCTCGGTGCCGACGCGCTCGAGGTCGTGGATCGAGAACTCGTCGGGTTCGGACTTCATCAGCCAGTAACGCATGCACTCACTCCAGCCGCCGCGCGGCGCGCAGTCGATCAGTTCGGATTCGGTGGCCACCAGGTCCATCGGCACGTCCCAGGCCTGGGCCTGGATCGCATCGAGCTCCTGCATCGCGTAGCCCACGCCGACCAGCAGGGGCGGGGCGGGTGCGTGCTTGCGGAAGGCGAAGCTGCGGTCGTAGTAGCCGCCGCCGGTGCCCAGGCGATGCCCGGCACGGTCGAAGCCGACCAATGGCGCCAGCACGACACCCATGTCCTCGGGGGCCAGGCAGGACGACGGGGCCAGGTCGGGCTCGGGAATGCCGAAGCGGTTCGCGACCAGCGCGTCGCCCGCCCGCCAGGGTGCGAACAGCAGCCGCTTGCCGTCCACCAGTCGGGGCAGGCACCACACCACGCCGTCGGCCAGGCGCGGCATCACCGCGTGCAGCGGTATCTCGCCGTCCATCGCCCAGTAGCCCGCCACGTGGCCGCGGCGGGAGAGTTCGGGAAGCGCGGCCAGTTGCCGGGCCAGTCCTTCGGCGGCGGCGATGCGCTCGCGTGCGCCCAGGGCCTGCCGGGCGGCCTTCAACTCGCGGCGCATGGCACTCCCGCGCTGACCAGGGAAAAAGAAAGCATCCTCCGCCTTTACCGATGCCTACGAAACGACCTTGATCCCGAGGATCAGGTGGGGGCGTCGATCCTCGCGTCAGGCTTTCCGCTCGGTGGCGGACATGCACACGGCGATGGACTTCAACCCCCGGGGTCGTATTAAGGGACAAGGCGAATGTTAGCGTACGCTGTCGCGTAAGGCAGAGGACGCAGGGGAAGTATAGCGTCGGGGCCTTGATGCAAGGTGAAGCAGGTCGCCCGCGGACCCGGGTTCAGCGTGCGGATTCCGACTCCAGGAGGCCGTCGAGCTTGCGATTGAGCTCGGCCAGGCCGCGACGCAACTCGCGGTCGCGCTCGCCGTCCGTGCTGCGGTTGTCCAGCAGCTCGGAAGCCAGGTTCAGGGCGGCCAGCACGGCGATGCGGTCGATCCCGGCCATGCGGTTGTTGCCTCGGATCTCGCGCATGCGCGCGTCCAGCAGCTTCGCTGCCGCAAGCAGGCCGTCGCGCTCCTCCGGCGGGCAGCCCACCAGGTATTCACGGTCCAGGATGCGGACGCTGACCGGCTCGCTCACGCGTTGTGCTCCATCGACTTGAGGCGGTTGATCATCGCCTCCACCCGCGAGCGGGCCTGTTCGTTCTTGGCCAGCAGCTGGGCGCGCTCGACCATCAGCTGCTCCTGGCTGTGGCGAAGGCTGCGGTTCTCGTCGCCAAGTCGACGGCACAGGGCCACCAGGCGCTCGATGCGCTCGGTCAGGGCCTGCAATTGCTCGATGCTGTCGTCGTTCATGGCTGGCGCTGAAGATAGGCCCGTCCCACGGGCCGGTCAACAACCGGCTGGGTCGCTGCGGGGTTGGCGTTCATGGCATCACCTCGGGAACGATGGATGGCTGCCAGGTGCGCATGAACGCCAGGCAGTGGTGGCTGTCGAGCGGCGGCGAGAGCCAGTAGCCCTGGATCTCGTCGCAGCCCTGTTCGCGCAGGTAGTCCATCTGGGCCTGGGTCTCCACGCCCTCGGCGACCACATTGAGGCCCAGTGAATGCGCCATCGTGATGACGGTGGCGGTGATCGCCTCGTCGTCGGGGTCGCGGGTCAGGTCGCCGACGAACTCCTTGTCGATCTTCAGCGTGTCGATCGGCAGGCGCTTGAGGTAGACGAGCGAGGAGTAGCCGGTGCCGAAATCGTCGATCGCGATCGACACGCCGATGTCGCGCAGGTGGTTAAGCACCGCGGTGGTCTGCTCGGCATTGGCCATGACCATGCTTTCGGTGACCTCCAGCTCGATGCGCTCGGCGGGCACGTCGGCCTCGATGAGCACCCGCTCCAGCACTTCGGGCAGGTTGCCACGCAGCAGTTGCAGCACCGACACATTCACCGCCATCGCCACGTCCACCAGGCCATTGCGGCGCCAGCGGCGCAGGGTCAGGCAGGCTTCGCGCAGCACCCATTCACCGATCTTGAGGATCAGGCCGGTTTCCTCGGCCAGCGGGATGAACACATCCGGCGGCACCTCGCCGATGTCGGCGCTGTGCCAGCGCAGCAGCGCCTCCACGCCGGTGATCTTTCCATCGGTCAACGACAGGCGCGGCTGGTAGAGCAGGCGGAACTCGCCGCGGTCGAGCGCACGGCGCAGCGCGGCAGCCATCAGCGCCCGCTTGCGCGTCTCCGCGTCCATCTCCTCGGTGTAGATCTGGAACGTGTTGCGGCCGATCGACTTGGCCTGGTACATCGCGGTGTCGGCGAACTTCAACAGGTCGGTCGGCACCAGCGCGTGGTCGGGGTAGAGGCTGATGCCGATTGACGGGCTGATCGTCACGTCATGGCGGTCATCGATATCCAGCGGCTCGGCGAACGCGGCGAGGATCTCGCGCGCGACCCGGTCGACCATCGCCAGGCTGTCGACGTCCTCAAGGACGACGGTGAACTCGTCGCCACTCAGGCGCGCCACGGTGTCCTGCGAGCTCACCGTCGCCAGCAGGCGCGAGGCCGTGGCCTTTAGGATGCGATCGCCGGCGGCGTGGCCCAGCGAGTCGTTGATGTCCTTGAACCGGTCCAGGTCGAGGAAGAGCACGGCCACGCGGGTGTCCTGCCGGCGCGCCCGCACGATCGCCCGCGCCAGCCGCTCCGACAGCAGCGCGCGGTTGGGCAGGCCGGTCAGCGTGTCGTAGTTGGCGAGGTAGCGCAGCTCCTGCTCGGCGCGCTTCTTGTCGGTCACGTCGGTCACGACGATGACGAAATGGCTGCGCTCGCCGAATTCGTCGCGCACTTCGGAGCATTCCAGCCAGCCCAGGAACTCCTCGCCGTCCTTTCTCTTCTGCCACATCTCGCCGGCCCAGTGGCCCGTGTCGAGCATGATCCGGCGCACCTTGTCGTAGAACGTGCCGTCATGCTGGGCGCTGTCGAGCAGGCTGGCATCCGCCCCGGTGACCTCCTCGGCCGCATAGCCGGTGATGCGCGAGAAGGCCGGATTGACGGAGACGAACTTGAAGTCGAGGTCGACGACGCCGACCGCCTCGGCCATCGAACGGATGACCTCGCTGGCGATGCGGCGGTCGTGTTCGGCATCACGGCGTGCGGTGATGTCGTGCGCGGTCCCGGCGATGCGCAACGGATGCCCTTCGGCGTCGCGCTCGACCACCTTGCCGCGCGAGCGAACCCACAGCCAGCCACCCTCGGCGCTGCGGATGCGGTGCTCGGACTCGAAGGCCTCGCTCTCGCCGAGGATGTGGTCCTGGAGGATCTTCTGCACCCGGGGCAGGTCGTCGGCGTGGATCGCCTGGCTGCGCCATGCATTGGTCGACAACGGCGAGGTGCCGCCCCAGCTGAACAACTGCTCCCCGCCCATGCGGTAGATCGTGTTGTCGCTGATGCTCCAGTCCCAGAACTCGTCGCCGGAGCCCCACAGCGCCAGCTTCAGGCGCTCGTCGCGCTCGCGGATCTCGGCCAGCAGCACCTTCTCCTGCCGCCGCCGGTGCCGCACCAGCTGCCAAGCGCCCCAGCCAGCCAGGCCCAGCAACAACAGGTAGATGATCTGTGCCGCCGGCGTCGCCCACCATGGGGGCATCACCCGCAGCGGGAGCTGCAGGGAATGCGGACTCCAGACGCCGTCACGGTTCGTGGCCTCGGCTACGAAGCGGTAGTCGCCACGGCGCAGGTTGGTGTAGGTGGCCTCGGCCGCCCGGATGTCTCGATCCAGTCGTCGTCGAAGCCCTCCAGGCGGTAGCGGTAGCGCACGGCCCCGGGCGAGGCGAAGTCCAACGCGCCGAACTGCAGCCGCAGCATGCGCGCCTGCAAGGGCAGTTCCAGGCGATCCGGCGGCACCAGCCCGACCACGTTCTCCGCGGCGCTGCCAAAGCGCGCACCCAGCAGCCGCACCTCGGGCAGGTAGTCGCTGTCCTGCAGGCCGGTCGGGTCGAACAGGTTCAGGCCCCGGATTCCGCCCAGCATCACCCGGCCGTCGTCGAGCAGCAGTTGCGCCCCGCCATTGAACTCAAGGTCCTGCAGGCCATCGCGCATGTCGAACTGCCGGAAGCGCCGGGTCTGCGGATCGAAGGACAGGATGCCTTCGTTGGTGCCCAGCCACAGCACGCCGTCTTCATCCTCCACGAGGTTGAAGACGGTGAATCCACGCTCGTCGTCGCCATCGATGCGGACGAACCGCTCGAAGCCCGGGCTGCCGTCATCGCGCTGGTAGAGGCGGTTGAGGCCGCTGTGCGTGCCGACCCAGAGCGTGCCGTCCCGGGCCTGCAGCAGCGCCCGTACCCGGTCGCCGGAGAGGCTGGCCGGGTCGCCGGGCTCGTTGGCCAGGCGCATCACGTGGCCCGAGCCGGGCTCGAGCAGGTTCAGGCCCGCGTTGGTGCAGACCCAGACCCGGCCGTCATCCAGCTCGAGCACGCAGTGCACGAGGTCGTCGCTGAGCGAGTACGGGTCGGTGGGATCATGCCGGAACTGGCGCACTCGATCGCTTTCGGGGTCAAAGTGCAGGAGGCCGGCAGTGGAGGTGCCGATCCACAGCCCGCCGTCGGCGGCGGGATCGGCGCGCCGCAGGGCGGGCATGCCGCCGCCCGCGCCATCGAACGCCAATTCGACCCGGCGCGCCGAGCGCTCGGGCACGTCGAGGTGGAACAGGCCCTGGTGGGCACTGACCCACAGGTGCTCGTCGCCATCGGGCACCAGGCCCAGCACACGCAGCGCCTGCTGGTCGTAGGGCGGGTCGAGCTGCGAGACGATCGGGGCGCTGAAGTCTTCGAACTCGCCGGTGTCCAGCGTCACGCGCTTGAGGCCGTCGCTGTCGGTGCCCACCCACACCTGCTCCGGGGCGGCCTGCAGCAGTACCCGGGCGCTGTTGCCGTAGACCCAGGTGCGCTGTGTATCCAGGTCGGCGAGGTAGTGGAAGCGTGCGCCGTCCGGGTCGGCCACCGACGTGCCTCGGATCTGGCCGCCGGCCCACAACAGGCCGCTGCGGTCGATCAGCAGGGCATTGATGACATCCTCCGGCAGCGACGCCGGGATGCCCGGGACTTCCTCCACATGGCGGGTCTGCCCGCTGCCGGGGTCCAGCCGGACCAGGCCGTTCCCGGGAAAGCTCAGCCACAGCCGGCCGCGCCTGTCTTCGACCATCGCGCGAAGCGCCAGCCCGGGTTCCCGCCCCAGGCGGTCGCGATGGCGATAGACCAGTTCGTGGCGGCCGTCGGCATCGAGTCGATACAGGGCATCGCCTCCCAGCCACACCGTGCCGTCAGCCGACACCAGCAGGGAGGCCCCGCCAGGTGCCCCGGCCACGCGCTGTGGTTCGCCGCCGCCGGGGAGGCGGTACAGGCCGGCGGTCGTCGCCACCCAGCCATCCCCGTCGGCATCGAACACGATGTCGCGCGCCGTCTCGCCGGGTGCAAGCTCCAGCACGGCGCTGCCCACGTCGGAGCCGTCGTCGAAGCGCTCCACCCCGGCATGGCTGGCCACCCACACGGCCCCGTCGTGGTGCCGAAGGGCACGCACGTACTGGTGGCGCTCGTCATGCGCGAAGGCGGTGCTCGGCATGCGGAGGGCCGTGCCGGTGGCCAGGTCGAGGCGGGCGAGGTGGCCGGTGTTGGTGCCAACCCACAGTTCGCCCTCGCGCCCTTCCGCCAGGGCAGTGACGAAGCTGTCGGGCAGGCTTCCGGGGTCGTCGGACAGGTGGCGGAAAAGGCGCACGCCCTGGCCGTCGTAGCGGTGCAGGCCGCCCTGGGTGCCGATCCACACGTATCCGTCGCGATCCTGGATCATCGCGGTCACGGTGTTCTGCAGCAGTCCGCGTTCCACGGCCAGCGGCTCGAAATAGAAGTCGCGGCGTGCGGAGTCCGCGGTCGGAGACGCGCACGCGAGCACTGCGCCAACCGACAGCGTCCAGAACCAGCTTGCCCGCCCCCGTCCCGATGCTGCAATGCTCGCGGCTGTCACCGCTAGGCGCTCCGATGGGACTCGTATGATGCGGTCAGTGTAGGCACGGCCATAGCAGGCCCACAAGCCTGAGGAGTGGCGTCGGTTGCTACAATTCCGACCCCAGACTCGAAAGAGGCGAACCCGGTGAGTGATGTTCACGGCCAGATCCAGGATCTTCCAGCCCACGAGGCGGTAGCCGAGGACGTGCGGCGCAAGGGGCTGGGCGTCGATGCCAGCGAGTTGCATGGGCTGCTGGCCGGCTACGTGTGTGGCGGCGGGCAAGTGACCGGGAGCGACTGGCTGGGTACGGTGATGCTGGACGAGCAGGCCCCGCGGCCGGCAGAGGGCGAGGCGCTCGACACGGTGTTCAAGGCGACGACGGGTCAGCTTGCGGACGCGGATTTCGGCTTCGCCCTGCTGTTGCCCCACGAGTCGCAGTCGCTGGAACAGCGCGCGGCCGGCCTGCTGGGCTGGTGCCGCGGGTTCCTGGGTGGCTTCGGCCTCGCGGCCGGCGCCAAGCCACCGCTGTCGGAGGAGTCCGCCGAGGCGCTGGAGGACTTGGGCAAGATCGCCGGCTCCCAGCTCAGCTACGACGACCCGGAGGGCGATGAGCAGGCGCTCGAGGAAGTGGCCGAGTTCGTCCGGGTCGCCGCGCTGCTGCTGCATGGCGACTGCGTGCTGGGTCCGGCCCGGCGCCGTCGCCTGCATTGAATCTGCGCATGGCCACCCGTCCCCAGCGTCCCCCGGCCCCGATCCGTGGCAGCGAGTTCGCCCGCCGGCGGCGCCAGCTCATGCGCATGGCCGGGGACGACGCGATCATGGTGCTGCCCGCCGCGCCGGAGCGGGTGCGCAGCAACGACACGTTCCACCCGTACCGCCAGGACAGCGATTTCTGGTACCTCTCCGGCTTCCCCGAACCCGAGGCGGTGCTGGTGCTGGTGCCGGGTCGCGAGCACGGCGAAAGCCTCCTGTTCTGCCGCGAGCGCGACCCGGAGCGCGAACTGTGGGATGGCGTGCGCGCCGGCACCGAGGGGGCGGTCGCCGACTTCGGCATGGACGACGCCTACCCCTACGAGGACCTCGACGACATCCTGCCGGGCCTGCTCGAGGGGCGCGGCAAGGTCTACTACCACTTCGGCCGCGACGTCGAGTTCGACCTCAAGCTGATCGGCTGGGTCAAGCGCGTGCGCGAGCAGGTGCGGCGCGGTGCCGAGCCGCCGCACGAGTTCCTCGAACTGGGGCACCTGCTGCACGAATCACGCTTGTTCAAGAGCGCCGCGGAGCTGCGCCAGATGCGCCATGCCGCTGCCGTGTCGGCACGCGCACACATCGCGGCCATGCGCGCGGTGCGGCCGGGCATGCACGAGTACGAGCTCGAGGCCGAGTTGCAGTACGAGTTCCGGCGCCACGGCGGGCGCGCGGCCTACGCGCCGATCGTCGGTGCCGGTGCGAACGCCTGCATCCTGCACCATGTCGACAACGACGGCGATCCGCGACGGCGACCTCGTGCTCATCGATGCCGGTGTCGAGCACCAGGGCTATGCGGCAGACATCAGCCGCACGTTCCCGGCCAACGGCGCTTCGGCCGCGAGCAGCGCCAGCTGCACGACCTGGTCTGCCAGGCCCAGCGTGCGGCGCTGGAGCATGCCGTGCCGGGTGCGCCATGGATCGCCACGCACGAGGCGGCGGTGACCACGCTGACCGAGGGCCTGCTGCGGCTGGGCCTGCTCAAGGGCAAGCTGGAGAAGCACCTCAAGGACGGCAGCTACCGGCGCTTCTACATGCACAAGACCGGCCATTGGCTGGGCCTGGACGTGCACGATGTCGGTGACTACCGCATCGACGGCGAGTACCGCGAGCTCGAGCCCGGCATGGTCTTCACGGTGGAACCGGGCCTGTACATCGCTCCGGGCAGCCCGGGCGTGGCGGCGAAGTGGCAGGGCATCGGCATCCGCATCGAGGACGACGTGGTGGTCACCGCGGACGGGCACGAAGTGCTCAGCGACGGCGTGCCCCGGGATGCCGAGGCGATCGAGGCGCTGATGGCCGGGGACGACGCGCGCTGAGGGTGCCGTGGGTGCCGGCGCATCCGCCGGCGTCGCCTACATGTCGTGCTTGTTGAGCTCGAAACCGCGTGAGAGGTACTCGCGCCAACGCGCGCGCAGCGGTTCGCGCGCCGACGGGTCGGCCGGCACCACCTCGAGTACCCGCTCGTAGCTGCCCGGCGCCACTTCGTCGCGCAGGTTGAGCACCAGCGGGCGCGAGGCGGCATCCACGTCCGGCGGCACGATCAGCACCGCGGCCTCCTCCTCGTCCTCTTCCATTCCCGCGATCTGGTGGGGAACGTAGGCGTTCTCGTCGAACGCCCACAACAGGTCGTCCAGCGCCTCGGCCTGGCCCGTGTCGCGGGCCAGCACCAACATCGGCTGGCCCGTGTCGCAGGCCTTGCGCGCCAGTTCGCACACCAGCCGCAACGGCTCCTCGCGGAAGCGCGGCTTGGAGATCAGGTAGAAATCCGCGCGCGGCATCGGCAGTCGCTTACTTCGCGCGCTCGCCCAGCCACTGGCTCAGCAGGCCGACCGGGCGACCGGTGGCCAGCCCCTTGCGACCCATCTCCCAGGCGCTGCCGGCGATGTCCAGGTGGGCCCAGCGCTGCCCCTCGGTGAAGCGCGAGAGGAAGCAGCCGGCGGTGACGGTGCCGGCCCAGCGGCCGCCGATGTTGGCCATGTCGGCGAAGCCCGAATCCAGCATCGGCTGGTACTCGTCCCACAGCGGCAGGCGCCAGGCGCGGTCGAAGACCTGCTCGCCGGCGGCCAGCAGCTCGTCGGCCAGGTCGTCGTGCTTGCTCATCAGGCCCGAGGCGTGCTGGCCCAGCGCCACCACGCAGGCGCCGGTCAGCGTCGCCACGTCGACGATCGCCTTGGGCTCGAACTTCTGCGCGTAGGTCAGTGCGTCGCACAGGATCAGCCGGCCCTCGGCATCGGTGTTGAGCACCTCGATGGTCTTGCCCGACATCGAAGTGATGACATCCGACGGCCGGTAGGCATCGCCGTCGCACATGTTCTCGACCGCGGCCACCACGGTGACCAGGTTGATCGGCAGCTTGCGCTTGACCGTGGCCAGGAACGCGCCCATCACGGTGGCGGCGCCGCACATGTCGAACTTCATCTCCTCCACGCCGCCGGCGACCTTCAGGTTGATGCCGCCGGAATCGAAGGTGATGCCCTTGCCGACCAGCACGTAGGGCTTGGCGTCGCCGGCGCCGGTGTAGCTGAGCACGACGATCTTCGGCGGGTTGGCCGAGCCGCGCGAAACCGCCAGCAGCGCGCCCATGCCCAGCTTCTCCATGTCCTCGCGCTCGAGCACCTCGCAGCTGACGCTGGGGTTCTCCGCCGCCAGGCGCTGGCCCTCCTCGCCGAGGAAGGTCGGGTTGCAGATGTTCGGCGGCAGGTTGCCCAGTTCGCGGGCGAAGGCCACGCCCAGCGCGATGCCGATGCCGTCGTCGAGTGCCGCCTGGTGGCTGGTTTCACCGAGCACGCTGACCTGCGCCAGCTTGGAGCCGTTGTTCTTGTCCGAACGCGTCGCGGTGTAGCGGTAGCTGGCGTGGTCGGCGGCGACCACCGCCTGGGTGATGGACCAGGCGGCGTCCTGGCCCTTCACCGCCACTTCGCCCAGCGTGAGCAGGGCCGATGTGGCTGCGGTCTGGCCGGCCACCTTGACCGATTCGATGACCGCCTTGCGGAAGGCGCCGGCATCGAATTTGGCCGCCTCGCCCAGGCCCACCACCAGTACCCGCGCGCTCTTCACGCCCGGCAGGCCGTGCAGCAGGCCGGTCTTGCCGATCTTGCCGCTGAGATCGCCCCCTTCGAGCAGCGCCGCGAGGCGTCCTTCGCTGGCCTCGTCGATCGCCCGGGCCGAGGGCGTCAGGGACTTGTCGGCGTAGGCGCCGACGATGACGAGGTCGTGGCTGGCCTGGGCGGGGGAAGACTGGTTCAGGTCGAATTCGAGGGGCATGGCTTGGTATTCCGTATCATTCACATGGCGTGCCATTCCGGCACGATCGATCCGCGGCGGCATTCGCGCTTCAAGCGCGGCCCGGGGGAAGCCAGGGGAGGGCCCATGGCGACCCGTGGCGCGCGGTACAACCTGCGGAGTCTAAAGCAAGCCGCCATGAGCTTCATGTCTGCAACCCGACTGGCCCGGATCGAGCGCTACCTGTGGCGCGAGTTCCTGGGCGCCTTCATCGCGACGTTCGTCGTGCTGATGCTGGTGAGCTTCGGCGGCATCGTGGTCGACCTGCTCAGCGAGATCAGCCGTGGCCACATGCCGGCCGGCCTGCTCGTCTCGCAGCTGGGCCTGCGCGTGGTGATCTTCGCCCCGCTGATCCTGCCCCTGGCGCTGTTCCTCGGCCTGCTGATCGGCATCGGGCGGCTGTACCGCGACTCGGAGATGGCGGTGCTGTTCTCGGTCGGCGTGGGGCCGCGCCAGCTGCTGCGGCCGGTCGCGCTGCTGGCCGTGCCGGTGGTGCTGGTCATCGCGCTGGTGTCGCTGTGGGCCGGGCCATTGGCGGAGCGCCGCTCGCAGGCGATGATCGCCGAAGCCAACCGCTCGCTGCTGGTGGCGGGGCTGGAGGCGGGGCGCTTCATCGAGATCCCGGGGGGTGGCGTGCTCTACGTCGGCGACCTCTCGGCGGACGGGACCCGTTTCGGGCGCATGTTCCTCCATTCCGAGGACGCCGACGGCTCGGTCAACGTGATCACCGCCCGCGAGGGCGAGCTCTTCTTCGACGGCGACCTCGACCGCTACATCCGGCTGGACGACGGTTTCCGCGTGGAAGGGATGCCCGGCGGTGCCGAGTTCCGGCTGATGCGTTTCCAGCGCAATGAGATCCAGGCGCCCGACCGGGCGCAGACGCTCGACGCCGACGACGTCCGGCTGGCGCCCAGCGGGGTGTTGCTGCGCAATCGCGACGCGGAGACGCGGGCCGAGCTGCACTGGCGGCTGGCCTCGCCGCTGCTGGCGGCCTTGCTGGCGATCGCGGCGATCCCGCTGGCTCGCACCGAACCCCGGCAGCCGCGCTACGGGCAACTGATGCTGGCCCTGCTGGGTTACCTGCTCTACACCAACCTGATGCTGATCGGACGTTCGTGGCTGGGCGACGGCCTGGTGCCCGCCTGGGCCGGGTTGTGGTGGGTGCACCTGCCGGTCCTGGCCCTGGTGTCGTGGCTGCTGATGAGCGATGGACGCCTGCCGCGGCCACGGGGGGGCGCGGGCATGAGGCGGGCGATCCGGATCTCCGACCTCTACATCGCCCGTGCCGTGGTCATCGGCGTGATGGCGGCGTGGGCGGTACTGCTGATGCTCGACGTGGTGCTGGCCTTTGCCGCGGAGCTGGGGCGCACCGGCGGGGGCTACACGGCGACCCATGCAGTGATCTACACGCTGTACTCGATCCCGAGGCGGCTGTATGCGTTGTTCCCGTCCGCGGCCGTGGTCGGTTCGCTGATCGGCCTGGGCGGCCTGGCGGCCACCTCGGAGCTCACCGCATTGCGGGCCGCGGGGCTGTCGCGGCTGCGCCTGTGCCTGGGTGCGGCCGCGGCGATCGCCGTGCTGACCGCCTCGATGGTGCTCGTCGGCGAAACCGCCGGCCCGATCGGAGAGCAGCGCGCCCAGGCCCTGTCCGCTTCGGCGCGTTCGGACGACATGATCATCGCCAGCTACTCGGGCATCTGGGTGCGCGAGGGCAGCGTGTTCATCAATGTCGGGCAGGGGCTGGCGCGGGGCAGTGGTGCCGATGCCTTCGTGGAACTGAGCAACCTGCGCATGTACGACTTCGACCCCGAGGGGCGGCTGCGCTCGGTCGCCGTCGCCGAGGCTGCCGAATACCGTGCCGAGGGCTGGATGCTCAGCGGCGTGCGCCGAACCCGGTTCGGCGAGCGTTCCGCGGAGCTCGAGGTGGTGGCCCAGGAGCGCTGGAACACCACGCTCGACGCGGAGGTGCTGGCGGCGAGCGTGGTCAGGCCGCGCTACATGACCACCGCGCAGCTGGGCTCGATGGTCGCCTACCTGCGCGCGAACGAATCCGACCCGGGCGAGTTCGCGGTGGCCTATTGGGCGCGCTGGTTCTATCCGGTCAACGTGCTGGCGCTGTGCTTGGCGGCGATGCCGTTCGCATTCGGGCAGTTGCGCTCGGGCGGTTTCGGCAAGCGCCTGTTCGCCGGCATCGTGTTCGGCCTGGCCTTCTTCCTGCTCGACCGCCTGGCCATCAACCTCGCGCAGGTCTATGGCATCGACCTGCGTGCCGCCCACCTGATCGCGCCGGTCAGCGTGCTGGGCGTGTCCTGGCTGCTGTTCTACCGAAGACGCTAGCCCGGCCCCGGCCTGGTCGGCTTGCCCGGCTTGGGGCGTTGCAGCACCCAGGTTCCTGCGGCGATGTCGTGCCAGCCCCGGCGTCGCCGGTCGACCAGGCACCACAGCAGCCCCAGCCCGGCGGCGGCCAGGCCCAGCGTGGCCACGGCGAAGCGAAGCCATAGCCGGCCCCAGCCCACCCGCTGGCCCTGCCCGTCGCGCACCTGCAGCCGCCATGGCCGCATGCCCAGGGTGTGGCCGCCGCCATGCCAGGAAACGACCGCGTAGGCACCGGTGGCCAGCCAGGTCGCCAGGAACGTGAGCGCGGCGGCCGGCGTGCCCGGTGCGATGCGCTCCCCGCCGTTCACCGCGTAGGCGGCGGCACTCACGGCGATCCAGATCGCCATGACCGGCAGGGCGTCGTAGGTCAGCGCCAACAGGCGCCAGCCCAGGTGGGCCGGTCGCGCGAGGAAGCCGGCAGGGGTCGGTGGCAGGGGTCGGTCGGTCATCGCGAAAGCATAGCGGCTAAGCTGGCAGGCATGCCGCAGGACCCTTCCGTCACCCGCCGCCGCCTGGACGCCCGGTCGATGCCGCCCGTTCCCGAGGCCGCGGACATGCAGATCCGCGAGTTCCTCGAGCGCGCCTGGGCCGAGTCGGGCCTGGCGCGGCAAACGCTCGACAGCTATCGCCGCGACCTGGAGGGCCTGGCGCGCTGGCTGGGACCATCCTCGGACGGATTGTCAGGGGTCACGACGGGGACGCTGTTCGACTATCTCGCACGCCGCACCGGCCAGGGCTACTCCGCGCGCAGCAACGCGCGGCTGGTGTCGGCCCTGCGCGCCTTCTACGCCCAGCTGCTGCGCCTGGGCCACATCGCCAGCGACCCCTGCGTGGGGCTGACCCAGCCCAAGTTGCCGCGGTCGCTGCCCAAGGCGTTGTCGGAGAGCGAAGTCGAAGCGCTGCTGCGTGCCCCGGACGTCGGGACCGCGCAGGGCTTGCGCGACCGCGCGATGCTGGAGCTGATGTATGCCACCGGCCTGCGCGTGAGCGAGCTGGTCTCGATTCCGGCCACGGCGATCAACCTGCGCCAGGGCGTCCTGCGGGTCAGCGGCAAGGGGGGAAAGGAGCGCCTGGTGCCCTTGGGCGAGGAGGCGCAGCACTGGGTCGAGCGCTACCTGGCGCAGGCGCGCCAGCTGCTGGCCGGGGGCAAGCCGCGGCAGGCGCTGTTCCTGACCGCGCGCGGCGAGGCACCGAGCCGCCAGCAGTTCTGGCAGGTCGTGAAACGCTGCGCGGCCGGTGCCGGCATCGATCCCGGCCGGGTCAGCCCACACGGCTTGCGCCACAGCTTCGCCACGCACCTGCTCAACCACGGTGCCGACCTGCGCGCGCTGCAGATGTTGCTGGGCCACAGCTCCCTGTCCACCACCCAGATCTACACGCTGGTGGCCCGCGAGGCGCTCAAGCGCATGCACGAGAAGCACCACCCGCGCGGCTGAGGCGCGCCTGGCGGGGCACCTCGACCGGGCGGGTTGGATCGGTGTGGCATCATCGGGAACCCTTGCGCGGGTCCCGGGTCACACCGCCCGCACACACCGTCCGAATCCGAGGAAACCCCATGTTGCGCAGTTCGTTAGTCCTGTTGATGGCCGCCATTCCGTTGGCGCGTGTGCTTCCGAGACCAGCCAGGGAGCCGGCAGCGGCGTTGCAGCCCCGGCGGTGGTGACCGCCAGCGTGGCCAGCAGCCTGTCCTCGGCCGACGAGGCCCGCATCCGGCAGGCACTGGGCGAACTGGTGCCCAACGTGAGCATCGAGGAAATCAACGAGACCCGCCTCCCCGAGCTTTACGAAGTCTTCGTCGGTGGCCAGGTGCTCTACATCAGCCGCGACGGCAACACCCTGGTGCAGGGTGCGATGTACGACATCCCCAGCCGCACCGACCTGTCCGAGCGCAGCAAGGCGCGGCGTCGCGTGCCCCTGCTGGATTCGGTCGGACCCGAGGGCCGGATCATCTTCGGCGACGAGGATGCCGCCCACCGCGTCACCGTGTTCACCGACATCGACTGCGGCTACTGCCGGCGCATGCACGAGGAGATCGCCCAGTACAACGCGCTGGGCATTGCGGTCGAATACCTGTTCTTCCCGCGCGGTGGCCCGAACACGGAGGCCTGGGGCAAGTCGGTGTCGGTGTGGTGCGCCGATGACCAGCTCGACGCGATGACCCGCGCCAAGGCCGGGGAGGCCGTGCCCGAGCGCAGCTGCGAGAACCCGGTGGCCGACGACTACGAGCTGGGCCGCAAGGTCGGCGTGGAGGGCACCCCGGCGGTCTACAACACCGATGGCATCCAGGTCGGTGGTTACCTGCCGCCGCAGCAGATGCTGCAGCGCCTGGAAATGCTCAAGGCCAACAGCGGGTCCTGATCGCAACGGACCCGCCGGGCAGCCTGCCCCCGGGTCCACGGCCTGCCTGCCAGCCCACGGGTGCAGGCACGGCCTGGGGCGATCGGCTATCATTTGCGCCCCGCCTGCCACCTCCAGATGTGCCGGAAATGATCGTCCTCGAGGGCCGTCCGGCCCTGTCCGCTTTTCGTCTCGAGCGCCTCCAGACCCGTCTGGGCGCGCACTTCCCCGGCTTGCGCATCGAGCAGGCGCGCCACGTGTTCCTGGTCGAACCCGTCACCGGCGCGTCGCCCGACCGGGATCGGCTGGCGCGCATCCTCGATGCGGTCGGCACCGACTCGCCCGCTGACGTGCCGGGAAGCGTGATCGTGCTGCCCCGCCTGGGCACCCACTCGCCCTGGGCCACCAAGGCCACCGAGATCGTGCAGGGCGCGGGCCTGGCGGTCCAGCGCGTCGAGCGCGGGCTGTGGTTCACGCTTTCCCCGGCCGGATCGACCGACATCGAGGCGGTGGCCGCCTCCGGGCTGCTGCACGACCCGATGACCCAGTCCCTGGTGGCCCAGTTGTCGGCGGCTTCCGCGCTGTTCGAGGTGCCGCCGCGCGGCGACCTGCAGCGCATCGCGCTCGAGGCGCTCGATGCCGCCAATGCGCGCCTCGGCCTGGCACTGTCCGAAGAGGAACTGGGCTACCTGCGGGAGCAATACGGCGCACTGGGCCGCCAGCCCAGCGATGCCGAGCTGATGATGTTCGCGCAGGCGAATTCCGAGCATTGCCGGCACAAGATCTTCAATGCCGACTTCCGCATCGACGGCGAAGACCAGCCCCGGTCGCTGTTCAAGATGATCCGCAACACCCATGCGGTGACGCCGGAGTACACGCTGACCGCCTATGCCGACAACGCAGCGGTCGTGGAAGGCTTCGCCGGACGCCGCTTCCGGCCCGGCAGCGACGGCGTCTACCGCGCCGAGGACCGCGTCGCGAGTGCGTTCGCGATCAAGGTCGAAACCCACAACCACCCGACCGCGATCTCGCCGTTTCCCGGCGCGGCCACCGGCTCGGGCGGCGAGATCCGCGACGAGGGCGCCACCGGGCGCGGCGGCAAGCCCAAGGCCGGATTGACCGGCTTTTCCGTCAGCCACCTGCGCATCCCGGGGCTGCACCAGCCCTGGGAGCACGCCCGCCCCCTGAACCCGCGGATGGCCTCGGCGCTGGAGATCATGGTCGAGGGTCCGATCGGTGCGGCGGCGTTCAACAACGAGTTCGGTCGCCCGGCGCTGGCGGGATACTTCCGCAGCTTCGAGCTGGCCACCGGCACGCCCGGCACGTGGCGGGGCTACGACAAGCCGATCATGCTGGCCGGCGGGCTGGGTGCGATCGACCGCATCCAGGTCGAGAAGCTCACGCTGTCGCCGGGTGACGCGGTGGTGGTGCTGGGCGGCCCGGCGATGCTGATCGGACTGGGCGGCGGTGCGGCGAGCTCCGTCGACGCCGGCCACAGCGATGCCGGGCTCGACTTCGCCTCGGTGCAGCGTGAAAACCCCGAGATGCAGCGGCGCTGCCAGGAAGTGATCGACCGCTGCGTCGGACTGGGGACGGACAACCCCATCGTCACCGCGCACGACGTCGGCGCCGGTGGGCTGTCCAATGCCATTCCGGAACTGCTGCATGACTCCGGCGTCGGCGGCATCATCGACCTCGACCGCGTGCCCAGCGACGACCCGTCGCTGTCGCCGATGCAGCTGTGGTGCAACGAGTCCCAGGAGCGTTACGTGCTGGGCGTGTCGCGCGCGCGCATCGCCGACTTCCAGGCGCTGTGCGAGCGTGAGCGTTGCCCGTTCGCCGTCGTCGGCCATGCCACCGGGGAAGAGCGCCTGGTCGTGGGCCACGGCGCGAACACCGAATCGGTCCAGGCCGGGGGCGACTGGGCCATCGACATCCCGATGGGCCTGCTGTTCGGCAGCGCGCCGAAGATGCTGCGCGACGTGTCCTCGCAGGCACCGGCGGCGTGGCCACGGCTCGACGCCGGGACGCTGGATCTGCGCGAGGCCGGCTTGCGGGTCCTCTCGCACCCCACCGTGGCGGCAAAGAACTTCCTGGTCACGATCGGCGACCGCAGTGTCGGTGGGTTGTGCGCACGCGACCAGATGGTCGGCCCGTGGCAGCTGCCGCTGGCCGACTGTGCGATCACGCTGACCGATTTCGAGGGGGTGTCCGGCGAGGCGATGGCGATCGGCGAGCGCACGCCGCTGGCGCTGATCGACGCCGCGGCCTCGGCACGCATGGCCGTCGGCGAGGCGATCACCAACCTGCTTGCCGCGCCGCTGGAGACGTTCGAGGAGATCAAGCTGTCGGCGAACTGGATGGCGGCCGCCGGACCCGACGAGGACGCTGCGCTGTACGCCGCCGTCAAGGCGGTTGGCATGGAGCTTTGCCCGGCACTGGGCCTGAGCATCCCGGTGGGCAAGGACTCGCTGTCGATGCGCGCCCAGTGGCAGGCCGAGGAGGGCCCGCAGGCGGTCGTTTCGCCGGTGTCGCTGGTGGTGTCGGCGTTCTCGCGCGTCGCCGACGTGCGTCGCGAGCTGACCCCGGTGCTGCAGCGCGACGCCGGTGCGGGCGTGTGGCTGGTCGGCCTCGATGCCGGGGCCCGGCGCCTCGGGGGTTCGATCCTGGCCCAATGCAGCGAGGCCTTCGGAGGCGATGCCCCGGACCTCGACGACCCGCAGGCGCTCAAGGCGCTGTTCGCGCTCGTGCGCGCGCCCGTGAGGCGGGGTTGCTGGTGGCGTACCACGACCGCAGCGACGGTGGCGCGTTCGCCGCCCTGTGCGAGATGGCCTTCGCCGGCCACGTCGGACTGGACGTGACGATCGATGCAGGTGCCGACCTGGCCGCCACGCTGTTCAACGAAGAGCTTGGCGTCGTGGTGCAGGTGGCGGCGGGACGCGAAGACGAGTTCGAGGCGCTGGCCGGGCGACATGGCCTCGCGGACGCCTCGCAGCGCATCGCCGAGGTACGCCGCGATGACGCGGTCCGCGTGTTGCACGGTGGGGCCGTGGCGGCCGGGTGGGGTTGGCAGGAGCTGTTCGATGCGTGGTGGTCTACCACGCACGCCATCCAGCGCCTGCGCGACGAGCCCGGCAGTGCCGATGCCGAGCGCGACGCGGCGCGCAGCTTCGACGCCCCGGGCCTCGTGCCGACGCTGGGCTTCGATGCGGCCGAGGATGTCGCCGCGCCGTTCATCGGAACCGGGGCTCGCCCACGCGTGGCGGTACTGCGCGAACAGGGCGTCAATGGCCAGGTGGAAATGGCGGCCGCCTTCACACGTGCCGGGTTCGAGGCAGTCGACGTGCACATGTCCGACCTGGTCGCCGGCCGGGTTGCGCTCGACGCCTTCCAGGGCCTCGCCGCCTGCGGCGGGTTCAGTTACGGCGACGTGTTGGGCGCCGGTCGGGGCTGGGCCACGTCGATCCTCGAGCGCGAGGCGGTGCGGGCACAGTTCGCGGCCTTCTTCGAGCGCGAGGACAGCTTCAGCCTCGGCGTGTGCAACGGCTGCCAGATGCTCAGCCAGCTCAAGGCGCTGATCCCCGGTGCACAGCACTGGCCGCAGTTCCTTCGCAACCGTTCCGAACAGTACGAGGCCCGCCTGGCGATGCTCGAGATCCTCGACTCGCCGTCCCTGTTCTTCGACGGCATGGCCGGCTCCCGGATCCCGGTGGCCGTGGCGCATGGCGAGGGGCGCGCGAGCTTTGCCAGCGACGGCGACCGCAAGGCGGTCCTCGCCGCGGCGCGTTATGTCGACGGCCATGGCGCGGCGACCGAGGCGTATCCGGCGAATCCGAACGGATCCCCGGAGGGGCTCACGGCCTTCACCAGCAGCGATGGCCGCGCCACGATCCTGATGCCACACCCGGAGCGCGTGTTCCGCAGCGTCCAGATGAGCTGGCGGCCGGCGCCGTGGGGCGAGGATTCGCCGTGGATGCGGATGTTCCGCAACGCCAGGGCCGCAGTGGGCTGAACCGAGGGGTGCACCGACTCGTGGGGCCGCGTGGTTTGCCGGGCCGCGAAATGCAACACTTCACGTTTGCTACAGTCCTCCCCCTGTGATCCGGGCTGGTGAAAACCGTGAAAGTTGCCGTCGAAGAACTCGCCCCTGCGGACGCGAACGAGCGCATCGCCGCCGAACTCGTGGCGCGTGGTCGCCTCAAGGAGGCCGACCTGGGGCGGGCGCGCAAGCTTCACGAGGAGTCCGGTGGCAACCTGCCGTCGCTGCTGGTGCGCCTGGGGCTGGTGTCGGAACGTGATTTCGCCGAGGCCGCCTCGGTGGTGCTGCAGTTGCCGCTGGTCAGCGCGAAGGACCTTCCCGAGTCGGCCCCGACCGAGGTGCAGGTTTCGTTCAGGTTTTTGAAACAGCACCACGTGTGTCCGGTGGGCGAGGGCGAGGCCCACGTCGACCTGCTGATGGCCGATCCGCAGGACACCTATCCGATGGAGGCGGTGGGCCTGGCCACCGGGCGCGAGGTGCGGCCGATGATCGGCCTGCGCGCCGAGGTCGACGACCTGATCGAGCGCTACTACGGCCAGGGCCGCTCGGCGATGGGCACGATCATCGAGAGCGTGGACTCCGAGGGCGGCGCCGACGAGGACGACGTCGAGCACCTGCGCGACCTGGCCTCCGAGGCCCCGGTCATCCGCCTGGTGAACCTGGTGATCCAGCGCGCGGTCGAGCTGCGCGCGTCGGACATCCACATCGAGCCGTTCGAGAACCGCCTCAAGGTGCGCTACCGCGTCGACGGCGTGCTCGAGGACGGCGAGAGCCCGCCGGCCAACCTGACCGCGGCGGTGATCAGCCGCATCAAGATCATGGCCAAGCTCAACATCGCCGAGCGCCGGCTGCCGCAGGACGGACGCATCATGGTCCGGGTGCAGGGCAAGGAGCTCGACCTGCGCGTGAGCACCGTGCCGACCGCGCACGGCGAGTCGGTCGTGATGCGCCTGCTCGATCGCGAGTCGGTGGTGTTCGACTTCCAGACGCTGGGCTTCACCGACGAATTCCTGCCCAAGTTCATCGACGTGCTGGAGCGGCCCCACGGCATCCTGCTGGTCACCGGCCCCACCGGCTCGGGCAAGACCACGACGCTGTACACCGCGCTGTCGAAGATCAACACCGCCGACGTGAAGATCATCACCGTCGAGGATCCCATCGAGTACCAGATCGAGGGCATCAACCAGATCCAGGCCAAACCGCAGATCGGGCTGGACTTCGCCAATGCGCTGCGCGCGATCGTGCGCCAGGATCCCGACGTCATCATGATCGGCGAGATGCGCGACCTGGAAACCGCGCGCATCGCGATCCAGTCGGCCCTGACCGGCCACCTGGTGCTGTCGACGCTGCACACCAACAACGCCGCCGGCGGCATCACCCGCCTGCTCGACATGGGCGTGGAGGACTACCTGCTGACCTCCACGGTCAACGGCATCCTGGCCCAGCGCCTGGTGCGCAAGCTCGAACCCACCCACGCCGAGCGCTACGAGGCGATGCCGGAGGTGGTCGAGGAATTCAACCTGCGGCGCTTCCAGCCGGAGGGGCCGATCCATCTGTATCGCCCGAAGCCGTCCGAACTCACGCCGACGGGCTATCTGGGACGAACCACGATCAACGAATTCCTGGTCATGACCGACCGCCTGCGGCGCCTGGTCATGCAGCGCGCGGGCATGGGCGAACTCGAGCAGGCCTCCCGCGACGAGGGCATGTTGACGATGTACGAGGACGGCATGCGCAAGGCGATCTCGGGCCTGACGACCATCGAGGAAGTGCTGCGCGTGACCCAGGAGGCCTGAGGCGGTGGCGATGTTCCGCTACAAGGCGCTCAGTGCCGCCGGCGAGCCGATCAACGGGCAGATGGAGGCCGGCACGCCCGACGAGGTGATCCTGAAGCTGCAGGAGGCCGGGCACCTGCCGATCGAGGCGCGCCCGGCCGACGAGGTCCAGGTCGGGGCCGGGCTGGGGCAGCTGCTCGCGCGTCGCGAACTCAACGACAAGCAGGTCCTGCAGTTCACCCAGCAGCTGGCCACGCTGCTCAACGCGGGCCAGCCGCTGGACCGGTCGCTGGGCATCCTCCTGGACCTGCCGGAGACCCCGCAGGCCCGGCGCCTGGTCGCCCGCGTCCGCGAGGGCGTGCGCGGCGGTGCCTCGCTGTCGGCGACGCTGGAGCAGCAGCACGGCGTGTTCTCGCGCCTGTACGTGAACATGGTGCGTGCCGGCGAAGTCGGCGGAAACCTCAACGACACGCTGACCCGCCTCGCCGACTACCTCGAGCGCAGCCAGGGGCTCAAGAGCCGGGTCATCAACGCGCTGATCTATCCGGTGATCCTGGTGGTCATGATCACCGGCGCGATGCTGTTCCTGCTGGGCTACGTGGTGCCGCAGTTCGAGGACATGTACGCCGGACTCGGCGTAGACCTGCCGTGGTACACGCAGATCATCCTGGCCGTGGGTGGTGTCGTGCGCGACTGGTGGTGGCTGATCGTCGGTGGCATCGCCGGCGTGGTGTTCTACCTGAACAGACGCTTCCAGCAACCGGCCGCGCGCCTGCAGCTCGACACCTGGCTGCTCAGGCTGCGCCTGGTGAGTCGACTGGAAATGGCTCGTTTCGCTCGCACCCTTGGAACGCTGCTGACCAATGGCGTGCCACTGTTGCAGTCGCTGTCGATTGCGCGCAACGTGCTGGGGAACCGCGTGCTTGCCGCCGCGGTCGAAACCGCCTCGGAGGAGGTGAAGACCGGAGGCGGCCTGGCACACGCCCTGTCCAAGCACCCCGGCTTTCCGCGCCTGGCCATACAGATGATCCAGGTGGGCGAGGAATCCGGGGAGCTCGACACGATGCTGCTGAAGGTCGCCCACACCTTCGACACCGAAACCGGGCATGCGATCGACCGCATGCTCACCGCGCTGGTGCCGGTGCTGACCGTCGTGATGGCCATCCTGGTCGGCGCCGTGATCCTCGCCATCCTCACCCCGATCTACGATCTCACTTCCGCCATAGGTTGATTCCATGCGATTCCAGGCAGCTCCCGGTTCCGCCCGTGCGAAGGGCATGAGCCTCATCGAAATCATCATCGTCATCGTCCTCATCGGCACCGTGCTGGTGGTCGTCGGGCAGCGCGTGTTCGGTTCGCAGGACCGCGCCAACGTGCGCCTGGCCGAGGTCCAGCTGCAGAACATCGGCAACAACATCGACCAGTTCCAGATGGACGTCGGCCGCCTGCCCAACGACCTCGACGAACTGCGCAACAATCCCGGCGAGGGCCGCTGGCTTGGCCCCTACGTGCGCGAGCAGGACCTGACCGACCCCTGGAACAACCCGATCCAGTTCCAGACGCCCGGCGAGACCGGTCGCTACGCGCTGATCAGCTACGGTGCCGACGGCCGCCCGGGTGGCGAAAGCGTCAACGCCGACATCCGTTTCGAGCCCTGAGCGGGCCGGAGGCCGGAGAATCCCATGCGCCCGCGCGGCATGACCCTGATCGAGATGGTGGTCGTGGTCATGCTGGTCGCGGCGATGAGCGCCGCGCTGGCGGTGTCGATCGGCGGCGGTGGCGAGGGCCGCCAGCTGCGCGAGGCGGCACGCGAGTTGACCGCCCAGCTGCAGTACACCCGCGGCGTGGCAATGCTGCAGGGCGAGCCCCAGGTCTTCGAAGTGGACGTGGACGCGCGCGCCTGGCGGGCACCCGGGAACCGCGCCGGGACATTGCCGCGCGGCCTTGAGGTCGCGGTGCTCAGCGCCCGGGGCGAGTCCACCGATGCGGACACCGCAGGCATCCGGTTCTTTCCCGACGGCTCCTCGACCGGCGGGGTGGTGCGCCTGGGCAGCGGCGAGGCGCAGTGGCGTGTCGAAGTCGCCTGGCTCACCGGCAGCGTGACGCTGGGCCGTGGTGACCCGCCATGAAGACCGCGCGCGGCTTCAGCCTGATCGAGGTGCTGGTGGCCTTCGTGCTGCTGGCCGGGGGCGTGGGCCTGCTGATCGCCATCCTCGCCGGCGGCATGAACCAGGTGCGCTGGGCACAGGGCCAGAGCGAGGCGGTCCAGGTCGCACGCTCGGCACTGGACACTATGGGCACCGTCGACCCGATCGAGCCGGGCCGCTTCACCGGCGAAGCCGTCGACGGGCGCTACCAGTGGGCGTTGCTGGTGGAACCCTACGCCGACCTCCCGGCAGGGGCCCCCGGTGCCTTCGACGACCTGCAGGCGGCCGTGCAGCCCGCGATGGTCTACCGGCTGGAGCTGGAGCTGCGCTGGGACGGCGGCGGGCCGCGGGAGCGCCTGCGGATGAGCACGTTGCGCAGCGTCAACGCGCCGTTGCAGCCCGATGACGCCGGGGACTGGCTGCCATGAGGCGGGCGAACGGCTTCACGCTGATGGAGGTCCTGCTGGCCACGGCGCTGCTGGCGGCGGGCATGGCTCTTGCGTTCACCACGCTGCGCACGGCCACCGGGTCGGTGGCCCGTGCCGAGCAGCTGGCCGCACATACCGAGCAGACGCGCTCGGCGCAGCGCTTCGTGCGGCGCCAGGTGTCCCTGGCCCTTCCGCTGGTGTACGAGCGCAACGAGCGCACCGGGCTGGCGCGGCAGCTGTGGGGCGAGCCGGGCCGGTTGCTGTTCGTGGGCAACATGCCCGGGCACCTGTCCCGGGGTGGGCCGCACCTGCAGATGCTGGCGCTGGTCCCCGACGACGACCGCGGCCGCGAGGGCTATCGGCTGGAGTTCAGCTACCGGCTGCTGATCGGCGAGGTCGTGGTCGAGCCCGAGGATGCACGGCCCCCGGTGATCCTGGTCGACGGCATCGCCGATGCATCGTTCGAGTTCCGCGGCATGCTGGCCGATGGCGAGATGAGCGACTGGGAGCCGGGCTGGGACATGGCGATGCAACTGCCCAGGCTGGTGCGCCTGGACCTGCGCTTCATCGATGAGCGGCGTTTCTGGCCACCGCTGGCCATGGCGCTGAACCTGACCGAATCGGCGCGTTTCCAGGACGAGCTGATCCCGGGGCCCACCCGCACGGTCCCCGACCCGGGCCAGCGGCCGCGGAGGCCCCGGTGAACCGGGGTCGCGGGGTCGCGCTGGTGCTGGTGCTGTGGGTGCTGGTGCTGCTCACGGCATTGCTGTCGAGCTTTGCGATCGTCGCCCGCTCCGAAGCGCAGATGGCGCGGCAGCTGCGCGATGCCACCCAGGCCACCTACGCGGCCGAGGCCGGGGTCGAACTGGCCCTGCTGCGGGTGGCCGACACCGACCCGGACTGGCGCTGGATCCCCGACGGACGGCCCTACGAAGCCGAGTTCGACGGGGCGCGACTGCAGGTCGAGGTGTTGGACGAGACCGCCAAGCTGGACCTGAACCTGGCCGACCCGGCCACGTTGACGCGTTTCTTCCTTGGCATCGGGCTCAACGAGGACGACGCCATGCGTGCCGCGGATGTGATCGTCGATTTCCGCGACGCCGACGACCTGACCCAGCCCATGGGCGCCGAGGCCGAGGACTACCGGGCGGCGGGACTGCCCTACGGCCCGAAGAACGCGCCGTTCGAGCGGGTCGAGGAACTCCAGCAGGTGCTGGGCATGACCCCGGAGCTCTTCCAGCGTTCCGCGCCCCATCTCACCGTGCACACCGGTTCGATGCCCAATCCGGCCTTTGCCTCGGCGCCGGTACTGGCTGCTCTGGGTTTCGATCCGGGCGAGGTCGAGGGCATGATCGAGGAGCGCGCGGCGCTCGGCGAGCTCGGCCGGGGCCTGCCCAGCATGCCCGATCCATCCGGGCTCATGGTTGGCAGTGGCAGTGGAACGTATAGTATCCGCAGCGTGGCCTGGCTGCCCGACGGCGCCAAGGCCGAACTCAACGTGACCCTCCGGGTCGCTCCAGTGGGCGTACCCGGACCAGCCTTTGTGCTGTTGAGTCGACACGAAGGCGAGGCATATCAGTAAACCGATGCAATTCAACGCCACCCTGGAACAGCTTCAGGCCCGCTACGCGCGCAGCCGGGGCCCCGTGTTTTTCGCCTGGTGGTCGCGCCAGCTGGCCGGCTTCGTGCCCGTGCGCTGGCGCCGCCTGCTCGGGCAGGGCGAGGCGCGCGTGCTGTTCCGGGCCAGCGAGGAGGAGATCGACCTCGTTTCGGCCGCCGGCGACACGCTGGCGCTCAAGCTGAGGGTACGCCCGGACCAGGCGGGCGAACTCGAGGACGCGCTGCAGCGCGCCGAGGACAAGCGCCCGCGCTGGCTGTTGCTGGATGCCAGCCAGGTCCTGCAACGCCGCATCGGCCTTCCCCTGGCGGCGGCACCGCGCCTGCGCGAGCTGCTGGCCCACGAGGTGGATCGCCAGACGCCGTTCCGGGCCGACCAGGTGGCCTTCGACTGCCGCGTCCTCACGCGCGATGCCGAGGCGGGCAAGCTGGAGGCCGAGCTGGTGGTCGTGCCGCTGGCCCGGCTGGAGTCGATCATTTCCCGGCTGGGGCCGCTGGGCTCCTCGCTGGCCGGCGTCGATGTCGAGGCCGAGGGACGCCCACTGGGCCTCAACCTGTTGCCGCTCAACCGCCGTCGGCAGGCGCGCGACCACATGCTGTGGGTCCACGTGGGCCTGGTCGCGGTGGTGCTGGCGGGGGTGTGGTTCACGCTCTGGCAGACCCTGGAGAACCGGCGCGAGGCCGTCGCCGAGTTGCGCGAGGTCGTCGAACAGCGCCAGAACGAGGCGCGCCGCGCGGCGGCGCTGCGCGAACAGCTCGATGCGGCGGCCGGCGGGGCCACCTTCCTGGCCGGCCTGCGCGAGAACCGGCCGCGCGTGCTGGCGGTGATCGATGACGTCAGTCGACGCCTTCCCGACGGCACCTGGCTGGAGCGCCTGACGATCAACCAGGGGCGGGTCGTGCTTCAGGGCCTGAGCAACGAGGCCTCGGGCACGATTGCCTGGCTGCAGGAGTCGCCCTACCTTGGCGAGCCCGCGTTCTCGGGGGCCGTGCAGCCCGATGCGCGCAGCGGTGCGCAGCGCTTCACGCTGACCGCCGAACTGACCACGCCGGGGGACGCCCCGTGATGCGGCCGAGCTTCGATCGCGAACGCTGGGCGGCGCTGGGCCTGCTGGCGCTGGCCCTGCTGCTGGGCTACCTGGTGGCGGTGCACTGGTGGTGGACGGTGCCCCAGCAGCAGTTGCGCGCCGAGCTGATCGACCTGCGCGACCAGGAACTGCGCCTGCGCATGCACGCCAGCCAGGTGGAGCAGGTGCAGCAGCGCCTGGCAAGCCTGCGCGAAATGCAGGCCGGCGATCCCGGTTTCCTCGCCGAGCCCTCGCAGCAACTGGCGACCGCCGGCCTGGTGCAGCAGCTGGAGTCGGTGGTCCGCGGCGTGGGTTCCAGCGACCGCTGCCAGCTGGCCGGCACCACGCCGGTACAGAGCCGCGTGCAGGAACGCTATCCCCGGGTCGTCGTCCAGGTGCGGCTGCGCTGTGGCATGGAGGAGCTCGCCACCGTGCTCGGAAGGCTCGAGGCCGGGCGGCCCGAGTTGTTCATCGACAATCTCGTCGTGCGTTCGCTGCGCGTGGCGCAGCGCCGCGGCATCGACACCTCGCGCGATGCGGGACTGGACGTGAGCTTCGAGCTCTACGGCTACCTGCACCGTGCCGAAGGGGGGCGCTGATGCCTGCCCGGCTGACCCCGTTCACGCTGCTGCTGCTGACCCTGGCCGGATGGGCGCTGGTCTCGGCGGTGGTGGCCCTCGCTGGCCTGGGTGGGCGATACGGCCTGCACCCGGACGACCCCGCGCTGGTGCCGCCGTTGCCCGATACCCGCCAGGTCGACGACCAGGCGGTGTTCGACTACACCGTGTTGACCGAGGCGAGTGAACGGCCGCTGTTCAGCGTGGACCGGCGTCCGGCCCCGGTGAACCTGGCCGAGGGCGAGGCCGTCGACGATACGGCGGACCTGACCGTCACCAGCATCATCCTGACCCCGCAGCTGCAGGCCGCCCTGGTGCGCCGGAACGGCAGCGAGGACACGCAACGCGTGCGCGTCGGCGAGGACGTGCCGGGCAGCCCCGGATGGCGGCTGCTGGAGCTGCAGCCCCGCCTGGCGGTGTTCGACGGCCCCGATGGGCGCGTCGACCTGGAACTGCGGGTGTTCGATGGCCAGGGTGGCGAGGCCCCGACACGGGTCGCGACGCCGAACGTGACGCGTGCCGAGGAGACCTCGCGCCGCGCGGCACTGCAGCAGCGGGTGCGCGAGGCGCGCGAGCGTGCCGCGGCCCGCGGGGAGTCCGACGCGGATGGCGCCAGCCCGGTCGGGTCCGTCCAGGCCGAGGGCACCCCGACGGGGGCCGAACGCGGGGCGGCGGAACAACAGGGCGGCGAAGCGGCGCGGCGCGAGCAGCGGCAGGACGCGCCGCAGCAGGAGATGACGCCGGAGGAGCAGGCCGAAGCGATACGTCAACGCATCGAGGAACGACGCGAGCAGTTGCGCCAACGGGCGCGACGCTCCACGGATGAACTAGAGTGAAGCCCATGATTTCCAATGTCCCGAATGTCTCCAAGGTCCGCCTGGGCCTCGTGGCCGCCGTCCTGGCCACGATGGCCGGATGCGCGACCACGCCACCTTCGCCGGTCATCCAGCGCAGCTCCCCCGAGGAGGCGGCGATGCAGACCCGCCCGATCGTCCAGGAGGAGCGCCTGGGGGGAGTCACCGAGGCACCGTCCCCGGAGGTCGACCCGCTGCGCATGTCGCGGCCCGGCACCGGCCAGCTGATCAACCGCAGCGCGGCGTCGCAGCCACCGCCGGGCCTGGGGGCCCGGGGCGATGCGACGTTCAACTTCGAGGGCGATTCGCTGCATGCCGTCATCAAGGTGATCCTTGGCGACCTGCTCGAGCAGAACTACGTCATCGCACCGGGCGTGCAGGGCACGGTGACGGTCAGCACCCCGCGTCCGGTCAATCCGCAGCAGGCCCTGTCCCTGCTGGAGAACGTCCTGGCCTGGAACAACGCCAGGATGATCTGGTCGGATGGGCGCTACAACATCGTGCCGGCAGACCAGGCCGTGGCCGGGCAGGTGGCGCCGCGCACCGGCACCGCCGCCAGCGCGCGTGGCTACGAGGTGCGGGCCGTGCCGCTGCAGTTCATCTCCGCGGCCGAGATGGAGAAGCTGCTGGGCCCGTATGCGCGCACCGACTCGATCCTCAGCGTCGATCCCGCGCGCAACATGATCACGATCGGCGGCACCAGCGCCGAGCTCGCCAACTACATGCGCACCATCGAAATCTTCGATGTGGACTGGCTCGAGGGTATGTCGGTGGGCGTGTTCCCGCTGCAGTCGAGCAACGCGGAAGACCTGGTGCAACAGCTCGAGGGCGTGTTCGGCGCCGAGAGCGAGACCCCGGTGGCCGGCATGTACCGGTTCATGCCGCTGACCGGGGTCAACGCGGTCATGGTCATCACGCCGCAGCCGAAATACCTGCGGGACATCGAGCAGTGGATCCAGCGCATCGACACCGGCGGCCAGGCCGCGGGCATCTATGTCTACGAGGTCAAGCACTCCAAGGCGGTCGAACTCGCCGAGCAGCTCTCGGCCGCGTTCGGCGCGACCAACCGCTCGGTGTTCAGCAGACCGACCGCATGAGCCTGGCGCCCGGCCTGGACGCCAGCGAGCGCGGTACCGGCCTGGGTGGAGGCCAGCAGTCGCGGGGCCAGCAGCGACGCCAGCAGCAGGGCGGTGCCCTCGGCGGCGGCGGTTTCGGCGGGGCGTTCGGTGGCGGCAACGACAACGGCGTGACCATCACCGCCATCGAGGAGAACAACGCGCTGATCGTGCGCGCCACCGCCGGCGAGTGGGAGTCCATCCGCCGCGCCATCGATCGCCTCGACGTGATGCCGCTGCAGGTCCACATCGAAGCCCAGATCATCGAGGTCAAGCTGAGCGGCAATCTGCGCTACGGCGTGAGCTGGTTCTTCAACAATTCCATCGCCGACCCCGGCCTGCGTGCCGAGCGCGCGGGATGACCGGCACCCAGCCGATCGGCGGCACGATCGGTCCGGAGGGCATGAGCTGGCTGGCCCTGCGCCCGAACTCGCTGGCGGTGGTCGACCTGCTTGATTCGGTGTCCGACGTGCGCGTGCTGTCGGCCCCGTCGCTGATGGTGCGCAACAACGCCGAGGCCGAGCTGCAGGCCGGACGCCAGATCCCGGTGGCCAGCACGATCATCAGCCCGATCACCGGCGGTGGCACCGACACCGCCAACACCGTCGTGCAGTTCCGCCAGACCGGCGTGAACCTGCGCGTGCGGCCGCGGGTGTCGACCAATGGCATGGTGTTCATGGAGATCGTCCAGGAAGTCAGCACCCCGGCAGCGGGTGTCCCGACCGTGGGCGGCAATCCCAGCGTCGACCGTCGCAACCTCAGCACAGAGGTCGCGGTGCAGAGCGGCGAGACGATCATGCTCGCCGGCCTGATCAACGACGAGAGCATCACCGGCAGTTCCGGCGTGCCGGGCCTGTCGCGCTTGCCGATCATCGGCGGACTGTTCGGCCAGCAGCGCCAGGCGAGCGATCGCGAGGAAATCGTCATCCTGATCACCCCGACGGTGATCCGCGACCCGCAGGAGGCGCGTCGCCTGACCGACGAGTACGGCCGCCGTTTCCGTGCCCTGGAGCCGATGCGCACCGAAGGCAGCCTGCACGGTGGCGGCGAGCGCTGAGGCCGGCGCCCCCGCCCTGGCCTTGCTGGGGGCGGGTGCTGGCCTGGATGCCACGCTGGCCGCGCTCGACGGTGGGCCTGCCGGCTGGCGGGTGCTGCTGTGCACGCTGGGCTCGCCCGCCGACCAGGCGCTGGTGGAGGCCTGGCAGGCGCGGGGCGGACGCCACGTCGAGCACGTTCCCGTGCCCCTCGATGCCACCCCGGCACAGCGGCTCGCCGCATTGCTGGGTGCCGCCGGCGGTGACGTGATCGTGCTGGCGCCGGGCTCCGTGCCGGCTCCGGGCAGCCTGGAGGGCCTGGCGCGCGCGCTACGCGCTGGCGGGGGCGTGGCCAGCGCCACGCCGTGGAGCAACGATGGCGAGCTGGCGGCCTTTCCCAGGATCGGCGAGCGGCACCCGGTTCCCGAAGACCTGGGCGCGGTCGCGGCGCTGCTCGACCGGGGCCAGGCCGAGGAGACCATCCCGCTGGGGGGCTGCCACGCCGTCGCCCTGTCGGGGCGCGGACTGGCCGCGGTCGGTGGGCCCGACGACGCAAGCTACTTCAGCAGCTATGCCGCCCTGGTGGACCTGTTCCTGCGCCAGGCCGCATTCGGTTGGCACCACGTCCTGGCGGCACGCTGCTACATCGGCGCCCGGCTCGAGCAGGGGCCGGGCATGGGCGACATGCACCAGCTCACCGCGCGCTATCCCGACTACGGCCGCCAGGTGGCCGAGTTCCTGATGCGCGACCCGCTGCGCGAGCTGCGCGCCGAACTTGCCGCCGCGCCGGCAAAAGGCACAATGCGGCAAGCACCGCCGTCGCCGCAGGGGGACCTGTTCGGATGAGCGCCCAGGGAGACATCGCCGCCGTCGTCGTCAGCCACCAGAGCGCCAGCACGATCGGTGATTGCGTGTCGCGGCTGCTGGTATGCGCCGGCGTGGGCGCGGTGATCGTGGTCGACAACGACTCCCGCGATGGCACGGTCGAGATCGTGCGCACGTTGCTGCACGCCGACCCGCGCCTGATGCTGTTGGAGAATGCCGACAACCCGGGCTTCGGCACCGCCTGCAACCAGGGCGCGGCACGCACCGACCTGCCTTGGCTGGCACTGGTGAACCCCGACTGCCTGCTCGAGCCCGGTGACCTGCAGCGCCTGCTGGCCCACGCCCGCGCCCGGCCGGACACCGGGCTGCTGGGCGCGGCGCTGGTCGACGAGCGCGGCGAGCAGACCCCGCCTCGCACCGCCGCGACGCCAGCCTCGGCCGGCTGCTTGCCGGTCGTGGCCATCGCGGCAGCCTGTGGATCACGCCCGATCCGGCGCTGACGCTGCAGCCGGTGGAGGCGGTGTCGGGTGCGCTGATGCTGATGCCGCGGGCGCTGTACCAGGTGCTGGGGGGCTTCGACGAGGGCTACCGCCTGCATGCCGAGGACCTCGACCTGTGTCGCCGCGTGCGCCAGACCGGCCATGGCGTGTACGTGGCCAACGACGTGCGCGTGCTGCACCTGCGCGGGGTCTCCAGCCGTCACCGCCCGGTGTGGGTGGAGTGGCACAAGCACCGGGGCCTGTGGCGCTACCTCGGCAAGTTCGAGCTCGGACAGGCTGCCGTGCATCGGCGGCTGCTGGGCTGGCTCGTCGTCTGGGGGCACTTCCTGCTGGCCGCGCGCTGGCCTGGCGTCGGGCTCGCGCCGGCTGAAGGTCCGGCCAGCGGCGCTGCTCAGCGTGGCCGGTGCCGGTTGATCAGGTCGCGCAGCCCGGTCGCCGCCGCGCGCGCGGCTTCGGCGAAGTCCTCGCCCTGGCTGGCGTAGAGGATCGCCCGCGAGGACGAGACCAGCAGGCCGGTGCCATCGGCGGTCGCCGCATGGCGCACCACGTCGGCCGCGTCGCCGCCCTGGGCGCCCACGCCGGGCACCAGGAACGGCATGTCGCCGACGATCGCCCGCACCTCGGCCAGTTGCCGCGGCCACGTCGCCCCGACCACCAGCAGGCAGTTGCCGTTGGCATTCCACTGCGTCGCCACGCGCGCGGCCACCTGCTGGTACAGGGGGATGCCGTCGACCTCGAGGTCCTGCAGCTCGCCGGCACCGGGGTTGGAGGTGCGGCACAGCACCACCACGCCGCGGTCGGCACGCGCCAGGAACGGCTCGGCGGAATCACGGCCCATGTACGGGTTCACGGTGACCGCGTCGGCGCCGTAGCGGTCGAAGGCCTCGCGGGCGTAGTGCCCGGCGGTGGAGCCGATGTCGCCGCGCTTGGCGTCCAGGATCACCGGCACGCCCGGGTGGGCGTCGTGGATGTGCGCGATCAGCCGCTGCAGCGCATCCTCGGCACCGAGGGCTGCGAAATGCGCGATCTGCGGCTTGAACGCGCAGGCCAGGTCGGCGGTCGCATCGACGATCGCGCGACAGAACGCGAACACGGCATCCGGGTCGCCCTGCAGATGGGCCGGGAACTTTGCCGGCTCCGGATCCAGGCCCACGCAAACCAGCGTGTCGGCGTCGGTCCAGCGCTGTCGCAGCTGCTGCATGAAGCCCATCGTCTTCCCCTCGTGCATGCGAAAACCCCCGCCGGTGGGCGGGGGCGGTCGGGTTACTTGAGCGCCTTGTAGCGCAGGCGGTGCGGCTTGGCACCTTCCTCGCCGAGGCGGCGCTTCTTGTCTTCCTCGTACTCGCGGTAGTTGCCCGGGAAGAACTCCACGTGGCTGTCGCCCTCGAAGGCCAGGATGTGCGTGGCGATGCGGTCCAGGAACCAGCGGTCATGGCTGATCACCATGACGCAGCCGGGGAACTCCAGCAGGCCGTCCTCCAGCGCGCGCAGCGTCTCGACGTCGAGGTCGTTGGACGGCTCGTCGAGCAGCAGCACGTTGCCGCCCTGCAGCAGGGTCTTGGCCAGGTGCAGGCGGCCGCGCTCGCCGCCCGACAGCGTGCCGACCAGCTTCTGCTGGTCCTGGCCCTTGAAGTTGAAGCGGCCGATGTAGGCGCGCGACTGGATCTCGACGCCGTTGATGTTGAGGATGTCGGAGCCGCCGGAGACCTCCTGGAACACGTTGTGGTCGCCCTCGAGCTTCTCGCGGCTCTGGTCGACATAGGCCAGCTTCACGGTCGGGCCGATGTTGACCTCGCCCGAATCCGGCTGCTCCTTGCCGATGATCATCTTGAACAGCGTCGACTTGCCGGCGCCGTTGGGGCCGATGATGCCGACGATCGCGCCCGGCGGCACGATGAAGCTCAGGTCGTCGATCAGCAGGCGGTCGCCGAAGCTCTTGGTGACGTTCTTGAACTCGATGACGTTGTTGCCCAGGCGCTCGCCGGGCGGGATGAAGATCTCGTTGGTCTCCTGGCGCTTCTGGTATTCGACCGACTGCAGCTCCTCGAGCCGGTTCAGTCGTGCCTTGCCCTTGGAGCGCCCGCCCTTGGCGTTCTGCCGCGCCCACTCCAGTTCCTTGGCGATCGCCTTCTGGCGCGCCTTCTCCGAGGATTCCTCCTGCTTGAGGCGCTCGCCCTTCTGCACCAGCCACTCGGAGTAGTTGCCCTTCCACGGGATGCCGCGACCGCGGTCGAGCTCGAGGATCCACTCCGCGGCGTTGTCGAGGAAGTAGCGGTCATGGGTGACCGCCACGACGGTGCCGGCGTAGCGCGCCAGGAACTGCTCCAGCCATTCCACCGACTCCGCGTCGAGGTGGTTGGTGGGTTCGTCGAGCAGCAGCATGTCGGGCTTGGACAGCAGCAGGCGGCACAGCGCCACGCGACGCTTCTCGCCGCCCGACAGCGGCCCGATCTTGGCGTCCCACGGCGGCAGGCGCAGCGCATCGGCGGCCACTTCGAGCTGCTGTTCGACCAGGTGCGCGTCGCCGGAGGCAAGGATCGCCTCCAGGCGCTCCTGCTGCTTGGCCAGCGCGTCGAAGTCGGCGCCTTCCTCGGCATAGGCGGCGTAGACCTTGTCCAGCTCGGCCTGCGCCTGCAGCACCTCGCCGACGCCTTCCTCGACCGCTTCGCGCACGGTCTGCTCCGGGTCCAGGCGCGGTTCCTGCTCCAGGTAGCCGACCTTGATCCCGGCCTGTGCACGCGCCTCGCCCTGGAAGTCGGTGTCCACGCCGGCCATGATCCGCAGCACGGTCGACTTGCCGGCACCGTTGAGGCCCAGCAGGCCGATCTTGGCGCCCGGGAAGAAGGACAGCGAGATGTCCTTGATGATCTGCTTCTTCGGCGGAACGACCTTGCTGACGCCGTTCATGGTGTAGATGTATTGCATGGGGGGACCCTTTGAGAAGCGTGACGATGCCCACCGGCCCGGGAGGGGCTGCGGCGTGCGTCGATCGGTGATCAGCCCGCGATTATCGCCGATGCGCCATCGGCTTGCACCCGTGCCCTGGTAATGCCAGAACCCGCCCCGGCGATGCCGCATGACCGCGGTGGAATGCTCGGCGACGCGCCCGGCCGGCGCCCCGGGGAGTGCGGCGATGCGTTCAGGAGTCGGAGTCAGGTTGGGCCTGGTGGGCCTGGTGATGCTGGTGTTGATGGTCCCGATGACGATGCTGCGGGGGCTTGTGGCCGAGCGGCAGGCGCGCGCCGCGGAGGTGGCCACGGAGATCGCGGAGGCCAGCAGCCATGCCCAGAGGTTGCTCGGACCGATGTTGCTGGTCGAATACGAGGAGCGGCGCCTGCACGTGCGCACCGTGACCGAGGGCGGTGTCGAGCGCGAGGTCAGCGAGGTGAAGACCGAACGCCGCCGCGAGCTGGTGCTGCCCGACCGGCTGCGGGTGGACAACGAACTGCAGACCGAACGCCGTGGCCGCTCGCTGTTCTCCACCCTGCTGGTCCATGCCGTCACCGACCTCCAGGCCGCCTTCACCCTGCCGTCCACGCCGCCGCCCGACACCCGCCCACTGCGCCTGTGGCTGGTCATGGGGCTGGGGGACAACCGCGGTCTGGGCAGCCTGGAGGTCAGCGTGGGCGGTCGCACGCATGCGCCCCAGCCGGGAACCGGCGTGGGCTGGCTGGAGCAGGGCGTCCACGTGCCGTTGCCGCTGGACCTGTTGCAGCAGCGCCGCCTGGAGGTGGCCGCGAACATGACGCTCAGCGGTACCGGCTCGATGCACTGGCTGCCGGCGGGCAGCGAGACCGAGGTGCACGCGCACGGGAGCTGGCCGCACCCGGGCTTCACCGGTGACCGCTTGCCGGTCTCGCCCAGCGTGGCCGCCGACGGGTTCCGCGCGAAATGGAGCGTCTCGCGCCTGGCCAGCCAGGCCCAGCAGGCGATCGTGCGCTGCGGTGCCGACGCGCCGCACTGCCCCGCGGCGCTGGATGCGAGCTTCGGCGTGCGCCTGGTGGAGCCTGTCGACCGCAACCTGATGACCGAGCGCGCGATGAAGTACGCGCTGCTGGTGCTCGCACTGGTGCTGGGTGCGGTGTTCGTGCTGGAGGTCACCCAGCGGCGCGCGGTGCACCCGGTCCAGTACGGCCTGACCGGCCTGGCGCTGGCGATGTTCTTCCTGCTGCTGCTTTCCCTGTCGGAGCACATCGGCTTCGGTGCAGCCTATCTCGTCGCCGCCGGGGCCAGCACCGCGCTCATCTCCGCCTACCTGTCGGCCCTGCAGCAAGGCCGCGCCGGCAGGTGGATCGTGCCGCTTGCGCTAGGCGCCCTCTACGGCCTGCTCTACGGCCTGCTGCAGTCCGAGGACTATGCGCTGCTGATGGGCTCGATCGCCCTGTTCGGGCTGCTGGCGGCGCTGATGCTCGCCACGCGCCATCTCGACTGGAGCCGGGTGGGGGCCACGACGCCATGAGAGTGGCCGCAAACCCGCGCGGACGTTACACTTTCGGGCTACCCGAGCGCCCGTCTGGAGTCCCCCTCGAATGTTCCCGAAAGACTGCACGATCACTGGATACGACCCTGAGCTGGCCGAGGCCATCGCCAACGAGCTGCAGCGCCAGGAGGATCACGTCGAGCTGATCGCCTCGGAGAACTACGCCAGCCCGCGCGTGCTCCAGGCCCAGGGCAGCGTGCTGACCAACAAGTACGCCGAGGGCTACCCGGGCAAGCGCTACTACGGCGGCTGCGAGCACGTGGACGTGGCCGAGAGGCTGGCGATCGAGCGGGCGAAGCAGCTGTTCGGCGCCGACTACGCCAACGTGCAGCCGCATTCGGGTTCGCAGGCCAACCAGGCGGTGTACCTGGCGCTGCTGCAGCCGGGCGACACGATCCTGGGCATGAGCCTGGCCCACGGCGGCCACCTCACCCATGGTGCCAAGGTGAACTTCAGCGGCAAGCTGTTCAACGCGGTGCAGTACGGCGTCGACGAGAACGGCCTGGTCGACTACGACGAAGTGCAGCGCCTGGCCGAGGAGCACCGTCCGAAGATGCTGGTCGGCGGCTTCTCGGCCTATTCGCAGGTGATGGACTGGGAGCGCATGGCCGCGATCGCGAAGTCGGTCGGTGCGATCTTCTTCGTCGACATGGCGCACGTGGCCGGGCTGGTCGCCGCCGGCGTCTACCCGAACCCGGTGCCGCACGCCGACGTGTGCACCTCGACGACCCACAAGACCCTGCGTGGCCCGCGCGGCGGCATCATCGTGTGCAAGGCCAACGAGGCCTACGAGAAGAAGTTCCAGTCGCTGGTGTTCCCGGGCATCCAGGGTGGGCCGCTGATGCACGTGATCGCCGCCAAGGCGGTCGCGTTCAAGGAGGCGCTGGAGCCGGAGTTCAAGACCTACCAGGCGCAGGTGGTCAAGAACGCGCAGGCGATGGCGAAGACCCTGATCGGGCGCGGCTACAGGATCGTGTCCGGTGGTACCGAGAACCACCTGTTCCTGGTCGACCTGATCGACAAGGACCTCACAGGGAAGGATGCCGAGGCTGCCCTCGGCGCCGCCCACATCACGGTCAACAAGAACGCCGTGCCCAACGACCCGCGCTCGCCCTTCGTCACCTCGGGCCTGCGCCTGGGCACGCCGGCGGTCACCACGCGCGGCTATGGCGAGAAGGAATGCGTCGATCTGGCCCACTGGATCGCCGACGTGCTCGATGCGCCCACCGACACGGGCGCCATCGCCCGCGTGCGCGAGGCGGTCACCGCCCAGTGCCGCGCCTTCCCGGTCTACGGCTGACCCCACCGGAATGCATTGCCCGTTCTGCCAGCACGAAGACACCCGCGTGGTCGATTCGCGGCTGACCGAGGACGGCACGACCGTGCGTCGTCGGCGCGAGTGCCCGGCCTGCGGGGAGCGCTTCTCGACCTTCGAGACGGCGGAGATCAAGCTGCCGGCGGTGGTGAAGGGCGATGGCCGGCGCGAGGCCTTCGACGAGGGCAAGCTGCGCGTGAGCTTCGAGCGCGCGCTGCAGAAGCGGCCGGTGTCGGCTGACAAGGTGGACGACGCGGTGCGTGCGATCGTGCACGAGCTGCGGGTCAGCGCCGAGCGCGAGGTGCCGTCGATGCAGGTGGGTGAGCTGGTCATGCGCGAGCTCAAGAAGCTCGACCAGGTCGCCTTCGTGCGCTTCGCCTCGGTCTACCGCCGTTTCGAGGACGTGCAGGCCTTCCGCGAGGAGGTCGAGCGCCTGGAGCGCGACCTGCCCGGGCTCGATGGCCTGCAGCTGCCGCTGCTCGACGAGGTCAAGGACGCCCAGCGCCAGGACACCTCCACGCGCAGCGGCGGCGAGAAGCGCAAGTGAGCCCGGCCCAGGGGGCGCCGGCGTTCAGCGCCGGCGACGCCGCGATGATGGCGCGGGCCCTGCAGCTGGCCGAACACGGCCGCTACACCACGCGGCCCAACCCGCTGGTGGGTTGCGTGATTGCCCGCGATGGCGTGGTGCTGGGCGAGGGCTGGCATTCGCGGGCCGGTGAAGCCCACGCCGAGGTCAATGCGCTGCGCGAAGCGGGTGAAACCGCCCATGGCGCCACCGCCTACGTGACGCTGGAACCCTGCGCCCACCATGGACGCACGCCTCCGTGTGCCGATGCGCTGGTGCGCGCGGGCATCACCCGGGTCGTCGCCGCCAGCCAGGACCCGTTCCACAAGGTGTCCGGACAGGGCTTCGCGATGCTGCGCGCGGCCGGCGTGACGGTCGACGTGGGCCTGATGGAGGCCCAGGCGCGCGCGCTCAACCGCAGTTTCTTCTCGCGCGTCGAGCGCGGCCGCCCCTGGCTGCGGGTCAAGCTGGCGATGAGCCTGGACGGCCGCACCGCGCTGGCCAGCGGCGAAAGCCTGTGGATCACGTCGGAGGCCTCGCGCATCGACGTGCAGCGCTGGCGGGCGCGCTCCGGCGCGATCCTGACCGGGCTGGGCACCGTGCTGGCCGACGACCCGCGCCTGACCGTGCGCCTGCCCGAGGACGAGGTGGCGGACATGCCGCCGCCGCTGCGCGTCGTGCTCGACACGCGCGGGCGGATGCCGTCGGCTGCGCGTCTGGTGACCGATGGCGCCGCACCGACGCTGGCCGTGCATGCCGATGATTTCGTTCCCGCCTACGACGACCACGTCGAGGCGTTCCCGGTCCGCCGCGTCGCGCCCACCTCGACCTGCACGCCGTGGTCTCGCAGCTGGCCCAGCGCGGCATCAACGAGATCCAGGTCGAGGCCGGCGCCACGCTTTCGGGCGCGCTGCTGGCCGCCGGCCTGGTCGATGAACTTCTCGTCTACGTCGCCCCGGTGCTGCTGGGCGACACCGGCCGGCCGCTGCTGTCGGGCATCTCGCCGGCCACGATGGCCGATCGGATCGGCCTGGAGCTGCTTGAATCGCGCCAGGTCGGCCCCGATCTCCGTCTGATGCTGCGGCCCCGCGAGCGCAGCGAACCCTGATCCGGTCTGGAGCCCCCATGTTCACAGGACTCATCGAAGCCGTCGGCCGCCTGCGCCAGCGCGAACCCGTCGGAGGCGACGTGCGCCTGGTCGTGGACATGGCCGGCCTGCCGCGGGAGGGGCTGGCCCTGGGCGAGAGCATCGCGGTGTCGGGCGTGTGCCTGACCGTGGTCGAGCTCGATACCGACAGCTTCGCCGCGGATGTGTCGAATGAAACCCTGTCGCGCACCACGCTGGGTGCGCTGGCCGACGGTGCCCCGGTGAACCTGGAGCGCGCGCTGCGCGCCGATGCCCGGCTGGGCGGTCACCTCGTGTCGGGCCACGTCGACGGCGTCGGCGAGGTGGTGTCGGTCGAGGAGGACGCGCGCTCGCAGCGCTGGCGCTTCCGTGCCCCGGGCACCCTGATGCGCTACATCGCCGAGAAGGGGTCGGTCTGCATCGATGGCACCAGCCTGACGGTGAATGCCGTCGGGGCCGACACCTTCGACGTGAACCTGGTGCCGCACACCGTGTCGCACACCGCCTTTTCCGCCGCCGGTCCCGGCCAGGCGGTCAACCTCGAGGTCGACCTGGTCGCCCGCTACGTCGAGCGCCTGCTCGCCCACCGCGGCGATGCCGCTGGAGAAACCGCATGAGCTTCGCCCCCGTCCCCGAACTGCTCGAGGAGATCCGCGCCGGCCGCATGGTCGTCATCGTCGACGACGAGGACCGCGAGAACGAGGGCGACCTGATCATGGCCGCCGAGCTGGTCAAGCCCTCCGACATCAACTTCATGGTCACCCATGCCCGCGGCCTGGTGTGCCTGTCGCTGACCCGCGAGCGCTGCCAGCAGCTGGGCCTGGCGCCGATGGTCAGCGACAACCGCTCCCAGCACCACACCAACTTCACCGTATCGATCGAGGCCGCCGAGGGCGTCACCACCGGTATTTCCGCCTACGACCGGGCGCACACGGTGCGCACCGCGGTGCGGCCGGACGCCGGCCCGGACGACCTCGCCCAGCCGGGCCACATCTTCCCGTTGATGGCGCAGCCCGGCGGCGTGCTGACCCGCGCCGGCCACACCGAGGCGCGCCGACCTGGCCCTTCTGGCCGGCCTGGAGCCCGCCGGCGTGCTGGTGGAGGTGCTCAACGACGACGGCAGCATGGCGCGCCGGCCGCAGCTGGAGGCGTTCGCGAAGCAGCACGGCCTTAAGATCGGCTCGATCGAGGACCTGATCGCCCACCGCCTGGCCACCGAACACACCGTGGAGCGCATCGACGAGCGCGAGATCGACACCGAGTTCGGCCCGTTCCGGTTGCTGACCTGGCGCGACCGCATCGCCCACGACCTGCACTTCGCCCTGGTGCGCGGCACGCCCGACGCCAGCCGCCCGGTGCTGACCCGGGTGCACGTGAAGAACCCGCTGTCGGACGTGCTGCACTGGCGGCGGGGTGACTTCGGCGTCGCGATCACCGACGCGCTGCGCATGATCGACGAGGCCGGGGAGGGCGTGCTGGTGGTGCTGGCCGAGCCGGTCGACCCCAAGCGACTGCTGGCCCGCCTGCGCCAGCAAGCCGAGCCCGCCGCGGGCAAGGCCAGTTCCGCGGAATGGCGTCGCAACGGGGCCGGCGCGCAGATCCTGGCCGACCTGGGCCTGAAGCAGCTGCGCGTGATCGGGACGCCGCGGCGCCAGATCGGCCTGGCCGGGTACGGCCTGGAAGTGGTCGATTACGTCGACCCGGCGGCCCCGCGCTAAACTGCCCCTTCCCCAGAGTCCAGACTGCCCATGACCCATTACGAAGGTGAGCTGCGCGTCACCGCCGGTGATCGCTTCGCGATCCTCGCCGCGCGCTGGAACCCCCGCATCACCGACGCGCTGGTGGAAGCCGCGCGCAAGACCTTCGCCGACAACGGCGTGGACCCGTCCGACGTGGACGTGGTGCGGGTGCCGGGCACCTGGGAGCTTCCTGCCGCCGCCGCCACGATCGCCGCCGCCGGCGCCCACGTGGCGATCGTCGCGCTGGGCTGCGTGGTGCGTGGCGACACCCGCCACTACGAGCACGTCGCCGACGAGTGCGCCCGCGGCCTGATGCAGGTGTCGATCGACCACTGCCTGCCGGTGTGCAACGGCGTGCTGGCCGTCGAACAGCACGAGGACGCCGAGGCCCGCGCCGGTGGCAGCCACGGCAACAAGGGCGAGGAGGCGGCGCTGGCCGCGATGGAGATGGCGAACCTGCTGCCGCGACTGGTGGAGGCCGCGCAAGCGGAGGCCGCGCGATGAGCACACGCAAGAGCGATGGCATCGACTTCGCCGCGCGCTCGCGCTCGCGCCGCCGCGCGCTGCAGGCGATCTACGCCTGGCAGATGTCGGGCACGCCGCTGGCGCGCCTGCTCGAGGAGTTCGCCCACGAGCAGGACATGAACGTCGCCGACGCGGCCTACTTCGAAGACCTGGTCACCGGCGTGGTGCGCGGCGCGAAGGCGCTCGACGAGGCCCTGTCGGGCTTCCTCGACCGCGGCATCGACCAGGTCGACCCGATCGAGCGCGGCGTGCTGCGCATTGCCGCCTACGAGATGCTGCACCGCCCCGACGTGCCCTACCGCGTGGTCATCAACGAAGCGATCGAGACCACCAAGCGCTTCGGTGCCGACCACGGCCACAGCTACATCAATGGCGTGCTCGACAAGGCCGCCGCGCAGTGGCGTGCGGTCGAGGCGGAAGCGGCGCGCAAGGGATGAGCCGGCGTGACCGCGTCGGGTGAGTTCGACCTGATCGCGCGCATCCGCGAGCGCTGCCCGCAGCGCGAGGATGTTCGCCTGGGCATCGGCGACGATGCCGCGCTGCTGCAGCCGCCGATGGGCGAGCTGCTGGCGATCACCTCCGACACGCTGAATTCCGGCGTGCATTTCCCGACCAGCACCGACGCCGAGGCGGTCGGTCACAAGGCCCTGGCGGCGAACCTCAGCGACCTGGCCGCGATGGGCGCCCGCCCGTTGTGGTGCACCTTGTCGCTGTGCCTGCCCGACTCCGACCCGGACTGGCTGGATCGCTTCCTCGACGGTTTCCTGGTGCTGGCGCAATCCCACGGCATCGCGCTGGTGGGAGGCGACACGACCCGGGGTCCGCTGTCGATTTCGGTTACCGCGATCGGCTCGGTGCGGGACGGCCAGGCGCTGCGGCGCGATGGCGCCCGTGCCGGCGACGACGTGTGGCTGACCGGTACGGTCGGTGATGCCGCGGCCGGCCTGCTGCTGGTGAGCAATCCCGACACGCTGGGCCAACCCGATGACGTCGCCTTCCTGCGCGGCCGGCTGGATCGTCCCACCCCCCGGGTGGCCGCCGGGATCGCGCTGCGTGGTCTGGCCAGCGCGGCGATCGACGTGTCCGACGGCGTGCTGGCCGACCTGGGGCATGTGCTGGAGGCCAGCGGCCTCGCGCCGAATTGAAGCTTGAAGCGGTGCCGGCATCACCCGCGCTGGCGGCTTGCGTGCCCGTGCCCGGGCGCCACGTATTGCAACTCACCGGCGGTGACGATTACGAACTGTGCTTCACCGCCGACCGCCAACAGCGCGACCAGGTGGTCGCCACGCTGGCAGCACTGGATGTGGCCGTGACCCGGATCGGAACCTGTACCGAGGCCCGCGGCCTGCGGGTGTTCGACGCCGGCGGCGAGGCCTGGCAGCCGCCCACCACCGGCTATCGCCACTTCGACGGACCGGCCGGATGAGCGAGCCCACCGCAGCTGCCGGTGCCACGGCATACCAGCCGCTCAACGCGCGCACGATGCTGGTCCACCCGCTGGGCTGGCTGGCCACCGGCGCAGGCTCCGGCTTGTCGCCCAGGGCCCCGGGCACCGCCGGTTCGATCGCCGGCCTGCTGCCGTGGCTGCTGCTGGCGCAACTGCCGCCGCTGGCCTACCTCGCCGTCACCGCGCTGGTGTTCGTGCTGGGTACGTGGTCGGCGAACTGGGTCATCGCACGCACCGGCGTGCAGGATCCGGGGGCCGTCGTCGTCGACGAGTGGGTCGGCCTGTGGCTGGCGCTGTTCCTGGTGCCGGCCGGCTGGGCCTGGGTGCTGGCCGGCTTCGTCCTGTTCCGCCTCTTCGACATCCTCAAGCCCTGGCCGTGTTCCTGGGCCGACCGCCGCCTCAAGGGTGGAATGGGCGTCATGATCGACGACGTGTTCGCCGGGCTGTACGCACTGGCGCTGCTGCAGGCGGCGTCCTGGGTGCTGGCGCGCGCCGCGTAGCTGCGCTCGGAGCGGCTCAGGTCGGTGGCAGCAGCTTGCCGGGGTTCATGATGCCCTGAGGGTCGAACTGCGCCTTCACCGCGCGCATCATCGCCAGCGTCGGCGCGTCGACCGCACGGCCCATGAAGTCGCGCTTGGCCAGGCCGATGCCGTGTTCGCCCGACAGCGTGCCGTCCAGCGACAGCACTGCGTCGAACACGCCATGCATCGCGGCCTCGGCCCGGCGGCTTTCGTCCGCGTCGGCGGGGTCGTAGAGGATGTTGGTGTGCAGGTTGCCGTTGCCGGCGTGGCCGAAGCACACAATGGTCAGCCCATGCCGTCGCGACAGCGCCCGTACCGCCTCGACCAGTGCGGGGATGCGCGAGACCGGCACGACCACGTCCTCGTTGATCTTGCCCGGCGCGATCGTGCGCAGGGCCGGTGACAGCGCCTTGCGTGCGGCCCACAGCTTCAGGCGCGCGGCTTCGTCGGGCGCGTCGTCGATGCCGATCGCACCGGGACCATCGGCAGCGCGGCGCAGCGCGGCGACAGCGTGGGGAAGGGTGTCCGGGTCGCCGTCGGCCTCGATCATCAGCAGCGCGCCGGCGGCGGGAATGTCGGCACCACCGACTTCGCGGGCCAGGCGCACGCAGTCGCCGTCCATGAACTCCAGCATCGACGGCACCACCGGCTGCGCCATCAGCCGCGCCACCGCGGCGGCGGCGGATTCGACGCTGTCGTAGAGCGCGCGCAGTGCCTGGCGGGCGCGGGGTTTCGGGCTCAGCTTCAGCGTCGCCTCCACCACCAGGCCCAGCGTGCCCTCCGAGCCGATGACGAAGCGGGTGAAGTCGTAGCCGGTGCTGGCCTTGGTGGTGTTGCCGCCACAGCGGATCAGCTCGCCGTTGCCGGCCACCAGCGCCAGGCCCAGCACGTTGTCGCGGGTCGCTCCGTATTTCACCGCCGCCGGCCCGCCGGCATTCGTGGCGATGTTGCCGCCGATCGTGCAGTACGGGGCCGAGGTCGGGTCGGGCGGCCAGAAGAAGCCGTGCTCGGCGGCCGCCTCCTGCAGCCGGCCATTGAGCAGGCCGGGTTCCACCACCGCCAGCCGGTCCTCGGGTGCCAGCCGCAGCAGCCGGTCCATGCGCTCGAAGCTGACCACCAGGCCGCCCCCGGACGGCACGCTGGCACCAGTGGTGTTGGTGCCGCGGCCACGTGCAACCACGGGCATGCGCGCGTCGCGGCAGGCGGCCACCAGGGCCTGCACCTGGGCCACTTCGCGCGGCAGCGCGACGGCGGCGGGCATCGCCTGGCGGCGCGAGTTGTCGTAGCCGTAGGCCAGGCATTCGCCCGGGTCGGTCAGCAGCGCCTGCCCGCCCAGCGCATCGCGAAGCCGGGTGGCCAGTCGCGGGTCCAGGGTGCGGGTGTCGCCAGGGCCATCGTGAGCCACGTGCACCTCCGCCTACAGGTCGTCGAGCCGGAACGCATCGCGGATCCATTCGATCACCGGTGCGTCGTCACTGCCAGTCACCGACACCACGTCGAAGCGGCAGGGCCGTTGCGACAGCGTCGGGTTGCGCAGCAGCCAGGCCTGGGCGGCCCGCGCCAGCTTGCGCATCTTGCGCCAGTCGACCGAGTCGGCGCCGTCGCCGAAATCGCTGCGGGCGCGGTAGCGCACCTCGGTGAACGCGACCGTGTCGCCATCGGCCATGACCAGGTCGAGTTCGCCGACCTTGAAGTGGGCATTGGCTTCGATCAGTCGCAGGCCACGGGCTTCCAGGTACGTGCGCGCGGCGGCCTCGAAGGCCGCGCCGCGCGCACGGGTGTCACTCGCCGCCAACGTCCTGCGGCATCAGCTGGCCATCCAGCGCCGGCCGCGGGCGGCCGCCGGAGAACACGCCCCAGCCGGGGCTGCGCAGCACGTTGCCGAAGCCGTCGAGGCGCAGCTCGCCGGTGGCGCCGTTGAGCCAGGCACCGGAGGATCGCGAAAGGTGTTCCAGGTAGCCCGACAGCCGATAGGCGTCGAAGCCGAAGGCGAACAGGCGGGCACCACCGCCGCGGGCGCTCTCCAGGTCGCGGCCGACCTGGTCGACATTGGGCAGCTCCGAGAAGCGGCCCAGCGCCCACGGTGCCTCGGGGAACTCGATGCCGTCCAGCTCGCGGTCCTGGCGCGGGTCGCCGGTGCCGATGAGGATCTGCGACGTCGCCGCGATCGGGCGCGGCGGGTAGCCGGCCACCGCCAGTTGCGGCACCAACAGCCGCGCGTCGGCGCGCGCAGCGCCAGGAACAGCGCGTCGTGGACATCGGGGCCGCCGGCTTGCTGCTGGGCGAGCTGCAGCGCCCGGCTGTAGTCGGGCGAGCTGTCGTCGATGCGGGCCTCGGCCAGGATCACGCCGCCGCGCTCCTGGAAGCGCACCTTGAACGCATCCAGTGCACGACGGGCACTGTCATCGGTGCCGGTGACGGTGATGATGCGGTTCAGTCCACGCTGCAGCAGGCGTTCGGCCGCGGCAAGGCCTTCCTCTTCGGGGTTGAGGGCGAAGCTCGCGCTGCCCGGCGGGCCGGGTTCGCTGGCACGGTTGAGCGCCAGCACCGGCACGTTGAGGCCGTCCTGGCGGAACAGCGCACTCACTTCGTCGCGCGACAGCGGGCCCAGGATCTGGTCGGCCCCTTCGGAGGTGGCCAGCTGGTAGGCATCCACGCTGCCGGCGGCGCTGCCGGCGGTGTCGTAGAAGACCACTTCCGGGCGTCGACGCTGCTCGCGGTAGTGCGCGGCCAGGATGCCGTCGCGCACCGACCGGCTGGCGGTCTCCATCTGCCCGCTCATCGGCAGCAGCACGGCCAGCCGCATCGGTGGCCGGTAACCGTCGTGGTCGGCCGGTGGCCGCAGTGCCAACGCCTCGCCCGGGAAGTCATGGCGGTCGTAGGCGCGTGGCAGCGGTAGCCCGCGCGAGCTCAGGGCGCGGCCCGCGAACGGGTACATGACGTGGCCATCGGGCAGCATCGCGGCGTTGGCCGACAGCTCGCCATCGGGCACGCGGGCCAGCAGGCGGTCGATCTCGGCGCGGTTGTCGGCCTGGGCCTGTCGGGTCAGGGACGCATCCAGCAGGGCCAGCTGGCGGGCGGCCTCGAAGTACTCGCCCTCGGTGGCCAGGGCCTCGGCGCGCAGCCGACCCCAGCGCTCGCGCTCGCGCGCATCCACGGCGGCCTGTTCGCTGCCCAGCAGCGCCAGCGCGGTGGCGGCCTCGCCATCGCGCAGGGCCTGCTCGGCACGGTCGATCTGCTCACCGGCCACGGCCGTGGCGCCGGGCGCGCGTACCACCTGGACCTGGGCACAGGCGGCAAGCAACACGAGGGAGAGGGCGAGTGCCGAAACTCGGATCATCGGGCGCGGTTCCTGAAAGTGCATGCGCCTGCGATCATACCCGCTCCGCTCGCAATGCCCGAACCGACCGGGCGCGACGTTCAGGGCGCGAACATGGTCGCAGCATCCCCGGAAACTCCGAACGCGGGCACCCTTCATGTGGTGGCCACGCCGATCGGCAACCTGGCCGACATCTCCGCGCGCGCGCTGCAGGTGCTGGCCGGGGTCGATGCGATCTGCGCGGAGGACACCCGCCACACCCGGCAGTTGCTGTCCCACCACCGCATCGAGCGCCCGCTGGTGGCGCTGCACGAACACAACGAGGCCGTCCAGGCCGAGGCGCTGGTCGAGCGGCTGCGGAAGGGGGAGTCGCTGGCGCTGGTGTCGGATGCCGGCACCCCGCTGATCAGCGACCCCGGCTTCCGGCTGGTGCGCGCCGCGCGCGAAGCGGGGCTGCGCGTGAGCCCGGTGCCGGGCCCCAGTGCGGTCATCGCCGCGCTGTCGGTGGCCGGCCTGCCCAGCGACCGCTTCTGCTTCGAGGGCTTCCTGCCGGCCAAGCCGGCCGCGCGCGCGAGCGCCTCTCGCGACTGGCCGCCGAGCCCCGCACGCTGGTGTTCTATGAAAGCGCCCATCGCATCGAGGCCTGCCTGGCCGACATGGTCGCCGTGTTCGGCGAAACGCGCCGCGCCGCGATCGCGCGCGAGCTGACCAAGCTGTTCGAAACCGTCCTCGACGGCACGCTGGCGACGCTGGCCGAGCGGGTGGCCACGGACGCCGACCAGCGCAAGGGCGAGTTCGTCGTCATCCTCGAAGGTGTTGGCGACGAGGCCGAGGGACGGCTGGCCGAGGGCCGGCGGCTCTACGCGAAGCTTTGCGAGCACCTGGCCCCGTCGCAGGCCGCGCGGCTGGCGGCGGAGCTGTCCGGCGCGCCGCGAAAGGCGCTCTACCAGGGCTGAGCATGCCCGACGCAACGGTCCTGGTTCGGTCGCTGGCGCCCCCGGCGTTCAGCGCGACCGGGTACACTTCCCGTGCGGAGTCGGCCAGGCAATCGCGTCACCCCTTCGGGGGTGCCGAGGAAAGTCCGGGCTCCACAGGGCAGGGTGCCAGGTAACGCCTGGGCGGCGCGAGCCGACGGAAAGTGCAGCAGAGAACAGACCGCCGAACGGCATCGCAAGGTGCGCGTGGTAAGGGTGAAACGGTGCGGTAAGAGCGCACCGCCTGCGGGGCCAACGCCGCAGGGCACGGCAAACCCCACCCGGAGCAAGGCCAAATAGGGGTGCTATGGTGCGGCCCGCACTGCACCCGGGTAGGCTGCTTGAGGCCTGCAGCAATGCAGCGTCCAGACGAATGATTGCCCACGACAGAACCCGGCTTATCGGCCGGCTCCGCACCTGCTTCCACCCGACGCCCCTGCGTTTCGCGCAGGGGCGTCGGCATGTGGGGCGGGTGGGGGCGCGACGGGGCATGCCGGGCGGGGCGCGCGCAATGCCGCGGCCGGGTCGCCGGTTCCGGCGCAGTGAAGCTGAACCACCCGGTGGCCTGGTCACGAAATAATCAATCTGGAATTCCTGCGGTAAATCAGTGGATACCAAACGCTTCTTGAACCAGCTTGTTAAGATTGCCGTAAGCCACTGACGGCAAAAGTGATTTCGCCCCTCAAAACCGCTTGACGCAACGCTCACGGCAGGACTAAGGTGGGTCAGCGGGGGAAAACCGGGAATTTCGTGGTTTTCTCAGGAAACTCAGGGCAGGGCGAATGTTCCAGGGCGAAACGGCCATCACGATCGACGACAAGGGCAGGCTGGCGATTCCGACCAGCTACCGCGAGCTCGTCGTGCGTGAGTGCGGCAACCGCCTGGTCATCACCTACAACCCCTACGAGCACGGCTGCCTGTGGCTTTACCCGCAGGCGCAGTGGGAAAAGGTGCGCGACCAGGTCAACGCCCTGCCGTCGGCCAAGCGCGTTCACCGCAACCTGCAGCTGAAGCTGGTCGGTGCCGCCACCGCGGTCGAGCCCGACGGCAACGGCCGCATCCTGCTGCCTGCCAGTCATCGGCATGCGGCCGCGCTGGAAAAGAAAGCGGTGTTGCTGGGCATGGGCACCAAGTTCGAACTCTGGAGCGAGCAGGCTCACCTCGCGCAGATCCGTCAGACCATCGGGGAAGACGAGATCAGCGACGACATGCTCGACCTCAGGCTGTAAGGGGACGGCCCGGGATGCGCACCGGCGCACACGACCCGAGCCATCTCCCGGTGATGTTCAAGCAGGTGCTGGACGGCCTGCAGGTGACCAGGGATGGACGGTATCTGGATGGCACGTTCGGCCGTGGCGGCCACGCGCGGGGCGTGCTGGAGCAACTGGGGCCAGCGGGGCAACTGCTCGTGATGGACAAGGATCCCGAAGCGATCGCTTTCGCCGAACGCCAGTTCGGTGGCGATCCGCGCGTGCGGATCTTCCGCGGCAGTTTCGCCGACCTGGCCAACTGGGACGCCACCGCCGAGGGCCTGGACGGCGTGATGCTGGACCTGGGCGTGTCCTCGCCGCAGCTCGACGTGGCCGAGCGTGGCTTCAGCTTCGGCAAGGACGGCCCGCTGGACATGCGCATGGATCCCGACACCGGCGAGAGTGCCGCGCAGTGGCTGGCGCACGCGTCCGAGCGCGAGATCGCCGACGTGCTGTGGACCCTCGGCGAGGAGCGCCAGAGCCGCCGCATCGCCCGCGCCATCGTCAACCGCCGCGGCGAGCAGCCCTTCGAGCGCACCGCCGACCTGGCCGGCCTCATCGCCGCGATCGTCGGCCGCGGCGACGGCCATACCCACCCGGCCACGCGCAGCTTCCAGGCCATCCGCATCCACATCAACCGCGAGCTCGAGGACCTCGAGCGCGGGCTGGCCGCCGCACACGACCGTCTCAAGCCCGGTGGCCGCCTGGCGGTCATCAGCTTCCATTCGCTGGAAGACCGCATCGTCAAGCGCTTCATCCTCGGCCGCGCCAAGCCGCCGCCGGCGAACCGCCGGCTGCCCGAAGCCGGGGTGTTCGTACCGACGCTGCGCGAGGTCGGCAAGGCGCAGCGTGCCGAGGCCGGGGAAACGTCGAGCAACCCGCGCGCCCGCTCGGCGGTGCTGCGCATCGCGGAGAAGCTGCCGTGAGCTTCCGCCTCTTCTTCCTGGTGGTGCTGGTGGCGGCGACGATGGCCAGCGCGATCGCCGTGGTGCATGCGCGCCACGAGCATCGCCTGCAGTTCATCGAGCTGACCCGCCTTGAGCGCGAACGCGACGAGCTCGACATCGAGTTCGGCCGCCTGCAACTCGAGCAGGCCACCTGGGCCGACACCGCCCGCATCGAGGAGGTGGCGCGCAACCGGCTGAAGATGGTCACGCCCGAAGGCGATGCCCTGATCGTGGTGCGGCCATGAGGACGCGCAACCGCCAGTACAACGTCCGCGGCCGGACCCTGTTCGTCGGCCTGGCGATGGCGCTGGCCTCGTCGATGCTGGTGGCGCGCGCGGGCTACCTGCAGCTGGTCAACAACGACTTCCTGCAGCAGCAGGGCGACGCGCGCTTCGTGCGGCAGATCCCGATCCCCGTCTCGCGCGGCATGATCACCGACCGCAACGGCGAGCCGCTGGCGGTGTCCTCGCCGGTCGAGTCGATCTGGGCCAATCCGCGCGAGCTGCTGCTGCACCCGCAGCGCCTGCCGGAGCTGGCGCAGGCGCTGGGGACGCCGCTGGCGCCGATGACCGAGCGCATCCAGGCGCGCGCCGAGCGCGAGTTCGTCTACCTGCGCCGGCACATGAATCCCGACGACGCCGAGGAGATCATCGAGCTGGGCATCCCGGGCGTGTTCAGCCAGCGCGAGTTCCGCCGCTTCTACCCGCTGGGCGACGTCATGGCCCACGTGCTGGGCTTCACCAACATCGACGAGCACGGCCAGGAAGGCCTGGAGCTGGCCTTCGACGAATGGCTCACCGGCACCCCGGGCGCCAAGCGCATCATCCGCGACCGCCGCGGGCGGATCGTCGAGAACGTCGACCTGGTGCGCGCCGCCGAGCCCGGTCGCGAGCTGAACCTGTCGATCGACCGCCGCATCCAGTACCTGGCCCATCGCGAACTCAACGCCGCGCTGCTCCAGCACGACGCCAGTGCCGGATCGGTGGTGGTGCTCGACGTGCACAACGGCGAGATCCTGGCGATGGTCAACGCGCCGTCGTACAACCCGAACGCCCGCCACACCGCCGAGCGCGGCAGCATGCGCAACCGCGCGGTCACCGACGTGCTCGAGCCGGGTTCGGTGATCAAGGCCATGACCGTGGCCGCGGCCCTGGAGACCGGCCGGGTGCATCCGGACACGGTGATCCCGACCAGCCCGGGCTACATGACCGTCCACCGCCATACCGTGCGCGACATCCGCAACTTCGGCACGCTCACCACCACCGGCCTGTTGACCAAGAGCTCCAACGTGGCCTCGGTGAAGCTGGCCCAGGACATGCCGCCGGAGCACCTGTTCGACGTGCTCAACCGCTTCGGTTTCGGCCAGGCCACCGGTTCGGGCTTCCCGGGCGAATCCGCCGGCGTGCTGCCCACGGTGCGCAGCTGGGGGCCGGTGGAGCGCGCCACGATCGCATTCGGCTACGGCGTCTCGGCCACGCCGCTGCAGCTGGCGCAGGCCTATGCCGCGATCGGCAATGGCGGCCACCTGGTCACCCCGACCTTCGTGCGCGGTGCCCCCGCCGCAGTCGCGCCGGGCACTGGATCCGCACGTCGCGCAGCAGCTGATGGACATGCTGGAGACGGTGACCGGTCCCGAGGGCAGCGCCACCCGCGCCCGGGTCGTGGGCTACCGCGTGGCAGGCAAGACCGGCACCTCGCGCAAGGCCAGCGTCGGCGGCTACCAGCGCCGCTACCTCAGCCTGTTCGCCGGCCTGGTGCCGGCCAGCAACCCGCGCCTGGCCATGGTCGTGGTGATCGACGACCCGAAGGGCAGCGGCTACTACGGCGGCCTGGTCGCCGCGCCGGTGTTCGCCGGCGTCATGGAAGGAGCGCTGCGCTTGCTCGACGTGCCGCCGGATGCCTCCGAACAGTGGTACGCGCAGCTGCCGCCGGTCATCGCGCCGGTGCATGACGATGGTGCGCCGGCCGAGGCCGAGTCCGTGCCCGGGCCGCTGTCGACGGGAGGCCTGCAATGAGCCGCGTGAGCCTGGCCGACCTGCTCGACGGCATGGCGATGGTGCCGGGTGCGGAGCACATCGAGGTCTCGGGCCTGTCGCTGGACAGCCGGCAGGTGCAGCCGGGCGACCTGTTCATCGCCTTGTCCGGAGCCAGCGCGCACGGCTTGTCCCACGCCGCTGCCGCCTTGGAGCGCGGCGCGGTGGCGGTCCTGTTCGAACCCCCCCAGCCCGAGGGTGTCGCGTTGCCGGGGAACAGCTGGGCGGTGCCCGGCCTGCGCTCCCTGCTGGGCACGCTGGCCTCGCGCTTCTTCGGTGACGCTTCGCGCGCGCTCGAAGTGGTCGGCGTGACCGGCACCAACGGCAAGACCTCCACCGTGCAGTTGCTGAGCCAGGCGCTGAACCTGGGCGGCGCCACGGCCGGCAGCATCGGTACGCTGGGCGCCGGCCTGCACGGGCAGGTGGTGGCGGGCGAGCGCACCACGCCCGACGTGCTGGCGGTGCACCGGCTGCTGGCGCAGATGCGCGATGCCGGGGCCACCCACGTGGCGATGGAGGTGTCCTCGCACGCGCTCGACCAGGGCCGCGTGGATGGCGTGGCGTTCCGGGTGGCGGTGTTCACCAACCTCAGCCGCGACCACCTCGACTACCACGGCGACATGGAGGCCTACGCGGCCGCCAAGTCGCTGCTGTTCCACACCCCGGGCCTGCAGGCGGCCGTGGTGAACCTGGACGACGATACCGGCCGCCGGATCCACGCCGGCCTGCCGGATGCGCTGCAACGCATCGGCGTCAGCTCGCACGGCCAGCCCGAGGCGGTGCTGCGTGCGGAGCGGGTGCAGCCCGACAACGCCGGGATCGGTTTCGACCTGGTCGAGGGCGAGGAGGCCGAGCGCATCCAGTCGCCCCTGCTCGGCCGCTTCAACGTCGACAACCTGCTGGCGGTGGCGGGCGTGCTGCGCGCGCTGGGCCACGACCTGCACCAGACGGCGCTGCTGATCAACCAGCTGCAGCCGGTGCACGGCCGGATGACCCGCCTGGGTGGCAGCGGCGGCCAGCCGCTGGTGGTGGTCGACTACGCCCATACCCCGGATGCGCTGGAGCAGGCCCTAGGCGCGCTGCGCGACCACGCGGTCGGCGTTCTGGTCTGCGTGTTCGGCTGTGGCGGCGAGCGCGACCGCGGCAAGCGCCCGGAGATGGCCGCCGTGGCCGAGCGCCTGGCCGACCGCGTGTTCGTGACCGACGACAATCCGCGCAACGAGGACGGCGACCGCATCGTCGAGGAGATCATGGCCGGGTTCTCCGACCCGGCGCGGGTGCGCATCGAGCGCGATCGCGGCCGCGCCATCGCGCAGGCGATCGCCGAAGCCGCTGCCGATGACATCGTGCTGGTCGCCGGCAAGGGCCACGAGCCCTACCAGGAAGTGGGTGGCCAGCGGCTGGGTTTCGACGACGCCGAAGTGGCGCAACGCGTGCTGGAGGGTCGGGCATGAGGCCGGTGATGCTCTCGCAGGTGGCGCAGTGGTGCGAGGGTCGCCTGCTGGGCGAGGATCGCGAGATCACGTCGGTGGGCACGGACAGCCGCCAGGCCTGCCCCGGCATGCTGTTCGTCGCGCTGCGTGGCGCGCGCGTCGATGGCCACGAGCACGCCGCCGATGCGGTGGCGGCCGGCGCCAGTGCGCTGCTGGTGCAGCGGCGCCTCGACTGCGACGCCTCCCAGGTGCTGTGCGCCGACACCGAGTCCGCGCTGGGCGACCTGGCCGCCGGCATCGCGCAGGGACGCCCGGCGCGCACGCTGGCGATCACCGGCAGCAATGGCAAGACCGGCGTGAAGACGCTCACGGCCGCCATTCTGTCCGGCGTCGCTCCCACCTATGCGAACCCGGGCAACCGCAACAACGAGATCGGCCTGCCCCTGGCGGTCATCGATGCCCCCGAGGACGCCGCCTTCGCGATCTACGAGATGGGCGCGGGCAAGCCCGGCGACATCGCCTACCTCACTGCCATCGCCAGGCCCGATATCGCCCTCGTGAACAACATCGGCCCGGCGCATCTTGAGCGCATGGGTACGCTGCTGGCCATCGCTGAAACCAAGGGCGCGATCTACGAGGCGCTGCCGGCCGACGGCATCGCCGTGATCAACGCCGACGACGCGTTCGCGGAACTGTTCGGCGAGCGTGCCGCCGGCCGTCGCCAGGTGCGATTCGGCATGGAAGGCAGCGCCGACGTGCGTGCGCTCGACCTGCAGCTGGGCTCGCAGGGCGCGCGCTTCCGCCTGCACACGCCCGACGGCGAGGCCGAGGTCGAGCTGCCGCTGCCCGGCCAGCACAACGTGCTCAATGCGCTCGCCGCCGCCTCGCTGGCCTGGGCCGCCGGGGCCACGCCGGCGCAGATCGCCGCCGGCCTGGCCGGTGCGCAGCCGGTGGCCGGGCGCCAGGTGGTGCATCGCATCGGCGAGGACATCCGCCTGGTCGACGACAGCTACAACGCCAACCCTGCATCGGTCGCCGCGGCGATCGACACGCTGGCCGGTGGCGGCGGCGAAGGCTGGCTGGTGCTGGGCGACATGGGCGAACTGGGCCCCGCGGCGGAGATGCTGCACGCCGAGGTCGGCGACCGCGCACGTCGCGCCGGGCTCAGCCACGTCTACACCGTCGGCACGCTCAGTCGTGCCGCCAGCCGCGCCTTCGGCGACGGCGGCGAACACTTCGCCAGCCACGAGGCACTCATCGACGCACTTCGCCGGCGGTTGGCACCGGGCGTGCGCTGCGTCGTCAAGGGCTCGCGCTCGGCAGGCATGGAGCGGGTCGTGAAGGCCCTGTTGGACGACGCCGGCACCCAGGGGGAGGAGTCCGGACATGTTGCTTGAACTCGCCATGTGGCTGCAGGGCTTCCATCCCGGCTTCGGGATCTTCGGCTACATCACCTTCCGCGGCATCCTCAGCGCCCTGACCGCGATGCTGCTCTCGCTGTGGCTGGGTCCGCCGGTGATCCGCTGGTTGGCCGCGCTCAAGTCCGGTGGCCAGCCGATCCGCCAGGACGGCCCGCAGACGCACTTCAAGAAGGCCGGCACGCCGACCATGGGCGGCGCGCTGATCCTGCTGGCGGTGGTGCTGTCCACGCTGCTCTGGGGCGACCTGTCCAACCGCTACGTCTGGGTCATGGTCGGCGTGCTGCTGTCGTTCGGCCTGATCGGCTGGCTGGACGACTGGATCAAGATCGTCCGCCGCGACCCGAACGGCCTGAAGTCGCGCCACAAGTACGCGCTGCAGTCGCTGTTCGGCCTGATGGCGGCCGTGTTCCTGTTCCACACCGCCGACGTGCCGGCGGCCACCACCTTCTACCTGCCGCTGCTCAAGGACGTCGCGATTCCGCTGGGCGCCTGGTTCATCGTGGTCGCCTACTTCTGGATCGTCGGCTTCTCCAACGCGGTCAACCTGACCGACGGACTGGACGGCCTGGCGATCATGCCCACCGTGCTGGTGGCCTGTGCGCTGGGCGTGTTCGCCTACGCTTCGGGCAACGCGGTGTTCTCGGCCTACCTGCAGATCCCGCAGGTGCCGGGGGCGGGCGAGCTGGTCATCGTCGCCGCCGCGATCGCCGGCGCCGGGCTGGGCTTCCTGTGGTTCAACACCTACCCGGCGATGGTGTTCATGGGCGACATCGGCGCGCTGGCGCTGGGTGCCGCGCTGGGTGCGATGGCGGTCATCGTGCGCCAGGAGCTGGTGCTGGTGATCATGGGTGGCATCTTCGTCATCGAGACGCTCTCGGTGATGCTGCAGGTCGCCTCGTTCAAGCTCACGGGGAAGCGCATCTTCCGGATGGCGCCGATCCACCACCACTTCGAGCTCAAGGGCTGGCCGGAGCCGCGCGTCATCGTGCGCTTCTGGATCATCTCGGTGATGCTCGTGCTGGTCGGCCTGGCCACGTTGAAGGTGCGCTGAGATGGCCGACGGCAGCCAGTACACCCGCCCGGAAGGACAGGCCCAGCGCCTGGAGAAGATCCAGGGCCGTTACGACGGCTGGACGATCTTCGCCGCGCTGGCGCTGGCCTGCATCGGCGTGGTCATGGTCGCCTCGAGCTCGATCGCAGTGGCCGAGGGCCATGGCGTCGGGCAGTTCCACTACCTCACGCGCCACCTGGTGTTCCTGGCGGCGGGACTGGGCATGGCCTTCGTGGTCATGCGCACCGAGCTCAAGCGGGTCGAGTCCCACGCCCAGCTGCTGCCGGTGGTGTGCGTGGTGCTGCTGCTGCTGGTGTACGTCCCCGGCCTGGGCCACGAGGTCAACGGCGCACGGCGCTGGATCAACCTGCGGGTCTCCAACTTCCAGGTGGTCGAGGCGGTGAAGATCCTGCTGATCGTCTGGATGGCCAGCTACCTCAAGCGCTTCGCCGAGGCGGTGCAGATGACCTGGAGCGGCATGCTCAAGCCGCTGGGCATCGCCGGCGTCATGGTGGTGCTGCTGCTGATGCAGCCCGACTTCGGCTCGGCGATGCTGATCTGCGCGGTGGTCGGCGGCATGCTGCTGCTGGGCGGCGCGAGCATCCCGCGCATGGTCGCCCCGGTCATGCTGGCGGTGCCGGCCATCGGCCTGCTGGCAGTGTCGGAAAGCTACCGCGTGCGCCGCCTGACCAGCTTCATGAACCCCTGGGAGGATCCGTTCAAGGACGGCTTCCAGCTGACCCAGGCGCTGATCGCGATCGGCCGCGGCGAGTGGTTCGGCGTCGGCCTCGGCGGCAGCGTGCAGAAGCTGTTCTACCTGCCCGAGGCGCACACCGATTTCATCCTGGCGGTGATCGCCGAGGAGCTGGGCTTCATCGGCGTGGTCGCGATCATCGCGCTGTTCGCGCTGCTGACCTGGCGCGCGTTCTCGATCGGCCTGCGCGCGGTAGAGATGCGCCGCCTGTTCTCCGGCTTCATCGCGTTCGGCATCGGCCTCTACATCAGCCTGCAGGCCTTCGTGTCGATCGGCGTGAACCTGGGCCTGCTGCCGACCAAAGGCCTGACCCTGCCGCTGATCTCCTCGGGCGGATCCAGCGTCCTGATGACCTGCGTCTCCCTGGCCCTGTTGCTGCGCGTGGGCTATGAACTCGACCGCGCCGAGCGCCAGGTGGCACGTGCCCGCGGCGAACTGGCCGCAGAGGACGAGGTTCCGGCAGCCGCGCCGCCGCGCGACGCCGATGCCGACGCCGATGCGCTGCGCCCGCGTCGTGGTGGTCGCGTGCGCGTGGCGCCGACGCTGGGAGCGCAGGCATGAGCGCGCCGGTGATGATCATGGCCGGCGGCACCGGTGGGCACATCTTCCCGGGCCTGGCCGTGGCCCGTGCGCTGCAGGCACGCGACGTGCCCGTGGTCTGGCTGGGCTCGGCAGGGGGCATGGAGACCCGGCTGGTGGCCGAAGCCGGCATCGATATCGACACGATCAGCATCGCGGGCCTGCGCGGGAAGGGTGCGGCCACGCTGCTGCTGGCCCCATTCAAGCTGGTGCGCGCCGTGTTGCAGTCGCTGGGCGTGCTGCGCCGGCGGCGCCCGCGCGCGGTGATCAGCTTCGGCGGCTTCGCCGCAGGCCCGGGTGGCCTGGCCGCGTGGCTGCTGCGCCGTCCGCTGCTGGTGCACGAACAGAACGCCGCCCCGGGCATGACCAACCGGGTGCTCGCTCGTCTGGCGCGGCGGGTGCTGGCGGGGTTTCCCGACAGCTTTCCCGGCGTGGAACACGTCACGGTCGGCAACCCGGTGCGTGCCGAGATCGCTGCCTTGCCGGCGCCGGAGGAGCGGCTGTCCGGGCGCTCGGACCGGCCCGGGTGCTGGTGCTGGGCGGCAGCCAGGGCGCGCGCGCACTGAACCTCGGCGTGCCCGCCGCGATCGCCGCGCTGCCGCCGCAGGCGCGCCCGCAACTTCGCCACCAGTGCGGCCGCAGCGGCGAGCAGGCCACCCGCAGCGCCTACGAGGAAGCCGGTGTCGAGGCTTCGGTGGAGCCGTTCATCGCCGACATGGCGCAGGCCTATGCCTGGGCCGACCTGGTGGTGTGCCGCGCGGGTGCATCGACGATCGCGGAGCTCTCCGCGGCCGGCCTGGGCAGCGTGCTCGTGCCGTTCCCGCACGCCACCGACGACCACCAGACGCGCAACGCCGACTACCTCGTCGCCCGGGGTGCCGCCCATCTGGTGCCGGAGGGCGAGGGCTTCGTGCAGCGCCTGTCCGCCGCGCTGCAGGCCCCGCTGGCCGATGCCGCTGCCCGGCTGCGCATGGCGCAGGCCGCGCGCTCGGCGGCCTTCGACGATGCCGCGGGCCACGTGGCCGGGCATTGCCTGGAGGTGGCGCGATGATCCGGCGCCTGCTCAGCGGTGGCGACCTGGCCGAGCGCTTCCCGCGCGTGCACTTCGTCGGCATCGGTGGCGTCGGCATGAGCGGCATCGCCGAGGTGATGCTGACGCTGGGCTACAAGGTGTCGGGCTCGGACCGTGCCGAAAACGCGGTGACCAGGCGCCTGGTCGAGCTGGGCGCCGTGGTCCACCAGGGCCATGGCGCGACGAACGTGCAGGACGCCGACGTGGTGGTGGTGTCTTCGGCGATCCGTGCCGACAACCCGGAGCTGGCCGAGGCGCGCGAACGCCGCATCCCGGTGGTGCCGCGCGCGGAGATGCTGGCCGAACTGATGCGCTTCCGACGCGGCATCGCGGTGGCCGGCACCCATGGCAAGACCACCACCACCAGCCTGACCGCGGCGGTGCTGAGCGAAGCCGGGCTGGATCCCACCTTCGTGATCGGCGGCCAGCTGTTGTCGGCCGGCGCGAATGCGCGGCTGGGCAAGGGCCAGTGGCTGGTGGCCGAGGCAGACGAGAGCGATGGCAGCTTCCTGCGCCTGAATCCGCAGATCGCGGTGGTCACCAACATCGAGGCCGACCACCTGGAGAACTACGGCGGCGACTTCCAGCGTGTGCGCGACGCCTTTAACGAGTTCCTGCACCGGCTGCCGTTCTACGGGCTGGCGGTGCTGTGCGTGGACGACCCGGAAGTGGCGGCGCTGGTGGAAGTGGTGCCGCGCCACGTCATGAGCTACGGCTTCAGCGAAGGCGCCGACGTGCGCGCCAGCGACGTGCGCCAGGACGGCGGCCGGATGCATTTCACGCTGACGCTGCCGCAGTGCGACCCGCACCAGGTCACGCTGAACATGCCCGGCGCACACAACGTGCTCAACGCGCTGGCCGCCGCCGCAGTGGGCTGGCAGCTCGGTGCCTCGCCGGAGGGCATCGCCCGGGCGCTGGCCAACTTCACCGGCATCGGGCGGCGCTTCAACCAGATCGGCGAGATCGACTTCGACGGCCGTACCGCGCTGGTCGTCGACGACTACGGCCACCATCCCAGCGAACTGGCGGCGGTGTTCGCCGCGGCGCGCGGTGGCTGGCCGGAACGGCGCCTGGTGGTGGCGTTCCAGCCGCACCGCTACAGCCGCACCCTGGAACTGTTCGACGACTTCGCCGCCGTGCTCTCGGATGCCGATGCGGTGGTGCTGACCGAGGTCTACGCCGCCGGGGAAACCCCGATCCCGAACGCCGACTCGCGGGCGCTGGCCCGGGCGATCCGTGCCCGCGGCCGCATCGACCCGGTGGTGGTCGGCCCGGCGCGCGAGACGCTGCTGCCGGTGCTGGCCGATGTGCTGCACGAGGGCGACCTGCTGCTGGTGATGGGTGCGGGCGACATCGGCCGCGTGGCCGAGCAGCTGCGCCTGCATGGATACACGAAGGAGACTGCCCGGTGACCGGTTTTGCACCCCTGCGAAAGAGCGATCCCGCCGTGTTCGGTCGCGTCGCGGTACTGATGGGCGGCACATCCGCCGAGCGCGACGTGTCGCTCAATTCCGGCCGTGGCGTGCTGGCGGCACTGCGCGCGCGCGGCATCGACGCGCAGGCCGTCGATGGGGTGCCGGCGCTGGTCGAGGCGATCCGCGAAGGCCGGGTGGACCGCGTGTTCAACGTGCTGCACGGCAGCCATGGTGGCGGTGAAGACGGGGTTTTGCAGGGCCTGCTGGAGGCGCTCGGCGTACCGTGCACCGGCTCGGGCGTGCTGGGCTCGGCGCTGAGCATGGACAAGATCCGCTCCAAGCAGGTGTGGCAGGCGATCGGCCTGCCGACGCCGGGCTACGTGCGCCTGCAGCCGGGCGACGACATCCACGATGCGGCGAAGCGGCTGGGCCTGCCGGTCATCGTCAAGCCGGCCTGCGAGGGCTCCAGCGTCGGCATCACCCGCGTGCTGCGCCCGGCCGATCTCGAGGATGCCGTGGCACTGGGCCGCCGCTATCCCGGCGAGCTGCTGATGGAGCAGCTCATCGAAGGCGGCGAGTTCACCGTCGGGGTGGTCGGCGACGTCGCGCTGCCCAGCATCGAGATCCGGCCGAAGAAGGGCTGGTACGACTACGAGGCCAAGTACACGCCCGGCAACACCGAATACCTCTGCCCCGGCCTGGACGGCGAGGCCGAGCAGGGCATGCGCGACCTGGCGCTCGAGGCCTTCCGCGCACTCGACTGCAGCGGCTGGGGCCGGGTCGACTTCATGCGCGATGGACAGGGCCGCAACTGGCTGCTTGAAGTGAACACCGCGCCGGGCATGACCGCCACCTCGCTGGTGCCCAAGGCGGCCGCCGCGATGGGCGTGCCCTATGAAGAGCTGTGCTGGCGGGTACTGGAATCGACCCTGGCGGAGGGCACCCGATGAACGCCGCCGTCCGCCTGGTCGCCTGGATCCTCGCCGTGGTGCTGGTGACGCTGCCGATCGTGGCGGTGCTCAATGGCTGGATCGCCGCGGAGCGCTGGCCGATGCACCGGCTGCAGGTGACCGGCGAGTTCCAGCAGGTGCCCGACGCGGCGATCCGCGAGGCGGTGCTTCCGCACGTGGGCGGCGGTTTCTTCGCCGTGCGCCTGTCGGACGTGCGCTCGGCGGTCGCCGCACTGCCGTGGGTCAAGGAGGTCGAGGTGCGCAAGCGCTGGCCCGACCTGCTCGAGGTGGCCATCGTCGAGCACCGTGCCTTCGCCCGCTGGGGCGGGGATCGGCTGCTCTCGGACCGCGGTGAGCTGTTCGAAGTCGACCCGGGCCTGATGCCGACCGGCCTGCCGGAGCTGGTGGGGCCCGACACCCAGGTGGGCGAGGTCGTGGCCCTCTACCAGCAGTCGATCGAGCGCTTCCGCCCCACCGGCGTGCGCGTGCGCGGCGTCAGCCTGAGCGCCCGCGGCGGCTGGGACATCGTGCTGGCCGACGGCACCGAAGTGGTGCTGGGCCGCAACGACCCCGAGCGCCGGCTGGCCCGCTTCGCGCGCCTGTTGCCGCAACTCAGGGCAGGCGAGGAACGCACCCTGGTGCGCGCCGACCTCCGCTACACCAACGGCTTCGCCCTGGTCTGGGCCGAGCCCGAAGCCGGCGCCACCCCCGGCACCAGCGTGATGAACATTGCAGGACACCCCCGTACATGAACCGAAAAGGCGACAAGTCCCTCATCGTCGGCCTCGACATCGGCACCTCCAAGGTCGTGGCGCTGGTCGGCGAATACAGCCCCGGCCAGGCGATCGAGGTGATCGGCATCGGCAGCCATGAATCGCGCGGCCTCAAGCGCGGCGTCGTGGTCGACATCGAATCCACGGTCAGCTCGATCCAGCGCGCCATCGAGGAGGCCGAGCTGATGGCCGGCTGCGAGATCCGCTCCGTGTACGCCAGCCTGTCCGGCAGCCACACCCAGTGCCGCAACTCGCCCGGCATCGTGCCGATCACCAGCGGCGAGGTCACCTATTCCGACCTCGAGCGGGTGCTCGAGGCGGCCAAGGCGGTGGCGGTGCCGGCCGACCAGAAGATCCTGCACGCGATCCCGCAGGAATACATCGTCGACAACTCGCAGGAAGGCATCCGCAACCCGGTGGGCATGTCCGGCGTGCGCCTTGAAGTGCGCGCCCACCTGATCACCGGCGCCCAGTCGGCGGCGCAGAACATCTCCAAGTGCGTGCAGCGCTGCGGCCTGCAGGTCGACGACCTGATCCTGAGCTCGCTGGCCTCCAGCGCCACCGTACTGACCAGCGACGAAAAGGAACTGGGCGTGGTGCTGGTCGACATCGGCGCCGGCACCACCGACATCGCGGTGTTCGTGCAGGGCGCGATCCGCCACAGCGCCTCGCTGCCGATCGCCGGCGACCAGGTGACCAACGACATCGCCCACCTGCTGCGCACGCCGACGCCCGAGGCCGAGCAGATCAAGGTGCGCTACGCCTGCGCGCTGGCCCAGCTGGCCACCGCGGAGGAGTCCATCCAGGTGCCCAGCGTCGGCGACCGGCCGCCGCGGCGGCTGGCCCGCCAGGCGCTGGCCGAGGCGGTGCAGAACCGCTACGAGGAAATCTTCGAGATGGTCCAGGCCGAGCTGCGCCGCTCCGGTTTCGAGGAGCTGGTGCGCGCCGGCCTGGTGCTGACCGGGGGCTCGGCAAAGATGGAAGGCGTGGTCGAGCTGGCCGAGGAAATGCTGCACATGCCGGTGCGGGTGGGGATTCCCCAGCACGTCACCGGCCTGGGCGAAGTGGTGGGCAACCCGGTGCATGCCACCGGCGTGGGCCTGCTGCTTTGGGGTTCACAGATCGAACATCCGCGCAGGCCGGTCCTGCCCCCCGGGAAGGTGGGCACGTTCTGGCAGAAGTTGCGCAATTGGTACCGCGGCGAGTTCTAGCGGTATGGGGCAGGACCCGGGCCAATGGGGTGGCCCGGTTCAGCGGCAAAGCGGCGAACAACAAAAGCAAATGCGCCGAAGCGACATCGAAAACCAACGCACTGGAAGCAAAACCGGAGGATTGAGGACATGGCACAGTACGAACTGATCGAAAAAGTAGCCCCCAACGCGGTCATCAAGGTGATCGGCGTGGGCGGTGGCGGCGGCAACGCCGTCGCGCACATGGTCGCCAGCGCGGTCGAGGGGGTGGAGTTCATCACCGCCAACACCGATGCCCAGGCGATCGAGAAGTGCGGTGCGAAGCTGCAGCTGCAGCTGGGCACGCACGTCACCAAGGGCCTGGGTGCCGGCGCAACCCCGAAGTGGGTCGGCAGGCCGCGCTCGAGGACCGCGAGCGCATCATGGAGGCGCTGGAAGGCGCGGACATGGTGTTCATCACCGCCGGCATGGGCGGCGCACCGGCACCGGTGCGGCACCCGTGGTGGCGCAGATCGCCAAGGAAATGGGCATCCTGACCGTGGCGGTCGTCACCAAGCCGTTCCCGTTCGAGGGCCGGCGCCGCATGCAGGTCGCGCTCAAGGGCATCGAGGAGCTCAGCGCGCACTGCGATTCGCTGATCACCGTGCCCAACGAGAAGCTGATCACCGTGCTGGGCCGTGACGCGACGATGATCCAGGCCTTCCGTGCCGCCAACGACGTGCTGCAGGGCGCCGTGCAGGGCATCGCCGACCTGATCGTGCGTCCGGGCCTGATCAACGTCGACTTCGCCGACGTGCGTACGGTCATGGCCGAGATGGGCATGGCGATGATGGGCAGCGGCACCGCCCGGGGCGAGGACCGCGCGATGGTCGCCGCCGAGGCCGCGGTCTCCAACCCGTTGCTCGACGACATCAACCTGGCCGGTGCCAACGGCATCCTGGTCAACATCACCGCCGGTCCGGACTTCACCATGCGCGAGTTCGACGAAGTCGGCCGCACGGTGGAGGAGTACGCCAGCGAGGATGCGACCGTGGTCATTGGCACCGTGCTCGACCCGGACATGGCCGACGAGGTGCGCGTCACCGTCGTGGCCACCGGCCTGGCCCAGCAGGCGGTGCGTGCACCGGTGCGTGGCAATGGCGAGCGTGAGATCCAGCGCACGCCGGTGAAGCTGGTGCGCAATGCGACCACCGGCGCGGTGGACTACGAGGCCTCGGGCATGTCGGTGCCGAACACGGCGCAGTCGCTGCGCGGGCAGGGAAGCAGCCACGCCTCGGGCCGCGGCGAGTCGGCACCGGCACCGTCGGAGTCCGGCGGTTCCGACCACAGCTACCTGGACATCCCGGCTTTCCTGCGGCGCCAGGCCGACTGAAGCGGGACCCCAGTGCGTTTGCCCCGTCCCGCGTCCTCCGCGCGGGGCGGGGACTTTCCTGCGAATGCTGCGGGAAGCCGGCGTTTTCGCCGGAGTTTGGCGAACATGGTCCGTATGTCTCCGAACGACGGTCTGCAGGGTGTCGATGACTCCCGGTTAAGCCGTTTATCGATAGTCTGTACAGCCCGTGTTTCGACTCCGTGTCGCTGACGTGTTAAATTTGCGTTTAGCGACCCGCGTGGTAGTCTGCGAAGGCGACCGTCGCGTTCGAGTGTGGAGAACGCTTCCCATGATCAAACAGCGCACCCTGAAGAATGTCATCCGCGCCACTGGCGTCGGCATTCATTCCGGTGAAAAAGTCTTCATGACGCTCCGCCCCGCGGCCGTCGATACCGGCATCGTGTTCCGCCGCGTCGACCTGCCCGAGCCGGTGGAGATCCGTGCCTGCGCCGAGAATGTCGGCGACACCAGCATGTCGACCACCCTCACCGAGGGCGAGGTCCGCGTGGCCACCGTCGAGCACCTGCTTTCGGCGATCGCCGGCCTGGGCATCGACAATGCCTATGTCGACCTGACCGCGCCGGAAGTGCCGATCATGGACGGCTCCGCCGGCCCCTACGTGTTCCTGCTGCAGTCGGCGGGCATCGAGGAGCAGGCCAAGGCGAAGAAGTTCATCCGCATCAAGAAGACCGTCATCGTCGAGGACGGCGACAAGTGGGCCCGCTTCGATCCGTTCGAGGGCTTCAAGGTCGGCTTCGAGATCGATTTCCGCCATCCGGTGTTCCAGCGCTCCTCGTCCCGGGCCGAGATCGACTTCTCGACCACGTCGTTCGTGAAGGAAGTCTCGCGCGCCCGCACCTTCGGCTTCATGAAGGACATCGAGATGCTGCGCGAGCGCAACCTCGTGCTGGGCGGCTCGATGGACAACGCGATCGTGCTCGACGACTACCGCGTGCTCAACGAGGACGGCCTGCGCTACGAGGACGAGTTCGTGAAGCACAAGATCCTCGACGCGATCGGCGACCTCTACCTGCTCGGCCACAGCCTGATCGGCGCCTTCTACGGCCACAAGTCCGGGCACCAGCTCAACAACATGCTTCTGCGCAAGCTCATCGCCCAGACCGATGCCTGGGAAGAGGTCACCTTCGACGACGAGCGCGACGCCCCGATCTCCTACGCCCACCCGGCCCAGGCGATCTGATTCCACCCCAATCGAGTTCACCGACGGCGGCCCTAGGGCCGCGTCGGCGTTTGTGGCACCAGGAAATCGCTTGGGATTTCCTATGGAATCTTGCGGGACATACCGACGTCACGCGCCCTTCATGTCGGCCAGCATGGCCTAGGGCATTGATTTTAAAAGGCCTGCTACTGCGATGGTCAGAAAATGACCAGAACGTAACGTGATCCGGGTCACAAACAGGTCAGTTCCTGCACATGCCATTCACACGATTTAACGACATCGTCGTTTCGATGGGCTATAAACGTGCGTCGCCGTTGATCGGGCAACCGGGAACAGGCGGCCAGTGGGAAGGGGAACCCGCTGGACAAGAACGCGCAGGATGCGATCAGGGCACGGAGGCCAGTGCAAGCAACTTTTCCCGGAGACCGGGGTCTTTGACCGCCTCCGCTGCCGAGCGCAAGCAGGCACGGGCGTGGTCGGATAGGGGGCGGGATGGCGCGTCGGCCTTGGGGCCGGGTGGCATCGCGGAAACTTCACCAGGAGCTCGCTGGCAGGGATGTCCAGGTCGCGCGCGGTAGCCAGGATGGCGTCCGCATACAGGCGCAGCTTGGCCTTCCATACCGGCGAGTTCACTAGAAACACCAGCGTGCCATCGCGAACATTTCCCAGTCGGCAGTGAGGGGCAAGTTCCGGTGGCAGGGCCAGGCGCAGGGTCTGGTCGATGGTGCCCAACCAAAGGGCGCGGTCGACCACACCACCCAGGCCCGCTTCGCGGGCCACCTCCAGAGGTGGCCGGGGGCGGTCGGGGGCGCCGGCAGCGCGGGTGTTATGAGGAGCAGTTCGTTTGAGCATGAATGTCATCATCGTATCGAAGTTTCTGAAGTCACCGAAGAAGTTGTGCCTGGCCGAGCCGCGAACCGCGGCCGCCGCGCTCGCAGCCGTAGGCCTGGCCCTGCTGGTGGCCTTCGGGGTCGGATTCGCCACCCGTGGTGCCAGTGGCGCGGCGATGGCGGAAGTGGAGAAACTGCGCGAGAACCTCGCCAGCCAGAACCTGGAACTCGCCCAGGCCCGTGAAGAGGCCCAGGTAGAGATCAATGCCCTGGCCGCGCGCCTGGCCGAGCTCCAGGCCCAGTCCACCCGCCTCAATGCCCTCGGCGAGCGCCTCACGCGCATCGGCAAGCTCGAGGACGGCGAGTTCGACTTCGACACCGTCCCGCCGCTGGGTGGTGGCGACGGCGAGGTGGGCCACGCCGTGCCGATGTTCGACCTGACCGGCCGCCTGGATGGCGTGGCGGCCGAACTGCAGCGTTCCGGCCACCAGCTGGAGCTGCTCGAAGCGCTGATGCTCGACCGCGACGTCGACCTCAACCTGATGCCCTCGGGCCTGCCGGTGGCCAGCGGCTACGCCAGCTCCAGCTTTGGCGCGCGCCTGCACCCCATCACCGGCCTGGCGCACCAGCACCGCGGCATCGACTTCGCCGGCCCGCGCGGCACGCCCGTGCTGGCGGTCGCCGATGGCGTGGTCATCTTCTCCGGCCGCGACGGCGGCTATGGCAACAAGGTCATGGTCGACCACGGCAGCGGTTACACCACGCTGTATGCCCACAACCACCGCAACCTGGTGAAGGTGGGCGACCGCGTGCGCTCCGGCGACAAGATCGCCGAGATGGGCCGCACCGGCAGCGCCACCGGCAACCACGTGCATTTCGAAGTGTGGCGCAACGGCGTGGCGGTCAACCCGCGCCAGTACCTGCAGCGCGCACGCGGCTGACACCGCGCGCCCGGCCTGCGGGCTGAGGGGTGGAATGCGGCAGGGCCGTGCCCCCCGACCGGATTCCACCCCTTTTCGTTTCCGCAGCGCTCGCCGTGAAGTCCCCCGTCGACATGGCTTGAAGCACGCCGGCGTGTCCCCACGTTAGAATGTCGGGCTGCTGCTTCAAGCGGCCCCTTCGTGCGCCGCTGGCGCCTGGCCCACCCGCAACCGGTCAATCCATGCTCAACAGCCTTCTTACCCGCGTTTTCGGCAGCCGCAACGAGCGGCTGGTTCGCCAGTACCAGAAGTCGGTCCAGCGCATCAATGCGCTCGAGGCGGAGATGGAGAAGCTCTCCGACGACGAGCTCAAGGCCAAGACCCCGGAGTTCCAGCAACGCCTGGCCGACGGCAAGACGACGCTGGACAGCCTGTTGCCGGAAGCCTTCGCGGTTTGCCGCGAGGCCGCGCGCCGCGCGCTGGGCATGCGCCACTACGACGTCCAGCTCATCGGCGGCATGGTGCTGCACAACGGCAAGATCGCCGAGATGCGCACCGGCGAGGGCAAGACCCTGGTCGCCACGCTGCCGGTCTACCTCAACGCACTGGCCGGCAAGGGCGTGCACGTGGTCACCGTCAACGACTACCTGGCCAAGCGCGACGCCGCCTGGATGGGGCGCCTGTACACCTGGCTGGGCCTGAGCGTGGGCGTGGTCTATCCGGGCATGCCGCACACCGACAAGAAAGAGGCCTACGCGGCCGACATCACCTACGGCACCAACAACGAGTACGGCTTCGACTACCTGCGCGACAACATGGCGCTGCGCAAGGAAGACCGCAACCAGCGCAGCCTGAACTTCGCGATCGTCGACGAGGTCGACTCGATCCTGATCGACGAGGCGCGCACCCCGCTGATCATCTCCGGGCCCGCCGACGAGACCGCCGACCTGTACGTGCAGGTCAATCGCATCGTGCCGCAGTTCACCCGCCAGGCCGAGGAGAACGCCGAGGGCGACTTCTGGGTCGACGAGAAGGGCAAGCAGGTCCACCTGTCCGAGGAGGGAATGGAGAAGGCCGAGATGCTGCTGCGCGAGGCCGGCATGCTCAAGGAGGGCGAGAGCCTCTACGACAGCCAGAACATCCCGGTCGTGCACCACCTGGGCGCCGCGCTGCGCGCGCACGCGATCTACCAGCGCGACGTGGACTACATCGTGCGCGACGGCGAAGTGGTCATCGTCGACGAGTTCACCGGCCGCACGCTGCCGGGCCGCCGCTGGTCGGACGGCCTGCACCAGGCGGTCGAGGCGAAGGAGGGCGTGCCGATCCAGCGCGAGAACCAGACCCTCGCCTCGATCACCTTCCAGAACTACTTCCGCATGTACGGCAAGCTGGCCGGCATGACCGGCACCGCCGACACCGAGGCCTTCGAGTTCAACTCGATCTACGGCCTGGAAGTCGTGGTGATCCCGACCAACCGGCCGATGGTGCGCAAGGACCAGCCCGACCTGGTGTTCCTCAACAAGATGGCCAAGTTCAAGGCCGTCGTCGCCGACATCAAGGAAGCCCACGCCAAGGGCCAGCCGGTGCTGGTGGGCACCACGTCGATCGAGACGTCGGAGCTGCTGTCGAAGATCCTGGTGCAGGACGGCATCGAGCACGAGGTGCTCAATGCCAAGCAGCATGACCGCGAGGCGCAGATCGTCGCCCAGGCCGGCCGCCCGGGCGCGGTGACGATCGCCACCAACATGGCCGGCCGCGGCACCGACATCGTGCTGGGCGGCAACTGGGAGGCCGAGCTCGAGGCGATGGGCGAGGAGGTCACCGACGCCCACAAGGCCGAGGCCAAGGCCGCCTGGCAGGTGCGCCACGACCAGGTGCTCGAATCCGGTGGCCTGCACATCATCGGCACCGAGCGGCACGAGTCGCGCCGCATCGACAACCAGCTGCGTGGCCGCTCCGGCCGCCAGGGCGACCCGGGTTCCACCCGCTTCTTCCTGTCGCTGGAAGACAACCTGATGCGCATCTTCGCCTCGGACTGGGTCCAGAAGGCGATGCGCATGATGGGCATGAAGGAAGACGAGGTCATCGAGTCGGGCATGGTCTCCAAGCAGATCGAGAAGGCCCAGCGCAAGGTCGAGGCGCACAACTTCGACGTGCGCAAGAACCTGCTGGACTTCGACGACGTCGCCAACGACCAGCGCAAGGTGATCTACCAGCAGCGCAACGAGCTGCTGGAGACCGAAACGATCCACGATGCCATCGAGGGCATCCGCCACGACGTGTTCGCCGGCGTGGTGTACCAGTACGTGCCGCAGGGTTCGATCGACGACCAGTGGGACCTCGACGGCCTGCAGCGCACGCTGGCCGACGACTTCGGCCTGCAGCTCGACCTGGCCAAGCTGGTCGAGGACACCGAGGAACTGGATGCGGAGGGCATCGCCCGCCACGTCGTCCATGCCGCCGACGACATGTTCCAGGCGCGCGAGGAAGCCGTGGGCGCCGAGACGATGCACGGCGTGGAGCGTCACATCATGCTGCAGGTGCTCGACCAGTGCTGGAAGGAGCACCTGGCGCGCATGGACTACATGCGCCAGGGCATCCACCTGCGCGGTTACGCGCAGAAGCAGCCCAAGCAGGAATACAAGCGCGAGAGCTTCGAGCTGTTCACCGAGATGCTGGAGAAGGTGAAGCGCGAAGTGACGATGTTCCTGGCCCGCGTGCGCATCCGCTCCGAGGAGGAGATGCGCCAGCTGGAGGAGGAGGAGCGTCGCCGCGCCGAGGCCGCCGCCGCGCGCATGCAGTTCAAGCACCCCGACACCGGCACCTACAGCGCCGATGAAGAGGCCGAGGAAGTCGAGCGCCAGCGCGCCTCGCTGGCCGCCGGTGGCGCCAGCGCCGGCACGATGGTGCGCGAGGAGCCCAAGGTGGGGCGCAACGACCCATGCCCCTGCGGCTCGGGCAAGAAGTACAAGCAGTGCCACGGGAAGCTGAACTAGTTCCGCCCACCCATGTCGTTGCCGCGGTCCTCGTCGACGACGAGGGCCGCGTTCTGCTGGGCAAGCGCATGGAAGGCCGCGACCTGGCCGGCGCCTGGGAGTTTCCCGGCGGCAAGGTCGACCCGGGGGAGACCCCACTCGGCGCCCTGGCCCGCGAGCTCGACGAGGAGCTCGGGATCGACATCGACCGCCGCAGCTGCAGCGAGCTGATCGCGGTCCCGTTCGCCTACGCCCACAAGCGCATCGTGCTGGACGTCTACCGGGTGGCCGCGTTCGACGGCACCCCGCGCGGGCGCGAGAAGCAGGCGCTGGCCTGGGTGCCGCCGGCCGCGCTGGACGCCTATTCGATGCCGGCCGCGGACCGGCCGGTCGTGGCGGCGCTGCGGCAGCCCGACCGCTACCTGATCACGCCCGAGGCGTCCGCGTCGGACCTGGAAGCGCCGAGGACTACCTGGAGCGCCTCTCGCGTTCGCTGGCCGCCGGCCCGGGCGGGTGCAGCTGCGGGCCCGCGGCGACGATGCCGCGGCGCTGGCGCGCCTGGCCGATGCGGTGGCCGGCCTGTGCCGCGAGTCCGGCAGTGCCCTGCTGATCAACAGCGCGCTGCCCGGTGCGGTGGGCCTGGCACGTCGGCTCGGTGCCGGGCTGCACCTGACCGCGCGCGACCTGGCCACCGACGCCATCCCCGGGGCAGGGGAGCTGCCGCTGGCCGCCTCCTGCCACGATGCCCGGGAGCTCGCCCTGGCCGAGTCGCGGGGCGTCGGCTTTGCCGTGCTCGGGCCGGTGCAGCCCACCCGCAGCCACCCGCAGGCCGCGCCAATGGGGTGGGAGGGCTTCGCCCGGCTGCGTGAAACGTGTTCGCTGCCGATCTATGCGCTGGGTGGGCTGGCGCCCAGCCAGCTCGGGCAGGCACGCCGCCATGGCGCCCAGGGCATCGCCGGGATCAGCGGCTTCCAGGCCTGAGGCCGGCAGGAGGTCAGCGCGCCGGTTCGCCCGCGGTGGCGGCCAGCTGCAGGTAGCGCTGGTGCAGCTGCATCACGGCCATGTCCAGATCGCCCAGTGCACCACTGTTCTCGATCACGTCGTCGGCGATCGCCAGTCGCTGCTCGCGGCTGGCCTGGGCGTCCAGCATGCGCTGCGCCAATGCGGCGTCGATGCCGTCGCGCTCGAGCAGCCTCGCCACCTGCACCTCGCGCGGCACATCCACCACCAGCACCCGCGCCAGCCAGGGATAGGCCTCCTGGCCCCCGCCTTCGGCCAGCAGCGGGATGTCGGCGACCGCGTAGGGGGAGGGGGCGGCTTCGCAGCTTGCGCGCATCGCCGCGCGGATGCGCGGATGCAGTATCGCTTCGAGGTCGCGCCGGGCGCTGGCGTCGGCGAACACCCGCGCCCGCATCCGGGCCCGGTCCAGGCGGCCGGCGGCGTCCAGCACCTCGGGGCCGAAGCGGGCCACCACCTCGTCGAGCGCCGGCTGCCCGGGCATCACCAGCGCATGGGCGAGCGCATCGGCGTCGGCGACGGTGACCCCCAGGGCATTGAACCGGCGCGCCACCTGCGTCTTGCCCGAAGCCACGCCGCCGGTCAGCGCGATGGTGATCGCGGCCATGCTAGAAAAATTCCAGTGTCATTCGCGTCCATGTTGCCTCAACGTAGCGCCTAGTGTCGCCCGGTGCGGCAGCGCCCGCTTGGCCCGCTTCATGCAAGCCAGCTCGCGGAACGTTCGTGGTTCAAGGGGTGGTGGACATGCGCGCAGGCCCCAGGGGGCGCCTGATCTGGATCACGCTGGGATGGCTGGGGGCAGTGATGCTCCTGGGCGTCGGCGTATGGCTGTTCCCGGTGGAGGGCCAGGGGCCGCGCGGAGGCGTGCTGGCGCTGGAGGCGGCCTCGGGCGTGAACGCCAGCCCGATGGATTGTGCCGCGCTGGAGCAACGGGCCATCGATCGCGACTGGCCGCTGGTGCGGCGCGAAGCGCCGGCGGCGGGTTGGTCGCGCCAACCGCTGGCGGTCGCAGTGTGGGGATTACCGACACTCAGTGCCGCGGTGCGTCAGGGCGACCTGCTCACCTGCGGCACGCTGCGCGACGCCCGCCAGCGCGACCCCCGCTTCACGGCAGGCGTCGGCGCGGTGCTGCATCCGGCCGCCGGTAGCATGGACGCGGTCGAGGTGCGGGTGGCGCCGTCCTATTCGATGCTGTGGCCCGCCGTGGTCCACATCGGCGATCCGGTCGACGCGCTGCGCGCCGACCGGCTGCGCTGGATGCTGCGCACCGGCGTGGTGGCCGCCCTGCTGGTGCTGCTGGCGTCAACGCTGCTGGCCTTCGGGTCGACGCGGCCCGGTTCGCTGATGGTGTTCATGGCCGCCACCACCGGCTTCCTGGTGTGGTCGCTGGAGATCTCCGCCCTGGCCGGCTATCCGCAGCGTTGGCTGGCTCCCCAGGGCCTGCACTTCCTGCTGGTGGTGGCCCTGCCACTGCCGATCGTCGCGGGCTTCGCGCACAGCCTGTTGATCCAGGCCAACGTGGAGCGCCACCACGCCCTCGCCGAACGCTTCAGCCTGGGTTTCCTGCTGGCTTCGCTGCTGACCCTGCCGTTGCTGGCGGTGCTGCCGAGAACCGCCATCGCCAACAGCGTGGCGGCCATCGAGATCCTGTTGCTGATCGTCGCCATGGTGCTGCTGGTGTGTGCGGTGACGATCTGGCGCAACCGGCGCGACGCCATCACCCTGGCGCTGGCCGTGGTGCCCTTCGCGCTGGTGACGATCGGCTCGCTGGCGGGCTCCAGCACCGTGCAATTGTGGAAGATCGAGCTGGTGCTGCTGTGCGGTGCCTGGCTGGCCATCGTGTCGCACCTGGTGGCGGCCCGCCGCCAGTCGCGGGTGAACCGCGACCTGGAGCTGATGAAGCACCTGGCCAGCACCGACGACCTGACCGGCCTGCCCAACCGCCGCGCCGTGCTGGCGGCGCTCGACGTGGAATTCGCCCGCGCGCGCAGCCGCGGCGACGAGGCGGGCCTGCCGATCGCGGTGCTGGATCTCGACCATTTCAAGCGCATCAACGACAGCCTCGGCCACCCGATCGGCGACCGCTGCCTGGTGCACTTCGCACGCAGCGTGCAGCCGCTGATCCGCCGCGGTGACATGATCGGCCGCACCGGCGGCGAGGAGTTCGTGCTGCTGTTGCCGGGCGCCTCGCTGGAGGAGGCCGCGCGCATCCTGGCGAAGATCCGCCAGACCCTTGCGCACTCCGCCGACATCGGCGGCCATCCGATCGCGCTGCACTTCAGTGCCGGGCTGACCGATGCGGCCAGCCATCCGAATCCCGAAACCGCGCTGCAGGTGGCCGATCGGCTGCTGTACCGCGCCAAGGACGAGGGCAGGGAGCGGATCGTGTGCGACCAGCTGCTGCCCGATTCGCTGACAAGCGGCCCTCAGGCCATGCCCACCCAGCGCGCGTAGCTGCCCAGCAGGTCGAACTGCAGCACCAGGACGATCCAGCCGGCGATGGCCAGGTAGGGGCCAAACGGGATCGGCGTGGCCTTGTCGCGGCCCTTGATCATCAGCCAGGCGCTGCCGATGACCGCACCCACCACCGAGCTGATCAGCACGATCGGCAGCACGGCGCCGACGCCGCACCAGGCGCCCAGCGCTGCCAGCAGCTTGAAGTCGCCGTAGCCCATGCCTTCCTTGCCGGTGAGCAGCTTGAAGGCCCAGTACACGCTCCACAGGCTCAGGTAGCCGACGGCCGCACCCAGGATGGCCGACACGGGGGGCACGAACAGTCCGCCCGGCACCACCACCGACAACAGCAGGCCCAGCCACAGCAGCGGCAGTGTCAGCTGGTCGGGCAGCAGCGTGGTGCGCAGGTCGATGCCAGACATGGCCACCAGTAACCCGGTGAACACGATGGCCGCACCCGCCTGCCAGGTCCAGCCGAACTGCCACACGCAGATGGCGAACAGCAGACCGGTCAGCAACTCCACCACCGGGTACTGCGCCGAAATACGCATGCCGCAGCCACGGCAGCGGCCGCGCAGCAGCAGCCAGCTGAGCACCGGGACGTTTTCCCAAGCAGCCAACTGGTGTCCGCAACCAGGGCAGTGCGAGCGCTGCACAACGATTCCCGGCGGCTTCGGATCGGCCTCGGCCGACAGCTCGGGCAGTTCCAGCAGTTCACGGCAATCACGCCGCCACTGCCACTCCAGCCGCGGCGGCATGCGCAGGATCACCACGTTCAGGAAGCTGCCGACCAGCAGTCCGAAGGCGAGCGCAGAGAGAGCGGCCAGCACAGGGCTGGCCTGCAGGATGACAATCAAACCCACGAAGCGTGCCGGGTCAGACGGTGGCGGCGAGCTTGAAGATCGGCAGGTACATGCCGATCACCATCGAGCCGACCAGCACGCCGATGATCACCATGACGAACGGCTCCAGCAGGCTGGCCAGCGCATCGACCTTGTTCTCGACCTCTTCCTCGTAGAACTCGGCGACCTTGAACAGCATCGTGTCCAGCGCGCCGGCCTCCTCACCGATGGCGACCATCTGCGTGACCATGTGCGGGAAGAGGTTCACCTGGGCCATGGCCAGGTGCATCTGGTAGCCCACCGCGATGTCATCGCGGATCTTGAGCACCGCGTCCTCGTAGACGATGTTGCCGGTGGCACCGGCCACTGTTTCCAACGCCTCGACCAAGGGCACGCCGGACTTGAACGTCAGAGCGAGTGTGCGCGCGAAGCGGGCGATAGCGGCCTCGTGCATGATGTTGCCGATCACCGGGACTTTCAGAATCGCGCGGTCGACCAGCCTCTGCAATGCTGTTGATCGTCGATAGGCAAAGCCCAGTCCGACAAACGTGCCTATTGCGACCAGAAGCATCATCCACCAGTAGGCGACCATGAACTCTGACAGGTTGACGAGCATGCGGGTAAACGCCGGGAGGTCGGCTCCGAACCCGGCAAACGTCGCCTCGAACTGTGGCACAACAAAGATAAGGAGAATCGCACTAACGAGAACAGCGACCGCAATAATGGCGATCGGGTAAAACAAGGCCTTTTTGATCTTCGCCTTCAGGGACTCGGTGCGCTCCTTGTAGCTCGCGACAGTATCCAAGACGGTGTCCAACACACCCGCCCCCTCGCCAGCTCGCACGAGGTTCTGGAACAGGCTGTCGAACTGGACGGGATACTTGGCAAGCGCGTCTGAGAAGGGACTGCCTCCCGATATTTCGGCGCCGATGTCGTCAAGCATCGCCTTCATGCGCGGATTCTTCTGGCCGTTGGCCAGAATCTCGATGGCGGTGACGATGGGCACGCCCGACTGCATCATCGTGGCGATTTGACGGCTGAAGTTGGCGATGTCGCGGGAGGTGATCTTGCTACCGGCCTTGCCAAACAGCGGCTTGGGTTTCGGCTTCACCAGAGTCGGATTGATGCCTTGCTGGCGTAGCTGTGCCTTGAGGAGGTTGGCGTTTTTCGCGGACGTCTCCCCCTTCATTTTTTGGCCGCGCTTGTCCGTCCCGCTCCAGACGAACAACTCCATCTCGCTCTTTCGCGCGGTGCTCTTGGGGGTATTAGGCTTCACAGCCCGGGATGCAGTTACGGCCATGGCTTAATCCTTGGTCACGCGGTTCAGTTCGGCAAGGCCAGTGACGCCCTGCTTCACCTTGTAAAGGGCTGATCGACGGAGGTCGTTGATTCCGGAACGCTCGGCAGCTCGGCAATCTGCATCGCGTTCCCCCCCTCCAGTACGATCTTCTGGATTTCCTCACTCATCGGCATCACCTGATAGATGCCCACCCGGCCCCGGTATCCACCGTTGCACTGGTCGCAGCCCACGGGCTCATACACCTTGAAGCCGGCGTTGATCTCGTCTTGGGTGAAGCCCTCGGCCAACAGTGCGGCATCCGGTATTTCAGCAGCTTTCTTGCAGTGGTTGCACAGCCTGCGCGCGAGCCGCTGCGCGATGACAAGCGTCACCGACGAAGTAATGTTGTAGGGCGCGATGCCCATGTTCATCAGGCGGCTGATGGTTTGCGGGGCGTCGTTGGTATGCAGTGTCGACAGGACCAAGTGGCCCGTCTGGGCGGCCTTGATTGCGATTTCCGCTGTTTCCAGATCTCGGATCTCGCCGACCATTACCACGTCCGGGTCCTGACGAAGGAAGCTGCGGAGCGCGCCCGCGAAGGTCATGCCCTTCTTGGGGTTGATCTGAACCTGGTTGATGCCCGGAACACGGATCTCGACCGGATCCTCTGCTGTTGAAATGTTCCGCTCATCGGTGTTGAGGATGTTCAGCCCGGTATACAAGGAAACGGTCTTGCCCGAGCCGGTTGGTCCCGTCACCAGGATCATGCCGTACGGCTTCTCGAGTGCCTCCAGGTAAAGCTGTTTCTGGTCGTCCTCGTAACCTAGCGCATCGATGCCCATCTTCGCGGCACCGCCATCGAGCACACGGAGCACCACTTTCTCGCCAAACAACATCGGGCAGGTGGATACCCGGAAGTCCATCTGCTTCGTCTTGGAGATATTGAGCTTGATGCGACCGTCCTGCGGGACGCGCTTCTCGGCGATGTCCAGCTGCGACATCACCTTGAGGCGCGCCGCAATTCGGGTGTTCAATTTCTGCGGTACTTTGGCGACAGTCTTCAACACCCCGTCGAGGCGGGTACGCACCCGGTAGTCGATTTCGTACGGTTCGAAGTGGATGTCGGAGGCGCCGCGCTTGATCGCATCCAGCAGCATCTTGTTTACGAAGCGCACCACGGGCGTGTCGTCGCCCTTGACGTCGGCACCACCGGCATCATCATCCGTGCCCGCCTCGACCTCCAGACTGTCGAGGCCTTCTTCATCAAGGCCCGCATCGTCGAGGGCATCCACCTGGCTGAGGGCTGTTTCGATGATGCGGCGCAACTGATCCTCATCGATGAGGATCGCCTCGACGCTCAGGTTGGCGTGGAACTTGATCTCGTCCAATGCGTGGGTCTGGGTAGGGTCCGAGATCCCTACGAACAGCCGTCCCCCACGCTTGAAGAGGGGCAGGGCCTGATGCTTCGTGATCAGCTCTTCCTTGACTAGCTTTGTCGGTGCTTGCTGCAGGTCGAGGGAAGAGGCATCAAAGACTGGGATGCCAAACTCGATCGAGTTCGCCCCGGCCACCTGCGCGGCGGTCACCAGCTTCTTCGACTGCAGCCACTGGACGATCGGCTGCTTCGCGGCTTGCGCGTCTGTCATCGCCTTGCGTGCATCGGGCTCGGTCAACGCACCGTCCAGCACCAGGCGACGAGCGATGCCAGTGATGCCAACGAGATTGGCCGTGGCTGCAACGTTCATATGAACCTCCCCTCCCGGCAGGCCGGGTCAAGGCGACTTTAACCCAAAATCGGCCCTTGGCTACACCGCCGGGACCCATGTGCCCGAGCGGCTTCCGATGTCGTACCCTTCCCGGCAGAGAGGGGAGGATGAATGAACATCTCGATAGTGATCCCTGCGAAGAACGAGGAGGGTGGTCTGAGCCGCTTGCTCCCGGTTCTCAGGGAAAAGTTCCAGGCCGCCGAGGTGATCGTCGTCAACGACGGATCCACCGACCGGACCTCCGAGGTCGCCGCCTCCTTTGGTGCGCGGGTCCTCGATAACCCCTACTCCATGGGAAACGGGGCCGCGATAAAGCAAGGGGCACGAGAGGCTTCTGGGGATGTGATCGTTTTCATGGATGGGGATGGCCAGCACGACCCCTGTGACATACCACGCTTGCTTGAAGAGCTTAAGGCGGGGTACCTCATGGTTGTCGGCTCGAGAGATCGCCACGGCCAAGCCAGCTTTGGGCGGCGGCTCGCCAATGGTTTTTACAATCGGCTGGCAAGCTGGATGACAGGATTTGCAGTCGACGATCTTACGTCAGGGTTTCGCGCAGTTCGGCGGCTGGAGTTCCTGGAGTTCCTCCATCTCCTTCCTAACGGTTTCAGTTATCCCACAACCAGTACGATGGCTTTTTTCCGCAGCGCCTATCCGGTTGCCTACGTCCCGGTCAATGTATCTCGGCGGGTGGGCACCCAGAGTCATATTCGGCCGATCAAGGACGGAGTTCGTTTCCTCCTGATCATCTTCAAGATTGCCACCTTGTACTCGCCGCTAAAGTTGTTTGTCCCAGTAGCTGCAGTCTTTTTTCTCACGGGTTTAGGTTACTACCTGTACACGTACATTACCGCCGAACGCTTTACAAATATGAGTCTTCTTTTATTCAGTGCTGCCGTCATAGTTTTTCTGATAGGGCTGGTCTCCGAGCAGATTACGTCGCTGGTTTACAGTCGTTCCCGGAGCTGAGGAATGCCCTCGCCGCGAATGCGCTTTCTTGCAAAGATGCTTCGTTCCACGCCGCTGCATCCGCAATGGCTGATCCGGCGGGAGCGACTGGTATTTGAAAAGGAGCTGCGCGAGTTGAGTGGATTAACCCTCGACGTCGGGTGTGGTGATCGATGGCTTGCCTCGCACTTGCCAAGAAACTGTCAGTATGTTGGCGTAGATTATCCGGCAACCGGAAAAACGCTTTATAATTCCAAGCCGGAAATTTATGCAGATGCGTCTTTGTTGCCTTTTCCTGACGAAACGTTCGACTGTTTGCTTATGTTTGAAGTCCTCGAGCACTTCAGGAAGCCTGGGGCAGCTCTGGCGGAGGCTGCGCGCGTGTTGGCTCGACGGGGCACGCTCGTGCTGTCCGTGCCATTTATCTACCCGCTGCATGATGAGCCCTATGACTTCCAGCGCTTTACCATTCACGGACTAGTGCGTGATCTTGACGAGGCCGGATTCACCGATGTGAGTATGTCTCGCCGCCTCAATGCGATTGAAACAGCGGCTCTCACGGGGGCAATTGCGTTAGCGTCCTCTGTGGTCATCGCCCTTAAACAGCGATCCCCGACCTTGGTGCTAGCGCCTGCGCTTCTACTTTCGATACCAGTGCTGAATCTTCTGGGTCGTATTTTCGGAATTTTGATGCCTGACTGGCCGGCGTTAACCAACGGCTATGTAATTCGAGCAAGTCGAAAGCACTTAGGCAGTCAGGACAGAGGCGGCGATAATGGATGAGCGTGGCTACCAGCTTGAATATTCGGTCATAAACGAGAAGATGCATTCTAGGGTCGAACGTCAGCGAAAGGCCGAGACAATGCGCCTGGTTCTCTCGTCAGCGATCGGCGAGCGCTGGGTGGACGCGGACGTATTGAACTTGGGATGTTCCACCGGACTGATCGACGCCCATCTCGCCCCCCATGTTCGCTCCGTCACCGGTGTAGACATCGACGAGCCAGGAATCAATGCCGCCAAGGCGCAAGCTAGCGAGCCGAACGTCACGTTTCAGGTTGGCGACGCAATGAATCTTCAGTTCCCAGAAGAGAGCTTCGATGTCGTGATCTGTTCTCAGGTCTATGAACACGTGCCGTCGGCGGTGCAGATGATGGCTGAGATTGATCGAGTACTTCGCCCTGGTGGGGTCTGCTATTTCGCAGCGACCAATCGATGGGCGGTAATGGAACGGCATCACTTCCTTCCCTTCCTGTCTTGGCTGCCGTCAGGGTTGGCGGACCGATACCTCCGTGTTGCGGGCAAGGGCGAACGCTACTATGAGCGTCATCTCGGTGTCGCTGGCCTCCGTCGGATCACGCACGCGTTCAGGGTCGAGGACTGGACCGGAAGAATACTCTTGGAACCGGAGTCATTTGCAGCGGAGTATATGTTCCCCTCCAAGGCGTCCCGTGCAGCAGCTCGCGTAATGTACAGGCTAGCCTACCGGCTGTTCCCCGGCTTTATTTGGCTGCTCTGGAAGCGCCAATCCAACACGGCACCCTGACCCGATGGGTTTTTCGAGTGGGTTGGCCGCGCTGATGCGATGGTCGAGAAGTCGGTCACTTTCCAGAACGGTTGTGGCAGTGACCGTTACGGCAGCTGCGCTGGGTGGCGTAGTCATCCTTTGGTGGGAGGCATGGGGGGACGTAGGCGTCATTCTGGCCTCCGTTGACACGGTAGATCTGGCGCTGGCTCTCGCGTTCACCATGGCCTCGATCTGGCTGGTTTTCTTGGCCTACGTCGTTCTCGTAAGACGCGCGCTAAGTACTGTGGTGGCCATTGATCATCTGGCACACCTCTACTTCACTGCTCAATTGCTCAAGCACCTTCCGGGACGAATCTGGGGTATTGGGTATCAGGCTTTGGCCGGAAGCCAGTTGGTCCGCCCAAGCCTCTGGGTGGCAGCGAGCCTGGTTCATTTGGGTGCGGCGATTGCGATGGTCGTTTGGGTGGCGGCTATCGTCCTCGTTTGGAGTAATTCGGTCCTGGGTTCGGTGTTGATCGCAGGAGCCGGCATTGCAATGTTCTTGCTGGTGCGATTCGTTTTCAGCGCGCGGCCGCTGAAGCGACTCGTCCAGCGCTCCACAAGAATCCCATGGCTCGGCGACATCCCCGTCGTCGTGGGTGCTGCCGGTGCGGGGGGGTGGATGAGCGCCTTCATGCTTCTTTTAGCCGGGACTTTGGGTACTTACGTATCCTGGGTTTTTCTCGCCTCTGCCAGTGGATTTCCTGACAACGCGGCAGCTATTCATCTGGCGGCGTTTTACATTTTGGCGTGGCTTGCCGGATATCTCGCGGTCGTGACGCCGGGCGGGTTGGGGGTGCGCGAGCTCGTATTCGCAGGGCTTGCAAGCGAGTTTCCGCCAGAACTAGTGGCGGCCCTCGCTATATTAGGTCGACTACTACTGATGACCAGTGACGTGATTTTCGGCATCGCTGTTGCACCTATCGGTCGCAAGCCGGGCTCGAAGAAAGAGCTGGAATAGGGGGAGCTCGCTTCAAGCTTAAACTTCGGACTCCACTCAAGCTGCCCTTGCATTGGAAGGCGCGACAGGAGTTGAAAAATCGGCTGCAACGACCCTTTTAAGTCAGGTCGCCTCCTCCAGGTCCAGAAGTCGGCGATAGATCTTGGCGTAGCGCGCAGCGCAATCATCCCAGCTACCCACTTCGTCGCGTGCCCATGCCTTCGCGCACCGCCCCATCGCGTCATTGGTTTCAGGCTGCTCAAGGGCTTTGATGGCTTCCTCGAAGCCGCTCGATGAGCCGCAGATCCAGCCTGTCTTTCCATGCTGAAGAAAACTGGTATGCGCGGGGATGTCCGACGCAACGATTGGCAGGCCGGCGGCCATCGCTTCAAGCATGACCTGAGGACGGCCTTCTGAATGTCGGCTCAGTGAAACCAAGCCGGTCGCTGATGGAAACCATCGCTCTTGAAGCTCTCTTGGTCCGACTGGTCCGTGAAAACGTATCCACGCTGGCAGATCGATCTGTTCTTGCATGGGACCGAACAGGTGCAACTCGCGACGCCCGTCTGCGAACAACGGTGCAGCCCAGTCCAACAATGGCCCCAATTTGGCATCGGTTAGCCGCAAGACTGCTAGCCACTTGCTCGGCTTGGTGGGCGCGTGGGACAACGCGAACCAAGCAGGGTGAATTCCGAACGGTACAAACTGGACTTTGGCTACGCCGTGGAATGCCGCGGCCAACGGCTCGGCCATCCAGTCGGCGTTCGGGCAAACCACAACCCGGCGTCCGTGAAATCTGTTCCGTAGGGCCGCGCTTAGCAGGGAGGACTGGAGTAGTGCCAGATCGCTTCCCAATGCTGTAACCAGCAACGGTCGAGTATCCCTCGGCACGGCCAGAGCGCACTGAAGCCAGTTGATGTGAAGCAGGTCGCAATCAAGGTTCCTGCGGTATGCGAACCAGAGTCGTGACAGTAGCGATACTGCATCCCTCTTGCCCATTATTCCGTCATTGCGCAGTACATGGGCGATGCCCCCGCGGCCCATGAGTTGACGTAACCAAGCCCGGTCGCCCGGAGTGAGCGCAAACGCTACAGCTGGATCCACATCTCCCGGAGGCGCCCACAGTCTCATGGACAGGTCGGCGCGGCGACCCAGAGCATCGGCCATGTAGCGGATGAAAAGTCCTCGCCAATCCTCGAGGTTCTCGGGAAAGGAGGTCGCCACCATAAGAACGCGTGTCGGAGCAGTCATTTGCACCATATTTTCGAATGAATAATTCCGTTGTCTTTCAGTGACGATCGGCATGTTATTTTCCGAAAGGCATTATTCACCTCAAGACGAATGCAGAAAGAATTCGAATAATCGAGCAAAGAAGCCGACAGGGCCTCGAAGCGAGAAATTTACGCCGCAGCGCTAACTCCATTTAAAAAATAAGCACAAACAAAATAAATAGGATTATCACTGATCGATGATCTCGACATTTACGCCACGGGCTCTCGCGTGCTCAATGACCAAGGTCGCCTCGTAGTCGAACCCCCTCTCCAAGAGGAGTGAGATAAATAGCGAAATTATCTCTGGTTCATGTTGAGCGCGGTCCACCGCCTCTGCGAGTAGTCTATGCGCCAATTGAGAATCAGCTGTAAATTGTAGGGCGTGCTGAGCAAAAGCATAATACTGCGCGGCTGGCATGTTCAGTCGTTCGGCAAGTATTGCGTATGCTTCTGAAAATCGATCATCATCGAACTCCAAGCCTCCATTTCTATAGGAGAGAAGTCCAGTGATCGTGGTAAAGTCCTGAGGGCCGATTGTTTGGGTTTCAAGCTTGCTTATCAAGCTATCCCACCACGCGGCGTCAGCCTCCCTGCCTGACGTGGCCGCCATAAGAATCAGTCCCTGCTCCGGTACTATTGAAGCGTTTGGCAGCGCGGCACCCCGCTCGAATTCAGTAATCGCCATCGAGTAGAATGGAGAGTCGGGGTTGTTGTCGGAAAAATGCATGTACTGCTCGCCCAGATCGGCGCTTGCTCGGGACGAGTTGGGATTGTTTGCAACGAGTTCCATGGCGAGATGAAGTTGGTCGCCCCAGGTAGCTGATCTGATTGTGGTTATCGATAGGACTCCAAATGCCAACGCTCCGAGGGCGACGTAGCGCATTGAGGCCTCGGGATCGAACGGCAATCGCCTTACCAGTTCGCCAGCTACGATAAGAACGCCCAAGATGGAGAAATAGTTGCGGTGTTCGAAAACCAGCTCTAACGGCAGCGGGGCGCTCGTGATTACGTGGGATGCGAAGAACCAGAAGACGCCAAGCGAAGCAAGTGGCAGTGTGGACCGAACCAGAAATGCGGCGGTCAGTAGTGAAACCAGAAAGGCAAGGCCTGCGAGCGTAATAGCTGGTTCCAATATCCCTCTGGACGCTTGGAAGGTGTCGTAGTAGAAGATCAGGTTGTGAGGCTGAGGGAACAGCGTCCAGCCGATGTACATGGGGAGGACGCGCGCCTGTGTGAGCACGCGTTCCCACGCGCCAAAATCCCGTATCGCGAATACTTCAGGCTGCGCGTAGTGGGGAATAGCGATCGTCGCGGCAGCTAAAAATGCTAGAACGGCTAGGCCGATGTAGCCGATCCTCCATGCACGTTGCCACGTGGGGGAGGCTGCCCTGAAGCGCAAAAGGGTTAGTTCCAAAGCAAGCGTGTACAAGGGGAACTGGATAGCCGATTCCTTGCAAAGCATCGCAAGCAGGAGCAGGCCACACGAGGCCAGCAACCATGGCCAGCTTCGCCCCCCCACTAGCTGCCGGGCGCGCCCTTCAAGATATGCGAGCAAGCCTGCAAGCATAAAGGTGACGGCTAGTATTTCCATACGCTGAACTACGTATAGAACCGTCGAAACTTGGAGGGGATGAGCCGCCCACAGAAGAGCCAGAAACCAGGCGGCAACGAAATACGATTCTTTCGATCTGCCTGCCCCGGCAGATTGGAAGAGTCGAAGCACAAGCGCCAACACGAGCAGCGTGTTGCAGAGATGGATGAGCAGGTTGGTCAGCTTGAACCCCCATGGGTCCATGCCCCACACGAGGTGGTCGATGGCGAAGCTGACAGTTGGAATTGGCCTCGAAAGAGCGCCGCCGTAGGCCTTGGTTGCCTCAAGCAACCCGTCCAAAGTGAGCTCTTCTATCTGGATCCGCTGCTCGCTGACTATGTTTGGGTAGTCATCGAACAGGAAGTAGCCGCTTAGTCCCGGCCAGAACACTGCAGCGACAAGAAGCATCAGGGCGATAACGGACAGAGGCCGTCGCCATGCCGGGTTCTTCATTGGTATTCCAGATCAGGGGTGGTACCCCGTCAAATGTCGCACATCCGTTCCATTTGGCGCCAGTCGTTAGAGACAGTTGCCAGGCTTGTGCTTGTCTTGGGGTACCGTGCTTGTGCACGTCCACCTCGGCACCGCAGACGCATCCCGGGTCAGGGAAAGTGCGAAGCCGTCGATTGCCGGGTTTCCCCGAAGGGTGCAAGTGATGTTGCCGGTACTGCCACCGACCACAGAGATGCTGGTGCAGCGGGACGAGCTCGTGTTGAGTCCCACGTCCTCAGGCGCAGTGATGGATGTCCCTCGGCCGAGCTGAACAAGCTCTTCGAAAGCCGTCATGCCACTGCGAATGTCCATCAGTCCTACCGAGGACTGTGATCGCGCGACGTAATCTTGATAAGACGGGATAGCGATTGCGGCAAGAATGGCAATCACAGCTACCACGATCATCAGCTCTATAAGGGTGAAACCTCGCTCCGCTTGCATGCTCTGCACTCCTTTCGCGTTACTTATTCAGTCGGTTAAGGCGGAGGTAGGGGAGTGTGCGGGGGAGGGGCGTCCAATGCAGGGAGGGGCCCGAAAGCCCCTCCCTGGGTGAAGCAACTGGCGCTAGCGCCAGCCAGCCGCGACCGGCTTAGTTGCAGCCCGACGGCAGGTACTTCGCGTCCAAGCCCGGCACGGTGCAGTTGTACGCGCCCGCAGTGGTGCGGGTCAGCGTAACGACCTTTGTGTCAACTTGCGGATTACCACGCAGGGCGCAAGTGATCGTGCCGGTCTCGTCGATGTTGCCAGCAATCGTCAAGCAGCGCGTCGTGGAGGCACGGAGACCCAGGGCCGACAGTGCGGCGGCACCAGTAACACCGGTCGAGCCACGGTTGATCTTCTCTTCGAACGCGGTCACGCCGCCACGGATGTCCGACAGACCGGCAGTGACCTGCGAGCGGGCGACGTAGTCCTGGTAGGCCGGCAGCGCAATCGCGGCCAGGATGGCGATGATCGCCACGACGATCATCAGTTCGATCAGGGTGAAACCTTTCTGCATCTTCTTCATAACGTAATCCCCTAGGTGGATTCATCTAATTGGTTGCCACGTGCATCACCGCCTGGCCCGGCATCCGTGAGGACAGGGGCGGTGATACGGCGTGCTCCCCGGTTGTGCACGATCCGTGCCAGCTTTCTGATCCCTGCTGCGGGACCGGTCGTGCCCGAATGTTTATACGGCATGCGTCACGGATTTGGGACGCGCGGCTATAAGTGACGTGCTGCGTCACTTATTGAAATGTGACGGCAGTCGCACTTGTGTGCTCGGCGGAGGGCGCGGATGTCCCCGTCGCGAGGCATTCCGGGACGGGTACACTTGGCGACGACATCCATGGGGGATCCGATGAAAGTCAGGGCTGCCGGTGCCGAATGGGCGCTGTTGGGGTTGTTCGTTCTTTCGGGCTTCGCGGGGCTGATCTACCAGTCGGTTTGGTCCCACTACCTCGGCCTGACGCTGGGTCACGCCGCGTACGCCCAGACCTTGGTTCTGGCGATTTTCATGGGCGGGATGGCGGGCGGTGCGTGGGTCGCCAGTCGATACCTCGGCCGATGGGAACACCTGATACTCGCGTACGCCATCGTGGAGGCCGTCATAGGTCTGTGTGGCTTGCTGTTCCACCCGGCATTCATGTCTTACACGGCGATGTCCCAGGATCTGGTGCTACCGTCCCTCGCAGATCCGACTGCTGTTCGGGCTTACCAGTGGCTGAGTGCCGCGGTCCTGATCCTGCCCCAATGCGTATTGCTCGGCGCCACCTTTCCCTTGCTCAGTGCCGGCTTCCTAAGGATTGCGCCTGCCGATGATGGACGAGTTTTGGGCGGGCTGTACTTCACGAACAGTATTGGAGCCGCATTCGGAGCCCTCGCGGCCACGTTCCTGCTGCTGCCGTGGATCGGGATGCCGGGCTCGATTACCTTCGCGGGGGGCATCAATCTTGTAGTTGCAGTGGGTGCATGGTGGGTTTGGCGGGAACTGAGGGGCGCCCCCATTCGCGCGGTGCCTTGTGTGCCGGACGGCGGGGCACGTGCAGGGGATACCCATCGCCCCGCAGCCGTCGGACCCTCCGTGGCAGTGGTCCTTCTCTGGGCCACGTTTCTTTCCGGAGCGTTCTCGTTCGTATACGAGATCGGGTGGATCCGCCTTCTCAACCAAGCCCTCGGTACGACGGTGCATTCGTTCGAGCTGATGCTTGCCGCATTCATTTCCGGCTTGGCATTCGGTGGTCTCTGGGTGCGCTCGCGTAGTAGCAGGATTACCGATGCGATCCGCTACGCCGGCTACGCCCAGGTCTGGATGGGCTTGGCGGCTTTGGCGTCCGTTGTTTTCCTCACCCAGAGCTTTTCGTGGGTGGGCTGGCTCGTCGATGCCCTTCCGCCAACCGATGAGGGCTACGCTCTTTTCACGGTCGGGAGCGCCATCATCGCGTTGTTGATCATGTTCCCGGCGGCCTTTTTTGCAGGGATGACCCTGCCACTCTTCACGATGGCGCTTCTGCGTCGGGGCGAGGGAGAAAGGAGCATCGGGCGCGTGTACGCCGCCAACACGCTGGGGGCGATCGTTGGCGTCATGGCTGTGGTCCACTTGCTTATCCCGCTAATGGGCGTACGGATGGCGGTCACGATGGCCGCGTTGGGAGACGCCCTGTTGGGCCTCTACCTGCTGCGATTCGTTGCCACGCCAGTGGTGGGCCGACGTTGGGGCGCTGTGGTTGCGTGCACCGCGGCCATGCTTGTTGTGAGCCTGGTTCTCGGCCAGCCCGATCCACTTCGCCAGGCATCCGGTGTGTTCCGCACGGGCGTGGCCTCATTGTCCAATGTCAACGAGGTCTCTTTTCTCGAGGATGGAAAAACGGCAACCATTGCCGTGTACCAGAGGATGGATGGTCGGTACGGATTCATCTCCACCAACGGAAAGCCTGACGCGTCGCTCGCTATGAGCGAGCAGGACCCGCCGACCGACGACGAGATCACCATGTTGATGGCCGCTGCGCTCCCGCTGGGCCTGCACGCTTCTCCCCGGGATGTTGCTGTCATCGGGTGGGGCTCGGGACTGACGACGCACACAATGCTCGGGAGTCCGGTGCCGGAGCGGGTGGTCTCCATCGAGATCGAGCGCGTCATGATCGAAGGTGCTGCCGGATTCGGGGATCGAGTGCGACGTGCCTACGAGGATCCGCGCTCCGTGATCCGGATCGACGACGCGCGAACGCAATTCGCGACCATGGGCGAGGGCTTCGACATCATCATCTCGGAACCTTCAAACCCGTGGGTGAGCGGTGTGGCCAGCCTGTTCACATCCGAGTTCTACGGCCTCATCAGGACGCAACTGCGAGAGGGCGGGCTGTTCGTCCAGTGGCTGCAGGCGTACGAGATCGACCAGGCCCTTCTGATGCGGATGGTCAACTCGCTCGTGCAGGAGTTTCCACATGTGGATGTCTATCTGACCAATAGCGCGGATTTCCTCTTCGTCGCTGGCAACGCACCTCTCGCTGACTTCGATGCCACGCGAGTGGGAGATGGTGAGCTGCAAGCTGAACTCTCGCGGGTTGGCTTGGATGGCCAGGCGGACTACGCGGTGCGTCGAATTGGAGGCAGGTCCATGCTCCAGGCGGTGGGACGGCTGTATGGAAACCAGCTGCACTCGGACTTCCATCCCGTCGTGGCGCTCAACGCTCCACGATCACGGTTCAAGGGTGAGAGCGCACTTGTCTTCATGGACCTGGTGCTGGGTGGATTCCCTGTCCTCGAGTTCACCGAAGGAGGGGCGAGGCCCGACGCAAGGTTGGTTTCGGACGCTGCTGCAAGCCTGCTCGCCGGTGACGCGAGGCTGGCCGTGGAGTATAGGGCCGCGCTGCTGGGAGTCTCTCGGGAAGTCGCATCCGGTGCGTTTGAGCAAACCGAGCTTGTGCGTGAGTTGGTCCAGCTTGGCGACTCGCCAATGGAGCAAGGCCATACCGTTCGGTGGACCGAGCTGGTCAGCACTTTTGCCGAGCGGGTGATTGGCAACTTCCCACCGGATGCGCTGCATGGAGTCTTCATGATCCGGACTGGATCGCAGCAGAGAGTCAGCCTCCTGTGGTGCAAGCTGTCCTGTCGGTCTACCAGCAGCTGGCCCGGCGCGAGACTTCCGGGTTGCTTGCCTCGGCCCAAGGTGTCCTAAGGGATTACCGCGACGACATTTCAGATCTCACGGCCGAGCACATGCTCATGGCTGCGCAAATCGGTGCGATCGCCTTGAACCAACCCGAGACGGTTTTCGAACTCAACCAGTCGTTGGGTCCAATCGCTCCCGTATCGTCGCGCTACGGATTCGCCAGGGCCTACCTGCTTTCGTGGGCAGACGGCATGGGAGGCCCGCAGGCTGACTAGTCGATCCCGAGCTTTTTGAGCTTGTAGCGCAGCGCGCGGAACGTGATTCCGAGCTGGGCGGCGGCCTTGGTCTTGTTGTAGCGACATTCCAGCAGCGCCTTCTCGATCGCCTCGCGCTCGAGCTGCTCGATGTACTCGGGCAAGCCTTCATTGCCATTGCCATTGACCATCGCGCTGCCGTTGCCATTCCCGTTGCCGTTGGACAACGCAGGCATCGCCGGCATCATGCCGGTCACGCGCGGGCTGTAGGGCTGGGCGCCGGGGGTGTGTTCACCCTGCGGCAGGTGCAGGTCGGACGGGGTGATCCTGCCGTCCTCACATAGCGCCATTGCGCGCTCCAGCGTGTTCTCCAGTTCGCGCACGTTGCCGGGGAAGCTGTAGTTGTTCAGTGCGTCGATCGCCTCGGTGCTCAGCTTGGCCGGCGACTCGTCGCCCATCTCCTCGGCCAGCCGCGCCAGGATCGCTTCGGACAGCTTGGGGATGTCCTCGCGGCGGTCGCGCAGCGGCGGCACCGGCAGTTCGATCACGTTGATGCGGTAATACAGGTCGTGGCGGAAGGTGTTGTTGGCCACCAGTTCGGCCAGGTTCTTGTGCGTGGCCGACAGGATGCGCACGTCGATCGGCAGTTCGGCCTGCCCGCCCACCGGGCGCACGCGCTTTTCCTGGATCACGCGCAGCAGCTTCACCTGCATGTGCAGCGGCAGCTCGGCCACTTCATCCAGGAACAGCGTGCCGCCACTGGCAGCCTGGAACAGACCTTCCTTGTCGGTGTGCGCGCCGGTGAAGGCGCCCTTCTTGTGGCCGAAGAACTCGCTTTCCATCAGCTCGGTCGGGATCGCGCCGCAGTTGATCGGCACGAACGGGCCGGCTGCACGCGGACCCTGTTCGTGGATCAGTCGGGCGACGAGCTCCTTGCCGGTGCCGGATTCACCGCTGATGTAGACCGGGGCCTGGCTACGCGCCAGCTTGCCGATCTTGCCGCGCAGCTCGGCCATCGCCGGGCAGTCGCCGATCAGCTTGGCGCTGGCGGTGCCGTTGCTGCGGCGCTCCTCGTTGAGCTTGAGCGCATGCTCCACCAGCCGCCGCAGCACGCTGAGGTCGACCGGCTTGGAGACGAAGTCGAAGGCACCGAACTTCAATGCGTCCACCGCGGCCTCGACGTTGCCGTAGGCGGTGATCATCGCGACGGGTGTTTCGGGGTGGTGGCTGCTGAGGTGCTTGATCAGGTCCATGCCGCTGCCGTCGGGCAGGCGCATGTCGGTCAGGCAAAGGTCGTACTTGTTGCTGGGCCTCGCCAGCAGGTTCTTCGCGCTGGCCACGTCGGGGGCGGTGTCAACCCGGATGCCCATGCGACCCAGTGTCAATACCAGCAGTTCGCGGATGTCGCGTTCGTCGTCGACGATCAGGGCATTGCGGGCAGGGACCATGGCGCGCGACGGCTTTCGGAGGCGAGTGACGACACAGTAGCTCAACAGCCCGGCACAAATGCAGTACAAGTGTCACGGTTTTGTACTAGTCGACGTCGATTATCCCTGCGCTTTCGCAAATTGGATGCGGAAATGGCTGCCGCCGCCGGCCACCGTCTCGTAGCCCAGCGTGGCCTGGTTGGCCTCGCATAGCTGGTGGGCGATGTACAGGCCCAGGCCGGTGCCGTGCTCGGAGGTCGTGTAGAAGGGTTCGAAGATGTTCTCCACCACCTTGGGGGGAATGCCGGGGCCGCGGTCGATGACGCTGAGGCTCGGCGTCTGGCCGGGCTTGGCCGGGTTCGCCACGACGCTGATCCGGGCGGGCTCGCCAGGCAGCCGTCCGTAGGTGATGGCGTTGGACACGAGGATGGTGACGATCTGGTGCAGCTGCTGGTTGTCGACCAGCACGCGGACCGGGCTGGTCTCGGCCCGGGCGTTGAGTTCCACGGCTTCCAGGGGTTGGCTCGCCTTGTACTCGTCGACGAAGCGCTTCACCCACAGCGCCAGTTCCACCGGTTCGGGCTGGGCGCGCTCGCGCCGGGCCATGCCGAGGATGTTCTGCACGATGCCGTTCATGCGCGTGCACTGGGTGTTGATGATCTCAACCAGCCTACGGTCCGCCTCGGGCAGCACTTCGCACTCCTCCAGCAACTGCGCGGAGTAGCTGATGGCGGCCAGCGGGTTGCGGATCTCGTGCGCGATCGAGGCCGACAGCCGGCCCAGCGTGTTCAGCGTGAGCTGCTCGGCCTTGCGCGAAAACAGGGTGGTGTCCTCGAGGAAGATCAGGACCAGCTGCTCGTCGCTGCCCAGCAGGGTGAAGCGGGGAATCACTTCGGCGACGTCTTCGGCCAGCGCCACCGGCTTGGTGTCGGGCGGGCGGCCGTTGCGCCAGCCCCAAAGGCGCCGTGACAGCTCGGGGGCCACGGTGCCCAGGCGGCGCTCGTCCGCGGGGGGGTTGCCCAGCAGGTGCCAGGCGGACTCGTTGAACATGCGCACGCGGTTGTCGTCGTCCACCACCAGCAGGCCGGTGCGCATGCGGCGGATGATCAGTTCGTTGACCTGGGCCAGGTTGGCCAGGTCGATGTCGCGCTGCTCCACCAGCTGCTGGCTGGCGCGCATCTGCTGGCCGAGCTGGTGGGTGAACAGGGCGATGCCGAGGTAGCTGATGGCGAACATGACCGGCTCGGCCAGGCTGCGCCCCTGCTCCAGCATGGCCGCGTTGCCGCCGGCCAGGAAGAACTGCAGCAGCAGCGCGCCACCGGCGAGCGCCGCGACCAGTAGCGCACTGGGCAACGACATCAGGATGGCGGCCGCGCCGATGTTGATGACCAGCAGCAGGGCGATGCCGCTTTCCAGTCCCGCCATCGTGTGGATGGCGATCGCCGCGGCGGCGATGTCGATGATGACGCCGGTGCCGGCCTGTATCGACAGGCTGCGCTCGGGGTCGCTGCGGATGGCCAGCAGCAACACCGCCGCCACCAGATAGAGGACGGCTGCCGTCTGGGCGATGAAGGGCTGTTCGAGCACGACGAAGAACTCGCCGAACGGGCTGAACGCCAGGAACGCCAGCAGGCCGGCCTCCAGCAGCCGGTAGAGCGAGAAGAAGTACAGCTCGCGCCGCAGCGCGTCGTGGCCGGTGGCCCGGCTGTTTCCACTCCACCAATCGACAAACCCCACGCCGTGCTCCCCCGCGGCCGGCGCGCAGGTGGCGCCGTCGGGGAAGTATAGGCCGTGCCCGGGCGGCGCACGGGCCGGGCGGGCGCTGGCGCTGCGGGGTCTTTTGCCTTTGGCTGGTCCATCGGCGAAAATAGGGGGCTTGCCCGGGCCGTTGCAGCGCCCGGGACATCTTCGGCGCTGTCGCGCCGGTCCCCTCCCGCTCCAGCTGTCGATGGGTGTTGAATGAACTTTCATGAGTATCAGGCCAAGGAACTGTTCGCCGAGTACGGCATCCCCGTACCCGCCGGGCGCGTAGCGCGCACCACCGAGGAGGCCGTCGACGCGGCCAAGGCCCTGGGCGGCAACTTCTGGGTGGTCAAGGCGCAGATCCACGCCGGTGGCCGCGGCAAGGCCGGCGGCGTGAAGCTGTGCAAGACCCTCGACGCGGTCAAGGAAGCGGCCAACGGCATGCTGGGCACGAAGATGTCCACCTACCAGACCGCCGGCGTGGAACTGCCGGTCGACCTGGTGCTGGTCACCGAGGCCGGCGAGATCGACAAGGAGCTCTACCTGTCGGTGCTGGTCGACCGTTCCACCAAGGCCATCACCTTCATCGGTTCGGCCGAGGGCGGCGTCGAGATCGAGGAGGTCGCGAAGACCAACCCCGATGCGATCCACAGCCTCAACGTGAACTTCATCGAGGGCCTGCAGCCCTACCAGTGCCGCCAGATGGGCTTCGCGATGGGCCTGACCGCCAAGCAGGTCGGCCAGCTGACCAAGCTGATGACGGGCCTGTTCAAGCTGTTCAATGAAAAGGACCTGGCGCTGGTCGAGCTCAACCCGCTGGCCATCCTCAAGGACGGCAACCTGGCCGCACTCGACGGCAAGGTCGACTCCGACGACAACGCGGCGTTCCGCCAGCCGAAGCTGGTGGCGATGCGCGACATCCGCCAGGAGGACGAGACCGAGGTGGCCGCCAGCCAGCACGACCTCAACTACGTGACGATGGACGGCACGATCGGCTGCATGGTCAACGGTGCGGGCCTGGCGATGGCGACGATGGACGTGATCCAGCTCGAGGGCGGTTCGCCGGCGAACTTCCTCGACGTCGGCGGCGGCGCCACCAAGGAGCGCGTCACCGAGGCGTTCAAGCTGATCCTGTCCTCGGACAAGGTCAAGGCGATCTTCGTCAACATCTTCGGCGGCATCGTGCGCTGCGACATGATCGCCGAGGGCATCATCGCCGCGGTCAAGGAAGTCGACGTCAAGGTGCCGGTGATCGTGCGCCTGGAAGGCACGAACGTGGAGAAGGGCAAGGAGTTGCTGAAGAGCTCCGGCCTGGCCATCCAGGCGCCGACGACATCAACGATGGCGCGAAGAAGGCCGTTGCGGCCGCCGCGGCCGCCTGACCCCACGAATCTTAGGAATACCCCATGAGCGTTTTGGTTGACAAGAATACGAAGGTCATCGTGCAGGGCTTCACCGGCACGCAGGGCACCTTCCACGCCGAGCAGATGCTGGAGTACGGCACCAAGGTGGTCGGTGGCGTGACGCCGGGCAAGGGCGGCCAGACCCACATCGGCCTGCCGGTGTTCAACACCGTCATCGATGCGGTGGAAGAGACCGGCGCCGACGCGTCGGTGATCTACGTGCCGCCGCCGTTCGCGGCCGATGCGATCCTGGAGGCGGCCGACGCCGGCATCCGGGTCATCGTGTGCATCACCGAGGGCATCCCGGTGCTGGACATGCTGCGGGTGAAGAACGCGCTGGACCAGTACGACGACGTCACGCTGATCGGTCCGAACTGCCCCGGCATCATCACCCCGGGCGAGTGCAAGATCGGCATCATGCCCGGCCACATCCACAAGCCGGGCCGCGTGGGCATCGTCTCGCGCTCGGGCACGCTGACCTATGAAGCCGTGAAGCAGACCACCGACGCCGGCCTCGGCCAGTCGACCTGCATCGGCATCGGTGGCGACCCGATCCAGGGCATGAACTTCATCGACGCGCTGGTCCTGTTCCAGAACGATCCGCAGACCGAGGGCATCATCCTGGTCGGCGAGATCGGCGGCACCGCCGAGGAAGAGGCCGCGGAGTTCATCGCCGAGTACGTCACCAAGCCGGTGGTCGGCTTCATCGCCGGTGCGTCGGCCCCTCCGGGCAAGCGCATGGGCCATGCCGGTGCGATCGCGTCGGGCGGGCAGGGCACCGCCGAGGGCAAGTTCGCCGCGCTCAAGAAGGCCGGTGTGACCACGGTGAAGTCCCCGGGCGACCTGGGCCGTGTGCTGGCGGAGAAGATGAAGGGCTGAGCTCCTCGTCCCGCCGGAACGTGAAAAGGCCGCCCCAGGGCGGCCTTTTCGTTGGAGCGACAGAGCACCACAATTCATGGTCGGGGGGAGTGGGCCGAGGCCCGCCCCATGGCTGTGAGACGCGCTACGGGCCATCTTCCGGCGGGCGAACCCGCCGGCCCCCAAGCCCGCTGCGCACCATGGGGCGGGCCTGGACCCACCCGAATCGGGCCTGAATGTTAACTTCCGGTGAGTTCCGAAACCGGGATCTGCGTCACGGCAATCGCGTTCACAGCCAGGCCCGGGCTGGGCCGTGCGGGTGGATCGAAGCCGGCCGCTTGCACGGCGATGCACAGCGCGGGCGCGGTTTGCGGCGGTGCATGACGCATAATTGGCGCCATGAGCCGACCCCTGCGCATCGCCCTGGCCCAGTTCGACTTCCCGATCGGGGCCGTGGCCGAAAACGTCGAACGCATCCGCGCCTTCATTGCCGAGGCCCGCGACACCCACCACGCCGACCTGGTGCTGTTCCCGGAACTGGCCATCAGTGGCTACCCGCCCGAGGACCTGCTGCTCAAGCCCAGCTTCCTGGCGGCCTGCGAGGCTGGGATGGCCGCACTGGCCGACGCCACCCGCGGCATCGTGGCGGTGGTCGGGCATCCGCAATCCGCCGGCTCGGTGGTGTACAACGCGGCCAGCGTGTTGCGCGAGGGCTGCATCGAGCACACCTACCGCAAGCGCGAATTGCCCAATTACGCGGTGTTCGACGAGCGCCGCTACTTCGCCCGCGGTGGCGCCCACCCCTGCGTGGTCGAGCTGGCCGGCGTGAACGTGGGCGTGCTGGTGTGCGAGGACCTGTGGCACGACACGCCGATCCGCCAGTGCGCCGAGGGCGGCGCCGAAGTGGTGGCGGTGATCAATGCCTCGCCGTTCGAGCGCGACAAGGCGGTCGATCGCGACGCCCTGCTCGCCCAGCGCTCCGGTGACCATGGGGTCGGCATCGCCTACCTCAACGTGGTCGGGGGACAGGACGAGCTGGTGTTCGATGGCAGCTCCTGCCTGGTGGACGGCGACGGCACCGTGCACAACGCCGCGCGCGCGTTCGAGGAGCACTGGCTGGTGGCGGAGTTCGATCCGGTCGACCGCAGCTTCACGCCCCTGCGCTGGCCGGAGGAGGCCGACGAGAGCCGCGAGTCGCTGGCCTACCGCGCCGCGGTGCGCGGCACCCGCGACTACGCTGCCAAGAATGGCTTCAAGAAGGTTCTGCTGGGGCTTTCCGGCGGCATCGACTCCTCGCTGGTGCTGGCCATGGCGGTGGACGCCGTGGGCGCGGACAACGTGCTGGCCGTGCGCCTGCCCTCGCGCTACACCGCCGACATGAGCAACGACCTGGCTGCCGAGCAGGCGGCTGCGCTGGGCGTGCGGCTGGAGACGATAGCGATCGAGGCGCCGTTCACCGGCTTCCTCGAGGCGCTTGGGCCGGTGTTCGAAGGCCATGCGCCCGACGTGACCGAGGAGAACCTGCAGTCACGCTGTCGCGGGGCGCTGCTGATGGCCTTGAGCAACAAGTTCGGCCACCTGCTGCTGACCACCGGCAACAAGAGCGAGTACGCGGTGGGTTACGCAACGATCTACGGCGACATGTGCGGCGGCTACGCGCCGATCAAGGACCTGTACAAGACCGAGGTGTACGCGCTGTCGCACTGGCGCAACGCGCAACAGCCCACGGGCGCGGCGCCGGCGATCCCGGCGGGCGTGATCGAGCGTGCCCCCTCGGCGGAGCTGCGCGAGAACCAGACCGACCAGGATTCGCTGCCGCCCTACGAGGTGCTCGACGACCTGCTGCGCATCTGGATCGACGAGGACGGCTCGCGCGAGGACCTGCTGGCCGCCGGCCACAGCCCCGGGGACATTGCCCGGGTGACCTGGCTGGTGAAGACCAACGAGTGGAAGCGGCGCCAGGCCGCGCCGGGACCGAAGCTGTCGCGACGCGCGTTCGGACGCGAGCGACGCTATCCGATCACCAGCGGCTGGAAATAGCTTCCCCGGGCCTGGTGCAGGTGCCGGGCAATGAAAAAGCGCCCGGGTGGGCGGCTTTTTCGTGGCGTTGGCCGGGGCTCAGCGGCCGCCGGCGAACGGGTTCAGGCGGTTCAGCCCGCCCCGGCGCTGCGGCCAGTCGCCGCTCAGCCAGGGATGGTTGGGTTCATTGGCCTGCAGGACGCGACGCGAGTCGCTGGCCAGGTCGTCCTGGCCCAGGCGCGCGTAGGCGGCGCCCATCAGGGCCACGGCGTCGTACTGGAACTCGCTCTGCGGGTAGGTTTCGAGCACGAACTGGCCGCGGTTCGCGGCGGCCAGGTAGGCGCCCTTGTGGTAGTTGAACAGACCCACGTTGATCTCGTGCTGGGCCATCTGGTTGCGCAGGTAGACCATGCGCTGCCGCGCGTCGGCGGCGTAGATGCTGTCGGGGTAGCGGCGGATGAGCTCGGCGAAGTCGTTGAAGCTCTGGCGCACCGAGCTCTGGTCGCGCTGGGTCATGTCCAGGCGCGCGATCCGCTCGGTGAACGCGTTGTCGCGGCTGAAGTTGATCAACCCCTTGAGGTAGTACATGTAGGCGATGTGCTCGTGCGTCGGGTAGGTACGCAGGAAGCGGTTCACCGTGGAGGTGGCTTCGGGGTACTTGCCGGCGCGGTACTGGGTGTAGGCCAGCTCGATCTGCGCGTGCTCGGCGTAGGCGCCGGACGGGAAGCGGGCCACCAGGCGGGTGTAGTAGCGCTCGGCGCGGCCGAGGTTGCCGCCGACCAGGGCGCTCTTGGCCTCGGTGTACATTTCTTCCACCGGCAGCGTCTCGGTGGGCTCGGAGCGCTGGAAGAAGCGCCCGCAGCCGGTGATCGCGAGGACGAGGGTGATCAGGACGAGGAGGCGCAACAGGCCGGAAAATCGGGTCATCGTGGGCTCGATACCTATAGGGGGCGCATGGCGACGCCAAGACCGGGATAATAGCGCATGGTCCGAGACGGGCTCCAACCGAGGTAAAACCCCGCATGAATGCCGATCCGCGCGACGAAGACGATACCGAACTGCTCGAGGCGGAGGTACCCATGCATGCGGCTGGGCGGCGTTTCGACCAGGTGTTGGCCGAGATGTTCCCCGATTTCTCCCGTTCCAGGCTGGCGGAGTGGATCAAGTCCGGCGACGCGTTGCTGGACGGCAAGCAGGTCAGGCCGCGCGAGGCGGTGCGCGGCGGCGAACCGGTGGCGGTGCTGGTGAAGATGGAGACCGAGACCCGCGCCGAGCCCGAGGACATTCCGCTGCACGTGCTGCACGAGGACGAGGAGGTGCTGGTCATCAACAAGCCGGCCGGCCTGGTGGTGCATCCCGGCGCGGGCAACCCGCGCGGCACGCTGGTGAACGCGCTGCTGCACCGCGACGCGAAGCTGGCCGAGCTGCCGCGCGCCGGCATCGTGCACCGGCTCGACAAGGACACCTCCGGCGTCATGGTGGTGGCGCGCACGCTGCGCGCCCACACCAACCTGGTGGAGCAGCTGTCCGGCCGCGAAGTGCACCGCCAGTACGTGGCGGTCGTGGCCGGTCCGATGATCGCCGGCTCGACGGTCGACGCGCCGATCGGGCGGCACCCGACCGACCGCGTGCGCATGGCGGTGGTGGCCAACGGCCGCCCGGCCATCACCCACTACCGGGTGCGCGAGAAGTTCCGCGCCCACACGGTGGTGGAATGCCGGCTGGAAACCGGGCGCACGCACCAGATCCGCGTGCACATGGCGCACGTGCGCCATCCGATCATCGGCGACCCGATGTATGCGCGCCTGACCCAGCCGCGCGGCGCCACCGAAGCGCTGTCGGAGGGTCTGCGCGCATTCAAGCGCCAGGCCCTGCACGCCGAGAAGCTGGCCTTCGCGCACCCGGCGACCGGGGAGACCCTGACCACGGAGGCCGGGCTGCCGGCCGACATGCAGCACCTGCTGGCATTGCTGCGCGAGGACACCGAGGCGTTCAACGCCCGCGGGGGCCGCTGAGTGCCCTGGCCCGAGCCCCAGGGCCCGAGTGCCGGCATGGCTTCGGTGCTGGAGGCGCAGCGCGAGGCGGCCACGGCGATCCGCAACAGCGTGCTGCTGGCCGACTGGCCGGCCCCGGCGGGCGTGGTCGGCCTGACCACGCTGCGCGGCCCCTGGGGGCGACTCGCGGCCGCCGTTCGACCGCTTCAACCTCGGGCAGCCGCGTGACGACCAGGGCGACGACCCGGCCACGGTGGCGGCCAACCGCCGCGCGCTGGAGCGCGGCCTGGACCTGCCCGGCCCGCCGCGGTGGCTGCGGCAGGTGCACGGCACCCGGGTCGTCGTCGAGCCCGGGCTGGACACTCCGGAGGCCGACGCCGCCGTGACCGCGGTGCCCGGGCGGGTGTTGGCAGTGCTCACGGCGGACTGCCTGCCGGTGCTGCTGTGCGCCGAGGACGCCGGCGAGGTGGCGGCCGCCCATGCCGGCTGGCGTGGGCTGGCCGGCGGCGTGCTGGAGGCCACGGTGGGCGCGATGCGCACGCCGCCCGGGCGCCTGCGCGCGTGGGTGGGGCCGGCGGCAGGGCCTGGCGCCTACGAGGTGGGGGAAGAGGTGTACACGGCGTTCGTCGACGGCCACGCCGCCGACGTGGCCGCGTTCGTGCCCACCCGCCCGGGCCATTGGCGCGTCGACCTGTACGCGCTGGCGCGCAGGCGGTTGCGGGCGGCCGGACTGTCGGCCCACGCCGTGTCCGGGGGCAGCCTGTGCACGATCTCGGATCCGCGCAACTTCTACTCCCACCGCCGCGAGGGACGCACCGGCCGCATGGCCAGCCTGGTGTGGATCGACCCCTGACCCGGCAAGGGCCCCACCAGGGGCCAGAGGCAGCTTGAACCCCGGGCGGCCGCCCGCATCTTGTCCTCTATACGGCGCCGTGTTGGCGCCCGCTCCCTGGAGACCTTCCGATGCGGATGGACAAATTGACCTCGCGCTTCCAGCAGGCCCTGAGCGACGCCCAGTCGCTGGCGGTTGGCCGCGACCACAACATGATCGAGCCGGTGCACCTGCTGGTCGCCCTGGTGGACCAGCAGGGCGGGTCGACCCGGCCGCTGCTGTCGCAGGCGGGCGTGAACGTGCCGCTGCTGCGCGAGCGCCTGGGCGAGGTGCTGGAGAAGCTGCCCAAGGTGAGCGGGCAGGAAGGCAACCTCAATGTCGGCAACGAACTGGCGCGCCTGCTGAACCTGACCGACAAGCTGGCCCAGCAGCGCGGCGACAGCTACATCGCCAGCGAACTGTTCGTGCTGGCCGGCCTGGAGGACAAGGGCGAGGTGGGCCGCGCGCTCAAGGCCGCCGGCGCCGACAAGGCGCGGCTGGAGGCGGCCATCGAGAAGATGCGCGGCGGCGAGAAGGTGGCCTCGGAGAACGCCGAGGACAGCCGCCAGGCGCTGGAGAAGTACACGATCGACCTGACCGCGCGGGCGGAGTCCGGAAAGCTCGACCCGGTGATCGGCCGCGACGAGGAGATCCGCCGCACCATCCAGGTGCTGCAGCGGCGCACCAAGAACAACCCGGTGCTCATCGGCGAGCCGGGCGTGGGCAAGACCGCGATCGTCGAGGGCCTGGCCCAGCGCATCGTCAACGGCGAAGTGCCCGAGAGCCTGCGCAACAAGCGCGTGCTGAGCCTGGACATGGGCTCGCTCATCGCCGGCGCGAAGTTCCGCGGCGAGTTCGAGGAGCGCCTCAAGGGCGTGCTCAACGACCTGGCCAAGCAGGAGGGGCAGGTCATCCTGTTCATCGACGAACTGCACACCGTGGTCGGTGCCGGCAAGGCGGAAGGCTCGATGGACGCCGGCAACATGCTCAAGCCCGCGCTGGCCCGCGGCGAGCTGCACTGCGTCGGCGCGACGACGCTGGACGAGTACCGCAAGTACGTCGAGAAGGACGCCGCGCTGGAGCGGCGCTTCCAGAAGGTGCAGGTCGACGAGCCCTCGGTGGAGGACACGATCGCGATCCTGCGCGGCCTGAAGGAAAAGTACGCGGTGCACCACGGCGTGGAGATCACCGACCCGGCCATCGTCGCCGCGGCCACGCTGAGCCACCGCTACATCGCCGACCGCCAGCTGCCCGACAAGGCGATCGACCTGATGGACGAGGCGGCCAGTCGAATCCGCATGGAGATCGACTCCAAGCCCGAGGAGATGGACCGCAAGGAACGCCGGCTGATCCAGCTCAAGATCCAGCGCGAGGCGCTGAAGAAGGAGAAGGACGCGGAGTCGAAGCAGCGCCTGGCCGACCTGCAGGCGGAGATCGACACGCTGGAACGCGAGTACAACGACCTCGAGGAGATCTGGAAGGCGGAGAAGGCGACGTTGACCGGCGCCACCAAGGTCAAGGAACAGCTGGAACAGGCGAAGCTGGACCTGGAGGCGGCCCAGCGCAAGCAGGACTTCACCCGCATGAGCGAGATCCAGTACGGCACGATCCCGGCGCTGGAGAAGCAGCTGGCCGCGGCACAGGAGGTCGAGACGCAGGGCTTCCAGTTGCTGCAGGACAAGGTGACCGCCGAGGAGATCGCCCAGGTGGTGGCGCGCTGGACCGGCATCCCGGTCAGCAAGATGCTGGAGGGCGAGCGCGAGAAGCTGCTGGCGATGGAGGACGCGCTGCGCGGTCGCGTGGTGGGCCAGGCCGAGGCGGTGGGCGCGGTGTCGGACGCGATCCGGCGTTCGCGCGCGGGCCTCTCCGACCCCAACCGGCCCAACGGCAGCTTCCTGTTCCTGGGCCCGACCGGCGTCGGCAAGACCGAGCTGTGCAAGGCGCTGGCGGAGTTCCTGTTCGACACCGACGAGGCGATGGTGCGCATCGACATGTCGGAGTTCATGGAGAAGCACTCCGTGGCGCGGCTCATCGGTGCGCCCCCGGGCTATGTCGGCTACGAGGAGGGTGGCTACCTGACCGAGGCGGTGCGCCGCCGGCCCTATTCGGTGCTGCTGCTCGACGAGGTCGAGAAGGCGCACCCGGACGTGTTCAACGTGCTGCTGCAGGTGCTCGACGACGGCCGCCTGACCGACGGCCAGGGCCGCACGGTGGATTTCCGCAACACGGTCATCGTGCTGACCTCCAACCTGGGTTCGAACCTCATCCAGGAGATGTCGACCGACGATTCCGAGGAGAGCTACACCAAGATCAAGGCCGCGGTGATGGGCGTGGTGCAGGCGCAGTTCCGGCCGGAGTTCATCAACCGCCTGGACGAGATCGTGGTGTTCCACCCGCTGGGCAAGGCGCAGATCCGCGAGATCGCGCGCATCCAGACCGGCTACCTGATCAAGCGCCTGGCCGAGCGCCAGATCCGTTTCGAGATCGACGACTCCGCGCTGCAGCTGCTGGGCAACGTCGGCTTCGACCCGGTGTACGGTGCGCGGCCGCTGAAGCGTGCGATCCAGCACCAGCTGGAGAACCCGCTGGCGCAGAAGATCCTGTCGGGTGACTTCGGTACCGGTGACACGGTGCGCGTCCATGCCGCGGACGGGGGGCTGGTGTTCGACAAGGAATGACGGGACAAGGCACCCCCGTTCCCACTGGGAGGTAGCTGGGGCGCCGGGTCGTGGTGGCGGCGCCCACCAACCAAAGTCACAGGGCCCTCGTGGCCCCTTGTGGGATGATCGGACGCCCGGGCTGCGCAATGGCCCGTCCGGTTCCGATCCACGATCACGAGGTGTGACGATGCTCCGATCCTTTCTGGCCACGGCACTGCTGGCGACCGGCCTCTCGTTGTCCGCGGCCCATCCGGCGCTGGCGCAGGGCCAGCCCCTGACAGCCGAAACCATGTGGGAGCTCAAGCGCCTCTCCAACCCGGCGGTGTCGCCGGACGGGCGCCATACGCTGGTGCAGGTCTCGACCAGCGACAAGGACAAGGACCGCTCGCGCAATCGGATCTGGCTTTTCGACAACAGCGACAACAGCTCGCGGCCGTTGACGGCCGAAGACTCCGACAGCTCGCAGGCGGTATGGGCCCCGGACAGCCGCTCGATCGCCTTCGTTTCGCGCCGCGGCGAGGACGAGGCCGCGCAGGTCTACGTGATCAGCCTGGACGGCGGCGAGGCCCGTCGCGTGACCTCGGTGCCCACCGGTGCATCGGCGCCGAAGTGGTTCCCCGACAGCCGTCACGTGGCTTTCCTCAGCCGGGTCTGGGCGGACCTGGACGACTGGGAGGCGCAGGGCAAGCGGCAGAAGGAACGCAGCGACGCCAAGACCTCGGCGAAGACCTGGGACTCCGCGCCCGTGAGGCACTGGGATCGCTGGCTGGATGACCGCGAGACACACCTCTACCGGGTGTCGGTGGACGGCGGCGAGCCCGAGGCCATCACGCTGCCGCGTGGATTGGCATTGCCCGCCCAGGATGCCGGCGCCGGTCACTACGACATCGCGCCGGACGGTCGCGAAGTCGCGCTGGTCATCAATACCGACGAGTCCGGCGTTGCGCCGAATCCCGACATTTACGTGCTGCCGCTGGACGGCGGGGAGCCACGCAACATAACCCCCGACAACCCGGCCCCTGACACCGGCCCGCGCTACAGCCCGGATGGCCGCTACCTGGCCTATTCGCAGCAGCAGATCGTCGGCTTCTACGCCGACCGCGCGCGGTTGATGGTCAAGGACCGCCGTGCCGGATCCCGCCGCGTGGTCGCCGACGAGTTCGACCGATCCATCGGCGATCCGCTATGGAGCGCGGACAGCCGCAGCATCACCGCCGCCATCAATGATGCCGGTACGGTGCGCCTGTACCGGTTCGACCTTGGCAGCGGCCGCGAGTCCGCGATCACCGGCGACACCAGTTTCGGATCGCCGTCGATGTCGCGAGATGGCCGCGTGCTCGTGGCGCTCAACGAAAGTTTCGTACTCCCGCCGACGCTGGTGCGGGTGGACCCGCGCAACGGCCGCGCCACGCCGATGTCGACCTTCAACGACGAACTGCTGGCCACGATCGATTTCGGCACCTACGAGAGCGTGACCTACACCGGCGCCAACGGGGCGCAGATCCAGATGTGGGTGAGCTACCCGTCGGGCTTCGACCGCTCGCGCGAGTACCCGCTGTACCTGCTGCTGCACGGCGGGCCGCACAACGGCATTACCGACGGCTTCCACTGGCGGTGGAACGCGCAGGTGTTCAACACCTGGGGCTACGTGACGGCCTGGCACAACTTCCACGGCTCCTCGGGCTTCGGCCAGGAGTTCACCGATGCCATCACCAACGACTGGGCGACGCTGCCCTACGAGGATACGATCCGGGCCGCGGAGTGGTTCGCCGCCCAGCCGTGGATCGACAGCGAACGCATGGCGGCCGGCGGCGGCAGTTACGGTGGCTACCTGGCCTCGCTGCTGCTGGGCCGAGAGCATCCGTTCCAGACGCTGGTGGCCCATGCGGCGGTGTACAACCACTACTCGCAGATGGCCGCGGACTTCGGCGCCACGCTGCGCCGCTTCGGCGAGTTCTGGGCCGACGGCGAGCGCTTCTTCCGCGACACCTCGCCACACTACGGCGCGGCCAACTTCGACACGCCCACGCTGGTGATCCACGGCGAACTGGACTACCGCGTGCCGGTCAACCACGGCGTGGAGCTTTTCAACACGCTGCAAAACCGTGGCGTGCGCAGCCGCTTCGTCTACTACCCCGACGAGAACCACTGGATCCTCAAGCACAACAACTCGCTGCACTGGTATCGCGAGAAGCAGGCATGGCTGGCGGAGTTCATCGGCGGCCAGGCGCCGGAGGACCCGTTGCCCGCGTCAGCGAATCCGGTCGAGTGAATTGATGAGGGTGATCGGCGCCAGGCCCCAGCGCGTCCGGCAGTCGGATGGCACCTCATTGAACTTCATGGACAGGGCCGTGGGCTTGACGCGCATTCCGTATTCGACATCGGGCAAGGACGAGACCAGCATCGCATCGGACACGCTGCCGTCGGTTCTGATGCGAATCAGGAAGAGAGCCCGACCTGAGCTGGAGAGCCGCGTTCCGGACCGGAAGGTGAGACCTCCCGGGGATCGTCTGGGTTCGTGGACCCTGGTGTCGACCGAGAGCCTCTCCGCAACATTGCACTCCGGGCGTTCCATGTCGGACCAGACCTTGGCCCATCCCGTCCCGCGATGGTCGGGGCCTTCGGCAGCCTCGCGCAGCCGATCGCCATGCGTTTGCACGAAGCCGGCGACATACTCTTCCAGTGCCTCTTTGTCGATTCTCGATCCGCCCGGAGAACGTTCGATCCGGGCGAGCAGCGAAGGTATGTAGCCCGTGGCACCCTCCCCCTCTTCGGGCTCTTGGCGCAGCTGGATGTAGGACTGCGCCCAAATGGCCGCTTCGAGCGGCCTGCGCTTGGCGAGTTCCAGCTCGGCTAGCCACAGCATCGATTCAAGGTCGCCGGACGTCAGGGCGATCTGCAGATAGTGCTCCGCGCGTTCCAGATCCCGGGCGGCGGGATTGGCGGGGTGGCTGTCGCCCATGAAGTACAGGCGGCCCAGCAGCATGGCCGCGGTCCGGCCACCCTCGTCGGCCTCGCGGATCACGAGTACCAGTTCCGACTCACGCTGCTCGGCGGAATGAGAGGGATTGATGACGTCGTGGAAGAACCACGGGAGTCGTTCTTCCTCTGTCCCAGTGCCGGGGATGGCGTTCCCGCCGTGGGCGACGGGCGTGATGGCCAGGCCGCAGGCAAGGGCCGCGATCAGGACCCGGTTCAATCCTCTTCCATGCGCTGACATGCCCTTGGCGTTCCTCTCGGCGGCTGGTGCTTGGAGCCATCTTGTCAATGGCGAATACGCCGCCAAGCCTACCCGTGCAGTCCCGTCGCTGCCATTCCCTGCGGGTCGCGTCCGGCGATGGTGCTTCAGTCGACCAGGAAATACTCCACCGTCGACACCACCCGCACCACCTTGACCTGCGGCGAGCCCTGGTCGCGCTCGCTGATCGTGATGACGCCCTGGTTGGCGCTGCGGATGCCACCGACGTTGGCACCCGAATCACTGGCGAACTGCTCGGCCGCGGCGCGGGCGTTCGCGGTGGCGTCGGCGATGAGCGCCGGCTTGATGTCGTTGAGGCGGGTGAACTCGAACTGCGGGAAGCCGCCCTCGGACAGCAGCACGCCGGCACTGACCAGTTCGCCGGTGTTGCGCACCGCCTCGATGGCTTCGGACACGCGGTTGCTGCGCAGCGTGACGGTGGTCTGGTAGCGGAAGCGCTCGCGCGGCTGTTGCTCGCCCCAGGCGTAGGCCGCGCGGTCCTCCAGGCGTGGCGCGGAGACCACGATCTCGGACTCGGCGAAGCCGGCATCGAGGAAGAAGCGGCGAATCGCATCGGTGTTGGCGTCGAGCTGCGCCTGCATCTCGCCCAGGTCGTTGCCGCCCACGGCGTGCCCCAGCGGCCACACCACCAGGTCGGCGGCCACCTCCTGCTCGGCCAGGCCCTTGACCACGACGTAGCGGTCGTCGGTGCGGAACTTGGTCAGGCCCTGGCCGGCGAACCAGCCGCCCAGCGCCAGGCCGATCGCGACGAGGAGGGCGGAGAGCAGGGGAAGGCCGGTGTAGGTGGATCGCGACATGGGAGGGTCTCCTGGAATTCGCGAAAGCATACGCCGCGGCCCAGGCAAAAAAGAGGCGGGCCACTGGGGCCCGCCTCGATCGTTCAGCCGGTGTTCGCCGTCGCGCGACGGCGCGGCTCAGTAGCGGTAGTGGTCCGGCTTGTACGGGCCTTCCACCGGCACGCCGATGTAGTCGGCCTGCTCCTGGGTCAGCGTGGTCAGCTTCACGCCGATCTGCTCCAGGTGCAGTCGCGCGACCTCCTCGTCGAGCTTCTTGGGCAGGCGGTAGACGGTCTTCTCGTACTCGTCCTTGTGCTGCCACAGGTCGATCTGCGCCAGGGTCTGGTTGGAGAACGAGTTCGACATGACGAAGGCCGGGTGGCCATGCGCACAACCCAGGTTCACCAGGCGACCCTCGGCCAGCAGGTAGATGCTGTTGCCCTTGGGGAAGGTGTAGCGGTCGACCTGCGGCTTGATGTTCTCGTGCTTGATCGACTTGTCGGCCTGCAGCCGCTCGACCTGGATCTCGTTGTCGAAGTGGCCGATGTTGCACACCAGCGCGTTGTTCTTCATGCCCTGCATGTGCTCGAGCGTGATGATGTCGCGGTTGCCGGTGGTGGTGACGAAGATGTCGGCCTCGCCCAGCACGTCCTCGATGCGCTTGACTTCGAAGCCCTCCATCGCCGCCTGCAGGGCGTTGATCGGGTCGATCTCGGTGACGATCACGCGGGCGCCCAGGCCACGCAGCGAGTGCGAGGAGCCCTTGCCGACGTCGCCGTAGCCGCAGACCACGGCCACCTTGCCGGCGATCATCAGGTCGGTGGCGCGCTTGATCGCATCGGCCAGCGACTCGCGGCAGCCGTAGAGGTTGTCGAACTTCGACTTGGTCACCGAGTCGTTGACGTTGATGGCGGGCACCAGCAGCTTGCCGGCCTCCATCATCTGGTACAGGCGGTGCACGCCGGTGGTGGTCTCCTCGGAGACACCACGCCAGTCGCGCGCGACCGTGGCCCAGAAGCCGGGACGCTCCTCGCGGGTGCGCTTGAGCAGGTTCTTGATGACCTGCTCCTCGTGGTTGGCGCCCTTGGAGTCGACCCAGGTGTCGCCGTTCTCCATGTCCAGGCCCTTGTGGATCAGCAGCGTGGCGTCGCCACCGTCGTCCACGATCAGCTCCGGGCCCAGCAGCTCGCCGTTGGCGCCGCGATGGGTCAGCATGTTGAGCGTGGCGTCCCAGTACTCCTCCAGCGTCTCGCCCTTCCAGGCGAACACCGGCACGCCGGACTTCGCGATCGCGGCGGCGCAGTCGTCCTGGGTCGAGAAGATGTTGCAGCTGGCCCAGCGCACGCTGGCGCCCAGCGCGGTCAGCGTCTCGATGAGGACCGCGGTTTCCTTGGTCATGTGCAGCGAGCCGGACAGGCGCACGTCCTTGAGCGGCTGCAGCGGCGCGTACTTGGCGCGGATCTGCATCAGGCCGGGCATTTCCTCCTCGGCCATGCGGATGCGGCGGCGGCCGAGGTCGCCAGGCCGATGTCGGCCACCTGGTAATCGTTCTTGGGGATGTCGCGAGCGACGGCATTCATGGCGTTTCTCCGTGTGAATTCGGGGAAGGGCGCCGTTGTTGCGTGTTGCCCGCATCGAGCCTGGCCTGCCTTGCGCAGGTCGCAGCGCCCCTCGGTGCGGTGGACTCGAAATTATATCGCCACCGTGTCGGCTGGCGATGAACGCTGCCGACCGGTGGAACGGGCACGGCCGCATCACGCGGCCGGTGCCGGGTACTGCATCGGCCTACTTGAGCTTGGCGTCCGCGCGCAGCGCCTCGGCGCGGTCGGTCTTCTCCCAGCTGAACTTGGTGAAGGCCTCGCCGTTGGGCAGCTTCACGTCCACCGGCTTGCGGCCGAAATGGCCGTAGGCGGCGGTGTCCCGGTACATCGGGTGCACCAGGTCGAGCATCTGCAGGATGCCGAACGGACGCAGGTCGAAGTGCTTGCGGATCAGCTTCTCGATCTTGTCGTCGGCGATCTTGCCGGTGCCGAAGGTGGTGACCGAGATCGAGGTCGGCTGGGCGACGCCGATGGCGTAGCTCACCTGCACCTCGCAGCGGTCGGCCAGGCCGGCGGCAACGACGTTCTTGGCGACATAGCGCGCGGCGTAGGCGGCCGAGCGGTCGACCTTGGACGGGTCCTTGCCCGAGAACGCGCCACCGCCGTGGCGGGCCCAGCCGCCGTAGGTGTCGACGATGATCTTGCGGCCGGTGAGGCCGCAGTCGCCCACCGGGCCACCGATCTCGAACTTGCCGGTCGGGTTGATGTGGAACTTGGTGCCCTTGTGCAGCCACTTCTCCGGCAGCACCGGCCCGCAGATGTGCTCGCGCACGGCCTCGATGAGGTCCTTCTGCTTCACGCCCGGGGCGTGCTGGGTCGACAGCACCACCGCGTCGATCGCCACGGCCTTGCCGTCCTCGTAGCGCAGGGTCACCTGGCTCTTCGCGTCCGGCCGCAGCCAGGGCAGCGGGGAGTTCTTCTTGTTGCGGATCTTCGCCTGCTGCTCGACCAGGCGGTGCGAGTAGTGGATTGCGGCCGGCATGAAGGTCGGGGTCTCGTTGGTGGCGTAGCCGAACATCAGGCCCTGGTCGCCGGCGCCCTGCTCCTCGGGCTTCTTGCGGTCCACGCCCTGGGCGATGTGGGTGGACTGCTTGCCGATGAGGTTGAGCACGCCACAGGTCTCGCCGTCGAAGCCGACGTCGGAGCTGTTGTAGCCGATGTCGAGGATCACGCGGCGCGTGATCGCCTCCAGGTCGACCCAGGCCGACGTGGTGATCTCGCCGGCGATGATCGCCACGCCGGTCTTGACCATCGTTTCGCAGGCCACGCGTGCGCGCTTGTCTTCGGCCAGGATCGCGTCGAGCACGGCATCGGAGATCTGGTCGGCGATCTTGTCCGGATGGCCTTCGGAGACCGACTCGGAGGTGAAGAGGTAGCTGCTCATCGCGGGCATGTATCCTTTGATTCGGATGAAAGGATGTTGCTGGGTCGGGCATGATAAACGACCGCGGCCGAGTATGCATCTGCCGGGGTTAAGCAGGTGTTGCCGGGGATTCATCCGTTTGCGGCTCACCTCGCGCCGACGCCCGGATGGGATAGCATGCGCGCCCATGGATTCCCTGACCCAGATCGTGCTCGGCGCTTCGGTGGCCGCATTGGCGGTGCCCGGGCCGCATCGCCGCAAGGCGGTCGCCGTGGGTGCCGCGCTGGGCACCTTTCCCGACCTCGACGTCATCCCGCTGGCGATGATGGATGTCGACCCGGTGCGCTACATGGTGTGGCATCGGGGCATCACCCACTCCTTCCTCTTCCTCGCCGTGTTCGGCGCCGGGCTGTGGTGGCTGCTGTCACGGGTGTGGACGCCGGTGCGCGAGGATCCGCGCGCCTGGCTGTGGGCGATCCAGCTGGCGCTCCTGACCCACCCGCTGCTCGACGCACTCACCGTCTATGGCACCCAGCTGTGGTGGCCGCTGCCGCTGTCCCCGACGATGTGGTCGAGCGTGTTCATCATCGATCCGCTCTACACCCTTCCCCTGCTGGTGGGCGTCATCGCGACGCTGGCCGGCGGCGCGAGGGCCTGGGTGCGCTCGTTCCTGCTGGCCGGGGTGGTGTTGAGTAGCGCCTATCTCGGCTGGAGCCTGGCGGCCAAGGCCCTGGTCGAGCGCGCGGTGTCCCGGACGCTTGTCGACACGCCGCTGCACGATGCGCCGCGCTTCAGCGTGCCGATGCCGTTCAACACGTTGCTGTGGCGGGTCGTCGTGATGACGCCGGAGGGCTACCTGGAAGGGCAGTACTCGGTGGTTGCCGACCGTGGCCGGGTGCGGTTCGACGCGCACCCCAGCGACGTCGGGGCGCTTCACGAGGTGGGCGGGTTCGAGGCGGTGCAGCGACTGCACTGGTTCAACCGCGGCTTCATGCGTGCACGCGAACACGACGACCGGCTGGTGCTGTCCGATCTGCGCATGGGGCTGGAGCCGCACTACACCTTCAATTTCGCCGTGGCCGAGCGCGTCGATGGCGCGTGGGTGGAGATCGAGCCGGAGCAGATCCGCTGGCGCCGCGAGGATGTCGGTGGGCAGCTGGCGGCGATGTGGCGACGCATCTGGAGCGCGGAGCCGGCGGAACCGTCCCCGGGGCCGGGTTCGTCGGTTGGCGGGCCAGCGCAGTAGGCCCCGGCTTGCCGGCCTGCGGTCGTCAGGCAGCGATGTCGAGTTCGCCTGCCACCAGTGCGTCGAAATAGTCGCGGGTCAGCGCCAGCTGGGCATCCGCCGTTTCGGCGCGATTGACGACGGCGCGGAAGGCGGCGTTTTCCGGGCGGTCCTTCGCGTACCAGCCGAGGTGCTTGCGGGCGATGCGGACGCCGGCCTGCTCGCCGTAGAACGCGTGCAGCGCCTGCAGGTGTTCCAGCAGGATCCGGCCGACCTCCTCCAGCGACGGTGGGTCGAGGTATTCGCCGGTGGCCAGGTGGTGGGCGATCTCGCCCAGGATCCACGGCCGGCCCTGGGCGGCACGGCCCACCATGACGGCATCGCAACCGGTGTGCTCGAGCACCGCACGCGCCTTGTCCGGCGAATCGATGTCGCCGTTGGCGATGACCGGGATGTCGAGCGCCGCCTTGATCGCGGCGATCGTGTCGTATTCCGCCTCGCCCTTGTAGAGCTGGTCGCGGGTGCGGCCGTGCACGGCCAACGCGACGATGCCGCTGTCCTGGGCGATGCGGGCGATGGACGGCGCGTTGCGGTGGGCGCTGTCCCATCCGGTGCGGATCTTCAGCGTCACCGGCACGTCGACCGCGGCCACCACGGCCGACACGATGCGGCCCACCAGGGCCTCGTCGCGCATGAGCGCCGAACCGGCCCAGGCGTTGCACACCTTCTTCGCCGGGCAGCCCATGTTGATGTCGATGATCTGCGCGCCGTGGTCGACGTTGAAGCGCGCCGCCTCGGCCATCGCCACCGGGTCGGTGCCGGCGATCTGCACGCTTATGGGGTCGGGCTCGCCGACGTGGTCCATGCGCGAGAGCGACTTGCGCGTGTGCCACAGGCACGGGTTGGCGCTGGTCATCTCCGACACCGCCAGGCCCGCGCCCAGCCGCTTGCACAGCAACCGGAACGGCTTGTCGGTGACCCCGGCCATCGGGGCCAGGATCACGCGGGGCTGGATCTGGAACTCGCCGATGCGCATCCGGCGATTATACCGGTGGGTCGCCGGCCTCAGCCGAAGCGGCGGGCAAGGTCGGCGGCCGTGGGCATGGCCAGGGCCGCGCCGCGCCGCTCGGTCGACAGGCCGGCGTAGCGGCCGGCGAACACGATGGCATCGTCCAGGGGGGCGCCCTCTGACAGCCGGGCGCACAGGGCACCGTTGAACGCATCGCCCGCGCCGGTCGAGTCGATGCAGTCCACCGCTTCGGCGGCGAACCGCGTGACCTGGCCGGAATCGACCAGCACGCAGCCGCCGGCGCCCAGCGTCACCAGCACGCGGGGGCAGGGCAGGACCGCGCAGGCGAGGGCCAGCGCTTCATCGTCCAGTCCCGCCACGGCCTCGGGCGCCACCTCCAGGCCATCGAAGCGGTGCATCAACGCACTGAACTCGCTTTCGTTGGGCGTGATCAGTTCGCAGGCCTGCAGCATCGCCGCGTCGACCTGAGCGTCGACGGGTGCGGGATTGAGTACGGTGAACAGGCCGCGTTCCCGGCCATGTTCCAGTGCGTGCCGGATTGCGCCCGCCGGCGACTCCAGCTGTGCCAGCAGCACCCGCGCGCCCGCGTGGCCGCCGATGGCGTCGGTGATGAAGGCGGGCGTCAGGTGCAGGTTCGCACCCAGGGCCACGACAATCAGGTTGCGGCCGGCTGCATCGACCAGCACCGCGGCGGTGCCCGAGGGCTGCGCCGGCACGGATTCGATTTCCAGCACGAGTTGGTTCTCCGCGGCCAGCGCGCGCGCAATGCCGGCGGCGGCGTCCTCGCCCAGCGCGCCGACGAAGCAGGTGGCCGCGCGGCGCGCACCGCCGCGATGGCCTGGTTGAAGCCCTTGCCGCCGGGCCCGCTGGCGTAGTGGCCGCTGCGGGTGGCGCCGGGTTCGGGCAGGCGTGCCGTGGTCCAGACGTGGTCGAGGTTGAACGAGCCGACGACGAGGACCCGGGCGGTCATTCGCAGGGCCTCAGAAGCTGCCGAGGACGCCGGCGATCGTCGCCGTCATCAGCGTGGCCAGGCTGCCGCCCAGCACCGCCTTGAGGCCGAAGCGCGCCAGGTCGGACCGGCGCTCCGGTGCCAGGCCGCCGATACCACCGATCTGGATCGCGATCGAGGAGATGTTGGCGAAGCCGCACAGCGCGTAGGTGGCGATCAGCCGGCCCTTGTCGGTCAGGCCCTCCTGGATGCCGGCCAGCTGCACGTAGGCGACGAACTCGTTGAGCACCACCTTGGTGCCGATCAGCCCGCCGACGGCGACGATGTCGGGGGTCGGCACGCCGATCAGCCACGCGACCGGGGCGACGATGTAGCCCAGGATCAGCGACAGGCTCAGCGTCTGGCCCATCATCGCGTTGAGCCCGGTGACTTCGCCGACCCAGCCGATCGGGCCATTGACCAGTGCGACCAGCGCGATGAAGGCCAGCAGCATCGCGCCGACGTTGAGCGCCAGCCGCAGGCCCTCGCCGGCACCCGAGGCCGCCGCGTCGATGACATTGGCGGTGGTCTTCTCGACCTCCACCCGGACGTGGCCGCGGGTCAGCGGTTCGCCGGTTTCCGGGCACAGCACCTTGGCGATCACCAGCGTGGCGGGCGCGGCCATGATGCTGGCGGCGATCAGGTGCTGGGCGTAGAAGCGCTGCACCTCCGGGTCGCTGCCGCCCAGCAGCATCACGTAGGCGCCCAGGACGCCGCCGGCGATCGTGGCCATGCCGCCGACCATCAGCGTGAGCAGCTCCGAGCGCGTCATGCCCAGGATGTAGGGCTTCACCACCAGTGGCGCCTCGGTCTGGCCGATGAAGGCGTTCGCGCACACCGACAGCGTTTCCGCACCCGACACGCGCATCACCTTGGTGATCACCCAGGCCATGCCGCGCACGATCACCTGCATGACGCCCAGGTGGTAGAGCACCGCCATGAACGAAGCGAAGAAGATGATGGTCGGCAGCACCTGGAAGGCGAACACGAAGCCGATGTTCTCGACGTTGACCAGTTCGCCGAAGATGAAGCGCGAGCCCTCCTGGGTATAGCCCAGCAGGTTCACGAAGCCGCGCGAGAGGAAGCCGAACACCGTGGCACCCCACGGCGTGAGCAGGACGAACACCGCGAAGACCAGCTGCAGGCCCAGGCCGGTGGCCACCAGCCGCCAGTCGACCGCGCGCCGGTTCTCGGAGAACGCCAGGGCGATGGCCAGCAGCGTGGTGAGGCCGATCAGGCCGAAGAGGATGTCGAGCATGGGGGTACCAGGCGCCTGTTGCGGCCGTATGACGGCGCAGCGTAGTGCAGGGCCGGGGGGGCGGCAACACCGCCGTGCTCAGTCGCGCGCCACGACCCGGTTGCGGCCGTCGGCCTTGGCCCGGTGCAGGCGTTCGTCGGCCCGCTTCATCAGGTTCGACACGTCGGCGGCATCGTGGGGGAAGGCGGCCAGCCCGGCGCTGATCGTCAGCGTCTCGGGGGGCAGGCCGGGTTCGGGCACGAAGGGCCGTTCCTCGACCGCCATGCGCAGGTGCTCCATGTGCTCCCAGGCCGGGCCCATCGGCATCGGCATGAGCACCATGAACTCTTCGCCACCGATGCGGATGATGACCGAGTGCTGGTCGAGCGTGCGCCGCAGCACGTCGGTGACATGGCGCAGGGCGCGGTCGCCGGTGCGGTGCCCGTGGTCCTCGTTGATGCGCTTGAAGCGATCCAGGTCGACCAGGCCCATGGTCAGCGTCATCCCGTCGCGGCGGGCGTTCTCGATCAGTTCCGGCACGCGCAGCTTGAGGTGGCTGCGGTTGGGCAGGCCGGTCAGGCCATCGGTGCCGGAGAGTTCGACCAGGCGCTGGATCCGGAACACCACCACCAGGGTCAGCACCGTGGTGATGCCGATGATGATCAGGCGCTGCACCTGGGTCCCCGTGCTGACGATGCCGTACTCCGGGGAGACCAGTTGCTCGGGCGCATGCGTGGTGAAGACCAGCAGGGCCATGCCCGCATACTGCAGCATGGCCAGCGAGCCGATCAGCAGCGTGGCCCGGCCATCGTTCTTCATCGCGGTGATCATGATCGCCAGCAGGTAGCAGGCGAAGACGACCTGGCTGTTGAGGGCGGCCGCGACATCGATCCGCATCAGCAGGAACAGCACCAGGGTGACGAGGCTGATGTCGACCGCGCCGGTGAGGAAGGGCAGCCACTGGAAGCGGCGGCGCTGGCCCGCCATCCACAGCCAGACCAGGGAGAACGCCAGCGCGATGCTGGCCCCGAAGAAGCCTGCGAGCGACTCCTCCAGGCTGCCGTCGCCCAGGTAGTTCGCGACCGGCAGCAGCATCAGGATCAGGACCAGCACGATGCGCAGGCCGGCGATGACGCGCTCACCCCCGGCGCCGACGTCGAGCATGATCTCGTCGGGACGCTGGGACAGCGAACGTGCCACGTCGTGAAGTGTCTCGCCGAGACTGCTCAATCGTTCCTCGCTCCTGCCGGACTTGCCCAGCATAGCGCTGCAGCTGGCCGCGATCCTATCCCGGCAGGCCCTGCCAGGCGATCCATGCGGCGATGAGGGCGAAGAACGCGGCCGCGGCCCAGCGCACATGGTGCAGCGGGATGCGTGGCCCGGCGTGCTGGCCCAGCAGCACCACCGGCGCATTGGCCAGCAGCATGCCGAAGGTGGATCCGGCCACGACCTGCCACAGCGGGTCGTAGGTGGCGGCCAGCACGACGGTGGCCACTTGGGTCTTGTCCCCCATCTCCACCAGGAAGAAGGCCAGCGTGGTGGCGATGAAGGCGCTCCGGGCACTGAGCGGCGGGGCATGCTCGTCGAGCTTGTCCGGCACCAGGGTCCACAGGGCCACCGCCAGGAAGCTGGCGGCCAGCAGCCAGCGCAGCACGCCGGCGCTGATCCAGTCCGCCACCCATGCGCCGACCCATCCGGCCAGGGCGTGGTTGAGCAGCGTGGCCACGAAGATGCCGGCGATGACCGCCCAGGGGCGGCGGAAGCGGGCGGCCAGCACCAGTGCCAGCAACTGCGTCTTGTCGCCGATCTCGGCGATCGCGACGGCCAGGGTCGAAATGATCAGGGTATTCAACGTGCGCTCCATGGCCGGGCAAGACATGCGAAGACCCGCCTGCACGCCCGGCCGGGGGTGCACGCAGGTCTCCGGTCTTGCCCGGGGGATCGCGTCGATCCACCCCACGCGCCATGGCTGCTGCCAAGTGTGTTGACGCGTGGACCCCGCGCAGGGCGGGTGGGCTACTCCCCGAAGACAGGGAAAGCAGGGCCGAGTCTATCCGGAGGCAGGTGGCAAGGCGAGGGGCACCGACTGGTTGACACTCAAATGCGAATGGACCAAGTAGTCCCGGCCGTGGCGCGGCTTCAGCTGCGACTTGCGTGCCGGCGATCCGGGCGCAGCTGCAGCAGCCGGCCGATGGAATCCGCGGCCGGCGCGGTCAGGGTGACGTCGCGCGCCTCGCCGTCGCGCTGGATGCGCAGCGGGATCGACGTGCCGGAAGGGTGGCGCGACAGCTCGCGCATCGCTTCCGCCGGCGAGCCCACTTCGGTGCCGTCGATGCTGAGGATCACATCGCCGGCTTCGAGCCCTTGCAGGCGCGAATCACTGGAAACGACCAGCACGCCGCGGTCCACGCCGAAGTAGCGGCCGAGGCCGGCTTCCACCGTGGCCAGGTTCAACGCGCGCCAGCGCAGGGCCTCCCTGAGCCGCGGTGCGCGGCATTCGCCATCCACGTCCTCCCCGCAGCCGGCGAAGGGCAGGATCGGACCGATGTGCAGGTCGAGATCGGGTGGCACCAGGCCCAGGTCGCGCAGGTTGCCCAGCGACTGCAGGCGCTCGCGCACGTGGGTGTCGATGACGGCGTCCAAGCCGCCTGCCCACAGCGAGGACGGCATCGTGCGCGCCTGCAGGCCAAGCTGGAGCACCTCGCCATCGCGACGCACGAGCAGGGTGACGCTCTGTCCGTCCTCGAGGCCCGAAAGGTGCTCGCGGGCCTGGCGTACCCGCCCGGCGGCGTCGGCGTCGGAAAGCAGGTGGCCGTCGATGGATTCGATCACGTCGCCCGACCGCAGGCCGGCTTCGGCGGCCGGACCTTCGGGTGTGACTCCCCGCACCGCCACGCCACCTGCGGGCCCGCCGCCGAGCACCACGCCCAGTCGCGGTCGATCGCCGCCAACCAGTTGCATGTGTTCGATCGAGATGCGCTGTGCATCTTGTCCGAGTCGCTGGCTGAGCTGGGCCAGCCGACGCGCGGCGTCGGCCAGGTCGCGGCGGGCTTCGGCCAGCTCCGACGCGGTGGCGGAGTCGTCCGGGTCCTGGACAGCGGCGGGGGCCGCGGGACTGAAGGCCATGACTGCGCTCGCCAGGGCGGCGTAAAGGATGGTCCTGATGTGGTTCATGTCGCGTCTCCAGGAGGGAACAATGGGTCAATCAAGGGCGAGCACGAGACCGCCGGAACCGGTGGCCGCGAGCGTCTCGTTCTGCCGAAGCCCGGCCAGTTCGGCGAGCAGCTCCACCCGTGCGTGCCACAGCGTCGCGACATCCTCGGGGCGCGCATCGGCGAGCGCGGCGTCGATGGCACCGATGTCCGCGGCAATCCACTCCGCGGCCAGCACGGCGCTGCCACTGCGCAAGGCCGGAGGCTGGGCGGCGAGGCTCGACTCCAGGGCCTGCGAGCGTTGCACCAGGGCCTCGACATCCGGCGCGGCCGCCGGCTCCGTGGTCACCGCGTCCATCGGGGCCAAGCCCGCGGGCGTGGTCGCGGGCTCGTGCAGCCGCGGCATCCAGATCGCCACCAGCACGGCACTGGCCGCCACCGCCAGCCACAGGCCGGTGCGACGACGGCGTCGCGGCCGCCGCTTCAGTTGCGCGGCCACCTGCGGCCACACCGGGCGCGGCGGCAGTTCGGGCGGTAGCGCGGCGAATGCGTCGCGCGCCGGCACGCGCTGCGGTGGCGGGGGTGGAAGCGTGGTGTCAGGCATGGTGGACCTCCGTGCGGGTGACGCCCAGCAGCTCGCGCAGCTGGCTCAGTCCCCGCGAAACGCGTGATTTGGAGAAGCTGGCACCCTTGCCCATCAGTCGACCGATCTCCTCGTGGGTGTAACCCTCGCCGTGGTGCAACCACAGCACGGTGCGGGTGGTGTCGGGCAGGGCGTGGAGTGCCCGGCGCAGCAGGGCCGCGTCGGTGGCGGCGGCAGGCAGCCAGTCGGCATCGCGCTGGTCGTCGGGCTCGGGTTCGGGAGGGTCATCGCTGAACTGCAGCCGCTCGGCGCGGCGCAGGCGCATCAGCGCGGTATTGACCGCGATCTGTCGCAGCCAGCCCCAGAACGGCGCACTGCCCCGGAATCCGGCAATGCCCTCGAACACCTTCAGCATCGTGTCGTGCAGCACTTCGCTCGCCTCGTCGGGATGGGCGGTCATGCGCAGGGCCAGCGTGTAGACCGGACGCTCGAAGTGCCGGTAGATCTCCGACCATGCCGCCTCGTCGCCGCGCCGGGCGGCGGCGATCAGGGTGTCGGGCAGGTCGATGGCGAAGGGGCTGCGCATGTCCACGTCCCATAGGATGCGCCGGACGCGGAAAGCGTCGCAGGTTTCCTGGGCCGGCGTACCGGTCCGCAAGAGCCGGGGAGCCGGAGGGCCATGTCTGCCCGAAAGATCGTAATAGGAATTATTCGCAATAGCGTATGATGGGGCGTACGGCGCACGGCGTCCTCCTGGCCCTTGGGGCAGGTGGGTTTGCGTGACGCTTGCGAATGATTATCATTTGTCCATTGCCCTAGGAGCCGTCGATGTCCCAGCATTCCCGCACGTTTCTGGCCGCCGTCCTGCCCGGCGCGCTCGTGGCCCTCCTGGCGGGCTGCGGCCCCTCCGGCGAGGCCCCTTCGACGACTGGCGGGGTGGACGACGCCCCATCGGAGCTGGTCGTGTACTCCGAGCGCCGCGAGCCGTTGATCCAGCCGGTCTTCGACCGCTACACCGAAGAGACCGGGATCCGCGTGCGCTACCTGACCGACACCACGCCGGTGCTGATCGAGCGCCTGGTGGCGGAAGGCGCGAACACCCGCGCCGACATCCTGATGGCGGTCGACGCCGGCAACCTGTGGCAGGCCGCAGAGCGTGGCGTGCTGGCACCCTTGGCATCGCCCGAGCTCGAGTCCGCGATCCCGGCGAACTACCGCGACCCGGAGGGGCGGTGGTTCGGCCTGTCGCTGCGCGCCCGCACGATCGTGCATTCCACGCAGCGCGTGCAGCCCGGCGAGCTGTCGACCTACGAGGACCTGGCCGACCCGAAGTGGCGCGGCCGGCTGTGCCTGCGCTCCTCGCGCAAGGTCTACAACCAGTCCCTGACCGCCACGCTGATCGAGCGCCTGGGCGCCGAGCAGGCCGAGCAGGTGCTTGCCGGCTGGGTCGCCAACCTGGCCACGGATCCGTTTCCCGACGACACCATGCTGATCAATGCGGTCGCGGCGGGGCAGTGCGACGTGGGCATCGTCAACACCTACTACTTCGGCCGCGTGCAGCGCGACAACCCGGATGTCCCGGTGGCGATCTTCTGGCCGAACCAGGGCGGCAGCGGCGCCAATGGCAGCGGCGTGCACGTGAACGTGTCCGGTGCCGGCATCACCGCGAACGCCCCGCACCCGGAAGCGGCGCGCGAATTCCTGGAGTGGCTGGCTTCCGAAGGGGTGCAAAAGCAGTTCGCCGAGGTGAACTTCGAGTTTCCCGCGCGCCGCGGCGTGGATGTCGACCCGCTGGTGGCGGCCTGGGGCGAGTTCGAGGCCGACCCGATCGACGTGGTGGTCGCGGGCCGCAGGCAGTCCGAAGCGGTGCAGATGATGGACCGCGTGCGTTGGCGTTGAGGCCACGCCGGTGACGGCAGCGCGGCAGCCGCAGTGGCCGCGGCTGGCGGCGGCGCTGCTGGCGCTGCCGCTGCTGCTGCCGCTGGCCTTCCTGGCCACCGGCTTCGGTGATGGCCGGCCGGACCTGTGGGCGCACGTTTCCCAGCACCTCCTGCCGAGGGCCACGGGCAACACGCTGGTGCTGGCGCTGCTGGTCGGTGTGTTCACGCTGATCCCGGGCATCGGCTTCGCGTGGGCCGGTGCCCGCTTCGAGTACCCGGGGCGTCGCGTTCTGGACTGGGCGCTGGTGCTGCCGCTGGCGATTCCCGGCTACGTGGTCGCCTTCGTCTACGTGGGCGTGTTCGACTACAGCAGCCTGCTGCAGACCAGCTGGCGGCAACTCGCCCCGGGCCTGCCGGCCCTGCCGACCCCGCGTGGCCTGGTGGGCGCGGCGCTGCTGTTGTCGCTGGTGCTCTATCCCTATGTGTACCTGCTCTCGCGCGCCGCCTTCCTCAGGCAGGGGTCGGCGGCCCTGGACGCTGCCCGCAGCCTTGGCCGGGGGCCGGTCGAGGGCTTCTTTCGCGTCGTGCTGCCGATGACCCGCCCGGCCTGGGTGGCGGGCGTGACGCTGGCGGTGCTGGAGACGCTTGCCGACTTTGGCGCCGTGAGCATCCTCGGCGTCGAGACGCTGACCACGACGATCTACCGGGTCTGGTTCGACCTGCAGTCCTTGCCCAATGCCGCGCAGCTGGCCTGTGGCCTGCTGGGCCTGGTCGCGCTGGCGCTGCTGGTGGAACGGTTGGCGCGGGGCAAGGCGCAGTACGCCGAACGCGCCATCAAGCCGCTGCCGCGGCGCGCGCTGCGGGGCTGGCATGGCTGGTTGGTCACGGTGCTGGCCGGGGTCACCGTGACGATGGGGTTCGTGGTGCCGATGCTGCGATTGGGCACATGGGCCTGGAGTGCGCGCGACGAGCTGCCCCGGGTGTCTGAGGCGGCATGGAACACCGTGGCGCTCGGCGGCATGGCCACGGCCCTGGTCCTGTTGCTGGCGTTGGTGCTGGTGATGATCGCGCGGCGCATGCCCGGGGATCGCGCGGTGTTCGCCGCCAGCTTCGTCGGCAACCTCGGCTATGCGGTGCCGGGCACGGTTCTGGCCGTTGGCGTGATGTTGATGCTGGTGTGGATGGAGGGTGGCCTGGCCCAGCTGGGTCTGGGGCGCGTGGCCTTGTCCTCCAGCCTGGTGGCCGTGCTGCTGGCCTTGTCGGCGCGCTTCCTGCGCGTGGGCCACGGGGCGGTGGAAACCGCGTTCTCCGCGCTGCGCCCGTCGGTCATCGAGACCGCGCGCACGCTGGCGGTGCCGGCTTGGATGCGTTTCACCCGCATCACGCTGCCGCTGTTGCGACCGGGCCTGGTGGCGGGCGCGCTGCTGGTGCTGGTGGAGGTGATGAAGGAACTGCCCGCCACGCTGATGCTGCGCCCCTTCGGCTGGGACACGCTGGCGGTGCGCGTGTATGCCTACACCAGCGAGGGACTGTGGGCGCAGGCAGCGTGGCCGGCGTTGCTGCTCTCCGCCGTCGGCCTGCTGCCGGTGTGGTGGCTGATGCGGCAGCAGCGCTGAGGTCGAGGCCGCGGGCGTGACGGGTCCCGCCGGCCGGCTGGCGCGGTCTATGGAGCCTGCCGCCAACCTGCGATAATGGCGGTTTCCCGCTTCCAGCAAAGGCCGCCCCATGTCGCAAGCCACGGTCCTCAACGCCTCCCACCGCGCCCTCGGCGCGAAGATGGTCGATTTCGGCGGCTGGGACATGCCGATCAGCTATGGCTCGCAGATCGAGGAGCACCACGCCGTGCGTCGCGACGCCGGCATGTTCGATGTGTCGCACATGACCGTGGTCGACCTGCGTGGCGAACGCACGCGCGAGTTCCTGCGCCAGCTCGTCGCCAACAACATCGACAAGCTCAAGAAGCCGGGCAAGGCGCTCTACACCTGCATGCTCAACGAGCGCGGGGGCGTCATCGACGACCTGATCGTGTACTTCATGGAAGAGTCCTGGTTCCGCATGGTGGTCAACGCCTCCACGCGCGAGAAGGACCTGGCCTGGATCACCCGGCATGCGGCGGCGTTCGGCGTCGAGGTGCGCGAGCGCGGGGACCTCGGGATCATCGCGGTGCAGGGGCCGGCGGCGCGCGCGACCTTCATCGCCCTGCTCGACGGCGCGCCGCGGGCGTGGTCGGGGCGCTGGGCCGCTTCGCCGCCGCCCAGGTGGCCGGGCCGGACGGCGGCGAGCTGTTCGTCGCCCGGACCGGCTACACCGGCGAGGACGGCTTCGAGGTGGTGCTCGAACACGGGCACGTGCCGGCGTTGTGGGAGCGCCTGCTGGCCGCCGGCGTGAAGCCCGCCGGCCTCGGCGCACGCGACACGCTCCGCCTGGAGGCGGGCATGAACCTCTACGGGCAGGACATGGACGAGACCGTGTCGCCGCTGGAGGCCGGCCTGGCCTGGACGGTGAGCTTCGACGAGGGCCGCGACTTCATCGGCCGCGCGGCGCTGGAGGCGCTCAAGTCGGCCGGGGTGGGCCGCCGGATGATCGGCATCGTCATGGACGAGAAGGGCGTGCTGCGTCACGGCCAGCGCGTGCTGTGCGCGGCGGGCGAGGGCGAGATCCTCTCGGGCACGTTCTCGCCGACCCTGGGCCGCGCCATCGCCTTCGCGCGGGTGCCCGCCGGCGAGCTGGGGGAGGTGCGGGTGGACATCCGCGGCCGCGAGGTGCCGGTGCGCGTGGTGAAGCTGCCGTTCGTGCGCGAAGGCCAGGCGCAGGACGGCGTGCTGGCCTGAACCCGCCGTTGCATGGGCAACACCTGCCTTGGCCGGGCACCTCCGGTACAATCCGCGCCTTGGCCTTGACCGATTCCAACAGGAGCATTCCATGAGCGAGATCCCCGGCGACCTGAAGTTCCTCAAGACCCACGAGTGGGCCGCATCGAGGACGACGGCACCGTCACCGTCGGCATCTCCGACCACGCGCAGGGCCTGCTGGGCGACCTGGTGTTCGTGGAACTGCCCGGCGTCGGCGACACGCTTGAAGCCGGAGCCGGCGCGGCCGTGGTCGAGTCGGTCAAGGCCGCGTCCGACGTCTACGCCCCGGTGGCCGGCCAGATCGTCGCGATCAACGACGCACTGACCGACAAGCCCGAGACGATCAACGAGGACGCCTACGGCGAGGGCTGGATCTTCCGCATCAAGGCCGACGACGTCGGCGAGCTGGAGTCGCTGCTCTCGCCCGACGACTACGCCGAGCTGCTCGACAACGAAGGCTGATCACCGTCTTCACCCCGCCCGGTCCATGATCGGGCGTCCCCAGGCGCGCCCGCGCCTGCCGCACACCGGGCCGGCCCCACCGGCCCCCGGATCGCCACGAGTCCCGCCATGCCGTTCATTCCCCATAGTGATGCCGACGTCCGCACCATGCTCGAGGCCATTGGCGTCGACAGCATCGAGGACCTGTTCGACGAGATTCCCGCCGAGCTCAAGATCGAAGGGCTGGCCGGCGTGCCCGACGGCCTCAACGAGATGGCGATCAATCGGCTGATGGCCGAGCGCGCGCGCCTGGACGAGGCCCACCTGAACTTCGCCGGCGCCGGTGCCTACGAGCACCACATCCCGGCGGCGGTCTGGCAGATCGTCTCGCGTGGCGAGTACTACTCCGCCTACACGCCGTACCAGGCCGAGGCCAGCCAGGGCAACCTGCAGCTGATCTACGAATACCAGACGATGATGACCCGCCTGACGGGCATGGACGTCTCCAACGCCTCGATGTACGACGGTGCCACGGCGCTGGCCGAGGCGATCCTGATGGCCGAGCGGACCCAGCGGCGCAACGCCAAGCGCGCGTGCTGATGCCGGTGTCGGTGCACCCCGCCTACCGCAAGACGGTCCGTTCGATCCTGGAGCTCCAGGGCATCGCGATCGAGGAGATCGATTGCCCGGACGGCCGCCTGGACGTTGCCGCGCTCGAGAAGCTGGACGGCGAGTTCACCAGCCTGGTCGTGCCGCAGCCGAACTTCTTCGGCGTGCTCGAGGACGTCGACGCGCTGACCGATTTCGCCCACGCACGCGGCGCCCTGGTCATCGCGGTGGTCAACCCGATGAGCCTGGCGGTGCTCAAGGCGCCCGGGCAGTGGGGCAGCGAGGTCGAGGGCCTGCGCGGCGCCGATATCGTCTGTGGAGAAGGCCAGCCGATGGGTGTGCCGCTGTCTTCCGGCGGCCCCTACTTCGGCCTGCTCGCCTGCCGCCAGGCGTTGGTGCGCGACCTGCCCGGTCGCATCGTCGGCCGCACCACCGACCTGGACGGCAAGCCCGGTTTCGCGCTGACGCTGCAGGCGCGCGAGCAGCACATCCGCCGCGCCAAGGCCACGTCGAACATCTGCACCAACCAGGGTCTCCTGGTCACGGCGGCGACGATCTACATGGCGCTGATCGGGCCGGAGGGCCTCACGCGCGTGGCCGCCCAGTCCATGGCGAACACCCGCAAGCTGCGGGCACGGCTGGAACGCATCAGTGGCGTGCGGGCACTGTTCCCGGAGCAGGTCCATTTCCACGAGGTGGCGTTGCAGCTGCCGCGCCCGGCAAGCGAAATCATCGAGCGTCTTGCCGCCCAGCGCATCGTCGCCGGCGTGGCGATCGGCGAGGAGTATCCCGGCCTCGGTGACGCGCTCCTGGTGTGTGCCACCGAGACCAAGACCGACGACGACATCGAGCAGTTCGCGCAGGCACTGGCCGCCGCGCTGGACTGAGCTTGCTGCGACGAATGTGTTCCGGGCCCGCGTCGGCAACGACGCGGCCGCGCGTTTTAGGATCCAAGGTTCGCGCAATAACGATGTTGCATCGCGTAAAAAACGCGACCGGGTCGGCGCGTCGACTTGCGTTCCATGCAACGCGACGGACGCAAGAACCGATGCGTCGTTGGTCGATGTTTTCGCGGCTTGCAACTGTGCGAAGAATTTCGCGCACTTGCTGCGAGGCTTGCCATTGCTTGCTTTCCGGGCAACTGAGCGATGGCCGCGTCGGTGTTGCCTGGCGAGGTGCGCTGCGCACCCGCGTCGAGTCGACTGCGATGCCTTGCCTGAAAGCCGCATGGGCCGGTGCTCTGCGCGCGTGCGATGTGTTGACACGTGGTTTGCACGTGATTAGCTTTCGCCCAGCAGTCTCGGTTAGCGCGCAAAGGTGAATTTGGAAAACTCAGTGTCAGGGGCAACGGCCAAACGGTCGCCCGAAAATTCCTACACCATCGACCTGGAGAAAATCGCTCCGGGAAAGCCCGAGTCTCCCCCGCTTCCGTACCCCCATCGCAACGCCCGCGTCGAAATCGACGGGGGCGTTTTTCGTTTCCAGCGGCGCGTTCCACGGCGTCGTTCCGATCCACTGGCGCGACGTATTCACGCCAGGCGGCTCACCGGCGGTCGTACACCCCCGGTGGTTTGACCCAGGCCTGGGAAAGGCAAAGTCAATTGACGAGGAGTTGGACGAACCATGGCTACGAAGAAAGCAACCAAAAAGGCGGCTGCCAAGAAACCGGCAGCCAAGAAGGCAACCGCGAAGAAGGCTACGGCAAAGAAGGCCACTGCCCGTAAGGCAGCGCCGAAGAAGGCCGCCAAGAAGTCGGTGAAGAAGGCTGCACCGAAGAAGGCCGCCAAGAAGTCGACGAAGAAGGCCGCTCCGAAGAAGGCTGCCAAGAAGTCGACGAAGAAGGCTGCGCCGAAGAAGGCCGCCAAGAAGTCGGCACCCAAGAAGGCTGCTGCCAAGGTCAAGAAGGCGGTCAAGAAGGCGGTCAAGAAGTTGACGCCCAAGAAGACCGCCAAGAAGTCGACCCGCAAGCCGGCCGCGAAGAAGGCGGCACCGAAGACGGCAGCGCCCAGGAAGGCAGCGAAGAAGCCCGCCCGCAAGAAGGCGGCACCCGCTGCACCGGTCATGCCGGCACCGCCGGTCGCGCCGTCGCTGTAAGCGTCACCCCGATCGGCCTTCGATCAGCCCTCCCTGCCTTTGGCGGGGAGGGCTTTTTGTTTCTGTGACCGGCATCGTCCGTGCGGGTCGATTCGCGCGTGACGCGGTGAGGGGCCGGGACTACGATAGGTGCATGAACGACAACGTCACCCCGCTGGTGTCCCCGGCAGCCCGCGCCGGCCACGACGACGCGATTTTCCGTGAACTGGCCGAGCAGTCGGCGGACATCCTCGCCCTCGGCGAGTCGGCGGGTCGCATCCGCTACGTGAGCCCCGCCGCGCGGCGCGTGCTGGGCCGGCGCCCCGAGACGCTGGTGGGTCGTCGACTGGCGAAGTGGTTGCATCGCGCCGACCTGCAGAAGCTGCAGGCGTCGCAGGACCGTGCGCGTGGAACCGGCCCGCGCGAGGCGGTGCTGGAGGTGCGCGTGCGCCACGCCGACCAGCGCTGGCTGTGGCTCGAGGCCCGGATACGCTGGTTGCCCCTCGGTGTTGGCGGGCAGTGGCAATGGGTGGCCAGCCTGCGCGACATCACCGAGCGCCGACGCTTCGAGCAGCACCTGGCCGCCGAGAAGGACCGCGCCCAGGCGACCTTGCGGGCGATCGCCGATGGCGTGATCAGCGTGGGGGCGGATGCCCTGGTCGAGTACCTGAACCCTGCGGCGGAACGCATCACCGGCTGGGCCGGGCCCGACGCGGTGGGTCGACCGGTGTGGGAGGTGTTCCGGCCCACGGCGCAACGACCGCCGCCGGCCGAAGCCGGCATCGCCGCGCTGGCGGCATGGATGCATGCGATCAGCGAGGGACCGGCGACCTTGGCCCGCCGCGACGGCAGCGAGTGCGTCGCGCAACTCTCGGTGGCGACCATCGCCGACAGCGAGGGGCTGCCGCGCGGCCTGGTGCTGACCTTCCGGGACACCTCGCAGACGGCGGCCCTGGTGAGGGAGTTGGCTTACCGCGCCAGCCACGATTCGCTGACCGGACTGCGCAACCGCGAGGAATTCGAACGCCAGCTCAAGCGCCTGGTGGCCGATGCCAATACCGGTGGCGGGCCGCATGCGGTGTGCTACATCGACCTGGACCAGTTCAAGCTGGTCAATGACACTTGCGGCCATGCCGCCGGCGACGCGCTGCTCAAGGACGTCGCCAACACGTTGCAGTCCCTGTTGTCCGGCGAGGCGATGCTGGCGCGCCTGGGCGGCGACGAGTTCGGCGTGCTGTTGCCGCATTGCGTGGTCAGCGAGGCGGCCCGCCAGGCACAGGGCATGGTCGATGCGCTGGCGCACCTGCGCTTCGAGTGGTCCGACCGGCAATTCACGATCGGTGGCTCGATCGGCGTCGCCACGCTCAGCACCAAGGACATTTCGCAGGAACAGGTGCTGATGGCGGCCGACGCGGCCTGCTACGTGGCCAAGGAGCGGGGACGCAACCGGGTCCACGTCTTCGAGCCCTCCGATGTCGACGTGGTCCGGCGCCAGGGCGAGATGCGCTGGATCCCGCGACTGCAGACCGCGCTGGAGGTGGGCGACTTCCACCTGCTGGGCCTGGATATCGTGCCCACGTCCACCGGGGTGCCCACCGGGCGCCACATCGAGGTGTTGATTTCCTTGCCCGACGCCAGCGGCCGGCTGGTGCCGCCGGGTGAGTTCCTCCCGGCTGCCCAGCACTACGGCCTGATGGGACGCATCGACCGCTGGGTCATCGGGCAGGTCTGCGAGTGGTTGCAGTGGCGCGACCACACCGGCCGGGCGCTGCCGGAACTGGTGGCGATCAACCTGTCGGGTTCGTCGCTGAGCGACCCGGAGTTCCGCGACTACGCCGAGGAGTGCGTTCGCGGGCTGCCACCCGAGGCCTCGCTGTGCTTCGAACTGACCGAAAGCGAGGCGATCGCCAACCTCGGCGAGGCCGGCGAGTTCATCCGCCGCATGCGCGAGTTCGGCTGCACGTTCGCACTCGACGACTTCGGTGCAGGCCTGAACTCGTTCGCCTACCTCAAGCGGCTTCCTGTCGACTACATCAAGATCGACGGCCAGTTCGTCCGCGATGCCGACGACGACGGCGTGAGCCTGGCGATGGTCGAGTCGATCCACCGCATCGGCAAGGTGCTGGGCGTGCGCACGATCGCGGAGTTCGTTGAGAGCGAGGCGGTCTACCGCCGGGTCAAGGAGATCGGCGTTGACTACTGCCAGGGGTACTTCTTCGGCCAGCCGCGGCCGCTGTTGAGCCTGGACTGAGTCCGGCCGCCCCGTGCGGCCACCAGGGCCGGGTCAGCGGCGAGGCGGTCCAGCTGCACCCAGTCGTGGCGCGGCAGGCCCAGCGCCCGGTCGATGACCGTCGGCAGCAGGCCCGAAGGCGCCGGGCTTTCACTGTTCCACACGATCGCCACGCCGATGCCGCGATCGGGCAGGAAGCCCATCGCCGCGCGCGAACCCTGTACGGCGCCACCATGGAACACCAGCGTCTCGCCGGCGTAGTCGTAGATGCGCCAGCCGGCGGCGTAGTGCGCGTCGCGCAGCCGGTCGCGGCGCCAGGTGGTTGAGCGCAGCTGGTCGGGCGTGCGCACCACCGGGGCATGCACCGACTCCAGCACCTCGGTACTCAGCACCTCGGGGCGTCGGCCCATGTTCGCGATCAGCCACTGCGCCATGTCGCGGGCGCTGGCATTCACGCCGGCCGACGGTGGCAGGCGGTAATAGGTTTCCTGGGCGCGCACCGGCACCCAGCCGCGGGCACCGCGGACATGCGGCCGTGCCCAGCTGGGCGTGGACTCCAGTGCATCGCGGCCGTAGGTGGCCGAATACATGCCCAGCGGATGGAACAGGCGCTTCTCCACCTCGCGGTGGAAGAAATCGCCGGTGGCCGCGAACACGACGTCGCCGATCAGGCTGAAGGCGACGTTCTGGTAGGCATAGCAGGCGCCCGGCAGGCAGGTGGCCGGCGCTTCGCCCAGGCGCGCGGCCAGCACCGGGTAGGGCTGGTCGGCCTGGATGTCGCGGTCGAACGCGCGCGTGGCCACGCCCACCTGGTGGCTGAGGATGTCGCGGATCGTCAGCAGCTCCGCACCCTGTTCGTTGGGCAAGCGCAGTGCCGGCATGAAACCGGAGACCCGGCTTTCCCAGCTGAAGATGCCATCGCGCACCAGCACGCCGGTCAGCACGCCGGCGAAGGTCTTGGACAGCGACGCGATCCGGTAGGCGGTGTCCGGGGTGGCCTTCTCGCCGGTCGTGGCGTCGACCACGCCGATGCCCCGTGCGACCAGCACGCGGTCGTCCTGGACGATCGTGATCATCAGGCCGGGGATGCCGGTGCGCTCGACGATCTGCTCGGCGAGGCGCTCGATCTCGCGGGCTTCGGCGGTGAAGTCGCGCTGGCCCTGGGCGGGGCGCTGCTCGGTGACGGTGGCTTCGAGGGGCGCCGGGAAGGCGAAGGCCAGCGCGGCGATGGCGCCGGCGAGGAACAGCGTGGCTTTCGTCTGTCGCATGGGCTGCGTATGCTCTGGCTTCCGCCCAGTGTAGCGCGAGATTCCGCGCCGGGCATGAACACGTCAAGGGGAATGCCGTGGCCACCGTACTTGTCATCCTGGCGATCATCGTCGTGCTGGGCTTCTTCATCGTCGGCATCTACAACGGCCTGATCACCGCCCGCAACGCCTACAAGAACGCGTTCGCGCAGATCGACGTGCAACTGACCCGGCGCCACGATCTGATCCCGAACCTGGTCGAGGTGGCCCGGGGCTACATGTCGCACGAGCGCGAGACGCTCGAGGCGGTCATGCCGCGCGCAGCGGGGCGGTCAACGCGCAGAAGTCGCCGCGGCCGACCCGGGCAACCCGGAGGCGATGAAGCAGCTGGCCGGTGCCGAGAACATGCTGACCCAGACCCTGGGCCGGCTGTTCGCGCTGTCGGAGGCCTACCCGGACCTCAAGGCCAACCAGAACATGATGCAGCTCTCCGAGGAGCTCACCTCGACCGAGAACCGCGTCGCGTTCGCCCGCCAGGCCTTCAACGACCAGGTCATGGCCTACAACAACAAGCGCGAGGTGTTCCCCTCGAACATCGTCGCCGGCATGTTCAGTTTCCAGCACGCCGCATTGCTCGAGATCGAGGACCCGGCCAAGCGCGAGGTCCCGAAGGTGTCCTTCGGGTCCTGAGGCGGGCACCGGCTTGAATTTCTTCGAACGCCAGGAGGCGGCGCGCAAGCTGTCGCGTCGCCTGGTCGCCCTGTTCGTCATGGCGGTGCTCGGCATCGTCCTGGCGGTGAACGTGGCGCTGGGTTTCGCCTTCGGTGGCTTCGCGCCCGGGCCGATGCTGCTGGCGTCCCTGGTCACGGTCGGCGTCATCGGCGTGGCCTCGCTGTTCCGGGTCAGCGGCCTTCGCAACGGCGGCGGCGCGGTGGCCCGCGAGCTGGGCGGCACGCTGGTGGCCGAGGACACGACCGACCCGCACTACCGGCGCCTGCGCAACGTGGTGGAGGAGATCGCGATCGCGTCCTCGGTGCCGGTGCCGGAGATCTACGTGCTGGAGAAGGAAGGCGGCATCAATGCCTTCGCGGCCGGCTGGTCGACCTCGGATGCCGCCGTCGCGGTGACCCGCGGTGCGCTGGAGAAGCTCAACCGCGACGAACTGCAGGGCGTGGTGGCGCACGAGTTCAGCCACATCCTCAACGGCGACATGCGCCTCAACATCCGCCTGATGGGCGGGCTGTTCGGCATCCTGGTGCTGGCGCTGATCGGCCGGCAGGTCATGTACGGCGCCCGCTTCACCCCGCGCTCGCGCAACAACAATGCCGGCGCGATCATGGTGGTGGCCCTGGTGGTCATGCTGATCGGCTACATCGGCCTGTTCTTCGGTCGCCTGATCAAGGCCGGCGTGAGCCGGCAGCGCGAGTACCTCGCCGACGCCTCGGCCGTGCAGTTCACCCGGCAGACGCGCGGCATCGCCGGTGCGCTCAAGAAGATCGGCGGCATCCCCGAGGGTTCGAAGCTGCAGCAGGCCGAGGGCGAGGAAGTCAGCCACATGCTGTTCGGCGACGGCGTCGGTTTCTCGTCGATGTTCGCGACCCACCCCCCGCTGCTGCAGCGCATCCAGGCCCTGGAACCCGCCTTCCGGGCCGACGAGTTCAAGGAGCTTTCCAAGCGCTGGGCGACCTCCCCACCATCCGGGCTGCAGGAGGACGTGGCGCTGGGGCTGGTCGGTGGCGGGGCGACGATGCCGTCGGCCACCGGGCAGTCCGACGTCGTCCCGACCGGCGTGGTGGCCCACGTGGCGTCACCCGACGCGCCGGACTACGTGCTGGCCGGCGCAATGCTCGAGGCGATCCCGGATGCGTTCCGCCAGGCCGCCCGGCACGCGGAGGAGGCCACGGCGCTGGTCTGGGGACTGTTGTTCTCCCGCGATGGCGAAGTGCGCGAGCGGCAGCATTTCGAACTCGCCGCGCGCCATGGGAAGGATGCTGCCGACCGGGCCCTGCACTGGGCCGACCGGCTCGTTGAACTGCACCCGATGTCGCGCCTGCCGCTGGCCGAGCTGGCATTTCCGGTCCTGCGCCGGCGCCCCCGCGCGGAGCTGCAGGCATTCTCCGATGCGGTGCACGCCCTGGTGCATGCCGATGGCCGCATCAGTGCCTTCGAGTACTGCCTGGGGCAATTGCTGGAAACCCAGGTGCACGAGGCCCTGGACCCGGCAAGGCACTGGCGCGCCGGGCGCCGCAAGCTGTCGCAAAGCCGCGACGCGCTGGCCACGGTGCTGGCCTTGCTGGCGCACCTGGGCCACGACGACGAGGCGGGCGCCAAGCGTGCCTTCCACGCCGGGTTGAGCCGCAGCCTGCCCAACCAGCACATCGACTACGCGCCGCCGCCCGAGGGCATCACCGCGCTGGACGAGGTGTGGCCGGTACTCGACGAGTTGGAGCCGACGTCCAAGGCCTTGCTGGTGGAGGGCATGGTCGAGGCGGTCAGCCACGATGGCCGCGTCGGCGTGGCCCAGGCGGAACTGTTGCGGACCGTGTGCGCGGTGCTGCATTGCCCGGTACCGCCGCTGGTCCACGCCTGATCAGGCCGGCCGGGGTTTCGCGCCCGGCGGGAATCAATCGGTCGCCAGCACCAGGTCGCTCGCCCGTTCGGCGATCATGATCGTCGGGGCGTTGGTGTTGCCGCCGATCAGCTTCGGCATCACCGAGGCATCGACCACCCGGAGGTTCTCCACGCCCCGCACCCGCAGCTGCGGGTCGACCACCGCCTGCTCGTCGTCGCCCATGCGGCAGGTGCCGATCGGGTGGTAGATCGTTTCCGCCTTGCGGCGGATGTAGGCGACGAGTTCCTCGTCGGAGGTCACTGCGGCCCCCGGCAGCAGCTCCTCGCCGCGGAAGGGGGCGAACGCCGGCTGCGCCAGGATGCGGCGCGACAGCTTCAGGCCTTCCAGCAGCACCGCCAGGTCCTCCTGGCCCGGGTCGGACAGGTAGCCCGCTTCCAGCACCGCCTTGGCCTTCGGGTCGGCCGAGGCCAGCCGCAGGCGGCCTCGGCTGCGCGGGCGAAGGCCACACACGTGGACGGTGTAACCGCTGCCGGCGAGACGGTTGCGGCCGTGGTCGTCGAGCTGGGCGGGAACGAAATGGAACTGCAGGTCGGGGCGGTCGTCCGGCGCCAGTGGCGAACGGGCGAAGCCCCCGGCCTCGGCGATGTTGCTGGTACCCGGCCCCTGGCGTTGCAGGTAGTAGCGCGCGGCCACCCAGGGGTCGAACAGCGTGTCGTAGGTGATGCGCTGGGTAGCGCGCTGCAGCGTGCACACGTCGAGGTGGTCCTGCAGGTTCGCACCGACGCCGGGCAGGTCAAGGTGGATGCCGATGCCGTGGGCCGACAGTTCCTCGGCCGGACCGATGCCCGAGAGCATCAGCAACTGGGGCGAGTTGATCGCGCCGGCGCTGAGCAGCACCTCGCGGCGCGCGCGCGCCTGGATCGAGCGGCCGCGGTGGGTGTAGGCGACGCCGGTGGCCCGTGAGCCTTCCATGGTGACCTTCCCGGCCAGCGCCCCGGTGGCCACGTGCAGGTTGCCGCTTGCGCACCGGGGCCAGGTAGGCGGCGGCGGAGGAACAGCGCGCACCGTTGCGCTGGGTCACCTGGTACCAGCCGAAGCCGGCCTGTTCGGGGCCGTTGAAGTCGGGGTTGCCGGGCAGCCCGGCCTGGCCCGCCGCCGCGATGAACGCGGCCGAGAGCGGGTTGGTGTAGCGCAGGTCGTCCACGCCCAGGGGGCCGTCGGCGCCGTGCCAGGGGCCGGCCCCGCGCGTGTTGGCCTCCGAGCGCAGGAAGTAGGGCAGCACGCTTGCCCAGTCCCAGCCCTCGGCGCCGAGCTCGGCCCACTCGTCGTAGTCGCGCGCATTCCCGCGGATGTAGCACATCGCATTGATCGAGCTGGAGCCGCCCAGCACCTTGCCGCGCGGCCACCACAGGCTGCGGCCGTCCAGTTGCGGTTCGGCCGCGGTCTGGTAGTCCCAGTTCACGCCCTTCTTGCCGACCAGCTTGGCGATGCCCGCGGGCATGTGCAGGAACGGATGCCAGTCGCTCGGGCCGGCCTCGAGCAGCAGCACGGAGGTGCGCGGGTCGGCGGACAGGCGATTGGCCAGGACGCAGCCGGCGGAGCGCGCCGACGATGATGTAGTCGTACTCGGGCTGGTGCGTGGACGTCATCCTCCGAGGCTAGGCGGGCTGGATAGAGCAAATGCTCTGTGCCGGGGCATGTGGCGGGCACCGGCGGCCAGCCGCCCGCGGGCTGGCGCCGCCGGCCAAGGCATCGGATCATTGGGCCGTGGGCGCCCTCGATCGACTGCAACGCTTCCAACGCGAGCTCGGCGCCACCCCGGCGCTGTGGTGGGCGTTCGTGTACTTCTTCTGCCTGCTCAGCGGGTACTACGTGCTGCGGCCGGTGCGCGACGCGATGGCCGCCTCGCCCGACGCCGATGCGGTGTTCCCGTCGTGGTTGATCGAGGCCGCCTCCGGCGCAGGCGTGGTGCTTGGCGACTACACGCTGCAGGTGCTCTTCAGCGCCACCTTCGTCGCGATGCTGCTGATGCAGCCGGTGTATGGCGCACTGGTGAGCCGTTTTCCCCGGCGCATCTTCCTGCCGGCGGTCTACCTGTTCTTCATCGCCTGCCTGCTGGGTTTCTACCTCGTCTTCCACGCCGCCATGCCGGGTCGCGGTGCGTTGTTCTTCGTGTGGCTGGCAGTGTTCAACCTGTTCGCCGTGTCGGTGTTCTGGAGCTTCATGGCCGACGTGTTCTCCAACGTCGAGGCCAAGCGGGTGTATGGCTACATCGGGGCCGGTGGAACCATCGGTGCGCTGCTCGGGCCGGCGCTGACCCGGACGCTGGTGCAGACGGTGGGCGTGGCGAACCTGATGCTGGTCTCGGCGTTGCTGCTGGGCCTGTGCCTGGTGTGCATCCTGAAGTTGCGCTCGCACGCGCTGCGCCGCGAGCGCGAGCAGGGCGTGGTGTCTGCCGGGCAGCCGATTGGCGGCTCGGTGCTGGCGGGGTTCGGCCTGGTCTGGCGCGACCCCCTGCTGCGCGCGCTGTCGCTGCTGATGTTCTTCGGCGTCGGCGTGGGCACGCTGCTCTACAGCGAACAGGTGGCCATCGCGCGTGCGGCGTTCGCCGACCCGGCCGAGCGTGCCGCCTACTTCTCCACCATCGACCTGGCCATCAACGTGCTGACCATCCTGGTGCAGGTGTTCCTGACCGGGCGGCTGATGACCCGCTTCGGCATCGCGCCGCTGCTGCTGTTGCCCGGGCTGGCGATCATGCTCGGCTTCTCACTGCTGGCGGCCTCGCCCTTGCCGGTGTTGGTGGCGCTGGTGCAGATCGTCACCCGGGCCAGCGAATTCTCGCTGGCCAAGCCAGCCCGCGAGACGATCTATACGCGGGTCGACCGCGAGTCGCGATACAAGGCGAAGGCCTTCATCGACACCGTGGTCTACCGTGCGGGCGACCTGAGCTTCGTGTGGCTGCACAAGCCGCTGGCGGCGCTGGGGTCCACGGCCGTGTTCGGTGTCGGCGTTTTCGTGGCCGCTGGATTCTTCCTGAGCGCCTGGCGGGTGGTCAGGGCGCAGCAGGCCTTGCCCGAACAGCCCACGCCCGCCGCCCGGGCCGCGTCCGCCGCATGAAAAACCCCGGCCTTGTGGCCGGGGGTTCGCGGGGTGTCGCCGTGGAATGGCCGCGCCTGCCGCGTGGGTCAGGCGGCCTTCGTGATGCGGCTGCAGTCGGCCATGGCCGCCGACTGCAACTGGGCGTGGTCGAAATCATCCACACTGATCGCATCGAGCGTCATCTCGCGCAGGTCCACCAGGGCGGCCTTTTCCTCCGCGCTCAGTACGCCCTTGGCCACGGCGTCGTCGAGCTGGGCGTCGTGGTCCATGCCCGAGACCTCGCCTGCCTTGAGCGCCTTGAGGAACTTGCGCTCGATCGGTTCGGCGTGGATGACCCGGGGCAGGTAGCTGTTGATGCGCCCGGCAGGGTTGTTCGCGCAGGGCGTCAGGAACACGCCTTCGGCCAGCTTGTCGCGGGCATCCGACGGTGACATCAGCATCGCGGCGGCGCGGTGGCCCAGGCGGTCCGACGGCGCCTGCGCGCGGCGGCCCCAGGGGAACACCAGCATCCACAGCACCCAGCCGACCGGACGGATCGGGAAGTTGCGCAACGCACCCGACAGCGCCAGCTCGATCTTGTGCACGCCATCGAGCGTGGCCCAGGCCAGCAGCGGACGTTCGCCGACCGGACGGCCGTCATCCTCGTAGCGCTTGAGCATCGCCGAGATGATGTAGAGGTGGCTGAGCACGTCGCCCAGGCGCCCGGACAGCTTCTCCTTGAACTTCAGCTTGCCGCCCAGCAACAGCATGGAGGTGTCGGCGACCAGGGCCAGGTTGGCCGAGTAGCGGTTGAGCTTGCGGTAGTAGCGGCGCGTGTAGGCGTCGCCCGGCGCCCGGCCGAAGCGCGCCCCGGTCAGGCCGAACCACAGGCTGCGGAACGCGTTGGAGATCGCGAAGCCGATGTGCCCGAACAGGTTGCGGTCGAACTCGTGCAGGCGCACCTGCGGATCCGGATGCTGGGCGGCCTCCATCTCCTTGAGCACCCACGGGTGGCAGCGGATCGCACCCTGGCCGAAGATCATCAGTGAGCGGGTCATGATGTTCGCGCCCTCGACCGTGATCGAGATCGGCGCGGCCTGCCAGCTGCGGCCGAGGTAGTTGCGCGGCCCGAGGATCACGCCCTTGCCGCCGTGCACGTCCATCGCATCGCTGGCCACCTGGCGGCCCATCTCGGTGGCGTGGTACTTCGCGATCGCCGAAGGCACGGCCGGCTTCTCGCCACGGTCGACCGCGGCGGCCGTGGCCTGGGACAGCGCGCTGACCGAGTAGGCATTGCCGGCGATGCGCGCCAGCGCTTCCTCGACGCCCTCGAAGCGACCGATCGACAAACCGAACTGCTTGCGGATGCGCGAGTAGGCGCCGGTGACCACCGCGCCGGCCTTGCTGCCGCCCGAGGCGGTGGAGGGCAGGGTGATCGCGCGGCCGACGGAAAGGCACTCGACCAGCATGCGCCAGCCCTCGCCGATGTAGTCCTCGCCGCCGATGAGCTGCGACAGCGGCAGGAACACCTCTTCACCGCGCACCGGGCCGTTGTGGAACATGCAGTTGAGCGGCACGTGGCGGCGGCCGATGTCCAGCCCCGGGGTGTCGCGCGGGACCAGCGCCAGCGTGATGCCGCGGTCGGCCTCGCCACCGAGCAGGCCCTCGGGGTCGTGCAGGCGGAAGGCCAGTCCGATCACCGTGGCCACCGGGGCCAGGGTGATGTAGCGCTTGTCGAAGGTCAGCTTCACGCCGACCACCTCGGCACCGTTCCACTTGCCGGTGGTGACGATGCCGTAGTCGGGAAGCGAGGTCGCGTCGGAGCCGGCAAACGGGCCGGTGAGCGCGAAGCAGGGGATCTCGCGGCCATCGGCCAGGCGCGGCAGGTAATGTTCCTTCTGCTCGGCGGTGCCGTAATGCAGCAGCAGCTCGGCGGGGCCCAGGGAGTTGGGTACGCCGACCGTGGAGCTCAGCGTGGCGGAAATCGAGGCCAGCTTCTGGATGACCTTGTGGTGCGCCAGCGCGGAGAAGCCCAGGCCACCGAAGTCCTTCGGGATGATCATGCCGAAGAACTTCTTCTCCTTCAGGTACTGCCACACCTCCGGCGGGAGGTCGGCGTGGTCGTGCGTGATCTCCCAGTCGTTGATCATCCGGCACAGCTCCTCGCACTCGTTGTCGAGGAAGGCCTGCTCCTCGGCGCTGAGCATCGGCCTGGGCTGGGCCAGCAGGTCCTCCCACTTGGGCATGCCGGAGAACAGCTCGCCCTCGAAGCCGACCGTGCCGGCCTCCAGGGCCGTCTTTTCGGTGTCGGAGAGCTTGGGCAGCATGCGCAGGTAGATCTTCAGCAGCGGCGCGGTGATCTGCTGGCGGCGGAAGTCGCCGATCATCAGCGGCACCGCGACCAGGGCCAGCAGCACGCCGGCGATGATCGTGGCCACCAGGCTGGCGCCCAGCAGGGCGACCAGCACCAGCGCGCCGGCGGAGGCGATCGCCCAGGTGGAAAGGCGGGTGCGGTGGTAGGCGCAGGCACCGCCGACCAGCAGCAGGGTGAGGAAGGGGATCAGGACGCTCATCGTGACTCTCCGGGTGTGGTGCCGGTCGGGAGGAGGTTGCCGGGGGCGGACAGGAAATCCAGCACCTCGGCGGTAAAGGCATCGTTGTCGTCGCCTGCCACCATGTGGGTGGCGTCGGGCAGGCGCGTGTGGCGGGCGTGTGGCACCAGGGCCAGGAACTCGCGCACGGTGTCGTCGGAAACCAGGTCGCTGCGGCCTCCCGAAAGTAGCAGGACCGGCACCGCGACCTTCGATGCCGCTTCCATCATACGGTGCTGGTGCTGGTGGCTGTCGCGCGCGAACTCGGTGAGCAGTCGCGGGTCCCAGTGCCAGCGCCAGCGGCCATCTTCGCCCTCGCGCAGCAGCGCGCGCAGCTGGCCGGGGCCCTTGCGTTCGCGGCGGTGCGGCAGGTAGCGGGCAATCTCGGCACCGGCATGTTCGAGCGAGTCGAAGCCGTCCGGGTGGGCACCCATGAAATCCAGGATCCGGTTGACCCCCGCCGGTTCCCAGCGCGGCGTGATGTCGACCAGCACCAGCGCGCTGTAGCGCGGCTGCCGGGCCTGTGCCAGCAGGCCAAGCAGCCCGCCCATCGAGGCGCCCACCAGTACCGGCGCCTCGCGGCAGTGCGTCGACACGGCCTCGAGGTCGTCGACGAACTGTTCCCCGGCATAACGGACATGCGCCGGGTTGCGCTCGCTCTCGCCATGACCACGCGCGTCGAAGGCCAGTGTCGGGTGCCCGGCACGGGCCAGCGCCGAGGCGCTTCGGGCCCAGGCCTGCCGGGTCTGGCCGAAGCCATGGGCCATGACCACCGGGGTGCGCGGCATGGCCGCATCCGGTGCATGCCATTGCGCGGCCAGCGCCAGGCCATCGGCCGTGACGATGCGCTGCGGACGGCAGGGCACCGGGGGCGGGGTTGGGACTCTGGTTGTGTCGGCAATTACCATACGCAAAAGTATGGTAATTGAGTGGAGGGCTGTCAATACCCTTCAGTATGGTGCATTCATTCGGCAGGGCATTGATCGGCTGGATTTTTTCCAGTGCGCCACCGGACATTCATGCTTGCGCCGGGTTTCACGCCGGTTACACTTGCTCGAATGTCCAGCCAGAACCGCAAGCTCGACCGCCCGAACCGGCTCAGCGCCGAGGACTGGGCGCAGGCCGCCCTCGACGTGGTCGCCGAATCCGGCGTGGCTGCGGTCGCCGTCGAGCCCCTGGCGCGTCGGCTGGGCGTGACCAAGGGCAGCTTCTACTGGCATTTCCCCTCGCGCGATGCATTGCTGCACTCGGCCCTGGAGCGCTGGGAGGTGCTGGAGCAGGAAACGGTCTTCGGCCAGCTCGAGGCCATTTCCGATCCGCGCGAGCGGCTGCGCTCCCTGTTCCGGCTGGTGGCGCACGAGGTGCGGCCGCACATTATCTATAGCGAGTTGCTCAAGGCGCTCGACCACCCGGTGGTCAAGCCGGTCATGGAGCGGGTCTCGCAGCGGCGAATGGACTACCTGACCGCTTCCTACCGCCAGGCCGGCATGCCGCGGCTGGAGGCCCAGCAGCGCGCACGCCTGACCTACGCCGCCTACGTCGGTTTCCTGCAATTGTCCCTGCAACTGCAGCAGCCCCGCCTGCAGCACGACGAATTCGAGTCCTACGTCGATCATGTGATGTCGACGTTGATCCCCGGCTGATGTGCGCATCGCCGGTCCCGGGTCGCAGCGTCCTGCGCGGCCACGCCATCCCGTTTCCATCTAGACACGGCCCCCGGCCGAGGAGTCCCTGAAGCATGTCGAGTTCGCTTGCCGCCCTCAATGACTGGGTTGCCGACGTGGCCCGCCTGACCCAGCCCGAGTCCATCCACTGGTGCGACGGTTCCGACGAGGAGTACCAGGCGCTGGTGCGCAGGATGCTCGACAACGGCGACCTGATCGAGCTCAACCAGGAGACGCACCCGGGCTGCTACCTGCACCGCTCCGATCCGGGCGACGTGGCCCGCGTGGAGCACCTGACCTTCGTGTGCACGCCCGAGCGCGACGACGCGGGTCCGAACAACCACTGGATGGCGCCGGCGGATGCGCACGCGAAGATGGACGAACTCTTCGAAGGCTGCATGCGTGGACGCACGATGTACGTGATCCCCTACTGCATGGGGCCGATCGATTCGCCGATTTCGCGCTGCGGCGTCGAGATCAGCGACAGCCCCTACGTGGCGGCCAACATGCGCATCATGACCCGCATGGGCAAGCCGGCGCAGGCACGCATCGAGCGCGAGGGCCGCTTCGTGAAGGGCCTGCACTCGGTCGGCGAGCTGGATCCCAAGCGCCGCTTCATCATGCACTTCCCCGAAGAGCTCACGATCAAGAGCTTCGGCTCGGGCTACGGCGGCAATGCGCTGCTGGGGAAGAAGTGCCATGCCTTGCGTATCGCCAGCCACCAGGCCCGCTCGGAAGGGTGGCTCGCCGAACACATGCTGATCGTCGGCATCGAGAACCCGGCCGGCGAGACCCACTACGTGGCCGCCGCGTTCCCCAGCGCCTGCGGCAAGACCAACCTGGCGATGCTGATCCCGCCGGAAGGCTACCGCCGCGACGGCTGGAAGGTGTGGACGGTCGGCGACGATATTTCCTGGATGACCCCGGGCGAGGATGGCCGCCTGTGGGCGATCAATCCCGAGGCCGGCTACTTCGGCGTGGCGCCGGGCACCAGCGAGTCGACCAATCCGAACGCGCTGAAGATGCTCAACCGCGATGCGATCTTCACCAATGTCGGCGTGACCGCCGACAACCAGCCGTGGTGGGAGGGCCTGCCCGGCCAGCCGGCGAAGGACTGGCAGGGGCGCGACTACGACCCGGCCAATGGCCCGGCCGCGCATCCCAATTCCCGCTTCACCGTCAGCGCGAAGCAGTGCCCGAGCTACTCCGACAAGGCCGAGGCCGCCCAGGGCGTGCCGATCTCGGCGATCGTGTTCGGCGGCCGCCGTGCCTCGCTGGTGCCGCTGGTGTCCGAGGCGCGCGACTGGACCCACGGCGTGTTGATGGGTGCGGCGATGGGCTCGGAAACGACCGCCGCCGCCACCGGCGCGGTCGGCGTGCTGCGCCGCGACTCGATGGCGATGAAGCCGTTCTGCGGCTACAACTTCGCCGACTACTTCTCGCACTGGCTCGACTTCGACCGGCCGGGCGCGAAGCTGCCGCGCATCTACAAGGTGAACTGGTTCCGCAAGGGCGACGACGGCAAGTTCCTGTGGCCTGGCTTCGGCGACAACCTCCGTGTGCTGGAGTGGATGCTCAAGCGCGTGACCGGGCAGGTCGACGCGCGCGAGACGCCGGTGGGCAACCTGCCGCGCGCCGAGGACCTCAACACCGCCGATCTCGAGATCGATCCGGCCGCCCTGGATGCGTTGCTGTCGGTCGACGAGGCGGGCTGGAGGTCGGAGCTGTCCTCGATCGGCGAGTACCTGGAGGACTTCGGCCCGCGCATGCCGGGCAAGCTCAGGGAAGAACAGCGCCGGATCGCCGACGCGCTCAAGGCCTGAGTCGCCTCGCGCGTGTCGGGCGACGCGAAACACGGGGAGGCCGGGGACGCCGGCATCTGGGAACGCCTGTGGAAGACCGGCGCACTGCATTCGTGCGCCGGCGCCTTCCGCGAGAACTATGACGGTGCCCTTGCCGCATTCTGGACGGCGCGTTTCGGTGCGCTGGAGGACGGCGCTGTGGTGCTCGACGTGGGCACCGGCAACGGGGCCATTCCACTGCTGGCCAAGGACGCGGCGCGCGCGCGCGGGGTCGCTTTCAGGATCCACGGTGCAGACATCGCCGACATCGACCCGGTGGGCAGTTGCCCCGACGGGGCCCGGCGCTACGAGGGCATTGAATTCCATCCGCGGGCGCCGCTGGAGAAGCTGCCCTTCGCCGATGCCAGCGTCGACCTGGTGTGCTCGCAGTACGCGTTCGAGTACGCCCGGCGCGACGCGGCCCTGGCGGAAGTGGTCCGGGTGATGGGGCCGCGCGGGCAGGCCGGGTTCGTCCTGCATGCGCGCGCATCACTGGTCTGCTCGACCGCGCTGGAACAGCTCGAGCACTGCCGGTTCCTGTTGCGCGAGTCGGGCCTGTTCGCGCAGGCACGCGGGTTGGCGCAGCGACTGGTGGCAGCAGGTCCCGACGGACCGGCGCGACTGGTGGCCGATCAAGACACGGAGCGCTTGCGCGTGGCGCTCAACGCGTCGGCAGGCGAGGTGCAGCGTCGCATGGCGGCGACGCAGACCCGGGACATGCTGGCCAAGGCGATGCACATCGTGTCCACCGTCCTGGCCGAAGCGCCGCGCAATCCGCCGGAGGTGACGCTGCCGTGGTTCGATCGCGCGGTGTCCGGACTGGCCGACGAGGAGCGGCGGCTGCAGGCTTTGGATGCCGCGGCGCTGGACGAGGCGGGCATGGTGGCCTTGCGCGAGGCCTTCCAGGCCCACGGTTGCCGGGACTGCGACATCGGCGTCCTCCACCACGAGCGTGGGCCGCTGATGGGGTGGACGCTTGTGGTGGCCAATGGACCCGCGTGAGCGCGCGCTCGGGCTGCACCGCGACGGCCAACTGGTCGAGGCCGATCGGGCCTACCGCGCGGCACTCGACGCCCATCCCGACGATGCGCGACTGAGGCATTTCCACGGGGGACTGCTGATGCAGAGCGGGCGCCTGGAAGAGGCGGCGCTGCAGTTCCAGAAGGTGGCGGCACAGGCGCCGGACGCGGTGGAAAACCTGGCGGCCCTGGCCTTGTGCCTGCGCGACCTGGGGCGCCTGGCCGAGGCGCTGCCGGTGGCCCATCGGGTGCTGGCGCTGCGGCCGGACGATGCGCTGGCCCTGCTGGTGGCGGGCAGCACGCATGCCGCGCTGGGGGAAGGAACGCAGGCCGAGCGCCTGCTGCGCGAATGCGTCGGCCTGGCGCCTGCCAATACCGAAGCTTGGCATCACCTCGGCGTGGTGCTGCAGGAACAGGGGCGCTGGGACGAGGCGGCCAGCGCGCACGAGCGCGTCGCCGCGCGCCGTGCCGGCGCCTGGTACAACGTCGGCCTGTGCCGCGAGCGCCAGGGAGACTTGCTGCTGGCGCGCGAGTGCTACGGCCGGTTCAACCAGGCCCATCCGGACCGCATTGCCGGCTGGACGCGCCGTGCCCAGGTGCAGGCGCTGCTTTGCGACTTTCCCGGTGAAGCCGAGAGCGTGGCGCGGATCCGCGCGCGCCTGGCGCGCCCGGAGGCGCTGGCCGTCGACGACCAGGCCGAACCGTTCGTGCTGTCGTTCCTGCCCTTGCCGGATGCCGACCGCCGACGACTGCTGGAGCATGCCGTGCACCAGGTGCAGGCGAAGGCGGGACGCCTCGCGGATGGCATGCAGCCGGCGAAGACGGGCGCGCGGCAGGCGGGCACGCACTTGCGGCTGGGCTACGTGTCCCCGGACTTCGGTGAGCACGCGGTGGGGTCGCTGATGCGCGATGTGTTCGCCGCCCACGACCGCGGCCGCGTCCACGTGACCGCCTATTCGTTGCGGCGGCACGCCGGTGCCACGGCCGACGCGATCCGCAGCGGCTGCGACGTGTTCCGGGATTGCGAAGCGATGGCCACGCCGGCGATCGCCGAGTCCATCGCCGCCGACGGCATCGACGTGCTGGTCGACCTGGGGAGCTACACCTCCGGCGCCCGTCCCGAGTTGCTTGCGTTGCGGCCGGCGCCGGTGCAGTTGGCCTACCTGGGGTTCCTCCACCCGCATGGCGCCCCCTGGCTGGACGCGGTGGTGCTGGATCCCTGGTTGTTGCCGGCGGGGGCAGAGGCGATGTTCGGCGAACCGGTGCGGCGCCTGTCCACACTGATGCTGCCGGGGCGGAGCGCGGAACCGGCGCCAATCGATCGTGCGCGCTTCGGCCTGCCCGCCGAGCGTGTCCTGCTCGCCGCCTTCAACAACAGCTACAAGTTCGATCGCGCGTTGCTGGAAGCCTGGCTGGAGATCGCCGGCAGGGCCCCGCAGGCCGTCTTCGTGCTCAGCGTGCCGCCGCAGGCCGAACCGCTGCTGCGCAGGCACTGGGCCGGACAGGGGGGGTGATCCCGGCCAATTGCTGTTGCTGCCGCGTCTGGCCACCGGCGAGCACGCCGCGCGCCTGGCGTGTTGCGACCTGTTCCTCGACGCCTTCCGCTACCAGGGGGGGAGCCAGTGGCATCGGTGCGGTAGCGGCCGGCCTGCCGGTGCTCGCGCTGGCCGGTGACCGGCCCCTGGCCCGGATGGGTGCGGGGCTGTCGGCGTTCCTGGGCCTGGACGAACTGGTGTGCCCGACCATGCAGGCCTACATCGACACCGCCGTGGACCTGGCCACCGACGCGCAGCGGCGCCGGGACGTGCGTCGGCGCCTCGATGAGGCCGTTCGCCGCACGGGGCTGTTCGATCCGCGGCGCATTGCGTCCGCACTCGAGGACGTGGCCGGCGCCTGAGCGGCGCGTGCCACGCCCCGCAGGGCAACCGGCCGGGTCTACGCTATTCGTGGCCACCCCCGGCCGTGGCCCTGGGCCTGCGACGCAAACCCGCATCCGGAAAGGAGTTTTGTTCAGTTTCGGCCGCAGTTGTTAATTCAGCGTGCAGGGATTGACCCTGGTGTTAAAAGATTGCTAATGTCGGCGCAACCGGGGAATCAGGGCTGGCTGTTGCCGTACCCGGGGGCCTGCTGGTTTGCCATCAGGCTTAGCAGCGATGCCAAGTCCCGATACTTAACTAGTTCCATCTTTGACGTTGGAGAGAACGAATGACTGTCAACCGTAATCTGCTGAGCGAAGCAGTGCGTTTTGGCCTGGCGGCTGGTGCCGTCGGCCTCATCGGCACTGTTGCCGCTCCTGCCTATGCACAGCAGGGCGAGCAGGCAACCGAGCTGGACCGCATCGAGGTCACCGGTTCCCGAATCAAGCGTGCTGAAATCGAAGGCCCGAGCCCGATCACCGTGATCGACCGTGCCGACATCGACGTCAGTGGCGAGCTGTCCGTTGCCGACTTCCTGCGCAACAACGTGTACAACTCGTTCGGCTCCACCCGTGAGTCCTCGGGTTCGGCCACCGGCTCGCAGGCCACCATCAACCTGCGTGGTATCGGTTCGGTCTACACCCTGGTGCTGCTGGACGGTCGTCGCATGACCTCCTCGCCGACCCTGTCGGGCGGCGCGCAGAACATCAACCTGATCCCGATGGCCGCCGTCGAGCGCATCGAGATCCTGCGTGAAGGCGCGGGCGCCATCTACGGTTCCGACGCGATCGGTGGCGTTGTCAACGTCATCCTGCGCAAGGACTACGAAGGCCTGGTCATGTCGGCCGGCATCGAGCGTCCGACCGGCGCCGGTCCGAACGCCGCCAGCGGCGCCGTCGCCGGTGGCATCAGCTCCGACCGCGGCAACATCACCTTCTCGCTCGACCACCAGTCGCGCGACCAGATGTACAACCGCGACATCCGCGACAAGATCGACCCGGCCCTGTGGGCTTCGGGCCTGAGCATCTTCACCTCGGCCGCGAACATGTTCGCCCCGGGCGTGGGCGTGCTGGGTGCGCCGAACTGCGACCAGTACGAGAACAACATCTTCCGCCCGAGCCTGGGCCGTTGCGCGTTCGATCACGGTAACACCTCGGCCAACGAGTCCTCGCTCAAGCGCGACTCGATGCTGGTCAACGGCAACTACCAGATCACCGACCGCACCTCGTTCTTCTTCCGCGGCATCAACTCCGACACCCAGTCCCTGGGCGTCTACGCGTCGGCCCCGGTCGACACGTTCCCGACCATCGCGGCGGACAACCCGTTCAACCCGCACGGCGTGGAAGGCACCCTGTACTACCGCTTCACCCCGCTGGGCACCCGCGACTCCATCCGTCGTGACACCTACCGCGACGTCAATGTTGGCCTGCAGGGCAACAACGACTGGTTCGGCGGTGCGGACTGGGAGCTGAGCATGGGCCACGGCCGCGTGCGCCAGAGCTCGGTGAACTACAACTACGGCATCGGCAGCGTCCTGCAGGACCTGATCGACGCCGGCGAGTTCAACCCGTTCGACCCGACCCACCCGTCGGTCGCCGCCAACGCCGGTGCGATCGGTCACACCGTGCTGGTCGAGTCCGAGCAGCGTGAAGTCAGCGCCGATGGTTACATCGCGTTCGACCTGTGGGACATGCCGAGCGGTCCGGTCGGCTTCGTGACCGGCTTCGAGTACCGTGACCTGCGCCTGTCGCAGATCTATGACGCCCAGTCGGCTGCCGGCAACGTGTTCGGTTCCGCGGGTGCGGGTACCGGTGGTGAGCGCGCCTACAAGGCCGCCTACTTCGAGGCCCTGATCCCGATCCTGTCGACCCTGAACCTGACGGTCGCCGGTCGCTACGATGACTACAACGACTTCGGCAACAAGTTCTCGCCGCGCGTGTCGTTGGAGTTCCGTCCGCTCGACACCCTGCTGGTTCGTGGTTCGTGGGGCCGTGGTTTCCGCGCTCCGACGCTCAACGACCTGTACGGTGCCGACTCGACGACCAACCTGAACAGCCCGCCGAACTCCTCGCTCCAGCCGCCGCACGCCGGTGGTGACGAGCTGGCTTGCGCGGCGCTGACCGCCGAGCGTGCCGCTTCGGGCAACGCGAACTACCAGCCGTACCCGGTCGATCCGTGCACCAGCACGAACCAGTACCAGTGGCTGCTGACCGCCAACCCGAACCTGCAGGCCGAAGAGTCGAGGAACTGGGGCGTGGGCGTGGTGTTCAGCCCGACCGACACGCTGTCGATCGCGGTGGACTACTGGGACATCACCCTGGAGAACATCATCGGCACCGTGCCGCGCGCCCTGGCGTTCCGCCTGGGTGACCAGGGCACGAACCCGGCCTATGGCGTGATCCGTACCCCGGGCTTCACCGCTCCGGGCGGCACGGCGATGCCGGGTGCACCGCAGCAGATCCTGCTGCCGATCGACAACGGCGCCGAGCGTCGTGCCCGCGGTGTGGATCTTGATGCGAACTTCCGCATCAATACCGCTGCCGCCGGTTCGTTCCGCAGCCACCTGGCGGTGTCGCGCCAGCTGCAGTTCGACTTCACCCCGATCGGTGGTGCAACGCTGGAGCAGGCCGGTACCGCCGGTGCGCCGAAGACGCGTGGCCAGCTGACCCTGGGTTGGGATTACGCGGACTTCGGTTTCGCCGTGATCACCAACTACATCGCCAGCAGCACCAATGCGAACCCGGCCCAGAGCCTGCCGTCGTGGACCACCTTCGACGCCCAGGCCAACTGGTCGACGCCGTGGAACGGCAAGGTCACCCTCGGCATGCGCAACGTGACCGACAAGGACCCGCCGTTCAACAACCTGCTGTTCGGCTTCCCGTTCTACAGCAACAGCCTGTACAACATCTACGGCCGCACGCCGTACATGCGCTACGAGCAGCGCTTCTGATCTTCGGATCCGTAGCGTGAAACATGGAGCGGCCCGCCTTGTGCGGGCCGTTTCCTTTTTGGCCCCGTACAATTCCCGGATTCCCGCGACGACATCGGAACCGGATGACCTCCAGCAGCAACCTGCCCCCGCCGATCTCCTGGCACGCCCACCCCGACCCGCAGCTTGAAGCGCTGCTCGCGCGGGCCGACCCTGCTTCGCTGCGCCAGGCCTTGGACAATCCGGGCGTCAGGGCGGACAGCTTTGCCCGGTTGCGCGTTGTCGATGCGCTCTACCGATGCGATCCGGGCGACGAGCAGCTGGAGTGGCGATGGCTGCAGGAAATGCTGCTTTCAAACCGGCCCGCGGCCGCGTGGCCCGTTGTCCAGCGCTGGCCGCAGGCGCCCGGCACGGGGTTCGAGCGACTGTTCCTTGCCGCACAGGTGGCCCAGATCGCCGCGCCCCGTGGCGAGGCGGCGCGCCGCTACCAGACGTTGCTCCAGGCGTTCCCGGACCGGGTCGATGCCTGGCAGAAGGCGCTGGAGTTCGATCCCGGCTTGCCGGTGGACCAGAGCGGCATGGAGCGGCTGGACGCATGGACGTCGGGCCCGGACGCCTATGCGTGCGAGAAGGCCGCGTTCGCCAGATCGAGCCTGCTGCGCACGGCGGCGCCTTCCGAGTCGTTCGCGCTGGCCATGAAGGCGCAGGCGCTCAAGCAGGCGCGAATCGGTCGGTGGAACCTCGATGCGCTGGTCGGGCAGCTGGCCGGAGACCGTGCCGCGGTGCCTGTGCCGGTGTCGGGTTCCGCCTCGCCCGGGGTGCGACCGGTCTTCATCGTCGGGCTGCCGCGCAGCGGCACCACCCTGCTGAGCGCCATGCTGGCGGCGCATCCGCGCGTGTCCACGGCTGGCGAACAGGGGCTGGTGGCCGCGCTGGCGATGGGACCGGCACGCAGCCAGGTTCTTTCAGGGGCTGCCCATGGCGGGCTGTACCAGGACTGGTACCTTGCTGCCGTCGGCGACCTGACTGACGGGGCGGATGTCGTGGTCGACAAGATGCCGCTCAATGCCGAGCACGTCGGGATCATCCTCGCGGCGTTCCCCGATGCGCTTGTGGTCCACATCGAGCGCGACCTTCCCGATGTGGCGGCGTCCATCCACCTGCATGATTTCGACTTCGGCTGCGGTTTCAGCATGTCCGCGGGCGACATCGGCGCTTACGCCGGCGTGATCTCGCGGCACCTCTCCCACTGGCGCGAACGCGCGCCCGGGCGGGTGCTCGAAGTGGCCTACGAGGCGTTGACGCAGGACGCACCGAAGGCGCTGTCCCCCGTGCTGGAACGGCTGGGCCTGGCCTGGGACGCACGGATGGCGGATTTCTGGAAGCGGCCGCAGTCGGTGGCGACCTTCAGCGAGGCGCAGGTCCGGCGTCCGCTCAACCGCGATGCGGTGGGGGCGTGGCGGCGATACCTGCCGGCTGCGGAAGGGTTCATGCGGGAGCTGGAAGCGCAGCACCGTTTCCGTCGTGACGCGACCGGGTAGGCGGCGCCGATCCGGGGTGGCCCCTACTGCTTGGCGTGCCAGGCGTTGAACGCGACCACGATGCGCGGGCGTTCGCCGGTATAGGGAAAGATCTCGTGCAGCAGGTAGGAGGGGAACATCAGCAGCTTCCCGGGCTTGTGCTGGAGCTGCCACGGTCCGTGCCGGTAGGGCACCTGCAAGGCACTGTTGGTCGGGTCCAGGTACATGTCGCAGCCGGCCCGCGGGTCGTGGAAGCGCACCGCGCCACTGTTGCTGCCGGGTTCTCCGGGCTCGCCGGGGTCGACGCAATAGATGCCCGACCATGCGGCATTGGGATGGTTGTGCAGGCCCTGGTATCCCCCCTTGCGGGTGACATGGAACCAGGTGTGGTACTGCAGGTCCAGGCGTGAGGCTCTGGCCGCATCCATCCCGCTGATCCCGGCGACGAACTGCCGCAGGGTGAGGTCGATGAAGCGGCACAGCGCGCGGATTTCCGGCTCCGGCCGGGTGTGCAGGTGGAAGTTGCTCTCGAACAGCCCGTATTGGGTGTCGCGTCGAACCGCGTCGCGATGCACGTCACCCTCGGCTTCCATCTTCAGGAACCGGCGCGCCAGGGCCTCGTTGAGGGCCTGCGCATCCGGCATCTCGCTCTCGATCAACGGCACCGCCCAGAGCGGGTGGACGGTGGCCTGCAGGTTCTCGTGGCTCATGGGTGAAGATTCGCACAAGCGTGGCGGGATGTCAGGCGGTGTGCCGGCAAGCCGCACCGGTTATCCTCGCCACACGAACGCTTCGGGCAGAGGGAGAACCACATGCGCTGGACCTGGATGCTGCTGAGCGCGCTTGCCACCGTGCATCTGGCGGGGTGCGCCCGCGACCAGTCCGACACACCCACGCGCCCGTTCACGACCGAGGGCGTGCACTTCGCGCTGACGCCGTCGGCGGCACGCGACTGCGACCCGGAAACGGTCTACGAGGCGGTGATCGGCTGGCGCGTCCAGCGCCCGGGACGCGTGCGCGTCGACATCCGGGTGGACGGGGCGGAAGGGGAGTTGTTCGCCCGCTCCAATGAGCCCGAGGGCAGCGAGCGAACCGGCCCCTGGGTGCGTCGCGGGATGTGGTTCATGCTCGTGGACCGCGACAGTGGGGAGGTGCTGGCGGCCCAGCGCGCGGGACCTGAAACCTGCGATTGAGGCCTCAGCCGCGGTCCAGCCAGGCCGCGATCGCGTCGCGGTCACGCGCGGCCAGCAGCGTGCGGACGCGCCGGCGAAGCTTGCCGCGATGGCTCCGCCGGATCATCTGGCGCACTTCCAGCAGGTTGGAAGGATGCAGGCTGAACTCGCTCAGCCCCAGCGCCAGGAGCAGGCGCGTGTAGGCGGGTTCGCCGGCCATCTCCCCGCACACCGACACCGGGATGCGGTGCGCACGCGCCTGCCGGATGACTTCGTGCAGCAGGCGCAGCATCGCCGGGTGCAGCGGCGAGTGCAGGTCGCCGACGGCATCGTTGCCGCGGTCGGCCGCCATCAGGTACTGCACCAGGTCGTTGGTGCCTATGGCGAGGAAATCGACCTGGTCGGCGAAGCCGTCGATGGACAGGGCCGCGGCCGGCACTTCGATCATCGCCCCGACCTGGTAGTGCGGGTCGGCCACCAGGCCGGCCTCGACGAGCTCCGCTTCGCACTCGGCGATCAGCGCCCGAGCGGCCAGCAGTTCGGCGCGCTGCGTGAGCATCGGCAGCAGGATCCGGACCGGTCGAACGCCGCGCTGCGAAGGATCGCGCGCAGCTGTGTCTTGAATATCAATGGACGCGCCAGCGCCAGGCGCAGGCCCCTGAGGCCCATCGCCGGATTCGGTTCGCTGGCCATGCCCAGCCCCGCTGCGTCGGCCTTGTCGGCCCCCAGATCGATGGTGCGGATCGTGACCGGGCGCCCGCGCATGCCCATGACCACCTCGCGGTAGACGCGGAACTGCTCCTCCTCGTCGGGCAGCAGGGGGCGGTTGAGGAAAAGGAATTCGGTGCGGTACAGGCCGACGCCGGCGGCATCCATGGCGTGCGCCTCGCCGACGTCCTCCATCGACTCGGCGTTTGCGAACAGCAGGATGTCGTGGCCGTCCTCGGTACGGGTCGGGGCATGGCGCAGGCGCTCGAGCTGCCTGCGCTCGCGCCGGAGTTCGGCGACCCGGCGGCGATAGCGGCGCAGGTCGCCCGCATCGGGCTCGACGATGACCTCGCCGCTGCTGCCGTCCACGATCAGGGCGTCGCCGTCGTTGATGCGCTGGATCGCATCGTGGGCGCTGACCACCAGCGGCAGGTGCAGGCTGCGGGCGAGGATCGCGCTGTGCGAGAGCGCACTGCCGGTGCCGGTGACCACCGCCACGATCCCACGTTCCTTGAGCTGGGCCAGCTCGGCCGGGGCCACGGTCTCGGCCACCAGGACCTCGCCCGAACGCAGCGGAAGCGCCGGTTCGGACGCCCGGTGCAAGGCGGCGTAGACCCGCCCGATGGCATGGTCGATGTCCTCCTGGCGACTTCGCAGGTAGGGGTCGTCCATCGCGGCGAACACCGACGCCAGGCGGTCGCGCTGCAGCCGCAGCGCGTACTCGGCGCTGTAGCGTCCGGTCTCGATGAGCTCCCGCAGGCCGCTGAGCAGCTCAGGGTCGTCGAGCAGCAGGGCATGCAGGTCGAGGAACTCGCCCAGCTCCTTCGCGATGGCGCCCTGCAATTGCTCGCGCGTCGCGGCCAGCTCGCTGCGGGCGCTGGCGATCGCCTCTTGCAGGCGCTCGACTTCCCCGTCGACGGATTCCGGCTCGATCCGCGTGGCGTCGACGTCGATGGCGTGGGGTTCGCGCACGCGGGCGCGGCCCAGCACCAGGCCGCGCGATGCGCCGACGCCCTGGATCGACAGCCTCATTCGCCTTCCTCGTCGAAGCGGCGTTCGAACAGGTCGATGACGGCGGCCAGCGCGGCCGCTTCGTCCTCGCCCTCGAGCCGGAGCTGCAGGGTGGTGCCCTGCGCGGCCGCCAGCAGCATCACCCCCATGATGCTCTTGGCATTGATCTCGCGGTTGCCGTTGGACAGCCAGGCCTGCGCCTTGAACCCCGACAGCACGCGCACCAGCTTGCTGGCCGCGCGCGCGTGCAGGCCCAGGCGGTTCGTGACCTCGATCGGCTGCTCAATCATCGTCGAGGAGGACTCCGTTGCGCGCCCCGGCAGCCGCCGTGCGCGCAAGTTCGTCGAGCGCTTGCTCGGCGTAGTTGAAGCTGCGCAGCAGCATGGGCAGGCTGAGGCCGGCGACGCGCCGGACGGGCGTGCCCAGTTCGGCCACCCGGGCGGCCAGGCGGCTGGGGGAGGACCCGTAGACGTCCACCAGCACCAGCACGCCATCGCCCTGGTCGACCCGGCGAAGCGCCGCACTCGCCTCGGGCAGCGCCGTGTCGGGGCTGTGCTCGAAGTCGAGCTCGAAGCACTCCGCCGCGAGGGGCAGCTTGCCCAGCAGGCGGGTGGCGACCTGCAGCATCGGCGCACCGATGCCTTCGTGGGTGATGAGGAGGATGCCGACGGCCATCCGGGAAAACTACCAGATCGAAGGCGCCGCGGGTGCCGCTATTCGAGCTCGCGGTGGTAGGTCAGCACGTTCTCGCGGCCACTCTCGCGGAAATGCCGGGCCATCGCTTCGGCCAGATAGACCGAGCGATGTCGGCCACCGCTGCAGCCGAAGGCGACGGTGACATAGCTGCGGGTGCCCGACTCGAAGCGCGGGATCCATTCGTCGAGAAAGGAGCGAACCTTCTCGGCGTATTCGCGCACTTCCGTCTGCAGCTCCAGGTAGTCGCGCACCGGTGCGTCGCGCCCGGACAACGGCTTGAGCGTGGGGTCCCAGTGCGGATTGGGCAGCGCCCGTGCGTCGAAGACGAAGTCCGCGTCCGGTGGCAGCCCGCGCTTGTAGGCGAACGACTCGAACAGTACCGACACGCCTTCCTGGGGGCCGGCGGAGAACTCGCTGCGCACCCGTTGCCGCAGCTGGTGGACGTTCATTCCGCTGGTGTCGATGACCAGGTCGGCCAGGGCGCGCACCGGGCGCATGACCTGGCGCTCCAGTACGATCGCATCCGCCAGTGCCAGGCCGGTGTAGCTCAGCGGGTGGCGTCGGCGGGTCTCCGAATAGCGCTTGAGCAGCGTCTCGTGCGTGGTGTCGAAGAACAGCAGCCGCGGGTCGAGCCCCCGGGCGCCGACCGCCGCAAGCAGGTCGGGCAACTCGTGCAGGTCGCCGCTGCGGTTGCGCACGTCGATTCCCACCGCCAGCCGCCCGGGAGGTGCCTCGCTGCCCATGACGTTGTCGACGAAGTCCGGCAGCAGTCCCGCCGGCAGGTTGTCGACGCAATAGAAATCCAGGTCCTCGAGCGTGTTGAGCGCGACGCTCTTGCCCGAGCCGGACAGGCCACTGACGATCACCAGGTCGGGTTTTCCGGTCAGCTCGTTCATCAGTACGCCGCGCCTCCCCCCTGGAGCATCTGGCTGTGGCGCGCCATGAAGGCGTGCGCCGGGTCGATCCCCTTCGCACGCAGGATATACAGTCGCACCGCCGCTTCAAGCAGCACGGCCAGGTTGCGGCCCGGGGCGACCGGGATCGTGATGCAGGGGATGTCCAGGCCCAGCACCTCGCGGTGGCTGGTGTCGCCCGCCAGCCGGTCGATCTCGGCCCCGTTCTCTGCGCTGACGGGCTCCAGGTGGACGATCAGACGCAGGTACTTGTTCCGCTTCACCGCGGTGTGGCCGAACATCTCGCGGATGTTGAGGATGCCCAGGCCGCGCACCTCCAGCAATTCCAGCAACAGCTCCGGGCAGGTGCCGTCGAGCACGTCGGGCGCGATCTGGGTGAACTCCGGCGCGTCGTCGGCGACCAGCCGGTGGCCGCGGGTGATCAGCTCCAGTGCCAGCTCGCTCTTGCCCGAGCCGCTTTCACCGGTGATCAGCACGCCGATCGAGTAGACCTCCAGGAACACGCCGTGCATCGTCACGCTGGGGGCCAGCGCACGCGCCAGGTGGTACTGCAGCAGGGTCAGCAGCTCGTGCCCGCGGCGCGGGGACACCCACAGGGCGGTGCCGGATTCCTCGGCCGCATCGCGCAGGTCCGACGGGCAGCTCTGGTCGCGCGTGATGACCAGTGCCAGCGGCTTGAACGCGACGATCTTCTGCAGCGTTTCCCAGCGATGGCGCGCGTCCAGGCCGTCCAGCCAGCTCAGTTCCTCGGTGCCGAGGATCTGCACGCGGTTGGGATAGATCGTATTGAGGTAGCCGGCCATCGACGGCCGCCGGGCGAGGTGCTCGCCGGATTCGATCAGGCGATCGCCTCCGTCGTGGTTGCCCAGCCAGCGCAGCTCCAGTCGCTCATGGAGCTGGTCGAAAAGCTCCTGGGCACTGATGCGCTCGCTCATGGGGTCAGGCCGCGGCGTGCGCGGCCTGCCAGTCCGACAGCAGGCGGTGGATGGCGGCGCTGTCCGGTGCCTTGCGCAGGCTGTCGCGGAAGGATGCGTCGCCGAACATGTCCGCGAGCTGGGACAGCAGCACCAGGTGCTGGTGGGTGAAGTGTTCGGGGACGGCCAGCGCGAAGACCAGGTCGACCGGCTCGCCATCGGGTGCGCCGAAGTCCAGCGGTTCGCGCAGCCGCACGAACGCGCCGGTGGCGGTGGCCAGGCCCGGCGTGCGGCCATGCGGGATGGCCACGCCGTGCCCCAGCCCGGTCGAGCCGAGGCGCTCGCGCGCGCACAGGCTGTCGAAGACCGGCCGGTCGAGTTCGGCCGGCTGGTCCTGGATCAGCAGGTCGGCAACGACTTCCAGCAGCCGCTTCTTGCTGCTGGCGGACACGCCGGCGCTGATGCGCGCGGGGCTGATCAGGTCAAGCAGATGCATGGTGTTTCAGCCGAAGCTTTCCGATCGGGCCGGGCTTTCGCCGCGGTGGTGGTCGGTCAGCTTTTCCTTGTGTTTGAGGACGATGCGATCGAGCTTGTCGGCCAGGGCATCGATGGAGGCGTACATGTCTTCGGAGACGGCGTCGGCGAAGAGGGTCTTTCCGGAAATCGCCAGCGTGGCCTCGGCCTTCTGGTCCAGTTTTTCCACACCCAGGATGATGCGGACGTCGAGATGGTGGTCGAAATGACGGTCGACGCGCTCGAGCTTCGAGTTCACGTAGTCACGCAGGGCCGGGGTGATGTCGATGTTGTGGCCGCTGATGTCGATCCGCATGGCAAACCTCCTGTGGCGCTGGAAATGCCCCGGGGCGGACGCCGCGGGGCCGGAACGGGGAGGGGGAGGCGCCATGGGATCGGTCCCGCGTCGCCGCCACACCTCGCTGGTATGGGGGAGTCAGCCCAGTCGCTGCCGCTCGTTGGACGCAGGGATGTTCATTGCTTCCCGGTATTTTGCCACGGTTCGGCGGGCAACGGGGATCCCGCCGGTCTTGAGCTCGGCGGCCAGCTTCGCGTCCGAAAGCGGCTTGCGCGGGTCTTCGGCGTCGATCAGACGCCGGATCAGGGCCTGTATGGCGGTGCTGGAGGCCGCCCCGCCGTCGCCGGTGGCGACGCCGGAGGCGAAGAAATACCTGAATTCGAAGGTGCCGCGCGGGGTGTGCAGGTACTTGCGCGCGGTGGCCCGGGAGACGGTGGATTCGTGCAGGCCGACATCCTCGGCGACCTCGCGCAAGGTCAGCGGCCGCATGGCCTGTGGGCCCAGCTCGAGGAAGCCCGACTGCTGGCGGACGATGCAGTTCGCCACCTTGAGCAGGGTTTCGGCGCGGGTTTCCAGGCTCTTGATGAGCCAGCGGGCCTCCTGCAACTGGCCGCGCAGGTAGCTGGCGTCGCTGCGGCTGGCCTGGGCGATCAGGCCCTCGTAATGCCGGTTCACCGACAGCTTGGGCTGGCTGCCCGGGGCCAGCGCCACGTGCCAGACACCGCCTTCGCGCCAGGTGATGCAGTCCGGGGCGATGAATTCGGGTGTGCCGGGGTTGATCTGGGCGCCCGGGCGCGGGTCGAGCGAACGCAGCAGCGCGACCGCCTCGCACACCTCCTCGCCGGGGCGGCGCAATTGCGTCGCCAGGCGCTCGGGGCCCAGTTTCGCCAGCAGTTCGAGGTGCTCGCAGGCGATCTCGCGTGCCAGCGCAAGGCCCGGAGTTTCCGGGCTGAGCATCGACAGTTGCACGCACAGGCATTCAGACAGGTCGCGGCAGGCCACGCCCACCGGATCGAAGCGCTGCACCCGGTGCAGCACGGCCAGGACCTCGTCTTCGCCCGCGTCGATCTCCGGCTTGAGGCCTTCGCGGATCGCCTTGATCGTCTCGCCCAGGTAGCCATCGTCGTTGACGGCCTCGATGAGCGCCACGGCGATGCTGCGGTCGCGCGGTGAGAGCGGGCTGAGGTGCAGTTGCCAGAAGAGGTGGTCGTGGAGGTCCTCGATCGCGGCGGTGGACGCGGCCAGGTCGGCGGCGTAGTCGCTGGGCCCATGGCCCTGGCCGCTGCCGGAGCTGGTCCAGTCGCCTTCGAAGGCATCCGGGCCCTGGCCCAGGTCCCCGCCCGCGTCGGTGTCGCTGGCGGCGCGTTCGGCGACCTGCGTGGCGCTGCGTTCGGCCGCCACGTCCGGGGTGTCCCCGCGCGCCTCGAGCGCTTCGGCCTCGCTGGCCTCGGCGGTGGATGCAGCGGAGTCGTCGGCGACATCCTCCTCGCGGTCGAGCAGGGGATTGGCTTCCAGCGCCTCGTTGACCTCGGCCTCCAGCTCGATCGCGGAAAGTTGCAGCAGGCGGATCGCCATGCGCAGCTGCGGCGTGAGCGTCAGCTGCTGGCCGAGCTTGACGGTGAGCGATGTCTTCAGCATCGTCCCTTACCCCGTGGCTGGCGCCCCCGCGCGATCACAGTCGGAAACTCTCGCCAAGATAGACCCGACGGACGTCGGGGTTGGCCAGCACCGCTTCGGGCGTACCCTGGGTGAGCACCGTGCCGGCATTGAGGATGTAGGCGCGGTCGCAGATGCCCAGCGTCTCGCGCACGTTGTGGTCGGTGATCAGCACGCCGATGCCGCGCGACTTCAGGTGGCGCACGATGCGCTGGATCTCGCCGACCGAGATCGGGTCCACGCCGGCGAAGGGTTCGTCGAGCAGCATCAGCCGCGGCTTCATCGCCAGTGCCCGCGCGATCTCGACGCGCCGGCGTTCTCCGCCCGAGAGGCTGGCACCCATCTGGTCGGCGACATGGCCGATCTGCAGTTCGTCGAGCAAGCCTTCAAGCTCGCGCCTGCGACCATCGCCGTCGAGGTCGCGTCGGAGCTCCAGCACCGCCATGATGTTGTCGGACACGCTGAGCTTCCGGAACACCGAGGGCTCCTGGGGCAGGTAGCCGACCCCGAGCTTGGCGCGCATGTGCATCGGCGCGGACGTGATGTCGGTGCCGTCCAGCTCGATGCGCCCGGCATCGGTGCCGACCAGGCCGACGATCATGTAGAAGCAGGTGGTCTTGCCGGCGCCATTGGGGCCCAGCAGGCCGACCACCTCGCCCGCATCGAGCTCCAGTCCGAAGTCGGTGACGACCTCCCGGGACTTGTAGCGCTTGCGCAGGCCGGACGCTTGAGCATCAGCCCTCGCCCCGCCGTGCCGGCTGGATGACCATGCGCACGCGGCCACCCTCGCCACCGGCGTTGATCTGTCCGGAATCGAGGTTGTAGACCACCCGCTCGCCGCTGAGGTTGCCCCGGGGCTGCTCGATCTCCACGCTGCCGGTCAGCACGATGCTGTTCCCCGACAGGTCGTAGTCGATGCGGTTGGCGCGTGCGTTCATCGGAAGGCCGGCGTCGTCGACCTGGCGCATGCGGGCCGGGCTGCCCGTGAGCACGACGCGCGCGATCTCGCCCGCCCGTGTGCTGACATCGGCCGCGTCGGCCTGGATGTTCAGGGTTCCCTGCACGATCTGCACGTTGCGGCGCAGCCTCAGCGTGCTGTCGTCGGAGAGCACGCCGTCGAAGTCCTCCGCATCGATCTCCATCGGCTGGTCGCGGTCGCTGCTGCGTGCCTGCCCGGTGACCGGGGCGGCGGCAAGCGCCAGCGCCAGCGCGGCGAGCGCGAGCACGCCCAGCGAGGGCCGGAAGTTTGCGGCGGGGGTCGGATCAGCGGCGCGGGACGGGTTCATGTCGGATCCTGACTTCGGCGTGCAGTTGCAGGCGGCGGGTATCGAGGTCGGCATCCAGACCCCGGCCCGTGAGTATAGAGTTCCCGCGATCGATGCTGACAGCCACGGGGCTGTGGGCGGTGCGCTCCTCGGGTCGCACGTGCAGTGCCTCGGTGCGCACGCGCACCGGCGCGGCCGCGGGGTCCGGTGGTCCGTCGAGCTCGACGGAACGCGTGAGGCGCAGCTCGTCGGCCGCGGCGTTCACCCAACCCGCTTGCGCGGTGGCCGTCCACCTGCCGTCCTCGGACGGGATGATGAAAAGGGGACGCTCGAGGTAGATCTCCGCACTCTCGGGGTCGCGGGAGAGTTGCGGGCCGCTGACGGTGAACGACTCCCTGCCCGCGACATCGAGCACGACCAGCTGGTAGTGGTCCATCGTGTAGTCGGCGCGCGGAGGCCCGACGAAGGCCTGCAGGTCGCGGTCCGGCCGCATCTGCAGCGCCAGCCAGCCCGAGGCAAGCACCGCGACCAGAAGCACGGCACCGATGAGGCCGCGGCGGTTCATTCCGGGAGGTACCTCGAGAGGATCGCCTCGGCCTGGCCGGACGCGGCCAGCAGCACGTCGCACAGTTCGCGCACGGCGCCCTGGCCACCGGCATGGCGGGTGCGCCAGTGCACGCGCTCGCGCACCCAGGGGTGGGCATTGGCCGGTGCGGCGGCCAGCCCGGCCAGCGACAGCGCGGGCAGGTCGCCGAGGTCGTCGCCCATGAAGCTGGCCTGGTCCGGCGTGAGGCCGAGCTGTCCGCAAAGCATGCGCAGGCACTCGCGCTTGTCGTCCACGTCCTGGTGGACATGCGACAGGCCCAGTTCGCGCGCCCGCGCCTCGACGATGCGACTGTTCCGCGCGGTGACCAGCGCCACTTCGATGCCGATCCGGCCGAGCAGCTTGATGCCGAGGCCATCGTGCACGTGGAAGGTCTTCGCCAGTTCCCCGTCGGCGCCGATGACGATGCCGCCGTCGGTCAGCGTGCCGTCGACGTCGAAGCACGCCAGGCGTATCCGCGAAGCACGCTCACGGATGTCCGCCGGCAGGTCGTTGAGGTGGGAGTAGGGCATCGATTCCCGCTGCAGGGCTGTGGTGATCGCGATTGTGCCCGCTCAGACGACGCGGGCGCGCAATAGATCGTGAATGTTCAGGGCGCCGACCACGCGGCGTTCAGCGTCGAGCACCAGCAGGCCGTTGATCTTGTGCGTCTCCATGAGGTGCGCGGCCTCGATCGCCAGCTGGTCGGGGCCGATCGTTTTGGGGGAGCGACTCATCAGGGTCACCACGCGCGTGTGGCGCAGGTCGACCTGGGTGTCGTCGAGCGTGCGTCGCAGGTCGCCGTCGGTGTACACGCCCAGCAGGCGGTCCTCGGCATCGACCACGGCGGTCATGCCCAGGCGCTTGCGGCTGATCTCCACCAGCGCTTCGCTGAGCGTCGCGTCCTCGCGCACCTTCGGCACCGCATCGTCGCCATGCATGATGTCGTGGATGTGCAGCAGCAGGCGGCGTCCGAGCGCACCGGCCGGGTGCGAGCGGGCGAAATCGTCGGAGGTGAAGCCGCGGGCCTCCAGCAAGGCCACTGCCAGCGCATCGCCCATCGCCAGCGCGGCGGTGGTGCTGGTGGTCGGCGCCAGTCCCAGCGGGCAGGCTTCGGCACTGACGCTGACGTCGAGGTGCACGTCGGCATGGCGCGCCAGCGTCGAGCGGGGGCGGCCGGTCAGCGCGATGAGGCGGTTGCCCTTGCGCGCCAGCACCGGAAGGATGGTCAGCAGTTCATCGGTTTCCCCGGAGTTCGACAGCGCCAGCACGACATCCTCGTCGATGATCATGCCCAGGTCGCCGTGGCTGGCCTCGCCCGGGTGCACGAAGAAGGCCGGCGTGCCGGTGGAGGCCAGCGTGGCGGCGATCTTGGTGGCGATGTGCCCGGACTTCCCCATGCCGGTGCAGATGACCCGTCCACGGCATGCCAGCATCAGCCGGCAGGCTTCGACGAAGCCGCCATCGATGCGCTCTCCGAGGGCGAGGATGGCCTGCGCTTCAAGGTCCAGCACGGCGCGCGCACTGCGCACCAGCGCGGCGTCGTCGATCTCGTGCGCTGCGGCGGGGGAGGGGTGGGCACTCATGGGGCTCCTCGGGCCAGTGGCCGCTCGGGCAGGGGAAACCGGACAGCCGGGCCGTTTTTAATTAAGCTAGCGGGCCATTCTAGCCCAGCCCCGGTGAACCGCCGCGGCCCACCCGACCCGGAGCCCATGGACGCCATTGCCATCCAGAAACTGATCGAAGACGGCCTGCCCGGCGCGCGCGCCGACGTCCTGGGCGACGACGGCGTGCATTTCGAGGCGGTGGTGGTGTGCGAGGCGTTCAAGGGCAAACTGCCACTGGCGCGACACCGGATGGTCTATGCCACCCTGGGCGAGCTCATGGGCGGGCAGATCCACGCCCTGTCGCTGCGCACGCTGACGCCGGAAGAATCCAACCGCGCCTCCTGAGGCGCCCCGGTGCGACCACCCTCCGGGGCGGGCGCCCGTCCACACAGGACCCCCCGATGGCCAAGATCCTCATCAAAGGTGGCACGCCGCTCAATGGCGATGTCTGGATTTCAGGTGCCAAGAACGCGGTGCTGCCGATCCTCTCCGCCAGCCTTCTGGCCGACGGGCCGATGGACATCGGCAACGTCCCCCACCTTCATGACGTGACGACGACGATGGAACTGCTGGCCCAGATGGGCGTGCAGCTGACCATCGACGACCGCATGCGCATCCACATCGATGCGACCAAGGTCGACCGCACCTACGCGCCCTACGAGCTGGTCAAGACGATGCGCGCCTCGATCCTGGTGCTGGGCCCGCTGGTCGCGCGCTTCGGCTCGGCGGAGGTGTCGCTGCCCGGTGGCTGCGCGATCGGTTCGCGCCCCGTGGACCTGCACATCCGGGGCCTGCAGGCGCTGGGCGCCGACATCACGGTGGAGAACGGCTACATCAAGGCCCGTGCCGACCGGCTCAAGGGGACGCGCATCGTCATGGACCTGGTGACCGTGACGGGCACCGAGAACATCATGATGGCCGCGGCGCTGGCCAGCGGCACGACGGTGATCGAGAACGCCGCCCAGGAGCCCGAGGTCGTCGACCTGGCCGAGTGCATCAATGCGATGGGCGGCAACATCTCCGGGGCCGGCACCAGCACGCTGGTCATCGAGGGCGTGGAGTCGCTCAAGGGCTGCCGCTACGACGTGCTGCCCGATCGCATAGAGGCCGGCACCTTCCTGGTGGCGGGGGCAATGACCGGCGGCCGGGTGGTGTGCAAGCGCGCGCGCGCCGACATCCTCGACGCCGTGCTGGCCAAACTGGAACAGGCTGGAGCCCACATCAACATCGGACCGGACTGGATCGAGCTCGACATGCAGGGCCGCAGGCCCAGGGCGGTCAGCCTCACCACGTCGCCCTACCCGGGTTTCCGACCGACATGCAGGCGCAGTTCTGCGCGCTCAATGCGATCGCCGAGGGCGTGGGTACGATCACCGAAACGGTGTTCGAGAACCGCTTCATGCATATCCAGGAGCTGGTGCGCCTGGGTGCGGACATGCGCATCGAGGGCAACACCGTGATCATCCGTGGCGTGGAGAAGCTCAGCGGCGCGCCGATGATGGCCACCGACCTGCGTGCCTCGGCGTCGCTGGTGCTGGCCGGGCTGGTGGCCGAGGGCGAGAGCACGATCGACCGCATCTACCACATCGACCGTGGCTACGAGTGCATCGAGGAGAAGCTCGGCACGCTGGGCGCGAACATCCGCCGCCTGCCGGTCTGAGGCTCCCGGCCCCTCGGGGTCAGCGGCTGGACCTCACCAGCCGCGTCTCCATCGTGTCGCGGCCTTCGTTCTGCACCACCCGCACCGGCAGGTAGCCGTTGCCCGGGTCCATCCACATCGTCGTGACGCGATCGCTGTTGGCGCGCTGGCGCTCCAGCTTCACCGCCTCCACCTCGCCCTTGGGCGTGGCTACCCGCTCGGTCCCGGTGACCCGGTACACGTGCTCGTCCACTTCCCCCCGGTCGGCCACCTGGTAGCGCAGCGGGCCGCGGTTGCCACTCGCGAGGTCGCGGGCGATGGCCAATGGCAGGATGTGGCGGTCGAGCACGCCGGCTTGGTAGGGCAGGCGGGTTTCCTCGTCGCGGTCGCGGGTGACGATCGAGCCGCCGCCGGCATCCACGCGCACGCTGCGCTCGCGGCTGCGGGTGGCAGCGCGCTGCGAATAGTCGTACTCCATCGCCTCGATCAGGTCGGGCGTCCAGCGGAAGCGCGAGCGCTCGGTCACCTCGACCCCGGCAAGCGACGCGACGCCGCGCGTGCCGCGGGTCTGGCTGTGCATCTCCCACACGCCGTTGCCGGCCGCGCTGACGCGGACATCGGCCTGGCCCAGGGCGCGCCCATTGCGCAGGACCTCGTACTCGGCGCTATAGGCCGCCGGTGTGCTCGCCATGGCCGGTGCCAGGGCCAAAGTGGCCAGAAGGGCGAGGGCTGTCTTGATTCGCTTCATCGATGCTCAATTCCTGGTCCGGACCCAGTTGCAGCGGTACCCGCAGGGGGCGGCCATCGAACACGACCTGTCCGTCGTGTTGCGACACCCGACCCTGGGCGATGAGGCCGACACTGGCGACCAACAGTGGATGCTCGCGCTCGAGCACCCGATTGGCCAGCGATGTGGCGTCGTCGCCCGGAAGTACCGGCACCCGGGCCTGGGCGATGACCGGGCCGGCATCCAGGGCAGGGATCACGTAGTGCACGCTGGTCCCGTGTTCCCGGTCACCGGCGGCCAGCGCCCGTGCGTGGGTGTCGAGCCCCGGGTATTTCGGCAGCAGCGAGGGATGGATATTGACCATCCGGCCTGCAAACCGGCGCACCTGGGACCCGTCGATCAGACGCATGTATCCCGCACAGACGATGAGGTCGGGCTGAACGTCGGCGATGGCGCTGAACAGCGATTCATCGTGGGCCGCACGCGTGGCGAAGTCGCGAGGTGCCAGCGCCACTGCATGGACGCCTGCCGCGGAGGCACGAGCGAGCACCGCAGCCTTGGGCCGGTCGGAGAAGACGCCGACGAACTCGACGTCCAGGCGTCCGGCCGCACGCGCATCGAGCAGGGCCTGGAAATTGCTTCCACGCCCCGAGGCGAGAACAGCCAGCCTCATCCGATGCGGACCCGGTCCCCGTCGGTCGCCCTGGTCACCGTGCCGATGGGCCAGCTTTCCATGCCCTCGGCGGCCAGCATGGCTTGGGCTGCGCCGACCGCGTCGGCCGGCAGCAGCACGGTGAAGCCGATGCCGCAGTTGAAGGTGCGCCACATCTCGGCGTCCTCGACCGCACCTTCGCGCTGGAGCCACTCGAACACTGGCGGCAGCGTCCAGGCACCGGCATCGATGTCCAGTCCGAGGCCCTCGGGCACGACCCGGATGATGTTCTCGCTGAGCCCGCCGCCGGTGATGTGGGCCATCGCGTGCACTGGCTGGGCGGCGGCCAGTGCCAGCATCGGCTTGACGTAGATGCGCGTCGGCGCCATCAGCGCGTCGCCCAGCGTCGTGCCGCCGAGGTCGAGGTCAAGCGGGCTGCCGGCGCGCTCGAGGATGCGGCGCACCAGCGAATAGCCGTTGGAATGCGGGCCCGACGAGGCCACGCCGAGCACCACGTCGCCGGCCTGCAGCCTGCTGCCGTCGAGCAGTGCGGACTTCTCCACCGCTCCCACGGTGAAGCCGGCCAGGTCGTACTCGCCGGGGCCGTACATGTCCGGCATTTCGGCCGTCTCGCCGCCGATCAGCGCGCAGCCGGCCAGCTCGCAGCCGCGGGCGATCCCGCCCACCACCGCGACCGCCGTATCGACGTCGAGCTTGCCGGTGGCGAAATAGTCCAGGAAGAACAGCGGCTCGGCGCCCTGCACCAGGACGTCGTTGACGCACATGCCGACCAGGTCGATGCCGATCGTGTCGTGGCGTCCCAGGGTCTGGGCCAGCTTGAGCTTGGTGCCGACGCCGTCCGTGCCCGACACCAGCACCGGCTCGCGGTAGCGGTTGGACAGGTCGAACAGGGCCCCGAAGCCGCCCAGCCCGCCCATGACTTCGGGCCGGAAGGTGCGCTTGACCAGCGGCTTGATGCGCTCGACCAGGGCATTGCCCGCATCGATATCGACGCCGGCCTCGCGGTAGGTCATCGGAGTGGGAGTGTTGCTCACGGCGGGTCCCTGCAGGCAAAGCGGCATTTTAGCAGGGCTTGGCTGCCGCACGGTTGGACGGGGTGCCGCCGCATGCGGCAACATGCGGTCAGATTGGCAGCTTGGAAGCGCACGATGCGTCCTGAACGTTCTGGTGGCCTGGTGGCAACGGCCCTGCTGTGGCTGGCCCTCGTGGGCCTGGCGGGTGTGGCGATGGCCCAGGAGGCTGCCCCGGAGGACGAGGCGGGCGCGGTGATGTCGCGCTGCCGACGGGGCCGGCGGAGTGGGCCGACGGCCCGCGGCCGACCCCCGGGTTGTGGCTGGTCATCGACGACGGCCGGGGTCCAAGGCTGGTGGTGTCGCGGCAGCGCAATGCCGTCGCACCGCTGGTGCAGGCCGCCGGCAACCAGGGGCTCGTGCTGCGCCTGCCCGAGGGCGGCACGCAGGACGACCGCCAGGGGCTTGAAGCCGCCTGGGAAAGCAATGACGCGACGACGCGACAGATCGCCGGGCGCTACGGCAGCGGCGAGCTGGTGCTTGGTCGCCTTTCGCGCGTCGGTGCCGGCTGGGAGGCGCAGTGGCGCGTCGTCGACAGCCTGGGCGAGGCTGAAGCGTTCTCGCGCTCGGGGGCGATGCGCTGGCCCTGCTCGGCGAGATGGGCGACATCTCGGCCCGCCACCTCGCGCAGCGCTCGCAGGACCTGCTTTCGGCCGGCCCCGCGGGCGAGCGTGAAGTGGTGTTCGAGAACATCCGCTCCGCCGAGGACTTCATCCGTTTGCGCGCCTACCTCGACGGCCTCGCGGTGGTCCGCGGCGTCCAGCCCGTCGGCGCCGAGGGCAACCAGCTCAGGGTCCGGCTTTCGCTGGCCACCGGGATCGACCGCTTCGACGCGATGATCGGCGCCGGCCGGGTGATCGAGCCGGCGGGCGCCGATCGCGATACCCCCCGCTACCGGTTGCGCTGATGGACCGCACCCTGGAGCTCCGGCTGCAGTGGCTGTTGCTGCTGTTCGGCCTGGGCGCGCTTCTGTACCTGCTCGGTCCGGTGCTGACCCCGTTCGTGGTGTCGGCGCTGCTGGCGTGGCTGTTCGATCCACTGGCCACCCGGATGCAGCGGCGCGGCCTGAGCCGGACCCTGGCCACGGTGGTGGTGTTCGTCCTGTTGGCCCTGGTGCTCACCATCGTGGTGTTGATCGCGATCCCGTTGCTCGAGCACCAGCTGTCCTACCTGTTCGAGCAGTTGCCGCGCTATCGCGAATGGTTCATGGGCTCGGCATTGCCCTGGGTCGAGGCACGCACCGGACTGGAGTTGGCCAGCTTCTTCGACCCCGACCGGTTGATCGAGCTGACGCGGGAGCACTGGCAGGAGGCGGGGGGCGTGGCCTCGACGGTCATGGGCCATGTCACGCGTTCGGGCATGGCGATCGTCGGCTGGCTGATCACGTTGATGCTGATCCCGGTGGTGACGTTCTATTTCCTGCGCGACTGGCCGATGTTCATGTTGCGCATCCGCCAGTTGCTGCCGCGCCCGGTCGAGCCGCGCGTGGTGGCCCTCGCCGGCGAGTCCGACGTGATGCTGGGTGGCTTCCTGCGCGGCCAGATGCTGGTGATGCTCGGACAGGGCCTGCTGTATTCGGTGGGCCTGTGGCTTGTCGGCATCGACCTGGCGTTCCTGATCGGCATGGGCGCGGGGCTGATCAGCTTCATTCCCTACCTGGGGGCGATCGTCGGCCTGGGCGTCGCGGTCATCGCCGCGCTGGTCCAGCATGGCGACCTGCTGCACGTGGTGCTGGTGCTCGCGGTCTTCGCCTTCGGCCAGACCGTGGAAAGCGTCGCACTGACGCCGTGGCTGGTCGGCGACCGCATCGGCATGCATCCGGTGGCGGTGATCTTCGCGGTGATGGCCGGTGGTGCCCTGTTCGGGTTCGTCGGTGTCCTGTTGGCGCTGCCGGTGGCGGCGGTGGCGATGGTGCTGCTGCGCTACGCCCATACCCGCTACGTCGAAAGCCAGCTCTATGCCGGGGAGACCAACGAAGGCGTGGTCGTGCCCGATCCGGGGACGGGGGAGGAAGCACGCGACTGGAGCCCTGCCACGCCCCCCCGGGCTGGACCGCGTCAACGAGCCGCTCGACCCGACCCGGAAATGAGCTCCGCCCAGATTCCACTCGCGCTGCGTTTCCCTCCGGACCAGCGCCTGGAGCGCTATGTCGGGGCGCCGGCAGCGCTGCTGGATGCCCTGAGGGCGCTGGCCGCCCGACGCGACGCGGACTGGGTCTACCTCAGCGGACCGGCCGGCAGTGGCAAGACCCACCTGAGCCTGGCCACCTGCGCCGAGGCCGGTACGTTTGGCCGGACCGTCGCCTACTTCCCGCTGGCGACGCTCGCGGGCCGCCTGGCGGCGGCACTCGCCGGTGAGCTGACGGCCTCGCTGCTGGTGCTCGACGGACTCGACGCGGTGGCCGGGAACGCGGCGGATGAGGTCGCGCTGTTCGATTTCCACAACCGGGCCCGGGCCGCCGACGTGGGCGTGCTCTACACCGGCAGCGTCGATCCGATGTCCCTGCCACTGCATCTCCCGGACCTGCGTTCGCGCCTGTCCCAGTGCGTGCGCTTCGGCCTTTCCCCGCTGGACGACGCGGGCCGGCGCGACGTGTTGCGACAGCGAGCGCAGGCACGTGGCCTGAGCCTCGACGACGCGGTGCTGGACTGGGTGCTGAACCGGGTGGGGCGCGACCTGGGAACGCTGGGTGCGTTGCTGGACCGGCTGGATCGCGAGAGCCTGGCCGCCCAGCGGCGGATCACGATCCCCTTCCTTCGCCAGCTCCTGGGTCCCCGGCCGGGCGGCTGAGTCTCAGGACAGCGCTGCGCGCAACGCTTGCAGCCGTTCCGGGGTGCCCACGTCGGTCCATCGGCCACGGTGATGCTGGCCGGTGACCTCGCCACGCGCCATCGCCGCGGACAGCAGCGGTGCCAACGCGAAGCGGGGTGCCGGGTCCGTGCCGCCCGGTGCCTCGCCGACGACCTCCTGCCACCCGTCCAGCAGTCGCGGGTGGTACAGCCCGATGCCGGCGTAGGTCAGGCGTGGTCCTTCCCCGGGGTGCAGCTGGCCCGCGGCATCCAGCACGAAATCGCCCTCCGGATGCTGGGGTGGGTTGTCGACCATCACCAGGTGCGCGAGGCCGGAGGGCCGTGGCGGAAGGGTACGGAAGTCGAAGTCGGTCCAGACGTCGCCGTTGACCACCAGGAACGGCGCATCCCCAAGCAGGGGCATTGCATTGAGCATGCCGCCGCCGGTCTCCAGCGGGGTGTCGCCTTCGTGCAGGTAGTGGATGCGAAGCCCGAAGCGGCTGCCGTCGCCCAGCGCGGGTGCGAAGCAGTGGTGCAGCCACGAGGTGTTGATCACCACCTCGTCCACGCCCAGTGCCGCCAGCTTGTCCAGGTGCCAGGCGATCAGCGGCCGGCCACCCGCCTCCAGCAGCGGCTTGGGCAGCCGGTCGGTGAGGGGGCGCATGCGCTCGCCGCGACCGGCGGCGAACAACAGCGCCCTCACGCTCCTTCCCGGGCCACCAGCTGGGGGCGCAGGGTGTGGGCGAACAGCTCGGCCAGCGGCTGCAGCTCCGGGTGTCGCGGAAGTACGGCTTCCAGGTAGCCGATGAAGCGCGGCGCATCCGCCAGGTAGCGTGGCTTGTCGTCGCGATGGCGCAGCCGGGCGAAGATGCCCAGCACCTTGAGGTGGCGGTGCACGCCGATCAGGTCGACGTCGCGGCGGAAGCGCCGCCCGTCCGGCACCGGCAGGCCGAGCTGCTCGGCGCGGCTGCGGTAGTTCTCCAGCCAGCGGCCGACCAGCGCCTCCGGCCAGCTCACGAAGGCATCCTTGAACAGGCACAGGGGGTCGTAGGCGATCGGGCCGCGCACCGCATCCTGGAAGTCCAGTACCGCCAGCCCGCCGTCGACCGGCATCAGGTTGCGCGGCATGAAGTCCCGGTGCACCAGCACCCTGGGCTGGTCCAGTGCGGCGTTGACCAGCGCGTCGTATCCGGCTGCCAGGCGTTCCCGGTCCGCGGGTCCCAGCTCCAGCCCCAGGTGCCGGTCGAGGTACCACTCATCGAAAAGCGAAAGCTCGCGCCTCAGCAGCGCATCGTCATAGGACGGCAGGTCGGCGGGGCAGGGAATCGACTGCACGCGCAACAACTGATCGGTGGCGGCATCGAACCAGGCCTCGGCGCTCTGGCTGGTGATCTCGTCGAGCAGGGTCTTGCTGCCGAGGTCCTCCAGCAGCAGGAAGCCCGCGTCCAGGTCCCGCGCCAGCACCTGGGGCACGCGCACGCCGCCGGAGGCCAGCAGCTCGCGCATGCGCAGCCACGACCCGAGGTCCTCCAGGCCGGGCGGCGCGTCCATGACGATCCAGCTGTACTCCCCGCGCACGGCCCGCCAGTAGCTGCGGAAGCCGGCGTCGGTCGAGGCACGCTCGAGTTCGAGCCCCTCATCGCAGAGCGATTGACGCAGGAATGCCAGGCGTTGCTCGCTTCGATCCGGGGCGGTCATTGGCGTCGGGTTCATTCGCGAAAGCGGGTCGGAAAGGCAGTCACTGTAAACTCCGACGGCGAAACCGTTAAGTGCCGGAAGCCGATCACCATGAGCCAACTGATTCCCGTCATCCTGTCCGGCGGTTCCGGCACGCGCCTGTGGCCGTTGTCGCGCGGGGCCTACCCGAAGCAGTTCCTGGCGCTGTCGGGCGAGCACACGATGCTGCAGCAGACCTGGCTGCGGGTGGCGCCGATCTCCGGGCGCCCGCTGGTCATCGCCAACCAGTCGCATCGCTTCATGGCCGCAGAGCAGCTGCGCCAGGCGGGTTGCGAACCGGCGGCGATCCTGCTGGAACCGACGGGACGCAACACCGCCCCGGCCATTGCCGTCGCGGCGCTGCAGGCGATGGCGCAGGGCGAGGACCCGTTGCTGCTCGTCCTGCCCTCCGATCACGTGATTGCCGACGAGGCGGCCTTCCGCCGCGCCGTGACCGAGGCGGCTCCGCTGGCACAGTCCGGGCGCCTGCTGACTTTCGGCGTGGTGCCGACGGCGCCGGAGACCGGCTACGGCTACATCAAGGCCGTGCCCGGCGACGGCCTGCGCCCGGTCGAACGCTTCGTCGAGAAACCGGACCTGGCCACCGCCGAGGCCTGGCTCGCCGAGGGCGGTTACTACTGGAATTCAGGCATGTTCCTGTTCCTCGCCAGCCGCTATCTCGAGGAACTCGAGCGCTTCCAGCCCGGCATGCTCGAGTCCTGCCGGCAGGCCCTGGCCAAGGCCCGGCGCGACGAGGATTTCATCCGGCTCGATGCGGATGCGTTCGAGACCTGCGTGTCGGATTCCATCGACTACGCGGTCATGGAGAAGACCGACGCGGCCTCGGTGCAGCCGATCGACGCGGGCTGGAACGACGTGGGGTCGTGGTCGGCGCTGTGGTCGATCGCCGACCAGGACGGCAATGGCAACGCCCACCACGGGGACGTGATCGCGCGTGGGTGCCGCAACACGCTGGCCTGGGCCGATGGCCGGCTGGTGACCCTGCTGGGACTGCAGGACGTGGTCGTGGTCGACACCGCCGACGCCGTGCTGGTGGCGCATCGCGACCGGGTGCAGGACGTGCGCGGGATCGTGGCCGAGCTCAAGAAGGCCGGGCGCAGCGAGGGCGAGGGGCATCGCAAGGTTTACCGTCCCTGGGGCAGCTACGACTCGGTCGACGTCGGCGAGCGATTCCAGGTCAAGCGCATCACGGTGAAGCCGGGTGCCGCGCTGAGCCTGCAGATGCACCACCACCGCGCCGAGCACTGGATCGTCGTCAGCGGCACCGCGCGCGTCACCCGCGGCGAGGAGGTCATGCTGCTGTCGGAGAACCAGAGCACCTACATCCCGCTGGGCGTGAAGCACCGGCTGGAGAACCCGGGGCAGGTGCCGCTGGAGCTCATCGAGGTGCAGTCCGGCAGCTACCTGGGTGAAGACGACATCGTGCGCTTCGAGGACGTGTACGGCCGCACGTCCTGAGTGGTGGCGCGGCGCAGAGGCCGCGCCCTTGGGCCTCAGCAGCAGCCGTGGTCGCCGAACTTCGCCTGCGCCTTCGCGTCCACCCCGACGCCGCGGGTCAGCCCCTCGCGGCTGGCGACGCTATGCCGTGACACCACGTGGGCGACGGCGGCGGTGACGCGCTTCCCGGTCGGGATGTGGAGGAACTCGTTGGGGCCGTGCGCATTGGAGTGCGGGCCCAGCACGCCGGTGATCATGAACTGGGCGCCGGGGAACTTCGCACCGAGCATGCCCATGAAGGGGATCGAGCCGCCCTCGCCCATGTAGACCGCCGGACGGCCGAAGCAGGCCTGGGAGGCGTCGTCGATCGCATCGGAAAGCCACGGCGCCATCGGCGGTGCGTTCCAGCCACTCGAGGATTTCTCGAGCGCGAATTCAACCCGCGCCCCGTGCGGCGGATCCTGGGTGAGCAGGTCGCGGACGATCCGTCCGGCCTGGTCGCCATCCAGCGTGGGCGGCAGGCGCAGGCTCAGCTTGACCGCCGTGACCGGGCGCAGCACGTTGCCCGCCGATGACAGCGGCGGCAGGCCGTTTGCGCCGGTGACCGACAGTGCGGGGCGCCAGGTGCGGTTGAGCACCCGCTCGTGGTTCTCCTCGAGCATCGGCGACATGCCATCGAGGAACGGGAACTTGGTCCACACCTCGTCGCCCAGCACGTCGGCGGCATGGCGGGCCTGCTCGATGCGTTCGGTGGGGATGTCGCTGAACAGTGCCTCGACCCGGATGCGACCGGTGGTCTCGTCCTCAAGGCGCGAAAGCAGCGCGCGCAGGATCCGGAAGCTCGACGGCACCACGCCCGAGGCATCGCCGGAGTGGACCCCTTCCTCGAGCACCTGGATGCTCAGGTTGCCGCCGCACATTCCGCGCAGCGAGGTGGTGCACCACAGCTGGTCGTAGTTGCCGCAGCCCGAGTCGAGGCACACCACCAGCGAGGGCCGGCCAATGCGCTCGGCCAGGTGGTCGACATAGTGCGGCAGGTCGTAGCTGCCGGATTCCTCGCAGGCCTCGATCAGGATCACGCAGCGCCCGTGGGGGATGCCCTGCTCGCGCAGCGCCATGATGGCCGTGAGCGAGCCGTAGATCGCGTAGCCGTCGTCGGCCCCGCCGCGCCCATAGAGCTTGTCGTCGCGCAGGACCGGCTTCCAAGGGCCGAGGTCGTCGTCCCAGCCGGTCATCTCCGGCTGCTTGTCGAGGTGGCCGTACAGCAGGACCCCGTCTTCGCCCCCGTGCCCGTCGGTGCCGGGAATCTCGATGAGGATCAGCGGGGTGCGGCCTTCCAGGCGCACCACTTCCACCTGCATGCCTTCCACCGCCTGCCCGCGTACCCAGCCGACCATCAGGTCGACGGCCTGCTCCATGTAGCCGTTCGCCACCCAGTCCGCGTCGAACATCGGCGACTTGTTGGGAATGCGGATGTACTCGACCAGCTGCGGGACGATCTCGCGATCCCAGGTCTGGTCATGAGCTGCTGCAGGCGGGTGGCATCCATGGGCGTGGCCGGTGTGGTCTGGGGCGCCATTGTAGCGTCCGCCGTAATCTTCCACTTACCCGGCACGCCCGCGAATTCCCACGTTGGGTTCGGCGGCGGGACGCTGGCGCGGGCGATCCAGCAGGTCGACACTGGCGCCGTCCGACTGGCCCACGCCCGGAAGGCACATGGAAGCCACATCAACCTGACAAGGAGTCAACATGAAATCGATTCTGATCCTGGCCCGCGCGGCGGTGCTTTCCCTGCTCGTGAGCGCCGGTGCGTTCGCCGCCGACGTGGTCGACATCAATCGCGCGGGGGCCGAGGAACTGGCCCAGGTGCTGGTCGGCGTCGGCCCGGCCAAGGCCGAGGCGATCGTCGAGCACCGCGAGCGCAACGGCGACTTCCGCAGCGCCGAGGAACTGGCGGAGGTTCGCGGCATCGGCCTGGCGCTGGTGGAGCGCAACATCGACCGCATCGAGGTCGGTGCCGCGCGTCGCGCATCGCGCGGCCGCGAGGACTGATCCCCCGCGGCGATGGATGCCGTCCCGGAGCGCCTGCGCCGGGCGGTGTCCATTCCCGGTGCCGGGGGAGCATCCTCCGGCGCCGCGTTAGACTTTCCCCATGACGATGCCAGGCGCAGCGACATGACGGGGGCCGACACGACGGGGAGTGGTTGTGGCGCGATCGCCTTGCTGCCCGCCGAGGAGTACCGGCGGGAGCGCTGGCCCAACGGGGCCGGCTGGACGCGCCAGATCGCCTCGGCCAGCGAGGCCGGCACGGGCCTGCTTTGGCGGCTCTCGATAGCGGAGATCACCAGCGAGGCCAGCTATTCGCTGTTTCATGGCCTGCAGCGGCACCAGGTGCTGCTGCAGGGAGACGGCATCGTCCTGGAACTCGAAGGCGCACCGGCGCAGCGGGCGGAGCCGCCTTTCGGCCAGGTGTCGTTCCCGGGCGAGCTTCCGGCGCGATGCACGCTGCTGGGCGGGCCGGTGCACATGTTCAACCTGTTCCACCGCCCGGACCGGTTCGACCTCTCACTGTGGCGCCGGCCGGTGGTCGGGCCGATGTACTTCTTTCCAGCCAGTGGCGAGACCTGGGCGATGCACCTGCTGTCCGGCCAAGCCGAACTGGGTGGCCGCGGGGGCGGGTGCATGATGCAGCAGGGGGACAGCGCCCTGCTGGGAGCCGCAGGCGGTTGCCCGGGGCGGGTGTCGCTCGAAGGCGGTGGTGAGGTGCTGGTGGCGCGGCTGACGCCGAGGGCCCCTGCAGGCGCGGACTCCTGAGGATTCGAGGCCTCAGCGGTCGTCGCGCGTCCAGACCGCGCCGTCCTCGACCTTGACGGGAAACTTGGCGACCGGGGCGTGCGCCGGCGCGCACAGTGCGCGGCCGTCGCGCAGGTCGAACTTCGCACCGTGCAGGGTGCATTCGATCGTCGCTGCGCCGGGATCCACTTCACCGGCGGACAGCTCGTAGTCCTCGTGGCTGCACTGGTCCTCCAGCGCGTAGTACTCGCCGTCGAGGTTGACGACGAGGATCGGGGTGTCGCCGTCCCAGGCCACCGTCTTCTCGCCGGGCAGCAACTCCCCGGTGTCGCACACGCGGATCCAATCGCTCAAAGGGTCTTCTCCAGGACTTCGAAGCGCAGGTCGTCCCGCCGCGGGATGCCGAAGCGGGTGTCGCCGTACGGGAACGGTTTGGTGATGCCGGTGCGCCGGTAGCCGCGGCGCAGGTACCAGTCGATGAGCTCCGCGCGCAGGTCGATCACCGTCATGCGCATCGTCGCCTGGCCAAGTTCCTCGCGGGCGATGCGCTCGGCCTCGAGCAGGAGCCGGTCGCCCACGCCCCGGCCCTGCAGCTGCGGGTTCACGGCGAACATGCCGAAGTAGGCGGCGTCGCCCTCGGGCGCAACGTGCGCGCAGGCCACCGCCTGTCCGTGCTGCTCGGCGACCAGGACCCTGCTGCCGGGTCGGCGCAGGTCCTCGGCCAGCACCTCGGGTGAGATCCGCCCTCCATCCAGCAGGTCCGCTTCGGTGGTCCAGCCCACGCGGCTGGCATCGCCGCGATAGGCCCGGGTCACCAGCGCCACCAGCATGGGGATGTCATCCGGGGTGGCGAAGCGGAAAGAGAGGGAGCTGTCGTCGTGCGCTGTCATCTCCGAGCGTCCGGTTGGCGTCACGCGAGAAGCTTGCGGACCTTGCCGAGGGCGGCGACGAAGCGCTCGATCTCCTCGTGCGTGTTGTAGAAGGCCAGCGAGGCGCGGCAGGTGGCCGGTACGCCGTAGAACTTCATCAGCGGGTGGGCGCAATGGTGGCCCGAGCGCACCGCCACGCCCTCCAGGTCGAGCAGGGTGGCCAGGTCGTGGGCGTGGGCGCCGTCGACCAGGAAGCTCACCACCGCGGCCTTGTCCTTCGCCTGGCCGATGATGCGCAGGCCCTCGACGGTCAGCATCTCGCGCTGCAGGTGTTCGAGCAGGTCCGCCTCGCGTCCGGCGACCGCCCCCATGCCGAGGCCGTCAAGGTACTCCACCGCGGCACCGAGCCCGATGAAACCGGCGATGTTGGGCGTGCCTGCCTCGAACTTGTGGGGGGGGTCGTTGAAGACCGTGCCCTCGAAGCTGACCTCGCGGATCATCTCGCCGCCACCGAGGAACGGTGGCATCGCCTCGAGGTGCTCGCGGCGGGCCCACAACGCACCCGTGCCGGTCGGGCCACACATCTTGTGGCCGGTCAGCGCGTAGAAGTCGCAGCCGATCGCGGCCACGTCCACGGCCATGTGCGGCAGCGCCTGGCTGCCGTCGATGACGGTGGTGATGCCGCGCCGGCGCGCCTCGCGGCAGACCTCGCGCACCGGGTTGACGGTGCCGAGCACGTTGGAAACATGGGTGAGCGCCAGCAGCTTCACGTCCGGCGTCATCGCCTTGAGCAGCGCGTCCATGTCGAGCTCGCCGTCGGTGGTGATCTCGGCGACGCGGATGCGGGCACCGGTGCGCTCGGCCACCAGCTGCCAGGGCACGATGTTGGCGTGGTGCTCCATGCGGCTGACCAGGATCGCGTCGCCGGGCCCGAGCCTGGGCAGCGCGTAGCTGTAGGCGACGAGGTTGATCGCCATCGTCGTGCCGCTGGTGAGCACCAGGTCGTCGGGGCGCACGTTGATGTGGCGCGCCAGGCCCTTTCGCGCGCCTCGTAGGCGGTGGTGGCGCGCTCGCCGAGGGCGTGCACCGCGCGCGAGACGTTCGCGGTGTACTCGGTGTAGTACGCATCCATCGCAGCGGTGACCGGACGCGGCTTCTGTCCGGTATTGGCCGAGTCGAAGTACAGCAGCGGCTTGCCGTGCACCTTCTGGTCGAGCACCGGGAACTGGCTGCGGATCGCCGCCCAGTCGATGCCGGCCGGATCCCGGGTCGCGTCTTCGGCCACGGTGTTCATGCGCCCGCCACGCCGGCCAGGCGTGCCTCCAGCCGGGCCGACAACGCCTCGCGCAGCGCCTCGTCGTCGATCACCGCCAGCGGCTCGCGGCAGAACGCCCGCGTCAGCAGCTGGCGTGCATCGGCCTCGGGCAGTCCGCGCGTACGCAGGTAGAACAGCGCTGTCGGGTCGATCTGTCCGACCGTCGCGCCATGCGCGGCCTCGACCTCGTCGGCGTGGATGACCAGCACAGGCTGGGTGTCGATCTCGGCGCCTTCCGACAGCAGCAGGTTCTTGTTCGCCAGCTCGGCCCGCGTGCCATCGGCGCCCTGGCGGATCAGGATGCCGCCATGGAACACCGCGCGGCCGCGGCCCCCGGCCAGGCCGCGCCAGGTCAGGTCGCAGGCGGTGTCGCGGGCGACGTGGTCGATGCCCAGGCGGGTGTCGACGTGGCGGCGGCCGTCGGCCAGCAGCACGCCGTTGGCGGTCAGGGCGGCGCGGTCGCCGGACAGGGTGACGTTGAATTCGTGGCGCGACAGCGCACCGCCCAGCTCCAGGTCCAGCCGCCGGTAGTCCGCGTCCTCGCCCAGGTCGACCTCGGTGCGCAGCAGCAGGGTCGCGCGCTCGGACTCCGACTGCACGCGGGCGTGCACCAGGCGCGCGCCACGCGCCAGCTTCAGCTGCGCCAGCGTGTTCGCCAGGTGGCCGTGGGGCAGGCCACCCAGCTGGTGCTCGACCAGGGTCAGCGAGGCCGCCTCGCCCAGGGAGACCAGCAACCGCAGGTGCCAGGCGCGATCGCCGCCGCTGGCGGTACCGATGTGCACGACGTGCAGTGGCGTCTCCACCACCGCGCCCTCGGGTACGTTCAGCAGGACGCCTTCGACGGCGAGTGCGGTATTGAGCCGCGCGAACACCTCCTCGCCGCGCTCGAAGCGCAGCGCGAACGCGTCGCGCAGGGTCGCATCGCCGGCGTCGAGCGCCTTCGACAGCGGCGCGAAGCGAAGCCCGTCGGGCAGGTCGTCAAGCCGCGACAGCCCGGCATCGAAGCGCCCGTTGACGAAGACCAGGCGGATCCCGTCGGGCAGTCCAGGCGAATCCGCCGTCGGCAGCGGCGGGGTGTCGCCCGTGGCGGGCGCGAAGCTGCGGCGCTCCAGCGCGCGCAGCGAGGTGTATTTCCAGGCTTCGTTGCGCGGTGGCGGCAGGCCGTCGGCAAGCGCGGCGTCCAGCGCCTCGCGCCTGAGCGGGCCCAGGCCGGCGGCATCGCGACGCGGCAGGCTGTCGAAGCCCGAGCCGATGGACTCGAGCAGCGGTGGCACCGTGCGTGCAGGCTCCGTGCTCACGCCGAGGCCTCCGGGGTGACACGGTCCTTGATCCAGGCATAGCCGTGCTGCTCGAGCTCCTTCGCGAGCTCCGGCCCACCGGACTCCACGATCCGCCCGTCGGCCAGCACGTGCACGGCATCGGGCTCGATGTAGTCGAGCAGGCGCTGGTAGTGCGTGATGACCAGGAAGGAGCGCTCCGGATCTCGCATCGTGTTCACGCCATCGGCCACCAGCCTCAGCGCGTCGATGTCGAGGCCGGAGTCGGTCTCGTCGAGGATCGCCAGCTTCGGCTCCAGCACGGCCAGCTGGAAGATCTCGTTGCGCTTCTTCTCGCCGCCGGAGAAGCCCTCGTTGACGCCCCGGTTGAGCAACTCGTCCTTGATGTGCAGCACCGAGAGCTTCTCGCGCACGCGCTTGAGGAACTGCATCGAATCAAGCTCCTCCTCGCCACGGTACTTGCGTTGCGCATTGAGCGCGGCGCGCAGGAAGTAGGTGTTGTTCACGCCGGGGATCTCGACCGGGTACTGGAAGGCCAGGAACACGCCCTCGGCGGCGCGCTCCTCCGGCGCCAGCGCCAGCAGGTCGCGGCCCTGGAAGGTCACCGAGCCCTCGGTGACCTCGAAGCCCTCGCGGCCGGCCAGCACGTTGCCCAGCGTCGACTTGCCGGCGCCGTTGGGTCCCATGATGGCGTGCACCTTGCCCGGCTCGAGCTCGAGGTCGAGGCCCTTGAGGATTTCCTTGCCGCCAACCGTGGCGTGGAGGTTCTTGATCTTCAGCATGTCGGTCTTCCAGAGTGTTCTGGCCACGGTGCCCGGGGCGCCGCGGCGGGTATGCGTCGGGTACGCGGGACTCAGCCCACCGCGCCTTCGAGGCTCACGTCGAGCAGCTTCTTGGCCTCCACCGCGAACTCCATCGGCAGCTCGCGGAACACGGTCTTGCAGAAGCCATCGACGATCAGCGACACCGCGTCCTCCTCGCCGATGCCGCGCGAGAGGCAGTAGAAGAGCTGGTCGTCGGAGATCTTCGAGGTGGTGGCCTCGTGCTCGACGGTGGCGGTGGGGTGCTTGACCTCGATGTAGGGGAAGGTGTGCGCGCCGCACTTCTTGCCGATCAGCAGGCTGTCGCACTGGGTGTAGTTGCGCGCGTTGGCGGCGGACTTCTCCACTTTCACCAGGCCACGGTAGGTGTTCTGGCCGCGGCCGGCGCTGATGCCCTTGGAGATGATCTTCGACTTGGTGTTGCGGCCGACGTGGATCATCTTGGTGCCGGTGTCGGCCTGCTGGTGGTGGTGGGTCAGCGCGACGGAATAGAACTCGCCGACCGAGTCGTCGCCGAGCAGCACGCAGCTGGGGTACTTCCAGGTGATCGCCGAGCCGGTCTCTACCTGGGTCCAGGAGATCTTGCTGCGCGCACCACGGCACTCGCCGCGCTTGGTGACGAAGTTGTAGATGCCACCCACGCCGTTCTCGTCGCCCGGGTACCAGTTCTGCACGGTGGAGTACTTGATCTCCGCGTCCTCGAGCGCGACCAGCTCGACGACTGCCGCGTGCAGCTGGTTCTCGTCGCGCATCGGCGCGGTGCAGCCTTCCAGGTAGCTGACGTGGCTCTTTTCCTCGGCAATGATCAGCGTGCGCTCGAACTGCCCGGTGTGGCCGGCATTGATGCGGAAGTAGGTGGAGAGCTCCATCGGGCAGCGCACGCCCCTGGGGATGAAGACGAAGCTGCCATCGGAGAAGACCGCCGAGTTCAGCGCGGCGAAGAAGTTGTCGTGCGTGGGAACGACCGTGCCCAGGTACTTCCTCACCAGCTCCGGGTGGTCGTGGATCGCCTCGGACATCGAGCAGAAGATCACGCCCTTCTCGGCCAGCTGCTTCTTGAACGTCGTGCCGACCGAGACCGAATCGAACACCGCGTCCACCGCCACGCCGGCCAGCTTGGCGCGCTCATGCAGCGGCACGCCGAGCTTGTCGTAGGTGTCGAGCAGTTCCTGGGGCACGTCATCGAGCGAGGCGTACTTGGCCTTCGGCGCCGACCAGTAGCTCGACGCCTGGAAGTCGATCGGCGCGATGCGCAGCTTGGCCCACTCCGGCATCGGCATCGTCAGCCAGTGTCGATAGGCGGCCAGCCGCCACTCGGTCATCCACTCGGGTTCGTTCTTCTTCGCCGAGATGATCCGCACCACGTCCTCGTTGAGGCCCGGCGGGATCGATTCGGACTCGATGTCGGTGACGAAGCCGGCATCGTAGCGCCGCGCGAGGCGGGCATGGATGTCGGCGTTCTCGACCGGGGCGGGGGCGATTGCTTCCTGGGTGGCCATGGGGCTGCCTCTGGAGTTCAGCCTGCGGCGAGCCGCAGGGGGATGGATTTGGTGCCGGGCCCGGCCGCCGTGGCCGGGGGCGCGGGGGGGCCGACCATGTCGGCGATGCTGACGCCGCGCAGAGCGTCGGCGACCACGTCGTTGATGCGCCGCCAGTTCGCGCGGACGCCGCAGTTGTGTTCGATGCCGCATTGGCCATCGGCGCTGGAGCACTCGGTCATGCCGATCGGGCCTTCCAGCGCCTCGACGACGTCGGCCAGCGTGATCTCGGCGGCATCGCGCGCCAGGCGATAGCCGCCATTGGCGCCACGGAACCCTTCCACCAGCCCGGCCTGGGCCAGCGGCTTGAGCAGCTTGCTGACCGTCGGCGGTTCCAGGTGCGCCCGGTCGGCCAGTTCGGTGGCGCTGTGCACGCGCCCCGGCTCGGCGGCGAGCACGGTCATCACCACGGTGGCGTAGTCGGTCAGTTTGGTGACGCGCAGCATGGCGGAGGAGGGGTCCGTGAATTAGTACCGAAATGGTACCCTTTTCGCGTCCGGGCCTCAATGCACGCCCTGCACGGTGTTCAGCGGGACCATCATGGCTTGTGGCGAACGGCGCCGACCGGTATCAATAGCGCCTTTCCCGCTGCCGGAACCCACGATGGCCAACCGCGCCAAGCCCCTGTTCGAGACCCGCCGCTCACCGATCCATGGCAATGGCGTGTTCGCCGTGCGCGACATCCCCAAGGGCACGCGCATCATCGAGTACACGGGGGAGCTGATCAGCCACAAGAAGGCCGACCGGCTTTACGAGGGCGGCAGCGAGACCGGGCACACGTTCCTCTTCACGCTCAACGACACCTACATCATCGATGCCAACGTGGGCGGCAACGACGCGCGCTGGATCAACCACAGCTGCGCGCCGAACTGCGAAGCGGTGACCGAGGACGACGAGGACGAGGATCCGGCCAAGGACCACGTCTTCATCGAGGCGATCCGCGACATCCGCGCCGGCGAGGAGCTGAGCTACAACTACGGCATCACGCTGGAGGAGAAGCACACCCGGCGCTTGAAGCAGGTGTGGGCGTGCCGCTGCGGCTCGCCCAAGTGCACCGGGACCATGCTGCAGCCGAAGAAGAAAAAGAAGGGTTAAGCGACGCATTCACGCCGGTTTAGCCGCGCGCGCCCTAGGCTCGGGCCTCCATGGAATCCATCCACAAGGAGGCGACATGTCCACTCCCCGCATCGACCGCGACCTTTCCGGCAAGCGCATCGCGGTGCTGGCCACCGACGGTTTCGAATACAGCGAATTGACCGGTCCGCGCGACGGGCTGGCAAAGGCCGGTGCGAAGGTCGACGTGATCACGCCCAAGGGCGAGAGCATCAAGGGCTGGACGGGTGGCAACTGGGCCGACTCGGTCGCGGCCGACCTTTCCCTCGCCGATGCAGACCCCTTCCACTACCACGCGCTCGTCCTGCCCGGCGGCGTGATCAATCCCGACAAGCTGCGCGTCGACGAGGCCGCGATGGAGTTCATCAAGGCGATGGCGACCGCCGGCAAGCCGGTCGGCGCGATCTGCCACGGGCCCTGGCTGCTGGTCGAGGCCGGCCTGGTCAAGGGCCGCAGGGTGACGTCGTGGAAGTCGATCCGCCGCGATCTGGAGAATGCCGGCGGGCAGTGGGAGGACAGCGAGGTGGTCGTGGATGGCGCGATCATCACCAGCCGCAATCCCGACGACATCCCGGCCTTCACCGATGCGATCGCCAAGGCGACATTGGGCTGACAGGGCGCCGATCAGGTCCCGGCGTCTTCACGGCGCCCGGGCCGCACCCACCACCAGGCGCCGGCCACCAGCGCGCCGAAGGCGGTGTACGCAGCCACGAACACCCACCACGGGGCCTCGAAGAAGATGAGCCGGGCCAGCCAGTACTCGATGAAGCCCTGGTCGTGGGTGGTCCGGCCGGCGACATCGCGCAGGTCCTGCTCCCACACCGTGAGCGGGCACAGTTCCCCGAACCAGGTCTGGGCAACGATGTAGCCGACCAGGGCCAGATGGGTCCAGCGGAAGCCGCGGTGGCGGACCCAGCGCCAGCCGGAGGCGCCGCCGATCAGGATCAGTACCAGGCCGCCGACCACGAAGGCGACCACCAGCACGTGCAGCACCAGGATGGCGTCCGCCAGTATTCCCGCGGTCTGCGGATCGAATCGGGTCATGCGTCCTCGTCGGCCCCGGGGTGCCAGGCCTCGCTGAGTTGCTTCTGAAGGGGTGGTGGAACCGGCTCATAATGGCTGAACTCGAGCGTGAAGCGGCCCCGTCCAGCGGTCACCGATTTAAGTTCGATTGCATATTCCGAGACCTCCGACAGGGGCGCCTGGGCCCGGATCAGGATCTCGCCGTTGCGCAGCGCGTCGGTGCCGTTGATGCGCGCACGCTTGGCGGCCAATCCGCCGGTGATGTCCCCGATGTGCGGTTCGGGCGCGGCGACGTCAAGGTTGACGATCGGTTCGAGCACCAGCGGCCGGGCCTTTCCCACGGCATCCAGGAAGGCGCGGCGGCCTGCGGTCATGAACGCCACTTCCTTGCTGTCCACGGGGTGATGCTTGCCGTCGTAGACCACCACGCGGACGTCCTGCAGCGGGAATCCGGCCACCGCGCCGAGGGCCAGCGCCTGGCGCACGCCCTTCTCGATGGAGGGGATGAACTGGTTCGGTATCGTGCCACCCTTGACCTCGTCGGCGAACTCGAAGCCGCCACCGCGCGGCAGCGGCTCGACGCGCAGGTAGACCTCGCCGAACTGGCCCGCGCCACCGGTCTGCTTCTTGTGCCGGTAGTGTCCGTCGGCGCGCGAGGAGACGGTCTCGCGATAGGCGATGGCCGGCGGCGCGGTCTGCACCTCGACGCCGTAGCGCTCAGAGAGGCGCTCCAGCATCACCCGCAGGTGCAGCTCGCCCAGCCCGTGCACCAGTGTCTGGTTGAGTTCGCCGTGGTGCTGCACCTTGAAGCAGGGGTCTTCCTCGGCAAGGCGGTCGAGTGCGTTCGCCATCTTCTGCTCCTGCCCGCGGCGGGTCGGGGTGAGCGCCAGGCCGAACATGGGCTTGGGGAAGTCGATCGGCTTGAGGTGCAGGTGGTCCTCGTCGTGGCTGTCGTGCAGGATCGCGTCGAAGTGCAGCTCGTCCACCTTGGCCACCGCCGCGATATCGCCCGGGATGGCCTGTGCGATCTCGGAATGGGTCTTGCCGTGCAGCTTGAACAGGTGGCCGACCTTGAACGGCTTGCGTGCGTCGTCGACGAGCAGCTGGGAGTCCCGGCGCACGGTGCCCTGGTAGACGCGGAAAACGCCAAGTTTGCCGACGAAGGGATCGTTGATGATCTTGAACACGTCGGCGATCACGTGCGCTTCGGCATCCGGGAGGGGCTGCAGTGGCGTGGCGTCCTCGCCAGTGCCCTTGCGCAACTCCGGCGCATTGGCTTCCAGCGGGCTCGGCATCCAGCGTTCGATGAGGTCCAGCAGTTCCCCCACCCCGGCCCCTGTGCGTGCGGAAACAAAGCACACCGGCACCAGGTGGCCGTCGCGCAGGCATTGTTCGAACGCGTCGTGAAGCTCCTGGCCGGACAGCGCCTCCTCCCCCTCCTCGAGGTAGCGGCCCATGATCGTCTCGTTGATCTCCACGACCTGGTCGACGATGCGCTGGTGGAACGGCGCGACCGGGCCCAGCTCGCTGTCGCCATCGGTACCGGAGAAGCAGTCGACCACGCCCCCGCGACCCGGCGTGGGCAGGTTGATCGGCAGGCATTCGGCACCGAACGCGTCGCGCAGCTGGTCGAGCAGCGCGGCCACGTCGGCCTCCGCCGCGTCGATGCGGTTCACCACCAGCAGCGGCACAGGCGCCGCGCGCGCGCGTGGTCCATCGTGCGCTGGGTGCCATGCTCTATGCCGTTGACCGCGTCGACCACGACAGCGCAGGTTTCCACCGCGGCCAGCGCCGAGAGCGCAGGCCCGCGAAAGTCGGGATAGCCCGGCGTATCGATGATGTTGGCGTGGACGCCGCCGTGGTCGATCGAGGCGATGGTGGAATTGATCGAATGCCCGCGCGCCTTCTCCTGCGGATCGAAGTCGGAGAACGTGGTGCCGCGTTCGATGCTGCCTGCCGACTGGAGTTCGCCGCCGGCGTGCAGCAGGGCTTCGAGCAGGGTGGTCTTGCCGGCGCGGCATGGCCTGCCAGGGCCAGGTTCCGGATCTGGGCGGTGGTGTAGCCAGGCATGAGCGACCCTCCTTCGCAACGGGCGGAGTGAGCCGTCATGGTCGTCCGTTGACGGAGCAGCGACCGGCGGGCCGGTAGGGCTCGACGGGCGGTCATGGCGGAGGGTCGCTCAGCGACCCGTGCATCAAGCCTTGCAGTGGCCCCGGGCGAGGTCAAGTGCATCCGTTCTTGCATTGCAGCATCCCGATCGCCGCGTGCGTGCCAGGGGAAAAGGAGATCGAGGCGGTCACCCCTACGTTGCGGTGCAAGGTTGCGTGCGTGAAGAGGACGTGACTATGGTGGAAGTGAGTGGCACCCCTCACGGACGGAAGCGGAGGCGCGGACGATGGCGGTGATGCATCGACACCCCGAAGGCGACCCGGTCGAGGAGGACCGGGCCGGCAGGCGGCGTGAGCTGGGGGCTTTCCTGTTCCTGACCGTGGTGCTGTTTCCCGTGCTGGCGGTATTGATCGTCTCCGGATACGGCTTCGCGGTCTGGGTGACGCAGATGATCTTCGGCCCGCCGGGGGTCTGAGCATGGTCGCGACCGCCCTTCCCAACCGCTCGCGGCGTGCCCTGCTCCGGGGGCGCGTCCGCCCCGAAGCGCGGCCGCGCCCCCCCGTGGGCGCTGGCCGAAGCGGATTTCGTTTCCACCTGCACCCGTTGCGACGCCTGCATCGACGCCTGCCCGGAGTCCATCCTTGCCCGTGGTGACGGCGGATTCCCCATCGTGGATTTCAACGCCGGGGAGTGCACGTTCTGCCAGGACTGCGTGGCCGCCTGCCGGCCACGCGCGTTGCGCCTGGACACGACCGATGCCCCGGCTGCTGTCCCCTGGTCGATCAAGGCTGCGGTCCAGGACAAGTGCCTGGCCCTGCACGGGGTGCACTGCCAGGCCTGCCGGGATGCCTGTCCGACGGGCGCGATCCGCTTCCCGCTGCGAACCGGCGTCCCGCGTCCGGTCGTGGATCCCGCCCAGTGCACCGGTTGCGGCGCCTGCGTCGCACCGTGCCCGGTCGAGGCGGTCCTCGTGCGCGAGCCGGACCAGGAAGCTCACGCGTGAGCGGCCTCCTGCACATCGCCAGTTTGCTGGTCCATCACCGGGCCGAGGCATCCACCGCGCTCGACTCCCTGATCGACACGCTGCCTGTGGCCGAGCTCGCGATGCGCGACTCCACCCGCAGCATCGTGCTGTGCGAAGGCCAGGACGAATCGCAGATCACCGATTGCATCGATGCCCTGGGCCAGGTCCAGGGCGTCATCGGCGTGAGCCTGGTGCATCACCATGCCGAAGCCGCCGAAAGCCTCATGGAGGACGTCGAAAATGACCACGCGTCGTGAGTTCATCCGCAATTCCGCTGTCGCCAGTGCCGCCGCCGCGGCGGGCATGAGCCTGCCCGCCGGCGCCCAGAACGTCCTGGTGGAACGCTCGCAGGCTGAGATGAAATGGGCCAAGGCCCCGTGCCGCTTCTGCGGCACCGGCTGCGGCGTGAACGTGGCGGTCAAGGAGGGGCGCGTGGTCGCCACCCACGGCGACGTGCACAACGAGGTCAACCGCGGGCTCAACTGCGTCAAGGGCTACTTCCTCTCCAAGATCATGTATGGCCGCGACCGCCTGACCCGGCCCCTGCTGCGCAAGGCCAACGGCGTGTACGACAAGAACGGCGAGTTCGCCGAGGTCTCCTGGGAGGAGGCGTTCGACGTGATGGCCGACCAGTTCAAGCGCGTGCTGCGCGAGAAGGGCCCCGATGGGGTCGGCATGTTCGGCTCGGGCCAGTGGACGATCTGGGAGGGCTATGCGGCCAACAAGCTGTTCAAGGGCGGCTTCCGGTCCAACAACATCGATCCCAACGCGCGTCACTGCATGGCCTCGGCGGTCATGGGCTTCATGCGCACCTTCGGCATGGACGAGCCGATGGGCGTGTACGACGACATCGAGCACGCCGACGCGTTCGTGTTGTGGGGCTCGAACATGGCCGAGATGCACCCGATCCTGTGGTCGCGGCTGGCCGACCGGCGCCTGTCCCACCCGCACGTGAAGGTGGCGGTGCTGTCGACTTTCGAGCACCGCAGTTTCGACCTGGCCGACATCCCGATGGTGTTCCGGCCCCAGACCGACCTGATCATCCTCAACTTCATCGCGAACCACATCATCCGCACCGGGCGCGTCAACCGCGAGTTCGTCGATGCGCATACCCGCTTCATGAAGGGCACCGACGACATCGGCTACGGGCTGCGGCCCGAGCATCCGCTGCAGCAGGCGGCGAAGAATGCCGACAACGCCAACTCGGGCGAGCCGATCGACTTCGATGCCTTCGCGGCATTCGTCCGGCCCTACGACCTCGACTACACCGTGCGCATGACCGGGGTGGCGCGCGGCTGGCTGGAGCAGCTCGCCGAGCTCTACGCCGACCCGGACACCAAGGTGATGAGCTTCTGGACCATGGGATTCAACCAGCACACGCGCGGCGTGTGGTGCAACAACATGGTCTACAACATCCACCTGCTGACCGGGAAGATCTCCGAGCCTGGCAACAGCCCGTTCTCGTTGACCGGCCAGCCTTCGGCCTGCGGCACCGCGCGCGAGGTCGGCACCTTCGCCCACCGCCTGCCGGCCGACATGCTGGTGACCAACCCCGAGCACCGGGCCAAGGCCGAGGAGATCTGGAAGCTGCCGCCGGGCACCATCCAGGCGCGTCCCGGTTTCCACGCCGTCGACCAGAACCGCGCGCTCAAGGACGGCAAGCTCAACGCCTACTGGGTGCAGGTCAACAACAACATGCAGGCCGCGGCGAACATCAACGACGAGGGGCTGCCGGGCTACCGCAACCCGGACAACTTCATCGTCGTCTCCGAGGCCTACCCGACCGTCACCGCACAGGCGGCCGACCTGATCCTGCCGGCGGCGATGTGGGTCGAGAAGGAAGGCGCCTACGGCAATGCCGAGCGCCGCACCCAGTTCTGGCGGCAGATGGTGCAGGCGCCGGGCGAGGCGCGTTCCGACCTGTGGCAGCTCATGGAGTTCTCCAAGCGCTTCACCACCGAGGAATGCTGGCCGGCCGAGCTGCTCGACAGTGCACCGCAGTACCGCGGCAAGACGCTGTTCGACGTGCTGTTCGCCAATGGCCAGGTCGATGCCTTCAGCACCACGGAGATTCCCGAGGACCATGCCAACAACGAGTCCACGGCCTTCGGCTTCTATGTGCAGAAGGGCCTGTTCGAGGAGTACGCGCGGTTCGGGCGCGGCAAGGGCAAGGATCTCGGCGCGTTCGACGTCTACCACCAGGTGCGCGGCCTGCGCTGGCCCGTGTTCGAGGGAAAAGAGACGTTGTGGCGCTACCGGGAAGGCCTCGACCCGTTCGTCGAGGTGGGGCGCGGCGTGCAGTTCTACGGCAACCCCGACGGCCGGGCGGTGATCTGGGCCTTGCCCTATGAGCCGCCCCACGAGGCACCGGGCGAGGAGTTCGACCTGTGGCTCACCACCGGCCGGGTGCTGGAGCACTGGCATTCGGGCTCGATGACGATGCGCGTGCCCGAGCTCTACCGCAGCTTCCCGCAGGCGCCGGTATACATGCACCCCGACGATGCAGCCGAGCGTGGGCTGCGGCGCGGCCAGACGGCGAAGCTGGTGTCGCCGCGTGGCGAGATCGTCGCCCGGGTGGAAACCCGCGGCCGAAACCGCATGCCGCGCGGGATGGTGTTCGTACCGTGGTTCGACGCGAGCGTACTGATCAACAAGCTGCTGCTCGACGCGAACGACCCGATTTCGCGGCAGACCGATTTCAAGAAGTGCGCCTGCCGCATCGAGCGTGCCTGAGGGGAAAGCCATGCGAAAGCAGACAGTCATCATGGGTATCGTGGCCGCGCTGGTCGTGGCGGTGTCGGGGAGCTGGTCGGTTCGGGCGCAGGACCCGGAGGCCACCGCCCCGGCGGCGGCACCGACCGAGTACCGGTCCATCGACGCGCTGCGGCGTGGTGCGCCATTGCAGGAGGAACCGCCCGCTGCGCCGATGGCACGGGTGCTGGACGGTGAACGGCGGCGTGAGCGCGACTGGCCGGAGATGCCGCCCACCATCCCGCACTCGATCGACGGTTACCAGGTCACCCGCAATGCGAACCGGTGCATGGTCTGCCACTCCCGCGCCGGGGCCGAGCGGTTCATGGCGCCGATGGTCAGCGTGACCCACTTCATGGACCGCGACAGCCAGGTGCTGGCCCAGGTGTCGCCACGGCGCTACTTCTGCACCCAGTGCCATGTCGTGCAGACCGACGCGCGCGTGCTGGTCGAGAACGACTTCCTGGATGTCGACACCGTCATAGACAGGGCGAGGGAGCCATGAGCAAGCGCGGCCGCATGCGTAGTTTCGTGCAGCGTGGATGGCGCACGCTGCGCTCGCCCAGCGTGCACTTCAGCCTGGGCTTCCTGACCCTGGGGGGGTTCGTCGCCGGGATCATCTTCTGGGGTGGCTTCAACACCGCGCTGGAGCTGACCAACACCGAGGAGTTCTGCATCTCCTGCCACGAGATGTACGACAACGTCTACGTGGAGCTTCGTCCGACGATCCACTACACCAACCGCTCCGGCGTGCGCGCCACCTGCCCGGACTGCCACGTGCCGCATGACTGGACCGACAAGATCGCGCGCAAGATGCAGGCGTCCAAGGAGGTCTGGGGCACGATCTTCGGCACCATCAACACGCGCGAGAAGTTCCTGGACCAGCGGCTGCGGCTGGCGCAGCACGAGTGGGCCCGGTTGAAGGCCAACGATTCGCTGGAGTGCCGCAATTGCCACAACTTCGAGTACATGGACTTCACCCGGCAGAGCCCGCGCGCGGCCGAGATCCACGATCGCTGGCTGGGCAGCGGCGAGCGGACCTGCATCGACTGCCACAAGGGCGTGGCGCATGAACTTCCCGACATGGCAGGCATCCCGCAAGGCTGATGCGGCATGAGCGGCGGCCTCGAGATCGATGACGATCCCGGTCCCTGGACGCCGGAACTGCCGTTGTGCGCGGGCTCGGCCCTGCTGGTCCACGGCGCCGGAGGCGGGGCCTGGGAGTGGCGCCGCTGGACTCCTCGCTTGCGCGCAGCAGGCTTCGCGGTCCACGAACTGGAATTGCGAGCGCGGGATGCCGGCCTGGAGGCCACGCTGTTGCAGGACTATCGGGACCAGGTGGCGGAGGCGCTGCGACAGGCCCGTCCTCCGCGCCTGCTGATCGGGGCGAGCCTGGGCGGGCTGCTGGCCTTGATGGCTGCTCCAGGGAACGCGGTGCGCGGCCTCGTGCTGGTGAACCCGGTCCCGCCGGCGCCCTGGCACCGGCAGCTGCCGCCGCGCGAGGACGCGGGTCCCATCGTGCCCTGGGGGCTACGGGCCCGCTTGGAGGGCACGCGTCGTGCGATGCCCGGAAGCGATCCGGCGTCGACCCTGCACGCCTTCCGGCGCTGGCGCGACGAGTCCGCCGAGGCCCTTCGCCAGGCCTGGTCGGGGGTGGAGGTCCAGGCGCCGGGTTGTCCGACCGTGGTGTTGTGTTCGGGGGACGACGAGGACATCCCCGCCGATGCTTCCGCCGCGATGGCCTCTGCAATGGGCTTCGACCATGTGGTGCTGCCGCGAATCGGCCACGTCGCCCCCCCTGCTGGGCGACCCGGCGCGCACCACGGTGCAGGCGGCTGTCCGCTGGGTAAACGCGATTCCGGCGTTCAGGGCCATTTAATCGGGAACCCACCAGCATCCACCTCGAGGCCCCGATCCGCGCGGCCCCGGAGGACGTTGATGAACATTCGAATCCTGGTTCTCGCATTGGCCGCCGGAGGCGTGGGCCTCACCGGCGTGCTGCCCTCCACCGCGCAAGCGCGTGGCTACCATTACGGCCCGCCCGCTCATGCGCCTGCGCATGGCTACCGCGCGCAGCACGGGCAGCGCGGGCACGAGCAGTACGACTGGGCGCAGGTGCTCCGGGTCGATCCCCTGATCGCGTGGGAGGATCGTCCCGTGCGGCGCCAGGAGTGCTGGGACGAGCCGGTCCAGGCCCGATACGAGCGTTACCCGTCGCGTCGGGGCAGCGATGCCGGGGTGGTGCTCGGCGCCATCGTGGGTGGCGTCGTGGGCAACCAGTTCGGCGGTGGCCGGGGCCGGGTGGCGACCACGGCGGCAGGCGCCGCGCTGGGCGGCGCAGTGGCGCGCGACATGCAGCGCGACCCGTACCATGCCCGCTCGCCGGGCTACGGCCAGACGGTGTACGAGGAGCGTTGCCGCAGCGTCACCGAACATGTGCGCCAGCAGCGCGTGGATGGCTACGAGGTGACCTATCGCTATGGCGGGCGCACCTACCAGACCGTCACCGACCACCATCCCGGCGACCGCCTGCAGGTGCGCGTGGACGTGGCACCGGTCTACGGCTATCGCTGAGCGCCTGCGCGCGACCGCTGCCCTGCAAGGGCCGTCCGGATGGGCGGCCCTTTTACTTGGGTCCGGACCGGCTACAGTGTCGGACTGAACTGGACGCTGGGGGAATGGCGATGCGACGTGGACTGGAACTGACGCTGGGGGCCGCGCTGGCCATGGCCATCGCACTGGGTGCTGGCAACGCGCAGGCCAACGAGGCCACCGTGCTGGTGAACGCCCACATCCATACCAGCGACCCGGAAAGGCCGTCCGCCCAGGCATTGGCCTGGGGTACCGACGGGCGCATCCTCGCCGTCGGTTCGCTGGCCCAGGTGCGGGCGGCACACCCCGGTGCGCGCGAGATCGACGCCGGTGGGCGCGCGGTGGTGCCCGGCCTGATCGATGCGCATGCCCATCTGATGAACCTGGGGCTGGCACTGATGAGCGTGGACCTCGCGGGCGCCGACAGCGTGGAGGAGGTGATCGAGCGCATGCAGGCCTTCGAGCGCGACCTTCCCGAAGGTGCGTGGCTGACGGGCAGGGGCTGGGACCAGAACCGCTGGCCGGGGCAGGCATTCCCGACGGCCGCCGACCTCGACGAGGCCTTTCCCGACCGACCCGTCTGGCTGACCCGGGTGGACGGCCATGCAGGCTGGGCCAACAGTGCGGCCCTGCGCCTGGCCGACAGCGATTTCAGCGGCGATTGGCAGCCGGAGGGCGGACGCATCCTGCGTGATGCGCAGGGCCAGGCCACCGGTGTGTTCATCGACGCGCCGCAGTTGATCGCCGCGGCGATTCCCGCGGCCGACGAGGCCCTGCTCGACGAGGCCCTCGAGCGTGCACTGGCCGAGGCGGTGCGACTGGGCCTGACCGGCGTGCACGACATGGGCGTCTCGCTGGCCGACCTGCAGCGCTACCGCGCTTTCGCCGACGCCGGGCGGCTGCCGCTGCGCGTGAATGCCTACGCCGATGGCGACAGCGATGCGCTGACCGCGCTGTGCGCGTTCGGCCCGTTGCAGCACGAGGGCGGTCGCCTGCAGATGCGAGGGGTGAAGCTCTATGGCGATGGCGCGCTCGGCAGCCGTGGCGCGGCCCTGATGGAGGACTACTCCGACGACTCCGGCAACCGCGGCCTGCTGGTGACCGCGCCGGACGCGCTGGAGTCGGCGATGGCCAAGGCCAGCCGCTGTGGCATCCAGGTGGCCACGCACGCCATCGGTGACCGGGCGAACCGGATCGCGCTCGAGCGCATGGGCCGGGTGCTGGGCGAGGACGCCGGTGACGACCACCGCTGGCGCATCGAGCATGCGCAGGTCGTGGCGCTGGGCGATATCCCGCGCTTCGCCGAGCTCGGCGTGATCGCCTCCATGCAGCCGACCCACGCGACGTCCGACATGCCCTGGGCCGAGGACCGCGTGGGCCCGCGACGCATTGCCGGCGCGTACGCATGGCGCAGCTTCCTCGACGCGGGGGTGCGCCTGGCGCTGGGCTCGGATTTCCCGGTGGAACAGGTGGACCCGCGCCTGGGACTGTTCGCGGCCGTGACGCGGCAGGATGCACAGGGCCGACCGCCGGGCGGCTGGTATCCGGAGCAGCGCCTGGGCCTGCTCGAGGCGCTGTCGGGCTTCACCGCCGATGCCGCCCACGCCGGTTTCGACGAGGGCCGGACCGGCCGGCTGGTGCCGGGGCTGGCCGCCGACTTCGTGATACTCGACCAGGATCCCGCGCAGGTCCCGGCCAGCGGGCTGCTGGAGTTGCGGGTGCACTCGACATGGGTGGATGGCGAACCCGTGTTCGAAGCAGGCGGCGGGGTCGACGGGACTTGATCCGGCGGCGAAAAGCCCCATTATTCGCGCTGCCGGGCGTTCCGGCTCCCCAGGGAACCTGACCACCATGCCGATCTACTCATTTGGATGCAGCGACTGCGGCCACGCCTTCGACCGACTGCAAAAGCTCTCCGACGCCGATCCCAGCGCCTGCCCGGCCTGTGGCAGCGAAGCGGTGAAGCGCCAGGTGACGGCGCCTTCGTTCCGTTTGGCCGGTTCGGGCTGGTATGAGACCGACTTCAAGTCCGACAAGGACAAGAAGCGCAACCTGGCCGGCGAGGCCGCGACGCCGGCTTCCGCGCCGTCCACGACGACTGCGCCGGCGACGGAAACCAAGGCCAAGCCCGCCGCGACGGCTCCGACCGCGGGCTGAGGCGGCCGGCTGCGGCCGGTCCTACAACGCCGGCGGGGTGTCGTCCTCGTCTTCGTCGGTGCCGGGCCCACGCGCCGGCTCCGCGTCCGGGATCATGTCCAGTGCCGCCGGCGTGGTGCGCAACATCGGCAGGAAGTGCCCGTCGAAGGTCGCCGCGCGACGGCGGACCAGCAGCCGCCAGGCGACCGCCACGGCCAGCAGCAGTTGCGTGATCGCGAAGAACATCCACAGGGCGTCCGGTCCGAAGCGGCCCATGGCCACGCCGGCCAGCAACGGGCTCAGGGCGGCACCAACCCCGTGCAGCAGCAGGACCGTGGAGCTGCCCTGCAGCAGATCCGACGGCTCCAGGTGGTCCATCAGGTGGGCCACGCTGACCGGATAGATCGCGAACGCCAGTCCGCCGTAGAGGAACACCACCACGTACAGCACGCCGAGGCGCTGCGCTCCGGGCTCGCCGCCGGCGAATGCCCCCACGAAGGCCACGACGGCTGCCAGGATCGCCACGGCCAGCAACGCATAGCGCCGGTCATGGCGATCCGACAGGCGTCCGATCGGCCACTGCAGCAGCATGCCGCCGAGGATGCCGATGCTCATGAACCAGGCGATCTGGCTGTCGATGAGGCCACTGCGGGTCGCGAACAGCGGGCCGAGCGCCCAGAACGCACCCATGGCCAGGCCCGAGAAGAGCGCGCCTGCGACCGCGGTGGGAACCCTGTGGTACAGGTGGAGGAGGTTGAGTCGGGGGGTGTCGTGCAGGACCGGCTGGGCCTGGCTGGTCAGCGTGACCGGGATCATCGCCGCGCACACCAGGATCGCCACCAGCGCGAACAGCAGTGCGCCGCCGTCGTCGAGTCGCAGCAGGTGCTGGCCCGCCGCCAGCGCCGCCAGCGTGACCGCCATGTACACCGCGAAGACCCGACCCCGCTCGATCGGCTCGGAGCGGGCGCTCAGCCAGCTCTCGATGACGGTGTACAGGGCGACCAGCGCGATTCCGGTGACCACGCGGAAGGCGAACCACCACGCCGGCGACACCAGAACGACGTGCATCAGTACCGCGCACGTGGCCAGCGCGGCGAAGAGGGCGAAGGCGCGGATGTGCCCGATCCTCCGGATGATGCCGGGCGCGAGGAACGTGCCGAGGAAGAAGCCGACGAAATAGCCCGACATCACGATGCCGACCACCGCGTCGCTGAAGCCTTCCCCGGAACCGCGCACCGCGAGCAGGGTGCCCAGCAGTCCGCCACCCAGCAGGAGCAGGGCGACGCCGACGAGCAGCGCGGCGATGGGGGCCAGGAAGTGCATCTGGGGGTCGCGGAAGCTAGGATGGGGTTTCACGACAAACCTATCACGGAGAAACCGCATGGCAGCCAAGCACGTCATCCTCGCGACACTGAGTCCGCTGACATTGGCCGTCCTGCTTGCCGGATGCGGCGATCAGCCCGGTCAGATGTCGCCCGAGCACGACCAGATCCGGCCGGAGGCCGACCCGGTCGAGACCGAAGCGAGCACGATGGAGACACCCGCGGCACCGGCGGACGCGTTCCTTGCGCGCATCGCCCAGCATTGCGGCCAGGCGTTCGAGGGCCGGATCATCGACAACACGCCGCCGCGCGGCGAGGATCCGCCGGCCGAGGATGCCTTCGAGGGCCGCCGACTGGTCATGCACGTGCGCGAGTGCAGCGAGGGCGAGCTGAAGGTGCCGTTCCATGTCGGCGACAACCACAGCCGCACCTGGATCCTCACCCGCACCAACGGCGGCCTGCGCCTCAAGCACGACCATCGCGTCGAGGACGGTTCCGACGACCCGCTGACGATGTACGGCGGCGAGAGCGACCGGCCGGGCACCGAGGTGCGCCAGGAGTTCCCGGTCGACCAGGAGTCGATCGACATGTTCAACGAGCAGGGCCTCGAGGTGTCGGTCACCAACACCTGGGCGATGGAGATCGAGCCTGGCGATCGCTTCCTCTATGAACTCTCCCGCCCGAGCGGCCGCATGTTCAAGGTCGAATTCGACCTGACCACCCCGGTCGACACGCCGCCGACCCCGTGGGGCTACGAATAAGCCGACCCCGGGGAAGACACCGTCGGACGGTGAGCGGCCCGATCCGCCCGTCCGGCGTGCGAGACTGCCGGTTCGACAGGCCCGCTTCGGCGGGCCTGTTTGCTTCGCCCCCCGCCGCGCCCTACCATTTTCGCCCCCGACATCCCTACCCGCGGCCCGCCACCGGCCGCCCGGAGCACCCATGCGTACCCACTACTGCGGTCTCATCGACGAGACCTGATCGGCCAGAGCGTCACCCTGTGCGGCTGGGCCGACGTCGCCCGCAACCTGGGCGGGGTGTGCTTCATCGACCTGCGCGACCACGAGGGCATCGTGCAGGTGGTGGCCGAGCCCGGCCAGGCGGTCTTCGCCCGGGCGGCCGAGGTCGGCTACGAGGACTGCGTGCGCATCACCGGCACCGTGCGGGCCCGCCACAGCGTCAACGACAAGCTGCGCTCGGGCCAGGTGGAGATCGTGGCCGAGGCCATCGAGATCCTCAACAAGGCCGACAAGCTGCCGTTCTACGCCCACGAGAATCCGGGTGAGGACATTCGCCTCAAGTACCGCTACCTCGACATCCGCCGCCCGCAGATGCAGGCGATGCTGCGCAAGCGCAGCGCGCTGGTTCGCGCGCTGCGCCAGCAGCTCGATGCGGCCGGCTTCCAGGACATCGAGACGCCGATCCTGACCAAGGCCACGCCCGAGGGCGCGCGCGACTACCTGGTGCCCTCGCGCGTGCATGGCGGCGAGTTCTTCGCACTGCCGCAGTCGCCGCAGCTGTTCAAGCAGCTGCTGATGATGGCGGGCATGGACCGCTACTACCAGATCGCGCGCTGCTTCCGCGACGAGGACCTGCGCGCGGACCGCCAGCCGGAGTTCACCCAGCTCGACATGGAGTTCGCCTTCGTCGAGGAGCGCGACGTCCAGGACTTCGTCGAGGACATGATCACCCGGGTGTTCCGCGACGTGCAGGGCGTGGAGCTGCCGACGCCGTTCCCGCGGTTGAGCTACGCCGAGGCGATGCGCCGCTTCGGTTCGGACAAGCCCGACCTGCGCATCGACCTGGAGCTGGTCGATATCGCCGACCAGGTCAAGGCGTGTGGCTTCAAGGTGTTCACCGACTGGGCCACCCACGCCGACGGCCGCGTGGTGGCGCTGCGTGCGCCCGAGGCCGGCTTCTCGCGCAAGCAGATCGACGACTATGCCGCGCATTGCGCCAAGTACGGCGCCAAGGGCCTGGCCTGGCTTCGCGTGGACGACCTGGCCAAGGGCCGCGAAGGCATCAACTCGCCGATCGCCAAGTTCCTCGACGACGCGACGCTGGATGCGATCGTCGCGGCGGTGGGGGCGGGCAATGGCGACATCGTGTTCTTCGGTGCCGGCCCGTACAAGACCGTGTGCGACTTCATGGGCGCGCTGCGCCTGAAGCTGGGCCGTGACCTGGGCCGCGTGTCTAACACCTGGGCGCCGCTGTGGGTCACCGATTTCCCGATGTTCGAGTATGACGAGGAGGCGGCCCGGTACGTCGCGCTGCACCACCCGTTCACCGCGCCGTCGATCGACGACGTCGCCGATTTGCGCGCCAACGCAAGGCTGGCGCTGAGCCGTGGCTACGACATGGTGCTCAACGGCAACGAGATCGGTGGTGGCTCGATCCGCATCCACCGTCCGGACATGCAGGCGGCGGTGTTCGAGCTGCTCGGCATCGGCGCCGAGGAGGCGCAGGCGAAGTTCGGCTTCCTGCTCGAGGCGCTGCGCTACGGGGCGCCGCCGCATGGCGGCATCGCCTTCGGCATCGACCGCATCGCCGCGCTGATGGCTGGCACCGAGTCGATCCGCGATGTCATCGCGTTCCCGAAGACCGCGTCGGCGCAGTGCCTGCTGACCGACGCGCCGTCGCCGATCGCCGAGGCGCAACTAAAGGAACTCCACGTCCGCACGATTGACTGAATGGGTGCATTACCCGACTCGCTTGTCGACTCCGCCCTGATTAGGGCCGCCCATAACTGAAGGTTTCCGGGCGTGCGCGCTCCACCAATCCGGGTGTAGTCGAACGATACGAAATGCTGCCGTAACGACTTGGGCAGCTACGTGGGTCGCTGTTACGCATGAGCGAGCCCAACCCTTCGACTGACGGGAGATTCTCCGACAGCGCACTGCAGGGCTTTCCGCTAGCGGACCGCCTGGCACGTAGGCACGCTTTTGCTGCCCCGATCGCCTGGCGTTACGCGTCCGGCCAGGTCGCCCGAGAAGTCGGCGTTCGGGGCGCTACCCACTGATGGCGAGCGCTTCGGGCGGCACACCTTGCGCCAGTTTCTCGCGCATCCATTTCGGCGCGGCCGCGCCCCGGCCACGTCTGCTTGGGGTTGTCCGGATTCCGGTACCTCACTTGAGGAAGCTTGCGGCCTGGAGAAGGTCCGAACACCTCCTCGATCGTCAGGCCTTCGGCCTGGACGGCTCTCACGAGTTCCGAGCGCACCGTCTCCGCATTCTTTCGGTGTAACTCCCGTTTACGAATCGCGATCTGCGCCTCCAGGGCCTCGAGCTCGGAGTAGGAGAGGGCATCAATCGGGAAAGGCATGGACATACCGGGTGGGGGAGGTGCTTAGAATCTAGCCGGATCCCGCCGCCCTGTGTACCCGATGCCGCTCGGGCAGCTGGCCATTGTTGAGAGAGGACTAATCTGAGCTCGCTGCTCGGCTTCTAGGTCGTCGCGCGAGTAGCCGCAGTCGACCCACAGCAGTCGGTCGCCAAATAGTCGAGTCACTCGACATCGTGCCACCAAGCAGGCCCTCGCTGAGGAGCGTTCAGGTCCAATCGCTCTCCCGGGACCGGAGTTGAAAGCCGGACACGTCAGGCTGCCGCGTCGTCGTCCGGCGGCACCAGAATGCTCGTCATCGACCCGAGCGGGTGAAAGTCCGCGACTAGCCTACGGCAAAGGACCTGACCATCGGGTTGAAGGTGGTGATGCATGGCCGTCGGGAAGTGGCGCGGGTCCAGCGGGTGAACGGCGCGAGGGTTGTGGAAGATGTCCAGCCCTTCGGACCAGGTTTCTTGGTAGTCCTCGTCGACGGCCATCGCGAAGCGAAACGGTTCGGCTGCGTTCGGATCGGGATTAAAGGCCGTTCCCGTGCGCACCATCCGCACGCGGCGCGACCCGAAACCGGCTACGTAGCCCAACCGGTTGAACTTGGGCAGGGTCGCGCTGTTGTTGAACAGCACCGCGCTGACGTGCTCGGCGCCTTCTTGGTCGAAGAAACCGGACGGGATGACTTTGTCGCCCCAGCGATGCTCGGCGACCCGCTGCGGTTCGATTACCAGCTGGCCCTGCGCGTCGTGGTGCCAATCATGGTCGTAGCCGTATAGGTAGATGCCTAGGCCCGTGCGCGCGCGATCATGGATTGCGGTGCATGGAAGTCTTGAATTGCGAACAACAGCGGCCTGCCGGCAACGTGCGGCAGCTCCCAGTACCGGCGGCGCAGCTTCGAGAACAAGGCGCTTCCGAATTTGATCGGCATGTACTGCTTGAGGTAGGCCGTCGTCTCTTCGGGCGTTTCCGGCTCCGGGGCGGGGACGATCTGGCCGCGTTTGACTGTAGGATTGACCGTCGTGACCTCGATGGCGAGCTCGCCGCGGCCGTCATTGGCCAGGAAGTCGGGCGCGGCGCCTTGATGCCTCACGACGAAGCCGTTTTCCACCAGCAACGCGAACACGTACAGCTCCAGTAACCGGGCATCGAATGCGGTGGACTGAAACTGCTCGACGTAATTGCCGTCGATGTCATCGTGCCAGCGCATCAACGCGCTGATGAGCTCTCGCGCCGGGCTGTAGCCTTCGCCTTTGCGCAAGATGGCGAAGTGCGGGTGCAGGCGATCCTGCGGCACCTGCAGAGTGAAGAAATCCACGGCCCGGGCGGGCTCATCGCCCTGGCCGCGCTCGTCCTCCAGCCTGGCCAGCAACCCCGAGGCCTGCTCGTTCAACGCGGTGATCGCGCCCTCGGACATGTCGAAGAATTCCGTGCCGTGGATCCAGCGGAAGCGCTCGACACTGTCGCGGGCGAGGAACGCCGCCTGATAGTCGCCATCGGTGACGTCGCGCAGCACTAGGCCAAGCAGTCGGCCGTCCTCCGATTCGTACCACGAATGCTCCTCGATCAACCCCATGGCCGGTCCTAGACGACAGTAGGCGGCCAAGGCATCGAAGCGCGCCAGGCTGATCGGGTGCATCGAGGAACCTCCGTGGTCGAGTTGCATGGGGGGCTGCCGAAGCGGCTGACTGCGACGCGGAGGCATGAGGCGCCGGCGCGAAGCGACGAGGGGCACGCGGCACGGCGTCTCCGAAGTACGCGCGGTGGTCGCTGCCTACAACGCGTGGACAAGCGCAAACTGCGAGATGTCTTAGTGCTCCTCCAGTTTATCGCCGAATGCCATCCAATCGGCAGCGGGGTCACGCTTCCCGTGGAGTTCCTCCGTCAGGCCTGCACGGTCGCGGCCACCGAAACAGGGGGGGTGTTGGTTATCCTGGCCGATGAGACACGTCCAACAGCAGTGCCTACGCCGTTCAAGCCTTCCCGTCTGTCACGGCAATGCCGTCTCACGACTGAAGAACACCAACCCGACCCCTGTTTTCTGTGGTGGAGTTAGGTCTTGCTGGCGCGTTGCGATGCGTGGTCCCAGATCCTCGCGAGGATCTCCATGACGTGCTTCGGATACTCACCGCTGACGTACTCGCAGGTAAGCGGATTGGCTGTATAGAAGTAGCAGCAGAACTCAACCCAGCTTTCCGTTTTCAGCGGGCCATTGATCTTGAAGACCTTGCTTGACCTAGCCTTGATGTGCGCAGGGTTCTTCATCGTCATGTTGAAGTCGGAATCCCGCCGCTGAAAGTATTCCTCTTTTGTGAAGAGCTGGATCGCTTCGTCGAAGTGCCTGAAACAATTTGCCGAGAGGTCGACCTCTGCGTGCAGGGACTCTGCTAGCAGATAGCTCGCATTACTGGAGAAGGAGGTAGCCCCTTGCCTTAAGCTTTGGCACTGAGCCGAACTTCGCCTTCCAGCGGAAACCGCTACGCGGTTCCGCAGAGCTTGGGAGTCTTGCTTTTCAATCTCTTGCCAGTTTTCATTCGCTTTGTATACTGAACGCACCGGAACTACCTGGCCTCTTGGAAGACTAAAAGCTTCCCATCGCTTCCGCGCCTCAATGAGGTATCGGCTTCTGTAACTAAAGAAATGTCCCCATGGAACTTCAAAGGATCACGTATGGAACCCGACTTCCTCGTAATTGAACCGAATGAAAAGACGAATCTGAGTGAATTGGACCTCGAGTTGCTCGCAGCCAATGGAGACGACGTAAGCGTCTTCCTCGCGGACGAGCCACTCGATGCGTGCTGGAGCATCAACGTTTTCAAAGTTTGCGTAAAAAGCGTTTCGGCCGAAAAGATCGTTGTCGTCGCGTACCTAGCCGGCAGTCGCATCCTCACCGCGACGCTCACTGCTGAAAAGCCGTGCGTCAAGGTTAAGAAATCGGCGGGCGGAGATGCGGCCAGGATCAATGCAGAGATCTGCGCCAACTTCTCGAAGAAGGAAATCAGAACAAAGGGCCGTGTCTGTGCTTCATTCGTCTGCGTCAAGTTCAACCAGAAGATTCTGTCGTGGTGAGAACTGCCTAACCCTTCGATCAGCCGGACGTGCTCCGGTAAGCGGGGCCTGCCGGTTATCTTGAAGGCTAGGCGGAAGTGTGAGGGTTTCCCCATCGCTGTTTTCGACTGGCCCGATGGGACAATCCGCGGCCAACCGCGACGATGTCTGTACGATGGGCGGCCGCGAATCAGGCACGGCTTCGCGAACCAGCTGTGATTGGCACTGTTAAGAGCTTGGATAGTGCGTTCGCCTGAAGCGCGCCGTAAGCGCGCGTTCCAGTAGCACCGGCTGGCGCCAGTGTATCCTCTGAAAGTAGGAAAGGGCACTTGGAGAAGTGTATGCTAGACGCAGCAGAAGCAGCAGCAATTGCAACACGTATCAACATGATCGAGACCAATTCTTCACCGAGAGTGGCGCATGTTGTATGCAACGTAATCGGACCAAAAATAGCTGACGCAGCAAGCCGCGGTGAGCGTGCCGTAATGGACGTAGTTGGTGATAAGGATCTGGTTAATGATGTCGTGGCTGCGCTAGCTAGCTTGGGCTACGGCGTTCAGCCGACCACACTCACAACCCTGCACATCAGCTGGTAGCGTGGCCCAACAATTCATTCGAGCCGACGGTATGGCGGGTACGAAGACTTCGATATCGTCCTCGCTGCACCACAAGCGTTCGTCTTGAGCTGCGCGGCAGAAGCGGAGATCTCCCCCGTGTTTGTCTCCCACGAGTCTATCGAGCAGCACATCCCGCTTTTTGGGGAGCACGCAGGTGCCGGCTAACTTCCGTTAGGAGCTTCCCGTCAACTCTGCCCGAGTGATCTCCTGGCCTTGAGCTTTCTGGCGGCAGTTAGCGCCTGACTCCACCGGCTGCTTTTGGCCGACAGGCGCATGTCGACCCGAAGCCGACGTCGAGAGCATTCGAATACTATTGGAGGGGGACCTCCAAGGAGACGTCAGTGCCAGGAATCAAAACAACTGACGAAGCTGCAAACTCGAGTCAGAGGCCATGAGCCTGTCAGAGCCGCTTCAGCCCGGTGGTTTTGTGCCCATCGAAGCAAAGTTGACTATTTCTGACGCACGCAGCCCCGTTGTACTGTCGCAAGGTTCTGCGAAATTGTATTTTCCTAGCGAAACGCTTACTGGAAACGGTGAAATGCTTTTGCGATTTTTGCCGGAGCCGCGATTCTGTATCGAGACCAAATTTCAGCGCGCCCAAGACAATAATTTCGAGTACGTGTTCGTGGCTGGGGCTCTCGAATCGACCATGGAATTTGTCTTCGAAGGCCAACGAATTGACGGTTTTGCAACTAGACGTCAAGTTGTCAGGCCGGCATCAATCCTGAATTCGAGCGTAAGTAGTATCGAGCTGGACTGGAGCCCCGGCGCCATGCCGTTGTATTTTGGCGATATTGATTCCCGGTCCGTTACTTCTGTCATTCTGCACCTGTTTAATTTCCCGAATTTTAGGGGAAACCAGTCTGTACACTTTGGCGCGTCGTCGTTTGGCGCGCTACTCATTCTAGAGTCTCGGGAGAGTCGCGTTTGGATTCAAGGGCTTCCGCGAGGCGCAACAGGCAGCGCATGGAGGCGAATCAAAGCTGAAGGTGGTTGCCACCTGACGCATGTTGCCAAGCTGGAGCGAAAGGACTGTGCCGCGCTTACGCTCGCTGAGTTCGAGCTTCAGCGTGAAATGCTTGCAAGCTTCCTTTCTTTTGTCAAAGGCCGGAATTACTCGTTGGCCTACAATGTCGCGCTCTGTACTGATGGTGTCACAGCATGGCGTAGTTTTGATCACCCCACCAGCGATCACGAAGTGAACACATGGTTCTCAACAGAGGATGGGAGCCAAGCAGAGATGTTGTTTCCTCTGTTCGAGAAACGATGGAATCTATCTCCCAATTGGAGAGATTGCTTAAGTACCGCTATCTACTGGTATACGCAAGCGACGACTGAAGGAAGAATGCCCAGCATTGGGGCTGCCATAATATTAACCCAGTCCGCGTTAGAGCGACTCGCCCACCATCATGCTGTTATTGATCAAAAGGTTCTTTCCGCGGAACAGTTCAATGCGTTACGTGCTTCGGATCGAATACGCATGCTGTTGTCTAGCTTAAAAATACCGATCGAAATCACGGAAGATTTGCCGGAAATCAAGCGTTTTAACGAATTAAATAGCGGTTCGAAATTTACCGATGGGCCGCACGCATTTACGTACATCCGAAATTCGCTCGTCCACCCTGTTGCCAAGCAGGAGATGGAAGATTGTTACATTGATGCTTGGAGGCTAGGTCTCTGGTATCTAGAGCTCGCAATTCTTGCGCTATGCGAATACAGCGGGAAATATGAGAATCGCATGATAGGCGAGATGAGTTTCGTGCCATGGTATAAAAAACAGAAGGCAGGGATAACTTCATGAGGTATGCTTCTCCAGATTGCTCGCTGCGGATTTTCTGTAGAAAATGAAAGGCTGGCTAAAAGTTCTCAAGAATTGGTTGTTTAACCGTCACTTGAAAATGCGTGGGGTACACCGTTCACGCAGCACTTTTAGGGGGCAAGGAGTGACTATTGACAGCATCAGCGACAAGCTCATTCAATATCTCAACACTCCAACACCATCCTATGCGGTTCTGCTGCGAGGAGACTGGGGGGTCGGCAAATCTTTCTATTGGCAAGAATTCAAGAAGAAATACCTGCCGAAGGGGAGCCATGACATAACATTTTCAGTGGCAGGGTTGGCGACCTTGGAAGAAATTGAGCGCTCGCTCTTTCTAGCCTCAATAGAAGACATGGGACCCGGGATCCTCCAAGAAACCGGCGCTGTGGTAGGAAGAGCGCTGTTGCGTTGGGTGAAGGTTGAACCTAGCGACATCAAGCTCAAGGCAGATGTCAGACCTAACAGGACGGTTATATGCATCGATGACATTGAGCGCTTTGGCGGAGACTTTAAAGTGCTGCTCGGGTTCATTGTCTCCGTGCTAGATGACGCAAACCTACACGTTGTCCTAATCGCGGATGAAAAAAGAGCGCTTACTTTAAATGGCTATCCAGAGTGCAAAGAGCGAATCATTGCTCGCTCTTATGATGTGCAGCCGGCTTTGGAATCGTTTTTTTCGAGTACAGTAAACGAGTACCGCATTGAAAGAGTCCGGGCGTGCCTTCTTGAGAAAAAATCGGAGATGATTAGTCTGTTTTTGGAAAAAGAATTGCGTAACCTCCGCACGGTGCGCGCAGTGTTGGACGAAGTCAACACCCTTCTATCACGCATGGAGTGGCCTAATAATCGGTCGATCTCTCTAAATGCACTGCTTTCGGCCATCACTTTCCATACGATAGCGGTAAGCAGGAATCCGGCTAGTGCACCTCTTGTTGCTCATATTTTTGAACAGGGGGACTTGGGGATTGCCCTGGCCTTCAGGCAAAGTTTCAATGAAACCCAAGGGGCGGATGGCGAATCGTCAGACTCTCAGCAGTCTGGAGATCTCATGCAGAGTCTAGGGTTTGATACGGAAGCCTACGGGTGGCCCGCCTCTGCGAGCTTCGCCGCATATGTCCGAGGTCAACCTTATGACGCTGATGCTTTAGCTAATGATTTCGGTCTCTTTGGAGAACCAGATAGGCAGGGTCAAACGCTACTTGAGCAGTTCCGCAGCTACCGGTCTATGAGCGAAGACGATTTCGAAAAGGCGATAGTAGAACTCCATGCTTTACTTTCAAATCGCCACTTCGAAAGGCTCCAAGACATTCTGACTGCCCACGAAATTCTCGATCATCTGTCACGTGAGAGACTGATCCCAGAGGATGCAGATTGGTGTAGAGAGACGATTTTAGACATCATTAGTCGTTGTGATCCGGCCGGGGGAATCGGAGCTGAGCTCCATATCTGGCCGGAAAAGTCCGATGCCAATCGCGATGCGGTTATTAAAGCACTTGAGGAACTTGAAGTACGAGTCCGCGCTAAAGAGGAAGAAGCGGGAAATCGTCGCCTCCAGCTGGCAATTATTGAAGGTGAGGACGAGAGTGAGTGGGAGGCTACTGCCGTTCCCTTCGTTGATGCAGAGCCAGCCGAGATATACGAACGCCTAATCAGAGCTGGAAGGCCTGCGATCCACCGCATGTCGAAATTCTATGCGCGCCGGCTCTCCGTTTCAAACATTGCCGAATACACTGAGAAGGAGGCTCCGTTTGCCGTGCAGTTGGCGCGTGTAATTGATGCCGATCTGCCCGAGGAGGGTGTATTTACTCTGGAGCAGGCAGCACTTTGCGGGCTTGCGCGCGGACTGAAGCGGTTTGTATTGACGGTTACTGAGGGGCAGTCAACACGAACCAAGAATACCGATCTCCCTTGACAGGGGTGTAGGTAGTCACTGCTAAAATGTTAGCGCCTACCAACTTCAACGCGGTCCGCAAGTGATGCGATCGCCTGTGCCCCTTGCCTGCTCTGAAGCACAGTCAAGCTCAAGATTAGGCGAGAACGACCATTTCTGGCCGAGGCTGAGTGAAAAATCTTTGCCACTTCTGGCGGCCGCGCCACAAGTACGAATCTGAGCGCCTCTGAGAATCGAGCAGCCTCAGAATCTACATACGAGCGAGTCTCGAGGCGGCGAACTGAGCGTTAAACGGCATCGTCGGAGTTTTCACACAGCCTCGGCAGCAAGCGAAAGGTTCTTCATGAGCCAGGGAGGATCAATTTCTCCATTTGCGAAATAACTAGCTCGCGCTCTTGGTCCAAAGCTTTCGAGTCTCTTGGATCGTCGCGGGTACCTGCGTGATCGTAAAAGTGACCCATCATTTCAATCGCCAAGCGAGGCGCGATCTGTCGGCCGCGATGGTCGACGAGGTGTCGGAAGTGGATCCCAGTTTGGTACTTCGGCCAGCCCTTCTGAGCGATACGTGCTCCCAGAACGAGTTCGGCCTCCACGGCCTCAAGAAGGGACCTCGAAGCAGAGTAGGCGCTAAGGTCCCAGACGAAGAGTTGATAGCTACCCCGTCGCACGGACCATTGGTACTTATAACGAGCCTTGGCTCGGAAGCCGCCGTGGAACCGGGTAGCGATCGCCGAGATTGTCTGGCCGACGTAGACGATGGTCGCGTCATTTGGTGATCCGACTAGCATGTAGATCTTTCCACATCGCTTGATCGCGTGACCCGATAACGCAGGTGATGTCGACCATTTGCCACCGTCGCTGACAGTCAGCGAGAAAACTTCGAGGTTGCTTGCTTGGAGAAGAGCCATGGCGACCGCCGCAACTTAAGTAGCCCACAGCGTATCCGACCTACTAGCGCTTTGAGTGGATGGTTGAGCTCGGAGAAAGGATTCGCGCATTGGATCGTCCAGCTTTCTGTAGACGGCCTCACCGGCCGCTCCTGGCCGTATGTCGACCTAGTGACCGCTGCCCGAGGCCGATACGAAGCGGTCGTCCCGTATGTCTACGAAAAACTGGGCGGTCCGGGGAAACCGCTTTGCGGTTCCCCCCCGAAACGGGTTCTTGTTAGGCTTACCTCCTGTACGGGTATCGGAGTAAGGCATGAGCAATCGATTTTTTGGACTTTCCAACATCTACCTGCGTGCGGCAGTCCTGATGATCGTTGCTTCCGTGGTTTTGCTGTTTGCTACGCTCGTCATTCCTGCTGTTGGCGGTCCCGCAGTCAATTACGCCTTCGCCTTCCTGCTGCTAGCAGGTGCGCTCCTGTACGTTATCGGTCGCGTCACGAGTGTTCTTCGTTCACGGGGATCGGCACAGCAGCCCCGTTAGATCCTCCTCGTCAACTCTGACCGAGCGACCTCGTGGCCTTGAGCTTCTCGGCCGCGGCGACATGCCTGATGGCACTTTTTCCCCAATAGCCCTAGACAGCGACCAAGGGCCGCTTCTGGCGACAGCCGCTGGTCCCACTCGCGCCGATTGAAGCGCTTTGTAAATGAAGTTGGTCCATCGCCTAGAGAAACTGTCGGGGGAAGGTCAGGTCCGACGGCTACGCCTGTACCGCACAACCGGGGCCGTGTCGGAGACTACAGGCGTACTGTGCCGCTGGGCCTTCTCGTGGGCCTCAGGCCGAAGAACACGAACTTCAGGTGGCGCGGCTATGCCCAAGCGGATCTCGTTGCCATCGACGTTGACCACGACGACCTCGATGTCATCTCCGACCCGGATTCTTTGACCACGACGGCGGATCAGTGAAAGCATTCTGGCCTCCTTCCTTAGAGTGGCTTGCATACGGCGTTGAGTCTCGGCCCCGGGAGTGATGATATGCGAACAGTAGACGTGTCCGACGTCCGCCGGTTCTGCGGGTAGGAGCGTGATCGGTGCAGACGGCAGCGGCTGGTCTGATTCAAAGGACTCGGCGCTGCTTATGGTCCTTCTCGAACGGCGTCGAGGAACGATTCACACCGCGTAGCTATACTGACCGACTGACCCGCGCCTGCAGCCTGCCGATGAGCGACCGCTTCGAACTCGTATCGCCGTTCCAGCCCGCCGGCGACCAGCCGGCGGCGATCGAAAAGCTGGTGAAGGGCTTCGAGTCCGGCCTGGCGCACCAGACGCTGCTGGGCGTCACCGGCTCGGGCAAGACCTACACGATCGCCAACGTGGTCCAGGCGGTTCAGAAGCCGACGCTCGTGATGGCGCCGAACAAGACGCTGGCCGCGCAGCTGTACGGTGAGTTCAAGCAGTTCTTCCCGAACAACGCGGTCGAGTACTTCGTCAGCTACTACGACTACTACCAGCCCGAGGCCTACGTGCCGTCGACGGACACCTTCATCGAGAAGGATTCCAACGTCAACGAGCACATCGAGCAGATGCGGCTGTCGGCGACCAAGGCCCTGCTGGAGCGCAAGGATGCGTTGATCGTGTGCACCGTGTCGGCCATCTACGGCCTCGGCAGTCCCGAGGAGTACTTCCGGATGGTGCTGCACATGGTGCGCGGCGAGCGCATCGACCAGCGCGAGCTGATCCGGCGGCTGACCGAGATGCAGTACTCGCGCAACGAGTTCGAACTGCGCCGTGGCTGCTACCGCGTTCGCGGCGAGACGATCGACATCCACCCGGCCGAGTCTGAGATGGAGGCGCTGCGCATCGAGCTGTTCGACGGCGAGATCGAGAACCTGGCGATGTTCGACCCGCTGACCGGCGAGGTGCTGCGCAAGCTCCAGCGCTTCACGATCTACCCCAAGTCGCACTACGTGACCTCGCGGCGCACCGTGCTTGAGGCGATCGAGACGATCAAGGCCGAGATGAAGGAAACGCTGGAGCGCATGTATGCGGAGAACCGGCTGGTCGAGGCCCAGCGGCTGCAGCAGCGCACCACCTTCGACCTGGAGATGCTGGCCGAGGTGGGTTACTGCCAGGGCATCGAGAACTACTCCCGGCACCTGACCGGGCGCATGCCCGGCGAGCCGCCGCCGTGCCTGTACGACTACCTCCCGCCCGACGCGCTGCTGGTGGTCGACGAGTCGCACGTCACCGTGCCGCAGATCGGCGGCATGTACCGCGGCGACCGGGCACGCAAGGAAACCCTGGTGCAGTACGGCTTCCGCATGCCCTCGGCGCTGGACAACCGGCCGCTTCAGTTCGAGGAATGGGAGCTGCGCGCGCCGCGCTCGATCTTCGTCTCGGCCACGCCCAGCAAGTACGAGCTGGAGAAGTCCGGCGACCAGGTGGTGGAGCTGGTGGTGCGGCCGACCGGCCTGATCGATCCGGAGGTCGAGATCCGCCCGGTGGCGACCCAGGTCGACGACGTGCTCTCGGAGATCAACCTGCGCACGGCGATGGGCGACCGGGTGCTGATCACGACGCTGACCAAGCGCATGGCCGAGAACCTGACCGAGTACCTGTCCGAACACGACGTGCGCGTGCGCTACCTGCACTCCGACGTGGACACCGTCGAGCGGGTGGAGATCATCCGCGACCTGCGCCTGGGCCGGTTCGACGTGCTGGTCGGCATCAACCTGCTGCGCGAGGGCCTGGACATGCCCGAGGTGTCGCTGGTGGCGATCCTGGACGCCGACAAGGAGGGCTTCCTGCGCTCGGCCGGCTCGCTGATCCAGACCATCGGCCGCGCGCGCGAAACGTGCGCGGCAAGGCGATCCTGTATGCCGACAAGGTCACGAAGTCGATGCAGGCGGCACTGGACGAGACCGACCGCCGCCGCGCCAAGCAGGTGGAATACAACGCCGAGCACGGCATCGAGCCGCAGACCATCATCCGGCCGGTCACCGACATCATGGAAGGCGCGCGCGATGCCAAGGCCGACAAGGCCGGTCGCGGACGCGGCAAGGGCCGGCAGGTGGCCGACGAGGCGCCCAACTACGCCGCGATGAGTGCGAAGCAGCTTTCGGCCAAGCTCAGCGAGCTGGAGCAGCGCATGTACAAGCACGCCCAGGACCTGGAGTTCGAGGAGGCCGCGCGGCTGCGCGACGAGATCCACCGCGTCCGCGAGGCCTCGCTGCAGTCCTGAACCGGGGCCGGGGGTGATTGTGCGGGCCCGGAACTGCCGCTATACTGCGCGGCTCTTGGGCGGTTAGCTCAGCGGTAGAGCACTACCTTGACATGGTAGGGGTCACAGGTTCGAACCCTGTACCGCCCACCACGCCTCCACGGCGTGATCCCGAGAAGCGGCCGGCCTGTCCGGCCGTTGTCGTATCCGGCTTCCGGGCGTTGACCTTGGACCGGGGCCGGAATACCGTTCCACCATCGTCGCGGCATCGGGCCGCGGCCCTGCCAGAGGTGGCGTCCGCCGAAACGGCCGCCGAGCGTGCGACATGAGGACTACGCGCAGCCATTGATCGAAGCTTGCACGGGCCAGTACCGGCGGCGCGACGGCGTGCCGCGTTCCAGGGGCGCCCGGCGCCCTTTTTTGTTGCCCGAACCGTCCTCCGCTCACCGATTCCAATCCAGGTAAACGATGATCACGATCACCCTCCCCGATGGCAGCCAGCGCCAGTTCGACGCGCCGGTCACCCCGATGGACGTCGCCGCCTCGATCGGCCCCGGCCTGGCCAAGGCCACCGTGGCCGGCCGTGTCGATGGCCGCCTGGTCGACGCCTGCGACCCGATCGAGGCCGACGCCAGCCTGCAGCTGATCACCCCGAAGGACGAGGCCGGCGTCGAGATCATCCGCCACTCCTGCGCCCATCTGGTCGGGCACGCCGTCAAGCAGCTCTATCCCGAGGCCAAGATGGTCATCGGCCCGGTGATCGAGGAGGGCTTCTACTACGACATCTGGCACGAGCGCCCGTTCACGCCCGAGGACCTCGAGGCGATCGAGCAGCGGATGCGCGAGCTGATCGAGCGCGACTACGACGTCATCAAGAAGGTGACGCCGCGCGATGAGGTCATCGCCACGTTCAAGGCGCGCGGCGAGGACTACAAGCTGCGCCTGGTCGAGGACATGCCCGACGAGACGCACATGGGCCTGTACCACCACGAGGAGTACGTGGACATGTGCCGCGGCCCGCACGTGCCCAACACCCGCTTCCTGAAGGCGTTCAAGCTGTTGCGCATTTCCGGTGCGTACTGGCGCGGCGATGCGAAGAACGAGCAGCTGCAGCGCATCTACGGCACCGCCTGGGCCGACCCCAAGCAGCTCAAGGCCTACGTGGCCCGCATCGAGGAGGCCGAGAAGCGCGACCACCGCCGCATCGGCAAGCAGCTCGAGCTGTTCCACCTGCAGGAGGAAGCGCCGGGCCTGATCTTCTGGCACCCGAAGGGCTGGTCGCTGTGGCAGGTGGTCGAGCAGTACATGCGCGGCGTGTACCGCGATTCCGGCTACCAGGAGGTGCGCTGCCCGCAGATCCTCGACGTGAGCCTGTGGAAGAAGTCCGGCCACTGGGACAACTACAAGGAAAACATGTTCTTCACCGAGTCCGAGAAGCGGACCTACGCGGTGAAGCCGATGAACTGCCCGGGCCACGTGCAGATCTTCAACGCCGGCCTGCACAGCTACCGCGACCTGCCGATCCGCTACGGCGAGTTCGGCTCCTGCCACCGCAACGAGCCTTCCGGCGCGCTGCACGGCATCCTGCGCGTGCGCGGCTTCACCCAGGACGACGGCCACGTGTTCTGCACGCCCGACCAGGTCGAGGCCGAGGTCACCGATTTCCATCGCCAGGCGCTCAAGGTCTACGAGGACTTCGGCTTCGGCACCCCGCAGATCAAGATCGCGCTGCGGCCGGAATCGCGCCTGGGCGACGACGCCACCTGGGACCGCGCCGAGGATGCGCTGCGTGCGGCGCTGCGCAACGCCGGGGTGGAGTGGCAGGAGCTGCCGGGCGAGGGTGCCTTCTACGGCCCCAAGATCGAGTACCACCTCAAGGACGCGATCGGCCGCACCTGGCAGCTGGGCACGATGCAGGTCGACTTCATGATGCCCGGCCGCCTTGGCGCGGAGTATGTCGACGAGCACAGCGCCCGCCAGCACCCGGTCATGCTGCATCGCGCTATCGTGGGCTCGATGGAGCGTTTCATCGGCATCCTGATCGAAAACCATGCCGGCGCATTCCCGCCGTGGCTGGCCCCGGTGCAGGCGGTGGTGCTCAATATCACCGACGCCCAGGCCGATTACGTGCGCGAAGTGCGAAAAGCCCTTTCAAATCAAGGGTTCCGGGTGGCCGATGACTTGAGGAACGAGAAGATCGGCTATAAGATCCGCCAGCACACCTTGCAAAAGGTGCCGTATCTTCTTGTGGTGGGCGACCGCGAGAAGGAAAATGGGGAGGTGGCCGTACGCACCCGCTCCGGCGAGGACCTGGGCTCGATGAGCCTGGAGGCCTTCGTGGATCGCCTGTTGCACGAGAACGGTCCCGCCACGCTGTGATGCGTTGTGGATCAATGATTTCCTTTGGAGGATCAACGAATCAGTACTGACAAGCAGAATCGCAAGAACCAGGACATCCGCGTGCCGAACGTGCGCGTGATCGGTTCCGATGGCGAGATGGTCGGGGTGCTTACCCGCGACCAGGCGCTGGAGAAGGCCATGGAAGAGGGCCTCGACCTGGTTGAGATCCAGCCCAATGCCGATCCACCGGTGTGCCGGATCATGGATTACGGCAAGTTCAGGTTCGACGCCCAGAAGAAGGCTTCCGCGGCCAAGAAGAAGCAGAAGCAGGTCGAGCTCAAGGAACTCAAGTTCCGCCCGACCACCGACGTCGGCGACTACGACGTGAAGATGCGCAAGCTGCGCGGCTTCCTCGAGGAAGGCGACAAGGTCAAGATCAACATCCGCTTCCGTGGCCGCGAGATGGCCCACCAGGAGCTGGGCCTGGCGATGGCGAAGAAGATCGAGGAGGACCTCGCCGACGAGGTCGTCGTCGAGCAGCGCCCGCGCCTCGAGGGCCGGCAGATGGTGATGATGCTGTCGCCGAAGAAGAAGCAGTAAGCCTTCCGGCAAGCTGCTGAATTGCAAGCGCTTGCCGGCTCTGCCATACTGTGCGGCCCGCTCGACTCCGGTCGAGCGGGCATTTTGATGGACCCGTCCTTGATCCTATTGGATTCAAGGACCTACAAGCCGGATCGGGCAGGAAGGAAAGCGTGGCGCATGCCACCGCCCGGGCCAGTGACATAAAATTTCCAAAGGAACCTGCAATGCCCAAGATCAAGACCAAGCGGGCGGCGGCCAAGCGCTTCCGCAAGCTCGCGTCCGGCAAGTTCAAGGCCGGCCACGCGAACCGCAGCCACATCCTGACGAAGATGTCGACCAAGCGTAAGCGTGGCCTTCGCCAGACCAATATCGTTCGCGACGAGGATTCCGCTCGTCTGCGTCGTCTTCTTCCGTACCTGTGAGGGGCTGAGACATGGCACGAGTCAAGCGTGGTGTGACCGCCCGTCGTCGGCACAAGAAAGTCCTCAAGCTTGCGAAGGGTTACTACAACGCCCGCCGCAAGGTGTATCGCGTCGCCAAGCAGGCCGTCACCAAGGCCCAGCAGTACGCCTACATCGGCCGCAAGCAGCGCAAGCGCCAGTTCCGTAGCCTGTGGATCGTGCGCATCAATGCCGCGGCCCGCATCCACGGCCTGAGCTACAGCCGCCTGATGAACGGCCTCAAGAAGGCCAACATCGAGCTCGACCGCAAGGCCCTGGCCGACATCGCGGTGCACGATGACGTGGCCTTCGGCAAGATCGCCGAAGCCGCGAAGGCTGCGCTCGCCGCTTAAGCGCCGCACCGCCACATCGGCAGCCCGGGAACGGGCTGCCACCGTGCGTGGGGAAGGGCGGAAGTCCTTCCCCACGTTCGTTTCCGGCCGGAAACGGTGCCCCCCGGAGAATGGACCCGACCCGCGAATGAGCGACATCGACTCCCTGACCCGTTCGGCCCTGGCCGAGATCGAGGCCGCCGATCGGCTGGACACCCTCGACACGTTGCGCGTGCGCCTGCTGGGCAAGCAAGGCAGCATCACCGGCCAGCTCAAGCAGCTCGGCAAGCTGCCGGCGGAGGAGCGCCGCGCCGCCGGTGAAGCCGTCAACCGGGCCCGCGACGCCCTGGGTGAGGCGATCAGTTCACGCCGCGAGGCGCTCGAGGGCGAGGCCCTTGCCGCGCGCCTGGCGGCCGAGAACATCGATGTCAGCCTGCCCGGCCGCCGCGCCGATCGCGGCAACCTGCACCCGGTCAGCCGCACGATCGAGCGCGTCGCGTCGATCTTCGGCCAGATGGGCTACGAGTTGGCCGATGGCCCGGAAATCGAGGACGACTTCCACAACTTCGAGGCCCTCAACTTCCCCGAGCACCACCCGCGCGGGCGATGCACGACACCTTCTACTTCCCCGACGGCCGCCTGCTGCGCACCCACACCTCGCCGGTGCAGGTGCATTTCATGAAGTCGCGCAAGCCGCCGTTCCGGATGATCACGATCGGCAAGGTCTACCGCTCCGATTCCGACCAGACCCACACGCCGATGTTCCACCAGTGCGAGGGCCTGCTGGTCGACGAGACCTCGAGCTTCGCCGACCTCAAGGGCACGCTCAAGCAGTTCGTCGACGCGTTCTTCGAGCGCGATTTCGACATGCAGTTCCGGCCCAGCTACTTCCCCTTCACCGAGCCTTCGGCCGAAGTCGACATCCGCTGGGAGAAGGCGGGTGGCGAGAGCCGCTGGCTGGAGGTCCTGGGCTGCGGCATGGTCCACCCCAACGTGCTGCGCGCGGTCGGCATCGACCCGGAGCGCTACACCGGCTTCGCCTTCGGCATGGGCATCGAGCGCTTCGCGATGCTGCGCTACGGCGTCGACGACCTGCGCAGTTTCTTCGAGAACGACGCGCGCTTCCTGAAGCAGTTCGCGTGAGGCAGACCCGATGAAGTTTCCCGAATCCTGGCTGCGCGAGCACGTCCGCACGGACGCCTCGCGCGAAGAACTGGCCCGGCGCCTGACCCTCTCCGGCCTCGAGGTCGAGGAGATCACGCAGATCGGAGGCGAGCTCGAAGGCGTGGTGGTGGCCGAGATCCTGGCCTGCGAGCCGCATCCGGACGCCGATCGCCTGCAGGTGTGCCGCGTGGCCACCGGCAGTGGCGAGGTGCAGATCGTGTGTGGCGCGCCGAATGCGCGCCCCGGACTGAAGGCGCCGCTGGCGATGGTCGGCGCGGAGTTGCCCGGTGGCCTGAAGATCAAGCCGGCGAAGCTGCGTGGCATCGAGTCCAGCGGCATGCTGTGCTCGGCGAAGGAGTTGCTGATAGATGCCGATGCATCGGGCCTGCTGGAGCTGTCGGCGGATGCGCCGGTGGGTGAAGCGCTGGCGCGCCACCTGGGGCTGCCCGATGCCAGCTTCGAACTGAAGCTGACCCCGAACCTGGCGCACTGCTTCTCGATCCGCGGCGTGGCCTTCGATGTCGCGGCCAGTTTCGGCAGCACCGTGCAGCCATTCGAGATCAAGCCGGTGGCGCCGTCCACCCAGGCGCGCGTGGCGATCGCGCTGGATGCCGGTGCCGACTGCCCGCGCTACTGCGGCCGGGTCATCGAGGGCATCGAGGCCGGCGCCGCGACACCGGCGTGGATCGCCGACCGCCTGCGCCGCAGCGGCGTTCGCCCGGTCAGCCTGCTGGTCGACGTGACCCAGTACGTGATGCTGGAACTCGGCCAGCCGATGCACGCCTTCGACCGCGATGCGCTGGAAGGCCCGGTGGGTGTGCGCCGGGCGCGCCCGGGCGAGACGCTGAAGCTGCTCGACGAACGCGAGGTCACGCTGGATCCGCACTACCTGCTGGTCACCGACGGCGACCGGCCGGTGGCGCTGGCCGGGGTCATGGGCGGCTGGGACAGCCGCGTCACGCAAGCCACCCGGAACGTGTTCCTTGAAAGCGCGCATTTCGCGCCGGACGCGATCATCGGCCGGGCGCGCAAGCTCGGCATGCATACCGATGCCTCGCACCGTTTCGAGCGCGGGGTCGACCCGGAGCTGCCGCGACGGGCGCTGGAGCGGGCGACGGCGCTGATCCTCGCCGCCGCCGGTGGACAGGCTGGCCCGGTCGTGGAGGCCACCGCCGACGAGCACCTCAGGGCACCCCAGGCGGTGCGGCTGCGGCGTGGCCGTCTTGCGCGCGTGCTTGGCATCACGGTCGACGAGGCCGAGGTCGAGCGGATCCTGCGCGCGCTCGGCATGCAGGTCGATGCCACGCCGGACGGCTGGGTCGTGGTGCCGCCCAGCAGCCGCTTCGACATCGCGATCGAGGAGGACCTGGTCGAGGAGGTCGCGCGCATCCACGGCTACGACCGCATCCCGACGTCCCTGCCGACCGGCGAGATCCGCGTCGCCGCACCGGGCGAGGGCATGGTGGAGGAGGCGGCCGTGCGTCGCCAGCTGGCAGGCCGCGACTACCTCGAGGCGATCAACTACGCCTTCGTCGATCCGCGCTGGCTGGCGGACTGGGGCATGGAGCACGGCACCGTGGCGCTGGCCAACCCGCTCAGCAGCGAGTTGGCGGTGATGCGCCCCAGCCTGCTGCCGGGGCTGGTCGCCACCGTGAGGCGCAATCGTGCACGGCAGGCCGGCCGCGTGCGCCTGTTCGAGCTGGGTCGCAGTTTTTCCGCCGCCTCAGACGCCCAGGCACCGGTCGAGACCCGTCGCGTGGCCGCCGTCGCCTGTGGCCCCGCGGTGGCGGAGCAGTGGGGCGAAGCGGATCGGGAAGTCGATTTCTTCGACCTCAAGGGTGACCTGGAAAGCCTGTTCGCACTGACGGCGACGAGCGCCCTGCGCTTCGAGCGCGCGGACGTCGAGTGGTTGCACCCCGGGCGCTCGGCCCGGGTGCTGCGCGACGGCCGGGCGGTGGGCTGGATCGGACATCTGCACCCGGCGCTGGCCGCACGACTGGATCTCGACGGCGAGACCGTGGTGTTCGAGGTGGAGCTCGACGCGGTGCAATCGCGTGCAGTCGCCCGTGCCACGCCACCCTCGCGTTACCCGTCCGTCCGCCAGGACCTCGCGTTCGTCGTCCCGGAAGCCGTCTCCTGGCAGGCCATGCGCGACAGCCTGGAGCAGGCGCTCGGCCCGCTGCTGCGCGAGGTCGTGCTGTTTGACCGCTACGTCGGCAAGGGCCTAGAACCCGGGACAAAGAGTCTCGCTATGGGCTTGATCTTGCAGGATGTTTCCCGCACTCTTGCCGAATCGGATGTGGAGCAGGCCCGTGCAGCGGCAATCACTGCGCTCACGGCGGACCACGGCGCAATCATCAGGGGGTGACATGGCGCTGACCAAGGCCGAGATGGCCGAACGACTCTACGACGAAGTGGGTCTGAACAAGCGCGAGGCGAAGGAATTCGTCGACGCGTTCTTCGACTCGCTTCGCCACGCGCTGGAGAACGGGCAGCAGGTCAAGCTGTCCGGCTTCGGCAACTTCGACCTGCGGCGCAAGAACGAGCGCCCGGGCCGCAATCCCAAGACCGGCGAGGAGATCCCTATCTCCGCGCGCACGGTGGTGACCTTCCGTCCCGGTCAGAAGCTCAAGGAGCGCGTGGAGGCCTATGCTGGATCCGGGCAGTAACCGCGAACTCCCGCCGATCCCGGCGAAGCGCTACTTCACCATCGGTGAGGTCAGTGAACTGTGCGACGTGAAGCCGCACGTGCTGCGGTACTGGGAAACCGAGTTCCCCAGCCTCAGCCCGGTCAAACGGCGTGGCAACCGGCGCTACTACCAGCGCCACGACGTGCTGATGATCCGCCAGATCCGCGCCCTGCTGTATGAACAGGGCTACACGATCGGTGGCGCCCGGCTGCGGCTGGAAGGCGACCAGGGCAAGCAGGAAACGACCATGACCGGGCAGGTGATCCGCCAGGTGCGCATGGAGCTGGAGGAAGTCCTGCAATTGCTGCGCCGCTGAATCCGCTGGAAACGGCGTCGAACAAGGCGCCACCCACGCCGGGATTCCGGCTATACTTTGCGACCCCGACGGCCTGTCCGCCGGGGCGTTGTCCGCGGAACTCGGGGCGTAGCGCAGCCTGGTAGCGCACTACAATGGGGTTGTAGGGGTCGTGAGTTCGAATCTCACCGTCCCGACCACTTCGCAGACACGGAAAAGGCACCCACGCGGGTGCCTTTCTCGTTCCTGGCCCCTTGGCCTAGTCTTCCAGCTCGATCTCGGTGGCGATGTGCACGCCATGGCGATAGATGAACTCGACCTCGACCTCGTCGCCGACCCGCAGGTCGCCGAAGTAACGCAGGTCGTCGTCGTATTCGGTCCGATGGTCGGTGTAGAAGACGATGCCCTGGACCATCACGCTTTGGCTGGCCCAGTCGATCGACTCGACGTACCCCTTGATCTCGTTCTCGTCGGCCAGTGCCACCGGAGCGGCGATCGCCAGCAGCAGGCCGGTCGAGATTGCAGCGAATGCACGCTTCATTGGTGGCTCCTCCAGTGTGGACTGGACCCACTTTCCCGTTGCGACGCTGAAACACGCATGAAGCATCCGCCCACCGGCAAGGGCCGGTTCAGTACAGCACTCGTGCCCTGAGCGTCCCCGGAATCGCTGCCAGTCGGTCCTTGAGCTGGGTTGCATCCGCCGCGGCACCGCTGACGTCGATGACGACGTAGCCCACCTCACCTCGCGTCTGCAGGTACTGGCCTTCGATATTGAGCCCGCTTTCGGAGAACAGCTCGTTGACCTTGCTCAGCATGCCGGGGATGTTGCGGTGGATGTGGAGCAGGCGGCGGCTGCCGGCATGGCCGGGCAGCGACACCTCCGGGAAGTTGACCGCCGAGAGCGTGGACCCGTTGTCGGAATAGCGCACCAGCTTCGCCGCGACCTCTCGGCCGATGTTGTCCTGCGCTTCCAGCGTGCTGCCGCCCACGTGCGGCGTCAGGATGACGTTGTCCAAGCCGCGCAACGGCGAGACGAACTCGTCCTGGTTGGACTGCGGCTCGACCGGGAACACGTCGATCGCGGCCCCGGCGAGATGCCCGGCACGCAGCGCGGACGCCAGTGCATCGAGGTCGACGACCGTGCCGCGCGAAGCATTGATCAGCAGGCCGCCGCGCTTCATGCGTGCGATCGCCGCCGAGTCGATCAGCTCGCGGGTGGCCGGCGTCTCGGGCACGTGCAGCGTCACCAGGTCGGCACGCTCCAGCAACTCGTCGAGGTCGGCGGCCGCACGCGCGTTGCCCAGCGCCAGTTTCGGTTCGATGTCGTGGTAGATCACGCGCATCCCGAGGCCCTCGGCCAACAGACCCACCTGGGTGCCGATGTGGCCGTAGCCGATGATGCCCAGCACCTTGTCGCGCACCTCGTAGCTGCCGGTGGCGGACTTGATCCAGCCGCCGCGGTGGCAGGCCATGTTCTTCTCCGGCACGCGGCGCATCAGCAGGATCGCCTCGGCGATGACCAGCTCGGCCACGCTGCGCGTATTGGAGTAGGGCGCGTTGAACACCGGGATTCCCAGCGACTGCGCCGCGGCCAGGTCGACCTGGTTGGTGCCGATGCAGAAGCAGCCCACCGCCATCAGCCTCCGGCCCGCCTCGAGCGCTGCCGCGTCGAGCTGGGTGCGCGAGCGGATGCCGAGGATGTGCGTCTCGGCCAGCTTCGCGCGCAGTTCGGTGGGCTCCAGGGCCTTGGCGTGCGCTTCTATGCGCGTGTACCCCGCGGCCTTGAACGCGTCCACGGTGCTGGGGCTGACGCCCTCGAGCAGCAGCACTTGGATGTCTTCGCGCGGGAACGAGGTGTCGGCCATGTCGGGGCGGTCCTGGGGGTGGAGGATCACTATGCCAGAGCCCGGCAGGGTCGCGGGTCGCGCGCGGCATGGCGATACACTGCAAGCCCACATCCGCACGTGAACCCCGGCATGCCGACCGCCCGTGACATCGTCGACCAGCTTTCCCGCCTGCTGCCGCCGGAGCGGGTGTTGAGCGCACCTTCCGATCTGGAGCACTACGGCCGCGACTGGACCCGGCAGGTGGCGCCGGCACCCTCCGCGGTGGTGTTGCCCGGCAGCGTCGAGCAGGTCCAGGCGCTGGTGGCCTGGGCGCGTCGGACCGGCGTGCCACTGGTGCCGTCCGGTGGGCGCACCGGCCTGTCCGGCGGCGCGGTGGCCGCCAACGGCGAGGTGGTCGTGGCGATGGACAGGATGAACCGGGTGCTCGGCTTCGACGCGGCCGATCGCCGCCTGCGCGTGCAGGCCGGCGTGGTGACCGAGTCCGTACAGCGCGAGGCCCGGGCGCGTGGCCTGTTGTATCCGGTGGATTTCGCCAGCCGGGGCTCCAGCCAGATCGGCGGCAACATCGCCACCAACGCAGGCGGCATCAAGGTGCTGCGCTACGGCCTCACGCGCCAGTGGGTGTCCGGCTTGAAAGTGGTGACCGGGACCGGCGATGTGCTGGATCTCAACCAGGGGCTGGTCAAGAACGCGACCGGCTACGACCTGCGGCACCTGTTCATCGGCTCGGAAGGAACGCTGGGGTTCATCGTCGAGGCCGATCTGGTGCTGGCGCCACAGCCGCCCGAACAGCAGGTGATGGTACTGGCCGTGCCGGCGCTGGAGGCCTTGATGCCGCTGTTCGACCGGCTGCGTTCCGGACTGGTGCTCGGCGCGTTCGAGTTCTTCACCGACCAGGCGCTCTCCCATGTCCTCGCGCACGGGGGGAAGCGACCCTTCCAGGGCAGTGCGCCATTCTATGTACTGGCCGAGTTCGACGCCGACGACGAGGCGGCACTGGCCTGCTTCGAAGCCGCGGCCGACGCCGGGGAGGTGGCCGACGGCGTGGTCAGCCAGAGCCGCGCCCAGGCCGCGGAACTGTGGCATCTGCGCGAGGGAATCACCGAAAGCCTTGCTTCGCGCACGCCCTACAAGAACGACGTGTCGGTGCGGATCGGTGAGGTGCCGGCCTTCCTCTCGCGCATGCAGGCCCTGTTCCAGCGCGAGTACCCGCAGTTCGAGGTGGTCTGGTTCGGCCACCTGGGCGACGGGAACCTGCACATCAGCGTCCTTCGGCCGCAGGACATGGCGGCGGACCGCTTCGCCGCGGAGTGCGGGCGCGTCACCCGCTTGCTGGGCGAGGTGTTGCACGAGATGGGCGGCAGCATTTCCGCCGAGCATGGGTTGGGGCTGCTGAAGAAGCCCTTCCTGCGATACGTTAGGAGCGAAGAGGAGATCGCGCTGATGCGCGGGCTCAAGCGGGTGTTCGATCCGGACGGGATACTCAATCCGGGCAAGGTGGTGGACCTTTGAGCCGGGCTGGGGCGGGCGCGTGCTTCGAGCGCCTGGACGCGGCGCGCGAGACCTTGTCCGGGGCCCGTCTGGCCTTCGTCGGTGGACAGGGAAAATCCGGCACGACCTGGGTCGAGCGCCTCATCGACGCCCATCCCGACGCGGCCTGCCTGGGCGAGGGGCATTTCGCCGCGGGCCTGGGCCGCGGGTTGTACGCGGCGCTGGAGGACTACAACCGCCTGGTGGCGGCGAACAACGCGAGTTTCCCGGAACTCGAGGACTTCCCGGGCATGGATGCCGATGCGATGGCCGAACTGGTGCGGGCGGCGCTGGTGATGCAGTTCGCCCGGATCGCGCAACGAAACGCCCGTGCCCGGCTCGTGGCGGTGCGCACGCCCTCGGAGCTGGACTGGCTTCGCCAGTTGGCGATGCTCGTGCCCGGAGCCGTGTTCGTGCATGCGGTGCGCGACCCCCGCGATGTCGCCGTGTCGCTGTGGTTCCACGGCGAGCGCCTGTCCCCGGGAAGCATGACCCGCGAACACGGCACGCCGGCGCGTCTGGCGACGCGGCTTGTCCCCGGCTGGGCGCGGCATGTCCTCAACGTCAGGCAGGCGGCGGCCGAGTGCGGGGCGCACGTGCACGAGGTGCGCTACGAGCGGCTGATCCGGGAGGGGCCCGCCGAGGCCGCGGCGCTGTTCGAGGCGTTGGGCCTGGACGCTCCGCTGCCCGCGTCGCGCAGGCGCTGGAGGCGTGTCGTTTCGAGAAGCTCAGTGGCGGAAGGAAGCCCGGGGAATCGAACGCCGCTTCGCACTTCCGCAGCGGCACGGCCGGGCAATGGGCCTCGCTGATGCCGCCGGCCCCGGACGGGGGCTGGCCGGCCGATGTCGCCGGACTGCTCGATTCCCTCGGCTATGCAGCGCGCTGACCGCGCCGAGCGGCCTTCGCATGCGCGGCGCGGACGCATCGCGTAGCCTAGCGGGCTTTGGTCCCGCACGAAGACAGGAGTCACGATGTCCGCTCCCCTCCGCGAGCTCTACCCCGAGATCGAGCCCTACGACACCGGCACGCTGGCTGTCGACGGACGCCACACGCTCTACTACGAGCAAAGCGGCAACCCGAAGGGCAAGCCGGTGGTGCTGCTGCATGGCGGTCCCGGTGGTGGGTCGGCGCCGAAGATGCGCCGGCTGCACGATCCCGAGGCCTACCGGATCATCGTGTTCGACCAGCGCGGTGCCGGGCGTTCGACCCCCCACGCCGACCTGGTCGACAACACCACCTGGCACCTGGTGGCGGACATCGAGGCGCTGCGTGAACACCTTGGCGTCGAGCGCTGGCAGGTGTTCGGCGGCTCATGGGGCTCGACGCTGTCGCTGGCCTACGCCCAGGCGCATCCCGGGCGGGTGAGCGAACTGGTGCTGCGCGGCATCTTCATGCTGCGCCGGTGGGAGCTGGAGTGGTTCTACCAGGAAGGGGCGTCGCGGCTGTTCCCGGATGCCTGGGAGCGCTACCTGGAGCCGATCCCCGAGGTCGAGCGCCACGACCTGATCTCCGCCTACCACCGGCGGCTCACCTCGAACGACGAGGCCACGCGGCTGCGTGCCGCCCGCGCCTGGTCGGTTTGGGAGGCGGCCACCAGCTTCCTGCACCAGGACCCGGGCTTCATGGATTCCCACGAGGACCCCCAGTTCGCGCTGGCCTTCGCGCGCATCGAGTGCCACTACTTCGTCAACGGCGGATTCTTCGAGGTCGAGGACCAGTTGCTGCGCGACGCCCATCGGCTCAGGGACATTCCCGGAACGATCGTGCATGGACGCTACGACGTCGTGTGCCCGCTGGCGAACGCGTGGGACCTGCACAAGGCCTGGCCGGGTGCGACGCTGCGCATCTGTCCCGGTTCCGGGCATTCGGCCTTCGAGCCCGAGATCGCCAGCGCGCTGGTCGAGGCCACGACGGCTACCGCTGAGCGCGGGTCAGGGCGCAGCGTCCCAGGTCGCAGGCGTGCCGTCGGGATTGCGTTCGACGAAGTACAGCCCGGCGTAGAGCTTGGGGTCGATCGAGTAGCCCTTCGCGCGCATCGCGGCCAGCCACGCCGCGGCCTCGCGGCGCGGCACCTCGTGCACGGTGATGCGTTCGGACTCGTCGCCGCCGCCGCTGCCCACCCGGCGCAGTCCATGGGCGCGGACGAAGCCGATCACCTCGTTGCTCATCCCGGACGAGGATGGGCCAGCCATCAGGGCTTCGATGCGGCTGGCCTCCCATCCGGTCTCTTCGATCAACTCGCGGTGGGCGGCGGTCTCCATGGATTCCTGCTCGCCGAGGTCGCCGACCAGGCCGGCGGGCATCTCGATCGATGCGCACTGGATCGCCTCGCGGTATTGCTCGACGAAAAGCAGGGTGTCGTGCGGCGTGAGGGCGACGATGATGACTGCCGAGCCGGCGTTGGTGCGTTCGGCGTACTCCCAGCGCCCCCGCCGCAGCAGGCGCAGGTACTTTCCTTCGTGCAGGTTCTCGACGTCTTCCATTGGTGGAGCAACTCCGGATTCAGGGGGTGGCGAGGGCAGCGACACGACGCCGGGTCATCGGCCCCATGCGCAGTTGGTCCATCAGCTCGGTGGCCCGGGACCCATCGACGGCACCGCGCCGTCCGTCACGCAGCGCGTCGGGCAGCGGGGCATCGGTGGCGATCGTGGCCAGCCGGCGCGAGAGCAGGGCGATCGCCTGGTGCTCGGCCAGGCGCCGGGCGTGCGCTGCGGCGCCACGCAGCCTGAGGAAGGCCACCTCGGCCTTGCGCTCGAGCAGTTCGTCGAGGGTGTTGAAATGGGCGAGCAAGGCCGCGGCGGTCTTGGCACCGATGCCGGGCACCCCGGGAATGTTGTCGATCGCGTCGCCGGTCAGCCCCAGGTAGTCGGGGATCTGGTGCGCGTGCACGCCATAGCGCCCGATCACGCCGTCATGGCCCCAGCGCTGATCGCGGGCGTAGTCCCACTGCGTGTCCCCGGGTTGCAGCAACTGCGAGAGGTCCTTGTCGGCGGAAACGATCACGCAGGCCCGGCCGGGCTGGCGCAGGCGTGCCATCGCGGTGCCGATCAGGTCGTCGGCCTCGTAGCGGCCGTCGACCAGGGTCGCCAGGCCGATCGCCTCGCAAAACGCCAGGCAGTGCCGGAACTGGCGCTTGAGCTCCTCCGGGGCCGGTTCGCGGTTCGCCTTGTAGGCGGGATAGATCTCGTTGCGGAAGCTCGACTCCAGCGACTGGTCGAAGGCGACCACCACGTGGCTCGGGTGGTGGCGCTCCAGCAGTTCCAGCACGAAGCGCGCGAAGCCATGCACCGCATTGACCGGCCAGCCGTCGGCGTCGGTGAAGTCCGGTGGCATGGAGTGCCATGCGCGGAATACGTACAGGCTGGCGTCGACGAAGAAGATGTCATCGCCCTTCATGCCGGGGTCCAGTCGGTCAGCAGCGCGGCCGGGTCCGGGCGCAGGCGCTCCGGGATGGGTCCGGCCACCGAGCCGATGTGGACGAAGCCGAGCACCTGCTCGTCGGGAGCGATCGACAAGGTCTCGCGCACCTTCGGGTCGTAGGCCGCCCAGCCGGTCAGCCACTGGGCACCGAAGCCCATGCCCTGGGCGGCCTGCAGTAGCGCGAAGCAGACGCTTCCCCCCGACAGCAGCTGCTCGACCTCCGGAATCCGGTGGCCCTTGTGGATGCAGGCGACCACGGCGATGACGACCGGGGCCTGAACGAAGCGTTGCCGGTCTTTCTCCACCACCGCGTTGGAAGCATCAGGGTCGCGCTCCCGGCAGCGCTCCGCCAGGACATCACCCAGGGCGCGGCGCGCCTCCCCGCGGATGCGCACGAAGCGCCAGGGCGCAAGCCGGCCGTGGTCCGGGACCCGTACCGCGGAACGCAGCATCCGCAGCACCTGGTCGTGGTCGGGTCCCGGTTCGGAGAGCTGGCTGGAGGGCGTCGATATGCGGGAGTCGAGTACGTCAAGCAGCGTCATTATCTGACCTCGGTCGTCTTTTTTTTGCGTCGTTTCACCAGAAAACTGCGGGCGCGCTCACAAAACCGATGTGAACTCGCCCATAAGCTAGTGCTGCCCCCCCGTGTCGCCGGCATGCCCCTTGGGCTCCCGGCCACCATAGCGACCCGAGCAGCGTTCGACAGGAGTCCGGTCGTCATGAATCCGCCCCCAAGGACCAGCGATACCAGCCTTGAGTATCCCGCGCTTTTGCTGCGGTTGCAGGCGCAGGCGCTCTCGCGCATCGCGAAGGGTTTCTCCGGCGTCCTGGACAAGGTCGACGACGTGCTGTTCGACTTCCTGCAGAAGTCGATGGGCAGCGAGCAGCAGCATTATGCCGATGCGATGCGTGACGTTCGGCGCTCGCGCAGCCGCATCGAGGGCGACCTGGTCAGCCATCTGGAGGCCGCGTTCAACGCGTTGCACCAGGGCGACCCACTGGATGCGGAAAGCTCGCTGGTGGACGAGGCGCCGGGCACCCTGACCCTGGTCAGCGAGGACGCACTCGAGGGCCAGATCGCCGCGCGCATGCTGGCTGCATCGATCCATCGCGACCACTCCGCACTGTTGACCGCGCTGGACAAGCGCCTGGGCTGGGTGGCAGGCCGCATCGAGCTCAACGAGCAGACCAATCCGATCGGGCCGGGGCACGTGGCCGTGGGCGTGCATGCCGCATTCCGGGCCATCGACATCGAGCCCGCGGTCCGACTGATCCTGTTCAAGCTGGTCGAGCGCGAGCTCGCCGGTACGCTGGGAGCGTGTTACGAAGAGGCCAACCGCCTGCTGGTGCAGGCGGGCATCCTGCCGCACCTGCATCGCCAGCCGCAGGCACCCGCCCGGCGGCCGCCCCCCCCGGCGTTCGCGCGCCGAGGACAACACGGAAGGCCACGCGCCGGGGATGGATCCGGGCCAGGCAAGCTACGCCGAAGAGGGTCCGGGAGGTCACGGCGGCGGGGGCTATGGCAGCCAGGCCGGGGGCGAGCGGTCCACAGGTTACGGCGGCTATGCCAGCGGGCGACCGCTGGAGCCTTCCGAGCAGGCCCTGTTCTCGACGCTCAGCGAGATGCTGCGTTCCTGGCGCCACGTCAACGACGGGGGCGGCGGCGCAGGCGCCGAGGGTGGGGCCACAAGGTCGCGTCGGGACGGTTCCCCCGACGCCCGGCCGCTGACCGCGCCGGAAATGATCTCGGTGCTTTCGATGCTGCAGCCGGAAGTGCCCATCGGGCTCCGGCTGGCGATCGATGATCCCAGCCAACCCATCACGCAACGACTCAAGACCGAGCTGCTGGCCAGTGCCCAGCGGCTTGGGCTGGACCCCGAGCAGGCCTGCCTGAGCCCCGCCGACGAGGATGCGATCGACCTGGTGGGCATGCTCTTCGACGTGCTGCTCGACGAGCGCGAGCTGGTCGGGTCGGGCCGCAACCTGCTGGGCCGCCTGGTGGTCCCCTACATCAAGGTGGCCCTGCTCGACCGGCGCATGTTCCTGCGCAAGACCCACCCGGCGCGGCGGCTGCTCAATGCGCTGGCCGAAGCCTGCGAGGGCAACGAAGGTGATACGCCACACGATCGCGCCCTGCTCAGCAAGGCCGAGGAGACCGTCGAGCGGCTGCTGTCGGATTTCAACGAGAACGTTGCGATCTTCAAGACGCTGGAGGAGGAGTTCCGCTCCTTCCTCGACCAGCACCGCAAGCGCGTGGAGCTGGCCGAGAAGCGGACCGCCGAGGCGCAGCGCGGCCAGGAGCGGCTGGAAACCGCACGCCACCGTGCGCTGGCGGCACTCGAGGAGCGCCTTGGTGATCGCAAGTTGCGCGCCGTGGCGCAGACCACGCTGCGGCGATACTGGATCCATCACGCCACGGTCGTCGAGCTGCGGCACGGCGAGGACTCCGAGCAGTACGCCTCGGCGTTGCGGGTCGTGGAACTGGTCGTGTCGTGCCTGGATGCGGCCGCCTCCGGTGCGGGCTCGCTGTCGGCGCTGCTTCCGAACCTGGAGAGCGCGCTGGCACCGGTGCTGGCCTCCTCGGGCACCACCGGGCAGAGTGCCGAGGAACTCGTGCGCTTGCTGGAGCGGGAGCTTTCCGGCGAGGACGGGACATCGATGGAGGTCGCTGCGGGCGACGTGGTTGCCGAGCTGGAGACGGCGCTGCCGGACGCGGAACCGGCTCCGATCCCGGTTCCGGCCAGGGACGAGGCGGCGCCCGAGGGTCTGCGCCTGGTGTCGGACCGCGACAAGCTCGACTACGATCCCGACGATGCGGAGAAGATCCGGGCGCTGGCCATGGGAACCTGGGTCGAGTTCGTCGGCGAAGATGGCACCGTCCAACCGGCCAAGCTGTCCTGGCAGAGCCCGATCTCTTCGCGGCTGCTGTTCGTCAACCGACGCGGCGGTCGACTGTGCGTGGCATCCGCCGAGGAGCTCGCGGCGATGATGCGCAACGACCGGCTGCGCATCCGTGCGGTGAACACCGCCTTCGAGCGCGCCATGCACCAGGTGCTGGGCAAGCTCAAGACCGGCGGCACGGCCGGCGAGGCCTGATCCAGCCCTCGCTGGCGATGCGGCGAGGGCGTGCTAGCATCGCCACGAACGGGGTCCGGGGAGCGGTTCGTGGCGACAACGATCTTGGCCTTGCGCGAGTCGGCCGCAGGTGAGCGCCGTGTGGCGATCACGCCGGAGACCGCGAAGAAACTGACTGCCGCCGGCGCGCGCGTGGTGCTTGAGCCCGGCGCCGGCGAGAAGGCGCACTTTCCCGACGCCGCCTATTCCGATGTCGAGTTCCTCGACGCCGACGCGGCACTGCCGCAGGCGGACGTGGTGCTGTGCGTGCAGCCACCCTCGCAGGCGAGCCTGGGCGCGCTGCGCAAGGGTTGCGTGCTGGTCGGCATGCTGGCACCCCACGCCGACGACGCCCGGGTGCGAACGCTGGCACAGGCGGGCATCAGCGCCTTCTCGATGGAACTGCTGCCGCGCACCACGCGCGCGCAATCGATGGACGTGCTCAGCTCACAGGCCGGCATGGCCGGTTACAAGGCGATGCTGATCGCGGCACAGCTGGCACCGCGCTTCTTCCCGATGCTCACGACCGCGGCCGGCACGATCAGGCCCAGCAAGGTGCTGGTGATCGGTGCGGGTGTCGCCGGTCTGCAGGCGATCGCGACCGCACGCCGCCTCGGCGCGCAGGTGGAGGGTTTCGACGTGCGTCCGGAGACACGCGAGCAGATCGAATCACTCGGTGCCCGCTTCCTCGACCTGGGCGTCTCTGCGGCGGGCGAGGGCGGGTATGCGCGCGAGCTGACGGCCGAGGAGCGCGCCGAGCAGCAGCGCCGGCTGGGCGAGCACCTCAAGGGCGTGGACGTGGTGGTGACCACGGCGGCCGTCCCGGGCAGGCCGGCCCCGCGCATCGTCAGCGCGGCGATGGTCGGCGCGATGAAGCCGGGCAGCGTGCTCGTCGACCTGGCGGCGGAGTCGGGGGGCAACTGCGAGCTCACCCGGCCCGGCGAGCGGGTCGACAGCGATGGCGTCACGGTCTTCGGCCCCACCGGGCTCGCCAGCCTGGGCGCGCTGCACGCGAGCGAGATGTATGCGCGCAACCTGTACAACTTCGTCTCGCTGATGCTGGCCGGCGATGCGTTCAAGCTCGATTTCGAGGACGACCTGATCGCCGGCGCGTGCCTGGTCCACGACGGGCGCATCCACCACGGGCCGACCCGTGACCGCATCGAGGGCACGCGAGCATGATCGACGGTTTCCTGGCGCTCTACATCTTCCTGCTCGCCGCGGTGGCGGGCTACGAGATCATCGGCCGGGTGCCGGTGATCCTGCACACGCCACTGATGTCGGGTTCGAACTTCGTCCACGGCATCGTGCTGATCGGCGCGATGATCGTGCTCGGCCACGCCGACACGACGCTGGAGAAGGTCATCGGCTTTGTCGGTGTGGTCATGGGCGCCGGCAACGCCGCCGGGGGCTACGTGGTGACCGAGCGCATGCTGGAGATGTTCAAGTCGAGCAAGAAGCCCGGGGGTGGCGCATGAGCGCCTGGCTCCCGCTGCTGGCCAAGACCGGCTACTTCATCGCCGCCGCGTTGTTCATCTTCGGACTCAAGCGCATGGCCTCGCCGGTGACCGCGCGCAGCGGCATCCAGTGGGCCGGCGTCGGCATGGTCATCGCCACGGTGGCGGCGCTGCTGACGCTCACGCCGGATCCGCAGGCGTTGCTGGGCGTGAAGAACCTCGAGTTGATCCTGGCCGGCATCGCGGTGGGCGGCGTGCTGGCCTGGGTGTCGGGCAAGCGCGTGGCGATCACCGACATGCCTCAAATGGTGGCGCTTTACAACGGCCTGGGCGGCGGCGCGGCCGCCGCCATCGGCGCGGTGGAGCTGGCGAAGTTCTCGACCGGCGGTGCGCCATCCCCGGGCATGACCGTGCTGGTGCTCGCCACGCTCGGCGCGCTGATCGGTTCGGTCGCGCTGACCGGCTCCATCATCGCCTGGGCCAAGCTGGACGGAAGGCTCGACAGGCGCTTCGTCTTCCCCGGGCAGCAGCTGTTCAACGCCGCCATCGGCCTGCTGGCCGTGGGCCTGGGTGCGGCAACGGTGCTGTGGCTGCAGCAGCCGGTGATCGTCGGTTTCTTCGTCACCGCGCTGGTGCTGGGTGTGCTGATGACGCTGCCCATCGGCGGCGCGGACATGCCCGTCGTGATTTCCCTGTACAACGCACTCACCGGCCTGGCCGTGGCCTTCGAGGGCTACGTGCTGCAGAACGAGGCCCTGATCATCGCCGGCACCGTGGTCGGTGCGGCGGGCACGATGCTGACCCGGCTGATGGCCAAGGCGATGAACCGTTCGCTGTTCAGCGTGCTGTTCGGCAGTTTCGGCGCCGGCGGCGGGGTTGCGGCCGAGATCGACGGCGCGCAGAAGCCGATCGACGCGGGGGATGTCGCCTCGATGATGGGCTATGCCGAGCGCGTGGTGATCGTGCCCGGTTACGGCATGGCCGTGGCCCAGGCGCAGCACAAGATATGGGAATTGGCCCAGCAGCTCATGGCGCGCGGGGTCAAGGTGAAGTTCGCCATCCATCCGGTGGCCGGACGCATGCCGGGGCACATGAACGTGCTGCTGGCCGAGGCGGGCGTCCCCTATGACCTGATCGCCGACATGGACGACGTGAACCCGGAGTTCCCGAACACCGACGTCTCCCTGGTCATCGGCGCCAACGACGTGGTCAATCCGGTCGCCAAGACCGATCCGGCCAGCCCGATCTACGGCATGCCGATCCTGGACGTGTCGAGGTCGAAGAACACCGTCGTCATCAAGCGTGGCAAGGGCACCGGCTTCGCCGGCATCGAGAACGCCCTGTTCTACGCCGACAACACGCGCATGCTTTATGGCGATGGCGCGGAGATGGCGAACCAGCTGGTGGCCGAGGTCAAGGCCCTCGACGGCGGCCACTGAGCAGGCCGCCGGCCACCGCCACCAGCAGCGCCAGCGCCAGCATCGCGAAGCCCGCTCGGCCATTGGCCATGGTCGCCAGTGCCCAGGCATGGTCCACGCCCAGGCGCTGGGCGGAAGCCAGCATCGGCAGTCCCATCATCCGCCCCACCACGGTGGCCGCCATCATCCAGTTGGCCAGCATGAACGTGGCCAGCGTGCCCCCGCGGCCATCAGCGCGGCGGCCCGTCCCGCCGGAAAGCCGAACAGACGCAGGAGCACCACGGCGTCCACGGCGGCCACCAGCGCCATCCAGCCCGCGGCGTTTCCCAGCAGCATCGCCACCACCACCCAGATCGCGGCAACGCCGAGCACGCCGGCAAGGCAGGCGAACAGGGCAAGCAACCACTGGGAAGGCTGGGGCGCGGAGGGCAAGGGGCGGGCGACCTGACGGATGGCCGGGCAGTCTAGCCGCCCCGGCGCCCGATGTCCCCCGCCGGAGGGTGTGTTCATCGACGCGGCCCCGGTAACGGCGGGGGCCGCGATACAATGGGCGCTCGATTCCATTGAAGCGTGCCCCGAGATGTACAGCCGAACCAGCGAACCCGTCCGCCTCGAGCGTGATTGCCCTGCCGTCCTGGTTCCCCAGGGCGAGGCGGTGACGCTGCCGGCCGGCAGCGTGGGCTACATCACGCAGGCGCTCGGGGGCAGCTTCACCGTGTTCGTGGAGGGCAACCTGTTCCGGATCGCGGGCAGCGATGCCGACGCGATCGGCAAGGAGCCGGTGGCGCCGCCGGAGCTTCCCGAGGATGCCGCCGACACCGATGTCGAGCAGTTGGTCTGGAAGCAGCTGCGCACCTGCTTCGATCCCGAGATCCCGATCAACGTGGTCGACCTGGGGCTCATCTACGAGTGCGAGCTGGGCCGCAACCCCGAGGGTGAACGCATGGTCGAAATTCGCATGACGCTCACCGCCCCGGGCTGTGGCATGGGCGACATCCTGGTGGACGACGTCCGCGCCAAGGTCGAGATGATCCCGACCATCGCCGAGGCTGACGTGGAACTCGTCTTCGACCGCCGTGGAACCAGACGATGATGTCGGAAGCCGCCCGGCTGGAAACCGGGATGCTCTGAAGCCGGGCCGGGTGGCGTTGCCCGGCGGGTTTCGGTGTCGACTCTATTGACGGAAAAATCCCGGGGCTGCTAGCTTCAGGGCGTCACCCTCCGATGCTTGTGTCGGACTGGTGTCTCCTGTCTGGCATCGGTGCGCGAAGGCTCCCCCGGGACCCCTCGCGGAGGACGCGTTTCCCGGTGTTCGGGCAGGGTGGGATCGGGCCCAGGCCCGACGCAGCGTCCACTCAGGGGTCTCCAACGTGAATCATTCCTCCTCGCACCGCCTGCAACTGCTCGTGCTGGCCACGGCAGCGGTCATGGCGCCCGCCGTCATCGCGTCCGATGCCGGCCGTACCGGTGGCGCCCGCCAGGGCATCGCCGTTGAATCCCCTCGTCAGGGTGGTGAGTTCGACCAGTTCATCATCAAGTACCGTGAAGGCAGCCGTGAGCAGGCCTCCGCTGCCTCGATGCATGGCCACCTTGACCAGGCCGCGCGCACGTTGGGCCTGCGCGCCTCGCACCTGCGCCCGATGGCGATGGGCGCCGACGTGATCCGCACCGACCGCAAGCTTGATGCGGCGCAAGCCCGCCGCTTCATCGGCGAGCTCTCGCGCAACCCGGCCGTGGCATACGTCGAGATCGACGCGGTGATGCAGCCGCTGATGACCCCGAACGACCCGCTTTATTCGGCGCAGTGGCACTACTACGAGGCGCTTGGTGGCATCAACGCCCCCGCGGCGTGGGACATCAGCACCGGCGAAGGCGTCGTCATCGCGGTGATCGACACCGGCGTGGCGGACCATCCCGACATGCAGGTCAACCTGGTGCCCGGCTACGACTTCATCTCCGACCCCGATCGTGCCCGCGATGGCGACGGGCGTGATGCCGACCCGACCGACCAGGGCGACTGGCGCGTGGCGAACCAGTGCCCCAGCAGCACCGGTGCTGCGAACAGCTCCTGGCACGGCACGCACGTGGCCGGTACCGTCGCTGCCGACACGACAACGGTGTCGGCGTGGCAGGCGTGGCCTTTGGAGGCAAGGTGCAGCACCTGCGGGTACTCGGCCTGTGCGGCGGCGTGCTCTCCGACATCGCCGATGCGATCGTGTGGGCGGCCGGAGGAGAGGTTGCCGGCATCGACGCCAATCCGACCCCGGCGCAGGTGATCAACCTGAGCCTGGGCGGAAGCGGCCAGTGCGGGGCGACCTACCAGGCCGCGATGGACATCGCCCACGCCAGGGGCGCCGTCGTGGTGGTGGCGGCCGGCAATGCCAACACCAATGTCGCCAATGCCCGTCCGGCCAACTGCGACAAGGTCATCGCCGTGGGAGCGACCGACCGCAATGCGCGTCGCTCCAGCTTCTCGAACTACGGCTTGGGCATCGACCTCTCGGCGCCGGGTTCCGGCAGCCCGAACTCGATCGCCTCGCTCGGCAATGCGGGCACGACGGTCCAGGCCGCGCCGAACTACACCTACAAGTCGGGTACCTCGATGGCTGCCCCGCACGTGGCCGGCGTGGCTGCACTGGTGATCGCCGCCTCCGGCGAAACGCTGTCCCCGGACGAGGTCAAGGAGATCCTGGTCAACACGGTCAAGCCGTTCAATGAGACGCCGAACTGCACGATCTATTGCGGTTCCGGCATCGTCGACGCGGCCTACGCGGTGGCGGTGGCAGCCGGTGAGGAGCCGCTGCCGGAGAACCCGAACCCGCCGCCGGCGCCACAGCCGCCGCCGGCCCTGGTGGTGCTCGAGAACGGCGTCCCGGTGACCGGCCTGGCGACGAGCGACTGGGGCGACCGCACGTTCTCGATCGATGTGCCCGAAGGGGCGTCCAACCTGCGCTTCACGATATCCGGAGGCACGGGCGACGCGGACCTGCACACGCGCTTCGGCGCGCTGCCGACCACCACGGTCTACGACTGCAGGCCGTATCGCGACGGCAACAACGAGGAATGCGTCGTCGCCGAACCGCAGGCGGGCACCTACTACGCGATGCTCACGACCTACCAGCCGTACGCGGGCGTCACGCTGGTGGCCAGCTATGGGATGCCCCCACAGGACCTCACGGTCGTCTCGAGCGGTGCGCGCATGCGGCCGCTGCACACGCTGGGCTGGACCGGTGGCGGCGGACAGGTGGAGATCTTCCGCAACGGCGTGCTGGTGCATGCCGGTGCCAACACCGGAAGCTGGTCGCACCAGGTAGTGGTGTCCAGCGGCCCCTCCACCTACCAGGTCTGCAATGCCGGCAGCGAGGCGTGTTCGGCCAGCGTCAGCCTGCGTTGAGTATCGCGGCCTCGGCAGATCCGGGGCCGGCAGCGGATTCCAGGGGCCCGGCGAAAGCCGGGCCCTTCTTCGTTCTGCGCGTCGTCGTTGGACAGGCCCAGGCGCTCCCCCGCCCGTCATTGCCTCCGACCCCGGCCACTGCTAGTTTCAGGCCTGCATCCGGTCCGGTTCCCGAATCGGAGCCAGCGTCCGCCAGGAAGGTGGGCGAGCCTGCACACCCACCACATCCGGGGAAGTCACAGTGAACAGAGTTTGCAAGGTGGGGGTGCCGCTGGCCGCGGCGCTTGCCTTGGCCGTCGTGGCTGGAACAGGCATTGCGGTGGCTGGCACGACCGGCAAGCAACCCATGGATGGCGGTCAGGAGACGGACCGCGCGATGCAGGCGGGCCAGCGCTTCATCGTGCGGTTCCATGGGGCCGCCGAAGCGCACGAGGTCGAGTCGGTGCTGAACCAGGCGGCCGCCCAGGCCTTCCCGGCCCCGGCGCTGTCCGCCCGCACGCGCACGGCAGCGCAAGCCGGCATGTCGGTGCGATTCGTGCGTTCCGGGGCCCTCGGGTTCCAGGTCGTGGAGAGCTCGCGCGCCCTGGATGCGCTCGAGGCTGAATCCTTCATGGCCTCCGTCCATGCGCTGCCGGAAGTCGACCACATCGAGCGCGATGCGCTGATGCAACGGCAGCTCGATCCGGATGACGAGCTGTACGAGGAGTTGCAATGGAACTTCTTCGAGCCCACCGGGGGCGCGAACCTGGCCAACGCCTGGCCACGTTCGACCGGTGGCGGCATCGTCGTGGCGGTACTCGACACAGGCTACCTGCCGCATGAAGACCTGCTCGGCAGCCTGGTTTCGGTGGGTTACGACTTCATCGCCGACTCCGAAACCTCGCGCAAGGCGCCAGGTCGCAGCGTGGATGCGATCGACCCGGGTGACTGGCATGGCGGCGAGTGCAACTTCGGTACCCCCGAACCGAGCAGCTGGCACGGCAGCCACGTGGCGGGAACGATCGCGGCGATCACCAACAACGGCATCGGCGTCGCCGGGGCGGCACCGGATGCGCAGGTGCTGCCGCTGCGCGTGCTCGGAAAGTGTGGTGGTTTCCTGTCCGACATCGCCGACGCCATCGTCTGGGCCGCAGGCGGCGAGGTGCCTGGGCTCCCGGACAACCCGGACGTGGCCGAAGTCATCAACATGAGTCTCGGGGGTGGCGGGGCCTGCGGCGCCGTGTACCAGTCGGCGATCGACTTCGCCGTGTCGCAGGGCACGACGGTCGTCGTCGCCGCCGGCAACGCCGGGGCGGACGCCGCCGGTTCGCGCCCGGCGAACTGCGACAACGTCATCGTGGTGGCATCCAATACGCGCACCGGCACGAAGTCCGGTTTTTCCAACTTCGGTGCGGCCATCGACGTGACCGCGCCCGGCACCGGCATCGTGTCGACCGTGGACAGCGGAACCCAGGGCCCGGAGGGCGATGACTACGCGATCTACAGCGGGACGTCCATGGCGGCGCCCCACGTGGCCGCCATCGTGGCCTTGATGCAGGCCGTGGCCGACACACCGTTGTCGCCGGCCCAGGTGGAGTCCATCCTCAAGGACACCGCGCGGCCGCTGCCCGAGCCGGATTCCTGTCCGGGTGGCTGCGGCGCGGGGATCGTCGACGCCAATGCCGCCGTCGCGGTGAGCCAGGGCGAGGAGCCGCCCGAGCCTCCGGAGGTGCCGCCACCCGCGCCGCCTGCGCCACTGTTCAAGGACATCCCCGTCGAAGGCCTTTCCGGCGCCGCGGGCGAGGAGATCCCGTTCCTCCTTACGGTGCCCGAGGACGTCACCCAGCTGGTGATCACGATCAGCGGCGGCAGCGGCGACGCCGACCTGTACGTCCGCCATGGGGGCCAGGTGTACGAGGGGCTGTGGGACTGTCGGCCCTGGGCGAGCGGCAACGAGGAGACCTGCACTTTCCCCATGCCCGAGGCCGGTGACTGGTACATCAAGGTCATCGGCTACACGGCATTCGACGGCGTCACCCTGCTGGCGACGTGGAGCGACGAGCCCCCCCAGGCGCCGATCGCGCTGGAGAGCGGTATCCCGGTCACCGGGCTCGAGGGTGCCGTGGCCAGCGAGAGGTTCTTCTTCATCGAGGTGCCCGAAGGGGCATCGAACCTGGTGTTCCAGATGTCCGGCGGCACCGGGGATGCGGACCTCTACACCCGCTTCGGCGCGCAGCCGACCTCCGGCAGCTGGGATTGCCGCCCCTACGCGCCGGGCAACAACGAAACCTGCACCGTGGCGGCACCCGAGGCAGGCACCCATCACGCGATGATCCGTGGCTTCTCCGCCTATGCCGGGGTCAGCCTCGTGGCGAGCTTCCAGATCGGGGATCCGGCGGTGCCGGGTGGCTTGTCGGTCGACGTCGGCGGTGCCCGCATGCGTCCCCGGCACAGCCTGGACTGGACGGGGGGTGGCGACCGGGTCGACATCCTGTTCAACGGAAAGATCGTCCACACCGGCGAGAACACCGGTGGGTGGTCGCAGACCGTGGCGGTGGTGCGCGGCGGGTCGAGCTATACGGTGTGCAATGCCGGTACGCTGGAGTGCAGCGACACGATCGACGTCGACTGAGGCCCCGACCGGGGCATCCCCGGATCCGGACACGCAAGGCACCGGTCGACGCCGGGCCTTTCGTCATTCCGACGCGCGGCTCAGATCGCTTCGAAGCGGTTCGCGGCCACGTTCTTGCGCACCCTCGCCGGATCCCAGATGCGTCCATTCATTGCGATGAAAACGCCGGGCGGCATGCTCTGCACCGCGCCGACGGCGGTGCCGATGTTGAATTCCGCGTCCGAGCCGCGGAACCGGGCCGGGTTGAGCGCGCCGGTCAGCACGATCGTGCGGTCGGGGATGTCCGCCAGCACGCGCGCGGTCTCGACCATCGAGTCCGTGCCGTGGGTGATCAGGACGTGGCGTGCGGGCTGCGCGAGGACCGTGGATCGGATCAGTGCGCGATCCTCCTCGGTGATGTGCAGGCTGTCCTTGCGCAGGATCGGTATGACCTGGAAGCGGAAGGCCACGCCCAGCTCCTCCAGGATCCGCCCGATCTGGGGCTCGCCGATCTGGTAGTCGGACTTGTCGTCGAAGTAGATCTTGTCGATCGTGCCGCCGGTGGTGACGACGCAGAGCTGGTCCATGGGTGTTCGCAGGAGCCGGGTGAGGTCGCGGATTATACGCGGGCACCCGTCGCCAGGGCGTTCAGCCCCGCCCGAAGCGGGCCCGGACGCCGTCCCAGCTCGACGCGGTGACCACCGCCGATGCCAGGGCGATCTCCAGCAGTGCAAGCCCGCGCACGGCCGGTACGGTCCAGGCTTCCATGACGCCGTGGCTGAAGTAGAACAGGCAGGCCACGCCACACCAGAACGCCGCCGAGCGTCGCCCCAGGGCACCGAGCACGAGGCCCGGCGCCGAGGGCAGCAGCATCAACCCCACCGCGATGCCCGCGGAGAGCTGCGCTGGCGGATGCAGCCAGCCGTACCAGGCCACCAGGAGCAGGCACAGGGCAAGCTGCAGCAGCACCGCGACGCGCTGTGCATTGCTCATGCGCCGGCCTCCAGTTGCCGGCACACCGTGGCGATGCGCCGGCCGAGGGCCCGTGACAGCACCTTCTCGTCGTCGGTCAGGTTCGGGTCGTCGGCTTCGCCGGCCACATGGCTGGCACCGTAGGGCGTACCGCCGCTGCGGGTGCTCGAAAGCACCGGCTCGGAGTACGGGATGCCCATGACCAGCATGCCGTGGTGCAGCAGCGGCACCATCATCGACAGCAGTGTCGACTCCTGCCCGCCGTGCATCGAAGCGGTGGAAGTGAACACGGCGGCGGGTTTCCCCACCAGGCCCCCGGAGGCCCACAGGTCTCCCAGGCCGTCGAGGAAGTGCTTCACCGGGGCCGCCATGTTGCCGAACCGCGTCGGGCTGCCCAGCACCAGGCCGCTGCAGTCCTCGAGGTCGTCACGGGTCAGGTAGGGGGCACCCGACTCGGGTTCGGGCGGTGCGGCTTCGCGCGTCACGACGGCCACTGGCGGGATGCTGCGCAGTCGGGCCTGCATGCCCGGGCATTCCTCGACACCACGGGCGATCTGGCGGGCGAGGTTCGCGACCGAGCCGCCCCGGCTGTAGTAGGCGATCAGGATTTCACTCATGCGGCCAAGGGTAGCCGATGCCGCGGCGTGCCGGTATGCAGGTGTGTCGGGGACTGGGGTAGTCTGCGGCGATGGAACGATTCATAAAGGTCAGGCGTTGGCTGTCGGGGCGCGAGCGGGAACGCGTCGTCGCGCTCGCGCGTTATCTGTGGCGGCGATTCCTCGAGGACCGCTGTTTCGAGACCGCGGGCGCACTGAGCTACACGACGGTGTTCGCGATGGTGCCGTTGACCGCGGTGGCCTTGGCGGTGCTGTCCGCGTTCCCGGTCTTCGGCACCTGGACGAGTGCGCTGACCGACTTCGTGTTCAGCAATTTCGTCCCCGAGTCGGCCCGCGCCGTGGAGGCCTACATCCTCGGTTTCGCCCAGGGCGTGGGAGGACTGACCCTGGCCGGTGCGACGGTGCTGTTCATCGCCGCCCTGCTGACCCTGGGTGGCATCGAGAGCACGTTCAACCGCATCTGGCGTGTCCCCCAGGCGCGGCCCCCGGTGATGCGCCTGCTGGTCTACTGGTCGCTGCTGACCCTGGGGACCCTGCTGGTGGCAGCGGCACTTGGATTCACCTCCTACTTCGTCGCCACCTCGTTCCAGGGCGAAGGCGGGGCGGTCGGGGTCGGCCAGCGCCTGTTGCGGCTGCTGCCCAGCGTGATGACGCTGGGCGCGTTCACGCTTGCCTTCATGGTCGTGCCCAACCGCCGCGTCGAGACGAAGCATGCGCTGGCCGGCGCCGCGCTGGCCACGGTGCTGTTCGAATTCACCAAGCTCGGCCTGACGCTTTACCTGCGCAGCGTGCCCACCTACCAGCAGCTCTACGGAGCGCTGGCGGTCATCCCCATCTTCCTGATCTGGGTGTACCTGAGCTGGGTCGCGATCCTGCTTGGGGCATCGCTCGCGGCTTCGCTGTCGGGCTTCCGCTTCCAGCCGCGCGCCATGCGCCTGCCGGAGGGTTTCGAGCTGTACGGCATGCTGCGCCTGCTGGGCCGTTTCCGGCAGGCCCAGCGCGAGGGCGCGGCCTTGCAGGTGTCCGAACTCCACGACCTGGAGCCGATCCTGAGCGACGACCAGCTGCAGGAAATGCTTCGCTTGCTGGCCACGCGCAAGGTGATCCGACGCGACGAGGACGGCAGCTGGATGCTGTCGCGCGACCTCAACCACCTGCCCCTCTCGGAGCTTTACGATACCGGCGGTGTGCGCATTCCCGTGGCCGAGGTGCCGGTGCCCTGCCGCGACGACGACCTCGGGCAGGCGGCGTTGGCCGGCCTGGATGAACTGCGGATCCCGCTGCGCCAGGCACTGAAGATGCCGGTGGGACGACTGATCGAAAAAACGGGGGACGCGTGATGGGTTGGAAGAAGATGTTGCTGGTGGCGGGCGTCGGGCTGTTGGTTGCCTGCGCCGGTGAGCCCGAGCAGACGCCGGATGCACCGGCGACGGGGCAGCCGGGTGGGCAGGCACGGACGGCACCGGTGCAGGCGGATGCGCAAGGCGGGCAGGGGGAAGGCACCAGCCTGCCTTCGCTGGCGCTCGACACCCTGGACGGCACGCGTTTCGACCTCGCGGCGATGCGCGGGGAGTGGGTGGTGGTGAATTTCTGGGCGACCTGGTGCGCGCCCTGCCTGAAGGAGATCCCCGACCTGTCGGCGCTGCACGATGCCCGGGCCGACCTCACGGTGATCGGCCTGGCCTACGAGGATATCGAGCCGCAGGACATGCGCGAGTTCCTCGTCAGGGTGCCGGCCAGCTACCCGATCGCGATCATCGATCCCTACGCCGCTGCGCCCGCCGGCGACTTCGCCACGCCGCGCGGACTGCCGATGACCTACCTGATAGCCCCGGATGGCAGCGTGGCCCGCCGTTTCCTGGGGCCGGTGACCTCGGAGGAGATCAACCAGGCGATCGACGAGCACGTCGCCGGCTGAGCGACCGCGGACTCAGTACGCGCCGACGATCGGCTTGACCGGTCCGCGGAACTCCTCCACCCCGGGTGGACCCGGCAGGGGTTCCAGCGTGACGGGCTCCGCCTCCAGCCTGCGGTCGGGCCACTGGTCGAGCAGGTGCTGGATCAGGTTGAGCCTGCCGGCACGCTGGTCGTTGAAGTCGACCAGCGTCCACGGCGCGTACGGCGTGTGGGTGTGTTCGAGCATCAGGTCGCGTGCCTCGCCGTACTCCCGGTACTTCCGGCGCGCCTGCAGGTCGACCGGGGAGAGCTTCCAGCGCTTGCGCGGGTCGGCCGCGCGCTCGGCGAAGCGCTCCTCCTGTTTCTCCTGGTCGACCGACAACCAGTACTTGACGAGGCGGATCCCGCTGTCGACAAGTGCCCGCTCGAACACGGGGGCCTCGCGCAGGAAGGCATGGTGCTCCTGCGGCGTGCAGAAGCCCATGACCGGCTCGACGCCGGCGCGGTTGTACCAGCTGCGGTCGAACAGCACGAGTTCTCCCGCCGACGGCAGGTGCTGCACGTAGCGCTGGAAGTACCACTGGCTGCGCTCGCGCTCGTCGGGCCTGGGCAGGGCCACCACGTGGACCTGGCGCGGGTTGAGTCGCTGGGTGATCGCATTGATCGTGCCGCCCTTGCCGGCGGTGTCGCGGCCCTCCATCAGCACCACCACGCGCTGGCCGCTGTGGCGCAGCCAGTGCGCCAGCGCGTTGAGCTCCACCTGGAGCGGGGCCAGGGCCTTTTCGTATGCCTTGCGCTTCATTGCGGCTGCTCCGGAGGGATCCTGCGGCCGAGTCTACGCGGGTGCGCTCAGTCCTCGCGCGTGAGCAGCTTGAGTTCGTCGGCCTGCTGCTCGGCGGTCAGCCGGTCGACCAGTTCGTCGAGCTCGCCCTGCAGGATCTCCGGCAGGCGATACAGGGTCAGCCCCTCGACGCGGTGGTCGGTGATGCGACCCTGGGGGAAGTTGTAGGTCCGGATGCGCTGGCTGCGGTCGCCGCTGCCGACCTGGAGGCGCCGGGATTCGGCCTGCACGGCGGCCTGCCGGCTGCGCTCGTCGTCCAGCAGCCGTGCCTTGAGCAGCGACAGCGCGCGGGCCCGGTTCTTGTGCTGGCTGCGCTCCTCCTGGCACTCCACCACCAGGCCCGAGGGCAGGTGGGTGATGCGGATCGCCGAGTCGGTCTTGTTGACGTGCTGGCCGCCGGCACCCGAGGCGCGGAAGGTGTCGACCTTCAGGTCGGCATCGCGGATCTCGATCTCGGCGATGTCGTCGAGCTCGGGCAGGATCGCGACGGTGGCCGCCGAAGTGTGGATGCGGCCCTGCGACTCGGTGGCCGGAACCCGCTGGACGCGGTGCGTGCCGGACTCGAACTTCAATCGCGAATAGGCCCCGCGGCCCTCGATCCGGGCGACGACCTCGCGGAACCCGCCGTGCTCGCCCTCGTTGGCCGAGAGGATCTCGACCTGCCAGCGACGCGACTCGGCATAGCGCGTGTACATGCGCAGCAGGTCGCCGGCGAAGATGGCCGCCTCGTCGCCGCCGGTGCCGGCGCGGATTTCCAGGAACAGGTTCGCCTCGTCGCGCGGGTCGACCGGGACGAGCAGCAGGCCCAGTGCATGCTCAAGCTCGGCCAGACGGGCCCGTGCCGACGGCAGCTCGGCTTCCGCCAGCTCGCGCAGCTCGGGATCCTCCAGCATGGACTGGGCACCGCTGATCTCGGCTTCCGCACGCTGGTATGCGGCGAGGTTGTCGACCACCGGCTGCAGTTGCGAGAACTCCTGGTTCAGGGTCCTGAAACGCGTGTTGTCGGCGATGACGTCCGGCTCGGCCAGCAGGCGCCCCACCTCCTCGTGGCGTTCGGCGAGGGCGTCAAGCTTTCGGCGGAGGCTGGGCAGCATCGTGGTCGGGATCGCTCGCGGGGGAGGGGTCTTCGTCGTTCGTGAACAGGCGCTCTGCGTGGCGCAGCAGCTCGGCGTCGCCGCGCTGGGCGGCCTGGCGCAGCGCGGCGGTCGGCGCGTGCAACAGCTTGTTGGTCAGCGAGTGTGCCAGCTGCTGCATGACGGTCTCCGGGTCGCGACCGGCGACGAGTTGCTGGCGGGCCCGGGCCATGGCCTGGTCGCGCAGCGACTCACCCTGGTCGCGCATCCGGCGCAGCACGTCCTGGCGCTCGGTGCCCTGCCACCAGTTCATGAAGTGCTCGACCTGCAGCTCGATGATCGCCTCGGCCTCGTGGGCAGCCTCGCGACGCGAGCGACGATTCTCCTCGACGACCTGTTCGAGGTCGTCCACCGTGTAGAGGTAGACGTCGTCGAGGTCGGCGACGCCGGACTCGATGTCGCGTGGCACGGCGAGGTCGAGCATGAACATCGGCCGCCGGCGCCGCTGGCGAAGCGCAGCCCCGACGTCGGCGGTGCGGATGACCGGGTCGCGCGACGCGGTGGCGGAGATGACCACGTCCGCCTCGGCCAGGTGGCGGCCGATCTCGGAAAGCGGCAGCGCATAGCCCCCGAACCGGCTGGCCAGCGCCTGTGCATGTTCCAGCGTGCGGTTGGCCACCAAGAGACGCTTCGCGCGGGCGTCGACCAGATGCCGTGCGGCGAGTTCGATCGTTTCCCCGGCGCCGACCAGCATGACCGTTGCCTGGTCGAGTTCGGCGAACACCTGCTGCGCCAGGCGCACGCCGGCGAAGGCGACCGATACCGGGTTCGCGCCGATGCGGGTGTCGGTGCGCACCCGCTTGGCCACGGAAAAACACTGCTGGAACAACCGGTCCATCGGCGTGCGCAGGGCCGACGCCTCGCGTGCCACCGACCAGGCTTCCTTCACCTGGCCCAGGATCTGCGGCTCGCCCAGGACCAGGGAGTCCAGCCCGGTGGCCACCCGGAACAGGTGGCGCACCGCATCGGCGTCGACGTGCTGGTACAGGTAGTCGCGCAGCGTGGCCTCACCCAGGTCGTGGTGGCGGGCCAGCCAGGCCACGGCTGCGTCGCCATGGCCTTCGTCCACGCTGGCGTAGAGCTCGGTGCGGTTGCAGGTCGACAGCAGGGCCGCCTCGCGCACACCGGGCAGCGCCAGCAGCTCGCGCAGGGCGAGGCTGGTGCGGTCCCCGCTGAACGCGATCTGTTCGCGCAGCGATACCGGTGCGGTCTGGTGGTTGAGCCCGAGGGCAATCAGCGCCATGCGTGGGATAGGGGTTCGGGTAAGCTTCCGCACAGATGCGGCGTTCGTGCCGCGAATTCTACCGGCACACGGGCGCGCAACCCATGACTTGGCTCAATCCGTGTTCACTCGCCGGGCTCCTGCTGTCCGCGGGAATCGCCCTGGCACCGCCTCCCGCGCACGCGCAGGAGGACCCCCTGGTCGAGGCGATGGCGGGGGAGTTCGCGGTGCAGACCGGGGATTTCCAGGCCGCTGCCCGCCATTACCTGAACGCGGCGCGGGCCAGCGACGACCCGGCACTGGCAGAGCGGGCCGCCCAGGCCGCCATGCTGGCCGGTGATCCGGCGTTGGCCAGGCAGGCGGTCGCGCGCTGGACCGAGCTCGATCCCGATTCGCGCGGACTGCTGGCCACCCGGGCCATCCAGGCGATGCGCGCCGACGACACGGAGGGGGCCGTGGACGCACTGGCCTCCTTGCTGGCATTGCCTGAGGAAGGGGGGTCCCGGGTGGTGCTGCAGGTGCTCTCCGGCACCCAGGACGAGGCGCTGGCAGGACGGGTGCTGTCGGGATTGCTGCAGCGCGACGCGCTGCCCGGGGACGATTTCCAGGCCTGGCTCGCCTTCGCGGGCCTGGCCCAACGCTGGGGAGACCCGGAGCTGACCACCACCCTGGTGTCCGGCGCGGTCTCGCGATTCCCCGACGAGCCTCGGGCCTGGCTGCTCAAGGCCGCCCAGCTGCGCGTCGAAGGCGACCTGGGCGGCGCGCGCGCCGCGGTGGAGCGCGCGTTGGCCGCCGAGCCCGGTGACACCGGGCTGCGCATTGCCGCCGCGGGCGAGCTCGAGCGCATGGGGGATGCCGAGGCGGCCGAGCGCGTGCTGGCCGAGGCGACCCAGGACGACACGATCTTCTCGACCCGGGCGGCCTACCTGGCGCGCGCCCGGGACAATTCCGGCCTGGCCGACCTCGCCGACGAGATCGAAGCCAGCCTGGCGGACTCGCCGGGGCCTGCCAGCGCGGTCCGACGACTCCTGCTGGGCCAGATCAGCGAATACCTGGGGCAGTTCGAGGCGGCCGTGCGCTGGTACGCGAGCGTCCCGGAAGGGCGCGTCTGGGCGCAGGCCCAGTTGCGCACGGCCCGCGCCGAGGCTGCGCGCGGAAGGCTGGAGGAGGCGCTGGAGGTGCTGCGCAGCCTGCAGCTCGACTACGACTCTGATGGCGAGGTCATCCGCGACGCCTACCTGTTCGAGGCCGAGCTCTACACGCAGGCCGGGCGGGACACGGAGGCGCTGGCCGCCTACGGCCGTGGCCTGGGCATCTTCGAGGACGACCCGCTGCTGCTCTACGCGAGGGCCCTGGCCTGGGTGGCGATGGACCGGATCGCGGAAGCCGAGGTCGACCTCCGGAGGATCCTGGTGTTCGAGCCGGACAACGCGGCGGCGCTCAATGCGCTGGGTTACACGCTGGCCGATCGCACCGACCGCCACGAGGAGGCGCTGGGTTACATCGAGCGGGCGCTGGCCCTGGACCCCGGCAATCCGGCCATCATCGATTCACTGGGTTGGGTGTTGTACCGCCTCGGGCGGGTCCCCGAGGCGCTCGAACATCTCGAGCGCGCCTGGTCGATCCTGCCCGATGCCGAGATCGGCGCCCATCTCGGCGAAGTGTTGTGGAGCCTGGGCGAGCGTCGCGAGGCCAGGCGGATCTGGTCCGAGGCCCGGGAACTCGATGCCGAGAACGAGGTTTTGAAGGAAACGATGGAGCGACTCGACCGATGAACCCGCACCTGCGCCTTGCCCTGTCCCTGCTGCCCCTCATGCTTTTGCTGGCCTGTGTACGCGCACCGGTGCGCATCGATGCCGATGACGCGCTGCTGGCGGGCCAGCAGGTTCGCGAGGCGACGCTGGAGCGCCAGGGCGCCTGGACACTCGTCGGGCGCATCGCCGTTTCCGATGGCCAGGATGGCGGCAGCGGCCGGATCCAGTGGGCCCAGGACGGCGAGCGTTTCGACATCCGGCTCAGCGCACCGGTGTCGCGCCAGAGCTGGCGGCTGAGTGGGCAGCCGGGCGCGGCTCGACTCGAAGGCCTGGAGGGTGGCCCCCTGGACGGGCCCGACGCCGAGGCGCTGCTGTACGAGGCGACCGGCTGGCTGATTCCCCTGGCCGACATGGCGCGCTGGGCCCGGGGCATGCGTGGCGACGGGGTCGCGCGGGTCAGCTTCGACGAGCGCGGCCTGCCGTCGCTCATCGAGCAGGCCGGATGGGCGATCGAGTATCGCGACTGGGTGGACGCCGGCGACCCCCGGTTGCCGCGACGGGTGTTCGCCGAGCGTGGCCAGGCGCGCGTGCGCCTGCAGGTCGAGCGCTGGGAGGCGACGGGTGGCTGAGGCGGCTCGCACGGCGTGGTCGGATTGGCCCGCGCCGGCGAAACTGAACCTCATGCTGCGCGTGGTCGGCCGCCGGGAAGATGGCTACCACGAGCTGCAGAGCGTTTTCCAGCTGCTGGACTGGGGCGACTGCGTGCGCCTGCGCCTGCGCCGCGACGGCCGCATCGAACGCGTCGGACCGGGCGCGACGGATCGGCCCGAGCAGGACCTGGCGGTGCGGGCCGCCCGTGCACTGGCGGAGGCCGCCGGCACCGTTCCCGGGGCCGACATCGCGCTGGACAAGCGAATTCCGGCCGGGGGTGGGTTTGGAGGAGGGTCTTCCGACGCCGCGACGGTGCTGCTGGCCCTGGACCGCCTCTGGGGGCTGGATCTGGGCGAGGAGCGCCTGGCCGGGATCGGCCTGTCCCTGGGCGCGGATGTCCCGGTGTTCGTACGTGGCCGCAGTGCCTGGGCCGAGGGGGTCGGCGAGCGGCTGACCCCGATGACCCTGCCGCCACGCTGGTACCTGCTGCTCGACACCGGCACCCACGTGCCCACCGCGGCGCTGTTCCAAGCACCTGATTTGACCCGGGATGCCAGCCCGGCGACAATATCCGACTTCGTTTCCGGCCGATGCGTCGAGAATGTCTTCCAGCCCTTGGTGGCCGCGCGCGAACCGCGCGTGGCGCAGGCGCTGGCGGACTTGTCGCGTTTCGGCACGGCCCGCATGACGGGCACGGGTGGTGGCTGTTTCGTCGCGTTCGATACGCGCGAGGGGGCCGAGGCCGCCCGGCGTCAGCTGGTCGCGGGCTGGTCGGTTCACGTGGCGCGCGGGTTGGACCGCTCGCCGCTGCTCGACGCGCTCGCTTCGGCCGGAACCGGGACGACAGGGGCGTCGCCAAGCGGTTAAGGCACCAGGTTTTGATCCTGGCATGCGTAGGTTCGAATCCTACCGCCCCTGCCAGATTTCCACGCTCGCGTTGGACAAGTCGGAGATTGCACGTGCAAAACGATGGCAACCTGCTGGTGTTTTCCGGCAACGCCAACCGCCCGTTGGCCCAGGCGGTGTGTCGCCAGCTCGGGACGCGTCCCGGCAAGGCGCTGGTGAGCCGCTTCTCCGACGGGGAAGTGCAGGTCGAGATCGAGGAGAACGTGCGCCGGCAGGAGGTGTTCGTGGTCCAGTCCACCTGCGCGCCGACCGCCGAGAACTTCATGGAGCTGCTGGTGCTGATCGACGCGCTCAAGCGCGCATCGGCGGCCAGCGTGACCGCGGTGGTGCCGTATTTCGGCTACGCCCGGCAGGATCGGCGCCCGCGTTCGGCGCGCGTGCCGATCACCGCCAAGGTGGCGGCGAAGATGTTCTCCTCGGTCAACACCGACCGGGTGCTGACCGTCGACCTGCATGCCGACCAGATCCAGGGCTTCTTCGACATGCCCGTGGACAACGTCTACGCCTCGCCGCTGCTGCTGGCGGACATCTGGCGCAGCCACGGGACCAACGACCTCATCGTGGTCAGTCCCGACGTCGGTGGCGTGGTGCGTGCCCGGGCGATCGCCAAGCGCCTCGACGACGCCGACCTGGCAATCATCGACAAGCGCCGTCCGAAGGCCAACGTCGCCACGGTGATGAACATCATCGGTGACGTGGAGGGCAAGACCTGCGTCCTGGTCGACGACATCGTGGACACCGCCGGCACCCTGTGCGCGGCTGCCGCTGCCCTGAAGCAGAATGGCGCCCGCAAGGTGCTTGCCTACTGCACCCACCCGGTGCTCAGTGGTGCGGCGATCAGCAACATCACCAACTCCCAGCTCGACGAGCTGGTGGTCACCGACACGATCCCGTTGTCGGAAGCGGCCCGCGAATGCGACCGCATCCGCCAGCTCAGTGTCGCCGAACTGCTTGCCGAGACGATCCGCCGGATCGCGTTCGGCGAGTCGGTCAGTTCACTCTACGTGGACTGACTTCCATCGCCTCCCTGGTCGCGGGGAGGCGCTCGGGCCATCCGGCCCACAACCAACGAAGGTGTACAAGACAATGTCCGATCACAAGATTTTCGCCGCCCCCCGTGGCGACCAGGGCAAGGGTGCGAGCCGCCGCCTGCGTCGTAGCGGTCAGGTGCCGGCCATCGTATACGGCGGCGACGCCGACCCGGTCGCGATCCAGATCGACCACAACAAGCTGCTGCACATCGCCGAGAACGAGTGGTTCTACGCCGCCGTGATCGATCTCGAGGTCGAGGCCGAGGGCAAGAAGGGCAAGGCCACCAGCACCAAGGTCCTGCTGCGTGACCTGCAGCGCCACCCGTTCAAGGCGCAGATCATGCACGTGGACTTCATGCGCGTGGACGAGAGCCATGCCATCAAGGTCGCGGTGCCGCTGCACTTCCTCAACGAGGACACCTCGCCGGCCGGCAAGTCCTCGGGCGTCGTGGTCTCCCACGAGATGAACGAAGTTCTGGTGAGCTGCATGCCCAAGGACCTCCCGGAGTTCCTGGAAGTCGACCTGGCCGACCTGGAGCTTGGCGGCGTCGTGCATCTGTCGGAGATCAAGCTGCCCAAGGGCGTCGAGATCCCCGAGCTGAAGCTGGGCCCGGACCACGACCACGCGGTCGTCACCGCCAAGCGTGCCCGCGTCGAAGCCGAGGAAACCGAGGACACCGCCGAGACGAAGCTGGTCGAGTCGGGCGAGCCGATCGAAGAGAAGAAGGGCGAGTAAGCCCGGCGCCCCGCCGGTGTCCACCGGCGGGGCCCGTTGCCTGCCATGGCCAAGCTTCGACTGATCATCGGCCTCGGCAACCCGGGGCCCGAGCACCTCCGGACCCGGCACAATGCCGGGTTCTGGTTTCTGGACGCCCTGGCCCTGCGGCTGGGCGCGAAGCTGGCCGTGGACGGCAAGCTGTACGGCGAGTCGGCCAAGGTCGAGATCGCCGGTGAACCGGTGTGGCTGCTCAAGCCCGCCACCTACATGAACCGCAGCGGCCAGTCGGTCGGTGCGGCGCTGCGCTACTTCAAGATCGAGCCCGAGCAATGCCTGGTCGCGCACGACGACCTGGACCTGCCGCCGGGCGTGGCGCGGCTGAAGTTCGACGGCGGCCATGGCGGCCAGAACGGGCTGCGCGACATCGTGCGCCACCTGGGCCACGGCCGCTTCCATCGGCTGCGCATCGGCATCGGCCATCCCGGCAACAAGGACCGCGTGACGCCCTGGGTGCTGGGCCGGCCCAGCGTGGATGACGAAGCCGCGATGCTGCGGGCGATCTCCGAAGCGCTCGATGTCACGCCGCTGATCGTGGGCGAAGAGACCAACGAGGCGATGAAGCGCCTGCACACGGCCACTGCGGCGGCCGCCAAGCAATAAGCCAGAGGAAACAAGCATGGGCATCAAATGCGGCATCGTCGGCCTGCCCAACGTCGGCAAGTCCACCCTGTTCAACGCGCTGACCAAGGCCGGCATCGCCGCGGCCAACTTCCCGTTCTGCACGATCGAACCCAATGTCGGCGTGGTGCCGGTGCCGGACCCGCGGCTCAAGCAACTGGCCGACATCGTCAAGCCGCAGAAGGTGATCCCGACCTCGGTCGAGTTCGTCGACATCGCCGGGCTGGTGGCTGGCGCGTCGACCGGCGAGGGCCTGGGCAACAAGTTCCTGGCCCATATCCGCGAGGTCGATGCGATCGCCCATGTGGTGCGCTGCTTCGAGGACAGCGACGTGGTGCACGTCTCGGGCAAGGTCGACCCCATCTCCGACATCGAGACGATCGACACCGAGCTGGCGCTGGCCGACCTGGATTCGGTCGAGCGCGCCCACACGCGCGCCGAGAAGACGGCCAAGGCGGGCGACAAGGAGGCCATCGCGCGCAAGGAGGTGCTGGGCCGGATCCGTGCCGGGCTGGAGCAGGGCACCGCGGTGCGCGCGCAGCCGTTGAGCGAGGAGGACCGTGCGCTGGTGCGCGACATGTTCCTGCTGACCGCCAAGCCGGTCATGTACGTGGCCAACGTCCGCGAGGATGGCTTCGAGGACAACCCGCACCTGGACCGCGTGCGCGAGCGCGCCGTGGCCGAGGGTGCCGAGGTGGTGCCGGTGTGTGCGGCGATCGAGGAGGAGATGAGCCAGCTCGAGGACGTCGACCGCGACGAGTTCCTCGCCGACCTGGGCCTCGACGAGCCGGGCCTGAACCGGGTCATCCGCGCCGCCTACAAGCTGCTGGGCCTGCAGACCTACTTCACCGCCGGGCCCAAGGAGGTCCGGGCCTGGCAATTCCGCAAGGGTGCCACCGCGCCGCAGGCCGCGGCGGTGATCCACACCGACTTCGAGAAGGGCTTCATCCGCGCCGAGACGATCGGCTTCGACGACTACATCAAGTACCGCGGCGAAGCCGGGGCCAAGGAGGCCGGGCGCCTTCGCCTGGAGGGCAAGGAATACGTGGTCGCCGAGGCCGACGTGCTGCACTTCCGGTTCAACGTCTGAGGGTCCACGGGTGAACGCCAGCCAGCCCAGCATCGTGCAGTGGGTCCGGGCGCAGCGCGCCCGCCTGGGCGCGTGGGTCGAGTCGCCACCGATCCAGCGGCTGGTGATCGGCCTGATCGTGCTCAACGCGATCACGCTGGGCCTGGAGACCTCGCCGGAGATCGTTGCCGGCGCCGGCGGCCTGCTGGGCTGGGTCGACCGCATCGCGCTGACCGTCTTCACCGTCGAGATCGGCCTGAAGCTGGTGGCCCAGGGGCGCGGCTTCTTCCGCAGCCCGTGGAACATCTTCGATGCACTGGTGGTGGGCATCGCCCTGGTGCCGGCGTCCGGGCCGTTCGCGGTGCTGCGCGCGCTCCGGGTGCTGCGCATCCTGCGCCTGGCCTCGATGATGCCGCGCATGCGCTTCGTGGTGGAGGCGCTGCTGCACGCGATCCCCGGCCTGGGGGCGATCGGCGCGCTTCTGGGGCTGATCTTCTACGTCTTCGCGGTGGTGGCCACCAGCCTGTTCGGCGCGTCCTTCCCGGACTGGTTCGGCACGTTGGGCAAGTCGCTCTACACCCTGTTCCAGGTCATGACGCTGGAAAGCTGGTCGATGGGCATCGCCCGGCCGGTCATCGCCGAGTATCCGTGGGCCTGGGCGTTCTTCATCCCGTTCATCCTGTCGGCCACCTTCACGATGCTCAACCTGTTCATCGCGGTGATCGTCAATACGATGCAGACGCTCGACGCGCAGCACGCCGGGGCGGCGGGACTGACGCCGGTGGTCGATGCGGGGCGTGCCGTCGAGCCGGCGCTGGCGGAGCAGATGAGCGGGGAGATCCGCCAGTTGCGGGAGGAAATTGCCCTGCTGCGGCAAGGACTTGGCGAAGCGGCCCGCGGTGTTGGCACGGAAATGCACGCAGACCGTTGACGTACACGGGACGTTGACGCAGAATAGCTGGCTCTGTTGCGGAGGGATACCCAAGCGGCCAACGGGGGCAGACTGTAAATCTGCTGGCTTACGCCTTCGGTGGTTCGAATCCACCTCCCTCCACCAGTTCCAGGCGTTTTTATGTGTCTCCCGGCGCGGGAGTAGTTCAATGGTAGAACCTCAGCCTTCCAAGCTGATGGTGCGGGTTCGATTCCCGTCTCCCGCTCCATTGTCCGGCCCGCGTGGCGGTGCCAAGGCGCTGCCGGGGTGGCGTTGGATCCGCCAGGTTGCACCACAATTCGGCGCTCATGTAGCTCAGTCGGTAGAGCACTTCCTTGGTAAGGAAGAGGTCGCTGGTTCGATTCCAGTCATGAGCACCATCCCTTTCGATCCCTGAACTCACCGGAAGCTTTCGAAATGTCCAAGGAAAAGTTCGAGCGCAAGAAGCCGCACGTGAACGTCGGCACGATCGGCCACGTCGACCACGGCAAGACCACGCTGACCGCCGCGCTGACC
>NZ_VRTS01000003.1 GCF_008017755.1 Alkalisalibacterium limincola
GTCGGCAAGTGCCTTGCCCGGGCACGAGTATTTTTTCGTGAGACCCGCAGCCCCGGGGGGAGGCGGGCTAGTCCTTCGAGTCGTCCGGGCAGTCGGGGATGCGCGCGCCATGCTTTCGGGCGGCAGCCAGTATTTCCGCGGAAAGCGGGCTGTCGCCAGATGCCCGCGAGAGCACCATCGCGCCGACCATCATCGACACCAGGGCGAGCGCCTCGCTGCGGCGCTCCGGCCCCTTGCCCATGGCCTCGTGCAGCAGGGCGGCGCGTTTTTCGATGGCATCACTGAAGACCTGCCGGCACCGCGGGTCCGTCCTGGCGGCCTCGACCCCAACCGCGGCGATCGCACAACCACGTTCGGCATGGTCGCGGTGGGTGAGCGAGAGGTACGAATCCAGCACGGCGCCTACGCGCTCCATGGGGTCCTCCGACGTGCTGGCAGCCTCGCTCAGGCGAGTCGCGTAGGTCTGCTCGAGCGCGTGCTCGAGGGCAGCCAACAGCACATCCTCCTTGGACTTGAAGTGTGCATAGAAGCCCCCGTGGGTCAGCCCCGCATCGGACATCAGGCCCGCGATGGACACCTGATCGATGCCGTCCCGGCAGAAATTCCGTGCGGCGCGGTCGATGATCCTCTCCCGCGTCTTTTGCTTGTGTTCGGGTGAGTAGCGCATGGCGGCCCTCCAGGACGTCGATGCCATGATACCTCTCATTCAAAGGCGGGGACCGGGAGGCCGTGGCGGAGGGCCCCCGGCAGCGACACTTGCACATGGAATTATGAGCATCATACTATGCAGCCCTGGTCAGCGCATCCCCATTGGCCCGCACCAGGGCTGGCATGTCCGCCTTCGGGTGCCAGTTGCGTCACTACAACGCCCACTCCCCCAGCCTCGAAACGGAAGCGCCCGCAGTGAACTGGAGCCACCGATGAAATCTCCCACGCTGTACCGGCACGTCAATCGCGTGCTCGGGCCCGTTCTCCCGCAAGTCATGGGTCGGCTAGCCGCCCACATGCTGCTCACTGCACGCCCCCCTCGGAATTCGCCCCCGCCCAAGGATGCAGAGCGCTCGGTCGACCTTGGAGCTGGCGCCCGCGCCTGGGTATACGGCCGCGGGCCCGCCGTCTTCCTGCTGCATGGATGGTCCTCCGGGCCCATGGCGCTGGGAAGCCTGGTTCCTTCCCTGGTGGCCATGGGCCTCCAGGCGGTGTGCCTGCGTGCGCCGGGCCACGATCCGGACGATCCGGCGGCGTCGCACCCGGCTGCCTTCGTGGATGTACTGCTGCGCGCGCGCGACGAACTCGGTACCCCGGCGGCCGTGGTGGGGCACTCGATGGGTGCCGGTACGGCACTGGTGGCCCAGTCCGAGGGCTTGCGGGCCGGCAGCCTGGTCCTGATCGCAGGGCCAGCCTCCGTCACCGGTGTGCTGGACCGGTTCGTCTTTGAAACCGGCCTGCCGGACCGGGCTGCCCGGGCATTCCGGCAGCGCGTGATCCATGCCGGGGGAAAGTCGGAAGGCTTCTTCGACAGCCAGCGCTTCGCCCGCGACATCGACGCCACCGTGCTGCTGGTGCATGACCACGATGATGCGGAAGTGCCCTTCGAGGAGGCAGAACAGCTGCATGAGCGTCTGCCCAACTCGCGCCTCTTCGCCACCTCCACGCTCGGCCACCGCCGGATCCTGAAGGACCGCCGCGTGCTGACCGAGGTCGCAACGTTCCTGGTCAAACATGCCAGGACGCCTCGCGAGGACAGTGCCATGGCAACATCCCGCAGTGCGGGTTCCCTGAGCGTGGAGATGACGTGAGCAGCAGCACGCTGAACATCTGGAAGCGGCTTGCCTCCAAGCCGGGCGGCAAGTGGGCCTTCTCGCGCCTCGTGTGTCTCAAGGCGCCTTATTTCGGCAGCATTCGCCCGCGGTTCGAAGAACTGCGGCCCCAATATTGCGCAGTGCGAATGCGCAAGCGGCGGGCCGTGCTCAATCACATCGGCACCGTGCATGCGGTTGCCATGTGCAACCTGGCGGAGCTTGCAGGCGGAACGATGACCGAGGTCACGATCCCGGCGACGCATCGCTGGATCCCCAAGGGCATGACGGTGGAATACCTCAAGAAGGCCACAACGGATCTGGTCGCTGTCGCCACACCCCGTTCGCAGATCGACTGGTCGGTGCCGGGCGAATTCAAGGTCGAAGTCGCGGTCCGCGATCAGCAGGGGGAGCAGGTATTTGGCGCCGTCATCAGCATGTGGGTGGCACCGCGCAAGCATCGGCCGGACGAATTCCGTGCCCGGGACGATGGCGAAAGCAGCTGATTGCACGGGACTTCCGGGCCGGGGAACGCCACCGCGTGGCGCGGTACAATCGAACGATTCCCGTCTCCACACACGGCCATCGTTTATGAGCACCACCGCCCACGACCATTCCGACGCCTCCGCCCAGGCCGAGCACGACAACACCCCGCTGCGCTTCGTCACCGCCGCCAGCCTGTTCGACGGCCACGATGCCGCGATCAACATCATGCGCCGGCTGATCCAGGGCCAGGGCGCGGAAGTGGTGCACCTGGGGCACAACCGCTCGGTCGAGGACGTCGTGCGCGCCGCCCTGCAGGAGGACGCCGACGGCATCGCGCTGTCGAGCTACCAGGGCGGCCACGTCGAATACTTCAAGTACATGGTCGACATGCTCAAGGAGCGTGGCGCCGAACACATCCGCGTGTTCGGCGGCGGTGGCGGCACCATCACGCCCGAAGAGATCAAGGAGCTGCAGGACTACGGCGTCGAGCGCATCTACCACCCCAACGACGGCATGAAGATGGGCCTGGTGGAGATGATCGAGGACGTGGTGAACCGTGCCGGTCGTGCGCGTCTGGACTCCACGGTGCCCGAGTCGACCGACCTGGACGACGAGATCAGCATCGGCCGCATGCTCTCGGCGATCGAGGAGGGCCTGATCGAGGAGCCCGAGCTGGCCAAGCTGCGCAAGCAGTGGCAGCTGGCCGGCGCCAAGACCCCGGTGGTCGGCCTGACCGGCACCGGCGGCGCGGGCAAGTCCAGCGTCACCGATGAACTGCTCAACCGCTTCCTGCAGGCCTTCCCGGACATGCGCGTGGCGGTGCTGGCCGTGGACCCGACCCGCCGCCGCAGTGGCGGCGCGCTGCTGGGCGACCGCATCCGCATGAACTCGCTGCGCTCCAAGCGCGTGTTCATGCGCTCCATGGCCACCCGCCGCCAGCACGTGGCCACCAATGCCGTGCTGCAGGACTGCATCGGCCTGCTCAAGGGCCTGGGCTACGACCTGGTCATCGTCGAGACCGCCGGCATCGGCCAGTCGGATTCCGAGATCGTCGACCTGGTCGAATTCCCGGTCTACGTGATGACCAGCGACTACGGCGCGGCCAGCCAGCTGGAGAAGATCGACATGGTCGACTTCGCCGACCTGATCGTACTGAACAAGTTCGACCGCCGCGGCGCCGAGGACGCGCTGCGCGACGTGCGCAAGCAGTGGAAGCGCAACCGCACCCAGTTCCAGCTGGCCGACGAGGACGTGCCGGTCTACCCGACCATCGCCAGCCAGTTCAACGACCCGGGCGTGAGCTGGATGTTCGCCAACCTGTGCCGCCTGCTGCGCGAGAAGCTGGGCCACGACGGCGCACTGGGCAGCGAGCGCTGCAACTTCCAGCCCGAGATCGACACCAGCCTGAAGTCGCCGCGCGCCACCGTGCTGATCCCCGGTGCGCGAGTGCGCTACCTGGCCGAGATCGCCGAGCAGGGTCGCGGCATCAACCGCCACATCGAAAGCCAGTCGGAAACCGCCAACCGCGCCCAGGCCTACTGGCAGAGCCTGCGCGACCTGGGCGACGAGCAGCTGCCCAAGGCGCTGGAACTGTTCGACGCCGACGACCTGCGCATGCCCGGCCCGGATGGCCAGCCGGCCAGCGAATGGGACGGCGTGGAGCGCCGCAGTGGTGACGACCGCCGCGTGCCCGGCGTGCTGGGCGACCGCCGCCGCGCCAAGTTCCAGTGGGAGAAGCGCGCCAGCGGCATGCCCGACGACCACCAGGACAGCAACCAGCCCGCCACCGTCGACCGCAGCCTGATCACGCTGCGCCAGCGCTACAACGACGCCGTGCAGTCGCTCGACTCCGACGCGCTGAAGCTGCTGCGCGACTGGCCGGCGCGGCTGAAGTCGATCACCGACGAGGTGACCGAGTACGAAGTGCGCGGCAAGAAGATCAAGGTCGAGAACTACCGCGAATCGCTGAGCCACCAGCAGATCCCGAAGATCGCCGCGCCCACCTACACCAGCTGGGGCGAGCTGCTGACCTTCCTGCAGAAGGAAAACCTGCCCGGCGACTACCCCTACACCGGTGGCGTGTACCCGTACCGCCGCAGCGGCGAGGACCCGATCCGCATGTTCGCCGGCGAGGGCACGCCCGAGCGCACCAACCGCCGCTTCCACTACCTCAGCGAAGGCCTGCCGGCAGCGCGCCTGTCCACCGCCTTCGACTCGGTCACGCTGTACGGTGAAGATCCGGCCCCGCGCCCGGACATCTACGGCAAGATCGGCAACTCCGGCGTGTCGATCGCCACGCTCGACGACATGAAGAAGCTGTATTCCGGCTTCGACCTGTGCTCGCCGACCACCAGCGTGTCGATGACCATCAACGGCCCGGCGCCGATCATCCTGGCGATGTTCATGAACACCGCCGTCGACCAGCAGGTGGAGATCTACCTGAAGTCCGACGACGGGCTGTGGAAGGAGGCGCAGAAGAAGATCGACGCCTTCTTCAAGGACCGCCCGCGCCCGGAGTACAGCGGCACCCTGCCCAAGACCAACGACGGCCTGGGCCTGGCGCTGCTGGGCATCACCGGCGACCAGCTGGTGGACGCCGACACCTACGAGAAGATCCGCGGCGCCACCATGGCCACCGTGCGCGGCACCGTGCAGGCCGACATCCTGAAGGAAGACCAGGCGCAGAACACCTGCATCTTCAGCACCGAGTTCGCGCTGCGCATGATGGGCGACATCCAGCAGAGCTTCGTGGACCGCAAGGTGCGCAACTTCTACTCGGTGTCGATCAGCGGGTACCACATCGCCGAAGCCGGGGCGAACCCGATCAGCCAGCTGGCCTTTACGCTCAGCAACGGCTTCACGATCGTGGAGTACTACCTGGCGCGGGGCATGAACATCGACGACTTCGCCCCGAACCTGAGCTTCTTCTTCTCCAACGGCATGGACCCGGAGTACACCGTGATCGGCCGCGTGGCCCGCCGCATCTGGGCGCGCGCGATGCGCGAGCGTTATGGCGCCAGTGCCCGCAGCCAGATGATGAAGTACCACATCCAGACCAGCGGCCGGAGCCTGCACGCGCAGGAAATCCAGTTCAATGACATCCGCACCACGCTGCAGGCGCTGTACGCGCTGTTCGACAACTGCAACAGCCTGCACACCAACGCCTACGACGAAGCGATCACCACGCCGACCGAGGAAAGCGTGCGCCGCGCCGTGGCGATCCAGATGATCATCAACAAGGAGCTGGGGCTGAACTTCTGCGAGAACCCGTGGCAGGGCAGCTTCATCGTCGACAAGCTGACGGATATCGTGGAGGAGGCCGTGTACAAGGAGTTCGAGGCGATCAGCGAGCGTGGCGGCGTGCTGGGCGCCATGGACACCATGTACCAGCGCGGCAAGATCCAGGAAGAAAGCCTTTACTACGAGCACAAGAAGCACGACGCAGCCTGCCGCTGATCGGCGTGAACACCTTCCTGCCCAAGGAGCACGCCGGCGAAGTGGTGACCGAGATCGAACTGATCCGGAGCACCGAGGCCGAGAAGGGCCAGCAGATCGAGAACGTGCAGCGCTACCAGGACAACCGCAACACGCTGGCCGGGGAGGGCCTAAAGCCGCTACAAGCCGCGGCGCGCGAGCGGAAGAACGTGTTCGAGGGTCTGCTGGAGGCGGTGAAGACGCATAGCCTGGGGCAGATCAGCCATGCGTTGTATGACGTCGGTGGGGAGTATCGGCGGAATATGTAGGCGACTGCCGCATACAATCGAAAAAACGCCCGCGTCGCGGGCGTTTTTTTTGGGTTATAGTTTCGCAGGTAGCGTTGACCGGGGCCGCAGTTCTTTACATGCCTGCGGGATTACAGAGGAGGCGATTCTTGAGGCGCTTCATGATCAGTTTTAGGCAAGGGTCATAGCGCGACGTTTGCCGGCGGCATAGTACAAGTCGCGGATGTGCGTAATGCACGCTGAAGGCAATCGTGCACTAAGCATGAAATTTATTTCCATCGCGCGCGAGCAGAATCCGCATATCGCGCAGCTTGGCGCGGCGAGCGCGCGCTTTCCCATTAAGAGTCGTCTCCATTCCTGTAACACCAGATGATCGGAAGCGTCCATGCTAGGAAAGAGCGATACAAGACGTTTCTAGCCAGCAGCATAGAACTGCGAGGGGATATGAATACACTGAGTTCAACGAGTGAAAACCTGTCACGATTCAGAGAGGCGGTGGCCGCCGATCTATTCTCTCCCAGTGACATAGTAGAGTTTTCCAGTTTATCTAAGTCAGTCGAGCGGCTGCGACCAGCAGTAGATCGATTACAAGCCGTGGCCGACGGTGGTTTATCTCCACAAAGCCTTGGAAGCGCGTTCGTCGCGGACGCAGATACGTACCGACTAGTGTGCAGGTTCTTCGCAATTTCTGCCGACATTGCGCTAGAGGACCACCGGCGACTTTCGGCAAAGCCCCCCAAAAACCTAGATGAAGCAACGTACGCTGCGGCCATTATGGTTGAGTTCGGTGTAGCTAACCTTCTTGCGCCTCACGTTGACGTAGAAAAGCTCGTAATGCTCACGCTAATCGGTGACGACGCAAAAAACCGAAGATTCCGCGTAGATGCAAAAATTCGACAGCGAATCGAATTGGCAGTTGAACGAGCTGTTGAAGCCGCAAAATCGTCTGGCTATGCCTACGAAATAGTGTCCCCATCTTCGCTTGGGGGCGTTGTAAGGCCCGTGCCAGACTATGTAATTAGCTTAGGCGGGACGCCCCGCGTGATTATTGCATCCACCTTCCAATCTCATTCTGGTGGTCGTCAGACGCGTGAGTTGACAACGCAGTATCCAATGTTGGCCAATGAGGCTAGACGCCATGGGCTTGAGTTAATACTGGTCGCTGATGGAAAGGGTATTAGAGATGCCTCGAAAAGGTCACTTTCGTTACTTTTCGAAGCCGTTCCTCTGACACTAACGATAGCCCAGGCTGAAAGCGAGCTTATGCAATCGGCTCTGCGTGAAATTGCAGAGCGCGAGCGTCTTATATCCATTGATGAAGTCGTTATAGACAAGCTTATTAGCGCTGGACTCGACCGCGAGCTAGAAATAGCTGCGGATGATCTCCCGGTGTCACCGCAGGTAGGGCGCTTCGCCCTTGCACGATACGCAAGCGCTAATTCAAATTTTGCACTCATCGTTGACCCTGGTGGGACACGCCTCCGATGGCAACATCATGAGGTCCTCCGTGCGTTCCAAACTTTGCAACGAAAATTTGAGCATGAAAATGCTGTAGACATCGTCGCGAATTACTTAGGCGGTCGTGAAATAGTGGTAGTTGAGGGATCTGAGTATGGAGCGAAACTCTTTGACCTTAGTGAGGGCGTACATCAAATTGTCTGCATTGCAGCAAAACTCGGGACAGTGAATGTCGAGGTGCTTCAACAGGTCTCACGGCAAGCGATGCATTCCGGAGAATCCTGTCGAATTGCGGTGCTTATCGTTTCTCATGCGTTGTCAGAGCAGAATGCGAGGGTGATCAGCGATAGTCAGGTAGCATTGCCCGTCACTGTCATTACGCTGGATCTCGACACCTGTATAGCGTTCGCGAGGTCAAACCGTGACCCTTCAGAGTTATTGCAGGAGGCTCTCTTAAATCAGTCAGATCTTACTAAACTCAGCCCTTTCGTTCTGCGAGGTGTCACGCCAGAGCGAGTTTTCTTCGGTCGTGAAGAAGAAGAAGCTACCCTTCTTGCGACACTAGCGACGAACAGTGTGGCGTTATTGGGTGGTCGCAGGATCGGTAAGACTTCATTGATGCAACACTCCTTTGCGCGTTTGCGCTCCGCCAATCTGCATCCGTTTTTCGGAGATTGCCAAGTCGTAAGAACATGGACGGACTTTGGGCAACTCGTGATTCGGGAGTGGGGCGTTGAACTTGAAAAAGACTTTGTTCCCTCGGATCTCTTCTCCATTGTAAATCAGTTGCGTGCGCGCGGTTCTGAACGTGTTGTAATACTGCTCGATGAGATTGATCAGCTACTGGACTGGGATTCTCGCCATGAAGAGGATGAGGTCCCAGAAGCCTTCTTCAGAACTTGTCGATCGATTTCGCAACAGGGGCTCGCACAATTCGTATTCTCCGGTGAGCGAACAATAGCAAAACGCATTTGGGATCCATCCTCCCCACACTGGAATTTTTGCCGGCCAATGATGTTGCGCCAGCTGACCCAGGCTGCAGCAGGTGCCTTAATATCGGAGCCGCTGGTCGGACTCGGAATCAGTATCGACAACATACCCGAAGTAGCAAAGGCAGTATGGACGACGACTGATGGTCATCCTGAACTTATTCAAGTGATTGGCGACGGAGTGATTTCTCTCGTAAATGAACGATCGCGAGATGACGTATTTGTGTCTGCTAATGATATAGAGGTTGTAACGTCTAATTATGAGTTTGCTGAGCAGTATTTAGAGACGTATTGGGGGCAGGCCAACCCTCTGGAACGGGCTGTTAGTATAATGCTGCTTTCAGTTCCCCAACCGACAACTGAGTTTCTTCGGAAGCTTTCCAATTTCGGGGTCTTCTCAAGCGAGCCTGATATTGTTTCCGCACTAAGAATGCTTGAGCTGTACGGAATCGCCGATCAGGACTCGGTTGGATATGCCGCCCGTCTTAGTTGGTTTCATACTGCCTTGCAATACTATGGTGGGAGTGACGCGGTGCTTTCTAGATTCGCGAAGGGGGCTAAAGGATGACCGTTGTTGCTGGCCCCGTCCCGGTTGATTCTGATCTCTATATTGAGCGCGAATTCGATAAAAAAGTGTGGGGGTCCTTGACCCGCGGAGAGTCGGTCGTACTGCTCGGCCCGCGTCAGCATGGCAAGACTTCTTCATTGTTAAGATTAAGGTTGCGCCTGAAAGAAGCGGGATTTACGGTCGCCTTAATAGATCTTCAGAAACTACCAGCAAGCTATACTTTTAGAATTTTATTAGAGTGGGTTGCTAATGAAGTTGCGAGCGAGGTTGGCGTTACCTCATTCGTGAAGCCCCAAGGGCTCGATGCTGAATCGCTGCATAAATGGTTTGGCTGTGTAATTCCCGATGGACATAGCCGCATTGCATTTTTAATCGATGAAGCATCCGGAATTTCCGATGAAAGTATTAGAAACGCGTTTTATGCGCAAATACGCGCGTTCAACGCGGCAGCGAAGAGTAGTCCGGGTTGATCCAAGCCAGGATCGTTTTTTTGTTCTCAGGGACTTTCCGTCCTGAGTCATTAGTGGTTCCGGAAAACTCTCCTTTTAATGTTTGTCTTGAAGTAGAGTGCGAAGACCTGACTCGGCGGCAGACTGAAGAGCTAGTACGTATGGCTGGGGTTGGGCAAGCCAGAGAAGTAGCCGATGTTCTCTTCGACTGTGCCGGTGGACAGGCCCATTTGACACAGTTGGCCGCCAGAGAGCTTCTTGAAATGGTAGGGGACAAGGTTGAAGGTGCGAAAACGATCGTGGACCGCTGGAGGCGTAACTCGAACGCTCATGCTGACAATATGTTTGCCGCGGTTTCGAGAGATCATGAGATGGGTGAAATAATTGAAGCCCTGTTACGCAGTAATGATGATGGCATTGAAATTGAACCCGGAAATTTGTCGTTTAAGTATGCGCGTGTTGTTGGTCTTTGCAAGCGGCGAGATAATCGTATTTGCTTTCGAAGCGCGCTCTTCGAGCACTTAGCAAGGGAGCGTAATCGAATCGAAAACGAGAGATCCTCGCGTGGGGGGGGCGGCGCAAGCGGTGGATCGTGTAGGGAGCGATTGGTATCTGTGCATGGCATTCGAACAAGCGGAACATGGCAGAAGGATCTGTCTCCGGTCGTTTCGGCTGCAGGGTTCACATACCATCCTCTAGATTACGGGTTTTTCACAGCGCTGCTATTTTTAACACCAGCCGGTCGACGACGGAAGCTACAGTGGTTTCGAAAGGCTATTGCTGACGTGCCACAAGATGCTAGGGGTCCTTCTATTGTCGCGCACAGTTTTGGATCCTATCTCGTAGCGCGGTCGTTGGAAATAGATCCGTATATTTCCTTTAGACGTGTAATTCTTTGTGGGTCAATTGTACGTACAAGGTTCCCTTGGGATCGGTTTGTGAAGGAGGGAAGAGTCGAGGCAGTTCTACATTCCTACTCAAGATTAGACGTTTGGGCTCGGATAGTCGGCTGGGTAGTTCGCGACGCTGGTCCGTCTGGTGCCATAGGGTTCGATTTGGATACAGCAAGTCTCGTTCGGCAACATGGTTTTAACGAGTTTGGGCACAGCGACTATTTTTACAGAGTCTATTATGAGCGTAGCTGGGTACCATTTTTGCGGGGTGAGGCAGTGCCAGATGTCTCCCAGAACCCCGAGCCCTCGGATTGGAACTGGCGGTACACAATTTCTTGTTTAATCGTGATCTCGCTCACGTTAATATTAATTGGATATTTTCTGGGTATCCATCTTTAGACAATGGAGTAATATCGTTCTGAGCCAGCAGCTGCATGCGACGATGGGTATGTGCTCGAGAGACTGGCGAAGTACCGAGAATCCCTCGTCCTGGATGCGTGCGCGATACGCGCCATTGCCAGATAGAGGCCCATGAGTGCTCAGTCCCAAGCTTTCGCCGCTGAATTTAGCGCTTGAAGTTGGGTTGGCTGTGGAAGCGATCCCACAATACTTCTAGGTGAGGTAGTTTCGTGGAGTCGTGCTTCACGAGATCTTGTCTGCGAATAACCGGTGATGGTGCTCAAGAAAGCTCGCCTGCTCCGGACGAAACGGTGCCACTCGTCGGTCAGGATCGATCGACCATCGCTCCAGGACCTCCCCAGAAAGGGACGGATGGACCCGCATTCGACCCGTCTGCTCGAACGTGATCAGGCGGTCATCGAACAGGGCATCCACGTGGGGCGAGAGCAAAAGGCCATTTAGACCACTTAGCCGTTCGGCGTTGCTGGCGTCCTTCCAAGGCTTGATGTGGCTGGCGATCAATATGCGGCGATCATCGACGCCTGTCACGCGGCAAGACTGCTCTAACAGGATGACCCGCTTGCGAAAAAGCCCTTGCCCGATACGCGCTTTGGAGAGCTGCATGCGCTGAGTTTCGGGAATGCTTTTGTCAGCTTCGATCTGGTGGATGTCCTCCAGGACCTCACCGCCCAGTTCAGCCTCGCGCGTCAGTAATCTGTTCGTTGCCGCAAGCTCTTCCGCCTCCGTTAGTGCCAGCAGAAGCAAGCCTAGGCTGTCGGGGATCGACGCCAGATAGCAGCCTTGGTTGCCGTGGCCGTTCGCCCTAATGGGGGAGTGTCTGTCTGGCAGCAGGGGAGCAATCTGACTAGCGTACTCTGCAGGACGGATTGGCCTCGGTACCGGCGAGAACTCAACACCGACTAGCCAACCCTCGTCCGACCAATAATCGCCGACGGAGCCGAACTCAACTGGCTTGGGGCTGGCAGTGGCTTCTTCCGTGACCCGGCCGATCGCTTGAATTTCGCCATTGGCGAACGAAAAGACGATGTCGCCTTCCCGTGCCATCCGCATGTTCTCGTAGGTTTGGTTGAATGCACCGTTGGCATTCCGGAACGGCGACCACAGGTAACCGCCAAGCACTTCGTGCTTGCGCGTTTGCTTGTGGTTGACCCACCAGAACGCCATGTCGTCGCTCCCCCGAGGTCCCCAGGTTAGAGCAGGTGGAGAATAGGTGCCAGCTGCGATGACCAGAGATTTTCTAGGGTGTATGAAGTTTCCGCGTGGTATTCATCGACTAGGGGTCATCAGACGCGAGCGCTGGCGGACTAGAGCGCGTCGCTTGCGATTCATGTTTAGACCACAAGGGGGAAGTGATGGACGAAAGGCCTGAGTTTCTTGTCCGAGGCGAGCGCGCTCGGTTGTTCCCGGTGCTCGCTGATACGTCCAAGGAAGGCCGGACGTTGTCCATTGTGTTGTCCTGCATGGAAACCGTAGAGGACTTCGGGAAAGCGCTGCTCTCCGACCTGGGGGTCAAGGCTGGAACCCGGACCCGGGTTGAGGCTTATACGGAAGTGGTTCTGCGCAAGACTGGTACTGCGAACGTGAGGCCAGACGGACTGCTGGTACTGCGCTCGGGCGGAAATCAATGGACGGCGCTGGTTGAGGCAAAGGTCGGCAACACCGATCTGACTCCGGAGCAGATGGAGGCGTACCTCGAGCTGGCAAAGCTCAATGGCGTCGATGCGCTCTTGACGATATCCAATCAGTTCGCGCCGCTGCCTGGACATCATCCGGTGCCGATAAGCGCTTCCGGAATCAAGAAAGCCAAGCTGTGGCACTGGTCTTGGATGTACGTCCTGACACAGGCGATGTTGCACTTGGAGAACGGAGACGTTCAGGACCGCGAGCAACGCGTGATCCTCAACGAAATGATTCGGTTTCTCAGTCATCCTAGCGCGGGGGTGAAGAGCTTTGATCAGATGCCCGCGGCATGGACCAGTGTCGCGGCAGCCGTTCAAGCGGGTGGTGCGCTTTCGGCAAAGTCCAGTGACGTTCAGGAGGTTGTGGGTGCCTGGTATCAGGAAACTCGCGACCTGTGCCTGATTCTTAGCCGCCAATTGGGCGAGGAAGTTTCAGTCAAGGTGTCTCGGGCACATACATTGGACCCGAGCCTGCGGATCAAGGCGGATGCGGACCTACTGGCTCAGGAGTGCCGGCTGAGGAGCAGCTTCGCAGTCCCCAATACAGCGGCGGCCATCGAAGTGTCTGCCGACTTCAACCGGCGAGCGGTTTACGCATCAATGCGGGTGATGGCGCCGGGAGACCGCAAGTCCACCAAGGCGAGGTTGACGTGGCTGCTTCGCCAACTGGGCAAATCCAAGGCCGAGAACATTCACATCCGCTTCTATTGGCCAGGTCGCGGTGCGTTTACGCAACATCCGCTGGCAAAGCTCAGGGAAAGCCCCGAGTTGGGAGAGGAGGCGGGTAAGGTTGTTTCGTCCTTCGAGGTTGTTTTTGCACGTGACCTTGCCGGCCGATTTGCCCAGAGGAAGAACTTCGTCGTGGATCTCGAGCAGGCCATTCCAGACTTCTATGAGCAGGTTGGGCAGCATCTGAAAGTTTGGCAACCACAGGCCCCAAAGCTCAAGGAAGATCGATCGTCTGCAATCGATGTCGGCACCGCTGCGATGCAAAAGGAGGCTGAATCTACAGTTGCAGAAAGGAACATTCCGGCGGAGGGAGAAGGTAGCGAGCTCTAGAGTTTGCCCACTTGTGCCTCTCGGCGATGCTTTCGGGCTGGGCGGGGATAGGCCGGATGCTCGTGTGTTTGTTACCGCCGTCGGAAAGTGCTACCCAGGTCGTGCGCCGTTGAGTTTCGAGTTAGTACGCCGCGCGACTCGATGCACGCGTCCTTTGCACTGCGGATTCAATTGGGCGCGCCTAGCGCTCTTGCTAGCCGAGAGGGTTGGGTCGCCTTCGGGGCTTCCACGCAAGCCGTATAGATCCGCTGACGGAGCCGCCATGCGGGACTTTTCGATGATCGGAAGCAAAAAACTTCTCGCGCAGTACCACGGGTCGAGCCTATCCACTCAATCTTGTCTGGATGCACTGGCAAGAGTGCTTGCAGCCGATGTGGCTATCGCACGAGCTCTTTTGCTCACACACGGCGACAGGCACGGCTTCTATCTGGAAGTGGAGGAGCCCGAGCCGATATTCATCCGGTGCGGCTTTGCCTCCGGATACGGAGGGGAGGGGCCCGCGGGACTTGCGATTGCGCTCCATCTCTTGCGGCGGTTTCAGATTGACGTCGACGAAGTCGCGGTGGAGCACGGTCTTTTGCAACGGCTCGATGAAGGAAATCTGAGGCGAGCTGATTTGGAAGGGATTGTGCAGGCGCGTGTGATCAGGCCGATGCGCACGTACGGCTACATGCATGCGGGGCTCGAAGGCCGCGAAACCGCAGAGCAACTTATGCGGAGGCAGTTTCCACCAAGTATTCCTTGGTGGACGCTCGACGATCGGCTAACAGACCTAGCTCTCGACGCTTCTACTAACCCGGACCGGGCCGTGTTTGAAGCCTATCGGCTACTTGAGCAACTGGTGAAGCTCCGCTGTGGAATCCACATGGATGTCTCAGGTGTCGCGGTGCTCCGTAAGGCGTTTCGAGGCCCAGGCTCGCTCCTGACCTGGACGAGCGTGTCAAATGGCGAGGCTGAGGGACGCGCCCAGTTTTTTGAGGCAGCGTTCTTGGCGCATCGGAATCCTAGGGCGCATCGTGAGGTCGAGGGAGGTGTAGCGCGTGCTTTTCGCGAATTCGCTATTGCGAACGAGCTCTTTGTATTGGAGAGCGAGGCTGTGGCACGTATCACCAAGGAAGACGCGTAGAGAAGCTAGGGAGTTCGGGGGTCACGGCAGCAGTGAAGAGCGAGCGATACAGCCGGTCCCGGCCACGTCAGAGCGACTCCCAGGCTGCTTGCTGGGGCTGGTAGCCACAGCTGGCTTAAGGACGCTAACGAATCTCGGCCGTGAAGCGGCACCTCGGATACTGCGAGCACCCGAGAAATTCGGATCCAGTGCTCCTGTTCTTGCGAACGACCGTCTCCGACCCGCACGCTCCGCAGGGTGGAGGGCCTACTGCGCCCGGTGGCGGAGGTACCGACGTCGGATCAGCCGAAGCAAGTGGGACCGAACCGCAGCGTTCTTTCCGCAATAGGTCCACTAGCCGGTCGTCCCCAACCAAATCGATCGGTTTGCCCACCGCGAAGCGCCGGGCATCTGCACTGAACGTGCCCGTGCAGATGATGCTCACCGCATCGGCGCCGTGGTGTTGGAGAAGGCCGAACATTTCCCTGACGGTTGAAACCGGTATCTGCCGGTTTCGCCAGTGTTTGCACTGCACCAGTGTCTTCTTTCCGTCGCGGTGAAGCACCAGATCCACACCGCCGTCGGGGCCTCCCAACCCTGACTCAGTGACGCGGTAGCCCTGCTGTCGGAATGCCTCGCCGATGAGCATTTCGAACTGGCGCCAGTCGAGTTCACGAATGGCGGCAAGGTCTGTTCGTGTGGCGAACAGGTGCGAGCGCTTCCTCCTTTCGACGAACGACACGAGGGCACTGATCGAGAAGACCGCCAGGAGAATCCACGCGAACACTGGCAGCGAGTGGGTGGCGATGGCGGTGTACATCGAGCGCGAAATGGGATTCTCGATGCGTTCGGCCAAAACCGGCGCGACCCACATCAGCGCGGCGAACACGATTGCGCCGACAAGCAGACTCACCTGCCACGGCATTGCCGCGGCGAGATCGAACAGATTGGGCTTGGATTTACGGCGCACGGCTCTGGACCTCAATGGGCGAACAACGAGCTCAGCGACATCGATCTCGTTCCAGGTTGGCAACCTGACGGTGCCGATCGAGCAAAATCTAGCGCGCCTCCGCAAACGTTTGTTGAGAAAGGTGTCGCAAAGGAGACCAGAAAATTTCTAGGTCATCGATCCGACCTCTGATCGGCAGGTACCATCGCTCAGGGGGAGCACAGGGGGTTCGTATGACAGGCTTGGCAAAGACTCTTCGACGAGCGTGGAGGCGCGGGCAGCCGGTTGGCGTCCTGCTGGCCATCGTGCTCGCATCGGGCTGTGGCACGGAGGAGGCCCCTCGGGCCCCGCAAAAGGCGGGTGAACCCATGAACTCCGCCACGGTGGCTGCGCGTCTCACTGCAGCAAACGTCGGGGCCGTTACGGGGAACGACGAGCTCTATCGCGAACAGATGGGTGCGCTGAACGAAGAGTTTCGTCGGTCGATCAAGCTGGCCGACCCGAGCCGTCCGGTCGAGCGCGAATCCGCGAGGACTGCTGCCCGGTCCGTGGATGGCGTCCGCTCGGTAGTCTGGATCGACCAGCACAACCTGTTCGCCATCGTGGAGGAGAACGCCCATCGCACCTACGCGACGATCGATTCGGTCTGTCTGGAGCTGGAGCCCTTGGGCGACACGCTGGGAGTGGTGGTGAACCTGCAGTCCGGTGCGGCCCGTACGGGCGACGAACTGGAGATCCTCAGCCGCAACTGTCAGCTCGCCCCGGGCCAGCGGGCGATGTTTCAGCCAAACCGCCAAGTGGACGCGATCGACCCTGCTATCCGGCGGGCGCATAGGGCGAATCAGAACCGCTAGCAGCAAACGTCGCAACGAGCATGGTCCAGACTTGATCGGGGAAGCTGAATTACAGGGGAGCACGATGAATCAGTGGATTCTGGCTTCAGCACTGCTGTTGGCCGTCGGGGTGGCTGGCGCTGAAAGCGATACTTCGCCCGCTGAGGAGCACGCGGCCGCGCTCCGCGAGGCCGAGGCCGTAGGCCGGGAGCTTTTCGCCCACGAAACCGCACAGCGGGCCGCTTCCGAGTCGGCACGCCGGGTACGCGGCTTCCGCCGCGACCGAGCGGTGGCCGGGGTGTTGAGCACGCGGGTCGATGACCGCATCGAGGTCGAGTTCGTGGTGCCGGGCGACGACGGCGTACCGCAGGTGCGTTACCGCGCAATCGCCAACAGCGATGGCCAGCTGCTGGATGGCACCGAGCGCCTGGCCACGCCCGAGCCACTGCCGGCGGATCGCGCACGCGCCTTCGACGTGCGGCAACGGGCCGCCAGCTACCCCTTCGAGCGCTGTGGCGAGGATGCGGCGGTGATCGTGCTGCCCGAACCGGGTGCCGGCGAGGGCGCGCTGCGGGCCTACACGCTGGCTTCGGCGGGGCGCAATGCGGTGGCCGCCGGGGGCAACCACCGGATGGACGTGGCGGCGGACGGCAGCATCGTGGCCACCCGGAAGTTCACCAATACCTGCATCCAGCTGGGCGACGACCCGCGCGCTGTGGCGCTGACCCTGACGCATCTGCTGGATCCACACCCCACCGAGATTCACGTGTTGCTGGGATACCGGACGGGCAAGGCGCTGTACCTTTTGACCACCGAAAACGAAGCGATGTGGGCGATCGAAAACGGTGCGGTGCGGTGGGTGGACCGGGGCGGGGACGGGGAGTAGGGCGCGATGATCAGGACCGTGATGTCGACTGTGCTGCTGGCGGCGGCACTGCTGCCCTGGCGGGTGGAGGCCGATGATCGGCAGGCGCTGCTGGACCGGGCGGATGCGCTGGAGAGCGAGGGGCGGGAGGCCGAGGTGCTGGCCCTGCTCGGGCCCTATGCCGGGGAGGACGACACCCGGGTGCTGGGTCGCCTGGCCAGTGCGGCCTTGCTGGTGGCCACAAACGGGGGCGAGGGCGCGCCAGTGACGGGGGCATCGATCCGGCCCGCCATCGACTACGCCCGCCGCGCGGCGGAGCTGGGTGAAGCGATCGGCTGGAACCTGCTGTGGGTCATCTACTCCAACGGCATGGGCGTGGAGGTGGATGTGCCGCGGGCCGCGGGCTATCTGCGCGCCGGGGCCGATGCCGGGGATCCGGGGGCGCTGCTGAATCTGTTGGGGCAGCTCTACGGCGGCTCGCCCTTCTTCGAGCCGGACGTCGCCGAGGCCTGCGCGGTCTACGACCGTCTGGTGGCCACCGGAATCGATCTGCCGGATCCGGTTGCGTTCACGCGTGCGGAGATGCGCATCCGGGGCCACTGCGGCCTCGAGGCGGACCCGGATGCGGGCTTCGCCGAATGGCGCGCCCTGGCCGAGGGCGGCTTTGTCGACGCGCAGCGGCTGGTCGGGCTGGCCCTTGTCCGGGGCTGGTTTTCCGAGCCCGCGCATGCCGAGGCGATCGAGTGGTTCGAGAAGGCGGCCGCACAGGGCGATGGCGAGGCGATGTGGGAGTTGGGCAGTGTCTACGTGAAGGGCCACGGGGTGGATCCCGACCCGGCCCGGGCGGTGCACTGGTTCCAGCAGGGTGCCGATGTGCACCATCCGAATTCCGTCACCTCCCTCGCGGTGATGTATGCCACCGGATCCGGCGTGGCCCAGGACTTCGCGCGGGCAAAGCGCTTGTACGAGCAGGCAGCGCAGCTGGGCGACACGCACGCGCTGAGGAACCTGGCCGTGATGAACGTGCTGGGCCAGGGCACACCCCCGGATCCGGTGCAGGGGCGGGTGTACTACCTGCAGCACCTGCACGCGGGGCATGAGCCCCATCCCCCGTTCGAGGCGCTGCTAGACAACGCGCTCGATCCGGCGGGGCGGGCCGAGTCCGAGCAGCGCTTCCAGGATTGGCTGGTGCTGCAGGACATCCTGGACGCGCAATGACACTAAAGGAAAGTTAATGAGCGACAGTCGGGGCATGGGGCGGGGCTTTGCGTGGTGCGCGGTGTGCCTGTTGCTGGTGGCCTGCGCAACACCGGGCGGCGCGCGCCTGACGGCCGAGGGGGAGCTTTCACGCTTCGGCTCCGAGGCGGCCTTTGCAGCCTGGCTGAAGGCAGAGCGGGCGAAGCATCCCGAAGGAATCGCGAGGCGAGGAACGATCGTGCAAGAGGCGCCCGTGCCCTTGAGCGCGCCGCCGCCTCCGGCACCTTCCCCCGCGGCAGGCGACTCGTCGCTGGATCGGATCGAGGTCACTGGCGCACGCCTGGCCAGCCCGGTGGCCGGCGAATCGGTCACGAACGTCCAGGTGGCGGGGGTCGATGAAGGCGGCATCGTCAAGCGGGCCGGCGATTACCTGGTGGTGCTGCGCGATGACGTGCTGTACACCGTTCGCCTGCGGCGCGATGGCTCGGAGGTGTTGGAGCTGGCCGACGCCCTTCCCACCGCGTTGGAGGCCGACGGCAAGGACGTGTGGTACGACGAGATCCTCGTCTCGGGTTCGAACATTGTCCTGATCGGCTTCAACTACGGACAGCGCACGGCGGTGTCGGAGCTGCTGCTGTTCTCGATCGATGCCGATGGGGCGCTGCAACGTCGCTCGCGCTTCTGGATCGAGACCGAGGACTACTTCGATACCGAAAACTACGGCGCCCGCCTGGTCGGAAATCACATCCTGATCAGCGCGCAGCTGCCGTTCGCGTGGAACGCGATTCCCGATGCTCTGCGCTGGTCGCGCCGTGACGTTGCGACCCCGCGGTGGCATGACCTGATCGATCTTGCAGAGGTGCACTTGCCGGTGTTCGCGCTGCGGAGTCCCGAGGTTCACGTGCTGTCGCTGTGTCCGGTGGAGGATCTACTGCAGGGCATGATGGACTGCCAGACCTTCGGTGTGGTGGGCGACCGGGGTTCGCAGCTTTATGTCTCGCCCTCGTCTGCTTTCCTCGCCCTGGCCCATCCCGTTTACGACAAGAAGGGCACCGGGCCCTTGAGCAGCATCTTTCGGGTGCCGTTGCGCGACTTTCAGGCCCCCGGCTTCGCGGTGGTCAACGGCAAGGTGGACAGCCCGCTGCAGTTCTCCGAGCGAGCGAACAGCCTGTTCGTGGCCACCGCGTCGGCACCCGGCGCGGGTGCCGAGGGCGCCTATGATGTAACCCGCGTGCCTTTGGATCGGTTCGGCACCGCGATGGCGCAGGACGTTGTGCTGCCGGACTGGCTGGTTGAGCTGCCGTACCACGGCGCCCTGGTCCGGTTCGGAGAGGATGCGGTGTGGTTTGGGCGCGATGGACGTCACCGCTGGCAGTCCGAACCCGCTTCGCCGGGGCCGATGGTGGTCCAGACGCTGGACGATGCACCGCCGGCCCGCTTCGAAACCGGCATCTGGCCGCAGTTGCTGCAACCGGTGCCCGGTGGGCTGCTGGTGTTTGGCAGCGATGAGGATGAGGAGGACTTCGTGCTGGGCTACGCCGCACGCGAGGCCGACGGGGCGCGACTGGTCGACCGCTACATTCCCGGCGGCGTGGAGTTGTCGGAGATGCGCACGCACGCGGTGAACATGGCCGGGCAGCGCGACGGCAGTTTGCTGGTCGGGTGGCCGGTGCGCGGGCGCGAGGGCTCGGAATCGGCGTTGATGTTTGCCGCCCTGCAGGGTGGCAGTCTGGCCGACCGCGGGGTGCTGGACTTCAGCGACATGCCCGAGCTGGCTCGCCAGTCCGTCGCCTGGTACGGCGAGTCGCGGGTGGTGTTCCTCGGCCACCGGGTGATTGGCCTGAGCGGTGATGCGCTGATAGAGGGGCAGCTGCAGGGTAATCGGGTCGCGCCGCTGCGCCACGCGGTGCTGGAGCGGCCGGGCCGCTAGCGCACCGAAGACCGTTGCGACCCAGCCACGTGCGTGTCGCAACGCATCGGCGACGCCCTGCCGCTGCCGGGCTGCCGCACGGCTACACTTGGATGTGGTCCGGCAAACGGATGGGGGGGCGAGCATGATTTGGATGATCCTGGGGTTGGTAGTGTTCCTTGGTGCGCATTCGGTGCGGGTGGCGGCACCCGCGTGGCGTCAGCGCATGATCGGGCGCGTGGGTGAGGGCACCTGGAAGGGCGTCTACAGCCTGGTGTCGATCATCGGCTTCGTGCTGATCGTCTGGGGCTACGGGCAGGCGCGGGCGGCGGGCACCACGCTGGTGTGGGTGCCGCCGGTGGGCATGCGCCACGCCGCCTCGCTGCTGACGCTGGTGGCCTTCGTGCTGCTGGTGGCCACCTACATGCCGCGCAACCACATCCGCCGTGCCGTCGGGCATCCGATGATCATCGGCGTGGCGCTGTGGTCGGTCGCGCACCTGCTGGCCAACGGCTGGCTGCATGCCATCGTGCTGTTCGGCGCGTTCCTGCTGTGGGCGCTGGTCGACTGGGCGTCCGCGGCGCGGCGTGGGCCGGTGGTCGTTGCACCGGCCAGCGCCATGATGACCGCGCTGACCGTGGTGGTCGGCGTGGTGGCGTGGCTGGTGTTTGCGATGTGGCTGCATCGAATGTTGATCGGGGTGGCACCTTTTGGTTGATCCAGCAGTTCTTCAGGGGGAATGAGGATGATGATGTCGGGAGCATCCGGGCGTGGCCCCGGAGGTTGGGCAGTGCTTGGTCGGGGGCTGGTGCTGTGTGTCGGTCTGGTGCTTGTGGTCGGCTGCATGCCCGCCCGGAACCTGACATTGGCGGACGTTCCACCGCCCGCCAGGCAGTTCGTGACCGATGCCACTCAACCGGATGCCTATCCGGGGTTTGGCGCCGCGGAAGGCAACATCTACAGCTGCCGCTATGGCATTTCCCTGCAGAAGACCGAGGAGTTCAGTCCGCCCAAGGCACGCATGTTCGAGGCGCTGCTGGCCGCAGCCTGGCCGGAAGTCGAGTCGCGCGAGGTGGTGTTGCATCGCTTCGACATCTACGACAACAAGCGCTTGAGGCTGTTGTCCAACGCGGGCAACTTCATGGGCGGAGCCATCGGTGCCGCCGTCTCTTCCTCCGCAAGGCGGGCCACCGGAGATCGCGTGTTCACTGACCGCCTGGTGGTTCACGTCGACCCGGATCCGTCCTACGTGCCCGACGACGAAAACCCGATCGGGTGCAATGGTCGCGGCGAGGGGGAGTACTTCGCATCCGAGATCAGCGCCGGGCACAGCGTGATGGTGACGTGGCTGCGCTTCGACGTGGACGGCACGCCGTATCACCTGCGCACCTTCTATCCCTATCAGGAGATCACGCTCGATGCGCTGGAGCATGCCAAGCGCGAAGCGGTGCGCCTGAGCGTGGCCGCCGCCGTCGACCTGGCGCGCGATGGTGCGGTCGCAGGGGCGCAGGAGGCGGGCTTGTAGCCGGGTCCGGGGTTTCAGGGTTTGGTGTGGTCGATATTCTCAGCGAGAGTGAGGATGACCGTCGTGGGGTGACCGACCATGAAAAATCCACCTACGGCGGCGTAGAGAAGGTGGAGGATGGCCGGGAGTGGGTGCGCCTGCGGAGGGGCCTGCTGTGGAACACGCCGGTCGAATGAGGGGCCGTGTTGTCCCGCTCGACGTAGCGAGGAGCTTCGCTCAGCGCCGGAACCAGCTGCGCAGTCTTGCCAGCAGCAACTCCACGTCGGTCAGTTCGGCCCGCTCGGTCCGCACCCGGACCGCTTCGGCGGGCACGTCGGTGCTGATGTCGTGCACGCCCAGGTCCATGTAGCGCGCCATCAGTACCGGGTCGTTGACGGTCCACACCTGCAGTAGGTACCCGCGGCGGCGTGCGTCGGCCACCACCGAGGCGTCTACCCGCACGTGGTTGAGGCCCAGCATGTCGAAGTCGGTGCGGCGTGCGGTGCCCGGCAAGGCGGCATTGGCGAACAGGGCCAGTCGCGCCTGCGGAGCCACCACGCGTGCCGCGCGCACCAGGTCGGGCGACAGCGAGGCGAGGATGACGGCGTCCCAGTGGCCGCCGTCCTCGATGACCGCCACGGTGGCGTCGAGCAGGGCCTGGGCATTGCCGGGGTCGGGCTTGAGCTCCACCAGCGCCTGCGCGCGTCCGTCGAGGAAGTCGAGCGCCTCGGCCAGCGTGGGGATGCGCTCACCCGAGAACACGGGATCGAACCAGCTGCCCACGTCGATGTCGCGCATGTCCGACAGGGGTGTATCCACGACGGCCCGCGAATCGCCTGCCATGCGCCGGAAATCGCTGTCGTGGAACACGATCACGGCGCCATCGGCGCTGAGCCGCACGTCGAACTCGATCGCATCCGCGCCGGCGTCGAGGGCGGCCTCGAAGGCGGCCAGCGTGTTTTCCGGGGCCACGGCCGATGCGCCGCGGTGGGCGGTCACGGTCACCTCGCGGCCCAGGTTCATGCTGACCACGGCGAACGTCGCCTGCACCAGCGCCACGACCAGAACGACCGCCTCGGCGCCGCCGACGAAACGTCCCGGGCGGGGCGGCACCGCGTCCGCGTCTTGGACACCAATGACACCCCCGAGCCGGTGGAACAGCGCACGCACCAGCAGCGCGTTCGCCGTGGTGCCGAGGAACAGCACACCCAGCACCGTGGCGGCGTAGAGGGTGAGGTAGCCCACCATTCCGGCGCTCACCAGCCAGCGATTCGCCGGGATCTGGTCCAGCAGTGGGGTGGCCGCGCGGTCGTACCCCAGCGTCACCAGCACCGGCAGGGCGGCGATGGCCAGCGCGACACCCACCACCAGCAGTGCGATGCGCAGGTGCCGGCCACGCGTGAGGGCGCGGCTGCGGGTAAGCGCCGCCACCGGGGACAGGCCCTCCAGCACCAGCGCGGGCGTGGCCAGCAGCCAGCGGAAGTAGAGCGTGGCGTGCAGGAACAGGCCGGCTGCCAGAACCGGCAGGAAGCCGCCGAGGAACCACCACAGCGCGGCGGGTTGCACGGTGATGACGTAGTAGGGGTCGAGGTTTCCAAGCAGCAGCCAGTACAGCCCGATGCCGACCACCAGCCAGGGCAGCGCCAGCACCGCATGCGCCAGCACCTGGCAGCCCGTCAGCGCGGCCAGCGGCGCCGCGCGCCGGAGCATGCCGCGCAATGCCGCCGCGGCGATGCGGTAGCGGCAGCCGTGGCTGGCCGACACCAGCAGCATGCCGGCCTGTTGCAGCATGACCGCGAACAGCGCGAGCGCACCGGCCAGCATCAGCCAGCCGAGCGCCAGCACGATGTCGATCAGACCGTCGAACTCGCCGGCGAGCGGGCGCTCGATCCAGTGCAGCAGCGCGGCGAGCGACCAGGTGCTCAGTGGGGCGGCGGCAACCACCGCGAAGGCAGTGAACAGCAGGTACCAGGCGAGCATCGGGCGCAGGTGGCGGCGGAGGTCCTGCCGCATGTCCTGGATGAGGATGCCGCGCAGCAGCTGGCGGTCGTCCGGGATCGTCGGGCGTTCCATCCCATCTAGTGATCCGCTTTCGATGTGCCCGCCTGGCTCGTTGTGCATCGGGCGATTGTAGACAGTGGCGGACAGGGCATCGAACTGGCGATCAACACGCTGTTCATCGCACCCGGGTAGGGGGCCCGCGCGTCGAGGAACCGGGCCCCAGCTCGAGGATTGCGGCCAATGATTCCGAGGGGGAAGTGGTTGGGCTATAGTCCCGCCGGGGGCGCCCACCGGCGCAGCAGAAAGCATCTCAGGGGACTTCAGATGGAAATCTCGCAGCGGCGCAATGCGAACCGCATTCGCTTCACGTTTGGCGAAGCAAGTCTGCAGTATCAGCAGCAGGATGGTTCCGGAAGCCGAAGCTTCAGTGTCGATTACGTGGACATTTCCCGTGACCGGCAGACGCTGGTCGAGCGCAACGACTGGTTGCGCAACGTGGGCCTGCTCTGGCTGGCGATCGGCGCGGTGATGACGGCAATCAACTGGATCGGTGGCAACTGGGGAATGCCGAACTTCTGGATCTTCATCGGCGCCGGTTGCTACGCCTTCTACCATTTCCGAAGCACGCCATTCACCATCCTGCCCACCCCGAAGGCAACCTGCTGGTGATCGACGATGCGAGTGGCGCGAAGGTTCTCGATGAGATCGCCACGCGACGCGCGGCCGCCTACCGGGCGGAGTACGACTTCTTTCCCGATGGTGAATCCCCGGATGATTCTCGCCGCCGGTTCAAGTGGCTGCATCAGGAGGAAGCGCTGACCGATGAGCAGCTGCAGGGGCGGTTGGCCCAGGTGGATGCGATGGAGGTTGCTCCGACCGCGCTCGAACCCGCAGCCGCCAGGCCACTGCTCAACTGAACCGACTTCGGGATCCAGGGGCGCGCCGGCTCAAGTCCGGTGCGCGTGCGGCGCCGATCAGGCGACTACCGCTGGTCCAGCTCGTGATGGATCAGCACCACGCATTGCGACGCGAACAGCATCGTCCTGCCCAGCGTGATGCGCTTCGCGCCCAGGCGGTCGAGGCTGTTGAAGGTCTTCTTCGGCATCGGAATGTGGTCGGTGAGCAGGAAGCAGGGGTTGCCCTGGAACATCTGCTCACGCATCGGCGTGCCTTTCGGGTCCATCACGAACAGCTCATGGCCCTCGGCCAGTTGCTTCACCAGCGCCTCGAAGCTCTGCGTGTGCACGGTGACGCCTGATTCCACCGGTCGCGTCTCGTCCTTGCCCATGCCCCGGGACGCATCCAGCGCCCGGGCGACCTTGCCCAGCAGCGCCCGCTCGTTGAAGCCGCCGATGTCATGCATGGCGTTGGCCTCGAAGCGGATCGTGCGCGAGTAGTCCTGCGTGCTTTCCAGCACAAGGTAGACCACCACGTCGGGGCGGTGCGACTGGGCCACGAAGATCGCGTTCATCAGCGTGTGCGCCAGGATCTCCGTATGCGCCTGGGTGCCCACGCCGGCCAGCAGGTTGGCGCTGTCGGTGGGCGCGGCGCGCGCCCTCAGTACGAAGGTGCGCATCGGCTCAATCCTCGTCGTCCTGCGCCTCGCGCCCCTGCTGGCGGATCAGCGCCACCTGGCGCGCGTCCTCGATCGCGTCGCGCACGCCGTCCAGGTCGACGGTGTGCTCATCGAAGGTGAACTCACCGGTCAGCGGCGTGTCGGGTTGCAACTGGCCGGCCTCGAAGATCGCCCACATCTCCTCGCCGTACCAGGTGTCCAGCAACTCCGGCGCCCAGCGGCCAAGCGTGGCGGTGAGGTTGTTGACGTCGCGCAGCAGCATGGTGCGCGCGGCGTTGTTGCCGGCGGCGCTGACCACCTGCGGAAAGTCGATGACCACCGGGCCCTCGGGGCCCACCAGCACGTTGTAGGCGGACAGGTCGCCGTGGATCAGGCCGCAGCACAGCATCCGCACCACCTCGCGCACCAGGATGGCGTGGAACTCGCGCGCCTTCTCCGGCGTCAGTTCCACCTCGGCCAGGCGCGGGGCGGCGAAATCGTTCGCATCGGTGATCAACTCCATCACCAGCACGCCGTGCAGGAAGCTGTAGGGCTCCGGCACGCGAACGCCGGCGGCACGCAGCTGGAACAGCGCGTCGACCTCGGCGTTCTTCCACTCGTCCTCCTGCTGCTTGCGGCCGTAGCGACTGCCGGACGCCACGGCGCGGGTCTCGCGGCTGCCGCGTGACTTGCGGCCTTCCTGGTACTGCACGCGCTTCTGGAAGCTGCGGTGCCCCATGTCCTTGAACACCTTGGCGCAGCGCACCTCGTTGCCGGCGCGCACCACGTACACGGCCGCTTCCTTGCCGCTCTTGAGCGGTCGCAGCACTTCGTCGATGACGCCTTCTTCGATCAGCGCCTGCAGGCTTGGTGGAGTCTTCACGGGGTCCCGGGGATGGGTCGCGCGGCGGAACGGCGCGACGGGGGCGCATTATCGCCGAAATTTCACCTGCACCTCGACCGCATCAGGGCGATGGTTGTGGCTGAGCGATCCGCCAAAGCGCTGCACGAGGCGCGAAACAAGCTCCAGGCCCAGGCCGAAGCCCGCCGTGCGGGAGTCCTCGGCGTACGGGTTCACCACGGACAGCCCGTCGGAATCGGCGTTCACCTCGATGATGCCGGGTCCGCCGTGCTGGATCGCATTCATCAGCAGGTTGGCTGCAATCGTTTCGATCACCTCCGCCGGCCACGGCCAGCACAGCCCGGGCGGCGCGTTCGCATGCAGGGCCTGCCGGCGGCTGTGTGCGAGTGGTGCGAACTCCTCGTCGAGTGCCGCCAGCAGCGTGTCCGCCGGGGTCGGAGGGGCCGAGGAGCGCACGCTGTCGCGTTCCAGCCAGAGGATGGCCTGGCTGGCACGGACAAGGCGCTGGTGGGCACGTCGCAGGCGCATCCACGCGGCGCCGTCATGGCGGTCCTCCTGCAGTGCGTCCAGGCTCGTGCGTGCCGATTGAAGCGGTGTCCTGAGTTCGTGGCCCAGGAAGGCGAGGGTTTCACGCTCGCGCTCCAGGGCGGTCAGCCGGGCGTCCCACGCGTCGGCACTGCGATGGGCGAGAAGGGCGAACTCTTCGATCGGCTCGTCGCGGGCCAGCTGGCGCAGGCTGGTGGTGTCCCCGGGCTCGCCGAGCGCATGCACCAGGGCATCCGCGCGGCGCGCCAACGTGCCGACGAAGCGATGCGCCAGCACCCAGGCCGCCAGGGTCAGCAGTGCCGCGATCGCCAACAGCCAGGGCCAGCCCGTGCGCAGCGCGGCGTTGACGTAGAGCTGGTCAGTGACGTCATAGACCAGCAGGAAGTCGCGCCCCCCCTGGTCGCGCCCCGCCAGCACATGGACGTATGGGCCATCGGGCAACCGCAGTTCCCTGATCGCGCCGGGCCGGTGGGCCTGGAACGCGGCCAGGACCGCCGGCGGGGCATCCTGCGACCCATACCGGGTGAAGCCGGTCGGCAGGTGGACGGCGCCCTCCACGACGGTTTGACCCACGTCGCGCAGGCGGCGGTCGATGAACTGGTCTTCCAGCAGGAACAGCAGCAGGAGCGCCATCGCCGCAAAGCCGGCGAACAGCGTCACGCCAAACGTGATCCATTGCCGCGCCAGCACACTTCGCAGGCGCAGGCGCCTCATTCGCCGACCTCGAACCGGTAGCCGATGCCGCGCTCGGTGGCGATCGGCCGGGTGCCGAAGGCCGACAGCAATGCCTGCCTGAGCTGCCACACGTGTGCACGCAGCGGGTCGCTGTGCGGTGGAAGGTCTCCCCACAGGCGGTCGATCAGCTGCTGGCGCGACACGCAGGCCGGGTGGGCCTGCATCAGCTGGGCCAGGATCGCCACGCCGCTGACGTGCAGCTGCAAACGCTTGCCGCCATGGGTGAGCAGTCCGGCGGACTCGTCGAGTCGATAGTCGCCCACGCACAGGGCGGTGGATCTTGGGCCCGCCGCGACGTGGGTGGCGATCGCGCGGATGCGCGCCAGCAGCTCGGCCGGCGCCACCGGCTTCACCAGCCAGTCCACGGCCCCGGCATCGAAGCCCTTCAGCTTGTCGTCCAAAGCGCCCCGGGCCGTCAGGAACAGCACCGGCTGGATGATCTGCTGGCGCGCCTTGAGGTCGCGGCACAGGCTGATGCCGTCCTCGCCCGGCAGGTTGACATCCAGCACCAGCACGTCGAACGCTTCCTCGCGCAGTCGGGCCCGGGCCTGGGTCGCGGAGTAGGCGAAGTCGACCGACAGTCCATGGGACTGCAGGTAGTCGCCGAAGCCGGCGGCTACGTCCAGATCGTCTTCGACCAGCAGCACGTTGATGCGTGCCGGCGACACCAGTGCGCCCATTGCCTCGCCGCCCATTCGTGATGTCACACCCGCGCCAGGCGCTGCAACTGCCAGGCGCTGCGCAATTCCCACTGCATCGCTGCCACCACCGCGTGCATCAGCAGCAGGCGCTTGTCCGCACGAGGCGCTTCGCGCTTGAGCGCGATCGCCGCGCCCAGGCCCTCGCGCCGGTACACGTGCAGCAGGCTGACACTCACTTCCTCCGGTGTCACCTCCCGGGGCAGGGGCTCGTGACCCAACACACGGATCATCGTCTCGGCGACCTCCCAAGTGGACCATGGATTCTGTCCGCTCACGAGGCGACCGTCCACGATGGTGTGGCCCAGGTACATCGGTGCCTCATGGAAGGTGGCGCCGTGGGCGATGAGTTCGTCCTGCAGCAGGAAGGGAAAGCGGTCGCGTGCCTCCGGGATCAGGAACAGCTCCTCGGCGTTCGTGAAGCCGGTCACCTGGCGATCCCGGAGCCAAGGGCTGCCGTCTTCGCGCAGCACGCCGACCAGCGCGGCCGGTCCATGGCACACGGCGCCGACAACACCGTTGCGGGCGTCGATGGCGGAAACGATGCGGGCGATGTCGGGGTTGTGCGGGAAGTCGAACATCGTGCCCTTGCCGCCGACGAAGTACACCGCGGCGTAGCGTTCCGGATCCACCTGGGCCAAGGGAAGCGTCGTGGCCAGTTTCCGGCGGATGTCGGGGTCGTTGAGGAAGGCGTAGTCGGCATCGGTGACGTCATCGCTGTCCACCACCATCTCCGGTGCGCCACCCATGGGGCTCGCCACGTCGACCTCGTAGCCGTTCACGGTGAACACCCAGTAGGCGCGTGAGAGCTCGGTCAGTTCGTAGCCTGCCCGTTTCCCGTTGTCGGGAAATCGCCCGGTGCTGGTGACGACTGCCAGGATGCGGCCGCGGCGCTCGGGAGTCTGCAGCTGCAGGTAGGGCAGTTCGGCGGCAAGCGCCAAGGGGTCGGCTCGAGGCTCTTTTTCCAGATCCAGCGTGGCGTACCAGATCCAGCCGGACAGGCCGAGGCTGGTCACCAGGGCCACCATTCCGCCCAGCAAAACCCATGTGAAAGTGCGCATTGGTCCATCCCGTGCCGCCGGTTGGCGGGTTCGGGAGGGATGGTGGCTCGCCGAGGTAAAACGAATGTCCGCGACGCCCCGGGCAGGCAGGTCACGAACCAGGATGCGCCGGAGGGGCGTGTTCGGGCATTTTGCGCTGAACGTAGCCCCAGTGGCGTCGATGGAGACGTGCGCTTACACCGAAATGGCCCGTGCGCTGCACGCCCCCGTAATGCCCCTCACGTGACACTGGACTTCGGCCAAGGAGGCCGATGACCAAGGAGCTGGGACATGAACGACAGAATGGATGGGCACAACAGGACGGGTGGCCAGGACACGAAGCGCGCGCCCGACACGAAGCACGACCACGACGGTAAGCATGACGCCAACCGGGATCCGATCACCGGAGCGCCCGGGGCCCATCCCGTCGGCACGGGCGTGGGCGCGGCTGCCGGAGGAATCGCCGCCGGTGCTGCCGCCGGCACGTTGGCCGCCGGGCCTGTCGGCACGGTGGTGGGCGCGGCAGCCGGTGCCATTGTCGGCGGGCTGGCGGGCAAGGCAGTGGGCGAGAAGATCAACCCGACCGTTGAGAACGCGCACTGGCGGGAGAACTACAAGAACGAACCGTATTACAAGGCAGACCACGGTTACGAAGACTACGAGCCCGCCTACCAGACGGGCTACGAAGCCCGTGCGCGTCATGCGGATCGCGACTTCGACGATGTCGAGGAAGACATGCGCATGGATTACGAAAAGCGGAAGGGCAACTCGCGCCTGGGTTGGGAAGATGCCAAGCCGGCCAGTCGTGCGGCCTGGGATCGAGCCGATGGCAAAACCTCCCGGGCATCCGAGGACCGCAGTCACTGATCCGAGCGCCTCGCGTTCACTGTTCATGTTCAACGCACCCGCGGATCCCGGAGGCGGGGTCCGCGGCCCGTGCCAGTCGCGGCGGCAGGTTCCAACTCAGCTGAAGGCGTACACCACCATGAACTGGACGGTGCGGTAGACCAGATAGTTGGTGACGCCCAGTACCAGCAGGAACGCCATGGCGGCAAGTAGCGCCCGCCACCATGGCGTGGCGTAGACGCGACGGATGGCTAGGGTGGTATAGCCCAGCACCACGATCAGCATGATCGGCCGCCAGGCGTGGAACATGGCCACGTACCAGCTGCCGCCCAGGGCATTGGCGACCAGCGAGGCCGGGCCGATGGTGAGTTCGATGAAGAGCACCAGGAAAGTGAACAGGTGCAGGGCGACGACGAAGTGCTCGGCGAAGTAGAGCCGACGGCTGCGGTACATGGCGGCCAGCGCAAGCGCCAGGAACGGCACGTGCAGGATGATCAGCAGCTTGCTGATCGCGCCGGAGCGGGCGTCGTAGTCGCGCGCATAGTCCACCATCGTGTAGCCGACGCGGCCCCCGCTGCGCTCAAGCCGATCGGCGTTGCGACGCTCCACCCGGGCGCGCACCCAGTCCGCCGTGATGGGGCTGTGGACCTGGCCCCTGAAGTTTTCGATGGTTTCGCGCGCCCTCGGACTGATCCGTTCGGGGTCATCGAAGGACTCCATGGCGATGTCGCCGGGCACCTGGTTGTAGAAGGGCAGGGTGAAGTCGGTCAGCGCCGGCGCAAGGAAGTACAGGACGTTGGCGATGACGAACAGGGTGATCGGTGGCAGCCAGTGGGTCCGTCGCCCGGCGATGTAGTCTCGCGACAGGACGCCGGGGCGAAACAGCAACGCGCGGATGCTGCGCCAGAAGCGGCTGTCCAGATCGGTCATCGCCCCGAAGAACTGCCCCAGCAGGTGTCCCAGGCGACGATCGGACTCGCGCAAACGGCGCTGCCCGCACTGGGCGCAGAACCCGCCCTGCAGGGTCGCGCCGCAGTTGCGGCACTGTGTCGAGTCCAGGCTTCCCGGCTGGACGGGCTGGTCGTCGGCCATGGGCGAAGCTTAGCCCAGCCTGCGACGGCCGTTTATGTCCGGGTAACCGCCGCGGAACTATCGTCGCGCCATGACCTTTTCCCAGCCCGCACCGGATGCCCCGTTCTTCGTCGTCATCAATGCCGCCTCCGGCCACGTCGATGCGGAGGAGGTCATGGCCTGCATCGGCGGCATCTTCGATGAAGCCGGACGACGCCACGAGTTCCTGCAAGTCCTCGATCCCTCCCAGCTGTCGAGCACGGCCGAAGAAGCGGTGAAGCGGGCGATCGCGCAGGGAGGCGTGGTGGTGGCCGCCGGTGGCGACGGCACGTTGAGTGCGGTAGCGCAGGCGGTGCACGGCCGCGGGCCGGCCTATGGGGTGTTGCCACAGGGCACCTTCAACTACTTCGGGCGGGTCAACGGCATTCCCCAGGAGCTGGAGAAGGCGACCCGGGCGCTGTTGCGTGCGCGGGTGCAGCCGGTGCACGTGGGTCGGGTCAACGGCCGCGCGTTCCTGGTCAATGCCAGCCTGGGGCTTTACCCGCAGGTGCTGCAGGATCGCGAGAAGGCCAAGCAGCAGCTGGGGCGCAATCGCTGGGTTGCGATCTATTCCGGGCTGCGCACGCTGGCCGGCCATGTGCGCCAGCTGAGCCTGGAGTTCGAGCAGGGCGGGAAGCGCCGCGTGCTGAAGTCACCCACGCTGTTCGTGGGCAACAACCAGCTGCAGCTGGAGCGGATCGGCATCGGCGAGGCCGCCGCGCTGGACGCCGGGCAGCTGGCGGGCATCGTCGTGCGGCCGACCTCGTTCTGGGCGCTGTTGTGGCTGGCGCTGCGTGGTGCGCTCGGCAAGCTTGGCGACTCCGACAACGTCGAGAGTTTCGCTTTCAAGCGACTTTCCGTCAGTCCGCACGGTGCGCGCCGGGCCAAGGTGGCGCTGGACGGCGAGATCCAGTGGCTGGACACGCCCCTGGTGTTCGAGGTGCCCGAGCCGCTGCCGCTTATGCTGCCCTTGCCGGAGGATCGCGTGGAGGTCGAATGAGTGTGCTCTTGCAGGTGTCCGATCCGCATTTCGGGACACAGGTCGACGAGGTGGTGGAGGCGCTGGTGGCCTTCGCGAAGGACAAGCGGCCCGACGTGTTGATGCTGTCGGGCGACATCACCCAGCGGGCGCGGCGGGAGCAGTTCCTGGCGGCGAGGGCGTTCTGCGACCGCCTCGGCATCGGCGTGGAGCTGGCGGTGCCGGGCAATCACGACATCGCGCTGTTCGATGTGTTCACCCGCGTTGTTGCCCCGTATCGCCACTATCGCGAGTCGTTCGGCAACGATCTCGAACCGGTGCTCGACACGCCCGACCTGCTGGTGATCGGCGTGAACTGCACGCGGCCGTGGCGCCACAAGCACGGGGAAATCTCCAAGGCGCAGATCAGACGAATTTCCGACCGGTTGGCCCGGGCTGGCACCGGACAGCTGCGCGTCGTGGTGACCCATCAACCGGTGGACGTGCCGACGGGAAGCGACGAGAACAACCTGGTGCGCGGCCATGCCGATGCCGTCCACGCCTGGGTGGAGGCGGGTGCGGACATCCTGATGGGTGGGCACATCCATCTGCCCTTCATCCGCCCGCTGGCGCAGCGCTACCCGGAGCTGCGACGCGCCGCGTGGTGCGTGCAGGGCGGCACGGCGGTGTCGCACCGGGTGCGTGCTGACCGGCCGAACTCGGTCAATCTGGTGACACATGTCGCCAACTCGGGACAGGCCGTGGTGGAGCGCTGGGACTTTGCGGGCGAGGGCGGGTTCGAATGCGGCGAGCGCGTCGAACTGGTGCTGGACCGTTCCACCAATCATGGATCGGATCGCACCAGGCAGGGCGCCTACCGCGAATCGCACTCTTGAGGGCGGCACGGGGCCTTGAGGTTCCGCTGCTGACGGGGGCCCGGTAGTGTGGGTGGTGCGCCAAGCGCCACGTCGCACCTCGCTGCCTACGGAAAGCCTGTCGATCCGATGCAGGACACGCCCACAATCCTGGTCAACACGCCCATCACGCTCGCGTTGGCGATCGTCGCTTTGTGGCTGGGTTATCACATCAACCAGCGCATCCACTTCCTGCACAAGTACAGCATTCCCCCGGCGGTGTCGGGTGGCTTGCCGATCAGCGTGGTGGTCGCCCTGGTCGAGCTGGGCAGCGGCTGGGAGATCCGCTTCGACCTCCACCTTCGCGACCTGTTGCTGATCGCGTTCTTCAGCACCATCGGCCTGTCCGCCAAGCTGCGGCAGATGCTGGAGGGCGGCCGGCTGCTGGCGATCATGCTGGGGCTGGCCGTGGTCTTCCTGGTGTTCCAGAACCTCACCGGCACGCTGCTGGCGATGTTGACGGGGCAAAGCCCGCTGTACGGCCTGATCGGTGGCAGCATTTCCCTCGCGGGCGGTCATGGCACGGCGATCACCTGGGGGCAGATGTTCGAGGAGCACTTCGGCCTGGAGAACGCCAGCGCGATGGGCATGACCTTCGCCACGGCGGGCCTGATCACCGGCGGGTTGATTGGTGGGCCGGTCGGCGGCTACCTGATCCGCCGCCATGGCCTGACGTCGGAGGAACGCGACCCCGAGCTGCCGCATGTCGACGTGGGCAAGAAGGTGACCTACCTCATCGAGCTCAACAGCCTGCTGACCGCGGTGCTGCTCATCACGCTGTGTTTCGCGCTGGGTGCGGCCGTGTACGACTGGCTGTCGGGCTTTGGGCTGCGCCTGCCGGCGTTCCTGACCGCGATGTTCCTGGGCATCGTGATCACCAACACGCTGGAGCTTTCCAAGGTGGAGGTGGACCACCGGCCGATCCAGCTCGTGGGCGACATGAGCCTGCAGCTGTTCCTCGGCATGAGCCTGATCAGCCTGCCCCTGCTGTCGCTGCAGGGAGCACTGGGTCTGATCAGCCTGGTGATGCTGGCGCAGGCACTGGTCATCACCGTCTTCACTGTGTGGGTGGTCTTCCCGCTGCTGGGTCGCACCTACGATGCGGCCTGCATCAGTTCGGGCTTCATCGGCATGGGCCTGGGCGCCACCCCGGTGGGCATCGCCAACATGAATGCGCTGACCAGCCGCTTCGGGCCGAGCCCCAAGGCCTACCTGGTCATTCCCCTGCTGGGCGCGTTCTTCATCGACATCGCCAACGCCACGCTGGTGCAGATCCTGCTGGGATTCGGCTTGTTCAGCGCTTGAGCGTTGGATTCACTCGCTTGCGGTGCAGCAGCTTCGACAGCACCGGTGCGAGACCCAGGCGGGAAAGCCATTTCCGGTTCCGGGCGATGAGCGGATACAGGCGGTCGAGCAACGGACGCAGGCGAGGATGCCCGAGCACCTGGGCGGTGCGACTCAGGCCGGTGGCGCCGTAGGCGAGTTCGAACACCTCCACGCCGTTGAACCACCGGCCCTGGGCGTCGCGGGCCTGGATCCGGGCCATGGCCGTGTCGACGGAGATGCCCTGCTGCTCGAGGTCGGGGTCGGCGAAACCGGGCCCGGAACAATCCACCAGTTCCAGTGCGTCGTTCTCATCGCGCGACTTCAGCCCGTGCAGCTCGGAACGGCACATCGGGCAACTGGCGTCGTAATAGATGCGCAGCGGAAAGCTGGCTTTGCTCGTCATGTCTTCTTCCCCTCCCGGACCAGTTTCTGGATGCGGCTGCCGAGCTTCATGATCTTCATCAGCGTCGCCGGCTCCAGCCTCAGCATCTCCTCGCCCCAGGACGACAGGGCGTTCATCAGCGCCAGCGTCTCGTTGATCCGCTTGCGGGCGCCGGGGTCCTCCGCGGCGAAGTCGGGGTCGTTCACGCATTCGGTGAGCATGCCGACCGTGGGGTCGAACTCGCGTGATTTGCGCTCCCGGATCACGGTACGGAACAGTTCCCATACGTCCTGCGAGGTGGAGAAGTGGTCGCGGCGGTCGCCCAGTTGGTGGACCACCTTGACCAGGTTGAGGTTCATCAGCTCGCGCAGGCTGTTGCTGACGTTGGAGCGCGCCACCACCAGCGTTTCGGCGATCTGCTCGGCGTGCATCGGCTGGCCGGTGATGAACAGCAGGGCGTGGATCTGCGCCACGGTTCGGTTGACGCCCCAGCGCGAACCCATCTCGCCCCAGTGCATGACGAAGCGACGGCTGATCGGCGTGAGGATGTCGGTTGCGGGCGTATCCATGTGCGGCTTTCCGAAGGGCTTGTGCTCAAGCTAGACCTGTCATACATTTCTGTCAAGACAGAAATAACTGACGGGACGGGGTGGCGCATGGACAGGCTCGGGGGAGTGGCGGAGAAGGAGCGGCACGCGGCAGGGCCGATGCGTGTGCTGGTGCTTGGCGGGTCGGGTTTCATCGGGCGGCACGCCTCGGCCGCGCTGCAGGCAGCGGGATGCGATGTGGTGGTCGGAACGCGCGATCCGGCCAAGGCGCGCCGCAAGCTCCTCTCGCCCTCGCCGCAGTGTGCCTTCCGCCGGGTGCGCCTGGAGCGCCACCTTGATCCGCGAAGCTGGGAAGCGGTGCTCGAAGGCGTCGACGCGGTCGTTAACTGCGTCGGCATCCTTCGCCAGCGCGGCCGCGAAACCTACGACCGCGTGCACCATCTTGCGCCCGCGGCGCTGGCGGCGGCCTGTGCCGAGGGGGGAATCCGCCTGGTGCACGTCTCGGCATTGGGTCTGCGCGCGCCGGTACGCAGCCGCTTCCTGCATTCCAAGCGCGATGGCGAGGATGCCATCCGGGCGTGCGGGGGCGACTGGTGCATCGTCCGGCCTTCCCTGCTGGACGGGCGTGGAGGCTTCGGGGCGCGATGGATCCGCCGGGTGGCTGGCTGGCCAGTGCATGCGCTGCCCGCGAACGCCACGGGGCGCATCGCTGCGCTGGACGTGTGCGACCTGGGCGAGGCCCTGGCGCGGCTGGTCGTCGGGCCTCGCATGGATGGGCCATCCCGCGAGTTCGAGCTTGGCGGGCTGCAGGAGCGCTCCATCGGGGAGCAGCTGCGCGCGATGTCGCCAAGGACCCGCCCGCCCCTGGGCGTCAAGGTGCCCGTCTGGCTGGCGCGACTGGCAAGCCACGTGTGCGACCTTCTGCATGTCACCCCCTATTCGTTCGGGCACTACGAGCTGTTGCGCTTCGACAATTGTCCCCGGCCCAACCGCTTGCCCGAGGTGCTGGGCAGGCTGCCGCGCCCGGTTCCGGCAGCCGAGGGTGGCATCATTCGTTTTACGTCATCGCAATCGAAGGAACCCGCATGCCGCTTGTCACGCCACTGCCCGCCGACCATGACGCCGAAGTCGCTGAGCTGGCGAAGTTCTTCAACGAAACGCTCGGCTTCTGCCCCAACAGCGTGCTGACGATGCAGCGCCGGCCGGCGATCGCGCGGGCGTTCATCGAGCTCAACAAGGCGGTCATGGCCAACGAGGGTCGTGTGACCGCCGAGCAGAAGCGCCTGGTCGGCTACCTGACATCGGCCAATACCGGTTGTCGCTATTGCCAGGCGCACACGGTCCTTGCAGCGCACCGGTACGGTGGCAGCGATGCCCGCCTGGAGTCGATCTGGAGCTTCCGGGACAGCGCGCTGTACAGCGACGCCGAGAAGGCGGCGTTCGAGTTCGCGCTGGCGGCGTCCGCCGTGCCGAACGCCGTCGATGACGCGATTTCCGCCAGGATGCGCGAGCACTGGGACGAGGGCGAGATCGTGGAGATCCTGGGCGTGGTGTCACTGTTCGGCTATCTGAACCGCTGGAACGACAGCATGGGGACCACTCTGGAGGACGGTGCACAGCAGGCCGGCGAGCGCTGGCTGGGCGCCGGGGGCTGGTCCGCTGGAAAGCACCGCTGAGGCTCCTTTCAAGCACTCGGGATCCACATGTCCATCGTTCTCACCGACTTCGCACGCACTCGTCTGTTTCCGCGCGAGCCGCGCCGCAATACCATCCAGGACTGCACGCCGGAAGATTTCGAGCGCCACCTCAACGACGAGCCACCGCTGAAGGTGCTCGACGGTTACGCGCCATTCTGCAAGCTGCACGTGCACCGCAACTGGACGTCGACGCGTTGCATCGCCGTGCCGATCACCGATGTGAATCGCCACCTGCTGCGCTCGGACTACGAGGCGCGCTCGTCCGACGAACTGCCGGTGCTGGTGCGCTGGTTCGAAGGCGTGGACCCGCCGGTGGCCGGCTACCTGGTGGTGATCCTCTACGACCGCGCGCAGCTGGCGAAGGAGGGCACGAGGATAGACGCCGACTGGGGCGTGGTGGGCTGCCTTTACACCGCCGAGCCGGAAGAGATCCCCATGGCACCGATCACGATGCTGCGCAATGCACTCGGCGTGGAGGAGGGCGGCTCCGGCGTGTCGCTGGATCGCGCGGCGTATGCGCGGAGCGTGGCCTTCTGGAGCACGCACGCGAACTGGCGGGGGTGAGCTTCTGCCGCTGCTAGAGTAGATGGCCAATCACAAGGAGAGGACGGGCATGAAGCTTTTGTCGTGCGCAGCATTGCTTGCTTTGGGTTCCCTGGCCTTCGGGGCCCGGGCTGGCGACGTCGTGGAGCGTACCTATTCACTGGATGTGGTGGTGTCGGCCGACGGTTCGGTGAAAAGCGCGCAGGCGCGCGAGGGTGCCCCGCCGTCGGTGGCCTCGTTCCTCGAAAGCCGTGTAGGTAGCTGGAAGTTCCAGCCCGGCAACGTGGACGGCGAGCCCGCCGAGACCGAGACCACGGTATCGGTGCGTTTGCAGGCGCGCCCCAGCTCGGATGACCCGGAACGGGCCGAGGTTGCGGTGATCGAAGCGGCGACCGGTGCCTCCTCGCTCACCACCACGACGCCGCGCTACCCGCCCGGCGTGGCTCGCCGTGGCATCGAAGGTGCCGTGGTCGTGGCCGTGGACATCGACGGGGAGGGTGCGGTGCTTGACGCGCGGCCTTTCGAGCATGCGCCACGCGTGGACCGCACGCTGCAGCGCGCCGTGCTGGATTCCATGGCGGACTGGACCTTCACCCCTGAGCGGGTGGCGGGCGAGGGAATGCCGGCCACGGTCGTGGTGCCGGTGTGCTTCACGATGCATCGCATGGGTTCGCGTGGGCCAGTGGACGTTCAGACGCCGCCTTGCGAGTACTCGCTCACGGGTGAGCCTGAAGGTGAAATGCGAACCCTTTCGGTGACTTTGGACCCTGCGGCAAGGCTGCTCAGCGATCCGACCGCGGAGCCGACTGCCGACTGATCCCGCCGGTCTTCACCTCGTCGCTACCTTGCTGAATCCTCGGTGGATTGCGGACCGTGCAAGCCGCTGTTCATGTTGATCTTTGTCGTAGGGGTCGTAGGGTGGGAGTCGCCATATCAAACCTACAAGGAGGTTGACGAATGAGTACTCCCGGCGAACACGTACGCGAAACGGCGGTCGCCCCAGGCCGCCCTGCAGTAGCCACCGTCGCCGACCCCGCGACAGAGGTCTCTTCCAACGAATCCGCGGTCTCGTGGTCGGCGATCTTCGCCGGTGCGGCTGCGGCTGCCGCGCTGTCACTGGCGCTGGTGCTTCTGGGTGTGGGCTTCGGGCTCTCCACGGTTTCCCCATGGGCCTTTGAAGGCGTCTCTGCCGAGACATTCGGTTGGGGTGTCATCGTCTGGATCTGCCTGACCTCGATCATCGCCTCGGGAATGGGCGGCTATCTGACCGGACGGCTGCGCATCAAGTGGGTGTCGGTCCACGGGGACGAGACCTACTTCCGCGACACCGCGCATGGCTTCCTGTCCTGGGCGGTTGCCCTCCTGTTCCAGGCTGCCGTACTGACCACGGCGGTGGGCGGGATGCTCGGCACGGGTCTGCAGGCGGGCGCCCAGGCGACCGCGGGCACCGGCATGCCCGGTCAAGCGCTCGTCCAGGGCGATCAGCGCCCCGGCGCTGCTGGACAGGGCATGCAGCAGCAGGGCACACAGCCCGGCCAGCGTCCGCATGCCCGCATGGATCAGCGGCCGCAGACCGGCGTGGGGGCGATGGGTCCCCAGACGGCGCAGGACGTCGAGGAAGCACGTCGCCTCACGGCCCGTACCGCGCTGTGGCTCTTCATCTCGATGCTGATGGGCGCGTTTGCCGCCAGCCTGATGGCCACCTTTGGTGGGCGCCAGCGCGACGACCTTTGATTGCCTAGTCGATACAGGAGGTATCTGAAATGAAATTTCTTCTGCTTTGGTTCCTGGGAATTCCCATTCCCGTGTTGATCCTGCTCGCATTGATCTTCTGATCTTTTTGCGGACGAAGCGGACGGGGCCCGACAAGGCCCCGTTCGCGGTTTACCATCTGCCGCTGCGAACCCGCCCGGGGAGGGCATGTGGCGTCGGCAGCGGAGCGTAAATCAAAGGGGGCAGGTGAAGTATCGATGCGGGGCCGGGTCGGGCTGGTGCTCGGCCCGCTGTTGTTCGCCCTGTTCTATTTCATCCCGGCGCTGACCGGGCTTGAAGATTCGCCACGCGCGGTCCTGGCGGTGACGCTGTGGGTGGCCACGTGGTGGATCACCGAGGCGCTGCCGATCCCGGCCACGTCGTTGATGCCGATCTTCCTGTTGCCGATCACCGGCGGTGCGGACGAGCGCACCGCCTCGATGGCCTACGGCAACCCGATCGTATTCATGTACATGGGCGGCTTCACGATCGCGCTGGCGATCCAGAAGTGGGACCTGCACAAGCGCATCGCGATGGCGATCCTGACGATGGTGGGCACGGGCGGCAGCCGCATCACGCTGGGCATCATCCTGGCCACCGCCTTCCTGTCGATGTGGATCTCCAACGCGGCCACCGCGCTGATGATGCTGCCGATCGGACTGGCGCTGATCGAGGAGATCAAGCGCGAGCAGCTCTACGACGACGAGTCGCTCGGACGGTTTGCCAAGGGCCTGCTGTTGTCGATCGCCTACGCCGCCTCGATCGGTGGCCTGGCCACGTTGATCGGGTCGGTGCCTAATGCGGTGTTCGCTGCCGTGTCGGCGCAGAACCTGGGGCGCACGGTGACCTTCGCCGACTGGTTCTTCTTCGCGGCACCTCTGACGGTGCTGATGCTGGCGGTGTTGTACGTGTACATGACGAAGTTCCGGTTCCGCGTCCGCGCGCGCCAGGACATCGGGGCGGGGTTCGCCCGCGAGCAGCTGCACCGGCTGGGCCCGATGTCGTTCGAGGAAAAGGCGGTGCTGGCGGTGTTCGCCACCGTGGGCACGCTGTGGATCGGAAGCGGCTTCCTGCCCGAGCCATTGCGGCTGTCGGACACGTCGATCTCGATGATCGGTGCGGTCAGCCTGTTCCTGTTGCCGGCACGCAAGGGCCGCGGGCGGCTGATGGGCTGGCCGGACATGCGCAACCTGCCCTGGGGCCTGCTGTTGCTGTTCGGGGGCGGGCTGTCGCTGGCTGCCGCGTTCGAGTCCTCGGGACTCACGGTGTGGTTCGGCGGCCTTCTGGCTGGCCTGCAGGTGTTGCCCTACGTGCTGATCATCGTGTCGCTGGCCACGATCGTGCTGTTGATGACCGAGATCATGTCGAATACCGCGGTATCCAACATGCTGATACCGGTGGGCATCGGTCTGGCGCTTGGCATCGGCGCCGATCCGCACGCGATCATGGTGGTCATCGCCTTGTCCGCCAGCTGCGCCTTCATGCTGCCGATCTCCACGCCACCCAATGCAGCGGTGTTCGCGTCGGACTACATCACCATCGACGACATGGTGAAGGCGGGCATCGGCATGAACATCGCGGCGGTGGGACTGATCAGTGCGTTCGTGCTGCTGTGGCAGCCCATCGCGATGGGCTGCTAGCAGGCGCCACTTGCCCTGGCTCGGGTTGGCATCGCGCATGGGCCCCGGCGATGGCCGTTGCAGGGCAGGGTTGGCGTTGCTTGAAGTGCCGGGAACCCTCTCGGTATTCCACGCCAGAAGGATCAAGCCATGAAACGATTCATCGTGTTGGCTGCAGCTGTGCTTCTGCTTGCGTCAGGCTCGCTGCTTGCACAGGATTCGCGAAACTATACCGAAGGTTCCGTCACGGCCGTGACCGCTGTCCGGACGCACGACGGGCAGTTCGAGAACTACATGCGTTACCTGGGAGACCAGTACAAGCGCGTCATGGATGCGCAAAAGGAGGCGGAGAACATCCTCGACTACCAGATCTTCGCCACCATTCCACGCTCGCCGGATGATCCCGACATCTACCTGACGGTCACCTACGCCAATATGGCGGCGTTCGATGGCATGCAGGACCGCATGGACCCGGTGTCCCGCAGGGTGTCGGGGGAATCCCTGGACCAGTCGGAGCGTTCCTATGGCGAACGTGGCGAGATGCGACGGATCCTGGGCACCGAGCTGATCCGCCAGCAAATCCTCCGATAGCGTTCTGGCCAACAGCCCGCGCCGAAATCACAGACACGGGCTGTTGGCAGCTGTCCCACCCGGGCGGGCCACGGCGGCTGCAGTGCTCGCTTCAGCGTCCCTGCCGGACCACCAACGTATAGGTTCCCGGCCCCTCGGAGCCGAATGCGCGCACCCGCACCTCGTAGCGGCCCGCGGGCAGGTCCGCCTGCAGGCGCGAGTTGGTGCCTTCGCCTCCGTCGTCGTCCTCCAGCAGCAGCTCCTGCCCCTCGATCTCGATGACGGTGTCGAAGTCGTCGGAACGCAGGTCGAACGTGTAGGGGCCGCGTGTGTCGACCTGCAGGGTGTAGGTGTTCGGGGCGCGGGGCTCGAGCCAACCGGTGAGCATGCGGTCCAGCGGAAGCGGGCCTTGGTTGACCATGCCCGTCATGTCCGGCGCCGGCTGCGATGTCACCGCCAGCGTGTACAGGCCACTCGCGCTTTCTCCGCCGAAGGCGCTTACCCGAAGCGTGTACGTGCCGGGTTCCAGGATGGTTTCGACCAGCGAGTTGGAGCCATCGCCACCATCATCGTCCTCCCGCGACACACCGTTTCCAGTCACTTCCAGCACGGTGTCGAAGCTGTCCGATGCCAGTGCGATCGCATAGCGCGCCCGTTCGGTCACCTCCAGCGCATGGGTGGTCGCGCTGCCCTCGTGCCAGCCGCGCAGTTCGCCCGCATCCACCAGCGCGTCGGGCTGCTGCAGGTCGACCTGTTGGGCGGACAGCGTGAACGGGCCGAAGCCGCGGTGATCCTGGCCGCTGACGACCACGGTGTAGCTTCCCTCGGCGGGCGCACGGAAGCCTACCTGCGGTCGACTGCCCACGCCTGCGTCGGGCGCCTCGTGGGCCAGCAGGCCATTGTTCTCGTCGAGCACGGTGATGCTGCCGGCGAACGGGGCTTCCAGCTCGAGCAGTAGGATTTCGGGGGCACCCAGGTCGAGCCTGAAGTGCTGGTATCGACTGCCATCCTTCAGGTTGATGGGGCTGCCGGCCCTGAGTTCGCCGCGTACGCTGTCACCGATGGCGACGCGTGGCGTGGGGGCGGCGCTGTCGCGGGTGCCAAGGTGAGGTGTCAGCACCACGCCGGCGATGAAGGAACCGCCCATCAATGCCAGCGTCGTGACCGCCCAGACACCTCTTCGACTCGCCATCTACCGATCCTTCTGCTGGTGCCCCCGCGGGAGCCGAATTTGGCGGGCCTTTCCCGGCGTGTCGCCTGAGCGGGGATTGCACACCAATCATGTGGCCTGCACAAGCACGGGTGTTCACCGTATCCTCGTGAGCCCTCTCGATTTCGTGTGTCCGTGATGTCTGAGAACACCTATCCCGTCGGTACCCCCGGCCAGCCCTGGGGAGGGGCCGAACGCGCCCTCTGGCTCTCGCGCCAGACCCGGCACCGCAGCTATGCCACCGACGTGCTGTCGGTGGTCGAGCGCCTTCGCGATCGCTTCGATGTGCAGCAGTACGGCCAGCTGGACTATGGCGAGGACAGTTACCCGCTGATGGCGGTGCGCAGCCGCGACTGGCGAGAGGACCTGCCCACCGTGCTGGTGACCGGAGGCGTTCATGGCTACGAAACCAGCGGTGTGCACGGCGCGCTGCAGTTCCTGCAGACCGAGGCCGAACGCTACGCCGGGCGCGTGAACCTGCTGGTGGCGCCCTGCGTGAGTCCGTGGGCCTACGAGCGCATCCACCGCTGGAACGCCGACGCGGTCGATCCGAACCGCTCCTTCCGCGAGGACAGCCCTGCCGGGGAGTCCGCGGCACTGATGCGACTGGTCGCGCCGCTCGGGGACAGCATCGTGCTGCACATCGACCTGCACGAGACCACCGATACCGACGAGTCGGAGTTCCGTCCGGCCCTGGCCGCGCGCGACGGCAAGCCCTACGAGCCCGACCTGATCCCCGACGGCTTCTACCTGGTGGGCGACAGCGAGAATCCGCAGCTCGAGTTCCAGAAGGCGGTGGTCGAGGCGGTGGCCAAGGTGACGCACATCGCGCCGCCCGACGACCAGGGCGAGATCATCGGTTCCAAGGTGGTGTCCGAAGGCGTGATCCTCTACCCGTTCAAGCCCCTGGGCCTGTGTGCCGGCCTCACCAACGCCAGGTTCGCCACGACGACCGAGGTCTATCCCGACAGCCCGCGGGCCACGCCGCAGCAGTGCAACGATGCCCAAGTGACGGCGGTATGCGCGGCGATGGATTTCGCGTTGGGGCAGGCGGCCCGCTGAGCCGGCTTCACGCGGAGGCCTACCGCGCCTGCACTAGCCTGTTGCCCTCGTGACATCGACACGCACACACCAGGGGAGACAGGCTATGGAACGGATGTCCAAGGGGATGCAGGTGGCCGGCCTGGCCGGCTGGCTGGTGTTGTGCTTCCTGGCGGCGGCCATCGGCAGCGTGGGCTCGATGGAGGCGCCAAGCTTCTACGGCCAGCTGCAGCAGCCCGGCTGGGCGCCGCCACCGGCGGTGTTCGGCCCGGTGTGGACGCTGCTGTACACGCTGATGGCCATTTCCGCCTGGCTGGTGTGGCGGCAGGGCGGGTTCAAGGCGAACACGCTGGCGCTGGGGGTGTTCCTGGCCCAGCTTGCGCTCAATGCGTTGTGGAGCTGGACCTTCTTCGCGTGGCAGCAGGGCGCCCTGTCGCTGGCGAACATCGTGGTCCTGCTCGCGCTGATCGTGGCGACCATCGTGCTGTTCTGGCGCGTGCATCGATGGGCGGCGGCACTGCTGGTGCCCTACCTGCTGTGGGTCGGGTTTGCGACCGCCCTGAATTTCACTTTGTGGCGCCTCAACCCGGGGATTCTCGGCGGCTGATCCTCCCACCCGGGCGTGGCCCGCCCCCTGGTCTTTGCGCGTTGCTTGCTTCAGGAGTGGCAGGGCCCGCAACGCAGGAGGCGTCATGTCCGGTGTGGCCAGGCGCAAAGACGATTCGGGTGCGCCCGCGACATGGTGGGCCCGGCTTGCTGGCGGCATCCTTGTGTTGGTTCTGGTGTCGCTGGCGCTGGTGCGGGCGGAACTCGGCACGCGCCTGGATGGCTTCACGATCGACGAGCCGTGGCACATCGTGGCCGGGGCCAGCTACGCGCGCACCGGCGACTATCGGATCAATCCCGAGCACCCACCCCTGGTGAAACGGTGGGTGGGCGCATGGATGCCGGAGGCACTGCTGCCGCTGCCACCGCTCCAGGTGGTGCAGGACAAACCCCAGGAGCGGGAGCTGGTCGAGGCGACGGTGTTCGCCAGCCCGGACGTGGATGCCGTGCAGGAGCGCGCCCGTCGGGCCGCCATGGCGCTGAACGCACTGTTGCTGATGGCGCTGGCCCTGGTCTGCTGGCGCGCGCTCGGGTTTCCCGTCGCGGCGGTGTTGCTGGTCCTGGTTCTGGTGGAGCCGACGCTGCTGGCCCATCTTCCCCTGGTCATGACGACCTGCCGGTGGCGCTGACCTTGTTGCTGGCCGCGTTGGCCTGTGGAATGTTCGTTTGGCGCTGGCAATGGCGTTGGGCGGTAGCGCCGGTATCGCCATCGGGCTCGCGCTGGCCAGCAAGCATTCGGCCCTGCCGGGGATCGCCGCGCTGGGCGTGGCGCTGCTGGCCATGGTCCTGGTCAACCTGGTCGCCAACGGTTGGCACGCTGCGTTCCATCGGGCGGTGAAGCTGTCGGTGGTGGTGGTCGTGTCCGGCCTGGTGGTCTGGGCAGCCTATGGATTCCAGTTCACCGCCGGTCCCGACGGCAGCGACCACTACAACCGGACGCTCGAGCAGAAGCTCGACGACCTCCAGTCGCCGGCAATGGCGCAGGGGATCCGCATCCTCGACCGATCCGGCGCGTTGCCGCGGCCCTACCTGTGGGGCTTGGCCGACACGGTGCGCGCGGCGTGGACGGGCGGGGGCAGGCCGAGCATCGCCTGTGGGGCGTGGATCACGCCGGGCGGCCGCCTGCCCATGCCTGGCCCAGCCTGGTGCTGTCGAAGCTCCCGCTGGCCTTGGTGGTGCTCCTGCTGGTGGGCGGTATCGCGCTGGCGGTGCGGTTGCCGGTTTCCTCGCGCGCGCGCAGCGCATTGGCGATGGTGCTGGTCATGGCTGCCGGCTACGCGCTTGCGTTGCTGTTGTCCAAGGGCACCTACGCCGGTATCCGCCACGCATTGCCGGTGCTGATGGCGATGCTGCTGCTGGCCGCCGTCGGACTGTCGATGCTGTGGCGCGCGGACGGGCGCGCACGGGTGCCCGGCATGGCCCTGGCGGTTGGCGCATGGGCGCTGGCGGTGGCCACGACGCTGGGCGAGCCACGGCTTTACGAGTTCCACAACACCCTGGCGGGCGGCCATGTGGACGCGTGGCGGAACTTCCGCAACGAGAGCGTGGACCTTGGGCAGCGCATCCGCGAAGTCGCACGCTTCCACGACGAGGTGGTGGTCGGTTCGGGCCAGCCGCTGTACCTGTTCTACCGGGTCGGTGAGCCGGCCACGCGCCACTACCTGCCCGGCGAACGCAAGCTGGTTGACTCGATCCACGATGAACACGCCTTTGGCGAGTGGGAAGGCTGGTTCGTCTTCCCCATGCCCTATACCGAGCCCGAGCCGCGTTCGGACTGGGACCCCGCCGAGATCTTCGCCAACCTCGAGCTGGTGCAGAGGTTCGGGCATGTCGGGGTGTGGCAGGGACGCCTGAACCACCCACGCATGTGGGCGGGGTCGATGAGCGCGCGGGTGTGGGAGTACATCTACCAGCAGGGCGGCGACGACTGGGGTCTGGTCGCCCGGCGCCTGGACCAGGTGCTGGCGCTCAATCCCCACGCCTACTTCGCCGCTTTCGAGCTCGGAAACGCACGGCTCCGGCTGGGAGAGCGCGAGGCTGCGGTCGCCGCCTACCGGCGGGTGCTGGAACAGGACCGCTTCCCGATGGACCCCGACTTCGTCGCCCGGCTGTCGGCACACGTCCAGATCATCGAGCAGTCCAGCGACCTGGCCCACGTCTCGCCCATGCGCTCGCCGTTCCTTGAGTAGGGCCAAGGCCGGAAACAGCGCACGGAAGCAGGTAGAGTCGGGGGGCACCGCAGGGAGACGTTGTGATGGGTCGACAGCAGGGCGAGGGCGCCAGGCAGGCGAGCGTGCATCGGATGGTGATGCCCGGCCACGTATGCCCCTATGGGCTCAAGGCCGTGGACCTGCTCAGGCGCAAGGGCTACCAGGTGGACGACCACCACCTCACCTCGCGCGAGCAAACCGAGGCGTTCAAGCGCGAGCATGACGTGGAGACCACGCCGCAGGTCTTCATCCAGTCGGAGCGCGTCGGGGGCTATGACGCGCTGCGCAAGCATTTCGGCCTGGAGGTGGTCGAGGAGGGCGACACCACCTACCGCCCGGTCGTGGCCCTGTTCGTCGTCGCCGCGCTGCTCGGGCTGTGCGTGAGCTGGGTGGCGTTCGGCACGGTCCTCACGATTCGCAGCGTGGAGTTCTTCGTCGCGATCGCGATGACGCTGCTCGGGCTCCAGAAGCTCAAGGACGTCGAGTCCTTCAGCACGATGTTCCTCAACTACGACCTGCTGGCCAGGCGCTACGTGCCCTATGGCTACTTCTATCCCTACGCGGAAACCGCCGCAGGGCTGCTGATGCTTGCAGGCGTGCTGATCTGGGTGGCGGCACCGCTTGCGCTGTTCATCGGAAGCGTAGGCGCGGTTTCGGTGTTCAAGGCGGTCTACATCGACAAGCGCGAGCTCAAGTGCGCCTGCGTGGGCGGCGACAGCCAGGTGCCGCTGGGATTCGTGTCGCTGACCGAGAACCTGATCATGGTGGCGATGGCGGTGTGGATGCCGCTGAGGATGTTCGTGCTTTCACATTGAAGCGCTGCTGCAGCGTGTGGGCCAGGGCGGCCTCGGTCAGTTCGCCCATGTGTGTGTCGGCAAGGCGGCCATCGGCATGGAAAAACAGGGTCGTTGGCAGTCCCCGGGCGCCGACCTCCTGCATGACCCGCGAATACGGGTCGAGCAGCATGTTCTCGAAGGACAGTCCGGACTGCTCGAGGTAGTTTAGGACCTCGATGGGAGACTCGCCCTGGTTGACCAGCACGAAGTTCACCCCTGGGAATCGATGTTGGGCGGCGGCCAGCACCGGCATCTCGCGGCGGCACGGGGGGCACCAGGTGGCCCAGAGGTTCACCACCATCGGTCGCCCGGTGTATTCGTGCAGTTGAACGGGGGTGTGGTCCAGGAGGGACAGCTCGGCCTCGGGCATCTGGACCATTGATCGCTGCAGCATCAGTACCGTGCCCGCCAGGAGCGCCCACGCCGCGATTCCAGCCATGAAGCCGATCAGCACCGGCTTGCGCAGAACCGGCTTGGCGCGCAGGCGCCAAAAGGCGAGCGCCAGGCCGGCCACGATGCCGACCCAGGGAATGAAACCGCCGTCGCCTATTCTCAGGATCGACCAGGGAGCCTCGAGGTAGGACTGCCACCACAGCAGCACGAAGCCCACGCGTGCCGCCACCAGGCCCACCAGCAGCGCGTCGGTGACGTGCGATGCCACCTCCGACCACGGGCGGGGCACGAGGCCGCGTGCAAGGCGCGCGCCGACGGCAACGGCAATGGCCGCTGCGGCCAGGACGATGAAGAGGACGAGGGGAAGGGGACCGGCGCTGATCACGCCTCCGAGCGGTCCAGCATCGAGCAGTCCAGCGCCTCGCACGCAGCCATCGAGCCGAAGGCATTGGCGACGTCCTCGAAGCCGTGTGCCTTGAGGATCGATGCGGCCACGATCGCGCGCTGGCCGCTGCCGCAGAAGGTGACCACGGGCATGTTGCGGTCCAGTTGGCCGATCTCATCGGGCAGATGGCCGAGGAAAACGTGCCGGGCGCCCTTGAGCCGCACTTTCCTGAATTCAGTGATCTTGCGAACGTCCAGCAATGTGAATTCCTCGCCTTGCTCCAGCCTTGCGTTGAGTGCGCCTGCGTCGATGGCATCGACACTGCCGTAGTCGCGACCGCTGCTTTGCCAAGCGGTCAAGCCGCCCTTGGCGTAGCCGGCGATCGATTCGAACCCCATCCGGATGAGATGTCGCACGGCGAGGTCGAGCTCGGTCTGTGTGTCGGTAAGCAGGACAAGTTCCCTTCCGTACTCGAGCAGGTAGCCGCCATAGGCGGGCAGCAGGTCCAGTGGAATCGACAGGCTGCCGGGAATGAACGAGGACGCGAACGCCTCGGGGCTGCGAAGGTCGAGCAGCAGGGCGCCGGACTCCGTGCGCTTCGCCACCTCGCCGGCACTGAGTGGGCGAGGCACGGGAAGCGGCCCGAGCAGCGGTGGGCCCTCGAGGTTGTACTCCTCCATCTTCTTGAAGTACCTGGGCTGGTAGTGGTGCTCCTCCATTTTCTTGCGGACGAAGCGCTCGCGGTCCTGCACCTGCAGCATCGGGCTGTGCGCACGCTCGTGGCCCAGCGTGGAGAACTCGCGCGAAGCCATGTTCTCTCCGCAAACCGAGCCGGCGCCGTGGGCGGGGTAGATCAGGGTCTGGTCGCCCAGCGGCAGCAGCTTGTTGAACAACGTGTCGTAGAGTGCCTCGGCCATCTCGCGCTCCCGACCCGACACGAGATCGGTGCGACCGACATCGCCGATGAAGAGGGCGTCGCCGGTGAACACGCCGACCGGGGTGTCGCCCTGGTTGCTGTCGCGCAACACCAGCGAGATGCTCTCCGGGGTGTGGCCGGGGGTTTCGAGGATCTCGAGCCTGAGTGCACCGCATTCGAAAGTGTCGCCTTCCGTGACACTGTCGCCATAGCCGAAATCCAACGCGGCGCCATGGTGGATGCGGGCGCCGGTCAGGCGCGACAGCTCCAGGGAGCCGATGACATAGTCCTCGTTGCGGTGGGTCTCGAAGATGCGGGTGATGTGCACGCCCTGGCTTGCGGCGATGTCGACATAGACCTGGCAGTCGCGGCGCGGGTCGACGACGAAGGCCTCGTTGCCGTCGCCGAAGATCCAGGACAGGTGTGCCAGGCCTTCGGATTTGATCTTCTTGAGGAACATGTCCATCTCCTTTGGCAACGCCGGTAAGCCAGCAGGCAGGCGGGTCCGGATCCACTTTAGCTATCGCCGGCGTTAAGCTGCTGTGGAAACCCTGGAATGCAGAACTCGGAAGGAATCCCGGATGAGCACGAACGGAGGAACGGAAAAAGCCGGGGCCGACCGGACCGACCTGGCGGAAGACCGCACTCGGCTGGCCATCGAGCGCACCTTCGCAGGATGGATGAGGACCTCGATGGCGATGGTGGTGCTTGCGTTGGGCCTGCGTGCGCTGATGCGCAACTTCGAGCCGGACTGGATCCCGAAACTGGCGGGCACCGCACTGATTTTCGCGGCTGCAATCGTGGCGGTTTCCGGTTGGCGCCGCGCGATCGCCGTACTGGGCCGCCTCGAGTCCCATGTGACGGAGTCGACCCCGAACGGGTGGTTCAGCGTGGTCGCGGGGCTTGTCATCGCTTCCTACGCGGTGATTGCCGTGCTGATCTGGCTCGCGTTCTAGGCCGATCCGTCGCGTTATCCGGGGTTTCGTCGCAAACGGGGCGAAATGGCTTCCGGTGCTGGGTATGCTCGATCGCAATCCCAAGCTGGTGGCCCCATCGTGATCAAGAGCCTTGTCTTCGTCCTGCGCATCAGCCTCGCCTGGTTGCTGGCGGTGGTGCTGTTCTCGGCGCTGTGGTCGGAGCTGCCCGGGCTGGGCCGGCTGGAATGGCCGGTGGCGCTGGCAGGCACGCTGACGATGGCGCTGGTGGTGGCCGGCGCGATTTCCCATCTCGGGCGCGTGCACCTGGTGGCGGGGCGCATCGACAAGGAGGCGCTGGCCAACCGGCAGCGCCGTCTGGTGGAGATTCCCCTGGAGGCCGGCGAGGCCTTCGACCTGGTGGAGGCGGCGATCCGGGAGCTGCCGGGCGTGTCCGGCGTGGAGAGCGCCCGCGACAGCCTGCAGGTGCGTGCCCTGGTGGCGCGCGAGCAGAACTACGACCGACACCCGCTGGGCCGGTGGAACCCGCTGCTGTGGTTCGGCATTCCGCGCAACCGCATCCAGGCCACGGTGACGCCGGGGGATGACAGCGGCAGCGTGACGCTGATCTGCGAGCCCGAAACCCCCGCCTGGAGCGACTGGTTCCTGGTCGATGACGCGACCAACTTCGAGAACGCCGAGGCGATCACCCGGGCGCTGAGCCGACGCGTGGCCGAGCGCCGCCGCGGCGAAAAGGCCGAGGCGGCACAGACCGCCACGGAGAAGGAGCTGACCGTGGCCAAGCTGAGCCTGCTGCATGCGCAGGTCGAACCACACTTCCTCTACAACACGCTGGCCAGCGCCCAGCTGCTGGTGCGCAGCGACCCGCCCCGCGCGGAGGAGATGCTGGGCCACCTGATCCAGTACCTGCGCCATTCGCTGCCGCGCACCGACGACGAACTGTCCACGCTGGGCGTGGAGCTCGAACGCGCCCTGGCCTACCTGGAGATCCTCCGCATCCGCATGGGGCCCCGTCTTGCGGTGCAGGTGGACGTACCCGAGTCCCTGCGCACGACGACGCTGCCGCCGATGATGCTGCAGACGCTGGTCGAGAACGCGATCAAGCACGGGCTGGAGCCGCGCACCGCAGGCGGCACCGTGTGGATCCGCGCCCGACGCGCAGACGGCATGGTGTCGATCACCGTGGCCGACGATGGCGAAGGCCTCAGCACGAAGAATTCCGGCACCGGCATCGGCCTGAAGAACGTGCGCGAGCGCCTGCGGCTGGTCTATGCCGGGGAGGCGTCGCTGGCCGTGGTGGCGAACTTCCCGACCGGCGTGGCCGCGACGATCATCGTGCCGGCGCACGATGCCAAGGAGACTGCACATGTCTGATCCGATCCGCACCTGCGTGGTGGCCGAGGACGAGGCCCTGTTGCGCGAATCGCTGCTGGCGCAGCTGCGCACGGCGTGGCCGGCGCTGCAGGTGGTGGCCGAATGCGAGGATGGCGCCAGCGCCCTGGAGGCGATTGCCGAACACCGCCCCGACGTGGCCTTCCTCGACATCCGCATGCCCGGTTTGACCGGTCTGGAGGTGGCGGCTGGCGCGGCCGAGGCCAGTCCGTCCACACAGGTGGTGTTCGTGACGGCCTACAACCAGTACGCAGTGGATGCGTTCGAGCGCGGCGCCATCGACTACCTGCTCAAGCCGATCGCGCCTGACCGGCTGGCGGCCACCGTGCAGCGCCTGCAGGCACGCACGGGGAACCTCGATGCGGCGACCCTGGCGGCGCTGGTGGAACGCCTGGGGCCGGCGCGCAGGGCCGACGATGCGCCGCCGCCACTGACCTGGCTGACCGCGATGGCGGGCCGTGAAACCCGCCTGGTCCTGGTCGACGACGTGGCCTATTTCCGGGCCGACAACAAGTACACCACGGTGATGACCGCCGAGGGCGAGGCGCTGCTGCGCACGCCGATCAAGGAGTTGCTCGAGCGCCTGGACCCGGCGATGTTCAAGCAGATCCACCGCTCCACGATCGTCAACCTCAAGGCCGTGGCCGGCGTGGTGCGCGACGAGAGCGGTCGCGGCACCGTCCGGCTGAAGAACCGACCCGAGACACTGGCAGTCAGCCAGCCCTTCATGACCCTGTTTCGCCACATGTAGCCTTCGCCGGGCCCGGCCCGCGCAGGTCTACCGGAGAGTGACCCGTGAACAGATTGATCGCGCTTTTCTATTTCGTCCTGTCGCTGGTGGGCCTTGATGTCGGTGGCAGCAGCTTCGAGCATCGCGCCACCGCCAACGGCACCGACGTGCTGCTCAGCCGAGCCCACGTGCAGGCCGGGGTGGCACGCTTCGACTGCGTGCACAGCGCCAGCGGCGAATGCCACTACATCGTGCTGCCCAAGGCCTGCGCTGCGACCGATGCGGTCGACCCACCCGACGGCTGCGCGCAGGATCCCATTGCCCGCTTCACGCTGGCGCAGGGCGAAAGCCACCAGGTGAGCGGCCTGCAGAATTTCCGCCTGTGCGTGGGGCCAGCGTCCGGGCCGGCGGGCGAGCAATGCCAGTCCGCCTCGGCCGGCGCCGATCGCAACGGTTGAAGCTGGAGCGGCGCGTCGAAGTGCCTTGGCTGTTCGTCCACGGCCGTGACCTCTGGCACTGCGTACCGGCGGGACCAGGGAGTTGGATGGGAGTTTGATCAACGGGAGTTCGCCATGCGTGCCGTCGTGCTGGTTCTTGGTCTGATGCTGGCCCCTCTCGCCGGGGCTTCCCCGATCGCCTTCACCGGTGTGAACGTGGTCCCGATGGACGAGGAGCGCCAGCTCCCCGACCACACCGTCGTGGTGGACGCCGGCAGGATCGTCGCCGTGGGTCCGGTGGGCGAGGTCGAGGTGCCTGAAGGGGCCAGGGTGGTCGATGGCCGGGGCCACTGGCTGATGCCGGGGCTGGCGGAAATGCATGGGCATGTACCGCCTGTCGCGCAGGCAGCCGCGCTGGACAACGTGCTGGACCTCTTCCTGGCCAATGGCGTGACCACGGTGCGCGGCGTGCTCGGCGAGCCCGGCCATCTGGCGCTGCGCGATTCGCTGGCCTCCGGTGAACGCCAGGGACCGCGCCTTCTGACCTCCGGTCCCTCGCTCAACGGCAACACGGTGGGCAGTCCGGAGCAGGCGGTGGAGCTGGTGGAGGCCCAGAAGGCGGCGGGCTATGACCTGGCGAAGCTGCATCCGGGCCTGACGCTCGAGAACTTCGACGCCATCATGGAGGCAGCGAACAGGGTTGGATTGCCCGTGGTGGGCCACGTGCCGGCGGCAGCCGGCATCGAGCATGCCCTGTCGATGGGGATGGCCTGCATCGAGCACATGGACGACTACGTGCGCGGGCTGGTGCCCGAGGACCGGCCGGAGCGGACGGCCAGCCCGGGCTTCTTTGGCCTGGATGCCGCGATGGCTGCCGACCGCGCACGCATTCCGGTGCTGGTGGAAGCCACCCGCTCCTCCGGGGCGGCGATCAGTCCGACCGAAACGCTGATGGTGTCCATCCTCGGGTCGACACCCGCGGAGGAGATGCTGGACTGGCCCGAGATGAAGTACGTCGCCCCCGCGACGAAGGCACAGTGGCAGGCTTCGCGTGCGGGTGCGCAGTCCGCGCAAGGCTTCAGTCGCGAGCGTGCGGACCGGTTCCTGCAGTTGCGCCGGGAATTGCTCAAGGCGCTGCACGATGGTGGCGTGCCGATCGTGCTGGGTTCGGATGCACCGCAGGTGTTCAACGTGCCGGGCTTCTCCGCGCACAGGGAAATGGCGCTGATGGTGGAAGCGGGGCTGACTCCGTTCCAGGCGCTGCGCACGGGCACGGTGGAAGTGGCGCGCCACATCGGCGCGGAAGGCCATCGCGGGGTGGTCGCGCCGGGAATGGCGGCCGACCTGGTGCTGCTCGGCGCCGACCCGCTGGCCGACATCGCCAACGCCGGCCGCATCGAGGGAGTGATGGTGGCCGGCCGCTGGTACGACCGCGCCGACCTCGATGCACGCCTGGCGCGGGTCGAGCAGGCCGTCGGCGAGTGATCGCCGGTCCCGACGGCCGATGCCTCCGCAGGAGGGCAGCGAGCCGGTGGGTGCTTCCCCGAGCCTGACCGATGGCGCGCCATTGACGCCCTGCCCATGATTCCCCACGCTGGCTCAGGAGCCTGAGGACAGGGAGACCCCGGATGGGAAAGCGAGGACACATCCTTGGCGCCGCGGTGCTGGGCGTCGTGCTGGCGCTGGCCTGGGGAGGGCTTGTCGAGAGGCCCGTCCCGGGAAGCCCACCGACCCAGTGGACCCAGGCGCTTGGCAACGCGCCTGTCGCGGTGAACCAACGCCCCCGTGAAACACCGCCGACCGTAGCGCCGGCGGAACAGCGCGACCCTGCTTCGGACGAGGATGGCTGGATCGGCTGGGCCTTGCTGGTCGGCATCCCGGCGCTGATCATTGTCTGGATATTCGGTCGACGCAGGCGATTCCGCCGCGGGCCCGACCGCGACCGCGACTGAACCCCGAATTCGTCCGGAGTCACTGCCATGCCGAGCACCAGCGCGAAGATCGACGCCTACATCGCGAAGTCCTCCGACTTCGCCAAACCCATACTCGAGGAGCTGCGCCAGCGGGTGCATAGCGCCTGTCCGGAGGCGGAGGAGACGCTGAAGTGGAGCGCGCCGAGCTTCACCTACAAGGGAAAGATCCTGGCCGTGATGGCGGCCTTCAAGCAGCACGTGGCCTTCAACCTGTGGCACGGCGCGAAGGTGGTGGGCGACGACGCGCAAGCGGCCGAGGGCATGGGACAGTTCGGGCGCCTGCAATCGGTGAAGGACATCCCGGGAAAGCGCATCATGGCGGGCTACATCCGCGATGCGATGAAGCTCATCGACGCGGGCGAAACCAAGGGCGGCACGAAGGCGGCCAAGCCCAAGCCGGCAGTCGTGCCGCCTGACGACCTGCTGTCCGCGTTGGAGGAGAATCCGGCCGCCAAGGCGACGTTCGACGCCTTCCCGCCGGGCAAGAAGCGCGACTACGTCGACTGGATCGTGGAAGCCAAGCGCGAGGACACCCGCCAGCGGCGCCTGGCCCAGGCGGTGGAATGGATGGCCGAGGGCAAGGCCCGGCACTGGAAGTACGAAAACTGTTGAGCCGTCCCCAGAATGAACGGGCGGACCTGGCCCGTTCAGCCTCAAATCGCCAGCAGGGCCGGTATGATGCGGGCGGGGTGCGACGACCCTCGGGAGGGGCGTCGCAGAAGACAGGGGAACCCGCTGGAGCGGGACTTGGGGAAAATCATGGGTTTGATCTGGAAGTGCGGCGTCGCGCTGCTGCTGGTCTTTTTTGCGGGCAGCGTGGAGGCACGGCTGCGCGCCGTGGCCCCGGGACAGGTGCCCGAGCTGCGCGAGGACGAAGGGCTGGTCGTCGTGGCGGTCGACACGAACGTCGACCTGTACCGGGTGCGGCTGATGCGCAACGGCGACTCTTCGGGTCGGGCTCCATGGACGACCTCAAGGAGGGCCACAACTACGCCCTCTACATCGCCACGGCCGGCGACTACGAGTGGGTCGACCTGTGGCCGGTGCGCCAGGTGAAGTACGAACTGCGCAAGGACCCCGAGTTCCGCTTCAGCGTGGCGCCCGGTGCCATCACCTATCCGGGCGACCTGCTGTTCCGTCCGTCCTCGCTGTGGCGGGCGCAGATGCTGGTGTACAACCGCGGCCTGGCCGCGATGGACTGGCTCGACGAGCACCACCCCCAGCTGCTGGCGCGCCACGGGATGGTGTATTCCGGCCATTACCCAGATCCGTTCCCGGCGTTCTACCTGGAAGAACGCGGCAAGCTGGGCACGCACAAGCCGGCTGCCGAGGTCACGTTCCGCGCACCGCCCGAACCCGGCGAGCTTCCGCTTGCGGTTGAAACGCTGTTCCGCCCCGACCGCATCGTCAGCGTCGAGCTCAACCCGCGCGGCGACCTGCTGGCCATCCATGTCCGCGAGAGCGACGACGAATGGGCGATCGAGCTGGTCGACCTTCGTGCGGGGACCCTGACGGTGATGGCGACCAGCGTGCGACGCTTCGTGCGCATGCAGTGGTCGGGTGACGACAAGCTGCTGGTGGCCGCCCAGCCCCGGCGCCAGGCGCCGATCACATCGTTGATCCGGATCGAGGAAACGGCCGACGGCGGCCGCAGCTTCAGCCAGAAGCGCTTGCCGGTGGGCATGGTGGTGCATTTCCTGCCACGTGAGCCCAACCACATCCTGTATGCCTCGCAACTGCGCCGAAACAGCAGTGGAACGGGCGGCGGCATGATGGTGCATCGCATGGACATTTCCAGCGACGCGGCCATCGACGCGTTCAGGTCGACCATGAACACGCGTTTGAACGCGGGATTGCGGGACGATTCGCGCTGGCTGTTCGATGGCGAGGGCAGGCTGCGTGCGGCGGTGGTGCAGCGCGACGACGAGGCCTTCCTGGTGCACGGCCAGGAGCACGACTTCCAGGATGTGATGAAGCTGTCCGGTGACCGCGACCTCGATCCGGTGGGCCTGTCCTACGATGCCAGCAGGATCTACGGCATCACCGACCGCGACCGCGAGCAACGCGAGCTGGTGGCCTTCGACGTGGCGTCTCGTCAGATCACCGAAACCCTGTTCTCGCGCGAAGGCAGCGATGTGGTCGGCGTGCTGTGGGACGACCGGCAGGAACCGATCGGCGTGTCCTACTACGAGGGCGGTCGGCTGGTGAACGAGTATTTCACCGAGGCCGACAACACGCTGGAGCAGCGTCTGCGGCAGGCGTTTCCGGGCCGCACGGTATCGATGACGGCACGCAGCCGGGATCGGCAGCAGGTCATGCTGTGGGTCGATGGGGGTGACCAGCCGCTGCAGCTTTTCCACGTGGACGTGGCCCAGGGCCGGGCCAGCCTGGTGGCCGACGACCTGCCCTGGCTGGAGGACACGGTCTTCGCCCCGACCGAGGTGGTGTCGTTCACCTCGGCCGATGGATTGGCGATGGAGGCCTTCCTGACCTTGCCGGAGGCCGCGGGCAAGCGGCCACTGATCGTGTTTCCGCATGGTGGACCGGTGGGCGTGGCCGATACCCTCCACTTCAATCGCGAGGTCCAGTTCCTGGCTTCGCTGGGTTACGCGGTGCTGCAGGTGAACTTCCGCGGCTCGGCGGGCTACGGGCGCGCATTTCGCGAGGCGGGCATGCGCAACCACGGCACGCTGATCGAGGACGACATCGATGCCGCCATGCAGCACGTGCTGGCACGCTTTCCCCTCGATGAGACGCGCATGTGCGCGATGGGCACCAGCTACGGTGGGTATTCGGCGCTGATTTCGTCGATCCGCTGGCCCGGGCGCTTCAAGTGCGCCATATCGATGGCCGGTGTCAGCGACCGCATCCTGTTCTATACCGCCAGCGACGGTGGCCGCAGCGAGCAGGGCCGCGAGTTGCTGGAGCGTTTCATCGGCAATCCGAAGACGGACGAGGCCGAAATGCTGGCCGTGTCACCGCTGTACCAGTTCCGTGAACTCAACGTGCCGGTGATGCTGGTGCATGGCCGCGAGGATCGGCGCGTCGACTTCGAACACAGCCATCGCCTGCTGCGGTTGCTGGACATGGCCGGGCGCACGCCGGTCGGCTCGTGTTCGACGAGGAGGGACACGGGTTCGGCGACGTCGACAATGTCCATGCGATCTGGCGCGGCGTGGCCGGGTTCCTGCGCGAACACCTGGATTGACGGCCGCTCGGGTGCCCGAGCAGGGTCGTGAGCTTCGGCCTTCGGTTGACCGGCTAGTGGAGCAGGTCGCCGATGTCGTTGTCTTTCCAGGGCTCGGGCAGGCTTGACTGCTCGCACAGGCGTGCGCGGACCTCCCAGCCTTCTTCGTTGGTGCGTTCGAAGCTGGTCGGGCTGGTGATCCGCCAGGTCGACTGGCTGTCGACGACCCATGCGCGTCCGCCCTCGCTGACTTCACAGCTCTCGTGCACCTGCCATGTGTCGGAGGCGATCTGCAGGACCTGCTGGAAACTGCACAGGTCGCGCGAGCCGCTGATGGCTGCGCCACGGAACAGCAGCAGCGAGGCTGCGGAGGCTTCGCCGCAGGCCACCTCGGGGTGGACGTAGAAGCCGCGCTTCAATGGAAGATGCGCGGCGCCATTCTGGCCCACGCGCGGCGCCTGCCCCTCGGGGGACCCTGCACCCCGGGGCGGATCGATGGACGCGATGGCCGAAGCGCCGGTGCCGAGGGCTGCGCCGAGGACGACGAAGGCCGCGCATTTCTTCAGCTGCTGGAAATCGCACATGAGCCGTCCTCCCTGGTCCTACTCCCGGAACGTACCGACCGTTGCCGGAGGGACAGCGCTGCATGCAGGAGAAGGGGCCGGAGCGGGCTATTGGCCGCGACGCGGTGCCCGCAGCAGCCCGAATGCCAGCCACGCGACCAGAAGGCTGCCCAGGACCAGAATGCTCCACATGACCCAGTGGCTGTAGCGCCGGGGCTCCCGCCCGGGCTCGAGCGCCGCAGCGCCTGCCAGCGCGGCGGGCACACCCAGCCTGGCTTCGCTTGCGACCCAGTCGGCGCCGTAGCGCTGGCGCTGGGCGGCCAGCATGTCGTCCATCGGGGCATCGGCACGGTAGCTCCGCGCGCTGCCCGCGACGAGCGAGTAGGGCTTTTCCCCGCGCGAAAGGAACACCAGGGTCTCCGGCGTGTAGCCGAGCCGGATCTCCGGCGCCTCGTCGATCCGACCGTCGCTGGTCAGGCGCCACTGGGTATGGCGCGTGGGCGAGCGCAGGGTGATGGCGGGCGAGTGGCTCTCGCCTTGCGCGTCGCGCAGCCGGTAAGCCACGGTGCCCGTGTCATGGGTAAGCCAGCGGTCACCGTCGCGATCGCGGCTCTGCAACTGCCAGCGCTGCGCGGTGTTGGGACGCGGCCACACCTGCACCGCACTGACCGGATAGCGGCCCGGACTGGTGAAGACCACGCTGGCCTGCCCGTCCTCTTCCACCACCCGGCCCTGCAATTCCACCCATTGCCGGTCGGGTGGGGACAGCGGCGAGGCCAGCCCCCCGCGGACCGCGCTGATCCGCAGCGGCCTTTGGCCACCCGCGTGACGCAGGCGCAGGTAAGGCGCACTGCCGGCGCGCGAGAGTTCGATGCGCCTGCGCTCGATGCGCATGCCCTGGTTCGCCAGGTCGATGAGGCGGGCCGTCGTTCCGTCCGGCTGCCAATCGTCGAGGTCGTTGCTGTGCTCGACGACGAAGCGCGCATCGATGGGTTCCGCCTGCGGCGGCCAGTCCAGTTCGATCCAGGTCAAGGCGGCGCCGGCCTGGCTGGCGTCGATCAGCAGATCGGTCGTTTCCGGGGCGCGGGTGCCGGCCTCGAGCACTTCGGTTTCCACCTGTTGCACGCGGGCATCCGGGCCGGTGCGGGTGACCACGCGCCAGCGCTGGGAGGCGGCCGAAGCCGGTGCCGGCGGGATGGGAAACCACGGCAGCTCGACCGTGGACGCAGCGGTGTCGTCGAGCGAGCGGTGCGCGACCAGCGTGGCGGGTTGCAGGTCGCCGTCGGCATCCATGACGGACACGTCGCGCAAGGCGGGGTCGATCGCTGTTTCATAGACGCTCGCGTCGAGCACCACCCGGTATACGCCACTGTCCTCGCGCTCCACCGACAGCGGCCATCGCTTCGCGAACGCAGCGTCCTCCGCCATCGCGGGTGCCGCGAGCATCGCAAGCGTGATTGGGACGACCAGCCAGGCAGGTCTTTTCACGAGGCCTCCGGTGCGGTGGCGGTGGGGGATGTCGGCGGCCGGGGCGGTGCCGGCGCGAAGTAGCCCACTGCCGTGCACAGCAGGCCGTAGCCGATGAACGAGGCGATGCCGGCCAGGTTGCCCAGGTGCTGGCGGTCCACCAGCACCAGCTTCACCAGCACCACGCCCATGAGGACGGCGCCGGCCAGCCAGACGGCGCGCTGGCCGCGCCGCGACCCGAGTATCCACGCGGCCACGCCCAGCACGCTCCACAGCAGCGTGAGGCTGGACTGTGCGACCGCCGTGCGCAGCATGGCTTCGCTCCACGGGATGCCGGCGAAGTGATGGACGCCGCGCAGGGTCATCATGCTGAGCGTGATGAACAGCACGGCGGGAAGGATCGCGCTGCGGCGCTCGTGCAGCGCAGGCGGGGCCAGTCCGGACCACAGCCAGGCGGCGAGCAGGCCGACCAGGCCGGCGCTGGCCAGTTCCACCGGATTGAGCAGCGGGACGTGGGGCAGGGGCTGGCTGCCACCGGGGTGGGTCAGCAGCGAGAGCCACACGATGCCGGCGATGCCAAGCACCACCGAGGCCAGCTGCGGCTGCCACAGCGCCACGCGGTGCCGTAGCGGTACGCCGATCCAACCAGGCGCGAACAACACGCCGGCCAGCACGGCCATCCACGGCAGGGCGAACGCCGCCGGTTGCCAGCCACTGCCTGGCGCCAGCAGCGAGGCTGCGTGCGTGAGGCCCAGCGACACCGCCAGGGCCCAGCCCAGCAACCACAGGCCCAGCGCCCAACGGACCGCCGGGGCGGGCGCGTCGCGCAATGCCGCCAGGGCAAAGACACCCAGGGCGAGATGCGCCATCCATGCCCATGCCGCATGGCCGTGGAAGGGGTGGGGCAGCAACTCCATCTGACCCAGGGTGGCCAGCACCACACCGGCCAGCAGCGCCACGGCCGTCCAGGGCAGTGGCCCGAACGTGCTGCGCCGCAGGGCGAGGCCCAGCAGCCCCAGGCCGAGTGCCAGCCAGGCAAGCCACAACGTGGCGTGATGCGGTGCCGCGGCGAAGCGGTCGATCTCCGTGGCACCAGCGAACGTCCACCAGGCCAGGCCCCACAGGTAGAACCACAGCGCCGCGGTGTCCCGTTCGGCCTGTCGGCAGCTCCATGCGCTCGCCAGACCGGCCGCGCTCAACAGCAGGGCGCCGATGAAACCGGGGTTGAGCCAGGGCGCTTCATTCATCGTGGCACTGAAGCCGACCAGCAGGGCCAGTGCCGCCAGCATCTGCAGCGCGACGCCGGACCACAGCGGCAGGCGCCGCCCCTGGCGCAGTCCCAGCCAGACCAGCGCCGCACCCTCGAGCGCGAACACGCTGGCCGTGGCGCGCGCCGACAATGCCAGCGGTACGGCCAGCGTGGCGAAGCCCGCGCCCAGGACGGCCCAGGACTCCGCCAGTGGCGTGTAACGCTGCCTGCGAAACAGCGTCCACGCCAGGCCCACGTAGAGCAGGGCCAGGCCCAGGGCTGCGAACGCCAGTGGCATGCGCTGTCCGTCCAGCAACCCGGCCAGCAGGGCGAACGAGACCAATGGGTTGCCGAACACGAGGCAGCCGTCGACCAGGTCGCGCCGAAGCGCGCCGCGACGCCGCGCGTAGAGCAGCGGGATGACGAGATAGAGCGCGAAGAACAGGACCAGGAAAGGCAGGGTGCTGGGAAGGTGTTCGGGGCGGTAGGCCAGCACGCCCCAGGCCACGCCGATGCCGAAGGTGAACGCGAAGCCCATGAGGTTGAGTGCACGCCAGGGCCGCAGCCACGCGATCGCCAGGATGCCGAGGTTGAGCAGGGCGTAGTAGCTGAAAAGCGCGACGTGGCTGCCTTCCCCGGTCGACACCAGCACCGGTGTCAGGAAGCCGGCCAGGATCGCCAGCACCGCCAGCGCCCTGGCGTCCTGCCGTACCGCCAGCACGCCGGTGCCGGCCACGAGGACCAGGCTGATCGCGAAGGCCGCCCCGGAGGGAATCAGCCCGAAGACGCGGAACGCGGCGAACACGGTCATCAGCAGGATGCCGATGCTGCCGCCCTGGAGGCTGAGCGCAAAGCTGCGTCGGCGTTCGCGCTGCTGCCAGCCCCATGCCAGCCCGGCGGTGGCGGCCAGGGCGATGCCGGCCAGCCTGAGCTCCAGCGGCAGCGTCATCCAGCCCTGGTCGCTGGCGTACTTCAGCAGCGCCGCGACCCCGGCGAACAGCACCAGCATGCCGATCTTCACCGGTACGTTGCCCTCGGTGAACCAGCGCCGCACGAACCGCGTCGCGGTGTCGAACATGCCCGGTTGCGACGGCCCCGAGGGCCGTTGGCGTGGCGTCGGAGCAGCCTCGGGTCCGCGAGGGGCGGCTGCGGGCGCCGGGCCTTCGGGCGTGGCAGGCGTATAGGCCGCTGAAGGGCTGGCGGCAGGGGGCGCAGGGGTCTCGCTGGTGCGGGGCGAGACACCCTCCGCGGCAACCGGACGCACGGTGGCGGGCTGAGCCCGGGGCGCGGCGGGTTCCGGTCGCGAGGCCGGGTTCGCCGCGCGCAGGCTGCGCAGCTCCAGTTCCAGCGCCCGCGTCCGCCCGCGCAGCGATCCCAGCTGCACCAGCACCACCAGCAACAGTACCGGTACCGACACGACAGCCAATACCAGGATGACGACGATGCTTTCCATGGGCCCCCACGCTCCGACCGCCGGCTCCCCCCGGCAGGTGAAGCTTACACAGCCGTTCCGGGCGTCGCTTGCCCCGTCGGCCGCGCATCGCGGGGGGCCGGGCGGGGTCCGGCGCTAGACCTCGGGCGCGGCGAAGGTGTCGCAGCGGGCCGGGTCGCCGACGTCGAAGCCGGTACGGAACCAGCGCACCCGTTGCTCGGAGCTGCCGTGGGTGAACGTATCCGGCACGATGGTGCCCTGCGACTGCCGCTGCAGCGCGTCATCGCCGATGGCGCTGGCGGTGGCCAGGGCCTGCTCGATCTCGCCCGGCTCGAGCCAGTCGTGCCGGCGCTGCGCGTGATGCGCCCAGACGCCCGCGTAACAGTCCGCCTGCAATTCCTGCCGCACCAGCAGGCCCTGTTCGCCGGACACGTTCTGCCCGCGGCTGCGGGCCTGGTTCACGCGCTGCGATACACCGGTGAGGTTCTGCACGTGGTGACCCACCTCGTGGGCGATCACGTAGGCTTCGGCGAACTCGCCACCACCACCGAGGCGACGCTCCATCTCACGGAAGAAGCCCAGGTCGATGTAGACCTGCTGGTCGGCGGGGCAGTAGAAGGGGCCGACCGCCGCATTGGCGCTGCCGCAGGCCGACGTGACCCGGTCGTTGAACAGCACCAGCCGGGTCGGGGCATAGCGGCTGCCGTTGCGTTCGAACAGCATGGCCCAGACGTCCTCGGTTTCGCCAAGGATGGAGGCGATGAACTCGGATGCCTCGTCGTCGATGGGAGCCGAGGTCGTGGTCGTCGACGGGCCCTGCACCTGGCTGAGCAGACCCAGCATCTCCAGCGGGTTCTTACCCAGGACGAGGCTGATGAGCACCACCACCACCACGCCGCCGATCCCGATGCCGCCGATGCTGCCGGCACTGGCCCCGCGTCGATCCACCACGTTCTCGCTCTTGCGCGCACGACGCCATTTCATTGCTGGTCTCCAGGGGGCATGGCCGCCCCTCGGGGTGGCATGCAGGGTAGTCAACGTGGAATACGGACCCGACCAGCCGTTCGGGCAGCCTGCAGGGAATTGAGGGCCCCACGCTGCATCCTGCAATGCCGGGAGGCGTCGTCGCACGGTGGAACCGGCATCCTGCGGGAGGGCTGCAGGCTGGCACGTGTGCTGCATGGTGCTTTTCGAACCAACGCTACAAGCGAGGCGCACGATGTCCAGCAAGCTCGACCCGAACCAATCCGGCCAGACCCAGCCCCGCCAGCCGGGGCGCGAGTCACGGATGGATCCCGAACCGCTGACCATCCGCGGGGACTATGCGGCAAGCGGGCGCTCGAGGGAATGGTGGCGCTGATCAGCGGTGGCGACAGCGGGATCGGTCGGGCCGTCGCGGTGCACTTCGCCCGCGAGGGGGCCGACGTGGCCATCGCCTACCTCGAGGAGGATGCCGATGCCGAGGCCACGCGTGACATGGTGCAGGACGCCGGACGACGCTGCGAACTGATCCGGGGCGACCTGGGTGACCCGGCTCACGCCAGGTCGGCGGTCGAGCGGACCGTCGACAAGCTCGGGAAGCTCGACATCCTGGTCAACAACGCCGCCGAGCAGCACCCGGTCGATGCCCCCGAGGACGTCACGCCGGAGCAGGTCGAGAAGACCTTCAGGAGCAACGTGTTCGCCTGCTTCCACCTGATCCAGGCCGCGCTGGAGCACCTCGGCGAGGGCGGAAGCATCATCAACACCGGGTCGGTGACCGGTGCGCGCGGCCACGCCGAATTGCTCGACTACGCCTCGACCAAGGGAGCGATCCAGGCGATGACGTTCTCCTACGCGCAACGCCTGGCCGAGCGTGGCATCCGCGTGAACGCGGTGGCGCCGGGTCCGATCTGGACACCGTTGATCCCCGCCACCTTCGACGAGGACAAGGTGGACAAGTTCGGGAACAACACGCTGATGAAACGTGCGGGTCAGCCTGCGGAGGTGGCGCCGGCCTACGTGTTCCTCGCCAGCCAGGACGCCTCCTTCATCACCGGGCAGATCATCCACGTCAACGGCGGTGGCCACGTCAGCGCCTGAGCCCAGTCCTCATCCAGTCCATCCAGGGAGGCCGGACATGCCCTACGACACGATTTCACAACTTCCCGATGCCGTGCGCGACAACCTGCCCAAGCACGGGCAGGAGATCTACAAGAAGGCGTTCAACAGCGCCTGGGACGAGTACGCCGACCCGGATGATCGACGCGGAGACGATTCCCGCGAGGAGGTGGCCCACAAGGTGGCCTGGTCCGCGGTGAAGAACGAGTACGAGAAGGACGCCGACGGACGCTGGCAGCGCAAGTGAAGCCAGTGGGAACGGCCCACTCCCCCCACTTTCGATGAGATGAGGAATCCGCATGGACATGCTGCGCGTACGTATATCCGGGCCCCGGTCGGTCGTCGACCAGCTCGTCTTCCTGCTCGGTGACATCCAGGGCGTCGAACGCGTCGAGGTGATCGACGACCTGATGCCGCACATGGATGACGAGGACTCCAGTTCGGCTGGTCTCGCCGAGAACCAGGGCGACGAGGTGGCCCAGGTGGAGATCGAGGCCGAGGACGAGGCCACGCTCGTGCGGGCCCGGGACCTCGCGTTCGAGGGCGCGCGTCGGGCTGGCCTGGCCCTGGAGGTCGTCGAGGAGTTCTGAATCCGACCCCGCGGGCGGTGCTCGCCGCCCGCGGGGCCGGGGCATTCAGGCCAGCAGCCTGAGCTTCGGCTCGCGATCCCACTGGCGGGTCTTGGCGGCCTTGATGAAGCCCTTGGTGTCGGAGGCCTTCACCACGCCGGCATCGGGGTCGATGCCGCCGGCATCCAGCACCGCCTTCGCGCCGGCGTCGAAGGCGATCGCCTTGAGGTGGCCGAACGCGTCGCGCACGAAATCCACCGCCGCCGCTTCGCGTGCCAGCTGCTTCCCCGCCTTCTCCGACAGCACGACCGCGACGGCATCGAACACGGTCGAGGGCGTGCCGGCGAGCTGGCCGTCGGCGGGCATGCGCTTGCCGTCCGACAGCTTCGCGCCACCGAGTTTCGGCGCCACGATCTTGACCATGGCGCCGGCATCCGCGGCCGCCTTCTTCAGGGCCGACACGGCACCGGCGTCGGACCCGTCGTCGACCAGTATCCCGACGGCACGCCCTTCGAGCGTCGACTTCATGCGCCCGATGATCTGCAATGCGGGCGATTCGGGCATGTCGTGCGGCTTGAACTTCGCCGGCGGAGCCGGGGGCAGGGCATCCATGCCCAGGCCGTCCGCGACCCGCTTGGCCAGCCCCGGGTCGACATGACGCAGGTGGCCCACGATCGCTTCGCGCACGTGGGCGGTACCGACCTTGGAAAGTTCGAAAACCAGCGCCGAAGCCATGTGCGCCTGCTCGATGCTGGTCTGGCTACGGAAGAACAGCCGGGCCTGTGAGTAGTGGTCGGCGAAGCTCTCGGGCCTGACGCGTCCCTTGCCGGCGTCCTCGCTGCGCGTGGCGTGGTGGCGATAGCCTTCCTTCGCTTCCCGTGGCGCATCGGACTGCAGGGAACTGGGCTCGTAGTTCACCCGGCCCTTGGGCACGTTCATCTGCATGTGGCCGTCGCGCTGCAGGTTGGCGAACGGACACTTCGGCGCGTTGATCGGGATCTGGTGGAAGTTCGGGCCACCAAGCCGCGACAGCTGCGTGTCGAGGTAGGAGAACAGTCGCCCCTGCAGCAGCGGATCATTGCTGAAGTCGATGCCCGGGACGATGTTCGCAGGGCAATAGGCCACCTGTTCGGTCTCGGCGAAGAAGTTGTCGGGCCAGCGGTCCAGCACCATGCGACCGATCATCGTCAACGGAACGACCTCCTCCGGGATCAGCTTGGTCGGGTCGAGGTGGTCGAAGTCGAACTCGTCGGCTTCCTCCTCCGTGAACAGCTGCACGCCGAGCTCCCACTCCGGGTATTGGCCGGCCTGGATCGCCTCGAACAGGTCGCGGCGGTGGAAGTCGTTGTCGGCCGCCTGCAGCTTGAGCGCCTCGTCCCATACCGTGGACTGGATGCCGAGCTTCGGGCGCCAGTGGAACTTCACGAAGGTGGAGTTCCCCTTGGCGTCGAGCAGGCGGAAGCTGTGCACGCCGAAGCCTTCGATGGTGCGCAGCGAACGCGGGATCGTCCGGTCGCTCATCGCCCACATGATCATGTGCATGGCTTCGGGCGTGAGCGAGATGAAGTCCCAGAACGTGTCGTGTGCGCTGCCGGCCTGCGGGAAGCCGCGGTCGGGCTCCATCTTCACCGAGTGCACCACGTCGGGGAACTTCATCGCGTCCTGGATGAAGAAGACCGGGATGTTGTTTCCGACCAGGTCCCAGTTGCCTTCCTTGGTGTAGAACTTCACCGCGAACCCGCGCACGTCGCGTGGCGTGTCGACCGAGCCGGCCCCGCCTGCCACGGTGGAGAAACGGGTGAACACCGGGGTCTTGACGCCAACCTCGGTCAGGATCTTCGCGGTGGTGTACTTCTTGAGCGACTTCGTCAGCTCGAAATAGCCGTGCGCCGCCGAGCCGCGGGCGTGGACGATGCGCTCGGGAATGCGCTCGTGGTCGAAGTGGGTGATCTTCTCGCGGAGGATGAAATCCTCCAGCAGGGTGGGGCCGCGCGGCTCGGGCCGCAGGGAGTTCTGGTTGTCGGGCACCGGGATGCCCTGGTTGGTGGTGAGCGGCGGATGCTTGCCCGACGCCTTGCGATGGAGTTCGCCACCATTTCCGATGCTGTCGGATCCCGACGTGCCTGGGCCGGCGGACTTCTTCGTCGACGTGCCGGGTGCCTTGCGACTGGCCATGCGCTCGCTCCTTGCGATTGGGGGGACTCCCCATCGTCTCCACCGGTCCGTTAACTCGCCGTGCAAGTCGCAGCCGGCGAGCGCCCGATCTCATGGTGCAGCGCGGCATGCCGGTGCCTCTTTCCCAGCGGGGCATCCCAGCCCCGGCTGGCCTGCAGGTGCCGGAAATGTTAGGCTTCCGGCCATGTTCGATTCGTTCGAAATGCAGACCGCATCTGCATCGTAGTCCCGGACAGACCGCAGGCTCGCCATTGCCGAGCCCCGAGATGCGTCGCTAGACCCGGTGAGGGGTCGCAACGCAAGGCCGCGGTCTCCCGCCTCCGGGATCCGACTCCAAAATTCAATGCGAGGGCGATCCGTAGCGCTCGACAAGGACGTTTGGCTCGGCCAGGGGATGCTGCGCTGCATCATCTCCAGCCCTCCCTCCATGCAACTCCAGGGGAGATATCCGCACCATGACTTCAGCTTTTCCCGCACAAACCCTTCCGCGCTGGCGGCGAGCCGTGATCAAGGTGGGCAGCAGCCTGTTGAGCGATGGCCAGGGCGGGCTGGGCAAGCAGAATGCAGCGGCGCTGGCCAGCCTGATCTCGCGCTTCCATGCGCAGGGTCGCGAGGTGCTGCTGGTGTCCTCCGGGGCGGTGGCCGCCGGACGTGGCCTGGCCGCCAACGCCGGAGGTGACCTCGGACAGCGCCAGGCGCTGGCGGCTTTGGGCCAGGTGCCGATGCTGTCGCTTTGGCAGGGCCTCGTGGAACGCCCCGTCGCGCAGGTCCTGTTGAGCCACGACGACCTGTGCAATCGCCGACGCTACCTCAACGCCCGCTCCACGCTGTGCGAGCTGATGAAGCTCGGGGCGCTGCCGATCGTCAACGAGAACGACACCGTGGCGATCGACGAACTCAAGCTGGGCGACAACGACAACCTGGCCGCTGCCGTGGCCACGCTGGTCGGGGCGGACATCCTGATGATCGCGACCGACATCGAGGGCCTCTACACCGGGCACCCCACCCGCGACCCCGAGGCGCGGCCGGTGCCGCGGCTGGAGGAGATCACCCCCGAGGCGATGCTGATGGCCCAGGGTGGGGCGGGTTCGCTCGGCACCGGTGGCATGTACACGAAGCTCGAGGCGGCCATCAAGGCCGCGGCCGCGGGCATCGACACGGCACTGTTCTGCGGCCACGACCACGAGACCGTGGCGGCGCTCGGCGAGGATCGCCTGCGTGGCACCTTCATTCCCGCCCATGGCGAGCGCCTGGATGCGCGCAAGCTGTGGCTTCGCCATACCCCGCCCAGCGGCGGTGCGATCCGGGTCGATGATGGCGCGGTCGAGGCCCTGCTGGAGCAGGGTGGATCGCTGCTTCCCGGTGGGGTGGTTGCCGTGGAGGGCGACTTCACCACGATGGCGATGGTCGACGTGCTCCCGAAGCATGGCCACGGGCGCATCGCCCGGGGCCTGGTGCAATACCGCTCCGACGACCTCAAGCGCATCGTTGGCCTGCACAGCAGCGAGATCGAGCCGGCGCTGGGCTTCAGCAACTGCGAGTCCGTCATCCGTCGCGAAGACATGGTGCTGCTCAGCGAGGCGGCTGCCGCACCCACGCCGGAGCTCTTCATGGCCTGCATGACCGGCCCCGCACGCCCGGAGCGCACCCCCGACACCCTACTGGAGACCGTCCGATGACAGGTTACGTACGCAATCTGGCCGAGCGCGCGCGCTTGGCCCAGCGCGAGATCGCCGCGCTTGATTCACCGTCCCGCGTGGCGCTGCTCGAGGCCATGGCCGATGCCGTCGATGCGGGCCGCCAGGACATCCTCGACGCGAACGCGAAGGACATGTCCCGGGCCGAAGGCAAGGGCACCCAGGGGGCGATGCTGGATCGCCTGAAGCTGGATTCCGCGCGCGTGGACGGCATCGTCCAGGCCTTGCGTGAGGTGGCGCAGTTGCCCGATCCGGTGGGCGAGGTGACGCGCAGCGAGGAACGCCCCAATGGCCTGCGGGTGGAGAAGGTGCGCATCCCGCTCGGCCTCATCGCGATGATCTATGAGGCACGCCCGAACGTGACGGCCGACGCGGCGGCGCTCTGCCTGCGTGCCGGCAACGCGGTGCTGCTGCGGGGCGGCTCGGAGGCCTGCGACTCCAATGTCGCCATTGCGCGCTGCCTGCACCGCGCGCTCGAGTCCCGCGGCCTGCCCCCCGAGGCGGTCTCGCTGATCGAGGACACCGGGCGCGAGCATGTGCTGGAGCTGCTGCAACTCAGTGACCTGATCGACCTGGCGATTCCACGGGGTGGCGAGAAGCTGATCCACTTCGTTGCCGAGAACGCACGCGTGCCGGTGATCAAGCACTACAAGGGCGTGTGCCACCTTTACGTGGACAGGGCCGCCGACCCCGACGTGGCCACCCGCCTGGCCATCGACGGCAAGCTGTCGCGCCCCGGCGTGTGCAATGCGCTGGAGACGATGCTGGTGCATGCCGACATGGCGGCCGACTGGCTGCCCACGGCGCTGGCCGGACTGGCATCGCGCGGTGCCGAGATCCGTGGCTGCGAGAGGACGCGCAAGGCATTTCCCGAAGCCCGGGCTGCCAGTGACGCGGATTGGGATGCGGAATACCTTTCGCCGATCCTCTCGGTGCGCGTCGTGGATTCGATCGAGGACGCGATCGCCCACATCCAGCGGCATACCTCCGACCATACGGAAGTGATCGCGACCGCGGACGACCAGGCTGCCGAGCACTTCATCCGCGCCGTGCGCAGTTCGGCGGTGTCGGTGAATGCCTCATCGCGCTTCAACGACGGCGGCGCACTCGGGCTGGGTGCGGAAATCGGGATCTCCACGACCCGCCTGCACTCCTACGGCCCGATGGGCCTGGAGTCGCTGACCATCGAGCGCTACGTCCTGCGCGGGCAGGGCCACGTGCGCCATCCCGACCTGCAATAGCGGCTTGCCGGGGCTGCACCGGTCGGCCCCGGCTCGCGGACTGTTCATCCGCGTCGCGATACATTGGGGTCGCACGGGCAGGAGGATCCGATGGCTACTGGTTGGGCTGGCGACGGGGCGGTGCAGGATCAGATCGACGCGACGGTGAAGGACGCGATCAAGCGTGCCCGCAGCCAGTTGCGCGAGGGCCCTGGTCGCACGCACTGCGAAGAATGCGAAGCACCGATCCCCGAGGCCCGTCGCAAGGCGGTCCCGGGCGTCCGCCTGTGCGTGGCCTGCCAGGAGGCCGAGGATCGCGACGGCGCCGCAGGCACCGGGTACAACCGCCGCGGGAGCAAGGACAGCCAGTTGCGTTAGGTCCCCCGGGCCCGCCCAAGGGTGTCAGATCAGCTTCAGCGCCACGGTCTTGGCATTGTCGCGGGCGTAGTTCTCGCGCTCGGCGACGCAGTAGGCGCTGCCCATGGCGAACTTCCGGCACACGCCGGGGCGGTCCTCGTAGATGCCGCAGCGCATGTGCCGCTGGTCGACCGCGACGCACCAGCCGTCCTCGTCCCGGGCCATCACCTCCAGGCCCTCCTTGTTGCGCGTCACCATGTGCCGCGGAACGCCGCGGTCCTCGGGCATGACCATGACGGTCAGGCGGCAGCAGACCGCATCGCAGCGGCTGCAGGAAACGGTGGAGTCGATGCAGGTGAGGTCGTCGACGCTGTACTGGCTCATAAGGGGATCCGAAGGTGCCGGGGTGGCCAATGGGGGGGGGGCGGATCCACGCCGGAACCCCGGCACGGCAGGCGCGGGCGGCGTTGCGGGTCTTTTCGCAGGCAGGGGCGTGGTCGCCGGTGCAAGGCACCGGGCCGGGATGCCCGGGTCCATGCTACGCCAACCCCGCAGGCATGCCAGAAAACCGGCGCGCGGTGTTCAGGTGGGGTTGGCGCTCACGGCCGGCCCACCTTCGCATTCACGTCGATCCGGGATCCTGCTTCGCGAGCGGCCCGGACCGCTTCCTGCCGGGCTGCCAGGGCAGATGGCCGTCGATCTCCAGGTGCAGGGAGAACACCAGGAAGGTGCGGATCACAACGATCAGGCCCAGCTCCAGGAGGCTGGAGATCGAGTAGTCCATCGTGACCGTCTTGATGATGTCGGCCGCGACAAGGAACTCCAGGCCGAGGATCAGGCCGCGCACGCTTCGCCGGCGGTACTGCAGGTAGGCGGCGTGGGTGGTTTGCCGGCGAAAGCGGAAGAGCCACTGGACGGTCGCGATGATGAATCCGATCACGATCACGGCCACCCCCGTGAGCTCCAGGAAGGTGATCACCGTTTCTATGATCGGTACGAATCGATCGCCCATGGCCTTGCCCCGCCTCGTGGTGCCGGCGCGTCGCCGGCTCCGCCAAGGGTGCCCGCCGCAGGGGTGTCGCGTCGAGCCTTGCGATGAAAGTGCCTGCGTGGAGCAGCCGCGCGCTCAGTCGTGCTGCGGATCGGCCGTCGGATTGCGGGCCACCAGCCCGTCGGCGACCGGTCCGAGCCAGGTGTCCGCCCAGGCCACCAGCTCCCGCGAGACCTGCAGGTAGCCCGGTGGCAGATGCCCCCAGTCCAGGGCGACGTGGCGCTTGTGCGCGGAAGGCGTGCCCAGGCGCTCGAAGAAGGGGCGCTGCGAACGCTCCAGCGGGAAGGTGAAATCCTCGCGGCCATTGAGCATCAGGACCGGGACCTTCACCCTTGGAAGGTAGTCCTGCGGCTGGATCTCCTCGGCCAACGCCCGTGCCGGAATGCCGGCGGAGATCAGCATGGCCGTGGCGAAGCGTTCCTCCACGGCAAGCACGTAGGGGGCGCGCCAGCCGCCATAGCTCAGGCCGTGGAACGCGATCCTCTGCGTGTCGATGTCGTCGCGGGTGTGCAGGTAGTCCAGCGTCCGCCGCAGGTCCTTGACCTGCTGGATCAACAGGTCCCGGCTGGCGATCGGTCCGGAGGGCGGGTTCCCGCGACGGTGGAAGGTGCCCTTGTAGACCGGATAGACCACCACGCGCGCGCTGCGCAGGAAAGGTTCCACATGCAACAGGCCGGCATCGTCGATGGAGTCGAGCATCAGCGCATCGCCGCCGGGAAAGTGGACCACCGACTGGTACGGAGGCTGGCTGCGGTAGGGGATCAGGACATCCACCAGTACGCGCTCGCCGCCGTAGGCCGCATCGAAGCTGACCCGCTCGCGGCGCCAGGCGTCATGGTGTTCGACGGATTCCAGCCGCGCCTCCAGCGGGGTCTCGTCGTAGTCGAACAGGCGACTGAGCAGCGCGAAGGTGCGGTCGTCCACCGGCTCGGGCAGTTCGTTCTGGACATGGGCGATGTCGGCCCCGTCGGCCGGGTCCACGGGCGCCTCGTTATGCACCAGCCGCATTCCGAAGCCCGGTCGGCGCTCGTGCGGCGGCATCGCGTTGGGGCTGCTGAACTGGTAGGGATTGTCCATCCAGGACCCCCCCAGCAGGTGGCGTCGCTGGTCCACCGCGTTCGCGCACCATTCCCATACGTTCCCCGCCATGTCGAGGGTGCCGTACGGCCCCAGGCCACCGCTGGCCCCGACGGGCGTCGTGCCGCGCCCGTTGAAGTTGCTGGCCACCAGGATGTCCGAGAAATTGGCCGCCTGGGCCGTTCCCAGTCCAGCTGCACGCGACCACTGGAAGACGTTGGGAAGCGCAGCTCCCGAGAAGGCGGCGAAGGCGGAGGCCTCGTACCAGCTGATGCCCTCCACGGGATGGTCTGCCTCGTCCTGCGGCCAGTGGCCATTGGCCCAGCGCATGGGCCCGGGCGCACCGGTGGCGTCGACGAAGTCGGCGACGACCTCCTCGAATGCCGCGCCCGGATGCGCCGCCAGTGCCTCGCTCCAGAATTCGGGCCGCGAATAGCCGCCGGCATCGACGAAGGACTTGAATTCGCGGTTGGTGACCTCGTGGCGACCAATCCAGAAGCCGGGAAGGCTGCGGTCCACGTCGAGGTAGCGCACCTGGCCGGGGGGGACATAGACCATGCCCTCGGGGATCTCTTCGGATCGATGCAGGTGCAGGGTCTCGGGAATCGGCAGCACGCTTGGCGCAAGTTCGAGATCGGCATGCCCGGGCAGGCGCGCCCGCAGGCGGAACATCGTCAGTGGCAGGCGCATGCCGTGGAGCGGGGTGTGGCCCAGCGCCAGCCAGTCGTCGTCCCCACCGCCGTAGGCGCGAACCGACACTTCGGCGCCGACGGGCTCGCTGGTGATGTCCACCGGCAGCGTGAGGTCGAGCCAGACCTGTTCCAGCGCGGGGTCGTCGTGCCAGGTGCCTCGCGCCTCGTGGACCAGGCGGAACGCGCTGAAGACGTCCTCCTGCGATTGCGCCCGGATGCCCGGCAGGGTGTCCAGGTGCAGGCGTTGCCAAGAGGGGTCGGCACCGAGGGGCGGGGAAGGGGTGCTGGCGACGACCAGCGCGACGGCCAGCAGCATGGCGCCTGCCCTGAAGAAGCTGCCGGGCGTTGCCGGGTGTGATCGATCAGGGGTGGGTTCGCCGGGCGCGGCGCCGTCCTCGCCGGGGTCGACGCGTTGCACCGGGCAAGCCATCCGGTACCCGCGCCGATGCACCGTTTCGATGTATCGCGGGGCATGGGCGTCGTCGCCCAGGGCATGGCGAAGTTCGCTGATGGTCTGGGGCAGGGCGTTGGCCGAAATGGCCGTCCGTCCCCAGGCCTGGTCCAGCAAAGTGTGGTGGTCAAGCAGCTCCGGCGCGTGCTCCAGCAGCACTTCGGCCAACCGGAATGCCTGTCGGCGCAGGGGGATGGGTCCCTCCGGCCCGGTCAGCGTGCCGGTGCGTGGATCGAGCTGGAAGGGTCCGAATCGGTAGGCCATGGCTCGCAACCGGGGGCGGGGACCGCAACTGGGCCGTCACAGGCGGAAGGCCGGGACCCAGCCCGGCGACACCTGTTATGACGCGAATTCCGCCCGAAACCGGAAGATTTCAGGTTCTGCTGACGTTTTCCTGAGGGTTTTGGCAAGTCTCGGGGCCCCGAATGCGCCAGATTCCATGCCGGGCCCGCCGCCTCAACGGTGCCGTGGCCCGACCCCGTCGCGTCCAGGAGGAGACCGAGATGAGCAAGAGAACCCCCATTCGTTGTGGAATTTTTGCGATGTGCTGCCTGGCAGGCGCCCTGGTCACAGGGGCCAGCGCCATGGCCCGGCCCGGGGCAAGCCCCGCGGGGCCGGGCAATTCCTGCCGCGGCGCCGGCATGCCGCCGCATTGTCCGGACCGCGGGATGCCGGCGGAGATCCGTGCGCAGTTGGCGCTGTTGCGCAACGCCTCGTCGGCATTCTTCAGCTTCGACGTCGCCCAGTCCGCCGGCTGGTTCGCGCAGCTTTCGGACTGCGTGGAGTCGCCCGCCGGCGGCATGGGCTACCACTACGGCAACCCGGACCAGCTGGCCAACGAAGGCAACCTGTCCCTGCTGCGGCCCGAGGTCCTTGTCTACGTGCCGATGGAGGACGGGTCGATGCGTTTCGGTGCGGTGGAGTACATCATCGCCGCTGCCGACTGGCCGCATGTCGAGCCGCCCGAGTTCATGGGGCAGCAGTTGGGCTACAACCCCCATCTCGACATCTGGGCCCTGCACGTGTGGATCGGCATCGACAACCCGGCAGGCATCTTCGCGGACTTCAATCCCGAAGTGAGCTGCGAGTTCGCGCCGGAACCCTGAGCCGGTCGCCGGGCATCATGGCGGGGCCGGGGGGGTATCCCGGTCCTGCCGTGGATGCATCGGCCAGGCGAGGGCGACGCGGTGTTCGATCCCGTCGTCGACCAGGGGGAACGCCGCTGTGTCCTGCGGCACGCCATCGAGTTCCAGTCGGGCCGGCCGGTGGCGACGAGTTCGACCTTGATCCGGTAGCGCGTGCCGCCGTGGCGATAGTCCATGCCGAAGCCCGGCCAATCCGGCGGCACGCAGGGCTCGAGGTGCATCACGTCGTCGATGCGGCGCAGGCCCAGCAGGGATTCGATCATCATCCGGTACATCCAGCCGGCAGATCCGGTGTACCAGGTCCAGCCCCCCCGTCCCGTGTGGGGGGCGACGGCATAGACGTCGGCGGCCATGACGTAGGGCTCCACCCGGTAGCGCGCCACCCCGGCAGCATCGCGGGTGTGGTTGACCGGATTGATCATGCGCGCCACCTCCCAGGCCGAGCGTGCATCGCCCAGTTTCGCGAAGGCCATCGCGGCCCAGACGGCGGCGTGCGTGTACTGCCCGCCGTTTTCCCTCACCCCGGGCACGTAGCCCCGGATATAGCCCGGGTCCGGGTCGGCCCGGTCGAAGGGAGGGTCGAGCAACTGCACGAGGCGGGAGTCGCGCTTCACCAGGTGGGTGGCAAGTGATTGCATCGCCTGTTTCGCACGCGTGGGGGGAGCGACCCCCGAAAGGACCGACCAGCTTTGCGCGATCGAGTCGATGCGGCACTCCTCGTTCCCCTTCGACCCCAGGGGTGTCCCATCGTCGAACCACGCACGGCGATACCACTGCCCGTCCCAGCCATGGGCCTCGAGGTTGCGTGCCAGGTCGCTTGCGTGCTGCGTGCATTCCTCCGCCATCTCGTGGTCCCCCCGCTGGCGCGCGACGCGGGTGAAGTCGCCCAGGACCGAATGCAGGAAGAAGCCCAGCCAGACGCTCTCGCCGATGCCGGCCTCACCGACCCGGTTCATTCCGTCGTTCCAGTCGCCGGTGCCGATCAGCGGCAAGCCGCGTCCGCCCAGCAGCGTGGTGGCCCTGCGCAGCGCCAGGACGCAGTGCTCGTAGAGGCTGCCGACCCGATCGGAAACGGCGGGAAGGTCGTAGTACGACTCCTCGTCGACGTTGACCTGTCGCCCCTCGAGGAAGCCTGCCGACGCATCGAGGATGGACGTGTCCCCGGTGACGTCGAGGTAGCGGCAGGTCGCCACGGGAAGCCACAGGTAGTCATCCGAACAGCGCGTGCGCACGCCGCGTCCGCTGGGCGGGTGCCACCAGTGCAGCACGTCGCCCTGGGGGAACTGCTTGGACGCGCACAGCAGCAGGTGCTCGCGGCTCAGCGCCGGGTCGGCATGCACCGTGGCCATCGTGTCCTGGAGCTGGTCGCGGAAGCCGAACGCCCCGCCGGACTGGTAGAAGCCGCTGCGGGCCGCGTAGCGGCAGCCCAGGGTCTGGTACATCAGCCAGCCGTTGGCCAGCACGTCGAAATCGGGTTCGGGGGTGCTGACCCGGACGGTATCGAGCAGCCGGCCCCAGTGGTCGCGTGTCCGGGCTAGGGCCTCCCCGGCACAGGCATGCGAACGGGTGCGCTGGGCCAGGTGCATCGCATCGGGCGCGGAGCGGGCTGCACCGAGACGGAACACCACGGTGGTTTCGCCCCCGGGGGGCAGCGTGAGGCTGCGCTGGATCGCCGCGCACGGGTCCACGCCCACTCCCAGTCGTCCGGAAAGCTGCTCGCGGCCAAGCGCAGCGGGAGCGCTGGGATCGCCATTGCGGCCAAGGAACTCGGTCCGGTCGGTGGTGAAGGTATAGGGCCCCGCATCGATGGCGAAGAAAGCGACGCGGCCCGCGAACTCGCTGTTGTAGTGGTTGCGCGCGACCAGAGCGCCACTGCCGGACTCGGTCGCACTGGCGACGTGCATGTGCGAGCGCGCACGCAGGTCGCCCAGCACCCATTCGACATAGCCGGTCACGCTCAGCCGTCTCGGCGTGTCCGACCGGTTCTTCAACCGCAGCTGCAGGTACTTCACCGGCTCGTCGCGATCGACGTGGACCCAGAGCTCGCTCTCGATGCCCTTGGCGGTGTAGTGGAAGACCGTATAGCCGAAGCCATGCCGGATGCGGTAGGTGCCCGGACCGCGGCAGGGCAGCGGCGTGGGTGACCAGACGTGGCCGGACTCCTCGTCGCGCAGGTAGAGCGCTTCGCCGGACACATCGCACACGGGGTCGTTGTGCCAGGGCGAGAGCCGGAACTCGTGCGCGTTCTCGAACCAGGTGTAGCCCAGGCTGCTTTCGCTGATGACCGTGCCGAAGCCGGCATTCGCAAGCACGTTGCTCCATGGTGCCGGCGTGGTGTCGCCTTCGTCGAGCGTTATCAGGTACTCGCGGGCATCCTGGCTGAATCCGCCCAGGCCATTGTTGAACTTCGCCGGCGCAGCGGCGTCGCCCGGGCCTGCTGCCGGGTGGGTCGGGATGGCGGGGAGGCGGCGCTCCCCGGTGGCCGTCTCGGTGGCCTTGGGTGCCCGAAGGGCGGTGGCGGCGGAGGGAGCAGGGGCGCTGATGCTGGAGAGTTGCTTCCCAACCTGGTCTTCCAGCGTGCCGCGACGGTCGCTCAGGATCACCCGTGCCACCGACTTGAGCAGGATCCGATCCTCCTGCTGGATCTGGTGGGCGCTGCGCACGAAGATGCCGCCTGGCCGGTCGAGCGCATGCGGCTCCGGGCCGGCCGACACCATGCCCAGGATGCGATCCTGGAGATGCTGTCGATAGATCGCCCGGTCTTCGTTCCAGATCACCAGGTCGGCCTCGAGTCCCTTGAGTCGCCAATAGGCGTGGGCCTGGATCATCTGCCGGACCAGTTCGATGTTGGCGGCATCGGCGATGCGCACCAGAGCGATCGGCAGGTCGCCGGAAATCGACTGCCCCCACAGGCCCGATTGCCCGCGGCGGTTCTGCTGCAGTATCGCCGGGCGCGCGCGCAGCAACGGACTGGCGTAGACCATCAACCCGGCGAGGCGTTCGTACGACTGGGCATCGGCCTGGCTGGCATTGATCTGGCGGCGCACCACCTGCGCCTGGGTCCAGGCCAGTTCGAACACGCGGTTGGCGAGCCGACGGTCGCGGTACTTGTCGATGAGCGCCCGGCAGGCGGCCTGGTCGGGGCCGACGCCGCTGACCATGTCGAAGCACATGCTCTGTCCCGGCTTGAGGCGGACGCGGCAGCGGATGGCCACGATCGGGTCGAGCACCGAGCCTTCGCTGTCGCTCAGTACCTCGTCCTCGACAAGGGCCCGGGGCCGGCGCAGGCTGCGGGCGCGGCCGATGAAGCGGGCGCGGTCGGTTTCGTAGGAGATCGCCTCGACGTCGGCATCGTGGACCGCCACGAGGTGGAACATCCAGGGAGGTGCCTCCCCGTGCGATCGCTCCCTCCGGGTGCACAGCAGCGCCTGCTTGTCGCGCACGATCCGGGTCTGCACGAAGAGGTTGCTGAAGGCCGGGTGCATCTCGTCGGCAAGCGAGGGTGCCAGCACCACTTCGGCATAGGTGGTGATCTCGATGCTGCGCTCGGTCCTCGACCGGTTGCACAGCATCAGGCGGCGCAGCTCGATGTCGTCTTCCGAGGACACGGCGATCTCGAGGTGCGACTCGAAGTCCGACCGGCGGCCACGGAACTCGGCCTTGGCGTCGGAAAAGATTGCCTCGTAGCCATCCACCCGGGCGCATGTCGGCTGATGGGTGGCCGACCAGAAGTCGCCCGTGGCCACGTCGCGCAGGTAGCAGAAGCTGCCCCAGGGGTCGCGCGTGGCGTCCTCGCGCCAGCGGGTGACGGCGATGTCGCGCAGCCGGGAGTACCCGGACCCGGCACTGCTGAGCATGAGGTGGTAGCGGCCGTTGGACAGCAGCTGCACCGCGGGCCGCGGCGTGTCGGGGTCGTGCAGGATGCGCAGGCGCACCGGATGCTCGGCCGGCCCCAGGTCGGCTTCGTCCCGCTCCGCACGATGCGGGTGGAACACCGCGGCCCTCGGGATGCGCTCCTGCAGCAGCAGGAGCGTGGCCTGGATCTCGGGGTCGGCGACGAAGCGGCGCTGCATGGGCTGGTCGCGCAGCAGGTGCACCAGCCCGAGCAGGCCCATGCCCTGGTGGTGGGCCATGAACGACCTGACGATGGCCTGCTTGTCCCCGCCGGGGAGGCGCTCGGCGGTGTAGTCGACGGCCTCGTAGAGCCCGAAACGGCCCGCCAGCCCGTCCGCATGCAGGCGCTGCAGGTTCTGGCAGGCCGGCACCGGGCTCACCGCCAGCGCCATCATGCTGGCGTACGGCGCGATGACCAGGTCCTGCGACAGCCCGCGCTTGAGGCCCAGTCCGGGCACGCCGAAGGCCCGGTACTGGTAGTTCATCGCCGCGTCCACTGCGTTGTATCCCGACTCGGAGACCCCCCAGGGCACCCCGCGCCGGCCGCAGTAGCGGATCTGCGCGGTCACCGCATGCTGCAGGGTCTGGTGGATCAGCGTGCCGGGGTAGCTGGGCATCACCAGGTCCGGCATCAGGTATTCGAACATCGACCCGCTCCAGGACAACAGGGTCGATTGGCCTTCGACCTCGGTCAGCAGGCGTCCCAGCGAGAACCAGCTTTCCTGCGGCAACTGGCCACGGGCGATCGCGACGAAGGTACCCAGACGCGCCTCGGAAGCCAGCAGGTCGTAGAAGCCGGCATCGAGCTGGTTCTCCTCGACGTTGTAGCCGATCGAGAGCAGGTGGCGGTCCGGGTCGTACAGGAAGGCCTGCTCCATGTCGGAGAGGCGACCTGCGCGATCGGCGAGTGCTCGCAGGGCCTGCACGCGTTCGCGCGCCCAGTCCGCGACCGGGCCCTGTGCTGTAGGCGCCGCGAGGCTGCCCAGCGTCACCGTCCCTCCGTTCTCCTGCGCGGGCCCCAGGCGGGCTGCTTCCGACCGGGCCGCATCGCAGGCCGCCACCAGGGCGGCCGGCCAGTCCGGGCTGGCGAGCACTTCGTCGCTTGGGCGGGCCGGCACCTGGCGGGCGATGGCCTGTGCCAGGCCCCGGAGCGTGAGCAGGGTGGATTCGTTGGGTCGCGCCTCGGCGGACGCCCCCTTGCGCAGCGATTCGAGCCGTTGCTCGAACGCGTCGATTGCTTCGGCGAGACCCGAAGACCGCCCCGGGGTGGCTGCCAGTTCTTCCCGAAGCACGGCCACCGTGTCGGCCAGGCCATCGAGCAGGTTCACCGGCAGCAGGGGAGCCTCGGCCAACGCCAGCAAGCCCTGGCGCAAGGTCACCAGGTGGCCGACGAGGTTTCCGCTGTCGACGCTTGAAACGTAGCGCGGGGGCAGGGGTTGCAGGGTCAGCGTGTCGTACCAGTTGAAGAAATGCCCGCGGTGGCGGGCCAGGCGATCGAGCGTGTCGAGCGTGCGGGTGGTGCGGTCGATGACCCCCGACACGGTGAGGTAGCCCATGTCGTAGGCGGCGAGGTTGGCCAGCAGCGCGAGCCCGATGTTGGTCGGCGACGTGCGATGGGCCACGACGGCCGTCGGGTGCTCCTGGACGTTGTCCGGCGGCAGCCAGTGGTCGGGCTCGCCGACGTGGACTTCGAAGAAGGCCCAGGTGCGCCGGGTCAGCCGGTGCAGGAACGCCTTCTGGTCCGGGGCGAGCGGGGCGCGTTCCTCGCGGAGCGGTTCGCTCAGCCAGTGCATGAGCCAGGGCGAGACGAACCAAAGCAGCAGGATCGGCAGGGCGACAGGCAGTGCCCGGGCGTTGAAGAGGACGATCGCGACGCTGGCGACGAGGGCGGTCGCCGGCGCTGCCCACATGCGCGCCAGCTCCGCGGCCGCGCCCCGTCCGAGGCGGCGCTCGGCCTCGCTGGAGGGGCACCACTGCAGGAGCCTGCGACGACTTACCAGGACCCGCCACAGTGTCCGGGCGATGGCATCGACGCTGTACCAGGCTTCATGTGGCAGCAGGGCCACTGCGACGGCCGCCCGCTTGAGCTGGCGCATGCCGGCGCGTGCCACCTGTCGCAGGTGGATGCCGGGGGCCAGGTCCAGGGGTTTGGCCAGCACATCGCGCAGGGTCGGAATCGCCACCGGCAGCAGCCACAGGCAGAGCAGCCAAAGCGTCCAGGGCACGGCGCGGTCGAACATCACCCAGCCTGAAACCAGCAGGACCGCCATCGAGGCGGGCACCAGGCTGCGGCGCAGGTTGTCGACCAGTTTCCCGCGCGAGAGCAGCGACAACGGGTTGCGCTCGCGCGTCCCGTCCATTCTGCGGATCCAGGGCAGCAACCACGGCAGCAACTGCCAGTCGCCACGGATCCAGCGGTAGCGTCGGCTGACGTCGGCTGCGTAGCGCGATGGGTAGTCCTCGTAGAGCTTGATGTCGCTGACCAGTCCGGCGCGGGCATGGCAGCCCTCCAGGAGGTCGTGGCTCAGGATCCGGTTCTCCAGGAAGCGTCCGTCGAGCACGCGTTCGAAGGCGTCCACGTCATAGATGCCCTTGCCGACGAACGAGCCTTCGCCGAACAGGTCCTGGTAGACGTCCGACACGGCGCGGGTATAGGGATCGATTCCCGGTTCGGTGCCCAGCAACAAGGCGTAGCGCGAGCTCCGCGAGGCCCCCCATGCTGCTGCCGACACCCGGTTGCAGGATGCCGTAGCCCCGCACGATGCGGCGGCGCACGGGGTCGAACTGGGCGCGGTTGAGCGGGTGGGCGAGGGTGGCGACCAGCTCGCGCGCGGCATCGCGCGGCAGGCGGGTGTCGGCGTCGAGCGTGATGACATAGCGGGTGCCGACCAGGTGCCCGGGATCGCCGGCGATGCGGATGAACGCGTCGGTGGCGCCGGTGAGCAGGAGCTTGTTGAGCGCGGCGAGCTTGCCGCGCTTGCGTTCGCTGCCCATCCAGACGCCCTCGCCCCCGTTCCAGACGCGGGGCCGGTGCAGCAGGAAGAAGCGATCCACGCCCTTGGACGCATGGCGCTCGTTGAGCTCGCCGACCCGCTCGGCGGCGTGTTGCAGCAGGGCCTCGTCCGCCGGAAGTACGCTGGTCTCGGCGTCGAGGAAGTCCGACAACAGCGCGAACTGGAGGTTCGGGTCGCGGTTGGCGAGGTAGCGCACTTCCAGTGCCTCGACCAGCGCATCCACGCCGACCTGGCTGCCGAACATGCAGGGGACCACGACCAGGGTCCGGCACGGGGAAGGGATCCCGCGGCTGAAATCCATCCTGGGCAGCGGGCGCGGCGCGACGATGACGGTCGCCCCCCAGTTGACCAGCGTGATCGCGAGTTCGCTGAAGACGATGGCTGCCAGCACCGACAGGATGACTGTCAGGACGCCAAAGCCGGTTGTGGGCGAGGCGGCGGACAGCAGGGCCACGGTGAAGGCGGCGGTCAGGAAGGCGATCGGGAGCAGGTAGGCGGGAAGCGGCACGCGCGGCCTGCCCACGCTCAGCGGTTTGGCGGGATTGGCCTCCCGCAGGACCTCGCGCAATTCCACCAGGCCGTCGTCGACCAGGTAGTAGCCGACGTGCGAAGCCGCACGCGTCGGATCCGGGTGCGCCTGCGCCAGTCGCACCGCGTGCCGTGCCACGTCGGCCTCGCGGTGGTCCCCGAGGCGCGCCAGACGCTCGACCACATGGCGGTAATGGTCGCGGGTCAGGAAGTCCATCTGCGGATACACGCCCGAGGGGTCCTCGCGCAGCGCCTGGTCGACCGCGCTGAGGCCCTCGACGAAGTCGCGCCAGTCCATCTGCGCCAGGAACCGCAGGCTGCCGATACTGTTGCTGACCGACACCTGGTCGGCCGCCTGCTGCTGGCTCTCGGCCTGGATCAGCGCCTCCACGCCGTGGCCGGCGTCCTGGGCCCAGTGTTCCAGCCACGCCATCGGCATGCTCAGCGCCACGCTGCGGCCCTGCAGGCCCCGCGAGAGGGTCGACACGAAGGAGCCGGAAACCGGCGGCGCGGTTCGCGCCATCTCGGCCAGTTCCAGCACCAGGTCCTTCGGGCGTGTCTCGGCCACGTGGGCGAGTCGGGCGGCCCATTCGCCGGCCAGGCGCCGGTCGTCGCCGTCGCGCATGACCTGCGCGGCCATGCGCCGCAGGTTTTCCAGGATCGCGAGCCGCAACATGATCGGCACGGCCCACAGCTCGCCCAGGCGCAGGGGTTCGACTTCCTGGTAGGCGGAGATGAAGCGGCGGATCGTTTCGGTGTCCACCCAGCCATCGCCGTGCGCCACGGCCTCCAGGGCGAGGTGGTAGACGCGCGGGAGTCCGGCGGGCCCGCCCTGCACGAGTACCGGCAGCTCGCGGCTGTAACCCTTGGGCAGGTGCAGGCGCGCGGTGCGCACCTGTTCCTCGATCAGGTGGAAGTTGTCCAGGAACCATTCGCCGGCCGGCGTGATGCGCACCTTGTCGCGCACCATCGAGGCCAGCGAGGCGTTGGCCTGGGCCAGCAGGGCTTCGTTCTGGCGCAGGCGGGCGATCAGGGCGTCGCTGCCGGCGCGGGTCTCCACCTGATGGACCCGGGCCAGGGCACGGCCGCGCACTTCCATCTGCTCGGCATTGAGCAGTTCCGCCCGCAGCGGCGGGTCCCGGGGATCCGCTGGACCGGACGGGCCCGAGGGCCCGGTTCCACGGGCGTGGAGTCCTAGCCATCGGCGCAACGCGTTGGAGCTGGAAGGCATGCAGGGTCCCTGCTGATCGAACGGCGGGACACCCCGTGGGGGCGGGGGGCGGCAGGCGGCGCGGCGTAACCCAGCTTACGCCGGTTGCCCGGAGGGGTGGCGGTACAATCCACGACCTACATGAACCGGTGGCACCGATGTCCCTGAAATCCACCGTGGTGAAGGCCGAGCTGCAGGTCAGCGACATGGACCGCAACTACTACGCCAGCCACAACCTGACCCTCGCCCAGCATCCTTCCGAAACCGACCAGCGCCTCATGGTCCGGTTGCTGGCTTTCGCACTGCACGCCGACGAGCGGCTGGAGTTCGGGCGTGGCCTGAGCACCGACGACGAGCCGGACCTGTGGCGGCGCGACTACACCGGCGACATCGAGCAGTGGATCGACCTGGGCCAACCCGACGAGAGCCGCCTGAAGAAGGCCTGTGGCCGCGCGCGCGAAGTGGTGCTGGTGACCTACAGCGGCCGGAGTGCCGGGATCTGGTGGGGAAAGCACGGCAACGCGCTCAAGCGCCTGAAGAACCTCACGGTCATCGACATCGATGCGGCGGCGGTCGAGGCCGTGGCCGGGTTCGTCCAGCGCAGCATGCGCCTGACCGCGATGATCCAGGACACCGAATTGCAGCTCATGAGCGACAGCGCCACCGTGGCCCTCACGCCACGCGTGCTGCACGCACCGCAGGGCTGAGGCTGGCGATGCGCCGGCGGCCACCCGTGGTGGACGGTCTCGCCGCGAGCCGCCTGCAGCTTCCGCCCGGGCCCTGGCCAAGCGTGCTCGACGCCCTGTGCGCGCGTTTCCCCGGGGTGTCGCGCGAACAATGGCGCGACCGCATGGCCCGCGGTCGGGTGCTGGGGCCGGAGGGCGTCGCCGTCCGGGCCGACACGCCCTATCGCGTGGGCCTGGAGATCAGCTACTACCGGGAAGTGCCCGATGAACCCCGGCTGGCGCTGGAAGAGGGCATCGTGCATCTCGACGCGCATGTGCTGGTGGCCGACAAGCCGCATGGACTTCCGGTGACCCCGGCGGGCACGGCGGTTCGCGAGACGCTGCTGGCGCGCCTGGTGCGGCGCGTCGGCAACGAGGCATTGATCCCGCTGCACCGGATCGATCGCGATACCGCCGGGCTCGTCATGTTCTCGACGAATCCTGAAACCCGGGCGGCCTACCAGGCGTTGTTCCGCGAACAGCGCATCCAAAAGTACTACCAGGCGCTGGCGCCCCCGCTGCCCGGCCTGCAGTGGCCCCGTGTCCATCGCAGCCGGCTCGCCCGGGGCGAACCGTTCTTCCGCATGCACGAGGTTCCGGGAGAGCCCAACAGCGAGACGCGCATGGACGTGCTCGAGCGGGGCGGCCAGGCCTGGCGGTACCAGCTCGAGCCGGTGAGCGGCCGCAAGCACCAGCTGCGCGTGCACATGGCGTCCCTGGGGGCTCCGATCCTGGGCGATCGCCTCTACCCGCAGCTGCAGCCTGGCCACCACCAACCGGCGGCAACCGCGCTGCAGTTGCTGGCAGCCGGACTGGCGTTCATCGATCCACTCGACGCGACGATGCGCCGCTTCGACAGCGGACTCACGCTCCCGGCCCCGGCGAGGGACTGATCGATCAGGCCCGGGCGTGGGTGCGCAAGGCGGAGTCGGACGGGAAGATGTCGCGCTTGGGCACGGCGGCCAGGTCCACCCGGTTCTCGTCCTTGGGGCCGGACTTGTCGCCGGCGGCCTGGGCACCGCGCTGGGCCGCCTTGTGCGGGATGTGCCACAGCTCGTCGGCGGAGTAGAAGGACGTGCCGCGCGTCCAGCGCCCGTGGCCGCGCTTGTCGGCCTCCTGGATCGGCAGGCGGTCCTGGCCGCGGGTCAGGTAGAGCGGCGTCCAGAACGCGCCCTTGTCATCGGCGCTGATGCACAGGAAATAATGCTGGGCGGCGACCGCTTCGTCGGGCTCGGCGGTATGGCTGGCGCCGAAGCGAAGCAGTTCGTCGGGGTACATGTGCAGCACCAGGCCGGGGCCGTAGGTGTGGGCCATGTTGGTTTCCTTGCAGGCGCGTAGGAGTCACGCACCCCATCGTAGTCCGGATGGGGATGCAGCGTACGGAGCCCGCGGCCGTTTGGTGGCGGGCAGCCGACGCGATAGCCTGAGCGCATCGTCGCAAGGAGGTCGCCCGAGTGATTCTTCCACCACAACTGCGTCTGGTCGCCGCGCTGGCCCTGTCCAGCTGTCTCGTGCTGACGGCGTGTGGCGCCGCCCCGCGGCCGGCAGGCGAGGGGGTGTCGGGGCGGGTGACGGAGGCCCCGGTAGCCACGCAGGCTGGCGGTCTGTCGGGCTCGTCGTTCCAGGAGGCGACCGCGCGGGGCCGGGCGGAACTGGTTTTCGCCTTCGTGCCCGCGCCGGGCTTCGCCTACCGGGATGGTGCGGGCCGCCCCACCGGTGTCACGGTCGAACTGCTGCGGGACTTCGCGACCTGGCTTGCCGCGGCCCACGACCTCGATGTGGAGGTGTCCTGGCACGAGCAGCCCTCGTGGTCGACGTTCTACGGCGAGGTCCGCGACGCGAACGACGGCGTCCTGGGCGTGGGCAATGTGACCATCACCGGGCAGCGCGGGGAGGAGCTGGACTTCTCGCCGCCCTACATGAGCAATATCGCGGCACTGGTCACCCATGCATCGGTGCCGGAGTTGCCCGCGATGGCACTGATCGGGGAGCGCTTCTCAGGACTCACCGGCCTGGTGATCCCGGCGACCCTCCACGAGGCGCGCCTTGCGGCGATCCGCGAGGAGCACTTCCCGGGCCTGGCGACGCGCCCGGTGGAGTCCAATGATGAGCTGGTGGCGCTGCTTGCCGCGGACGAGGGCTATTTCGGCTACGTCGACATCTACAACTTCTGGCGTGCCGAGCAGGCCGGGCAACCCTTGCGCCGGCACCCGGCAGGCGACGACGCGTCGGAAACCTTTGGCGTGATCCTGCCCGACGGCTCGGACTGGACGCCGGTCATCGCCGAGTTCTTCGCCGCCGACGGCGGCTACGTGGGCAGTGCGCGTTTCCGCACGCACATGCAAAGCCACCTGGGGAAAGGGCTGGCCGACCTCCTCCTGGAACCGTGATGACGACACGCACCAGCCCGGGGATCGGGTACATTTCCCCTTGTGGCCCGTTCCGGGCCAGCGACGTATCGAGGATCCAGCGGTGAAGACGGCAGCTTGCGTGGTGTGGATGGCGGCAGTGGCGGTGCTGGCGGGCTGTGCCGGCGGGCCGGCGGTCAGCTGGGGGAATACCGATCGCAGCGATGAGAAGCGCGCCGAGGCCTTGTGCCGTGCCGAAGCGGGCAGGGGCCCCGGGACCGCCGGCGCCGAAGCCGCATACCAGGCCTGCATGGCGGAGTTCCGCCGGCCCGACCGCGAAGACTGATCCGGCGCGCGGGCATGGCGGCCGACCACGGCAAGGGCTGGCTGAAGCGGCTGGCGGATCGTCTGCGGGCAGGGCCGCCGCCGGAAGCGGGCGAGCCCGGCCTGGCCCGGCCCTTCGTGCGTCGCGGTTGGCGCACCACCTCGCTGCAGTTCAATGCGGCCGATGCGCAGAGCCGGATGCTGTGGTTCCAGCCCGACCGGCTGCTGATCGACTACACGCGCACCATGATGGGCGCACTGTTGTTCAATCCGCGGCCTGCGCGCATTGGTGTCATCGGCCTGGGCGGTGGATCCCAGGTCAAGTTCTGCCATCGCCACCTGCTGCACTCCCGGATCGAGGTGGTCGAGAACAACCCTGGCGTGATCGCGCTGCGGCGGCGCTTCAGGGTGCCCGACGACGACGCGCGTCTGCAGGTGGCGCTGGGCGACGGCGCGAACTGGGTGCGCGAGCGCCCGGGTCGCTTCGACCTGTTGCTGGTGGATGGCTATGACGAGGGTGGCATCCCTGCGGTGCTTTCGACCCAGCGCTACTACGAGGACTGCCGCAACGCCCTTGCGCCCCACGGCGTCATGGCCAGCAACCTGTATTGCGCAGATGCCGACCGGCACGTCAATCGGCTGCGTCGTGCCTTCGACGAGCGTGTCCTGGTGCTCGAGGAGCCCGGTCAGTCCAACCGGGTCGCCTTCGCCTGGGTGGGGGACCCGCTTCCCCCGGGCCCGATCGACGTGCACGGGGCGCTGGCGAAACTGCCGCCCAAGGCGCGCAGCCAACTGGTCGACGTGTTCCCCCGGGTGGCACGGGGCCTGGGCCGGATCCGGGTGCAACGCTCACGCTGACGTCGGCGGGCCGATCACGCCGGTTTCCAGGATCGCCTGGGCCAGGTCGCGTCCCCAGCGCTCCTGCTGCTCGTCGAGCAGCAACTGGTCCTGGCGGATCTCGAACAGTACGTGCGGCAGGCCGCGTTGCAGGCCGTGGTACTCCAGCGTGAAACCCAGCGTGTCGTGGCCGTCGTAGGGCTGGTTGTCCCCGATCTCCACCCCGCGCTGCGCGAACCACGACAGCAGCCGGGGCACCCAGTCGCGATGCTCCTTCCACATCAGCCCGATCGGCCACGGCCGAAGCATGCCGAGCATTTCCGGGGTGAACGAGTGCACCGACAACAGGGTGGGGCGCGTGCCTGCGGCATCGAGCCGGTCCAGGTAGGCGTCCAGCGCATCGTGATAGGGATGGAAGTAGCGCTGCAGGCGCCGTTCGCGCTCCTCGGGGCTCACCCGGAGGTTGCCCGGCACCGGGTGGCCACCGCTCTCGGGCAGCACCAGGTGTGCCGAGTCCGGGTGCCGGTTGAGGTCGACGACCAGCCTGGAGCTGCCGCCATGGAACGCGGGACAGCCCAGCGCCGTCGCGAGGGCCTGCGCCACCCGGGCGGCCCCGGGATCCCAGGCGATGTGGTCGCGACGCTGCCCTGGCGACAGGCCGAGGTCGCCGAACTCCGGGGGTAGTGCCCGGCTGGCGTGGTCGCACACCACCAGCACGTCGCTGCGCTGTCCCGGTTGGAAGTGAAACGGTGCGCTGTAGACGGGGTCTGTGTCGGCCTGGCTTCGCGTCATGCCCACACGATGCCAGAAAGTGTGGTTTACGATCAGGGTCCGCAGCGAGGGAGCACGCCAATGGGAGCGACCGAAGCCATGCCGGCAGCGGGGAGCCGCGAGGAACGCGAGCGCTTCGAGGGATTGCAAAAGCACCTCGCCGTGCTGTTCCGCGATGTCCTCGAGGCCCCGGACGCACCGCGCACCGTGGTGGTGGTTCCCGGGCTGAGCCTCGACCCGGACGTGCTGGAGAAGGTGCCGGCGTTCCGCTGCTACGAGGAGCGGCTGCTGAGCATGCTGATGTTCCTGCGCCAGCCCAACACCAAGGTGGTGTTCGTCACCAGCGAGCCGATCAGCCAGGTGATCGTGGACTACTACCTCAGCTTCCTCTCCGGTGTGCCGGGCGAGCATGCCCGGCAGCGGCTGGTCATGCTTTCCGCCCACGACGCCTCGCCGGTTTCGCTCACGCGCAAGATCCTCGACCGCCCGCGGCTGCTGGCCCGCATCGCCGCGGAGGTGCGCGACCCGCAGGCAGCCTACCTCTCGGTGTTCAACGCCGGCGATGAAGAGGTGACGCTGGCCACCCGGCTGGGCCTGTGCATGTACGCCTGCGACCCGGCCCTGGCGCATTGGGGTGGCAAGACCGGCAGTCGCCAGGCCTTCGCCGAGGCTGGTGTCGCGATGCCGCCGGGAGAGGAGGGCTGCCCGACCTCGAGTCGGCCTGCGCGGCGATCGTGCGCATGCGCGAGACGGACCCCGGGCTCGCGCGGGTGGTCATCAAGGTGAACGAAGGCTTCTCGGGGGAAGGCAATGCGTTGCTGGACCTGCGCACGCTCGGTGCCCTCGGCGATGCCTCGCACCTGCTGGCGGCCTTGCCCGATGCCCTTCGTTTCGAGGCCCGCGGCATGGAGTTCGAGGCCTTCGATGCGCTCTTCAAGCGCCACGGCGGCATCGTCGAGGCCTGGATCGAGGGTGCGGACAAGCGCACGCCGTCGGTGCAATTGCGCATCACCCCGGTGGGCGAAGTGGAATTGCTGTCCAGCCACGACCAGGTGATGGGCGGGCCCAGTGGCCAGGTCTTCAAGGGCAGCACCTTTCCAGCGGACGGGCGATATGCGCGCGACATCCATGCCCTGGCGGCGCGGGTGGGCGAGGTGCTGCGCGACAAGGGCGTGATCGGCCGCGCCGCGGTGGACTTCGTCAGCGTGCCGGTCGCGGACGGCCATGAACACCATGCGATCGAGATCAACCTGCGCAAGGGAGGCACCACGATGCCGTTCCAGATGCTCGAGTTCCTCACCAACGGGCATTACGACCCGGAGCAGGCGTGCTTCGTGTCGCCCATGGGGCAGCCGCGCTACTACTACGCCAGCGACAACGTGGACAATCGCGATTACCGCCGCCTGATCCCGAATGACCTGATCGACATCGTGGTGTCGCGGCGCCTGCACTTCGACGAAACCCGGCAGCAGGGCGTGGTGTTCAACCTGATCGGGGCGCTGTCGGAATACGGAAAACTGGGCATGATCTGCATCGCCGACAGTCCGGAGGAGGCCGAGGCGATGTTCACGCGCACCGTGGCGGTGCTGGATGAGGAGGCGGCGGCCGGCGTGGAGGGCTTGCCACCGCAACTCTAGACACCGTCTTTCCCCCGGTCGTGTTCTGATGGGGTACGGCAACAACGGAGGCGACCATGTCGGCACTCAATGTCCTGGGACAACCGCTACAGGCGTGTGGCTTCAATCCCGTCACGGGCTACTTCCGCGACGGGTGTTGCCACACCGACCCCAGTGACCGCGGCCTGCACGTGGTCTGCGTGGTGGTGAGCGAGCGCTTCCTCGAGTTTTCACGCATGCGCGGGAACGACCTGGTCACGCCACAGCCCCAGCTGTCCTTCCCCGGGTTGAAGCCGGGGGATCGCTGGTGCCTGTGCGCCCGGCGCTGGGTGGAGGCCTGGGAGGCGGGCGTGGCGCCGGCGGTGGTCCTGGAGGCCACGCATCTCCATGCGCTGGGCGTCGTGCCCCTGGACGAGTTGCGCGCCTATGCCGTCACCAATACCGTCTGATCGCCGGGTGTCGGCCGAGGGCCCGGCCGGGAACGATCCGCGCCCGGAGCCGCCGGAAAAGCCGTTGCCGTCGGACTGCTGCGAAGGCGGCTGCGACCCCTGCGTCCATGACACCTACCAGGAAGCGCTGGAGCATTACGCGCGCGAGCTGGCGCGTTGGCGCGAGCGGCATCCGCACGCCGACGCCTGATTCAGTTGCGCAGGTTCAGGTGGCGGCGCACCAGCGGTTCGGGGTCGAACTCCAGTCCCACCTCGTACAGCAGGGCTGCTTCGTGACGCTCGCCGGAGCTTGAGAGCGAACCATCGGCGTGGCGCAGGAAGTAGTCGTGCCCGAGCGGCGCGAACAGCGGGGCGCAGTCGGGCACCACGACGGTGGAAACGCCCATCGGCGTGTCCATGCGGCCGTCGTCGTCGGTGCGCAGCAGCATCACCCGCAGGCCTTCGAGTGTGTAGTCGTCGTTGAGGCGTTCGGCGATGCGCTCGGCTTCGCAACCGTGCCGGCAGCCCGTGGACGTGGCGACCACCAGGGTCAGCTTCGCACCACGCATGTCGGGGTTCGCCACCCGCAGGCCGCGCCCGACGCACTGGGCGGCGCGCTCGCGGCGCTGCCGCACGATCTCGCCGGCCAACTCGGCCCGGGTCGGCTGTGCGTCGACCGCGGTCGGCGGGGCCGGATTTCCCGCGGCGGATACCGACGTCGGAGCAGCGGGAGCGGGGTGCACCTGGGCCAACTCCCAGGCCAGCCACAGCAGCGCGCCGGGCACGGCGACCAGCATGATGAAAAGACGGAGCGCGACGCGCATGGACCCTCCCCGGTATCCCCGGCTCGACGATACCCGTTAGTTGGCCGCGACACACGTGTGCACGGGGAGCCGCGAAAGCGCTGTGCAAGAATGAAGGGGTTGCCCTTGCGCACGTCCCAATCCACATACCCACGGAGCAATCGCATGATCCGATGGCTTTTCCTTGTCGCAGTTTTCGTCCTTGTGTCCGCGGGCCAGCCGGTTCTCGCGGCCGGCATGAGCCTGGAGCAGATCGCGAAGACGCAGTTCGTCACCGACGCCCAGGCCAGTCCCGATGGCAGCCGCATTGCCTACGTGCTGTCCGTTCCGCGCCAGCCCGGCGTGGATGCGGATGGTCCCAACCGCACCGAGCTCCACGTGGTCGATGCCAACGGCGACAGCCGCCGCTTCGTCGGCGAGGCCGCTTCCGTGGCGTCCGTGCGCTGGCACCCCGACGGTGACGGGATCGCGTTCATCGGCAAGCGCGAGGGCGATGAACATCGCTCCCTGCACCTGATTCCCCTGGACGGCGGCGAGCCGCGACGCCTGGCGAAGGCCGCGGCGGACATCCGGGCCTATTCCTTCGCGCCCGATGGACGCGAGGTGGCGGTGCTGGTGCAGGCCCCCGAGTCGGCCGACGCGCGCGCCCTTCGCGAGAAGGGCTTCAGCCAGAAGATCTTCGAGGAGGACTGGCGGCCGGTGGAGGTCTGGATCCACGGGCTGGGAGATGATCCGGCCGAACCGCGCCGACTCGAGCTCGAAGGTTCGGTCCAGGGGGTCCATTGGAGCCCCGGCGGTGATCGCCTGGCGGTGGCGATCGCCCCGCGCCAGGTCGTGGACGACACGCTGATGTTCGTGCGCGTGCACATGGTCGCCCGCGACGGTCGCGTGCTTGGCGAGGTGGACACGCCGGGCAAGCTCGGCAACATGGCCTGGGCACCGGACGGCAGGCACCTGGCCCTGGTGGCCACCGAGGACGTGCATGACCCCCGCGAAGGCCGGCTGACGGTGGTGGGGCGGGACGGAGGCACGCCCCGCAACCTCCTGCCGGACCTGGAGGGACACGTATGGCACGTCGACTGGTCGGGCAACGACCGGATCGTGTTCATCAGCTACGAGGGCGTCGAGGCACGCGTGGGCGAGATCGGCGTGGACGGTGGCTCGCAGCGCGACCTGGTGGCCGCGGGTGGACCCATCTGGAGTGGCCTGAGCGTGGCCCGCAGCGGCGACATCGCCCTGGTGGCGAATGCACCCGGCCACCCGGGTGAGGTCTTCCGCCTCGCCCGGGGGCAGGGTGAACCGCAACGCCTGACCGACTCGAACCCGTGGCTTGCCGACGTCGAACTGGCCCGCCAGGAAGTGGTCCGTTACGCCGCCCGCGACGGGCTGGAGATCGAGGGCATCCTCTACCACCCGCTGCAGCGCGCCGGCAATGCGCGCGTGCCGCTGATCCTCGCCGTGCATGGCGGTCCGGAGGCGCACTACTCCAACGGCTGGCTGACCAGCTACAACCTGCCGGCCCAGCATGCGGCCAGCCGGGGCTTCGCGGTGTTCTACCCGAACTACCGGGCCAGCACCGGGCGCGGCGTGGAGTTCTCCCAGCTCAACCACGGGCGCCCGGCGAAGGAGGAGTTCGACGACCTGGTGGACGGTGTCGACCACCTGATCGAAACCGGGCTGGTGGACGGCGACCGCGTCGGCATCACCGGTGGCTCGTACGGGGGGTATGCCAGTGCCTGGGGCGCGACCTACTACAGCGAGCGTTTCGCTGCCGCGGTCATGAACGTCGGGCTGTCGGACAAGATCGGGATGATGGGCACGACCGACATCCCGCAGGAACTCTACCTGGTGCACTACCTGACCTGGCCGTGGGAAGACTGGACGATGTACACCGAGGCCAGCCCGATCTACTACGCGAACCGGTCGCGCACGCCGACGCTGATCCTGCATGGCGAGGCGGACACGCGGGTGGACGTGACCCAGTCCAAGACGATGTACCGGTTCCTGAAGCTGGCCGGACAGGCGCCCGTGCGCCTGGTGCTGTATCCGGGCGAGGGCCACGGCAACGTGCGCGCGGCCTCGCGCTGGGACTACTCGCTGCGCCTGATGCGCTGGATGGAGCATTACCTGGTGGGCGAGGGCGGCGACATGCCGCCCTACGAGATCGACTACCGGCTGCAGTCCGCGGAGGACTGAGCCGGCGGCACGGGCACCGGTGCTGCACCGGTGCCCGCGTCTGACGGGGCTCAGTAGTCGGCCGTGACCTCGGCGGAGCAGTCGCTGCTTCCCGCGTCGCACACGCGGAAGGAAAGCACGCCGGGCTGGCGTTCGCTGAAGGCCAGCGAGCCGGTATTGGCCACGCGCTGCCACACGCTGCCATTGCGATGGACGTCGACCTCGTCGGCACCGCCCACCCATGCGAGCGTGATGGTTCGCGTCATGCGGCTGCGGGCCTGCACCTCGGCCGTGAGCTCGCGGGGGCCGGGAGGCAGGAGGCCTCCCTCGTGGCCGCCGACCAGCGTGACGCCCGAGAACGCGGTGTAGGGATGGATCCTCACGAACCAGGGCCCCGGGGTGCTCGGGATCGGGTGCGCGGCCGTGCCACAGGTTTCCTCGTTGCCGTTGAGGTAGGGACGGCAGTCGTAGGCGCTCAGCGTCGGCAGCTCGGCATGGCGCACGTAGAGGTCGGCATCGCCCGTGCCTCCCGAGATCGAGAAGCGCAGGTCGCTGGCGCCTTCCGGCACGTCGAGCCGGAAGTACAGCGGGCCACCGGATGCGGCGAGCCCACCGACCGGTTCGCCATTGGCCAGCACGCCGTCGAGTTCCACGACCGATACCGCCGCCGACGTGGTGGCCGACGCGCCCTGGTCGTCCTCGACGTCGAGCGAGACGATGTAGGTGCCCGTCGCGGAGTACGCATGCACGGGGTTGCGCTGGGTGGATACGTTGCCGTCGCCGAAGTCCCAGGACCACGACGCCACGTCCCCGTCCGGGTCGGTCGACAGGTCGGTGAAGCTGGCCTGCAGGCCATCGGTCTGGACGTCGAACGCGGCGTCCGGTGCCTGGTTGTCGACGTCCCCGACCATGAACATCGCTGCGTTGGGCGTACCGCGGGCGCCACTGGCGTCGATGCCCTGGACGAAGACCAGGTGCCTTCCGGGTGGCAGTCCGGCGGTATTGATGCTGCCGGCGACCATGGCGACCGGACCGTCGAAGGCGCCGCCCAGCGGTTGCAGCGGGATCGGCACGGCTCCCTCGTCCCAGGGCGTGGTGCCGAGGAAGGCCTCGGCGGCGACGATGTCGTGGACCGGCTCGCTGCCGTTGCTCTGGTTGAAGCCGCGGTCGTCGACCGTGGCGGTGACGGTCAGCGTCGTGCCGGCGACGACGCTGGCGTAGTCCACGGACACCGCGGTGGTGTCGGGCCCCGACGGCAGCAGGTAGGGCGCCTGCAGGCTGCGTGCGGCATAGCGCATCGAGGCCAGGTTGTCGGGCAGGGTCTGCGAGTGGAAGGTGTCGCAGTCCTCGAAGAAGCTGATGCCGAACTCGTAGGTGTAGGAGGGCACGCCCAGCTTTCCGTAGAAAGTGTCGTCGGTGGTGCCGTCGGTGGGATACAGCTCGATCGCCTGCTGCGGGCGGTAGCCGTTGAACCACGCCAGGCGTCGACCCAGCGTGCGCATGGCGGTGCCATTGGCGGTGGGCTGGTTGGTGTCGCCCCATGACCAGAGCACCAGCTTGGAGAAGCTGTGGTTGTCGAAGAACAGGCCCTGGTAGTCGACCGGCGCGGGCGCGTTGCGGTCGTCGTCGCGACGGTCGGGGAACACGCCGCCCTGGTAGACCCCGTTCGCGTCCGGGGTGCCCGCCACGTATTCGATGATGTTCCGGGTTTCCGGTTCCGACGCGGCGGTCGGGCCTCGATAGGTCGTCGCGCAGGGGTTGCCGCTCGACCCGTTGGCGGTGCCGCCCCAGCCGTAGACGAAATTGCGGTTGAGGTCGATGCCGTCGGCATTGAGTGGACAGGCGCCATTGAGGTCGTTGGTGTTCTTGCGCCAGGAGATTCCGCTTTCGGCGCGCTTGCGGCCATCGGGATTGGCCTGGAGGATGAAGTGGAACTCGAAGTTGTCCAGCAGCCACGTGGCCTCGGCATCGCTGCCGTAGCCGGCGAGGAGTTGCTCGGCGAAGCGGGTGGTGAGTTCGGCCGTGGTGTATTCGCGCGCATGCAATGCGCTGAGCATGACCATCGCGGGCTTGTCGGGAACGTCCACGTCGGTGGCGGAATTGGTCAGCTTCAGCACGCGCATCTCGTAACCCGCCTGGGGGTCCTGGCTGCGCTCCCAGCTGGGTCCGATGTCGATGACGGAGGCGAAGCCGGGGGCGGTGGCGGCCATCGCATCCATGGCCTCGTAGGTTTCCTCCACCGTGCGGTAGCAGGCAAAGCCCGGTATCGACTGGACGCCGCCTGCGCGGGTGGCGGCGAGCTGGTGTGCGCGCATGCGCGAGGTGGCGTACTCGTCGACTTCCACGCGCAGCCCGCTTCGCTGCAGGAAATGGATGTCCTCGCTGCTCGCTTCGGCGCGCACGAGGCCTTTCTCCCGGTCCACGTCGAGGTGTTGGAAACGCACCGCGATCCGCTCCAGCTGGGCCTGGCTGGTGAAGTGGGCGTGGATGAAATAGTCGCCCTCGCCGTGGCCCGCGGCAGGGACGGACAGGCCCAGCAGCACGGCGGCCGCGAGTGATCGTACGAACATTGTTTGGTGTCTCCCCGGGAGGGCCGCGCGCCGCGGAGGCGGTCGATGCGGCCTGGATTCACACCGGTTGTAAGGGCAAAGCACGCGGCGGGTCAAACGCCACGCGTCGGCAATCAGGCCGGATCGGCGAGTAGCTGGCGACGCCGCTCGAACAGGCATATGGCCGCCGCCGCGGCGACGTTGAGCGATTCGATTCCGGCCTGCATCGGGATATGCACGCGCAGCGTTGCGCGTCCGGCGACGGCGTCGGACACGCCACGACCCTCCGCACCGAGCGCCAGGAGCAGATCGCCGCGCAGGTCGAGCCCATAGAGGCTGCGTGCCTGGTCGAGCGTGGTGATCGCACGCGGACCGGCGAAGGCATCCATTGCCGCGGCGCAATCCACGCGCTCGATGACGGGGATGGCGAAATGGGCACCCATGGCGGCGCGCAGCACCTTGGGCGACCAGGCATCGGCGCACCCCAGGCCCAGCCAGGCCTGGTCGATCCCGGCGGCCGCGGCGGTGCGCAGTATCGTCCCGACATTGCCGGGATCCTGGATGCCATCGAGCAACACGCAGGCGCCGTCGCGACGCAGTGCAGGTGGCTCCGGCAGCGTAGCCAGGGCAAGCAGTCCGGTCGGGCTGGCCATCTGCTCGATCTCGTCGAACAGCGCGCCGGACAGCACGACTGCCGGGGCCCCGGCCTGGCCGACCACCTGCTCGACCTCGGGCTGTCCGACGTGTCCCTCGCGCAGCAGCACGCGTTGCAGGGACCAGCCCGCGTGCAGTGCGCTGAGCGCCAGGTGCGTGCCCGACAGCAGCACCAGCCCGCTCTTGAGACGCTCGCGGCGGCTTTCCGACAGCTTGAGTGCCTGTCGGAAGACGGGGTTTTGACGCGAGTGGATGATGTCCAAGGCGGGCGGTCCGGCGGCAGTCGGTGGCCCATTATCACCGCTGCACCGATGACGGCCAGCAGCGCGCGCCGTATGCTGGCGCGGCACGGACCAGGGGTGGGAACGCATGTTGTGGGAAGGCATCACGGCGGCACGCGACATCGGACGGCTGCAGACCATCGCCGCCGTGCTCATCCGCTACGGCTTCGGCGACATCGTCGGCCGCCTCGGGATGGCCGGAATGCTCAGGCGCGCCGGCAAGGTGTTGCCGCTGGAGCATCTCGAGGAACTGGTCGCGTTGCCCGCGCCGGTGCGGGTGCGCCGCGCGCTGGAGGACATGGGCCCGACCTTCGTGAAACTGGGCCAGATCCTGGCCACGCGCGTGGACATCTTCGCGCCCGAGTGGATCGAGGAGTTCAGCAAGCTGCAGGGCAACACGCCTCCGGTGGCCTTCGATCGCATCAGGCCGCAGATCGAGGCCGACCTGGGCATGCCTCCCGAGCAGGCGTTTGCCTTCTTCGACACCACGCCCATCGCGGCTGCGTCGATCGCGCAGGTGCATCGGGCACGCCTGCACGACGGTACCGAGGTCGTGGTCAAGGTGCGGCGCCCCGGTATCGAACCGGTGGTGGAGGCGGACATGCGCCTGCTGCAGCGGCTGGCGCAGATCGCCGAGGAGGAGTCGCCGGAGATGCGTCGCTACCAGCCCCGTGCGGTGGTGCGGCAGTTCCAGGCCTCGCTGACGCGCGAGCTCGACCTGGCCGCGGAGTGCCGGCATGCCGAGCGCATCGCCACCAGCTTCGAGGACGACGAGGAGCTCGTCGTGCCCCGTGTGTACTGGGAATTCACCGGCAAGCGCATGAATGTCCAGGAATACATCGACGGCATCCGCATGTCGGACATCGCCGCGATCGAGGCCGCGGGGCTTGATCGGAAACTGATCGCACGGCGTGGGGGGCAGGCCGTCCTGAAGATGATGTTCGAGGATGGTTTCTTCCACGCCGACCCGCATCCGGGCAATGTCTTCTGCCTGCCCGGGAACCGCATCGCATTGATCGACTACGGCATGGTGGGACGCTTGTCGGAACGACGTCGGGCGCAGCTGGTGACGCTGCTGCATGGCATGGTCCAGCGCGACGTCGACCGGGTGACCGAGGTGCTGCTGGACTGGGCGGCCGAGCCCACGGTGGACGACGGGCAGCTGACCCAGGATGTCGATGCCTTCGTGGACCGCTACCACGGGGTGCCGCTCGAACAGCTGGACCTGTCGATGATGCTGGTCGAGGTCACCACGATGCTGCGCGAGAACCGCCTGGCGCTGCCGCCGGACCTCGCGCTGCTGGTCAAGGTGTTCATCACGCTGGAGGGCATGGGCCGGCGGCTGGATCCGGACTTCGACATGGTGGGGGAGTCCGCGCCGTTCCTGCAGCGGGCCTTCGTCGCCCGGTATGCCCCGAAGGCGGTGCTGCGCAAGGGCTGGCAGGTGCTGTCGGATTCCGCCTCCGTCGCCGCGGAGCTGCCGCGCGACCTGCGCCGGCTGATGCGCTCGGCGCGGGAAGGACAGGTCAGGATCAAGGTGGACGTCGACCGGCTGAAGCAGTTCGGCGAGCAGGTCGACCACTCCGCCAACCGGCTGACGGTCGGCCTGGTGACGTCGGCGCTGATCGTCGGCTCCTCGATCGCGCTGACCGTCGACGCGGGCCCGACCCTGTTGGGGCTTCCCCTCTTCGGCCTGCTGGGCTTCATTGGTGCGGGCATCGGTGGCGTATGGCTGCTGGTGTCGATCTGGCGCAGCGGCGGCGGGACCTGAGGCAGGGCCGCGGTTGCTATGATGGGCGCATGTCGAAACTCCTGCTCAACCTGCGCCACGTTCCCGACGACGAAGCCGCCGACGTGCGCAAACTGCTCGATGAGCACGGGATTGCCTGGTACGAAACCGATCCGGGCAACTGGTGGATCTCTGCCGGCGGCATCTGGGTCAAGCAGGACGCCGATTTCCCACGCGCCAAGGAGGCGATGGCCGCCTACCAGGCACAACGCGCGAGCGCGGCACGCGAGGCGCATGCCCGTGACGTGGCCGAGGGCAGTGCGGAAACCTTCTCCGATCGGCTCCGGGCCGACCCGGCCGGCGTGGCGGTGCGTGTCGCCGGCATGCTGCTGATCCTCGCGCTGATGGCCCTTCCCGTGGTGCTGCTCTTCCGCTGAACCGGCACGCGTGGCCGAGCGTCATGACCCGTCGTTCAGGTTTGTGGGCGTTGAATACGTCTTGCAACCGGCCCTGGACGTCAGCCGGTCAGCGACCATCGACCCAAAGGGAGATTTGACATGCAAACCACGCTGAAGCCCCGCCACCTGTTCCTTGCCATCGGCAGCACGCTGGCCCTCGCCGCTTGTGCGCCGCAGCAGACCTATCGCACCCCGCCGCCGCCGGGCCCGCAGCAGCAGCCGCAGCAGCAGCCCACCGAAGGCCAGCGCAGCCGCACCGCGACCGGTGCCGGCATTGGCGCCCTGGCGGGTGCCGTGATCGGCGCGATCAGCGGCGATGATGCCCGCGAGCGACGCCAGCGTGCGCTGGTGGGTGCCGGCGTGGGCGCACTGGCCGGCGCCGGCGTGGGTACCTACATGGACCGCCAGGAAGAGCGCATGCGCCGCGAGATGGAAGGCACCGGCGTGGAAGTCGTGCGCCAGGGCGACGACCTCATCCTGAACATGCCCGAGAGCATCACTTTCGGCTTCGACAGTGCCGAACTCAATCCGCGTGCGCTGGGCGTGCTCGATCGCGTCGGCAGCGTGGCCGCCGAGTATCCGCAGACCCTGCTGGAGATCGCCGCCACACCGACAGCGTCGGCTCGGATGCGTACAACGACCGCCTGTCCGAGCGTCGCGCGCAGGCCGTGGGCAGCTACCTGCGCGGCCGTGGCGTGGCCGACCAGCGCATGATGATCATCGGTGCCGGCAAGCGCTACCCGATCGCCAGCAACAATACCGAACAGGGTCGCGCGCAGAACCGGCGCGTGGAGCTCACCTTCATGCCGATCCGCGAGTAACGCGCGGCGGCTGGCTGCCCGCAGGCAGCCACCGCTTGCGGGACCGGATGCACGGGTTATGTTGATGCCCATGCCTCCGGTCCCGTTTTCGTTGTGGTCCCCCGCCTTGCCCTCCGGGCCGAGAACGCTGCTGGCGCTGGCGTGCCTGGTGCTGCTGGCCGGCTGCCAGAGCCTGGGCTACTACGCCCACGTGGCCGGGGGACACGCCCGCTTGCTGGGCGAGCGACGGCCCATCGAGGAGGTGCTCGCCGATCCGGCGACGCCGGCTGCACGTCGCGAGCAACTGCAGGCCATTGTCGAGGCGAGGCGGTTTGCGACGCAGGACCTGCAACTGCCGGCGAACGCAAGCTACCTGCGTTTCGTCGACCTCGACCGGCCGTTCGTGACCTGGGCGGTCTTCGCCGCACCGGAGTTCTCGGTGCAGCCCCTGCTGCACTGCTTCCCGATCGTGGGTTGCGTGGCCTACCGCGGCTACTTCGACGAGTCGCGTGCGCAGGCCCTGGCACGTGAGCTGCAGTCGCAGGGGCTGCAGACCTGGGTGGGTGGCGTCGGAGCCTACTCCACGCTGGGGTGGTTCGACGATCCACTGCTGAGCACGATGCTCGACGGCGGGGTCGATGCCGCCGTGTCGACGATGTTCCACGAACTGGTCCACCAGAAGCTGTTCGTGCGCGATGACACGGCGTTCAACGAATCGCTGGCGGTGTTCGTGGAGCGCGAGGGGATGCGGCAATGGCGCCGCCAGCAGGGGTGGCCGGAACCGGATCCGGGCGCGCAGGCGCGATCGCGGGAGTTCACCCTGCGGGTGCTGGCCCTGCGCGACGCGCTCGACCGGCTCTACCGCAGTGGGCTTGACGAGCAGCGCATGCGCCTGGCGCGCGAGCAGCAAGTCAACGCCTTCCGCGCCGACTACAGGCGCCTGCGACAAACCCCTGGCTGGCGCGACGACGCCCGTTACGACCGCTGGGTCGCTTCCGGGATCAACAACGCCAGCCTGTTGCCCTTCGGGCTCTACGACCAGTGGGTGGACGCCTTCGCCCAACTGTTCGACGATGCAGACCGCGACTGGGGCGCCTTCTACACGGCGGTGGAATCCCTGGCGGCGCTGACGCCGGAGGCGCGTGCGGCTGCGCTGTCGGCGCTGATGGCGCGTCAGTCCGCGCGGACCTCCAGCAACTCCACCTCGAACACCAGCGAGGCTCCCGGGGGGATCCGGTTGCCCGCGCCCCTGGCGCCGTAGCCGTAGTCGGCGGGCAGCATCAGCACCCGCCGCCCGCCCTCGCGCATCCCGACGAGGCCCTCGTCCCATCCGCGGATGACGCGGCCGGCACCAAGCCGGAAGCCGAAGGCTTCGCCGCGCTCGAGCGACGTGTCGAAGCGTTCCCCGCGCTGCTGGTCGGCGCGCTCGTCGTAGAGCCAGCCGGTGTAGTGGACGCTGACCTCGTCGCCGGGGCGAGCCTCGGTGCCTTCGCCCTCCACGAGGTCCACGGTGTGGAAGCGTTCGATGTCGCCTCCGGCATACGGAGGCGGGGAGGGCTGGCATGCGGCCAGCAGGGCGAGGGCGAGGCAGGCGAGAAGGACGCGCATCGTCGTTCCATGGCGGGAAGGGGGCCATGAGGATACCGCTTCGACGTATCGACACGCCCGGCGTCGCGCCGTGTAGGCTTGCGTCCATGTCGGAACATGCAAACCCCACCCGCAGCCGCCGAGCCTTCTGGCTGGTGCTTGCCGGCAAGTCGATGATGGTGCTGGCGCTGGCTGGCATGGTGTACCTGCTGTGGACGGCCTGGGACCACGAGGCGTTCGTGCGCTGGAAGGAACAGGCTGGCCCGGTGCCGTTCTTCGCCGTGATGGCGATCCTTCCTGCCATCGGCTTTCCGGTGACCCCGTTCTTCATCCTCGCCGGGGCCACTTTCGGCGTGACGGTGGGACTGGGTGGTTCCCTGCTGGCCTTGCTGGCGAACTTCAGCCTGTGTTTCTGGCTGGCACGCAGCGGGTTTCGTCCGGGCATCCTGCGTTTGCTCGAGCGCTTCAGCGTCAAGCTCCCCCGGTTCGACGGGGACCACAAGCGCGCGCTGAGCTTCGTGCTCATGGTGAAGTTCACCCCGGGGGTCCCGGCCTTCGCGAAGAACTACCTGCTGGGTGTGGCCGGGGTGCCGTTCGCGCTCTACCTCACGGTATCGATGCTGGTGACCGGCCTGTATGCGGCAGCCTTCGTGGTGCTGGGCGAATCGGTCCTCGAGCACGACGTGAACCGTACGGTCATCGCCGCCGCAGTCATCGTGCTGGCCGCGGTGGGGTTCTGGTGGTGGCGGCGTCGCAAGGCCGGCGTGGCTGGCGCCGATGATGCCGGCACCGCATGAGCGGCCATGGCGTGGCTGGAGTATCTTTTCCCCAGCACCGCCACTTTCGGACGAGGATCCGATGACAGGTGATGACACCCTACTGACCCGCCGGGCGCTGCTCGGCGCAAGCGCCGGACTGGGCCTCGGCCTGCTCGGTGCCACGCTGCCGATCGGCTGGGCACGGGCGGTAGCGGCGGGCAGCTCGGCCGCATTGGTCACCCGCCCGATTCCTTCCAGTGGCGAACACGTGCCGGTTGTTGGGATCGGGACCGCCCGGCGCTTCGACGTGGGCAGCGACGCGATGCAGCGCCAGCCGCTACGCGAGGTGCTCGACGCGTTCGCCCGCATGGGAGGGCGGGTGGTCGATACCGCGCCGTCGTACGGGAATGCCGAATCGGTGGTGGGCGACCTGGTCGATGAGCTGGGCGTACGCGGGAAGCTGTTCCTTGCCACCAAGGTCGATGCCGGTCGCGAGGGGAGGGATGCAGGCGTGGCCCAGATGCACGCGTCCCTGGAGCGCCTTCGCGTGGACAGCGTGGACCTGATGCAGGTGCACAACCTGATGGGTGCCGAGGAGATGCTCGCGGTGCTCTCGGAGTGGAAGGAGGCGGGACGCGTGCGCCATGTCGGCATCAGCACGTCTTTCAAGAACCAGTACGACGACCTCGTGCGCGTCATGCGGCGCAATCCGCTCGACGTCATCCAGGTCGACTACGCCATCGACAACCGCGAGGCCGAGCAGCGCATCCTGCCCCTGGCCCAGGACCGGGGCATGGCGGTCATGGTGAACCTGCCGTTCGGTCGCGGCCGCGTGTTCCAGGCCTTCGGCGATCGGCCGGTGCCCGACTGGGCCCGGGCCTGGGACATCGACAGCTGGGCGCAGTTCGCGTTGAAGTTCGTCGTGTCCCACCCCGCGGTCACGTGCGCGATTCCCGGGACCGCGACGATGCGCTACCTTCGCGACAACCTCGCCGCGGCGCGTGGGCGCATGCCCGATGCCGCCACGCGCGCGCGCATGGCGGCCTTCATCGAGGCGGGTTGATGCCGGGCGGCCGGATCACTCCCCGGTGAGGGAGGCGGCCGCGGCCGCGTCCAGGCGCAGCACCGGATAGCGGTTCAACGCGTCGTCGAAGAACGGAGTGCGCTGGTAGAAGAAGCGCAGGATGGCCCGCGGATCGCCGGCGAACTCCGGATCCTCGCGACGCTGCTCGAACTCCGCGCGCAGGGCCGGGTCGGCGGCCAGCATCTCCCGGGCCATCGCCTCCATGACGCGTGGTTCGGTGTACTCCTTGTCCTCGAAGATGGCGTTGAACAAACCCCAGTACAGCAGGGAGTCCGGGGCCTCGGGTTCCAGCAGATGCACGGCGGTGTTCGCCTTGGGCTGGTCGAGCCGCACCAGCACGCTGCCCGCCGGCACTTGTCTGCGCTCGACCGCCAACGCGGCGTTGAATCCGGTCACCACCTGCCGTCCCTCGACGGGGCGGGGGCTGAAGGTCACGTCCTGGAAGCGGTATACCCCGGCCTCGACTTCGCCGCCCGACGCGATGCGCTCGATGGCGATGTCGTGGAACTCGAGTCGCTCGATCACGGCACTCCACTCCGCGGGCACGAGGTAGGCGGCGGGCAGGGCGACGCGCCGGGTGACTTCGAACCGGTCGCGCATCGGGATGCGGAAGGTGCGCGGGCTGTCCTGGTCGTAGGTCACCCAGGTACCGCCGGAGAGCTCGCTCTCGCGCGTGGTGTACTCGTAGCCGAGGAACTCGACGTCGCGCGTTTCGTCCGTGGTGCGGAACGCGACGTCGAGCGCGGCGTCGGCCCGGCCGGCGCGGGCGACGGTCTCGGCATCGGCACGGCGCACCGCCTCACGCAGGCTCCCGGGCTCGTGTGCGAGCGCCTTGAGCAGTTCCAGCAGCATCGCCTCGTTGACCTGGGTCCGGGTGCGGAAGTCCTTGAGCATGTGGGTTTCCAGCAGCAGCCCGGCGCGGTTCTCCACCGCCGCGAAGCCGGTGGAGTAGCGCGGGCTGGAGGCCCACTCCAGCAGTCCGGCGCGGATGTCGTCGCGGTCGGTCATCATGACGTAGGTGAACAGCGGCCAGCCCTGGGCGGCCATGGCCGGGGCGATGCGGCCATTGAACCGGTCCTCCTGCCAGGCCGCGACCGCGGGGTGCAGGTTGCCCGCGCGCTCGAACGCCCAGGTGAGGGCGTACTGGTAGTCCGCGCCGTTGGTGTTGTGCATGTCGACCAGCAGGTCCGGGCGCCATGCGTTCCACAGTCGCAGCCAGGCCTGCATCTCCGGGGTGTCGGCCTTGGCGAAGTCGCGGTTGAGGTTGAGGTTGTTGGCCGTCACCCGCCAGCCCATCTCCTCGGGCCCGTTCTGGTTGATGCGTCCGTACGGCGAGAAGCGCTCGTGTCCATCGACGTTGAACACCGGGAGCAGCACCAGCACCACGTGTTCGAGCAGGTCGTGGTGGCGGCCGTGCACCGCGATGTCGCGCACGAGGGCCATCAGCGCGTCCTTGCCCTCGTTCTCGCCGGCGTGGATGGCGGCCTGGATCAGCACGACTTCCTTCCCGGAGTCCCTGGCAGTCTCTGCATCGAACTCGCTGCCCGTTGCCACGATCACCAGCGGCATCGTGCGTCCCTGGGGCGAGGTGCCAAAGCTGTCGACATGCACCAACGGGCTGATGCGGGCCAGGTGCTCGAACCACTCCAGCGTCTCGTCCAGCCGGGGCGTGCGCGTGTAGTCGCTGGCCTCGGCAGGCGTCTGCCAGGCCGTGGGCACCGGGTCGATGGTGGCCGTGGCCGGCGCGGAGGCCAGCGCCAGGGCAAGCAGGATCGGATTGAGCATCGTCGGGTCCAGGTTCGGCGATCGGGCCCGGCAGTGTAACGGGACGGGCCGCCGGGGCAGCCCGGCGGTCTACTTCTCGACGAAGGCGCGCTCGAACACGTACTGCCCGGGAACCCCGATGCGCGGCGCCGCGGTGAAGCCCCGGGTATCGAGGATCGCGCGGAAGTCGGCCAGCATCTGCGGGCTGCCGCAGATCATCGCCCGGTCGAGCTCCGGGTCCAGCGCCGGCAGGCCCAGGTCGGCCATCATCCGGCCGCTGTCCATCAGGTCGGTCAACCGGCCCCGGGTGGTGAAGTCCTCGCGCGTGACCGCCGGGTAGTACAGCAGCTTCTCGCGGATCACGTCGCCCAGGTACTCGTGGTTCGGCAGCTCGTTGAGGATGTAGTCGCGGTAGGCGAGGTCCTCCACGCCGCGCACGCCATGGGTCAGGATGACCCGGTCGAAGCGCTCGTAGGTTTCCGGGTCCTTGATCGTGGCCAGGAACGGGGCCAGGCCGGTGCCCGTGGCCAGCAGGTAGAGATTGCGGCCCGGCCACAGGTCGGAGATCAGCAGGGTGCCGGTGGGCTTGCGGCTGACCAGCAGTTCGTCGCCCTCCCGGATGTGCTGCAGGCGCGAGGTCAGTGGGCCGTCGGGCACCTTGATGCTGAAGAACTCGAGTTGCTCCTCCCAGTTCGCGCTGGCGATCGAATACGCGCGCAGCAGCGGTCGGCCTTCGACCATCAGCCCGATCATGACGAACTGGCCGTTCTCGAAGCGCAGGCCGTCGTCGCGGGTGGTGGTGAAGCTGAAGTAGGCATCGGTCCAGTGGCGCACCGCCAGGACCTGTTCGACTGCAACGCTCGACATCGTGCTCGGGCTGGGTTCGGAGGAAGGGCGCTCGCCGCGGGGCGACGCGAAGCCGTCCATTGTAGCGGCTCGCGCGGGTCGATGAGAGACCACGCGCCCGTCGCCCGGGGGGCGCTACGCTGTGCACATGGACGGACTTCGCTTCGACAATGCATTCATCCGCCAGTTGCCGGGCGATTCCAGGAGCGACCGGGAACGGCGGCAGGTCGCCGCCGCCTGGTCGCCGGTCTCGCCGGAGCCGGTGCCCGATCCGCGCCTTCTGGCGGTCTCCCGGGAGCTCGCCGGGCAACTGGGACTCGATCCCGAGGTGATGGGCCGGCAGCGCTTTGCCGAGGTCTTCGCCGGCAATGCCCTTGTTCCGGGCATGCAGCCCTGGGCTGCGAACTACGGCGGTCACCAGTTCGGCCACTGGGCAGGCCAGCTCGGCGACGGACGCGCCATCTCGCTGGGCGAACTCCTGGCCGCCGACGGCTCGCGGCACGAACTGCAGCTCAAGGGCGCGGGGCCGACCCCGTATTCGCGCGGCGCGGACGGACGCGCCGTGCTGCGCTCGTCCCTGCGCGAGTTCGTCTGCAGCGAGGCGATGCACCACCTGGGAATCCCGACCACCCGGGCCCTGAGCCTGGTCGGCACGGGTGAGCAGGTCGTGCGCGACATGTTCTATGACGGCCATCCGGCGCCCGAGCCCGGTGCCGTGGTGTGCCGGGTCTCGCCCTCGTTCATCCGCTTCGGCAGCTTCGAACTGCCTGCGGCGCGGGGTGATTCCGGGCTGCTGGGTCGCCTCGTCGAGTTCACCATCGATCGCGATTTCCCTGGCCACGACGCCAGCGACGAAGCCGGCCGCGCGCGCTGGTTCGCCGAGGTCTGCCGGCGGACCGGCGTGCTGATGGCGCACTGGATGCGGGTGGGCTTCGTGCACGGCGTCATGAACACCGACAACATGTCGATCCTGGGCCTGACGATCGACTACGGTCCCTACGGTTGGCTCGACGACTTCGATCCCGACTTCACCCCCAACACCACCGACGCCCAGCATCGGAGGTACCGCTACAGTGCCCAGCCGGAGATCGCCTGGTGGAACCTGGGACGGCTGGCCGGTGCGCTGTCGGGACTGTTCTCGTCCCAGGCACCGCTGGAGGCGGGATTGCAGGCCTACGTGTCGGCCTTCCACGAGGCCCAGGCGCGGATGCTGGCGGCGAAACTGGGACTGGACCCGGGCGTTGGCGGCAACGGGGTGGAGGAGGGACAGGACACGGCGATCGGACTGGCGCGCGAGCTGTTCGCCCTGATGCACGCGGACGGGGTCGACATGACGCTGGCCTTCCGTCTGCTTGCGCAGGTGGACCCGGATGCTCCCGATCCCGGCGTGCTGGCCGAGGCGTTCTATGACCCGGGGAAACTCGAGGAGGGGAGGTCGCGCTGGGTCGACTGGCTGTCCCGGCTGGCATCGTGCTGGCGCCGGCAGGCGCTGCCGGAACCCGACCGCGTGTCACTGATGCGCAGGAGCAATCCCCGCTACGTATTCCGAAACTACCTCGCCCAGCAGGCGATCGATGCGCTGGAGCAGGGCGACGACACGGTCCTGGCCGACCTGATGCGGGTATTGGCCGCGCCCTACGAAGACCATCCAGGCCTGGAACAGCTGGCTTCGCGTCGTCCGGAATGGGCTCGCCAGCGCGCCGGTTGCTCCATGCTCTCTTGCAGTTCGTGATGGAGGTCACAGATTGCGAGGGGTGATGTTGCGCTCCCGTGCCGGGGGCGCGAACGCTGGCATCGTCCTCCATGACCGGAGGCCATGATGATGCTTCTGGGGGATGGTTGAAGACGCCCCAGTCGTGCATCATCGTGGCGGGGATAGCAGGGGATCGATTCGTGGAGATCGAAGAAAGGAAAATCGAGGTCGAGGCCCTGGCCCGCGGGATGTTCGTATGCCGCCTCGACCGGCCGTGGGTTGAAACGCCCTTCCTGCTCCAGGGCTTCCTGATCGACAACGTCGAGCAGATCGACCAGCTTCGCCGCTTCTGCAGCCACGTCTACATCGACGTCCACAAGAGCACCGCGGACGTGGACCAGCACCTCCGGTCGTTGGGCACGTCCCATGCGCACGCGCGGCTGGGGGGCGGTGTCGGCAGCGTGAGCTATGCCAACCGTGTCGATGTCGAACAGGAAGTCCCGCTGGCGCGCAGGGCGCGCGACAACGCACGCTCCCTGGCGCGTCGGATCGTCGATGACGTCCGCGAACATCGTCGCCTGTCACCCGAGGCGGTCACCGATGCGGTCGAGCCGATCGTGGAGAGCGTCATCCGCAGTGCCGACGCCTTCTTCTGGCTCGAGGCGCTGAGCAAGCGCGACAGCTACAACTACAGCCACGCGATCAACTGCTGCGCACTTGCCGCAAGCTTCGGACGCCACCTGGGCCTGCCCAAGGAGCTGATCGTCGAGCTTTCCACCGGCGGCATGCTGATGGATATCGGCAAGGCGGCCCTGCCCGAGGGCACGATCGACCACGGCAACAGCCTGGATGCCTCCCAGCTCAAGGCGATGCGCAGCCACGTCGGCCTCGGCATCACCCTGATCGAGCAGGCCGGCATCGGCAGCCTGGAACTGCTATCCATGGTGTCCACGCACCATGAGCGCCATGACGGCTCGGGCTATCCGAACGGCCTGTCCGGCAGCCAGATTCCACTCTATGGACGGATGCTGGGGATCATCGACACGTACGACGCGATGTCGAGTACCCGCAGCCACCAGCCCGCCAAGGCGCGGCACGAGGTCCTGCAGACCCTTTACCGCGAGCGCGACCGGCTGTTCCAGGGGCAGCTGGTGGAGCAGTTCACCCAGTGCCTGGGGGTCTATCCCACCGGGTCGCTGGTGGAGCTGAGCACGGGCGAGGTCGCGATCATCATGGCGCAGAACCCGGCGCGCAGGCTTTTCCCGCGGGTCACCGTGCTGACGAAGTCGGACAAGTCGATCGATCCGGCATTCCGCCAGCTCGACCTGCTCCTGGAGTCGATGACGCCGGACCCGGCGAACCAGATCCGCATCGCCAGGGCCCTGCCACCCGGGGCGTATGGGCTCGATGCCGCGGAGCTCTATCTGTGAGGGCTGAAGGGGGTCGGCTGTGCTGAATCGGTCCCGGTTGTTCGAACGCATCGATGAAGCCACCCAAAATGGCAATTCGCCTTCAACCGGCGTGTTGCTGTTGCGCGTGGACCGCTTCCACGAACTCTGTGGCTTCCTCGGCTATGAGATCGGCGATGCCTTGTGCGACGAGGTGCGCGAGCGGCTGTGCGGTGCCTTGCGCGAGAGCGACTGGCTGGTCCCGGTCGGGGACTGCGACGTCGCCGTCGTGTTGTCGGGCCTCATCAGCCCGAACCACGCAGCGCTTGCCGCACAGCGTCTGTTGCGTGAGTTCGAACTGCCCTTCGAGAGCGATGGCCGCTCGATCAAGCTGCAGGCGCATGTGGGGTATTCGGTGTTCCCCTTGCATGGGCAGCGGCCCGAGGACCTGTGCCGGGGCGCCGAGCGGGCGCTGGCGATCGCCCGCTCCAGCGGGATCGACTGGGCGATGGCGGACGAGTCCGAGGACGAGGCCGCGCTGTACCAGGACCTGCGCCATGCGTTGATGGAGAACCTGCTCCATGTGCACTTCCAGCCCGTCATCGAGCTCAAGCAGGGCCGCCTGGTGGGTGTGGAGGCACTGGCGCGCTGGGACTGTCCGCGCCGCGGCTCGATCCGGCCGGACCGCTTCATCACTCTGGCCGAGCAGACCGGCCTTGCGGGAGAACTGACCCGCTGGAGTGTCAACGCCGCCTTGCGCGAACACGCCAGGTTGCGCGCACTCGACCCCGACCTGCGATGCTCGATCAACCTCTCGTCGAAGGCCTTTCCGCAAGCCGGCCTGGTCGAGCAGATCCTTGATGCGGTGGCGCTGTGGGATACGCCGCCGGCCTCCGTGGTGCTGGAGGTGACGGAAACGGCGATGATGGAGAACCCGGAGCTCAGCGCCCGGGTGCTGCAGCGCCTGGACCATGCCGGACTGCGCATCGCCATCGACGATTTCGGCAAGGGGTACTCGTCGCTGTCCTACCTCAAGCACTTCCCGGTACGCGAACTCAAGATCGACCAGAGCTTCGTCAGGGACGCCGGCAGCGACCCGCGATCGGCGCGGCTGGTGAGCTCCATGGTCGAGCTGGCCCATCACCTGGGCATGGAGGCGGTCGCCGAGGGAATCGAGGCCGAGGGCTCGGCGACGCTGTTGCGGGAGATGGGCTGCGATCGTGCGCAGGGCTACCATCTCGGACGTCCGATGCCGACGGAAAGCCTCCTGGACCTTCTGCGCAAGACGGCCTGATCCAATCCAGCCGGGAACCTCCCCGCGAGGGGGTCAACCGGTCGCGGCGATTGACTTCAGGATCTCCGGGGTCGCGGTGGCCGAGACCAGGCGACGCTGGCATTCGGCGTCGAGACGATGGAACTCCTCGCTGCCGTCCTCGCCGGAGAGCGCCATGTCGTACAGGCGGGCGACCAGGGTTTCATCCGACAGTTGGGTGGTTGGAAACGCGCTCACACTGGACATCTTTGTTCTCCCCCGTGTAATCCCGGGAGAAAAAGCAGGAACCGTGCCATCCATCACTAGTTTGGCCTCCGGGCATTTTCGCCCGGGGCGGGGTGACGCACAGCGGCAGGCATGCGCGGTCTGCGTCAAGTTCCAGGGGGCCTGGAACTACGCATCCACTGCGGATGGCCAGTCCAGCGTCCCGCTGACCACGACATGGGAACGTCCACCGACCCAGATGGTGCCGTCCCCGTCGATGTCCACGCTCATGCGCGCGTCGCGACCGATCTCGCGGCCCTGGCTGACGTGATAGCCCGACGCCAGGGGGCCCTCGGGTTCGGCCTGTGCGAGGTAGGCCCCGATGAGCCCGTTGGCGGCGCCCGACGCCGGGTCTTCGACAATTCCCACGCCTGCCGGGAATGCGCGTACCACCAGTCCGAAGGCAGGGTCGTCGCTTCGTGCAAACACGCACAGGCCCAGGCTGTCGCTGGCATGGGCCAGGGCAGCGATCGCGGCGTGGTCGGGGTGCCAGCCTCGCAACGCGTGCTCGTCTGCGAATTCGGCCAGCCACCAGCGGCGCCCGCCCTCGACGAAGGCCGGAGGAAGCGGGCCCAGGCGGATGCCGTCGAGAAGGCCGGCGAGGCCCGGATCGGCGTCCAGGCCGGTGCGCAGCACCTGGGCCGCCGGCGCCTGCACGGCCAGCACGACCTCGCGACCCGTCCCCGACACCCGCAATGGCAACACGCCGGCGTCGCATTGCTGGTGCAGCAGGCCATCGCGGGCCTCGGCCACGCCCTCGTGCAGGACCGCGCAGGCGCTACCGACACTGGGATGGCCGGCGAAGGCGATCTCCCGGTGGGGCGTGAAGATGCGCAGCCGGTAGCTGGCGCCGTCGAGCGAAGGCGGCAGGACGAACGTGGTCTCGACCAGGTTGGTCCACGTGGCGAAGCGTTGCATCGCCTGCGCACTCCAGTGGTGCGCACCGAAGACCACGCCCAGCGGATTGCCGCCACCGGGCTGGTCGCAGAACACGTCGAGCTGCAGGAACCTGAGTGCATCCATGGATCCGTCCTTGATGGGCCGCGACTATTCGCGCCGGGCGTTGGGGTCGAGCAGGTCGCCGTCGATCATGCCCGTGCGCTCCTCGTCGACCTGGCGGTCGATGTGCCGCTCGGGACTGAGGTCTGCGACGGTGGTGTCTTCCGGCTCCAGTGCAGGCGCGGGGAGCTGTGCCGGCGTGGGCGTGCTGTCCGGATCCGGCACCGCGTCGCTGCCGCCGAGGTCGACACGGTAGCGGGTGTCGGGCACGCCCAGGCCGTGCTCGATGAAGGCGCGCCGCACCAGCCGGATCGCTTCGCTGCGCGCCCGCCCGAAGCTGGTCTCGCGCTGGTCCACCCAGGCGCTCAGCCTGAGCTGGGTGGTGGAGTCGGACAGGCCGAGCACGGATACCGCCGGCGCGGGCTCCTCGAGCAGGCCGTCGATGCCGCCCAGGCACTCCCGGGCGACCTGTTGCGCGCGCGAGATCGAGGCGTCGTTGCCTACCGAGAGGTCGAAGCTCAGGCGCCGTGTCGGATTGCGCGAGTAGTTGAGCATGACGCCCTTGAAGACCTGGGCGTTGGGCACGCGCAGGTGGTTGCCGTCCAGCGTGATCAGGATCGTGGCGCGCGAGGTCAGTGCCGCCACCTTGCCCTCGTGGCCATCGATGAGCACGTGGTCGTGCGGTGCGAAGGGCTGGCGCAGGCTCAGCAGGATGCCGGCGATGTAGTTCTCCGCGACGTCCCTGAAGGCGAAACCCACGGCGATGCCGATGATGCCGGCCGTGCCCAGCAGTGCGCCGACGAGCGCCGTGGCATTGAGCAGGTCGAGCGCGATGACGACGCCGACCAGCACCACCACCAGCTGCACGGCCTGGCGCGAGAGACGGTCCACGAACGGGTTGCCGTGGGGGCGGCGCAACAGCCTCAGGTGCGTGGACAGCCAGCGGCCCAGCAGCGCGCTGCCCCATACGATCAGCAGCGCCAGCACGAACAGCGGGATGGCGGAGACCAGCCGGGACAGCGTTTCGCGCGCGTGTTCGAAGACCGGTGCGGTGCGCACGGCCACCGTGGTGTCGATCGACAGCTGGTTGTCGACCTGCAGCACGCCTTCGGCCTGTTCGGCGATGGTCCCGGCCAGTTGCCTGCGGGCGTCGTCGGCTGCCTCGCCGCGGAGGCGCACCAGGCCACCGGTCACTTCCACCCGGGTCTTCTCCAGGCCCGGGATCACGGCCAGCCGCGCCGCCAGGCGCTCACGCAGCGCCCGGTCGCTTTCGCGCAGCGCCGCCACCTCTTCGGGGTTGGCGATCGCCGCGGCTTCGTCGGATTCCTCCGCGGCCTGTGCGGGCGTGTCGGCGACTGGCGGCTGGCTGGCAGGCTGGCGGGCCGCCACCGGCCCGTGGACCGCAAGGGACAGCAGCACCAGCAACACGATGATGTGGGAGAGTCGGGGCATGGGCGGGCCGTGGTGTCGAGGGATGCAGTGTGGTGCACGCGCCCGCGTCTTTCCAGCACCGCGCCATGACAGTGGCCGGCGACTGTGCCAGCATGCACACCCGCCGGATACCGTCGGCAGCCGGGGTTGCGCATGAGGCTCAACAAGTACATCAGCGAGAGTGGCCACTGTTCGCGGCGCGAGGCCGACCAGCTGATCGCCGACGGGCGCGTGTGCGTGAACGGCGAGGTGGCCGGCATCGGCGTGCGCCTGGGCGACGACGACGAGGTGACGGTCGACGGCCAGGCGCTCAAGGCGCGGCCGCGGCGCAGCAGTGGCCGCCGGCACGTCTACATCGCGCTGAACAAACCCGTCGGCATCACCTGCACCACCGACTCCTCGGTCAAGGGCAACATCGTCGACTTCGTCGGGCACGAGCAACGGGTGTTCCCGATCGGGCGGCTGGACAAGGATTCGGAGGGCCTGATCCTGCTGACCAGCAACGGCGACATCGTCAACGAGATCCTGCGCGCGGAGAACTCGAAGGAAAAGGAGTACCTGGTGGCGGTGAACAAGGCGGTGACGCCCGAGTTCCTCACCGGCATGGCGCGTGGGGTCCGCATCCACAACCAGACGACGAAGCCCTGCCGCACCGGCCGCCTGGCCAAGTTCGGCTTCCGCATCGTGCTGACCCAGGGCCTGAACCGGCAGATCCGGTTGATGGCTGCCGCGTTCGGCTATCGCGTGACCCAGTTGCGACGCGTGCGCATCGTCAACGTCAAGCTGGGCGCGCTCAAGCCCGGGCAGTGGCGCAACCTGACCGATGCCGAACTGCACGGGTTGCTGCCCGAGCGGACCGACTGGTGAGCCTCAATCGAACCAGGGCGGCATCGGCAGCCCCTTCGATTCCATGAACCCACGGTTGAACAGTCGCGACTCGTAGCGGCTGGCGGAGTCGCACAACACGGTGACGATGGTGTGCCCGGGCCCCAGTTGTTCGGCCAGGCGGATCGCGCCGGCGACGTTGATCGCGCTGGACGCACCCACGTAGAGGCCTTCGCGGCCGATCAGTTCCCACAGCACGGGTACCAGTTCGCTGTCGGGGATCCGGAACGCATCGTCGATGAGGGCGCCCTCCAGGTTGCCGGTGACCCGGTTCTGGCCGATGCCCTCGGTGATCGAGCTGCCCGAGCTGCGGATCTCGCCGAACTTGATCCAGTCGTGGATGCCCGCGCCCTCCGGGTCGGCCGCGGCGGTGACGATGCCCGGGTTCCTGGACTTCAGGTACTCCGAGACGCCGGCCAGCGTGCCCCCGGTGCCCACGGCACAGATGAAACCGTCCACGCGGGCCCCGGTCTGCTCCCAGATCTCCGGGCCGGTGCTGGCCAGATGGCCTTCGCGGTTGGCCGGGTTGTCCCACTGGTTGGGATACACGACGCCATGGGCCGCGCCATCCGCCATCGATTCGGCCAGGCGCCGGGCCTGGTGGACGTAGTTTTCCGGGTTTGCATAGGGCACTGCCGGCACGGTGCGCAGCTCGGCGCCCATGCCGCGCAGGGCCGACTGCTTCTCGGCCGACTGGGTTTCCGGCATCAGGATGATCGTCTTCAGGCCCAGCGCGTTGCCCGCCAGCGTCAGGCCGATGCCGGTGTTGCCGGCGGTGCCCTCGACCACGGTGCCACCGGGCTCGACCAGGCCCCGCTTGAGTGCATCGAGCAGGAGGTATTTCGCCGCGCGGTCCTTTACCGAGCCGCCCGGATTCATGAATTCGGCCTTGCCCAGGATCGTGCATCCGGTGCGTGCGGAAGCCTCGCGCAGGTGGATCAGGGGCGTGTTGCCGACGTGTTCGAGGAAGGGGGGCAGGGTATCCATGGGCACAAGTTGGCCCGTCCTGGCCGCGAAGGGCAAGTGAATTGTCCGTCCAGGCCCCGCGATGCACACATGTTTTTTGCAAGTCGCGGCGTATGCTGGACGGGCGATCCACACCCGGGAGTCGGCCATGTCCATCCTTCGCCGTCCGTTGTTGGCCCTGCTCGCGATGCTGGGGCTGATGGTCATCAGCGTGGCCCTGTTGCGCTCGCCCGAGGCGATGGGTCGCGATCTCGCCGTCCCGGTCGACAGCCTGGTGGAGGCTGAAGTGGTCGGTGTCGGCGCGCTCCCGGGACAGCCCCTGGCCGTCGTCCTGCTGCGCGTGGAGGGCGAGGCGGATCCAGTGGCGATCTTCGTGGGACTCGCCGAGGCCGAGGCGATCGCCCGGGCGCGCGAGGACATCAAGCCGCCGCGGCCACTGACCCACGAGCTCAGCCTGGGCTTGCTGGATGCATCCGGTGCCCGCGTCGAGCGGCTGGTCGTGGACGAGATGCGCGAGGGCGCCTACCTCGCTGCGATCGAGCTGCGGCTTCGCGACCGCCGCCAACCGGTCTGGGTGGATGCGCGGCCCTCGGACGGGCTGGCGCTCGCGATCCGCCACCAGGCCACGATCCTTCTGTCTCCGCAGGTGATCGAGGCCGGTACGTCCCTGGACCCCGGATCCGGCGAGCCGGACGCCACGTTGACCGGGCGGGGCAGGGCGGGGCTCAGGCTGTAGCGCTCAGGACAGCCTTGCAGCACCCGATGCGGCCGCGCGGGCCAAGCGCCCGCGGCGATGGATGAACCAGGCCAGCGCGGTCACGCCGGCCGCCCCCAGGAAGGTCAGGCGTCCACCACCGACATCCCAGGCGGCGGCGGCCAGCAATGCGCCGACAGCCCGCCCGCGCCCGAGCCCAGTGAGTACAGACGCTTTGTCCGGCCCCGAGGCTGCGTCCGGGGAAGAACTCCGCCAGCATTCGCATCGAGGCCGAATGGAAGGCACCGAAGCTGAAGGCGTGCAGCAGCTGTACCGGGAACAGCACGGCCAGCTGGGTGGGGAACAGTGCGATCAGCAGCCAGCGCACCACGGTCAGGGCCAGGCACAGGCCGAACAGCCGTACCGCGCCGAGCCGCTGCATCAGGCGCGGCATGTACCAGAACACGACCACCTCGGCCAGCACGCCCACCGCCCACAGGCTGCCCACCACGAGGCCGCTGTGGCCACTGCGCAGCATGTACAGGGTAAAGAACACGTAGTACGCGCCGAACCCCAGCTGCATGAGGCTGGCCACCAGCAGGAAGCGGCGCACGCCGGGCTGGCGCAGCAGGCCGCGAAGTCCGGGTCCGCCCCGCACCATGGGTGCCGCCGGTGCCTGGCGGTGGGTCCACGCCACCGCTGCCATCAGCACCAGCAGCGGCAGCACCAGCAGCGGGAAGCGCGCATCGCCCCAACGGTCCAGGGCCCAGCCGAACACCAGGACGGTGAGGATGAAGCCGATCGAGCCCCAGGCGCGCAGCCGCCCGTAATGCGCCTGCCGGGGCCCCAGCGCATGCAGCGTCATCGCTTCGAACTGCGGCATCACCGCGTTGTAGAACAGGCCGAACACCAACAGCGCGAAGAACAGCGCGAAGAACCCCGTGGCCGGGACGAGCAGTGCGAACCCCAGGGCACTCATCAGGCTGCCGGCGAACAACCAGCGCCCGGGACGCGGGCTGTGCGCATTGAGCAACCCCCAGCCAAGTGGCCCCGCTACGCGCGTGGCCCACATCAGCCCGACCAGGATGCCGATGGCATAGCTGCCATGGCCGATCCCGTCCAGCCACCGCGACACGTAGGGGCTGTAGGCCCCCAGGGCAGCGTAGTAGAGGAGGTAGAAACCGGCGAAGCGCCAGTACTGGTGCGGCGGCATCGGGGCATTATGCCGGTGCGGCGCGTGGAGCGGCCTTTCCAGACGAGGACGGCGCACCCTGCCGGGTGCGCGCCGGTGTTCCGCGCTCGGGCGTCCCGGCTCAGCGCCGGGGCATGCGCCGTTGCGGAGCCTCGAGCCGCGGCCCGTTCGCGCGGTGCTCCAGCCGGGCGATCCGGCCCTGGTCGGACAGGGCGAGTTCGCGCAGCTCGAACGGGGCCCGGAAGCTGCTGCCCATGACGTCTGCCGGGAAGTGCAGCCCGATCGTGCCGCCCCCCTGGTCCAGCCAGGCCGCCGAGTGGGCATTCGCCATCGGTCGCAACTGGCCACTGCCATCGGTGCCGAACAGCACCGCACGCACCTCGTAGCGGCCCTCGGTCGCCGTTTCGACGTCGAAGTCGAAGCGCAGTCCATCGCTGCGGTCGACGCGGTAGTCGCCGGCCAGCCGGCCGGTCGGCGCGACGACCGACACCGCGGTCTTTGCATCACGCATCAGCGTCGCCCGCGACCCTCGTGGACGGCGAACGCGTGAACTTCCCACAAGCCGGGCACGGCCGAAGCCGCTTCGGGCAGGTCGACGCGGGCCAGCAGTTCGCCGTCGGCGTTGCTGCTGAACTCCAGGTCGAAGCTCCGCCCGTCCGGAGAGGTCAGAAGCCCGCCCAGGCGCCGGGCCTGCAGCGGACGATCGCCCTCGAACAGGCGGCCACTGATCTCCAGCTGTCCACCGTTGAGCGCCAGGTCGCGGCCACTGGTGAGCAGCATCCGCACCGGGCTTTCCGGCTCGAACACGTGCACCAGGTAGCGGCCACTGGCGTTTGCGTTGCGAAGTTGCACCGCACCGTCCCCAAGTTCAGGACGCAGCCGGAACGCGATGGTGCCACTGGGGAAATCGGTCCCGGCCGCCTGCAGCGCCGCGTGGTCGGCGGCCACCTCGAACGCCTGCTTCGCGGGCAGTTCGCGGCCGCGACCTGCAGCTGGAAGTCGTCGATCGCCAGCGGCGTCGGCCGTGCACCCAGCGCCGGGCTGATGCGGATCACCGCACCGGGTGCGGTGGTGTCGATGCGCAGTCCGCGCTGGAGCTCGGCGGCCTCGACATTGGTCCAGTATTCGCGGCTTTCCTGCACGAAGGGCTGCGGGGCCTCGATGGCCTGGCCGGGATTGAGGCGCCAGGCGAACTGGACCGGCTCGCGCTCCAGGGCGAAGGCCGGCGGCGGCGCCGCGGACAGGGTCGCCGGCACCAGGTCGGTGCCAGAAGCGACCGGCAGCGTGCCGGCCTCCGATGCGTGGGCGAAGGGAAGGGCCAGGGCCAGCGCAATGGCGAGGGCCGGGCGATGGAATCGGAACATGATGGTCATCGTCGGTTTCCTCACAGGTCGTTTCGCAGCACGACATCCAGGCCGAAGCACTGGCGGCGGCTCTGGTTGTGGTTGAGGCGCTTTCCGAAGGCCTGCGTGTCGGTGAACCAGGTGGAACCCGCCGCCCGCTGGCTGGTGCAGTTGAGGAAGCCGTCGGAGCAGCTGTTGAGCCACCATTGGGTGATCTCCAGACCGACGCTCTGGAAGTAGCCGCCGCAATAGGCGTCGCTGTTCCACACCGCCGAGACCACGTCGGTGCCGACCACGTTCCAGAAGCCCTTGGGCAGCGCCGGACGGCCCGACGTCCCATACAGCCAGTTGGCGTTGTAGCTGGCCATCCACGACACCTGCTGCTGGCGCACCGCGTCGTTCTGGTAGCCCAGCAGCCAGCCCAGCGCCGCCTCGAACACGTTTCCGTTCATGACCGCGTCGGCCAGCGGCGTGCCGCCGGAGGAGGGCGCAGCGCATTGACCCAGCGGGTGCGCTGGATGATGAGCGGGTAGCGGCTGTCCCAGGTCGGATTCGACATGATCCAGCGCATCACGTTGCCGCCGTTGGAGTGGGTGATGACCACCAGGTCGGTGATGCCGCGGGTGGTGATGAAGTTGTGCAGCACGCCGGACAGGCAGCCGGCGGCATTGGGGTCCCACATGTACTGGTCGAACGCGCAGTTCACCACCACGTAGTTGTTCTGGTTCGGCAGCCCCTGGCGGACCGAGTTGACGAAGCCACGGGTCCAGTAGTCGTCGAGTGCGTTGGTTTGATTGCTGGTGCCATGCACGAAGGCGACACCGGTATTGGCCTGGGCCGTGACGGCGCAGGCGGCCAGCAGGATGCCGGCAAGCAGTCTGAACATTTCTCCCCTCCCCGAGTGTGACGGCCGCGGCGTGGTCGCTTCCTGCGTTGCCGCGTGCCGAACGACGGATCGGCCACCCTCCCGTGGCCAGTCCGTACCCGACCGTATAGGAACCATACGGGGGAGTCATGTTGCGTTGCAGCTGCTGCGGTGCCGCAATGTCGCGCGCCTGCGGGACGCTCAGAACTCCAGGTCGAGCGCTGCGCAGAGGTAGTCGACCAGCGGTGCGACGTCCTTGAAGCTGGCGGCGATGGTCTCCAGCAGGGCCGGGCCGACCACGTCGGCATCGTCCAGGTGCAGGGACATGACGAAGTCCTTGCGCTTGAGATCCTCGATCAGCGGATGGTCGGCCGGGTAGCCCTGGGGCGTTCGGACCAGGCTGTCGCCGCCCCAGTTGAAGCGCTCACGGAAGCCGTGGCTTTGCGTGGCCCGCGTCCATGCGTCCGGGTTGTCGACGATGAAGTCGCGGATGCGTCGCTGGGTGGCGGTCTCCGGGTGCCACAGGCCGCCACCGATGAAGTTGTTGCCCGGCTCGATGTGGATGTAGAAGCTGGGGCAATGCACCTGCCGGGCGCGCTCGTGGTAGCAGCGCGCGCCACTCCAGGTCTTGTAGGGCGCCTTGTTGTTGGAGAAGCGCACGTCGCGGTGGATGCGGAACAGCGAGCCGCCCATCTTGCGCGGGTTGGCGATGTAGTGCGGGCTGATCTCGGCGATCGGCCCCTGCAGGTCGCCGATCAGGCGCAGGAAGGGTTCGCGCAGGTGGGCCTCGTAATCGGCCTTGTGCTCCTGGAACCATTCGCGCTCGTTGTGGCGCGCCAGCGCGCGAAGGAAGCGAAAGGTCTTCGGCGTGAAGTAGGTGCTCATGGATCGAGGGTCGGGTGCGAGGAGACCAGCAGCGACTGCACGAGGGCGAACAGGCACACGACGGCGCCGGCCAGCACCAGGCGCATCGCCCGGGGTGTCGGGCTGGTGGTTGCACCCTGGCGGGAAATCCGGTCGCCGATGATGCCGAAGGCGGCTGCCGCCAGGCCGACCAGGGCCGTGCCGCGCGAGGCGGCAAGCAGGCCCACCAGGTTAAGGTTGATCGCCGCCAGGCCGAGGAAGGTCGCGGCAATGCCCGTGAAGATCGCGCGGAAGATGGCAGGCGTCATCGGTACTCGCAGTGCGGGGGAGGTCAGTCTCGAAGCGAGGCCTGGATCTGGCGCCCCCAAGCTTCAAGGGCGTCGAGCAGGCCGGTCACGCGCGCGTCGCCGGCATGCTCGACCCGCAGTGTGCCTATCGTTTCGAAATAGGCCGTGAAGTCGAGTTCCGACCAGCCGCGGTCGGATTCCAGCCGCAGGCGACGATAGTCGTCCCATCGACCCCGCTCCGCCGCGGACAGCGTGTCGGGCCAGTTGCGCGCCCGATAGCGGAACAGCAGTTCCACCAGCCGCGCGTCGGCGAAGGGGAACGACTCGGTGCCCAGCCGGTCCGGCGGGGTTGCCCGGATGCGCGGGAACAGCCGGCGGTCGGCGTCCGGCAGGAACCCGTCGTACAGCGAGGCGTCCACATCATCGGCCGGGTCGCGTTGAGGCCGGTCGAACACCCGGCGCACCTTCTCCGCCACGCCGTCGCTGCGGCGGATCTGCTCGGCATGGGCCAGGCAGCGTTCGATGTCGATGCCCAGGCGCTGGAAGTCCGGTTCGCGCAGGTAGTTCAAGGGCACCAGCGCCGGCACCTTGTTGAGGTGGATCTCCTTGAGCGGCACGCGTGCCACGCCCTCGGGCAGGTCGGCGGCCGGGGTGTAGAGGCGGTCGGCGATCCTGCCGGCACCTTCGTTGAGCAGGTCGGCCGGATCGGTGTCGAGGTCGTAGGCGATGACCCGGCTGTCGATCTGCGGATGGCGAGTGATCGGCAGCACCAGCGCGGCGCAGTGGCGGCTGGCCGGGTAGCGGCCGGACACGTGCAGCAGGGGCACCTGGTTCGCGACATCCACGTGCTTGCCCGCGGCGCGCTTGTCGCGCAGCGTCAGCGCGTAGTCCCACAGCCGCGGCTGGGCAGCGCGCGCGACGCGGGCCAGCGCGATGAGCGCCTCGACATCGGCCAGCGCGTCGTGGGCGCGGGCATGCTCGATGCCATTGGCGGCACTGAGGTGCTCGAGCCTGAACGAAGTGAAGCCATCCTCGCGCTTCGGCCAGACGATGCCTTCCGGACGCAGCGCGTGGAACAGACGCATCAGGTCGAGCAGGTCCCAGCGCGAGTTGCCATTGCGCCACTCGCGCTCGTAGGGATCGTGGAAATTGCGGAACAGGCCGTGGCGGATGAACTCGTCGTCGAAGCGCAGCGAGTTGTAGCCCACCGCGCAGGTGCCGGGCTGGGCGAGCTCCTCGTGCACGCGGGCGATGAATTCGGCTTCGGGAAGACCCCGTTGCGTGGCCATCTGCGGGGTGATGCCGGTGACCAGCGTGGCGCCCGGCGAGGGCAGCAGATCGTCGGCGGGGCGGCAGAAGAACTCGACCGGCCCGCCCACCGGCCGCAGCTCGGTGTCGGTGCGGATCGCGGCGAACTGGGCGATGCGGGTGCGGCGCGGGTCGGTGCCGAAGGTCTCCAGGTCGTACCAGAGGAAGCTGGCCATCACGCCGCGTCCAGCGGCACCAGTCGCTCGGCCACCAGGGCGTCGGCGCGGTCCAGGTCCACGTCTTCGAGCCGCTCGACGCCACGGGTCAGTTCGACCAGGATCCCGCGCTGCACCTGGCCGCGCGCGAAGGCCGTGGCGTACGGGACCAGCGTGAAGCTGACCATCGCGTAGCGCGGCACGAACACGCCGGGGTGGCGGTCGGCCAGCACGCGCTCCAGCGCCCGCTGCAGCAGGAAGTCGGCGTCGTCGACGCGGTCGCGCATCTCGACGTAGTTCTCCAGCGCCATGCGCTGGATCGCCTCGGCGTTGGGTCGCCGTTCGGCCTCGAAGGCGGCCAGCGCCTCGCCGGTGTCGCACAGGCCGTCGTCGCACAGCTTGTCGGCCAAGCTCACGCAGTCCTCGAACGCACAGTTCATGCCCTGGCCATGGAAGGGCACCATCGCGTGGGCGGCATCGCCCAGCAGTACCGCGACATCACCGTGGCACCAGCGGTCCAGGTAAAGCGTCGACAGGCCGCTGGTCGGGTTGTCGACGAAATCGCGGTCGAAATCCGGCAGCAGCGGCAGCAGGTCGGGGAAGTCGCGATCGAACAGGGCGCGGGCATCGGCGACCGTCGGGATGGTCTGGAAGCTGGCGACCGGGCCACTGTCGGGGGCCGGCTCGCCCTCCGGCGGATGGGTGGGCAGGAACAGCGTGACGGTGAAGCTGCGCTCTGTGTTCGGCAGCGCGATGCTCATGTAGCCGCCGCGCGGCCAGATGTGCAGCGCGTTGGCTTCCAGCATGAAGCTGCCGTCGCTGCCCGGCGGGATCTCCAGCTCCTTGTAGTCGTGGCCCAGCGGCTCGATGCGCTCGCCCAGAGGGGCCACCGCGTCCATCGCCCGGCGCACCGCCGATCCGGCACCATCGGCCCCGACCAGCAACTCGAAGGGTTCGCAGAACCGGCTGCGCGCGTGGTCGTCGACCAGCTCCAGCGTGCGGCGCTCGAAGTCCACGCCATCGATGCGCCGGTTGAAATGGATCCTCGCGCCGGCGGCTTCCGCGGCATCGAGCATGACGATGTTGAGCCGGCCGCGGTGGACCGACCAGATCACCTCGCTGTCATCGCGGCCATAACGCTGCAGCTGGGTTTCCCCGCTGGCGAAATGAACCATGCGCCCGCGCATCATCACGGCCTGCTCCATGACGGCGGGCTCCAGCCCGGCACGGCGCAGGCGGCCACGCCGCGCGAGGCGAGGGCCAGGTTGATCGAGCGGCCGCCCTCGTAGCCCTTGCGCCGTGGGTCCGGGCGCCGCTCAAGAACCTCCACGTCCCAGCCGCGGCGGCCAGCAGGGTGGCCAGCAGCGCGCCGGCAAGCCCGGCACCGGCGATGGTGATGCGACGCGGTTTCAGGCTCATCGGCTCGGGTCCTTGGTTCGGTCGGTTCAGCCGCGCGTGTCGCGCCAGGCCTGTACGCAGGTGACGAAACGCAGCACGTCGATGAAGCGGTTGTACAAGGGGGCGGGCGAAATCCGGATCACGTCGGGCTCGCGCCAGTCGCCCAGCACGCCGTTGGCGGACAGGTGCTCGAACAGCGCACGACCGGCCTCGCGGCCGGCACGCACGCGCAGGCTGAGCTGGGCCCCGCGCCGGGCCGGATCCGGGGGCGTGAGGATCTCCAGCGTGTCGGCGAGGTGTTCGCCGACCAGCGCGTGCAGGTAGCCGGTGAGCTGCTCGGACTTGCGCCGCAGGGCCGGCATCCCGGCGGCCTGGAACAGCGCCAGCGAGGCGCGCAACGGTGCCATGCCGAGGATCGGCGGGTTCGACAACTGCCAGCCGTCGGCACCGGGGCTGGGTACGAACTCCGGGCCCATCTGGAAGCGGGTGTGCTTGTCGTGCCCCCACCAGCCGGCGAACCGGGGCAGGCCGGCCTCGGCGTGGCGTGCGTGCACGAAGGCGCCGGCCACCGCCCCGGGACTGCCGTTCATGTACTTGTAGTTGCACCAGGCGGCGAAGTCGGCGCCGGAGTCGTGCATCTGCAGGTGCAGGTTGCCGGCGGCATGGGCGAGGTCGAAACCCACCGCGCAGCCCCGGGCCCTGGCCAGCCGGGTGATCTCGGCGATGTCGAAGGCCTGGCCGGTGCGGTACTGCACGCCCGGCCACAGCACCAGCGCGATGCGATGGCCGTGCTCGGCCAGGCAGCGCTCGATCGCCTCCATCGAGACCGTGCCGCCGGGTTCATCGCCCTGCAGCTCGATCAGGTCGGTGGCGGGGTCGAATCCGTGGTGGAGCACCTGCGACTCGGCCACGTGGCGGTCGGAGGGAAAGGCGCCGGCCTCGATGAGGATGGCGGGGCGCTCCGGGGTCGGGCGGTAGAAGCTGACCATCAGCAGGTGCAGGTTCACCGACAGCGTGTTCATCGCGGTGACTTCGATCGGCTCCGCCCCGAGCACCTCGGCCAGACCGTCGCGCAGATGCTCGTGGTAGTGCATCCAGGGCGGGTCGCCACGGAAATGGCCCTCCACGCCCAGCCGGGCCCAGTCGTCCATCGCCGCCTGTACCGCTGCGGCCGCGCCCCGCGGCTGAAGTCCCAGGGAGTTGCCGACGAAGTAGGTCAGCTCGCCATCCCCGTGCGGGGGAATCAGGAATTCGCTGCGGAAACGGCGCAGCGGATCGGCCGCATCCTGCGCCAGGGCATGGTGCTCTGAGAAAATATCAGTCATTAATCAAGTGCTTGTCGTGTTTTATTCAAGTAAAACGTGATGCAGGCAGGCCCAGCCATTCCAGTGCCGTGCCGTGGAAAAGGCGGGCCTGGGCGGTGTCCTCGAGTCCCAGCGCGCTGATGCCGGCGCCTGGCTCCTGCTCGCCCAGCGGGAACGGGTAGTCGGTGCCGAGCATGACCGTGTCCACGCCGGCCACGTCGATGAGGTAGCGCAGCGCGGCGTCGTCGTGCACGCAGGAGTCGAAGTACAGCCGGCCGAAGTACTCGCGCGGGTTGCGCGGATTGTCGGTGGCGACGAGGTCCGGGCGCATGCGGAAGCCGTGCTCGATGCGGCCGATCGTGTAGGGGAAGCTGCCGCCGCCATGGGCCAGGCACACCCGCAGCTTCGGGAAGCGTTCAAGCACGCCACCGAAGATCAGGCTGCAGGCCGCGCGCGACTGCTCGGCGGGCATGCCCACCAGCCACGGCAGCCAGTACTTGGGCATCGTCTCGGCGCCCATCATGTCCCACGGGTGGACCAGGATCGCGGCGCCCAGCGCCTCGGCGGCCTCGAAGAACGGGGTCAGCTCCGGGGCGTCGAGGTTCCACTCGTTGATGTGCGAGCCGATCTGAACGCCCTGCAGGTCGAGCTGGTCGATGCAGCGTTCCAGTTCCTGCACCGCCAGCTGCGGCGACTGCAGCGGCACCGTGCCGATGCCGGCGTAGTGCCGGCGGTGGTTGCGGCAGGTTTCCGCCATGTGGTCGTTTAGCGCCTTGTGCAGCTCCAGCGCATGGTGGCCCTTGGCGCGGTAGTTGAACATCACCGGCACCGTCGAGATCACCTGCACCTGGACGCCGAAGCGCGCGTAGTCGGCGATGCGCTCCTCCGGATCCCAGGTCTTGGGCCAGATCTCGCGGAAGAACTTGCCGTCCTTGTAGATCCGCGCACGGCCGTCGTCGCCGTGGTGGATGACCGGAAAGCGGGTATCGCCGTACTTGGCCGCCAGATCGGGCCAGGTGCGGGGCAGGTAATGGGCGTGTGTGTCGATTTTCAGCATGGGCTGGGAGTGTAGACCAAAGCCCACCCGGGCCGCCCGTGCACGGGCCGGCCATGCACGGCATCATGTCGGCATGCCGCGATCGATCGCCACCACCGGCCGCGCCAGTCCGCCGTGGCCGGGCTATGGCGCACGAGGCACCCTGGTCCTGCCGCTTCCCGGGTCGTGGCTTGAGTCGCTGCCACCCTTGCTCGAGGTGGATGGCGTGGTGCTGGGACGCAAGTCCGAGGCCCACCTGACGCTGCTCGATCGCAAGGCCGCTGCCCAGGTGCGCCGCGCCTGCGCCGAAGCGGTGGTGCGCGCCGCCTTCCTGGCCCAGGACTGGTCCATGCAGGCCACGGGCGAGCGATGGCTGCTGCGCAAGGACCTGCCTTCGGGACGGACGGCGCACGCGCTCATCACGATGGTGGACGCCCCTGGATTCGCCGCGTTCCGGGCCGCACTGGGGAGGGCATGCGGCGTCGAGCTGCCCGAAGCCATGGCGCACGTCACGCTGTACGTGGCCGGCAAGCCCACCGGCATCGGGTTGCCGGACGTGGCGGCGTTCCACCGCCTGCGCGTGAAACGTGTCGACGCCGGTGGTGCCCCTCAGGCGTCGTAGCGGGCCGGAGCCGGGTTGACGTGCCCGCACTGCGCGCAGGTGCGGTTCTCGCGCGAGCCATAGAAGCGATCGAACACCGGCGGGAAGTCGTTCTCGATGTCCCGGAGCTCGAAGAACTCCTCGTACACGAGGTGGTTGCATTGTTCGCAGAACCACATCAGGCCATCGAGTTCGCCCGGCTGCCGCCGGCGTTCGATGACCAGGCCGACCGAGTCCGCCGCGCGTTGTGGTGAGTGCGGCACCTTCGGTGGCAGGTAGAACACCTCGCCGGCGCGGATCGGGATGTCGCGGGCCACGCCATCCTCCTGCACCTTCAGCACCATCTCGCCTTCGAGCTGGTAGAAGAACTCCGGGCCTTCCTCGTAGTGGTAGTCGGTGCGCTGGTTGGGTCCGCCGACCACCATGACGATGAAGTCGCCGTCATAGACGCACTTGTTGCCCACGGGCGGCTTGAGCAGGTCGCGGTGCTCGTCGATCCAGCGCTGGAAGTTGATCGGTGGGCTCAGCATGGCGGTTGCTCCGTCGTGCGGGTGGACGCCCCTATCGTGCCAGCCACAGGGCCATCCATGCATACAGCGGGATGCCGATGGCCAGGTTGAACGGGAAGGTGATGCCCAGTGCGGCGGTGATGCAGCGTCCGGTGTCGGCCTCCGGCAGGCCGGTGCGCACCGTGGCCGGTGCGGCGATGTAGGACGCGCTCGACACCATGGCACCAAGCACCGTGGCGCCGGACGCCGACAACCCGACCATGTGCCCCAGCAGCACGCCACCGGCACCGTGCAGCAGCGGCAGCGTGGTCGCGAAGAGCGTCAGCTTGAGCCAGCCGCTGCGCAGCGCCGCCAAGCGTCCGGCGGCCAGGATGCCCATGTCGAGCATGAACAGCATCAGCACGCCCTGGAACAGCGCGAAGTACATCGCATCCACGGATTTGATACCGCCGGGGCCGGCGATCACACCGATGGCGAGGCCGCCGACCAGCAGGATCACCGATTTGCCGGTGAAGACCTCGCGCAGCGTGTGGTGGCGCGCTGCCGGGTCGACCGGGCCGTTGCTGCCCCGGTGTGCCAGCCACAAGGCCAGCAGCAGGGCAGGCACTTCCAGCGCCACCACCAGGGCGACCAGTACACCCTCGGCCGGGGCACCGGCGCGCTCGACGAACTGGTTGGCCGCGATGAACGTCACCGCCGATACCGAGCCGTAGTGGGCGGCCATCGCCGCGGCATTCGTGCGGCCATCGCGCAGGATCCGGCGGGCGATGAAGTAGGTGGTGAAGGTCGTCACCACGCCGGCGGCGATCGTGATCGACAGCAGCAACAGCAGTTCGCCCGGCGCCTGGCCGCGCAGCGCGACGCCACCCTTGAGGCCGATGGCCAGCAGCAGGAAGATCGACAGGTAGGCCTGGATCTGGGGCGGGATCTCCAGGTCGCTGCGTACCGCCCGGGCAATGAGGCCCAGCGCGAACGCCAGCACCACCGGCGAGGAAAGGTTGGTGAGGAGCAGTTCCATCAGTCGTCTACCGGGCCGCAGCTGTGCATTTGAGTTCGATCGCGATCGGTGTGGGTAGGGCGGTGATGCCCAGCGTGGTGCGGCAGGGCGCGCTCGCCGGGTCGGGGAAATACTCCTTCCACACCTCGTTGTAGGCCGCGAAGTCGCGCTCCATGTCGGTCAGGTAGACGGTCACGTCCACCAGGTCCTCCCATTGCGCGCCCGCCGCCTCCAGCACGCGGCGCACGTTGGCGAACACCGAGTGGGTCTGGGCGACGATGTCGTAGTCGTCGAGCAGGCCGTTGTCGTCGTAGACGTTGCCCGGGACGGCATTGGACTGCGGATCGCGTGGGCCCAGGCCCGACAGCAGCAGCAGGCCGCCGACGCGGCGGGCGTGGGGGTAGCTGCCAACCGGGCGGGGCGCCTGGTCGGCCTGGATGCCATCGTCATTGCTCATGCTTCGAGTTTCTCCGATCCCGGGACACGACGGCCGCTGCGTACGCTTTCCACGGCGCGCGCGTAGTTTGCCGCCAGCGAGGACGGTTCGCCCGTGCCCAAGCCCAGCCTGCGGATGCGACCGTCGAACAGCGCGTAGATCCACGCGTGCACCGACAGCGGCTGGCCGCGGTCCCACGCGTCCCTGACGATGGTCGAGCGGCACACCGTGTACGCCTGCTCGATCGTGTTGAGTTCGCACAGGCGCGCGTGGCGCAGCGACTCCGAATCAACGCCTGCCAGCAGGTCGCGTGCTTGTCGGCGACGTCGGCCACGTGCCGCAGCCAGTGGTCGGCCAGGCCCACCCGGGTATCGGACATCGCGGCATGCACGCCGGAACAGCCGTAGTGGCCACAGACGATGATGTGCTCGACCTTGAGCACGTCGACGGCGAACTGGATCGTGCTCAGGCAGTTGAGGTCGGTGTGGACGACCACGTTGGCGATGTTGCGATGGACGAAAACCTCGCCCGGCTGCAGTCCAGTCACCTGGTTGGCGGGCACGCGCGAGTCGGAACAGCCGATCCACAGGTATTTCGGGTTCTGTTCCTCGGACAGCCGCTCGAAGAACCCGGGGTCCTCGTGCTGGACCCTCTCGGCCCAATCGCGGTTGCGCGTCAGCAGGTCGTCAATTGCGGTCAAGACTCACTCCAGTGAAAGACAGATATTGCGGGGCTCGGTGAAGAAGCGCATCGCCTCCACCCCCCCTTCGCGGCCGAGGCCGGACTGGCCCATGCCGCCGAAGGGCGTTCGCAGGTCGCGAAGCATCCAGGTGTTCACCCAGACGATGCCCGCGCGCACGTCGCGTGCGACGCGATGTGCGCGGGCCACGTCGCCGGTCCAGATGCTGGCCGCCAGGCCGTAGTCGCCGGCGTTGGCCAGGCGCAGCGCATCGGCCTCGTCGTCGAAGGGCTGCAGCGTGACGACCGGGCCGAAGATTTCCTCGGTATTGGTGCGCGCGTCCGGGCCCAGGCCCTCGATGACGGTCGGGGCGATGAAGCGACCCCCGGCGCAGCGGCCGGGGAGCGACACCGCGTTGCCGCCACACAGGATCGTGCCGCCCTCGGCGCGTGCCAGGTCCAGGTATCCGGCGACCTTTTCGAAGTGGGCCTTCGACACCAGCGGGCCGGTCGTGGTGCCGGCTTCACGCGGGTCACCCACCACGAGGCGTTGCGCCGCGGCCACGAACTGGTCGCGGAACGCTTCGTAATAGCCACGCTGCACGAGGATGCGGGAGGCGCACAGGCAGATCTGCCCGCTGTTCTGGAACGCCGCGCGCAGCAGCGTGTCGATCACGCGTGCGCGGGGCGCGTCCTCGAAGACGATGGCGGGGTTCTTGCCGCCCAGTTCCAGTGACACCTTGCGGAACATCGGCGCGGCGCGCGCTGCGATGTCGCGGCCCACGGCGGTGGAACCGGTGAAGCTGATCGCGTGCACGTCCGGGTGGCCGACCAGTGCAGGGCCCAGCTCCGGGCCGCGGCCATGGACGATGTTGAGCACACCGGGCGGCAGGCCGATCTCGCGGCTGGTCTCTCCGAGCATCCAGGCACTCAACGGCGTGACTTCCGAGGGCTTCGCCACGACGCAGTTGCCGGCAGCCAGCGCCGGGGCGATCTTCCAGGTGAACAGGTAGAGCGGCAGGTTCCATGGGCTGATGCAGCCGACGACGCCGAGCGGTTGCCGCAGCGTGTAGTTCAGGCCGGCCTCGCCGTGGTGGCTTTCGCTGCCGAACTGCATCGCCGAGGCGGCGAAGAAGCGCAGGTTGGCGATCGCCCGGGGGATCTCGATCTCGCGGACCAGCTTCAGGGGCTTGCCGGTGTCCAGCGACTCGGCCTGGACGAAGTCCTCGGTACGCGCCTCGATCGCGTCGGCGAGGCGGTTGAGCCAGCCCGCACGCCACGAGCCGGGAAGTGCCGACCAGGTCGGGAACGCGTGCCGGGCGGCGTCCACCGACGCCTCGACGTCGGCGGCGGTGCCGTCGGGGCACAGGGCATGGACGCTGGCGGTGGCCGGGTCCTCGACCTCGAGCCAGCCACCGGAACCCGCGGGCCGCTGGTGTCCGCCGATCAGGTGCGAAAGGTGCGTGGGCATGCGTGAAGCTTACCCGTACGCAGCCACGTACGGACAGGTCGGGAAGGGCTGGTTCAGAGGTAGAGCGCGATGTCGACGTCGACCATGACCACGCCACCGGGGGGCACGGTCTGCGGTTCGTGGTACTCGAAACCGACGCTGCCGTCCTCGGTGCGGGCCACGCGGGCGCCCGCCACGTGGGCGGTCCGGGCGAGCCATGGAAGTACAGGGTGACGATTTCGGCGACCTGCAGGTCGAAGCCGGGCGGTCGGAAGATGCCGCAGCCGCCCTCCGACATGTCCTGGATCTGTGCCAGCCAGGCACGCTCGCCGTGGCTGATCAGGACGTGCGCGGCGAAGGGCACGCGCTCACCCCAGCGCTGATCGAACTCTTCCACGACACACCCCCTCTAGAGTGAACGCGTGCGTCCGCCGTCGACAGGCAGGTTCACGCCATTGATGAAAGCCGCGGCCGGGGAGCACAGGAAGGCGATGGCGGCTGCCGTTTCACCGGCCCGGGCAAAGCGGCCGGCGGGTACCGTGGAAAGCATGCCGGCGGCCACGTCCTGTTCGGATGTGCCGCTCTTGGCCGCGTTGGCCTTGATCAGGCTCGACAGGCGCCCGGTGTCGGTGAAGCCCGGCAGCACGTTGTTCACGGTGATGCCATGCGGCGCCAGCTCGCTGGCCAGCGTCTTCGCCCAGGCCGCCACGGCGCCGCGCACGGTGTTGGAGACGCCGAGGTTGGGGATGGGTTCCTTGACCGAGGTCGAAATGACGTTGACCAGGCGGCCGAAGCCCGCCTCCTTCATCGCCGGCAGCACCAGGCGCAGCATCGTCTGTCCCCCGATGAGGTGGCGGCGGAACGTGCCCAGGTAGGCGTCGTCGTCGGCATCCGCCGCCGGGCCGCCCGGTGGGCCGGCGGTGTTGTTCACCAGGATGTGGACGGGATGCTCGCGTACCAGCGCGGCGACCGCCTGGGCCAGGCCCGCGGTGTCGTCCATGTCCACGGCGAGGTGGCGATGGCGCTGGTTCGAGGGGCGGGGCAGGGCATCGCTGACCTCGGCCAGCACGTCGCCACGCCGCGCCAGCACGGTGACTTCCGCACCCAGCAGCGCCAGCTCGTGGGCAGCCGCCGCGCCGATGCCTTCGGAGGCGCCGCACACGAGGGCATGGCGGCCGGTCAGATCCAGGTCCATCGCTCACTCCCGGTTCGTTCGCGGCGTCGGGGCCGCAGGGATGGGAAAGTGTGCCGCAATCCGGGGCTCAGCGCCTCGGCAACGCCTGCACCATCTTCGGGGCGAGTGCGTCGTCGTCCTTGGCCTCGGGCGGGTCGAGCGCCTCCAGCGACAGGCCCCAGGCTTCGGCGTCGGCCTCGTCGAGCCCGTCGAAGGAGCGGTAGTCGGCGTCCAGCAGCGCCGCGCGCGCGGTGTCGATGTTCTCGTACACCAGCGTCCGGCCATCGCAGTCGAGCACGTCGGCGGTGCCGGCATCGAGCTCGCGCAGACGCGCCCACATCAGCGTGTCGCCGATCACGTAGAGCCACCACTGGATCATCGTCGTTTCGCCCATGGGGTTTCCATCAGTCAGGTCAGAACTGGGCCACCAGCCAGGCCAGCACGCCCAGCGTGCCCAGCAGGCAGGTGGCCAGCAGCCAGCGTGCCGGCATCGCCAGCTTCGGCAGGATCGGGTCGGCGTGGTAGCGGTAGCGGGCCGTCAGCACCCAGCGCAGGAACACCCAGTCGAAGGCGGAGTCACCCACCGCGGTGCGCCGGTCCTGCATGTGCCGGTAGCTCAGCGGCCCGAAGATCGCGTAGCCCGACAGGCCGGAGATGGCCAGCGCCAGCGAACTGAGCAGGAACAGCAAGCCGCCCATCAGAACGTCGCGTGGCCGGGCGTGCGCGGGTAGGGGATCGCGTCACGGATGTTGTTGAGCCCGGCCACGTAGCACACCAGGCGCTCGAAGCCGAGGCCGAAGCCGGCGTGGGGCACGGTGCCGTAGCGGCGCAGGTCGCGGTACCACTGGTAGTGCTCGGTCTCGATGCCGAACTGGGCCATGCGCCGGTCGAGGAAGTCCAGGCGCTCCTCGCGCTGGGCCCCGCCGATGATCTCGCCGATGCCCGGGGCCAGCACGTCCATCGCCGCGACCGTCTTGCCGTCGTCGTTGAGGCGCATGTAGAAGGCCTTGATCTGCTCGGGGTAGTTCATCACCACCACCGGGCGGCCGACGTGGGTCTCGGTCAGCCAGCGCTCGTGCTCGGTCTGCAGGTCCAGGCCCCATTCCACCGGGAACTCGAACTTCACCCCGGAGTTGCGCAGGATCTCGATCGCATCGCCGTAGTCGATCCGCTCGAACGGCATCGAGACGAAATCCTCGAGGCGTGAAATTGCATTCTTTTCAACACGTTCGGAAATAAACTTCAAGTCATCCATGCGCTCGTTCAGCACGGCGCGGAACAGGTACTTGAGGAAGTCCTCGGACAGTTGGGCGATGTCGTCGAGGTCGGCAAAGGCCACTTCCGGCTCGATCATCCAGAACTCCGCCAGGTGGCGTGCGGTGTTGGAATTCTCGGCGCGGAAGGTCGGCCCGAAGGTGTAGACCTTGCTCATCGCCAGGCAGTAGGCCTCGACGTTGAGCTGGCCGGATACGGTCAGGAACGCTTCCTTGCCGAAGAAGTCGCGCTTGAAGTCGACGTCGCCGGCTTCGGTCCGGGGCACGTTGGCCAGGTCCAGCGTCGAGACGCGGAACAGCTGGCCGGCGCCCTCGGCGTCGGACGTGGTGACGATCGGGGTGTTGATCCAATAGTAGCCGTTCTCGTCGAAGAAGCGGTGCACCGCCTGCGCCAGGCAGTGGCGGATGCGGGTGACCGCGCCGAACAGGTTCGTGCGCGGCCGCAGGTGCGCGACCTCGCGCAGGAACTCCAGCGAATGCGGCTTGGGCTGGATCGGGTAGGTTTCCGGGTCGTCGACCCAGCCGGCCACCTCGATCTGCTCGGCCTGCAGTTCCAGGCTCTGGCCCTTGCCCTGGCTGGCCACCAGCGTGCCCCTGGCGATGATCGCGCAGCCCGAGCCCAGGTGCTGCACCGCCTCGGCGTAGTTGGGCAGGGTGTTTGCCGCCACCACCTGGATCGGGTCGAAGCACGAGCCGTCGGTGAGGTTGATGAAGCTCAGCCCGGCCTTGGAATCGCGCCGGGTGCGCACCCAGCCGCGGATCGTGACCTGCGTGCCCGGGGACAGGTCCCCGGACAGTGCCTGCTCGACGCTGACCACCGTCATGCCTTGTATCTCCAGAGGTGTTGGGCCGGCTGGCCGCTGCCAGGGCCGTCAAGCGCCGTAGCATAACGGATACGCTGGTCGGGATTCAGCGTCTTCACGCGCATCGGCGGTATCATGGAGGCGTTGCGATCCACCCGATTCCAGAGGACTGCCATGGCCATCACGCTGAGCACCGCTGCCGCCGAACGCGTCAAGCACTTCGTCGCCGAGCGCCCGGAGGGCCTGGGCCTGAGGTTCGGCGTCAAGCGCACCGGCTGCTCCGGCTGGGGCTACGTGACCGAGCTGGCCACGGCACGGGCCGCAGACGACGCCGTGTTCGAGGACCAGGGCGTACGCATTTTCGTCGACGCGCAAAGCCTCGCGCTGGTGGATGGCACCCGCATCGACTTCCAGCGCCAGGGCATCAACCACGTGTTCACCTTCGAGAACCCGCGTGCGGCTGCCGAGTGCGGCTGTGGCGAGAGCTTCACGACGGACGAGCAGGCGGCCTGAGCGGCGGCCACCGGCGTACCGGCCGCGCAGTTGCGCGCGGCCTGCACTGCTGAGACAATGGCGGGCTCCCCCGAGTGGGAGTCCCTTGCTCCACCGCGTCCGTTCCGGGCGACGGGGAGCTGACCCGACCGGCCAGCAGGCCGGCGTCATCCGCAAGGAGTCAACAATGCGTCACTACGAAGTCGTGTTCCTGGTCCATCCGGACCAGAGCGAGCAGGTCAACGCCATGGTCGAGCGCTACAAGGCGACCATCGAGGGCGAGAACGGTGGCACGATCCACCGCCTGGAGGATTGGGGCCGCCGCCAGTTGGCCTACCCGATCAACAACCTGGTCAAGGCCCACTACGTCATGATGAACATCGAGTGCAGCCAGACTGCGCTCAACGAGCTGGTCGAGGCGTTCCGCTTCAACGACGCGGTGCTGCGCCACATGGTCGTCAAGCGCGAAGAGGCCGACACCGAGCCGTCGCACATCATGAAGAGCAAGGACGAGAAGTCCGACCGTCCGGAGCGTGGCGAGCGCCGTCGTCGTGACGACGAGGGCAGCAGCAACGACACCGCGTCCGACAAGGACGACGACAGCAGCGACGACGACAAGTCCGACGCCGCCTGATCACTGACGATTTCGGAGACCACACATGTCCAAGTTCTTTCGCCGCCGCAAGTTCTGCAAGTTCACCGCCGAGGGCGTCAAGGAGATCGATTACAAGGATCTCAACACCCTGCGCCAGTACCTGACCGAGAACGGCAAGATCGTTCCCAGCCGCATCACCGGCACCAAGGCCAAGTACCAGCGCCAGCTGCGACCGCCGTGAAGCGTGCGCGCTTCCTGGCCCTGATCCCCTACACCGACAACCACGACATCTGAACCCAGCGGCCCCGCCACGGTGGGGCCGGCCGTCCGTTCGGACAGCTGGAACAGCTGCGGGCCCGTGCGCCCGCTAACGAATACGGAGCACTACCATGGAATTGATCCTCCTCCAGAAGGTCACCAACCTGGGCAACCTGGGTGACAAGGTCAGCGTCAAGCCCGGCTACGGCCGCAACTACCTGATCCCCTACGGCAAGGCCGTTCCGGCCACCGCGCAGAACCTGGCCGACTTCGAGAAGCGTCGCGCCGAGTACGAGGCCAAGGCCGCCGAGCAGCTGTCCGGTGCCGAGGGTCGCAAGGCCAAGCTCGAAGGCGCCAGCGTCACGATCAAGGCGAACGCCTCGACCGAGGGCAAGCTGTTCGGCTCGGTCGGTCCGCGCGACATCGCCGAGGCTTTCACCGCGGCCGGCATCGAGCTCGAGAAGGGCGAGGTCGTGATGAGCGACGGCCCGATCCGCACGATCGGCGAGTTCGACATCGAAGTGCGCCTGCACGCCGACATCGAGACCACCGTCAAGGTCGTCATCGAGGGCGAGCTGGTCTGAGCACCGCTCCACCGTTGCACGGAAAGGGCGCCTTCGGGCGCCCTTTTTCGTGGAGGTCTCAGCCCCTGAGACGGCGCAGGGATACAACCCGCAGGGTTGTCCACCAGTTGTCCACAGGGTTGTGCATAACGCTCCGGCCGCGCCGGAGGCTAGCATTGGCGGCCGCGTGCCACCGGCCCGAGTCCGGCCGCCGCCCACGCCACACCACGCAGCGAGAACACCATGGCCCTGAGCCCGGAACGCAAGTCGTCCGACGCCACGATCGAAAGCCTGCGCCTGCCCCCGCAGTCGCTGGAGGCCGAGCAGGCCGTGCTGGGCGGGCTGATGATCTCGCCCGATGCACTGGACCGGGTCGGCGACTTCCTCAAGGTGGAGGACTTCTACCGGCGCGACCACCAGCTCATCTACCGCGGCATCCTGGAGCTCTCGGAGAAGAGCCGCCCGTTCGACGCGGTGACGCTGGGGGAGTGGTTCGAGGCCAATGGTTTGTCCGAGCAGGCGGGCGGGACCGGTTACCTGATCGAACTGGCCAACACGACCGCATCGGCGGCAAACATCACCGCCTACGCCGAGATCGTGCGCGAGAAGGCGGTGCTGCGGCAGCTCATCGAGGCGGGTACCGACATCGTCAACGACGGGTTCCAGCCCGGCACCCGGCCGATCAACGAGGTGCTGTCGGATGCCGAGCAGAAGGTCTTCCGGATCGCCGAGCAGGGCGCGGCGGGGCGGCGCAACTACGTCACCTTGAAGGACGCGATGCGCGATGCGTTCACCCAGCTCCAGGAGCGCTACGAGAACCAGGGCCAGATCACCGGCCTGCCCACGGGTTTCACCGACTTCGACGAGCTGACCGCGGGCCTGCAACCGTCCGACCTGATCATCCTGGCCGCGCGCCCGGCGATGGGCAAGACGACGCTGGCGCTGAACATCGCCGAGTTCGCCGCGCTCAAGACGAAGAAAGCCTGCGTGGTGTTCTCGATGGAGATGTCCGCCTCGCAGCTGGCCTTCCGCCTGATCTCCTCGATGGGCCGGGTCAATGCCACGCGCCTGCGCAACGGCATGCTGGAGGACGAGGACTGGAGCCGGGTGAACTCGGCCATCCGCATGCTCTCGGAGGTGAAGATCTTCATCGACGACACGCCGGCGCTGAGCCCCAACGACGTGCGCTCGCGCTGCCGCCGGTTCAAGCGCGAGCACGACCTGGGCCTGGTGGTCATCGATTACCTGCAGCTGATGCAGGTGCCGGGCAGTTCGGAGAACCGCACCAACGAGATCTCCGAGATCTCGCGCGGGCTCAAGGCGCTGGCCAAGGAACTGCACGTGCCGGTCATCGCGCTCTCGCAGCTCAACCGCGGCCTGGAGTCGCGCACCGACAAGCGCCCGGTCATGAGCGACCTGCGCGAATCGGGTGCCATCGAGCAGGACGCCGACATCATCGTCTTCATCTACCGCGACGACTACTACCACAAGGATTCACCCGACCAGGGCCTGGCCGAGGTGATCATCGCCAAGCAGCGTAACGGCCCGACCGGTACCGCGAAGCTGAAGTTCTTCGGCGAGTACACGCGCTTCGACAACCTGGCGCGCGACAACGTCGGCAGCTTCGAGTAGCGCCCGCGAACGGCCACGATCCGCCTGTGCCGCGCCCGGCATATCGATCACAATGGGCCTCCGCACACCCTGGACCTGCCCGTGTCACGACCTGCCGTTGCCCGCATCCACCTCGACGCGCTGACCCACAACCTGGGCGTGATGCGCGCCCGCGTCGGGGGTGCCCGGGTGATGGCGGTGGTCAAGGCCGACGGGTACGGCCACGGACTGGAGCGGGTGGCCGCGGCACTGGCTGGTGCCGACGCGTTCGGGGTCGCCTCGCTCGAGGATGCCGAGCGCCTGCGCGCGGCCGGGCACACGCACCGCATCGTGCTGCTGTCGGGCTTCGTGGAGCCGGCCGACCTGCCACGACTGCGCGAGCTCGACCTGGACTCGGTCGTACACCATCCGGCACAGATTGAAATGCTGGAAGCACATCCGCCCGGGCCGGGCGACGAGCGCCTGCGAGTGTGGCTCAAGCTGGACTCCGGCATGCACCGGCTGGGGTTCCCGGCCAGGGACGCTGCGCACGTCCACGCCCGCCTGCGGGCCTTGCCGGGCATCAACGGGGACATCGTGCTGATGACCCACTTCGCCAATTCCGACGTCTTCGACGACGAGCAGACCCGGCGGCAACTGGCCACGTTCGACCAGGCCACGCAGGGACTGCCGGGCCAACGCTCCCTGGCCAATTCCGCGGCGGTGCTGGGATGGCCCATGGCGCAGGCGCAGTGGGTGCGTCCTGGGGGAGCGCTGTACGGCATCTCCGTGGTCCCGGGGATGCCCGGCACGGCGTTCGGGTTGCGTCCGGCGATGACGCTGGCCTCCAGGCTGATCGCGATCAACCCCGTCGAGGCGGGTGAGCCGGTGGGATACGGGGCGACCTGGCATGCGCCCGAGGACATGCGCATCGGCGTCGTCGCGCTGGGCTACGGAGACGGCTATCCGCGTGCGGCGAAGACGGGCACGCCGATGCTGGTGGACGGCATCGAGGTGCCGGTGGTGGGGCGGGTGTCGATGGACCTGATCACGCTGGACCTTAGGAACGCCCCGGCCGCCGCGATCGGGAGCGAAGTCGTTGCGTGGGGGCAGGGCCTTCCGGTCGAGCGCGTCGCCGAGCATGCGGGGACGATCGGCTATGAGCTGGTGTGCTCGATCACGCGACGGGTACGCTTCCTCGAGACGTGATCGCCACGAGGGCTCGACGGCTCGGGCTTAACGAAATAATTACAGGATTGGCCGCCAACCCCTTCCGCGGATGGGGGCCATCGAGGGTTCTGGCTTCGCCGATTCCCAAACCTGTTTTGCGCTGAACGCAAACGCTGGCAACGTTCTCCTGTCAAGCATCCATGCCGTGGAGGCGATATGCCCTTTTCATCATTCGTTCATATGTTGTAGGTTCGACGACGCGGCAGAAAGAGTGACGTGGTTCACACGCATGCGAGGGAACGCGTTACATGTGTCTTTACACGCTCGTTTGAGCAATCTGGGGAAAGATCGAATATGAAGAAGAGGATGTTGGTCACTGCCATGGCCGTGGGCCTGGCGGCAACCGCAGGTGCGGGCTCCGCATTTGCGAAGGACGCGGGTGAGCGCGTCTGGATCGGTTTCCACGACGGTCAGCAGGTTTCCATGCAGCGGACACTCCAGCGCGAAGGCGCCGAGGTCCACTTCGAATTCAACGAGATCGGTGCGGTGGTCGCGACGCTGTCGCAGGACGCCATCACCCGACTCAAGGAAAGCGGCGCGGTCAAGTACATCGAGCCCGACCACAAGCGCTACCCGATGGGCTCGATCGTGCCCTACGGCATCGACCTGGTGCAGGCGCGCGACGTGTGGGATTCCAATCGTGACGGCAGCATCGATGCCGGCGCCCCGACGGGCGAGGGCGTCACCGTGTGCGTCATCGACTCCGGCCTGACGGCGGGCCACCAGGATTTCGCGAACATCGACGTGATCGGTGGCTATCCCGAGGGCTGGGACAACGACCGCTGCGGCCATGGCACGCACGTGGCCGGCAGCATCGCCGCGGACTTCAATGGCGAGGGCGTGGTCGGCGTCAGCCCGGGCGCGGTGTCGCTCTACATCGTCAAGGTCTTCGGCAATTCCAGCACCGCCAGCTGCCAGTGGAGCTACAGCTCCACGCTGGTCGATGCCGCACAGCGCTGCGCCGACGCAGGCGCCAGCGTCATCAACATGAGCCTGGGTGGCGGTGGTTCGTCCACGGCCGAAGGCAACGCCTTCCAGGCCCTGCGTGACCAGGGCGTACTGAGCGTCGCCGCGGCCGGCAATGGCGGCGACACCTCCCTGAGCTTCCCGGCGTCCTACGACGCGGTGGTCTCGGTGGGCGGCGTGGACTCGCAGAAGAACCACTACACGGCTTCGCAGCGCAATGCCCAGGTCGAGCTGGCGGCGCCCGGCGTCGGCGTGCTCAGCACGGTGGGTTACTCGGACTCCGACTTCAGCGTCGCCGGCTCGGGCTACATGGTCGGCGCGATGGATGGCACCGTCGAGGCCACCGCGAGCGGTGACCTGGCCGAAGGTGGCTTGTGCCTCGAGGCTCTGAGCGACGTGGACGGAAAGATCGTGCTGTGCGAGCGCGGACAGATCTCCTTCGCCGACAAGGCGCTCAACGCGGTGGCCGGTGGCGCTGCGGGCGTCGTGGTCTACAACAACGCGCCGGGTGGTTTCTCCGGCACCCTGGGTGGCGTGGCGGTTTCCGTCCCGGTGCTCAGCCTGAGCCAGGAAGACGGCCAGGCGCTGGTGGCCGACAGCCTCGGCATGTCGGCGTCGGTGAGCACGATCTTCACCTACCCGGCAAACGGCTACGACACCTACAGCGGTACCTCGATGGCGTCGCCGCACGTGGCGGGTGCCGCTGCGGTGGCCTGGAGCGAGGACCCGGAGCTGAGCCTGACGCAGGTGCTCCACGCGTTGATCGCCGGTGCCGAGGACCTGGGTGCCGAAGGCCGCGACCACCTCTTCGGTCATGGCCTGATCCAGCTCAAGGACACCATCGACATCATCCGCAGCGGTGATATCCCCGAGCCGCCGCCGCCGCCGCCGCCGCCGCCGCCGCCGGAGTCGACCGCGCTGGTCAACGGTGAGCTCGTCGAGCTCGACCCGATCCCGGGTGGCCAGTGGGCCCGCTACTACATCGACGTCCCGGCCGGTGCCGAAAACCTGGTGATGGAGCTGCGTCCCCTGGAAGGTGCCACGGGCGATGGCGACATCTACGTGCGCTTCGGCGACATGCCGTCCACGACCGAGTACGACTGCGTCCGTGGCTGACCGGCAACACCGAGACCTGCACCTTCGAGGAGCCGGAGGAAGGTCGCTACTACGTCTGGGTGCAGGCGTTCGGTTCGGTGGAGGTCAGCAATGTCTCGCTGGAAGCCCGTTTCGAGGGCGGTATCGACCCGGATTACCCGTTGCAGCTGCAGAACGGCGTTCCGGTCGAGATCGACTTCATTGAAGCCGACGGCTGGCGCTACTTCTACATCGACCTGCCGGAGGGCAACAGCAACGCGGAGTTCAACCTCAGCGAGCTGGAGGGTACCGAAGGCGATGCCGACCTGTACCTGGGCATCGGCTTCCTGCCCGACGAGACGGATTTCAGCTGCCGCTCGTGGGCTGCCGGAAGCAACGAGTCCTGCTTCGCGATCGATGGCGCGGAACTGCCGGCGGATCGTTACTACATCGGCATCCACGCGTGGCCGGGTGACGGCGACGTGGCGAACGTCGAGGTGGAGGCGAAGTTCGACGTCGAGGTCGTGGGTCCGAACCCGACCAACCTGACGGGAACGACCAGCGGTGCGCGTATGCGTCCGACCCACCACCTGAGCTGGGATGGTGGTGAGGATCAGGTCGACGTGTGGCACAACGGCGTGATCGTCCACACCGGCGTCAACGGCGGCGAGTTCTCGAAGCAGATGACCCCGGGCAGTGGCATGTCCACCTGGCAGGTCTGCAACGCGGGCACGGACGAGTGCAGCGACGAGATGCAGATGCGTTGATGCACGCGTGAAACGCGGTCGGTCCACGGACTGACCTTGAAGGGCCCGGCCTCAAGCCGGGCCCTTTTTTTTGCGCCCAGGCCCCGCTGTTTCCTGGTGCGATCGCAGGGGGACACCATTGCTGCGGCGCGTCATTCGCGCCCAGGAAAGCGTGCTAGGTTTGGCGCTTGGATAAAGGGCGCAGGGAAGACAGATGCCCGCAATGCGACACTATTTCGGGGAGTCAAACGACACATGAAGCAACGCACTCTGGTAACGGCGTTGGGCCTCGGCCTGGCGATGGCCTTCAGCGCAGGCGCGACCGCGGGCGAAGGCCCGGATCCTGACCGCGTCTGGGTCAAGTTCAAGCCTGGCAGCCAGGCGCAGGTGGCCCAGTCCCTGCGCGGGGCAGGCGGACGCATCCACCACCAGTTCGACGAGCTCGGCGCCTTCGCCGTCTCGGTGCCACAGCAGGCGCTGCAGGGCCTGCGCAACAATCCGAACATCGAATACATCGAGGCTGATGCACCGCGCTATCCGATGGCGCAGATCCGTCCCTACGGCATCGACATGGTGCAGGCGCCGCAGGCCTGGGCGAGCGGGGCGACCGGCGGCGGGGTGATGGTTTGCGTCATCGACTCCGGCATCCACGCCGCGCACGAGGACTTCCAGGGCGTGAACCTGGTCGGCGGGTATCCGACCGGCTGGAACACCGACTCCTGCGGCCACGGTTCGCATGTCACCGGCACCATCGCGGCAGCCGACAACAACGTCGGCGTGGTCGGCGTGGCCACCGGCGAGATCGACATCTACACCGTCAAGGTCTTCAACGGATCCAACTGTGGCTGGAGCTACAGCTCGACCCTGGTGGACGCAGCCAACCGCTGCGCGAACGCCGGCGCGAAGGTCATCAACATGAGCCTGGGCGGCGGCTCCTCCTCGACCACCGAGCGCAATGCCTTCCAGAACCTCTACAACGCGGGCGTGCTCAGCGTGGCTGCCGCCGGCAACGGCGGCAACACGCAGATGAGCTATCCGGCGTCCTATGACGCCGTTGTCTCGGTGGCGGCCATCGACCAGAACAAGGCCCATGCGAGCTTCTCCCAGCGCAACAGCCAGGTCGAACTGGCGGCACCGGGCGTGGGCGTACTGTCCACCGTGCCGTTCGAATCCGCATCGGCGACGATCGGCGGGACGGGCTACATCGTCGAAGGCATGGACGGCACCTTCCAGGGCACGGGGTCGGGCACGGTCGTCAACGGCGGCCGTTGTCTTTCCTCCGGCTCGTGGAGCGGCCGCGTCGTCATGTGCGAGCGCGGCGACATCAGCTTCGCCGACAAGGCCGCCAACGTGACGGCCGGCGGTGGCACCGCCGCGGTGATCTACAACAACGAGCCGGGCGGCTTCGGTGGCACGCTGGGTGCCGGCGGCTCGTCGATCCCGGTCGTGTCGATGACCCGCGAGGATGGCCTGGACGTGGTCGGCAGCAAGCTGGGCACCCAGGGCAGCGTCAGCACGGTGGTCAACAACCAGGGCAACGGTTACGCCTATTACGACGGCACCTCGATGGCCAGCCCGCACGTGGCCGGTGTCGCGGCCGTCGTGTGGAGCGCGGTGCCGACCGCCACCGTCGGGCAGATCCGCGAGGCACTCGCGGTGACCGCGGAGGATCTGGGTGCTTCCGGCCGGGACACCCTCTACGGTTGGGGCCTGGTGCGCACCAAGGCCGCGATCGACTACCTGACCGGCTCGGGTGGTGACCCGGATCCGACCGATCCGGACCCGACCGACCCGGACCCGACCGACGTGGTAGCCAAGGTGGGCAACATCAACCTCAGCCATGTCTCGCGGGGACCGAACACGAACACCACTGCGGCGGTGACCATCGTCGACCAGAACGGGCAGGGCATGTCCGGCGCCAGCGTGACCGGCTGTTTCTCCGGTTCGGTGAGTGGGTGTGCGGTCGGTTCGACGAACGCTTCGGGCGGCGTCAGCTTCTCCACCGGCAACTACCGGGGGACGAACCTGACGTTCTGCGTGACCGATGTCACGGGCCCGAACACCAGCTTCGACGACACCAACGCCTGCCGCAGCCGCTGATTTCCCGGCGGATTGCGTGAAAACGACGCCCCGGCCCGTGCCGGGGCGTCTTCGTTGACGGGGGCCACACAAGCGGCTCGGCAGACTGGCCGGCAGAACCGGCGTGCCCGTGCGCCCGACCGTGCCGTCCCCGCCACTGGAGCCCCCGATGAGCCACGCCCTGGTGTGGATCCGGCGAGACCTTCGCCTCGCCGACAACCCCGCCCTGCGTGCTGCCCTGGAGGCGGGCCACGCGCCGATCTTCGTGTACGTGCATGCGCCGCAGGAGGAGGGCGACTGGTCCCCAGGCGCCGCCAGCCGGGCCTGGCTGGGTCGCTCGCTGCTGGCGTTCGAATCCCGGCTGGTCGAACATGGTGCGTCGCTGGTGGTGCTCGAGGCTGCCTCGGATGACGCCCTAGCATCCCTCGCGGCCCGGGTCGGCGCGGTGGCCGTGTACTGGAACCGGTGTTACGAGCCGGCGAGCATCGCGCGCGACAAGCAGGTCAAGATGCGCCTGCGCGACGAGGGCCTGGAGGCCCGCAGCTTCAATGGCGCGCTGCTGGTCGAGCCGTGGCAGGTGCACACCGGGGAGGGCGGGCCGTACCGCGTCTTCACGCCTTTCTGGCGGAAGGCATCCGGCCTGCTGGCCGACCCTGCGCGATGGACGCCGCCGGCCCGGCTGCCGGCGCTGCCCGACGCCATTTCCGGGCACGAGCACGGCCCCCGGGCCATCGAGGCCCTGGGTCTCGGGCCCCGGTTGGATTGGGACGCAGGCTTCTGGAAGCGCTTCGAGCCCGGAGAGGCCGGCGCCGTCGAGTTGCTCGATGCCTTCATCGAGGGCGCGGCCGGAAGCTACCTGGAGCAACGCAACCTGCCTGACAGGGCCGGCACGTCGCGTCTGTCCCCGCATCTGCATTTCGGCGAGATCGCCCCGTGGCGCATCGTCGACGCCTTGCGCCGCGCCGGCTTCCCGAAGGGTGCGCAGCCACAGGTCGATGGCTACATCCGCGAACTGGGGTGGCGGGAGTTTTCCCACCACCTGCTGTTCCACTACCCGGATACAGCCACCGGGAACCTCAACCCCCGCTTCAACGATTTCGACTGGTCCGATGCGAAGGAACACGCTGCCGCGCTGGAGGCCTGGCAGCAGGGCCGGACGGGCGTGCCGATCGTCGATGCCGGGATGCGCGAGCTGTGGCAGACCGGCTGGATGCACAACCGGGTGCGAATGATCGTGGCCAGCTTCCTGACCAAGAACCTTCGCCTGCGATGGCAGCACGGCGCACGCTGGTTCTGGGACACGCTGGTCGATGCCGACCTGGCCAACAACACCCAGGGCTGGCAGTGGACGGCCGGGACCGGCGCGGATGCGGCACCTTACTTCCGTATCTTCAATCCGGTGACGCAGGCCGCGCGCTTCGATACGCGGGGCACCTACATCCGGCGCTGGTGCCCTGAACTCGCGGACTTGCCCGACAAGGCGCTGTATGCGCCGTGGGAGCACGAGGACGAGCGCAAGCTACGTGCCCCGTCGTGGCCGGCGCAGCCTGTCGTCGACCTCAAGGCCTCGCGCGAAAAGGCGCTGGCGGCCTACCAGCGCACCACCGCTTCGCGTTGACGCTCGCAAGGGGGCGTGATTCACTCGCCCACACGGCAGGGAGGGGCGGATGAGCGAGCAGCGCGCAAGCGGGTCCAAACGCGAGTCGATGTCGAAGGTCGACACCGCCTGGCTCAGGATGGAACGCCCCACCAACCTGATGATGATCACCGGCGTGCTGATGTTCGCCGAGCCGGTGACGCTGGAGAAGCTGCGCCGGATCATCGAGCAGCGCTTCCTCGCCTACCCGCGCTTCAACCAGAAGGCGGTCGATACCGCCACCGGCGCCTCCTGGGTCGTCGACGAAGACTTCGACATCGACTACCACGTCCGCTTGACCGCGCTGCCGGGCACGGGTGGAAAGAAGGAGCTCGAGCGCCTGGCCAGCCAGCTGGCCTCCACGCCACTCGACCACTCCAAGCCCCTGTGGCAGTTCCATCTGGTGGAGCGCTACGACGGCGGCAGTGCGCTGATCTCGCGCATCCACCACTGTTATGCGGACGGCATCGCGCTGGTGCAGGTGTTGCTGAGCCTGACCGATGTCAGCCGCCGCCCGGGCCGAGGTCGCGACCTGCAGCGGGCGTGGCTGAAGGAGGATGGCGCCGGCGTCGCCAAGCGCGTCGGTGCGATGGACCGCTACATCAAGATGGGCGGAAAGATGCTCGAAAAGAGCATGGAGATGTACCGCGACCCGACACTGCCGATGGTCCTGGCGCGCGAGGGCAGCGAGATCGCCCGCGAGCTGGCCACGGCGCTGAGCCTGTCGGACGATCCGCAGACGGTGCTCAAGGGACGGCTGGGCGTCAGCAAGCGCGTGGCCTGGGCGGAGCCGCTGGACCTCGAGGAGGTCAAGGCCGTCAGCCGGGCGTGCGATTGCACGGTCAACGACGTGCTGCTGGCCGCCGCCACCGGTGCGTTGCGCAGTTACCTCATCGAGCGGGGCGAGGCGATCGATGGCCTGACGCTGCGCGCCACCGTGCCGGTGAACCTGCGGCCGCTGGAGCACGCGCGCAAGCTCGGCAACCACTTCGGGCTGGTTTTCCTGGAGCTGCCGGTGGGAGAGGCCAACCCGATGGCGCGCCTGGAGCGCGTGGCCGCCCACATGCGCGAACTCAAGAATGCACGCCAGGCGATGGTCACCTACGGCCTGCTCGCGGCGGTGGGCATGACCACGCCCAAGGTGCAGCAGTTCGCGCTGGAGTTGTTCAGCCGCAAGGCCTCGCTGGTGGCGACCAACGTGCCCGGTCCGCAGATGCCGCTGTACATGGCTGGCAGCGAGATTTCCGAGATGATGTTCTGGGTGCCTCAGAACGGTTCGATCGGGCTGGGCATCTCGATCCTGAGCTACAACGGCCGGGTGCACTTCGGGCTGATCGGCGACGCGCGCCTCGTGCCCGACCCGGAGGCTGTGATCCAGCGCTTCAGGCCGGAGTTCGAGAAGCTGCTCTTCGTGGCGCTGATGGCGGACTGGGATGCGAAGGTGGACGCCGATTGCGCGGACAGCCTGGTGGGCTGTCGGTCCTAGCCGGGCAAAGAAAAAACCCCAGCCTGGCGGGCTGGGGTTCGGTGTTGGTGGAGGTGGGGGGAGTTGAACCCCCGTCCGAAGGCACTCAATCGCCGGATACTACATGCTTAGCCCGCCGTTGGATCTCGTCGTGGAGCAGTACGACGTGCTAGACGCACCCCACGACCAGCCTGCTTTGATTTAACCAGAATAGGGCTGACAGGCAGCCACCCTAGGCGATCCCGTGATAATGACCCTACACCGACGAGCACGAGCACAAGTGGGTTCGGGGCTTACGCCTTAAGCGGCGAGAGCGTAGTTGTCGTCGTTGGCAACTAAAAGTTTGCTGCTGGATTAACGAGGAAAGCCGCCCCCTCGGCATGCACCGGTCGAAATCGCGACCCCCGTCGAAGCCATGTCACCCCCGGGAAATCGTTTGTTCGTCCGATCACGGTCAAGTATGGGGGCGCGAGCCTGAACGGACAAGCACTTCCCCCACCGGATCAGGCGTTGGGATTGTGCCGGCGCATGACGCGCTGCTTGTCGCGTGCCCAGTCGCGCTCCTTGATGGTGGCGCGCTTGTCGTGGCTCTGTTTGCCCTTCGCCAGCGCGACCTCCAGCTTCACCTTGTTCTTCTTCCAGTACATCGCGGTGGGGATCAGGGTGTAGCCGTCGCGCTCCACCGCACCGATCAGCTTGTCGATCTCGTGGCGGTGCAGCAGCAGCTTGCGCGTGCGCCGGTCGTCGGCCACCACGTGGCTGGAGGCGGAGATCAGCGGCGGGATCTGCGCCCCGAACAGGTAGATCTCGCCGTTCTTTATCAGCGCGTAGGACTCCACCAGCGAGATGCGCCCCGCCCGCAGCGCCTTGACCTCCCAGCCCTGCAGCGCAAGCCCCGCCTCGAAGCGGTCCTCGAGGCTGTACTCGTAGCGCGCGCGCTTGTTCAGCGCGATCGTGGAGTCGCCTCCTGTATCCTTCTTGTTCTGCTTTTTCTTGGTCATTTTCCCTTCCTGACCGCGCATTGTCGCCGATGCGGCCGTGGCGGGCGAGGGTGGAGTCGCGATGAGTTCGATCCAGCGCAGCGCCCTGGTGCGGCAGTCCGCCGAACGCATGTTCGATCTGGTCAACGATGTGGGGGCATATCCGAGGCTTTTCGACTGGTGCGAGGCGTCCCAGGTGCTGGAGGCGAGCGATTCGCACATGGTGGCGACGCTTCGCCTGCGCGCCGCGGGCCTGCGCACCGGCTTCACCACCCGCAACCTGCTGGTTCCCGCACAGCGCATCGAACTCGACCTGGTCGACGGTCCGTTCCGGAGGCTCTCCGGGGCGTGGCGCTTCCAGGCGCTGGCGGAGGATGCCTGCAAGGTGTCGTTGAACCTGGACTTCGAGGTGAGCAACCGCGTCATGGGCTCGGCGCTGGCGCTGGGCTTCCAGGGCCTGGCCGACCGCATGGTGGACGACTTCTGCCGGGTGGGAATGCGCGATGGCTGAGGACGCCTGCATCCACGTGGAGGTGGTGCATGCGCTGCCGGGGCGGAGCTGGCGGGTGCGCGTGGCGTTGCCGGTGGGGGCCTGCGTGGCCGACGCGCTCGCCCAGGCCGACCTGGCGAAGCAGGTGCCGGGGCTGGACATCGATCCCGCCCGCCTGGCGGTCTTCGGGCGCCTGGTCAAGCCCCGTGATGAGCTCCACGATGGGGACCGGGTCGAGATACTGCGTCCACTTCTGGCCGATCCCAAACAGGTGCGGCGCGAGCGGGCGCGTCGATCCTGATTGGCGCCTGCCCCTGGGCTTCAGGAGCCCGGGTGGTTCGATGGGCAGTGGTCCAGCGCCTGCTCGACCCGTGCCTGCATGGCCTGTGGCGCGAGGTGGGCCTCTTCGCGGATCACGCGGCAGTCGCTGGCCTGACGCGCCTCCAGCACCTCCAGCAGCTCGGCTGTTTCACCCAGTTGCAGCGCTTCCATCTGGGCCGGTGCGGCCTCGACGTCGCTGAGCATGCGCTCCCAAAGGGTGCGGTCCTTCCACTGGAAGTGCACCCAGGCCAGCCAGGCCACGAACGTCACCCCGGCAAGCAGCAGCCAGGGCAGCACGATCAGGGAAATGCGCAGGGGACGATTCATGCGTGGCCGCGCCGAACGCGGGGGACCGATCGCCTCAGCGGCCACGCTCGCGCGGGAGGTTGCCGAAGCGGCCCATTTCGCGGGCCAGCGTCTGGTTCTGGTCCTGGAAGTACTCGCCCTCCCAGCCCGACACCACGTCGCCATCGAAGCGCACGGTGAGGTTCTTCACCTCCATTTCGCCACGACCGCGGCGCTGGCTGGAGACATAGTCCCAGCGGTCCTGGTGGAACGGGTCGGCAACCGACGGCGAACCCAGCAGCACCATGACCTGGCGGCGGGTCATCCCCACCTCGAGCTGGTCCACCTGGCGCGTTTCCAGCAGGTTGCCCTGGTGCACGGGCTGCCGGTAGATGAAGGCGCAGCCGGAGAGCATGGCCAGTACGATGACAGAGACGAACAGCTTCTTCATGCGGTCTTGTGGGCTCTGGCGGTAAACACCCGATGATACACTAGGGCGCGCGCTGCAAAGGCTGCGCCCGGTCCCGCATTCAACTTGGGTTTGACGACACATGGAATCACAGGATCTGCGCAACGCCGGACTGAAGGTCACCCAGCCCAGGATGCGCATCCTGGAAATCCTGGAGCAGGCCCGCCCGCGGCACATGACGGCCGAGGACATCTACCGCACGTTGATCGAGCATGGGGACGATATCGGCCTGGCCACCGTCTACCGGGTGCTGACCCAGTTCGAGGCCGCCGGCCTGGTCATGAAGCACAATTTCGAAGGCGGCCAGGCCGTGTTCGAACTGGACCGCGGCGAGCACCATGACCACATGGTATGCACCGAGACCGGAAAGGTTGTCGAGTTCTACAGCGAGGACATCGAGCGCCTGCAGCGCGAGATCGCCGCCAAGCACGGCTACACGATCGAGGACCACAGCCTGGTGCTCTACGTGCGCCCGATGAAGGGCAAGTAGGGCCCGGCAGGGGGCAGGGGCCGCGTGCCCCTTCGACAGCCTCAGGCGTCCTGCGGGCTTGCCGCCGCGGCGCGATCGAGCATCTGGCGCGCATGGGCGCGCGTCTCGCTGGTGATCTCCAGTCCGCCCAGCATCCGCGACACCTCCTCGACCCGGGCCTCGGGATCGAGTCGGCTCACGCGGGTGTGCGTGGCCTTGCCCTGTACCTGCTTGTCGACGCGATAGTGGCCATGGCCCTGGGCCGCCACCTGCGGCAGGTGGGTCACGCACAGCACCTGGCGGCGCGAGCCAAGTGCCCGCAGGCGCTGTCCCACCACTTCGGCGACACCGCCGCCGATGCCGGTATCGACTTCGTCGAACACCATCGTGGCCACGGCGTCGCGGTCCAGGCTGGCGACCTCGATGGCCAGGCTGATGCGCGACAGCTCGCCGCCCGACGCCACGCGTCGCAGGGGTCGCAGGGGCATGCCGGGATTGGCTGAAACCATCAGTTCGACGCGCTCGGCGCCGTTGGGGTCGGGCTCATCGCCTTCGATGGGTTCCAGGGCCACTTCCAGGCGCCCCCCCGACATGCCGAGTTCCTCCATCAGCCCGCTCACCGCCTTGCCCAGTCGCTTTCCCGCCTTGGCGCGCTTGCCGCCCAGGGCCTCCGCGGCTTCACGCCACTGCCGGGCGGCCTGCCCAAGCTCCTGGCGCAGCGTGTCCACGCCATCGACCGCCTCGCGGAGCCCGTCGAGTTCGTTGCGCAGCTGCTCGCGGTGCTCGTGCAGGTCGTCGATGCGCACGCGATGCTTGCGGGCGAGTTCGTGCAGCCGGCTCATGCGCTGCTCGAGTTCCTGCAGCTGGTCGGGGTCGAGCTCGAGTGCGTCGCGGATGCGCTCCAGCGCCGCGGCGGCCTCTTCGGCCTGCACGGCTGCACCTTCCAGCAGGTCCATGACCTCGTTCAAGCGGGGTTCGTCGCCAGCCAGGCGGGCCAGCGTGGCCTGGACCGCGCGCAGGGTGTCGGCCGGCGCCGCGCCGTCCTCGCCGGCCAGCGCCTCGCTGCTGCGTCCACAGCCCTCGATCAGCGTCGAGGCGTTGGCCAGGCGCTTGTGCTGCGCGAAGACGCCGGCGATGGCCTCCGGTTCCAGTACCTCGCCATCGAGCTCGCGCAACTGGTGGTCAAGGTAGTCGATGCGTTCGGCGACATCGCCGGCGGATTCGATGTCGGCCAGCCGACGCTGGATGCCCGCCACCGGCGGGCGTGCCCGGCAACCCCGGCGATGTCCGCCTCATGGCCCCCGAACCCGTCCAGCAGGGCCATCTGGTGGCTGCGCGAGAGCAGGGCCTGGTGTTCGTGCTGGCCATGGATCTCCAGCAGCCGCTCGCCGAGCTCGGCCAGCTGGCCCGCCGTGGCCGGACGGCCGTTGATCCACGCGCGCGAGCCGCCGTCGGCGCGGATGATCCGGCGCAACTGGCATTCCCCGGCCTCGGTATCGAGCTCCTGCGCGTGAAGCCATTCCCGGGCCGGTCCCGCATCGGCGAGGTCGAAGCTGGCGCAAAGCTCGGCCCGGTCGGCCCCGTGGCGGACGACACCGCTGTCGGCGCGGGCACCGCCGAGCAGCAGCAGGGCGTCGACCATCAACGACTTGCCGGCACCGGTTTCACCCGACACCACGGTCAGCCCGGGGCCGAAATCGACGTCGGCTTCGCTGACGACGGCGAAGTCCTTGAGGTAGAGGTGTGTGAGCATGCTGTTCCCGCGCTGGCGGCGAAACGCTAGCATGGCCCCCGACGCGCGCCAAGGCGGGAGAGGGGGCGGGGCTTGTCAGCGCCCCGGGGCGGCCTCATCTATATGGACACCATCGTGACGGCCCTGACCGAATGAAGACCGCATTGCCCGATCTCGATCCTCGTGCCCGCAGCCTGCTGCGCACCCTGATCGGCCAATACATCCGTGAAGGGGAGCCGGTCGGCTCGCGCACCCTGGCCAAGCGCTCGGGGCTGGACGTGAGCCCGGCGACGATCCGCAACATCATGGCCGACCTCGAGGAGGTGGGCCTGGTCTCCGCGCCGCACACGTCCGCCGGACGGGTGCCCACGGCCCAGGGCTACCGGGTGTTCGTCGACAGCCTGCTGCAGCTCAAGCCGGTGGGCGAGCGCGAGCTGGCGCGCCTGCGCCAGGGGCTGGCGGCGGGCTCCGGCACCCAGGCCATGCTCGGTTCGGCCTCGGAGCTGCTCTCGGCGATGAGCCACTTCGTCGGCGTGGTCAGCGTGCCCCGCCGCGAGCAGTTCGCGTTCCGGCACATCGATTTCGTCGCGATCGACGGCAACCGCGTGCTGGTCATCCTGGTCTTCACCGACAACGAGGTGCAGAACCGGATCATCAATACCCGCCGCACCTACACGCCCTCGGAGCTCGAGCAGACGGCGAACTACCTCAATGCCCACTTCGCCGGGCGCTCGGTTTCCGAGATCCGGGCGGCGCTGCTGCACGAGATGAACCAGGCGCGCCAGGCCATGGAGCAGGTGATGGCGAACGCGGTGGAGCTGGCGGCCCACGCGCTCGACCCGGACGACGACGACGTGCTGGTCGCCGGCCAGACCCGGCTCATGGGCGTACAGGACCTTTCCGACCTCGACCGCCTGCGGGAGCTGTTCGACACCTTCGCGCGCAAGCGCGAGATCGTGCAGCTGCTCGAGCGCTGCATCCACGCCCCGGGCGTGCGCATCTTCATCGGCGAGGAGTCCGGCGTGGCCCAGCTGGACGGCTGCACCGTGGTCACCGCGCCCTACCAGGCCCACGGCCAGGTGCTGGGCGTGCTGGGGGTGATCGGCCCGACCCGGATGGCCTACGACCGGGTGATCCCGATGGTCCAGGCCACCGCCGACGTGCTCGGCGCCGCCTTGAATCCCGGCCAGCCGGCCCAATAACCGCGTTGGGCGGATGGCTGCAGGCCTGCGGCCGTCCACGAGACCATTGTGCGCCGCTGGCGCAAGGAACCGCGAACCATGCACAACGACGAACACCGCGAGGACGCCGCGTCCAAGGACCCGGCGCAGGCCGGCCAGGCCGCCGAACACCATGAGGAAGCGCTGACCCCGGAGCCCACGCAGGAGGAGTTCGACCGCCTGCGCATCGCGCTGGCGACCGTGCGCGAGGACCAGCTGCGCGAGCGCGCCGAGCTCGAGAACCAGCGCAAGCGCATGGCGCGCGAGCTGGAACAGGCCCGGCGCTTTGCCAACGAGCGCCTGCTGGGCGCGTTGCTGCCGGTCTTCGACAGCCTCGAGGCGGGCCTGTCCGCCCAGGCGCAGGACGTGGAGAAGCTGCGCGAGGGCATGCGCCTGACCCTGCGGCAGCTGGGCAAGGTGGCCGAGGACAACGGCCTCACGGTGGTCGACCCGCTCGGAGAGGCCTTCAATCCCGACCAGCACCAGGCGATGAGCGCGGTGCCGACCAGCGAGCACGCACCGGATTCGGTGGTGCAGGTCTACCAGAAGGGCTACCTGCTCAACGAGCGCCTGCTGCGCCCGGCGCTGGTCGTCGTGGCCAAGGCCGAAGACTGAACGGAAGCCGATCGGCGGGCGCGCGCACTTGAACGCGCGGCCCCAACCCATACATAGGCATCAAGTCGCGGCCTTTCGCGCCGCCTGAAAATTCTCCGGGAGCACAGAACAATGGCAAAGATCATCGGCATCGACCTGGGAACCACCAATTCCTGCGTCGCCATCATGGAAGGCGGCAAGGCCCGCGTCATCGAGAACTCCGAGGGCGACCGCACCACGCCGTCGACCGTGGCGTTCACCAAGGACGGCGAAGTCCTGGTGGGAGCATCGGCCAAGCGCCAGGCGGTCACCAACCCGCACAACACCTTCTTCGCGGTCAAGCGCCTGGTCGGCCGCAAGTTCGGCGACGCCGAGGTCAAGAAGGACCTCGAGCTGGTGCCCTACAAGATCCTCGAGCACGAGAACGGCGACGCCTGGGTGGCCACCTCCGAGGGCAAGCGCATGGCGCCGCCCGAGATCTCCGCGCGCGTGCTGGAGAAGATGAAGAAGACCGCCGAGGACTACCTGGGCGAGAAGGTCACCGAGGCGTCATCACCGTCCCGGCCTACTTCAACGACTCCCAGCGCCAGGCCACCAAGGACGCCGGCCGCATCGCCGGCCTCGAGGTCAAGCGCATCATCAACGAGCCCACCGCGGCCGCACTGGCCTACGGCATGGACAAGAAGGGCGGCGACCGCAAGGTCGCGGTCTACGACCTGGGTGGCGGCACCTTCGACGTGTCGATCATCGAGATCGCCGAGGTCGATGGCGAGACGCAGTTCGAGGTGCTGGCCACCAACGGCGACACCTTCCTGGGTGGCGAGGACTTCGACAAGCGCGTCATCGACTACCTGGTCGAGGAATTCAACAAGGACCAGGGCATCGACCTGCGCAAGGACCCGCTGGCCCTGCAGCGCCTCAAGGATGCCGCCGAGCGCGCCAAGATCGAGCTGTCCACCAGCCAGCAGACCGAGGTGAACCTGCCGTACGTGACGGCCGACGCGTCGGGTCCGAAGCACCTCAACATCAAGCTGACCCGGGCCAAGCTCGAGTCGCTGGTCGAGGACCTGGTCAAGCGCACCATCGAGCCGTGCAAGGTGGCGATGAACGACGCCGGAGTGCGCGCCAGCGACATCGCCGACGTGATCCTGGTCGGCGGCCAGACCCGCATGCCCAAGGTGCAGGCCGCGGTGGCCGAGTTCTTCGGCAAGGAGCCGCGCAAGGACGTGAACCCCGACGAGGCCGTGGCGATCGGTGCGGCGGTGCAGGGTGGCGTGCTGGCCGGCGACGTGAAGGACGTGCTGCTGCTCGACGTGACCCCGCTCAGCCTCGGCATCGAAACGCTGGGTGGCGTGTTCACCAAGCTCATCGAGAAGAACACCACGGTGCCGACCAAGGCATCGCAGACCTTCTCGACCGCCGAGGACAACCAGTCCGCCGTGACCGTGCACGTGCTGCAGGGCGAGCGCGAGCAGGCCCGCTTCAACAAGTCGCTGGCGAAGTTCGACCTCACCGGCATCGACGCCGCGCCGCGCGGCATGCCGCAGGTCGAGGTCACCTTCGACATCGACGCCAACGGCATCCTGCACGTGTCGGCCAAGGACAAGAAGACAGGCAAGGAGCAGAAGGTCGAGATCAAGGCCGGTTCGGGCCTGAGCGACGAGGAGGTCGAGCGCATGGTCCGCGATGCGGAGACGCATCGCGAGGAGGACAAGAAGTTCCACGAGCTCGTCGCCACCCGCAACAAGGCCGACGCGCTGGTCCACTCGACCCGCACCGCGCTCAAGGAGCACGGCGGCAAGGTGCCGGGCGAGACCGTCGGCCAGGTCGAGTCGGCGCTTTCGGAGCTCGAGACGGCGATGAAGGGCGACGACAAGGACCAGATCGAGTCGCGCGCGACGGCGCTCGAGCAGGCCGCGCAGTCGCTGTTCGCCGCGGCGGCCCAGGGAGACCAGGCCTCCGCCGGCGGCAGCGAGGACGAGCCGGGCCCGCAGGCCCAGCCCGAGGACGTGGTGGATGCCGAGTTCACCGAGGTCAAGGACGACGAAGAGAAGAAGTGAGGCACGCAGGGGCGCGGCGGATTGACCGCCGCGCCCTTCGCCGTTGTCGGGTCGCGCACCGCGCGGCGCCCGGAAAGCCAGCGCAGGCGACCAAGCATCCATGAGCAAACGTGACTACTACGAAGTCCTCGGTATCGGCCGCAGTGCCGGCGAGGACGAGATCAAGAAGGCTTATCGCCGCCTGGCGATGAAGTACCACCCCGACCGCAACGGTGGCGACGCCGATTCCGAGGGGCGCTTCAAGGAGGCCAAGGAGGCCTACGAGGTGTTGTCGGATCCGGCCAAGCGCCGGGTCTACGACCAGCACGGCCACGCCGCGTTCGAAGGCGGCATGGGCGGCCGGGGCGGTGGCGGCGGCGGGTTCGGTGACGTCGGCGACATCTTCGGTGACATCTTCGGCGACATCTTCGGCGGCGGCGGCCGGCGTGCGCGCCGGGGCGCGGACCTGCGCTACATCGTCGAGCTCGACCTCGAGGAGGCCGTATTCGGCCTGGAGCGCGAGATCCGCGTGCCGACGCTGGTCGAGTGTGGCAGCTGCGATGGCTCCGGCTCGGAGGACGGCAAGGTCGACACCTGCACCACCTGCAACGGCCACGGCAGGGTGCGCATGCAGCAGGGCATCTTCTCCGTCCAGCAGGCCTGCCCGCATTGCGGCGGTCGCGGCAAGGTGGTGCGCAGCCCGTGCAAGCGTTGCCACGGCAATGGACGCGTCGAGGAGGAGAAGGCCCTGTCGGTGAAGATCCCGGCCGGCGTCGACACCGGCGACCGCATCCGCCTGACCGGGGAAGGCGAGGCCGGTCCGCCGGGCAGCACGCCGGGCGACCTGTACGTGGAGGTCCACGTGCGCGCGCACGACATCTTCGAGCGTGACGGCGACAACCTGCACTGCGAGGTTCCGATCCGCTTCTCGCAGGCGGCGCTCGGCTCGACGCTGAGCGTGCCCACGCTGGAGGGCGAGGTGGAGATCAAGGTGCCCGCCGAGACCCAGACCGGAAAGCTGTTCAGACTGCGCGGCAAGGGCGTGAAGTCGGTGCGCAGCCACTCCCGCGGCGACCTGCTTTGCCGGGTGGTCGTGGAGACGCCGGTGCGCCTGACCGCCCGCCAGCGCGAGCTGCTCAGTGAATTCGAGGCCACCTTCGACGGCGAGAACGCACGCCATCACTCGCCGCGCTCGAGCTCGTTCCTGGATGGCGTGAAGCGGTTCTGGGACCGGGTGACCTCCTGATGCGCATGCGCGGGCTTGCCAGCCCCGCTGGCGCCGGCTAGCTTCGCCGCATGGAATCGACACGAACCAGGGTGCTGGTGCACGGGGCGTCCGGCCGCATGGGCCGGGCCCTGCTGCGGCTCATCGCCGCCGATGCATCGCTTGAACTCGCCGCGGCGGTGACCGGGTCGGGCGCCCACGACCTGGGCGACGTCGTGCAATTGCCCGCCTCGCGCCTGGAGGACGCTCCGGACTTCGACGTGGTGGTCGACTTCAGCCTTCCCGCGGGTTTCGACGCGGTGCTGGCCCTGTGCCGGCAGCGTGGCCGGCCGCTGGTCTCGGGCACCACCGGGCTGTCGGATGCGCAACGCGAGGCGCTCGACCGCGCCGGACACGAGCTGCCGATCCTGTGGTCGGCCAATTTCAGCCTCGGCGTGACGGTGCTGGCCGAACTGGTGCGGCGCGCGGCGGCGGCCCTGCCGGGCTGGGACTGCGACATCGTCGAATCGCACCACGTCAACAAGCGCGACGCGCCCTCCGGCACGGCGCTGATGCTCGGCGAGTCGGTCGAGGCCGGTCGCGGCAGGCCGCCCGCCTATGCCAGCCTGCGGGCAGGCGACATTGTCGGGGAGCATCTGGTGCAGCTCGCCAGCGCCGGCGAGCGCCTGGAACTGGTACACCGTGCCACCGACCGCGAAATCTTTGCCCGTGGCGCGCTGCATGCCGCCCGCTGGATCGCCGGCGAGACACCGGGCCGCTATGCGATGAAGGATTGCCTCGGCCTGGACTAGGCCTTCCGGCACGGATCGGTTAAGCCCGCGCATGGACACGGGGGCGACTGCGCCGTATCATTTCCGCTCGCCTGCACACCGAAATCGCGACCCGGCCCGATGGCATCGGTTCCGGGGCTTCCTGCCGGCCGGCATCCGGCATACAGGCGCGAAATCCACCACCCAAGGCGAGACTCCGTGACCCAGCCTGCAATCCTTGTTCTCGAAGACGGCACAGTATTCGAGGGCCGTTCCGTCGGCGCGCCCGGCCTCAGCGTCGGCGAAGTCGTTTTCAACACCTCCATGACCGGCTACCAGGAGATCCTCACCGATCCCTCCTACGCCCGCCAACTGGTCACGCTGACCTATCCGCACATCGGCAACACCGGCTGCAACGAGGTCGACAACGAGTCGACCGCCGTGTACGCCGCCGGCCTGATCGTGCGCGACGTGCCGCGCCGGCCCAGCAGCTGGCGCAACCAGCAGTCGTTGCCGGAGTGGCTCATCGAGCGTGGGGTTGTCGCGATCGACGACATCGACACCCGGCAGCTGACCCGGCTGCTGCGCGACCGTGGTGCCCAGAGTGGTGCGTTGATGGCTGGCCCGGGGCTGGACGTCGACCGTGCCCTGGAGGCCGCGCGCAAGTTCACCGGGCTCTCGGGCCTGGACCTGGCGAAGGAGGTCAGCATCACCGAGCGCTACGAGTGGAGCGAGGGCCGCTACGACCTGGACGCCCAGGCCTTCACGTCCGTGGAGCTCCGCCATCATGTCGTCGCGTTCGACTACGGCGTGAAGCACAACATCCTGCGGATGCTGGCCGAGAGGGGCTGCAAGGTCACCGTGGTCCCCGCCCAGACGCCGCTCGATGACGTACTCGCGCTCAAGCCCGATGGCGTGTTCCTGTCCAACGGCCCCGGCGACCCGGCGCCATGCGACTACGCCATCGCCGCCATCCGCGGGTTGATCGAACGCCGGGTCCCGACCTTCGGCATCTGCCTGGGGCACCAGTTGCTGGCGCTGGCCGCCGGCGCGAAGACGCACAAGATGAAGTTCGGCCACCACGGTGGCAACCACCCGGTGCAGGACCTCGATAGCCGTCGTGTGCTGATCACCGCCCAGAACCATGGCTTCGCGGTCGACGAGGACAGCCTTCCGGCGAACGTGCGCGTGACCCACCGCTCGCTGTTCGATGGCTCCAACCAGGGCATCGAGCTCGCCGACGCGCCGGCCTTCAGTTTCCAGGGTCATCCGGAGGCGAGCCCGGGGCCGCATGACGTGGCCTACCTGTTCGATCGCTTCGTCCAGTCGATGCCCGCCACCCGGGCCTGAGAAATTCCCTCAAGGAGGAACGTGCCGATGACCCTGCTTCGCCTGATCCTGGTCGTGTTGTGCCTAGCGGTTTCGGCCGATGCCCTGTCGCGTGATGTCGACACCATCGAGTTCTTCAAGCGGCCCGAGTTCACCGAGGTGGGCCTGTCGCCCAAGGGTGACTACCTGGCGATCACCGTGCCGCAGGAGGACCGTACCGAACTGGCTGTGCTGCGCGTGAGCGATCGCCGGATCATGTCCAAGTGGGACTACGGCGCGAGGATGCATCCCTACGAGGTGCAGTGGGTCAGCGACGATCGCTTCATGGTCAAGGTCGCCGAAAAGACCAACTGGTTCGATGGGTACGTACTGACCGAGTACCGGGTGTTCTTCGCCAACGCCGACGGTGGACGCCGGTTCGCCGTGGAGCATGGGGCCACCTACACGGTGTTGAGCACCCTGCCCGAGGACCCGCGGCATATCCTGGTCCAGCGCAGCATCGACAGCCCGCACGTGTTCCGCATGGGCGTGGCGCGCGGCAACCTCACCCGCGTCGCGGTCAGCCCGATGGACAACGGCGGCTTCGCCATCGATGCCGATGGCCAGGTGCGTTACGCGATCGGGCAGGACCGCAGCCGCAAGCACACCCAGGTCCACCGCCGGGTCGATGACGGCTGGCAGCTGGTGAGCGAGTTCGACGCCTTCGGTCGCGGTGACTACCCGGTGGGCTTCGCCGAGGATGGCGTGCACGTATACATGCGCGGCGAGAGCGAGCAGGGCCTCGACAGTCTCTACCTGTTGAATCCCGAGACGGGCGAGCGCACCGATGTCTTCGCACACGACCAGGTGGACTTCGATGGTCTCGTGTATTCCGCCGATCGTCGCACCCTGCTGGGCGTGCGGGTGGAGCCAGGCAAGCCTGAGATCCATTACCTGCAACCCGACCACCCGGAAGTTCGGATCCGCGCGGGTCTCGAGCAGGCCTTTCCCGGCCACGCCGTCTGGATCTCCAGCCAAAGCCTGGACGGTCGACTGATGCTGGCGCGGGTCTACAGCGACACCAGTCCGGGCAAGGTCTACCTGGTCGACACGCAGACCGGACAGGCCACGTTCCTGCTGAGCAACCGCGACTGGATCGATCCGGAAAAGATGTCGCCGATGCAGCCCATCGCACTGATGTCACGCGATGGCAAGCCACTGCACGGATACATCACGATCCCGCGCGGCAGCGACGGTCGGAACCTTCCCCTCATCGTGAACCCGCATGGCGGTCCGCATGGGGTTCGCGACCGCTGGGGCTTCAATCCCGAGGTGCAGTTCCTCGCCAACCGTGGCTACGCGGTGCTGCAGGTGAACTTCCGCGGCTCGGGGGGTTACGGCTCGGAGTTCCTGTCCTCGGGGTACCGCAACTGGGGCACCACGATGCAGGACGACCTGACCGACGCGGTGAACTGGGCCGTGGCCCAGGGCGTGGCCGATCCGGACCGGGTGTGCATCTACGGCGCGTCCTATGGTGGCTACGCGGCCCTGATGAGTCCGATCCGGGCCCCCGGTCTGTACCAGTGCGCCATCGGCTACGTGGGTGTGTACAGCCTGCCGATGTTGATGACGCGTGGTGACATCCCGCAGACCGACTCTGGCCGGGCCTATCTCGCGCGGATAATGCCCGAGACGGACGAGGCCCGCCAGGCGCAGTCGCCGGCCTACCTGGTGGACCGGCTCGATATCCCGGTCATGCTCGTGCATGGCACCCGGGACCAGCGTGTGCCGCAAGCGCAGATGGACTTCCTGATCCGGCACATGGCCGCGGCCGGCAAGGCGCCCGAAGAAGTCCACGTGGAACGTCGCTCCGCCCACGGCATCTACAACCCCGAAGCGAACGTGGCCATGTACGACACGATGATCCGTTTCCTCGACCGCCACATCGGCGAGAGCCGACAGGGCGCGGTCGCGCAATCCGAAACCACGCCAGAGTAAATCCATGCCCAAGCGCACCGACATCAAGACCATCCTCGTCATCGGCGCCGGCCCGATCGTCATCGGCCAGGCCTGCGAGTTCGACTATTCCGGCGCGCAGGCCTGCAAGGCGCTCAAGGCGGAAGGCTTCCGCGTGGTGCTGGTGAACTCCAATCCGGCCACGATCATGACCGACCCGGAAACGGCGGATGCGGTCTACATCGAGCCGATCACCTGGCAGGTGGTGGAGCGCATCATCGCGAAGGAGAAACCCGATGCGGTGCTGCCGACGTGGGCGGCCAGACCGGCCTGAACTGTGCGCTGGACCTGGCCGACAACGGCGTGCTGGAGAAGTACGGCGTGGAACTGATCGGTGCCTCGCGCGAGGCGATCCGCATGGCCGAGGACCGCGAGCTGTTCCGAGTGGCGATGGGGGAGATCGGCCTGGAGTGCCCGAAGGCCGAAGTGGCCAAGTCGCTGGAGCAGGCCCTGGACATCCAGTCCCGGGTCGGCTTCCCGACCATCATCCGGCCCAGCTTCACGCTCGGTGGCTCCGGTGGCGGCATCGCCTACAACCGCGAGGAGTTCATCGAGATCATCAAGCGCGGCCTGGAGCTCTCGCCGGTCAATGAAGTGCTGGTCGAGGAATCGGTGCTGGGCTGGAAGGAGTTCGAGATGGAGGTGGTCCGCGACCATGCGGACAACTGCATCATCGTGTGCTCGATCGAGAACTTCGACGCGATGGGCGTGCACACCGGCGACTCGATCACCGTGGCCCCGGCGCAGACGCTGACCGACAAGGAATACCAGCGCCTGCGCGATGCCTCGATCGCGGTACTGCGCAAGATCGGCGTGGACACCGGTGGCTCCAACGTCCAGTTCGGCATCAACGCGGAGACCGGCCGCGTGGTCGTCATCGAGATGAACCCGCGCGTGTCGCGCTCCTCGGCGCTGGCCTCGAAGGCCACCGGCTTCCCGATCGCCAAGGTCGCCGCGAAGCTGGCCGTGGGCTACACGCTCGACGAGCTGCGCAACGAGATCACCGGTGGCGCGACGCCGGCCAGCTTCGAGCCGAGCATCGACTACGTGGTCACCAAGATCCCGCGCTTCGCGTTCGAGAAGTTCCCGGCCGCCGATGCCCGCCTGACGACGCAGATGAAGTCGGTGGGCGAGGTGATGGCGATGGGCCGCACCTTCCAGGAATCGTTGCAGAAGGCGCTGCGTGGACTGGAGACCGGCCACACCGGCCTGGATCCGACCGGGCTGGCGCTGGGCACCGAGGACGGCATGACCGCGCTCAAGCGCGAGCTGCGCGAGCCGCGTGCCGACCGCATCTTCCACATCGCCGATGCGTTCCGCGCCGGGCTCAGCGTCGAGGACGTGCACGCGATGAGCTTCGTCGACCCGTGGTTCCTCGACCAGATCGAGGACCTCGTGGCATTGGAGACCGACCTGATCGAGTCCGGTTTGTCCGGACTGGACAAGGCCCAGATCCGCCTGCTCAAGCGCAAGGGGTTCTCCGACGCCCGCATCGCCGAGCTGTGCGGCACCGACGAGCAGGCGGTGCGCGTGCTGCGCCACGCGTTCGGCGTGCGCCCGGTCTACAAGCGCGTGGACTCGTGCGCGGCGGAGTTCGCCACGTCCACCGCCTACATGTATTCGACCTACGAAGACGAGTGCGAGTCCAACCCGAGCGACCGCGACAAGATCATGGTGCTGGGCGGGGGGCCGAACCGGATCGGGCAGGGCATCGAGTTCGACTACTGCTGCGTGCATGCCGCACTCGCACTGCGCGAAGACGGGTTCGAGACCATCATGGTCAACTGCAACCCTGAGACCGTCTCCACCGATCCCGACACCTCCGACCGCCTGTACTTCGAGTCGCTCACGCTCGAGGACGTGCTGGAGATCGTCGAGCTGGAGAAGCCCAAGGGCGTGATCGTGCAATACGGCGGGCAGACCCCGCTGAAGCTGGCGCGCGCGCTGGAGGCCGCCGGGGTGCCCATCATCGGCACCTCCCCGGACTCGATCGACCTGGCCGAGGACCGCGAACGCTTCCAGCAGATGATCCAGAAGCTGGGCCTGCGCCAGCCGCCGAACCGCACCGCGCGCAACGCCGACGAGGCGACCGCGCTGGCCAACGAGATCGGTTACCCGCTGGTGGTGCGCCCGAGCTACGTGCTGGGTGGACGGGCGATGGAGATCGTCTACACCGATGCCGACCTGATGCGCTACATCCGCGATGCGGTGAAGGTGTCCAACGAATCACCGGTGCTGCTCGACTGCTTCCTCGACAATGCCGTGGAAGTCGACGTCGACATCATCGCCGACGCCGAGGGCAACGTGCTGATCGGCGGGTTGATGGAGCACATCGAGGAGGCCGGCGTGCACTCGGGCGACAGCTCGTGCTCGCTGCCGCCGTATTCGCTCAGCCCCGAGATCCAGGACGAGCTGCGCAAGCAGGTCGCGGTCATGGCGCGCGAGCTCAAGGTGATCGGCCTGATGAACACGCAGTTCGCGATCCAGGGCGAGGACATCTTCGTGCTCGAGGTGAACCCGCGCGCCTCGCGCACCGTGCCGTTCGTGTCCAAGGCCACCGGCGTGCCGCTGGCGAAGGTCGCCGCGCGCTGCATGGTGGGCCGCTCGCTGGCCGAGCAGGGCGCCACCCGCGAGGTGGTGCCGGACTACTACTCGGTGAAGGAGGCGATCTTCCCGTTCGCCAAGTTCCAGAACGTCGATCCCATCCTGGGCCCGGAAATGCGCTCCACCGGCGAGGTGATGGGCGTGGGCCGCACCTTCCCGAAGGCCTTCGCGCGGGCGCAGGAAGCGGCCAGCATCCGCACGCCGCCGGTGGGCAAGGCCTTCGTTTCCGTCCGCGACCCGGACAAGGCTCGGCTGAAGCCGGTGCTCGACATCCTCATCGAGCGCGGCTATTCGCTGGTGGCCACCTCGGGCACGGCGAAGTTCATCCGCGAATCGGGCTACGAGTGCCAGCACATCAACAAGGTGATCGAGGGCCGGCCACACATCGTCGACCTGATCAAGAACGGCGAGATCGCCTACATCGTCAACACGACGGAGGGCAAGCAGGCGATCTCGGATTCGTTCTCGATCCGCCGCGAGGCGCTGCAGCACCGGATCACGTACTCGACCACCATCGCGGGTGCGCGCGCCCTGCTGCTGTCCACTGAATTCCGTGGCGAAGGCAGCGTATCCTCGCTGCAGGAGCTGCATCGGGAGCTGGCCGGGTCGCAGGGCTGAGGTCCACCTCGCCAGCGCCGGGGTCCACAACGAACATGAAGGAGTGTCAGGCATGAGGTCACCCCTCACGGTCGCCGGCGCCAAGCGCCTGCGCGAAGAACTCGACCGGCTCAAGTCGGTCGAGCGTCCCAGGGTCATCGAGGCGATCGCCGAGGCGCGTGCGCACGGCGACCTCAAGGAAAACGCCGAGTACCATGCCGCGCGCGAGCAGCAGGGCTTCATCGAGGGCCGCATCAAGGAGCTCGAGAGCGTGTTGTCGAACGCCGAGCTGATCGACGTGACCAAGCTGTCGGCCGGATCGAAGGTGGTTTTCGGCGCGATCGTCACGCTGGCCGACGTCGAGTCCGACGAAGAGAAGACCTACCAGATCGTTGGCGACCTCGAGGCCGACATCAAGATGGGGCTGATCTCGATCTCCTCGCCGATCTCGCGCGCCCTGATCGGCAAGCACGAGGGCGACAGTGTCGTCATCAATGCTCCGGGTGGCGAGCGCGAATACGAGTTGGTCGAGGTGCGCTACGAAGGCTGACCGGCGATGACGCTGCGCCTGCTGCTGCCGGAACGCGAACGCATGCGCGGCGCCGCGGAGCCCGAAGCGCTGCGTCGCCTGCTGGGCCGGGCCGACCTGCCCGACGCCGGCGAGCCCGGTGGCCGCGCACAGCTGCTGCGCCACTGCCGCGTCGTGCCCAAGGGCTGGCCGATGGCCGCGCTGACGCGGCAGCTCGATTGCGGCGACGCGGCCGGGTATGCGTGGCTGCGTGCCGACCCGGTGCACGTGCGTGCCGACCTCAATGCGGTCCGCATGCTGGCCTGGGGCAACCTGCAGGTCGATGCGGCCCAGGCGCAGGCGCTGCTCAAGCCCCTGAAGCTCCTGTTCGGGGATGCCGGCTTTCCGATCTCGGCGCCGGTGCCCGAACGCTGGTACCTGATGATGCCGCGCGAGGCGAGGTTGCCCGCATTCGTCGATCCCGAGGACGTCCTGGGCGACGAGATCCACGACCTCCTGCCGCAGGGCGACGCGGGTCGGCGCTGGCGCCAGTTGCTCAACGAGGCCCAGATCGTGCTGCACAACCATCCCGTGAACGAGCGCCGGCTGGAGCAGGGCCTGCCGGCCGTCAACAGCCTGTGGTTCTGGGGCGGCGGCGTACTTCCCGACCAGGTGGCGATCGAGGCCACGAAGGTCTTCACCCGCGAGGTCGGGCTGGGTGCCTTGGCCACCCAGGCCGGCCACACGCCCCAGGTGCGGCCGTCGCGCTGGTCGGCCGACCTGGGCGACGCCCTGGTCGACCTTCGGGACATGCGCGATCTGGCGGCCGTGTCCGGCGACTGGATCGAGCCTGCCGCCGCGGCGGTACGCGACAAGCGCCTGGCTGGCGTCGACCTCGACTCTGCCGATGGCTGGCGCGCGGCGCTCCGGCCGGGCCAGCACTGGCGGTTCTGGCGAAAGCCACGCTCGCTGTTCCCATGAGCATCCCCGTGCCCAGCATCCGTCGGCGCGAAGGGGTGGATGCGTCGGGGTGGGACGATTCGGTTCCCGAGGTCCTGCGGCGCGTCTACGCCAGTCGAGGCATCGTGTCCGCCCAGGACGGCGAGCTGCGCCTGGCGCGCCTGCTGGCCCCGGACCTGATGGGTGGCATGCAGAAGGCCGCCGAGCTGCTGGCCCGGGCCATCCGCGACCAGGTGCGGATCGTCGTGGTCGGGGATTTCGATTGCGACGGTGCCACCGGGACCGCGGTGGCGGTACGCGGCCTGCGCCTGCTGGGCGCGGAGAATGTCGCCTACCGGGTGCCGCACCGGGTCGAGCACGGTTACGGGCTGTCGCCGGCGCTGGTCGCTGACATGGCGTCCATGGCGCCGGACCTGGTGCTGACGGTCGACAGCGGGATTGCCTGTGTTGCCGGCGTTGCCGCGGCCAGGGCGCGCGGCTGGCAGGTCGTGGTCAGCGACCATCACCTGCCGGGGCCGGTGCTGCCAGACGCGGATGCGATCGTGGACCCCAACCTGGACGGGGATGCGTTTCCGAGCAAGGCGCTGGCCGGGGTCGGCGTGGTGTTCTACCTGCTGCTGGCGATCCGCCGCGTGCTTCGCGAAGGCGGCGCGCCAGCCGCGGCGACTGCGGACCTGTCGCGCTTGCTGGACCTTGTCGCCGTGGGGACGGTCGCCGACCTGGTGCCGCTGGACTACAACAATCGCGTGCTGGTTGCCGCCGGCCTGCAGCGCATCCGGCGGGGCGAGTGCCAGCCCGGCGTGACGGCGCTGGCGGCGGTGGCCGGGCGGGCGCTGTCGACGCTGTGCGCCAGCGACATCGGTTTCGCGATCGCGCCGCGGCTCAATGCGGCCGGCCGCCTGGAGGACATGGCGGTGGGCATCGAGTGCCTGCTCACCGACGACCCGGTCGAGGCTGGGCGCCTGGCAGAGGCGCTGGACGCGATCAATGCCGAGCGTCGCGAGCTGCAGCAGCAGATGGTGGACCAGGCCGAGGCGCTGCTCGAGGCCTTGCCGATCCCCGAAGGCGGCCTGCCGCCGATCGTGTGCCTGCACGATCCGGGCTGGCACCCCGGGGTGGTCGGCCTGGTGGCCTCGAAGGTGAAGGAACGGCTGCATCGACCCGTGCTGGCGTTCGCGCCGGCCGAACCGGGCAGCGACCGCCTGCGCGGTTCGGCGCGGTCGATTGCCGGCTTCCACGTCCGCGACGCGCTGGCCGAGGTCGATGCGACCTGCCCCGGCCTGATCGAGCGCTTTGGTGGCCATGCGATGGCCGCGGGCCTCAGCCTGGCGGCCGGCAACCTCGAGGCGCTGGTCGAGGCCCTCGAGGCGGTGGCCGCCCGGCGCCTGGACCCGGCCTCGCTGGCGCGGGAGATCCTCAGCGACGGGCCGTTGGACGGAAGGGATTTCTCGCGGGCGCTCGCCGAGCAACTGCGGCTGGCCGGCCCGTGGGGGCAGGCGTTTCCCGAGCCGGTCTTCGACAACGAGTTCGAGCTGCTCGACTGGCGCACCGTCGGCGAGCGTCACCTGAAGCTGCGGGTGCTGGTGGAGGGCCGGCGCGAGCCCCTGTCGGCGATACATTTCGGCGGTTGCACCGGCCAGCCGCCGCCGCAGCGGCTGCGCATGGCCTACCAGCTCGACCTCGACGACTTCCGTGGGCGCCGCGACATCCAGCTGCTGGTCAGGCACATCGAACCCGCGTGAGCTGTCCACGGGTCCGTGCTCTGTTATCCTGAAAGGCTTTCGCACAGCATTTCCAACCACGGATCCGCGGACATGATCGAACTCAATCCCGTCCGTCAGCGCATCGCCGACCTGCAAGGTCGGCTGGATGCGCTGAGGGGGTATCTTTGACCTCGATGCCAAGGCAGAACGGCTCGAGGAGGTAAACCGGGAGCTCGAGCTCCCCGACGTCTGGAACGACCCGGAGCGGGCGCAGGCGCTGGGCCGCGAGCGCTCGGCGCTGGAGAAGAACGTCAATGGCATCCGCCAGCTCGACGAGGGCCTGGCGGGCGCGCTCGAACTCATCGAACTGGCCGAGTCCGAGGCCGACGAGGAGACCGCCCAGGCGGTCATCGACGACGTCGAGGGCTTCGAGCGCGACGTGGGCAAGCTCGAGTTCCAGCGCATGTTCTCCGGCGACCTCGACGGCGCCAACGCGTTCATCGACATCCAGGCCGGCGCCGGTGGCACCGAGGCCCAGGACTGGGCCGAGATGCTGCTGCGCATGTACCTGCGCTGGTGCGAGTCGCGCGGCTGGAAGACCGAACTGATGGAGGCCAGCGGCGGCGACGTCGCCGGCATCAAGTCGGCCACGATCCGGGTCGAGGGCGACTTCGCCTACGGCTGGATCAAGACCGAGACGGGCGTGCACCGGCTGGTTCGCAAGTCGCCGTTCGATTCCGACAACCGGCGCCACACCAGCTTCACGTCGGTGTTCGTTTCGCCCGAGGTCGACGACAAGATCGACATCGAGATCAATCCCGCCGACCTCAAGACCGATGTCTACCGGGCCTCCGGCGCCGGCGGCCAGCACGTGAACAAGACCGAGTCCGCGGTGCGCATCACGCACGTGCCGACCGGCACCGTGGTGGCGTGCCAGAACGGTCGCAGCCAGCACCAGAACCGCGACACCGCGATGAAGATGCTGGCCGCCAGGCTCTACGAGCTGGAGATGCAGAAGCGCAACGCCGAGAAGGATGCGCTGGAAGCGACCAAGTCCGACATCGGCTGGGGCAGCCAGATCCGCAACTACGTGCTCGACCAGTCGCGCATCAAGGACCTGCGCACCGGGGTGGAGCGTTCCGACACGCAGAAGGTGCTCGATGGCGACATCGACGAGTTCGTCGAGGCCGCGCTGAAGTCCGGCCTGGACGTGGGCTCCAAACGCATCGACGCCTGAACCGCCGCAAGACCGACCTTCCCACCCGAGTCCCCGGTACCCGCACCCGACGGGGCCACCGCATTCCCGAGCCGCACGCCATGACCGACAAGCAAGAAGCCCCCGTCACCGACGAGAACCACCTGATCGCCGAGCGGCGGGCGAAACTGGCGGGCCTGCGTGCGGCCGGCGTGGCGTTCCCGAACGACTTCAAGCGCGCCGACTACGCGGCCGACCTGCAGGCCGAGTACGCCGACGCCGAGGCCTTCGATGCCGAGGCGCTGGCGGCCACCGGGCGCCGGGTGGCGGTGGCTGGTCGCCTCATGGCCAAGCGGGTCATGGGCAAGGCCAGCTTCGCCCAGATCCAGGACATGAGCGGACGCATCCAGCTCTACCTGCAGGCCAGCGCGCTGGAGGAGGCCTATGCCAGCTTCAAGACTTGGGACGTGGGCGACATCGTCGGCGTGACCGGCACGCTGACGCGCACCCGCACCGGCGAGCTGTCGGTCCAGGCCGACGGCCTGCGGCTGCTGACGAAGTCGTTGCGTCCGCTGCCGGACAAGTGGCACGGCCTGGCCGACGTCGAGCAGCGCTACCGGCATCGCTACGTCGACCTGGTGGTCACGCCCGAGGCGCGCGAGGTGTTCATCACCCGCTCCCGGGTGATCGGCGCGATGCGACGCTGGCTCGACGCGCGGCGCTTCCTGGAGGTCGAGACGCCGATGATGCACTACATCCCCGGCGGCGCGACGGCACGCCCGTTCGTCACCCACCACAACGCGCTCGACCTCGACCTGTACCTGCGCGTGGCGCCCGAGCTGTACCTCAAGCGTCTGGTGGTCGGCGGCTTCGAGCGCGTCTACGAGATCAACCGCAACTTCCGCAACGAGGGCGTGTCGACCCGGCACAACCCCGAGTTCACGATGCTCGAGCTCTACGAGGCATACGCCACCTACCACGAGGTCATGGACCTGACCGAGGGTCTGATCCGCGACGTGGCGGTCGAGGTGCTGGGCACCACCGCCATGCACTGGGATGGCGCCGACATCGACCTGGGCCCGGCGTTCCGCCGCTGGCGCATGGACGAGGCGGTGTGCGAGCTCAATCCCGGCCTGTCCCTGGCCGACTGCCTGGACCGCGACGTACTGGCGGCGCACTGCCAGCGGCTGGGCGTGGCGGTGAAGCCGGGCTTCGGCTGGGGCAGGCTGCTGCTGGAGATCTTCGAGAAGACCGTGGAGCCCACGCTGGTGCAGCCCACCTTCATCACCCACTACCCGGTCGAGGTCAGCCCGCTGGCCCGCGAGTCCGACGACGAGCCCGGCATCACCGACCGCTTCGAGCTGTTCGTCAACGGCAAGGAGATCGCGAACGGGTTCTCCGAGCTCAACGACGCCGAGGACCAGGCGGCGCGCTTCCAGGCCCAGGTCGAGGCGAAGGAGGGCGGGGACGACGAGGCGATGCACTTCGATGCCGACTACATCCGGGCGCTGGAAACGGGCATGGCGCCCACCGGTGGCCTCGGCATCGGCATCGATCGCCTGGTCATGCTCTACACCGGCTGCTCGTCGATCCGTGACGTGCTTCTGTTTCCCTACATGCGGCCCGAAGCCTGACCCGAAACCTGTTCCGCTACCGCGGATGGGCATGTAAGCTGCCCGCAACAGCCAGCGCCACGGACGGCGACGGTTCGACTGCAGAGGGATTCGCACGTGAACGTACTGATCGTCGACGATCAACCATCGCAGCGCAGCATGTTGCGCCACCTGCTCGAGGACATCAGCCCCGAGCTGAAGGTCACCGACTTCGGCGACCCGGTCCAGGCGCTGCTGTGGTCGCAAAAGACGCCGACCGACCTGCTGCTGCTCGACTACCGCATGCCGAAGATGGACGGGCTGGAGTTCGCCCGCCGGTTCCGCCGCCCGCTGTCCCAACGCGACGTGCCGATCGTGCTGATCACCGTCGTCGGCGACGAGCCGGTGCGCAACGCCGCGCTCGAAGCCGGCGTCAGCGACTTCCTGGTCAAGCCGGTGCGACCGCGCGAGTTGCGCACCCGCTGCAAGAACCTGCTCGCGCTCAGGCAGCACCAGGAGTCGCTCAAGACCCGCGCGCGCAGCCTGGAGCGGCAGTTGCTGTCGAGCATGCACGAACTCGACGAGCGCGAGCGCGAGATCCTGACCCGCCTGGCCCAGGCCGCTGCCCGTCGCGAAGGGGGCGGGGGCGCCACGCTGGAGCGCATGTCGCGCTATGCCGGACTGGTGGCCGAGGCGATGAACCTGTCCGACGACGAGGTACGGGTCATCGAGCTCGCCGCGCCGCTGCATGACATCGGAATGATCGGCCTGCCCGACTCGATCCTGCTCAAGCCGGGTCCGCTCGACGAAGACGAGCGCGCGCTGATGCAGACGCACACGCGCGTCGGGCACGACATCCTGAAGGGGAGCACCAGCCGCTTCGTCCAGACCGGTGCGTCGATCGCGCTGTCCCACCACGAGCGCTGGGATGGCGGCGGCTATCCCGAGGGGCTGGCAGGGGAGGGCATTCCGCTGGCGGCACGCGTCGCGGCCGTGGCCGACGTGCTCGATGCGCTGAGCTCGAAGCGCTCCTGGCGGGACGCTTTCCCGATCGAGGAGGCCTTCGAGCAGGTCCTTGCCGGCGCCGGCACCGCCTTTGATCCGACGGCCGTGGAAGCCCTTGCGCGCCGTCGCGCGCAGGTGCGCGAGGTGTACGAGTTCTTCTCCGGCGAGCGGGGTTGAGCAGTCCGGTCCGCCGTCTGCGAGCATGCCATGACCGGACACCTCGACTCACTGCTGGCCCGCTTCCGTAACCGGCCCGATTCCGAGCACGGCCAGGCCACGGTGCGCCTGGTCATCCTGGGGTTGATCCTGCTCTACCTGGTCGCGGTGGTCTCCAACATCGACCGCGCCAACGAAGCCTTGCGCCTGGTCCTGTTCTTCGTCGCGATCGAGTCGATCATCGGCCTGGGGCTGCTGCTGGCGATCGCCGCGCGACCCGGTGTCTCCCATGTGAGGCGCATCATCGGCATGCTGGCCGACTACGGCCTGATCGGGATCGCGATGTACCTGATGGGGGAGGGACTCGCCCCCCTCTACGTCGTGCTGATGTGGGTGACGGTCGGCAACGGCCTGCGCTACGGAAACCGCTTCCTGTTCGCCGCCGTCGGCATGGCCACGGGCACGTTCCTGGCCGTCATCGTCACCACGCCGTTCTGGCAGGGCATCCCGGTGCTGGCCTATGGCCTGCTGGCCGGACTGGTGGCGGTGCCGCTGTACCTGAGCAGTCTGTTGCGGGCCCTGGTGAAGGCCACGGACGAAGCGCGCCGCGCCAGCGAGGCCAAGAGCCGGTTCCTGGCCAACATGAGCCATGAGTTCCGCACGCCGCTCAACGGCATCGTCGGCATGGCCGAACTGCTGGTGACCACGTCGCTGACGCCGGAGCAGCGCGAGAGTGCCGAGGTCATCCAGGCCTCGGCGCGCTCGCTGCAGGTGCTGGTCGAGGACGTGCTCGACATCTCGGCCATCGAGGCGGGCAAGCTCAAGCGCGCCGACGAGGACTTCCGCCTCTCGGAGATGCTCAAGGGTGTCCAGTTGATGCTGTCCCAGGCCGCTGAGGATCGCGGCCTGCGTTTTGACATGGAAGTGGAGCAGGGCGTGCCGGACCGCCTGCACGGCAGCGCGGGGCACCTGCGCCAGGTGCTGGTCAACCTGCTCTCCAATGCGATCAAGTTCACGGAGGAAGGCAGGGTGTCATTGAAGGTGGAACGGATTCCAGGTGGGGCCAACGAGCAGGAGGTGCGGCTGGGTTTCTCCGTGCATGACACCGGCATCGGAATGCCGGCGGAGGCCCTGGAACGGATCTTCAAGGCGTTCGAGCAGGCCGAGGGTGGGCATGCGCGCCGCTTCGGCGGGACCGGCCTGGGCACCACCATCGCCAAGGCGCTCACCGAGATGATGGGTGGCACGATCAGCGTCGAGAGCACGCCGGCGGTGGGCACCCACTTCAGGGTGGAACTGCCGCTCAAGCTTGCCGCGCAGCCCCAGCCCGAGCTGGTCGCCGACGACACCACGGGAAAGATCATCGCCTTCGACGATCCCTTCGTCCGCCACCGTGCGCGCGTTGCGCCGATGCGGATACTGGTCGCCGACGACCAGGCCGCCAACGTGATGGTGCTGCAGCGACTGCTGGAGAAGGCGGGGCACCGTACCGTCGCCGTCACCGAGGGCGACGACGTGCTGGACCAGATCGAGGACCACGCCTACGACGCGGTGATCATCGACCTGCACATGCCCGGGCTGAGCGGCCTGGACGTGCTCAAGCAGGCCCGGGTCATCGAAAGCGGGAGGCGTCGCACGCCCTTCGTCGTGCTCACGGCCGACGCGACCGCCGAATCGGTGGCGGCGTGCGAACGGGCCGGAGCCTTTGCCTTCCTGTCCAAGCCCGTCTCCGTTCCGCGACTGCTGGACACCCTGGCCGAGATCAATGCGGGGGCTGGCAAGGGAAGCCAGGCCGGGCCGGGTTCGCCCGCCCACGGCGAGCTCATATCCCCGGAGATCCTCGATGAACTCGCCGAGCTCAACCTCGGGGAGGATTTCATCGAGCGCTTCGTCGATGAGTGCACGCGCGACGCCCGTCGTTGCATCGCCGCGATGGAGCAGTGCGCATCGTCGGCCAACTGGGATGAGTTCCGCGACCAGTGCCACGCGCTCAAGGGAGTCGCCAGCAACATGGGCGCAGTCCGTCTCGCCGCGCACGCCTCCTCGGCGATGCATGCGGCGAACTGGCAACTGCCCAAGACCTGGCGGGGCAGCGTCGCCGATCTGCGACGCGAGCTCGAGTTGGCCCGGGCCGCGTTGCGCCGACCGCGGAACAATGACGCGCGCGGGGAGGACCCCGAGCGAGGCTGACGCGTCCGGTTCGAGCGGAGCGTCAGCGTCGCCTGGCCCCGGGCATCAGTTCGCGAGCTGGTGGCTGCCGCCTTCCCCCGTCCGGCGCCGCTGGGCCCTGACCAGTCGTTCCATCGTCTTGAGCTGGCGCTCGCCCAGGCCCATCGCCGCATCGACCCACAGTTCGGTGATGCGCAGGAGCTCTTCGAGCGGAACCGGATTCACGATGTCGCGGATGCGATCCATCGCCATGCGCGTGCGGGCGATCTTCTGGTTGCGGCGCATCAGGTCCTGGACGGCCTTGTGGCCCTCGCCCTTGCCGACGAGCACGTCGACCACGCCGAGGCGGTGGAGTTCGTCGCTGCTGTAGATCACCCCGTTGAGCATCATTTCCTCGGCCAGGCGCGCGTTCACGCGACGGGTCAGGAAGGAATAGGCCCCCATTCCCGGGAACAGGCCGAACAGGACTTCCGGGAATCCCATGTTGATGCCGGATTCGGCCACGATGGTCTGGCAGCTCAGGGCCAGCTCCAGCCCGCCACCCAGCGCGTCTCCCTCGACCAGGGCCACCGTGTGTGCATGCGGGTGCAGGTGGGCGTGCAGGATGTGCACCCCTTCCACGCACTCGCGTGCGTAGTTGAGCAGCCGCTCGCGGTCGCGGCCCCGGATGAGCTGGGCGAACAGTTCCAGATCGCCGCCGAGGTTGAACACGTCCGCGTCCGATGCGATGACCACGTGCGCGAGGTGGTTGGGGTCTGCGTCGGCGGTGCTGCCGATCTGCTGGGCGGCCCGCTTGAGGTAGGCATGCATCTCGCGCATCAGCGGGGGGTTGAAGCAGGGCCGGTAGTCCGGGTCCGAAAGCGCCCTGGAGGCGTGCATGAAGCACCAGTGCGCATTGTCGGCCTGGTGGGTGCGGATGGTGTGCTCGTTGGACTCACGACGCAGCGGTTCGACGACGTTCATTGGCTAAAACCTCTCTGGATGGCCCCCGTGGGCGCGCATCACGGGTGGCTTGGGACCCTTTGGATGGGAAACGCGCCCGCCGCCTCGATTCTATGCCCGAGGCCTTGACATTCGTAAACTAATTGCTCTAGAGGGCGATTCGCTTCCCTCTCGCCGGGCTTGCCTTGTGGGTCTTGTTTCTGGCCCACTGCACGCATCGGTGTTTCATCAGCTGGGGGAAGCTGGATGGTCGATTCAGAACACCCGGGGATCAGGTTGTCGCGCTCGCGCCTGCAGGCCACGGCGAGCGTGCGCGTGCCCGACCATCACTGGGAAACACCGGTCGAGGACCTCTCCCTCAGCGGGGCGCTGTTGCGACGTCCGGATGGCTTCGATCCCGAGCGTGCCGCCCTTGCCTCGGTGGAGTTGCGTTGCGGTGACCTGGTGGCGCTGCGGGTCCAGGCACGCCTGGTGCGCAGCGACGAGCGCACGGTGGCCTACGTCTTCGAGGGGCTGGGCCCCAGCCAGGAACAGGATATCCGCGAACTGATCCAGCGGCGCGGGTCGCTCAAGGACGGCGTCGCCTGAAGCACGCGGCCCGGGCTCGCCCGGGCCGGTCGGCCAGCAGTCCGGGCCGGTGCTCAGTCTTCCTTCGAACTCTCCCTGAGCTCACGCCGCAGGATCTTGCCGACGTTGGTCTTCGGCAGCTCGGTGCGGAACTCGACGAAGCGCGGCTGCTTGTAGCCGGTCAGCTCATTGCGGCAGAAGGACTTCACCTTGTCGGCGGTCAGACCCGGGTCCTTCTTCACGATGACGACCTTGACCGCTTCGCCGGACTTTTCGTCCGGAACACCCACGGCAGCCACCTCGAGCACCTCGGGCATCTGGGCGATGACATCCTCGATCTCGTTGGGGTACACGTTGAAGCCCGAGACCAGGATCATGTCCTTCTTGCGGTCGACGATGTAGAAGAAGCCATCGGCATCCATCTTCGCCATGTCGCCGGTGTGCAACCACCCGTCGGAGTCGATCGCCTTGGCGGTTTCCTCGGGACGGTTCCAGTAGCCCTTCATGACCTGCGGACCGCGGATGCACAGCTCGCCCACTTCGTCGACGGGCATCATCGCGCCATCGTCGCCCTTGATGCAGGCCTCGGTGGAGGGGATCGGAAGGCCGATCGCACCGTTGAAGTCCTCGAGGTTCATCGGGTTCATGCAGGCGGCTGGCGAGGTCTCGGTCAGGCCGTAGGCTTCGATCAGCGTGCAACCGGTCACTGCCTTCCAGCGTTCGGCGACGGCGCGTTGCACCGCCATGCCGCCACCCAGGCTCAGGTGCAGGTTGGAGAAGTCGATCTTGTCGAAGCCGGGCGTGTTGAGCAATCCGTTGAACAGCGTGTTCACGCCGGTGATCGAGGAGAAACTGGTGCTGCGCAGTTCCTTGACGAAGCCCTTCATGTCGCGCGGGTTCGTGATCAGGTGGTTGCAGCCGCCGAACTGCATGAACACCAGGCAGTTCGCCGTCAGTGCGAAGATATGGTAGAGCGGCAGCGCGGTGATGATCGTCTCCTCGCCGTGCTTCACGTTCTGGCCCAGCCACACCGACGCCTGCAGCATGTTGGCGACCAGGTTGCGGTGGGTCAGCATCGCGCCCTTGGCCACGCCGGTGGTGCCACCGGTGTACTGCAGGAAGGCGATGTCGCCGGGGCTGATGTCGACGTCGGGGACCGACTTCCCACGGCCGGCGGAAAGCGCCTCGGAGAAACGGATCGAGCCCGGGAGGTCGGCATCGGGCACCTGCTTCTTGACGTACTTGAGCACGAAGTTGATCAGGGGGCCCTTGGGGAAGCCCAGCAGGTCGCCCACGCCGGTGGTGATCACCTGCTTGATCGAGGTCTCGCCGACCACCGACGCGACGGTGTCGGCGAAGTTGTCCAGCACCACGATCGCGGACGCGCCGGAGTCGGTGAGCTGATGCTTGAGCTCGCGCGCGGTATACATCGGGTTGGTGTTGACCACGGTCAGTCCGGCACGCAGCACGCCGAAGATCGCGATCGGGTACTGCAGCACGTTGGGCATCATCAAGGCGACGCGGTCGCCCTTCTTGAGCTTGAGCGTATGCAGCAGGTAGGCGGCGAACTGGGTGCTGAGATCGTCGATCTCACCGTAGGTGAGGGTCTTCCCGAAGTTGGAGAACGCCGGTTTGTCCCGATAACGCTTGATTGCCGTCTCCAGCACGGAGACGATGGAGCGGTACTGCTCGACATCGATCTCCGCCGGCACGCCCGCCGGATACTTGTTCAACCAGGGACGTTCCGAACTCATGCGCATCTCCTCCTGCGTGGACCAAACCGTATGCGCCTCCGAGTGGCTCGGAACAGCGCTGTTCAGGGCATCTTCATCGATTGGAACACAGCCCCCATGGGCAGGCAAGGCGGCATGCGCGAGCGTATGGAAGGGGCTTTTCGCGGTGCTCGTCGTGGCTTCCCTGCTGCTTGCCGGCGGCTGCGCAAGGCCGGATCCGGAGCAGGCCCTGCGCGACCGGATCGCGGCGATGCAGGAGGCCGCGCGCGAGCGATCGGCCAGCGGAGTCCTGGCAGGAATCGACGATGACTTCTCTGGCCCCCATGGGCTGGACCGCGAAGGCCTGGGTCGACTGGTCCGCCTGCAGTTCATGCAGCATGGCAGTGTCGGGGTCCGGCTGGGGCCGCTGGATGTGGAGATGTTCGAGGAGCGTGCGCGTGTGCGTTTCACCGCCGTGCTCACCGGAGGCAGCGGGCGGTTCGTGCCGGACACCGGCCGCATCTACAACGTGGAGACGGCGTGGCGACGGGACGGGAACGATTGGCGCCTCATCATCGCGCAGTGGGATTGACCCGGGGCGCGACGCGCGGGGAGTGCCGCGCGGCGGTGTTGCAAAGAAGAAGGGGCGCCGATAGCGCCCCTTCTTCGTGCAGCCTTCAAGCCTGGCTCAAGCAGCCTTCGACTTCGCCGCCAGCTGGCGCAGCACGTAGTGCAGGATGCCGCCGTGGCGGAAGTATTCGACTTCCTTCGGCGTCAGCAGCAGCACCTTGGCCTCGAACGCCAGCTCGCTGCCGTCCTCGCGCCGTGCGACGACCTGGGCCACCTTGGCCTCGCCGTCCTTGAGGCCGGTGATCGAGATGACCTCGTCGCCCTTCAGGCCCAGAGAAGCGATCGAGTCGCCCTCGTTGAACTGCAGCGGCAGCACGCCCATGCCCACCAGGTTGGAGCGGTGGATGCGCTCGAAGCTCTCCGCGATGACTGCCTTCACGCCCAGCAGGTTGGTGCCCTTGGCCGCCCAGTCGCGCGAGGAGCCGGTGCCGTATTCCTTGCCGGCCATGACCACCAGCGGCACGTCCTCGGCCTTGTACTTCTGGGCCGCGTCGTAGATCGCCAGCTTCTCCCGCGAGGGGAAGTGCAGGGTGTTGCCGCCTTCCTCGCCGTCGAACATCAGGTTCTTGATGCGGATGTTGGCGAAGGTGCCCCGCACCATCACGTCGTCGTTGCCACGGCGCGAGCCGTAGGAGTTGAAGTCCGCCGGCTGCACGCCGCGCTCCATCAGGAAGCGACCCGCCGGGGAGTCCTTCTTGATGTTGCCGGCCGGGGAGATGTGGTCGGTGGTGATCGAGTCGCCGAACAGGCCCAGCACGCGGGCGCCCTCGATGTCGCGGATCGTGCCGACGTCCATCGTCATGCCGTCGAAGTAGGGCGGGTTCTTGATGTAGGTCGAGGCCTCGTCCCAGGCGAACGCATTGCCGTCCGGCGAGGCGATCTGGTTCCAGCGGCTGTCGCCCTTGAACACGTCGGCGTAGTTCTGCTTGAACAGCTCCGGGCCCACCGTCGCGGCGATGACGTCGCCGATCTCCTTGTTGCTCGGCCAGATGTCCTTGAGGAACACGTCCTTGCCGTCACGGTCCTGGCCCAGCGGCTCGCTGGTCAGGTCGATGTCGGTGGTGCCGGCCAGGGCGTAGGCGACCACCAGCGGCGGGGAGGCCAGGTAGTTCATCTTGACCTCGGCGTGCACGCGGCCCTCGAAGTTGCGGTTGCCCGACAGCACCGAGGTGACGACCAGGTCTGCATGGGCGATGCCGGCGCTGACTTCGGTCGGCAGCGGGCCGGAGTTGCCGATGCAGGTGGTGCAACCGTAGCCGACCACGTGGAAGCCCAGGGACTCCAGGTCGTCCATCACGCCGGCCTTCTTCAGGTAGTCGGTGACCACCAGCGAGCCCGGGCCGAGCGAGGTCTTCACCCACGGGGCCGACGTCAGGCCCTTCGCCACGGCGTTGCGGGCCAGCAGGCCGGCACCCAGCATTACCGCCGGGTTGGACGTGTTGGTGCAGGAAGTGATCGCGGCGATGACCACGGCTCCGTCCCTGAGCTTCAGCTTCTCGCCGTTCATCTGGATCTCGGCGAAGCCGTTGCTGAGGACTTCCCGGTTGCCCACCGCGGAACCGCCGCCCTCGTCGACGAAGCGCGCGTCCTCGTTGCTACGCTTGTTGTCGCGGGCGATGGTGAACGGCTTGACGTTCTCCTGGAAGTTGGCCTTCATGTCCGACAGCAGCACGCGGTCCTGCGGGCGCTTGGGACCGGCCAGCGACGGAAGCACCTTGCCCATGTCCAGGCCCAGCACGACGCTGTACTCGGCCTCGTCGCTGGTGCGCCACATGCCCTGCGCCTTGGCGTAGGCCTCGACCAGCGCCACCTGCTCGTCGCTGCGGCCGGACAGGCGCAGGTAGTTCAAGGATTCGTCGTCGATCGGGAAGATGCCGCAGGTGGCGCCGTACTCCGGGGCCATGTTGGCGATCGTCGCGCGATCGGCCAGCGGCAGGTGGTCCAGGCCGTCGCCGAAGAACTCGACGAACTTGCCGACCACGCCATGCGAACGCAGCATCTGGGTGACCGTGAGCACCAGGTCGGTGGCGGTCGCGCCCTCCGGCAGCTTGCCGGTCAGCTTGAAGCCGACCACCTGCGGGATCAGCATCGAGCTGGGCTGGCCCAGCATCGCGGCCTCGGCCTCGATGCCACCCACGCCCCAGCCAAGCACCCCGATGCCGTTGATCATCGTGGTGTGGGAATCGGTGCCGAACACCGTGTCGGGGTAGGCCATCGCCTCGCCGTCGGCGTCGTTGACCATGACCACGCGGGCCAGGTTCTCCAGGTTCACCTGGTGGACGATACCGGTGTTGGGCGGCACCACCTTGAAGTTGTCGAATGCCTTCTGGCCCCAGCGCAGGAAGCTGTAGCGCTCCATGTTGCGCTCGAACTCGATCTTGCCGTTGAGGTCGAGCGCCTCGGGCGTGCCGAACACGTCGACCTGCACCGAGTGGTCGATGACCAGCTCGGCCGGCACCAGCGGGTTGATGTCCTCGGGATTGCCGCCGAGCGCCTTGACCGCATCGCGCATCGCGGCCAGGTCGACCACGCAGGGCACGCCGGTGAAGTCCTGCAGCACCACGCGGGCGGGGGTGAAGGCGATCTCGGTGTCGGACTCGTCGCTGGCCTTCCAGTTCGCCACCGCTTCGATGGACGCCTTGGTGACGCTGACGCCGTCCTCGTTGCGCAGCAGGTTCTCGAGCAGGATCTTCATCGAGAAGGGGAGGCGCTTGATGTCGAAGCGCTCGCCCAGCTTGGCCAGGCTGTGGATCGCGACCTTGCGACCGTTGACGTCGAGGGTGGTACGTGTGGCGAAGGAGTCGCTCATCGATGGCTCCTGGCTGTGATGCGGGAGGGATTGGGCACCCAAAGCAGGCGCCCTAAGCCGTCCATTATAGCGCGGGATCGGGTCGTTCAGGTTGCGCCCGGCGCCGTTTGCGCCCGCCGCTCAGGCCTCGTCGAGCCACGCGCGTGCCGCCTCGGCGATCTGGCGCCGGCGCAACAGCAGGTCGATGTAGCCCCCGCCCAGTTGGCGCCACAGCACGGCCGAGCGCAGGCCGGCGAGCAGTACGGCGCGGATTTCCGCCACTACGGTGGGTTGGCCCAGGTAGTTGGGGTTGCCCTGCACCAGGACGCGCGGGCGCAGCGAGCTCACCGTGCCGGCATACAGCTCGCCGAGCCGGCCCAGCACCGTGGGGTGGCTGGGGCCCCAGTGTTCGCGCTGCCGTGCGATGTCGAGGATGCCGGCATGCACCGCCTGCATCAGCTGTGGCTGTCGCGAGAAGCGGCGCTCGACGTGGAGCAGGGTCACGGCGATGCGGGTGATGGCCGGGTCGCGCAGGCTGGCGCCCGACGCGGTGTCGAACAGCAGCCTCAGGCCGGGTTCCAGGTTCGCCGGGCCTCCGTAGACATCCTGGGCCGTTTCCGCGTCGATGCGGAAAAGGCTGTCCACGCAGGGGGCAAGCGCCCCGGTATCGCTGCCGCCGGTGGTCGCGATGCGGCGTACCTGCTGCACCGACTGCAGGAGGCCGGCAAGGGCCAATGCACGTTGTTTCATCCACTACCTCGTTCAAGCTCGTCTACGGGCGCGTCGGTGGATTCGATCACCGCGCCACCCAGGCATTCGACACCAGCATAGAAGACCACCGACTGGCCCGGGGTCACCGCGCGCTGGGGGCGCTCGAAGCGCACCGCCAGCCGGCCGTCGCCGTCCATCTCGACGCGGCAGGGTTCGTCGGCCTGGCGGTAGCGCGTCTTCGCGGTGCATTCGAAGACGTCCGCCGGTGCCTGGCCTGCGGTCCAGCTTGCCTCGATCGCCACCAGGCGACTGGACATGAGGAAGCGGCTTTCACTGCCCTGGTCCACGTAGAGGATGTTGCCCGCCACGTCCTTGTCCACGACATACCAGGGCGCCTGTGGCCGGCCCTTCACGCCGCCCAGGGCCAGGCCCTCGCGCTGTCCCAGCGTGTAGTAGAAGACGCCCTCGTGTTCGCCCAGCGCTTGCCCGTCGACGCTGCGGATTTCCCCGCGCCGCGCCGGCAGGTACTGCGCCAGGAAGCTGCGGAAATCGCGTTCGCCGATGAAGCAGATGCCGGTGGAGTCCTTCTTGGCGGCCGTGGGCAGGCCGGCTTCGCGGGCCATGCGGCGTACCTCGGCCTTGGGCAGGTGTCCGATCGGGAAGCGGGTCGCGGCCAGCTGCTCCTGCCCCAGCTGGTGCAGGAAGTAGCTCTGGTCCTTGCCCGGGTCGGCCCCGCGCAAAAGGCGCCACAGGCCCCCGCGGCGGTCGATCCGGGCGTAGTGGCCGGTGGCGATGCGGGTCGCGCCCAGCGCGCGGGCCTCGTCGAGGAAGGTCTTGAACTTGATCTCGCGGTTGCACAGGACGTCCGGGTTCGGCGTCCGGCCGGCCCGGTACTCGGCGAGGAAGTGTTCGAACACACCGTCCCAGTAGGCCTTGGAAAAGTCGCGCGCATGGAACGGGATGCCCAGGCGGCCACAGATGGCCAGCGCATCGCGGCGGTCATCCTCGGCACGGCACTCGCCACTGCCATCGTCGGACCAGTTCTGCATGAACAGACCCGCCACGGACTCCCCGGCCTGGACCAGCAACAGGGCGCACACCGACGAGTCGACGCCGCCGGACATGCCGATCAGGGTTTCCGCCGGGGCTGCCATGCTCAGGCCAGCCAGTGGGTGGCGGACAGCGGGAAGCTGCACCCGTCGAGGAAATCCTGGGCCGCGCGCATCACCAGCGGGCTGCGGTGCCTCCCACGGCAGGCGCGCAGTTCCTCCGGGGTCAGCCACAGCGGTCGCAAGATGCCGGCGTCCAGCGGCGCGCCGGCATCGTGTTCCAGCGGGCGCGCCGCGAACGCCACCCGGAGGTACTGCCGTCGCGTCTCCGGATCGATCCACTGGTAGACGCCCACCAGCCCGGTGGGCTCGACCGTCCAGCCGGTCTCCTCGCGGCACTCGCGCACCATCGCATCGACCAGCGATTCCTCCGGCTCCAGGTGGCCCGCCGGCTGGTTTATCACCAGCTCGCCCCGCACGTCCTCCTCGACCAGCAGCAGGCGGCCCGCCTCGAGGACGAGGGCGGCCACGGTCACGTCTGGGAGGTAGACCTCGGAGTCGCCGGACGGGCCCGGGCGAGGTGCTTTTTCCGTGGTGTTCACCGAGGGGATGTTACATCACGCTGAATGGCGTGGGCAGGACTTGTGCCAGCCTGCGTGGGGCACCATATAGTGGTGTCATCAAGGATCGGTCATGGGTCAGGAAAACACGCCGGAACACGAACACGAGCACGACCACGGCCTGGCGGTGGAGCATGCCAAGCCCGAGGTGGTCAGGCCGCCGCTCTACCAGGTGGTCCTGCTCAACGACGACTTCACGCCGATGGATTTCGTCGTGGAGGTGCTGCAGCTGTTCTTCTCGCTCAATCGCGAGAAGGCCACGCAGGTCATGCTGCACGTGCATACCCGGGGCAAGGGCGTGTGTGGCGTATACACCCGGGAAGTGGCCGAGACGAAGGTGTCCCAGGTCAATGATTTCTCCAGGCAGCATCAACACCCGCTGCTGTGTGCGATGGAAAAGGCCTGAACCGGCCGCGCGACATCCCCCACCGGTGCCAGAACCAGGAGGCACGACATGTTCAGCAAGGACCTCGAATTCACCATCGGCCAGTGCTACAAGCAGGCCCGCGAGGCGCGTCATGAATTCATGACCGTCGAGCATCTGCTGCTGGCCCTGCTGGACAATCCCTCGGCGGCATCGGTGCTGCGGGCCTGCGGGGCGGATTCGCCACGTCTGGGCTCGGAGCTGCGCCAGGTGATCTCCGAGACCGTGCCGGTCCTGCCCGACGAGGACGCCCGCGACACCCAGCCCACGCTGGGTTTCCAGCGCGTCCTGCAGCGGGCGGTCTACCACGTGCAGTCCTCGGGACGGAAGGAGGTGACCGGCGCCAACGTGCTGGTCGCGATCTTCGGCGAAAAGGACTCCCACGCGGTTTATTTCCTGAACCAGCAGGAGGTCAGCCGGCTCGACGTGGTCAATTACCTGTCCCATGGCGTGGCCAAGTACATCGACGAGGGCGAGGCTGGTGCGGCCGAGCAGGCGCGCGAAGGCGAGGGTGACGGCGCGGCGGCGGCGGACGGCAAGACCAACCCGCTGGCGGAGTTCGCCGACAACCTCAACGAGGCCGCGAGGGCCGGCCGCATCGACCCCTTGATCGGCCGCGCCGACGAGATCGAGCGCACCATCCAGGTGCTGTGCCGCCGGCGCAAGAACAACCCCCTGCTGGTCGGCGAGGCCGGCGTGGGCAAGACCGCGCTGGCCGAGGGCCTGGCCAAGCGCATCGTCGATGGCGAGGTGCCCGAGGTGCTCGAGGATGCGGTGATCTACGCCCTCGACCTCGGCGCGCTGGTGGCCGGCACCAAGTACCGCGGCGACTTCGAGAAGCGCCTCAAGGCGGTGTTGCAGGCGTTGAAGAAGGAACCGCATGCGGTCCTGTTCATCGACGAGATCCACACCATCATCGGGGCCGGCTCGGCCTCGGGCGGCACGATGGATGCTTCGAACCTGATCAAGCCGGTGCTGGCCTCGGGCCAGCTGCGCTGCATCGGCTCGACCACCTTCCAGGAGTACCGCGGCATCTTCGAGAAGGACCGGGCCCTGGCCCGCCGCTTCCAGAAGATCGACATCGTCGAGCCGTCGGTGGCCGACGCGATCGCGATCCTCAACGGCATCAAGTCCAAGTTCGAGGAGCACCACGGCGTCGAGTACGCTGCCGACGCGATCCGCGCCGCGGTCGACCTGTCGGTCAAGCACATCGGCGACCGGCTGCTGCCGGACAAGGCGATCGACGTGATCGACGAGGCCGGTGCGCGGCAGCGGCTGCTGCCGGAGGAGAAGCGCAAGCGCCTGGTCGACGTCGAGGAGATCGAGCTGATCATCGCCAAGATGGCGCGCATCCCGACCAAGCAGGTCTCGGCATCCGACAAGGACGTGCTGCAGAACCTCGAGCGCAACCTGACCATGGTCATCTTCGGCCAGGACCCGGCCATCCAGACCCTGTCGGCCGCCATCAAGATGGCGCGCTCGGGTCTGGGCAATCCGGACAAGCCGATCGGCAGCTTCCTGTTCGCCGGCCCCACCGGCGTGGGCAAGACCGAGGTGACCCGCCAGCTGGCGATGCAGCTGGGCATCGAGCTGGTGCGCTTCGACATGTCCGAGTACATGGAGGCGCATTCGGTCAGCCGCCTCATCGGCGCACCCCCGGGCTACGTGGGCTTCGACCAGGGCGGTTTGCTGACCGAGCAGATCGTCAAGCATCCGCATTGCGTGCTGCTGCTCGACGAGATCGAGAAGGCGCATCCGGACGTGTTCAACATCCTGCTGCAGGTCATGGACCGCGGCACGCTGACCGACACGAACGGGCGCGAGGCGAACTTCCGCAACGTCATCATCGTCATGACGACGAATGCCGGCGCCAGCCAGGCCTCGCGCCGCTCGATCGGCTTCACCCGGCAGAGCAACGCCAGCGACGCGATGGAAGTCATCCGTCGCACGTTCAGCCCGGAGTTCCGCAACCGACTCGACGCGATCGTGCAGTTCGGTGGCCTGGGCCTGGAGCACGTGCTGCGGGTGGTCGACAAGTTCATCATCGAGCTCGAGGCGCAGTTGCACGAGAAGCACGTCAGCCTGACCGCCTCGCCCGAGGCGCGCACGTGGTTGGCCGAACACGGCTTCGACCCCGAGATGGGCGCGCGCCCGATGGCCCGCGTGATCCAGGAGCAGATCAAGCGGCCGCTGGCCGACGAGCTGCTGTTCGGAAAGCTGGTCGGAGGCGGCCGGGTCAAGGTCGACGTGGTCGACGGCAGCCTGCACGTGACAGCCGAGGCGGAACCGGAGAGACTGCTTCCAGCCACCATCGACTGAGGCCTGGATGCGGATCCTGCTTGCGAGACATGGAGAAACCCCCTGGAACGCCGAAGGGCGCTACCAGGGGCAGATCGACATTCCACTCTCACCGGTGGGCGAAGACCAGGCGCAACGCCTAGGGGAGCGCCTGCGCGACATCCGCATCGACCGTGCCGTCGCCTCGCCGCTGTCGCGTGCACGACGCACCGCGGAGTTCGCCCTGGGTGTCCAGCGCGAGTCCATGCTGCAGTTGTCCAACGGGCTGCTCGAGATCGCCCACGGCGAGTGGGAGGGCAAACTGGCCTCGGAGATCCGCGAGAGCGACCCGCAACGGCTGGCGGCATGGCGCGACGCACCCGACAGCGTTCAGATGCCCGGCGGCGAAAGCCTGCCCGAGGTCTTCGAGCGGTCCTGGGCTGCGCTCGAAGCGGCCTGCGAAGGCTTGGGCGATGACGACACGCTGCTGGTGGTGGCCCACGATGCGGTCAACAGGGTGATCCTGTGCCGGGTGCTGGGCATGCCGTTGGCGCAGCTGTGGCGATTCCGCCAGGCGCCGGCAACCTTGAACCTGCTGGAGGGCGCGCGACCGGACCGGCTGGAGGTGGTCCGGCTCAACGACAGCGCACATCACACCGCGCTGTTCGGAGAGGCCGTGCACCGGGCGCTGTAGGCGCGCCTGCCTCGTGGCGCCCGCGTCGTGCCGCTTACTTCATGCGGTAGGTGATGCGGCCCTTGGTCAGGTCGTAGGGCGTCATTTCCACCTTGACCTTGTCGCCGGTCAGGATGCGGATGTAGTGCTTGCGCATGCGGCCGGAGATGTGGGCGATGATGACGTGCCCATTCTCGAGCTGCACGCGGAACATCGTGTTGGGCAGGGTCTCCTGGACCGTGCCCTCCATTTCGATGGAGTCGTCCTTAGGCATAAATCTCGTCATAAACGGCAGGAAGCCGCTCTCAAGGGCGGGAATTCTGCCACGTCCGGGGGGCGAGGGCAAAATTCCGTTAAGCGTGGGTTTCGGGGGTCGGGCCGCCGGACGGGGGAGGCGTGGCCAACGCCGCTGCCGAAACGGTCTCCCAGGTCTCGCTCCATGCGCCTTCGCGACCCGGAAAGCCGCCCAGGGACTGGATACGCGCAAGGAACGCCTCGCGCGGTACCGGCCGTGCGCCGAGCGAGAGCAGGTGTGGATTCTCCACCTGGGCATCGATCCACGGCCAGCCCCAGGCGGCGAGCTGGCGCGCCAATCCCGCCAGGGCCACCTTCGATCCGCCGCTGGTGCCACTGAACATGCTCTCGGCGAAGAACATCCGGCCGATCGCGACCCCGTACAGGCCGCCGACCAGCACGTCGCCATCGAGCACCTCGATGCTGTGGGCGTGGCCGAGCCGGTGCAGCCGACCATACGCCGCGCGCACCTCGGCGCCGATCCAGGTGCCGGACTGGCCCTGGCGGGGCGCATCGGCACAGCGCGCGACGACCTCGTCGAAACGGGTGTCGGCGCTCATGCGCCAGGTGGAGGCCTTCAGCCGCCTCCGGAAGCGACGCGGCAGCACAAAGGTCGCGGTGTCGAAGACCAGCCGCGGATCCGGCGACCACCACAGGATCGGCTCGCCCGGGCTGAACCAGGGGAAGATCGCATGGCGGTAGGCGTCCAGCAGGCGCTCCGGGTGCAGGTCGCCACCGACCGCAAGCAGTCCGTCCGGGTCGCGCAGGGCCCGGGACAGGGGCGGGAAGCCGCCCCGAGGGTCATCCGGCAGCCAGGGGAGGCGCATCGCGGAACGGGTTGTGGTTGGTTTCGATCAGGCTCGCGTAGCGTTGCGCGTGGGTGCGCTCCTCCGCGCACCAGGGGGCCAGCGCCTCGCGGAAGCCCGGGTGCGCCACCCAGTGTCGGCTGTGGGTGAGCACCGGCAGGAAGCCCCGGGCCACCTTGTGTTCGCCCTGGGCCCCCGGCTCGAACACGTCGATGCCCTCGCGCAGGCAGTACTCGATGCCCTGGTAGTAGCAGGCCTCGAAATGCAGGCCGGGCACGTCCACGCGCGTCCCCCAGTAGCGTCCGTAGAGCCGGTGCCGGTCGCGCAGGCATATCGCGCCGGCCAGCAGCTCGCCCTGGCGCTCGGCCAGCACCATGACGAGTTGCCGCGGCATGTGCGCCGCCAGGTGCTGGAAGAACGCAAGCGTGAGGGCCGGGGAGTTGCCCTTGCTCGCGAAACTCAGGCAGTACAGCGCGTGCAGGGTCGCGATTTCGTCGGCAGTGGCTTCATCGCCGTGGACCACGCGCAGGGCCACGCCGGCGTCGCGCACCTGGCGCCGTTCGGCCCGGATGTTCTTGCGCTTCTTGCGCTCCAGGGCGCCGAGGAAGTCCTCGAAGTCGTGCCATCCGGCCTGGCGCCGCCAGTGGAACTGGATGTCGTTCCGGGCCAGCCAGTCCGGCCCCGTCGCCTGCAGCTGCGATGCCGGGGCGAAGTTGAGATGGATCGAGGAGAGGCTTTCCCCGAGCGCGCGTTCGACCATCGCGTCCAGCAGCTGGCCTGCATGGGCGGGGGTGCGTGCCAGCAGGCGAGGGCCGGTCACCGGGGTGTAGGGCGAGGCCACCAGCCACTTCGGGTAGTAGGCATGGCCATGCTGTTGGTAGGCGTGCGCCCAGGCATGGTCGAAGACGAACTCGCCGTGCGAGTTCGTCTTCAGGTAGGCCGGTGCCGCGGCAACGAGTCGTCCGTCCTCCCACAGCGAGGCGTGCCGGGGCGTCCAGCCCCAGGCGTCGCGCAGGCAACCGGTCGACTCCAGCCCGGACAGGAACGCGTGCCGCATGAACGGATGTTCGCAACCAAGCAGCCCGTCCCAGGTCGCGGCCGGGATCTCGCCAATCGAATCGTGGATGCGGAGTTCACTCATGGCGGGCCCGGGCGGCAGCGTCGAGCCCATGGTCGACGCTGCCGGGTCGCGACGGCGTGACCCAGTGCCTGTGCCTACTCGCCGGTTTCCAGGAAACGCTCGGCATCGAGCGCGGCCATGCAGCCGAAGCCTGCCGACGTGATCGCCTGGCGATAGACCTGGTCGGCCACGTCGCCGGCCGCGAACACGCCCGGCACCGAGGTCGCCGTCGCCATCCCCTCGAGCCCGGTACGGATGGTGATGTAGCCGTTGCGCATGTCCAGCTGCTCCTCGAACAACGAGGTGTTGGGCGTGTGCCCGATCGCCACGAAGAAGCCGGTCACGTCGATCTCGCGGGTGGACTCGTCCTTGGTGGACCGGATGCGCATGCCGCTCACGCCGCTGTCGTCGCCCAGTACCTCGTCCACGGTGTGGTCCCAGATCAGCTCGATCTTGCCAGCCTTGGCCTTGGCGAAGAGCTTGTCCTGCATGATCTTCTCCGCGCGCAGCTTGTCGCGGCGGTGCACCAGGTAGACCTTGCGGCAGATGTTGGAGAGGTACAGCGCCTCCTCGACCGCGGTGTTGCCACCGCCGATCACCGCCACGTCCTGCTCCTTGAAGAAGAACCCGTCGCAGGTGGCGCAGGCCGACACGCCCTTGCCCATGAACTTCTGCTCCGACGGCAGGCCCAGGTACTTGGCGGTGGCGCCGGTCGAGATGATCAGTGCGTCGCAGGTGTACTCGCCGCTGTCGCCCTTGAGCCGGAACGGGCGCCTGGACAGGTCGGCCTCGTTGATGTGGTCGAAGATCATCTCGGTGTCGAAGCGCTCGGCGTGTGCCTGCATGCGCATCATCAGGTCCGGGCCCATCAGGCCGTGGGCATCGCCGGGCCAATTGTCCACCTCGGTGGTGGTCATCAGCTGGCCGCCCTGCTGCAGGCCGGTCACCAGCACCGGCTTGAGGTTCGCGCGGGCGGCGTAGACCGCCGCGGAGTAGCCCGCCGGGCCGGAACCCAGGATCAGGACGCGGCTGTGGCGGGGCGTTTGCGCGGGGTTGCTCATGTATAATCCTTACGGCTTTGCAGGAGGGTGATCGCGCCTCCCAGCGCCTTTGGCGCAGGGAGGGCAGTCGGTGGGAGACGGCTGAACGTGTCGCCGCGGCGACGGTCCCGGAAAGGATGGGGCTGCAGCCGGGTCGATTCAAGCCTGACACCCCGGCGTGATCGCCACCGCAGGCTAGACAGGCCGGCGATTCGCCGGTTTTCGCTTTTTTAGTATGGGACCCAACATGCGCATCGGTATCCCCCGTGAGACCAAGACCCTCGAAGGCCGCGTGGCCCTCGTTCCCGCCGCCGCCGCCGACCTGGTCCGACGTGGCCACGAGGTCTGGGTCGAGACCCAGGCCGGCGTCAAGAGCGGCTTCAGCGACGAGCACTACTCGGCGCTGGGCGTGAACATCGCCGCGGACGCCGCCACGCTGTACGAGAAGGGCGAACTGATCGTCAAGGTGAAGGAGCCGATCGCCGGCGACCTCAAGCACCTGCGCAAGGACCACCTGCTGTTTTGCTACCTGCACCTGGCCGCCGAGCCCGAGCTGACCTCGCGTCTGCTCGACATCGGCCTGACCGGCGTGGCGTTCGAGACCGTCGAGCTCGAGAACGGGGACCTGCCGCTGCTGGCGCCGATGTCCATCGTCGCCGGTCGCATCGGCGTGCAGGTCGGCACCCACCTGCTGCACGCCCCGATGGGCGGCAAGGGCAAGCTGCTGGGTGGCCTGCCTTCCACCGAGCGCGGCAAGGTGGTGGTGTTCGGTGCCGGCGCCGCCGGTGGCAACTCCGCGGAGCTGGCAGCCTCGGGTGGCTCCAACGTCGTGGTGTTCGAGAAGCGCCAGGACCGCCTGGCGCAGATGATGGCGCTGGGCGCCAACGTCACCGCGCTGTTCCCCTACGAGGACGTGGTGGCGCGCGAGCTGGCCACCGCCGACCTGGTCATCGGCGCGGTGCTGGTGACCGGCGCGAAGGCCCCGCACGTGGTGACGCGCGAGATGGTCGCCTCGATGCAGAAGGGCAGCGTGCTGGTGGACATCTCCGTCGACCAGGGCGGCTGCTTCGAGACCACGCGTCCGACCACCTGGGCGGAGCCGACCTACGACGTCGACGGGGTGACCCACTTCGCCGTGACCAACATGCCCGGCGCGGTGCCGCAGACCTCCTCGCAGGCGATCTGCGCGGCCATCCTGCCCTGGGTGCAGAAGCTGGCTTCGGGCGAATGGCGCGACAACCAGGCGCTGGTGCGCGGCATCAACGTCGAGGGTGGGAAGCTGGTGCATCCGGCGCTGCAGGACATGGGCGCCTGATCGGCGCTCGACAGCCGGCCGATCCGGTGTAACGTGGTGGCCGCCGCTCCTTCCGGGTCGGCGGCCACTTTCGTTTTAAAATGCCGTATATTCAACGGCTAATCAGGATTTCCTGAGGTAGGTTCTAACGGTGGGACGCGCCCGTACAGCCCGCACCAAGCCCGACGCGCAGCCGGCGAACCGCAAGCTGTGGCGCGAATTGATCCTCGTGGCGGTGGCGCCGGTCGTGCTGTTCCTGCTGGCGAGCCTGCTCAGTTACACCCCCGACGACCCGGGCTGGTCGCGCTCGGGCAGCGTCACCGGCCAGATCAGCAACTTCGGCGGCACCGTCGGGGCCTGGCTGTCGGACCTGGTGTTCTACTTCTTCGGCTACGTCGCCTACACATTGCCCTTCGTGCTGGCCGGGATCGTGTGGGTGGCGCTGTTTGCCGCCGACGACCGCGGCGCGGGGTTCACGCCGGCGCTGCGCCTGGTCGGCCTGGTCGGGTTCCTGGTGTGTGCCAGCGGCCTGGTGCACATCCAGATGGGGGCTGCGCCGGCCCTGCCGGCCGATTCCGGCGGCATCCTCGGCCAGCTCGTCGGGCGCTCGTTCTCCAACCTGCTCGGGCCGTTCGGGGCCAACCTGTTCCTGCTGGCCGCGGTGCTTGCCGCGATCACGCTGGCCACCGGCCTGAGCTGGCTGGGCCTGATGGACCGCCTGGGGCAGTGGGCGATCGCCGTCTGGATCTGGGCCGGGGCGAGCGTGGTCCGCCTGCGCGAATGGCGCCAGGCCCGCGCCGCACGCGAGGTGCGCGGCGAGACGCGCAAGGTCGAGACCGCGCGACGCGCACGTCGCGAGCCGATCCGGATCGAGCCGCCGCCGGCGCCGGTCATCGAGAAGAGCGAACGCGCCAAGCGCGAGCAGCAGATCCCGCTGTTCCACACCGATCCGGCCGGGGGACTGCCACCGCTGTCCCTGCTGGATGATCCCAAGCCCCAGCCGAAGGGCTACTCCGAGGAAACGCTCGAGGCGCTGTCGCGGCAGATCGAGTTCAAGCTCAAGGATTTCCGCATCGACGTCGAGGTGGTCGGCGCGTTCCCGGGCCCGGTCATCACCCGCTTCGAGATGGAGCGGCGCCGGGCGTGAAGGGCAGCCAGGTCAACAGCCTCGACAAGGACATCGCCCGCGGACTGAGCGTCAAGGCGGTGCGCGTGGTCGACGTGATCCCGGGCAAGTCGGTGATCGGACTGGAGATCCCGAACGCCACGCGCGAGATGATCTACCTCAGCGAGCTGCTGCGCTCCAAGGAGTACGACAAGTCCCCCAGCCCGCTGACGATCGCACTGGGCAAGGACATCGGCGGCCGGCCGACGGTGGCCGACCTGGGCCGCATGCCGCACCTGCTGGTGGCCGGCACCACCGGTTCGGGCAAGTCGGTCGGCGTCAACGCCATGGTGCTCAGCCTGCTGTACAAGGCCTCGGCCCAGGACGTGCGGATGCTGATGATCGACCCGAAGATGCTGGAACTTTCGGTTTACGAAGGCATCCCGCACCTGCTGGCGCCGGTCGTGACCGACATGAAGGAGGCGGCGAATGCGCTGCGCTGGTGCGTGGCGGAGATGGAACGCCGCTACAAGCTGATGAGTGCGGTCGGCGTGCGCAACCTGGCCGGCTTCAACCGCAAGGTGAAGGATGCGCAGGAGGCGGGGCAGCCACTCCTGGATCCGCTGTTCCAGCCCAATCCGGAGCTCGACGAAACCGCCCCGGAGCTCGAGACCTTGCCCTACATCGTCGTCTTCATCGACGAGTTCGCCGACATGATGATGATCGTCGGCAAGAAGGTCGAGGAGCTCATCGCCCGCCTGGCGCAAAAGGCCCGCGCAGCCGGCATCCACCTGATCCTGGCCACCCAGCGGCCCTCGGTCGACGTGATCACCGGCCTGATCAAGGCCAACATCCCGACCCGGATCGCCTTCCAGGTCAGCTCCAAGATCGACTCGCGCACGATCCTCGACCAGAGCGGCGCGGAAACGCTGCTGGGCCACGGCGACATGCTCTACCTGCCCCCCGGCACGGCCATGCCCGAGCGTGTCCATGGCGCCTTCGTCAGCGACGAGGAGGTCCATCGGGTCGTCGACTACCTGAAGAAGCAGGGCGGCGGCCCGGACTATGTCGAGGGTGTGCTCGACGACACCCAGACGATGGGCGACGGCGTCGTGGTCGGTGCCACCGGCCTGCCGGAGGCCTCGTCCGGCGGCGACGAGTCCGACCCGCTCTACGACGAGGCGGTGCGCATCGTCACCGAGAGCCGCCGCGCGTCGATCTCCGGTGTGCAGCGACGGCTGAAGATCGGCTACAACCGTGCCGCACGCCTGATCGAGGCGATGGAACAGGCCGGGATCGTGACGCCCCAGGAATCCAATGGCGACCGCAAGGTGATCGCGCCACCGCCGCCGAAGTGACCCTGAACGGAGCAGTGGCCATGTGTACGGCCGCGGGTCCGCGGTTCAGCCTCCGCCGTTCAGAATCGACCACGAACCTCCCCATGTGGATGCCGCCATGCGACGTGTGATTGCCCTTGCCACCCCGCTGCTGCTGCTCGGCCTGGTTGCGCCCCAGGCGCAGGCCGATGACGCGCGCGCGGCCTTCGATCGCTTCAGCCAGGACCTGCGCGGACTGGACGGCAGCTTCGAGCAGCGCGTTTACGACGCCAACGGCCACCTCAGCGAGCACTCCACCGGCACGATCGCGTTGCGCACGCCGCGGCAGTTCCGCTGGGAGTACCTCGATCCGTTCCCGCAGCTGATCGTGGCGGACGGCAACCACGTCTGGATCTACGATCCGGACCTGGAACAGGTCAACGTGCGCATCCAGAGCCACGAGGAGCAGTCCAGCCCGCTGGCCGTGCTGATCGATCCCGACGAGCTCGAGCGTCAGTTCACCGTCTCCCGGGGCGGCGACGAGGACGGCCTGGACTGGATGGTGCTGACCCCGCGTGGCGAGGACGCACAGTTCGACCAGGCGCGCCTGGCCTTCGACGGTGCCGGGGCGCTGGCGCGCATGGAGCTCGACGATTCCCTCGGCCAGAAGACCCGGGTGACGTTCAGCGGCTGGGAGCGCAACCCGGACTTCGCCGCGGACCACTTCAGCTTCGAGCCGCCGGCCGGCGTCGACGTGGTGGGTGCGATGGCCGAGGCCGCCGAGGTCACGCCGATCCGGTAACGAGGCCTGCAGCCGCCTACAATGGGTCGATGAACCGCCCTTCCTCCGTCGACGGCCAGGACGGCCTGTTCGAGGCCCCCGAATCGCTGCAGCCCCTGGCCGAGCGCATGCGCCCGCGCACGCTCGACGACGTGGTGGGCCAGCGCAGGCTGGTGGCGGAGGGGTCGGCACTGCGGCGCGCGATCGAATCGGGCCGCGTCCATTCGATGATCCTCTGGGGCCCGCCGGGCTGCGGCAAGACGACGCTGGCGCTGTTGCTGGCGCGCTATGCCCGGGCCGGGTTCCGGGCCATCTCGGCGGTGCTGTCGGGACTCCCCGACGTGCGCAAGGTGCTGGCCGAGGCGCAGGCGCGGTTCGAGGCGGGCGAGCGCACCGTGCTGTTCGTCGACGAGGTGCACCGCTTCAACAAGGCCCAGCAGGATGCGTTCCTGCCGCACATCGAGCGCGGCAGCATCCTGTTCGTCGGCGCCACGACCGAGAATCCCAGCTTCGAACTCAACTCCGCGCTGCTCTCGCGCTGCCGGGTGCACGTGCTCGAACCGGTGTCGGCCGACGACATCGTGCAGGCGCTGCAGCGTGCGCTCGGTGACGCCGAGCGGGGACTTGGCGAACGTGGCATCGAGGTGGAGGCCGACCTGCTGGCGCTGATCGCACAGGCAGCCGACGGCGACGTGCGCCGTGGACTGACCTTGCTCGAGATCGCCGCGGAGCTGGCGCAAGACGAGGATGGCGTCATCACCGAGGCCACGCTGGCGCAGGTGCTCGCCGACCGCACGCGTCGATTCGACAAGCAGGGCGAGCAGTTCTACGACCAGATCTCGGCGCTGCACAAATCGGTGCGCAGCTCCAATCCCGATGCCGCGCTGTACTGGCTGTGCCGCATGCTCGATGGTGGCTGCGACCGCATCTACCTGGCGCGGCGGCTCACGCGCATGGCGGTCGAGGACATCGGCCTGGCCGATCCGCGGGCGCTGGCCATGGCCACCGAGGCCTGGGATGCCTACGACCGCCTCGGCAGCCCGGAGGGCGAGCTGGCGCTGGCGCAACTGGTGATCTACCTGGCCAGCACCGCCAAGTCCAACGCCGCCTACGTGGCCTACAAGGCGGCGATGTCGGATGTGCGCGAGCACGGCAGCCAGGAGGTGCCGATGCACCTGCGCAACGCACCGACCAAGCTGATGAAGTCCCTGGGCTACGGCAGCGGCTACCAGTACGACCACGATGCGGAGGCCGGCGTGGCGCTGTCGCAGACGGCCTTCCCCGATGCGATGGGCGAGCGCACCTACTACCAGCCGGTCGAGCGTGGCCTGGAGATCCGCCTCAAGGAGAAGCTCGACCAGCTTCGCGCCCAGCGCGGGCAGGCACGCGGGAAAAGTTGACGCGGCGTTGGCGCATCGCGGGAAGGGCGGCGATAATGCGCGGTCCCTTGCCGAACCCGGAAGTCCCCGATGCTCGATCCGATGCTGCTGCGCGTCCAGCTGGCCGACACCGCCGCCCGCCTGAAGGCCACCCGGGGTTTTGACCTGGACGTGGCCGCGCTCGAGCGGCTGGAGGCCGAGCGCAAGCAGTTGCAGACGCGAACGCAGGAACTGCAGAACCTGCGCAACACGCGGTCCAAGGCGATCGGGCAGGCCAAGGCGAAGGGCGAGGATGCCAGCGCCCTGTTGGCCGAGGTGGCGGGGCTCGGCGATGAACTCAAGCATGCCGAGCATCGGCTGGCCGAGCTCAAGTCCGAGCTGGAGGCGATTGCGCTGGGCATCCCGAACCTGCCCGACGACGGCGTGCCGGTCGGCGCGGACGAGACCCACAACGTGGAGGAGGAGCGCTGGGGCGAGCCGCGCACCTTCGATTTCGAGGTCCGCGACCACGTGGCACTGGGCGAGCGCCATGGCTGGCTCGACGCCGATGCCGGGGCCAGGCTCAGCGGCGCGCGGTTCACCGTCATGCGAGGCAAGATGGCCCGCCTGCACCGGGCGCTGGCGCAGTTCATGCTCGACCTGCAGGTCGGCGAACACGGCTACAGCGAGTGCAACGTCCCGCTCATCGTCAACGCCGATGCGATGCAGGGCACCGGCCAGTTGCCCAAGTTCGAGGAAGACCTGTTCTCCACGCCGTTCGGCGACACCACCCGCTACCTGGTGCCGACCGCCGAGGTGCCGCTGACCAACCTGGTGCGCGAGGACATCGTGGAGGACTCGGCGCTGCCGATGTGGCTGGCGGCCCATTCGATGTGCTTCCGGGCCGAGGCCGGCAGCCACGGCCGCGACACGCGCGGCATGATCCGCCAGCACCAGTTCGAGAAGATCGAACTGGTCGCGATCAGCCGACCGGCCGAAAGCGATGCGGCCCACCAGCGCATGGTGGGCCATGCCGAGGCCGTGCTGCGGCGCCTGGGCCTGCCGTACCGGCGCATGCTGTTGTGCACGGGCGACATGGGCTTCTCGGCCCGCCGCACCTACGACCTGGAGGTGTGGCTGCCGGGGCAGGACAGCTATCGTGAAATCAGCTCGATCTCCAACTGCGGTGATTTCCAGGCGCGCCGGATGCAGGCACGCTGGCGCAATCCCGAGACCGGCAAGCCCGAGCCGCTGCACACGCTCAACGGCTCCGGCCTGGCCGTGGGGCGGACCCTGGTCGCGGTGCTGGAGAACTACCAGGAGGCGGACGGCTCGATCACCGTGCCCGAGGCCCTGCGCCCGTACATGGGTGGACTGGAGCGCCTTGCCTGAGTTGCCGGAGTCGTTGACCGCGGCAGGACGATGCGCTTAAGTGGGAGAACGGTGTTCCCCTGGCGAAACGGCTGCCCGCGATGCAGGACCTCAACGATCTCTACTACTTCGCCGTCGTGGTCGAACACGGCGGATATGCCGCGGCCGAGCGCGCCCTCAACATCCCGAAATCGCGCCTGAGCCGGCGCGTGTCGCAGCTCGAGAGCGACCTCGGCGTGCGCCTGCTGCAGCGCTCGACCCGGCGCTTCTCGGTGACCGAAGTCGGGCAGGACGTCTACCGCCATGCCCAGAGCATGCTGGCAGAGGCCCAGGCCGCCCGTGAAGCGGTGGACCGGCTGAGTGCCGAGCCGCGCGGACTGGTCCGGGTGAGTTGCCCGGTGGCCCTGGCACAGAACCAGCTGGCCCGGCTGTTGCCGGGGTTCATGGCGGCGCACCCCAAGGTGCGCGTGCACGTGCATGCCAGCAATCGGCGTATCGACGTCATCAACGAAGGTTTCGACGTTGCATTGCGGGTGCGCAGCCAGCTCAACGACGACGGCAGCCTGGTCATGCGCAGTTTCGGACAGATACAGGAGCTGCTGGTGGCCAGCCCGGCCTATCTGGCCAGGGCAGGGCGCCCGGCGGCGCCCGCGGACCTGCACGACCACCAGACGCTCAGCATGAGCGAGGACGAGGGCAGGCAGCGCTGGGAACTGCACGGCCCGCAGGGTCAGATCGAGCGCGTCGACATCCAGCCCCGGCTGATGTGTTCGGATTTCCCCATGCTCGAGCAGGCCGCGGTCGAAGGGCTGGGCATCACGCTGCTTCCCGAGACGATCTGCGCCGACGACGTACGCAGCGGGCGACTGGAGGTGGTCCTGCCGCAGTGGAGCCTGCCGCAGGGCATCTGCCATGCGGTGTTCCCCTCGCGCCGCGGCCTGCTGCCGGCGGTGCGGGGCTTCATCGACTATCTTGCCGAACACCTTCCCGGGCAGATCGAATCGAGCCGGCTCGACTGTTCCGGGTGTCGCCGCGAGCCCGATGGCGAACTGGCGCGGGCTGGCTGAACGCGCTGTTTTCGTACAGAATTGCGCAGGCTCCGGCCAGGAACGGCCGGGGTTTTTCATGGAGAGGTGGCCGAGTGGTTTAAGGCAGCAGTCTTGAAAACTGCCGTGGAGGCGACTCCACCGTGGGTTCGAATCCCACCCTCTCCGCCATCCAGGGAAGGACTATGGGGAGATATGGAATGATCCGAGTGTTCATTCTCGATGACCATGCGCTGGTGCGAACCGGACTGCGCATGATCCTGGCCGGACAGGTCGACGTGGACGTGGTCGGCGAGGCCAGCAGTGGCGAGGAAGGCCTGCCGATGATCCGGCAGCTCAAGCCCGACGTGGTGCTGTGCGACCTGCACCTGCCCGGCGTGAGCGGCCTGGAGATCACCGAGCGCATCGTGCGCGGTGCGATGGATACGAAGGTGATCATCGTTTCGGTGCAGGAAGACGGCCCGTTGCCGCAGCGCCTGCTGGCGGCGGGTGCCAGCGGATACCTGGGCAAGGCCTGTGGTGCCGACGAGTTGCTTCGCGCCGTGCGCGACGTGGCCCACGGCCGGCGCTACGTGGCCAGCGACCTGGCGCAGCGCATGGCCCTGGGCGTGGTCAACGGCACCGCATCGCCCTTCGAGGCGCTGTCCCCGCGCGAGACCGAGATCGCGATGATGCTCTGCCAGGGCAAGCGCATGGACGATATCGCCGAGCGCCTGAGCCTGAGTCCGAAAACCGTCGCCACGCACAAGTACCGCTTGTTCAACAAGCTCGAGATCCGCGACAACGTGTCGTTGCTTCGACTGGCCAGCCAGTATGGCCTGGTGGAGGCGACGCAACAGGCGCGCTAGCGGAAAGCGGTCCACCGACATGCAAGAAGGGCGCGTCGTTCGACGCGCCCTTCTGCGTTTGCACCTTTGCTGATGGAATCAGCGGTCGGTCCGGGTGCTTTCCTCCTTGCCCGACTCGACAGACTCCGAGGCCTCTTCGACGCGAGTCACTTCCTCTTCCTCGTCCTCGTCGGTTGCCTCGACAGCCCGGGTGTCGACGACGGCGGCCGGGGTGCCCGACAGCTCCCGATCCGACTGGCCTGGTTCGACCGACGACTCCGGCATGGCGTGGCTGGTGGCCTGGGCGGGCGCTTCGCCGATCTTTTCGACCGACTGCTCGACCGGAGAGTCATCCAACGCTTCAACCGGCTTGGCCGGCGCGGCTTCCAACGGAAGGCTGTGCTGCGGCGAGCCCTCTCCAGACCCGTCCGACGACTCGGGCCTGGCCTTCGGCGCGGCGGGCATCGCCGGCTGGCTCCGGTTCGCCGAGAGCGCGACGGCGACCGCAAGCGCCACCTGGCGCGGCTCCGGGCGTGGTTCCGGACGCGGCTCCGCCTGCGGACGACGTGGTGTGCGCTCCGTGCGGGGGGGGCGCGGCCTTGGCCACGGCCTTGGGCTCGGGCTGCGACTCCCGTGCGGCAGCAGCGTCATCTTCCGCCGGGGCGGCTGCCTCGGCGGCGGTGGATGCTTCGCTGGTGGAGGCTTCCGCGGCCGCTGCCTGGTTGCCCGTGCCGGAGATGTATCGACTCTTGCGCGCGGCGGGGGCGTGTGCAGCCCGCTCCGGCGACGCCTCGGTCCGATCGACGTTCGCCGACGAGGTGCTGTCTTCGACAGCCTCGATCGCCTCGGCAGTCGCGGTGGGTGCGGTAGCTTCGGCAGGCTCGGCAGACGCCGCTGCCTTCTCGGCCTTCTCGGCTTTCTCAGCCTTCTCGGCCTGCGGGGCCGGAAGGTCGTCGAAGCTCAGCTCGGAGCGACTGGCGGCCGCGGTGGCGGGGCCATCCTCGGCCACGGGGACCGAAGGCCCGTCGTTGCGGTTGCCGTCGGAGGCGGTACGGGAGCCGTCTTCGCTCGAGTGGGCCGGGGCAGTTTGCGCCCGGTTGCCGTCGGCATCGCCCGTACCGTTCTCGTCGTGGCCGTCCTGGCCATCCTCGATCACATTGGGCGCGTCGGCCGCGCTGCGGCGACGGCGGCGGCCACCACGGCGTCCACGACGCCTGCGGCTGCCGGCGCTGGCATCCTGTCCATCCTCGCCCGGGGTGGTGCTGGCCGGATTCGCGGAGGCATCGGCCATGGCCTGCGGGTCGGCATCGGCGGCGACATCCTTTTTCGGATTGGCACCCGTGCCGGCGTCGCGACCGCGGCTGCGGCAGTCGCCTTGCCGGCGCCTGCGCTGCCGTCCTCGGACTTCGCGGTGCCACTTCGGCGAGCGCCGTCCCTGGCGGGTTTGGCGCCGTCCTGGGTGGCTGCGGCTTCGTTGCGCGGCCGGCGCTCGCGGCGTGCCTTGGGTGCGGCGGCGTCCTCGCGCTTGTCCTCGGGACGTTCGTCGCGACGCTCTTCGGACTTCGCGGCGCTGCCGGTGCGCTGGCTGCGGCTGCGGCCGCTGCGCTCCTCGTCACGGCCACCCCGGCGCCGTCGGCCACCACGGCTGGACGGGCGCTGGTCCTCGTCGGCCGCTGCGCGTTCTTCGCGCTTGGGTTGCGTGCGGGGCGTGGAGGCCGGCTTGTCGGCGCTGCCGCCGAAGAACCCGACGATGCGATCCCACAGGCTCGGCTCGGCGGCCTGCACGGCGCGAGGGGCGGTCACGGCCTTCGGCGGCGGGGCCTCCTCGGCCGGCTCGCGTTGCGGGGCGGGGCGTACCGGCTCCACCTTGCGCACCGCCGGCGGCGGCGGGATGTTGAGGTTGTCACGCGTCAGCGCATGGGTCTCGAGCTTGCGCGGCGTGGTGCGGTGGTAGCTCGGGCGACCCGCCTCTTCGGCCAGCTCGTTCTCGCGCAGGCGGCTGACGTTGAAGTGGGGCGTCTCGAGCTGCAGGTCGGCCACGATGACGACCGGCGCGTCGTGGCGCTGTTCGATCTCGACCAGTGCGCGGCGCTTCTCGTTGAGCAGGTAGTTCGCGATTTCCGGCGGCGCCTGGACCAGGACCTGGCCGGTGCTCTCCTTCATCGCATTCTCTTCGGCCAGTCGCAGGATCGACAGCGCGAGCGATTCGACGCTGCGCATGCGGCCATGGCCGGAGCAGCGCGGGCAGACGATCTGGCTGGACTCGCCCAGGCTCGGGCGCAGTCGCTGGCGCGACATCTCCAGCAGGCCGAAGCGCGAGATCCGGCCGATCTGCACACGGGCGCGGTCGTGGCGAAGCGCCTGCTGCAGGCGGTTCTCGACCTCGCGCTGGTGCTTGCTGGAGGACATGTCGATGAAGTCGATGACCACCAGCCCACCCAGGTCGCGCAGGCGCAACTGGCGGGCCACTTCGTCGGCGGCCTCCAGGTTGGTGTTGAACGCGGTGTCCTCGATGTCGCTGCCCTTGGTGGCGCGCGCGGAGTTCACGTCGACCGCGGTCAGCGCCTCGGTCTGGTCCATGACGATGGCGCCGCCGGAGGGCAGGCGAAGCTCGCGCTCGTAGGCGGCCTCGATCTGCGACTCGATCTGGTAGCGGTTGAACAGCGGGACGGTGTCTTCGTAGAACTTGAGCTTGCGCAGGTTGTGCGGCATCACCCGCTCCATGAACTCGCGCGCGTCCTCGTAGAGTTCACGGGTGTCGACCAGGATCTCGCCGACATCGTTGCGCAGGTAGTCACGCAGCGCACGGATGATCAGGCGCGATTCCTGGTAGATGAGGAACGGGGCCGGCTTGGTCAGTGCGGCTTCGGTGATCGCGCGCCAGACCTGGATCAGGTAGTCGAGGTCCCACTGCAGTTCCTCGGCGTCGCGGCCGACACCGGCGGTGCGGATGATCACGCCCATCTCGTCGGGGATGTCGAGCTTGTCCATCGCGTCCTTGAGGGCGGCGCGGTCGTCGCCCTCGATGCGGCGCGAGACGCCACCGGCGGTCGGGCTGTTGGGCATCAGCACCATGTAGCGGCCGGCCAGCGAGATGTACGTGGTCAGCGCCGCGCCCTTGCCCTGGCGCTCATCCTTGGTGACCTGCACGACGACTTCCTGGCCCTCGCGCAGCAGCTCCTTCATCGACGCCTTGTTCGGGTCGACGCCGGCCTGGAAGTAATCGCGGGAGATTTCCTTGAGCGGAAGGAAGCCGTGCTTTTCTCCGCCGTAATCGACGAAGGCCGCTTCGAGCGAGGACTCGACGCGGGTGATGCGGCCCTTGTAGATGTTGGACTTCTTCTGTTCCTTCGACGGCTGTTCGATATCGATGTCGTACAGCGTCTGGCCATCGACGATGGCCACTCGCAACTCTTCTGCCTGAGTCGCGTTGATAAGCATCCGCTTCATTGTCAGTTCCTCACGCGCTCTACCGCGAGGAACGCCGGGTGTCCGCGCCCTGATGTGGGGCGCCCTCCGCGCCATGGAGAGCGGAAGGCACTGCGAATTCGCCAGCGCTGCCAAACAACCGACGGACGTTCATCCGCGGGAGCGCTTGTTCATTAAGACCGGTGGGCGCCATGCCCGCCGGCAACCATTCGGACCCCGGGACGCCCAGATGGTTCGGACGTTCCGTGGCGCTCGAGCGACTCACGCCTAAGATGCGGGCACCGATCGCGCGGCCCGGCTACCATGGGCAGCCTCAGGGCGGTGCGCGTTGCAGTACCCGGGTCCACCTGGACGGCACAGCGAATTATTGCGCTGCAGCAGTGCCAGGGAAATCAGGACGTTATTTCGCCTGCTTAGTGTAGCAGATAGGAGTCAGAGTGAGTCGAGAGGTGACCGGGGCCAGCCCGGCAGTCAGGTTGGTGAAGGTGCCTGCCGACCGGGCCGGCCAGCGGCTGGACAATTTCCTGCTCGGCCTGCTCAAGGGGGCGCCGCGCAGCCTGGTCTACAAGATCGTGCGCAGCGGCCAGGTGCGGGTTGACGGTGGCCGGGCCAAGGCCGACTTCAAGCTCAGGGGCGGCGAGGAGGTGCGGGTGCCTCCGGTGCGTTTGCCGGAGCCGGGCGAGGAGCGTGCGCCGCCCGCCTCGCAGCTCGACCGGATCCAGGCCGCGATCGTGTTCGAGGACGACCGGCTGCTGGCGCTGGACAAGCCCAGCGGCATCGCCAGCCACGGCGGCAGCGGCATCAGCCACGGGGCGATCGAACTGATCCGGGCCGCACGCCCCGGCGAGTCGCTGGAGCTGGTCCATCGCCTGGACCGGGACACTTCCGGCCTGCTGGTCATCGCCAAGAAGCGCAGCGCGCTGACCACGCTCCAGCGCCTGATGCGCGAAGGTGGGCTGCGCAAGCGCTACCTCACGCTGCTGGTCGGGCGCCTGCCCGAGGGGCGACTCCGCGTCGACGTGGCGCTGCTCAAGGCCACGCTGCGTGGCGGCGAGCGCATGGTGCGCACCGACGAGGGCGGCAAGGACTCGGTCAGCCATTTCCATCTGCTCGAGCGGCGGGGCGGGCACAGCTTCACCGAAGTGCGCATCGAGACCGGCCGCACCCACCAGATCCGGGTGCACGCCGTGCACCTGGGCCATCCGGTCGCCGGAGACGACAAGTACGGCGACCGCGAGGCCAACAAGCGGCTGCGCGAGAAGGCCGGGCTCAAGCGCCTGTTCCTGCATGCCGCGTCGCTGGAGTTCGCGCTGGAGGACGGATCGCGTCCCTACGTGCTCAACGCCCCGCTGCCGCCCGACCTCTCGGGCGTGCTGGACCGCCTTGCCTGATCAGCCGGGCGGGCGGCGTCGCGTCGCGGTCAGGGCGCGTCGGCGTAGAGCGCGTCCGCGCGGGCCGCGCAGATGAAGTCGTTCTCGGACAAGCCGTCCACGTCATGGGTGGAGAACCTGACCACCACGCGGTCGTAGTGCACGCCCAGGTCGGGATGGTGGTCCTCGCGGTGGGCGATGAAGCCCAGTGCATTCACGTAGGCCAGGGTGCGGTAGTAGTCCTTGAAGCGGAACGTGCGCGTGATCGCCCGGCCTTCCTCGACCAGCTCCCATTCAGGCAGCAGGCCCAGGCGCTCGGACACGGCCACGGCCTCCAGGCGGTCGCCTGCGCCCTTTCGGGGCTGGCAGTGGGAGGAGGCGAGGGTGGCGAGATCGGTCATGGGGCACATCCTGTGATGTCGGGTTCGCGCAAAGTATACGCAGCCCCTGCGTTAGAATAGCGGGATGATCGAGATCTCCACGCACGCCCAGAGCCACTTCCGTCGCCTCATCGAAACGCAGGGCGGCGATGCCATCGGCATCCGCCTCACTGCCGTCGACCCCGGCACGTCGCGTGCCGACGCGCGACTGGAGTTCTGCGAGCCACTCGACCTCAGCGGCGACGAATGGTCGCTGGAGTGCGACGGCTTCACCCTGTACGTCGACGGTGCCAGCGCTCCGTTCCTGGAAGGGGCCGAAATCGACTTCACCGACCAGCAGACCGGTGGCCAGTTGACGATCCGCGCGCCGCGCATCAAGGGTGAGGCCCCGGCCGGGGATGCCGGCCTGGTGGAGCGCGTGCGCTGGCTGGTCGACAACGAGATCAACCCGCAGTTGGCCTCGCACGGCGGGCGCGTCGCGGTGGAGGAGATCACGGCGGAAGGCGTCGTGGTGCTGAGGTTCGGTGGCGGTTGCCACGGCTGCGGCATGGCCGACGTCACGCTCAAGCAGGGTATCGAGAAGACGTTGCTGGCCAAGGTGCCGGGCGTCACCGCCGTGCGCGATGCCACCGATCACGCCACTGGCGAGAACCCCTACATCTGATCCGCGCGAGGGAGCCCCGCCAGGCGCGAGGGCCCCGGATAACATCCCGCTAACCCTGCCGTCGCTACGCTCTGCCGCGGCCAGGATGCGGTGTGGATGTCATGCGGGGAAGCAACGGGGGAGATCTTCCAAGGCGATCGGGTCTTATCCGGCCGGCGGAGCAGGCACCGTTGCAGCCCTGGCGCATCCTCGTGGTGGCCGTCGTTGTGGCCCTGCATGCCGCGGTGCTGGTACACGTCACCCGTCCTCCTTCCAGCGATTCGGCGCCCGCGGCTTTGGTGCGGGTCGATCGCATCCAGCTCGTCGAGATCGCCCCGCCTCCGCCGCCGCTGCCCGTACGTCGTCCACAGCGCCCCGCGCCGGGTCCGTCGGCTGCCCCTGCCGACGCCCGGGCGGGCGCGCTGCAGGTCGTCGCGGCCCCTGCGGATGAGGCTGGCGGCGTTGCTGGGGCCCCTGCCGCCGGTGCCGATCAGCACGCTGCCGAGGAGCGGCCTGCCGATGCGCAGGCGACGTTCGCGCGACCTTCGGCCGGCGCCCGCCCGCTTCGGGAGCCGGGGAGGCAGCACCTGCCTGGTCGCGACGAGGCGTTCGTCGAAGGATTCCATGTGCGGGAAGCACCGAGCCTCGAGGATCGGGTGCTCGGCGCGGCGGCCATGCTGTTCGGTGGCGGCCGGCCGGAGACCTGCGACGACGTCCGCCAGCGCCTCATCGGGGCCGGGCCCGGGCTGGCCCGCGACATGGACGTGGAACGCCTGCGGCGCCTGTGCACGAACTGAACCACCGGTGCCGGTGCATCTCCGGAAACGCGCGAGGGCCCCGTTCGGGGCCCTCGAGGCGAAGTCGCCCGGTGCGGCTCAGCGCGTGCCGCGCATGCTCCGCAGCGGACCCGTCTGGGCGGCGTAGAATGCCGACAGGTCGCGGATGTCCTGGTCGCTCAGGGTCGCGGCGAAGCCCGCCATGATGAGGTTGTCGCGGGCACCGGAGCGGTAATCGCGAAGCGTCTTTTCCATGTAGTCGGCGTACTGGCCCGCCAGCAGCGGGTACTGCGGATCGCCGATGCCGTTTCCATCCGGACCGTGGCAGGCCTGGCAGACCTGCGACTTACGCTCGCCGGCTTCGACGTCACCCGCATGGGCCGGGGCGAGGAGGAACAGCGAGGCCACGGCCACGCCAAGGATCGTCTTGTACATGCTTACTGCTCCTTGCCCAGCTGTGCGAGGTAGGCGGAAATGTCGCGCAGCTCCTGCTCGGTGTAGCCCTCGGCCTGCGCCCGCATGGTCGGATGCTGGCGGGAACCTTCGCGGTACTGGCCGAGCGCGGCGACCAGGTACTCGTAGTTCTGGCCGGCGATCTTGGGGACGCTGTAGCTCGGGTAGGCGTTCTTGTAGCCCGCGATGCCGTGGCAGCCATAACAGGTGTAGGCGAGCGACTTGCCGTTCTCGATGTCGTTCTCGGCAAGTGCGGGCGAGGCTGCGAGGGCAAGGCCCAGGGCAGTCAGAAGGAAGGTTGGCTTCATCTGAGGATCGTTCCGGCTTGGAAGTACCGGCCGCCGGGTGTGGCGACCACCAAAACCCGAAGTATAGCCGGAGCCGGCCGGCTCTTGCAGTCCAATGCGTATCCCGCAGCGGGGCAGGTCATTTCGTGACTTGCGTCACTCGCGCCGGACCGCCGGCTTGCGGAGACTGGCCACACTGGTGCTTGCACGCTTCGGTGTACTAGGCTACTATAACACCAGAACCCCACCCTCGAGTCCTGCTCATGAACGTGAATCCCTGCAGCCACCGCCTTCACATCCCGCGAGCCGGGCTGGCCTGTGTCCTTGCCGTGTCGTTCGCGCTGGGCCTTTCCGCCTGTGGCGGCAGCGGCACCGATGCCGCCGCCCAGGAAGAAGAACGCCCGCCGGACGCGGTGCCGGTGGAAACGGCGCAGGTCGGGCGACGCGAGATCGCTGCCAGCTACAGTGGCACCGCGACGCTTGAGGCGGTCAACGAGGCCCAGGTCGTGTCCAAGACCAGCGGCGTGCTGCTCGAACTGATGGTGGAGGAGGGGGATGTGGTGCGCGCCGGCCAGGTGCTGGCCCGGCTGGACCCCGACCGCAAGGGCCTGGCGCTGGCCCAGGCCCAGTCGCAGTTGCAGAAGCTGCAGAGCGAGTACGCGCGCTCCGAAGAACTGTTCGCCCGGCAGCTCGTCTCCGCCGACCAGCACGAGCGCCTGCGCGCGGAGCTCGACATCCAGCGCTCCGCGGTCGACATCGCCCGGCTGGAAGTGTCCTACACCCGCATCACGGCGCCCATCGATGGCGTGATCGCGGTGCGTGAGGTCAGGCTGGGCAACCTGATCCAGCCCAACCAGTCGCTGTTCCGCATCGTCGACACGGCCACGCTCGAGGCGGTGCTCAATGTCCCCGAACGCGAGCTGGCGACGATGCGCATGGGCCTGCCGGTATCGATGCAGGTCGATGCGGTGCCCAACCAGCGATTCGAGGGCCGCGTGGCCCGCGTCAGCCCGGTGGTGGACTCCGGCAGCGGCACGTTCCGGGTGACCACCGAGTTCACCTCCCAGGGTGTGCTGCGTCCGGGCATGTTCGGACGCGTCGGTGTCGTGCACGACCAGCGTGCCGACGTCTTGAGCGTGCCGCGATCGGCGCTGATCGAAGGCGACGGCATGACTTCCGTGTTCGCGGTGCGCGACGACACCGCGGTCCGCACGCCGGTGGAGCTGGGATACATCAACGGCACCTTCGCGGAGATCCGCGGCGGCATCGAGGAGGGGACCCAGGTGGTGACCGTGGGCAAGGTGACGCTGCGCGACGGCAGCCGCGTGCAGGTGCTCGACGCACCGGGGCAGGCGGTGCCTGCCGAGGACGTGGCGGGTGATGCCGAGCCGGGCGCGGGTGCCGACGTGGGCGCGGCGGAGGACGCCGCGCAGCAGGATGCCGGCGTGGCCGACACGGCCGGGTCCGACGACGGGGAAGAGGCCGGGGCATGAGCCTGATCGAATTTTCCACGCGCCGTCGCGTCACCATCGCGATGGCGACGTTCACCCTGGTGCTGTTCGGCTTCATCGCGCTGGGCGACCTGCGCATGAACCTGCTGCCGACCTGAGCTATCCGACGCTCACGGTGCGCACCGAATACACCGGGGCCGCGCCGAGCGAGATCGAGAACCTGCTGACCGAGCCGGTCGAGGAGGCGGTCGGCGTGGTCAAGGGCCTGCGCCGGCTGCGTTCGGTGTCGCGCACCGGCCAGAGCGACGTGCTGCTGGAGTTCGCCTGGGGCACGAACATGGATATCGCCAGCATCGAGGTGCGCGACAAGCTGGAGGTGCTGCGGCTGCCGCTGGAGGCGGAGAAGCCGGTGATCCTGCGCTTCGACCCGTCCACCGAACCGGTCATGCGCATGGTGCTGGCGGGAGCGAGGGCACTGCGGCCCTCGGGGCGGCGGCCGAGGAGGCCGAGCTCAAGCAGCTGCGCCGGCATGCCGACGAGGAGATCAAGCGCCGCCTTGAACCGACCCCGGGTGTCGCCGCGGTCAAGGTCTCCGGTGGCTTGGAGGACGAGGTGCAGGTGTGGCTGGACCAGCAGCAGCTGGCACGGCTCAACCTGGACCCGGGGCGGGTCATCGAGCGGCTGCGACAGGAGAACATCAACATCTCCGGCGGCCGGATCGAGGAGGGCAGCCAGCGCTACCTGGTGCGCACGGTGAACGAGTTCATCGAGCTCGACCAGATGCGCGAGTTGCTGGTCACCGACCTCGATGGCGTGCCGGTTCGCCTGCGCGACATCGCAACCGTGACCCAGGGCTACCGGGAGCGCGAGGCGATCATCCGGCTGGGCGGTCGCGAGGCGGTCGAGCTGGCGCTGTACAAGGAAGGCGATGCGAACACCGTCGAGGTGTCCGAGTCGGTGATGCCGCTGCTGGAGCGCTTGCGGCAGGACCTGCCGCCGGGCGCCAGCCTGGTGGTCGTCGACGACCAGGCGATCTTCATCCGCCAGGCGCTCAACGACGTCAAGCTCGAGGCCGTCATCGGCGGCCTGCTGGCGATCCTGGTGATCTTCCTGTTCCTGCGCAACGGCTGGAGCACGCTGGTGATCGGCCTGTCGCTGCCGGTGTCGATCATCGCCACGTTCTTCTTCATGGGCCAGTTCGGCCTGAGCCTCAACGTCATGTCGCTGGCGGGCCTGGCCCTGGCCACCGGCATGGTGGTGGACGACTCGATCGTGGTGCTGGAATCGATCGCCAAGGCGCGCGAGCGCGGCCTGGGCGTCATCGAGGCGGCGATCGTCGGCACCCGCGAGGTCGGCATGCCGGTCGTTGCCTCGACGCTGACCACGCTGGCGGTGTTCCTGCCGCTGGTCTTCGTCACCGGCATCGCCGGCCAGCTGTTCGCCGACCAGGCGCTGACCGTGGCGATCGCGGTGATCATCTCGACCTTCGTCGCGCTGAGCCTGATCCCGATGCTGGCCTCGCTGGCGGCGCCGGCGCCGATGGCGTTCCCGGCCCACCCGGCGAACCCGCGCCCGCTGTGGCGCCAGACCTTCGAGTTCTCGCGGCGCAGCGCGGCCTGGCCGGTGGACCGTTCGCGGCCGCTGGCCGCGCAGCGGCTGCGTGGCCTCGCGTGGCTCGTTGTCCTGGTGCCGAAGCTGGTGATGCTGCTCGTGTTGCTGGTGGTGACGGTGCTGCTGCTGTTGCTGTCCCTGCTCGTCCGTTACGGGCTGCTGGCGCTGTCGTTCGTGTTCGTGGGCCTGCGCGGCAGCGTCGGCCGCGTGATGGACCGGACGGCGGGCGGCGTCGGCGCCGGGTTCAATGCCCTCTCGGCGCGCTACCTGCGCGTGCTGCCCGAAGCGCTGTCGCGGCCCTTCGCCGTATTGGGCATCGCTGCGGCGATGTTCATCGTGTCTGTGCTGATGGTGCCGCGACTGGGCATGGACCTGGTGCCGCAGCTGGCGCAGGACCGCTTCGAGATGACCGCCAAGCTGCCACCGGGCACGCAGCTGCGCGATACCGACGCATTGGTGCGCAGCCTGCAGCTGGCCCACCAGGACGACGAGGACATCCGCGTGCTGTACGGCGTGAGCGGCAGTGGCACGCGCCTGGACGCCAACCCGACCGAGTCGGGCGAGAACATCGGCAAGCTGACCATCGTCATGGGCAGCGGCACCAGTGCGCGCACCGAGGCCCAGATCAGCCAGCGCCTCCGCCGCACGATGGAGCGCTACCCCGGCGTGGAGGTCGATTTCAGCCGGCCGGAGCTGTTTGCGATGGCCCAGCCGCTGGAGATCGAACTGCGCGGCAACGACCTGGCCCAGCTCGAGGTCGGCGGCAACGAACTGGTGCGGCGCCTGGCCGCCGACGACCGCTTCGTCGACGTGAGGGCGACCACCGACCAGGGCTTCCCGGAACTGCAGATCCTCTTCGACCAGGAGCGGGCTGCGGGACTCGGGCTGACCAACCGGCAGATCGCCGACCAGGTGGTGCGGCAGGTGCGCGGCGAGGTGGCCACCCGCTACAGCGTGCGCGACCGCCGCATCGATGTGCTGGTCAGGGCCCAGCCCAGCGACCGTGCTTCCGTCGCCGACATCCGTCGCCTGATCGTAAACCCGTCCAGCGACCGCCCCGTCACGCTCGATTCCGTGGCCGATGTCGTCCAGACGATCGGGCCGAGCGAGATCCACCGCACCAACCAGAACCGCGTGGCGATCGTCTCGGCGAACCTGGCCTACGGCGACCTGGGCAGTGCGGTGGCTTCGGTGGAGCGCATGCTGGCCCAGGGCCCACTGGCCGCCGGCGTGAGGACCTCGATCGGCGGGCAGAGCGAGGAGCTGGTCGCTTCGCGGCAGTCGATGATCTTCGCCTTCGTCCTGGCGATCTTCCTAGTCTACCTGGTCATGGCCTCGCAGTTCGAGTCGCTACTGCACCCGTTCGTCATCATGTTCACCATCCCGCTCGCGGTCGTGGGCGCCGTACTGGCGCTCTCCCTGACCGGCAACACCGTGTCGGTGGTGGTGTTCATCGGACTGATCCTGCTCGCGGGCATCGTCGTGAAGAACGCGATCGTCCTGATCGACCGGATCAACCAGCTGCGCGAGGCCGGCGTGCCCAAGCGTGAGGCGATCCTGGAGGCGTGCGAGGTGCGCTTGCGCCCGATCCTGATGACGACGCTGACCACGGTGTTCGGCTTCATGCCGCTGGCGCTGGGGCTGGGCGACGGTTCGGAGGTCCGCGCACCGATGGCGATCACGGTGATCGGCGGCCTGCTGGTGTCCACCCTGCTGACGCTGCTGGTGATCCCGGTGATGTACGACCTGCTGGACCGGCGCAGCGACGAGAGCTATGTGGCGCGTGCACGGCCGGTTTCCCTGGATTCGGGGCGCGATCTTCCGGCGGAGGTCGGCGCATGAGTCCCCCGGACGGTGGCTGGAGCCTCGCCCGGCTGAGCCTGAAGCGGCCGGTCACGGCGACGATGTTCTTCGTCACGCTGCTGCTGCTGGGCATGATCGCCGCGGTGCGCATCCCGCTGGCGTTCTTCCCGGAGTTCGACGCACCGTTCCTGTACGTGGACATGCCGTATCCGGGCTCGACGCCGGAGGAAGTGGAGCAGACCCTGGTGCGGCCGGTCGAGGAGGTCATGTCGACGCTGTCCGGCGTCAAGCGCATCCAGTCGACCGCACGTGCCGATGGCGCCGGGGTGGGGGTGCAGTTCGCCTGGGGCCGCAACATCAACGTGCTGGCCTCGGAAGCGCGCGATCGGCTGGATGCGATCCGCGGCGACCTGCCTTCGGACCTGCAGTTCTACCGCGTGGTCAAGTTCTCGAGCTCCGACCAGCCGGTACTGCGGGTGCGCTTCGCCAGCGAACGCGACCTCAGCGATGCCTGGGGCCTGCTCAACGACGAGGTCAAGCGACGCCTCGAGCGCCTGCCCGGCGTGGCGCGGGTGGAGCTGTCGAGCATCGCGCCGCCGGAGGTGGAGGTGGCGATCGATTCCGACCGCGTGACCGCGGCGGGAATCGGCTTGAACGAACTGGCCAAGACGCTGCAGGAGGCGAACTTCTCGCTGTCCGCAGGCGAGATCGATGACGGCACGCGACGCCTGCGGGTGCAGCCGGTCGGCGAGATCAGCGACCTGGACGTGCTGCGCAACCTGGTGGTGGCGCCCAACGGCATGCGCCTGGGCGAGATCGCCGACGTACGCCTCCAGGGAAGCCGGCTGGACTACCGGCGTCGGCTCGAGGGCCGCACGGCGATCGGCATCGACCTGTGGAAGGAGCGCGATGCGAACCTGGTGGAGGTGGCGCGCTCGGTGCACGCCGAACTGGCGGTCATCGGTGCGCAACCGGACTTCCAGGGCATCGAGTTCATCACGATCCAGGACCAGGCCAGCGGCGTGACCAGCTCGCTGACCGACCTGGCCAAGGCCGGGGCCCTGGGCTCGGCGCTGGCGATCCTGGTGCTGTTCTTCTTCCTGCGCCACTGGATGTCGACGCTGATGGTGGCGGTGGCGATCCCGATCTGCTTCGTCATCACGCTCGGCGCCATGTACTTCTTCGGCACCACGCTCAACATCATCTCGATGATGGGCCTGCTGCTGGCGATCGGACTGCTCGTGGACAACGCCGTGGTGGTGGTGGAGAGCATCTACCAGAAGCGCGAGAAGTACCCCGACGATCCGGTGCGCTGCGCGATCGAGGGCACGCGCGGGGTGCAGCTGGCGATCTCGGCCGGCACGCTGACTTCGATCATCGTGTTCCTGCCCAACCTGTTCGGCGAGCGAAACGAGATCAGCCTGTTCTTCGGCGAGATCGCACTGACGATCACGATCGCGCTGCTGGCCTCCTGGCTGGTCGCGGTCAGCCTGATCCCGATGATCTCGGCGCGGATCAAGGCCCCGCCCAAGGTGGCGGCCGGGACCGGCCTGATCGGGCGGTTGCAGGACCGCTACGCACGCGGCCTGCGCTGGTCCCTGCGGCACCGGGGCGTGACACTGGTGGCCCTGGGCTGCCTGGTGCTGTCGAGCTGCGTGCCGTTCGGCTACATCCAGCAGAACACCGACATGTTCCCGCAGAACCCGGCGCGCGAGTTCGAGATGTACTTCCAGTGGCGCGGTTCCTATTCGCTGGAACAGATGTCGGGCGAGGTGGGCAAGATCGAGGCGTTTCTGGACGAGAACCGCGAGCGCTTCCAGATCCGCCAGGTCTACAGCTGGTTCTCGGAGCAGGGCTGGGGCGGGGTTCGCGTTTCGCTGCAGGAGCAGGGCAGTGGCCTGCGCCCCGTGGGCGAGTTGCAGCAGCTCATGCGCGACGAGATGCCGAAGCTGGCCACGGCCAACATCGGCTTCCGCGGCGAGGGCGGGGGTGGTGGAGGCAGCGAAGGCCTCCGGGTCAACCTCTACGGCGATTCCTCGGAGACGCTCGACGAGCTCTCCGAGGAGGTGGTCCGGGTGCTTTCGCAGAGCGACGTGCTGCGTGACGTGCGCGCGGACCGCGGCGATGTCTCCAGCGAGCTGCGCATCCGCGTGGACCGCGACCGGGCGGCACTGTACGGCTTCAACGCGCAGGAAGTGGCCACCTTCGTCGGAACGGCGATCCGTGGCACGCCGCTGCGCGAGTTCCGCTACGGCGATCGCGAGATCCCTATGTGGGTGCGTTTCGACAGCGGCGAGGAGCCCTCGCTGGAGGACCTCAGCAACTTCATGGTTCGCGCGCAGGACGGACGCATGGTCCCGCTGCTGGCCATGGTGTTCGCGGACGTCCAGCCGGGCGCGGCGCAGATCCGGCGCGAGGATCGCCGCTCGTCGCTCGCCGTCGAGATCAACCTGGTCGACGGCACCACGCAGAACGATGCGCGCAAGGCCATCACCGAGGCGCTGGAGCCGATCGCGATGCCACCCGGCTACCGCTGGAGCTTCGGTGCCGACTTCCAACGCTCCAACGAGGCGCTGGAGCGGATGATGTTCAACACGCTGCTGGCGCTGATGATGGTGGTCGTGGTGATGGCCGCACTGTTCGAGTCGATGCTGTTCCCGGTCGCGATCATCAGCTCGATCGTGTTCTCGTACTTCGGCATGTTCTGGTTCTTCATGGTGACCGGCACCACGTTCTCGATCATGGCCTTCATCGGGCTTATCGTGCTGATGGGCATCGTGGTCAACAACGGCATCGTCATGGTCGAGCACATCAATTCGCTCCGGCGTGACGGCCTGGAACGCATCGATGCACTGGTGTCGGGCTCGCGCGAGCGGCTGCGACCGATCCTGATGACGATGGGCACCACGGTGCTGGGCATGCTGCCGCTGTGCATCGCCGGGGCCCAGGTGGGTGGCGACGGCCCGCCGTACTATCCGATGGCCCGAGCCATCGTCGGAGGACTGCTGTTCTCGACGATCGCGAGCCTGGCCTTCCTGCCGACGATCTACGCGGTGCTCGACGACTTCAGCCTGTGGTTGAAGCGCCAGTGGAGCGACGCGGCGATCGTGGTGGCCCGGAAGCCCGCCTGAAGGATTGCCCCCGGACCGGCCATGGGCCGGTTCGGGGCCGATCCGACGCAGGACGCGTGCTTCAGCCGCCGGCCATCCGGCCGGCGATGCGGAAGATGCTGATCCACACGCCGATCGAGGTGCCCAGGCTGGTCAGGAAGAACACGACCAGCACGTGCGAGACGCGGTTGCGCCACCAGCCGCGCAGCGTATTGGTGTCGTCGCGCAGGTAGAGGAAGTCGCGATAGGTGGGTTTTCGCAGCCAGGCCTGCACGCCGGCGCTGATCATGCCCGAGGGCACCAGGCGGTGGAACGGCGTGAACGGGGAGGCCACGAAGGCGGCGAGGATCGCCAGCGGATGGCCGCCCGCCGCCAGGCAGCCCAGGGCGCCCAGCGTGCCGGTGGTCAGCACCCAGCCCAGCGCCATGCTGGCACCGACTTCGCGCCCCTGGGAGAAGCCCCACGCCAGGCCACCGACCACGGCCAGCGCGACCAGGATGGTGATCCAGGGGATCGAGCGCTTGCGGACGACCTGCTCGAGCACCCCGCGTGCGGTGGCGGGCTCGGCCTTGTCATGGGCAAGCCGCTCCGCCAGTCCCTTGAGGTGCCCGGCGCCGACCACCGCGAGCACGCGTGTGGGGCCCGCGGCCGCGCCATGCTCGCGCAGGCGCAGCGCCATGTACTCGTCGCGCTCGGCGATGACGGCTTCGTACAGCGCCGGATCCATCGCCGCGAACTCGCCGAAGCTGCGCTCGAGCATGTCGCCCTGCTTGAGCTTCTCGATCTCCGCCTCGTCGACGTCGTCGTTGGTGAACAGGCTGCCGGCCAGCCCCATGGCCAGCTTCATGCGTCCCCAGAAGCCCAGCGCGGTCCAGGCCCGTCGCAAGGTGAGGCCCACTTCGCGGTCGATCAGCACCACCGGCACACCGGCGGCGTCGGCGCCCTCGGCGGCGGCCTTGAGCTCGGCGCCCGGTTGCACGCCCAGCTTCTCCGCCAGTCGCCGCTGGTAGGCGGCCAGGGCCAGGTTGGCCGCCACCAGGCCGACCTTGCCCTCGCGGATGATCGCGAACAGGTCGAGCTTGTGGAGCGACTCCACGTCGGTCAGCGCCCGCAACCGCTGCTCGTCGAGTTCGACGGCGACGGCATCGAAGCGGCCGCTGGCGACCAGGGCCTCCACCGCGTCGATGCTGGCCTGGGAAATGTGTGCCGTGCCCAGCAACGTGTAGTGGATGCCGTCGCGCTCCACTTCCAGGATCGGCTGGCCCAGCAGGGCCTTCTCGAGCCTGTCGGGAAGGGTCGGGTCGTCGATGCCCTGCAGGGTGTTGCCGTCCCCGCCCGTCGGCTCGCTGCTGTCGGTTCCCATCAGTCGCGGTACCTGCGCAGCAGGTCGCCGTAGGCATCGATGCGACGGTCCCGGAGGAAGGGCCAGATGCGCCGCACGTCCTCGCTGCGTGCCAGGTCGACGGTGGCGTGCAGCACTTCGGGTGCATCGGTGCCGGCCTGCGCGATGAACTCGCCCTGCGGACCCAGCACGTGGCTGGTGCCCCAGAAGCGGATGCCGCGGGTGCCCAGCGGCGAGGGCTCGTGCCCGACCCGGTTGCAGCTGAGCACCGGGAGGCCGTTGGCCACGGCGTGGCCACGATGCGAGAGCACCCACGCATCGCGTTGCCGCGTGTTCTCGTCGTCGCCTTCGTCGGGGTCCCAGCCGATCGCGGTGGGGTATAGCAGCAGCTCCGCACCGGCCAGCGCCATCAGGCGCGCCGCTTCGGGGTACCACTGGTCCCAGCACACCAGCACCCCCAGGCGGCCCACCGAGGTGTCGATGGGTTCGAAGCCGAGATCGCCGGGGGTGAAGTAGAACTTCTCGTAGAAGCCCGGGTCGTCGGGAATGTGCATCTTGCGGTAGGTGCCGACCAGGCGGCCGTCGGATTCCAGCACCACGGCGGTGTTGTGGTAAAGGCCCGGCGCGCGTCGTTCGAACAGCGAGCCGACGATGACCACGCCGTGGCGCTTGGCCAGCGCACCCAGCCGATCGGTGCTCGGCCCGGGGATCGGCTCGGCCAGGTCGAACTCGTCGACCGACTCGTGCTGGCAGAAGTAGGCGCCGTTGTGCAACTCCTGCAGCAGCACGAGCCTGGCGCCGGCGGCCGCGGCCTCGGCTACGCGCTGCTCGATCACTGCCAGGTTCGCTTCGGCGTCGCCGTGGTTGGATTCCTGCACCAGCGCGACGGACAGCGTGCGCTTGCTCATGGACTTGTCCTCGGGTTCGGGCCCGTGCCGCCGTGGCGGTCGGGCGGGGGATCAGCGCCGCAACAGGCCAGCCGGCAGCTGCATCGTGATGCAGTGCAGGCTGCCGTTCTGCCAGATCAGCGGGCGGCACGGGACCTGGACGATGGCACGGCCGGGAAAGGCTTCGGCCATGACGGCGGCCGCGGCATCATCGGCAGGATCGTCATAGGCCGGCATCAGCACCGCGTCGTTGATGATCAGGAAGTTCGCGTACGAGGCCGCCAGGCGCCGACCTTCATCGAGGACCGGGCGGGCCCACGGGAGCGCGAACAGGCGGTAGGGCGTGTCTTCGACCGTGCGCAGTGCGGCCAGTTCCGCAGCCATCGCCTGCAGCTCGCCGTGATGGCTGTCTTGCGGGTCGTCGCAGCCCTGGTAGACGATGGCATCCGGCGCGGCGAAGCGCGCCAGCGTGTCGATGTGGGCATCGGTGTCGTCGCCCTCCAGGTAGCCATGCTCCAGCCACAGCACCCGGTGTTGGCGCAGCGACTCCACCAGCACCGCCTCGATGTCCTGCCTGCTGCGGTCGGGGTGGCGCTCGGCCAAGCAACGCCATGTGGACAGCAGCGTGCCGTCGCCGTCGGTCTCGATCGCGCCGCCCTCGAGCGCGAAATCGATGCGTTCGCGCCGGGCATCCTGGAACACGTCCGCGTCCATGAGCTGCTCGACGAGCCGGTCGTCGTTGCCCGCGTCGAACTTCCCGCCCCATCCGGTGAAGCGGAAATCGAGCAGCCGGAAGCTGTCCTGGCCGACCAGCGTGACCGGCCCGGAGTCGCGCAGCCAGGTGTCGTCATAGGTCGCACGCACGAAGCGGACCTGGTCGAGGTCGACACCGGCACGCTGCAGGCGGGTGGCGGCATGGTCGCGCAGCTCGGCGTTGGCCACGGCCACCAGCACCGGTTGGCGCGCGGCGATCGCCGCGACCAGCGCCAGGTAGGTGGTCTCCACATCGTGGAGCCGTGCGGCCCAATCGGTACCGGCATGGGGCCAGGCGATGAGGACAGCCGACTGGGGCTCCCACTCGGCGGGGAACCGGAATTCAGATGGGGTCATCGGAAAAGGACTGGTGCGGCGGCGAGCCGCCCCGGCTGGGTCAGCGCGAGGCGGGCTTGGGACCGGTTTCGCGGTCGAGGCGGTTGGCGACGGAATCGATCACCGTGCTGTGCTCGAAGTAGACCGAGAAATCGGGGTAGGTCCAACGGGTGATGGGCGGGTGCTGGGGGCGGTTGCGACCGGCGCGTGTTTCTGCTCCGGGGCGCCGAAACGGCGTTCCACCTCGCCCATGCTCAGGCCGCGGCGGGGCAGGTCCATGCTGCGCTCGGCGGCTTGGCTGCGCTCGACCAGCAGCACGTCGCCCGACGCGCGGCGGTCGTGCTCCTGCGCCAGGGCGGTTCCTGCCATGCCCAGCAGGGCAGCGAAAAGGCTCGTCACGGTGATGGAACGGATCATCGTCGGTCTCCGGATGAGGGGCGGCAGGGCCGCCTGGGTCCCACTATTTAACAAATGAATCGGGTTTGCGCCACGAATAGCGCTCCGGGCAATAAAAAAGGCCGCACGGTGGCGGCCTCCTTCATGCATGGCGGAACGCGTCCGCCATCCAACCCTCAGCGCTGGCGCGCCTTGAAACGGGGGTTGGACTTGCAGATCACGAAGACCTTGCCGCGGCGGCGGACGACTTTGCAGTCGCGGTGACGGGTCTTCGCCGACTTCAGGGACGACAAGACTTTCATGACTGAATCCTCGGAACGGGCATACAAAGAAGCGGAATGATAACGCCTGCCCGAGTCCTCGGCAAGTAGGGCAGGGTTTCCCGCTGCCGGGGCTCAGTTGCGGCGGCGCTCGAGCCCCAGCCAGAAGAATACCCCGATGCCCAGCAGCAGGCCGAGGAGGTTCCTGACCACGTCGGCCACGCTGGGCCAGCGGCCGGGTATCCAGTACTGCAGCACCTCCGTCCCCACGGCCAGCGTGGTGCCCACCGCCAGGCACATCACCACAGCCGCCGCCGTCCCCAGCCACTTCCGCGTGAGCGCATGCATCCACAGCAGCACCAGCAGCGCGAACATCGGGATGTGCATCAGGCTCAACAGCGGTCCCAGCTGGATCTGCTCGGTCATCGGCACCAGCAGCGCCAGCACGATGGCCAGCGTGGCGAAGGTGGCCAGCCTGAAGGGGTTGCGCCGGGCCGCATCAAGGACCTGCTCACGCCGCATGGCTGACCCCGTCACGAAGTTCCCAGGCCAGCGAGCTGCGGGCGATCACGTCCAGGTCGTCCAGGCGCGGCGACCAGCCCAGCACGTCGCGGATGCGTTGGCATTCCGCGACGAGCACCGGCGGGTCCCCGGCGCGCCGGGGAGCCTCCTGCACCGGGATCGGGCGCCCGTGGGCACGCGACATCGCGTCGACCACCTCGCGGACGCTGTAGCCGTGCCCGTATCCGCAATTGAGCGTGATGGACTGGCCCCCGGCACGCAGGTAGGCCAGCGCATCGGCGTGTGCCTGTGCCAGGTCCTCGACATGGATGTAGTCGCGCACGCCGGTGCCGTCCGGCGTGGGGTAGTCGGTCCCGTAGATCATCAACTGGGCCCGGCGGCCGGCCGCCACCTCCGCGGCCACCTTGACCAGAAGCGTGGCGTTGGGCGTGCACTGGCCGATGCGTCCGCGCAGGTCGCACCCTGCCACGTTGAAATAGCGCAGGGCCACGTACTGCAGCGGCGAACTGGCGGCGAGGTCGCGCAGCATCCACTCGGTCATCAGCTTGGAGCTGCCGTAGGGATTGATCGGGCTGGTGGGGGTTTCCTCGCTGGCCCGGCCTCCGTCGGGAACGCCATAGACCGCAGCGGTGGACGAAAACACGAGCCGGCGGATGCCGGCATGCTGGCACTCCTCGAGCAGGGTCCGCGAGGCGGCGGTGTTGTTGCCGTAGTAGCGCAGGGGATCGCTCACCGACTCCGGCACGATGGTGCGTGCCGCGAAATGCATGACCGTGCCGACGTCGTGGTCCTTCAGTATCCTGCGCACCAGGCCGGCGTCGCCGACATCGCCGACGACGAGGGGGGCGTCGAGCACGGCCTCGGGAAAACCGGTGCTGAGGTTGTCCAGCACCACCACGCGTTCCCCGGCTTCGCGCAGGTGGGCGACGACGTGGCTCCCGATGTAACCGGCGCCGCCGGTGACGAGTACGGTGTCAGGTTGCATGGCCGATCTCCGTTTTCCTGTGACTGGGGCGGGCGTGCGAGCGCGGCGCGGAAAACTTGCCGTCGATCGCCATGAGCCCGTCGCTGAATGCGTAGGTGTGGCAACCGCGAAGCCCGGGATGCCAGTCGCCGGCGAGCCGACCGAGGGGTCGCTCCTCGTAGGCCTCGGGCGTGAGGGTCACGATGTGGTTGAACTGCACGGCACGCCCGTATTCGATCGAGCCGTCCTGGGAAGGACGGATGAGCCGCGAGCCATGGCGGAACAGTGGGCCGGCAGGCCGCGCCCGCGACACGTCGCTGCACACCGGATTGCACGGGTGCGGGGTCCAGGGGCCACGCGGACTGGTGGCATGGAACACGAAGAGTTCGTTGGACTCGCGCCCTCCGTCGTCGAAGGGGGACTCGCTGATGCAGCCGAACAGCCACCAGCGGCCCTCGTGCTCGCACAGGGTCGTGTCGACGATCCGGCATCCCGGCAGCACGTCGCCCTCCGGCACCCAGCGATCGGGGAACTGCTCGCAACGGTACAGCGTGGTTCGACGGGCGGCGCTGCTCTCCACGACCATCCAGGTCGCATCGCTCCACCGGAACACGAACGGATAGGACAGGTGGTGGTCCACGCGCATGACCGGGTGCACCCGCCGCACGGCCAGCGACTCGTCGAGCTCGAGCGCCTGGATCTCGCCGCGGCCGTTGCGGTAGTCCAGTGCCTCGATCATGACCCAGTCGCCGCCGTCCTCGCGCCAGGGGAACGGATCGGCCCAGAACCAGCCGGTGGGCGGCTTCAGGCGCCGCACCTCGCCCACCTTGGGGGCCTCTGGATCGAGGTGGGCGCTTCGTCGCTGCACCGCCACCATCCAGCATTCGATGCCCCTGGCACGCTGCAAGATGCTGCGCGTTGCCCGGATCCCGAGCCGGCCCAGCAAGGCGATGACATTGACGGCATGGGGGCGCATCGGCTCGGGTCGTTCCACCCAGCGCAGCCCGGTGCCTTCGGCCAGGCGTCGCAGCGCCCGCAACAGCTGCGCGGGCGCCTTCTGCAACTGGTAGGCACGGTGTCGCGAAAAGCTCAGGCGCGGCGGGGACACGATCACGGGCTCCAGCAGTCGCCACGCACCCCGGGTGCTGTCGTGCACGCACAGGCCGGCCACCGTCGTCGTGTCGCCGCGCGCGAACGCGTCCAGCATCCAGGCGCCACTCGCCAGCGGGTCGCAGGCATCGGGTTCGAGGGTCCATGCACCATGCCGGGCCAGGGCAGCCAGTTCCCGCGCCGGACGTGCCAGGCCGACCGCAAGGATCAGGTCGGGTGAGCATTGCCCGATCCTGTCCAGGGTCCCCTGGTCCAGTCCCAGCCGGCCGCTGGCGTCGAGGGCTCCCGTCGCATGGTGTTCGAGCATGTCGGCGGGCAGTGCGGTGGGGGTGAACACGGCGGCCATCGACCCCACGGTGATCCGCTCGAGTCGTAGGTAGGCACGGAAGACCGGGCCAAGCCGGGGGGGCGGCGACGGGCCGGACACGCGCACGAAGGCGGGCTTCACATGCCGGCTGGTTCCCAGGTCGTGGAGCATGCGGACCAGCCAGGCGGGCGCCTCGTCGACACCCAGCAGTACCAGGACCCGCAAGGCGGCTCCGGTGAACGGGGGGTAGAGGTCGGGGGAAGCTGGATGGTTCATGCGGCCTGAGCCTGGTGCCCGCCCATCCATTCGCCGACCGTATCGGCCAGCCGCAGGCGGTCCTGCGGACGGAACATCAGGTGGTCGCAATCGCGCCAGTGCTGGAAGCGCACCTGGGTGCCGTCGGCGTCGCAGCCCCAGGTCCTTTGGAACTGCCTGGGATGCAGGAAATAGGAGGCCGAGCCACCCGTGTAGACGAACAGCATGCGCGCGCCCCTGCGCTGCAGCGCCTGCATGCCGCTGCGGGCCTGCTCGGGCCGTGGCCACGCACGCAGGTCGTCGTCCGTGGGTTCGCTCGGCGCGGAGCGCTTGAAGACCTGGCCCAGGGCCTTCCAACGCCGTCGCCAGCTTCGGCGCCGCAGCAGGCCCAGCCGACCCCAGTGCAACCAGAACCCGCCGGTTGCGAAGGCGTCGACCAGCAGCAGCCCATCGACGCGCTCGTCGACCTGGGCCAGGCGCCAGGCGTCGTCCGCGGCGCTGCAGATGCCACCCACCGCCACGCTCGCGCACCCGGTGTCCGCGCAGACCTGGTCCAGGACCTGACGAGGCCAGGCCGGCCAATGCAGTTGTCCGTGGCTGTCGCCGACCCCCGGCATCTCGCAGCGCACCGTCGTGATGCCCCGCAAGGCCAGCGAGCGGGCAAGTTCGACATGCAGGCGAAACGCGCCACTGCGCGGCATGAAGCCGGCATTCAACAGCACCAGCACCCGCGGCTCGCGGGCATTGCCATTGCCCGGCGTCAGTATGCCGAAGCCTCCGTCCTGGAATGCAAGTACGCGTTCGTTCATGCCGCCTCCCGTACCAGCCAGTGCAGCCGGTCCGACAGGCTCTCGGCGATCCGGGCGATGTCCCGGTTCGGAAAGCGACCCGGTGCATCGACCTTCCCTGTCCATGACGCCAGCGCCTGCGTGAGCGCGATGAAACCCATGCTGCCCGGGTGTTCACCTGGGGGCGACGGCTCTTCGTCCACGAGGATGGCCGCGAGCCCCGGAGTGACCACCGCATCCATGAGTTCCCTGCGCAGGCGCGCGCCCGTGCGGAAGCCCATCAGGCAGTCCGAGGGAACTTCGGCCAGTTCATCCGGGCTCAGGAAGGGGAAACGGTGCGTGCTGAAACGCTCCTGCGCATCGAGTGCGTGCAGCTCACGCAGCCACTGGGCGCCAGTGGGGACCGGCTGCCACAACAACAGGGGGAGCGATCGCCGTTGCGCGACGACGGCCGCGGGGAACGCGCCGGCACGGGCACCCGCGACCATGGCCGGCACACCCGGCAGTTGTTCAGCCAGCCAGTCGACGACAGCACCTGCATCCCCAGCCGCACCCGCCAGTGTCAGTGACTCGCTGTCTCCGGGCGAATCACCACTGCCGCGGTAGTCCAGGCGAAGGCTCGCAACGCCGCGACCGGTCAGTTCCTCCGCAAGCAGGGAGAACAGGCGAACGCTGGTCGGTTGCTCATGCAGCATCGGCGGGCACCAGGCGATCACCATGCGCGGCGTGGTCGCCGGCAGGTGCGCCATGGCGAAGATCGACCCTTCGCCCGCGGCAACGAACTGTGGCCCCGGGCGGATCATCGCTGCTGCCCCGTCCGGTCGCCGCCGATCATGCGAAGCAGGCGCCGGCCCAAGCCTTGGCGCACTTCGGGTTCGGCTGCCCGACCGGGGCTCGGGAGTTCCATCGCGACGATACGCAGGCTCGAGTTGGCCAGCCGCAGCAGGTTGGGTCGAACGCCGGTGCGCGCCTTCACCCGTGCCGCCACGCTCAGCGCGAGCAGGGAATGGCCGCCACTTTCGAAAAAGTTGTCGTTGGCCTGGATGCCCGGATCGCCCAGCACCTCGCGGACGAGTTCCAGGAGCATCTCCACGCGCGGATCCTCGGCTCCGGTGTCGGCCGCGGCCGACGCCTGGGCATGGGCGACCACCGTCAGCGGGCAGGGCAGGGCGTTGCGGTCGATCTTGCCGTTGGGGGTCAGCGGAAGCCCCGGAAGCACCACGACGTGCTGTGGCACGAGGTAGTTGGGCAGGGCATCGACGAGGTGCTGGCGTACCGAGGCCGGATCCGGTGAGTGGGCGGCACGGGCGGTCACATACGCCACGAGGCGCACGTCCCCGGGAGCGACCTCCCGGGCCACCACGACCGTCTGGCCGACGTCGGGGTGCCGCGCGATGCAGTGCTCGATCTCGCCCGGTTCGATGCGGTGACCGCGCACCTTGAGCTGGAAGTCCGCCCGGCCCAGGTGCTCGAGTTGACCCGATGCATCCCACCGGCCCAGGTCGCCGGTCCGGTAGAGGGGCCCGGCGATCCCGGCCTGTTCCGGCGCGTCGAGGAAGCGCTCCCGGGTCAGGTCTTCTCGACCCAGGTAGCCCAGCGCCAGGCCATCGCCACCGATGAAGATCTCGCCCACCGAACCCGGTCGGCAGGGCATGAGGCCTGCATCGAGTACGTGGATCGTCGTGTTCGCGATCGGGCGGCCGACGCGGATGGCATCCGCATCACGGACCGGCCACAGGCTGGACCAGACCGTTGTCTCGGTCGGGCCATACATGTTCCAGGGCTCCAGTCCCAATGCCAACAGTTCACGCGCCAGCGTCGGTGGCAAGGCCTCGCCGCCGACCAGGGCCTTGAAGCCCTCGCGCCCCGTCCAGCCGGTCTCCAGCAGCATCCGCCAGGTCGACGGCGTGGCCTGCATGACCGTCGCCCGGGAGTCGTCCAGCAGTCGGATCAGCGCCTCGCTGTCGGCTGCCTGCCCGCTGTCGGCCAGGATCAGCGTGGCCCCGGTCGCCAGGGGCAGCATCAGCTCGAGGACGGAGATGTCGAAGCACAGGGTGGTGACCGCCACCAGCCGGTCCTGCGCGTCGAGCCCGGGTTCGACCGCCATGCTGGTGAGGAAGTTGACCACGGCGCGGTGCGGCACGACCACGCCCTTCGGGCGACCGGTGGAACCGGACGTGAAGATCACGTAGGCCGGGTCTTCTCCGGACGCATCGCGTTCGGGATCAGGGGGCAGGGGCGAGGCGTCCACCTCCGGGGCCATTGCTTCGGTGGGGTCGAGGCGTTGCACGCTCCCCAGCCAGCCGAGCACCGCGCCGGCGTCCGCCAGCACCAGGTCGAAGCCTGCATCCTCGGCGATGACCTGAAGCCGCGCATCGGGATAGGCCGGGTCCAGCGGGACATAGGCCGCGCCACTCTTGAGTACCGCCAGGACCGCCACGAGCATCGTCGGACCGCGCTCGAGGCACAGCCCCACGCGCCTGCCGCGCCCAATGCCCCGCTCGCGCAACGCCCGGGCCAGGCGATTGGCGGCGTCGTCGAGATCCTCGCCCCGCCAGCAGGTGTCATGGAAGACCAACGCGGCCTCGGAGCGGCGCAGGGTCGCGCACACGTGCTCGTCGACCCTGATCGTGCGGGGATAGGCGAGCGCCGGACCGGAGCAGTGCGCAGCCGCGCCGCGCTCGCCCGTCGTCGCCCTGCCGCGGCCTTCGATGGCGCGATCGTCCGTGCCGAGGCCGGCAATGCGCTCGACGAGGCCGTCCAGCACCTGCTGCGCGTGCCCTTCGGAGAAGAAGTCGCGGCTGTAGTGCAGCTCCAGGAGCAGCGAGTCGTTGAGTTCGTAGAAGTTGAAGAAGGCCTCGCTGAGCAGCCCCGGCTTGGTCGCTTCGCGCACGCTGGCCACCAGCGGTTCGAAGCCGGTCAGGGGCACCCGCGGATTGAGGTTGAAGAACACACCGCTGATCGGTGGCCGATCCCCGTTCGCCTTCAAGCCCAACGCGCGTGCCAGCGTGCCCTGGGTGATGTTCGGGTGCTCCAGGGCCTCGATCATCGCGTCGCGGGCGATGCCGAGGGTCTCGTCGAACCCTTCGGCCTGCGAGAGGTCCAGCAGCACGGGAAGGTCCAGGGCGCCATCACCGACCAGGTGGTGTCGCCCCGCCACGGCCTGGCCCGGATAGGGAACACCCACGACCACGCGGGGACGGCCGGTCCGGTCCGCGAGCTCCGATGCGAGGCACGCCAGCAGCAGGTGGAAAAGGGTGGCCTTGCCGGGCACCGCTCGGCGTCGCAGCCCCTTGAGCGTGGCCGTGTCGAACTCGTGGCGCAGGGTCGCGCAGGAAAACCCACGGTCTCCGGCCGGTGCGACATCTCCGATCCGGGGTGCCTCGGGGACGTCGCGGAGCGTGTCGCACCACCAGGCCAGGTCGGCCTGTCCAGCCGGTCCGTCGAACCGATCGCGCTCCGCCACCGCGAAGGCGACCGGCGAGTCGGCCTCGGGCAGGCGGGAGTCCAGGCCCTGCGTGCGGGCGCGATAGGCCTGGGCAAGTTCGCGGACCAGGACCGAAGACGACCACCCGTCGAAGATCAGGTGGCTGACCACCAGCAGGAATACGTGGTGTCCAGGCCTGACCCGGATGAGAAGCGCCCGGGCAAGTGGTGGCTGTCCCATGTCGAAGCGGGTGTTGGCGTATTCATCGCACAGCGACTCCAGCGCCCCCAGCAGGTCCGGGCGCCGGTCGAGGTCGATGCGCTCCAGCTGCAGCCTGGCCGTGCCGTCGAGATGCTGGCGCGGCTGTTCGTCGTCGAACGCCAGCCGGAAAGCGCCGTGCCTGTCGAAGATCTCGCGTGCAGCGTCCTGGAACGCCGCCAGATCCAGGTCTCCGGTGAGCTCCAGGCGAAGCGTCTCGTTGAGCGCGAGCATGCCGCGGTCATCGAAGTTCGCCGCCAGCCAGCGTTCCATCTGCCCCGGGCCGAGCGGGCCGGATTGCAGCGCTTCCCCAGTCACGGGGGGAGGGGGGCGTCGGCCGATGTTCGCGTACGTGCATCCGGCTCCGCCGCGGATGGGCGGGTGGCGGACTCCGGCGTGTCCTCGCGGATCGGGTCGCGGGAGGGCAACGACCCCTGGATTGAACGCAGCAGTTCCAGCTGCTGGGCCATCAGTGCCATCTGCTGCTCGATGAGGCGCGCCACGTCCGTCGACGACACAAGCGCAGGTACTGTCGGCAGCGGGCTCGCAGGCGCCGGATCGCTGGCAGCATCCTGCCCGTCCGCACGTTGTGGCGCCTGGGCCGGGGTGTCGGGTTCCACGTCCGGCGTGGCCGGCATGAACCGATCCGGCGACACCCGCTCGTCCAGGTGGTCCACCAGCACTCCGAGTCGATCCAGGGGCCCGAGCAGTTCGCGCAACGCGACGCGGCAGTCGAACACGCGACTGATTTCCAGTGCAGCCTGGGTCAGCGACAGCGAGTCCAGGCCCTGTTCCAGCAGCGATGACTGGCCGTCGATCTCTTCAGGTGCGAGTCCCGCGACGCCGGCGAGGACCTGGCGCAGCTCGGATTCGATCACCGACCTGCGATCCGCAGCTTGTCCTGGGGCAGGCGTGGCAGGCGGCTGCCGGATCGCTTCGCGGGGCGGGGCGACGGGCGTCGACGAGGCTGGCTGCGCTTCGCTGGCGTGGCCGGGTTCGGGTCGCGGATACCAGAAGCGTGTGTCGGCGAAACAGTAGCCGGGCAGTTCAACCCGATGTGCGTGCGCGTCGGCAACAGGCGCAATGGGAAGGCCCAGCGCCCACAGGGACCCCACGGCCTGCACGGCATGCGGTGCGGCCGCGCCGTCGCCCGAAGCGGTTGGCAGAAGTGCGACGCAGGGGGGCACGCTCCCATCGCCGCGCCGGTGGGCGCGAACCAGGGACGAAAGCGCCTGCGAGGGACCGACTTCGACGAACACCGTGTCGGGCTGGTCGATCTCGGCCATCAATGCGTCACTGAAGCGCACGGGCTGGCGGACCTGACGTGCCCAGTAGGCCGGGTCGCCCGCCTGCTCGCGGCTGATCCGTGCGCCGGTGACACAGGAATAGAACGGGACCTGCGGCTCGCGCGTGGCCACCGCCCGCCAGGCGGACTCCACCGCATCCAGCGCGCCTTCCATGCTGCGGCTGTGGAAGGCATGCGACACCTTGAGCCGGGTGGTCTGGACGTCGCGCTCGCCCAGGCGCGCGGCGATCGCCTCGATGCCTTCTACCGACCCGGAAAGGACCGTCAGGGCGGGTGCGTTGCTGGCGGCGACTTCGGCGGTTTCGCCAAGCAATGGTTCGACGTCTGCCAGGGCGGCGCGCACGGCCAGCATGGCGCCGGGCGGCTGGGCCTGCATCGCGGCCCCGCGTGCACAAACGCAGCCCGCGGCGGATTCCATGTCGATCAGGCCCGACACCGCCGCGGCCGCGTATTCGCCAATGCTGTGCCCGATCATCGCGGCAGGTTCGACGCCCAGCGAACGCAACCAGGTCGCCAGTGCGTACGACATCGCGAACAGGGCGGGCTGGGCGTAGCGCGTCTGTGCGAGCAGGGCTGCGGCGTCCTCGCCTGCCTCGCGCTCCAGCAGGAGGCCCGCAAGGTCGATGTCGAGATGCGGGCCAATGACGTCCATCACCGCGTCGAAGGCGGTGGCGAAGGCCGGCAGGGACTCCCGCAGGCCGGCGGCCATGCCCGGATGTTGCGAGCCCTGGCCAGGGAACAGGAACACGACCCGGGGGGCGTCGAGCGCCGCCCGCACGTCCCGGATGGCGCGCAGTGAGGCTACGGCTTCCGCGCAGTCGCTGGCGGTGGCCACCGCCCGGAACGTCCGCGCGGTCCGGCGGCCCAGCGTGGCGGCGACATCCTGCAGCGCGAGGGTCGGGTGGTCCTCCAGATGGGTGGCCAAAGCGTCGGCGTTGCGCAGCACCGCGTCGCGGTCGGCGCCGGAGACCGGCAGCCAGAGCGGCATGGGCATGTGGCGGCTTGCCGGCGCCTGCACCTGCCTGGCCGGGGATTCGCCAAGCACCACGTGGGCATTGGTTCCGCCGACGCCGAAGGAGCTGACCGCCGCCAGGCGCGACGGGGGCGGCGCGGCCACGGCCTCGCCTCGCGCTGCACAGTGAACGCGGTGGTGCTGAAGTCGATATGCGGATTGGGTGCGTCGAAGTGGGGCGTTCCCGGGATCTTCTCGTGGTGCAGGCTCAATGCGCAGCGGATCAGGCCCAGCACGCCGGCGGCGGCGATCGTGTGGCCCACGTTCGCTTTCACCGAGCCCAGCATGCAGCGCTCCGCCGACGGATCCCTCGACCCCCACGCCCGGGCCAGTCCGGATACTTCGATGGGATCGCCCAGTGGCGTGCCGGTCCCGTGCGCTTCGACGTACCCGATGTCGGCCGGGTCGGCATCGGCGTCGCGCAGGGCCCGCCGGATCGCATCGCACTGGCCTTCGACGCTGGGCGCGGTGAAGCTGGCCTTGTGGCCGCCGTCGTTGTTGACCCCGACGCCTTCGATGACCGCGTAGACCGTATCGCCTGCCGCCAGCGCATCGTCCAGCCGGCGCAACACGACCAGAGCTGCTCCGCTGGAGAACACGGTGCCGCTGGCGCCGGCATCGAACGGCCGGCAATGGCCGTCGGCGGATTCCATGCCTCCCTCGATGTGCAGGTGGCCGGTGCGTTGCGGCACGATCACCGTGGCGCCGCCTGCCAGTGCGGCCTCGCACTGGCCACTGCGCAGGGCCTGCACGGCCTGGGCCACCGTGACCAGCCCGGTCGAGCAGGCCGTGTGCACGCTGATGGCCGGGCCCTTGAGGTTGAGCCGGTGGGCGATGCGCGTTGCGACGAAATCCTTGTCGTTGCCCACCATCGTCGCGAACTCGCCGCTTTGCGCGACCAGCTGCGCGGCGTGCTGGCGCAGGTGCGCGACATAGGTGTTGTTCGCGGTGCCGACGAAGACCCCGATGTCGGGGCAGCGCTCAGGGTCGATTCCCGCATGCTCCAGTGCGTGCAGGGCCATTTCGACCAGGATGCGCTGTTGCGGGTCGGTCAGCGTGGCTTCCCGGGGTGGAACACCGAAAAGCGCTGCATCGAAGCGGTCGGCATCTTCGATGATGCCCTTGGCCGGGACGAAGTCGCTTCGTGTGCGCAAGGTCTCGGGGACTTCCGGGTCCAGTTCCCCGGGAGCGAATCGACGGATCCCCTCGCGTCCCTCGCACAGCATGTCCCAGAACGAGGCCAGGTCGTTCGCACCGGGCGCACGCACGGCCATGCCGACGATGGCGATGGCCCCTCCGGTCGCCTTTCGCGCCTGCACCGGGCCCGTGTCCCTGCCACGATGGAGTTTCTCGAGGGCGGCAATCGTGGGCCGGTCGTAGATGTCGCCGACCGTGACCGTTGCGACGCCCGACTCGCGCATGCGCGAAAGGAACGCCAGCACGGTCACCGAGCGGGCACCCGCGTCGAACAGGTTGGCCGAGTCGGGCAGGTCGGGCTGGCCCAGGAGCTCGCGCCACAAGCCGCCTATCGAAAGGGATTGGGCGGAGTCATCGGTCGAGCTCCCGTTCCTTGCCTGCGGCGTGGAGAACGCGGGCGACGGCAGGGCGCGGCGGTCGGTCTTGCCGCTCGACAACAGGGGCAGGGCGTCCATCGCCACCACCGCATCGGGCAGCATGTAGTCGGGCAGCTGGTCGCGCAGGAAGTCATGGACGTCGTGCAGCGAGGGCGCAGCGGCCCCCGAAGGCACGAGGTGGACGACCAACCGTGTTTCCCCGAGCGGATCGGGCAGGGCGGATGCGACGCAATCGCGAAGGCCGGGGTGACGGCGCAGGCGGGCTTCGATCTCGCCGAGTTCGATGCGGTTGCCGCGGATCTTGACCTGGTGGTCGATCCGGCCTAGGCACTCCACGACGCCGTCGGGGGTCCAGCGACCGAGGTCGCCGGTGTGGTACATGCGCTGGCCCGGGTGGAAGGGGTCGTCCTTGAACACCGCCTCCGACAGCTCGGGTCGCCCGAAGTAGCCCTGCCCGACCTGGACGCCGGCGATGACGATTTCGCCCTCCTGGCCCGGCGCGACCCTCCTGCCTTCCGGGTCGAGCACATAGATCCGCGTGTTCGCCACCGGCGCGCCGATCGGGACCGGGTTGCGCTCATGCGCCGGGTCGCATTCCCAGCGGGTGACTTCGATCGCGGCCTCGGTCGGCCCGTACAGGTTGGACAGGCGTACCCCCGGCAGGCACTCGTGGAAGCGACGCACGGAGTCGGCGGGGAGTGCTTCGCCCGAACACATCACCCGGCGCAGCGAACGGCACTGGGCAGCCGAAGGTTCGTGCAGGAACAGCCTGAGCATCGAGGGCACGAAGTGGGCGAGGGTGATGCCCTCGTTGCGCACCAGGCTGGCGATGTAGGCGGGGTCGCGATGGCCGCCTGGCCTGGCGACGACCAGCATGGCGCCGGTGGTCAGCGGCCACAGGTATTCCCAGACCGATACGTCGAAGGTGAAGGGGGTCTTCTGGATTACCCGGTCCCCGGGGCCGATCGGCCAGTCAAGCTGGCCCCACAGCAGCCGGTTGACCACGCCTCGATGGGCGTTCACGGCCCCCTTGGGGCGACCGGTCGAACCCGAGGTGAAGATGACATAGGCCGGATCGTCGGCCGAGCCCGCGACCTGCAGCGGTTCGTCCCCCGGAGCCTCCGCCCCGGCGAGGCCTTCGACCGCCAGGCGCGGCGTGGCCCGGGGCAGGGACGTGGCGGCCAGGGACAGGTCCGCTTCAGGGCCGATGACCGCCGACAGGTCGGCATCCTCGCAGACCTCGCGCATGCGCTCGCCAGGCATGGCGGGGTCCAGCGGGACGAAGGCCGCGCCGGACACCAGTACCCCGAGCAGGGACTGGAACATGCCGTGGCCGCGCTGGGCGCATACGCCCACACGGTGCCCGGGGCCGATCCCATGGCTGGCAAGGGCCCGCGACACGCGGCCGACCTGGGCTGCCAGCGTGCGGTAGTCCAGGTCGTGTCCCTCGAAGCGCAGCGCCACTTCTTCCGGATGTCGGATCGCGGCGGATGCGAACAGATCCCCCAACCGCAGCGTCGGGTCGAAGTCGATGATCGGGCCGCTGTCTGGATCCGCTGGTGCCGCTTGCCGGGGTTGTTCCCCCGAAGAGGTGCTCGATGACATTCCCGCGCTGCTCCGTAAGGTGCGCGGTGCCTTCCGGGCGTTAGCGGCGCAGGCCGGTCGATACGCCCGGCACACCCTGATTCCCCCGTCATGCAACCGCCTGATACCTGCACACAACGAAGGGCGCCAGATCGAGAGGACATCGGCCCGCAGTGTGGCCGGGGGTTGTCCTGAGCCGGTTGTTCGACGCGTTGGGGTCGGAGCCAGACGGGAATTCCCGTCCGGCGATCTCATCGGGGAGTTCCAGGATCCATGTCGTGCGAACGCTGATCGCCCTCTTCAATCCAGCCCGGAAGTGGTTGCTGCTCCTGCTGCTGCTGGAGTTCGTGGGCCTGGTGGCGATGTTCCACCTGGCCACCTGGACGCGCTTCATGGGTGACGAGGAGCAGGTGGCGAGGTTCTTCGGTGAGGTGATGCCGCGCAGCATCATCTTTGCACTCGTCCAGATCCTGGCGATGACCGCGCTGGGCCTTTACGTCATCCAGTCGCGCGAAGGCCTGCGCGGGCAGGTCGTGCGCACCGTCGTGGCCTTCGCCGCCGGTGGCGTGCTGATGATCATCGCCCAGTACCTCCTGCCCCTGGATCCCACCGGGCGCGGGGTGCTGTTCCTCGCCCTCGTCTTCGGATTCACGATGGTGGTGGTGCTGCGCACGCTGTTGCAGGGCCTGTTCTCCACCCGCTGGCTGCGTCGGCGCATCCTGGTGCTGGGCGCCGGCGAGCGTGCGGTCCACATCAACACCCAGCTCAGGCGGGATGCCGACCGCCGCACCTTCCAGATCGTCGGGTTTTTGGGCGTGGACGGCGTGAGCGAACAGGTCCCGGTCGAGCAGCGGGTCCACGCCACCGGACCGCTTCACGAGCTGTGCCGGCGCCTGAACATCGACGAGATCGTCGTGGCGCCAAACGATCGGCGCGGCACGCTACCGATGGACGACCTGGTGGAGTGCCGCCTGCGTGGCGTGCGCATCGTGGAGCTGTCGGAATTCTTCGAGGAGGAGACGGGCAGGATCACGCTCAGCGCGGTCAATCCGTCCTGGATGGTGTACTCCTCGGGCTTCAACCTGGGGCTTGCCCGCAGGGTGACCAAGCGGGCGTTCGACATCGTTGTCGCCAGCGTGGTGCTGGTGCTTGCGCTGCCGGTCATGGCGCTGACCGCGCTGGCGATCATGATCGAGTCCGGCCTCCGAAGTCCGGTCATCTATTCGCAGGACCGTGTCACACAGGGGCACAGGCACTTCCGGGTGTACAAGTTCCGCAGCATGCGGACCGATGCCGAGCGCGATGGCGTCGCACGCTGGGCCACTGCCGACGACGACCGGGTGACCCGGGTGGGGCGCGTGATCCGCAAGCTGCGCGTCGACGAGCTGCCGCAATTGATCAACGTGCTCAGGGGCGACATGAGCTTCGTGGGCCCCCGTCCCGAGCGCCCCGTCTTCGTCGACGAACTCAGTGCCGCGATCCCGCACTACGGTCTGCGCCATGCGATCAAGCCCGGGATCACCGGCTGGGCACAACTGCGCTATGCCTACGGCTCTTCCGTCGAGGATGCACGCGCCAAGCTCGAATACGACCTGTTCTACGTCAGGAACCACAGCCTGGTCTTCGACCTGCTGGTGCTGCTTCAGACCGTGGAGGTGGTGCTGTTCCGCAAGGGGGCAAGGTGATTGCGGTCCCGGGCCGTGGAGACGAGCGCGGGTGGCGAGCACTCCTCCACGCAGGCGCGCACCCCCGGGCCACCGCGGTCGCGGACGCCCATGCGCTCCAGCAGGACCCACACAAGTATGGCCAGCAATGCCAGGAGGGAAGCATTGAAAAGCGCCAGCAGCCAGGTGCGGCCGGCACCCTTGAGCCGGGGACTGCGCTCGGGCTCCCAGTGCCCATCGCCCGCGGCCCGGGGACCGGGTGCAGGCGGCGATCCCGGCATGCGGCCGTGCCGGCGCTGGAAATCCCGCAACCGGCGGTAGGCCCCGTTGATCTCGGCCAGCACATCGCGGGCGTTGGTGTCGCCGTTCAGGTTGGCTGGACGCACGCGGTCGGGATGCAGATCGCTGACACGGCGGCGCCATGCGGCCTCCAGCTCTGCAGGCGAGCAGCCGGGCTTCGCGCCGATCGTGGCGAAATCCGCAAGATAGTCCTGGCCAGGTTTGCTGCGCATCGTCCGGTGCTGACCCCCTTCCACGTTGGACTCTAACGCGACCGATGCTGTCTGTCGCCGTCGTCGTCCACACTCGCCTACCGGGGAATAGACATGTCCATCTCAGGTTCCAACACGTGGCTCTCCGGCCTTTTCGTTCTGCTTGTCCTCCTGTTTACGGTTTCCGTGGCACAGGCCAGACAGGAGGGGTCGGCAAATTCCACCGTCGGGGGAATCACCACCGACGAGTACCACATCGGTGTCGATGACATGGTGCAGGTGGAGGTGTGGCGAAACCCCGAGCTCAGCGTCACCGTCCCGGTCCGCCCGGACGGCATGATCTCCGTGCCCTTGATCGGTGATGTTTCGGCGGGTGGACGATCCGCCCAGGACGTGGCGAGGGACATCGAGCAGCAACTTGCCGAGTATGTGCGCGAGCCGAAGGTGGCGGTGATCCTGACTGAATTGCGCAGCCACGAATTTCTCTCCCGGGTTCGCGTGACGGGAGCGGTCAACCGCCCGGTGTCGCTGCCCTACCGCCAGGGGATGACGGTGCTCGATGCGGTCCTGGAAGCCGGCGGCGTGAACGATTTCGCCGCCGCGGGGCGCACCCGCCTGTACCGCAAGGACAACGGCGGCGCGACCCGCAGCCTCCCGGTCAACCTGCAGCGGATCCTGCGGCGTGGCGACCTGGAGACGAACATCGAAGTCCAGCCCGGTGACGTGATCACCGTCCCGGAGCGTGCGCTGTGAATGAACGTCGTCTTCCAGGGCCGCCGGGGAGCCGGCGGCCCCAGGGGCCCGACCTGTTGGCCGAGGTGCCGGTGGTCGTGGCCGAATTCCGTCGCCGCAGCCTCGTGCTTGCCATCGCGTTCGCGCTCATCGCCCTTCTGGTCCTGGGCGTGGGCATGATGTGGCCGAAGCGCTACGTGGCCACCGCCACCATCGTCGTGGGCGAAAGCAACATCATCGAGCCCCTGATGCGTGGCACCGCGGTGCCGACCGAGGTGGCCGACCGGGCACGCATCGCCCGCGAAGTAATCTTCTCCAATCGCGTCATGGCCGACGTGGTGGAGCGCGGTGGCTGGGACACCCGGTCGCTCGACCCCGTGGCAAAGGAGCGCCTGTTCAACGAAGTCAGGCGCCGTACCGACATCGGCGTTCCCGGACCAAACCTGATACGGCTGAGCTATAGCGATAGCGATCCGGAGCGGGCTTTCCGGGTCGCCGACCATTTCGTGGCCAACTTCGTCTCGCAGAGCCAGGAGGCCAAGATGGCCGAGAGCCGCGAGGCCTACGAGTTCATCGCCAAGCAGGTGGACGAGTACCACACCAAGCTGATTGCGGCCGAGGAGCGGCTGAAGAAACTCCGCGACGACAACCTCGATGCCCGCCCCGGTGCCGAGGTGGATGTGTCGCGGCGCATCGCCGAGATCCGCCGGACCCTCGAAGACGCCCAGACCAACGTCGCCGAGCTGCAATCGAGGCGTCGGGCATTGCTGTCGCAGATCTCCGGCGAGGCGCGCGTGTCCGACGAACGGATGCGCTCATCCCAGGTGTCCACCCGGTTGCGCGAGCTGCAAAGCGAACTCGATCGCCTTCGCCTCGACTACACCGAGCAGCACCCCGACGTGATCCGCACGCGCAACCAGATCGAGGAGATGCAGTCGGGCGCGCGTCGAGACACCGGCCAGGCATCCACCGGCTTCGGCTCGGTCGATCCGACCATCAATCCGCTCTACCAGCAGCTTCGCGCCGAGCTGGCACGGGTGGACAGCGACCTTGCGTCGCAATATGCCCGCGTAGCCCAGACGCGAACCCAGCTTGATTCGGAAATGGGTCGTGCCCGACGGGTATCGGATTCCGACATCACCCTGGCCGAACTCACGCGCGACTACGAAGTCAACCGCGAGCTCTACCAGGACCTGTTGCGACGTCGAGAGAATGCGCGGGTGTCGATGAACCTCGACGAGGATCGCAAGGGGCTCAACCTGTGGGTGCAGGAGCCGCCCACGGTGCCCTTGAGCCCGGAGGGACTCCGCCTGGCGCACTTCGCCGTCGCCGGCGTGGTCCTTGGCTTCGCGATCCCGATCGGGATGCTGATCACCGTGTTGCGCCTGGATCCGCGCTCACGTCTTTCCGGGCAGCTCGGTGCCGCCTCCGGCCTGCCGATGCTGGTCGGCATACCCGAGTATCGGACGCGCCAGGACCGGCGACGGATCCGCGGCAGACAGCTGGCTGCCATCGCGGCGGTCCTCGCGGTACTCGCCATCTATGCAGTGGTTGCGCTGACCCGATGAGGATCAATCCGTGAACATGCCACATCTGAAGAAGGAAAACGGCTCAGGCGCCAGCACTCCCGAGACCGGGAGGACGCTGGTGCGGGCCAACGAGAATGCCCTGACGCTGACGCGCAAGGAGATCGACGCGCGGCGCATCATCCATCACGGCATGGAGGACGAGGGGCCTGCCGATGCATTCCGCGACCTGCGCACGCAGTTGCTGGCGCGCGCGGGGAGCCGGACGATCAGCGTCCTGGTCACCCCGGTGGCGCGTGGCCGCGGCGGCAGCTTCGTCGCGATCAACCTGGCCGCCGCGCTGGCATTCGACGAGCGCCAGGCGGTCGTGCTGATCGACTGCAACCTGCGCCATCCGTGCCTGCACCAGCGCCTGGGCGTGGCGCCGGCACCGGGCCTCACCGACTACCTGAGTGGGCGCACCGACTCGCTGGAGGCAATCACCCACGCCACCTCGGTGCCCCGCCTGTTCCTGATCCCGCGGGGGGCACGACCGAGGCCGGAGGCGAGCTCCTTGCCTCCAACCGGATGCTCTGGCTGATCGATTCACTACGAGGGACGGATGACGACGTGTCCATCGTCCTCGACGCACCGGCGGTATCGAGCTCCCCGGACGCGCGCATCGCGTCGGGTCTTGCCGAGCAATCAATCCTCATCGCGGCCTACGGCCGGGATACACCGCAGGCTGTCGCAGAGGCCGGGCGGGCACTTTCGCCCGACCGTTTTTCGGGGGTCGTCTTCAACAGGGTGCCAGCATGAACCATCAAACGGGGGGGCGTCGCCGCGGGCGGCGCAATGGGCATGGCCAACGATTGGCCGTGATATGGGGAGCCTTGCTGCTGATGGTCCCGCCGGGCCTCGCGAGCGCGGCGGAACTCGACTACCGGCTGGGCGTGTCGCTGCAGTACAGCGACAACATCGCGCTCTCCGAGACCGACGAGATATCGGAAACGATCCTCATTCCATCGGCGGCCTTTGTCTACACGCAGGAGGGCGAACGCCTGGACCTGCAGGCGGCGGGCAGCCTCGAGCACCGCAGCTACCTGGACAACTCGTTCTCGAGCGAATTCCGCTCGCAGTTGGCCTTGAAGGCCGACGTTGCAATCCTTCCACAGGCCCTGACCTGGACCCTCCAGGACTACCTGGCCACGCTGCCGATCGACGCGCAGGATCCGGCACGCCCCGACAACGTCCAGACCACGAACCTGTTCCTCACCGGCCCCACCTGGATCGTGAGGCCCTGGGAGCGCACGCGCCTGCAGCTCGAGGCCCGCTATGCCAACACCTACGCCGAGACCACCGACGAGTTCAACAGCGACCGCTTGAGCTTCGCGGTCCGGGGATTCCACCAGACCAGTCCCCTGGCCACCTGGTCCTGGCACGTCGAGTTCTACGACGTGAATACCGATGACAGCATTGCCACGGTCTATGACTACGAGCGCCGCGACATCTATGGTCGTTACGAGCGCAACCTCCCGCGCTGGGGCATGGCTGCCGAGGCCGGCATCACCCGCGTGCGTCCGGAAGGGCAGGGCTGGGACGAGGAGCCGCACGTGGTCGTGGAGGCCTCGTGGACCCCGAACGACAGCTTCCGTGCCAATGCTGCGCTCTCTCGCCGTGTCAGCGATGCGGCCTTCGACATCATCCGCAATGCGCCTACCGTGGGCGATTTCGACCTCGACCATGCGATCCCCGCGCTGCAGATCAACGAGCCCACTGCCCAGTTGTTCGTGGAGAACCGGGCCAACCTCCGGATGACCAATCGCGGCCGGGGCAACACGCTGACCGTCAACGCGTTCTACCGCGAGCAGGAATACCTCGAGGACGCGTTCCTGGACCAGTCCAGCCATGGGGCTTCGGTGGTGTTCAACCGGCAGGTCCGGGCGCGGGTTGCCATCGGTGCCTACGTGCGCGCCGAGCAGCGCCGCTACGAATCGGTTTCGCGGCGCGACCGCGACTTCGAGGGGGGCGTGAACTGGACCTGGTGGTGGCTGCGCAACGTGGCTGTCTCTGCTGGCGTCAGCCACATGCGCCGTGACAGCAACGCGCCGGGGCGGGACTACACCGACAACCGCGCGACCGTCAGCCTGATCTACCGGCGTCGCTGAGGAGGTGGGTGCGCGTGGCGATCGCTGTCTCTCTTCCCTTGCTCGTCCTGGCGGGCTCGCTCGCGCTGATCGGCTGGACCTACATCGGGTATCCACTGCTCATGGCGCTGATGGCCCGGGGATGGGCGCGGCCGGTGGTGACCGCCAGCTGGGAGCCCAGCGTGTCGGTGTGCCTGTGCGTGCATAACGCGATGGCGTGGCTTCCGGCGAAGGTCGCCGACGTGCTCGGCCACGACTATCGCGGCCGGCTCGAACTGGTGGTCATCGACGACGGATCCACCGACGGGACGGGCGAGTGGCTCAGGGCGCTTGCCGGCGACGCCAGGGTTTCGGTGCAGTCGATGGACCAGCGGCGCGGCAAGTCCGCGTGCCTGTCCGATGCCGTCGCGTTGGCACGCAACGAGGTCCTCGTGTTCACCGACGTGCGCCAGCATTTCGAGCCCGGAAGCATTTCCAGGCTCTGCGAGGCGCTGTGGAGTGGCGGCTACCGGGTGGTCGGGGGCGCGCTGGCATTCAGGAGTGCGGAAGGTTATGCGCGCTCCCTGGACGCCTATCGCCGCTACGAAGCCTGGTTGCGTCGAAACGAGTCGGCCAGCGGATCGGTGGTCGGGGTCAGTGGGGCCCTGTATGCCCTGCGCCGAACCGATATGCCGGTCCCGCCACAGGGATTGATCCTCGACGACGTCTGGGTGCCGATGATGGTCGCCCGGCAGGGCGGACGCGTCGGTCTGGAACCCCGGGCGATCGCCTGGGACCAGCCCTGTGCGAACCCGGCCCAGGAGGCCCGCCGCAAGCGCCGCACCCTCGCGGGAAACTGGCAGCTGCTGGCGCTCTGGCCCGGCCTGCTCCTGCCGTGGAGAAACCCCCTGTGGTTGCGCTTCGTCAGCCACAAGGTCCTGCGCCTGCTGGTCCCGTTCGCCATGCTCGCCACACTGGTGGCCAACGTGGTCTTGCTCAACGCGCACCCGGTGATGGGCGTGCTGCTCGCCGGGCAGGCGGCGGGGTACGTGCTCGCACTGGCCGGCTGGGCCTGGCCCGTCCTGCGCCGCGCCCTGCCGGTTCGCCTGGCCAGCACCTTCCTTGAAATGAATGCCTACGCTGCGCTGGGCCTGCTCGACTACCTTCGCGCCCGGCACTCACATCTGTGGTCCTCGTCCGAGGCGCCGGCGTCCGCGCCGAGGGCGCCGCTGGAGACGCGCCGATGAACAGGTCACGCGACATGCGTCCACGCAGGGTGCTCTATGTGGTTTCGATGTTTCCGTGCCTGTCGGAGACGTTCATCGTCCGCGAGATCGAGCAACTCATCGAGCGCGGCGTCGACGTGCACATCGTCAGCCTGAAACGCTGCTCCCAGTCGATCGTGCAGTCGTCGGCCGCGGCGTTGATGCCGCGCGTGCTGCAGCCGGTGGGATGGCGCACCTCCCTGCGCGGACTGGCGCAGGCCCTGGTGTCGCGCCGGGGGCCGCTCGGCACCTGCGTCGCGGGCCTGGTGGGCGGCCTGTGGCGCCAGCCGGTGGTCCTGGGAAAGACCCTGGTCGCACTTTGGCGCACCCTGGGCGTCCTCGGGGAAATCGAACGCTTCGATCCCGACCTGGTGCACGCGCATTGGGCCACCTATCCGTCGTCCATTGCGTGGTGCGTCCGGATCCTGCTGGACGTGCCGTTTTCCTTCACCAGCCACGCGCACGACATCTTCGTCGAGGACCAGATGCTGGCGCGCAAGCTGGCGGAAGCAGCGCTTTCAGTGACCATCTCGGAGTTCAATGTCCGCTACCTCACCTCGCGCCACGGGCAGGCGTGGGCCCCGGGGCAACTGCAGGTGATCCACTGCGGCGTCGACCGGCGTCGCCTTCCAGACCCGGCCCAGGCTGCGGACCGGGAGGAAGGCCTGGTGGTGTGCGTTGGACGGCTGGACCCGATCAAGGGCTTCGACGTGCTGATTCGCGCGCTGGCCCAGTTGAAGGGCTGCGCCGTCGACTTCCGTTGCGTGATCGTCGGTGAAGGGCCCCTGCGCCACCCGCTCGAGCGCCTGCGCGAGGAGCTGGGACTGGGCTCGTGCATCGAGATGCCCGGTGCCATGCCCCAGGAGCAGGTGCAGTCGCTGATGGCCCGTGCCAGCGTCTTCGTCATGCCAAGCGTGGTGACCCCGGAGGGCAATCGCGATGGCATCCCGGTGGCCCTGATGGAAGCGATGGCAGGCGAGGCGGCGGTGGTGGCCACCCGGGTTTCGGGCATTCCCGAGCTGGTCGCCGACGGGGTGACCGGCCTGTTGGTGGAGCCCGACGATGCCCAGGCATTGTCCCGGGCGATGCGTCGCCTGCTGACCGACCCGGTCCTGCGCTCGCGACTGGGCGCTTCCGGCCGCGGCCACGTCCTCGAGTCGTTCGAGGTCAGTGTCCAGACCGAACGGCTGCTGTCGCATTTCTCCCGCGCATTGATGCAAAGGACTCCCCACCATGTTGGCTGAGCGGATCCTGGTGGTGATCGACGAGATGGAGGTCGGGGGCAGCCAGCGCCAGGTCGTGAACCTGCTGCTGGGGCTTGCCGCGCAGGGCCGGCAGGCCGAGCTGCTGTACTTCCGGTCGCCCTCGTTCCTCGTGTCCGAGCTCGCCGGTGCCGGCGTCCGGGTCCATCGCATCCTCAAGCGCGGTCGCTACGATCCGGTGTTCGTCTGGAAACTGGCGCGTTTCCTCCGCCAGGGGCGCTACGACCTCGTGCACTGTTTCTCCATCACCGCGGAAGTCTGGGTCCGCCTGGTCCTGCCGCTCGTACCGGGAACGCGCTTCGTGTGTTCCGTGCGCGGGTTGTCGACGGAGCTTTCCCCGCTGACCTGGCGTGCGAAGCGCTGGGTGCTGCGCCGGGCGGAGGCAACGATCTCGAATTCCACCGTGGCGGCAGCCTACGTGGCCCAGCGATGCGGTATGCCGGTGGACAGATTCGACGTGGTGCCCAATGGCCTGGAGCTGCGCGAGGAGCGTGACCTGCAGACGCGCAACGCGCATCGGGCCCTGCTCGGGCTCCCCTTGTCCCAGCCGCTGCTGTTGTTCGTCGGGCGACTGGTGCCGCAGAAGAACCTAGGGACACTGTTGCAGGCGATGGCCTTGATCCCCGCTGGCCGGCGACCGTTGCTGTGGCTGGCAGGGGAGGGGCCCGAGCGCACCATGATCGAAGCGCTCGTCCGTCGACTCGACCTCTACCGCTGCGTGCGCCTGCTCGGCGAGCGCGACGATGTCGAGGTGTTGATGGCCGCAGCCGACATGCTGGTGTTGCCATCGCGCGAAGAAGGCCTGTCCAACGTCATCCTCGAAGCGATGGCCTCCGGCCTGCCGGTGGTGGCCAGTGCCGTGGGTGGCAACACCGAGCTGATAGAACACGGTCGCACCGGGTTGCTTTGCGATCCGTCGAGCGCTCAGTCGATCGCAGAGTCGATCATGCGTCTGTTCGACGAACCCGACCTGCGCCGGCAGCTGGCGCGCTGCACGCGCGAGAAGGTCGAGCGCGAGTACTCGATGGAAGGGATGGTGGAGCGCACGATGGCCATCCACGACCGCTGCATGGGTGTGGCATGAACGCTTCGGCGGCCAACCCGGTCAAGAAGCCCGCTTGCCCCGGTGCGTCGTCGGACCCGGGCGGCGTCGCGGCGTCGTCTGCCACGCTGCCTCCGGTGCGCGTACTCATGGTGGTGCAGGGTTACTTCCCGTCCGTGGGTGGGGCCGAGCGGCAGGTGGTCACCCTGGGCCGTGCCCTCCAGGAGGGTGGGCACCACGTCGAGGTGCTGTGTCCGCGTTTCGACGACGAGCATCCCGCCGGAGCGGGAAGCTGCAAGGGGCTCCCGGTCTGGCGCATCAACTATCCCCGCTGGCCGGTAGCGGGCACGCTGGTCCTGTTGTCCAGGCAGCTGTATTTCCTGTGGTCGCGGCGCCACACCTACGACGCCATCCACGTCCAGATCGCGGACCAGATGGGCGCGCTGGCTGCCGTGGCGGGCCGCTGGCTCGGCAAGCCCGTGGTGGTCAAGTTCGCCGGGTCCTGGGAGCGCGAGCATGGCTCGCTGCGGCGCGACGGGTTCCTGCCGAAGGTGTTGCGCATGATGCTGCGCAGGGCCTCCGCGATCCAGGCCACCAGCCTGCGTTTCATGGACGAACTCGGGGCCCTGGGCTTCAGGGCCGACCGGCTCCATTGGCTGCCCAATGCCGTGGACCTGAGCCACTTCCGCAAACGTCCCGACGAGGTGCGGCGGGTCGATGCGCAAGGTCGACGCACGCTGCTCTTCATCGGACGCCTCGAACCCGACAAGGCGCTCGACGTGCTGCTCGAAGCGTGGAGCCGATCGCTTGGTAGCACAACGGCCGCCTGGCGCCTGCGCCTGGTCGGGGAGGGTGGGCAGGAGGCGCGCCTGCGCGAGCTGGCCCGGACACTCGGCGTGGAATCGAGCGTGGAGTTCGTCGGCGAGATCCCGCTGGTGGAGGACGAACTCTGGGGCGCGGACGCCAGCGTCCTGCCATCCCTGCGCGAGGGCCTGTCCAACGCATTGCTTGAAGCCATGGCGGCTGGCCTTCCGGTGATCGCCACACGGGTCAGCGGCAGCGAGGATTTCATCCGCACCGGCGAGAACGGATGGCTGTGCGAGCCCGGGGACGTGGCGTCGCTGACCGCGGCACTGGACGCACTGGGGGCGACGTCGCCGCAGGTGCTGGCCCGGCTCGGGGCCCGCGGACGCCAGGTCGTCGAGGCACGTGCCTCGTTGCCCGTCGTGACCGGGCAACTGCTGTCGCTGTATCGGGGGAATACGCCAACGGGGGAGTCGGCGTGAAGGTCCTGCTTGCGCTGATCCTCGCGTACACGACGTTCCAGGTCCATCTCCCGTCCTACCTGGGCATCCCCGGCGTCAACGTCATCAACATCCTGGTCGCGGTGGCCTTCGTCATCATCTTCCTCGTCGGGCGACGCGGTGAACGCCTCGATCGGCCCATGCTTGCCGGGCCGATGCTGGCGTACTTCGCTGCAATGATCCTGGCCACGGTGATCGCGGTTGCGGCCCGCCAGGACAACCTGATGGACGACCTGACGTATCTCAAGACGACGCTGTTCTACCCGCTTTTCTACCTGTTGTTCTATTACGGAATCCGGACGCGCCGCGAGGTCTGGAGGCTGGTGGCACTCGGACTCGTCCTGGCCGTGTTGGCTGCGGGCGAGGCGTGGTGGCAGGCGATCGAGCTGGGCGTGGGGATCTACGAGGAATCCCACCGCGCCTGGGGACCGTTCGGGGAGAACCACCGGTCCTCCAACCTGGCGGGCCTGTTCTACGCCATGTTCGTGCCGGTGTTCGCCTCGCTGCTCGTCCTGCAGCGCTCGAGCACCGCATTGCGGGTCGTGGCGGCCATCGCGCTCGTGATCACGCTGGGCGCCGTCGTATTCACCTATTCCCGCTCCGCCTATGCCGTCACCCTGATCGCCCTGGCCCTCGTGGCCTGGAAGCGCGGCGTCGGAACGATCGCCGTGCTGGCGCTGATGGGCATGTTGGCGCTTCCCTTCCTCCCGGAAGGGGCCACGCAACGCGTCCAGGAAACCCAGGTGGTGGACGAGCACGGCATGGTGCGCCTGGAGGAAAGCGCCGCGAGCAGGCCCGAGATATGGGCCGGTGCGCTGGAGATGTGGTCGCGCGCTCCGATGGGCGTCGGCCATGGTCGCTTCCCGGAGGAGATCGGGCACTACAGCGACCATGCCGGCATGGATGCCCACAACTTCTTCGTCCTGACCCTGGCCGAGGCGGGCGTGTTCGGCCTGCTGGCCCTGGTATGGCTGGTGGCCCGACTCTGGCGGCTGGGCCGCTGGATGACGTGGTGGTCGACCAGCGACCTCGCGGCCATCGTGACCTGGAGCTTCCAGGCAATGCTCATATGCATCGTCCTGGGCAACATGTTCAGCAGCTTCTTCCGGGAGGGGGCATTGATGGGCATGGTCTGGGCCCTGGCCGGCAGCCTGGAGCGCCTCACCCAGATCAGTTACGAGGAGGCCATGGAAGAAGCCGGGGAAGCAGGCGAGCCCGGGACCGACACCCAGGACGCCGACATCGGGATGGCGTCGTCGGGGTCCACGGCATGATCGGGCTTGTTCGCCCGGCGCGCCTGGCGTCTTCCCGATCCAGGGGAGGAGGCTGAGCCATGTGCGGAATCGTCGGCGTGGTCACCGATGGGCACCATGCCCCTCCCTCGACGCAGGTGGGGCAGGCGATGAATGCGGCCATGCTGCATCGGGGGCCGGACGAGGGCGGGGTCTACCGCGATGGGCAGGCGCTGCTGGGCATGCGGCGGCTCGCCATCATCGACCTGGCGGGTGGCCACCAGCCGATGCAGGCCGGGGACGGGCGCTTCCACCTGGTCTTCAATGGCGAGATCTACAACCACCGGGCCGTTCGCAGGCAGCTTGAAGCACTCGGACACCACTTCGCCACCGCATCGGATACCGAAGTGGTGCTCCACGCCTGCATGCAGTGGGGCGGGGACGCCTTCGCGCGACTCGACGGGATGTTCGCGATCGCCTTCTGGGATGCGCAGGAGCGTCGGCTGCTGCTGGCGCGCGACCGGATGGGCAAGAAGCCCCTGTTCCTGTGGCAGGGTCCGGGGCGGCTGGGCTTCGCCAGCGAACTCAAGTCGCTGCTGCATGTCCCTGGCGTGGAGCCCGAATTCGACCGTGCGGTGCTCCCGGCCTACCTGGCGTTCGGCTACATCCCCACGCCACGCTCCTGCTTCGCCGACGTCACCAAGCTGCCGCCGGGACATTTCGCGATCTACCATGCCGGCCAGCTCGACGTGCACCGTTACTGGTCGCTGGATTTCGAACCCGGCTTCCAGGGCAGCGAGGCCGAAGCCGCGGATGCGCTGGCCGGATTGCTCGACGCCGCGGTATCGCAGAGGCTGATGTCGGATGTCCCGTTCGGGGCGTTCCTCAGCGGTGGACTGGACTCCAGCGTCGTCGTGGCATTGATGGCCCGGCACATGGACCGGCCGGTGAAGACGTTCACCATCGGCTTCGCCGAGCAGCGCTACAGTGAACTGGCCGATGCGTTGAAGGTGTCCCGGCACCTGGGCACCGAACACCACGAACTCGTCGTCACGCCCGATGCCACGCAGTTGATCGAACGCCTGGTATGGCACCTCGACGAGCCCTTCGCCGATGCCTCGGCCATTCCCACTTTCCTGGTTTCGGAGCTGGCCGGTCGGCACGTGAAGATGGTGCTGTCGGGGGACGGAGGCGATGAGGCCTTCGCCGGCTACGAGCGCTACCTGCGGTGGCTGACGCTGGAGCGGCTCGGTCCGCTGAAGGGCGTCACGGCGAGGGGCCTGAGGCTTGCCGCCGGCGTACTCCCGGGCATGCAGGGATTCCGTCTGCGCGGCATCGCCGAGCGCCTGGGCCAGCCCTATCCGGACAGCTACCTCAGCGGTGTGGCGCTGAGCAGGCCGGCACAGATGGAGGCGATGCTGGGCGAGGCGGGCAGGGAAGGGTATGCGTCGCTGCATCCGCTGTTCAGCCACGACGACCGCCGGCCGGGCATCGACCGGATCGTCGACGCCGACATCCGCAGCTACCTGCTCGACGACATCCTGGTCAAGGTCGACCGGATGAGCATGGCCGCGTCGATCGAGGCCCGCGCCCCCTTGCTGGACCATCGGGTGGTCGAGTTCGCCGTACGCCTGCCGCAGCACATGCGCATCCGCGGTGGTCGCGGCAAGCACCTGCTGCGCGAAGTGGCCCGTCGCTGGCTGCCCGCCGACGTGCTCGACAAGCCCAAGCAGGGCTTCGGGATCCCCCTGCGCGAGTGGTTCCGCGCCAGCCTCGGTGACATGGCGGCGGACGTGTTCGCCTCGCGCTGCTTCCGCGAGCGCGGCTGGCTCGACCCCGTGGCCGTGGATTCGCTGCTTCGGGCCCACCGGACCGGTGACCAGGACCAGTCCGGAACCCTGTGGCAGGTGCTTTGCCTGGAGCTGTGGGCGCGCCAGTTCATCGACCAGCCCTGCGCCCTCCAGGCGGTGTCGTGAGCGGCGGCCGGGGTGATGCGCGATGAGCCGATTCGGAAGCGCCATGGGACTGTCGGCCATCGGGATGGCCAGCAAGGTCCTGGCGATCGCCAAGACCATGCTGATCGCCGCGCTGTTCGGCGCCGGTGCCAGCCTGGATGCCTTCTGGGTGGCCTACACGCTGCCGCTGTTGCTGCCGGCGCTGCTGACCAACGTCGTGACGGTGGCCTTCGTGCCACGCTTCATGGCCAGCCTGGAGGGATTCGAAGGGCCGGAGGCATGGCGCGGCGCCAACACCCTGTTCACCACGATTCTCCTGCTGTCGGTATTCGCGGCAGCGGCGATGATGCTGTGGGCACCGGTACTGGTGGGCGTGCTGGCGCCCGGCCTGGCGCCGGAGACCCAGGCCGAGGCCGTCCGCCTGACGCGGATGCTGATGCCGACCATTCCGCTGCTGACGGTCTCCTCGCTGCTCAGTGCGATCAGCAACGCCCGCGAGCGCTTTACATTGCCGGCGCTCGAGGGCGTCCTGACGAACGTCGCCGTCATCGCCTGCGCATTGGCGCTGGTGCGCCCGCTGGGCGTGGGGGCATTGATCATCGGCGTGGTGGTCGGCCTGGTGGCGCAGGCCATCGTGCTGGTGTCGGGCAACTGGTCGATGCTGGTGCGCAACGTGCGGCCGGCGCTGGACTGGCGGCATCCCGATTTCCGCGCACCGGCCGCACACCTGATGCCGCTGCTGATCGGTTCGGCGGGTGCGATCCTCGCCAGCCTGGTCAGCCAGTTCTTCCTCTCCCACGGGGAAAGCGGCGCGATCTCGCTGATGGCCTACGCGATGATGTTCGCCTTCCTGCCCGTGGAGGTGTTCGCCCAGGCGGTCATCACCACCTTCTATCCCACCTTCGGTCGCCACTTCGCGCGCGGCGAGCTCGTGCAGGCCGCGGAAGCCTTCGCGGACGGCATCCGCTTCGTGCTCTTCCTCACCGTGCCCTGTGCGATCCTGCTGCTGGTATACGCCGAGCCGCTGATGGTGCTGCTGCTCGAGCGCGGCGAGTTCACCGCCTCGGATTCACGGGCAGTGGCGACGTTGGCCGCGATTCTTGCCGTGGCAATGGTGTTTCGCGCATTCGCCTACTTCAATCACCGCATCCTGCATGCCGCTCTGAAGCCCTGGCTGCAGGTCGGCATCGGGCTGGCGTGCGTCGCCACGCATATCGTCCTGTGCGCGCTGTGGATCTCCGACCATGGTGCCGTGGGTGTCGCCTTCGCGATGCTGTCGGCCACCGTCCTGGAGGCGTTCCTGTCGGTGGCGGCAGCCGGCTGGGTGCTGCGCATCCGCTGGCACACCCGGCTGGTACGCGAGATCGGGCGCCTGGCGCTGGTCGCGTTGCCGATGGCCCTGGTCGCGGTCGTGGGCTTCGAATGGATCTGGCCGCCCGAGGAACAGGCACGGGTGCGCATCAGCCTCGTCGGCATGGGCCTGGCGGCGGTCAGCCTGGTGGTGGGCCTGGCAGTGGCCCGGCTGGTCAGGCAACCCGACCTGCAGTGGCTTCTCGGCGTGCTCCACCTGCGCCGACTGGCCAACGCCGAACGACCCTGACTAGAGGAGACGGCCACATCCAATGAACGCCTTCCGAAACCCCAAAGGGATGGCCTTCGCGGCGGCGCTCACCGGGGGCATCCTGGCCGTCCCGGCGAACACGTTCGCTTCCGGTCCCGTTCCGGGGCAGGGCGCGTGCCCGGGATATCCGGTGGCGTCGTCCGCCCCGGCATCGGGCCAGTCGCCGGCAGGGGCGAGGATGAGGCCATCGTTGGGCCAGGCGATCTCCGGGCCCGGCGACTCGACCTGCATCGTCCGCGCCACCGACCACAGGTCCCAGCCGGTGGGGGATTTCGCCCGGGTTCCGTACTCGCGCACCCAGGCCTTCAATGCCGACGACACGCTGATGGTCGTGTTGGCCGGAGATGGAATGATCCACCTGCACTCGGTGCAGGAGCTCGCGCATGTGCGCGAGCTGCCCGACGTGGGCGGCATCGATGGAGAGCCGCAATGGCACCCCGGCACGCCGCACCTGCTGAGGTATTTCCCGCGCGCGAACCGGGCAGCGATCGCGGAGCTCGACCTCGACTCCGGGGAGTCGCGGGTGCTCGTGGATTTCACGAGGAAGCCGCTGCCGTGGGTGGGTGTGGACCGGGTCACCACGCGCTGGGAAGGCAGCCCCTCCGCAGACGGGCGCTACTGGTGCCTCATGGCCTACAGCCGAGGGGAGCATTTCCAGGGTGTGTTCACCTACGACCTCGAGCAGGACGTGGTGCTGGCCCACCGGACCATGGACCGCGCTCCCGATCACGTGAGCATGTCGCCCTCGGGCCGACACTGCGTGGTGTCGCACGAGCGCGATGACGGCGGGACGCGGGTGTGGGACCGGGCACTGGGCCGGTCGAGGCTCCTGCATGCCGCCTCGGAGCACTCGGACCTGGCGCGGGGTCGGGGCGGCGAAGACCTGTATGTCTTCGTCGACTACGACACCGACGGCTACCTGGTGGCGCTGGACCTCGACACGCTGGTCCGGACCCGGCTCCTGCCGACCTACATCGACGGCAGCACGACCGCCTACCACGTGTCGGCGCGCAACATCGACCGACCCGGCTGGGTGGTCATGTCCACCTACGCCAGCAAGGGGCCGGAGCAGCCACTGCATGGCCGCGTCCTGGCGGTGGAACTGGTCGAGGACCCGCGGGTGGTGGAACTGGCCCGACACCACTCCAGGTTCTCGAACTACTGGACGGCACCGGTAGCCACGGTCAACCGCCAGTTCACGCGGGTGCTCTTCAACTCCAACTGGGGCAGCGGGCGCGAAGGCGACATGGACGTCTATTTGATCGTCGTGCCGCCAGCGCTGCTGCAGGGTGCGCGGGAATGACGCACGCATCGCGGCGGCGTCGATGGCCGTTGCCGGCCACTCACGACGTGACCTACGGGGAATCGCATCGAATCTGTGCTGGTGGGAAACACAATGGAAATGACACGAACCGACTTCGACACAAGCGAGCGTTTCGAGTTCGGTGAGAACTGGTCACGGTTCCTGGGCGTGCTCAACGACGAGCGCATCGACGAAGCCCAGGCCGCACTCGAATCGATGCTGGGCGAGGGCTCGCTTGCGGGGAAGAGCTTCCTCGACATCGGTTCCGGCAGCGGGCTGTCCAGCCTCGCCGCGCACCGGCTCGGGGCGCGCGTGCGCTCGTTCGACTTCGATCCGCAGTCGGTGGCCTGTACCCGTGAACTGCATCGCCGCTATGGCGCGGAGCGCGGGAAGGAATGGCAGGTCGGGCAGGGCAGCGTCCTCGATGGCGCCTTCATGGCGCAACTGGGCCAGTTCGACGTGGTCTATTCCTGGGGCGTGCTCCACCACACCGGCTCCATGTGGCTGGCCCTGGAGAACACGATCCAGCGCGTGGCCGACGGCGGGCGCCTGTTCATCGCGATATACAACGATGAAGGCTGGTGGTCGCGCGTGTGGTGGCTCATCAAGTACTACTACATCCGCATGCCCCGCATGCTCAAGACGCCTTATGCCTACACGGTGTCGCACACCCTCACCGCACTCAACATCATCAAGCAGACGTTGAAGTTGAGGCCGATGGTCGCGATTCGCCCGTTGCTGGAGTACAAGCCAGGGCGTGGAATGAGCGCGAAGTACGACCTGCTCGACTGGATGGGCGGCTTTCCCTTCGAGGTGGCACGCTACGAAGTGCTGGTCGACTACATGGGCGCCAGGGGTTTCGACCTGTTGAAGGGGATTCCAAACCGGGGGTCGGGATGCCACGAGCTCGTGTTCCAGAAACGCGCCTGAGACCCCTCGCGGGCGCCTGCGAAGGGAGTGGGACATGTGCGGGGTAGCCGGGGCGTGGGGACTTAGCCACTTCGCCCGCCTTCGCGATTGCCTGCCGCTGATGACCCGGTCGATCGCGCACCGCGGCCCCGACGACGAGGGCGTGTGGAGCGATGAGACGGCCGGCATTGCACTGGGCCACCGGCGCCTGGCGATCCTCGATCTGAGCGAGAGCGGGAACCAGCCGATGGTGTCGGCCTCCGGTCGCTGGGTGATCGTGTTCAACGGCGAGATCTACAACCACGAATCGCTGCGGCATGCACTCGAGGAGGCTGGCAAGGCCCCTGCCTGGCGCGGACACTCCGACACCGAGACCTTGCTCGCCGCGATCGACGCCTGGGGCTGCATCGAGGCGATCCAGCGCTGCACCGGCATGTTCGCGATCGCCCTGTGGGACCGGCGCACGCGCGAGCTGTGGCTGCTGCGCGATCGGATCGGTGAGAAACCGCTGTGCTACGGCTACGTCGACGGGGCCTTCGTGTTTGCCTCGGAGGTGCGGGCCCTGCGCCACGTGCCGGGGTTCCAGGGCGCGATCGACCGGGATGCGCTAGGGCTGATGCTCAACTACAACGCGCTCCCGGCGCCCTACGCGATCTACGCCGGGATCCACAAGCTACCCGCCGGAACCTGGCTGCGCCTGCGTGAGCGCGACCTGCGCGGCGCGCACCTGCCGCAACCGCAGGCGTACTGGTCGGTGGCCCAGGCCGCGGCCGAAGGCGCGCGACATCCCTTCCCGGGCAGCGCCGAAGAGGCTGTCGACCAGCTGGAAGGACTGCTGGGGGATGCGGTGGGCCTGCAGATGGTGGCCGACGTGCCGCTTGGGGCGTTCCTCTCGGGGGGCGTGGATTCCTCGACCATCGTCGCGTTGATGCAGGCGCGCAGCCGCCGGCCCGTGAAGACCTTCACCATCGGCTTCGACGAGGAGGGGTTCAACGAAGCGGGGCATGCCCGTGAAGTGGCCCGCCACCTGGGCACCGAGCATACGGAGCTGTATGTTCGGCCGGAGGATGCGCTGGATGTGGTCCCGCGCCTGCCCACGTTGTATGACGAGCCGTTTGCCGACAGTTCCCAGATTCCCACCTACCTGGTATCGGCCCTGGCCCGACAGCACGTCACGGTCAGTCTGTCCGGCGACGGCGGCGACGAGCTGTTCCTGGGCTATCCGCGCTATCTGGAGGCCAGCCAGCAGAAGCGCGGCCTGGAACGCCTGCCGGGGGCCATGCGACGCGCGCTGGGCCATACCGCCCAACGCACGCCAGGATGGGTGCTGGCCGGCCTGAGGCAGGTGGGGGCGAGGGTGCCCGCCGCGTCCAGACTGCGCCACCTCGACGCCGCCCGCCTGGAACGGTTCGGGGATCTGCTGTTGGCCCGGGACCCGATGGCCCGCTACCACGCGATGATGTCGGGCTGGACCGGCCTGGAATCCGTCGTGCTGGGGGCTCGCCCACGAGACACCGCCTACCAGCAGACCGCCGCGTGGCGCGGGGCGATGGGGTTCGCCGAGAGCCTGGGGGTCATCGACCTGCTGGAGTATCTGCCCAACGACATCCTCGCGAAGGTCGATCGCGCGGCCATGGCCGTGAGCCTGGAGACCCGGATCCCGATCTCGACCACCGGGTGGTGGCCTTCGCGCTCTCGTTGCCACTGGACAGGAAGTGGCGCGATGGACAGGACAAATGGGTGTTGCGGCAGCTTTTGTACCGCTACGTGCCCCGCAAGATGATCGATCGACCCAAGATGGGTTTCGGCGTTCCCATGGCAGCCTGGCTGAGGGGCCCGCTTCGGGAGTGGGCCGACGCCCTGCTGGATCCCGCAGCCATGCGGGCCCAGGGGTACCTCGACGTGCCCAAGGTGCAACGCAAGTGGGCCGAGCACCGCTCGGGGCAGCGGGACTGGCAGTACCATTTGTGGGGAATCCTCATGTTCCAGGCATGGCTCCAGGCGCAGAGCGTGGCGGCAAGCCCCCACAGGGAACGGTTGGCGGGGTAGGGCGGGGCGGTTGCGACGCCCGGGGAAGGCGGAGGGCCGAGCCCGGCGCGTGAATCCCCCGTCAAATTTTCGGGCCGGTCGCTCCCGGGGCAAGGCCGATTCGGTCGCGTGAAGGCCGTGTGGACAACTGTCGGCGCCCTTTTCCGGGATTCGAGTATGAATTAACGCTGAACAGTTGACGGAGGATCCGCTTTCCCCTGCCCGTATCGAGCGGCTCGACGGCCCTTTCGGCGCCCCGAAGTTCCTTGGGTGAAAAATTTTGACACCGCTGTCACAGATTTGACTCGCAGCTTAAAAGCAAAGTTCGCCCTGCTACGCATCCCCCAGCGTAGAGAGCGAGGAAGAAATTGAAGCGAGCAAATTTCGGTGTACTTGCCGTTCCGGCAGTAGCCTTCATCCTGGGTGTCGTGGGTTCCGCGGCTCCGATCTCCGTCTCCGCCAACGACCGCCTGATGGTCGATACCGGAAGTTCAGCCACCCCATCCTCACCGCCGCCGCACTCGCGTGGCCGTGCCCGCCGTGTGATCGAGGAGAACCTGCCCCAGCCGGAGCCCGAGCCGACCCCGCCGCCGCCGCCACCGGAACCCACTCCGCCACCGCCGCCGCCGCCGGAACCCACGCCGCCGCCGCCCACCCCGCCGTCGGGTTCGATGGTCAACGCGTGCGCCACGCACTACGACAACGGCTATACCCCGGTGCTTGGCCAATCGTCGCTGACCCAGCCCTCGGCCTCTCGTCCGGCCAAGAACGTGCGCACCACCGATGCACGTTTCGGTACCTGCGTTGTTCGCGTGACCGACCACCGCAACGAGCCGACCAACCAGTTCGCCCGGACGCCGTATTCACGCAAGCAGGCGTTCAACGTCGATGACTCGCGCATGATGATCGTGGCGGGCGACGGCACCTACCATCTCTACGATGGCAACAGCCTCGCCTACATCCGGGCCCTGCCGGAGCTCGGCGGCGATGATGCCGATGCCCAGTGGCACCCGACCGACCCGGACCGGCTGCGCTTCTTCGACCGCAACAACCGCATGCGGCTGGCCGAGATCAACGTCCGCACCGGTGCCGTCACCACGCTGGTCGACTTCAACAACGTCGGATTGCCGTGGAGCGGGGTGACCCGGGTCTGGACACGTTGGGAGGGCGCTCCGTCGAAGGACGGTCGCTACTGGTGCCTGATGGCCCAGGGGAGCAACGACAGCATGCGCGGCGTGTTCACGTTCGACCTGCAGACCAAGTCGATCATCGGCACGCGTTCGATGAGTGCACGCCCCGATCACGTCAGCATGTCGCCCTCGGGCCGCCATTGCGTGGTCTCGCATGTGCGGGCGAACGGAGGCACCACCTCCTGGAACCGCAACCTGACCCAGTCGCGCCACCTGCACGCCGCCTCGGAGCACTCGGACCTGGCCCTGGCCAAGAACGGCGACGACCTGTACGTGTTCGTGGACTACGACACCGATGGCAGCCTGAAGATGATCAATCTGGATACCGGGGCCCATACCTCGATGTTCAGCACGTACATCAGCGGCTCCGCTACCGCGTACCACATCTCGGCACGGAACCTGGACACCCCGGGCTGGATCCTCCTGTCGACCTACAGCAGCAGCGGTACCGAGCGTTGGCTGCACCGCAAGGTGATGGCGGTCGAGCTCAAGCAGAACCCGACCATCATCAACCTGGCGCACCACCATTCGGCCTCCAACGGCTACTGGACGGCACCGACGGCCACGGTGAACCGCGACTTCACGCGCGTGGTGTTCAATTCGAACTGGTCCTCGACGTCGGCTACCGACGTGGACGCCTACCTGATCCAGTTGCCGCACGGACTGGTGGAGTAAAGGGGGCTGATGCCCTGGCTGCTCCGGACACGCCCCGCTCGCGCGGGGCGTGTTCGTTTGGACGATCCCATGCCTGCCAACCCACCAGTTTCCAGCCTACAGGTTTGAACTGGCACTTAACCCGTGCGCAAGGCCTGGGCCTGAGATCCCGCCCTTACGCGAACCCGGGGGCTGTCCAATGTTCCAGTTCCTTGGACGAAAAAAAATGCGGCGCAGTTCACAGTTTTGATTTTCAAAATTTCACACAGTCTTCGCACTGCCCACCCCCCAGGGCAGCGTGAGGTTAACTTTGAATATCAAGCACCTGCGTGCCATTTCTGGCACTGTACTTTCGATAGCGCTGGTCTCCGGGCTGGCAAATGCCCAGGCCCTGCCGGAGCTGGCCATGCCCACGTGGTCGCAGCAACCACTGACGTGGAGCAGCGCTGCGGTCACCAACATCGCCGGCCAGACGCCCATCAATGCCACCCCGGTACCGATCCTGCCCGCGCAGACGGTGGGTGCGCACACCGTTCCGTTCGACTATTTGAATTTCGCCTGGGCCTTTCCGAGCGCCGCCCCGCCCGTGGTGACGCCGCCTCCGGGTCCCGGCCCTGCCCCGACGCCGCCGCCCCCGGGCCCCACGCCGCCGCCTGCTCCTACGCCGCCGCCGCCGTCTCCGGCGCCGCTGCCGCCGGGCCTGAGTGTCGAGGCCTGCGCCGGCCACTATGACGGTGGCTACACCCCGATCCTGGGCCAGTCCAACGTGGCTCCCGATTCGCGGCCCCGCCCGGCGAAGGGTGAAGCCGTGACGGACTCGGCCTACGGCACCTGTGTCGTTCGCGCCACCGACCACCGCAACGAGCCGACCAACCAGTTCGCCCGGACCCCGTATTCACGCAAACAGGCGTTCAATGCCGACGACTCCCGCATCATGGTCGTCGCCGGTGACGGCACCTACCACCTCTACGACGGCAACAGCCTCGCCTACATCCGGGCGCTGCCAGAGCTGGGGGGTGACGATGGCGATGCCCAGTGGCACCCGACCGATCCGGACCGGCTGCGCTTCTTCCACCGCAACAACCGCATGCAGCTGTCCGAGATCAACGTCGAGACGGGCACCGTCACCACGCTGGTCGACTTCAACAACGTCGGGTTGCCGTGGAGTGGTGTCACCCGGGTCTGGACGCGCTGGGAAGGTGCCCCGTCCCATGACGGCCGTTACTGGTGCCTGATGGCCCAGGGGTCGGGCGACACGATGCGCGGCGTCTTCACCTACGACCTCCAGACCCAGTCGGTGGTGGGAACGCGTTCGATGAGTGCGCGCCCCGACCACGTCAGCATGTCCGCATCGGGTCGCCACTGCGTGGTCTCCCATGTCCGGGCCAACGGCGGTACGACTTCCTACAGCCGTGACTTCAGCTCGTCGCGCCACCTGCACGCGGCCTCGGAGCATTCCGACCTGGCGCTGTCGAAGGCGGGCGAGGACCTGTACGTCTTCGTCGACTACGACACCGACGGCAGCCTGAAGATGATCAACCTGGACACCGGCGCCCACACCTCGATGTTCAGCACCTACATCGGCGGCACGGCCACCGGTTACCACATCTCCGCGCGCAACAGCCAAGTGCCCGGCTGGGTCCTGCTGTCGACCTACGGCAGCAGCGGCAACTGGTTGAGCCAGAAGTTGATGGCGGTCGAGCTCAAGGCCAACCCGACCATCATCAACCTGGGCCACCACCGTTCGTCCGCGAACAGCTACTGGTCGACCCCCGTGGCGACGGTCAACAACGACTTCACCCGGGTGATGTACAACTCCAACTGGGGCTCGTCTTCGGACGGCGACATCGAGGCCTACATGCTCCAGCTCCCGCACGGGCTGGTGGAGTAGGGCTCCGGCATCACCCGTTGAAGGAAGAAGGCGCCCCGCTCTAGCGGGGCGCCTTCGTTTGCGCGGCGCCAGCGCCGATCGGGCTGGTCGGCGTGGCACGGCGCATGCGAAATTGAACCCATGCACCCAGAAGCGAACGCATGGCGGGGCGGCTTACAGGTCTTCGACATCGATCTGGACGCCCTCGATGGAAGGTCGGCCCTGAACGGGCTTGACCTGCTCGACGACGAGGAACGCCGGCGTGCCGCCCGGATGGCGACACCTTTCCTGCGGCAGCGTTTCGTCGCAGCTCACGCTGCCACGCGCCTCGTCCTCGCCGAAGCGCTCGGCGTGGACGCCGCGAGTCTCGGGTTTGCCACCGGCTGCCACGGCAAGCCCTTGCTTGCCACGCCCCGGCTGCAGGGATTCCACTTCAACCTGAGCCATTGCCAGGGGAGGGCACTGCTGGCGATCGCGGATTGCGAGGTCGGCGTCGACGTCGAGGGCTGGATCGGTCGCGACACCGGGCGACTGGCGGTGGACGTGTTGTCTGCCACAGAACTGGCCCGGTTCCATGAATGTCCGTCCCACGACCAGCCGCGCGAGCTGGCCCGTCACTGGTCCGCCAAGGAAGCGCTGCTCAAGGCGTGCGGGCTCGGCCTGCAGCTGGATCCGCTGTCGGTTCCAGTCGACACCCGCGGCGGATGGCACAGGCTGCCGCCACCGGCCGGTTCTTCACCGTGGTGGCTTCAGCGGATCGAACTCGACGGACCGTTTTGCGCCTTCGTGGCCAGCGAACGACGCATCGATGCCGCCCTGGTAGCGTATCCGTGAGCGGCACCGCCACCCAATAGACCGGTCCGGCGAGTCAATGCGGCCAGGTCCACTCGCGGATCGCGGCCTTGTCCACGCCGTACTCGTGCGCGTGGCGGCGGCAGTCGATCTGCTCGTCACGCAGCTTCTCCTTGACGTGGGCCCCGGTGGCGGCCAGCTGCGGCACCCGGTTGATGGCTTCGATGGCGAGGCTGAACCGATCGATGTTGTTCTCGATCGCGAGCTCCATCGGGGTGTTGATGCCCCCGCGCTCCTTGTACCCCCGGACGTGAAGGTTGCCGTGGTTGGTCCGACGATAGGCGAGCCGGTGGATCAGCCACGGGTAGCCGTGGAAGTTGAAGATGATCGTCTTGTCGCGCGTGAACAGCGAGTCGAAGTCGGCATCATCGAGCCCGTGGGGGTGCTCCTCGCGTGGCGTCATCCGGAACAGGTCGACCACGTTGACGAAGCGGATCTTCAGCGCCGGGAAGTGCTCCCGGAGCAGGGCGGTGGCCGCCAGCGCCTCCAGGGTGGCGATGTCGCCGCAGCCGACCATGACCAGGTCGGTTTCGCAGCCCTGGTCGTTGCTTGCCCAGTCCCAGATGCCGATGCCCTTGGTGCAGTGTCGTATCGCGGCCTCCATGTCCAGGAACTGCAGGTGGTCCTGCTTGTCGCAGACGATCACGTTGACGTTGTCATGGCTGCGCAGGCAGTGGTCTGCCGTGAACAGCAGGCAGTTGGCATCCGGTGGCAGGTAGATGCGGGCGACTTCCGGACTCTTGTTGACGACGATGTCCAGGAACCCCGGGTCCTGGTGGGTGAAGCCGTTGTGGTCCTGCCGCCAGACGGTGGACGTGATGAGCAGGTTGACCGAGGCCACCGGCGCGCGCCACGGCAGGTCCCTGCACATCGCCAGCCATTTCGCGTGCTGGTTGTACATCGAGTCGATGACATGCACGAAGGCTTCGTAGGTGGCGAAGAGGCCATGGCGGCCGGTCAGCACATAGCCCTCCAGCCAGCCTTCGAGCGTATGTTCGGAAAGGATCTCCATCACCCGGCCCTCCGGGTCCAGGTGGCCACCGTCGGCGTCCTCGGGAAGCATGCCGTCGAGCCAGAACTTCCCTGACGCCTCGTAGACCGCATCGAGCCTGTTCGAGCTGGTCTCGTCGGGCCCGAAGAGTCGGAAGTTGCCCGGATTGCGCTTCATGATGTCGCGCAGCATCTCCCCCAAGGGCCGCGTGTTCATCGCCCGCAGCGTGGCGGGGGTGCCTGCCGCCACCGCGTAGCTGCGGAAGTCGGGCATGCGCAGGTCGCGACGCAGCAGGCCACCGTTTGCATGCGGGTTGGCGCCCATGCGGCGGGTGCCGCGCGGAGACAGTTCGCGCAGGGCAGGGACGAGGCGCCCGTGGTCGTCGAACAGCTCCTCGGGTCGGTAGCTGCGTAGCCAGTCCTCCAGTGCACGCCGGTGTGCCTCGTTTCCGCGGGCATCCTTGAGTGGAACCTGGTGGGACCGCCAGGAGCCTTCGACCTTGTGCCCGTCGACCTCCTTGGGCCCGGTCCATCCCTTGGGCGAGCGCAACACGATCATCGGCCAGGTCGGTCGCGTCACTTCGTCCGTCTGCCGGGCCTGCTGCTGAATCGCACGGATCCGTGACAGGCAGTGGTCCATCGCCTCGGCCATCTGCCGATGCATATCCATCGGCTCGCTGCCCGACACCATGATGGGTTCCCAGCCATAGCCACGCAGCAGGCTGACCAGCTCTGTTTCCGGTATGCGCGCCAGCACCGTGGGGTTGTTGATCTTGTAGCCGTTGAGGTGCAGCACCGGCAGCACGGCGCCGTCGCGCTTCGGGCTCAGGAACTTGTTCGAATGCCAGGCGGTGGCCAGCGGTCCGGTTTCCGCCTCCCCATCGCCGACCACGGCGACCACCAGCAGGTCGGGATTGTCGAAGGCCGCGCCAAAGGCGTGCGAAAGGCTGTAGCCCAGCTCGCCACCCTCGTGGATGGAGCCGGGCAGCTCCGGCGTGCAGTGGCTGCCGAAGCCTCCCGGGAAGGAGAACTGCTGGAACAGGAGCCGCATGCCTTCCTCGTCCTCGCCCTTGTCGGGATAGGTCTCGGAGTACGCGCCTTCCAGGTACACCGGCCCAAGCACGCCCGGCGCGCCGTGTCCGGGGCCGGCAATGAAGATCGCATCGACATCGTGATCGCGAATCAGGCGGTTGGTGTGCACGTAGACGAACGACAGCCCGGGGCTGGAACCCCAGTGCCCCAGCAGGCGCTGCTTGATGTGTTCAGGCTCGAGCGGTCCACGCAGCAGGGGATTGTCCTGCAGGTAGATCATGCCCACGGCGAGGTAGTTGCAGGCGCGCCAGTAGGCGTCCAGCGCGTCCAGCTCCTGCTCGTCGATCGATGTGCCGTTGCTCATTGCTGCTCTCCTTGCCGATCCATCATCAGGCGCCACTGGCGTACCATTTCCTCTTCTTCATTGGCACGCATCGCCAGCACCGTAACGGCCGAGGAGGGTGCGCTGACACGCACGACGTCCTCGACCGACGCATCGTTGCTGGCCGGGTCCAGGACGACTCCGAACGGCGCCAGCGTGGCGCAGGCCTCTTCGCGCAGGGAGGCATCGTTCTCGCCCACGCCCCCGGTGAACACCAGGGCGTCGACCCGACCGAGCACCGCGATGAGGCCGCCGATGCAACGCCGCAGGCGATGGACGTACACAGACAGCGCGAGTCGCGCTGCCGGGTCCCCAGTGCGCGCCGATTCCCGGACCCGACGCATGTCGGCGTGCCCGCAAAGGCCAAGCAGGCCGCTTCGCCGGTTCAGGAGGTCGTCCAGCCCTCCGGCATCGAACTCCCCGGACCTCAGGAGATGCACGATCGCGCCGGGATCCAGGTCACCGCAGCGCGTTCCCATCACCAGACCCTCCGTGGGCGTCATGCCCATCGACGTGTCCACGCTTCGCCCCCCGGAAATCGCGCAGGCACTGGCCCCGAAGCCCAGGTGCAGGCTGATGATGTTCAGCTGCTCCGGCGACCTGTCCATCGCCTGGGCAGTGCGCCGGGCGACGGCGGCGTGGGATATGCCGTGGAAACCGTAGCGACGCACTCCGTGGTTTTGGGCAAGCGAGGAGGGCAGTGCGTACGTGGCCGCCTCGGCGGGAATCGTATGGTGGAACGCGGTGTCGAAAACCGCGGCCTGCGACGCCCCGGGCATGCGGCTCTGGCATGCATCCATGAGTGCGAGACTGATGGGGTTGTGCAGCGGGGCAAGCGGCGCGAGGCGGGCGATCTGCGCGCGGACCTCCGGCGTCACCAGCACAGGCTGCCGGAACAGCGCACCGCCGTGCACCACCCGATGGACGACCCATGCCGGTGGATCGAGGCCAGCGTCGGCAAGCGTCTGCTCCAGGGCCGTAGTGGCTGATTCCGGCACATGCCAGTCCACCGGCACGCTGGTCGCCTCGAGCCGTGGGTATCCATCGTCGGAAAACCAGCAGGACTTCAGGGAAGAGCTGCCGGGGTTGAGGACCAGGAGCACGGGGGCAGTCCCTAGGACGGCGGCGGGGACGGAACAGCCATACGGACTTCAGGCTAGCATGGCCGCTGCGTTCTACCCGGACCGGTTCGTGGCCCAAAAGGAGTGAACCATGCGTTCTCGTGTTTGCATCAGCTGGTCGGCCGTACTCGTGGTTCTCGTGGGATGCGCGTTCGAGCGCGGCAATGCCCAGTGGCCTTCGATTGGCCGGGTGGCAACGATCGATGGCGTGGTGACGAGCTACGACAGGGATCCCTGGATGGTCGATGGCGACGGCATCATGATGGTGGATTCATCTGCGCACGGCCGCGTCACCGTACTGGTTCCGGCAAGGATCAATCTCTGCCAGGCCCGGGGAATGGACGTGGCGACGTCGGCAGAGCCCGGCGACCGATTGCGGGTGACCGGCGAGGTGGTCGGCCACGCACGCATCAGTGCATGCAGGTCCACGGAGCACGAGGTGGCTCGGCTCGTGGTTGACGCCATAAGGTGACCCCACCGTAAGGTATTGAATAAAGGGCCTCGGGGCGGAGTGCGCGTTTCGCTAGTTGGCTGTGCGTGCGTCAACAAGACGCCCCAAATTTCGTGAAAGCGCCAAGTCTCACCCCAACTTTTGTCAAAGCGGCAACAGGACGCCCGATATTCCTGTGAGGCGCCAAAGCGCCGCCTCATATTTCATCGAAGCGCCAACAAGTCGCCCCAATTTCGGCGAAGGTTAGGTCTCAGGAGGATCCGGCAGGCCATGTGCTGCCCCAATCTCACTTAGATTTCTTGCAGAGTTTGGGTTTGGAGGAGCGGGGGCGTCGAGCTGGGCGAGAGATTCGACGTACCGGGTCGTCAAATGGGGCCAATTCGCACTGTTCGTTGAGACTCATCGGAACCCAATGCAGGTGAAGCTCCACAATCCGTCCTGCATCGAGCTTCAGCAGACAATAGGGCCAACTGAGAGATGGGGCGGGCCCCTCTCGCAGCTTGCCGTTCGGGGATCGCGAGTGAGACGCGAGTACTCGAATCGCGCCTTCCCAAAGGCCCCGCGCCAAGATTCGTCGGATCACTAAGACACAGCATCCAACATCGTCGCTGTTCAGCAGGCGCTTGCTTCTCCTCACGTCCGGGGCCATCGGAGGGAGGAGTGGACTGATGTTTGCTGCGTGATCTGGAACCAGCCAAACCACCAGCCTGCCGACCAGGGCCAACGCGGGACTGGGGATTGCCGTCAAGTTCATCCAGGGCGGGGATGCATCTCCGTTATTGCTAAAAGGTGGGATCACCCGAGAGGGTTTCAGATGCCTCACTAGGCTAGATGAGGCGTCTGGAGCCTGAGCGGCGAGAACAGCAGCTTCCCAAACCCGAAACAGCGGATTCGCTGTCTCCAACGACAGCCGTCCGAACGGCAAGGGCTTGTCGCTTGCAAGCTGCGTGAGCGTAAATACATCGGCTTCATCAAATCTGAGCGGCCGTCGGGGAGCTTTGATTCTGCGGTGTGTCATCCCGAGTGGCCTGCGAGATTCGTCAGCATCGAATCCTGAAGAACCGATAAGGCAGTCCAGTGTGGCATCGGCTGGACAACGGCCATCAGGGCTCAACACCGTCCAAGTTGCTCGATGCGAACAAGCACGAATCCAATCCCCGAGGCCAACCCGAAGCACATCTCCCGCAGGAAACTCCTTCTGCCGGACGCTGGCTCGGCCATGGGAGAAGAAGTCGTGGGTACACCTGCAAACGCCGATATCATCAGACCCAGGAAAGTTTGGGTGCAGGTCGGACTTGCAACGGGGGCAAGCACTAAGAAGACGAACTCGATGCCATGGACATCGCTTGATGTGCGGAAGCTGATGAATCGAGGAGTGGTATCCAAAACGAGCGCATTCCGGGCACAGCGACAGGGGTCGAGCAGCCGGGTCCCATGTACCGGGTAGCTGGACCGGAAGCCACGCCTCTTCAGGCCAGTAGCGAGTCAACTGCGGACGAACGCTTCAGCCGCTCCTATGCCAAGCCTTGACCATGCGATCTTCAGGTCGGGATTTCCGGCAAGCGCAAGGCTCACTGCGTGTTCGCGTTCCAGTGGCAGCATCAGCAGGGCCTGACGCTGCTCCGCAGTTGAAGCCTCGTTTTCGCTAGCAGCTGGACCTATTGGCACTGCCGCCAGCTCCAGGGCCTGCTCGCCAGCGCGTTGGGGAGAGAAACTGGCGCAGGCGACCAGCGCCGGCAGCAACGCGGCCAGGCCCAAGGCCCGGTATAGGGGTTTGGTCATTGGTGACTCCGAAAATCGGGTGGCGGCCCTCGGTAGGGCCAGGCATGGCGCGCAAGTGGGCGGGTTGCACTACCCGCGCGGCGCGCCGTCCACGGAGTCAGGCGATCGGTGGCCTAAGGGGACTGCCAAACGGCCGGGCACGCGTTGCACCGGCCGGGCCAGGCCACAACGCTGGAGAAGCGATCCATCCAGCAGGGCTGGCGCTGCTCAAAGGAAGCGCGGTGCCGCACGCCATCGCGCAGCTGCAGCCTTGGCAGCTGCCGACGTCACAACAATCGCCGCACGCTTCGCCGGCGCCCCCCAGGCGCTCAGTCCGTTCATGGCAGTCGGGCAAACCGGCAACTTGATCGGCTCCCGCGGCTGCCGCTGGACCTTTCACGTGCGCGTGCGCAGCAGGAGCCCAGCCGCTAAACGCCAGTGCGAGCAACAGCAGCAGACGGATCAAATTGGCGGACAACGCGGGCATTTTCGGAGTATAGGCCGCTGCTTCTCGCCGCGCGAACTCGAGGGGTGCCGCCGAGTCGAGGATTGGGCGGCCCATTCAGGAACGCGTGGAAGCGACAAGAGGCATGGATAAATCTGCTCGTCCGCCCGGAGGGCCTCTTGTCCTCGCACTTGGCCGACCACAAAGATTGAACCTAACGGTCGCTTCTGGCGGCAGGGTGCCGAGGCTGGGATCGGTTGTCGCCCGTGGGCAGGCGCGGGGAGCGCGCGAGCAGCCTCGCGCTCATGACTCCGCCGAATCGAGCTTCCCGTCCTGCTGCGGCGCACGCTCCAGCCAGGTGAGCCGGGGCAGCCCGATGGGGTTGGGCAGGGCGCGACGGTCGATTTTGCCGTTGGGTGTGAGCGGCAGCGCAGGCAGCACGGCCAGATGTTGTGGCCGCATGTAGGCGGGAAGCCACTGCGCGAGATGGCGGCGCATCGCCGCTATGTCCGGTTCACGCCCGAAGGCCGGTGTCAGGTAGGCCACCAGGCGGACATCGTTCGCACCGAATTCAAGGGCGACGACGACCGCCTGGTCTACGTCGGGGTGCTCGCGGAGCCGAACTTCGATTTCACCGGGTTCCACCCTGTATCCGCGAATCTTGAGCTGGAAATCAATCCGGCCCAGGTGCTCGAGTTCGCCACGGGTGTCCCAACGCCCCAGGTCCCCTGTTCTGTAAAGTCGCGCGGTCGGGTCCGCGCCCGCGGGGTCGGGGATGAAGCGCTCGGCAGTCAACTCCGGACGCCCGAGGTAGCCCAGGGCAACGCCTGCGCCACCGATGCAGATTTCGCCCGTGTGTCCGGGTGTACAGGGCTCCAATTGCTGGTCGAGGAGCACGATGTGGGTGTTGCCCACCGGCCGGCCGACGCGGATTCCGGCTGCAGGCTCGTGGACCTTCCACAGCGTCGACCACACCGTGGTCTCCGTGGGACCGTAGAGGTTCCACACTTCGACTGCGCGGTCGAGCAGCTGTCGTGCCAAGTCCGGTGCCAGGGCTTCGCCACCCACAAGCACGCGGAAATCCGCTCGCCCTTGCCAGCCCTCGCCCATCAATCCGATCCAGGTCGGTGGCGTCGCCTGAAGGACGGTGATCTGCTCCACTTCGATAGCCTGCATGATCTCCAGCGGGTCGATGAGATCCAGAATAACGAGACGTGCACCGACCAGCAGGGGCAGGAAGAGCTCCAGCACGGCGATGTCGAAGGATAGGGTCGTCAGTGCGCCCATCGTGTCGCGTGGGGAAAGTCCCGGGTGCTGACGCATGCTCATCAGGAAATTGACCACCGAATGATGGCTCAGCACTACGCCCTTCGGACGACCGGTGGAGCCGGAGGTGTAGATCAGGTAGGCCGGTTCCCGGGCACTGTCGCTGTCCGGGATCTCGGGTGGCATCGCCAGCGCCATTCCACCGTGATCCTTCACCGTGGAGGGGTCCAGCAGTGGCGTGCCCCCGGCCCAGGGGACCTGGCTTGCGGTCGTGATCAGCAGGTCCAGCGACGCGTCCTCGGCGATCATGGCCAGGCGCGCCTCGGGAAACAGCGGGTCCATGGGCACGTAGCAGGCGCCGGCGCGCAGGACCGCAAGGGGTGCGGCCAGCATCCAGAATTCGCGTTCCAGGCAGATGCCGACCCGACAGCCAGGTCCAATCCCGCGCGCTCGCAGCATAGACGCTAGCGCCTCGACCGCCTGGCGCAGCTGCCGGCCATCATGGCGATCGGGACCGCAGATGATTTCCTGGTCAGGGGAAAGGTGGCGCAGGATGAAGTCATCAAGCCGCAGTTCACGCGGTACGGGCAGTGTCGGGCCACTCACCGACGCCGCCAACCAGCGTTCGCTCTGGCCAGGCGCCCTCGGGCCGGGTTCGGAATCGACGTCGAAAACACCCATCACGCATCTGCCCTGCCAAGCTCTGGTAACTTGCTGGAACGCGCGTGCGGACGGGCAGAGGACAACGGTTACTTGCCCAAGATTCAGCGAGAGCCATAGTCAGCTATGGGGCCGCTCAGGTTGGATGGGGACAATTGTCAGTCGGGCGCAAAGCGCTTGCCTTGCCGAACGTCCCCCTATGGCCGGCAGCCAAAGTGACGACCGACGGCCCGGCTCGACCCGAAGCATCGGTAATCGGGCGGACTGACTCTCGGTCGAGCTCGCCCTAAGGCCAGAAAGCCCGGCCTTGGGTTAGGAGAAGTGAAATGACCGACTACACAGGCTTGGATGTCTCGGGGTGCTCCGTGTCGATCTGCATCATCGACATTCCCTAAACCCTTGTGGTGGCGACGGCATCCGTGAGGCAGAATCCACACACTGGCCGTTCCGGGGCCGGGCCGGGCGCGCAAGGTGAACACCCGGTTCCTGGCGATGGCGACGCACTATCTGTTCGAGCCGGACTTTTGCAACGTGGCGTCGGGCTGGGAGAAGGGCCGGGTCGAGAAGGCGGTACTGGATGGCCGGCGGCGGATCTGGCAGCGGGCGCAGGAAGAGCGCTGGAGCAGCTTCGCCGAGCTCAACGTGTGGCTGGCGACCCAGTGCACGCAGGGCTGGTCGGCGCCGCATCCGGACTGTCGGGACATGAGCATCGCCGAGGCGCGGGCCTTGGAACTGCCGGAGCTCATGCCGGTGCCGGCGGCGTTCGACGGCTACGTCGAGGCCGATGCCCGGGTGTCGAGCACCTGCCTGGTGACGGTGGCCCGCAACCGCTATTCCGTGCCGTGCGCCCTGGCCGGGCACCGGGTGGTGGTGCACCTGTACCCCGAGCGGGTGGCCGTGGTGGCGAACCGCGCCGTGGTGGCTGAGCACGCTCGGATCCTTGACCGGGACCGGGTGGTCTACGACTGGCGGCACTACGTACCGCTGATCGAACGCAAGCCCGGCGCGCTACGCAACGGGGCGCGTTCGCCGACTTGCCTGAGGCGTTGCTGCAACTGAGCCGGCACTTGCTGCGCCGGGCCGGCGGCGACCGGGTGATGGCCCAGGTGCTGGCGGCGGTGCCGCGGTTTGGCCTGGAGGCGGTGCTGGTGGCGGTGGAACTGGCGCTGGAATCGGGCCGGCCCAGCGGCGAGCACGTATTGAACCTGCTGGCGCGGCTGCACGAAGGCCCCCCACCGGATCGTGTGGAGACGGCGCTGACCGTGACCACCGCCCCGCTGGCTGACACAGCCCGCTACGACCACCTGCGTGCGGAGGTGGCCCGTGAGTGAGCTGATCGCGGCATTCAAGGCCTTGCGGCTGCACGGCATGGCCGGCGGCTATGCCGAGTTGCTGGACAATGGCGGCCCCGACGTGGCCGCGCCGAGTGGATCGTGCGGCATCTGCTGGAAGCGGAGACGACCGACCGCGCCTTGCGGTCAGTGCGCTACCAGATGCACGCGGCCCGATTCCCGCTGCACCGGGACCTGGCGGGGTTCGAGTTTGAACAGTCCAAGGTCGACCGGCGTCAGATCGAGCAGTTTGCGACCTTGGCGTTTACTGAGCGGGCCGAGAATATCGTTCTGATCGGCGGCACCGGAACCGGCAAGACCCACTTGGCCACGGCGCTTGGCGTGGAGGCAGTGGGCCGGCACGGCAAGCGCGTGCGGTTCTTCAGCACGATCGAGCTGGTGAACGCCCTGGAGCAGGAGAAGGCGGCCGGCAAGGCCGGCCGCCTGGCCAACCAGCTGCTGAATCTGGACATGGTGATCCTGGACGAGCTGGGCTACTTGCCCTTCAGCCAGGCCGGCGGAGCGCTGCTGTTCCACCTGCTATCCAAGCTTTACGAACACACCAGCGTGGTCATCACCACCAATCTGCTGTTCGCCGAGTGGGCGAACGTATTCATCGACGCCAAGATGACCACGGCGCTGCTGGACCGGTTGACCCACCACTGCCACATCGTCGAGACCGGCAACGACTCCTACCGGTTCCGGCACAGCAGCCGGACGGTCAAGGCCAAGATCCGGGCCCGGGAGCAGGCCCGGACACAACAGGCGAAGGAGGATGCCGAGCCGGCTACCGAAAGCGGCGGCTGAGGCTACACTGCGAACAACCCCGGGGCTGGACTCCCCCGGTCCATGCCCTGGTCAATTTTCATCGCGCAGGGCTGGTCAATATTGGACGCGCCTTAACAGCCTCGCCGAAAGATGAGGCGACTTGTCGACCGCGCGCAAAAATTGGGGTGGGTTGTTGGCACTGAAAACGGGCGAGTGTTGACACTTGCGGGTGTAACTTGTTGACGTCAAACACCGACCAATCCGATCCCGGTCGGTGTCACTAGCTGGAACGCGCGTGTAGACGGGCAGCGGACAACGTTACGTGCCCCAGACCCAACGAGAGCCATCGCCGGCTATGGGGCCGATCAGGTTGGATGGGGACACTAGTCGGTCGGGCGCCGAGTTGCTGGTCTTGGCGAACGCCCCCCTACGGCTGGCAGCCGGCGCCGGATTGACTCCGACGCCGGGACAGTCGCGTCTATTACCAATCTATTCGGCGAACAGTCGGTGCGAACACGTTGTCCAGCAGCCAGAGGTTGTCGTTCCTGTCGAAAGTAATGGCGCCCGGTAGAAACAGGCTGCCGTCGCCGCCGACAATGATTTCGCAGCTGTTTTCGGCAACGTTGCAGCGCTTGACGCTTCCACCCACCACGGGAATCCCGAGATCGGGGGCCACCGCGGCAAGGAAGCCGTTTTCCTCGAACTCGACAACGTAGAGCTGTCCACCAGGTCCGAATTCGATATCGATGATCGAATTCAGGCCAGTGACTACCTTGGCGCATTCATCCGACGGACACTTGACGTTACGCGCTTCAGGCTCGATTCGCCATACGCTGGCAAGGCCTGGCGGTGTGGGCTGGCCGAGAAAGTTCTCGCCCACGGCACCAGTGAGCTCAGCGACGTAGTAGGCTCCATCAGCCCCGACAGCAACCGCGGTCGGAACCGGTTCGACCGGACAATTGGTGTTCTCATCCAGCGGGAACTGCACCAGGGGCTCCTGGGTGTCCGGATCGACTACCGGGTCGAATGTGGCAACAACGTCGACCTTGCCCCTGCGGTTGGCATGCAGCAAGGTGTTGCCCGCCGCATCGGCAATCAGCACATCGTTGGGGGACAGGGCCGTAAGATGGTACGGATTGGTCTGCGGGCCGGCTGAGAACCCACCAGGCGGCTCGCACGCGAAGTTCTTCCAGCCGGGCTTCTGTCCCGGGGCATTGACCGGCCAGTTACCTAAAGTGAAGCTCTCGATATCTGCGGCAACACGTAGATGCTCCCTTGAACCAGGGTTCGCGCGGAACAGTGCGGCCCCCACGGCCAGGTCCAGTCCAGAGCGGGTGGCAAAGAAACTGCGATTGCCAATCGGCTCCAGCCCATTGATGAAAGTCGGCGCGATTGCACCAAAGCCGCCTTTATCCATGACAACCGGCAGTGAAATGAGGTCGCGGACACCGTTGGCGCGAATTTCCCTGACGGTATCGAAATCGGCCACCAGGATACTGCCGCTGGGAGTCGCGGCAATGTCGAATGCCGGGCCGGTAAACGTGAACGTTTCATGCGGCTGAGGTCCATTGGCCAGCGCCAGGCTGCTGAGCAGCAACAGGCCGGGTGCGATCACACGAGTTGTTGATGCAATAGTCATGAGGATCTCCGGTTTCTGGGTTGTCGTGCGGAGTGGGTACCCGGCGGCAGCCGCATTCTTCGGCGGCACGCAGGCACGCAGGCACGCAGGCACGCAGGCACACACATGTAGTGTTTTGCTCCCCGGGTACTTTTGGTCAACGGGAAGGGGTCGGCCGAGCGGACACGCCCGCCTCCTTAATAGCGCATAATGTATATTATGTAACTTACAGCATTGCGAAGCCTGAGCTGCGTTCTCAAGCCCACGCACCCCGGCCTCTTGTCGCGGATCTTCTCCCCTCGGGATCGATGGGTGTGCTGTATTCCTCCCTCCGTGTGCACACCCCACTGGAGGAACAAACGCGGGTTCATCTCGACCCCGGGCACCTCGAGGTGCCCGTCGAGCATTGGAATCAGCGACCACGTCACGGACTCGGACGTCCCGCTGTGCTGGCCGTCTCCCGGCACATGAACCGCGTCCATGGTGCCTGCACGACCTGCCTTGACCACGCCCGGAAAAAGGCGCTTATGGCTCCCACGCCTACCCGGTCTTCCATCTGCCCGGCCTTCGTCCCGACCCCTGCACCGGCAGATGACCCGGTTCCCCCCGGATAGAGGCAAGCGCCCTTCCGGGCACGAACTCCCCCGTTCCACCCGCCCACCGACCGTGGGCGCGGCACAGTCCCTCCGGGGAAGGTATCCATGACGATCCGAATGAAGCTCCTGCCCTTGGCGCTGCTTGCGTTGAGCCACACCGCCTACGCGCAACAGCCGCCGGGCGCCGGCAGCCAGTACATCCAGCTGCCCCAGCCGGTCGACCAGCCCCGCGCTGCGCCGCGACTGCTCATCGAGGAATCGACGACCGCCGTCGACCCGGGCACCGAGGGCACCCGGGTGCTGGTCAACGAGCTGCGCTTCACCGGTGCCACGGCCTTCCCGGACGCCGAGCTGCGGTCCGCTTCCGGCTTCGTGCCGGGCACGCAATCCACCCTGCCCCAGCTTCGGGCCATGGCCGAGCGGGTCACGGCCTACTACCGCGAGCGCGGCTACTTCGTGGCGAACGCCTATCTGCCGGCCCAGGACATCAGCAACCACGCCGTTACCATCGCGGTGAGCGAGGGCCGCCATGGCGACGTGATCGTTCGCAACAACAGCCGACTCTCCGACAGCCTGGTCCACGATGTCCTCGGCGACCCGGGCACCGGCGAACCGATCCTGATCGAACCGCTGGAGAGCCGCCTGCTGCGTCTGTCCGACATTCCGGGCGTCAACTTCCGCTCGACGCTTGCGCCGGGCACCGCCCCCGGCAGCAGCGACCTGATCATCGAGGTCGACCCGCATCGCCGGGTCACCGGATTCGTCGACGCCGACAATGCCGGCAACCCCTACACCGGCGAGTATCGAGTCGGCGGCCAGGTGAACCTCAACAACCTCGCCGGCCGCGGAGACGTTGCCAGCCTGCGCCTGCTGACCTCCGGGTCGGGCCTGAACTATGGCCGCGCGTCGTACCAGACGATGCTGGGACGCGCCACGCTCGGCGCCGCCTACAGCCATCTCGACTACGAACTGGGCAAGCAGTTCGCGCCGCTGGGCGCGAACGGCACCGCCAAGGTCGCCAGCCTGTTCGGGTCGTGCCGCTGGTCCGGTCGCGCCAGACCAACCTCCATGCGGGGCTGACGCTGGAACACAGGCAGTTCGAGGACCGTCTGGACCTGTTTCCGGAAGCCACCCGCCGCGCCAATGCCAACGTGGCAGGCCTTTCCTTTTACGGCGACTTCCGTGACACGCTCTTCGGCGGGGGCGACAGCCGCTTCCACATGATGCTGTCCGGCGGCCGACTGGACATCCGCTCGCCGGTTCCGCGGGCCAACGACGCAGCGACCGCCCGCACCCACGGCGACTACGGAAAGCTCTGGGTCCATGGCAGCCGCGTGCAGTACGTCACCGACACGTTCTCGATCAACACCGCCCTCACCGCGCAGCTGGCCTCGAAGAACCTCGACCCGTCGGAGAAGTTCGTGCTCGGTGGCATGGACGGCGTGCGCGCCTATCCGCAGGGCGAAGGCGTCGGCGACGAGGGCGTGGTCGCCAGCGTCGAAGGCAGGCTGCTGATGTCGCGCATGTCCGGCCACGTCCCTGGCCAGGTGCACCTGCTGGGATTCGTGGACGCCGGCCGCGTCACCGTCAACAAGAATCCGTGGGCGGCCGGCGACAACACGCGCGACCTCAGTGGCGCCGGCATCGGTGCGATGTGGAGCGAGCCCGGCAACTGGCTGGTGCGCAGCTACTACGCCCGTCCGCTGGGAAACGAGGAGTCCGTGACCGTACCCCACGAGTCCGGTCAATTCTGGATCCAGGCCGTCAAGTACTTCTGATGATCCTGCCGTACCCGCGCCGCTTCACGCGGCCAACGATGGAATCCGCAATGAACAATTCAATCGCTTCCAGCCCCACGCGCTTCGCGGTGTCCACCCTTTCCGCGGCCCTGCTCCTCGCCCTCGCCACGCCAGCGCTCGCGCAATCCACGGCGCCCACCGGCGGCCAGGTCGCCGCAGGCGAGGCCGGCATCGTCCACAGCGGCAACCAGACCACGATCACCCAGGGCAGCGACCTGGCGATCATCAACTGGCAATCCTTCAGCATCGGCGCCGACCAGACCGTCGTGTTCCAGCAGCCCGGTGCCAGCTCGATCGCGCTCAACCGCGTGGTCGGCGCCGATCCGTCGGTGATCATGGGCACGCTGACTTCCAACGGCCAGGTATTCCTGGTCAACCCCAACGGCGTGTTGTTCGGCAACGGCGCGTCGGTGAGTGTCGGCGGCCTGGTCGCCACCACGATGAACCTCGGCGACGCCGACTTCCTCGCCGGCAACCTCCGCTTCACCGACGCGGGCAGCGGCGACGTGGTCAACGAGGGCAGCCTGCAGGCCAACAACGGTGGCTATGTGGCCCTGATGGGCCGCAACGTGCGCAACGACGGGGTGATCCTGGCGCAGTTGGGCAGCGTCGCGCTGGTCGGCGGGGAAGCCGTCACGATCGACGTCGCCGGCGATGGCCTGCTCAACGTGTCGGTGACCCAGGGAGCGGTCAACGCACTGGTCGAGAACGGCGGCCTGATCCAGGCAGATGGTGGGCGCGTGCTGTTGACGGCCCAGGCAGCCGGCACCCTGCTCAACACGGTGGTCAACAACACCGGCGTGATCCAGGCGCAGACACTTGAGAACCGCGAAGGAACGATCCGGCTGCTGGCCGACGTCGCCACCGGCACGGTCAACGCTGGCGGTGTCCTCGACGCCAGTGCACCGACGGCCGGCGCCGGTGGCTTCATCGAGACCTCCGCCGCCAACGTCAACATCGGTGCCGGTCTGCTGGTGAGCACGGCCGCCGCGAACGGCAGTACCGGCACCTGGCGGATCGGCTCGCAGGACTTCACCATCGGCAGTGCCGACGGCGACAACATCGCGGGTACGACGCTTTCCGCGCAGCTGGTGACCAACAACATCACCATCGACACCACCGGTTCCGGCACGGGCAGCGGCAGCATCTTCGTCAACGACGCCGTCTCCTGGACCGCCAGCGGTGCGCCCACCACGCTGAGCCTGGTCGCCGACGGCAACGTCGAGATCAATGCCGCGATCACCGCCACCCACGGCAATCTTTCCGTGTGCTGCGGCCAGGACATCAACGTCAACGCCGCGATCACGACGACCAACGGCAGCGTGCTGCTGGCGGCCGGCCGCGACGTCAACCAGTTCGCCGACATCACCGTGACCGACGGCAACCTGGCGATGTGCGCCGCCAACGACGTCAACATCGACGGCGCCATCACCGTCACGCGCGGCACCGACGACCCCACCCGCAGCCTTGGCCTGTCCCGCGGACTGACGCTGCGTGCGGACACCGACGGCACCGGCCCGGGCGTCGAGGGAGGCACCGTGCGCTTCGCGCCACTGGCCCCGCAGGCCACGGTCACCGCGGCTCCGGTAGCCATCTTCTACAACCCGGAGTCCTACACGGCGCCGACGGACTACAGCACCCATTTCACCCTGACCGAAGGGGCGGCGCTGAGCAGCTACATGCTGGTGTTCGCCCGGGCCGTCGGCCGTGAAGCCGACGGCACCACCACCGCGATCCTCGACGGCCTCAAAGGCGATCCCAACGGGGTGAGCCTGGTTGCCGGGCCGAATGCGGTGGCCAACTACGCTTCGGCCGAAGCGGGCACCCACGGCATCACCTACAGCGGCTACACCCTGGGCGGAGCAGACGCCGGACTCTACGCACTGGCGGAGAATTGCTGCGGCCCCGTGACGGCGCACACCACCGGCACCATCGCAGCAGCGGCACCCACTCCGCCGCCGCCACCGCTGCTGCCAGCGCCGATCGTGTCGCCAGTCCTTGCACCCGCAACCCTGGTGGCGGTTTCCCAGCCGCCACCGCCCGCCACCATGCTCACGGTCGTTCCCGCCGAGGAAGAGGTGCATGAAGTCCCTGAAGCACCGCCCTACGCTGCCCCGGTACGTGCGCCCAAGCCCTACCGGAACTGATCGCATGTCCGCACCACGGGCATGGTTCCGGGGTGTCGCGCTGGCGGCTTTGTGCACCGCCTGCGCGACGGTTTGGGCAGGCAACGACATCGCCGGCCCGGACTTCGGCGACCACGAGGCGTCCACCGAGGTCAGGCAGGTGGCGCAATGGGTCGGCAGCGCCCGCGACAACGATGGGCTGCCGTTCATGCTGGTCGACAAGGTCGCTGCCCGCGTCTACGTGTTCAACGCCGTCGGCGACCTGCTGGGCATCGACTCGGCCCTGCTCGGCTCGGCGCGTGGGGACACGACCGCCCCTGGCATCGGCGACCTGCCGCTGGCGCAGATCCGCCCCGAGCACCGCACCACGCCGGCGGGCCGGTTCGTGGCCCACCTGGAGAAGGACGTCCGCGGCAGCAGCATCCTGGTGATCGACTACGAGGCCTCCATCGCCCTGCATCCGCTGGTGCCCGGCTCGCCCCACGAGCGGCGTGCCGAACGCCTGCGCAGCGACGACCCCGACGAGAAGCGGATCTCCTTCGGCTGCATCAACGTGCCGCAGGATTTCTATGAATCCGTGGTCCGGCGCGCCTTCGCCGGAACCGCGGGCGTCGTCTACATCCTTCCGGAAACGACGCCGATCAGCGACTTCCTCCGTGAGTAGATCCACGGGCTGAGCGCTGGTTTGACTTCAGTCAGCGTGGATTTTGGCGTTTCGCGTTGTCATGGATGAACGACCACCCCGGAGAACGACATGCCCCGCATCTACGACCGACGCAGTGGCCGCACGCTGGCCCATCTCGACGACGCAGAGTTCAAGCGCTTCATGACCCTGTTCGAGGAGCCGGTGCACGACGAGGAGGCAGCGACCCTCGATCCGATGGCAGTCGAACGGCTCAACGACGCCGGCGACGCGGGCACCGTCGGGCTGCTCGTCGAGCAGATCCTGGCCGGACCCGACGACATCGACATCGCCTGGGATGACTCCACGCCCTGAGGATTCGACGCAGCAGCGCTCCTACGCCAGGGCATCGTCCGTTTCGGCGGCGTTGCGGGCCGCCTCGACACGGTTGCCACCACTGCGCTTCACCGAATACATGGCCTGGTCCGCACGCTCCAGCAGGTCCGAGGCCGACTCCCCGTCACGGGCGGTGGCGATTCCGATCGAGACGCTGACCGATGCCGGTCCCCGGCCTGCGGCGTCCGCGTCCGGCCCCAGCGTCGCGATCGCGCGGCGCACGCGTTCGCCCACCACCCGAGCCTCCTGTCGCGACGTGCCGGGCAGCAGGATCACGAACTCGTCTCCACCGAGCCGTGCCAGGGCGTCGCCGCTGCGCATCTGCAGTTTCATCGCCGAGCTGACCGCCTGCAGCATGGCGTCGCCGTGGACGTGGCCCAGCGCGTCGTTGAGCTGCTTGAATCCGTCGAGGTCCGCGAACAGCAGGCTGACCGGCTCGCCACGCCCCCTCACCTGCAGCACCGTGGCCAGCTTCTCCTCGAACGCACGGCGGTTCAGCGCGCCGGTCAGGGCGTCCTGAGAGGCCTGCACGATCGCCTCGTCGCGCTGTCGCGCCATCGACGCGGCGCGGTCGGCCAGTCCCGCCGAAAGGACCAGCGCCTCGAACGCGGCCGCCACCAGGGCGGTTTCCGTCGCCAGGAACCAGCCGGGCCAGAGCCCGTAGACCTGCAGGCTTCCCGCCACGGTCAGCAGCAGCAACGGCGTCCACCCGACCAGGAAGAAGCCCGCATAGCGGGAGCCGCGACGCCAGGCGGACCACGCCACTGCCAACACCAGCGGACCCCCCAGGAGGATCAACGGGTTGGCCAGCCCGGCCGCGCCCAGCGCGGCCACCGTCCACGGCACGAACCCGAGCACCCCCAGCACCGCCACCAGGCCCACGTAGCCCCGCAGCCAGGGCATCGCCGCCGGAAGGAACCGCTTCACCTGGGCGAAGTGGATCAGGAACAGGACCGAGGTGACCAGCGACACCACCACCGCTGCCCTGCCCCACTCCCGCGGCGCCTGTGCCACCCAGCTCCACCCCAGCGGGCTGCCCGCGAAGCCGGTCTGGATCAGTTGCACCAGCGCGTAGGCCAGCAGGTAGCCGGCGTAGTAGAGGAAGGTGCGGTCACGCAGCCTCACGAAGAACACCAGGGCGATCGCGGCCATGCCCGCCAGGAACGCCAGGCAGGTGCTGACCAACGCGATCCAGGCCGCGTCATCGGCGAGCACGTCGGCCCGGCTGGCGATCTCGAAGGCGAGCCGCCCGTTCACGGCCGCCTGCTGCTGCAGCTCGAACTCGAACGGCGCGTCCGCACGGGGCACGGTTTCAAGTTCCACCGCGATGCGCCCATGTCCCAGCCAACCCACCCGCTGGACGTCGAGCAACGCGGCACCGACGGCTTCCCCAGAGCGCGGGGATACCCATTGCAGGCGTTCCATCGACGGGCTCAGCACCACCAGCATCGGTTCGCCGATCGCGCCGTCGCCACCCTCGACCCACAGCCGGATCCGGGCGGGTGCGGCCTGGCGCGGAATGCGCTCCAGGCGAGCCGGGTCGAAGCTGTTCCATTCGCGGGCTTGTGCGTCGCCCTCCAGCGCCTGCCAGGCGCCACGCAGTTCCGCCCCGTGCGCCGCCCCGCCGTGCACGGGAGCTCCCCAGGCCAGCCACGCCAGCCCGAGGACAAGCACACACAGTGAAATTCGGCGCACGTGGAACCCTGCGAAGGCGGACGCGTGGCCCATCATAGCTGCCCTCGGGCCACCGCTCCCATGCGGGAGACGGGCCACCATTCGCAGGCGAATGTATCCAATCGCGTCCTGCGGCCCGATAATGCCCAGTCCTCCCGCTGACCGGCGCCACGCCAAAGCCCTCCGATGTCCGACTCCTTTACCCGCGAACAGCTCATCGCCTCCGGCAAGGGCGAACTCTTCGGCCCCGACAGCGGCCGGCTGCCGTTGCCCCCGATGCTGATGTTCGACCGCATCACCCACATCGCCGACGAGGGTGGTGAACATGGGCAGGGCCAGGTCATCGCCGAGCTCGACATCAGCCCCGACCTGTGGTTCTTCCAGTGCCATTTCGAAGGCGACCCGGTCATGCCCGGCTGCCTGGGCCTGGACGCGATGTGGCAGCTGGTGGGCTTCTACCTGACGTGGAAGCGCCTGCCGGGCCGCGGTCGCGCGCTGGGGGTGGGCGAAGTGAAGTTCACCGGCCAGGTCCTGCCCACGGCCAGCAAGGTCACCTACATCATCGACATCAAGCGGGTCGTGGCGCGCAAGCTCAAGCTGGCGATCGCCGACGCACGCATGGAGGTCGACGGGCGCGAGATCTACCGCGCCAGCGACCTGCGCGTGGGCCTGTTCTCCGACACCTCGCAGTTCTGACCATGCGCAGGGTCGTCATTACCGGTCGCGGCATCGTCTCCTGCCTGGGCAACGACCTGGGCAGCGTCACCCGCTCGCTGCGCGAGGGCGAATCCGGCATCCGCCACGACGCGAAGTTCGAGGAAATGGGCTTGCGCAGCCATGTTTCGGGCGCACCACGGATCGAGCTGGAAGCCCGCATCGACCGCAAGCTGCGCCGCTTCATGGGCGACGCGGCGGCCTATGCCTACGTGGCGATGGCCGATGCGATCGAGGAGTCCGGCCTGCCGACCGACGTGGTGTCCAACCCGCGCACCGGCCTGCTGATGGGTTCGGGTGGCGGCTCTCCGGAACACCAGATCGAGGCGGCCGACACCCTTCGCGCCAAGGGCGTGCGGCGCGTCGGCCCCTACCAGGTCACCCGGACGATGAGCTCGACCGTCTCGGCCTGCCTGGCCACGGCGTTCGGGATCCGTGGGCTGAACTACTCCATCTCCTCCGCCTGTGCCACGTCCGCCCATTGCATTGGCGCGGCGGTGCAGCAGATCCAGTGGGGCATGCAGGACGTCATGTTCGCCGGCGGCGGCGAGGAGCTCAGCTGGGGCATGGCATCGCTGTTCGACGGCATGGGTGCCCTGTCGACCAAGCGCAACGACTCCCCTGCCCTCGCTTCGCGCGCCTACGACGCCAGCCGCGACGGCTTCGTCATCGCCGGCGGCGGTGGCGCCCTGGTGCTGGAAAGCCTCGAGCACGCACAGGCGCGCGGCGCACGCATCCTGGCCGAAGTGGTCGGCTATGGCGCCACCTCCGATGGCGTGGACATGGTCGCGCCCTCGGGTGAAGGCGCGGCTGCCTGCATGCGCCAGGCCATTGCCGGCATCGACGGCGGCATCGACTACATCAACACCCACGGCACCTCGACCCCGGTCGGCGACACCTGCGAGCTGGGTGCGCTGCGCGACGTGTTCGGCGATGCGGTGCCTCCGTTCTCCTCGACCAAGTCGCTCTCGGGCCACTCGCTGGGCGCGGCCGGCGTGCACGAGGCGATCTACTGCCTGGCGATGATGGATCACGGCTTCATCGCCGGATCGATCAATGTCGAGGATCCGGACCCGGCCGTGGCCGGCATGGACCTGGTCACGCGCTCGCGCGACGCCGAGGTTCGCACGGTGCTGTCGAACAGCTTCGGTTTCGGTGGCACCAACGCCAGCCTGGTGCTGCGCCGCTTCGAGGACTGAGCGCCCGTTCGCCTGTCGGATCAGGCGAACGAGGCCATCACCGGCCCCTGGCCTCGTGCCATCTCGACCGCCGTGCCGATCGCGTGTGCGAGCACCGGAGGCACGCCGGGGCTGTCGCTTTGCCGCGCCGCCTCCAGGATCGCCATCGCCAGCGCCGGTTTCGATCCCCGTCGCGCCGCCTGTTGCAGCGTGCGGGTCGCCGGGCTCGCCGCCGGCCGTTCCCCGCCCTCCCCGTCGACATCCAGCGCCGCCACCTGGCGGATCAGGGTCTCGTAGCCGGCATTCCACAGGCAGCGTTCGATATCGGGCTCGCGCAGCTGGCTGATGTGACGCTGCGCGGGTCGTCCTTCCAGCAGTCCTTCCGCCACGCTTCGATAGGTGTTGCCCGCGCCATCGCCGTCGCACAGCACGTGCCACTCGATGCCCAGCGCGTCGGCCATGCGCACCAGCGGACGGATGCCGCACTGGGCGAACTCCACGCAGGCCACCCCTTCGCCAGCCAGGTCGAAGCCCAGGGCCGCACTGAACTCGGGCAGGTACCAGAACTCGCTCTCGCCCTCCACCAGGAGCCAGCATCGCGCGAACAACGCGTCGCCGTGGCGTGCCCGCACGTGGTAGGTGACCTTGCGCAGTTCGTCGGGTTCCAGGCTGTCCGCCTGCAAGCGCCGCACCTGCAATGAGCCATCGCTGCGGTACAGGCGCTGCACCGCGGTGAGCGGTGCGGACGAGAGCAGCACGCCGCTCTCGGTGGCCACGACGCGCTGCAGCTCGATGGCCTCGATCAATCGCCACACCGCTGCCAGCAGGATCGGATGCAGCCCGGCCTCGGGCTGCTCCATCAACACCACCGGATCGCACCGCGCCGCATCCTCGCTCCGGTCCAGCAGTGCACCCAGCAGGAACAGCACCCCGACCAGGGCCGCGCCGCCGCCGTGCTGGGCGAGCGGCAGGGGCTCGTCGCCATCGGCGTCGCCCGTGCCGTTCGCTGGCTGGCCGCCGTTGCCCCGCAACGCCTGCGCCATCGCGCCGATCAACGCCGGCGCTGGCGCACGCACCAGGTCGACACCCCGGCCGATGCGCTGCGCCAGCTCGAATGCTGCCTGCAACCCCTCCTGCATCCCCGCCTCGCGCGGGGCGTGTGCGCCACCGGAGAGTCGCTGGTGGAATGCCTCCAGGCGCTTTCGAACCGCTTCGGGGTCGGAGGCGCGCCCGGCCCGGGCCTGGACCTGCGTCCCACGCACCAGATGGCCACCGCGCAGCAGGACGAGTGGACTGGCCTCGCGCAACGCAGCCACGGTCTCGTCGTCGAGTTCCACGGCTTCGCCGGGGCTTTCCCAGTCCAACGCCTCGGCGTGGGCATGGATCGCCCCGCTGCGGTCGCGGCGGGCCTTCAGGCGCAGGCTGATCCGACGCACTCCGCCTTCGTCGCTGCGCAGGACCTGCTTGAGCACCGGCGTGTCGAGGCATTTCCAGGAACCCGGGCCCGGCTCGACCAGTTCCAGGGTGATGGCGATCGGGCCACCCTTCCCGCCCCGGGGGCGATGGAAGTCAACCGCGCGGAAACCGGCCACCCCGCCCTCGGAGGGCAGCAGGACCAGCGCCAGCGCATCGAACAGCGTGGACTTGCCGGCCCCGTTCTCGCCAATCCACACGGCCAGCGTGTCGAACTCCAGGCGGGCTTCCCGCAGGCCGCGGAAGTTGCGGACCGACAGTCGCTTCAGGGCCATGGCACCGTCGGGTCCATGACACCGGGCTGCCGCCGGCCGGTGCACCGTTTTCACGGGCCTTGCGTGCCTCGTGGATGATTCGGGTCGCCTCCGCCGGCTCGTCGGTGATGTGCCACAGCGCGGTATCGTCGGGTGCGATGGTGTTCTCGCGCAGCGCCGACGCCTCCAGGAAGCCGCGCAGCGCGCCCAGTAGTCGGCGCCCATCGTCACCACGGGGAAGCGCTCGATGCGCCCGGTCTGCATCAGCGTCAGCGCCTCGAACGCCTCGTCGAGCGTGCCGAAGCCCCCGGGCATCAGCACGAAAGCGCACGAGTACTTCACCAGCAGCACCTTGCGTACGAAGAAGTAGTGCAGCTGCAGCTGGTGATCGAGGTAGGCGTTGGGTTTCTGCTCGTGGGGCAGTTCGATGTTGACGCCGTAGCTGGGCCCGCCACCCTCGCGGGCACCGCGGTTGGCCGCCTCCATGATGCCCGGCCCCCCGCCGGTCATGATCGCGAAGCCCGCCTGCGCCAGCTGCCGTGCCGTCTCGCGGGCCATTGCGTAGTAGCGGTGGTCCTCGGCGAAGCGGGCCGAGCCGAAGATCGTCACGCAGGGCCGGTCGATGTGCAGCGAGGCGAAGCCGCGCAGGAACTCCAGGAAGATCCGGATCGCGCTTTCGTGGTCCTCGGGACGGGTGTGCCGGCTGCTGAGGAACTCGCGCTCGGCGCCGAGCGTGGCTTCCAGCAGGCTGGGCCTGTCGCGGGGCGGATTGTCCTTGTCCATCAGCTCATCCACGCCGTGCCTCGTCGGGCATCGTGGATCACAGACTAGCAAGCGCGGCGCCTGGAACGAAAAAGGCCCGACGTCGCACCCAGGGGGAGGCGACGTCGGGCCATGTAAGTGTCCCAAGTTTGCTGAAACCAATCCTTGGTCGGCGCTCCACGCTCCTATCAACGCCTGCGCCCAAGGGACACAGCGAGCATGTGCCAATACCCGACCCCTGTCCGTCGGAGAAAAGCCGAGTCGCGTGTAGGATTTTTCCTACACGCAGCGTCAGTCTTCCTCCAGGGGGTCCACCAGCGCGGACGCGGTGGCCGCGGCCAGCGCAAGCCAGGCGTCCCACACCGACAGGCGCGCATCGATCCGCGCCGCCCGCGCCTGCAGCGCAGCCTCCTCGGCCAGGAGCGCGGGGCCGAGATCGGTGGCACCGCCCGCGTGCAGGCGTCCGGCCAGCGTCGAACGCTCGATGGCCAGCCCAGTGGCCTCCTCGACTTCCTCGAGCGCGCCGTGCCGCCCGGAAAGCACCAGCACCGAGCGCTCCACCTCCACCCCCACCTGGCGCTGCAGCAACACCTGGCGTGCCTGCGTGGCGTCGGCCCCGGCACGGGCCAGCGCCACCCGGGCGCCGGCCGCATCGAACAGCGGCACCGACACGCGCAACTCCGGTCCGAACGCGCCGGGTTCGCGCCGCACGCCCACGTCGAGTACATCGACGCCGCGTCCGAACCCTTCCAGCGCCAGTGCGGCGGCGGCACGCTCGCGTTCGGCCGATGCGGCCTCCAGCTCCGGCCGCTGCCGCTGTGCGATCTCAAGCAGCACGGCCTCGTCCAGCACCGGACTCGGTGGCCTCGGCAGCTCCCCGGGCAACACCAGCGCGGTCCCCCGCTCCAGTCCCATCGCCAGGGCCAGGTCGGCGCGCCGTTCGGCGAACTCCGCATTCGCCCGCGCCACCATCGCCCGCGCATCGGCGGCTTCGCGCTCGAGCTCGAGCAGGTCCAGGATGCCGACACGGCCGCGCGCCTGTTCGCGGTGCATCAGGTCGAGCCGCTCGCCCAGCACCGCCACCCGTTGCGACTCGATCGCCGCGCGCTCGCAAGCCGCCAGCGCCGCCAGGTGGGCGGCTTCCACTTCCCGTGCCATCGCCAGCAGCTGCCCGGCCGCCACTGCGGTGGCCTGCTCCAAGGCCGCGTCCGCCTCGGCCACCCGCCGCGGTCGCTGCAACACCGCGATCAGCGACTGCATCAGCCCGTACTCCAGCATCCAGCCACCGCCGTCGCGGCGCAGCCCCATGACCGACAGCATCGGGTTGGGCAGCAAGCCGGCCTGCCAGCGCCGCGCCGCCTCCGCGTCCAGATCCGCCAGCACCGCATGCACGCCGGGGTGGTTGGCCAGCGTCCAGGCGACGGCCCCGGCGGTGGACAGTTCGCCCTCCGGCAGCGGCCCGGGCGCGTCCAGCGGTGCCAGCCCATCGCGCCCGAAGTCGGCCCCGGCGTCGCCCAGGGTGGCGGCGATCGCCGCTTCATCCACCTTCGGCGGCGCCGTGGCGCAGCCCCCGAGCACGACCGCGAGCGCGACCATGCCGGCAATCGTGGCGTACTTCATTGGATTTCTCCGGTGTTCAGTGGCGGCTCCATGGCGCTGCGCCTGACTTCGCGCCCCAGCAACAGACGGTAGACCGCCGGGATCACGAGCAGCGACAGCAGCGCTGCAGTGATCATCCCGCCGAGCATCGGTGCGGCGATGCGCTGCATCGTCGCGGCACCGGCACCCGAGGCCAGCATGATCGGCAGCAGTCCGGCAATGATCGTGATCACCGTCATCGCCTTGGGCCGGATGCGACGCAGCGCGCCTTCGGTCAGCGCGAGCTCCAGCGACTCCATGTCGCCGAGCCCACCCCTTTCGCGGGCGCGCTTCACCGCCGAGTTCAGGTAGATCAGCATGATCACCCCGAACTCCGCGGCCACGCCAGCCAGCGCGATGAAGCCCACCGCCACTGCCACGGACCAGGCATAGCCCAGCAGCCACAGCAGCCACACGCCCCCGACCACGGCCAGGGGCAGGGTCAGCATGACGATGCCGGCCTCGATGGCCCGGCCGAAGGCCATGTAGAACAGCCCGAACACGATCACCAGCGTCAGCGGGACCGCGATCCACAGGCGCGCCTTGGCCCGCTCCATGTACACGTGGGTGCCCGCCCAGTCCCAGCTGTAGCCGGCGGGAAGCGCGGTCTCGGCCAGCACTTGCTCGGCGCGCCGGATCCAGCCGCCCATGTCGGCATCGGCCAGGTCCAGGAACACGAAGGTCGTGGGCCGCGCATCCTCGCTGCGGATCATCGGCGGCCCGTCGCTGATGCGGATGTCGGCGATGCTGCCGAGCTGCACGTGGCTTCCCGAAGGCGTCACCAGGGGAAGCTCGGCCAGCGCCTCGGGCGAATCACGCCACGACTGCGGCAGGCGCACGGCGATCGGGTAGCGTTCGCGGCCCTCGATGACCGTCGACACCGACTCGCCGCCCACCACCGAAGCCAGCAGCGACTGGATCGACCCCATGGACAGGCCATGGCGAGCCAGCGCCTGCCGGTTGGGCTCGACCTCGATGTAGCGCGCCCCGGCCACCTGCTCGGCGAAGGCCGAACGCGTGCCCTCCACGCCCTGCAGGCGCGCGGCCAGGTCGGTGGCCAACTGCGAGAGCACCGGCAGCTCCGGCCCGCTGACCTGCAGCCCCAGGGGCGTGCGGATGCCGCTGACCTGCATGTTGATGCGGTTGAGGATCGGTGGCACCCAGGCATTGGTCAGGCCGGGCACCTGCACCGCTGCATCGAGCTCCTGCACCAGCTTGTCCATCGTCATGCCGTCGCGCCATTGCGAGGGCGGGTGCAGCTGGATCACGGTCTCGATCATCGTCAACGGCGCCGGGTCGTGGCGGTGTCCGCGCGCCCGGCCTTGCCGAACACGGTGGCCACTTCCGGCACCGACTTGATCATCCGGTTGGTCCGCTGCAACAGCACCTGCGCCTCCCCGGGCGACAGTCCGGGCAGCGTCGTGGGCATGTACAGCAGGTCACCCTCCTCCAGCTCCGGCATGAACTCGCTGCCGATCCGGCTGGCCGGCCACAGCGTGGCCAGCATCACCACGCCGGCCAGCACCAGCACCACCACCGGGTGGCGCAGGCTGAAGCCCAGTGCCGGCCGGTAGGCCGCCATCAGCCAGCGCGAAAGGCGGTGGTCCTGCTCGTCCATGATCGGGCCGCGGATCGCATAGCCCATCAGCACCGGCACCAGGGTCACCGACAGCGCCGCGGCCACCGCCATCGCCCAGGTCTTGGTCCAGGCCAGCGGGGCGAACATGCGGCCTTCCTGCGCTTCGAGCACGAACACCGGCAGGAAGGACAATGCGATCACCAGCAGGCTGAAGAACAGCGCCGGACCGACCTCTGTGGCGCTCTCGCGGATCACCTGCCAGTGGTCCGCACCCTCGGGACTGCGGCCGTGGGCCCGGCGCCACTCGGCCAGGCGCTTGTGTGCGTTCTCGATCATCACCACGGCCGCATCGACCATCGCGCCGATCGCGATCGCGATGCCGCCCAGCGACATGATGTTGGCGTTGAGCCCCTGCATGCGCATGATCGCCAGCGCCACCAGCACGCCCAGCGGCAGGAACAGCGCGATGACCAGCGAGGAACGCAGGTGCCACAGGAAGATCGCGCACACCAGCAGCACCACCGCGATCTCTTCGACCAGGCGGTGGCTGAGGTTGTCCACCGCACGGCCGATCAGCGCGGAGCGGTCGTAGGTGGTGACGATCTCGACGCCGGGCGGCAAGCCGCCCTGCACCGCGGCCAACCGCGCCTTGACCGAATCGATGACGGCCTGGGCGTTCTCGCCGTCGCGCATCACCACGATGCCGCCGACCACCTCGCCCTCGCCGTCGAGCTCGGCGATGCCGCGCCGCGAGGCCGGGCCCAGGCGCAGCTGCGCCACGTCTCCCAGCAGCACCGGCCGGCCGTCCGCCGCCACGCCCAGCGGCACGGCCCCGAGGTCCTCGAGGCTGCGGATGTAGCCCACGCCGCGAACGAAGTACTCCGCCTCCGACATCTCGATCAGGCCGCCGCCGCTTTCCTGGTTCGCATCGCGCACCGCGGCCAGCACCTGCTCGAAGCCCAGCCCGTAGGCCTGCAGCCGCCGGGGATCGATCTGCGCCTCGTACTGGCGTACGTAGCCACCGACGCTGGCCACCTCGGACACGCCCGGCAGGCGTTGCAGCTCGAAGCGCAGGAACCAGTCCTGGATCGAGCGCAGTTGCGCCAGGTCGACCTGCCCGCTGCGGTCGACCAGCGCGTACTGGTAGATCCAGCCCACGCCGGTCGCATCCGGGCCCAACTGCGGCTCCACGCCTTCCGGCAGTTCGCCACGCACCTGCGAGAGATACTCCAGCACGCGGCTGCGCGCCCAGTACAGGTCGGTGCCATCCTCGAACAGTACGTAGACGAAGGAGTCGCCGTACATCGAGAAGCCCCGCACCGCCCGCGCCCCCGGCACCGCCAGCATGCGCGTGGTGATCGGATAGGTGACCTGGTCCTCGACGATCTGCGGCGCCTGGCCCATGTAGCTGGTGCGCACGATGACCTGCGTGTCGGACAGGTCCGGGATCGCATCCAGGTTGATGGTGCGCAGCGACACGATGCTCAGCACCGTCACCAGCGCCACCGCCACCAGCACCATGCCGCGGTGGGCCAGCGACCAGTCGATCACCCGCGCGATCATCAGTGCCCGCCCCCGTGGTCATGGCCCTGCATGCGCTGCAGGCCCGACGTCAGCTCGGCTTCGGAATCGAGCAGGAACTGTCCCGACAAGACGATGCCGTCGCCTTCGGACAAGCCCGAAACGATCTCGGTCCAGCCTTCGTGGATCGCGCCGAGTTCGACGGCCACCGGTTCGAACCGGTCTTCCCCCGCCAGGCGCACCACGCGGTTGCCCTGGCGCGTCCGGATCACCGCCGAGGACGGCACCACCAGCACATCCTCACGGCGCGTGCCGGCGATCTCCGCATCCAGCCACGCGCCGAGGGGTAGCGCGTCGCCCGCCTCGGGAATCGGGAAGCGCACCGCCAGGGTTTGCGTGACAGGGTCCACCGAGGGTGCGATGTAGGAGGCCTCGGCACGCCACTCGGTGCCGGCCAGGCCCGGCAGGGTGAAGCGGCCCTCCACGGTGTCGCCCAGCTGCATGCGCTGGGCCGGGAACAGCAGCGCCTCGATCCAAACCTGGCTGCGCGGCGTGATCTCCAGCACCGTCTCCCCCGCGGCCACCGAACCGCCCTCGCGGGCACCCAGCTCGGCGATCACGCCATCCACGGGCGCCCGGAGCGGAAGCCTGCGGCGCGATTCGCCCGACTGCTCGATCGCATCGATGTCGCTGTCGGCGACCCCCAGCCGGCGCAGCGTTCGCGCGCGCCCGCGACGCTGCGTCCGCCCAGCAGCAGCTCCTCCTGGGCCTGCACCAGGTCCGGGGAATAGATCTCCGCGACCACCGCGCCGCGACGCACCGGGTCGCCGACCGCACGCACATGCAGGCGCTCGATCCAGCCCTCGCTGCGCGTGGACAGGCGCACCACGCCACTGGCGTCCGGCACCACCCGGGCGCCGACACGGAACAGCGGCGCCAGGCTGCGGCGCTCGGGATGGCCGATGCGCACCCCCAGGCTCTGCTGCAGCGCGGGGCTCAGTGCCACCGACGCGGCCTGGCCCGGCGCATGTGCAGCCTCGCGCGTGCGCGGCACCAGGTCCATGCCGCAGATCGGGCAACTCGACGGCTTGTCGTCGGTGATGTGCGGATGCATCGGGCACACATAGGTCGTGGCCCCGCTCGTCGCAGGGTCGACGTCGACCGGTGCAGGCCGCGCAGGGGCGGGCTGGGCAGCGGCAGGCTGGGCGGGTGCCGCGACCGGCACCTCGCGCGCACCAGGTTCATTCCGCAGATCGGACAGCGGCCCGGTCCGTCCTGGACGATGGTGGGATGCATCGGGCACACGTGGCGGATCGCGGTGAGCGGCCCCGTGGCGTCGTGTCCGTGATCATGATCATGATCATGATCATGATCGTGGTCGTGCACATGCGCGGCATGCCCCTCCCCGGCGGGCGCCGCGCCGGGCGCGTCGTCGCGGCCACAGGCGCCAAGCAGCACGACCAGTGCAAGGAAGGAAACGAGGACGGCGCCGCGCAGCACGCGCAGGCGGGCGGGGAGTCGTCGGATTTGGAAAGCCATGATCGATACGCCTTGGATCGAAAACCGGGATGCCGGCGCGGGTGCCGGGCAGGAACGGGTTTCAGGCGTGGATCGGTGGCCTCAGCAGGCGCGTGGCCTGCAGGACAGGGGGAACGGCAGCATGCCAGGTGGCGCCGTGCAGCTGCGCGTGGACCGGTGCCGGCCAAACCCCCAGGGTGATGAACATGCTCGGCGTCGCGCAGCGCGCGACGCACTCGGCGTCACAGCCCGTGTGGGCGTGGCCGGCAGCGTCCGCCTCGTGGCAGTCCGACCCGGCCGAGGCCGCCAGCGCGGTGTCGACCGCGTCGTGGGCGCCGCCGTGCATGGCATGCCCTGCGTGCGTGGAAGCTGCCACGGCGTCCGTCGTCGCTTCGGGCGCACCCTTCGGACAACACGGCATCGCACCGAACGACGCCATCGGCCACAGCGACAGCGCCAGCAGCAGGAGCAGCAGCCTGCCGGCACGGCCGGTGGAGCGATGGCGGATCATCGGGAGCATGGGCGAATGCTATCACTCCGGCAGCCAGCGATAAACGCCGGTGCCGAAACGAAAAAAGCCCGCGTGAGCGGGCCTTGTTCGTTCGCGAGGATGGCGTCCCTACGGGGATTCGAACCCCGGTCGCACCGTGAAAGGGTGGTGTCCTAGGCCTCTAGACGATAGGGACGTTGTACTCGCTGAAAAGTGGTGGAGCCAGCCGGGATCGAACCGGCGACCTCTACAATGCCATTGTAGCGCTCTCCCAGCTGAGCTATGGCCCCACTGCTGGAAAGCCCGGAAGCTTAGCGTCGGGTTCGCGACCCGTCAAGCGATTCCGAGCGAATTCTTTTCCTGCGACCCAAGGCCATTGCGCGAGCGCAGGCTGTGACGGCCGTGGCCCTGCTCGTCGATGTAGGCCAACCACTTGTTCAGGAACGCATTCATCCGCAGCCGGTGGTTGAGCAGCGTGGAATGCGCGGGACGCAGGCCCAGCACGTCCTGCCAGCGGCGCCCGGCGTAGCAATGCGTCGCTTCGACCTGCAGCGCGTCGTTGTACATGCGCACGTGGGCCGAAGGGTCGGCCTCGCCCGTCTCCGGATCCAGCAGTCCGTAGGTCAGTTTGAGTTCGACGGTGTAGGCATGGCGGGCGATCACGCTCAGGTGCAGGTCGAGCCCGTCGCCGATGCTCGACACGTACTCCCCGGGTGCCAGGTCGGCCGGCGCGAAGATGCGCTGCAGGCGCTGGTGGTTCTCCGCGTACAGGCCCATCAGCCAGGCGAACCGGCTGAAGCGGGGGATGACGGCGGTGGCGCGTGTGGCGAGCATTTGCCGGATGCTAGCACGCGTCCGGCGGACCCCAGCGGGACGCGCTGGGCACCGGTTCAGTACATGTGGCGCTCGATGCCGAGTGCGGAGAGCACCTTGCTGGAAATTTCCTCGACCGAGGTGTGCGTCGTGCTCAGCATCGGGATGCGCTCGGCCTTGAGCAGCGTCTCGGCCGCGGCCACTTCCTTGCTGCATTGCTCGATCGTGGAATAGCGCGAATTGGGCCGGCGCTCCTGGCGGATGTGCTGCAGGCGCGACGGCTCGATCGTCAGGCCGTAGAGCTTCTTGCGGTGCGGACGAAGGGCCTTGGGCAGTTCCATGTTGTCCAGGTCGTCCGGGGTCAGCGGATAGTTCGCCGCCTTGATGCCGAAGTGCAGCGCCATGTACAGGCAGGTCGGTGTCTTGCCCGAGCGCGAGACCCCGACCAGGATCACATCGGCCTGGTCGTAGTGCAGGTCCACGCCGTCGTCGTGGGTCAGCGCATAGTTGGTCGCATTCATGCGCTGCTCGTAGGCGGCGAAGTCGACGATGCCGTGGGCCTTGTTCACCTGTGGCTTGCGCGCCCGCCCCAGCTCCGACTCCAGCGGTGCCATGAATTGCGCGAACACGTCCATCATCAGCGCCCCGCTGGCCCCCAGTACCGCATTGATGCCGTCGTCGACCACGGTGTTGACCACGATCGGGCGCTGGCCGGTGCGCACCCCGGCCTCGCGGATGATTCGCGCGGCCTGCTCGGCCTTCTCGCTGCTGTCGACGAAGGGCAGCCGGCGCGACTCGAAGACCACGCCCTCGAACTGCGTCAACAGGCTGTTGCCGACGTTCTCGGCGGTAATGCCGGTGCCATCGGAGATGAAAAACACGGGACGCGGGGAACTCATTGCCACTCCAGGGCCGGCCGATACCGACGGTTCTCACGGATTTCCCGGAAAATCAAGCTTGTATGCATTTCCGGTGGATCGCATCATATGCGATTCGCGGCGTGCGTCCGCACCCGCCTGCCCTGCCCTCCCACGGCATTCCCAACAGGAGTCCGGTTTTGAACGCGAACGTGCTTTGGCTGCACGAGCTCAGGCTCACCGATCTTGCCCAGGTCGGCGGCAAGAACTCCTCCCTCGGTGAGATGATTGGAAATCTCGCGCAGCTGGGCGTCTCCGTCCCCGGGGGCTTTGCCACCACCGCGAGTGCGTTCCAGGAGTTCATCCGCGTCAACAACCTGGCCCAGCGCATCCAGGACAAGCTGGCCAGCTTCGATGTCGAGGACGTCGACGCGCTGACCGCCGCCGGTGCCGAGATCCGCGGCTGGGTCATCGACGCGCCGCTGCAGCCGGAACTCGAAGCCGCGATCCGCGAGTCCTACGCGAAGATGTGCGAGGAAGCAGGCGCCGGCGAGATCGCCGTGGCCGTGCGCTCCTCGGCCACCGCCGAGGACCTGCCCGACGCCAGCTTCGCCGGCCAGCAGGAAACCTACCTCAACGTCGTCGGTGCCGACGACGTGGTGGTCAAGGTCAAGGAGGTCTTCGCCAGCCTCTACAACGACCGCGCCATCGCCTACCGCGTCCACCATGGCTTCAAGCACGAGGACGTGTTCCTGTCCGCCGGCATCCAGCTGATGGTCCGCTCCGACATCGGCGCCGCCGGCGTGCTGTTCACGCTCGACACCGAGTCCGGCTTCCGCGACGTCGTCTTCATCACCTCCAGCTACGGCCTGGGCGAGAACGTCGTGCAGGGCGCGGTGAACCCCGACGAGTTCTACGTCTACAAGCCCACCCTGAAGGCCGGCAAGCCGGCCATCCTGCGCCGCCAGCTCGGTTCCAAGGCCATCCGCATGGTCTATTCCGACGCCCCGGGCGAGCGCGTGCGCGACGAGGACACCCCGGCCGAGCTGCGCAACCGCTTTTCGATCACCGATGCCGACGTCGAGGAGCTCTCGCGCCAGGCGCTGGTCATCGAGGACCACTACGGACGCCCGATGGACATCGAGTGGGGCAAGGACGGCGACACCGGCAAGCTCTACATCCTGCAGGCGCGCCCGGAAACCGTGAAGTCGCGCGCCACCGTCAACCAGATCGAGCGCTACCACCTCTCCGGCCAGTCGAACGTGCTGTGCGAGGGCCGCGCGATCGGCCACAAGATCGGCGCCGGCACCGCCAAGGTGATCCGCTCGCTCAAGGACATGAACCGCGTGCAGCCCGGCGACGTGCTGGTGGCCGACATGACCGACCCCGACTGGGAGCCGGTGATGAAGCGCGCCTCGGCGATCGTCACCAACCGCGGCGGCCGCACCTGCCATGCGGCGATCATCGCGCGCGAGCTCGGCGTGCCGGCCGTGGTCGGCTGCGGCAACGCGCTGGATTCGATTCCCGACGGCGCCGAGGTCACCGTGTCGTGCGCCGAGGGCGACACCGGCAACATCTACGAGGGCAAGCTGGACTTCGAGCGCATCACCACGGACCTTGGCGACATGCCCGAGGCGCCGCTGAAGATCATGATGAACGTCGGCAACCCGGAGCGCGCGTTCGACTTCGCGCAGCTGCCGCACGCCGGCATCGGGCTGGCCCGGCTGGAGTTCGTCATCGCCCGCCAGATCGGCGTGCACCCCAAGGCGCTGATCGAGTACGACCGCCAACCGGCCGAGGTCAAGGCGAAGATCGACCCGCTGATGGCCGGCTACGCCGACCCGGTCAGCTACTACGTCGACCGCCTGGCCGAGGGCATCGCCACGCTGACCGCGGCGTTCGCGCCGCACCCGGTCATCGTGCGCCTGTCGGACTTCAAGTCCAACGAGTACGCCAACCTGATCGGCGGCGAGCAGTACGAGCCGCACGAAGAGAACCCGATGATCGGCTTCCGCGGCGCCAGCCGCTACGTCGATCCCAGCTTCGCCGACTGCTTCGCGCTGGAATGCCGCGCGATGAAGAAGGTGCGCGACGAGATGGGCCTGACCAATGCCTGGGTCATGATCCCGTTCGTGCGCACGCTCGAGGAAGGCCGCAAGGTCATCGAGGTGCTGGAGAAGAACGGCCTCAAGCGCGGCGACAACGGCCTGAAGCTGATCATGATGTGCGAGCTTCCCTCCAACGCGCTGATGGCGGAGGAGTTCCTGGAGATGTTCGATGGCTTCTCGATCGGCTCCAACGACCTCACCCAGCTCACGCTGGGCCTGGACCGCGACTCCGGCGTCATCGCCCACCTGTTCGACGAGCGCGACCCGGCGGTGAAGAAGCTGCTGTCGATGGCGATCAAGACGGCGAAGGCCAAGGGCAAGTACATCGGCATCTGCGGCCAGGGCCCGTCCGACCACCCGGACCTTGCCGAGTGGCTGATGGAACAGGGCATCGAATCGGTCTCGCTCAACCCCGACACCGTCGTGGACACGTGGCTGCGGCTGGCCAAGCTCAAGGCGTCGAAAGGCTGATCACCTGGCCTTGAAGCAGGCGCTGCTAGATTCACCAACGTGAAAAACTTGCCCCGCACTGCGGGGCAAGTCGTTTCAGGGACTGCCCCGTGTCGAGCGATGCGGACCCCGTCCAGACAAGGAGATCAGACGCATGAACCAATTCACCGAATACTTCGCCGAGGTCGACTGGGGCACCCTGATGGCGGTGTGGGGCATGCGCGTGGTCAGCGCCGTGCTCGTCCTGCTGCTCGGGCTGTGGCTGGCCCGCCTGGTCACCCGGCTGGCCAGTGGCGCACTGACGCGGGCGCACTTCGACACCATGCTGGTCAGCTTCCTCCGCCGGATCCTGTATGCCGCGGCGCTGGTCATCGTCTTCGTCACCGTGCTGGCCCAACTGGGCGTGCAGACCACCTCGTTGCTGGCGGTCATCGGCGCCGCCGGCCTGGCCATCGGCCTGGCGCTGCAGGGCTCGCTCGCGAACATCGCCGCCGGCATCATGCTCATCGCGTTGAGGCCGTTCCGGATCGGGGACACCGTCGAGGTGGCCGGCCAGACCGGCGTGGTCGAGCAGGTGCTGGTGTTCCATACCGTGATCAAGTCCTTCAGCAACCACGAGATCATCCTGCCCAACGCGCAGATCACCTCGGCGCCGATCGTCAACTTCACCGCGCTGGGCCAGCGCCGAATCGAGGTGCCCGTGGGCATCAGCTACGACGCCGACATCCGCGCCGCGCGCGAGGTGCTGGTGGGCCTGGCCAAGGCGCACGAGAAGGTGCTGGAAGACCCGGCCCCCAGCGTCATGGTCAATGGACTGGGCGACAACAGCGTCGACCTGACGCTGCGTGCGTTCGTCGAGACGCCCGACTGGGCGGGCACCCGCAGCGACCTGATCGAGGCGACCCACCGCGAGCTGGGCAAGGCCGGCATCGGCATCCCCTATCCGCAGCGCGACGTGCACCTGCGCTTTCCCGACGGTGTGAAGCTCGAGGACAAGCGCAAGACCGAGGCCAGCGAAGCCCGCGCCAACGCGTCCTGAGGCATCACGCAGCGTGCCATCCCCGGAACGGGTGGCACGTGGGGCCCCGGGCGGCTACCTGCCCCTGGGGCCGCTGCCGCAGCGGCGTATCACGCGTTGCCGCCCAGCCGCCCCATGTACTGCCGGTAGTGGGCCAGCTCCGCCACCGAATCGCGGATGTCGCTCAGCGCGGTGTGGGCGGAGTTCTTGGTCAGTTGGGCCAGCACTTCCGGTGCCCAGCGCCGGGCCAGTTCCTTGACCGTGCTGACGTCCAGGTTGCGGTAGTGGAAGTAGCGCTCCAGGTCCGGCATCAGCCGCGCCATGAAGCGGCGGTCCTGGCAGATCGAGTTGCCGCACATCGGCGACTTCCCGGCCGGCACCCACTGCGCGACGAAATCCAGCGTGCGCATCTGCGCCTCCTGCATCGACACGCCCTCCTCCAGCACCCGCCGCCACAGGCCCGAGCCGCCATGCTGGTTGCGATTCCAGTCGTCCATCGCCTCGAGCGTGGCCAGCGGATGGGTGATCGCCAGCTCGGGCCCCTCGGCCAGCACGTTGAGCTCGCGGTCGGTCACCAGCGTGGCGATCTCCAGGATCGAATCGGCCATCGGGTCCAGCCCGGTCATCTCCAGGTCGATCCAGATCAGGTTGTCTTCATGGGCGATGACGGGTGTGCTCATGGGTGTCCGTAGCAATGGGGAGACGGCATGATACGCGAGGCCACCCCAGGAACCCGCCTCGATGCTGCCCATGTCGCTCGACCAGTACCAGGTCCTCACCTCCATGCTGGCCCCTGCCCTGTTGATGGCCGCGACCGGCTCGCTGCTGATCTCGGCGAACGCGCGGCTGGCACGCGTGGTGGACCGCCTGCGCGCCGTCATGGCGGAATGGCAGGACGCCGACGAGGCCCAGCGCGCCGAACTCGAGGCCGAGATCCGCAGCCAGCGCACCCGAAGCGGCTTCAACCTGCGCGCCTGCCTGATGCTGTACCTCGCCCTGGCTGCATTCGTCGCCACCAGCATCGCGCTGGCCATCGACGCCTTCACCAACTTCGCACTGGGACCGCTGCCGACCATCACCGCCCTGGTGGGCACCGGCTGCCTGCTGATGGCCAGCATCTACCTGGCCCTGGAAGTACGCATGGCCATTCGCGGCCTGGACGCCGAGATTTCCATGCAGATGCGCCAGAGGCCCTCCGGGCCGAAGCCTGGAGCGCGCGCCTGACCATGCAGGAACGCGACGGGCTCAGCGCGTGCGGCTGCGCTTGCCCTTGAAGTAGCTTCTCAGGCGTTCGCCCGCCTCCTGAGCCAGCAGCCCACCCTGCACCTGCACGCGGTGGTTGTGGCGCGGATCAGCCATCAGGTCGAAGACACTGCCGCAGGCGCCGGTCTTGGGGTCCGGGGCGGCGAACACCACCCGCGCCACGCGGGCATGCACCATCGCCATCGCGCACATCGCACACGGCTCCAGCGTCACGTACAGCGTGCAGCCCAGCAGGCGATGGTTGGCCAGCCGCATGCCGGCCTGGCGCATCGCCACGATCTCGGCATGCGCGGTGGGGTCGTGTTCGGTGATGTTGCGGTTCCAGCCTTCCGCCAGCAGCACCCCGTCGGGGCCCACCAGCACCGCGCCGACCGGAATCTCGTCGTCCTCGCGCTCGGCGCGCCCACCCAGCGCCAGCGATGGCGCATCCAGCGCGTGTCTGCTTCGCTGAACACCTCCGGCCCGCCGTCTTGCGGCGAACCGGGGGCGCTCGGCAGGTCGGGCCGGCTGTCGCTCATCGGGGGTGGTCACACCGGGCGCAGGCCCGGTTCACTCCCACTCGATCGTGGCGGGCGGCTTCCCACTAATGTCATAAACCACACGAGAAATACCACGCAACTCATTGATTATTCGGCGCGAAACGATGTCGAGGAACTCGTAGGGCAAGTGCGCCCAGTGGGCCGTCATGAAATCGATCGTCTCCACCGCACGCAGCGCGATGACCCATTCGTAGGCGCGCTGGTCGCCGACCACGCCCACCGACTTCACCGGCAGGAACACCGCGAACGCCTGGCTGACCCGGTCGTACAGGTCATGCTTGCGCAGCTCGTCGATGAAGATGTGGTCGGCGCGGGCCAGCAGCTGCGCGTACTCCGGCTTCACCTCGCCGAGGATGCGCACGCCCAGGCCCGGGCCCGGGAACGGGTGCCGGTAGACCATCTCGCGAGGCAGGCCCAGCTCGACGCCGATGCGCCGCACCTCGTCCTTGAACAGCTCGCGCAGCGGCTCCACCAGGCCCAGGTTCATCTTCTCGGGCAGGCCCCCGACGTTGTGGTGGCTCTTGATCACGTGCGCCTTGCCGGTGCGCGACCCGGCCGACTCGATCACGTCGGGGTAGATCGTGCCCTGCGCCAGCCACTTCACGTTGTCGATCTTCGAGGATTCCTCGTCGAACACCTCGATGAACATCCGGCCGATGACCTTGCGCTTGGCCTCCGGGTCGGCCACGCCCTCGAGCGCGCTGAAGAAGCGCTCGCGCGCGTCGACGCGGATCACCTTCACGCCCATGTGCTCGGCGAACATCGCCATGACCTGGTCGCCCTCGTGCCAGCGCAGCAGGCCGGTGTCGACGAACACGCAGGTCAGGTTCTCGCCGATCGCCTCGTGCAGCAGCGCCGCCACCACCGAGGAATCCACCCCACCGGACAGGCCCAGCAGCACGTGGTCGGTGCCGACCTTCTCGCGCACGCGCGCGATCTGGTCCTCGATGATCTTCTCGGCGGTCCACAACTTGTCGCAGCCGCAGATGTCGGCGACGAAGCGCTCCAGCATCGCCGTGCCCTGCTTCGTGTGGGTCACCTCGGGATGGAACTGCACGCCGTAGTAGCGGCGTTCTTCATCGGCCATCGCCACGATCGGCACCGACGGCGTGCGCGCGGTCACCTCGAAGCCTTCCGGCAGCTGGCTGACGCGGTCGCCGTGGCTCATCCACACATCCAGCCGCGGCGGCGCGCCGGGGTGGTCCTTGAGGTCGTTGAGCAACGCACACTCGTGGATCACCTCGGCCTCGGCGTAACCGAACTCGCGTTCCAGGTCGGCCTCGACCACGCCGCCCAGCTGCATCGCCATCGTCTGCATGCCGTAGCAGATGCCGAGGATCGGCACGCCGGCGTCGAATGCCTCCTGCGGCGCGCGCGGCGCATCGGCCTGCGTGGTCGACTCCGGTCCGCCGGAGAAGATGATCCCCTTCGGCGCGTACTGCGCGATCTCCGCCGGGTCATGGTCCCAGGCCCAGATCTCGCAGTACACGCCGATCTCGCGGATGCGGCGGGCGATGAGCTGGGTGTATTGGGCCCCGAAATCGAGGATCAGGATCTTGTCGGAATGGATGTCGGTCATCGGGGCCTGGGCGGTGGTGCGGACGGGGGTGCGCAGAGTTCGGGGTGGAGGTCAGCCGACCTGGTAGTTCGGCGGTTCCTTGGTGATCTGCACGTCGTGGACGTGGCTCTCGCGCGATCCGGCGTTGGTGATGCGCACGAACTGCGGTCGCGTGCGCATCTCGTCGATGCTCGCGCAGCCCACGTAGCCCATCGACGCGCGCACGCCGCCGACCAGCTGGTGGACGATGTCGCGCAGCGGGCCGCGGTAGGGCACGCGGCCCTCGATGCCTTCCGGCACCAGCTTGTCGGTGTCGGCGGTGTCCTGGAAATAGCGGTCCTTCGACCCCTTCTCCATTGCGCCCAGGCTGCCCATGCCGCGGTAGCTCTTGTAGCTGCGGCCCTGGAACAGCTCGGCCTCGCCGGGGCCCTCCTCGGTGCCGGCGAACAGGCCGCCGATCATCACCGTCGACGCACCGGCGGCCAGCGCCTTGGCGATGTCGCCGCTGAAGCGGATGCCGCCATCGGCGATCAGCGGGATGCGGTCCTGCAGCGCCTCGGCCACCATCGCCACCGCGGTGATCTGCGGCACGCCGACACCGGCGACGATGCGCGTGGTGCAGATCGAGCCGGGGCCGACACCGACCTTGACCGCGTCGGCACCGGCATCCATCAGGGCCAACGCCGCATCACCGGTCACGATGTTGCCGCCGATCACCTGCACGTCGGGGAAGTTCTTCTTGACCCAGCTGATCCGGTCCAGCACGCCCTGGCTGTGGCCGTGGGCGGTGTCGACGATCAGCACGTCCACGCCGGCCTGGGCCAGCGCCTCGACGCGCGCCTCGGTGTCGCCGGCCACGCCCACCGCGGCACCGGCCAGCAGTTGCTCGTCGGCGTCCTTGGCGGCATTGGGATTGTCGCGCGCCTTCTGGATGTCCTTCACCGTGATCAGCCCGCGCAGGCGGAATGCATCGTCGACCACCAGCACCTTCTCGATGCGGTGCTTGTGCATGAGCTGCAGCACTTCGTCGTCGGCCGCGCCCTCGCGCACCGTCACCAGGCGATCCTTCTTGGTCATGATGTGGCGGACCGGATCGTCGAGCTTGCGCTCGAAGCGCATGTCGCGGCTGGTCACGATGCCCAGCAGCTGGTCGCCATCGACCACCGGCACGCCGGAGATGCGCCGCGCCGTGGTCAGCTTGAGTACCTCGCCGATCGTCGTCTCCGGACCCACGGTGAACGGCTCGCGGATCACGCCGGCCTCGAAGTTCTTGACCTGCTGCACCTCGCCGGCCTGGCGCTCCACGCTCATGTTCTTGTGGATGATGCCGATGCCGCCCAGCTGGGCCATCGCGATGGCCAGGCGCGCCTCGGTGACGGTGTCCATCGCCGCCGACAGCAGCGGCAGGTTCAGGCGCAGGGAACGGGTGAGTCGGGTCGAGAGGTCGACGTCCTTGGGCAGGACGGTCGAATGCGCCGGGACGAGCAGGACGTCGTCGAAGGTGAGCGCTTCGGCCTGGATGCGCAGCATGGGGCGGCTCCCGGAAGGTGAAGCGCGCCATTATAGCGTGACCCGGGGCCCCGGCGTCGTGTCACCGCATGCCGGGTGCGCCGGCCGCCTCCGGCTTCAGCCTGCGTCGAACGCCTCGGCGGCTTCCAGCGTGTTTTGCATCAGCGTCGCCACGGTCATCGGCCCCACCCCACCCGGTACCGGCGTGATCCAGCTGGCGCGCTCGGCCGCGGCCTTGAAGCCCACGTCGCCCACCAGGCGCCCGTCGTCGAGCCGGTTGATGCCCACGTCGATGACCACCGCCCCGGGCTTCACCCACTCCCCCGGCACCAGGTCGGGCTTGCCCGCCGCGACGACGAGGATGTCGGCCTGCCCCACCGCCTGCTCCATCACCTCGCGCGGCGTGAATCGGTGGCAGCACGTGGTCGTGCAGCCCGCGATCAGCAGCTCCATCGCCATCGGCCGCCCCACGTGGTTGGACACCCCCACGATCGTCGCCGAGCGCCCGCGCACCGGCCGGTCGGTATAGGCCAGCAGCGTCGTGATGCCGCGCGGCGTGCACGGCCGCAGCCCGAACTGGCGCAGCGCCAGGTGCCCCACGTTGGTCGGATGGAAACCGTCGACGTCCTTGCGCGGATCGATCCGCTCGATGATGTGGTTCGCATCGCGCCGGTCCGGCAGCGGCAGCTGCAGCAGGATGCCGTGGATCGCCGGGTCGGCATTGAGCCGGTCGATCAGCGCAACCAGCTCGTCGTCGCCCGCGTCGTCCGGCAGGTCGAAATCGACTGCCCGGATGCCCACCTTCTCCGCCGCCCGGCGCTTGTTGCGCACATAGACCGCCGACGCCGGGTCATGCCCCACCAGGATCACGGCCAGCCCCGGCCGCGACTTCCCCGCCGCCAACCGACGCGCCACCCGCCCGGAAAGATTGTCCAGCAGTTCCTCGGCGATCCGCCGGCCATCCAGGATTCGAGCACTCATTGCGTTGCGTTGGCCTGCTAAAGTCGAGGCGAGATTATCCCCGAACCACAACGGTGCCCGCAAAGATGAGCCAAAAGCCCGACCGATCCGACCTCGAAGCCGCCGCCTTCCGCCGCCTCCTGGCCCACCTGGACTCCCGCAAGGACGTCCAGAACATCGAGCTGATGACCCTGGCCGGCTTCTGCCGCAACTGCCTGGCCAACTGGTACCAGGACGCCGCCGAAGCCGCCGGCACCCCCGTAAGCAAGGACGAAGCCCGCGAAGCGATCTACGGCATGCCCTACAGCGAGTGGAAGGAAAAATACCAGCGCGAGGCCACCCCCGAAGAACTGGCGAGGTTCAAGGCCGCCCAGGCGGAGCACGGCGAGGGCAACTGATCCCCTCCCCCCTCCTCTCCCTCTCCGGCGGCGCGCTCCCCAGCCCCACCTACCCGCGCGAACTCCCCAACACGCCGAAGCCCCCGCGACCCCACCTGCCGGGGTGTGTCGGGTAGGCCTCCCAAGAATCTTTAAAGAAAAAGCCCCCAACGGGGGCTTTTTCGATTCGGGGAGGCCTACCCGGCGCACCCCGGCCCGCGAGCCAAAAACAAGCTCGCGAGAAATGTTTGCAATCAGAGCGTTACTTGCGCTTCTTAACGTGCTGCATCAAGCGCCGCCGACTCTTCAACTGCCGATCGGTCAGCTTGTTCTTCTTCCCCTCGTAAGGATTGTCCCCCTCACGGAACTCGAAGCGCACCGGCGTCCCCACCAGCTTGAACCGCTTCCGGAAGAAGTTCTCCAGATAACGCCGATAGCTGTCGGACAGCGTCTTGATCCGCGACCCGTGCACGATGAAGGTCGGCGGATTGTCCCCGCCCGGATGCGCGAAGCGCAGCTTCGCCGCATGCCCCCGCACCACCGGCGGCGGGAACGCCGCATAGGCCATCTCCACCGCCCGCGTCACCTCCGCGGTCGTGAACTTGCGCGTGGCCGACGCGTGCGCCCGATGGATCGCCCGGTACAGCTCCGCCAGGCCAGAACCGTGCTTGGCCGAGATGAACACCACCTCCGCCCACTGCACGAACGTGAACTTGCGCGACAGCATCGCCTGCGTCTGCTCGCGCTGGTAGGTGCTCAGGCCATCCCACTTGTTGACCGCCACCACCAGCGCCCGGCCCGCTTCCAGCACCGCGCCCAGCACCGTCGAATCCTGGTCGGTCACACCCTCGGTCGCATCCAGCATCACCACCGACACCTGGCTGATCGCGATCGACTGCAGCGTCTTGATGACGCTGAACTTCTCGACCGCGTCCTCGACCCGGGCGCGGCGGCGGATGCCCGCCGTATCGATCAGGCGGTACTTCTCGCCGTCGCGGTCCAGGTCGACCGCGATCGAATCGCGCGTCGTGCCGGGCACCTCGGAGGCGATCATCCGCTCCTCGCCCAGCAAGCGGTTCACCAGCGTCGACTTGCCGACGTTGGGACGACCGACGAAGGCCACGCGGATCCGCTCCGGATCGTGCTCCATCTCGGCGGCCAGCCCTTCCTCCGGCAGCCGCTCCATGACCGCGTCGAGAACGTCGTCCAGGCCGCGGCGATGCGAGGCGGACACCGCGATCACGTCGGACAGCCCGAACGACGCGAAATCCGCCAGAGCGTTCTCTTCGTTGACGCCGTCGGTCTTGTTGATGACCAGCAGCACCGGTTTGTCGATGCGCCGCAGCCACGACAGGATCTCGTGGTCCAGGCCGGCCGGGCCCTCACGGCCATCGACCACGAACAGGATCACATCGGCTTCTTCGGCACCCGCCCGCGCCTGGCGCTGCGTGGCGCCGGACAGGCCTTCGTCCTCACCGGCCATGCCGCCGGTGTCGACCAGCACGAACGGCCGCTCCTCGTCGAGCCGGCAGATGCCGTAGTGGCGGTCCCGGGTGACCCCGGGCTCGTCGTGCACCAGCGCGTCACGCGTGCGCGTGAACGCATTGAACAGGGTCGACTTGCCTACGTTGGGGCGCCCGACCAGGGCAACCATGGGAAGCATGGCGGGCGCTCCGGCGTCAGAGTCGCGACACGCGGTAGGCCACCAGCTGGCCGTGCGTATCGAGGATGTAGGCGATCGAATCCAGGGACACCTGCGGCGCGCCCCGGATCGGATTGCGGCCGACGCGCGCACGCGCGGCCGGCGCGCCGGTGGGCAGGTCGAACCAGTGCACGTAACCTTCGCTGTCACCGACCAGCACGTGCTCGGCCTGCACGGCCGGCGTCGTCACCCAGCGGTTGCGCAGCGCCTCCTGGCGCCACAGCGAGGAGCTGTTGGTGCGGTCGAGCGCCCACAGCGTCGAGTCCACGTCGCCCGCCAGCAGGTAACGCCCGGAAAGCGCCAGGCCGGCGTAGCTCTGCAGGTCCGTGGCCCACAGCGGCTGGCCGTTCTGCGCCTGGATCGCCATGACCTGGCCACCGTAGCTGGCCGCGTAAATCTCGTTCACGCCCAGCTGCATCGCGCCACCGATATCGCCCAGGCGCTCGATCTCGCTGCGGCCCTGCGGTTCGGCGACGCGCTGTTCCCACACACGCAGGCCATCCTGCATGCGCAGCGCAACGACCACGCCGTCCTCGTAGCCCACGTACACCAGGCCCTGGCCAAGCAGCGGCGCGGACTTGCCGCGCAACGCCAGCGCCGGCGTGGTGCGCTCGAACACCCAGCGACGGTTGCCGTCGGCCGCGTCGAAGCCGAAAACACGGCCATCGATGGAGCGAACCACCACCAGGCCCGAACCCACGGCAGGCATGGAGACGACCTCCGAGGAGACCCTCGCGCGCCAGCGTTCGCCGCCGCCGTCGGCATCGTAGGCCACCACGTCGCCGTCGAGGCTGCTGGCCACGACCAAGCTGCCGCCTACGCCCGGGGAGCTGGAGAGCCGCAGGCCGGTTTCGTTGCGCCAGATGTCCTGGCCGTTCTGGGCGTCCAATGCAAACAGGCTGCCGCCGGCATCGGCCGCGTACACGCGCCCACCCGCCAGGGTCGGGGCCATGCGCAGGCCCAGCCGGCGCTCGCCGTCACCGATGTTGCGCTGCCACAGCGTTTCCACGCTCAGGCGCGGCTCGAAATCGACCAGGGCCGCCGGCGCGGTGGCCTCGTCGGGTGCCTTGTGGAACCACCCCCCGACCCGGGTGCCACAACCCGCCAGCAACACGATGGCCGAAGCCATAAGGATCCACTTGGTGGTGATTCGCATGGGCTCAGGCCTCCGGTGCATCGACGCTGCCGCCGAGGTCGTTCAATTTGAACTCGACCAGCGCACGCGAGGGCGCGGCGCTGTCGAGGTGGGTCAGGGCGTCGACATAGGCCATGCGGGCCTCGCGGTCGCGCCCCAGTGCCTGCAGGGCATCGCCGCGCAGCTCATGGGCCATGCCGGCATAGCCGGCACCGACCCCCTCGAGCAGCGAGAGCGCCTGTTCGTGGTCGCCGGCAGCGATCTGCAGGCGGGCCTTGCGCAGCGCAAGCAGCTCGTCCAGCGCGGGGTCCGCGTTGCGGCCGCGGGCGGCCTCCAGCGTTGCGATGGCGGCCTCGTGATCACCCTGGGCCACCTCCAGCGAGGCCTGGCGCAGCGCTGCCAGTACCGCATAGGGGGAGTCCCCGAAGTCGCTCTGGATCGCCTCGGAGTGCGCGCGCGCCTGCGCGAGGTCGCCGCCCTCCGCTGCGATCACCATGCGGTGGTACTCGGTTCCTGCCGCGAAGGCCTTGTTGGCCTGCTGCGTCTGCCACCAGTTCCATCCCAGGATGGCGGCTACGCCGACCAGGATACCGGTGACGATGGTGGCTCCATTCTGCCGAAGCCAGGCGCGAACGAGTTCGCCCTGTTCGTGTTCATCCATATCGATTGCCATACTCGGACTGGGCCCGGCGCGGGACGCGCGGGCGTTGAAGGAAAATCACCAGAACCAGACTGGGGGACTCAGCCACCGAAGGTGGCAAGCCGTCCCTCGGAGGATACCGCAAACCGCGCCACGTTGGCCCGGCTGAAGGGTGCCGTATCCTGCACTTCGCCGCCTGAAACCACCTCCACGGCACCGACATTGCCCAGCGTGACGCGGGCCACCTCGCCGGCGGGATAACGCAACTCGTCGCCCGGGTGCATCAGCGCCTGTTCCAGCCGCTGCCCCTCGGTGCCCACCACCTCGACCCAGCTTTCGCCGGTGAAGCGCAGGACGAAGGCACCGTCCGCACTCGCCGCCTGTGCCGGTGCCGGCGCCGGCGCGTCCAGGCGTTCCTGGGTGCGTGCGCGGAACGGCGCGATCGATGCGATGACGGTGTCGGGAATGACCACCTGGGGACGCTGGATCTGCAGCTCGTCGCGCGCAATGCCCACATCGAGCGGAGTGCCCACGCCTCCGGAGCGCTCCAGCGGCGCATCCAGGCTGACCCGGGTCGGAGCCTCCGGACCCTGGGTGGCAACGATGAAGACCGGCACCACCAGCACGCCCGTCAGGACCACATAGACGGCACGACGGCCGGCCTGCTCGACAAGACGCTGCAGGCGCGTGCTCGGGGCCATCGCCACCAGCGGCGGCGGCGCGGCCTGATGGCCGATCTCCGCGGCGAGGTCGACCGGCACGCCGACCAGCCGGGCGTAGTTCCGGGCGTGGGCACGCGCGAACAGCGGTGCACCCAGCCGCCCGTGGTCGTCCGCCTCCAGGCCACTGATCACATGGTTGGGCACCCGCAATGCCTGGGCCACCTCGGCCACCGACATCGCGCGCGCCTCGCGCGCGCGGCTGAGCTGCTGCCCCAGGCTGAGTTCCTCGCCTTCAGGCTGGCCGGAGTCGTTGCTGCGTGGATCGGTCATGGGTTTCAGTTGCCGGGCGTGGACGGGCGGAACTCCGGGAACTCGCTGGCGAGCCTGGAGCGGTAACGGTGCGCAGCGTCCCTGTCGCCGAGTCGATCCTCGATGCGGGCGGCCAGGTCCAGTACTTCCCCGTCGGGCGGGCCACTGGCCTCGCGCCGCTGGACAAATGCCCGTGCCCGCATGTAATCCCCTTTTTCATACTGTATCAGGGCCAGTTCCTGCAACACCCGCGGGTTGCGTCCGTTCGCCTCGAGCGCCCTGCGCAGGTACTCCTCGGCCGCGGGAAGGTCGCCGGTGCGGCGTGCGCAGGCACCGGCATTGGCCAGGGCGGAGTCCGGCGAACGGTAGAACGGATCCTCGATCGCGCGCTCGAACCAGCGCAGCGACTCGCGCTCCTGGCCGTGCTTGCACAACCAGGTGCCGTAGTTGTTGGCGATATCGCCGCGATCGGGTTGCAGCTCGGTGGCGCGGCGGTAGGACACGCCGGCCTGCTGGTCGCGACCGATGCGTTCGTTGAGCAGCCCCATCATCGTGTGGGCATTGGCCGAGCGCGGGTCCAGGCTCAGCGCATGCTGCAGCCGGCCCAGTGCCACCTCGTACTGGCCGTCCTGGATGTACTGCTGCGCCAGCGCGACGTTCTCGTCGGCGGCACGTGAGGACTGCGTGGGTTGCTGCTGTGCCCGGGGGCCGGAGGTGCCGGCACAGGCGGCCAGCGTGAGTATCAGAATCGACGCCAATGCGGGATTCTTAAGCTGCGACATCCGGATTCCCCTCTCCCTGTAGCTTCTTCTTGAAATCGGCCTGGCGGCGCGTGCGATCCACCACCTGGCCCTTGAGCTGCCCGCAGGCCGCATCGATATCATCCCCGCGGGTGCGCCGCACCATCGTCAGCACACCCTCGTCCAGCAGTATCTTCTGAAACGCGCGGATGTCCAATTCCTCGCTGCGCTCGAAGCGCGTGCCGGGGAACGGGTTGAACGGAATCAGGTTGACCTTGGCCGCGTCCTTCATCTGCGCGGCGTTGTCGAAGGCGTGCATCAGACGGGCCAGCGCGCGGGCTTGCTGCGGCTGGTCGTTCACGCCCTTCATCATCGTGTACTCGAACGTGATCGAGCTGCGCGGCTTGCGCCTGACGTAGCGCACGCACGACTCCATCAGCTCGGCGATCGGGTACTTCTTGTTCAGCGGCACCAGTTCGGTGCGCAGCTCGTCGGTCGGCGCGTGGAGCGAGACCGCCAGCGACACGTCGGACTCCTCGCCCAGGCGGTCGATCATCGGCACCAGGCCGGCGGTGGACAGCGTGACGCGCTTGTTCGCCAGGCCGAAGCCCAGGTCGTCGCGCATGATGCTCATCGCCGTGACCACGTTGTCGAAGTTCAGCAGCGGCTCGCCCATGCCCATCATCACCACGTTGGTCAGCTTGCGCTCGCGGTGCGGCACGTTGCCCAGGTGGCGTGCGGCCACCCAGACCTGGCCGATGATCTCGGCCACCGACAGGTTGCGGTTGAAGCCCTGCGTGGCGGTCGAGCAGAACTGGCAGTTCAGCCCGCAACCCACCTGCGAGGACACGCACAGCGTGCCGCGGCCCTTGTCGGGAATGAACACGGCTTCGATGGCGTTGGCGCCATCCATGCCCAGCAGCCACTTGTGGGTGCCGTCGATGGACGGCTTCTCGAAGATGACCTTGGGCGGAACGATCTCGGCATGGCCCTTGAGCTTGGCCCGCAGCGCCTTGCCGAGATCGGTCATCTCGTCGAAGTCGGTGACGTGGCGGTGGTAGACCCACTTCATGATCTGGTGCGCACGGAAGCGCTTCTCGCCGAGCCCGGCGAAGAAGTCCTCCATGCCCCGGCGATCCATGCCGAAGATGTTGGTCAGGGTCTGTTCCACGTCAGCCACCGTTTCGTTGCCCGCGCCTCAGCGCGAGCAGATCTCCGCGTCGGAGAAGAAGTACGCGATCTCGACCTTGGCGGTCTCGGCGGCGTCGGAGCCGTGCACGGCATTGGCGTCGATCGAGTCGGCGAAGTCCGCACGGATGGTGCCGGCGGCCGCGTCCTTCGGATTGGTCGCACCCATCAGGTCACGGTTGGTGGCGATCGCGTTCTCGCCTTCCAGCGCCTGGATCATCACCGGGCCGGAGATCATGAACTCGACCAGCGCGTTGAAGAACGGGCGCTCCTTGTGCACCGCGTAGAAGCCCTCGGCCTCCTCGCGGGTGAGCTGCTTCATCTTCGCGGCGATGACCTGCAGGCCGGCGTTTTCGAAACGGGTGTAGATCTGGCCGATGACGTTCTTGGCAACGGCATCGGGCTTGATGATCGAAAGGGTGCGCTCCAGCGCCATGGGCTTGGACTCCAGGAAATAAATACGAATGCGTGAGGGCGGGAAGAAACCTGCCCGTAGACCGGTAAGCCTAACACCAAACCCACGGATAAACGCGAACTTAGGAGACTTTCCGCTGCAGATTCTAACGTGTTCCGGGCCCCGGCGACAGCGGTCGGCAAGGGGTTTCATTCAGGCGGATTGACCCCGGGCCGGCCGTGGGTCTAGTCTCTAACGACCGTTTGAATCGAGCGCTCGCTAGACATGACTGCAAGCACGCACTTCTCGACCAAGGAACGCATCATCGGCGCGCCGAGGAGCTTTTCGCCCAGCACGGCTTCTCCGGCACTTCCCTGCGCCAGGTGACCAGCCGCGCCGACGTCAACATCGCGGCGGTGAACTACCACTTCGGCTCCAAGGAAAACCTCATCAACGAGGTGTTCCGCCGCCGCCTCGACGAACTCAGCGCCAACCGCCTCATCGCCCTGAAGGCGGCGATGGCCAGGGACGAGGTCAAGCTCGAGGAGGTGCTGGCGGCCTTCATCGAACCTGCCCTGGCGCTGACCATCGACCACCGCGGCGGCTCGTCCTTCGTGCGCGTCATCGCCCGCGCCTATGCCGAGAAGAACGATGGCCTGCGCAAGTTCCTCTCAGACAACTACGGCCACGTGCTGCGCGACTTCGCCCGCGCCATCCAGTCCTGCCTGCCGGAGCTGGGCAAGGAGGAGCTGTACTGGCGCCTGGACTTCATCGCCGGTGCGCTGACCTACGCCATGGCCGACTTCGGCCTGATCAAGCGTCGGCCCAGCGCCAGCGAAAAGGACCACTGCAACCATGCCGCGCGCGAGCTCATCGCGTTCGCCGCCGCCGGCCTACGCGCGCCGACCTGACCCACCGGTCCGGCGCCCTCCCCCACCGTTCCATCCTCCCCACGGAGTCATTGTTCAATGTCCAAGCATCTCCAGATCCGCAAGGTGGCCGTCCTCGGCGCCGGCGTGATGGGTGCGCAGATCGCCGCCCACCTCGTCAACGCCGACGTCGACACGGTCCTGTTCGACCTGCCTGCCAAGGAAGGCGACCCCAATGGCATCGTCAACAAGGCGATCGCCAACCTCGGCAAGCTCAAGCCCTCGCCGCTGGCCACGAAGGAGCGCGCGGCGGCGATCACGCCGGCCAACTACGACCAGCACCTGGAGCTGCTGCGCGACTGCGACCTGGTCATCGAGGCGATCGCCGAGCGCATGGACTGGAAGCGCGACCTCTATGGGAAGGTGGCGCCGTTCATCGCCGACCACGCCATCGTCGCCTCCAACACCTCGGGCCTGTCGATCAACGGCATGGCCGAGGTCCTGCCCGAGGCGGTGCGACCGCGCTTTTGCGGCGTGCACTTCTTCAACCCGCCGCGCTACATGCACCTGGCCGAGCTGATCCCCTGCAAGGGCACCGACAAGGCCGTGCTTGAGGGACTGGAAACGTTCCTGACCACGACGCTGGGCAAGGGCGTGGTCTACGCCCGCGACACCCCGAACTTCATCGGCAACCGCATCGGCGTGTTCTCGATGCTCTCGACGATGGTGCACACCGAGGCCTTCAAGCTGGGCTTCGACGAGGTCGATGCGCTGACCGGCCCGGCCATCGGCCGCGCCAAGTCGGCCACCTACCGCACCGCCGACGTGGTCGGCCTGGACACGATGGGCCACGTCATAAAGACGATGGCCGACACGCTGCCCGATGACCCGTGGCGCGAGTACTTCGCGCCCCCGGCCTGGCTCAAGGGCCTCATCGACAACGGCGCCTTGGGCCAGAAGACCGGCGCGGGCGTGTTCCGCAAGCAGGGCAAGGAAATCCAGGTGCTCGACCCGTCCAGGGGCGAGTACGTGGCGAGCAGCGGCAAGGCCGCCGACGAGGTCGTGGAGATCCTCAAGACCCGCGACCCGAAGGAGAAGTTCGCCAAGCTGCACGCATCCGACCACCCGCAGGCGAAGTTCCTGTGGGCGATGTTCCGCGACCTGTTCCACTACTCCGCGGTGCAGCTCGAGGACATTGCCGAGACCGCCCGCGACGTCGACCTGGCGATCCGCTGGGGCTACGGCTGGAAGCAGGGTCCGTTCGAGACCTGGCAGGCGGCCGGCTGGCAGCAGGTGGCGAAGTGGATCCAGGCAGACATCGACGCCGGCAAGGCCATGTCGTCCGCCCCCCTCCCCGGCTGGGTCACCGACGGCCGCGACGGCGTGCACACCGCGCAGGGCAGCTACAGCCCCTCGGCCGGCAAGGTGGTGCCGCGTTCGGACCTGGCCGTCTACCAGCGCCAGCGCTTCCCCGACCCGGTGCTGGGCGAGCAGCCCAGGCATGGCGAGGTGGCCTACGAGAACGACGGCGTGCGCCTGTGGCACGACGGCGACGGCATCGCGGTGCTGAGCTTCAAGACCAAGATGCACACGGTCAACGACGCGGTGCTCGACGGCATCCAGGAAGCGATCGGCGTGGCCGAGCGCGACTTCCAGGCCATGGTGATCTGGCAGCCGTCCGAGCCGTTCTCGGCCGGTGCCGACCTGGCCGGGGCGATGGGCCTGCTCAAGGACGGCAAGGTCGAGGCGTTCAACGACATGGTCGCGAACTTCCAGGCCACCAGCCAGCGCATCAAGTATTCGATGGTGCCTGTGGTCGCGGCCGTTCGCGGGCTGGCGCTGGGCGGTGGCTGCGAGTTCCAGATGCACTCGGCGCGCACGGTCGCGGCGCTGGAAAGCTACATCGGGCTGGTCGAGGCCGGCGTGGGCCTGCTGCCGGCCGGTGGTGGTCTCAAGGAGATCGCGCGACGCGTGTCGCAGGCCAGTGGCGATGATCTGTTCGCCGGCCTCAAGCCCTACTTCGAGGCGGTGGCGATGGGCAAGGTGGCCACGTCGGCGCTGGAGGCGAAGCAGTTCAAGCTGCTGCGCGAGGACGATGTGGTCGTTTTCCACCAGCATGAGCTGCTGTACGTGGCCAAGCAGCAGGCACGGGCGCTGGCGGAGTCGGGTTACCGGCCGCCGATGCCGGGGCGCAACATCGCCGTCGCTGGTGATGTGGGCGTGGCGACGCTGAAGATGATGCTGGTGAACATGCTCGAGGGCGGGTTCATCTCGGAGCACGATTACGAGGTGTCTTCGCGGATCGCGACGGTGTTGTGTGGTGGCGAGGTGGATCGCGGTGCGGTGGTCGACGAGGAGTGGCTGCTGCGCCTTGAGCGTGAGCACTTCGTGGCTTTGGCGCAGATGCCGAAGACGCAGGAGCGGATCATGCACACGCTGAAGACGGGCAAGCCTCTCAGGAACTAAATAGTCGCAGGACGGAAGGCCAAGAGCTGGAGATCCTCGCCCGGCCTCGGCGCGCCGGGCTTACCCCCGAATCGAAAAATTGCTGCGCAATTTTCCTTTAAAGATTCTTGGGGTAAGCCCGGCACGCCGAGGCCCCGAATTGAGACCGAATATATGAGCAAGCAGACGCAAGAGGCCTACATCGTTGCAGCCACCCGGACGCCGGTTGGGAAGGCGCCGCGGGGTGTTTTTCGCAATACGCGGCCGATGATTTGTTGGCGCACGTGTTGCGCGAAGTGGTGAAGCAGTCGCCGGGGATCGATACCTCGCGCATCGACGACGTGGTCGTGGGTTGCGCGATGCCGGAGGCGGAGCAAGGGATGAACGTGGCGCGGATTGGCGCGCTGCTGGCGGGGCTGCCGGATACGGTGGCGGCGCAGACGATCAACCGGTTCTGTTCGTCGGGGCTGCAGGCGATTGCGCTGGCGGCGGATCGCATCCGGCTGGGTGAGGCCGACCTGATGATCGGTGCGGGCACCGAGACGATGTCGATGGTGCCGATGATGGGCCACAAGGTGGCGATGAATCCGAAGGTGTTCACCGACGACAACGTGGCGATCGCCTACGGCATGGGCATTACCGCCGAGAAGGTGGCGCAGCAGTGGAAGGTGAGCCGCGAGGACCAGGATGCGTTCGCGTACGCCTCGCACCAGAAGGCGCTGGCGGCGATCCAGTCGGGCGAGTTCCGCGATGAGATCTCGCCCTTCGAGGTCGTCTCGCACCAGCCCGAGCTGGGGTCGGGGGCGATCAAGGAGTACAAGCGCCTGGTCGAGAACGACGAGGGTCCGCGGCCGGACACGTCGGAGGAAGGCCTGGCGAAGCTGCGCACGGTGTTCGCCGCTCGCGGGTCGGTCACGGCGGGCAATTCCTCGCAGATGTCCGACGGTGCCGGCGCGGTGATGCTGGCCTCGGAGAAGGCGATCAAGGAGTACGGCCTGACGCCGCTGGCGCGCTTCGTGGGTTTCGCGGTGGCGGGCGTGAAGCCGGAGATCATGGGCATCGGTCCGATCGCGGCGATTCCGAAGGTGCTGGCGCAGGCGGGCATCACGCAGGACCAGCTGGACTGGATCGAGCTCAACGAGGCCTTCGCGGCGCAGGCGCTGGCGGTCATCCGCGATGTGGGGCTGGATCCGTCAAAGGTGAACCCGCTGGGTGGCGCGATCGCGCTGGGACATCCGCTGGGTGCCACCGGCGCGATCCGTGCAGCCACGATCATCCACGGCATGAAGCGCCGTCAGCACAAGTACGGCATGGTCACGATGTGCATCGGCACCGGAATGGGCGCGGCGGGGATCTTCGAAGCGCTCTGAGGTCTGCCGGTAGGCGGTTCGACACGCGGCTCGTCCCTGGACGGGCCGCGTTTCTTTTGGGGCTTCGGATTCTGGTGGACTTGGGGTGGCTCGCGGGCGACAGCGCCGGCTATTGACAGCCCCCGCCAGGAGCGGTCGGTCAGAGCGAAAGCGCCTTCGCGTTGCGGATCAGTTGTTCGTTCTCGGGGCGCACGGTGATGGTGTTGTTCAAGTCCACGACCGGCAGGTAGTAGCGCCGCGTGTCGAGGCCCATGCCCCGCATCCGCTCGTGCAGCACGTCAGCCACGGCGTCATCGTCAACGCTCTCGAAGCGGTACCGGACGCGCGCGTCGTTGAGATCGCGCAGCGTGCGTCGGGTGACACTGCACGACTCGCGCCCGTAGACCACCAGGTAGGGGCGGTCAAGCAATGGCTCCACGCTCACGGAGGGGCGCTGCAGGTGCTGGTAACCCTTGTAGGCGGCGAAGCCCACTAGGGCGATGAGGAAAATCCGCATCATGGGTGTGCATCCTTGCTGGGGTGGTTGGGGGAGAACATCGCCGAGCTCCGACCGGGATGCAACGAGAACTTCTTACCGTGGCGTGGTCCAAGTCCGGACGCGTTGGTCACTCAGCTACTCCGTCCCCGTTTGTCCTGCGGGGCGGGCGGACAAGTGCCCCCCCATCGTTATGAGGCTCTTGCCCCGCGTGCGGCCCTGTTCCAGGAACTCGATGGCCTGGGGGACCTGGTCCAGGGGGAAGCGACGATCGATGACCGGGCGCACGGTGCCGGCTTCCAGCATTTCGCCCAGCACAGCCAGGTCGTCCTTGTTGGCGCTGGCGAAAAGCGTCACCTGGGTCTGGCTGGCGAAGGACGCGGTAAGCCGGGTGGCCAGCATGCGGCCCAGGGGACCGAACCACGGGTTGTTCTTCGGCCCGGTCACCATGACCAGGGTTCCCTCCGGCTGCAAGGCATCCCGCAATGCCGCGACCGGATGGTTGCCGACGTTGTCGATAACCAGGTCGTAGCGCGGGCCGCCGCGGGTGAAGTCCTCCTGCGCGTAATCGATGGTGTGGTCGGCGCCAAGCGAGCGCACCAGTTCCGTGTTGCGCGCACTGCTCACGCCGGTCACTTCGGCACCCATTGCCTTGGCGATCTGCACCGCAAAGGTGCCGACTCCGCCAGAGGCGCCATTGATCAGCACCTTCTGCCCGGGCTGCAGCTGGCCTGCATCGCGCAGCGCCTGAAGCGCGGTGATCGCGGCGATTGGAACGGCCGCGGCCTGTTCGAAATCGATGTTCTCGGGCATATGGACCACGGTGCGGCTTGCACGCACCACGACGTACTCGGCGAACGCGCCGTTGGCGGCACCGAACACCCGGTCCCCCGGCTTGAAGTCCTTGACGGCAGAACCCACTGCCTCGACCGTGCCCGCGAAATCAACACCGGCGCGCGGGTCCTGCGGTCGACCGACCCCCGACGACAAGCGCATCACGTAGGGCTTGCCGTGCAGGTAATGCCAGTCCAACGGATTCACGCCGGCCACATGTACACGCACCAGCAAGTCGTCCTCTGCCGGCACCGGCCGTGGCACGTTCTCGAGCAGCAGCGCCTCGATGCCCCCGTAGCAATGTACGCGGATCGCCTGCATCGAGTCACTGCCTTGCGGCAGTGCGGCAGGATGCGGGCAGGCCGCATCGCGACTGAGTGCCAGCGCGAACACGGTGCCCGCTGCAACCAGCACGCCGAGAAATCCCAACAACAGCTTGTTGCGACGACGCATGGCAACTCCCCCGGGGACCGGACCCCTTGGGCACAAGGTGCGCCGCCGCCCGCGCGCCCACACGTGCCGATCGTCATTGCGCAGTCAAGGTTTCGACCAAGGTCGTCAGATTTATTAGTAGCCCTGTACAGAGGTCATGTTCGCGACCGGTTCGCCCAGCACTTGCTCGATACTCGTCTCCAGCTTCGGCTCACTTCGGCGAGGAACAACCATTGAATCCAACCGGATCGGGTCAGTGGCGGGGTGTTCGGCTCCTCAGCGACCGAACGACCAGAATCGTGCGGAGGATGCCCCAAATGATCGCGATCGAACCGATCGCCACGACGAGATAGCCGACATCCGGCGCGAAGAGGAGCATCCCCTGCAGGCGGATCTCGAACATATGCGGAAGAAGCACCAGTACGCCGACCGCAATCGTGGCGCTCGCCAGCAGGGGAAGCCCGACGTGCCAGCCCCACCGGATCCATGCCTTTCGGGGACGGCGATCGGGATGGCGGCGCCAGCGCCGGAGCAGGAAAATGGTCCGGGCCGCGGCGATGAGTTGCACGAAAAGCAGAGCCGCAAGCCCAATCACCGGGGCGATGAATATGGTTGGAGCCACCTCGGCGGGTTCCTGGCCCCTCAGTACCTTTTCCACAGCCTGCTTGAGCTGCTGGAAATTCGGACCCGAGGAATAGCTGTTCGCGTTGATCAGCACGACGTATCCCCAGCCTTCTTCGGGAAAGAGGGCGATGGTGCCGGTGAACCCCTCTCCGTCTCCGCCGTGGAAGACCCGCCTGGATGGATCCACATCCGCAATCAACCATCCGAGCCCGTAGAAGACGCGGTCCTGAATCTGCACCTCGGGCTGGAACATCTCCTGGACGCCTTCGGCGGAAATGATGCGGGTGCCGTCGAGCGATCCGCCATTGAGCAGAACGCGGGCGAAGCGTCCCAGGTCCGCGGCGCTGGATACGAGCCCCCCGAGGGGAAGCACCCGCCGGCTGTAGGGTAGGTTCTCCACTGGCACGACCCTGCCGAAAAAATACTGATGCATGCCGGCCATCCCGTGCGCTTCGGCAGCCGGCACGGAGATGAAGCTTCGACCCATTCCAAGCGGAGCGAAAACCTCTTCCTCGACCAGCTCTTCGTAGGTGCGCCCGGAGACCGCCTCGAGGATTGCGCCCAGGACGGTGAAGTTGGAGTTGCTGTAGTGAAACTCCGTGCCGGGCTCCGCGACCAGATCCTCCTCCGCAAGCTCCCGTGTCGCCTCTGCCAGGGCTTCACGGGAGATGTCGGTGCTTCCGAACGAGAGACGGCCCGACAGGGTCGACAGTCCGCTGGTTTGGGACAGGAGGTGGCGCAAGGTGATATCTGCCGAGGCGTCCGGGTCGGCGACGCGAAACCAGGGCAGATACCGTTGGACGGGGGCGTCCAGCTCCAGCTGTCCGGATTCGACCAGGCGCATGACCACCAGTGCGGTGACCGATTTGGTGATGGATGCAAGCGGAATCGGCGTTTGCGGGGTCACCTCGCCACCGTCCTCCGAGACGCGGCCATACCCCTTGGCGTGGACAACCCCCTCGACTCGCACGACGACGAGCGCGGCACCCGGGATGTCCAGCTTCTCCAGCTGTCGATGAGGTAGCGGTCCACGCGCGCCAACGCTTCAGGGTCCGGTACGCCCCGCGCAGCCAGGCAGACGGACGTTAGCGTCAGCAGGAGACCAGTGGCGAGTACGACATGGAAGCGAAGCTGGGGAGGACGCACGGCGGGAATCCTTCGGTTCGCGTATCGAAAGCATAAACGCCGCGATTGCCCGTCTCCAGCGGCGAACTTGCGCCTAGCAGCGGCCCACCTCGATAAGCTTGTCGATGCAGGGCGTGAGCGAGCGCGACAACAGTCGCCAGTCACCCTCCTCCTTCACCCAGGTACTCATGTATTTCAAGGGGCCCCAGCGGCCTACCGGTCGCAACGTGCCATCGATGTCCATCCGCCCCATCACGATGGCGACGTCTCCGTGGAACAACACCTCGGTACCGGAAAGAGTGACGACCCTGGCGTCCCATGCCTGCAGTCCTGCGATCACCTGATCCTTGTTCTCGAACATTCCACCCGGTGTCAGCACCCGAAAGTTGTCGAGTGCGACCCGGGAAACGAACGTTGGATCGCGATCGACGATCTGGGAATGCGCCAGTTCGGCATCGAGTCGCAGCAGGGTTTCGCGATCCGTGTCCCGCGTGGCGTCACCGTCCTCCTCGAATGTCATGACCGAGACGGTGGACGCGAACACCGTCGCCGACAGGAGGAGCGTGAACGGCCACTCGCCAATTTTCATCCTCATGCTCGTTATCCCTACGCCACAGGGGGTCAACGCGGTTCGAGCCCCATCAGTTCCGGTGTCGCCAGCACGGTATTGAGATCACAAAACGCCCGAACGCGCCTCCGGAACCCCACCAGCACCGCTCGCGCCGATCAGGGTCATGATTGCAGTGGGAATGAGGCCAGTAGACTTCACTCCAGTTCCCGTTTCCTACTTCCCCAGGACTCAATGAGCTGACTCGCTGTCTTTGCGAACGTCAGCGTTGGGCCTGAAAGGCCATCGCCCGCTTAGTCGGATGTCGGCCAGGAGCGGCCGTTCTGGCTCCGTCCTGTTCACGAAGCCTACGGCGCGCGTATAGCCACATAGATGCTTAGCGGTTGTACTCTTCGCCCACGACGGCAGCACACTGTAAGTCAGCGCCCCCGATCTCCCATTGCGTGCGCCTGGACTCGCGTGACTGGAATGCGAGTCGGCGGCTAGCGCCAATGGGAGCAAAGTCTCGTTGGCCTTCTGACAATAGATGTGGAGCTTTCAAATGAAGAAGCTACTAATGGCGTCATGCCTTCTGATAAGTTTGCCAGCGCTCGCAGTCGCAGACTCTGTCAAGTGTGAAACTGCTACCGCCAGCCGTAGTCCGCAGGAAGAGGGATATTTGCCTCTTAGCGTGGCGTCAATTTTTGCTGTCTTGGCCGACCCTCGCAAGCATCACGGGCGACGAATCGGCGTCGCCGGAATCTATCGGCAGTACTACGATCGAATAGCCATTTATCCCACCGAAGCTCACTACGGCGCCGCGGATTTCACTTCTGTGATCTACGCAGATTTCCCGCGGTGCGCCGATCCTGACGTCCTTGAAGAGATGGCTTCTTGGGAAGGTAGTTTCGTGGAGGTAACAGGGGTGTTCAACGCAGACTTACATCAATTCGGTGCAGGGACGCTGCAAGAAGTTGAGCTGGTCAGAGTCTGGGGGCAAAAGGGCGAGCGTCGGGCATCCCCTTGATGACGGTGTTGGGCATCGTAGCTCGGTCAAAAGCCTGCCCCAGCTGGTTCTTGCGGAAAGCGCGCGCACCCAGGCCGCGCTATCACTCTGACTCCTGAAGAGCGCGCCTCCGGTCCGGACTGCGCCCCTTCAGTCGACGAGCGCGACCATGAGAGTCCCGTAGGACACCTCATGAACACCGAAGCCCCCACCGCCAAGCCCACGCCCTGGAACAAGGGCAGGATGATCGGCCAGAAGGCGCCCCTCAAGGTTCGGGACATCTGGGCCATCCGTGTAAGGCTACAGCTGGGCCGAAAGACGCGGGATCTCGCCCTGTTCAACTTGGCGATCGATTCCAAACTCAGGGCCTGCGATCTGGTCAAGCTGCGCGTCGCTGACATAGCCCATGGGACGCGCATAAGTTCGCGAGCTCTCGTGGTGCAGCAAAAGACCGGCCGTCCCGTCCAGTTCGAGATCACCGAGCAGACTCGAGATGCGCTGACCGCCTGGATCTCAGCCAAAGGACTGGGAGGTACCGACTTCGTGTTTCCCAGCCGTCTCCACCAGTCGCCACACCTCTCGACCCGGCAGTACGCCCGTATCGTCCATGGGTGGGTGGATTCCATCGGTCTGGACGGCGCGTCCTATGGCACCCACACCATGCGCCGGACGAAGGCATCGTTGATCTACCGAAGGACCCGGAACTTGCGCGCGGTCCAGATCCTACTGGGACACACAAAGCTTGAGAGCACCGTCCGCTACCTCGGTATCGAAGTGGACGACGCGCTGGAGATCGCGGAGCAGACGGACGTTTGAGCGTCGGTATCGGCCGGCCCGCGCATTGGCGCGGTCCGGCCAGAAGCGGCCGGTGGAATCAGGGGCGAGTCGTGGCCGGGACGCTCAAGAACAAGAGGTCACTCGGGCAGAGTTGACGGGAAGGCCGCTCCCCAGCCCATGCCCCATCCCATCTATCTGTCGAGACCCGAACGATTCTCCCTTGCCTCCCAAATCCTCATCGATACGAATTCCCCCGGTCGGTCGAAATGCGCACGCGCTGTGCTGCGGTGCGGGCACGACTGGCATTGCCGTACATCAGCTCGGCCGTGGCCGGGGCGGCCAGGTATTCACCGGCGTTGCCGACGCGGGCGAAGTAGTGCACTTCGTGCCGGCCGGGCGGCAGGCGCTCGGCGTAGAACCTGGGGCTGCGCGGGTCCAGGCGGCGGGTGGTGAACCACGCGCTGCCGGTGCCCGAGAGGCTTTGCAGGTCGAGGCCTCCAACGCCGCTCAGGCGCAGGTCGGTCGGCTGCAGGCCCCCGGGCACGGAATCGGTCAGCGCCACGAAGTGGCGAACCGCGGAGGTGGATACCACCAGCGTGACGCGCACCCAGTCGCTCTCGCGCAGGGTGTCCTCGTCAGCCGGTGACCAGGCCCCGCTGCGCAGCACGTCGTACCTGCGCTCGATGTTCACGCCAACGGCGGAAGGCTGGGCCTGGCGGGCGTCCTCCTGGAAGCGCAATTCAGCCACGTAGCTCGACGCCAGTTCGGGCGTGAGCGGGGTGAGGCGCAGGTGGCCGATGTCATCGGCGGAGCCCTCCCATCGGGTGCGGTCGGCATCCGGCGCGATCTGCAGGCGCGTCGCGCTGTCACCGGCCTTCAGGTCCGCCTGTATCGCCGACCCTCGTGTCGCGGCGACATGGCGCAGCGCCATCAGGCACGTGGCACTGCTCTGGGTGTCGGTGCCCTCGATACCCCCGGCGAACAGATCAGTCAGCCCCGCGATCAACTCGCTTCGTTCGACCTGCAGGTCAGGAACCCCTCGCAGCAGGTCGATCAACGCACATTGCTCGCGCATGGCCGAACCCATCCACCGGCTCCAGTCTCCCGTGGGGGTGACCACTCGACGCGCGCCGCGCCGGGGCGCGTCCTCCAGCAACAGGCGATAGGCCTCGGCAACCTCCGGGTCGTCGTTGCGGACCATCCCGCGGGTGGCGGCGATGCGCGCGGGAAGGGCCAGGGAGTCCCACTCCTGCCAGATCATCTCGCGCGTAGCCTCTGGAGCCGCGACGCCTTCGCTCGCGAAGGCAGCGTCGGAATGATGCTTCTGGCTTGTGGACGATCGAAGCGACGCCACAAGGAACTGCTGCCCGCTTTCGACGACGTGCGCGGGTGGTGCATGGCCGAGCTCATCCAGCATTTCGAGCGCGCGCAGCGAGTAGGCGGTCAATGCGACGTTCCCCCGCTCATCCATGAATGACCACCCTGCATTGATGGTGCCTGCGAAGAAATGGAAGGCACCTTCGAAGTCCTGGAATACGGCAGCGTTGTCGAGTGCCTCATCGATGGCGGCTTCCGCGTCCGGCCACGAATCGTCCCCCCGGGAAAGGGCCAGTGCGGCGCCCACCGCGCGACTGAGCATCTGTTCCCAACAGCGATGCGGATAGTCGCGAAGGTCGTGGGTCCAGCGATCCGTCAGCCCTGCGCCCCCTCGCAGCAGGTCCACCTGCAATTGCGGGTCGGTGGCCCCTGCGGGCAGCGCCGGCATGCCCAGCGCTACCCCCTGCTGCGGCACCCAGCCGGCCTGGACGCGATGGCCCTCGACCAGCACGGAGGAAACCTCGATCCGCGCACCGACGCCGTCGCCCCCTCCCCTCGTGCGGACGGCTGCGACGGCCTCCACGGTACCGGGACCGAGGGGGGCGATCTCCAGGGAAAACGGAACCTGTCCGCGTGCCGGCAGCTCAAGCGTGTGCGCGACCTGCGCGTCGGAGCCGGCGCCGCTGGCCTGCAACGCCACCTCGACCGATGAAGCGTCGTCGGTCGTGTGCCTCGCATTGCCGATCAGGCGGGCGCGGTCCCCGGGGAACATCCGGACCGGCGCCTGCAGTCGCGCCTCGACCGGAAGCCCGCTTTCGATCGTCGCTTCGGCCATGTCGAAACCGTCGCCATCATCAGCGCTCCAGGCAATGGCCCGCCAGCGGGTGAGGTTGTCGGGCATGGTCACTTCGAAGCTGCGCTGCTCACCGGCCTCGAGCCGCATGTCCGCGACCCACAACGCGGTATCAGCGAACGCGCCGCGAACCCTCGCCAGTCGGGCCACCAGGCCGTCCGCACCCGTTCCGGCCGACCCGGTCGGTGCATCCGGCTTTCCCCTCCCGGCGTGGAAGATGTCGGCGAGGTTGATCCGAGAGCCGGTGACCTCGATGCGGTCCAGCTCTTGCGATGCGTAATCGCCCAACGCCATGCCGGCAGGTGGCGCGGGCGGCGGGGGGTGCCGCCGCGTCGTCGAAAATCACAGGGGGTTCGCCAGGCAGCGGATCGAGTCGAACCGTCCACTCCGGCCCCGAGTTCCAGGCGCCAAAGTCGTGCAGCGACGGTGTACTGCCGGCGCCTCGCCAGTAAAATTTGCCCAGCCAGAACGGCCCATGCGGATCGGAGTACTCAAGGTAGTCCCCGGCCAGCGCCCGCAGCGCGTCGCCCATGACGCTGACGGTGATGCTGCGGGGTCCGTCCGACAGGTTGTGCACGGTGAGCGACGTGCGCTCGCCCGGCTCGACCTGCGCATGTTCGAACGCGATCGCGACCGGTGCCTGGTTCGTGGCTGGAACCTCGAACGTCGTCGTGGCCGTCTCCACCGCCCTCGGCGGAGAGAGGTGACCGTCCGAGGACGCATCGGGTGGGGAGCGCAGGTAGGCGGCAAGCTCCACGTCGCCGTCGATGCCTGCGGGCAGCGGCAGGTCGAACAGTCCGGCCGACGATCGAGTCCGCGCATGCATGTGGGCAAGCACACGACCATTGCGGAAGATCACGAACAGGACCGGCCTTCCGACCTCGACCTGTCGCAGCACCACCTTCACCGGAGCACCCAGCTCTGCGGGGGGCTGGGCGACCTCCAGGATGGGGGCCAGTGCAGCGGGCGGTGCCCGATCACCGCTCCAGACGTATTGGACCAGCGCCGCCGGCGCGGCATCCCCGCTGCGCGCGGTCAACCGATAGCGACCGCTTCGGGTACGAGGGAAGTCGCAGGCCTGCATGACACCGCCGCGCAACTGGCAGGCGCCAATACGCTGGGGTTGCGGCTCGCCCTGGAATCCGGCGAGGAAGTCGACCTCGACGTCGATCACCTGGCCGGGCACGGCCGTGCCGTCGGCATCGATTACCACCGCCTCGGCCCTGACCGGCGTCTGCGCGTCCAGCCAGCGGGGTTCCACCCTCAGCCCGACGAACGCATCGTGCCGCGTGAAGCGAGCGGCAGCCGCATTGGTGACCGTGCCCTCGCGTGAATCGAGGGCCAGTTCGGCAGCGACCTGAAGTTGTCCGAATGCCGGCAGCTGGTCAGGCTGGATGGCTTCCGCATTGAAGGTGACCGGAACCTCGATCTCGAGGTGCCCGTCGGCATCGGTGCTCTCCGGCGGCACCACCGGGCGCAGCGGAATCCCCCCGCGGGCCTGTTCACTCATCACGTCGACGAACGTGAAGGCTGCGAACTCGGGATACGCCCGGGAGAGCGGGAGCCCGGTCAGCATGGTGGTGATATTGCGTAAACCGACGCCTGCGGCGGGCCCTCCGGAGTAGTAACCACCGCTGATTTCGACCTTGAAGATGTCGTCTTCGCGCAGCACCCCATCGTGGGCGCTGGCCTCCGCCCACAGGTCCTGGGCACGGTAGGTTCCGACGAAGAAGCAGGCGCCCTCCTCGGATCGGTAGGGCTCTTCGAAGGGCGTCACGCAATAGGCACCGTCGTTGGCGTGCAGCGGCAGCACGACCTCGCCGATCCAACCGTCGCTGGCATCCGGACTGGCCGGCCAGCTGCGGATGAGCTTGTCCTCGTCCACGCTCATGAGATGCAACGAGTCCGACAGGTCCGGCGAGCGTGGCATCTCCAGCTGGCCAGCGCGATCCGCGCGCTGCCACAACCGGAACCGCACGGTGTCTCCGGCGCGGTACAGCGGCCGGTCCGTCACCCCCCAGGCGCGATCCCTGCCCGGGTTCGCAAGCACCAGGCGGTTTGCGGAACCCAATGGCAGCACCGCTCGCCGAACGTTCCGCCCGCGCCCGGCTTCCGCCCGCACGAACCATTCGTTGCGCGCCAGCGCCTGGCGGTCGAGCAGATAGCCGTCCGGCAACTTGATACGGGCGATGCCATCGGCGTCGCTGCGGGCCGTGGCCACGGTCACCGGCGCGAAGTCGGCGGCGTCGGTCGCGTCGCCATCGACGCCATGCCGCATCAGCTCGGCATTGGCACCTGGCACCCCGTCGCCCGTCTCCAGATCGTTGATCCAGACCAGCACCTCGTCGGCCGCCGCGATCGCGATCACGTCGAGCTGGGGAGCGGCGATCTGAAGCGATTGGGCACGGCGCCCCCAGTCGGTTCCGGTGGCGGGGACGGTCCACCGCACCCACCCCCCGTCCCGCAATGCCCGCCGCGTCTGGCGGTCATCGAGGGGCATGTCCACATTGGATGATCCATCGGGAACCGGAATCGCAGCCGACCCATGGCTGCGTCCGAGTGCCGCGACCTCGAGCGTTCGTCCCGGAGGGGCGTTGGTCGCGGCGATCGGCAGCGGCGCGGCAGGATCTGCCAGCAGCAGCGATGAGGACGGTGCGCGCAGTGCCGGCGGGTGGTCGCCGGTCTCGACCCACACGGTTGCGCCTGCGACGGGCCGTCCTTCGGCGGTGCGAAGGTCGTCAGCCACATCGATCCGGATGCGGGCGCGCGCATCATCGATGCGAAGTTGCGCCACCTGCCCCAAGGGCAGCGCCAGGGCCGGGCCACCTTCCGCGGTCGAGAGCCGCCGGATGCCCGAGGACCACCGGACCAGTGCGCGCCGGCGGGCAACTGGCGTTCGAACTGCGCCCGAGAGGCCGGATCAAGCTCGCGATTGAACGTCAGCCAGACGATGCCCGGCGGCAGCGGACCGTGGCGCCCGCCTGCGCATCCACGGCCACCTGGCGGTCCGGGGTGCACGCCACCGTAACTGCCCGCGGCTCCTCTCCGAGGCGCGCGCGCAGAAGCACCTCTTCCTGGACCCCCGGCAGCGGACCTTCCTCACCCACCAGGCCGGGCGCGACGGATAGTTCCAGCATCCCGAGTCGCGGCACGTCCTGCGGCAAATCAAGGGTGAAGGCTGCCGGTATCCACCCCTGCCGCTCCCCGGGGCGTAGCACGACCGGAATCGGTTGCCCGTCGACCGTGAGCTCGAGCACCTGCGCGACGGCCGTGGCGGAAACGTCCTGGTTGGCGCGAATGTGGAGCCTGGGCGTCTCGCCAGACCACTCGATCAGGAAATGGGGTGCACTCAGCACGGGCCGGGGCGTGTCGGCCCCGACGATCCGCGCCTGCACGACGCCTCCCTCCTGGGTCGCGAACTCCGGCACGTGGACGAGGTAGGACGTGGCATTGCGCGCCGGCTGCCCGTCCTCGAATTCGCAGGCCAATTCGGTATCGCTGTACCAGACGCAGCGCTCGAACGGTACTTCGGGCTCCAGTTCCACCCCGGACGAGCCCTGGTAGTGCCAGGTGGCCATCGGCTGGTCGAAGGTAAGCTCCACCCTCTCCGGGTAGATCGCCACGTCCGTCGCCGCGGCCACACCCGGGGCCAGCGCCGCGAGCGCAGCCCACCCGAACGCCCGCGCCCGCACCCGCCTCGATCCGTTCTTCATCCTGTCCCCGTCACGATCGCCGCCCGCGGCAGTAGTCACATAGGCTTTCAAAGAAATCTCTATCAGCCACCGTCGTTATTGAAGCATGCCTTTTTAACCGCCCGAACGTGTCACATTTCCCGGCGAGGTCCGTCCATCCAGGCATCGGACACACGACGAGCCCACATGAACCTGCCCGCCACCACCTTCGACACCGCCCTGAAAGCCGACTTCACCGCCGCGCGCCTCGGTGACCGCGACGCGTTCGCACGCCTGGTGCGCGCCACACAACGCATGGTCACCAGCGTCGCGCTGGCGGTAACGCGCGACATCCAGCTCAGCGAAGACATCGCCCAGGAAACCTACCTCAAGGCGTGGAACACGCTGGATGCGATCCACAACCCCGACAGCTTCCTGCCGTGGCTGCGCCAGGTCACCCGCAACCGCGCGATCGACCAGCTGCGCCAACGGCAGCGCCACGGTGTGGTGGCGGGAGATTCGGACACCCACCTGGCCAACGCGCCCGACCGCGGCCCAGGCCCCGAGGCCGCGCTGATCGGCTCTGAAGAAGTGCATTTGCTGGAACAAGCGCTGGACGCGATCCCCGACGAAAGCCGCGACGTGCTGCTGCTGTTCCACCGCGAAGGCCAGAGCAGCCAGCAGGTGGCGCAACTGCTGGGGCTCAGCGATGCTGCGGTGCGCAAGCGCCTTCAGCGTGCGCGTGAAGCCGTGCAGGCGCACGTGCTGGCCAGCGTGGGCGAGATCGCCCGCTACAGCGCACCGGGCGTCGCCTTCACCGCCCTGGTCACCGCGTCAATGGCGACGGCCCCGGCCAAGGCCGCAGGTGCGGGTGCCGCGACCGCCTCGGCGACTGCGGGGAAGTGGGCACTGGGGGCCGTGGGCAGTGCACTGGCGGCGGTGGGCCTGGTGGTGGCCGCCGTGGCCTGGGAGGCACGGTGCTACATTCGCCGCGCGCGCAACCCGACCGAGCGGCGCGAGCTGCAGGTGTATGCCGTCCTGTTTGGCACCCTGATGGCGAGCTTCATCAGCATGCTGGCGTGGTCAAAGCATGCGCAGTGGGAGTTCACCACCACGCTGGCGGTGTCGGTGGTGTATGCGCTGCTGATCATTGCGATGGGTGTGCGCCGGCATCGGATTCATAGGCGGCATCGGGGTGGGTGATCACTTTGGCATTGCCGCATACACGGCGCGTATGTGCTGACGATGGTGTATCCGGAAGTGGAGTCATGGCTGCATTCGGCCAGAAGCAGACATTGACCTTACTCTCTATAGCGCTCCCTTCCGGCTCTGTTCGACGTGAAGGTCAACCTTCAGATCTTTCACTCGAACCAGCTAGGACACCCAAGAACCCCTCCAGTTCTTCAGCTAGCGCCAAGCCATTGCTGCTATTTGCGAAGAACACGACGCCGTAGCCCTGTGCTGGGATGACCATGAAGTAAGCATTGGCATGCTCGTTAACACCGCCATGAGCGTATTTCATGCCTGCTTCGGTACTTGAGCGCCCAAATCCAAGTGCCCACGATTCGATCCCAAACGACGTCCGGATCGGCTGGTCATCTGGCAGCACCACCTGCTCTGAGAGCATCTCAGCGTAGGTATCCGGTTCCAAGCCACGGCCTTCGATCACCGCGAGTGCAAACTTCGCAAGATCTTCCGCGTTGCTGTGCAGACTATGAGCTCCGCCGAATACCGAAAGATCCGTGTACCAGCGATCTTCTTCGGCCACTCCTGCTTCGTGCCCGTATGCTTTGTGAGCATCCCAGTGAGCATTACGGGTAAACGAGGAATGGGTCATCTCCAGGGGAACAGCTACACGTTCTTGGAAGACGTCTTCAAGCGTTCTGGGTGTCACGCCGTTAAGATGAGCCACGACGGCAACCAAGTACTCATAAGCCTCGCCCGAGTAGCCGAACTCTGTACCTGGGTCGAACTTGATGTCCAGCTTCCCGTCTTCCTCCAAGAAGCGCCAGTTGGGCAGGCCAGTTTGGTGAGAGAGCGCCATGCGCGCCGTGATGCTTCTATAGCGTTCATCGTGCTCAAGCTCCGGAAGAGGCAAGTACTCATGCATGGGGCGATCGAGGTCCAGTGTGCCGTCTTCCACCATCGTCATCACAAAGTATGCGAACACCGCTTTGGATATAGATGCTGCCTCGAACACAGTTTCCGGCCCCACGGGCTCAGCAGTATCTGCACGCACGACGCCAAAACTGCGAAGGTAGGAAATGTCGCCTTTGCTAATCACTGCAACCGATAGGCCTGGAATCTGAAGCTCCTCCATCTTGGAAAGCAGGAACTCGTCCATGGCAGGGCTGGGGATCGGAGTGCCGTCGAGCCTTGTAAGTTCAAGAGTAGCATTTTCATTCGAGACAGGCGTTTGGAACTCTGCGTTGCAGCCCAACAGGACGGCAAAGCAGAAAATAGTGATGACAGACTTAAAATTCATATTGTGGCGTTCCGTGGATGGTGTGTATGGCGGGACATTGCTTGCAGCAAACAATCGAATCACATCAAGGAACGCTCACACTTCCTCTGACGTTTTCGTGACTGTAGTTCCCAAGTGTTTTTCGTCGGAGCGTTAAGTCGCCACCGACATCATTCACGGTAAGCGTCCCCCACCCCAACTTGCGTACAAACACACTTCCATCCACGTGTTTTAAAGTTGCCCCACCTAGTCCGATCTTCCCGATTTCGACGTCTCCGAGCACGCGTTCAGCCGAGAGCTGCCCCAAGCCAACCGAGTCGACAGTTAGGCTCCCGATGTCCTGCGCGTCCAAGTGACCGCCTCCCAGGCTCGCAACAACCGCGCCTTGAATGTTCGTCAATTCCAGCTGACCTAACCCGACCTGCGCGTGCACAGCGGCTACGTTGTTGATCGAGACTTGGCCCAATCCCAACTCGAGATCGACTAGTGAACGTGCAGGGATACTGCCTTGGATGTCGAAATAGGCGTAGTTGCTAGTGCCGTCACGCAACCATCGGGGTACCGCGCTTGACGCCCCCCGGGTTGTGCGAATTTCTATCCCGACTCGCCCTTCCCCGGACGATACTTGTCGAATGTCCAACGCCTCAAGGCGTTTTCGTGTTGAGGCGCATTTCCGTACGGTGAGCACGCCATCGGAGTGATCGCTTCCAGTCAGCCGCACGCGATCGACACCCAGCTTCAGATGTAAAGCCGTCAGGGTCTCCGCATCTAAGTTAAGAGTAGAAGTCGAACTCTCAGCGCACTGTTGCTCAGCAAAAGCCAGCGACGGTACCAACACTAGAATGGGTATCAAAATTTTGAACATGTTTATCTCTGGTAGTGGTGAGCACACACGCGGAAGAATGCGGGATCTACAGGCGATTCCTCACGCCCGGCGCCCCGTGTTATGTATGTGGTGGTGTAGTGCACCATATCACCATCGCTGAGGCTGTCAACCCGGGGGGCCTTCATCGGCCCTCCCTGCGCGACACCACGCGGGGAGCGGGTAGACACGACGAGCTGTAAGTCGCTCTGCCAGCTCAAGAACATCTATGGGGTCGCGCAGCGACAGAGGACCCAAGCTCTCGGAAACTGCTTCGGGTCGCCAGGCGACTGACGGCCAGAAGGGGGCGTTCGATTCGAAATTGCAGGCCACTGGCGAGCCTCATGGATGTGAAAGCGAGGAGCACGTCACTGGTGTCCGCTACCCGGCGACTCGCGCGTTCGAGCCTGTTACCAGAGACTGACCGAGTAGATCCGGGATGAGTGTTATCAACGTCGACGGCGGAAGCGGCCCGGTCCGCGCAGCGCCCCGGGATTCGACCGCGCCACTGGCGCTCGGTCAGAAGGAACGCTGGTTGGCGGCCTCGTCGAGTGGCCCTGCCCTCTCGGTCCCGCGTGAAATGCGGCTCGACGACTTCGTACTTCGCCACCTTTCCCCGGACCAGGAAATCATCTGCGGTGCCGATCGCCATGATGGTCGGCAGCTGCGCCAGGCGGTCGAGGCGTTGTCGTCCATGCTGCAAGCGCGCGGGATTCGACGCGACTGCCGGGTCGGCATATGCCTGGAGCGCGGATTCTGGATGCTGGCAGCACCCTTGGCGGTCATGCGCGCCGGCGCCTGCTACGTGCCGATGGACCCGCTGTTCCCCGAGGCGCGCCTGTCCATGATCGCTGATGATGCTTCGCTGGATCTGCTGATCACGACCGCGGAAGAGGTCCACTGGGCAGGGAGTGTGCGTCTGCTGGATCCCACCACCGTGCAACATCACGGCAGAACGGCCCAAGCGGCGCCATCCGAGGTCCAGGGCAACGACAGTGCCCGGGAACCGGCCTACCTGATCTACACATCAGGCTCCACGGGACGTCCAAAGGGCGTAGTGCTGAGCCATCATTCGGTGGTCAATTTCCTGATGACGATGCGTGAGCGTCCGGGACTGGCCCGGAGCGATACGATGGGCGCACTGACAACCCTGTCCTTCGACATCGCTGTGCTCGAGCTCTTCCTGCCGCTGCTGGCGGGCGCACGTCTCGTGATCCTCGATTTGAGCGACCCGCTGGAGATCATGCAGGCCATCGAGCGTGAGCAGATCACCGTTATCCAGGCGACGCCACCGACCTGGATCGGCCTGATCGGCGAAGGCTGGCAGGGTCGACCGGATTTCCGTGTGCTGGTGGGTGGCGAATCCCTGGCGCCGGATCTGGCGCGACAGTTGCTCGAGCGCGCAGCCGAAGTGTGGAACCTCTACGGTCCCACGGAGACCACCGTGTGGTCGACGCTGTGGAAGGTACGCGAGCCAGAAGCCGGAATCCGCATCGGCCGGCCGGTTGCCAACACACACATCCTCCTGCTCGACGATCAATTGGAACCCTGTACACCAGGACAGCCAGGCGAGATCTGCATCGGTGGCGCAGGCGTCGCCCTGGGATACCTCGATCGCCCAGAGTTGACCGCCGCGCGTTTCATCCCCGACCCCACGGACGTTGACCCGAGCGCCCGACTGTATCGAAGCGGGGACGTGGGGCGGTGGGACCCTCGTGGCGAACTCGAGCACCTGGGCCGGATTGATTTCCAGCTCAAGATCCGCGGCTACAGGGTGGAACCCGGAGAAATCGAAGTCCGGCTCCGCGAGCACCCCGACGTCGACCAGGCGGTCGTCGTCGCGCGCGAGTTCGGCGCCAACGACATCCGCCTCGTGGCCTACCTGACACCCGCCTCCGGGCGTGACACGGACGTGGCGGCGTTGCGGCGGCATCTCGCACAGTGGCTTCCCGCTTACATGCGGCCCCAACACCTGGCGGTGCTGCCCGCGTTGCCGCTTACGCCCAACGGCAAGATCGACCGACGCGCCCTGCCCAACCCCATTGGACTGCAGCGGGCCCCGAAGCCGGACGGAAACCTCCGTTCCGCGGAGTGATGGGCGCGAACGCGACTCGCGCGTGCTCCCAACGCCCGCTCACGGGCGACACCAGCTCACGGCTTCGGCACCCTGCGGCCAGAAGCGGCCGGTGGCGCGAAGCACCACGGTCGTCCAAGTGTGTGCTCTCGATACCACGGGGAAGTCAGCGCTTCCTCAAAAGCCTGACGATGTATCGGCCTGCTCCCGCGAAGACGCCAAACATTCCTACTGCGATACCGAGGAACGCGAGGGCTTTGCCCGCGTAGACAAATCCACTGGACGCAACGGCCAACCCCGTCATCGCGACGAGCCACCCTGACAAAGCCACCTTGAAATAGACGTCCATTCTTTATCCTCTGCACATTTTGCCCAGCAGGCAATCAACGCACACGTGCCGAGACTGCAGGCGAGCTTTGGCCAGAAGCGGCCGGTCTACTCATCGCTCTTCACGAGCGCGAGCGGCGGCCGAGGTGCGCGACCTCAACCTGCTGCCGCAACTGCCGATGGACAGCCTGCAACTGATCTGCGGCTTGGTCGTTACCACCATGATGAACGCGGCCACCGACATCCTCGACCTGCACGCCGACCAGCCCCGAGCCGAGCAGGATCTCACCGAGGACTTCGTCAAGCAGCTGCGACTGATCTTCCTCGGTGCGCGCAGCTGGAAAGCGAACTGAGTTGCGACTGAGAGCGAGACTGCCAAAGTCGAAGACCCGCACTGCTCCCTGAATCACAAGCGCGCTACTCAGTCCTCGCGAGGGTGAAAGATCATCGGGTCCAACTCGACGGTCTCCGCGCCCACGAACAGGTCCTCAGGAACAGGTTCGCAAGGTGGGGCCGCGTGAAGCGCTGCGACCAGCGCCTCCTCAACCGGCTCTCCCCCCGTACCGACGACAGACACTACCTGGCCCGATGTGTCGACAGTGATGGTCACGGCATTTTTCCGTTCCAACCAGACCGTCGGCTTCCACCACGACACGTCGAAGCGACACCGCTGCTTGTACTCCGCCTGTTGTCTTGGAATTCCGACGTTTGCGTGCCATTGCTTCTCGAAGTAGGCGTCCTGATGCACGCGTCGCACCGCGGCCAGACGCGCAGCCGCCGCCTCGGGCGATTCAACGCTGGGTGCATGGAACACCATGCTGACCTCACGTTGAAAGACGTCCTCGAAGCCTTCGTACGGGAGAGGGTCGGAGCGGTAGACGGCTTCAGTGATGGCGGTCCGGCCGGCCTGGTCGAATTCGCAGTTCGACAGGAAATCGACGTCCAGGACGGTTCCACCCGGCAGCTGGGTTATCCGGGCTGAGCAACTTGAACTCGGGACCAGTGCAGTGCTCCCCAGGCTACTCAACCACTCCCTCTGGATGACGGAGTGGATCACCCATGCGTATTCACTGACCGCAGGGTCGGGAGGCTGGGCACGGGCGGAACCCGCGATAGCCGAAACGAGCACCAGGAACGCCAACGAAGTGGCTCTCATCGCGAAAAGCACCTGCTGCTCCATGCATGCCTCTGATCGGGGTGTCGTGACCAACGGTTCGCGTCTCGATTGGCGTGCAGGCAGGGAGGCTTCACGACGCGCGGGGTGAGGGTACGCGGACGACATTTGCCGCACAAGGACCGCGTCTCGTCCACGCCCGGACAATGCACTCGTATCGGTACTGCACCACCGCAAGCATGCGCGCCACCGCACGGATTGATCGGGCATCCGCCTTCACCCTGGTGACTTGCCGTAGTCCGGACTGGCGCGTTTACTCCGGACTCCTCGACCGCTTTGGACTGGCCGGGGCGCGCGGTCGGCACGTCGGTGTTCGGCCAAGAGCGGACTTTCCGTCAGAGCTCTTGTCCGCCGCTCTCAGAGGTGCGGGAGCAGCACTCCCGCGCTGAGAAGGGTCGCCTGATCCAAAAACGTGAGAATTGCTTCGTATCCAACACTCGAGAGAAGAAAGCTTTCATCACCCGGGTTCGCCGCCCCGATGAGTTGAGCCAAGCCCGCCCGCAGCAAATCCGAAGCCACGCCGTTCTCGATCACCATAGGCGCATCTTCGACGACAAGCTTCCGAGGAATCACGGCTCTAGGCTCGATGAGCACCCGATTTGCGATCGCACTCGCCGCGAGGGCAGCCACCATTCTTTTGCTTGGCTTTCTGGGTCCCCGATGGGGAGCGCTGTGCGCCAACAGCGTAGTTGCCAGGGGCCGAACGGGAACCGAGCTCACTTCTTCGCAAAGGCGCAGGAAGAATCGGTTCGCAATGCCACGTTCCCCTGGCGCATCCGGCCCGTGCAGTGCAGCGTCGATCCGTCGGAGAGTCTCCTCAGATAGACCAGATGTTCCTTCTCCACCGTCCGTGAGGTTTGTAAGCGGCCCGGTGCCCAGATCGTGCCGCCCAAAGGTTCGAATCAGCTCAATCTCATGTCCGAGGCATTCGGCCTCACGCTCGAAGACCTGGTGGATCCGATACCCGATGGTCGCACCGGCACGCGTAACCGCCCGGATGGTATTGAGCTTGTGTGTTCGTCCCAAGCCGAGCGCTTCGCGCTCATGATGGAAGATCCGCCTGCCCCGACCTTTCCCCACGTAGAAGGGCGTCCCATCAGGGCGGTAGAGCAAATACACGTAGAAGACCTCCCGGCCGATCTGCGCAAGCGCCTCTTCTGCCTCTGCTTTTGTGAGGACCCCCATCGCCGGATCCGCTTCCTTTCCTATCCTAAGACAGCCAGCTTGGGGGAAGTATCCCGTCCAGCGTCAAGTCTTCCGGATATGCCGTGCGCCGATTCCCGCCAGAAGCGGCGGGTTGACCTATGCATCGCGAAGTGGCTTCTGGATGTGTTCATCGAGAGTACCGGGTCAGCGAGAAGCCTGTTCACGGAGCAGAGTTACGAATTCCGGGTTCGCGCCAATCAAGTCCAGTACGGGCAAGACTGCTCGATTTCCATTCTCACTGTTCGTCAAAATGACCGTTCCACTTCCCGTCGATGGCGTCCAGTATGCGAGCGAGAACCCGTCGGTGTCGGACCCTGTATGCATGTAGTAGGGGACCCCGCCTATTACAAAAAGCGTCCAGCCGAGCGCAGGCCCGGCACTTTCTGGGCATATGGAAGCTGGAATGCCATCACACATTTGATTCAGCTGGTCTGCCTGCACACGAGCCCGCTCTGCAATCAGACCGGGGGTCAACGCGTCACGACGCATCAGAGAGATCAGGAACGTGGCGTAGTCGCCGACGTTGGTGACCAGATCATCGGCCGCGGACGGGGTTTCCCGCGTGACCGGAGGTGTCCACGTATCGTTTGAACGGCTACTGGCTACGGCAGCAGGTGGCTCAGACCCGGCCGTGTACGTTGTAGCGGTCATTCCGAGGGGTTTGAACACCAGTCGCTGGGCATGATGGTCGATGCCAGCACCAGTGAGGTGCCCGATGAACTTGGCGACGTACTCGTAGCCCTCACCTGAATAGCCTGCTTCGCCACCTGGATCGCTCCCGAAGCGCAAGCCGCCAGTGCTACGCCAGTTCGGGAACCCGGTCTGGTGATTCAGGGCCAGGCGGGGTGTGAGCCGCTCGTGTCGCGAATCGTCCGATAGATCGGGGTCGAGCCACGTGCTGGACATGGGCTGATCCAGCGAGAATCGGCCCTCGGCGACGAGGCGTAGGATCACCTCCGCCGACACAGGCTTCGTGAGTGAGGCGACGTTGTACCGCGTCTGCGTTGTGGCGGCCTGTCCTGGAGCACTGAGTCCCGCGGCCTGCATCGCAACGATGCGGCCACTCTCGATATGGGCAACCGAAATGCTTGCTGCCCCGCTGCGGTCGAGCACTTCGGGCAGTCCTGTCGCGAGCTTCGCGTTGATCGCTTCTTCTGCAGTTTGCTCGACACCCGGAAAAGCTGGAGAGCTGGCCCCAACCGTTGAAGCAGCGAAGACCGCGATGGAAACAAGGACCTTGTAACGAACCATGGGAAAACACCTTTTCATAGCAGACACAGACTGCGCGGGCCTTCCGGCTCGCTCGATACATTTCTATCGAGATCTGCAAACGTATTGAGGGTTTGAGGCCCGAAGCATTCAGCAGACGATGAGGGCCGACAACAGAGGTGTGACGAAGTACGCCAACGAAGCGACGAGCCGCCAATACTTGCGACAGAAGCGAGGTTGAAGGTCGACCCTGGAACGTAAAGTCGATCTCGCTACCCCGGCCCCTGGGCTACGGATGCGCAGCGACGTTGCTGAGGACCGCCCAGCTTTTCGTAGACATACGGCACGTCCGCTTCGGGTCGACTCCGGCCCTCGCCCGTGATTCAACGACGCCGCGGGCTGTCCGGCGGCTGGTAGACGCTGAGGCCATTGCCGTCGGGGTCGATGAAATCGACTGAGAGCCCGCCGTCCGGGCATTCGCTCACGGGCGCCACGATCTCGACGCCTTTCCCGGCCAGCGCGTCGGCGTAGTCGTCGATGCCGCCTTCCACCTCGAACACCAACACCGGGGAGTCGCCGGCGCGGGCCTCCCTGGCGATGAACACGAGCGAGAGATGGCCGACCTGTCCGGTGGCGTATTCGGGGTCGTGCACTTCCACGGGCACACCGAGGACGTCGCGGTAGAACGCGCAGGCGCGGGCGATGTCGCGGACGAAGAGGACGATGGCGCCGATCTTGCATTGGTCGAGCATGTGGATCTCCAGGTGGTTGTGTCCCCGTCAGTTGCCGCCGGGCGCCGATCTGTGAGCATCTCCTCCCAGGACGATGAGGTGCCCATCGGCATCGTGGGTGCCCAGCCCCGGGCGCCTGTCGATCGCAGCCTTGAGCGCCCGGCGCAGGAGCCCGTACTGCAGGTCGACGCAACGCGACGGCCCTGCCCCGGGAATGGCGGCCCAGGCCTCCCCTGCCGACAGGCCTGCCGTGGCGAGCGACTTCCGGATTGAAGTCAGGCGCTGCCGGAACGCCGTGTCGCTGACGCCCAGGATCCAACGGATCTCCTCGGCCGCGAGGCCGTGCAGGGCCAGGACCGCCACCCTGCGTGCAGCGGGTGGCATCGAAGCCAGCAGTTCACGCAGCCGGGAGTACGCCTCGACCGGTAGGGTTGTCGTGCTTGGGTCATCACCGAGCACCAGGGCCACGGCCGCCTCGCGCTGCCGCCGCCTCACCGCCGTGCGCGCCTGCATCGCTGCAAGCTTGCGCATGACGCCGTGCATCCACGCCGGGTCGTCGCGACCGGCCTCTAGGGCCGCCACCAGGGTGTCCTGGACCAGGTCATCCGCATCACCCGCGCGATGCACGAGGCGCCGGGCCTTGAGGCGCAGTTCGCGGTAGCCCTCGTTGTCCATGGAGGTCCAGTGCTGGCGCGGGTCGGAAGGGACGTCTTACCGGTTGACGGCGCCGCGGAAGAGCTTCACGTCGCTGGAATCATTGGACCTGAAAGTGCTGTTCACCAGCAAGACCTGGCCGTCCGGCCCGGCGGCAAGCTTGCTTCCGAGCAGGCCCTGCATGCTGCCGTTGACGCCGCCGTCCGGGTCGATGCTCCCAGGCACCACCTCGGGCTCGGAAAACGTCTCGCCGCGGTCGATCGAATACACGAAGCCGAGCCCGTTGGGCCGGGTCCCGGGCGCCGGGAACACCTCCCAGGAAACATAGACATGCCCGTCGGTACCCGTGGCGATGGCAGGGAACCCGGTGCTGCCGAAACGTTCGAGCTGGCGGCCGGACAGGTCCACCGGCGTCGTGAACGCCTCCTCGCCCCGGGCCCGGCGCGCGTACTTGATCCGGTAGCGCTGCATCGGCCCTTCGACGCTCTCGCCATACACCAGGTGGACGGTGCCTTCGTCGTCCACGGCGATCTGCGGCGCATCAACGTGACCGGGCCCCGGGTGCACGCTCGATGGTGCAGCGAAGGTCTCGCCGCCGTCCTCCGATCGGGTCACGCGCACGTCGGCGTCGGTGCGCTCGCCCAGCGTCCAGGCGACGTGGACGACGCCTTGCGCATCGACGGCCAGGCTGGGCCCGAAGGCCGGCCCCGCCGCATCTTCCCCGGGAACCCTGCGGGGTGCGGTAAAGGACTCGCCCGCGTCGCTCGAGCGGCTCAACCACAGATCCCCTTCGTAGTCCGTCCAGGCCGCGTACAAGGTCTCGTCCGGGCCCGGCGCGAGGGCAAGGCTGCCGTTGTGCCAGAAATCCGCGGTGACCCGCCCCTTGCCGGCACCGGCGCGGTCGTCGGACAGGTTGCGTGCCTCCTTAAACGTGCGCCCGCCATCATCGGAACGCGCGAACAGGATGTCACCGCCATGCGAGCCACCGGAGAAGATGATCTCCTGCCAGAGCACATGCACCGAGTCGGGCCGTGAATCCGACAGCGCGATCCTCGGCAGCCAGGAGAACACCCCGGGCGTACGCGACACGTCCACAGGTTCCGCCATCTGCGCCTCGCCGTCAGCGGAATAACGCTGGAAGAGCAGGTTCTTGCGGGCCTGGTCCACCCACACCACGGCGATGGTACCGCTGGCATCGATGGCCGCAGTAGGCGCGTCGACGTAGTCGAAGTCGGACTCGTTCATCCGCCATGGCCCCTGGTGGCCACCACCGGAGGCGATTACCTGCGGCTCCTGCCAGGCCACCCGATCCCCCGCCAGCAGCCCCGAAACGAGCGCCACCACCAGCGCTGCAAGCGCGATGCTCCTCACGAAGGAATGCTTCATATGCAGCCACTCCCTGCCGGCCGTGCGACATACGACGTGTTCCTCGAAAAGCTTAAGGCAAACGCTTGCCGCTTCCCACCTCACGCCATCCGCGTGCCGTTGGGCACGGGCCGCTCCAGCGTCGTGATCACCACGCCTTCGTCGGTCGGAAAGCCGGTGAGCAGGAACTCGGACACGAACGGCCCGATCTGCTTCGGCGGAAAGTTGATCACCCCGACGACCTGCCGTCCCACCAGGTCCTCCGCCGAATACAGGTCACGCACCTGCGCACTGGTCTTGCGCTCGCCATGCGGCCCGAAGTCCACCCACAGCTTCCACGCCGGCTTGCGCGCCTCGGGAAACGCCTCCACCCGCACCACCGTCCCCGCCACCAGGACGACCTTGGAAAAGTCCCCCCACGAAATCTCGGCAAGTTCGTCAGCGCTGCTCATCTCCGGAGTATCCCCCACCACCCCACTCCGCCGCGACCCGCAGGCGGGGGTGCGCGGGGTACTCCTCCCAAGAATCTTTAAAGAAAAACCCCGCAGGGGTTTTTCGATTCGGGGAGGAGTACCCCGCGCACCCCCGCTTCCAGCAACTCCCACGCCACCGGGACCAAACCCCGAACAAGCCCTACTCGCGCGCAGCCTTCCACCAATCCTTCACCTGCGCCCGCCAATACGCCCCCTGCGCCGCCAGCAGCCCAAAAGGCTTGAACGCCGAAACCAACCCATAGTCGGAAAGCTCCCGCCAACGCGCATCCCCTTCCGCGATCCCCGCAGCCACCAACTCACCCGCGAACGTCGTCGGCCCCACCCCGTGCCCGCCGAAAGCCTGCGACAGCCAAAGCCCCGGCGCGATCTCCCCGACCTGCGGCATCTCGTGACGCGCGTAGCTCATCAATCCCGACCACGCGGAATCGATCCCCACCCCCTGGAGCTGCGGAAACACCCGCAGCAGATCGCGCATCAGCAGCCGCCGCACGCCCGCCGGATCACGGTCGCGGATGGAGATCCGCCCTCCCCACAGCAGCCGCCCGTCCGGCAACGGCCGGTAATAGTCGAATGCAAAGCGCGTGTCGTAGACCGCCGAACGCGTCGTCATCACCTGCGCCATGCGCTCGCCCAGCGGCTCGCTCACCATCACGTAGGTCGCGATCGGCATCACGCCCCGGTCCACGTCGCGCCGCAGCCCCGCCAGGTAGCCGCCACAGGCCAGCACCACGTTGCGTGCGCGCACCTCGCCGTCCGGCGTCCTGACCCGCCACCCGCTGCCCTCTCGATCCAGCGAAAGCGCCGGGCTGTGCTCGTGCACCGCCACGCCCATCGCCCGCGCCGCCATCGCCACCCCACGCGCATACTTCACCGGGTGGAAATGGAACGAGCCGGGCTCGCTCAACGCCGCGCTGTAGCGATCGGTGTGCAGCTGCGTGCGCAGCGCCGCGCGATCGACCCAGTGCCAGTGCGTGTCGAAGTGGTCGCGCAACAGCGCCTGGCGCTCGCGCAGTACCGCGGGGTCCTTGAACCAGTTCGCCCACAGCACCGGCGCATCGACCCGGTCGCAGTCGATGCGGTAGCGCTGGCTGCGCTCGCGGATCAGCCCGACCGCCTCGCGGGTGCCCCGATGCAGGGCCTTGGCGCGCCGTGGCCCGAGGTCCGCCAGCAGGGCCGCCTCGCCGCGCGAGAACCCGGAGAATACGAAACCGCCGTTGCGACCCGAGGCCCCGAAGGCCAGCGACCTGGCCTCCAGCAGGCAAATGCCGTCCTGGCCCCGCTCGGCCAGCCCCAATGCGGTGTTGAGTCCGGCGAACCCGCCGCCGACGATGCACGTCTCGACCTCCACCACGCCGGACAGCGGCGCAAGGGTGTCCCCCTCGCCCGCCGTCGCGTCGTAGTAGTTGCCAGGGCGCCCGTTTCCGGGCGGCAGGGGCTCAGCTGTTTTCGGCAACGCCCAGCTCGTCCAGCGCCGACTGCATCGCCGCCGCGGCAGCCTCGCTCAGCTTCTCGTTGTCCAGCGCGAACCGGATCGTCGCCTCGATCAGGCCGATGTGGCTGCCGCAATCGAAGCGGGTGCCCTTGAAGCGGTAGGCCAGCACCGGGTCATCGACCAGCAGTGCCGCGATCGCGTCGGTCAGCTGGATCTCGCCACCCGCGCCCGGCGTCGTGCTCTCCAGGAGCTCGAAGATGCGCGGGCTCAGCACGTAGCGACCGACCACGGCCAACGTGCTCGGCGCATCGGCAGGCTTGGGCTTCTCCACCATGTGGGTGATGCGACCGTGGCGGTTGCTGAAGGTGTCGGTCGCCACGATGCCGTAGCTGCCGGTCTTCTCGCGCGGCACGTCCTGCACGGCGATCACGCTGGCCGACTCGGCCTCGGCCAGGTCGACCATCTGCTTGAGGGCGCCATCGCCCCCCCGGTTCCAGATCAGGTCGTCGGGCAGCAGCACCGCGAAGGGCTCGTTGCCGACCACCGGCTTGGCGCACAACACCGCGTGCCCCAGCCCCAGCGCCTCGGCCTGGGTCACGAAGATGGCCCGCACATGCGAGGGCAGCACGCCGCGGATCGTCTCCAGCAGCTCGTGCTTGCCGGCGCGCTCGAGCTTCTGTTCCAGCTCGTAGGCCTTGTCGAAGTAGTCCGCGACCGCGTGCTTGTAGCGGTTGGTGATGAACACCAGCGTCTCGCAGCCCGCCGCGACGGCCTCGTCCACCGCGTACTGGATCAGCGGCCGGTCGACGATCGGCAGCATCTCCTTGGGTACGGTCTTGGTGGCTGGCAGGAAGCGGGTGCCCAGACCCGCGACGGGAAAAACAGCGGTACGGACCCGGGAAGTCAAGACGGGGAGCCCCCTTGGAGTTGGACCACGTTGTTGGACGGTTTCGCCTGGTCGCCCTCGGGCGCATCGGGGCGGTACTCGGGCACGCTGGTGCGAAGGACGTGCTCGATGCGTGACAGGTCATAGCGACCCACGGCGTCGCGCGCCAGCTTCACCGCCCGCGCCACGGAATCGTCGTCCACCTCGCGCGGCTCGGCCTCGAGGATCTTCGGGTGCAGCGTGGCCCGGTACTTCTCGTCGGGATGGAACAGCGATTCGTGCAGCTTCTCGCCGGGGCGAAGGCCCGTGTAGACGATATGGATGTCGCGCCCGGGCTGCTTGCCCGCCACCCGGATCATCTGCTCGGCCAGCATGCGGATCGCCACCGGCGTGCCCATGTCCAGCGTGAAGATCGACTCCTTCGAGCCCATCGCCGAGGCCTGGATGATCAACTGGCAGGCCTCGGGGATGGTCATGAAGAAGCGCGTGACATCCGGGTGGGTCACCGTGACCGGGCCGCCCTGCCGGATCTGTTCGCGGAACAGCGGCACCACGGACCCGGCCGAATCCAGCACGTTGCCGAAGCGAACCGTGACGAAACGGGTCTGGCAGTCGGCCGAGATCTGGTGGCAGACCATCTCGGCCAGGCGCTTGGTGGCGCCCAGCACGTTGACCGGGTCGACCGCCTTGTCGGTCGAGATCAGCACGAAGGTACCCACGCCGGCCTCGGCGGCCGCCCGCGCGGTCACCTCGGTGGCCAGCACGTTGTTGAGCATCGCCTCGCGCAATTCATCCTCGAGCAGGGGCACCTGCTTGTAGGCCGCGGCATGGAACACCGCGTCGACGCTGGCCCGCGACAGCGCATGCTTCATCACCGCCGGGTCGCCGCAGTTGCCCAGGATGGTGGTCAGCCTCAGGGCCGGGTAACCGCGAAGCAGTTCCTGGGCGATGTTGCACAGGCCCAGCTCGGAGAATTCGACCAGCACCAGCTGGTGCACGCCCAGCCGGGCGCACTTGCGGCACAGCTCCGAGCCGATCGAGCCGCCGGCACCGGTCACCAGGACCGTGCGGCCCTCCAGCCAGTTGCCCATCCGGTCCCAGTCACCGGGCACCGGCTCGCGGCCCAGCAGGTCCTCGATCGGCACCTCCTGCAGCTCACCCGGCGCCACGCGCCCGTCCAGCACGTCCTGGATGCGTGGCACGCTGCGGAACGGCAGCTTGGACTTCTCGCAAAGCTGCAGGATGCGCTGCATCGCCTCCGCCCCCACCGAGGGCATCGCGATGACCAGCATCTGCGAAGCGGTCTCGCGGCCGGTCCGCTCGACCTCGTCGAGACGCCCCAGCACCGGCACGCCGTGGATGCGGCTGCCCCTGAGGAAGGGGTCGTCGTCGAGGAAGCCGATCGGCACGTAGCGCGGATCCCGCTTGAGGTCGCGCACCAGCGCCTCGCCGGCCCGGCCGGCACCCAGGATCAACACGCGGAGGCCGGGCTCGCCATCGCCCTGCGCGTGGTGGGCGTCCTTCCAGGCGCGGTAGAGCAGGCGCGGGGCACCCAGCGTGATCACCAGGCCCAGCGGATAGGCCAGCAGCACCAGGCGGGGCACCAGGAAGGCGCGGTCGAAGAAGAGGAACAGGGCCGCACCGATCGCGATGGCGCCGACGACGGAGGCCCGCAGGATATTGAACAGGTCGGGCATGCTGGCAAAGCGCCACAGGCCCTTGTAAAGGCCCATCCGCCAGAACACCAGAGCCTGGATCGCCAGTACCAGCGCCACCTCCGCGCTGAACCACGGCACCGCCGGCGCGTCGACCTGGTAGCTGAACCGGATCCGGTTCAGGCCCACCCAGCACAACCACACCATCATCAGATCGTGGGCGACCACCAGAATGCGCGGCAACCATCCCACCAGCATCCGTTTGCTGTAGGTCATCTACCGCGCCTCCTGCGCATTCGCATCAGCCAAATCCTCTTCATCGACAATCGGGCCATGCACAATCCGGCGATGCCCACGAAGAACGCCAATCCGGCCAACTCAGCGGGGCTGTTCCAGAAACCAATGGCTATTATGGCAGCAACGAGACCCATGAACGTATATAGATACGTAATCCGGGCGTGGGAGTGGCCTTGCCGCACCGCCCATTGGTAGGCGTGCTCGCGGTGGGGCTCCCACCAGCGGCGCCCCCGGGCGATGCGCTCGGCCAGGGTCACGCCGGTGTCGACGATGAATACCGCCGGCAGCAGGCCCAGCAGCAGCCACTGTGGCGGCGCGCTGCGCGAGGCCGCGACCAGCAGCAGCACGGCCAGGCTGTAACCCAGGGCCCCGCTGCCCACGTCACCCAGGAAGATCCTCGCCTGCGGGAAATTGAACGGCAGGAACCCGATGCAGGCCGCGCACACCCCCAGCGCAACCAGGGTCCACGGGCCGTCGAGCGCACCGGGCAACCAGGTCACCGCCAGCGCCACCAGGGCCGCCTGGGCGGTGGCGATGCCATTGATGCCGTCCATGAAGTTCCACAGGTTGACCATGCCGGCCACCCAGAACATCGCCACGGCGATCACCGCCACGTCGAAGGGACCGGTTGGCCAACCCAGCACCGCCAGGGCCACGGCCAGGCCGGCAGCCAGGTGTACCCCCAGGCGGAACAGCGCCGGGAGGTCGCGGTGGTCGTCCCACCAGCCGACACCGGCCACGGCGAGCAAGCCGGCCAGCGCCCACCAGGTGGCCGCGGTGCCGGCCACCGGCCCCAGCTGGATCGCCAGCACCAGCGTGGCGGCGATTGCCGCCACGATGCCGACCCCTCCCCCGCGCGGCGTCGGCACCGAATGGCTGCGCCGCGCCCCCCGGCTGGTCTAGCATCGCGCGCGAAAGCGCGTAGCGCCGCGCAAGCCACGCACCCAGTGCAGCGATACCCGCGCACCCCAGAACCAGGCCCAGCAGCAGCATCGGCAACTGCACGCCCTGCGCCACGTCAGGCATCGGCCAGGTTGTGCACGGGCTTCACCGAGCCCCAGTTCTTGCAACTCGGGCACTGCCAGTGGTGGTTGCGCGCACCGAAGCCGCAATGGCTGCAGCGGTAGGCCGGCGATCGCATGATCAACTGCTCGGTCACCTGCTTCAGGGCGGCCAGTGTCCCGGACAGGTCCGAACTGCCGTCCTCCAGGCTCATCTCGATCAGCGCCGCCTGCCCGCGGATCGACGGACGGCGGCGCAACTGGCTGGACAGGAACTCCGCCGCCGCCGCCCGGCCCTCCTCGTGCTCGATGATGCGTGCCATCGCCAGGATCGGCGATACGCCCGGATGGCGCTCGATCATCTCCGCCAGGAACGCCTTGGCCCGCGACACGTCCTCGCGGTTCTCGTAGATCTGCAGTAGCGGGCGGAGGATCTCCGGCAGGTAGTCCACGTCCAGGCGCGCCACCCGCTCGAAGGCGCGCATCGCCGCCGCGTCGTTGCCCAGGGCCTGCTCGATGCGTCCCTCGGCCAGGCTGGCGCGCACGCTCTGGCCATCGGCGGCGAAGGCGTGCGCGAGCTCCTGCTTGGCCTGTTCATAGTCGCCGCGCTGGCGGGCCGCCTCGGCCAGCTCGCAGTGGAACTGCGCCACCAGCCGCCCCATCGACTCGCCCGTGCTGGACTGGTAGCGGCGCGCATGGTCGATGGCCTTCTGCCACTCCCGCTCGGCCTGGTAGATCGAGATCAGGTGGCGCAGGGCCTGCGGCACCTCCGCGTCGGCCTGCACCAGCTCCGAGAACAGCGTCTCGGCGCGGTCCAGCAACCCCGCGCGCATGTAGTCCTCGCCCAGTTCCAGCAGCGCCATCGTCTTGTGCTGCTCGCTCAGTCCCGGCCGCGTCACCAGGCCCTGGTGCAGGCGGATGGCGCGCTCGATCTCGCCACGCCGACGGAACAGATGGCCCAGCGCCACCTGGGTCTCGATCGTGTCCTTGTCGGTCTCGGCAATCTGCAGGAACAGCTCCAGCGCCTTGTCCTGCTGCTCGGTGAGCAGGTAGTTCAGGCCGCGGAAGTAGGTCGTCGACAGCCGCGTGACACGGTGGCCGGTCTTGCGCGCCCCGCCCCTGCGGCCCACCAGCCAACCACTGAATGCCGCCACCGGCAGCAACAGCACCCAGAGCAGCGACCAGTTCACGACCGCGGCGGATGCATCGGCGGCAGTGGTTCCTGTGCCGGGGCACCCGGCTCGGAAGCCTTCGAGCGCGAGCGTCGCAGTTGCCGCTGCAGCGGCCACACCACGCCCGCCAGCACGGCCAGCCCCCCGAGGATCGCCCCCACCAGCATGGCCAGCAGGACGACCACGCCCAGGGAGAGCGTGAACCGGTCGAAGTACAGGTCGATGACCACCGGATCGGCGTTGAGTGCGCTGAAGGCCATGCCCAGCGCGACGAAGAGGATGGCGATGAGGACCTGCAACACGCGCATGGATTCCAACCTCGGACGGGGTGCCCGAAGCTTAGCTGAAAGCCATCATTTACTGTAGGCGCACCGCGGAAGCGGCGACCTGGAACTCAGCCTGCGTCGGTGACCGGCGCCTGGTTGACGCGCTCGCGCAGTTCCTTGCCCGGCTTGAAGTGCGGGACGTGCTTGCCGGGAAGTGCAACGGACTCACCGGTCTTGGGGTTGCGGCCCAGCCGTGGCGGCCGGTAGTGCAACGAAAAACTGCCAAAGCCACGGACCTCGATACGATCGCCCCGGGAAAGGGCATCGCTCATCAGCTCGAGCAGGGTCTTGACCCCCATGTCCACGTCGTCGGCCTTGAGGTGGCCCTGGCGACGGGTGAGCGCTTCGATGAGTTCGGACTTGGTCATGGATTCGGGCGTCTTGCGGATCGGGCGGCGAAGCGACGGCCCCGGGGATTCCCCCGGGGCCGTGCGATCAACGATTACTCGGACTTGTTGAGCTGCTCACGCAGCAACGCGCCCAGCTTGGTGGTGCCGCTGGAAGCCTGCTGGTACTCGTCCATGATCTCGCGGGTCTCGGCCTCGTCCTTGGCGCGGATCGACAGCTGCAGCGAGCGGCCGCGACGGTCCATGCCCATGAAGCGGGCCTCGACCGACTCGCCGACCTTCAGCATCGTGGTGGCGTCCTCGACGCGCTCCTTGGCGATCTCCGAAGCACGCACGTAGCCCTCGACACCCTCGCCCAGGTCGATCGTCGCACCCTTGGCGTCGACTTCCTTGACGGTGCCGGTGACCAGCGAACCCTTCGGGTTGGCCGCCATGAACTGGCCGAACGGATCCTGCTCCATCTGCTTGATGCCCAGCGAGATGCGCTCGCGTTCCGGGTCGACCGCCAGGACCACGGCCTCGACGTCGTCGCCCTTCTTGAAGTTGCGCACCACGTCTTCGCCGGTGGCATCCCAGGAGATGTCGGACAGGTGCACCAGGCCATCGATGCCGCCGTCCAGGCCGACGAAGATGCCGAAGTCGGTGATCGACTTGATCTGGCCGTTGACCTTGTCGCCCTTCTTGTGCATCGCCGAGAAGGCTTCCCACGGGTTGGACTGGCACTGCTTGATGCCCAGCGAGATGCGGCGACGCTCCTCGTCCACATCCAGCACCATCACCTCGGTCTCGTCGCCGACCTGCACGACCTTCGACGGGTTGACGTTCTTGTTGGTCCAGTCCATCTCGGACACGTGCACCAGGCCCTCGACGCCCGGCTCGATCTCCACGAACGCACCGTAATCGGTGACGTTGGAGACCTTGCCCATGACGCGCGAGTTCGCCGGGTAGCGACGCGCGATGTTGTCCCACGGATCCTCGCCCAGCTGCTTGAGGCCCAGCGAAACGCGGTTGCGCTCGCGGTCGAACTTCAGCACGCGCACGTCGAGCTCGTCGCCCACGTTCACCACCTCGGACGGATGGCGCACGCGCTTCCAGGCCATGTCGGTGATGTGCAGCAGGCCGTCGATGCCGCCCAGGTCCACGAACGCGCCGTAGTCGGTCAGGTTCTTCACGACGCCCTTGAGCACCGCGCCCTCGACCAGCTTCTCCATCAGCTGCTCGCGCTCCTCGCTGTGCTCGCTCTCGACCACCGCACGGCGGGAGACGACCACGTTGTTGCGCTTGCGGTCCAGCTTGATGAGCTTGAACTCAAGCTCCTTGCCCTCGAGGTAGGCCGGGTCGCGCACGGGGCGCACATCGACCAGCGAACCCGGCAGGAATGCGCGGACGTCGCGGATGTCGACGGTGAAGCCGCCCTTGACCTTGCCGCTGATGCGGCCGGTGACGGTGGCATTCTCTTCCAGGGCCTGCTCGAGCTCGTCCCACACCATCGCGCGCTTGGCCTTCTCGCGCGAAAGTACGGTCTCGCCAAAGCCGTTTTCCAGGGCGTCGAGGGCGACCTTTACTTCGTCACCCACCTCGACTTCGATTTCACCCTGGTCGTTACGGAACTGCTCGATGGGCACGATGCCCTCGGACTTCAGTCCAGCGTTGATGACCACGACGTCGGAGCGGATCTCGACGACGGTGCCGGTAACGATGGAGCCCGGCTTGAGCGCGGCGATGCTCGCCTGGCTCGATTCGAACATTTCAGCAAAAGATTCGGTCATTGGATTGGATTCTCGGTTGAACACACGGGCCGTCGCGGCATGCGGGGCCCACCTGTTGTACGGCCGGTATGGCCGCTGTGGATTGCACCTCCGCCGCCCCCATGGCGACGGATGATTGCCCTGCTGCGTGTCGAAACACGACCGGCCAGGCCCTTGGCCCGGCTGTTGACGATGTCCTGGCAGGGGGTCGGGCGGGTCAGCCGTTCCGGAGCGAATCCGGGATGAGGCTGATCACGCGCTCGATGACCTCTTCGATCCCCAGGCCGGTGGTGTCGATGTGGACGGCGTCTTCGGCCGGCCTCAGCGGCGCCACCGCGCGCTGGGCGTCACGGGCATCGCGGGCGAGGATCTCGCGCAGCAGACCCGGAAGATTAACCGAAACCCCTTTATCCTTCAACTGCTTATATCTCCGCTCCGCACGCTCCTCGGCGCTGGCGGTCAGGAACACCTTGTAGGCGGCGTCGGGGAAGATCACCGTCCCCATGTCGCGGCCGTCCGCCACCAGCCCCGGCAGGCGCCGGAAGGCGCGCTGGCGCTCGCGCAGCGCGGTGCGCACCTCGGGGATCGCGGCGATCGCCGAGCCGCCGCCCCGGCGGTCTCGGTGCGCAGTTCATCGGTCACGTCGCTGCCGTTCACCAGCACGCGCGGCTCGTGCTCGCCGTCGTTGGAGAAGCCGACTTCGGTGTCGAAGGTGCAGCGCACCAGGGCGCCGGCATCGGAGAAGTCGATGTTGTTCCAGCCGGCGGCCAGGCCGACGCCACGGTACAACGCGCCGGAGTCCAGGTAGTGCCAGCCCAGGGCGCGGGCAATCGCCCGCGAGATGGTGCCCTTGCCGGAGCCCGAGGGGCCGTCGATGGTGAGTACGGGGATGGTTTGGGTCATCACGCCAGTCTAGCCGACCAGGCCGAATCCAACCCGCCTGGCCATCGCCTCGAAGCCCGGGAAGGAGGTCGCCACGTTGTCGCAGTCGGCGATCTCCACCGCGTCGCCGGCCAGTTGCGCGGCCACCGCGAAGCTCATCGCGATGCGGTGGTCGCCGCGGCTCTCGATGCGACCGCCGCGCAGGCTGCCGCCATGGACCAGGGCGCCGTCGGCCCGCTCCGAAACCCGGATGCCCAGCCTCCGCAGGCCGTTGCACATCGCCGCGATGCGGTCGGACTCCTTGACCCGCAGCTCCTCGGCGCCGCTGACGCTGGTCACCCCGCTGGCGGCCGCAGCAGCGACGAAGAACGCCGGCAGCTCGTCGATCATGTCCGGCACCAGCGCCGGCGGCAGGTCGATCGCGTGCAGCGCGCGTGGCGCACCACCAGGTCGGCCACCGGCTCGCCGCCCTGCTCGCCGGCGTTCTCGATCATGATGTCCGCGCCCATCAGGCCCAGCGCCTGCAGCAGCCCGGTGCGCCGTGGATTGATCCCCACCCGGCGCAGGCGCAGCTCCGAACCCGGCACGATCGACGCCGCCACCAGGAAGAAGGCCGCCGAGGAGAAGTCGGCCGGCACCTCGACATCGCGGGCATGCAGGCGGAACCCGCCCCCCAGCAGCACGTCGCCGGGCCGGAAATGCACCGGCCAGCCGAACGCCTGCAGCATCCGCTCGGTGTAGTCGCGGGTCGGCTTCAGCTCGCGAACCCGGGTTTCGCCGCGCGCGTAGAGGCCTGCCAACAGGATCGACGATTTCACCTGCGCGCTAACAACAGGCATTGAATAATCAATACCTTCCAAACCATTGCTCGCGTGGATTCTAAGAGGTGGCCGCCCCTCCGGGCCGGCGTCGATGCACGCCCCCATCTGTCGCAGCGGCTCGACCACGCGCGCCATGGGCCGTTGCGACAGCGACGCATCGCCGCTGAGCTGGCTGGGAAAGGGTTGCCCGGCCAGCACGCCGGCCATCAGCCGCATCCCGGTGCCGGCGTTGCCACATTCCAGCGTCGTGGCCGGCGCATGCAGTCCATCCAGCCCCACGCCGTCGACCTGGCGCACGCCGGTGCCCAGCGATTCGATCCGCACGCCCATGCGCGCGAACATCGCCGCGGTCGCCCGCGTGTCCTCGCCTTCCAGGAAACCCTGGATGTGGGAGCGCCCCTCGGCCAGCGCCGCCAGCATGATGGCGCGGTGGGAAATCGATTTGTCGCCGGGAACGCTCAGGTCGCCCTGTACCGCCCGCCCCCGTCCCGCCGTCCATTGCAGGCTCATTGCATCACCGCCGAAAGTACCGAAACCAGGCGCGCATTCTCGCGCGCATCGCCCACGCTGATGCGCAGGCAGTGAGGAAGGCCGTAGCCGAGCATCGGCCGGACCACCACGCCGCGCTCGACCAGTGCCGACTCGACCGGGGCGGCATCGGCGCCGAAATCGACCAGCACGAAGTTCGTCTGCGACGGGGTGACCTTCAGGTCCAGTGCCTGAAGCGACTCGGTCAGGCTGTCGCGCTGGCGCCGGTTGCTGTCGCGGAAGCGGTCCACGTGGGCCTGGTCGCGCAAGGCCGCCTCGGCCGCGGCCAGCGCCAGGGAGTTCACCGCGAAGCTTTCGCGCAGGCGCTCCAGCGGGCCCAGCAGCCCGGCATCGGCCATCGCGTAGCCCACGCGAAGCGCGGCCAGTCCATAGGCCTTCGAGAAGGTCCGCGTCACCACCAGATTGGGGAAGCGACCCAGCAGGCTGCGCGCACTCGGCACGCCGGGCACGGTGACCGTCTCGTGGTAGGCCTCGTCGACCACCACCAGCACGCTCTGGGGCACCTGCTCCAGGAACGCCTCCAGCGCCCGGGTCGGGAACCAGGTGCCGGTCGGGTTGTTCGGGTTGCTCAGGTAAACCAGCCGCGTGGCGTCGTCGACCGCCGCGGCCACGGCGTCCAGGTCGTGGCCGCGCGGCATCTCGGCATCCAGCGGCAGCGCATCCGGGCGTTTCACCTCTGCGCCCGCCGCGATCGCCGCCAGCACATGCACGGCGAAACCATACTGCGGCACCACCACGTTGCCACCCGGCCCGGCATAGGCCTGGGCCAGTTGCATCAGCAATTCATGCGAGCCGTTTCCCGGCAGCACCTGGTCGGGCAGCAGGCCCTCGCGGCGGGCCAGCGCGGCACGCAGGCCGGTCGCCAACGGGTCGGGATAGCGTGCCAGCCCCGCCAGTTGCGCCTGGATGGCCGCGGCCACCAGCGGATTGCTGCCGAAAGGGCTCTCGTTCCCACCCAACTCGACCAGCACCTCGCGCCCGAAACGCTCGCGCAGGGCCACGATGTCGTGGCCCGGGTCGTAGGCTTTCAGGCGGGCGATGCCGGGCTGCACCAGGGCCTCGAAGTCGGTCACGCTCAGCCCTTGCGACGGGCGAAATCGCCCATGAAGTCGGTCAGCGCGGCCACCCCGGCCTCGGGCATCGCGTTGTAGAGCGAGGCGCGCAGGCCACCGATCTCGCGGTGCCCCTTGAGCGCCAGCAGGCCGGCCTCGCGCGACTCTTCCAGGAACGCCGCATTGAGGCCCTCGTCGTGCAGCCAGAACGGCACGTTCATCCACGAGCGCGATGCCGGGTCGACCGGGTTGCGGTAGAAGCCCTCGCTGTCGTCGATGGCGTGGTACAGCCGCTGCGCCTTGCGCTGGTTGATCGCCGCCATGACCTCCAGCCCGCCCATCTCGCGCAACCAGGCGAACACCAGCGCGGCGAGGTAGATCGAGAACGTCGGCGGCGTGTGCAGCAAGGAACCCGCGCGGGCATGCGCCGCCCAGGTCAGCACCCGCGCACGCGGCTGGCCGGCACGCTCCAGCAGGTCGCGACGCACGATGACCAGGGCCAGGCCGGAGGGCCCGATGTTCTTCTGGGCCCCGGCATAGATCACCCCGAAGCGGGCCACGTCCAGCGGACGCGAAAGGATGGTCGAGGAGAAATCACCCACCAGCGGCACCGCGCCACTGTCGGGCACGGCGGGAAACTCCACGCCATGGATCGTCTCGTTGTGGCAGTAGTGCAGGTAGGCCGCATCGGGATCGACCGCTGCGGCGTCGACCTCCGGCGCCCGCAGGTAAAGCCCCGCCGCGTCGGCGGCATCCACCAGCACCCGGGTGCGCACGTGGGGCTCCCCCTCGGCGACCGCCCGCTGGCTCCAGTGGCCACTGACCACGTAGTCCGCACCCTGCCCCGGTGCCGCCAGGTTCATCGGCAGCAGCGCGAACTGTTGCGTCGCGCCGCCCTGCAGGAACAGCACCGCGTAGTCGTCGGGAATGCCCATCAGCGAGCGCAGGTCGGCCTCGGCCTGGGCGACCAGGGCCTCGAAGGCGGCACCGCGGTGGCTGACCTCCATGACCGAGGCCCGTTCCGCGCCCCACTCCAGCAATTCCGCCTGGGCCTGGCGCAGCACCGCCTCCGGCAAGGCGGCCGGTCCGGCACAGAAGTTGAAAGCGCGGCTCATCATGCCTCCCTGCGAATAGGCCGAAGGCTAGCATGAGGCCCGTGCGCGCCAGAAGCGGCAACCGCCATCAGGCCTCCGCGCGGGCGTACTCCAGCAGCAGCGCCTCGAACTCGTGGGCCGGCAATGCCGGCGAGAACAGGTAACCCTGGCCATGGCGGCACCCCGCGGCGAGCAGCAACTGGCGCTGGCCCGGGGTCTCCACCCCCTCGGCGGTCAGCGACAGGCCCAGGTCGGCGGCGAAGCCGGCGATGGTGCGCACGATCGCCCGGTGCCGCGAGTTGGATTCCATGTCGCGCACGAAGCCACGGTCGATCTTGAGTGCATCGAAGGGCGAGGAAGCGAACGACTCCAGCGACGAGTACCCGGTGCCGAAGTCGTCCACCACCAGGCTCACGCCCAGCGCCTTGAGGGCCCCCAGTCGCTCCTGCGCGTGCCCGCGACCCGCACGGAACACCGTCTCGGTCACCTCCAGCCGCAGTGCCTCCGCCGGCAGGCCGTTGCGCTCGAGCACCGATCGCACCTCCTCGACGATCTCCTTGCCCGCCAGCTGGCGCTCGTCGACATTGACGTTCACCCGCAGCGCCGCCAGCACCGGGAAGCGGCCACGCCAGCGGGCCACGTGCGCGCAGGCCTCGCGCAGCACCCAACCGTCGAGCTCGGTGATCATCCCGGTCTCGTCGGCCACCTGGAGGAACTCGTCCGGCAGCAGCAGCCCGCGCGTGGGATGCCGCCAGCGCACCAGCGCCTCGCACGCCACCATGCGCTGGGTCTCCAGCTCCACGATCGGCTGGTAGTGCACCTCGAACTCGCCGCGCTCCAGGGCCCGGCGGAAGTCGGTCTCCAGCTCGAAGCGCGAACGTGCCAGCCGGTGCATCGCCTCGTCGAAGATCGTGTATCCGGACTTTCCGCGGTCCTTGGTGGCGTACATCGCGATGTCCGCGTCGCGCAGCACCTGGTCCGGGGTCGTGTACTCCTCGCGGCCCAGAACGATGCCCACGCTGGCCCCGGAGAACACCTGTTGCGAACCGATGTCGAAGGGCTTCTCGAACACCGCAAGGATCTGCTGCGCCATCTCCACCGCGCGCTCCCGGTTGCAGGGCACCGTCGGAAGCACCGTGAACTCGTCGCCGCCGTAGCGTGCCAGCATCGCCCGCCCCTCCAGCACCTGGGCCAGCTGCCCGGCGATCGCCACCAGCAGCCGGTCCCCGGCCCCGTGGCCGAGGCTGTCGTTGAGCCATTTGAACCCGTCCAGGTCCAGGAACAGCACGGCATAGTCGTGGTGCCCGCTGCGCCTGGCGGCATCGATCATGTCGCCCAGGCGCTGCTGGAACACCGGCCGGTTGGGCAGCGAGGTGAGCGGGTCGTGGGTGGCGTGGAAACGCAGGCGCAACTCCGCCTCGCGGTGCTGGGTGATGTCCCGCACCGTCCCGGTGAGGTGGTCCACGCCGTCGAGCTCGATCGGCCCGATGCTCACCGTCACGTAGACCCGGCGCCCGTCGGAGCGGATGTAGCAGCTCTCGTAGTCGCGATGGATCGGCTCGTTGCGGGCCAGTGCCGCCAGCCGCTGCCGCACCACCGGCACCAGTTCCGGCGCCACCAGCTGCTCGAAGCGCATCGAATACAGCGTCTCCTCGTCATAACCCAGCAGGTCGAGCATGGCCTGGTTGGCGTAGACGTAGCGGTCGCCGCGCGAGATGAACACGCCCACCTGGCTGTGCTCGACCAGGGTCCGGTAGCGCGCCTCGGACCGCTTCAGGGCCTGCTCGATCTGGCGTTGCCGGGTGACGTCGCGGATCACCCCGGTCGAGGCGATGTCGCCGCGGTAGTGCACCGCGCTGGCCACCACCTCGCACAGGATGCGCACGCCGTCGGCGCGCACCAGGTTGATCTCGTAGCGTTGCGCGTCCATCGAGCCCGACTCGCGCTGCGCCCGCCGCTGCAGTTGCGCCTCGCGGTCGCTCGGCGCCACCAGCGCCATGTATTCCGACCCGGTCAGCGCCTCCAGGGTCATGCCCAGGATGTCGGCCATGCTCTGGTTGGCGAACACCACCACGCCGCGCTGGATCAGGAACACGCCGTCGTGGCTGCTTTCCACCAGCACCTTGTACAGCGCCTGGGACTGCTGCAGTGCTTCTTCGGCCAGCACCTGCGCGGTGACGTCGACCACCGTGCCCTCGAAGAACAGGATGTTGCCCTTGCCGTCGCGCACCGCGCGCGCGTTCTCGCTGATCCAGATCGCCTGGCCGTCGGCACGTCGCACCTGGATGCGCTCGGCCTTGATCCGCTCGCCGGCCATCAGCCGCCGGTGCAGCGATTCGCGGTGTTCCGGGTCCATGATCAGGTGTCCGGAGGAACGCCCCAGCTCGCGCAGCATCCGTTCCGGCGAGGGGTAGCCGAAGATCCGAGCCATGGCCGGATTGACGTCGATGAAGCCGGCACCGGGCAGCGAGCGGTAGATGCCCTCGGCCGCGGCGAGGTAGAGCGCGCGATAGCTCTCGTTGCCGTTGTCGCCCAGGGGTTGCGTGCCGGCCGGGCGGACGTTCTGCACGATGCAGAAGACGACCGTCTGGCCCTCGTGTTCCATCAGCTCCGCGCTGAGCTCCCCGTCGACCTCGCTGCCGTCGATGTGGCGCATGCGCACCTGCAGGTTGGAGACCTTGCTGTCGGCGCGCAGCTGCGCCCATATCGACGCCCGCACCTGCATGTCGGCCCACAGACCGATCTCGGCCGGCAACTTGCCGACCACCTCGTCCGCCCGGTAGCCCAGATGCGTCTCGAAGGCATGGTTCACCTCGAGGACCGCGCCGTCCTGGGCACGCATCAAAGTCACCAGGGAGTCAGAGAAACGAAAGCACTCAGCGAGTGGCATTTCACCTCTATTGCACGGCGCCGAAGCGTGGAACCCGTGCGCCCTGTGGTGCAGCGAGTATGCAGACCCCCGGGGGCGCCCGCAATCGGGGCCCGCGGCCCGGCTCTCAGCCGCGCCCGGGGCCGTACAGCAAAAGGGCGGTGATGATGGCCGCCAGCGTCATCGCCGCGGCGATCAGCCACCACACGGTGCTCGCCGTGTCGGCCCGCGCAGGCTGCTCGATCTCCACGTCGGGCAGGTCGCCGGCGTCGCCGGCCTTGGCGTGGTGCACCGCCAGGCCGGGGGCTTCCAGCACGAAACGCTGCTGTTCCACCACGATCTGGTCGCCGTGCTCGAGCACCGCATCGCGGCAGGGAAGACCATTCACCTCGACCGCATCGCCACCGGTCACCCGAAGCAGCACCCGGGCACCTTCAAGGACCACCTCCACGCGCGCATCCGACAGCGCCGGATCGTCCAGCTGGATGTCCGCCCCCGCACCCGCGCCCAGCACCAGGCGCTCGCTCAGGCTGAAGCTGCGCCCCGAGGTGGCCCCCGACACGCCACGCAGCACCACGCGCACGCCGGCCATCGCCAGCGGTGCCTGGGCGTCGGCTACGGGCCGGTTCGCCTCGCGGGCCAGGCACACCTGGGCTTGCAGATGCCCCAGGCACAGCAGGTCGCCGGGGCGCAGCATGGCCAGCGCATGTACCGGACGTGCATTGACGTGCACTGCGCCGCTGCCCTCGTTCACGCGCAGCCACAGGCCCTTGGGGTCGCGCTTCAGGCGCACGTGCGTCTCGGCCAGGCCCGCCCCTTTCACGCACACTCGGTTGGCGTCGCCCGAGCCGATGCCGAGCTCGCCCTCGGGCAGCTCGATGGCGGGGTGTTCGCCGTTCGGGAATGTCAGTCGCATGCGTCCTCCTGGCCGGGCAATCTAGCACGCGCGGGCACGGGCGCAGCCAGGCCGGGCCGCACTTTGCACCCGGCGCCGCGAAACCGCAGAATCGCCCGATCAACACGGAGGGTTCCATGTCCACGATCGATATCAAGCATCCGCATTCGCGCCCGGACGACGAGGCGCGGGCCGCCGTCGAGCGGGTGGCGGAGAAGATCCAGGAGAAGTTCCAGATCGACTACGCCTGGGAAGGCGACCACCTGCACTTCCAGCGCTCCGGCGTGGATGGGAACATCCTGCTGGAGCCGGGCCAGATCCACGTCACCGCCAAGCTCGGCTTCCTGCTGGCGATGATGCGCGGACCGATCGAGGAAGAGATCCGCAAGTACCTGGCGCGCGAATTCAGTTGATCGCGCCCGGCACACCCGCCAGGTCGAACGGATCCGGGGTGCCGGCGAACAGGCGCCGTGAAACGGCCCGTTCCCCGGTCTCGATGCGACGCAGGAATTCTCCGGCGCCGTCGAGCTGGCGGAACGCCTCGAACCCACGCTCCAGGAACGCCTGCAGTTCCATCACGCCCGCCGCACGCGCCGGCATCCGCGACATCCTCAGCAGCCGGGCCACGCCCATCGTGTGCACCGCGCGGTCCAGCGTGTGGCCCACCTCCAGCACCAGGTCGATCTGGTGGTTGCGCAGCCGCGGACATCCGGCCGCGCGGTAGGCGCGCGCGTAGCTCGCCGCGTCCAGCGCATCCGGTGCCACGCCGTCATCGTGGAGCGCCTGGGCCATCTTCAGGTCGAAGGCATGGCTCAGCGTGGCCAGCTCGATCGCCTGGGCCAGCGCCTCCAGCAGCGACAGCGGCAGCAGCCGCGACAGCAGCGGCGCTATGCGGGCCACGTCGCGGTCGCGCGCACTGAAGTCGCGGTCGGCGTAGAGGTCGCTCAGGAAGAACTCCGCGGCCGGCCGCATGCGCGGATCGGCCAGCAGGTCGCGAAAGCCCAGCGCGAGGCGCTGGTGCTGGAAGCGCCGCAGCGCACCCAGTTCCGGCAGCAGGTTGCGCGGCTCGCGCACCGGGTCGTGCGCTTCGTGCTGCCAGCGCAGCCGTCGTTCCAGGCCGCGCCGCAGCCGTTGTTTGTCCACTGACATCGCCACCTCGGTTCCGGGGCTACAATCGCAGCCTGCCCGTCGGAATCCTCGCATCCGCCATGCTTCTGTTCCAGCCTGCCAGTGTCTCGCGCCCGCGCCGCCGGAAGTCCGAATCCACCCGCGTGGGCCTGGCCATCGCCGGGGGTGGCCCGATCGGCGGCATGTACGAAATGGGCGCCCTGCGCGCGCTGGACGAGGCCATCGACGGCCTCGACCTCAACCGCCTCGACGTCTACGTCGGGGTGAGTTCCGGTGCCTTCCTGGCCGCGGCGCTGGCCAACCGCATCTCCACCGCGCAGATGTGCCGCATCTTCATCACCGGCGACGACCCGGAACTGCACTTCCGGCCGGAAAGCTTCCTGCGGCCGGCCGTGGGCGAATACGCACGCCGCGCGGCCACGCTGCCGCAGCGCGTGGTCACGCTGTGGCGCGACTGGCTGCTGCGCCCCAGCGAGGCCAGCTTCTCCGACCTCATCGACCACGTCAGCGGCATGGTGCCCACCGGCCTGTTCGACAACTCCGCCATCGAAGCCTTCATGCGCCGCGCCTTCACCATGCACGGGCGCACCAACGACTTCCGCGAACTCGATCGCAAGCTCTACGTGGTCGGGGTCGACATCGACACCGGCGAAGCGGTGCGCTTCGGTGCCGCAGGCTGGGACGACGTGCCGATCTCCAAGGCCATCCAGGCGTCCTCCGCCCTGCCCGGCCTGTACCCGCCGGTCGACATCCGCGGCCGCCACTTCGTCGACGGCGCGCTGCGCCGCACCATGCACGCCTCCGTCGCGCTCGACCACGGCATCGACCTGTTGCTGGGCGTCAATCCGCTGGTGCCGTTCGACTCCAGCCGCTCGATCCACCCCGAACGGCTGGACAAGCTGGCCAAGGGCGGCCTGCCGATGGTGCTCTCGCAGACCTTCCGCACGCTGCTGCAGTCGCGCGTCGAAGTCGGCCTGGCGAAGTACGCGCAGACCTATCCCGAAGTCGACCAGCTGGTGTTCGAGCCCAACCCCGAAGAGGGCGAAATGTTCTTCACCTCCATCTTCGGCTACGGCAGCCGCGCCCGCGTCTGCGACTACGCCTACCGCTCGACGCTGGCCGACCTGGCCGCACGACGCGACACGCTGGGCCCGATGCTGGCCGCCAAGGGCATGCAGCTGCGCGGGGAACTGCTCGACGATCCGCAGCGCTCGATCTTCGACGGCCTGCCCCCGGTGCTCGGCGGCACCGACGCCACCGCACGGCTGCGTCGCGCGCTCGACGACGTCCAGGAACTGGTGCGCCGCTCCTGAGCCGCCCCCGAGCCGCCCGGGGCGCCCGCACCGGCGTTGCAATACTGGTATGAATGCTCTAGACACCGCCCGCACACTGTGTCTCGTAGCAGGCAGTGCCTGATCCTTCCATCCAGCGAGGTAACCCCATGGCCAAGCTCAAGTCGTCCACCCGCACCAAGCGCGCTTCCGGCTCCACCACGAAGAAGTCCAGTGCGAAGAAGTCCAGCGCCCAGGCACCGGGCCTGCAGAAGCGCGCCGAGCAGATGCAGCGTTCGATCGTGGATTCCGCCCAGCAGATCTGGCTGGCCGGCGTCGGTGCGTTCTCCCGCGCCCAGGAAGAAGGCACCAAGATGTTCGAGACGCTGGTCAAGGAAGGCGTCACGATCGAGAAGTCCACGCGCAAGTACGCCGGCGCCCGCGCCGAGGCCGTGCGTGATGTCGTCGAGGACCGCGTGGGCCACGTGCGTGGCCGCGCCACCGACACCTGGGACCGCCTCGAGAAGGTGTTCGAGCAGCGCGTGCAGCGGGCCCTGAACCGCCTGGGCGTGCCGGGCCGCGACGAGCTGGCCGACCTCAACCGCCAGGTCGAGTCGCTCAACGCCGAACTGCGCCGGGTCAATGCCGGCGGCAAGGGCACCGCCGCGAAGAAGCCGGTCGCCAAGGGCCCCAGCGCCACCAAGGCCGCCAAGAAGACGCCGGCAGCGAAGAAGGCCAAGGCCGGCAAGTCGCCGGCGAAGAAGGCACCGGCAAAGAAGGCCCCCGCGAAGAAGGCGCCTGCCAGGAAGGCCCCCTCGAAGAGCGCGCTGCCCAAGGTCGCCAAGCCGCAGGCTCCCGGCGCGCAGGATTCCGGCACGTCGTCCTGACGTCCACGCTCAAGGCCCGCTGGCCACCAGGAAGTTCAACGAGTTCCCTCCCCTTGTAGACTTCCGGCCAGCGGGCCTTTCCCCGTCCCAGGGCGCATCGGCGATGTGCCCTGGAGGCTTGTCCTCGAGCGCGTGAAGATTGCGTTTATCCCGATAGGCTCCTTCCACATGGAAATCTATCGATGCTCGGACTCCATCCCGTTGTCATCGCCGCGTTCGTGGCCGCCACCGCCGTGGGCCTGTCCGCCGCCTATCTCCTGACCCACGCCCGCCGCAAGGCCCGCGAACGCGCCGGCATCGAGGCGCTTGCGCAGGTGAAGTGGCGCGATTTCGCCCACCTGGTCCTCGAGGCGATGCGCCGCGACGGCTACGTCGAGGAGGACCTGGAACGGCAGCCGGGCGACAGCGGCTTCGACTTCGTGCTCGCACGCGAGGGCGAGCGCGTGCTGCTGTCGTGCAAGCACGGACGCACCTTCCGCCTGGGCGAGGCCGTCGTGCGCGACTTCGCCACCGCCGTGCGCATGCACGGCGTCAGCGGCGGCATCATCGCCACGCTCGGCACCATCGAGGGCTTCGCCCGGGAAGTGGCCGAGGCCAACCAGATCGACGTGATCGACGGCGCCCAGCTGTGGCAGCGCGTCGCCCCGCTGATGCCCGAGCCCGTCACCGAACACATCCAGCACCACACCCAGGCCGAGGCGAAGCGCCGGCTGGGCATCGCCACCGCCGCCAGCCTGACCCTGGGTGCCGTCGTCTTCCTGGCACTGGCCGGCGTGCAGGATCGCCGCCCCACCGCGACCGAAATCGCCACGCGCAGCGCGCTGCCGGTTCCTGCAGCCACCGCCCCGCGCCCGGCCCCGCTCAGCCAGGTCAATGGCCGCACCGACCCGCTGGAACTCGACGACCAGGCGCTGAACCATCGACGCCTTACTGCCGCCCGCAGCCTGGCCAGCATGCCGGCGTTGATTCATGCGGACTGGTCGACGCGCTCCACGCTGGTGCTCAGCCTGGCCGAGCACGACACCCGCAACGAAGTCATCGACCCGCTGGTCGATGAAGCCTGCCGCATGCTGGTGCAGTACGAAGAGCTGCGCTACACGCGCTTGCAACTCGAGCCCGCACCCGGAAGGGATTCCCCGGTGCGCTGGCGCCAGTGCCGCTGACGCCGGCTCCGCCGCGCCAGCCCCCCCGCCCTACCAGTGCACGCCGCGCATCACCGCGGCGAACGCGATCTGCTCGCTGGTCGGCTTGTCGCCCTCGCGCGCTCCCTTCATGCCCTTGGCCGCGGCTGAATCCGGGAACAGCTCGAAGGCGGTGTTCATCACCACCTCGTAGGCCTTCGGGGCCAGCGCATGCACCAGCGAGGCGAAGATGCCCAGTCGCGTCGCGATGCGCGTGGGCCGCTCGATGATGCCCTTCACCACCAGGCCTGCCGCTTCCTCCGGGGTCAGGGTCGGCACGCTTTCGTACATCTTCGTCGGCGCGATCATCGGTGTGGCCACCAGCGGCATGTTGATCGTGGTGAACGCGATGCCCTTGCCCGACAGCTCGCCCTGGGCGCAGCGGCTGAACGCGTCGAGCGCCGCCTTCGACGCCACGTAGGCGGAGAAGCGCGGGGAACTGGCCAGCACGCCGATCGAGCTGATGTTGATGATGTGCCCGCGCCGCTGCTCGGTCATGTGCGGCAGGAAGCCCATGATCAGGCGCAGCGCGCCGAAGTAGTTGAGCTGCATCGTGCGCTCGAAATCGTGGAAGCGGTCGTAGCTCAGCTCGATCGAGCGCCGGATCGAGCGCCCGGCATTGTTCACCAGCACGTCGACGCCGCCGTGGTTCTTCACCACCGTGTGCACCAGCGAATCGCACGACGCCATGTCGGCCAGGTCGGCGGTGTAGGCGTGCACGTCGCCACCGGCCGCCTTGAGCTCGTCGCGGGTCTTGAACAGCTCCTCCTCGCCCCGCGCCACGATGACCGTCACCGCGCCGGCGGCCGCCACCTTCTCGGCGGTGGCACGGCCGATGCCCGACGAGCCGCCGGTGATCAGCACCACCTTGCCCTCGATGCGCCCGCGCAGGGAACGATCGACGAACAGGTCGGGGTCGAGGTTGCGTTCCCAGTAGTCCCACAGGCGCCAGGCATAGGTGTCCAGGCGCGGCACCTCGATGCCGCTGCCCTTGAGCGCGCGCTCGGCGTCGCGCGAGTCGAAGCGGGTCGGGTAGCTCACGAACGACAGCGCCTGGCGCGGGATGCGGAAGTCGCGCAGGAACATCCCCAGCATCCGCTTCACCGGCGGCAAGGCGCCCACCGCCCCCTTCACCGTGGGCGGCACGAAGGCGAACATGCGCGCATCCAGCCGCAGCGTCATCTCCGGCGCATGGCCGGCGTGGCAGAAGGTGTTGAGGATCTCGCCGATGCGCATCGGCTCGGGATCGACCAGGTGGAAGCACTGGCCGTCCAGCCCGCGCTTGTGCGCGATGTGGTCTATCGCATCGGCGACGAAGTCCACCGGCACCATGTTGATGCGCCCACCCTCGATGCCCAGCATCGGCATCCACTGCGGCATCGCCTGGCGCATGCGCTTGATCAGCGTGAAGAAGTAGTACGGCCCATCGATCTTGTCGATCTCGCCGGTCTTCGAGTGCCCCACCACGATGCCCGGCCGGTAGATGCGGAACGGCACCGGGCATTCCTTGCGCACCAGCCCCTCGGAATCGTGCTTGGTGCGCAGGTAGGGGTCGTCCAGGCCCTCGGCCTCCTCGAACATGTCCTCGCGGAACACGCCCGGGTACAGGCCCGCCGCGGCGATGGAACTGGTGTGGTGGAAGCACTTGACCTTGATCGCGGCGGCCAGCTCCATCGCGTGGCGCGTGCCCTCCACGTTCGCCACCCGCTGGCTTTCCGCATCGGCCTTGAGGTCGTAGATCGCGGCGAGGTGGAAGAAGTGGTCGACCTTCCCGGTCAGCGCCTTGAGCGCCGCCCCGACCACGCCCAGCCGCGGCTTGGCCAGGTCGCCATACACCACCTTGATGCGGCGCATGTCCCAGCCCATTCGCGCGCCGATCTCATCGAGCTTCTTCTTCGAGCCCCGCCGCACCAGAACATGCACCGTGCCCTTGCGCTGCAACAGGCGATCGACCAGGAATCGGCCGATGAAGCCGCTGGCACCCGTGACGAAATAGTTCATGCGCCCTCCCCCGAGGTTTGCAGGACCGTCCCATTCGACGGCGTATGCACCGAGCATAGCCAGCCCGGGGCCCGATGCCTAGCGAGCGCGGGCCGATCCGCGTTGATTCCTCCATACCTCCGTGCTATCAACTGCCGCACATCCGGGGGGAAGCGCACATGTCCGATCTCAACACCGAATTCGAAGCCGCCAAGGCGCGGGTGAAGCAGCTCGACGAGCGGCCCGACAACGACACGCTGCTCAAGCTCTACGCGCTGTACAAGCAGGGTTCGGAAGGCGATGTCCATGGCGAGAAGCCGGGCTTCTTCGACTTCGTCGGCACCGCCAAATACGAAGCCTGGTCGAAGCTCTCGGGCATGGACCGCGACGAGGCGAAGCGCCAGTACATCGCGCTGGTCGACAAGCTTTCCGGCTGATGGCGCGCGACACGCGCCAGCGCATCCTCGACTGCTCGCTGGCGATGTTCAACGCCCAGGGCGAGCCGAACGTCACCACCAACCACATCGCCGACGAGCTCGAGATCAGCCCCGGCAACCTGTACTACCACTACCGCAACAAGGACGACATCATCGAGCACCTCTTCGCCGCCTACGAAGAGCGCATCGATGCGACGCTGGTGGTGCCCGAGGGGCGCGAGCCCGACCTGGAGGACATCTGGCTGCAGCTGCACCACGTCTTCGAGTGCATCTGGGACTACCGCTTCCTCTACCGCGACCTCATCGACATCCTCAGCCGCAACCGCCGGCTGCGCCTGCGCTTCGCCCGCATCCTCAAGCGCGGGGCCGAGAACGCGACGGCGATCATGCGTGGGCTGGTGCGCACCGGCACGATGCGCGCCTCGGCCGCCGAGATCGACGCCACCGCCACCAACATCCTGCTCATCGCCACGTTCTGGCTCAACTACGCGGCCGCCCGCGGCGACAAGGACGAACACGCCGCCATCCGCGACGGCATCGTGCAGGTGATGATGCTGGTGGCCCCGTTCCTGCGCGACGCCGAGCGCGTCCACCTCAACACGCTGATCGTCGCCTACGAGTGAGCCCCGCCGTCCCTGGCCGCGCCTTGGCCTCGCCCTGGCGCCTCGGGCTTGCCCTTTGAACACGCCTCTCGCATGCTGGCCGTGGACCACGGGAGGCAACGCGATGGCGCGCAAGAATGCGGCATGGGCCGGCTTCGAGCCGGCGGGCAAGGGCTACGATTTCAGTGGCGCGAAGCTGGCCAAGGCCTGGCCGAAGCTGCACGCAGGGGACGCCGAGCCGTTTCCCGATGCCAAGCGCACCCAGGCGCTGCTGAAGTCCATCAAGAACCCGCCCAAGGGCCACGACCCGCAGACCCTCTCCGACGCGCTGGTCGACGCCTGGCGCGCCTTCCACCAGGGCGACTTCAAGGCCGCCTACGAGCAGGGCAAGGCGCTGGGCGTGGCCGGGGCATCGGTGGCGTGCAAGGCGCTGGCCATCCACGCCGACCACCTGGTCGATGACGCCGACGAACAGCTGGCCCGCTTCGAGGAAGCCGCCCGGCTGGCCGAGGATGCGATCGCCGCCCTGCCCGGCGAGGCCAACAGCCACTACCGCCACGCCCATGCGCTGGGCCGCTACTCCCAGGGCATCAGCATCGCCAAGGCGCTGAAGATGGGCCTGGCCGGGAAGGTGCGCGACAGCCTCGAGCGAACCCTGGAGCTGGCGCCCAAGCACGCCGAGGCGCACACCGCCATGGCGGTCTACCACGCCGAGATCATCGACAAGGTCGGCTCGATGATCGGCGGGCTGACCTATGGCGCCAAGGCCGCCGAGGCCGAGAAGCACATCAAGCAGGCGCTGAAGCTGACCCCCGAGGCCCCGATCGTGCACGCCGAACACGCCAACGTGCTGCTGCTGCTCAAGGGCCGCAAGGGCGAGGACGCCGCGGCGGATGCCTTCGAGCACGCCGCCGGCCTGACGCCGCGCGACGCAATGGAGGAACTCGACGCCTCCTTTGCCGCCGCACAGATCGAGTAGGTCGCGCCTGCAGGCGCAGCCGCAGCCCAACCCCGGAAAACACAAAGGCCACCCCGGGGGGTGGCCTTTGATCGCAACTGGTGGGCGGTACAAGGATCGAACTTGTGACACCTGCCGTGTGAAGGCAGTGCTCTACCGCTGAGCTAACCGCCCGTAGCGAGCCGCGTATGTTAGGTACAAGCACCCAACCCGTCAAGACATCCGGACGGAATCAGCGGCTCTGCTCGATCGCACCCTGGTACCACAGCTGCGCGTCCTGCGTGTCGGACTCGCGGCGGCGGCGACGCTCGGCCACCGTGAAGCAGCTGGTCTGGCGCATGCGGGTGCCCACCGTCTGCTCACGCGTGCACACCAGGCGGCTGTCCGCGGCCACGCCGGTCAGCATCGTGTTGATCTTTTCCTGCTCGTTGAACACGCGGATGCGCTGCTCCTCGCTCATCGCGTCGATCGAGCCGGCCGACTCCAGCCAGGTGCCGATGCGGTCGAGCGATTCCATCACCTCGCGCTTCTGCATCGCGTTGATCTCCGCGTAGGTGTCGCCGGACTCGATCTCGTTGACCAGCTGGTGGCGACGCTCGGCAAAGACCTCGGCAGTCACTGCGGCACGGTCCGAACCCAGGTTCAGGTGCTCGTTGCCGCCGGACTGCAGCTTGGCGGAAGCCAGCGGGGAAAATGCCAGGGCCATGGCGATGGCGGCGGCAGAAATGATCTCTTTCATGCAATTAGCCCTTTTTCGACGATATTGAAGTTCAGTGCGTTCACCATATCCAATTTTCACCGCGGTTTCACAACTGACAAAAGTCACGGTCCATGTGCATGTCAAAACCGGCGGTCCCCGGACGCCCAGGCAGGCCTCCGGGGAGGATCAGACCACGTCAAACGCCAAAGTGAGCGCGCAGCGGCCACGATCAGTGCAGGCTTCCGGACAGTGGTGCCGCTGCGCGAATGACGAGCGCCGCTGGCCCGGATGCAATAATCGGCCTTCCCCTCGCCGGCCCCACCCATGCCCCAGGACCCGACCCGCCTGCTAGACGCCCTGCTGCCGCTGGCCCGCGAGGCCGGCGACGCGATCATGGCGGTGTACGCCACCGACTTCCGGGTCGACGACAAGGACGACGCCTCACCGGTCACCGCCGCGGATGCCATCGCCGAGCGCATCATCCTGGCCGGGCTGGCCACGCTGTCACCAGGCGTGCCGGTGGTGGCCGAGGAAGCCGTCGCCGCAGGGCACATGCCCGAGATCGGCGATCGCTTCTGGCTGGTCGATCCACTGGACGGCACGCGCGAGTTCGTCAAGCGCAACGGCGAGTTCACCGTGAACATCGCGCTGGTCGAGCGCGGCCGCGCCGTTCTGGGCGTGGTCCTGGCCCCGGCCCAGGCGCGCATGTACAGCGGCGCGATCGGGTTCGGCGCCCACGTGGAAGACCGCGACGGCCGGCGGCCCATCCACTGCCGGGTGCCACCGCGCGAAGGGCTCACCGTCGTGGCCAGCCGATCGCACGGCGACGCCGATGCGCTTCAGGCCTTCCTCGGCGGGCGCCAGGTGGCCGAGCTGGTCAATGTCGGCTCGTCGCTGAAGCTGTGCCTGGTGGCCGAGGGCCGCGCCGACGTCTATCCCAGGCTGGGGCGCACGATGGAATGGGACATCGCGGCCGGCCATGCCGTGCTGGCGGCCGCCGGCGGACGCGTGCTGCGCGCCGACGACCACCAACCCCTGGCCTACGGCAAGCCCGGCATGGAGAACCCGCACTTCGTCGCCTGGGGGGCCGAGCCGGGCTGAACAAGGCCGGAGCGCCGGCGTTTTCGCGTTGACAGGCATTGTCTTCCACGCAAGGACGCCCACCCATGCCTTCCTCCGTTTCCCGCCCCGGCAACCCGGCGCTCATCGTCACCGCCGCAGCACTCGCCATGGCGCTTTGCACCCTCGGACCGGCCCAGGCCCAGGGCCGGATGGCGCCAGCCCCCGCGCCGCAGGGTGGGCACCAGACCGAACTGTCCAACGGGGTTCCCATCGAGAACCTCAGTGCCCCGACCGATGGGCTGCTGGCCTACTACATCGACGTCCCACCCGATTCGGGCCACCTGATCATAGAAACCAGCGGTGGCACCGGCGATGCCGACATCTACGTCGGATTCGAGTTCGAACCCACCCTGGTGGAGTTCGACTGCGTCGGCTGGCTGGCCGGAAACGAAGAGCGCTGCTGGTTCCCGATTCCCGACACGGGCCGCTACAACATCCTCGTGCATGCCTACGAGGCCTTCGAAGGCCTGCGCCTGGAGGCCAGCTACAGCGACGAGCGCCCCGAGGTCACGCCCCTGGCCAATGGCCAGACCGTGCCGGTGGAAGTGCCCGCCGGCCGGATGAACTACTACTCGTTCTTCGTCGAGGAAGGCAGCACCGACCTGATCGTGGAGATGCGCGGCGGGCCCGACACCACCGGCGACTCCGAGCTCTACGTCCGCCACGGCGCCCCGCCGGTGCAGGACGAGTTCTACTGGGACTGCGCCCCTGGATCGACGGCAACGACGAGACCTGCATCTTCGAGGACCCCGAACCCGGCCTGTGGTACGCCGGCGTGGAGGCCTGGCACGAATTCGGCGATGTGATCGACGTGACCCTGAGGGCGCGGTGGACCACCCCCGCCACCGACGTCCCCGGCAACCTGCAGGTGCAGTCGAACGGGTCGCGCCTGCGCTCGGTCCACCAGTTGAGCTGGACCGGCGGCCTGGAGGTCATCGACATCCTGCTCAACGGTGAGGTGGTGCACCAGGGGCCCAACGACGGCAGCCACACCCATCGCGTCATGGCCTGGCAGCTGCCGGCCGAGTGGCAGGTATGCAATGCCGACACCCTGGAGTGCTCCCCGCTCATCCTCGCCCGCTGAGCGCATTCCTTCGCCCGGGGCTGCGTCCAAGCGCCCCGGGCCGACCGGCTGGACCTGCCGTTCAGATATCTGAGCGCGGCGAAACGGCAGCGCGTGCAAGCTGGGATGTGAATCACATTCCACCGGCCCGGCCAGTAGCGACAATGGTGCATGGCGTCATGCCCGGCCCCCTGCCCGGTGCGGCTCGTCCGAACCGGCGCTCCAGGATGAATTTGCCTCCCCTCACCAATCCCGACCATCGCACACGCCAGACCTGCACCGGACTGTGCATCGCGTCGTTGCTGGGCATGCTGGCCGTGGTGGCGTTCGAACCCTACACCGCCGCCGGCTTCGCCCATGGATTGCTCTACGCCCCCCTGATCCTGCTGGCCGCGCTCACGGGCGACTGGCGCGCGGTGGTCCTGGCCACCGGACTGGCGCTCGTGCTCAACGCGCTGGGGGCCTACCTCTCCCCGGCGCCGCTGCCGAATGCGCCGGACATCGTCTCCCTCGGCAACCGCCTGGTGGGCACACTGGCCATCTTCACCACCGGCCTGCTGGCGGTGGCGCTGCAATGGCAGCACGCCCGCAGCCTGCACAGCGACCGGCAGCTGCGACGCATGGCCGATGCGATCCCGCAGATCGTGTGGTCGGCCAACCCGGAGGGCGTGCTGACCTACCTGAACCGGGCCACGCTGGAGTACACCGGCGACCCGGACCATTCCATCCCGTTGACCCAGAACTGGCTCAACGCGCTTCACCCGGACGACCGCGAGCGCTGCATGGCCCAGTGGATGGAGTGCGTGCACTCCGGCCGCGACTACCGCATCGAGTTCCGCATCCTCCGCCACGACGGCACCTACCGCTGGCATACCACGTCCGCCAAACCGGTGCGCGATGCCGGCGGCCGCATCACCCACTGGTACGGCACCTGCATCGACGTCGAGGACGTCAAGCGCGTCGAGAACGACCTGCGCCAGGCCCAGCGGCTGGAATCGCTGGGGCAGCTCACGGGCGGCATCGCCCACGACTTCAACAACCTGCTCACGGTCATCATCGGCAACGCCGAACTGCTGCGCGACCAGCTGGCCGACCATCCGGCCCTGTCCGAGCAGGCGCGCCTGGTGCACCGCGCCGCGCAACGCGGCGCCAACCTCACCCAGCGCCTGCTGGCCTTCGCCCGGCGCCAGAGCCTCGACGCCGCCGCCGTGGACATCACCGTGCTGCTGGCCGATTCGCAGCTGCTGATCGAGCGCACCATGGGCGACCACATCGCCACCAGCGTCACGCCAACCCCCGGCCTGTGGCCTGCCCTGATCGACGCCGGCCAGCTGGAGGACGCGCTGCTGAACCTGGCGCTCAACGCCCGCGACGCGATGCCCGACGGGGGCTGGCTGACCTTCGAGACGCGCAACCACACCGCCGCCACCGCCCGCTCCGATTCCCACGGCACGCTGGCGGCCGGCGACTACGTGGTGGTGTCGGTGTCCGACACCGGCGTGGGCATCACCGCCGAGGACCTTGGCCGCGTCATGGAGCCCTTCTTCAGCACCAAGAAGCGCGGGAAGGGCACCGGCCTGGGGCTGAGCATGGTGTACGGGTTCGCCCGCCAGTCCAACGGACACATCGAGATCCGCTCGGTGCCCGGCGCCGGCACCACGGTCGAGCTGTACCTGCCACGCGCCGCCGCCGAGTCCACCCCGGCAAGGCGCGAGGCCCCCTCCCCGTCCCTCGAAGCAGCGATGGGGCGAGGGCAAAGCATCCTCATGGTCGAGGACGACGACCTGGTGCGCGGCTTTGGCGAAGGCCTGTTGCGCGAACTCGGATACACGGTCGTGCCGGTCGCCCGCGCCACGGAGGCGCTGGCCATCCTGGAACGCAACGACGACATCGATCTGCTGTTCACCGACATCCTGATGCCGGGAGGCATCAATGGCCACGAGCTGGCCCAGCGCGCGCGCAGGCTCAGGCCAGGGCTGAGGGTCGTGTTCACGTCGGGATTCACCGACGACAAGGGACTGAATCCGGAAACGCTGCGCCGTACGGGGGCGTTTTTGCCCAAGCCCTATCGGCGTGCTTCACTGGCGGCGTGCCTTGACCACGCGATGCACGATCACCCCGCTGCCCCAAGGGACACCGATACGTGAGTCCAACCCGCTTGCTGATCCTCGACGACGAGCACGACGTCGGCGCCACCATCGCCGCCGTGGCTGGCTCCATGGGCCTCGGCGCCCGGGTGACCTGCGAGCCGGCGGCCTTCTTCGAGGCGCTCGAGGACTACCAGCCCCACGTCATCGCGCTGGACCTGATGATGCCGATGATGGACGGCCTCGAGATCATCGAGCAACTGGGTCAGCGCGGCTGCGGTGCACAGCTGATGATCACCAGCGGCCTGGGCACCCAGATCCTCGACGCGGCGCGACGCACTGCGGTGGAGCACGGCCTGCAGCTGGCCGGCGTGCTGCCCAAACCCTTCAGCAACGGCCAGCTGAAGGACCTCCTGCTGAGCGTCGACATGGGCGATGCATCGACAGTGGACCGCCCAGCCCAGTCCCCGGCCCATGCCGCCAACGGCTGCGCGGCCGCCTTGCGCGATGCCCTGGCCAACAACGAAGTGCGGCCCTGGTTCCAGCCCAAGGTGGCCTGTGCCGACGGCCGCCTGGTCGGGTTCGAGGCGCTGGTGCGCTGGCACGACCCGGTGCGTGGCGTGCAACCGGCCGACCGCATCATCCCGCTGGCCGAGGACAACGGCCTCATCGACACGCTGACCTGGAGCATGCTGGAGCAGAGCCTGGCCTGGCTGTCCGGGAACTTCCCCGACAGCGACCTGCACATGGCGGTCAACCTGTCCGCACGCAGCTCGCTGTCCACCAACACGTTCATGAGCGGCCTGGTGGCGCTGTGCGAGCGCCACGGCGTACCGCCTGCCCGCCTGGCGTTGGAGCTCACCGAATCCCACGCGATGGTCGACGAGCGCGGCTCGCTCAGCCAGCTCACGCGGCTGCGCATGCGTGGCTTCCGACTGGCCATCGACGACTTCGGCACCGGCTTCTCCACGCTGCAGCAGTTGCTGCGCCTTCCGTTCTCCGAGATCAAGCTCGACCGCAGCTTCGTGCTGCAGTCCACGCACGACCCTGCCTCGCGTGCGGTCATCGAGTCGCTGGTCGAGCTGGGCCACAAGCTGGACCTGGGCTGCACCGCCGAGGGCGTGGAGGACCAGCGCACGCTGGACTACCTGCGAGAGCTAGGCTGCGACCACGCCCAGGGCTACCACATCGCCCGCCCGATGCCGGGCGACGAGGCGCTGGCCTGGGTGGCCGCGAGGTAAACGGCAGCTGAAACCGCCCTGTCCGCCCCTTTCGATCGGACGCGTTGAGTAGATGGAACCACCCGTTCGATCCAGGTCGGGTGGTTCCAAACATTCGATTCGATGATCTTCTCTTTTGGGGGTGTCACATGAAGGAAATTCGCCGCGGGCTGCCATTGGCTGCCCTGTCCACCGCGCTGCTCGCTCTGGCAGCGCTTCCAGCCATCGCCACCGCGCAGACTCCAGTCAACAATGGCGAGCCGGTCTTCGGCCTGACCGCCCCCACCGGAGGCCAGCTCCTCTTCGTCATCGACGTCCCCGAAGGCAGCCACGACCTGCTGGTGGTGACCTCCGGCGGTCCCGGCGATGCCGACCTGGCCATCCGCCAGGGCGAGCTTCCCACCTTCGAGGAAAATGACTGCGCCTCCTTCACCGTAGGCAACCAGGATGCCTGCCTGATCGAATCTCCCGCCGCCGGCGAGTGGTTCATCCTGATCGATGCATGGGTCGAGTTCGAAGGCCTGGCGCTGGTCGCGTCCTTCGAGGACGAGCCCGCGCAGATCACCCCGCTGGAAGCGGATGTCGACCTTCCCGTCGCCGGCCCCCCCGGTTCGATGAGCTGGTTCAGCGTGGAGGTTCCCGAGGGCGCCGGGGAAGTGGTCGTGGAGATCTTCCCGGAGGAAGGCAGCACCGGTGACGGCGACCTGTTCGTGCGCTTCGGCGAGCGCCCGCTTCCCAATGGTTCCGACTGGGATTGCCGCCCGTTCGCGGTGGGCAGCGAGGAACAGTGCGTCCTGACCGATCCCCAGGCCGGGACCTGGTACATCGGCGTGCATGCCTGGCCCGACAGCGGTGAGCTGGCCAACGTGCGCATCCTCGCCACCGGCGACCTGGGCGAAGTGGAGCCGCCCGCGATTCCCAGCAACCTGACCGTCACGCTGAGCGGCCCGCGCATGCGTCCCGACCACAACCTCTCCTGGGACGGCGGCGGCGAGACCGTCGACGTGTGGCTCAACGGCGCGATCGTCTTCACCGGCGCCAACACCGGCAGCTACACGCAGCGCGTTCCCATCCTGTTCGGCGCCACCAACTGGCAGGTCTGCAACGCCGGCACCACGGAGTGCACCGACTGACGGCAGCCCGTCCAGCGGCCCCGCAACCGGGGCCCTGCACCCGGCCGGCCCGAACCGGCCGGGTGCCCTGTCCGCCACGGCCCGGCCTCCGCGTTGTATGGTGCATCCACCCGACCCGGCAACCTGCCCGGTCCACGACGGGGGCACGGCATGAAGGCGCACAAGAACAGCGTGGCAACAGTGATCCTGTTCACCGTCGTGCTGATCATCCTGTCACTGCCCTGGGTCAGCGGGGTCTAGCCCCCAACCATCACCCCGTCACGGCGCCAGCAGTCGCGCCAGCACCGCCTCGGCCAGCTCTTCGGCCTGTGCCGACATCGTGTCCAGGCGCAGCTCCGCGTTCTCGGGCACCTCGTAGGGCGACCCGATGCCGGTGAAGTTCGGCAGCTCGCCGCGCCGCGCCTTCGCGTACAGGCCCTTCGCATCGCGCCGCTCGCACTCCGCCAGCGGCGTGTCGACGAACACCTCGATGAACTCGTCCGCGTCGAAATACTCGCGCACCATGCGCCGCTCGGCCCGGAACGGCGAGATGAAGCTCACCAGCACCACCAGCCCGGCATCGACCATCAGCCGGCTCACCTCGCCGACCCGGCGGATGTTCTCCACCCGGTCCTCGTCGGTGAAGCCCAGGTCGCGGTTGAGGCCGTGGCGCACGTTGTCCCCATCCAGCAGGTAGGTGTGGAAGCCGCGCGAGAGCAGCTTCTTCTCCACCAGGTTGGCGATCGTCGACTTGCCCGAACCCGACAGGCCGGTGAACCACACGCAGCGCGGCACCTGGCCCTTGATCCGCGCCCGCGCCGCCTTGTCCACGTCCATCGACTGCCAGTGGATGTTGGTGGCCCGGCGCAGCGCGAAGTCGATGACCCCGGCCGCCACCGTGGCGTTGGTCTGCCGGTCCACCAGCACGAAGCCGCCCAGCTCGCGGCACTGCGCATAGGGCTCGAACACCACCGGCTGGTCCAGGTCCAGGTTCACCGCCGCCACCGCATTGAGCTCCAGCCGCTTCGCCGCGATGTGCGCCTGCGTGTCCACGTCGACCTGGTGCTTGATCTCGCTGACCTGGGCACCGACCGTGCGCGTGCCGATCTGCAGCCAGTACGGACGCCCCGGCAGCAGCGGCTGCACATCCATCCACAGCAGGTGTGCGCCGAACTGGTCTGAGGCCTCCGGCGGGTCGGCCACGGCAGCCAGCACGTCACCCCGGCTCACGTCGATCTCGTCGGCCAGCGCCAGCACCACCGGCTGTCCCGCATGGGCGCGCTGCACCGCCTGCGTGCCCACATGGATCGACGCTACCCGCGAACGGCGGCCCGACGGCAGGGCCACCACCGCCTCGCCCACCGCCACGCCCCCGCCCAGCAGGGTGCCGGCGAAGCCGCGGAAATCCGGGTTCGGCCGGCACACCCATTGCACCGGCAGCCGGAACGGACCCGACGCCGCCTCTCCGGCCGCCTCCGCGGCCTGCTCCAATACCTGCAACAGGCCCGGGCCCTCGTACCAGGGCGTGGCGTCCGAGGCCGCCACCAGGTTGTCACCGTGCAGCGCCGACACCGGCACCGCGCTGACGCGGCCGATGCCCAGGTGCCCGGCCAGCGCCTCGTAGTCGGCCACGATCGCGTCGAACACCGCCTCGTCGAAACCCACCCGGTCCATCTTGTTCACCGCCAGCACCACGTGGTCGATGCCCAGCAGCGACACGATCCACGAATGCCGGCGCGTCTGCGGCAACACCCCCTTGCGCGCATCCACCAGCACCACCGCCAGGCTGGCGGTGGATGCCCCCGGTGGCCATGTTGCGCGTGTACTGCTCGTGCCCCGGCAGTCGGCCACGATGAACTTGGCCCGCTCGGTGGCGAAGTAGCGGTAGGCCACGTCGATGGTGATGCCCTGCTCGCGCTCGGCCGCCAGCCCGTCGAGCAGCAGGGCGAAGTCCAGCGCCTCGCCCTGGGTGCCATGGCGCCGGCTGTCGTCGGCCAGCGCGGCCACCTGGTCCTCGAACAGCCCGCGGGTGTCGTGCAGCAGCCGCCCGATCAGCGTGCTCTTGCCGTCGTCCACGCTGCCGCAGGTGATCAGGCGCAGCAGCGGCTTGGTCTCGTGGCGCTTCAGGCACGCGGCCACATCGGGTCCACCCCCGGTCGTGGCCATCAGAAGTAGCCCTCCTGCTTCTTGTGTTCCATCGAAGCGCCTGCGTCGTGGTCGATCAACCGGCCCTGCCGCTCCGAGGTCGTGGCCACCAGCATCTCGGCGACCACCTTCTCCAGCGTGTCCGCATCGGACTCCACCGCACCGGTCAACGGATAGCAGCCCAGCGTGCGGAAGCGCACGCGGCGCATGCGCACCTCGTCCGCCTGCACCGGCAGGCGGGCGTCGTCGACCATCAGCAGCGCGCCATCGCGCTCCACCACCGGGCGCTCGGCGGCGAAGTACAGCGAGGGCACCGGGATCTGCTCGCGGTAGATGTAGAGCCACACATCGAGCTCGGTCCAGTTCGACAGCGGGAACACCCGCACGCTCTCTCCCTCGTGGATGCGCGCGTTGTACAGGTTCCACAGCTCCGGCCGCTGGTTCTTCGGGTCCCAGCGGTGCTGGGCCGTGCGGAAGGAGAAGATGCGCTCCTTCGCCCGCGAGCGCTCCTCGTCGCGGCGCGCCCCACCGATCGCCGCATCCACCCGGTGCAGGTCCAGCGCCTGCCGCAGCGCCTGGGTCTTCATCACGTCGGTGTGCACGCGCGCCCCATGGCTGATCGGGCCGATGCCCCGCGCCAGCCCGTCCGGGTTGGTGTGCGTGAGCAGCGTGCAGCCGGTCTCGGCCACGCGCCGGTCGCGGAACGCGATCATCTCGGCGAACTTCCAGCCCGTGTCCACGTGCAGCAGCGGGATCGGCGGCGGCGCCGGATGGAAGGCCTTCACCAGCAGGTGCAGCAGCACCGAGGAATCCTTTCCCACCGAGTACAGCATCACCGGTCGGGCGAAGCCGGCGGCCACCTCGCGCAGGATGTGGATCGCCTCGGCTTCCAGCCGGTCGAGGTGGGACACGTGGGGCTCGGGGATCATCGGTGGCTCCGCTGCGACCGCTCATCATAACGACCGCCCCCGCCCGCCCCAAGCTGAACCTTTCCCACGCCGGCCGGACCGGTAGCGACGCGCATCACAGTTGGACGACGTCCGTACGTGGCAGTATGCAGGCCGGTCCTCCACGGCCTTCCGGACATGATCACCCCCACCCACGACTTTCGCGCCTGCGCCAGGGAGAGCATCGCCTACCTGCGGGCGCGGCTGGCCTTCGACCTGGTCATGGTCACGCACGTGGAAGGCAACGACTGGATCGTGCTGGATGTCGAGGCCACCGGCTACGACGTCAAGGCCGGCGACATCCTGAAGTGGGACGAATCCTTCTGCATCCGCATGCTCGATGGCCGCGGCCCGCGCGTCGCACCCGACGCCCGCGCCGTCGGGGCCTACCGGGGTGCGGCCATCGCCGACCGCTTCGAGATCGGCGCCTACGTCGGCATCCCCCTCGTGCTGGAGAACGGCCACCTGTTCGGCACCTTGTGTGGCCTCAACCGCCGCACGGCCGGCCACGAGCTGCTGGCCGAGCAGCCGACCCTGGAACTGATCGGCCGTCTGCTCAGCGGCGTGCTGCAGGCTGAACTCAAGGCCGGGCGCGCCTCGCGCCAGGCCGAGCGCTACCGCGAGGAAGCGCTGAGCGACGTCATGACCGGACTCAACAACCGCCGTGGCTGGGATCTGCTGCTGGCCGCCGAGGACGAGCGCTGCGCACGCTACGGCTACAACGCCGCCGTGCTGGTCATGGACCTGGACGAACTCAAGTCGATCAACGACACCCGCGGCCACGCCGCCGGCGACGAGCTCATCCGCCGCGCCGGCAGCGTGCTCGAGGCGCATGCGCGCGAGAACGACATCATCGCCCGGCTGGGCGGCGACGAGTTCGGGCTGATCGTCGCGGAGGCCGATGCCGGTGGCCTGGACCTCCTGACCGCGCGCTACCGCCAGGCCTTCGAACGGGCCGGCATCGCGGTGTCGATCGGCGCCGCCGTCCGCGACCACAAGGGCGGTCTGCGCGAAGCCTGGACCCAGGCCGATGCACTGATGTACCTGCACAAGCGCACCGAGGCCATGGCCAGCGCCACCTAGTCGCCGCGCCCCCGCCGCGCCCGGCGCCAGGCCATCGCCAGCAGCGTGCCCAGCCCGCCCAGCACCAGTCCGGCCGCCGCGCCCAGCAGGTTCACCTGCACGTCGGCCAGGTGCGCCTCGCGCCAGTCCAGCAGGCCCTGCACCAGCTCCGAGAACACCGCCAGCAGCACCAGCACGCCCATCACCCGCAGCACGCGCAGGTCCGGACGCAGCAGCCACAGCAGCAGCGCCATCCACGCGAAACCCACGAAGTGCGCCACCTGCCCCGCCGACCAGGGCAGCGCGGCCGCCAACTGGTAGACCAGGCCCACCAGCGTGGCGCCGAACAGGCTGCGCACCTGCCCGCCGGGCAGGAACAAGGCGGCCGAGAACACCAGCGAGGTGAGCACCAGCGCCACGGCCGCCAGCGGCCGCCGGCCCCAGGCCAGCCACACGCTCACCCCAGCACCATCACCACCACCACGCGTTATGGTGCCCACGTCCTCGACCATGCATCACCCGTGTGCGGATCCAGGCACAAGGGTGCCGACCCCGCCCCCGACCGCGGCTGAACCACGCCGGGTCGGGGAAGTCGCCTCAGTGCCGCTGCAGGGAGGTGTACCGGGGGCGGCCACCTTCCGCGTCGCGAACCGGCGTCGCCCGCCGCAGGTTCCCTGCAGGGTCCCTCACCCAGGCGTCCACGAAGCGCTGGAACTGCGCCCAGCCCTGCTCCGACTCCCAGATCCCGTACTCGTGCATCACGAAGACCAAGTCATGGCCCGGGCCGAATACATCGCGCAACTCGGCGACCGGAAGCAGCCGGTGCTCGCTCTGGCGCCAGCACGGCACCCCGTCCGGACACGCCAGCAGGTTGGAGCCGGTGTTGGTGTAGTACAGCCGATGCACCACCGCGCCATCTTCCACCAGCAAGTGCCGTTGCAGGGTCGGATACTCGACCCAGTCACCGCCAGGCGCGGTCTTTCCGTAGCGCCGGGCACGTTCGGCTTCCGGGTCGAACAGCCAGCGCTGTTCGGTACGCCACAGGCCCATCGTGCCCAGTCGCGACCAGCTGCCCACGTGGATCCAGTGGTCGTTCCAGTCGAAGTCCGCGCGCACCGCTTGCGGCACGATGCCGGCGCTCACCCAGCCCCGCACCGTCCCATCCACCTCGCGGCGCACCACCGCCCACGACGAGGAATCGGCCAGGCCCGTGCGCAGCTGCTGCAGCTCGAAGCGCACTGGATCACCACCGCCCTCGGGCAGCGCATCGAACACCACCCGGCCGCGCGGGCCAGCTGCACGTCGATGTCCAGCGCGGTGCCTTCCAGGTGCAGCGTCTGCTGTTGAACGTCCAGCAAGCCGGCCACCAGCAGGGAGCCGCTCTCGCCCAGGCCCAGCAGCAACTGCCCGGGCACGTCCACGGCCGGGCCCTGCACCGACAGCGTGTCCACGTTGGGCCGGGTCAGCACATGGGTGAGCTGGTAAAAAGTACGCTCGGGCAGCAGCTCGACCTCGCAGTCGTCGGGAACCGGAGCGTGGAGTTCCTCGTACTGCACCCGGTGCCAACGCTTGACGATGTAGTCGATCCCCGCGAAACCGTGCACCCGACGCAGGTCCAGCGTCCCGCGACGCGAATTTTGCAACACCAGGTAGTTGTGCTGCGAGCCGTCGCCCAGCATGCACCACCGACCCTGGGCACTCTCCCCGCGCACGATCGGCTGGTTGAGTTCCACCCGCAGGCCACCCTCGTGCGCGTGCCAGCTGATCCCCACATCGTCCAGGTCCGCGCGTACGAAGTACTCGCCGCCGCCGCCGGCGCGCAAGGCCAGGCCCGTCCCCTCGCCCAACACCAGGCCATGGGCATGCGGCGGCCAGAACCAGGCCTCGTAGGGCGCCGCAGGCAAGCGCGCCGACCGGCCCGGGTCCATCAGCCGCGCCTGGATCGCCGCATCGACGTGCTGGTTCCAGTGCAGGCCACGCAACCGGTCGACCTCGGCGTCGTCCATCACCAGGGCCAGCGTGTCCGCATAGCCCGGCGGCAGCGGCAACACGCCCGCCTCGATCAGGTCCACCAGTGCAGCGGCCACCAGCACGCGCTGCGTGTCCACGCCAGGCGCCGCGCGCAACGCCGCCTCCGGATCGAGAGGCGCCTGCGGATCGATTGCGCCCAACGTGGCATGGAAGGCCGTCGAGGCCGCGCCCAGCCGAAGGGCCGGCCAGTCCACCGCCTCGAGGCGCTCGCCCGCCGAGGCCACGCGCAGTTGCTGCGCCGACCCCAGCAGCGACACCCAGCGCAACGCCGCACCGCCCGAGCCCACGCCTTCGGCGTGCAGCGACAGCATCGCCGCGCCGGGCAGGCCTTCCGGCACCACCAGGTCCACCGTGCCGTTGCCGCGCGTGGTGCCCTCGGCCAGCACGGTGGCACCCTCGTGCAGCGCCACGCGCACGCCGGCGCGATCACGCGCGGTCAACACCACGCGCATCGGCACCGCTGCCTGGGCGTCCACCACCCGCACCCGCAACTCGCCCAGCATCCGCTGCCCCGACGCGTTCACCAACTGATAGGCCACCCGGTCCACGCCGCTGCCCTGGGCATGCGCGGTGTAGTGCAGCCGGCCATCGACCAGGGCGGTCGAGCCCAGCACGCCGTCGCCCACCGACACCAGCGAGAAATCCGCCAGGCCTGCATTGGCAGCGGTGGCGTCGAACGACCCGGCCGTGCCACCCACCAGGGTCAGCTCGCCCATCGCGGCCGGGCGCGCACCACCCGCCGGTCCGCGCCCATCAACAAGGCCACGCAGGCCAGCACGCACAGCAGCCCCCGCAGGCGCGATGCCCGCGACACGAAAACGTCCATGATTTCTCCTGATCGACCGATGCCCCGAGTGAGGCATCCATGCTGCCATGCGCAATGTGCCCGGTCCCCAGATTTTTTCTGGGCAACTGCGTCTGCAGGGCGTGCTGCGGCTCGCGCTCAGTGGGCGTCGTAGAAATTCAGCTGCCGGGACACGCGCTCCGGCCCGGCACCGCTGTCGAGCCACAAGGCCTCGATGACATACAGGCGGCGCAGGCCCGGGCGCGCATCCATCCGCAGCGGCTCCCAGACCCGGCGCCGCACCTCGCGGCAGCCCTGTGCGCCGGGCGGGCAGTCCGGCCGCAACACCCCGGGTTCGGCGTCCAGCGCGAAGGTCAGGGCCACCAGGCTGCCTTCCTCGATCCGCCACGAGAACGGGATCGCCTCGCCCCCCGGCACCTGCTCCACTCCCTGCCCGGACCCGGCCTCGAAATCGACCGCGAAGGCGTCCACCGCACCCGGACGCGACAAGTCCGCGCCCGAGTGCCAGCGGCCATCCAGCAGCTGCGGCCCCAGCACCAGCCGCGGGTCCACGCGCACCACCGGCGTCACATGCGCGCGCAAGTGGTCGTCCACCGAATGGCGCAGGCGCGTGCTCAGCATCCACTCCTCCGCGCCCAGGCCATCACCGCGCACCCGCTCCATGCGCATGTCCACCACGCCTTCGCGAAGGCTGTCGGGCAGCAGTTCCACCGTCAGCGTCAGCTCGCCCTGCGGCGACACGCCAATGATTCCCTGCGCGGCATAGCCCGGCGCCACCACCCGGCCGTGGAGAAGTCCACGGTGCCCGCGATGAACTGTGCGTCCTCGTCGCCCAGCACCGGGTCGGGGTTGAGCAACTGCATCGCCACGGGCCCGGCATGCAGCACCGGCCCCATGCGCCCGCGCGGCAACTGCAGCGCAGGATGGGCGGCGTAGTAGTGGCGGCGAACCTCGCCCGAGGGCAAGGCATCCCGGCACGCCGGATCCACGTTCACGGGCAGCCGGTAGGCCAGCGTCCGGCTCTCGGTGAACTCGACGAATTCCAGCCCGGCCAGCATCGCCATGCGCCGGAACATCGACGGCATCCGCGCGGAGATGCGCAACACCTGCACCGGGCCCACGCCCGGACAGTCGACGTGGATGTCCTCGAATTCGAAGGACGGGTGCCCCGGCCGCACCACCCGGGCCGAGCGCGGGTAGCTGTCGATGTTGGGCAGGAACATCGCGCTCACCCGCCCGGTCGCCCCGGTGTCCATGACCGAGCCCACGAAGCCGTCCTCGCTCCAGTCGTCGATCATCCGCATCCGCACGCCATCCCGGCGCCCGAAGGACACCGTGCCCGGCGCCGAGGCCGGCACCATCGTCTTGTCCAGGCCCAGGAAGTCGATCTCCTGGAACGCGGTCGCACCGCCCCAGTCGAGGCTGGAATACGCGTCTTCCAGCAACTGCCCGGGCACGCCGGCAAGGTAGGCCTCCACGGCGTCGGTCGATGCGATCAAGGCATTGGGGTCCACCGACCCGGCGCCGGGCATGATGCCCAGGTTGATGCCCTGGAACACCTGCGCATGGCGCAGCAGGCGGTTGGGGTCGACCTCGTGAAGCAACGCAAGCAAGCGCGGCTCGGGCATGCGCCACTGCCCCGCGTTCGCCTCCTCCAGCAGCCCCACCAGCGCCGTGGTCAGCACGGTGACGTTGTTCGGCCGATGCTCGGAGTTGCCGATGCGCCCACCCGGGCCGGCCTCCTCCAGCAGGCGCGCCGCGGTGCCCTGCAGCGACTGGAAGCGGGCCGTGTGGCCTTCCGGCGATGCCGCCAGCACCTCCACCAACACCAGCTCGCCGCGCCGGGCCGGCGGCACCTGCACGCTCACCTCGAACCCGCCAAAGAAGTTCGAGTCCGGCAGGAACTCGCCCTCGAACCGGTCGGGCCCCACCCAGGCCACCACCTCCAGCGCCTCCCATTGCTCCTCCGACCACGCCGAGCAGCGCCAGTTGAGTGCACAGGGGAAGCCCCAGGTGCCGCCGATGGTCAGGACTTCGGTTGTCGCCGCCTGCCCCCGGGGCATGCGCCCCTCGCCGAATTGCGCGCTCAGCGACGCAGGACACAGCAGCAGCAATGCCGCCAGGAGAGGGGCGAGGGTCCGTGCCATGTGGAGCTCCAACGAGGGGGTACGGAGGAGCCAACGGCGCAAACCCGGGCGGCCGGACACCCTCGCCCGCGCCTCAGGGCGTGTCGTAGAAGTCGAGCTGCCGCGACGTGCGTTGCAGCCCCCCGCCCGCGTCGGCGAACCGCTCCTCGATCACGTACAGCCGCCGCAGCCCATCGCGCACACCAAGCCGCAAGGGCGTCCACACCCGCCGCAGCACCTCGCGGCAGTCGCCGACGCCGGGTGGACACACGGGCAGCAGCTGACCCGGCTGCGTATCACGGGCAAAGGTGCTGGCCAGCACGCGCCCGTCCTGCAGCACCCACGAGAACGGCACGCTGGGCCCACCGGGCGCCTCCCGGGCACCCTGCCCGGTGACCTCGTTGAAGCTCACCGCCAGTGCATCCACCGCACCCGGCAGCGACAGGTCGCTGCCCGAGCGCCACGTGCCCGCCAGCAGCCCACCGGAAAGCACCAGGTCGGTGTCCACCGCCACCACCGGCGTGACATGCGCGCGCACGTGGTCGCGTCGGAATCCTCCACGCGTGAGCTCACCCCCCACTCCGCAGCGCCCAGCCCGTCGTCGCGCAGGCCTTCCAGGCGCATCACCACCCGGCCGTCGATCAAACTCCCGGGCAGCGTGTCCACCGCCAGCGACACCTGTGCGCCCGGGCCCAGCGCCACCGTGCCACCGGACGCGTAGCCGGGCGCGTCCACCGCCCCGGTGGACAGGTCGATGGTGCCGGCGATGAACTGGCTGTCCTCCTCCATCGGGTCGGGATCCGGATTCAACATCTGCAGCGCCACCGGCCCGCGCGGCACCGCCACCGGCGCGCGCGCCAGGCCCCGCGGCGGGTAGGCCACGGCGTAGTGGCGAACCGCCTCGAACACCGGCAGCGTCTCCACGCAGGGCACCACGTCGCCCTCGATGGCCCGGTAGCCCAGGTCGTTGAGCTCGGTGTACTCGACGAACTCCAGCGCGCCGGCCATCGCCATGCGTCGGAACATGAACGGGTTGCGCCCGGTGATCCGCAGCGCCTGCACCTCGCCCTGCCCCGCGCATTCATAGGTGATGCGCTGCGACTCGAAGGACGGCTGCCCGGGCCGCACCACCCGCGCCGCCCGCTGCAGCGAATCGATGTGCAGCTCGAAGAACGTGGTCAGCCCGCGCACCAGCCCGGTGTCGATGACCGTCGAGAACCCGCCCTGCTCCTCCCATTCGTCGCGCAGGCGCATGCGCACGCCGGCACGGCGCCCGAACGCGATGGTGCCCGGCGACGCGCCGGGCGCCAGGGTCAGGTCCAGCCCCTCGAAGTCGATCGGCTGGTAGGCACTCGACCCCCAGGTCTGGAACTGCTCGAACACCGCCTGCAGCACCTCCTCGGGCACATCGGCCAGGTAGGCCTCCACGGCGTCGGTCGACGCCACCAGCGCATTCGGGTCCACCGTGCCGGCCCCCGGCAACGCGCCGGACACCAGGCCCTGGAAGGCCAGCGCATGCCGCATCAACCGGGCCGGGTCGACCTGCCGCAGCAGGCGCTGGAACTGCTGCTCGTCCATGCGCCAGTCACCGCCGTTGGCCTCCTCCAGCAGCCCCACCAGGGCGGTGCTGAGAATCGTCAGCATGTTCGGGCGCCGGTTGCCCAGCGCCACGCGGCCATCGGCATCGGCCGCGGCCTGCAGCCGATAGGCCACGTCCTGGAGGCTGGTGAAGCGCGCCACGTGCCCCTCCGGCGCCTGCGCGGTCACCTCCAGCATCACCATGTCGCCACGCTGCAGCGGCGGCACCTGCACGGCCACCTCGAATTCCGAGCGGTCGCCCTCGAAGCTGGTGAAGCCACCGATGAACTTCTCGTCCCCCACCCACGCCGCCACTTCCAGCGGCACCCAGTCCACCGCCGCGTCGGGGAAGCAGTTCGGCGTGGTCGTCAGGCAGGGGTAGCCCCACCAGCCCTCGATCACCAGCGCCTGCGGCAGCGCCGCCGGCGCCCTCGGCATGCGCGGCTCCGGCGCCTGGGCCAGGGCCACCACCGGCAGCAGTGCCACGGCCAGCGCCAGGGCAACAGCCAACACCGTTCCAGGGAATCGATTCATGGCGGACCTCCTGGTCCATGCGGGAACCACCGGGCCGTTCCCCGGCCCTCCCCACTCAAAACGGCGCAGCGTGCGCGATGCGGACTCCCTCGGCACCGCGTGTCATTTGTCCTCCCCAGGGTTCGGAGTATTCTGCGCCGACACCACAAGGAGAAAGTGACCATGCAGACCCGCGCGCAATTGCCGACCGTGTTCGGCAGCCTCCTGGCCCTCGTTTTCGCCGCTTCGGCGCTCGCCACTGAAGGCAACGACCAGGCACAGCCCGACCGTCTGGGCGACCCGGACTCCGACCTGGTGTTCACCCCGCTGGAGCCCTGCCGTATCCTGGATACCCGACAGCCCAGCCCACGCAGCGGACAGATCGCGGGCGGCACCAGCCGGGATTTCTACGCCTTCGGGGTCGACTTCCAGTCCAGCCAGGGCGGTGCCGCTGGCAATTGCGGGCTCACCAGTGCCGCCGAGATCGACGCCGTGGTCATCAACGTGGCCGTCGTGTCGCCGGCGAGCGCGGGTTTCCTCACCGTGTGGCCGGCCGGCGGCGAACGCCCGCTCGCCAGCACCGTGAACTACGCCGCAAACCAGACCGTGGCCAACGAGATCATCGCCCCCATCACCATCCCCGGGCTCGACGTCTCGATCTACAGCCACCGCAACGCGCACGTCATCGCCGACGTGGTCGGCTACTTCGCGCGCCCGCAGCGCGCCGGACTGGCGTGCAGCTGGGTGGTGGGGCCCGACACCAGCATCGTGTCCGGCGCCACCCTCAACGCAAGCACGGCCGAGTGCCCGGCCAACAGCACCCTGACCGGGGGCGCGTGCGAGCACAACATCAACGAGGTGTTCGTGCTGAGCAGCACCGACATCCTCGGCACGCGCTGGACCTGCCGCTTCAAGAACGAGGCGCTGGGCACGGTGAGCGTGCGCGCCAAGGCACGCTGCTGCTCCACGCCGGGGCGGTAACAGCCGCCTTCCAGAAGCCCGCCTTATACTGGCGGGCTTCTTCCAGGATGCCCCACATGAAAATCCTCGTCACCGGCACCGCCGGCTTCATCGGCTCCCACCTGGCCCAGCGCCTGCTGGACCGCGGCGACGAGGTCATCGGCCTCGACAACCTCAACGACTACTACGACGTCACCCTGAAGCAGGCGCGCCTGGCGCGCTTCGCCGAGCACCCCAACTACACCCACATCACCGCCGACCTGGCCGACCGTGCCGCGGTGGAATCCGCCTTCGCCACCCACAAGCCGCAACGCGTGGTGAACCTGGCCGCCCAGGCCGGCGTGCGCTACGCCGCGGAGAACCCGCACGTGTACGTGGCCAGCAACGTCACCGGCTTCCTGCACATCCTGGAAGGCTGCCGCCACCACGGCGTCGAGCACCTGGTCTACGCCTCCACCAGCTCGGTGTACGGCGCCAACACGAAGATGCCGTTCACCGAACACCGCGCCACCGAACACCCGCTCACGCTGTACGCGGCCACCAAGAAGGCCAACGAGCAGATGGCGCACAGCTACGCGCACCTCTACGGCATCCCCTGCACCGGCCTGCGCTTCTTCACCGTCTACGGGCCGTGGGGCCGGCCGGACATGGCGCTGTTCCTGTTCACCAAGGCCATCCTGGATGGCCAGCCGATCAAGGTCTTCAACCACGGCCACCACAAGCGCAGCTTCACCTTCGTCGAGGACATCGTGGAAGGCGTCATCCGCACGCTCGACAGCGTGCCCGGCACGAACCCGGACTGGAACGGCATGACGCCCGACCCGGCCACCAGCGGCGTGGCGCCCTACCGCATCTACAACATCGGCAACGAACAGCCGGTCGAGCTGCTGCGCTACATCGAAGTGCTGGAAGACTGCCTGGGCCGCAAGGCGGAGATGCAGATGCTGCCGCTGCAGGCCGGCGACGTGCCCGACACCGAGGCCGACGTGTCCGACCTGATCGCCAGTGTCGACTACCGGCCGAGCGTGTCGGTGGAGGATGGCGTGGCGCGGTTCGTGGAGTGGTACCGGGGCTACTACGTCTGAAGCAAGCGACGCATCCGGGCAGGGGCCACTATAGAAAATCATTTAAATAGCATATAGAGTAGCTGAAAGCATCTATTTGCTATTTAGATATATTTTTATGGGCCAGGGCATGCAAAGCACCGTCATTGAAGTCCACCGCCACGGCCAGTGGACGGCAGCCGCATCGCTTGAGCCGCTGGGCGACGACCGGGCGCGCGTGGACTACCTGCCCGAGTACATCTTTTCCAATCAACCGCTCCCCATTTCGCTGACCTTGCCGGTCGGGTTCCAGGCCACGCGCGAGGATCTCGATGTACGCGCCCCGGCCTTCCTCTACGACCTGGTCCCCCAGGGCAAGGGCCGGCGGTTGCTGGTGCCCATGTTGGGCCTCCGCGACCACGACGCGCTGGTCGTCCCCCTGCTCATGGCGGGCGCATTCAACCCGGTGGGCGCGTTGCGGATTCGTAGCGCCGTGGCGTTCTACGAGGACTACACCCGGAGCAATCCAGCCCCACCGGGAAGCGAAGCCGGCTTCAACCGCCGCCAGCTCGCACAGCGCGGCGACAGCGTGCTCGAGCACCTCTCCACCCACGGCATGCTGGCCTCCGGAACCACCGGCGTGCAGGGCGTGTCGCCCAAGTTCCTGCTCAGCGAAGACCGCGAGGGCCTGTTGCATGCGGACATGGCCCTGGAGGACGTGGATGCCCGTGTGCACTGGCTGGTGAAGGGCCCGCGCAACGCCAGCGACACCGACCGTGCGGTGCTGCGAAACGAGGCCGCGTATCTCCGTGCAGCCGCGGCCTGTGGGATACGCGTGCATCAGGCCGAACGGATCGAACACGCCCACGACCTGTTGTTCCTGCCGCGCTTTGATCGCCAGGCCGGGCCCGATGGCGTCCAGCGCCTGCACCAGGAAAGCCTCGCCAGCCTGGCAGGACTGCAGGGCTTTGGCTTGCCTTGCCGACAGAACACCCTGCTGCATGCCCTTCGACGCCATGCCACCGATCCACTGTCGGAAACCATCGAGTTCCTGCGCCGCGACGTATTGAACCTGGCCCTGCGCAACACCGACAACCACGCCCGCAACTCCGCCGTGCAACGGCTTCCGGATGGCCGCATCCAACTCACCCCCCTGTTCGACTTCGCTCCGATGTACCTGGACCCGGAGTTCATCCCGCGCAGCGTGCACTGGGTCGATGCGGACGACGTGCGCGTGCATGCATGGGCTGATGTGCTGGCGCACCTGCAACTGGAGGCCGCCGAGGTGCAGGCCGTGCGCACCGCGTTGGCGGATTTCGCCTCCGCTGTCGCCGCCCTGCCCGGCACCCTGCGCCAGCTGGGCGTCGACGCCGACATCATCGAGGCCTGCCGTCGCAGCATCGACGAACAGGCTCGGCAACTGCAGAACCTGTAACCATGCCCAGGAACCCACCCCGCCCCAGCCCGGCCGAGGCCCGCATCCAACTCGATGCGCTGTACGCGGCGCTTTCCCGGGGTGAGATCGACCTGGCCCATGCCGTGCGACGCATGCGCCACATCAGCGGCCTCACCCAACCCGAGTTCGCGCGCCATCGTGGCATCAGCGTGCAGGCGCTCAGGCAGATCGAATCCGGCCGTGGCAACCCCACGGTCAAGTCGCTCAATGCCATTGCGGAAGTGTTCGGCCTTCAGGTTGGTTTCGTGCCGATAATGCGCGCATGACCCCCATCTCCATCCTCGACCTGGTCCGCATCACCGACGCCACCGACGCCCGGCAGGCGCTGGACAACGCGCGCGACCTCGCCGCGCATGCCGAGCGCTGGGGCTACACCCGCTTCTGGGTGGCCGAGCACCACAACATGCCGTCCATCGCCAGCGCCGCCACCTCGCTGGTCATCGCCCACGTGGCGGCCGGCACGCAGCGCATCCGCGTGGGCGCCGGCGGCATCATGCTGCCCAACCACTCGCCGCTGGTCATCGCCGAGCAGTTCGGCACGCTGGCGCACCTGTTCCCCGACCGCATCGACCTGGGCCTGGGCCGCGCCCCCGGCACCGACCAGGCCACGCTGCGCGCGCTGCGCCGCACCCCGCACACGGCCGAGAACTTCCCCGACGACGTGCTGGAGCTGCAGCGCCTGCTGGCGCCTGCCCGCCCCGGCCAGCACATCGTCGCCACGCCCGGTGCCGGCACCGAAGTGCCGCTGTGGATGCTGGGCTCGAGCACCTTCGGCGCCACCCTGGCCGCGCAGCTGGGCCTGCCCTATGCATTCGCCTCGCACTTCGCCCCGCAGCAGCTGCAGTCGGCGCTGGAGGTCTACCGCAGCCGCTTCGAACCCTCCAAGCAGTTGCAAAAGCCCCACGCCATGGTCGGCGTGAACCTGATCGCCGCCGACACGTCGGAAGAAGCCCGCCACCTGGCCACCAGCCTGCAGATGTCGTTCACCAACCTGCTGCGCGGCCAGCGCCAGCTCAGCCAGCCGCCGATCGACGACATCGACAGCTACTGGAACCCGCAGGAGAAGGCCCAGGCGCAGTCGATGCTGGCCTGCTCGGTGTTCGGCGACAAGGCGGAAATCCGCGCCGGCGTGGCAAAAGTGCTGGCGCAGACACAGTGCGACGAGCTGATCATCGTATCTGATGTGTATGACCACGCCGCGCGCCTGCGCTCGTTCGAACTGATTGCCGAAGCCCTGCATTGACCCCGACGAAAACCACGCTGCCCCCACTCGCCGAAGTACTCGACCTGCTGCCCGACGCGGTGTGCATGGTCGACCCCGACGGCCACATCCTCTACGTGAGCGCCAGCTTCGAGCGCCTGCTGGGCTATGCCCCCGCGGAAGTGCTGGGCCGAACCACCTTCTCGCTCCTCCACCCCGACGACCTCGAGGCCACGCGCGTGCAGGCCAGCAAGGTGATGGAGGGCGCGCAGCAGCGCCACTTCCGCAACCGCTACCGGCACAAGCTCGGCCACTACGTCGACATCCAGTGGTCGGCGCACTGGCTGATCGAGCGCGGCGTGCGCATCGGCGTGGGGCGCGAGATCGGCGAGCTGCGCCGCGCCGAGCGCGAGCTGGAACACCGCGCCAGCCACGACCCGCTGACCGACCTGCCCAACCGCCGCCACCTGCACCACCAGCTGCAGCGCGCCGTGGAACAGGCCCGGCTATCCGAGGGCCACCTGGCCGTGCTCTACCTGGACCTGGACGGCTTCAAGGCCGCCAACGACCGCGGCGGCCACGACGCCGGCGACCGCATCCTGCGGGAGGTGGCGCAGCGCCTGCTGGACGGCGTGCGCCAATCCGACCTGGTGGCGCGCGTGGGCGGAGACGAGTTCGTGGTGTTGCTGCCGGGCTGCCGCGACCTGGCCGGTGCCCAGACCGTGGCCGACGGCCTGCGCGCCCGGCTCAAGCCGCCCTTCGCCTTGCCCGAGGGCAGTACCGAGCTCGATGCCAGCATCGGCATCGCCTGCTTCCCCGCCGACGGGGCCACCGGGGAGGCCCTGCTGGCCCAGGCCGACCGGCGCATGTATGCCGCCAAGCGCGCCAAGGGCGCCAGGGCCTCGGCCGACTCCTGACCCCAGCCGGCGGCGTCATGCCGGACGCGGTGACGCACCGCACTATGGCTATCTGCTCCTGCGGGGTGTATCACAGCGGTACGGTCTTCCACGCCCGCACAACCCGCACGCACCCGAGCGGCCGCCCGCGCCTGAAGTAGACCCGTGATCGACTACCAGCAGACCTTCCAGCACGACCCCCACGCACTGATGGTCCTCACGCCCGACCTGGTGATCGTGGACGCCAACCCGGCCTACCTCGCCAAGCTCGATGCCACGCTCGAGGCGATCAAGGGCCGGCCGGTGTTCGACGCGTTCCCGCCCCGCGAGAACGGGGCGATGCGCCAGGCCCGCGCCTCGCTCGAGGAAGTGCTGCGCACCGGCAAGCCGCACACGCTGGACCTGCTGTATTTCCCTGTGCTGCGGCAAATGCCCGACGGCCAGGTCTGGGAAGACCGCTTCTGGTCAATCACCAACACCCCCATCCTGGGCGCCGACGGCAGCGTGTCGCACATCCTGCACTGCGTGACCGATGTCACCGGCCTCATCGACCCCGGCCTGGGACAACCCGCCGACGGCCAGCACAACTTCGAGGAACTGCGCCAGGCCACCGTGGCCCGGCGCATCAACCGCGCCCTGGTGTCCGAACGCAGCCACCTGCGCCACCTGATGCAGCAGGCGCCGGGCTTCGTGGCCGTGGGCCGGGGCCCGGAGCACGTGTTCGAACTGGCCAACGAGGCCTACTACTCGCTGGTCGGCCACCGCGACATCCTCGGCAAGCCGGTGCGGCACGCGCTGCCCGAACTGGAGGGCCAGGGCTTCTTCGAACTGCTCGACCGCGTGTACACCACCGGCGAGCCCTTCATCGGCCGCGCCATGCCGGTGCAGCTGCGGCCGCAGGCCGACGGTCCGACGGTGGAGCACCACATCGACTTCATCTACCAGCCGATCCTGGACGACGCCGGCGAGGTCAGCGGCGTCTTCGTGCAGGGCCACGATGTCAGCGAGGCCTACCAGCTGTCGCAGGAAGTCAGCTACCAGGCCGCCCACGACGCCCTGACCGGGCTGGCGAACCGGCGCGAGTTCGAGCGCTGCCTGCGCATCGCGATCGACGAGCTCGAGGGCGAGGCGATGCACTCGGTGCTGTACCTGGACCTCGACCAGTTCAAGATCGTCAACGACACCTGCGGCCACTCCGCCGGTGACGAGCTGCTGCGCCACGTCAGCATGATCCTGGGCCAGCAGGTGGCGCCCCACGACACCCTGGCCGGCTGGGCGGCGACGAGTTCGGCGTGCTGCTTTGCCATTGCCCGGAAGCCACCGCCGAGCGCATCGCCCACGAGCTGCGCGAGGTGGTGTCGAAGATCGAGTTCAGCTGGGCGCAGCGCGTGTTCCCCTGCAGCATCAGCATCGGCGTGGCCAGCTTCGGGGCCGGCATCGGCAACATTGAACAGGTGCTCAGCGCCGCGGATTCCGCCTGCTTCCTGGCCAAGGAAAAGGGCCGCAACCGCGTGCAGGTGTACCGCACCGAAGACCAGGAGCTGGCCACCCGCCGGCGCGAGATGGACTGGGCGGTGCGCCTGCGCGAGGCGCTGCGCCAGGACAGCTTCATCCTCTACGTCCAGGCCATGGTGCCGCTGCAGGCGCGGCACCGCCCCGCCGGCGGCTGGAGGTGCTGATCCGCCTGCGCGACGAGGACGGCAGCCTGGTGCCGCCGATGGCCTTCATCCCGGCCGCCGAGCGCTACGGCATCATGCCGGCCATCGACCGCTGGGTGATCACCCGCGCCCTGGCCTACCTCGAGCAGCAGAACCAGGCCCGCGGCGAGCGCATCCAGCTGTCGATCAACCTGTCCGGCGCCACGCTTAACGACGAGGGCTTCGCGCCCTTCGTCGAGGAGATCCTCAAGCGCACCGACGTGGACCCGGAACAGATCGTGTTCGAGGTGACCGAAACCAGCGCCCTGGTGAACCTGACCGCCACCGCCAGGCTGCTGGCCCGGCTCAAGGCGGCCGGCGTCAGCTTCGCACTGGACGACTTCGGCAGCGGCATGTCCTCACTGGGCTACCTCAAGCACCTGCCGGTGGACTACCTCAAGATCGACGGCCTGTTCATCCGCAACATCGCCACCGACCGCGTCGACTGCGCCATGGTCGAAGCCATCGCCAAGGTGGCCTCGGTGATGGGCATCCAGACCGTGGCGGAATTCGTGGAAACGCAGGACGTGATGGACCTGTTGGCCGGGATAGGGATCGACTTCGCGCAGGGTTATGGGGTGCATGTGCCGGAGCCGCTGGACACCCCATCCATCATGACGTACCTTGATGCTTCTTGATGAATCATGACAGCATGCCCATGAACACCCCCACGCGCGAAAAGTTCTCTTCGCAGGCCGCCCCGGAAGTGCTGGCCGCATTGCGCCGGATCGCCGAAGCCGAGGGCCGCCAGTTCCAGGCCGTGCTCGACGAAGCCCTTCGCGACTACATCGACCGGCACCAGAACGAACGCCCCCGCCGCCACGCCATGGCCGCGTTCGCCAGCAGCGTCCAGGAATTCGACAGCCTCTACCGCGAACTGGCGAAGTAGCGGGTGCCGCGCGACTTCCTGAGCGTGGCCGACGTGCTGGGCATGCACGCGGTGCTGATGCAACGCTATGGCGGCGCCGCAGGCGTTCGCGATCCGGGGGCGCTGGAAGCCGCGCTGTTTCGACCACAGACCGGCTACTACCCCGACATCGTGGCCGAAGCCGCCGCACTGATGGAAAGCCTGGCCACCAACCACCCCTTCATCGACGGCAACAAGCGCATCGCCTTTGCCGCGGCCGACGTCTTCCTGCGCATCAACGGCTGGTCGCTGCGGCGGCCGCCGATGCAGATACACGCGCAGATGCTGGCCATGCTGGAAACGGGCACGTTCGACATCGCCCACCTCGATCCCTGGCTGCGAGCCTTTGCTGTCGAAGGCACCACGCGCGGCAGCTAGCGCCCTAGGGCGCCGGCACCACCTGGTCGCAGCGTGCCATCGCCGACGGGGCGAACAAGCCGCCATAGCGCGTCCCGTCGACATTGCGCCGGACCCGGTCCACGTCGGCCCCCTGGCCGGGCAGCAGCGTGATGGTCTCCCGCAAATGCCTCGCCTTCGCCTCGGCCTGGGCGATCTGCTCGTCGCTCAGTACCGAGGACACAATCGAGTGGTCATTCGCCCAGTTCAGCTTGCTGGTGGGCCACCAATGCGAATCAAAGCCAAGGGCATTCCTCACATCGATGTCGTAGTGAATCAGCGCCATCACCTCGATGGCATGAGTTTGCGCAAGGTCGTCTGATTCGTCCTCCCACGCGCTCCAGAACCGCGACATGGCCTCGCCGACCAGGCTGCCGGCCACTCCGGCATGGCCGGCGTTGAACAGTGTCCAGGCCAAGGTGGAGTGATGCTGCTCCTGCAAGCGCGCCTCGGTCGAGTCCTCGGGCCAGATCCTGGGCGGGCGCCGGACGATGTTGCCCCCGTTGCCGTCCATCCAACCCGACGCGGACATGTAGAAGGTCATCGCCTGCACGCTGCCCAGGAACGCCGCGCGACGGAACTTGGCCAGCAGTTCGCGCGGCATCACGATCGGGGCGCCGTCGCAGTGGGCTGCCACATCGGCCACGTGGCGCGGCCAGTCCACCTCGCCGTCGTGCTCGGAGACGTAGCCCAGGTGACCGCGGCATACGGTCGGATTCCCCTCGCGGTCCTCGCACAACAGCCACGAGCGATGCAGGTCGACCGCACAGACCCCCAACTCCATCGCCAGCCGGCACGCCGCCTCGGGCTCGCCGCGTGCCGCGCGCCAGGTCAGATCGTCCACGATCTCCGCCAAGGGCGTGCCCACGGGCGGCAAGGACGCTTCATTCGCCATCGCCCGGGTAGACACAGCCAGACAGGCGAGCACCGCAAGGCCGAACCACCCGCATCTCCATTGCATCGGCATCGTCGACCCCCCGGCGTGATGGCTTGCAGACTAACGCGAAATCCCGCCATCCAGAATAGACCCGGCAGCGCCTGCATCCTCCTCCCGGTCGTCGGCCACGCCCCCTTGCGGTGCATCCCGCAGCCGTGCACATTCGCTGCTGGGGAAAACCAACCAGGGGAACACCACATGCAAGACGACTTCCAGTACGTCGGATTCTGGGCGCGCGTGGGCGCCACCGTCATCGACGTCATCATCATCCTGTGCATCACCGTGCCGCTAACCCTGATGATCTACGGGTTTGCCTACTACGACAGCACCGCCATCGTGGCCGGCCCGGCCGACATCCTGATCAACTGGATCATGCCGGCGGTGGCGGTCATCCTGCTGTGGCTGAAGTTCCAGGCCACGCCCGGCAAGATGGTGGTGGGTGCCCGCGTGGTGGATGCACGCACCGGCGCCACCATGACGCCCGGCCAGGCCGTGGTGCGCTACCTCGCCTACATCGTCTCGGCCCTGCCCCTGTTGCTTGGCTACATCTGGATTAGCTTTGATTCGCGCAAGCAGGGCTGGCACGACAAGATTGCTGGGACCATTGTGATCCGGCCGAAGGTGCAGGGTGTGGAGGCGGTGAAGTTCGGCGCAGATGCCTGACCCGTATCCTCGAACGTCCGACTACCTCAAGGTAGTCGGACGTTCTCTGGAAACTGCGCGAGCCACCAGTTCGACGAGCGGAGCACCGGGCGAAAACTAACGTCGATTACTCCACCGGCCCGTGATCGAGCAGCGACAGCAGGTACTGGCCGTAGCCGTTCTTGGCCAGCGGTTCGGCCAGGCGGGTGAGCTGCGCGCCATCGATCCAGCC
>NZ_VRTS01000004.1 GCF_008017755.1 Alkalisalibacterium limincola
GTCGCCGACGAACAGCCAGTCGCGCACGTTGCTGCCGTCGCCGTAGACCGGCAGCGGCTCGCCGGCCAGCGCCTTCTGGATCACCAGCGGGATCAGCTTTTCGGGGAACTGCAGCGGGCCATAGTTGTTCGAGCAGTTCGTCGTCAGCACCGGCAGCCCGTAGGTGTGGTGGAACGCACGCACCAGGTGGTCGGATGCCGCCTTGGACGCGGAGTAGGGCGAATTCGGCGCGAACGGCGTGTCTTCGGTGAACTTGCCGGTCTCGCCCAGGCTGCCGTAGACCTCGTCGGTGGACACGTGCAGGAAGCGGAACGCCTCGCGCCGGCCCTCCGGCAGCGTGCGCCAGTAGTCGCGGGTGGCCTCCAGCAGGGCCAGCGTGCCGACCACGTTGGTCTGCACGAACGCGGCCGGGCCGTCGATGGAACGGTCGACGTGGCTCTCGGCGGCGAAATTCACGACGGCGTCGGGCTGGTGCTCGGCCAGCAGGCGGTCGACCAGCGCGCGGTCGCCGATGTCGCCGTGCACGAAGACGTGGTCGGCATCGTCCTCCAGCGGGGCCAGCGAATGCCGGTTGCCGGCATAGGTGAGCGCGTCGAGGTTGACGATCCTCGCCTGGCCGCGCGTGCGCGCGCCGAGGACGAAGTTGCCGCCGATGAAACCGGCGCCGCCGGTGACCAGCCAGGTAGCCATCAAAGCCTTCCTTGAATCCAGTTCAGGGCCGGAATGGTACTAGACCCGCCCGGGCGGGACATGGCGGCGGGCCGGCAAGGGTTCAGCGCGCAGCCTCACAGGTTCTGGTAATTGGGCCCCGCGCCACCCTCCGGCGTGACCCAGTTGATCACCTGGTAGGGGTCCTTGATGTCGCAGGTCTTGCAATGCACGCAGTTCGCCGCATTGATCTGCAGCCGCTTCTCCCCGGCCTCCTCGACCACCTCGTAGACACCGGCAGGGCAGAAGCGCGTGCAGGGGTTGCCGTATTCCTCGGCACATTTGGTGAAGCACACCGAGGGGTCCGTGATCTGGAGATGGACCGGCTGGTCCTCGTCGTGCTCGGTGGCGGCGAAGTAGACGCCTGCAAGGCGATCGCGCGGCTCGAGCGTGCGCGGGCCCCAATCCCGGTCGGGCGAGGTGTGCTCGGCCAGCTTCTCGGTCGCCTTGTAGTCGGCCGATACCCGCATCGTCCACGGCGACGCGCCGCCGACCAGCGTTTCCCATCCGGCGTTGGCGAGCCCGAACCACAGGCCCTTCTTGAAACCGGGCTTGATGTTGCGGACCTTGCGCAGCTCGTCCATGACCACCGACGAGCGCAGCCGGGCATCCCAGCCGGCGCTGCTGCCTCTTTCGACCAGGTGTTCGGCGGCCAGCATGCCCGAGCGCAGCGCCTGGTGGACGCCCTTGATCTTGGGCACGTTGACCAGGCCTGCCGCGCAGCCCACCAGCATCGCCCCCGGCATTTCGACCGTGGGCAGGCTCTGGTAGCCACCGGTGGTGATCGCACGGGCACCCGCGGAGAGGATGGTGCCGCCCTCGAGCAGCGGCTTGATGCTCGGGTGGTGCTTCCATTGCTGGAATGCCTCGTAGGGACGGAACTCCGGATCGCGGTAGTCCAGCCCGGCGACGAAACCCAGTGCGATGCGGCCCTTGTCGAGGTGGTAGAGGAAGCTGCCGCCATAGGTGCCGGCATCCAGCGGCCAGCCCAGCGAGTGCACGATCCTGCCCGGAGTGACCCGTTCCTCCGGCACCTGCCACAGCTCCTTGATGCCGATCGAATAGCTTTGCGGGTCGTGGCCGTCGGCCAGGTTGAATCGTTTGATGAGCTGCTTGGAAAGATGGCCCCTCGCACCTTCACCCAGCACCGTCGTCCTGGCCCGGATGTCGATGCCCTGGGTGTAGCCGGGCTTGTGCGAACCATCCTTGGCCACCCCCATGTCACCGATGCGCACACCGCATACGGCACCGTCGGCGTCGAACAGCGGTTCGGCGGCGGCGAAGCCGGGATAGATCTCCACGCCCAGCGCCTCGGCCTGCGGGGCCAACCAGGCGCACATCGCGCCGAGGCTGACGATGACGTTGCCATGGTTGTTCATCTGCGGCGGAACGAACGGTGCCTTGGTGCCCTTGGCCTTGGACAGGAACCAGAACTCGTCCTGCGTGGCTTCCACGCACACCGGTGGGGGATTGTCCCGCCAGCCCGGCAGCAGCTCGTCCAGGGGGGCGGTTTCAATGACTGCGCCGGAGAGCACGTGCGCACCGATGGTCGAGGCCTTCTCGATCACGCACACGCTGGTGTCCGGGTTGAGCTGCTTGAGCCGGATCGCGAAGGCGAGGCCGGCCGGGCCGGCGCCGACCGTCACCACGTCGTACTCCATGACGTCGCGTTCCGGGGCTTGGGCTGCGCTGCTGTTCTCGCTCATCGGGGACTCCAGGACGGATGAATCAAACGTTTGGATTGTCGGGCATCGCGGCGGGGGCGGCAAATTGCGGCCGTAGCAACCATAATGAGGGCTGATTTCGAAGGAGTGGGGCATGAGTTGTGATCCAGACGCGTTGCGGCGCGCACCAATGGTTCGCGTGCTGCGCGCCTTGGCATTGAGGGAGGTGTCGTCGGAAGCCCTGGTCGGGGCGTGCCTGTCCGCGATCGAGCGTGACAACCCCTCCCTGCATGCGTGGACCCATGTCGGCGCCGACGCGGCCTTGCGTGACGCCCGGGCCTCGGACCAGCGCCGGGCGCAGGGCGCCGCCCTCGGGCGGCTGGACGGCGTTCCAGTCGCGCTCAAGGACAGCTTCGACGTCGAGGGCATGCCGACTTCGCTGGGGCTGCCCCCGCGCGACGCCTGGCTGGTCCATGACGACGCCAGCGCGGTATCGCGCCTGCGCGGCTGTGGCGCCGTCATCCTCGGCAAGACCGCGATGGACGAGCTGGCCTTCGGCACGATGGGCAGCAACCCCCATGGAGGCGATGTCGGAAATCCGTCCTTGCCGGGGCGGGCCAGCGGCGGGTCCTCGGCGGGCGCCGCCGCCGCCCTGGCGGCCGGCCATGCCACGGTGGCCCTGGGCACCGACACGCTGGGCTCGGTCCGGATTCCCGCTGCGTTCTGCGGCCTGGTCGGCCTGAAGCCGACCTTCGGCGAAGTCAGCCGGGTCGGCATGGCGCCGGCCCTGCGCCGCCTGGACTGCCCCGGTGTTCTCGCGCGAAGCGTCCAGGACGCGGGGATGGTGCTCAAGGTGCTGGCGGGTTACGACGCCGGCGACGTGGCCTGCCGCGCACGTCGCGTGCCACTCGCGTTGCCGGACTGGGACCCGGCCGCACTGCGGGTCGGCCTGGTGTCCGACCTCCGCTCGCTCGGGGCCGCTCCCGAGGTGGTGGATGCGTTCCGCGCCGCAGTGTCGGCAGCCGGGGCGACGCTGGGCCACGCCCGACCCGTCTCACTCGACCTGGCCCCGCTGGAAGTGGCGGCCAGCCGCCGGGCGGCGCTACTGCTGATGGAGGCCGACATCCTGGCCGCCCATGGCGATCGGGTGGAGCATGCCTCCGATCGCACCAGGGGCCTGCTCGAATACGCACGCAGCCGGACCGCGGTCGAGGCGATGGCCGCCGAGCAGCGCCTGGATGGCCATGTGGTGGCGGTGCGGCGCCTGTTCGAGGAGTTCGACGTGCTGGTGCTGCCGACCGTTCCCACCGCGCCGCCCGCACTGGGTGCGGCGGAGCCGGCCAACCTGGCCGACTTCACGGCCCTGGCCAGCCTGGCCGGCTGTCCGGCACTGAGCCTGCCTCTGCCGGGGGGCATGGGGTTGCAGCTGGTCGGGCCCCGCGGCAGCGACCTGCGTCTCCTGGAACTGGGCGAGGTGGTGCACTCGGTGATCGAGGCGACGCTGGAGGCCTCCTGACCCCGCAGCTCGACGGACTCAGCGCGAAGCAGCTTCCCGCTCGCGCGGGGGCTCGCCGCCCTCGCGCGAGCGTTGCTCCTCCTGGCGCTCGCGGAAGCGTTCCTCGCGCCACTCCTGGAGTCTCGGGCCCGCGCCCTCACCTTCCTCCAGCGTCCAGCCGATCAGCTCGTCGATGAAGGTCCGGGTGCCCAGCGTGAAGGCATCCACGACGCTGGACACGTCGGTGCCGCTGCTGCGCTGCCAGTGCCGGAAGGTCCGCGCGGACACCACGCGCGTGGAGGCGGCGTGGATCAGCTTCGCGTGGATCTGGATGTCGGCGGCCGGAGTGGGCTCGCCGTCGTAGACCGCCTCGAAGGCGCGGATGTCCAGTATCAGGCCGAAGCGGGCGCGCATGGCGCTTGACTGTCGCGTCACCGCGTCGATCCGCCCGGAGTCCTCGAACGCACGCAGCAGCATGCTGTGCAGCAGGTCCGGCAGGGAGTCCGCCCAGCTCGATCCGCCGTAGACCTGCAGCCGACTGGCTTCGGGGCGCACGAGGATGCGCTGGGAGTCGTGCATCTGGTCGGCATTTGGCCGGACCACCATCAGTTGCCAGTCCACGTGCGGCCAGTGCTCCTGGGGCTGGACCTGCACCACCGGCGAGTAGATCTGGACCGGCGTGCTCGTGCCGGTGAGCAGGCAGCCGCCAAGCCCCAGCAGGCTGGCCAGCAGTCCCACGCGGGCGATGGCTCGAAGGGGGTGCTGGTTCATCGCGGATCGAACTCCTCTGGCTGGTCGCCTCCCAGCAGGAAACGGGTGGGATTGGTTTCCAGGCGGCTGCTGAGCCGCGACAGGTCGCGGATCAGGACGCGCAACTCGAACAGGGTCGGCCCGATCTGGCCCAGTGCGGTGTTGCCGAAGCTCGACAGTGCGTCTTCATTGTCGGCCAGCAGGTCGTCGGCGCGGCGCGTGAGCGATTCGAACTGCCCGATCGCACGGCGCAGGTCCTGCGACATCCGGGGCAGCTCGTCGATCAGCTCCTCGTTGATCGTGCGCATGCTGTGGTCGATGCGGTCGACCACCACGGTGGTCTTGCCCAGGACCTCCTGGAGGTGCTGGCTGGCCTGGTTGGCCGAAGTGATGAGCTGCGAGATCTGCTCGCGCTCCTGGGCGATCGCCGAGGTGAACTCATCGATATTGGTCAAGGTCTGGCTGACGCGCTCGGCGTTCTCCTCGCTCATGATGTCGCGGATGCGCAGCAGAACGTCGCTGGTCGTGGTGGCGATGTCCTCGCCTGCCGACAGCAGCTTCTGGATCGCCGACTCCTCGGCCTGGATGACCGGGATCTCTCCGCGGCTGGTCACCAGGTTGCGGCTGCCCGGCGTGCCGCCGGACAGCTGGATGATCGCCACGCCGGTGAGGCCGGTGAATCCCAGCCGGGCCACGGTGTCGACCCGCAACGGCGCCTCGGCATCGATGCGGATGCGTGCGATGACCTTGCGCGGATCGTCCGGTGCGAGCGACAGCCGCCGCACCGAGCCCACGGTGATGCCGTTGTACTGCACGACGCTGCCGACCGACAGGCCGGTGACGGCTTCGGTGAACACGACGTCGACTTCCTGCCAGCTGCGCGCGGCGGAAAAACTCGCCGCCCACAGGGCGAACAGCAATGCGGCGACCGCTGCGGCCAACGTGAAGGCGCCGATCAGCACGTGGTTGGCTCGGGTTTCCATGCGTCAGGGGGACCTCTCGGCGAGTGGGTTCATCGTTTGGGGCGGGCTGCGCTGCGATCGCGCGCGGCGACGGCTGCGCGGGCACGCGGCCCATGGAAGTATTCCTGTACCCACGGGTGATCGTACTCCTGTACCTCCTGTATCGGTCCGATGGCGAGCAGGCGCTTTTCCGCCAGCACGGCAACGCGATCGCAGATGGCATACAGGGTATCGAGGTCGTGGGTGATCAGGAACACGGTCAGCCCGAGTGCCTTTTGCAGCGTCGCAAGCAGGGTGTCGAAGGCGGCCGCGCCGATCGGGTCCAGGCCGGCGGTCGGCTCGTCGAGGAACAGCAACTGCGGATCCAGCGCCAGTGCCCGCGCCAGGCCGGCGCGCTTGCGCATGCCGCCGGAGAGTTCGGAAGGGTATTTGGTGCCCGCAGAGCCCGGCAGGCCGGACAGCGCGATCTTCAGCCGCACCAGTTCTTCGCGTAGCGACACCTCGAGCTCGGGGTGGTGTTCCTTGAGCGGCACCGCGACGTTCTCGGCCACGGTCAATGACGAGAACAGCGCGCCGTCCTGGAACAGCACGCCCGTGCGTTGCTCCAGCATCCGGCGCGCCTGCTCGCTGCCGTCGAGCACGTCGACACCCAGCACTTCGATGCTGCCGGCCTGGGGCCGGCGCAGGCCGAGGATCGTGCGCATCAACACCGACTTGCCCGAGCCCGACCCACCGACGATGCCGATGATCTCGCCGCGCCTGACGTCCAGTTCCAGCTCCTGGTGCACCACCTGGCTGCCGAACTGGTTGCGCAGCCCGTGGATCCGGATCGCCATCTCCTCCTGCCCGCTCACCAGCCCATCTCCATGAAGAAGATGGCGAACACCGCATCGAGGATGATCACCAGGGAAATGCTCTGGACCACGCTGGAGGTGGTGCGCTCGCCAACCGACTGCGCGGTGCCACCCACCTTGAAGCCCTCCAGGCAGCCGACCACGGCGATGACCAGTGCGAAGACGGGTGCCTTCGAAAGGCCCACCAGGTAGTGCCGCAGCTGGATCGTTTCATCCAGCCGGGCGATGAACATCTCCGGGCTGATGTCCAGGGACAGCACCCCGACCAGCATGCCGCCGGCAAGGCCCGCCAGCACCGCCAGGAAGGCCAGCAGCGGCAGCATCACCAGCAGCGCCAGCAGGCGCGGAACAACCAGCAGTTCGATCGGGTCCAGCCCCAGCACGCGGATCGCGTCGATCTCCTCGCGCGCCTTCATGGCACCGATCTGGGCGGTGAAGGCACTCGCGGTGCGGCCGGCCAGCAGGATCGCGGTGAGCAGCACGCCGAACTCGCGCATGAACGCGAACCCGACCAGTTCCACGACGAAGAACTCCGCGCCGAATTCCCGCAGGACCGTGGCGCCGAGGAAGGCGATGACCGCGCCGACGAGGAAGTTGAGCAGCAGGATGAGCGGCACCGCGTCGAGGCCGGTCTGCTGCATGTGGAACACGGTGGAGGTGACCCGCAGTCGCTTCGGACGGACCAGCACACCGGCCAGCGTGGAGAGGGTCAGTCCGAGGAAGCCGACGAGGGCACGGCCCTGGGTGAACAGGCCATGCACGCTGTAGCCGACCTTGGCCAGCATGTCGCTCCAGGCCCTCTGCGGCGGCGGCGGCTCCAGTTCCGCCCGACCGGCTTCGAGCAAGGCCTGCGAAAGCGCCTGGTGCTCCTCGCGCAGGGAGATCGCCTCGGGCTCGAGCGAAAGACGCTCGCCCAGTCGATGCAGTTGCAGGGCGCCGGCGGAATCCATCCGGGAGACGCCACGGGCGTCGATCTCGCGGATGCCCTCATAGCCGCTGCGGGCGAGCCGGTGCAGGTCCGCGACACGTTCCAGCGTCCACTCGCCGCGCAGTTCGAGCCGCTCGGGAAACTCGGGGTTGTGCTCCGCGGAAGGGGCTCGATTCATTACGTGCGTCTTTGCACCGGGGAGGGTCCGCGCCTACGGTACCAGCACCCGGCACGGCTGTGCGCTGTCGCCGCCCCGGGCGCCAGGCCCGCAGGTGTTCGTGCGACCATGGGCGCCGACCCCGGCCGGCGATGCCACGATGTCCGAAAGCCTTGCGAGTTTCGTTGATCGCACCGACTTCATCCTCGAGCTGGCCCGGCGCCTGCATGCCTACGGCACCACGGCCCAGCGGCTCGAGCGCGGCATCAACGCGGTCGCCCAGCGGCTCCAGGTCGACTGCGAGATCTGGTCGAACCCGACCGGCATCATCCTGAGCTTCTCCGACCCGATGCGTGGGCCGTTCTCCGACACCACGCGCGTGATCCGCCTGGAGCCGGGCGACATCGACCTGGCCAAGCTGTGCAAGGTCGACGCGATCGCAGAGCAGGTCCTTGGCGGCGAGATCGGCATCGATGCCGGGCGTCAGGCCCTGCGGGCGCTCGACGCGCCTCCGGGGAGCTGGGCGCGCTGGCTGACCGCATTGAGTTTCGGACTGGCCTCGGCATCGGTGGCGGGCATCCTGCGCACGAGCTGGGCCGATATCGCAACGGCGGGCAGCATCGGCGTGCTGATCGGCCTGCTGCACATGCTCTCCCAGGGGCGGCCCCGACTGTCGGAGGCCCAGGAGGCGATAGCGGCGCTCGCCGCCACGTTCCTGGCGGCGGTCGTGGCGACCTATCTGGTTCCACTGTCGCTGCGCTCGGTGGTGGTGGCCTCGGTGATCGTCCTGTTGCCCGGCATGATGCTGACCAATGCCATTTCCGAACTCACCAGCCAACACCTGGTGTCGGGGACGGCGCGTTTCGCCGGTGCGATGGCCACGCTGTTGAAGCTGACGTTTGGCACGATCGCGGCGATGCAGGCGGTCGCGCTGCTGGGGTGGACGCCGCAGGAAGCGGTATTGGCCACGCCGCCGCCCTGGGTCGAGTGGATGGCCCTCGGCCTTGGCGCGCTCGCCTTCGCGGTGCTTTTCCGCGCCGAGCCGCGCGATTACCCGGTGGTTATGTTTTCCGTCGCCATCGGCTATGTGGTGACCCGCGGCGTCGGCGAGTGGGTCGCGGACGAACGGAGCTTTTTCCCGATCGGGGTGTTCGTTGCCGGGATGCTGGTCACCGTCCTGAGCAATCTTTACGCACGCTGGGCGAATCGCCCGGGTGCATTGGTCCGGGTTCCGGGAATCATCCTGCTGGTGCCGGGAAGTACTGGTTTCAGGACCCTGACGCACGTAATGGAGGACGACCTGGCGCTGGGCCTGGATACCGCATTCGTCCTGTTCAAGGCGCTGGTGGCGCTGGTGGCCGGCCTGCTTTTCGGAAACCTCGTGGTCAGCGCGAGGCGCAGTCTGTAGTTGCAAGGACAAAAAAACGCCGGCCAGGGGCCGGCGTGGAAAATCTCATGGGCAGACCAAGACCAGGTCAGATAGCCAGGTCCGATTCCTTCTTGCCCTTGGCCAGCGCGTCCTTGAACCAATTGGGGCGCTTGCCACGGCCGCTCCAGGTCTGGCTGGGGTCGGCGGGATTGCGGTACTTCGGCGGGACCTTGGTGCCGGTCTTGCGGCCACTGCGCCCGGCGGTGCCGAACAATTCCTCGATCGTATAGCCCTCGGCCTTGGCCTGGGCGGTCAGCTTGCGGCGAACATCGTTGATTCGCTCACGGTGGATTTTCTTCTTCTGCTGCTCGGCCTTGACGATAAGCTCATTGAGCTGTTCCGGGCTGAGTTCACCAAGATTAATAGCCATGACGCCTCCTTGAGTCCGTTGCGTGGGAAAGACCGGTCAAGCCGGAATGGCTCCATTAAAGCCTGATATCGCGGAAATAGAAACACCGGGATTAATGGTTTCCCCGCTTCGCCGCTTCCATTTATCCCGCAGTCAGTCTTTTCTCCCGAACCCACCCGTTGATTCAGGCCAGCCCGAGCCGCTGTTCCAGTGTTTCGAGCGCAATGGATTCGCTTTCGGGCTCGTTGCGCTCGCGATATTCATACGTGCCCGCCGCCAATCCCCGTTCGGACACGACCACGCGCTGCGGTATGCCAATGAGCTCGATATCCGACAGCATCGGCCCGGGACGCAGGCCGCGATCGTCCAGCACCGCGCTGATTCCCGCGTCTTCCAAACGGGCGTGCAGGGCCGCAGCCGCTTCCTCGACCTCCGGGGCGCCCTTGGGATTGATCACGCACACCGCAACCTGCCACGGTGCCATGGGTGCCGGCCAGGAAATGCCCGCGCCGTCGTTGTTCTGTTCGATGGCCGCCGCGACGATCCTGCTCACGCCGATGCCATAGCAGCCCATGTGCATGACCTGGGCCTTTCCGTTGTGGTCCAGCACGGTGGCGCCCATGGCCTTGGCATAGGTCTGGCCGAGCTGGAACACATGACCCACTTCGATCCCGCGGGCGATTGACAGGCGGCCCTTGCCGTCGGGCGAGGGGTCGCCTTCGATGACATTGCGCACGTCGGCGACCAGGCCGGGCTCCGGCAGGTCGCGCCCCCAGTTGACGCCGGCGAGGTGGAAGCCGGTTTCGTTGGCACCGACGATGAAATCGGCCATCGCGGCGACACTGCGGTCGGCGATGACGGTGACGGGCAGGCGCGTGTTCACCGGCCCGAGGAAACCCGGCTCGCTGCCCAGGTGTTCGGCGATCTCCGCTTCGCTCGCCAGCCTGTAGTCGGCCAGGCCCTCGAGCTTGGCCAGCTTGAGCTCGTTGACGCTGTGGTCGCCGCGCACCAGCACCAGGACGAAGCCCTGCTTGCCGATGACGGCGATCGATTTCACCGTCCGGCCCAGCTCGATTCCCATCAGCGCCGCGACGTCCTCGCAGGTGCGCTGGGTTGGCGTGTCGACCCGGCGCATGGACTCCACCGGCACCCCGCGCGGCGCCGAGGGGGCCACCGCCTCGGCCAGCTCGACGTTGGCGGCGTAGTCCGAGCCGTCCGAGAAGGCGATCGCGTCTTCGCCGGAGTCGGCGAGCACGTGGAACTCGTGCGAGGCGCTGCCACCGATGGCGCCGGTGTCGGCGGCCACCGCGCGAAAGCGCAGTCCCAGGCGCTCGAAGATGCGGGTGTAGGCGTCGTACATCACGCGGTAGGTGCGTGCCAGGCACTCCGCATCGAGGTGGAAGGAGTAGGCGTCCTTCATCAGGAACTCGCGCGCGCGCATGACGCCGAAGCGCGGCCGGATCTCGTCGCGGAACTTGGTCTGGATCTGGAACACGCTCAGCGGCAGCTGCTTGTAGGAGCGCAGTTCGTTGCGGGCGAAGTCCGTGACCACTTCCTCATGGGTCGGGCCATAGCAGAACTCGCCGTCCTTGCGGTCGCGCAGCTTCAGCAGCTGGCCGCCGAACTTCTCCCAGCGGCCCGTTTCCTCCCACAGCTCGCGCGGCTGGATCGACGGCATCAGCATTTCGACCGCGCCAGCGCGCTCCATCTCCTCGCGCACCACCGATTCCACCCGGCGCAGGACCCGCAGGCCAAGCGGTGTCCACGTGTAGATGCCGGCGGCGTGCTTGCGGATCATGCCCGCGCGCAGCATCAGCTGGTGGCTGGCCACCTCGGCGTCGGCGGGGGTTTCGCGGGTGGTGGAGAGATGGAACTGGGAGAGGCGCATGGGCGGGACCGGCTGGCGATTGACCGGCGATTGTAGCCGTGCGCGGGTGGCGCCCCCAAACAGTGCCTCAGTCGCGGTCCACCGGCACGCCGAGCGGGATGATGTTGCGGTCGAGGTCGATGTCGACCCGCTCGTAGGCCTGTCCGCCGGAAGGGGGCTGCTGGGCGACGTGCAAGACCCCCTGTGCGTCCCGCCAGCGGTACAGCACGGGCGCATCTTCCGGCGCAGCCCGGGTGGTCGACGGGCCTGCGGAGGTGCGCTGGCCCCCGGAAAACGGGAGCCAGCGCGACTCCGCAGGCGTCAGCCACCACGCCAGCGCGGCGCCGCCCAGGACGCCGATGGCAATGGCCAGGCCCAGCCGCATCGCCCTGGACTGCTCAGTCGCGACAGAAAAGCGCGACCTGGCGCTGTGCGATCTCGATCTGCTCGGCGCGCTGGCCGGCATCCAGCGGGCTCGGTTCTCCGCCGTCCGCGGACTCCAGGTGCACCTCGACCTCGGATTCGAGCGCGACCAGGTTGCGGCGCGCGGAGTCACAGTATTCTTGGCGCTCCTGGTCCGCCGGTGTCTGCGGCGCCTGCGCCCCGCTCTCGGCCTGGCCGACGCCAACGGGCTCCTGCGCCTGCTCCGCGCTGCGCTGCTGGCCGCTGGACCCCATCCGCACGGTTTCGTAGTTGCGGGTCCCCGCGGGCGGAGTCTGCGTGTACTGCGTCACACCGCGCTCGTCGGTCCACTTGTAGACGGTGTTCTGGGCGAGGGCATTCGATGCAAAGGCAATGGACACGACCATCAAGGCAACCTTCAGGGCAATGCGCACGTGAAATCTCCTGCTGCGTGGAACCGGGGAGCGGGCGGACCCGCTCGGGGGACTACAGGGTACACTCGCAACAATGACGACGCCTCCATCCGACAACACGTCCACGCCCCAGGCCGCGGCGCGCGGCGCCGACGGGGCATCTACCTGCTGCCGAACCTGCTGACGACCGGCGGCCTGTTCGCCGGCTTTTTCGCGATCATCTCGGCCTCGCAGGGGCAGTTCACCAGCGCCTGCATCGCGGTGTTCGTGGCTGCGCTGCTGGACGGGCTCGACGGGCGGGTCGCCCGCCTGACCAACACACAGACCGAGTTCGGGGTGCAATACGACTCGCTGGCCGACCTGGTCAGCTTCGGAATGGCCCCGGCACTGGTCATGTACCACTGGGGCCTGTCCGAGCTCGTCGCCGACGGCAAGGTCTGGGCCAAGGTGGGCTGGGTCGCGGCCTTCCTCTACGCCGCCTGCGCGGCGCTGCGCCTGGCGCGCTTCAATACGCAGACCGCGGTGGCCGACAAGCGCTGGTTCATCGGGCTGGCCAGCCCGGCGGCGGCCGGCCTGATGATGGCCTTCGTCTGGACCGCGGTCGTGAGCGGGTTCACCGGCGCCGAGCTCCGGTTCCTGGCCGTCGTGGTGACGGTGCTGGCCGGCCTGCTGATGGTCAGCCGCCTGCGCTACTTCAGCTTCAAGGCCGCGCCGCGCGGTGACCGGGTGCCCTTCCTGTTCATGGTGATCGCGGTGTGCGTGTTCGTCGCGCTGGCGATCGACCCGCCGCGGGTGCTGTTCCTCGTCGCGCTTGTCTACGCGCTTTCGGGGCCGGTCCAGGCGGTCGTGTCGCGGATGCGACGGCGCGCGGCCGGTGCCTCCGACGGCAGGGACTGACGCAGCCATGGGTCTGGCCTTGAGTCCGTCGCAGCTGGCCATGTTGAAGGCGATGGATCTGTCGCCGATGCGCTTGCGCGATGCCGGCGTCGAGTCCCCGGGCGATGCGGTGGCAACCGGGGAGATCGACTTCGACCACCCGTTGTTCGCTGCCGTATGGCGCGCCTCCGGCCTCGACCCGGCACGGCCAAGCGAGTTCGACTGGATGGCATGGGCGCGGGCGGTCGAACTGCCGGCGCTAGATCGGCTGGCACGCGATCCGCAGGCCAAGCGCCTGCTGTGGCGTCGCCTGCGTGCGCTACGTGGACGTCCTGCGTGAACGCCCGGGTCTCGCGGTCGCTGTCGATGCGGCCGATGACCGTGGACGACATCGGTCGGGTCATGGCGATGGAGGTTCGCGCCTACCCGTTTCCGTGGACTGCAGGCATCTTCAGCGACTGCCTCCGCTCCGGCTATGCGTGCTGGTTGCTCGAGGATGAGCGGGGCCTGCTCGGCTACGGTGTGCTGAGCGTGGCCGCGGGCGAAGCCCACCTGCTGAACCTGTGCATCGGTCCGCAGTCGCAGGGGCAGGGCCTGGGCGCCTACCTGTTGCGCAAGATGGTCGAGCTGGCGCGCTGGCACCATGCCCAGCGCGTGTTCCTGGAGGTGCGCCCGTCGAACCCCGCCGCGCTGGCGCTGTATGAGCGGGCCGGGTTCAACGAGATCGGCCGGCGTCCGAACTACTACCCTGCCCGCAACGGCCGGGAGGACGCACTCGTCCTCGCCCTGGAACTGCTGCCGGACGAGGCGGCCTAGAGTCCGGCCAGGCCCTGCAGCTGCTGTTGCAGCCCTTGGAGCTGGGTGTTCCAGTCGGCCAGCCGGGTCCGCTCGAGCTCGACGACGGCGGCGGGTGCGTTGGCCACGAAGGTGGCGCTGCCGAGCTTGCCGTTGCACTTGGCGATCTCGCCCTGCACGCGCTTGATCTCCTTCTCCAGTCGCGCCCGTTCGGCGGCCACGTCGATGAGGCCGGCCAGCGGGATGAGCACGCGAAGCTCGCCGATGACCCCGGCGGCGGCGGGCGGCGCGTCTTCGCCGGCTTCCAGCCATCTCAGCGACTCGATCCGTGCGAGGAAGCGCAATGCCCCGTCGAAACGCTTCGCGCGCTCGCGGTCCACCTCGCGACCGCCGGCCAGCAGCAGCGGCAGCGGCTTGCCCGGGGAGATGTTCATTTCGCTGCGGATGCGGCGCAGCGACGAGACCACGGCCTTGAGCCATTCGATGTCGGCGGCGGCGGAATCGTCGGTCTCGATGTCGCTGGCATCGGGGTAGGGCCGGCGGCTGATGCTGTCCGCTTCCAGTCCCAGCCTCGGCTTCACCGACTGCCAGATCTCCTCGGTGACGAAGGGCACCAGCGGATGCAGGGCACGCAGCACCCCCTCGAGCACCCACAGCAGCGTGTGGCGGGTGGAGTCGGCGGCGTCCCGGTCGGCACCCTGCAGCGCGGGCTTGGCCAGCTCGAGGAACCAGTCGCAGAACTCGTTCCACGTGAACTCGTACATCGCCTGGCTGGCGAGGTCGAAGCGATAGGCGGCGAACTGGGTCTCGACCTCGCTGCACATCGCGGCGAAGCGCGAGAGGATCCAGCGCTCGGCATCGGTCCTGGGTTGCGGGGCCCCGCTGGCGGAGAACCCCTCGCAGTTCATCAGCGCGAAACGGGCGGCGTTCCACAGCTTGTTGCAGAAGGCCTTGTAGCCCTCGCAGCGCTGCAGGTCGAACTTGATGTCGCGTCCGTGGGTGGCGAGGCTGGCGAAGGTGAAGCGCAATGCGTCGGCACCGAAGGCCGGGATGCCGTCGGGGAATTCCTTGCGCGTGGCCTTCTCGATCTTCGCCGCCATCTGCGGCTGCATCAGCCCGCCCGTGCGCTTTGCGACCAGTTCATCCACCCCGATCCCGTCGATGAGGTCGATCGGGTCGAGCACGTTGCCCTTGGACTTCGACATCTTCTGGCCGTGGCTGTCGCGTACCAGGCCGGTGATGTAGACGTCCTTGAACGGCACCTCGCCGGTGAACTTGTCGGTCATCATCACCATCCGGGCGACCCAGAAGAAGATGATGTCGAAGCCCGTCACCAGTACCGAGGAAGGCAGGTAGCGCTCGTAGCCACGCTCGGCCATGGCCGCTTGGTCGGGCCAGCCCAGGGTCGAGAACGGCCACATGGCCGAGCTGAACCAGGTCTCGAGCACGTCGTTGTCCTGGTGCAGGTCCCCGGCGTAACCCTTCGCCCGTGCGTCGGCGCGTGCCTCGGCCTCGTCGCGGCCGACGAAGATCTCGCCGTTCTCGCCATACCAGGCCGGGATCCGGTGGCCCCACCACAGCTGGCGCGAGATGCACCAGTCCTGGATGTTGGCCATCCAGTGGCGGTAGGTGTTGATCCAGTTCGGCGGCACGAAGCGGATCGAGCCATCCTCGACCAGCTGCAGCCCGCGGCGGCCGAACTCGTCCATGCGCACGAACCACTGGTCGGTCAGGTAGGGCTCGATGACCTGGCCGGTGCGGTCGCCGCGCGGCACCATCAACATGTGTTTCTTCTCCTCGACCAGCAGGTCCTGGGCCTCCAGGTCGGCCAGCACCGCCTTGCGGGCGTCGAAGCGGTCCAAACCCCGGTACTTCTCCGGCGCGGCCTCGTTGATCCGTGCCTCGGGGGTGAAGATGTTGATCATCGGCATGCCGTGGCGCTGCCCGATCTGGTAGTCGTTGAAATCGTGGGCCGGCGTGATCTTGACGCAGCCGGTACCGAAGTCGCGCTCGACGTAGTCGTCGGCGATGACCGGGATCTCGCGGCCGCCCAGCGGCAGGCGGATCGACTTGCCCACCAGGTGGGCGTAGCGCTCGTCCTCGGGGTGGACCGCCACGCAGGTGTCGCCCAGCATCGTCTCGGGGCGGGTCGTGGCCACCACCAGGTAGTCGCGGGTCTCGCGCAGGGTCTCGTGGCCTTCGCTGTCGCGCTCCACGTGCTCGTAGCTGTCGCCCTCGGCCAGCGGATAGCGGATCGACCACATCCGGCCTTCCTCTTCCTCGCTCACCACCTCGAGGTCGGAAATCGCCGTCTTGAGCACCGGATCCCAGTTCACCAGCCGTTGGCCACGGTAGATCAGGCCCTCCTGGTACAGCCGCACGAAGCACTCGATCACCGCCTTCGACGGCATCGCATCCATCGTGAACACCGAGCGCTCCCAGTCGCCCGATGCACCCAACCGGCGCATCTGCCGCTCGATCGTGTCGCCGGAGTGCTGCTTCCACTCCCACACCTTGCCGATGAAGGCCTCGCGTCCCAGGCCGTCACGGGTCTGGTTTTCCGCAGCCAGGTTGCGGCTGACCACCATCTCCGTGGCGATTCCGGCGTGGTCTGAACCGACCTGCCACAGCGTGTCGCGACCCTTCATGCGCTGGTGGCGCACCAACGTGTCCATCAGCGTGTGCTGGAACGCGTGGCCCATGTGCAGCGTGCCGGTCACGTTCGGTGGCGGCAGCAGGATCGTATAGGGCTCGCCCTCGCCGCTGGGGCGGAAGCAACCGGACTGCTCCCAATGCTGGTACCAGCGGGTTTCGAAGGTTTGCGGCTCGTAGCTCTTGTCCATGGGCGGTTTCGTGTCTGGGGAAGGGCCGGTGGGTCGGGTCCCGGGGGCGGAGCGGGGGCTGTAGCCAGCCGTCCGGGCAGCCGCAAAGCCTATCATTTGTGGTCCCGGGGCCCCCTCCAGGGCTCCCGGCGTCAGAGTGCGGCGAACGCGTCGCGACTGAGGTTCTCCGGTGCCGCCTCGGTACACACCACGTCGTCCTCGATCCGCACGCCGCCGAAGGGCTTGAGCTCATCGACCAGCCCCCAGTCGACCACGTCCTTGTGCGGTCCGGCGGCGAGGTCGGCGAGGAAGCTGTCGATGAAGTAGATGCCGGGCTCGATGGTCACCGCATGGCCGGCTTCCAGGGGCCGGGTCAGGCGCAGGAACGGATGGTCGGCCGGGCGTTCGCGCAAGCCACCTTCCGGGCCGGCGAGATGGCCGCCGACATCGTGCACCTGCAAGCCGATGAAGTGGCCCAGTCCGTGTGGGAAGAAGCGCGTGGTGATCCCGGCCTCGACCTGGTCGTGCGGCGCCATCCTCACGATGCCGAGCCGCTCGAGCACGCCACCGAGCCGCTGATGGCATTCCAGGTGCAACTGGGCGTAGTCGCGCCCCGGTCGCACGCCATCGACCAGGGCGCGCTGCTCGCTGTCCACTGCATCCACCAGGGCCTGGAAGCGCTCGTCGCCATTGCCCCAGGTACGGGTGATGTCGGCGCAGTAGCCACCCACGTCCGCGCCGGCATCGATCAGCAGTGAGCGGCTCGTGCCCGGCTTGTCCGCCCGGTGGTGCTGGTAGTGGAGTACGGCACCGTGCTCGTTGAGGCCGACGATGCTCTGGTAGGGCAGGTCGTGGTCGGAATGCCCGGTCGCGGCAAGGTAGGCCCGATGGATCTCCAGTTCCGAGCCCCCCTCCGAGAACGCCCGGCGGGCGGCTGCGTGTCCCTTGACCGCGCGGGCATTGGCCTCGCGCATCAGGCCGATCTCGTACTCCGACTTGGTGGCGCGGTCCCAGTGCAGCCGCGCGAGCAGCCGCTCGGGGTTGTTGGGCGTCACCCCGGGAATCGCGGCATCGGCTTCGGCGACGACCGCACAACGCCCCGTGGGGAGGTGCTGGGCGGCGTCGCGGGCATTGCGCACGATGCGGATGTCGAAATGCTCTGCCCAGTAGCCTTCCGGCGCCTCCGGCGGCAGGTGCCAGAAATCGTCCGGCTGCACGTAGACCAGCACCGGCCGCCGGCCCGGGGTGTATGCAATCCAGCAACCCGGGTGCGCGGTCAGTGGCAGCCAGTGCTTGAAATGCGGATTGGGCCGGAACGGATAGGGTCGGTCGTCGAGGAAGCTGAACTTCTCGATGCCGGCACCCACGAGGAGATGGTCGAAGCCGGCCTCCTCGAGCGCCCGGTCTGCACTGGCGCGGACGCGATGCAGGTGTTCGGGGTAACGTTTGGCATGGGACTGGGGCATGGGGGCTCCTGGGTATCGTTGCCGACCGGCCCGCCGGGGGCGTGAAGGAGCTGGGCATGGCGATCGGGGCGTGTGATTCTGCCGCAACGGCGCGTCGGGTGCAGGCATTGGACAGGATGGACCAGGGGGCGTGATGGACGAGGCGCGAAGGGTCGGCCGGCGAGCCTGGGTCTGGGTGGGGCTGGCGCTGGCGTTGGGCCTGCTGGCGAGCGCCTTGCTGGCCACCCAGCATCATCGCCTGTTGCAGGGCACGATGCGCGATGCCCAGCTCAGCCAGGTCGACCGTGTCGAGGCCGCGATCACGCAGCAACTGGGGAACGCGGCGCTGCTTACCCGCTCGGTCCAGTCCCTGTTCCTCGCATCCGACCAGGTGACGCCGGAGGAATTCCAGCTCATCTACGAGAATCTGCAGCCGCGCGAGACGTTCCCGAGCCTTCTTGCCTTCGCCTATGCCGAGCGCGTGGCGCAGCCGGGGCGGCCGGACCGGTACCCGACCACGATGGTGGCCCCGCTGGAAGGCAACGAGCAGGTGATCGGGCTCGACGTCATGTCCCAGCCCGGGAACCTGGCCGCGGTGATGCGTTCGCGCGACACCGACGAGCCGGTCGTCTCCTCGGCCTTCACCCTGGTCCAGACCGGCGAAGACGGCCTGATCATCCGGCTGCCGGTGTTCGTGCCCGGTTCGATACCCGATTCCACGCCCCGGCGACGCGAACAGATGGTCGGTTCGCTGGGCATTTCCTTCCATGCCCGGGGCCTGATCGCGGCGGCCTTGAACGACGAGCTCACCGCAGCCTTCGATCTGCTGGTCGTCGACGAGGGGGTCGTCGACCAGGTCGGGGAGGGGGGTGGCTACGTCCTGTTTGGCACCCCCTGGCAGGCCGGGGAGGAGGCGCTGCACGTGCGGCACATCGAGTTCGGCAGCCGTCGTTGGCGACTGGAGCTGCAACCCCGGCCGCAAGTGTGGGTCGAGTCGCACTGGCCCTGGCTCACGTTCGCCGTGATGGGGGCGGCCAGCATCCTGCTGGCGCTCCTGGTGTGGTCGCTGCTGGCCACGCGCGAGCGCGCGCTGAGGCTGGCCAGCGTGCTCTCGAGCCGCTTCCGGGACAGCGAGGCGCGCTTCCGCCGGCTCAACGACCTGCTTCCGGCGCTGGTGCTGCTGTTGCGTGGTGAGCAGTTCCTCACCGTGTATGCCAACCACGCGGCAGTGCAGAAGCTGGGAACGGACGTGACCCGGACTGGCCGTCCCCTGGCGATCGCCTCGCCCCAGGCGCAGCTGGGTGCGCAGTTGCGCTCCGTCCTGGCCAGCGGCGTGGCGGTGGATGCCCATCCGATGGAGATCCCCGGTGCGGCGGGCTCGTTCTGGGCGAATGTTTCCGCAACGCGCGTGGAACTTGATGGGGAGCTGCACGTACTGGTGCTGGCCAACGACATCAGCGAGTTGCGCGAACTCAACCAGCAACTCGGCTACCAGGCCAGCCACGATGCCCTGACCGACATGCTCAACCGCCGGGAATTCGAGCGCCGGCTGGCGAAGACCCTCGAAGTCGTGGGGCGGGGCGAGGCGACGGCCGCCTTGCTCTATCTCGACCTGGACCAGTTCAAGCTGATCAACGACACCTGCGGGCATGCCGCCGGCGACCAGATGCTCGCCGAGGTTTCGCGATTGCTCAAGGCGTCGGTGGCGTCGGGCGACGTGCTGGCGCGGCTGGGTGGCGATGAGTTCGGGGTATTGCTGCAGCGCACGGGCGCGGACGATGCCGTGGCCGTGGGCGAGCGCCTGCGTGAAAGCATCGAGTCGTTCGTGTTCGCCTGGGAGCGCCGCAACTTCAGCCTCAGCGTGAGCATTGGCGCCGTCGTGCTCGATCGTGCGGGACTGAGCCTGCGCGAGGTGCTGTCGCAGGCCGACCAGGCCTGCTACATGGCGAAGGAGCGTGGGCGCAACAAGGTGCAGCTCTACGTGGAGTCCGATGCCGAGACGGTGAAGCGCCGCAGCGAGATGGAGTGGGTGAACCGGGTGCGCGAGGCGCTCAAGGAAGACCGGATGTGCCTGGATTACCAGCGCATCGAGCCGGCGCGACCCTCGCGTCGGTCCAGCGGGCTCCATCTCGAGCTGCTGGTACGCATGCGCGACCGCGACGGCCAGGCGATCCAGCCCGGAGCCTTCATACCTGCCGCGGAGCGCTTCGGGTTGATGTCACAGGTCGACCGCTGGGTGGTGGAGACCGCGCTGGCGAACTTCGACCGCCTGCTGCCCGACGCCGACACGATCGAGCTTTGCACGATCAACCTCTCCGGCCTGACCGTGGACGACGACGCCTTCGCCGGGCACGTGCTGTCCTTGCTGGAGCGCTACCCGGTGCCGCCGCACAAGCTGTGTTTCGAAATCACCGAAACCGTTGCGGTCAACAACATGACCCGCGTGGTGGCCTTCATGCAGCGCCTGCGCCAGGTGGGCTGCCGCTTCGCCCTCGACGATTTCGGCGCCGGCGCGGCTTCGTTCGGCTACCTGAAGAACATGCCGATCGACATCATCAAGATCGACGGCAGCTTCATCCGCAACCTCGAAACGGACCCGGTGAGCTATTCCATCGTGCGCGCCGTCACCGACATCGGGCACCAGATCGGCCTGGAGGTGGTCGCGGAATGGGTCGACAGCGAACGGACCCGCGAGCTGCTTCGCGGCCTGGGCGTGGACTACGTGCAGGGCTTCCACATCCATCGCCCTGAACCGACGACGCTATCGAAACCCTAGGCGTCGGCCACCACGCTCACGCGTGGTGGCTGCCCGGTGCCTGCGCCCAGAGGCGCAGGAAGTCGGCGTCCTTGTTCGCCACGTCGATGAATCGCAGCCCGATCCAGTGCTGCCCGGGCGCCGAAGCGTCGTCGTCCCAGAGCATGTGGGCGCCGACATTGACCTGGCGCTCGCGCCCGGCACCGTCACGCAGCTCGAAGCGCAACTGGTAGAGGCCGTCCTCGACCAGGGACCGGTGCGAGATCAACAGCATTCCGCCCTGCGAGAGATTGCCGATTCGGCCGACGACCGCATCGGTCATCACATCCATGACCTCGATGTGCTCCCCGACCTGGCGCCGTGGTGCGCGTCGATGATCGTTCATGCCTCGCCCTCCCGTCCGTCTTTGGCCGCCTTGCCCTGGAAGCCCTTCAGAGCGGTCACGATCGCGCCCCAGGCCCGGTCGATCAGGTTGCCCTTTTCCGAGTTCATCACGCGCACCTGGCCCTTCGCCATCATCCGTGCAAGTACCTCGATGGTGTAATCGCCGACCCGATGCCCGCGCGCATTGACGAAGACCGCGTGACCGGTGAGCGTGCTGTACCAGGACATGCGGCGCCGCGCGACCTCACCCTGCTGGTTGATGACGAATTCCAGCCAGCAACCGAACGGCAGCGCCTTGATCTGCTCCAGGCAGGCCTTCTCCCGGGCATCGAGCGGGGGCTGCTTGGGGTCGCTGCTGGCCTTCACCTCGCCGCCCAGGCGCGAGTGGGCCTTGAGGCGAAGTGCCAGCTCGGTGCGCGAGGCGGGGTCGTCGGGTCCGGCCTCCTCTTCGTCCTCGATGCTGGTGAGCCGGGCGGCGATCGCCTTGGCATCCTCGGCGTGGTAACCCACCTGTGCCAGGGACTGTTCGATCTCTTCGCGCAGTTCCAGCGCCTCCCCGCGCTCCAGCCCGCTGCCAGGGGCCTGCGGGCGCGCCGCGGCGCGCACGAGCCGGTCGGCGATCTCGAGTTGTCGACGGAAGCCGTCAGAATCCTCGCCCTGGCGCAGGAGGCTCAGCGCGAGGACGTCGGTCCAGGCCTGGGTCAGCAGGGTGTGCACGAAACGGGGGATCTTGTGGCCCTTGATCCGGGCGCTCACCGCTTCGCTTGCCTGCAGCCGTGCCAGCGCCAGCTTCTCCTTGCCGCGCGCCGCCTCGACGTGACGGCGTTCGGCCACTTCGGCCTTGCGCGCCAGCGTCTGCAGGTGGCTGCCAAGGTCCTCCGAGAGCGTCTCGAACATGCCCACGTCGCCATCGAACTCACCGACCACGCGGTCGACCACGGAGCGCATCTTGTCGACCGTCGCCCGGTCGCCATCGTCTTCGTCGCTCCAGTAGGCCCCGGTTTCAGCGATGGCACTGAGCATCTGCCGCGCCGGGTGGACCTGGCGGGTGAAGAAACCCTTGTCGCGCATCGCCACGCGCATCAGCGGAACCTGCAGCTTCGCCAGCAGGCCGGCGGCCGGGCTGTTCGGCCGGATCTCGCGCATGATGAAATCGAACAGCATCGACACCAGGTCGATCGTGTCGGAGTCCTCCTGCGCCAGCGCGGGTGTCTTGCCCTGCGGCGTCATCTGCCGCAGTTGCGCCAGCAGTCCTGCTTGACGTGCTGGACCGAACGCAGCGAGGGCTTGCCATCGACCAGCACCGAGGCAGAAGGCTTCTGCTGCAGGACGCCGAGCACCGATTCGACATCGGTCTGGCTGGCCACGTACACGTCGCGTGCTGGCGAAGCTTCCTGGCCCGAAAGCTTCCCGGTCAGTTCGCGGCGGGAGGCCAGCAACTGCCTGAGGAGCGTGAAGATCTCCTCGTTGTGCTTGTCGCCGTCGTCCGCCGCGGCCTTGCGGTCGCCAGTCGCCTCGCCTGGCCAGCCGGTCTTCGCGCGGGATCGGGGAGCGCCTGGCTGGCTGTCCTTGGCGGGTGCCTTGGCAGTGGGCTTGGCCGGCTGCGGCTCGCCCTCGCTGCGTCGCACCCGCATCGGCACGTAGGCGAGGGTGGCGAGCACGCCTTCCTCGGCGAGGAAGCGGTTGATCGCATCGACGAAGTCGCTGTAGACGGCCAGCACGTGACGCTCGAACTGCCGGAACACCAGCACCCGGGTTTCAACGGGGACTTCCAGGCAGTCGGTCGCCTTGCGCAGGATCCGGCACAACGACTGCGGGCCGACGGGGAGTGTCTCGGGTTCGAACGCGGGGCCACCTGCGAGGACGCCGAAGCGTTGACCCAGCAGGTACAGCGGCAGGCTGGAACGCACTTCCGCGCGGCTTGCGATCGAGTACAGCGCGGCGTTCTCCTCCATCTCGCGCTCCCCGACCAGGCCCAACTCTCCCGTGGGGGAGGCATCCGAGGCGCGCAGGGGGGCGGCGGAGACCACATCCTTGATTCCGGCAAGCGCGGCCTCCAGCCCGATCATGAAGCGCGGGGTGAAGTCGGATCGACTGCGCTTGACCGCGCGCAGGGACTCGAAGCACGCCTGCTGGACCTCGTTGCTGCGCGCCTGCTCGGCAAGCTTGAAGAGTTGCTGCTCGACCTCGTTGAGTGTCGCGGCCAGCCCGCGCTCGAGCTCTTCGGTCGCGTATTCGAGCACGCCCTCCAGCAAACGGCGCACGCGCGGCGGGAAGGGCCGCGATGCCAGTGTCGGCGGCGGCAGTTCCACGGGAGCCCGCGTCGGGGCGGTTGGAGCAGGCATGCAGCGTCTCCAGAGCGTACGAATCGTCCGATTCTATGCCTGCAGCACTCTGGAAGGTAGCGCGGCGGGCCCAGACTAATTCGCGGCGGGGGCCGGACGTGATCGCGCTCCCACTGGCCGGACCTCGCCATCCGACCGCTGCAATCAATCCCCGCGCGAGGCCTTCAGGGCGGACACCGTGCCGTCATCGGAAAAGCGCAGCAGCATCTGGATGGGTCGACAGCACACCGGACAGTCTTCGATGTACTCGGCATCACCGTTGCCGGGATCGACCGCGGCCTCGAAGTCCTCGCCGCAGTAGGGACACGCCATGTGGACGAACTCGAGCATGGGCCGATTATGCCCCCCCGACTGGCATTGCAGGCCGGGACCGATGTCGTCGGTTCAGGCCAGGAACAGACTGACCAGGTCGTTGTTGAAGCGCTGGCCCAGGGGGGTGGCCGGATCCGGCCGTCCAAGCGTTCCAGCCAGCCGGCATCGATCGCGCGCGCCAGCGCTGCTCCGATCGAGTCGATCGGCAGGCCGGTGCGTTGCTCGAAGTGGGCCGGATCAAAACCCTCGAGCAGCCGCAGCGCGTTGAGCATGAATTCGAACGGGCGCTGCGGGGGCGTGACGCTTTCTTCGCCGGCAATGCCCGCCGGGGTGCCGGCGGCGTCGATGTAGGCGCTGGGGTGCCGGGGCTTGTGGCGGCGGACGATGCGCCCGTCGTGGCCGAGGCTGAGCTTGCCGTGGGCACCGGCACCGATGCCGAGGTAATCGCCGAAGCCCCAGTAGTTGAGGTTGTGCCGGCACTGGCGACCCGGCCGGGCGTAGGCGCTGATCTCGTATTGCGCGTACCCGGCATCGGCCAGCATCGTCTGGCAATGCTCCTGGATCGCCCAGGCGTCGTCGTCGTCGGGCAAGCCCCGGGGTGGCCGGGCGAAGAACAGCGTGTTGGGCTCCAGCGTCAACTGGTAGTGCGAGATATGGGTCGGCGCCAGCGAAACCGCCCGGGCCACGTCGTCCTCGGCCATCGCCCGGTCCTGGCCGGGCAGGGCGTACATGAGGTCGAGGTTGATGTTGTCGAAGCCGTCGTCCTGGGCCATCTTCACGGCGGCGTCGGCTTCGGCGCTGTCGTGGATGCGACCCAGGCGTTTCAGGCAGGTGTCGTCGAAGCTTTGCACGCCGAAGCTCAGCCGGTTCACCCCGGCAGCCAGGTAGTTGCGGAATCGACCGTGTTCCGCGGTGCCGGGGTTGGTTTCCAGCGTGATCTCCGCGCCCGGCGCGAAGCGCAGCCGCGCCGACGCGCCGTCGAGGATCGCGCCGATCGCCTCGGGCGGGAACAGGCTCGGCGTGCCGCCACCGAAGAACACGCTGTGCACGGTGCGCCCCCAGGCCAGGGGCAGGTCCTGGTCCAGGTCGCCCAGCAGTGCGGCGACGTAGGCGTCGACGGGCATCGCGCCCTTGAGCCCGTGCGAATTGAAGTCGCAGTAGGGGCATTTGCGAACGCACCACGGAATGTGGATGTAGAGCGACAGCGGCGGCGGCATCAGCGCCACCGTCGCTTCGAAGGGTGTGGCCGTGGCGCTCACAGCGGCTGTTCGCGGAGCCTTTCCAGCAACCGGGCAAGCGCACGGCCACGGTGGCTGAGGCGGTTCTTGGCCTCGGGGCCCAGTTGCGCGGCGCTGCAGCGGTGTCCGGGGACCTCGAAGAGCGGGTCGTAGCCAAAGCCGCCTTCGCCCTGCGCGGCCTCGAGGATCCTGCCCGGCCAGATGCCCTCGGCGATCAGCGGCTGCGGGTCCTCGGCGTGGCGAAGCAGGACCAGCACGCAATAAAAGCGCGCCGTGCGTCGCCCCGGCACCACGCCCTGCAGCCGTTCCAGCAGCAGGGCGTTGTTCGCCGCATGGTCCACCGGCGATCCTGCGAAGCGGGCGCTCTTGAGGCCCGGCTCGCCACCGAGCGCGTCCACGATCAGGCCCGAGTCGTCGGCCAGTGCCGGCAGGCCGGTCGCGCGTGCGGCGTGCCTGGCCTTGATCAGGGCATTTTCGAGGAATGTCAGGCCGTCTTCCTCGACGTCGCCGACGCCATGCTGGTCCTGTCCGTCCACGGCGATGCCGGCATCATCGAGGAGGGCGCGAAGCTCGGCGAGCTTGCCCGGGTTGCCGGTGGCGACGACCAGGCGCGTCGTCATCTCAGGCGTCCGCCAGCGCCGCACGTTGCGCGGCCACCAGTTCGGCGATGCCCTTCTCGGCCAATCCCAGCAGCGCGTCGAGTTCGTTGCGGCGGAACGCATGGCCTTCGGCCGTGCCCTGCACCTCGATGAAACCACCGCCATCGTTCATGACGACGTTCATGTCGGTGTCGCAGGCCACGTCCTCGGCATAGTCCAGGTCGAGCACCGGCGTGCCGCGCCACATGCCCACGGAGATCGCGGCGATCGCACCGTGGATCGGGTCGCGGGTGATTTCACGGCGCTTGAGCAGCCCGTTGACGGCATCGACCAGCGCCACATAGGCGCCGGTAATCGCCGCCGTGCGGGTGCCGCCGTCGGCCTGCAGCACGTCGCAGTCCAGTGTGATGGTGCGCTCGCCCAGTGCCTTGCGGTCGATGCAGGCGCGCAGGCTGCGGCCGATGAGGCGCTGGATCTCGAGCGTGCGTCCGCCCTGCTTGCCGCGCGCTGCCTCGCGATCGGAGCGGGTGTGGGTGGCGCGCGGCAGCATGCCGTACTCGGCGGTCACCCAGCCCTCGCCCTTGCCGCGCAGGAAGCCCGGCACGCGGGTCTCGACGCTGGCGGTGCACAGCACCCGGGTCTCGCCGAAGCAGGCCAGCACCGAGCCCTCCGCGTGGCGGGTGAAATGGCGCTCGAGGCGCACTTCGCGCAGCTCGTCGGCGGCGCGGCCGCTGGGGCGGGGGTCGGACATTCGGGTGGTTTCCTGCTTCGGGGCGCGAAAGTTTACCATTCGCCCCCTGCCCGACGTTTCGGGCGGGCCAAGGGAGAGCCACGGGATGATCCGCAGCATGACCGCCTTTGCCGCTGGCGAGCGCAGCACCGAATGGGGTGCGCTCTCCTGCGAGATTCGGGCGGTGAACCACCGCTTCCTCGAACTCGGGGTGCGGCTGCCCGATGAATTGCGCACGCTCGAGCCGGCGCTGCGCGAGCGGGTCGCCGGCCTGGTCTCGCGAGGCAAGGTCGACGTGGGCTTCCGTTTCCGCCCGGCGGGCGCCGCCCAGGCCGACATCAGCCTGAACCGGCCGCTGGTCGAGCGGCTCTCGTCGGTGGCGGTGTCGTTGAGCAACAGCTTCCCCGGACTCAAGACCGATTTCACCGACCTGCTGCGCTTCCCGGGCGTGCTCGAGGAGGCGCGGCTGGACCAGGCCGGGCTGCAGGCGGAGGCGCTTGCGCTGCTCGACGAGGTGCTCGGGGGATTCATCGAGGCGCGTGAGCGCGAGGGCGCCAACCTGGGCCGGGCACTGGCCGAGCGCCTGGACGGCATCGAGCAGGTGGTCGCGCAGGTGCGCGGCTGGCTGCCGGAGATCCGCGCGGCGCTTCAGGCCAAGCTGAACGCGCGCGTGGCCGACCTTCCGCAGCCGCTGGAGCCGGGCCGTCTGGAGCAGGAGTTCGTGCTGTGGCTGCAAAAGCTCGATGTCGACGAGGAGCTGGTTCGGCTCGACAGCCACGTCGGCGAAGCCCGGCGGGTCCTGGGGCTCAGCGAAGCGGTGGGCAGGCGCATGGATTTCCTCTTGCAGGAGTTCAATCGCGAGTCCAACACCCTGGGCTCCAAGTCGGTGGACAGCCGCACCACGCAGGCCGCCGTCGAGCTCAAGGTACTCATCGAACAGATCCGCGAACAGGTGCAGAACATTGAATGACCACGAATGCCGTCCACACGCCCTGACCCCGACGCCCCACGGAGCAGCGCGGTGAGTCCGCGCGGCAACCTGTTCATCGTCGCGGCGCCTTCGGGCGCGGGAAAGTCCAGCCTGGTCAATGCGGTGCTGGCACGGCAGCCCGACATCGCGCTGTCGGTCTCGTTCACCTCGCGGCCGCCGCGGCCCGGCGAGGCGAACGGCAAGCATTACCACTTCGTCAGTGCCCAGTGCTTCCGGGACATGGTCGCGGCCGGCGATTTCTTCGAGTTCGCCGAGGTCCACGGGGACCTCAAGGGCACTGCCCGGCAGTCCGTGCAGCCGGCCCTGGAAGCCGGCCACGACGTGCTGCTGGAGATCGACTGGCAGGGCGCCCAGCAGGTCCGGGCCAAGCTGGAAGGATCGGTGTCGGTGTTCATCCTGCCGCCCTCGCGCCAGGCCCTGGAGCAGCGCATGCGCAAGCGCGCCCAGGACAGCGAGGAGGTCATCGCCCGGCGCCTGGCGGCGGCCCGAGAGGAGATGTCGCACTTCCACGAGTTCGACTACGTCATCGTCAACGACGATTTCGACACCGCGGTCGACGAGCTCGAGGCGATCTTCGTGGCCCACCGGCTGCGCCGCGAGGTCCAGGCCGAGCGCCACGCGGCCCTGCTGGCGACCCTGCTGGCCCCGGAGTGATGCATTTGCGGGGGCGCCGGGCTGGGCTTACACTATGCGGTCATCCCCGCTATTAGATGAAGTCGGTCCCGGCCGGCCTCAGGAGAACCCATGGCCCGTATCACCGTCGAAGACTGCCTGAACGTGGTCGACAACCGTTTCGAGCTGGTGCTTATGGCATCCAAGCGCGCCCGCCAGCTGTCCAAGGGCGTCGAGTCGACGCTGGACAACAGCGGCAATGACGACAAGCCGACCGTCCTGGCGCTGCGCGAGATCGCCGCGCGCTCGATCGACGAGGCGACTATCGATGCGGTAGAGCGTTCCGAGCGCGAGCGCGCCGAGCGCGAGCCCTGGAATGGGCTGCCGCGGAAGTGGTCGACGACGACAAGGTCGGCGACGACATCTGATCCGGCGGCCCCGACGGGGCCGCAACCGCCCTTCACATCGCGCCCCGGCAGCTGTCGGGGCGTTGTCGTGGGCGTTGCCGGCGCCCGGACGCGCGCGTACGCTCCTTGGATGACTTCCACGCCTTCCGCCGCAGCCGTGCCCGGCTCGACGCTCCCGGCCTATTACCGGGACCTCGAGCGCAGGTTATCGGAATACCTCTCCGCCGATCATGTGGCGAAGGTGCGGCGCGCGTTCGAGATCGGCGCCGACGCCCACGAGGGCCAGGCCAGGCGCAGCGGCGAGCCCTACATCACCCATCCGGTCGCGGTGGCGGGGATCCTGGCCGAGCTCCGGATGGACTGGGAGACGCTGGCTGCGGCGATCCTGCACGATGCGCTGGAGGACACGCCGCTGCCGCGCGAGGTGATCTCCGGCGAGTTCGGCGAGCCCGTCGCGGAGCTGGTCGATGGCGTCACCAAGCTCGACAAGGTGCGCTTCCGCAGCCGCCAGGAGGCCGCCGCCGAGAGCTTCCGCAAGATGCTGCTGGCGATGGCGCTGGACCTGCGCGTCATCCTGATCAAGCTCGCCGACCGCCTGCACAACATGCGCACGCTCGATGCGATGCGGCCGGAGTCGCGCCGTCGCATCGCCCGCGAGACGCTGGAGATCTATGCCCCGATCGCCCAGCGCCTGGGCATGAACAAGATCAAGTCCGAACTGCAGGACCATGGCTTCCGCTCGCTGCACCCGTGGCGCTACGAGGTGGTGTCCAAGCGCATCGCCAGCCAGCCGGTGGTGCGCCGCGAGTCGATGACCAAGCTGGAGGTGCAGCTTTCCCACAAGCTGGCCAGCGAGGGCCTCAAGCATCGCCTGATCGGCCGGGTGAAGTCGCCCTGGAGCATCTATTCCAAGATGCGCAACGAACACAAGAGCTTCGACCAGGTCATGGACGTGTTCGGCTTCCGCGTCGTGGTCGAGAAGGTCTCGGACTGCTATCTCGGCCTCGGCGCGGTGCATGGCCTGTACAAGCCGGTGGACGCGCGCTTCCGTGATTTCATCGCGATTCCCAAGCTCAACGGCTACCAGTCCCTGCACACCGTGCTCTTCGGGCCCTACGGCTCGCCGGTCGAGGTGCAGTTGCGCACCGAGGAGATGGACCTGATCGCCGAACGCGGCATTGCGGCCCACTGGATGTACAAGTCGGGGAGCTCGGCCAGTTCCAGTGCCCAGAACCGCGCCCACGACTGGGTGCGTGGGCTGCTGGAGTCGCAGCAGGACGCGGGCTCCTCGATCGAGTTCCTGGAGAACGTCAAGGTCGACCTGTTCCCGGACGAGGTCTACCTGTTCACGCCGCAGGGCGACATCCTGTCGCTGCCACGCAATGCGACGGTGCTGGATTTCGCCTACGCGGTGCACACCGACGTGGGCAACCACGCCGTGGCCGCGCGCGTGGACAAGAAGCTGGTGCCGCTGCGTTCCCAGCTCAGTTCCGGCCAGACGGTGGAGATCATCACCGCGCCTTCGGCGGCGCCGGGGCCGCAGTGGCTGGAGTACGTGGTCACGTCCAAGGCGCGCACCGCGATCCGCCACCATCTCAAGCGCCTGGAACACGAGGACGCGGTGAAGCTGGGCCACCGGATGCTCGACCGCGCGCTCGAGGCGCTCGACACTTCGCTCGACCGGGTGCCTTCGGCGCGTTTCGAACGCTACCTGGGCGAGCAGCGCTACCGCCGCATGGAGGACCTGCTGGCGGACATCGCGCTGGGCAACCGCATGCCGGCCCAGGTGGCGCAGGTGCTTTCCGCCGAGGGCAGCGCCACGCCGGCCCAGCCCTACGGCGGTGGCATGGCCAGCGAGCAGATCCTGATCACCGGCACCGAGCGCGGCGTGCTGAGCTTCGCCGGCTGCTGCCATCCGATCCCCGGTGACGACATCATGGGCTACCTGACCACCGGCAAGGGCGTGGTCGTGCACCGCCTGGAATGTCGCAATGTGTCGGAGTACCGCAAGTCCCCCGACCGCTGGGTGCCGATCGGCTGGGATCGCCAGGTCGAGGGCGACTACAAGGTGGCCCTGATCATCGAGGTCGAGAACCGGCCCGGGGTGCTGGCCCAGGTGGCGGCCGCGGTGGCCGAGAGCGACTCGAACATCGACAGTGTCGAGTACCGCGAGCGCGACGTGTCGATGGCGGTGCTGCACTTCATGATCGAGGTGCGCCACCGCAAGCACCTCGCCGACGTGATCCGCCGCCTGCGACGCCTGTCGGTGCTGCACGGGGTACAGCGCCTGTAGCGGCTCCGGTAAGCTTCCCTTCCTGACAACGAGGAAGCGCCATGAGCAAGACCGCGATCTCCACCGAGCAGGCTCCGGCCGCGATCGGACCTTACTCCCAGGCCGTTCGTGCCGGCAACACGGTCTACCTGTCCGGCCAGATTCCGTTCGTGCCGGCCACGATGGAGCTGGTCAGCGGCGACATCGCCGCCGAGGCGCGGCAGGTGTTCGACAACCTGCGGGGTGTGTGCGAGGCGGCTGGCGGCTCGCTCGACCGGATCGTTCGCGTAGGCATCTACCTGACCGACCTTGCCGACTTCAATGCGGTCAATGAGGTGATGGCCTCGGTGTTCGCCCAGCCCTTCCCGGCGCGCTCCACGATCCAGGTGGCTGGCCTGCCGCGCGGTGCCAGGGTCGAGGTCGATGCGGTGATGGTGCTGGACTGAGCCGCTCGCAGGTGGCCGCCCGGCGCAGTGCCGCACCACCGTCGGCGATGGCCCGTGGTGCCGATGCCAGCGTGACCGGCTTGCCGGGCGTTGGGCCCAGGGTGGCCGCCAAGCTTGCTGCGCGCGGCATCACCCGGCTGCAGGATCTTTGGCTGCACCTGCCGTTGCGCTACGAGGACCGCACCGCGATCACGCCGATGCGTGACTTGTTTCCCGGCGGCGTGGCCCAGGCGGAAGGCCGGATCGAGGCGGTGGAGCGGGGTTTCCGCTACCGCCCCACGCTGCGCGTCGTGCTCGCCGATGGGTCGGGGGCCAGCCTGGTCCTGCGCTTCTTCCATTTCCGCGCCGCGCAGGTCGCCCAGTTCCAGCCGGGCCGGCGCATGCGTGTCTACGGCACGCTGCGTGCCGGAGGGCAGGGGCTGGAAATCGTCCACCCGAGCTACCGGCTGCTTGCCGACGACGAGGACCCCGCGCTCAACGACACGCTCGATCCGGTCTACCCCGCGATCGAAGGGGTCGGGCCCGGCGTCGTCGTCCGATTGGCCGCGGAGTCGCTCAAGCAGCTTCCGCCCGCCGACGAGCTGGAACTGGTGCCGGCACGGATGTGGCCCGGCCTGGACTTGCCCGGCCTGCGCGAGGCGCTGCTGACGATGCACCGCCCGGCCCCGGGCACCTCGCTGGTGGCGCTGTCGGAGGGTCGCCACCCGGCGCAGCGGCGCCTTGCGCTGGAGGAGTTGCTGGCCCATACGCTTAGCCTGCGGCGCCAGCGCATGCAGTTGCAGCGCCACGGAGCCACGCCGCTCGGTGGATCGGGGCGCCTGCCTGCGGCCTTGCTCGAGGTGCTGCCCTTCGCGCTGACGGCGGCACAGCGACGCGTGTTCGACCAGGTCCGCGTTGACCTGGGCCGTGGTGAGCCGATGCTGCGCCTGGTCCAGGGCGATGTCGGCTCGGGAAAGACCGTGGTGGCCGCGCTGGCGGCTGTGATGGCGGTCGAGGCCGGTGCCCAGGTGGCGCTGGTGGCGCCGACCGAACTGCTGGCCGAGCAGCACCTGGAGAACTTCCGCGGCTGGTTGCAGCCCCTGGGCATCAACGTCGTGTGGCTGGCGGGCAAGGTGGCGGGCAGGGCCCGCCGCGAGGCCCTGGCCGCGATGGCCGATGGCAGCGCCCAGGTCGTGGTGGGGACCCACGCGCTGATGCAGGAGGGGGTCGCATTCGCGCACCTGGCGCTGTGCATCGTCGATGAGCAGCATCGCTTCGGCGTGCACCAGCGCCTCGCCCTGCGCGACAAGGGACGCGGTGGCGACAGCGTGCCGCACCAGCTGGTGATGACCGCCACGCCGATTCCGCGGACGCTGGCCATGACCGCCTATGCCGACCTGGACGTGTCGGTCATCGACGAACTTCCCCCCGGACGCACCCCGGTGCGCACGGTGGCCGTGAGCGCCGACCGCCGCGACGAGGTCGTCGAGCGCATCCGCGGCGCCTGTGCCCAGGGCCGGCAGGCCTACTGGGTATGCACGCTGATCGAGGACAGCGACGAGGTCATGGCCCAGGCGGCCCAGTCCACCTTCGAACAGCTCGGGAAAGCCCTGCCGGAACTGCGCGTGGGCCTGGTGCACGGGCGCATGAAGCCGCGCGAAAAGCAGGAGGTGATGCGTGCCTTCAAGGCCGGCGAGCTCGACCTGCTGGTGTCGACGACGGTGATCGAGGTGGGGGTGGACGTGCCCAACGCGTCCCTGATGCTGATCGAGAACGCGGAACGGCTGGGCCTGGCGCAGCTGCACCAGCTGCGCGGGCGGGTGGGGCGGGGTGCGGAGGCCTCGACCTGCGTCCTGCTGTACCAGGCGCCGCTGTCGGCCCTGGCGCGTGACCGCCTCGAGGTGATGCGCGAGACCAGCGATGGCTTCCGCATCGCGGAGAAAGACCTGGAGCTGCGCGGTCCGGGCGAGCTGCTGGGGACGCGCCAGACCGGCCTGGCCCAGTTCCGCGTCGCCGACCTGGCCCGCGACTGCGACATGCTGCCCGTGGTCCGCGATCTCGCCGACCGATTGCTGGAAGAATGCCCGCAGGTAGCCGACGCCGTGGTCGAGCGCTGGATCGGCAGTGCGGTAAGGTTTGCCGGCGCATGAATCCACTACGAAGACTCCGCTCCGGCCTGCGGCTGCTGCAGCCGCGGCAGCTTCGCGTCCGCGGCGGCACCTGTCCTTTCTGCGGGCCGACGTTCCTGGTGCGGCTGCGCGCCGAGGAAACCGGCGTGCGCTGCCTGCGCTGCGCCGCCAGCGCGGTGCATCTGTCGATGGGATGGGCCCTGCGGCCCTTCGCCGGGACGATCCCGCGCAGCGACGCCTATGAGCTGTCCTCGCGCGGGCCGCTGGTGGAATGGCTGCGGAGGCACTCCCGGTCACTGCAGGTGTCGGAGTACTTCGACGACGTGCCTGCAGGGCAACTGCGGGATGGGGTCCGTTGCGAGGATGTGCAGGCGCTGGGGCTTCCCGATGCCAGTTTCGACCTGGTGACCCACACCGAGGTGTTCGAGCACGTTCCCGATGACCGGCGTGGGTTCGCCGAACTGTTCCGCGTGCTCAGGCCCGGCGGCGTGATGGTGTTCACCGTGCCGCTGACCGCCAGTCCGGGCACCATCGAGCGCGCGCGCATCGCCGGGGGGGAGCTCGAACACCTGCTGCCACCGACCTACCACACCGACCTGTTGCGCGGAGAGGGCCGGGTGTTGTGCTTTCGTGACTACGGGCTCGATGTCGTCGAGCGCGTCGCGCAGGCGGGCTTTGGCCAGGTGCGCCTGCTCGAGCCGGACCCGCGGGTACCCTGGGGCTACGGCCGCCGCGTAGTGACCGCCATCAAGGAACGCCCATGAGCCGACCCCTGCTGATCGACACAGACCCCGGCATCGACGATGCGCTGGCCCTGCTGATGGCCTTCGGGCACCCCGACGTCGAGGTGGTCGGACTGTGCATCGCGGCGGGCAACGTGGGGTTGTCCAATACCGTGGCCAACGCGCTGAAACTTTGCGAGGTCGCGGGCGTCGACGTGCCGGTGTTCCCGGGGTGCGCCACGCCCCTGGTCCATGCCGCGGCGGATGCGTCCTACGTGCATGGGCGCGATGGTTTCGGGGACACCGGTTTCCTTCCCGCGAAACGCGCACCGGAGTCCGAGCACGCCGCACTGGCGATGCTCCGCCTGAGCCACCGGCATGCCGGCGAGCTGACGCTCGTCACGCTGGGTCCGATGACCAACCTGGCGCTGGCGTTGCGCCTGGACCCGACGCTGCCCTCGCGGATCAAACGCCTGGTGGTGATGGGCGGGGCGGTCACCGGGCAGGGGAATACCCTGGTGCCGACGGAGTTCAACATCGGATTCGATCCGGAGGCGGCGCATGTCGCGCTGTCGGCGTTCGAGCGCTACGAGCTGGTCGATTGGGAAGCGGTGCTCAGGCACGGTCTCGACCGGTCGGAGTTCGAGCAGTGGCTGCAGGCGGGTGACCACCGGGCGGCGTTCTATGCGGCGATATCGCGCCAGACCCGCGACTGGTCGGCAGACCGGCGCGGCGAGCGCTGGCTGTGCGCCGACGCACTGGCGATGGCCCTCGTGCTCGAGCCCTCGCATGGCGAGCTCGACTGGCGGCCCCTGCAGGTGGAGACCGCAGGACATGCCACCCGCGGTGCGACGGTGGTCGACTGGCAACGGCGCAGCGGCCGGCCGGACTCGGCCGGGATCCTGGCCCGCTACGACCAGCAACGATTCGAGGCGCTGGCGCGTTCGGCGCTGGGAGCCTGAGCCAGGCCCCGCCGCAGACGGCGGGGACGAGGTCGGCTCAGGTGGCGGCCGTGGATGCCGCCTCGCCGTCGTCGGACTCCCGCTTGGGGGGTGGCCGGCGCGGCGGCAGGTCGCGCACGTGCAGGTCCATCTGCGGGAACGCGATCTCGATGTCGTGTTCGGCGAACAACTCGGCGATGCGCATGTTGAGTTCGTTGAGCGCGACCAGCCGGTCCGCGAACGAGCTGACGAAAACCCGCAGCTCGAAGTCGAGCGAACTGGCGCCGAAGGCCATGAACCAGCTGGCCGGGCCGGGGTCCTTCATGACCAGGGGGTGTTCCTCGGCCGCCCTGCGCAGCAGTCCATGCACCTTTTGCGGCGGCGTACCGTAGGCAACACCCACCTTCACGGTGATGCGCGTCCGGGTGTCGGTCAGGGTCCAGTTGATCAGCTGGCCGGTGATGAAGGTCTTGTTGGGAACCACGATCTCCTTGTTGTCGAAATCGCGCAGGGTGGTGGCCCGGGTGCGGATCTTGGTCACGGTGCCGGTGAGTTGATCGCCAACCGTGATCACGTCTCCGACCCGGAACGGTCGCTCGAACAGCAGGATGATCCCGGAAATGAAGTTGGCGAAGATCTCCTGCAGGCCGAAGCCAAGACCAACGGTCAGCGCCGCGGCCATCCACTGCAGCTGCGACCAGCGCACCCCCAGCAGGCCGACGCCGATCATCATGCCGGTGATGACGATGAGGTAGCGGCTGATGCTGGTGATCGCGTAGCGCGTCGGCGCATCGATCGCTTCGCTCGAGAGCAGGCCGATCTCGACCAGGCCGGGCAGGTTTCGAGCCGCGATGAACGTCAGCACCAGGGCGAAGAGCCCGAAGAGCACCGCCTTGAGGCTGATCGCCTCGAGGACGCCGACGCCGGATCCATCCACGGCGGACACCTGCCACAGCACGATCTCGTCGAGCCGGCCCAGGGCCGGAAGCAAGCCTGCCCACACCCACACCAGCCCGATGCCGAGCAGGGTGATCACCACGGCGCGCAGCAGGCGACGGGTCTGGGCATTCACCGACTGCAGCGTGACCTCGTCGGGCTCGATGTCGGGGATGACCTCGCCGGACTCGGTCGTCACCTCCACCTGTGCCTCCGCGTCGGTTTCGCTGGCCTTGCGCTCGAGGTAGCGACGCATCGCCAGGCGACGTTCGCCGAGCAGCAACCAGCGGGCGGCCAACGCGTGCAGGATCCCCAGCGCCAGCAACAGCACGGCGGTCTGCCAGAAGTTCAAGACCAGCATGGCCGCCGACAGCATGTACCCGGTAAGCACCAGCACGGCCATGACCGCGAGCGACCCGGGGACGAGGACACGCGCGAAGCGGCGCATGCGATGGTGGCTGCCGCCTTCGCTGGTCACCCACAGACCGTCGGGGGCAAGGACCCGCCAGGCAAGCCAGCCCAGGACCACGCACAGCGCCAGCAGTGCGTCGCGTCCAGCGGTGTCCAGCGCCGGATCGAGGTTGCGGATGAAAGCGAGGCCAAGCGTGAACTGCAGCGGCACCACCGCCCACAGCAGCCAGCGGCGTGCAAGCTTCAGTGCCCGCAGTCGCGCGTCGGTCCAGCGGAAATGCACCGAGGCGAGACCCGAGGGTCGGCACAGCCAGTAGAGCAGGCTGCTGACGTAGATCGTCGGCACGACCCCGGACAACGCGCGGCCCAGTGAATCGCTGTAGCGTCCCGCCTCGCCCACGTTCTGCAACATCCATGCGAGCGAGAACACGGCCATTGCCAGCGGCAGGGCAGCCACAAGGGTCAAGGCCAGCGTCATGGCGGTGTAGCGGAAACGGTCGTCGTTGACGTGACGCAGGTGCCGCGCCCATTCGGCCAGGCGCTGGGGAACCCGGCGGCGCATCAGGGGAATGACCGCCAGCAGCAGCACGCCGGCCAGGGCGACGTCCCAGTGCTCACCCATGGCCCTGCGGAGCAGCCTCGCGGTGGTCGGGAAACGGCTCGGCTTGTACAGGTCGTACCATCCCGCCGGGTGGCGGGCCAGCCACGCCAGGTCGACCGTTGCATGACTCGGGATCCACAGCAGCCGGCGGTCCAGCAGGGTCTCGAGCTCAGCGGTCACGGCGATCTGCTCCTGCAGGCTCGTCTCGTGCTCGGCGAGCGCGCCGACCAGCTGCTGGGTGGTCTCCAGCAGCGAGGGCAGCAGTTGTGCGCGCGTGTCGAGCAGCTGCTCGAGCGCCGAAAGCATCGCAGGGTCGCGCTCGGCCGAGGCGGCGTCCTCGTCGCCGGCGTCCTGCTGGGCCCGGGCGATCGCGGCATCCACGTCGTCGAGACCGATCATCCGGTCGTTGAGGTCGAGCGCGGACAGCCTGGCATTGGCCAACTGGCGCCGGACCTCGTCGAGTTCTCGCTGCAACCGGCGCAGGTCGGGAAGGCGTCGCCTTTCGGCCAGCAGCACCAGTCCAAGGGCCTCGTCGGTGCCTTCCAGGGCAAGACGCGAACGCGTGCTCCTGAGTACGTCCTCGGTCGCCTGCATCTGCCGGGCGCTGGCCTCGGCATCCTGTCGGCGTGAGGTGAGCCGTGACTCCAGGCGCTCGAGGCGTTCGATCAGTTCCAGGTTGGTGTCGACCTCGTCGCCCAGCTGCGGCCATTCGCCGGCGATCTCCTCCTGGGCCGCCAGCAGGCTGCTCTGGCGTTCGCGCGCGGCTGCGTCGCGGAAGCGCTCGGCGCGGTCCTGCAATACGTCCAGGCGTTGCTGCCCCAGCGAGACTTCGCGCTCAAGGCTGCGCCGCCGGGCTTCGAGCAGCCTTTGCCGCGAGGGCAAGGTCTGTTGCCTTGCTTCCAGCAACCCCACCTGGGCTTCGGTCCGCCTTAGCGCCGCATCGGCGGCGACAAGCCGCGCGCGCTGCAGCATGGTCGCGTCGGACGCTGCCGTGACCGCTGCACTTTCGCGACGGTCGCGTCGTTCCTCAAGCGAATTCCTGGCCTCTGAAAGCTCGTCCACCAGCGCGCGTGGTTGGGCCAGGAGGTCGGCCAGTTCCGACTGGAGCCGGGAGAGGGCGCGGCGGCTGGCTTCCAGGTCGGCGCGTGCCGTCTGGAGACGGCTCTCGGCGCTTTCCACGGGCTCCTGGTCGGGAAGCAGCGCGAGCCATTCGTCGAGGTCGCGGCGATGGTCGCGGGCGCGGCGCGCCTCCAGTGCCGCGACCTGGGTCGCTGCGACCTCCGCATCGCCACGCAGGCGCCGGGCTTCCTCGATCGCCGCCTCGGCGGCCGCATCGTCGGCCTCGGCCTGGCTCAACAAGCCCTCGAGGTTCTCCGCCTCCGGAGCCGACAGCCCTGCCGGGAGCTCGGCGCGCAGGGACTCGATCTCGGGGCCCAGCGACTCGCGCGGCGGGGCCCCCAGGGCGAAGGTTGTGGCCACGCATAGCGTGAGCGCCCACCACGCGCCCGCGATCCGACCCTTTCCGATGGCTCCATTCATACCGTTTCGCGTACCTACTTGCCCGTGGCTTGGCACACAAGCTATCATGGCAGTCTTTTCTCACGCACTTGGACTTATGCCATGAAGGCCGACATCCACCCCAACTACGGCCCCGTCGTCTTCCAGGACGTGTCCTCCGATTTCGCTTTCCTGACCCGCTCGACGATCTCCAGCAAGGAGAAGATCAAGTGGGAGGACGGCAACGAGTACCCGCTGGTCAAGCTCGAGGTCACCTCCGCGTCCCACCCGTTCTACACCGGCAAGCAGAAGTCGCTTGACGTGGGTGGCCGCGTCGACCGCTTCCGCAAGCGCTACGCCAAGTAAGCCTGCGTCCGCCTGCGGGCGGGTGCGCGCATCATCGCGTGGACAGACAAGCCCCGCCAGTGGCGGGGCTTGTCGCGTTGGTTTTCCAGCCTCGATTGGACGTGCGCAAGGGGTCCCTGCGGCCTCCGGCGTGTGGACCCGGTGCCCTGACGGATACGCCCTCGTATGCGATAATGCCGGGATAGGTTCGCTGGCTTGCCCGGGCGTGCCTCTACCCCTCACGCGGCTGGTTGGCGCCTTGTCGATGCGTCCAGGTGCCCTGGCCGACCGATCGCTCCAAGGAGACCGCCTGTGTCCGACACCAAGTCCGTGGTGCTGAAAGACCCCGCTTCCGACACGTCCATCGAGATGCCGATCCTGACCGGCTCCATGGGCGCGCCGTGCGTGGACATCAGCCGCCTGCCGAAGGAAACCGGCTACTTCACCTACGACCACGGCTTCACCGCCACCGCCAGCTGCAAGTCCGCCATCACCTACATCGACGGCGACGAGGGCGTCCTGCTTTACCGCGGCTACCCGATCGACCAGCTGGCGGAGAAGTCGAATTTCCTGGAAGTCAGCCAGCTGCTGATGGACGGCGAGCTGCCGACCCAGGCCGAGTTCTCGAAGTTCGAGCACGAGGTCACGCATCACACGATGATGCACGAGGCACAGAAGACCTTCCTGCACGGTTTCCGGCATGACGCGCACCCGATGGCGATGCTGTGTTCGATGGTCGGCTCGCTGTCGGCCTTCTACCACGACAACCTCGACCTGGAAGACCCCGAGCAGCGTCGCATGGCGGCGATCCGCCTGATGGCCAAGGTGCCGACGATGGCGGCGGCCTGCTACCGGCATTCGATCGGCTGGCCGGTGCGCTACCCGCGCAACAACCTCGAGTATGTCGACCGTTTCCTGCACATGATGTTCGAGGTGCCTGCCGAGCCCCTGGAGCTCAAGCCGGTGGCAGCCAAGGCGCTGGACCTGCTGTTCATCCTGCATGCCGACCACGAGCAGAACGCCTCCACCTCGACCGTGCGCCTGGTCGGGTCCACTGGCGCCAATCCCTATGCCTGCGTGGCGGCCGGCATTGCCGCGCTCTGGGGGCCGGCCCACGGTGGTGCCAACGAGGCGGTCCTCAGGATGCTCGAGGAGATCGGCAGCCCGGACAAGGTGTCCACGGCCGTCGACCGCGCCAAGGACAAGAACTCCGGATTCCGCCTGATGGGCTTCGGCCACCGCGTCTACAAGAACTTCGATCCGCGCGCGAAGATCATCCGCGAGATGTGCCACAAGGTGCTCGAGGAGCTGGGCGTGGACGACCCGCTGCTGGAGGTCGCGATGCGCCTGGAGGAGGCCGCGCTCAAGGACGACTACTTCGTCCAGCGCAAGCTCTACCCGAACGTGGATTTCTACTCCGGCATCATCTACAAGGCGCTGGGCATCCCCAAGGAGATGTTCACGGTGATGTTCGCCATTGCCCGCACCGCCGGTTGGGTGTCGCACTGGCTCGAGCAGCAGGTCGATCCGGAGGCCAAGATCGGCCGTCCGCGCCAGATCTACACCGGTGCCACGCCACGCGATTACCTGGCGGTCGATCAGCGCGGCTGACGCCACAGGCCATGCGGATGCGGACGCCGCCCGGGGCTGCCCGGGCGCGTCTTGCTGTCCGGGCAACCGATCCGGCATATCCCCGGCGGCAGTCGGAACGCTTGGGCTCAGCGCAGGTCGGACAATGCCTGCACCGTGCGCAGGTCGGCACGCTCGGCGACACTGGCGCCGTTGGCATCCAGCGGCCCGGTGGGGAGGAAGGCCAGCGGCAGTACGGTGAGTTCGAACGCGATGCCGTCGGCCTGGAAGCCGTGCAGCGGCACGTCGATGCCGCCGCCGCCGGGCTTGTATACGCGGCGGCCGCGCACCTTGGTGGGGATACGGTGCTCGATCAGGAAGCGATCCACCGATTCGGCGTCGTCGGCGTGAAGGTGCAGGCAGACGGCACTGTGGACGTCCGCCGTGCCCTCGAGCACCGTACCGGTCAGGCGCGGGTGGAACGCGGCGAAGAACCGCATCGCCTCGACCGCCGCCAGGCGCCGGGCAGAGAGCGCGTCCGTCTTGGCTTCGCCCCGGAACAGGCGCTGGTGCTCGGCAAGGGCGTCGACGATTTCCGCGTCCTCCGGCCATGCGGCGCGGTCGCGGATCCCCAGCCGGCTTGCCGCCTTGCGCAGGACCCGCGCGCGGTCCTCGTCGCCTGATTCGCTGATGATCCTGGCGGCCTCGGCCGCCAGCGCCGCCGGGCCTCAGAAGATTTCAAAAGCTTCCTGCTGGGTCGCCCGCTGCTCCTCGGCCGGATCACGAACCTGCATCCGGTTGAGGTCCTCGCTCTTGAAGAACTCGCTGATCGCCCCGGGCGTACCGGCCGGCACCAGCCATCCCGATTCGGGATTGATCCAGGCGGTGGTCACGCCCTCGGGCGGCTCGAACTCGCGCTCGGCCACGTCCTCGAGCGCCGCCCCCATGAAGCCGTTCCAGATCGGCAGGGCGGCACGCGCACCAAACTCACCAGCGCCGAGTGTCGAGAAGTCGTCCATGCCGACCCAGGCCACGCCGACCAGGCTGTCACCGAAACCGGCGAACCAGGCGTCGCGGTGCTCATTGGTCGAACCGGTCTTTCCGCCAAGGTCTTCGCGGCCGAGCACCAGGGCGCCGCGTCCCGTGCCACGCCGCACGACGTCACGCAGCATGGAATTGATCAGGAACGCCGTGCGCGGATCGATCGCCTGTTCGGCCAGCACCCGGCCGGCCTCGCCGTTGGCCAGGGCCAGGTCGTCGGATTCCGGTCGCTCCTCGGCAGGTGCCGCGGAAGGCGCCGGTCCCAGGTCGAAGCCGTCGATCGCCGTGGGCGCGGCACCGTTTCGGCCGCCACGCTCGGGGCACCTGGCGCAGGCAAGGGCGGGGTTGGCTTCCTCCACGACGGTGCCATCGCGGTCGACCACCCGCTCGATGAACCAGGGTTCCACCAGGTAGCCGCCGTTGACGAACGGTGCATAGCCCGTGGCCACCTCCATCGGCGACAGGGCCGCGGTGCCCAGCGACATCGACAGGTTTTCCGGGATGCTCTGCGGGCGGAAGCCGAAGTTGAGGATGTAGCGGTGCGCGTAGTTCACGCCGATCGCGTCGAGCAGCCGGACCGACACGAGGTTGCGCGAGGTGACCAGCGCGTTGCGAAGCCGCATCGGGCCGGCAAAGGTGCGGTTGTCGTTCTGCGGGCGCCACTCGTTGCCGGCGCGGTCGACGAAGACCACCGGTGCGTCGAGGACGATCGAGGCCGGGTGGAAGCCGCGCTCGAAGGCCGCGGCGTAGACGAAGGGCTTGAAGCTCGAGCCTGGCGGGCGTTGTGCCTGGGTCGCACGGTTGAACTTGTTGGCACCAAAGCTGAAACCGCCGACCAGCGCGCGCAGCGCGCCACTCTCCGAATCCAGGCCCACGAAGGCACCCTGCACCGCGGGAATCTGCGCCAGGCGCCAACCCTCGATCTCCTCGGTGGGCGGACGCACGCGGACCACGTCGCCCGGGGCCATCACGTCACTGGCGCGCTGCGGGGCCGCGCCGCGGCGGTTGGCGTCGATGTAGGGGCGCGCCCAGCCCAGGTTCTGCAGGGGGATCTCGACCTGGGCGCCATCCCGCATCAGCACGGTCGCGCTGCCGGCGCTGCTTTCCAGGACCAGGCCCGGCTGCAGCGTTCCAAGGACCGGGATGCCACGAAGGCGCGCGGCCAGCGTCTCGATGTCGCTCGCGTCCTCGATCTCCCACTGGGCTTCCGGACCCCGGTAGCCGTGTCGGCGGTCGTAGTCGAACAGGGACTCGCGCAGGGCCAGGTTGGCCGCCTCCTGGGCATCACCGTCGATCGTGGTGTGGACCTGGTAGCCGGCATTGAGGACGTCGGCGCCAAAGCGCTCGGTCATGGCCTGGCGCACCATCTCGGCCACATAGGGGGCTTCGATCTCGACCGGCGGCTCGTGCGGCCTCGCGGTGATCGGGAGGGCCTGGGCGATGCTCAGCGTCGTCTGGTCGATGAAGCCGACCTCGTGCATGCGGTGCAGCACGTAGTTGCGACGGATCAGCGCGCGCTGCGGGTTCACGATCGGATTGCCGCTGGACGGGAACTTCGGGATCGAGGCGAGCGTGGCGGCTTCGTCGAGGGTCAGCTCGTCGAGCGACTTGCCGTAGTAGAACTCCGCGGCTGCGGCGATGCCGTAGGCGCGGTTGCCGAAGAAGCTCTTGTTGAGATAGAGCTCGAGGATCTCGTCCTTGCTCAGTTCCCGCTCCATCTTCAAGGCCAGGAAGATCTCGGTGGCCTTGCGGGTGTAGGAGTACTCGGGGCTCAGGAAGAACTGCCGGGCCACCTGCTGCGTGATCGTGCTGCCGCCCGGAACACGTCGGCCGTCGGTGGTGGCCAGCAGCCAGACCGCCCGCGTGATGCCACGCCAGTCGATGCCGGGGTGCTCGTAGAAGCGTGCGTCCTCGATCGCGATGAAGGCCTGGCGCACCTGCGCCGGCACCTCCTCGATGCTCACCGGGTAGCGCCGCGTCTCGCCGAACTGGGCGATCATGCGGCCCTCGCTGTCGTAGACGCTCATCGGCACCTGCAACTCGATCGTGCGCAGGGTGTGGACGTCGGGCAGGCGCGGTGCGATCAGCCAGTACAGCACGCCGACTCCGGCCACGCCGAGGCATACGACGAGCAGGCCCAGCAAGGCTGTCCATTTGATCAGGCGACGAATTCGGGGCATCCGCAGGACCATCCCGGGGGTTCATGGGTGATCCCGAAGTATAGATGTCGTGGCGATCCCGGGTAAGCTTGGATCGTGGTCGGACGTCACAAAAGGCATCGACAATGTCGTCCGGATCACGTAAACAGGGGGCGTGGGGAAGATTCGGGGATGTGGGGAAGGCGTGCGAAAGTCACTGCCGCGGCGCGGAAGGTTGCCATTTTGCGCGAAACCATTATTTAATGTTCTTGCGTAACAAGCGCGTGTAAGCGCCCGGGGGAAGGGGAGAAACCGTGGGTCTGTTCGGGAATTCCAATCCACCACTCATTGGAGTGGACATCAGTTCTACCGCGGTGAAGCTGTTGCAGCTGAGCCAGAGCGGTGGCCGCTATCGCGTGGATCACTACGCGGTCGAGCCGCTGCCGCCGAACGCGGTGGTCGAGAAGAACATCGTCGAGGTCGAGGCCGTCGGTGACGCGATAAAGCGCGCCCTCGCCCGGTCCGGCAGCAAGGTCAAGCACGCCGCGGCTGCGGTTGCGGGGTCGGCGGTCATCACCAAGGTGATCCCGGTCCAGGGCAACCTCAGCGAGGACGAGCTCGAGGACCAGGTCGAGTTCGAGGCCCGCCAGTACATCCCGTACCCGATCGAGGAAGTCAGCCTCGATTTCGAGGTGCTGGGGCCGGTACCTGGCAATCCCGAGCTGATCAACGTCCTGCTGGCCGCCTCGCGCACCGAGAACGTCGAGATCCGCCAGTCGGCGCTCGACCTGGCCGGGCTCGCCCCGAAGGTCATCGATGTCGAAGCCTTCGCGATGGAGAACGCCTACCAGCTCATCGCCGACCAGCTCGCGGTCCAGAAGGACGCGCTGGTGGCGTTGGTCGATGTCGGCGCGACGATGACCAACCTCAACGTGTTGCGCAACCAGCGCAGCATCTACACCCGTGAACAGGTGTTCGGTGGCAAGCAGCTGACCGACGAGGTCGTGCGTCGCTTCGGCCTGAGCTACGAGGAAGCCGGCCTGGCCAAGCGCCAGGGTGGATTGCCGGAGAGCTACGAGGTCGAGGTGCTCGAGCCGTTCAAGGAAGCGATGGTCCAGCAGATCAGCCGTTTGCTCCAGTTCTTCTATGCCGGCAGCGAGTTCAACCGCATCGACCAGATCGTCCTGGCCGGGGGCTGCGCCTCCATCGCCGGCATTGCGGACATGGTCGAGGAGCAGCTCGGCGTTCCGACGGTCGTGGCGAATCCGCTGGCGAACATGTCGCTCGGTCCCCGGGTGCAGGCACACGCACTTGCCCAGGATGCCCCGGCGATGATGATCGCCTGTGGCCTGGCACTGAGGAGCTTCGACTGATGGCCAAGATCAATCTCCTCCCGTGGCGCGCGGAGCGTCGCAAGCAGCGACAGCAGGAATTCGTCGCGATGGTGGTCGCTTCCGTCATCGGGGCCGGCATCGTGTTCTTCCTGATCCTGCAGTACCACAACGGCCAGATCGAAGGTCAGCAGGCGCGCAACCAGCTCCTGCAGCAGGAAATCCGCCAGGTGGACACGAAGATCACCGAGATCGAGGCGCTGGAGCGCACCCGCGCGCAGCTGATCGCGCGCAAGGAAGTCATCGAGCAGTTGCAGGCCAGCCGCTCGCAGATGGTGCATCTGTTCGACGAGCTGGTGCGATCGATTCCCGACGGCGTGCAACTGTCGTCGATCCAGCAAAGCGGTCGGCAGCTGACGCTTGAGGGCCACGCCCAGTCCAACGCCCGGGTCAGTGCCTACATGCGCAGCCTGGAGGCCTCGGAGTGGATGACAAGTCCGGACCTCTCGATCATCGAGGCGCGTGATGGGCCCAATGCCCTGCCGTTCGCGTTCATCCTGCGAGTCCAGATGGCCACGCCGGGGCAGAACGAGGACAGCGGCGTGATCATTGACGATGGTACGGCAGGGGGGGCGCTCTAATGGCCAACGTGGACCTGAAGGACTTCAGCAACGCCGGAACCTGGCCGCTGGGCTACAAGGTGATGGTGTGCGTGTTCGTCGCCGCGCTCATCCTGCTGGTGGGCTGGTTCGCCCTGATCAACGACAAGCGCGACCAGATCGAAAACCTGGAGCGTACCGAGCAGAACCTGCGCACCGAATTCCAGACCAAGCAGGAGCGGGCATCGAACCTGGAGCCGCTCAAGGAGCAGCTGGCGCAGATGGAAGTGATGCTGCAGCAGATGTTGCGGCAGCTGCCGAGCCGGACCGAGATGCCCGACCTGATCGTGGACATCTCGCAGACCGCGCTGGCCAGCGGCATTTCCAACGAGTTGTTCCAGCCGGGGCCGGAAGTGCCGCGGGAGTTCTATGCCGAGAAGCCGATCTCGCTTCGCATGGTGGGCAGCTACCATCAGTTCGGCGCGTTCGTCAGCGGCGTGGCCTCGCTGCCGCGGGTCGTCATCATGACGATGCACGATATTTCACTGCAGCCGCGTGCGGGTGGCACGATCACCTCCGCCTCGGGTGCCCTGGTGCTCGAGGGCACGGTGCGCACCTACCGCTACCTCGATGACGACGAGATTGCAGAGCAGGCGCAGCCTGCCGCCGGTGGGAGTCGCTGATCATGCAGATGACGATTAAGCCTTACGCCAGGGTGACGCTGGTGGCGCTGGCCCTCGTGGCGGTGACCGGCTGCACCCGCAGCACGAACGACCTGGAGAACTGGATCGCCGAGGTGAAGGCGCGACCCGCGCCGCCACTCGAGGGGATCCCGGTCATGCAGCAGTTCGAGACGTTCGAATACGCCGCGCAGGGGCTCCGCGATCCGTTCAGTCCGCCGATCGCGCAGCGCGATGGTGCCGGCGACGGTCCGCGACCGGATCCCGACCGCCGCCGCGAAGAGCTCGAAGCCTTCCCGCTGGACAGCCTGAAGATGTCGGGCACGCTGGGCGGGACGCAGCAGCAACGGGGATTGGTAATGACGCCTGACCGGGTAGTCCACAGGGTTCGCGTGGGCAACTACCTCGGGCAGAACGAAGGCCGTATCACGGCCATCAGCGAAGACCGGATCGATGTGGTCGAGCTGGTGTCCGATGGCGCGGGTGGCTGGCTGGAACGCCGGGCGTCGATCGCCCTGGAAGATTAAGTGATTGGGGGAAATACGATGACCGCGACGATCATGACACGCCAGGGAGCACCGCTGGGGCGCTTCGCCGGCCTTGCGGCGGCAGCCATCGCGCTGCTTGCTTTCACCGTGCCTGCCTTTGCGGAGAACATCCTGCAGCAGGTTCGCCACGAACCGGGGGCTGGCGGGCAGGTGGATATCATCCTGCAGTTCTCCGGACCCGTGGGCGACGTTCAGTCGTTCACCACCGAGAGTCCGCCGCGCATCGCCTTCGACCTCGCCGATACCCGCAATGGGCTCAGCGAGCGCCGGGTGGTGGTGGGTACGGGTGCGACCAGCGCGGTGAGCGCGGTGGAAGCCGGTGGGCGAACCCGGGTCGTGGTGGACCTGTTCCGCCCGGCCGACTACCAGACGCGCACCGAGGGCAACAACCTGGTGATCAGCGTTGGAGGCTCCCAGGGTGGGGCGGCCGTGGGCACCACCGCCTACTCGGCCGACCCGTCCAAGCGCCTCCCGGCGGATGTCGAAGTCTCCAACGTCGACTTTCGGCGCGGTGAGGACGGCTCCGGGCGACTGATCGTCAGCTTCAGTGGCGACGGGGCTGATGCGCATCTGCGCACGGAGGGCGACAAGCTGGTGCTGGACGTGCCCAATGCACGCCTCGGTGCCGGGCTGGAGCGCCGTCTCGACGTCGTCGACTTCGCCACGCCGGTTCAGACCATCGAACCCCGTGCCCACCAGGGGGCGACCCGGTTCACCCTCAGCACCGCAGGTGCCTACGAGTCGATGGCCTACCAGACCGGCAACCAGTACGTGCTCGAAGTCTCGCCACGTGCGGAGGCCACGGTGGCCGCGCCGACCGGTCGTCCGGCCCCGCGCGAATACAGCGGTCGCCCGGTCACCTTCAACTTCCAGGACATCCCGGTGCGCACGGTCCTGCAGTTGATGGCCGAGGAGTCCGAGCTCAACATCGTGGCGTCGGACTCGGTGCAGGGCAATGTGACGTTGCGACTGGTCAACGTGCCGTGGGACCAGGCCATGGAGATCGTCCTGCGCGCCAAGTCGCTGGACCAGCGCCGCGACGGCAACGTGATCTGGGTGGCGCCGCAGAGTGAGTTGGCGGCGTACGAACAGGCCCGCGAGGATGCCCGGATCGCACTCGAGCAGCGCGCGGAACTGATTTCGGAGTATGTCCCGATCAACTACGGCAGGGCCGAGGACATCGCTTCGCTGCTGACCGAGGAGAGCAAGACCTCCCAGGGTGGCGGTGCCGGCGCTGGAGATAGCCAACAGGGGTTCCTTTCGCCTCGCGGCAGCGTCAGCTTCGACCGTCGCACCAATACCTTGCTGATCGTCGACATCCCGCAGAAGGTGGACGAGGTCAAGGCGCTGGTGGCGATGCTCGACCGGCCGGTGGAGCAGGTCCTCATCGAAGGCCGGATCGTCATTGCGACCGAGGATTTCGCCCGCGACCTCGGTGTCCGTCTGGGTGCAAGCTCAACGAACATCCGTAACCCGCGTGGTGATTTCGAGTCGGGTGGATTCGATGTGAACCTTCCCATCACCAATCCCGCGGGAGCGATCGGTTTCAGCCTGCTGCGCGGCGGTTTCACGCTCGACCTCGAGCTGGCGGCCCTGCAGTCCGAAGGCCGCGGCGAGGTGATTTCCAATCCCCGAATCATCACCGCCAACCAGCAGGAGGCCGTGATCAAGCAGGGTGACGAGATCGGCTACGTGACCCTGCAGCAGGGCGCCGGTGGTACCGGAAACTTCACCGTCGAGTTCAAGGAAGTCGTCCTCGAGCTTCGGGTGACGCCGACCATCACCCAGGATGACCGTGTCTTCCTCGACATGAACATCAAGAAGGACGAGGTCGAGGGCTTCACCACGACCCCGTTGTACAGCGTGCCGAACATCTCCAAGCGCGAGATCACCACCGGCGTGCTGGTCGACAACGGGCAAACCGTGGTCATCGGCGGCGTGTACGAGTTCTCCAGCCGCGAGGATCTCAGCAAGGTGCCGTTCCTCGGCGACCTTCCGGCGCTGGGCAACCTGTTCCGTCGCAAGGGCAACACGAGCACCAAGGCCGAGTTGCTGGTCTTCGTCACGCCAAGGATCCTAAAGATCGAACAGCGCTGACTTGCACTGAGCAAACCAGGACAAGGGCCGCCAAGTGCGGCCCTTGTCCGTTCCGGGACAGGCTCGGGAACCTCGAACGGACCCCGGGGTCGATCCAACCGAATCCCGTTACCCTAGAGCCATGGACATGCCCGACACGCAGGCCCTCGCCACGGCCACGCACCAACACTTCCTCCGCCTTCGCGACCGGCTTGGCGAGAGCATCATTGGCCAGCGGGCGCTGGTCAGCCAACTGCTGATCGCATTGCTGGCGACGGGCATCTGCTGGTGGAGGGGGCTCCCGGCCTGGCGAAGACGACCGCGGTGAAGGCCCTGGCGCGGCACCTGCACGCGCCGTTCCAGCGCATCCAGTTCACGCCCGACCTGCTCCCGGCGGACCTGACGGGCACCGATATCTGGCGCCCGCAGGAGGGCCGGTTCGAGTTCCAGCCGGGCCCGCTCTTCCACAGCCTGCTGCTGGCCGACGAGATCAACCGGGCGCCAGCCAAGGTGCAGTCGGCCCTGCTCGAAGCCATGGGAGAGCGGCAGGTCACGGTGGGTGGCCGGACCTATGCCTTGCCTGCGCTGTTCCTGGTCATGGCCACGCAGAATCCGATCGAGCACGAGGGCACCTATGCGCTCCCGGAAGCACAGCTCGATCGCTTCCTGATGCACGTGAAGGTCGGCTATCCGGACGCGGCGATGGAAAGCCGCATCCTGGCGCTGGTGCGTGGCGAAGCGCGTCATCTGGCAGCCGGTACGGCCGCGGACGTGCCCGAGGGCGAAGGCCTCGATACCCGGATGGTGATGCAGGCGCGGGCCGAGGTGCTCGACCTGCACATGGCCGAGCCCCTGGAGCGGTATATCGTCGAGATCGTTCTGGCCAGCCGTGATGCGCAGCCCTACGACGCCACCCTCGCCGCGCGCATCGCCTGGGGCGCGAGCCCGCGCGGAACCATCGCGCTGGAGCGCTGCGCGCGCGCGCATGCCTGGCTGGCCGGGCGGACGTTCGTCACGCCGGAGGATGTACAGGCCGTGGCACCGGACGTGTTGCGGCACCGGATACTTCCCAGCTACGAGGCGAGCGCCGACGGCTGGGACGGCGGCAGGCTTGCCGAACGCCTGCTGGAACTGGTGCCAGTGCCCTGAGGGCCGCACGTGCCGGCATCCACCGTCCAGCATGGTCCAGCAGGCGGCGTCGTGGCCCCGACGCTTGCCGAACTCGTCGCCTTGTCGCAGCGGGTGGTCGCGTGGCCCGTCACGCGCCGGGCCTCGGGCGGCCAGTCGGCCCTGGCCCACTCGCCCTTGCGCGGGCGCGGCATGGAGTACGCCGAGTCACGGCCCTATCTTGCCGGGGACGATGCAAGGCACATCGACTGGCGCCTGAGCGCGCGCACCGGCAAGGCGCACAGCAAGCTCTTCCATCCCGAGCGCGAGCGCACGACGCTCCTGGTGTGCGACGCCTCACCGGCGCTGCGCTTCGGGACCCTCGTACGCTACAAGTCCGTGCAGGCCGCGCGTGCAGCGGCACTTGCCGCCTGGGCGGCGTCGCGCGCGGGAGAGCGCGTCGGCGCGGTCGTAGCCGCCGAGGTGGTCAAGCCCGGCACCGGTCAGCGGGGGGTGCTGCGAGTGCTTCGCGCCGTCTCGGACGCCTACCGTGAACCCGCACCCGAAGCCGCTCCCGACCTCGGGCAGCTCCTGGTCAGGGCGATGCGGTTGGCGCATACCGGCGCGCGGCTCATCGTCCTCGCCGATCCCGGCTCGGTGCACGAATTGGCCGACGGGATGCTGGCCGGGCTTGCGCGTCACAACGATGTCCTCGTGGTGATGTTGGCCGACGCGTTCGAGCTCGACCCCCCGTGCCGGCCCATGCCTTTGACGTGGGCGGGCCATAGGGAAGTGCTCGACCTGTCCGACGACGGGGTCCGCGAGGCCTGGCATGCCCGCTTCACCCAACGCATCGAACGCATCACCGCGAATCTCGAACGTCTGCGCATCGGATGCCTGGTGCTGGCCACGCACGAGGATGGCGCTACCGTTTTGCAGGCCATGCATTCGGGCAGACCGGTCGCGTCATGACAGCCGGGCCACAGCTTCGCGACATCCACCTGCCCGCTGAGCCCGGTTGGTGGCCGCCGACCTTGGTCGCGCTGCTCCTGCTGGCAATCGCCCTGGTGGTCCTGGTCGCCGCGCTTGCCTGGCTCGGGCAGCGGGTCCGCCGGTGGCGTGAGGTGCGCAGGCTGGCGCGCTTCTTCGACGATGAAGTGGCAGTGGCGCGAAACGATGGGGAGCGACTGCAGCGAGCCTCCTCGTGCCTGCGTCGCGCGGTGGCCCGCACTCGTTCCGAAGCGGTGGCGCTGACCGGCGAGGCGTGGTTGGCGGTGCTCGACGGCGACGACCGGTCGCACCCCTTCACCCGGGGACCGGGTCGCTTGCTGGCCGAGGGGCCGTTCCGGGGCGACGTGGCGCCGGGCGAGGCCGACGCCGCCGTTCTGCTTGCCCGCGCGCGTTTCATCCGTCTCGGGGCAGGTCACGATGCCTGAACTCCTCTGGCCCTGGATGCTGTTGCTCCTCGTGCTGCCGTGGCTGGCACGCTGGGCCATGCCAGCCTACGGTGAGCGCAGATCGCAGGCCCTGCGGCTGCCCATGACGGCCGGGGACCTCACACCGTCATCCCGGCGTCGAGTTGCTCCCGGCCGCCTGCCCGTGATGTTGCTGCTGGCCTGGATGCTGCTGGTGCTGGCGGGTGCGCGCCGCAGGTGCTCCAACCGTTCGCCGCCGCACCCGAACCCGCGCGCGAATTGATCCTCGCCGTCGACCTCTCCGGCAGCATGGCCGAGGCCGACATGCGCCTGGGCGGGCGCCCGGTGGACCGGCTCACGGCGGTCAAGGCCGTGCTGTCGGACTTCCTCGAGCGCCGCCGGGGTGATCGCGTCGGACTGGTCGTCTTCGGCAGCCGTGCCTATACCCTGGTGCCGCTCACGACCGACCTGGCGACCGTGGGGGAGCAACTGGCGGACATGGATATCGCGATGGCCGGGCGCGAAACCGCCATCGGCGATGCGCTCGCGCTTTCGGTGCGTCGACTTCGAGAAGGCGAGGAGGGCGCGCCTGCGCAGGGGCGCGGCGAGACAAGTCGTGTCGTGGTGCTGCTTACCGACGGCGTCAACAACGCCGGCGTGATTCCACCCGAGCGCGCGACCGCCCTGGCGGTGGCCGAGGGCGTGAGGGTACATACGATTGGATTTGGTCGCGAAGGCGGCGCCCCCGGTCTGTTCGGCGCGATGATGCCCCGCGCCGAGGCGGAGATCGACGAGCCGGCCCTGCGCGCGATCAGTGATGCGACAGGGGGTCGCTACTTCCGCGCGCAGGATACCGGCACCCTGTCGGAGATCTATGCCGAGCTCGACCAGGTCGAAACGCGATCGGCCGAGGCGCCACCGGCCATGCTGCGCCGGGAAGTATTCCATTGGCCGCTGGCTGCTGCGTTTGCCTTTCTGCTGGCGTCCCTGGCCTTGCCTTCGCGCGCACGGCGGGAGACGCCATGACCGACGCCCTCGGCCAATGGTTCGAAGCCTTCGTGTTCCTGCGACCCTTGTGGTTGCTGGCGCTCGGAGGCGTTCCACTGGCCTGGTGGGCCTGGCATCGGCGCCTGGCGAATGCGTCGCCGTGGCATGGGGTGGTCGACCCGGCCTTGCAGCCCCACGTGCTGGACGGAGCCGTGGGCCGCGGCGCGCGATTGCCCTGGCGTTGGGCCACCCTCTACCTGCTGGCAGTACTCGCCCTGGCCGGCCCCGCGTGGAAGGAGGTCGGCAACCGGTGCTGGTGTCGAGCGATGCGCTGGTGGTTGCGCTGGACCTGTCCTCCTCGAGTCGTGCCGCGGACCTGGCTCCGGACCGGGCGACGCGGGCACGGCTGAAGCTGGCGCGTCTGCTGGAGATGCGGCAAGGCGGTCAGCTTGGACTGCTGGCCTTCGCCGGGTCGGCCCACGTGGTGTCGCCGCTGACCCACGACGCGCGCACGCTGCGTCGCTCGTCGACGCGCTGGAGCCCGGGCTGATGCCGGTGGACGGACACCGCGTCGATCTCGCCATCGAGCGGGCAAGGGCCATGATGCAGGGAGCGGGGGAGGCCAGCGGACGGATCCTGGTGTTGACCGATCGCGCGGATGCCGCGGCCGTCTCCGCGGCGCGCAGCGCGCGCGATCTCGGCTTCACGGTGCACGTGCTGGGCCTCGGCACGCCCGAGGGCGCTCCGGTGCGCGCGCCAAGCGGTGGGTTCACCCGCGACACGTCCGACCGGCTCACCATGGCGCGGTTGGAGCCGGCCTCGCTGGAGCGGCTGGCTGCCGCTGGCGGCGGCCGATTCGCCGCCCTGCGCGCCGATGATGCGGACCTGGACGCGCTCGGTGTGCTGGAAGTCGGGGCAGTCCGCACGGACGATGCCGGCAGACTTGGCGCACAGCGACGTGACGAGGGTTTCTGGCTGGTGCTGCTGATGCTGCCACTGCTGCTTCCGGAGTTCCGTCGTGGCGGCGTGATGGCGTTGGCGGCCCTGCTGCTCCTGGCACCCGCCACGCCGGCAGTGGCCACGGACCTTGCCGCGGTGTTCAAGCGCGACGACCAGAGGGCCTGGGAGGCGCTTGCAGAGGGTGAGGCGGAACTCGCATTGTCGCTGGCCCGTGACCCGGCCCTGCGCGGGGCGGCGGCGTATCGGCTGGGCGACTTCGAAGCGGCCATCGAAGCCTTCGGCGAAGCCGGTGGACTCGATGGCGCATACAACCTGGGCAATGCGCTGGCCGGGGCCGGACGGTATCAGGAGGCGCTGGACGCGTGGCGGGGCGTGCTCGAGCGCGACCCTGGCCACGAGGATGCGCGGAGCAACCTCGAGGCGCTGGAGCAGTGGTTGCAACAGCAACCACGGCCGCCGGAGCACGATGAGACCGCGGCCGGCGAAGAGGATCCAGAGGCCAGCCGTGCGCCGGGTGACGGCGAGGAGGACGCCGCCGCGCAGGACCCCGGCACGGGCGAACGAGCGGATACCGCCGAAGACGCCGGTTCCGACCAGCCCGACGAGGGACAGCCATCCGGGGAGCCGGGGGACGAGGGCGACGGCGAGGCGGCAGGCGGGCCTCCCGAGCCGGGTGATCCCGACGAGCAGGCGGCGGCGGAGCAGGCGGTGCGCGACGCGATCGAGCAGGCGCTGCAGGAGCGCGAGGAACAGGAAGCTTCCGCGGCGGCCGCCGCCGAGGCGCCCGATCCCGAGGCGCTTGCCGAGCGCGAGGAGGCCGAGGCGATCGAGCGCTGGTTGCGCCTCGTCGATGACGATCCTGGCGCCTTGCTCAGGCGGAAGTTCATGATGGAACACCAGCGGCGCCAACGCGGAGGAGGGGAATGATGGGCGAGCGGATGCGCTGGGGCCTGCTGCTTGGACTGGCATTGATCCTCTCGCCACTGGGCGGCGCCGCGCAGGCGCAACCGGTGGCCAGCCTGGACCGCGAGCGCATCACGCTCGGGGAGTCGGTGGTGCTGCGCATCGAGGCGAGCCGCCTGGTCGGGGCGCCGCCTGACCTTTCGCCGCTCGAGGGCCGGGTCGAGGTGCTGCAGCGCTCGGGTCGTACCGAGTTCAGCCGGGGGGCGAGCCACAGCGTGTGGGAGTTCACCCTGCTGCCGCGCGAAGAGGGTGTTGTCGGGATCCCGGCACTGGATTGGGCTGGCGGGCGGACCGCTCCGCTGAGCCTGACGGTGCTGCCGACGCGGTCCGGGTCGGCGGGGGCCGGCGACCCGATCTTCATCGAGGTGGAGATCGATGACCAGACACCCTATGTGCAGCAGGCGCTCACCTACACGCTCCGCCTGGGCTACCGGGTCACGTTGCTGGAAGGTCGCCTGGACGCGCCCGACGTGGGGGATGGCGCAAGCCTGCGGCAGTCGGGGGAGGACGTGAGCTACCAGCGCGACATCGACGGCCACCGTTACCGGATCGTGGAGCGTCGATACGTGCTGGTGGCCGATCGCAGCGGCGAAGTCCGCGTGGGTCCCCCACGGTTCCAGGGGCGGGTCCAGCCACCGGGCTCGCCGTTCGGTGCGTTCCAGAGCGTTGCCCAATCGGGAGAGGCGCTGACCCTGCAGGTTCGGCCACGCCCGCCGCAGGCCGCCTCGCCCTGGCTGCCGGCGCGTTCACTGCGCGTCCGTCTGGCGCCGCCGCCGGATACGCTCAGGCAGGGTGAGCCGGTGACCCTGGCCTTGCGGGTCAGGGCGGAAGGGGCCACGCGCGACCAGCTGGCCGGGCTGGCCTTGCCCGAGGGTCCGGGTTACCAGGTCTACCCCGAGGCGGCCGAACTGAGCGAACGTGTCGAGGATGGGCGCCTGGTGGTCGAGGGCGTCCGGCGCTTCGTCGTGGTGCCGCTGCTCGGCGAGCGGCTGGTCATCCCGCCATCGACCCTGCCGTGGTGGGACGTCGCGAACGACCAGCCGGCCCAGGCGGACATCCCTGGACTCGACGTCCTCATCGAGCCGTCCGGGGCGACACCCCCGGGCACCCGCGAGGTGCCGGGGGCAGGCACCGATGCTGTGCTGCTTGTGGAGCATGACGTGCCAGACGCACGGTTGTGGAAGGGGCTGGCGCTCCTGCTGGGGCTGGCGTGGCTGCTGACGCTGGTGGTCCTGGGCTCGATGCTGTGGCGTCGGCCTGCCACGGGTGGGCGCGGCGAGCCGCTGTCCCCGCACGGCGCGGAACCGGGCCGCCGCAGGGGGGCGGGCATGAAGCTGCGTCGCGCGCTCGACGAAGGCGATCTGTCCGGGGTCGAGCACGCGTTGCTCGCCTGCGCCCCCGGCCATTGCAGTGGCCTGGCGGAGGTCATCGCGCTGCTGGCCGACCCGGCACAGCGCGATGCGGCTCAGCTGCTGATGCAGGCGCGCTGGGGAGGCGGCGACCCGGCGCAGGCACGCGAGGCGGCCCGCCGGGCGTTCCGCCCGGGGCCGCGCTGGCGCCCCGCGGGACCTTCGGGTGCCGGCGCGGTTCAAGACCCGGTGCCGCCGCTTTACCCCGGCAGCCACTCCTGACCATTGCCGGGGCTGGTGTATGCTCCGGCTCTTGCGACATTTCCTTTGGGGGGAAACCTGAATGCCGTTTCGATTGCTGGCCGCGCTGGCTGCCCTGCTCACGACCTTTTCCGTGCACGCGCAGGATGCGCCCGGCCTCGACGAACGAATCAATACCGCGTTCACGCCGGTGGCCGATGCGATCTCGGCGCTCATCTTCTACTCGGTGCCGGTCAACGGCGCCCAGTTCCCGTTGATCGTCGGCTGGCTGATCTTCGCCGGCCTCGTGTTCACGCTGTACTTCCGCTTCATCAATATCCGGGCCTTCGGCCATGCCTATCAACTGCTGCGCGGGCGCTACGACAACAAGAACAGCCCGGGTGAGGTCACTTACTTCCAGGCGCTGAGTTCCGCGGTCTCCGGCACGGTCGGGCTGGGCAACATCGCCGGCGTCGCGGTGGCGATCACCATCGGTGGCCCGGGCGCGGTGTTCTGGATGATCGTGGCAGGCCTGCTGGGCATGACGACGAAGTTCGTCGAGTGCACGCTGGGCACCAAGTACCGGCTGGTGAAGGCTGACGGCACGGTGTCGGGTGGGCCGATGTACTACCTCACGCGCGGCATCAAGGAGCAGTACCCGAAACTCGGTGGTGTGGGCTGGGTGCTGGCGATCATCTTCGCGATCTGCGCCATGCTGGGCGCGATCGGTGCTGGCGCGATGTTCCAGGCGAACCAGGCCTACGCGCAGCTGGCCAACGTCACCGGCGGTGCTGACGGCTTCTTCGGCGACAAGGCCTGGCTCTTCGGCCTGGTCTATGCCGGCATCGCCGGCGCCGTGGTGATCGGCGGCATCAGCCGCATCGGTGCGGTGACGGCCAAGCTCGTACCGACGATGGCGGCGATCTACATCCTCGCCTGCCTGGTCGTGCTGGGCTTCAATGTCGGCGCGATCCCTTCGGCGATCGGCACGATCGTCTCGGGCGCATTCAGCGCCGAGGGCGTCACTGGCGGCATCATCGGTGCGCTGATCCAGGGCTTCCGCCGCGCCGCGTTCTCGAACGAGGCCGGCCTGGGTTCCTCGGCGATCGCCCATTCGACGATCAAGACCCGCGAGCCGGCAAGCGCTGGCCTGGTCGCGCTGTGGGAACCGTTCGTGGACACCGTCGTGATCTGTTCGATGACGGCGATGGTCATCGTGATCACGGGCGTCTACATGACCGGCGAAGGCGTGGAGGGCGTGCAGCTCACGTCGGCGGCGTTCGCCACGGTGATGCCGTGGTTCCCGTACCTGCTGGCCTTCCTGGTCCTGCTGTTCGCGTTCTCGACCACGATCACCTGGGGCTACTACGGGGCCAAGGCCGCCAGCTTCCTGGCTCGCGAGTCCAAGGGCGTGCTCTACGGCTTCAAGTTCTTCTACCTGGTCATGGTGGTGGTCGGCTGCACGATGTCGCTGGGGGCGATCGTCGACCTGGCCGATGGACTGCTGTTCCTGATGGCGATCCCGAACCTGATCGGTCTGTACCTGCTGGCGCCGGTGGTCAAGCGCGAGGTCAAGGGCTACTTCGAACGGGTGAAGAGCGGCGAGTTCGAGACCAAGGCCTCGCGGGGTCCCGACGCCTGAGGCGTCGGGACGGGAGGACTCCGGGATGAGCGGCTCGATGCCCCTGCACACGCGCATGCTGATCGGCTTCATCGTCGGCATCAGCGCCGGCCTGATGGCGAACTTCATGTTCGCGACGCGCAATGGCTGGGTTGGCTGGTGGCCTACGTCACCGACCCGGTCGGCCAGATCTTCCTGCGGCTGCTGTTCATGCTGGTGGTGCCGCTGGTGTTCTCGGCGCTGATCCTGGGCGTGGTCGAGATCGGCGATCCGCGGGCGTTGGGTCGCATCGGAGGACGCACGCTGGTCTTCATCCTCACCGTCACCACGCTGGCGGTCACGATCGGTCTGATCGCGGTCAACGTACTGCAACCGGGCACCGGCATTCCCCCGGAAGTCACCAGCACCTTGATGGATGCTTCCGCGGAGCGTGCCGGGCAGATCGCGGCGGGCGGAGAGCAGGTTTCCCTGGTCAACCTGATCATCAACATCGTGCCGCGCAACCCGATTGCTTCGGCGGCCAACGGCGACCTGATCGGCATCATGTTCTTCTCGCTGATGTTCGGCATCGCGGCGACCGTGCTGCAGACCGCGGGCACCCGGAGTTTCGTCGGCGCGGTGCAGGGCGTGTACGACATCTGCCTGAAGCTGATCGGCTGGGTCATTGCGCTGGCACCCTACGCGGTGACGGCACTGCTGTTCACGATCACCGCGCAGCTGGGGCTGGACGTGCTCGTGCAGCTGGCCCGCTACGTCGGCACGGTGGTGCTGGCCCTGGCCATCCACATGTTCATCGTGTTTCCGCTGCTGCTGCGCTTCTTCGGTGGCATGAGCCCGCTGTTCTTCTTCCGGGGTGCGCAGCCCGCGATCCTCACGGCGTTCTCGACCTCCTCTTCGGCAGCCTCCTTGCCGACCACGCTGAAGGTGGCCGAGGAGAACCTCGGCGTGCCGCGGCGCGTCGCCCGCTTCGTCTGCACCCTCGGCGCCACCGCCAACATGAACGGCACGGCGCTGTTCGAGGGCATCACCGTGCTGTTCCTGGCCCAGTTCTTCGGCGTGGAACTCTCGCTGCTGCAGCAGGGCGTGATCCTGGTGCTGTGCATGCTGGGCGCGATCGGCGCGGCCGGCGTGCCGGGGGGCTCGCTGCCAGTGATCGCGATGATCCTGGCGATGTTCGGCATCCCGCCCGAGGGCATCGGCCTGATCCTGGGCGTCGACCGCTTCCTCGACATGTGCCGAACCACGGTGAATGTCAGCGGCGACCTGGTCGGCTCGGTCGTGGTGGCGCGCTACGAGGCCCCGCAGGAGACGCTGCAGACCCAGGCCTAGCACCGGGGCCGGGCGGCTTCAACCGCGACATCGACGACGCGCTGGGGGACAATGTCGCCCCGTCGATCCCCGATTCCGCCGGAACCCCGCCAACGCCATGACCCAGAACCGCCGCGAGCTCGCCAACGCCATCCGCTTCCTGTCCATGGACGCCGTGGAGGCGGCCAAGTCCGGCCACCCCGGTGCGCCGATGGGCATGGCCGACATCGCCGAGGTGCTGTGGAACGACTTCCTCCGGCACAACCCGGGCGACCCGACCTGGTTCAACCGCGACCGCTTCGTGCTTTCGAACGGCCACGGCTCGATGCTGCTTTACTCGCTGCTGCACCTGTCGGGCTACGACCTGCCGATCGAGGAGTTGAAGAACTTCCGCCAGCTGCATTCGCGCACGGCCGGACACCCCGAGTACGGCCACACGCCGGGCGTGGAGACCACGACCGGTCCGCTTGGACAGGGTTTCGCCAACGCCGTGGGCATGGCACTGGCCGAGCGTGTCCTGGCGCAGCGCTTCAACCGCCCCGAGCACGAGGTCATCGACCACAACACCTATGTCTTCCTGGGTGATGGCTGCCTGATGGAGGGCATCTCGCACGAGGTCGCCTCGCTGGCGGGCACCTGGAAGCTCGGCAAACTGATCGCGTTCTGGGACGACAACCGCATCTCGATCGACGGCGACGTGCAGGGCTGGTTCACCGATGACACCGCGGCGCGCTTCGAGGCCTACGGCTGGCGGGTGATCCGCGGCGTGGACGGGCACGATCCCGAGGCGGTGGCGGCTGCGATCCGTGCCGCCCAGGACGACGTCGGCGCGCCCACGCTGATCTGCTGCCGCACGACGATCGGGTTCGGTGCCCCGAACAAGCAGGGCAGCGAATCCACGCATGGCGCACCGCTGGGCAAGGACGAGATCGCCGCCGCGCGCGAACACCTGGGCTGGGCGCACGCGCCGTTCGAGGTGCCCGAGGAGGTCTACGCCGGCTGGCGTGCCGGGGGTGCTGGTACCGCGCGGCAGGCGCAGTGGGAGCAGGCGCTGGACAAGTATGCCGACCAGTACCCGGCGGAAGCGGCCGAGCTCAGGCGCCGCATGGCGGGCAGCCTTCCGGAAGACTTCCAGGAGCAGGCCCAGGCCTACATCGAACGCCTGCAGGCGGAGGGACCGACCGTGGCCTCGCGCAAGGCCTCGCAGATGGCGCTCGACGCATTCGGTCCGCTGCTGCCCGAACTCATCGGTGGCTCGGCCGACCTGGCGCATTCCAACCTGACGCTGTGGAAGGGCTCCACGTCGGTGACCGACGTCGAGGCGCGCAATGCGAATTACATCCACTACGGCGTGCGCGAGTTCGGCATGAGCGCGATCAGCAATGGCGTCGCGCTGCACGGGGGCTTCGTGCCCTATGACGCCACCTTCTTGGTGTTCTCGGATTACTCGCGCAATGCGTTGCGCATGTCGGCACTGATTCCCACGCATACGATCCACGTGTTCACCCACGATTCGATCGGCCTGGGCGAGGACGGCCCGACCCACCAGCCGGTCGAGCATCTGGCCAGCCTGCGCCACATCCCCAACAACGAGGTCTGGCGGCCGTGCGATGCGGTGGAATCGGCGGTGGCATGGAAGGTCGCGATCGAGCGTCGCGACGGGCCCAGCTGCCTGGTGTTCAGCCGGCAGAACCTGGCCCACCAGGCGCGCGGCGCCGAGCAGCTGCAGGCCATCACCCGCGGCGGCTACGTGCTGTCCGACCCGGAGGGCGGTGCCTTCGACGTGATCCTGATCGCAACCGGATCCGAGGTCGCGTTGGCGACACAGGCGGTCGGTCGGCTGGCCGATGCGGGAATCAAGGCGCGCGTGGTCTCGATGCCGTCGGCCGAGGTCTTCGACCGGCAGGATGCGGGCTGGCGTGAGTCCGTGTTGCCGTCCTCCTGCCGCGCCCGCGTGGCGATCGAGGCCGGCGTCACCGACTACTGGCGCAAGTACGTCGGCCTCGATGGCCGCGTGGTCGGCATCGACAGCTTCGGCGCCTCGGCGCCGGCGGCAGCGCTGTTCGAGCATTTCGGAATCACGGTCGACGCCGTCGTGGACGCGGCCCGGTCCCTGGCCTGACCTTCCATCCCCGGTTCGGCGCTGTGCGATGGCTCAGCGCTGGGTTTCCTGCAGTGCCAGGGCCAGCAGGCGCGCGCTTATCCGTTCACGCGTGCCGGAGGGGGTGGCCAGGTCCATGCGCTCGAGCGCTTCGGTGTCTGCATCCGCGTCCGGTCGTGATCGCAGGGCCGCGATCACGGTGCCCAGCATGCCCGTGGTGGTGGCGGTTCGCTTCTTGAGCCAGCCGAGGGCCCGCACCAGGCGTTGTTCGACTTCGGTGAAGTCGCTTCCCATCGGGTAATCGGGCAACTGTTGGGGATTGCGGAAGGGGGCAAGTCGACGAGCGAGCGTTTCGGGCCGGTTCTGTGACCAGGCGTCCGGGGGGTGGAAGTCGGTGGACAGCTTGCCGGCGGTCATGGCCTTGGCCATCAGCTCGTCCTGGAACCGGGCATCGGTGATCGCCAACATCGCCTTGATGCAATCCTCGTCGCTGCGCCCACGCAGGTCGGCCACACCGTATTCGGTCACGACGATGTCGCGCAGGTGGCGCGGGATCGTCGTGTGCCCGTAGTCCCACAGGATGTTCGAACGGACCCGTCCGCCGCTATCCCGGGTGGAGCGCAGCATCAGGACGGAGCGGCCGTCGTCGAGGGCGTGGGCCATGGCCACGAAGTTGTATTGACCGCCGACGCCGGACACGACCGTGCCGTCGTCAAGCGCATCGGAAGTGGCGGCACCCAGCGTGGTCATCATCATCGCGGTGTTGAAGAAGCGGGCATCCCGCCGCTGCAGCTTCTCCAGCGTCTCCGAACCCCCGTAGAACTCGTTGATGCGCGAAACCCGGGTCATCCCGATGGAATTGCGCAGCGCGTCGGGCAATTCGCGAAGCCAGCAGTAGAAATCCACAGATCCCAGGAAGAATGCGGCCTGTAGGATGTTCCCCTCGCGCCGCAGATGCTCCTTGTCGCCGACGCTCGTTGTCCCGGCCGCATCGCGCTCCATCAGCGCCACGTCGTCGAAGACCGGCCGCGTGATGACACCGGCCTGGACCAGGTGCTGGAATCCGTCGGTGATCATTTCGCTGGCCCCGAACAGGCCTTGTTCAAAAGGTCCGGTGCCTCCCCAGCGCTTGCAGATCTCGCCGCAGGGAACGCCGGCATCGATCGCCGCCAGTGCCTGCAGGTAGGCACGATTGTCTTCATGGCGCAGCGCCAGGGCACGGCACAGCCCATCGGAGAGGGCACCGATGCCGATCTGGAGCGTGCCGCCATCGCGTACCAGGCGGCTTGCGTGCAACCCGATGGCATAGTCGGTGTCGCCGACTGGCTTGCGGGGCATGGCGAACAGGCGGGGCGCAGGGGCCTCGACCGACTCCACCCGGTCGAAGAACTTCCTTGGCACCGCCGCCTCACCTCCCAGCCATGGCAGGTCGGGGTGGATGATCCCCACGGTGCAGGGCCGCGGCTTGCCAAGCGTTCGACTTCGTCGAGCAGGTCAAGCGTCACGTCCGGGTTGCAGCTCAGGCTCAGGCGGTCGTCGTTGGCAGACTGGGCCACCCACTGCAGCACGACGTTGACCCCACGCTCGACCACCGCGCGGGCCACATGCGTGTAGTTCAGGCTCACATAATGACGCTGCGCCAACTCCGAGCGCAGCAGCAGCCCGGACTGCAGGTAGAACTCCTCGATCTTTATATTGGACGGCAGCTTGCCCTTGCGCTGAGCGTCGACATGCAGGAGCCGTTCGAAATCATCGCCGTACAGCCTTGAGACGAACGGATCCATGAATCGCCGCTCCATGTCGCTGTTCGGCGAGGGCGGAGTCAGCGACAGTGCGGTCAGCAGGTGCAGCGACAGCGATGCGTCGTTCGCAACGCGCCGGTAGAGCGCATTGATGACGTGGTGCGGTTTGCCCAGCCCCAGTGGAGCCGCGAGGATCACGTGCGGGCCGGTGCGCTCGAGGATCCAGTCGACCAGCGCTTCGAGCTTGGCAGCAGACGCGGATTCAGTCATGGGCCAACTATATCGGCTCATCCGTGAAGCCATACCGAAGCACCAGTGCGGCGCCGGGAGGGAACGGGTCGTGCCCTCCGCGCGGTGGCTAGAAACGCCAGCCCAACGTCAGCGCGTAGACCATCGGATCCACGTGGGCCTTGCCGACATTCGCGCCGTCGACGCTGACATCGACCGAAATGTCGATGTAGCGCGCCTCCAGCACCAGCTCCATCGCCTCGCCCAGTCGGAACGCCAGCCCGGCTTGGCCGGCGAGTCCCCAGCTGTTCCCGAGCTTCACGTCGGCTCCGGCGACCGGTCCACGGGTGGACTCGCTCCAGGTGCGCGTGTAGTTGAGACCGGCGCCGATGAAGGGCGACACCGGCGCCGACGGGGCGAAGCGGTACTGCAGGCCGAGCGTCGGCGGAAGGTGCTTGAAGTCCACCGCCTCGACGCCGTTGAGACTGACGGTGTGCTTGAACGGCGAGGCGGCCAGAAGCTCGACGGCCCAGTTGTCGCTCAGTTGGCGACCCAGGACCAGTCCAAGCTGCGTATTGGCGTCGATGGTCGTGGCCAGGGCACCACCAGCGAGGCTGCCATTGTCCGACTTCGGGTCGACGTGGGCGGCGCCCAGTCGCACGAACCACTCATCGGCGAACGCGGGTGCGCTCAGGCCCAGGGCGAGGGCGGTGAGGATGAGGTTGCGGGGGAAGTGGTGCATCTTGCGGTCCTTGGGTGGTTGGGATGCGCGCAAGTCTGCGCCGACCGCACGTCGGTCGGATTGAGGATGATCAAGTGGAGAGGACGCGGCGTCGCGGGTGGTACCGGTCAGCGACCGGACCGGGGGCGGAACAGGTCCGACGCCAGCATGCCCGCGATCATCGCCGGGACGAACCACAGGCTTTCAGCTGCGATGCGCCCCAGTCCCGCCACGGCCGGGCCCGGGCAATAGCCGGCCAGTCCCCAGCCCATGCCGAACAGCGCGGCACCCAGCAGCAGGGGAAGGGTGATGGTGTCCTTCTCGGGCAGCTGCAGTGCCTCGGCCAGCACCGGGCTGCCGCGCCGCCTGACCCAGGCATAGCCGGGCACGGCGACTGCCAGTGCGCCCGCCATCACCAGGCCGAGGCTCGGGTCCCAGCTGCCGAAGACGTCGAGGAAGTTCAGAACCTTTTCCGGCTGGGTCATCCGTGCCACCGCCAGGCCCAGGCCGAAGACGAGTCCACTGACAAACGCCGCGAGCGGAATGAGTGCCCGGTTCATCTCATGCCCCCAGCCCGTGGCGGACCACGGTGACGGTTACCACGCCGACGCCCATGAACGTGACCACAGCCACCAGGGAACGCGGGGAGAATCGGGCCAGGCCGCAGATGCCGTGTCCACTGGTGCAGCCCGATCCGACCCGGGTGCCCAAACCGACCAGGAAGCCGGCCGTCAGCAAGAGCCACAACGACCCGCCCTCGCGCGGTGGCGGGACTTCCATTCCGGCCACTGGTGCGAGTGCGAACCATGCGCCGGCGCCAACCACCAGGCCGATCACGAAGGCCGCTCGCCAGCCGCGCTCGCTGAGCGGACGGGTAATCGCGCCGTGGACGATCCCGCTGATTCCGGCGATACGGCCGATCAGCCACAGCAGCATCGTCGCGGCGAGGCCGATCAGTGCGCCGCCAAGCAGTGCGGACAAGGGCGTGAATTCGGTGGGCATCCTGTGCTTCCTGGGTTGCAGAAGGTCAGTCAAGCCGGCCCTGGGGTGCCGGCGGCGTGAAAACCGGTCGCTCAGGCGGGTCCGGAAGGACGGTAGGGGGCGCAATAGATCGAGTGCAGCGTGGCGATGATCCGCTTCGCCGGCCCATCGGCCAGCGAATAGCGGATCGTCTGCGCCTCGCGCCGGGTCTGCACCAGGCCTTCCTCGCGCAGCACCGCGAGGTGCTGCGACAGGGCCGACTGGCTCAACTCGACCTCGGCGTTGATCTCGCCGACGGAGCGCTCCGTGTCGACCAGCAGGCACAGGATCATCAGGCGCTTCTCGTTCGAGAGCGCCTTGAGCAGCCGGGCGGCATCACCCGCGTGCTCGTGCATGTCTTCGGGCTGCATCGTGGCGAGAGCACCCCGGCCCATCAGCGCAGCCTCACCGGAAGCTGCGCCTCCTGCCATGCGGTGATGCCGCCAGCCATCGAACGCACGTCCTTGAAGCCCATGTCCTGCAGGCTCCTTGCGGCCAGTGCCGAGCGGCCGCCGGTACGGCAGTAGAGCACGACCGGTCGCTCGCGCACGGCCAGCTCCGGTTCGGTCGCCCCGCCCAGGGCCGGGTGTGCGTCGACCTGGAACTCGAGTACGCCGCGCGGGATGTTGATCGCGCCCTCGAGGTGGCCGCTCTCGAACTCCGCGGGTTCGCGCACGTCGACGATGACGGCCCCGGCGACCCCGGCGGCGACATCCGGCACGGAGATTTCGGTGACGCTGGCGCGTGCCTCGCTGACGATCTGCTGCGCGGTCCGGCTCATGACGGGGTTCCTCTCGGGTTTGCCTTAGATAAGGCTAATATAAGCAAGAGCTAATGCGCTTGCAACCTGCCGATGATGAAAGACCGCAGCGGCGAGGGCGGCAGCGTTCTTCACCAGCAACGGCCCGATCTTCAACGGCCTTGCCATCTCGCTGATCTTCGGCATCCTGGTCTCGACGGTACTGACGCTGGTGGTCATTCCATTGCTGTACTACGTTGTCCTCGAATCCCGACAGGCACACCAGGAGTCGATCGCATGAAGACTGCAGCACGGTGGATGGTGGTGGTACCGGTGGCAATGCTGGCGCTGGGTGGCTGCGGGAAGGGCGGTGGGGGTGATGAGGCGTCGGAGGTGGCGGCCGGGGATGCCCCCGCGGTGGTGGTTCCTGGCGACGCCGACCCAGTGGCCTCCGGTGTCGACGTGGCGTCCTTGCCAAGCGGAGACCGGGCACGGATGGCCGCTGGCGAGTTCAGCGAGCGCCTGCGTAGCCGGCTCCAGGCGGCAATGCAGCGCGAGGGCCTGGGCCGGGCGGTGGAGGTATGCCATTCCGATGCCCCGGCCATCGCGGATGAAGTCATGCAGAGATTCGACGTGCGCCTCGGCCGGGTGTCCACGCATGGGCGGAACCGCAACCCCGGCAATGCGCCTGGTGGCTGGCAGTCCGGCGTGCTCGCCGACTTCCAGCGTGACATCGACGGAGGAGGCGACGTGGACGAGCAGCGCTTCGTGCAGACCGCCGACTTGCCCGATGGCGTGGCATTGCGGGTCATGTACGGCATCCGAACCCAGCAGATCTGTGAGACCTGCCATGGCGTCGAGCCGCTGCCCGAGGCGGCGCAGGTCATCGCCCGCCTGTATCCGGCCGATCGCGCGACAGGCTACCGCGATGGCGACCTGCGCGGCGGGCTGTGGGTCGAGGTGCCATCGAGGCCGGGACAATGAGCGCGGGGGAGGAGATCCGGCTCACCCTCACGCAGGAGGGCGCGTACAGCTTCCGGCTGGACTTCCACGAGCACGGGGTCGCCGACTTGCTCACCGATGAACCCACGCCGCTTGGTGAGGGTCGCGGTCCCAATCCGTCGCGGCTGCTGCTCGCATCGCTGGGCAACTGCCTGGCGGCCAGCCTGGTCTTCGCCATGCGCAAGTTCAACAATCAGCCTGGTGCGCTCAGGGCGGAAGTCAGCGCTCGCATGGTGCGCAACGACGCGGGGCGCTGGCGCATCCCGCGCGCGCAGGTCCAGCTTCACCTCGCGGAGGGAGGTGGGGCGCACCAGCATCTGGAGCGCATTCTGGAGCAGTTCGAGGCATTCTGCGTGGTGACCCAGAGCGTGCGCGACGGTATCGCGGTGGATGTCAGCGTCCACGACGCCGACGGCAACATGCTGCTGGGCGACAAGAGTTTCGAGGCAGGCGCGTGACGGGCAACGTCCAGCTTGCCTGTCCACGGTGCCATACGCTCAACCGGGTGCCGGCCGGGCGCCTGAGCCAGGGGCCGGTATGTGGACGCTGCAAGCACCTGCTGTTCGCCGGCGAGCCGGTCGTGCTTGGCGTCGACAGCGTCGGGGCCCATTTGGATCGAAGTGAACTGCCCCTGCTTGTGGACTTCTGGGCGCCTTGGTGCGGTCCGTGTCGGGTCATGGCACCGCAGTTCCAGGAAGCCGCGCGACACCTGGAGCCGTCGGTGCGCCTGGCGAAGGTCGACACCCAGTCCGAGCCCACGCTGGGACAGCGCCACGCTATCCGCAGCATTCCCACGATGGTGCTGTTCGATCGTGGTCGCGAGCTTGCCCGCGTCTCGGGTGCGTTGCCGGCTACGGAAATCGTACGCTGGACTCAGGGGCAGCTGGCGGGCCACGGCAAGGGCTAGAGGCGGTCCACCGGGATCTTCAGGTAGCGGATGCCGTTGTCCTCGGCCGGCGGCAGCTCGCCGGCGCGGATGTTGACCTGTACCGAGGGCAGGATCAGCACCGGCATGTCGAGCGTGGCATCGCGTTCCTCGCGATCCGGATGAAGGTGTCGCGGGTGGTGCCCTCGTGCACGTGGATGTTGGCCGCCTTCTGCTGGGCGATGGTCGATTCGCAGCGATGCTCGCGGCCGCCCGGAGCGTAGTCGTGGCATACGAATACGCGGGTGTCGTCGGGCAGTTCGAACAGCCGCTGGATCGAGTCGTAAAGCCGGCCCGCGTCGCCACCCGGAAAATCGCAGCGTGCGGTGCCTCCATCGGGCATGAACAGACTGTCGCCGGTGAACAGGGCATCGCCGATCAGGTGCGCCACCGAGTCGTTGGTATGGCCGGGGACCGGAATCACACGCCCCTGCATCTTGCCGATCCGGTAGGTTTCGGTATCGCCAAAGAGGTGGTCGAACTGCGAGCCATCGACCGGAAAGTGCTCGCCGAGGTTGAAGATCGGGCGGAAAGTCTTCTGCACCTTGCGGATGCCGTCGCCGATCGCCAGGCGGGCCTCGGGGAGGTGCCGCTTGAGCCAGTGGCCGGCCGACAGGTGGTCGGCATGGGCATGGGTCTCGATGATCCACTCGATCTTCAGCTGGTGTGCGGTGATGAAGTCCAGCAACGCCCGGGCGCTGGTGGTCGAGGTGCGCCCGGCCTTGGGGTCGAAGTCGAGCACCGGGTCGATGATCGCGGCGTGGGCGCCTTCCGGTTCGACCACGACGTAGGTCCAGGTGCTGGAGTCTTCGTGGAAGAAGGGGTGGACGTTGGGATTCATTCGCTGGCTCCTGGCTGGGGCGTCGCCGCCACTATATCAGATAGCTCTAATATACACCCCGTCGTGGCTGAACGGCTCAATGGCCGTGGGCCAGGGCCTCATCCAGCAACCGTGCCAGCCGGGCGCCGGCCTGACGCAGGCGCTTCTCCGCGACCGGCCGGTGCCGGTCCAGGTAGCTGGAACCGATCGGCCGGCCAGGCCGCGAGGGGTAGATCGCATGTTCACCGATGATCCGGCAGGACTCGATCGCCCAGTCGCGCGCGGGGTTGTCGCTGCCTTGAACGGGGTCCTCGACCGGGGTGGTTCTGCCGGCGAGCAGTTCGACATAACGCCGCCAGTCCGGCTCGCGGGAGCGCAGGATCAGGTTGTCCCAGACCGAATGCAGGTTCATGCCCTGACGCTGGTGGCGCAACTGGAAATCATTGCCACCGCGATCGGCGGCCAGGCCCGCATGCATCGGCTGGTGCACGTCGCCAACGAAGTGCACGAGGAACTTCAGCGCCTGGCGCCGTTGCTGGGTGCTGGCAGACCGGTCGGCCAGCATCCGCTTCTGGGCATTGATCGCGCCGATGACGCAGTTGCCGTCCGGGCAGTCCCGGGTCGGAGCGTAGTTGCAGGAGAGGTCGGGAAAATTGACGTAGTGCCAGCGTGCGGTGTGTCGCCATTCCGGCAGCGGACGCACCTCGTCGGCCCAGTTCGCCACGCCGGCCAGGGTCGGTTCCTCCACTCCGCGCAGCAGTCGCTGGATCTCGGCGCGTGTTTCGGGGCGAACCTGCCTCTCGGCCAGCTCACCGACGATCCGGTGCCCCTGGGCACTCCACGCAACGGCCAGGCCGGGCAGGAGCAGGCCGAAAAGCGCCAGCAGGCAGCGGGTTTTCATGGCGGAAGTTTCGTCGAGGCCGGGGGTCGTCTAAAATAGCGGGTCTTTGCTTCCCCCGCACCCGAAGGCGGTGCCCCGAACCAGGAGTAAGTCATGGCGATCAAGGTCGCGATCAACGGATATGGCCGCATCGGCCGCAACGTGCTGCGAGCAATTTACGAGGCCGGCCGCACCAACGAGATCCAGGTGGTCGCCATCAACGACCTCGGTGACGCCGAGACCAACGCGCACCTGACCCAGTACGACACGGCCCATGGCAAGTTCCCGGGCACGGTCGAAGTCGACGGTGGCGACCTGGTCGTCAATGGCGACCGCATCAAGGTGTTCGCCGAGCGCGACCCCGCCAAGCTGCCCTGGGGCGAGCACGGCGTCGACGTGGTCCTGGAGTGCACCGGCCTGTTCACCACCAAGGAGAAGGCGTCCGCGCACATCACCGGCGGCGCGAAGAAGGTGATCATCTCCGCCCCGGGTGGCAAGGATGTCGATGGCACCTTCGTCTTCGGCGTCAACCACGACCAGCTCAAGGCCAGCGACACCGTCGTCTCCAACGCCAGCTGCACGACGAACTGCCTGGCGCCGCTGGCCAAGGTGCTGCACGAGAAGATCGGCATCGAGCACGGCCTGATGACGACCATCCACGCCTACACCAACGACCAGGTCCTGACCGACGTGTTCCATTCCGACCTGCGCCGCGCGCGGTCGGCGACGATGAGCCAGATCCCGACCAAGACCGGTGCAGCCGCCGCCGTCGGCCTGGTGCTGCCGGAGCTCAACGGGAAGCTCGACGGCTTCGCGATGCGCGTGCCGACGATCAACGTGTCGGTGGTCGACCTGACCTTCGTCGCCAAGCGCGAGACGAGCAAGGACGAGATCGATTCGATCGTGCGCGCCGCCGTTGACGGTCCGCTCAAGGACATTCTCGACATCAACACCAAGCCGCTGGTGTCGATCGACTTCAACCACAACCCGCACAGCTCCGTCTACGACGCCACCCAGACGCGCGTCATGGGCGGCACGCTGGTGAAGGTGCTGAGCTGGTACGACAACGAATGGGGCTTCTCCAACCGCATGCTCGACATGACCATTGCGCTGATGCAGGCGAAGTAGCCGCGACGCGTTCATGCGCGATCGCCAGCGAGGAACCCCGGTGCCATGCATCGGGGTTTCTTTTTTTTTTCAGGTTCCGTTCCAAACGCGTGTGTGCGTACTATCTGCAGGTACAACCATCCAAGGTAGGAAACCCGATGAAAATTTCCGCTGCTGAATCCGCATTGCTGTCTTCGCGCGAGCGCGACATGCTCCAGTCCAAGGGACCCTGGGCCGTAAAGGATCTCGTCAGCCTCATCAAGCGAGTTCGCGACCTGCGCGACAAGCAGCGCCAGCTCACGCAGAGGCAGAAGATCTCCAGCGCGCGCAGCACCGGCAGCAAGGGCGGCACCAGCGGTACGGCGAACGCCCGGACCGCGCAGAAGGGTCGCGTCTTCGACCGTGCGCTGAAGCATTTCGAAGCCGAGCTCGACAAGCTCAACAAGGAATCCACCGCGGCGGCGGCCTCGCTCGAGGTGGGTGGTGCGAAGAAGGCTGCGGCCAGGAAGCCGACGAACAAGAGCGTGCGCAAGGCGGTGAAGAAGGCAGTGAAGAAGGCGGTCAAGAAGTCGGTGGAGAAGTCCGCCAAGAAGACTGCCAAGAAGACTGCGTCCAAGTCGTCGGCCAAGAAGTCCACCGGCAAGGCAGCCAAGAAGGCGACCAAGAAGGCGGCGGGCAAGTCGGCATCGAAGAAGACGGCATCGAAGAAGACCACCGCCAAGAAGGCCGCGACAAAGAAGGCCCCCGCAAAGAAGGCGGCGGCAAAGAAGACCCCCGCAAAGAAGGCCGCGGCCAAGAAGACCACCAGGAAGAAGGCTTCGAAGTCGTCGGCCACCGCTGCGCGCGGCAAGGCGTCCAAGGCCACGTCTTCCGGGAAGGGATCGGCTGCAAAGTCCGCAGCCAGGAAGGCGCCGGCGAAGAAGGCCGCGAAGTCCCCCCGCAGGACTGTGTCCCCGAAGGTCGCCGCGCGCAAGGTCGCCAAGGCGGCGGAGGAGCGCAAGCATGCAGGCCCCAAGGGTCCGGTGCAGAACATCTCCGACAAGGCGCGCCTTAACCTGCCCATGGGCTCGGGCGGGCACGTCGATTCGCAGATCTCCAGCCTGCCCTCGCACAACAAGCGGGCCAAGCGCGCTCGCTGAGCCGGAGCCCCTGGTTGCGCAGCATCGACAGCCGGCCCCGCGCCGGCTGTCGTGCTTTCAGCACGGCGTCAGCGGTGATCGAGCGACTGTCGCGTCCAGGGCAGCTGGTCGAGGTCCACGTTCCCGCCACTGAGGATCACGCCGACCTTTCGCCCGGCGAAAAGCCCGCGATTGCGGAGGATGGCCGCCAGAGGAACGGCCGAGGAGGGCTCGATGACCAGCTTCATGCGCTCCCACACCAGGCGCATCGCGGCCACGATCTCCGCTTCCGAGGCCAGCAGCACCTCCACCTTCCCGTTGAGCACCTGGAAGGTCAACTGGCCCAGGTGTGCGCGGAGGCCGTCGCAGAGCGTGTCGATCGGCCAGTCCAGGACGCGAGCGCCCCGCGTCAGCGATGCGTGGGCGTCGGCGGCCTGTTCCGGTTCGGCACCATAGACGGGGAGGCCGCCAGCGGTGGCCAGGAGCGTTCCGGAAAGCAGTCCGCCTCCGGATATCGGGGCGATCACCGCGTCCAGTCCGTCGACCTGCTCGAGCAGTTCCAGTGCAGCGGTGCCCTGTCCGGCGATCACCCGGGCGTCGTCGAACGGGTGGATGAGTGTTCCCCCGGTGTCCCTGAGCACCTGGGCCGTCGTGGCATCGCGCGCTGCCTGGTTCGGCGCGCAGCGCACGATCGTGGCGCCCTGGCGGGCGATCGCGTCGAGCTTCACCCGGGCCGCGCCCTCGGGCACCACGACCGTCGCCGGGATGCCGCGAAGGCGGCAAGCCATCGCAACGGCCGCCCCATGGTTGCCCGAAGACTGCGTGACCACCCCGCGAGCTGCTGCCGCGTCGTCGAGGGCGAATACCGCGTTGCACGCGCCGCGAAACTTGAATGCGCCTCCCCGCTGCAGGTTCTCGCACTTGAAATGCATCTCGCAGCCGGCTGCCGCGTCCAGCGACGAGGAGCGCAGCACGGGTGTACGCACGACGTGGCCGGCTGTCCGTCGGGACGCAAGGAGGATGTCGTCGAAGTCGGGTATCGAATTCACGGGGCGTCGTCATGGGCGATGGCGCTGGCATTGTCGCTCAATTCGGGTGGCACCCATGCCCGGCCTTAACGCCGGCGCTGCTATCGTTCCTGCTCACCCCATCGGAGCTTCAGGATGAAACTCGACGATTCCGAGCTGCTTCGCACGCGGTTGTTCATCGACGGTGCGTGGCGAGAGGCGCGTGGCGGCGGCCACGTGGATGTCGACGACCCGGCCACCGGCGAGTGCGTCGCACGCGTGTGCGACGGCGGTGAGGCCGATGTCCAGGCTGCCATCGAGGCGGCCGAGAGCGCGTTGCCCGGCTGGCGAGGCCTGAGCGCGCGCGAGCGCGCCGACGTCCTGATGGACTGGTACCGGCTGTTGCTGGAGCACAAGCAGGACCTGGCCGCGATCATGACCGCCGAGCAGGGCAAGCCACTCAAGGAGGCTGCGGGGGAAATCGACTACGGCGCCAATTACATCCGCTGGTTCGCCGAGGAGGCCCGGCGCGTCTATGGCGACGTGATTCCGGCGCCCTCGGGCGACCGCCGACTGATCACGCTGCGCCAGCCGGTAGGAGTCGTCGCAGCGATCACGCCGTGGAACTTCCCCAACGCCATGCTGGCCCGCAAGCTGGCACCCGCGCTCGCCGCTGGCTGCACCGTCGTGTGCAAGCCGGCGACGCAGACACCCCTGTCGGCACTGGCCATGGTCGAACTGGCGCAGCGTGCCGGCTTGCCCAAGGGCGTGGTCAACGTCGTCGTGGGCCGCGACGCCTCGGCGATAGGCAAGGCGCTCACCGACAGCCCGGTGGTGCGCAAGCTCAGTTTCACCGGCTCGACCTCGGTGGGGAAACGGCTGATGGAGGCGTGTGCGGGAACGGTCAAGAAGCTTTCGCTGGAGCTGGGAGGCAATGCACCGTTCATCGTGTTCGAAGACGCCGACCTGGAACTGGCCGTCGACGCATTGATGGGGGCGAAGTTCCGCAATGCCGGCCAGACCTGCATCTGCCCGAACCGTGTCCTGGTGCATGAATCGATTCATGATCGGTTCGTCGACGCGGTGTGCGAGCGCGTCCGCCAGCTCGACGTGGGGCCCGGCGACCGCGAAGGTGTCGTCCTCGGACCGTTGATCAATGACGAGGCGATCGAAAAGGTCGAGGAGCTGCTGGCCGATGCCAGGAAGCACGGGGCTCGCGTGGTGGTGGGCGGAGGTCGCATGGAGGCGCTGGGTCCCCGCTTCTTCCAGCCCACCGTGATCACCGGCGTGACGCGCGAGATGCGCATGAGCTGTGACGAAATCTTCGGTCCGGTCGTTGCGGTGATGTCCTTCGCCAGCGAGGACGAAGCGATCGAGATCGCCAACGACACCGAGTACGGGCTGGCAGCCTATTTCTGCAGCCGGAGCCAGTCGCGCTGCTGGCGCGTCGCCGAGGCGCTGGAGGCGGGGATCATCGGCATCAACGAAGGCCTGGTATCCACCGAAGTCGCGCCATTCGGCGGGGTCAAGGAATCCGGCATCGGCCGCGAGGGTGCCCGCGCCGGCATCGACGAGTATCTCGAGACCAAGTACCTGTGCCTGGGTGGCCTGGACCGCCAGGACTGAACACGCCGGGTGGCGCCGGCCCAGGGGCCGGCGCCAATCACTCTCAGCGCGTGTAGAGCAGGCGGTTGGGCGAACCCGAACCGATGCTGCTCAGGCGGTTGGTGGTCGCCCGGTTGTAGATGTGGCTGCGGACGGTGGCCGGCGAGGCCGAGGGGCTGCCGGCCAGGTACAGCGCCGCGGCGCCGGCCACATGCGGTGCGGCCATCGAGGTGCCACTGATGGTGTTGGTGGCGGTGTTGCTTGTCGACCAGGTCGACCGGATCGAGGTGCCCGGCGCGAAGATGTTCACGCAGCTGCCGAAGTTGGAGAAGCTCGAGCGGGCATCGTTGGACGCGGTCGAGCCCACCGTGATCGCGTTGGAGACGCGCGCGGGCGAGAAGTTGCAGGCGTTCTGGTTGTCGTTGCCCGCCGCGACGACCACCGTCACGCCACGACTGATCAGGTTGTTGGTGGCCGTATCGATCGCCGAGGAGGCACCGCCGCCCAGGCTCATGTTGGCCACGCCGGAAGTACCCGGTTGGCGGCGACCCAGTCGATGCGGCGATGATCGTGGAGTTGGCGCTGCCACCCGTGCAGCCAAACACCCGCACCGGCACCAGGCGCACGCCCTTGGCCACACCCCAGGTCGCACCGCCCACCGTGCCCGCCACGTGCGTGCCATGCCCGTTGCAGTCGTCGGTGCCACGGCCGTCGTTGATGGCGGTGCGCCCGCCAGGACGCGGCCGCCGAAGTTGGTATGGCTTGCGCGGATGCCGCTGTCGATGACGTAGACCCGCACGTTGGTGGCCGTCGTGTTGTAGATGTAGGTGCCGTTGAGCGGCCGGTCACGCTGGTCGACGCGGTCCAGGCCCCAGGTGGCATTGGACTGCGTGGCCGAAAGGAAGCTCATGCCGTCCTCCTCGATGAAGGCGACCCGCGGATCGCGCAGCAGTTGCTCGACCGCGCGGTCGGAGGCCTGCACCGAAAAGCCCTTCAGGGCGTGCTCGTAGACGTTCTCCACCGCCAGGTCGTAGGTCATGGCCATGTCCACGGCCACGTTGACGACTTCGCTCGACGCCGCATTGGGCGTGGTGGCGGTGGGCCGCATCATGTGGCGGTCGGGCTTGAGCACGACGATGTAGCTTCCGGCGATGGGCCGCTCGGCGCGCAGCAGTTCCGCGGCGGAGGCGGTTGCAGTGGTGCCGATGGCTGCCAGGATGGCAGCCGCAATCAGGCGCTTCTTCATTTGGTGATGCTCCCCAGGAATGCGAAAGATGTCGCTTGTTGTAGTGGCCGCTACGGCGGTTCATGCGCCGGTCGGGCTTTCGTCCCGGGTCGGCCGTTCGGTCCGCCCGGGTGGGGAAAGCCCACGGATATTTTTCCCGCCGGACCGACCAGTCAAATACCGATTTCGTCATGGCTTATGCATTTTTTGGCGGCAACGCTGAACCCGGTTCAGGCGCCGGTTTGAATCCGTGGGGCAAGGCCCGGAAAATAGTGGGTTTATCCTGGCCGCAGCCCGGCCCGCCTTGGAGCAGACATGACCAGCATCCCCCGCATGAGCGACCTCGACCTGGCCGGCAAGCGCGTCCTGATCCGTGAGGACCTCAACGTACCGATCAAGGACGGGCGCATCACGTCCGAGCAGCGCATACAGGCGGCGCTGCCGACGCTGCAGGCCGCCTTGCAGGCCAATGCGGCGGTCATGGTGCTCTCGCACCTCGGTCGCCCGGTCGAGGGCAGCTTCAGCGAGGCCGACTCCCTGGCGCCGGTGGCGCAGCGGCTGGGCGAGCTGCTGGACCGCGAAGTACGGCTGGTACGCGACTACCTCGATGGCGTCGAGGTGGCCCCTGGCGAGCTGGTCCTGCTCGAGAATTGCCGCATGAACGCCGGGGAGAAGTCCGACGACGAGGCCCTGGCACGACGCTACGCCGCCCTGTGCGACGTGTTCGTCATGGATGCGTTTGGTACCGCGCACCGGGCGCAGGCGTCCACGCACGGGGTGATCCACTTCGCCCCGGTCGCCTGCGGCGGCCCGCTGCTGATGGCCGAGCTCGACGCGCTTGGCAAGGCCCTGCTGGAGCCGGAGCGCCCGTTGCTGGCGATCGTTGCCGGCTCGAAGGTGTCGACCAAGCTGGAGCTGCTCTCGAGCCTGGTGTCGAAGGTGGACCAGCTCATCGTCGGTGGTGGCATCGCCAACACCTTCATCGCCGCCGTGGGCCATCGGGTGGGCAAATCGCTGTACGAGCCGGATCTGGTCGCCACGGCGCACAAGATCATGGCCGACGCAAAGGCGCGCGGTGCGGACATCCCGATCCCGGTCGACGTGGTGGTGGCGAGCGAGTTCAGCGCCAGCGCGATAGCGCACGTGCGGCGGGTCGACGAGGTGGGCGAGGACGAGATGATCCTCGACATCGGCCCGGAAACCGCGGCGCGCTACGGCGGCATGGTGAGCCGGGCGGGCAGCGTGGTCTGGAACGGACCGGTCGGGGTGTTCGAGTTCGATCAGTTCGGCCACGGCACCGAGTCGCTGGCAAAGTCGATCGCCGGTTCGCGGGCATTTTCCATTGCCGGGGGTGGAGACACGCTCGCCGCGGTGGACAAGTACGGCGTCGCCTCCGGGATCAGCTACATCTCGACCGGGGGAGGCGCGTTCCTGGAGTTCTGCGAAGGCAAGGAGCTTCCGGCGGTGACCGCGCTCAGGGCCCGGGCGGCCTGATTTCGCGGGAGTCGGCGTCGCGTTGCAGGAGGGCGCCGAGCGCATCACGCAACGCGGCGGGCCCGTGGTGGCTCGACAGGACCAGGGCCTGGGTCGGGCTGACCGGAACCAGCAGCGCCAGGCCGGGCCGCGCCGCGCAGAACACTGCGCGATCGTGCGCCGGCCAGCGACCGGGCCCCAGCCAGGCGCCGGTTTTGAATTCCCCGCGGCCCGGTTCCGGTGCCCCGGCCGGGCGGCGGCAGCTCGACGCTGCGTGCCGCCGCCAGGTCGATCGCCTCGGCAGGCGTGGACCAGCGGTGTCGTCCGGCCTGGATTTCGATGCGACCGCGGCGCCACCCCACCCGCAGCTCGGGCCTGGGCAGGGCCAGGATCGCAACCACGCTGGCCACGAGTGTCAGGTAACTCAGTGCGCGCAGTGATTCGAACGACACCAGCACGACGGCGTGCGCGGTGAGCACGAGCAGGCCCAGGCGTGCCAGGTGGCGGGCTCGCCGCCACCAGGGCAGGGGATGCAGCAGCAGCCAGTCCGGGGCCTGCCCCGGGGCGGGTCGCGGCTCGGATTGCCGGTCGTCGGCACTGTCGCGTGGTTCGTTCATCGGTCTGCTAGCGTATGCGAAGTACCCCCGACCGTGGAGCCTCATGGACACCCCGCACTCGCGCACCAAGATCCTGGCCACCCTCGGGCCGGCCACCGATGGCCCGGGGCGCATCGAGGCGCTCATCCGTGCCGGCGTCAACGTGGTGCGGCTCAACTTCTCCCATGGCACGCCTGCCGACCACGCCGCCCGCATCGCCGCCGTGCGCGAGGCTGGCCTGGCGCTGGGGCGCGAGATCGGCGTGCTGGCCGACCTGCAGGGACCCAAGATCCGAATCGAGCGCTTCGCCGAGGGTCGCATCCGGCTCCAGGCCGGGCAGGACTTCGACCTGGTCTGCCGCGCCGATGCCGCTCCCGGCAACGAGCACGAAGTCGGGGTGAGCTACCTCGGCCTGGTCGGTGACGTTGCCAAGGGGGACACGCTGTTGCTCGACGACGGGCTGGTGGCGCTGGTAGTCACTGCAGTGCGCGGCGACCGCATCCACACCCGCGTGCTGACCGCGGGGCCGCTGTCGGATCGCAAGGGCCTCAATCGCCTGGGAGGCGGGCTCTCGCTCGGCGCGCTGACCGAAAAGGACCGCGAGGACATCGTCCACGCCGTCGGCATGGGCGTGGATTTCCTGGCGGTTTCGTTCTGCCGTTCCGCCCAGGACATGCATGACACCCGCGAGCTGGCCCGCCAGGCCGGCGGGGTGCCGCACCTGGTGGCGAAGATCGAGCGCGCCGAGGCGATCGAGAACCTCGAGGAGATCATCGACGCCTCCGATGCGGTGATGGTGGCCCGCGGCGATCTCGGCGTGGAGATCGGGGACGCCGAGCTGCCCGGCCTGCAGAAGAAGATCATCCGCGTCTCGCTGGAGCGCCAGCGGGTCGTGATCACCGCCACGCAGATGCTGCAGTCGATGGTCGACAACCCGATCCCGACGCGGGCCGAGGTGCTGGACGTCGCCACGCCGTCATCGACGGCACCGATGCGGTCATGCTGTCGGCGGAATCCGCGTCCGGGCAGTATCCGATCGAGGCCGTCGCTGCGATGCAGCGCATCTGCCTGGGCGCCGAGCGCCAGTTCGACCACGACACCGACTTCGAGGCGGCTCCGCGCGGCCTGGAGCGCTCCGACCAGGCCATCGCGATGGCGGCGATGTTCCTGACCGAGCACATCCCGGTGCGCGCGATCATCGCGCTGACCGAGTCCGGAGGCACCGCCCGGTACCTGTCGCGGTTCCGCTCCAGCGTGCCCATCTACGGCCTGTCGAGGCACGCCGGAGCGCGTCGGCAGATGGGGCTGATGCGCGATGTGTTCCCGGTCGATTTCGACTCGCGCAGCCTGTCCTCGCGCGATGCCGCACGCGAGGCGGTGGCGCAACTGTTCCGTGACGGGCTGCTGGCGACCGGAGACCGGGTCATCTTCACCAGCGGCGATGCGATGGAGTCCCGCGGTGCGACCAACACGCTGCGCCTGCTGGAAGTCGGGCCCGACGGCCAGGCGCAGGGCCTCGGGACGCTGTAGGCCCCGGGCGCGGCATGACCCGAGGGGGTGGGCGGACTATAATGGGCGGATCACGCGACCCCCTCCCGTCCAATCAGGAAGAGCCGACCCCATGAGCATCGAACAGTTGGAAGACACCGCCAAGGCCATGGTGGCCGCAGGCAAGGGCATCATCGCCATCGACGAATCCACCGGCACGATCAAGAAGCGCTTCGACGGCGTGGGCGTGGAGTGCACCGAGGAGAACCGTCGCGCCTACCGCGAGATGCTGCTGACCACCCCGGGCCTGGGTGAGCACATCTCGGGTGCGATCCTGTATGACGAGACGCTGCGCCAGAAGACCGCCGATGGCGTGCCCTTCACCGAGGTCATGACCAGGGCCGGTGTCATCCCGGGCATCAAGGTCGACCTGTCCACGCATCCGCTGGCCGGTTGCCCGGGCGAGGTGGTCACCGAGGGGCTGGACGGACTGCGTGCCCGCCTCAAGGAGTACTACCAGCTCGGAGCCCGCTTCGCGAAGTGGCGCGCGGTGATCAACATCGGCGACGACATCCCGACCGGCACCGCGATCGAAGCCAATTGCCACGCGCTGGCGCGCTACGCCTCGCTGTGCCAGGAGCAGGGCATCGTGCCGATGGTCGAGCCCGAAGTGCTGATGGACGGCGACCACGACATCGACACCTGCTTCGAGGTCACCGAGGTCGTGCTGCGCTCGCTGTTCGGTGCGCTGTTCGACTTCAACGTCTCGCTGGAGGGCACCATCCTGAAGGCGTCGATGGTGCTGCCGGGCAAGGATTGCGCCGAGAAGGCCAGCGTCGAGGAAGTGGCCGAGGCGACGCTGCGTTGCCTGAAGGCGTCTGTGCCGGCCAGCCTGCCGGGCATCGTGTTCCTGTCGGGTGGCCAGTCCGACGAGGATGCCACCGCCCACCTGGATGCGATGAACCGGATGGGTACCCACCCGTGGCCGCTGAGCTTCAGCTACGGCCGCGCGATGCAGTCCGCCGCCCTGAAGATCTGGGCCAAGGATCCCAAGGCGAACGTCGCCGAGGCGCAGAAGACCGTCGCCCAGCGTGCTCGCGAGAACGGCCTGGCCGCGCTCGGCCAGTGGAGCAAGGGCGCCTGACCTGAAGCCTCGATGGACATGGACAACGCCGGCCTTGCGCCGGCGTTGTTCGTTTTGGGCTCCAGGTGGCAGTTCCAGGGTCCGCTCATGACTAACGACACGGCGGATTCACGGGGCCGGCCCCTACAATGCCGGGGGCCAGCCTCTTTCGGGCGCCGAACCGTCCGCAGCAGCCGACTCCTCCGCCGAGCGAAGCCAACGGGCCGGGCTGAACCTTCCAGCGCCGTCATGGTCTCGTCCCGGCATCGGCCCCTCCGTTCCACGACAGGAGCTTCACCTTGATACGTGTTCTGCCCAGTCCCCGCCTTGCCGTGGTGTTCGTCGCCCTGATGGCGCTGGCCCTGGCCGGTTGCCGCTCGGACAACGCCGGTGGCGGAGGGCAGATGCCCGCGGCCACGGTCACCACGACGACGGTGCAACCGGTGTCCTGGACCGACAGCATCCGGGCGCTCGGCACCGCGCAGGCGAACGAGTCGGTGATGATCACCGCAAAGGTCACCGAGACGGTATCGAGGGTCAACTTCGAGGATGGCGACCTGGTGGAGGCCGGCGACGTGCTGGTGGAGCTGTCGGGCCGGGCGGAACTGGCCGAGCTGGCCGAGGCGCGCGCAGGCTTGCAGGAAGCACAGCAGCAGTTGAACCGTGCCGAGCAGCTGGCCGAGCGCCAGCTGGTGTCGCGCAGCGACCTCGACACGCGCCGGGCCGCCGCGCAGTCCGCACGCGCCCGCATGGACACGATCAGCGCCCGCCTGGGTGACCGGGTCATCACCGCCCCGTTCGCCGGCGTGCTTGGATTCCGCGAGGTCAGTGCCGGCACGCTGGTCACGCCGGGCACCACGATCGCCAGCCTGGACGACATCAGCCGCATTCGGCTGGAATTCACCGTGCCGGAAACCTTCATCTCCGCGCTGTCGGTGGGACAGGTGGTGGAGGCCGGCAGTGCGGCCTATCCCGAGCGCAGCTTCGAGGGTGAACTGCGCACGATCGGCTCGCGGGTGGATCCGGTCACGCGCTCGGTGACGGTGCGTGCCGAAATCGAGAACGCAGACCGGGCGCTGCGACCGGGCATGCTCATGACGGTGCGCATCATCCGCGCCCCGCGCGAGGCGCTGGTGATCCCGGAGATCTCCGTGGTGCAGGTGGGCGGCGATGCCTTCGTCTATCGGGTCAAGGACGACGACACCGTCGAGCGCGTGCCGGTGCGCATCGGCGCGCGTCGTGCCGGCGAAGCCGAGGTGGTGGAGGGAATTTCAGAGGGTGACCGGATCGTCGTCCAGGGCGTGGTGAAGCTGCGCGACGGTGCGCGCATCAGTGAAATCGCCGCAGAGGCTCCCGCCGACCCCGACGCCGTCACTGAAGCCGACGCCTGAGGAACTGCGCATGGTCCTTTCCGACATCTCCATCCAGCGGCCGGTCCTGGCGACCGTCATGAGCCTGCTGCTGATCGTGTTGGGCGTGATGGCCTACAACACGTTGACGGTGCGCGAACTGCCCGACATCGATCCTCCGATCGTCTCGGTCAACGTGGATTACCCCGGCGCGTCGGCGGCCGTGGTCGAGACCCGCGTCACCCAGATCCTGGAGGATGCGGTCAGTGGCATCGAGGGCATCGAGAGCGTCGAGTCGCGCAGCCGCAATGGATCGGGTTCGGTCAGCATCGAGTTCAGCCTGAACCGTGACATCGAGGCCGCCGCGAACGACGTGCGTGACTCGATCAGCCGCGTGTTGTCCCGCCTGCCTCCAGAGGCGGACGCGCCGCGGGTGCAGAAGGTCGAGGCCGATGCACGGCCGATCATCTGGCTGAACATGGCATCCGACCGCATGGACACGCTGGAGCTGACCGACTACGCCGAGCGCTACGTCAGCGACGCTGTCCGCCATCGACGGCGTGGCGGCCATCCGGGTCGGTGGCCAGCAGCGCTACGCGATGCGCATCTGGCTCGACAACCAGGCTCTCGCCGCGCGTGGCCTGACGGTGGCCGACGTGGAGGGTGCGCTGCGGCGCGAGAACATCGAGTTGCCGGCCGGAGCACTGGAGGGGGCGGCGCGCGACTTCACCCTGCGCATGACGCGCGCCTATCAGACCGCGGACGACTTCGCGGCGCTCAGCCTCGCGCGGGGAGAGGACGGCTACGTCGTGCGCCTGGGCGACGTGGCCCGGGTCGAACGGGGTTCGGCCGACCGGCGCGCCTACTTCCGCAGCAACGGCCAGCCCAACATCGGCCTTGGCGTCGTCAAGACCTCGACCTCCAACAGCCTCGACGTGGCACATGCGATCCGGGCAGAGGCCGAGCGCATCCAGCCGACATTGCCCGAAGGCACGAACATCTTCGTCGCCTTCGATTCGACGATCTTCATCGAGGCCTCGCTCGACCGCGTCTATCGCACCCTGGTCGAGGCACTGCTGCTGGTGCTCATCGTCATCTACCTGTTCCTGGGCAGCCTGCGGGCCGCCCTGATCCCGGCGGTCACGGTGCCGATCTGCCTGGTCGCCGCCTTCATCGGCCTGGCCGCGTTCGGGTTTTCGATCAACCTGCTCACGCTCCTGGCGCTGGTGCTGTGCATCGGCCTGGTCGTGGACGATGCGATCGTGGTGCTTGAGAACAACCAGCGCGCGCCGATCTCGGCGAGCCGCCGATCGTGGCGGCCAAGCGCGGTACCGCGCAGGTCGCGTTCGCGGTCATCGCCACGACCGCGGTCCTGGTGGCGGTGTTCCTCCCGGTCGGCTTCATGCAGTCCAACGCAGGCCGCCTGTTCCGCGAGCTCTCGGTGGCCCTGGCCGGCGCGGTGGTGATCTCGTCGTTCGTGGCCCTGACGCTGACGCCGATGATGTGCTCGAAGCTCATCCGCCCCAACAGCAAGCCGCGTGGCGTGAACGCCTGGTTCCAGGCCCGGCTGGCCTCGGTCAGCCACGTCTACGGGCGACAGGTCGCCTGGGTGGTCCGTCACACCGTGCGCTGGCGCGTGCTGGGGCTGGCCATGGTCTTCGGAGCGGTCGCGGCGTTGGCGGCGCTGCTGTTCGTGACCATTCCCAAGGAACTCACGCCCGACGAGGACCGCGGCACGCTGTTCGTGATGGTGCAGGGGCCGGAGGGTGCGGGCTTCGACTACACGGTCGCGCAGATGCAGGACATCGAGCGGGTCATGGACCGCTATCTCGGCGAGGACGGGCCGCTGGAGCGCGTGAACTCACGCGTGCCCGGCGGTTTTGGTGCCTCGGAGGAAATGCATACCGGCATGGCGATCGTCTTCCTGAAGGACTGGGGCGAGCGCACGATGGACACCGGCGAGGTGGTCGACGCACTGCGCCGCGATTTCCACCAGGTACCGGGCGTGCGTGCCTTCGCCCAGGGCCGCGGAGGCGGGCTGGGCGGTGGTGGCGGACAGCCGCTGGTCTTCGTGCTCGGTGGCCCCGACTATGTCGAGCTGGCCGAGTGGCGTGACCGGATGCTGGAGAAGATCGAGGAGAATCCGAACATCTTCGGCGCCGACTCCGACTACCAGGAAACGCGCCCGCAGATCCGCATCGACATCGATCGTGCCCGGGCCGCCGACCTGGGAATCTCGGTGCAGGAGGTGGGCCGCACGCTCGAGACGATGATGGGTTCACGTCGCGTCACGACCTACGTCGAAGGCGGCGAGGAGTACGACGTCATTCTTCAGGCCGAAAGCGAGTTCCGGGCCAGCACCGACGACCTGTTCAACATCTACGTGCGCTCGGAGCGGACTGGCCAGCTGGTCCCGCTCTCCAACCTGGTCACGCTCAGCGAAGTGGCGGAGCCGGGCAGCCTGAACCGCTACAACCGGCTTCGCGCCATCACCATCTCGGCCAACCTGGCCGGGGGCTACAGCCTCGGCGAGGCGATCGACTGGGTGGAGACCACGCCCGCGCCGAACTGCCCGACTATGCCCAGATCGACTACAAGGGCCAGTCGCGCGAGTTCATCCGGGCCAGTGGCAGCGTCATGATCACCTTCGCGATGGCCCTGCTGGTCGTCTACCTGGTGCTGGCGGCACAGTTCGAGAGCTTCATCCATCCCTTCGTCATCATGTTCACCGTGCCATTGGCAGTGCTGGGCGCGTTGCTGGGCCTGTGGATCACGGGAGGCTCGCTGAACCTGTTCAGTCAGATCGGCATCGTGATGCTGGTGGGGCTGGCGGCGAAGAACGGCATCCTCATGGTCGAGTTCGCGAACCAGCTTCGCGACGAGGGTCGCGAGGTCACCGAGGCGATCATCGAGGCGGCCGACGTGCGCCTGCGCCCGATCCTGATGACGTCCGTGGCAACGATGGCTGGCGCGATCCCACTGGTCGTCGCCGGCGGTCCGGGTTCGGCCAGCCGCGCGACGATCGGCGTGGTGATCATCTTCGGCGTGGCCTTCTCTTCGCTCCTGTCGCTGTACGTCATCCCCGCGTTCTACTCGCTGCTGGCCCCCTACACCCGCTCGCCGATGTTCCTGACGCGCAAGCTGCAACAGCTCGAGGGGCGGACCCCCGAGGTGGGCGGACATGCCTGAGGCGCCGCGGCGAGCGGGACCGCGCCGGCCCGCCGATGCTCCGGCGGAGACGCGCCTGCATGGCCTGAACGCCTGTCTGGCGGTGTTCCGGCGCCGCCCCGACGCGATCCGGAAGTTGTGGTTGAGCGAGGACCGGGTGCCTGTGCTGCGCGAGGTCATGGCCTGGTGCGCCAGCCATCGCGTCGGCTACCGGATCGTGCCGCGCGAGGACCTGCAGCGGCTCAGTGGCAGCCAACACCATGAGGGCGTGTGCATGGCGGTGTTGCCGGCGCCGATGCCCCGTCTGGATGCGTGGCTAGACGGCCTGGCCCAGGGGCCATCGCTGGCCCTGTGGCTCGACGGCGTGGGCAATCCCCACAACCTCGGGGCCATCCTGCGCTCGGCGGCGCACTTCGGCGTCGCTGGCGTGCTCCTGCCTGCCGGCAGCGGGCTGGCCGTTTCGGGAGCGGCTGCACGCATTGCCGAAGGCGGCGCTGAATCGGTGCCACTCGTCGAAGCCGGGCAGCCGTCGAGTGCGTTCGCGCGCCTGCATGCGGCCGGCTTCACGCCGATCGCAACCGTGGTGCGCGGTGGGGACGACCTCTACCGCACCCAGCTGCCCGACCGTCTGCTGCTGGTCATGGGGGCGGAAGGCGAGGGTGTCGACCCGGCCATCGCGGCGGCCTGCGAACGCCGGCTGGGCATTCCTGGCACCGGTGCGGTGGAAAGCCTCAATGTCAGCGCCGCGACCGCCGTGTTCGTTTCCGAATGGGCGCGGCGGCACCACTGAGGCACCGCAGCCGGACCAGGGTGGCGACGCGTGGATTGCCCGACGGTTAACCTCTGGTTTGCGATGATGGCCGCCCGCGAGAGAGGCTTGAAGATGCGTTGGACCCGGATCGTATCGAGTGCATTGCTGGTGGCCTGCCTGGCCTGGGCGCCGGCCCGGGCGGCGGACTACCGTGTGGAGTACCACGTCGCCTTCGAGCCCGAGCGCGGCGTCGCCCGGGTGCGCATCGATTACCGCCCCGGCGAGGGGCGCGTCAGCGAGTTCGACTTCAACGTCGGAACCTCGCGCTACCGCAACGCCTCCGGCGATGGCGAGCTGGAGGTCGCCCAGGGGCGCATGGTGTGGAACCCGCCTGCCGACGGCGGCAGCCTGAGCTACGAGTACCGCGTGGATCGCCGCCGCCGGGGTGCCGGCTACGACGCCCGCATGACCCCCGACTGGGTACTGATGCGCGGGGACCACCTGGTGCCGGCGGCGGTCGTGACGAGTTCACGGGGCGCGGCGTCCGACGCCAGCCTGCATTTCGAATTGCCCGAGGGCTGGAGCGCCGTCGAGACCGGTTGGCCGCCGCGCGGGGAAGCCGCCACCTTCACCATCGACAATCCGGAACGTCGCTTCGACCGGCCCACGGGCTGGATGATCGCAGGCGACCTCGGCATCCGCCGCGAGCAGCATCGCGACGTCGAGGTGGTGGTGGCCGCGCCTCGCGGCGACGGCATGCGCCGCAACGAGATCCTGGGGATGACCAACCTGGTGCTGCCGGAAATGCGCGATGCCTTCGGCATCATGCCGGAGAAGCTGCTGATCGTCGGTGCCGGCGACCCGATGTGGCGCGGTGGCCTGTCGGGGCCCAACAGCCTGTACATGCATTCGGACCGGCCGCTGATCAGCGAGAACGCGACGTCGACGCTGGTGCACGAGCTCGTGCACATGGTGACCCGCGTCCAGGGCAACCAGGAGCAGTGGATCGCCGAAGGTACGGCTGAATACTATTCGCTCGAGTTGATGCGTCGCGTGGGGCTGATCAGCGAGAGCCGTTTCGAAAGGGCGCTGGAATGGATGCGCAACCGTGGCGAGGGCGTGCGTACGTTGCGCGATGTCCGCGCCCACGGCCCCAAGACCGCGCGCGCGGTCATCCTCTTCCACGAACTGGCCGGGGAGATCCAGGAGGCCAGCGATGGCGAGCGCAGCCTGGACGACGTCATGCGTCGCCTCATCGAAGTGCGCGTACCCAGCCTCCATGACCTGCGCGAGGCTGCCGAAGCGGTGATCGGACGCCCGTCCACCACCCTCGACAGCCCCTTGCTGGACTGACCTCAGTCGCTTCCAGGCGGCGCGCTGCCGAAATCGCCCTCGGCCTCGGCGGCCAGCCAGGCGAAGACCGCGTAGGCCGCCACCTGCTGGTCGATGTCGCCGGCATCGATCTTGTCCAGCGTGTCGTCGGCGGTATGGTGGTAGTCGAAGTACAGCGTGCCGTCCTGGGCCAGTTGCGCCCAGGTCACGCCGCGGGTGGCCAGGGGAATGATGTCCGGCCCTGGCCCGCCGACCCCGCGCTCGGTCTCGATACCCAACGGGCGCAGGACGTCCCCGATCTGTTCGATCGCACCCCAGGCCTCGTCCTTGGCGTTGGAGCGGAGTGCATAGATCCGGCCGGCACCGAAGTCGCTCTCGGCGGCGATGACGTGTTCGCGCACGCGCGTGGCTTCGTGCTGGGCGTAGGCACGCGCGCCCAGCAGGCCGATCTCCTCGGCCGCGAACGCGATCACGCGCACCGTGCGGCGCGGACGTTCGGGCAGCTGGCCGATCAGGTGGCCGGCGGCGAAGGTGATGCCGATGCCGGCGCCGTCGTCCAGCGCACCGGTGCCGAGGTCCCAGGAGTCCAGGTGCGCACCGATCACCACCATTTCCTCCGGCGCCTCGCGGCCGATGAGGTCGCCGATGACGTTGTGGGAGGTGTACTCCCCGGGAGTCATCGTCTCAAGCATCAGGCGGACGCTGACCGGCTCGCCCAGCGCGATCAGGCGCGAAAGCTGGTCGGCGTCGGGATTGGCCAGCGCGGCGGCCGGGATACGCGCGACACCGTCCTCGTAGCGCATCTGCCCGGTGTGCGGGAAACGGTGCTCGGCGGTGCTGATGGACCGGATCAGCAGGCCGATCGCGCCCTTGCGCGCGGCCTCGACGGCACCGGTCGATCGCGCGGCCACGGCCGGCCCGTAGCCACGGCCATCCCGGAAGCGCTGCATTCGGTTGGAGATGTAGGCGATCTTGCCTTCCAGGCTGCCGTCGGGTGCGTCGGCGAGGGCCTGCAGGTTCGGGAACTCGACCACCTCGGCTTCGATGCCCTCGGCCGGGGTGGCCACGCTGCCGCCCAGCGCGGTGATCTTGAGCGGCTGCGGAACGGTCCCGAGGATCTCGGCGCGCTCTTCCCCGCGCAGCCAGACGTCGAAGGTGACCGGAACGGTGGTGACGCGATCGAAGCCCAGCGCCTCGAACTTCTGCTTGGCCCACTCCACCGCCCTGGCATCGGCCTCGGTTCCCGGCATGCGCGGACCGATCACGGTGGTGAGTTCCTCGATGATCGCGTATCCGGGATTTTCGGCCAGTGCGCGATCGCGCAGCCCGGCCGCGGTCTCGATCGCCGCTTCCGGAATGCGGGTCTCGCCGGCTGTGGCGGGCACTACGGTGCCCAGCGCGAGGGCGGCCAGCAGCATGGGAAGGGCGTGGGTACGTGGATGCATTGGAACTCCTGAAATGACGAACGCCGGCGCAGGCCGGCGTCCGAGTGGGCCGGGGGATTCAGCGGGTCCGCAGCGCGTCGCGGATCTCGCGTAGCAGCTTCGCCTCTTCGCTGGGCTCGGCGGGTGCCGGCTCCGGCGGGGCCGGTTCGGTGCGCTTCAACCGGTTGATCGCCTTGACCACCAGGAAGATCGCAAAGGCCACGATGACGAACTGTAGCAAGGCGTTGACCAACTCGCCGATGCCGATGGTCACGGCCTCGGCCTGCGCGGTGGCCTCCCGCAGCGTGATGACCAGGTCGTTGAAGTCGATGCCGCCGATCAGGAGGCCGAGGGGCGGCATGATCACGCGCTCGACGAGCACGGTGACGATGCGCCCGAACGCCACGCCCAGCACCAGGCCGACCGCCAGGTCGACGACGTTGCCGCGCATCGCGAATTCCTTGAACTCCTTCGTCATGCTCATCGCTGTTTCCCCCGCGGAGTAATGTCCCGGCACCGGGTCGGGCCGGGCAGTGGCAGCCAGACTCTAACCCCAAAACAACCGCTTCCGGCCGGGAGCCGGGGCAGGTGCATGTCAGTCGCGGGCGAAACTGCCCTCGAGCACGACCAGGTCGTCGATGCCTGCCCTGTAGTGGTCGCCGGGTGACAGCGCCGCCACGCCGGCAGGCGTGCCCATGAACACCAGGTCCCCGGCGCGCAGTTCATAGAGCCGGGAGAGGGCGGCGATGACCTCGGCGGTCGACCACACCATGGTGTCGAGCGTGGCCTGCTGGCGTCGCTCGCCGTTGACCTCCAGCCACAGCCGGGCATCGGCCGGGAGACGGGCCTCGTCCAGCGGGACCAGTTCGCTGACCGGCGCGGAGCGGTCGAAGCCCTTGGCCGTGTCCCAGGGCAGGCGGCGCTCCTTGGCGATGGCCTGCAGGTCGCGGCGGGTCAGGTCGAGGCCGACGGCATGGCCGTAGACCAGCGCCCCGGCCTCTTCGATGCCGACGACGCCCCCCGGCATCGCGTCCCAGCGCCACGACCAGCTCGACCTCGTGGTGCAGGTCGCCGGTGGCCGTGGGAAACGGCATCTCTCCGCCGCCCGGAACCACCGCGTCGGCCGGCTTCATGAAGAAGACCGGCTGGCCGCGATCGATGCTGGCGCCCATCTCGGCGGCATGGTCGGCGAAGTTGCGGCCGACGCAGTAGATGCGGTGTACCGGGAACCGTGCGTTGGATCCGCGCACCGCAAGCGAGGGCGCCGGCAGGACCGGCACGACGAAACGTTCGCTCATGGGGTCGCCGTCCGGATCAGCGGGGCAGGAAATCGTGCGGCTTGCGCACGACGTCGTACTCGCCTTCGATGACGTGCGCATCGTCGGGGCCCGTGCGATGGCCACCCTGCCGGTGCACACCCATCAGCGCGGCCGCCAGGCGGCGCGTGGCGGTGAAGGCGAGCATGGCCAGGCCGATGAACAAGCCGAACACCAGCAGCATGGCCAGTACGGCGATGCCGAGCAGGGCCACCCCGAGTCGCAGCAGCGGATTGCGCGGGCGGCGGAACTCGAAGCGGGAGAAGCGGTAGCGGAAAGACTGCATGGGCGTGGATACCCTGTGGGACAATGCCCGCCCGTGGTGGCGGGACGCCCATGCTACAGAGTGGTGACAGGCCAATCGTGAGAACTTCGTTAAATCCGCCGCTGTGCCGCATCGACGCCATCCCCGAGGGCGGCGCGCTGGCGGCCGAGGCCCTGGTGGACGGTGAAGCCTGCGACCTGCTGCTCACCCGTGAGGGCGACCGGGTGCAGTGTTTCCACAATGTCTGCCCGCATGCCGGGCGGCGACTGGACTGGGCGCCGGGCCGTTTCCTCATCGACAAGGGGCTGCTGGTGTGTGCCGTCCACGGCGCGATGTTCCGCCGTGGCGATGGCGAATGCGTGAGCGGGCCCTGCCGTGGGCAGTCGTTGGCCGTGGTGGCGGTGGAAGTGCGCGACGGCGCGGTGCACCTGGTCGGTTAGAACATCACGTTCACGGCCACCAGCACGATGCCCAGATAGACGAAGGTCAGCGGGATGCCGACCTTGAGCAGGTCGAGCGGCCGGTAGCCGGCCGGGCCGGCGATCATCGCCAGGACCGGGTTGGATGCGCTCAGGAAATTGTTCGAGGCCGACAACGCCACGATGAGTGCGAACACCACCGGGTTGCCACCGACGATCAGCGCGAGGTTGATCGCCATCGGCACCATCACCACGGTGGCCCCGACGTGGGTGATCACCAGGGCGAACATCGTCGTGAGCAGTCCCACGGCCGCCTCCAGCACCCAGATCGGCACGTCCGTACCGAGTCGGTCCAGCACCTGGATCGCTATCCAGCCCGCCGTCCCGGTGGAGTCCATGGCCCAGCCCAGCGGGATCAGGCAGGCCATCAGGAAGACGGTCTTCCAGTTGATCGCGCCGTAGGCCTCGTCCATGTTCAGCACGCCCAGCACCAGCATGCCCACCGCGCCGGTCATCAGTGCCAGCGGCACCGGCAGTTCCGCCGACAGCGCCAGGCCCAGCGCGACGGCGAACACCGCCAGCGCCACCCACAGCTTGTGCGGGCGCTGCTGCTCCTTCGGGTAGTCGGTGACGACGACGAAGTCGCGGTCCTCCGACGCTTGGGCCAGGCTCTGCCAGATCGAGTGGAACACCAGCATGTCGCCGGACTTGATCGGCATGTGGCGGATGTCCTCGCGCCAGATCTCACCGTCGCGGTTGATCGCCAGCAGGCTCATGCCGTGGCGCTTGCGCAGCTGCAGGTCGGCCTGGGTCTTGCCGATGAAGCGGGAGTTGGGCGGAATCACCGCCTCGGAAATGCCGGCCCGGCTCGGGTTGAACAGGTCGGCGAAATTGCGCAACCGTGGCGAGACGCGGAGCAGGTTGTTCTGGGCGTAGTCGTTGATCTCCTCGCGCCGGCCCATCGCACCGATCACGCTGCCGACCCAGATCATGGCGTCCGCCGGTGCGGCCAGCCGCGACTCGTTGCCGCTCTTGAGTGCGAGGAACAGCGGTGCATCGCGCTGGGCCTCCGCCTCGCCGATCGACATGCCCACCAGCGGGCTGTCGGCGGTGACGGTGAGCTCGTAGATCTCCCCGCCGATGCCGTAGGCGTTGGCGAAGTAGCTCTCGGTGCGTGCCGGAGTGACGCCCTTGTCCTCTCCACCACCCAGCAGTCGCCGGCCGAACAGCCGGAACAGGAGCACGCTGGCCAGCAGCAGCGCGATGCCGATCGGCAGCGGCGCGAACATCTCGAACCCGGTCAGCGTCGCCACGCCGGAGGGCAGGTTGGAGTTCGCCGACAGCACCAGGTCGTTGAGCATGATGAGCGGTGAGTTTCCGACCATCGTCAGGCTGCCGCCCATGACGATCGCCACGCCGATCGGCAGCAGCATGCGCGAAAGAGCCACGCCGGTACGCGCCGACAGGCGCGAGGCGACCGGCAGGAACAGCGTCGCCACCGAGGGGTTCTGCATGACCGAGGAGACCAGGCCGGCCATGATCGAGGTCATCCAGATCAGGCGCTCCTCCATGCCCTTGGACACCCGCAGCAGCCACACCGAAAGGCGGTTGAGAGCCCCGGTGCGGTCCAGGCCGGCCCCGAGGATCATCGTCGCGATGATCGAGATGACCGCATTGCCGGCAAAGCCGCCGAACAGCCGCTCGGCCGGCACCAGGCCCAGCAGGCCCAGCGCCACCAGCACGATCAGCGCGGTCACGTCCGGGCGCAGCTTCTCGAGCATCAGCATCACCATGGTGAAGCCGACCAGGGCCAACACGAGCATCATGTCGGTGGTCAGGGCCATGCTGCTGCCGGTGGCCAGGTTGTCCATGGCGTCCATGGGGCGGGCTTGCGCTATCTCCTGTCGGGTGCTCGGAACTCGAAGGGGTCAGGTGCGTTCGTACAAAAGATCCCACACGCCGTGGCCCAGTCGGACACCGCGCTGCTCGAAATGTGTCTGTGGCCGCCACGACGGCCGCTCGGCGGCCGTGCGCGGCCCCAGTGTGTTGCGCAACGCCGGCTCGGCCTCGAGCACGTCGAACATGTGCTCGGCGTAACCCTCCCAGTCGGTGGCCAGGTGCAGCAGGCCACCCGGCTTCAGGCGGGAGACGACCAGGCCCACGAACGCCGGCTGGACCAGCCGGCGCTTGTGGTGGCGCTTCTTGTGCCACGGATCGGGGAAGAAGATGCGGACTTCATCCAGCGCCCCCGGGGCGATCTCGTCGCGCAGCACCTCGACCGCGTCGTGGCAGTACAGGCGCACGTGCTCGCGGGCGTCGTCGGCCAGCGCATTGAGCAGGCGGCCCACGCCGGGCCGGTGCACCTCGACGCCGATCAGGTCGCGGTGCGCCTCGTTGCCGGCGGCGAAGCGCAGCGCCTCGCCGTTGCCGAAGCCGATCTCGAGCACGCGCTCGGCCCGGCGGGCGAACACGGCGTCGAGGTCGCGAACCGTGCCCTGGTAGTCCAGGCCGTAGCGCGACCAGTGCTGGTCGAAGGCACGCTTCTGCGCCGGCGTCAGCCGGCCCTCGCGCAGCACGAAGCTGCGGACCTGGCGACGACCGGGTTCACCGGTGAAGGGCCGGCGCTGGGCATCGGCGGGCGTCGGGGGCGTGGGCGGCTGTTTTTCGGACATCCCTGTCCCGCCCTCAGAGGAACAGGCCGTCGAGCGGTGAGGATGCGGAGGCGTTGCGCTTCTTCGGGATCCGGCCGGCCAGGAAGGCTTCGCGCCCGGCCTCGACCGCCTTGCGCATCGCGCTGGCCATCAGCACCGGATCCTTCGCGCCGGCGATCGCGGTGTTCATCAGCACGCCGTCGCAGCCCAGCTCCATCGCGATGGCGGCATCCGAGGCGGTACCGACTCCGGCGTCCACGAGGATCGGAACCTTGGCGTTGTCGATGATCTCGAGCAGGTTCCATTTGTTCTGGATGCCCAGGCCCGAGCCGATCGGGGCGGCCAGCGGCATCACCGCCACGCAGCCGATGAGCTCCAGCTGGCGGGCGACGATCGGGTCGTCGGAGGTGTAGACCATCACATCGAAGCCGTCGGCCACCAGTCGCTCCGCGGCGGCCAGGGTCTGGACCACGTCCGGGAAGAGTGTCCTGGGGTCGCCGAGCACCTCCAGCTTGACCAGCTTGTGGCCGTCCAGGAGTTCGCGGGCCAGCTGGCAGGTCCGCACCGCATCATCGGCGGTGTAGCAGCCGGCGGTGTTGGGCAGCAGCGTGAACTCTTGCGGGGGCAGGGCGTCGAGCAGGTTGGGCTCGTCGGGATCCTGGCCGATATTGCTGCGGCGGATCGCCACGGTGACGATCTGCGCGCCGGCGGCCAGCGTGGCGCGTCGGGTCTCGTCGAAATCCTTGAACTTGCCGGTGCCGGTGAGCAGTCGCGAGCGGTAGGTCTTGCCTGCGATGACGAGGGGATCGGAAGGCTGGGAGCTGTTCATGTCGGGAATCGTGCGAAATCCCGTTCATGGTACCAGTGCAGCACGGCACCGTGGTCGCTGGTCCAGCGTCCGGCACCGACGCGTTCGGGGTTCGCTCAGCCGCCGCCCAGCGCGTGCACGACCTCGACCCGGTCGCCCTCGGCCAACAGGTGCTCGCCATGACGGCTCCGCGGGACGACCTCGCGATTGACCTCCACCGCCACGCGGCGTTGCCCCAGCCCGGCGCGCTCGAGCAGTTGTTCGATACTGCACGAGTCGGGGATCTGCGTGGGTTCGCCGTTGAGCTGGATCTGCATGCGGGGTCACTTAGAGTGCGGCGCGGCTGCGATTGCGCCGGTGCTCGGGCGCTGGGCATAATCGCCGCATTGCGGGTGTCGTCTAATGGTAAGACAACAGCTTCCCAAGCTGTGAACGTGGGTTCGATTCCCATCACCCGCTCCACCCTTCCCGGCGGCCCACTGGCCGCCGTCTCGTTTCCCCTCATGCCGGCAACCGCCGCGCAGGGATGGTCGCATGCAGGACGAAGACGAAACCCGCCGGGTGGTGCTCGGGTGGCGGGAGTGGGTGTCGCTGCCGGAGCTGGGCATCGACGCGATCCGCGCGAAGGTCGACACCGGCGCGCGCTCCTCCGCCTTGCACGTGGACTCGATGGAGCTGTTCGATCGCGATGGGTCGGACTGGGTGCGCTTCAGCATCCATCCCGGCGATGAATGCCCCGAGGTCACCGCCCAGGCCCCGGTGATCGACCGCCGGCGCGTCACGGACTCCGGAGGCCATGCGACGGTGCGTGTGTTCATCGCCACCACGCTGGCCCTGGCTGGCCGCCGCCACCGTATTGAAATCAACCTGACCAACCGCCGCAATATGCTGTTTCCGATGCTGCTGGGGCGCACTGCCCTGGAAGGCGCGTTCATCGTCGATGCTTCGCAGTCCTTCACCAGCCACCAGCCCGGCCCTCCCGATGGAGCTTTGAAATGAAGTTGGCGATCCTCTCGCGCAACACCGCCCTGTACTCCACCCAGCGCCTGGTCGACGCTGCGCGCGAGCGCGGTCACAGCGTGCGCGTGCTCGATCCGTTGCGCTGCTACCTGCGCATCGCCCCGAATGCGTTCGAGATGCACTACAAGGGCCGGGTGCTCAGCGGGCTGGATGCGGTGATCCCGCGCATCGGCACGTCGGTCACGTTCTATGGCACGGCCGTGCTGCGCCAGCTGGAAATGATGGATTGCTTCACCCCGAACCCGTCCGACGCGATCCTGCGCTCGCGTGACAAGCTGCGGGCCCACCAGATGCTGGCCGCACAGGGCCTCGGCCTGCCGACCACCGTGGTCGGCGACAACCCGGACGACACCGACGACCTGATGACGATGCTGGGCAAGGCCCCGCACGTCATCAAGCTCAACGAGGGCACCCAGGGCAACGGCGTGATCCTGGCCGAGAGTGCCTCGGCCTCGCGCAGCGTCATCGAAGCCTTCCGCGGGCTGTACGCGAACTTCCTGGTGCAGGAGTTCATCGGCGAGGCCAAGGGCGCCGACCTGCGCTGCTTCGTGGTTGGGGGCAAGGTGGTGGCGGCGATGCGCCGCAAGGCGAAGAAGGGCGAGTTCCGCTCCAACCTGCACCGGGGCGGCACGGCCGCGGCAGTGAGTCTCACGAAGGCTGAGACGGAAACGGCGATCCGGGCGGCCAAGGTCATGGGGCTCAACGTGGCCGGTGTCGACCTGTTGCGTTCGCGTCGCGGCCCGCTGGTGCTGGAGGTGAATTCCTCGCCCGGGCTCGAGGGCATCGAGGGTGCGACCGGCCTGGACGTGGCCGGGGCGATCGTCGATTACGTGGCCTACCGTCACGCCCGGCGCAAGCGTGCCCAGGCCAACAGCCCCGTTAACAAAAGGGTGAAGCCGGCTTAACAGGCATTTAATTCCCCCGGGTCTAGATTAGGCAGCCTGTCCTCTAGTCCAAGCCTCCTCGTCAAGAGCCCGGCTCGGCCCAGAAGGCGGATCGGGGCAGTAGCTTTGGCCCAGGTCAGGCGTCGGAATGCGTCTGCCTGGGCCTTTTTCTGTGCCAGAATCAGCCAAGCTTCGACGGACCAACCATGCCGGGCCAGGCGCCTGCCGGCCAGCATCCAGCCAAAGGAGTGTCCATGCGCATCCTCGTGATTGAGGACAACCGCGATATCGCCGCCAACCTGGGCGATTACCTTGAAGACCGTGGGCATACCATCGACTTCGCCGCGGACGGCGTGACCGGCCTGCACCTGGCCGTGGTCAACGATTTCGACGCCATCGTGCTCGACCTCAACCTGCCCGGCATGGACGGACTGGAGGTCTGCCGCAAGCTGCGCGAGGAAGCGCGCAAGCAGACCCCGGTGCTGATGCTGACCGCGCGCGACACGCTCGACCAGAAGCTGGAAGGCTTCGAGTCCGGCGCCGACGACTACCTGATCAAGCCCTTCGCGCTGCAGGAGGTCGAGGCCCGGCTCAACGTGCTTTCGCGCCGCGGCAAGGCGTCCAAGCCGCGGGTGCTCGAGGTGGCCGACCTGGAGTACAACCTCGACACGCTCGAGGTGCGGCGCCAGGGCAAGCTCCTTCAGCTCAACCCGACCGCGCTCAAGATCCTGCAGTCGCTGATGGAGTCCTCGCCCTCGGTGGTGACCCGGCAGGAGCTCGAAACCCGCGTCTGGGGCGAGGAACTGCCGGATTCCGACAGCCTGCGCGTGCACATCCACGGCCTGCGTGCGGCCGTCGACAAGCCGTTCCCCACGCCACTGATCCAGACCCGCCACGGCATCGGATACCGGATCGCCGATCCAGATGCAGTTCAGGCGTAGGCTTCGCAGCCGCATCATCCTGTCCTTCCTGCTGCTCGGCACCGGGCTGACGGGGCTGTTCGCGATTTCCACGCTGTACCTGCGCGACTGGCTGGAAAACCAGCTGATCGGCGAGGCGCTCACGCAGAACCTCGAGGACTATGCCGAGTCGTTCTACCTCGATCCGGAGCTCGTCGGGGCGCCGTTCGAAAAGATCCAGGGCTTCCTGTACAGCCAGCGCCGCTTCGCCAACGTGCCGATGGAATGGCGCGACCTGCCCGATGGCGTGCACGAGCTGGTCGAGCGTGACGGCGAGGGCGGGCAGCGCGTTTACAAGCTGGCGGTGCGCAAGGACCCGGAGTACTGGTTCTTCCTGAAGTACGACACCACCCAGGAGCAACGCACCCAGCATCTGCTGGCGATCGCGCTGCCGGCGGCCGTGCTGCTGTTCGCCGTGCTCTCCTTCGTTCTGGGGGTCTGGGCTTCCTCGCGCGTGATCAGCCCGGTGCGCGACCTCGCCCGGCGCCTGCGCAGCCTGCAGGAAACCGACCGGCCGACGAAGCTGGCACCGGCATTCGCCGACGACGAGGTGGGCGAGCTGGCCACGGCGCTGGACGAATATGCCGAAAGGCTGACGGAAGTGGTCCAGCGAGACCGCGAGTTCAACGCCGATGTCAGCCATGAACTGCGCACGCCGCTGGCGGTGATCCGCGGTGCCACGGAACTGATCCAGACCACGCCGGACCTCTCGGAGAAGATGCAGCTGCGCCTGGAGCGCATCTCGCGCGCCGAGCAGCAGTGCACGCACCTGATCACCGCGCTGTTGATGCTTTCGCGCTCCGAACGCGGCAGCGGCACGACCGACGTGCGCCAGCTGGCCGAGCAACTGGCCGAGGCAAACCGCATCCAAATGGGCGGCAAGCCGGTCGAGGTGGTGGTGGAGGGTGAGGAAAGCGCGCTGGTCGAGGCGCCCGAGGCGGTGCTGTCGGTGGCGCTGGGCAACCTCATCGGCAACGCGTGCAAGTACACCACCGAGGGCGAGGTGCGGATTCGCGTCGAGCCGCATCGCGTGATCATCGACGACACCGGCCCGGGCATCAGTGCCGAGGACGCCGAGCGCCTGTTCGAGCGGGGCTATCGCGGTTCGGCGGCCGGTGCGACCAAGGGCGGCGGCATCGGCCTGGCGATCGTCAGGCGGTTGTGCGACCTGCACCGATGGCAGGTCAAGCTGGTGCCGCGCGATCCACACGGTGCCACTGCCGTGCTCGACTTCCGGCCACCGCGCATCTGAAAGCGGCGGTCAGGCGGGGCCCGTGCTAGTAGTGGATCCACCAGCAACCCATGTGGCGGGTCATCGCAAAGTGAGTGGTTTCTGGCGGGTAGCCCTCGAAGCCGGTCGGGCCATGGTCCACGCGCAGGCCGCGCGCAGGCGCGGGCAGGCCGCCGTGCTGGCGACCGTCATCGGCGTCGCGGGCCCGCGCCCGGACCGGGTTCGACCTCCACCGCATAGACGCCCTTGGCTGCGGTCCTCGCAAGCGAGCCCATGATCGATTCGGCCCCGCGGCTGGAAGCGCCAGGCCAGTGGTAGAGCGAGGCCAGCTGGTTCACGTCGCGCGACTCAAGTGCGACCCGCAGGCGCATCGCCAGGTCCGCCGGGTCGGCCGCGCAGCCGGTCAGCGGGTTCGGGAGGCCGCCGGTGACCAGGCCCCGGGCGCCCGACCACCGTGCCCCCGGCGGGGGCATCGTCGCCGGCAACGGCGCCTGTCCGGGGCATGTCGCGCGCACCGTGCTGGCTGCAGGGCCGGTCGGTGAACACCGTGTTCCCCGACGCGTCCAGGCAACGGTTGATCGAATTCGCCGCCAGGGAGGTCGCTGGCAGGCTCAGGCACACGATCAGGGCAATGGCGGGGCGCATTCCACAAGGCTACTCCCTGCCGGGCCGCACTGAGTCACAGGCGCGTCAATACCGCTTCGGTCGGTCTGGATAGATTCAGCGTGTAGAAGTGCAGTTCCGGCGCTCCGCCGTCGAGCAGCCGGCGGCACAGCGCCGCCACCGCATCGGAAGCCAGCTCCCTGGCCGCGTCGCGGTCGTCGCCGTGGGCCTGCAGGCGCTTGGCCAGCCAGCGCGGGATTTCGGCACCACACTGCTCCGAGAACCGCCTGAGCTGGCTGAAATTGGCGATGGGCATGATGCCGGGGATGATCGGAACCTCCACGCCCAGCGCCCGCGCCTCGTCGACGAATCGGAAGTAGGCATCGGCGTTGTAGAAATACTGGGTGATCGCACCGTCGGCGCCGGCGTCGACCTTGGCCTTGAAGTGGCGCAGGTCGGCCAGCGCGTCGTCGGCCTGGGGATGGGTTTCCGGATAGCACGCCACCTCGACGTGGAAATGGTCGCCGTGTTCGGCGCGGATGAAGGCCACCAGATCGCTCGCATAACGGAAGTCGCCGGCGCGCGCCATTCCCGACGGCATGTCGCCGCGCAGTGCGACGATGCGCCGACAGCCCTGCTGGCGGTATTCGTTGAGCAGTTGCGCGATCTCCGCGCGCGACCCACCCATGCAGCTCAGGTGCGGCGCCGCTTCCAGGCCATGCTCCTGCTTGAGCCGGCGCACGGTTTCCGGCGTATAGCTCAGTGTCGAGCCTCCGGCACCGAAGGTCACGGAAACGAACTCGGGACGATGGGCGGCCAGGCGCTTGGCGCTTCGCGCCAGCTGGGCGTGCTGGTCGGGCGTCTTGGGTGGGAAGAACTCGAACGAGACACGCATCGGCGGGCGACCCTATTTGGCTTGGGACAGTTAAACATATCTCTTTGTCCGGATGAAGAGAAATAGACTCCGGAATAAAAGCGCGTAAAAACCGATGCTTGCATGGAGGTCGAGTCGGATTTCACGGAGCGGTGTCAGAAAGGTGGGGTGCTCTCCCCGCTCGAGGTTTTGCTCGCAGCCGGCAGCGTGCACATCGCCGCCGGCTGAACGCCACCGGCGCCGAGCCCGGGGCGGGCTGCTACAATCCCGCCCCTAATGATCGCCTTCAGAAACCTCGCCCTGCGCCGCGGCGAGCGTCTGCTGCTCTCCAACGTCGACCTCAGCCTGCCTTCGGGTAGTCGTGTCGGCGTGGTGGGCCGCAACGGTTGCGGCAAATCCTCGCTGTTCGCCGTGGTCAACGGCGAGCTGGAACCCGACCTGGGCGACATCGACCTGTCGGCCAAGGTGCGCATCGCCAGCGTCGCCCAGGAAACGCCGTCGCTGCCCGATCCGGCGATCGACTTCGTGATTTCAGGCGATGCGGCGCTGTGGAAGGTGATCCAGGCCGAAGCCGCGGCAATGGAGGCCGAGGACTACGAGGCGGTGGCCGAGGCGCACCAGAAGCTGGCCGAGATGGACGGCTACGACGCGCCGCGCGCGCCGGCAAGCTGCTGCATGGCCTGGGCTTCCCGCCGGAGACGCACGACAAGGCGGTCTCGGAGTTCTCCGGCGGCTGGCGCGTGCGCCTCAACGTCGCTCGCGCGCTGATGACGCCGTCGGACCTGCTGCTGCTCGACGAGCCCACCAACCACCTCGACCTCGATGCGGTGCTGTGGCTCGAGCAATGGCTGCTCAAGTACCCCGGCACGATGCTGATCATCTCCCACGACCGCGAGTTCCTCGACGGGGTCAGCACGCATACGCTGCACCTGCACGATCGCACCGCGAAGCTCTACACCGGTGGATACACCCGATTCGAGCAGCAGCGTTCGGAGCACCTGCGCCTGCAGCAGATCGCCTTCGAGAAGGAACAGGTCGAGCGCGAGCACCTGCAGAAATTCATCGACCGCTTCAAGGCCAAGGCCTCGAAGGCCAAGCAGGCGCAGTCGCGGATGAAGCGCCTGGAGAAGCTGGCCGGCACCGAGGCGGTGCGCGCCGAGCGTGGCCTGCACATCAATTTCGAAGCGCCGCCGAAGCTGCCGTTCTCGCTGCTGCGCCTCAACGACGTCGACGCCGGCTACCGTTCGGGCAGCGCCAACGACTCCGACGAGCATCTGCCCGGCGAGCCCGACACGGTCGGGCACGACGCGGTGATCCTGCACCAGGTCGGTTTCGGCCTGGAGTCGGGCAACCGGGTGGCGTTGCTGGGCCCCAACGGCGCCGGCAAGTCGACCCTGGTCAAGACCCTGGTCGGTGAGCTGCAACCACTGACGGGCGAGCGCATCGCGCACAACGACCTGCGCATCGGCTACTTCGCCCAGCACACGGTGGAAAGCCTGCGCGAGGGAGCCAGCCCGATCGACCACCTCAAGGACATCGCGCCGGATGCCTCGACCCAGGAGATGCGCAACTTCCTCGGTCGCTGGTACTTCCCGGGGGACCGTTCCTTCGAAAACGTCGACGGCTTCTCGGGTGGCGAGCGAGCACGACTGGCGCTGGCCCTGATCGCCTGGCGCAAGCCCAACGTGCTGCTGCTCGACGAACCGACCAACCATCTCGACCTGGAGATGCGCGAGGCGCTGGCCGAGGCGCTGGCCGACTTCGATGGCGCGATCGTCATGGTCTCGCATGACCGGCATCTGATCGGCCTGGTCTGCGACACGTTCTGGCGCGTGGCCGACGGCACCGTGGAACCGTTCGACGGCGACCTGGACGAGTACGCGGCCTGGTTGCGTACCCGCGCCAACAAGCCGGCCGAGAAGCCGGCGGCGGCCAAGCCGGCAGCGGCTGCCGCAGCCACGCCCGCGAAGCCGGCCCCGCGGTCGGACCGCAAGCTGCTCGAACTCGAACAGCGCATGGAGGCGGTGGCCGCGGAACTGGCCGAAGTCGATGCCGCGCTGGCCGATCCCTCGCTCTACGAGGGCAGCAACGACCGCCTGCCGGTGCTCGGCAGGCGCCAGGGTGAGCTTCGAGAGGCGCACGCCGCGGCCGAGGCGGCGTGGCTGGAAGCCTACGAGCGGCAGGAAGCCGGCTGAACCAGGCTGCGGGACGGCCAATCCGGGCGCCCGATCACGCCAACGCGCTCAGGCCAGCCGGATCAGCCCGTCCATCACCGTCACCGCGCGTCCACCCAGGTGGATGCCGTCCTCGTCCACGTGCATCGCCACCCGGCCATCGCGGCCCAGTTCGCGGCCCTGGCTTGCGACCCACTGCTTCGCCGGCAGTGCATCGTGGGCCTGCAGGAACGCGGCGATCGCCGCATTGCCGCTTCCGGTGACCGGGTCCTCGGGAATGCCGTCGGCCGGGCAGAAGCAGCGAACCGCCATGGCGATGCCGTCCTCGTCCGAGGGGCCGTACACCGCCACGCCGACCGCCCCGCGTGCGAGCGTCAGCGCCGACAGGCGCGCCATGTCCGGGGACAGCGCCCGCACGGTGGACGCCGAGTCGAACCCCGCCACCCACCACTGCGGCCCGTTGTCCACCACCTGCGGTGCCGGGTCGGGCAACGGTGTCGCACCCAGCGCGCCGGCCAGGGCCTCGACATCGCCGGGCACCGGCGCCGAGAGTCGCGCTTGCGGTGCCTGCACGTGGATCGTGCGACCGACCCCGTCGGCATCGGCGTCGACCCGCACGGGCAGCAGGCCCGCTCCGCACTCCTGCACCATGCACCATCCTCCGCGGTCGCCAGCCCTGCCTCGAGCACGGCATGGGCGGTGCCCACGCTGGGGTGGCCGGCGAACGGCAGCTCCTGGCGCGGGGTGAAGATGCGCACCCGGTAGCTGGCGCCGGGTGCCGTCGGTGGCAATACGAAGGCGGTTTCGGAGAGGTTGGTCCAATGCGCGATGCGCTGCATCTGTCCGCCGTCCAGGCCCGCCGCATCGAGGACGACCGCGACCGGGTTGCCGTGAAACGGGGTCGAAGTGAACACGTCGACCTGCTTGAAGGAGACTGCGCGCATGGGCCGTTCCTGCCGTGGGTGGGGCCCGTGATGCTATCAATCCGGCGCGCGTGGTGTGGTGGCCGCGATGGCGTGGGGGAAAACCACCGCCAAATCCCCGATAATCCGTGCGTGGTGCGCAAAGGCGCGTACCGACTGCCACTCCATCAAGGAACCCCATGAGCAGCGCATCCCCCGCGCCTGGCGCCGTGTCGCCGGGCTGGATCGTCCTGAAGTTCGGAGGTACCAGCGTGAGTCGTCGCGCGCGCTGGGACACGATCGGACGATTGATGCGAAAACGCCTCGAGGAGGAGGGGACGGGCGTGCTGGTCGTGGTGTCTGCCCTGTCCGGCATCACCAACGCATTGCAGGCGATCATCGACGGCCATGCCGACGTGTCCGCCGTGCGCGACGCGGTGGCCTCGATCATCGAGCGTCACCGCGCCTTCTGCGGCGAGCTGGAGGTCGATGCCGACGCGGTGCTTGGAGATCGCTTCCAGGCCCTGGAGGCGCTGGCCGACGACGCGCGCCGTGCCACCGCCGAACTCGACTGGCAGGCCGAGCTGCTGGCGCAGGGCGAGCTGATGTCCTCGATGCTGGGCGTGGCCTACCTGCGGTCCGGCGGGCTGGACCTGGCCTGGACCGATGCCCGCGACTGGCTGCAGGCCCGGGCGCTGCCCAACCAGAGCGCCTGGGGCCGGCGCCTGTCGGCCACCTGCGATCTCGAGGGTGCGACGGGTGTGCGCCAACGCTTCGCTGCGAACGGACGCCTGCAACTGAGCCAGGGCTTCATCGTGCGTGGCGACGACGGCGCACCGCGGTGCTCGGCCGTGGCGGTTCGGACACGTCCGCGGCCTGCTTCGGCGCGCTGCTCGGCGCCTCGCGCGTGGAGATCTGGACCGACGTGCCGGGCATGTTCAGCGCCAACCCGCGCCAGGTGCCCGACGCGCGCCTGCTGCAGCGACTGGACTACGAGGAGGCGCAGGAGATCGCCACCACCGGCGCGAAGGTGCTGCACCCGCGATGCATCCACCCTTGCCGGGAGGCCGGCGTGCCGTTGTGGATCCGCGACACCGAACGGCCTGACTTTCCCGGCACCGTCATCGACGCCCGGGCGGCGAGCGTTCCGGGCGTGAAGGCGATCAGCTCGCGCGGCGGCATCGTGCTGGTGTCGATGGAGACGATCGGCATGTGGCAGCAGGTCGGCTTCCTCGCCGAGGTGTTCGACCGCTTCCGCCGCCACGGGCTGTCGGTGGACATGATCGGCTCCTCGGAGACGAACGTGACGGTGTCGCTGGATCCGAGCGAGAACCTGGTGAACACCAATGTGCTCGAGGCGCTGAGCGCCGACCTGGCGACGATCTGCCGGGTCAAGGTGATCGCCCCGTGTGCGGCGGTGACGCTGGTGGGCCGCGGCATGCGTTCGCTGCTGCATCGGCTGTCCGACGTGCTGGCGGAGTTCGGCCGCGAGCGGGTGCACCTGATCTCGCAGAGTTCCAACGACCTCAACCTGACCTTCGTCATCGACGAAGGGCTGGCGGACGGCCTGTTGCCGCGCCTGCACGAACTGCTGATCGGGTCCGGCGCGATGCCGGCGGCGGAATCGGCGGTGTTCGGCGTGGCCTGGAACCGGCTCGATGCACCCGACGCCGTGCGCACGCCACCGTGGTGGATGCGCGAGCGCGAACGCCTGCAGGCGACCGCGCAGGCCGGCACGCCCTGCTACGTCTACCACCTGCCGACCGTGCGTGAACGCGCGCGCGAGCTGATGGGGGTGGACGCGGTCGACCAGCGCTTCTTCGCTCTCAAGGCCAATCCGCACCCGAAGGTGCTGCAGGCGCTGGAGGTCGAGGGCTTCGGCTTCGAGTGCGTGTCGGCCGGGGAGCTGGCGCACCTGTTCGAGGTGTTGCCGGAGCTCTCGCCACAGCGGGTCCTGTTCACCCCGAGCTTCGCCCCGCGCAGCGATTACGCCGACGCGCTACGGCGCGGCGTGCACGTCACGATCGACAATGCGTTCGTGCTGCGGCAGTGGCCGGAGCTGTTCCAGGGCCGCTCGCTGATGCTCAGGCTGGATCCCGGGTTCGGCTCCGGGCATCACGAGAAGGTGCGCACCGGCGGCAAGGAGGCGAAGTTCGGCCTGGCGCTCGACGCCTTGCCCGACCTGCTCGATGCGGTGCGCGCGGTCGAGGCGCGCATCGTCGGACTGCACGCGCACATCGGCAGTGGCATCCACGATGCCGGCCACTGGCGCGAAGTCTACGGACGCCTGGCGGCCGTGGCCGAGGGGATCGGCACGGTGTCGGTGATCGATGTGGGTGGCGGACTGGGCGTGGCCTACGACCCGGACGCCAGCCCGTTCGACATCGCCGCCTACGCCGCCGCGCTGTCCGAGGTGAAGCAGGCCTACCCGCGCTACCGCCTTTGGATCGAACCCGGCCGCTACCTGGTGGCCGAGGCCGGCGCACTGCTGCTGGGCGTCACCCAGGTGGTGGAGAAATCCGGGGTGCGCCGCATCGGTGCCGATGCCGGCATGAACGTGCTGCTGCGCCCGGCGCTTTACAACGCCTGGCACGAGATCGTGAACCTGGACCGGCTCGACGAGCCGCCCGGCCGGCCGGCCGAAGTGGTGGGGCCGATCTGCGAGACGGGCGATGTGCTCGGCCGTCGCCGTGCGCTGCCCGAGGCCAGACCAGCGGCGACGTGCTGCTGGTCGGCCACGCCGGGGCCTACGGTGCGGTCATGGCCAACACCTACAACCTGCGCGCCCTGCCGCGCGAGGAAGTCATCGATGTCTGAGTGGAAATTCGACCGCGACGCGATCGCGCGCTTTCGCTTCGTGCGAAGCACGCTGGATGTCGACAGCGGCGAGGCACAACTGGTCTATGCGTTCGACGACGGCCCGGAGCTGGTCGAGACGGTGCGTTTCCCCGGTGCCCCGTTCCGGCTCGACACCGCGCGCCGCGCGGCGGTCGAGCGCGCCTTGCGCCTGCTGCACCTGATCGCCGGCGTGAGCTACTACAAGGCGGCGGTGCCGGCGCACATCGTGGTCGAGGACGGGGCCTTGGACCCGCAGACCGAGGCGCTGCTGGTCGAGGTCTACGAGAACGGCCTGGGCGAGTTCGCCTACCGCAATGGACTGGCGCTGCGCGGCAACGTGCGCTTCGAGCATGCCGGCTTCCCCGGCAGCGGGTCCGGTGGCGCACCGGCGCTGGGCCTGTCTTCGCGTGCGCTGGTGGCGATCGGGGGCGGCAAGGACTCGCTGGTGTCGATCGAGGCTTTGCGTCGTGCCGGTGTCGAGCAGACGGTCGGCTGGATCGGCTCCAGCCAGTTGATCGCCGCGTGTGCCCAGCGCACCGGCCTGCCCACGCTCACCATCCAGCGTGCGCTGGCGCCGCAGCTGTTCGACTTCAACCAGAACGGCGCCTACAACGGTCATATCCCGGTGACGGCGGTGAACTCCGCCATCCTGGTGGTGGCGGCGCTCCTGCACGACCACGGACAGGTGGTGTTCTCCAACGAACGCTCCGCCAGCTACGGCAGCCTGATTCCCGGCACCGGAGAGGTGAACCACCAGTGGTCGAAGGGCTGGGATTTCGAGCAGCGCTTCGCCGCGCTGGTGAAGTCGACCGTCGCCAGCGACCTGGTCTATTACTCGCTGCTGCGGCCCTTGTCGGAGCTGGCCGTGGCACGACAGTTCGCCCGCAGCGACCGCTACGACGCGCACTTCTCCAGCTGCAACCGCAACTTCCACATTCTTGGTCCACGTCCGGCCAGCCGCTGGTGCGGCCAGTGTCCGAAATGCCACTTCGTGTTCCTGGCGCTGGCGCCGTTCATGCCCAAGCCCAGGCTGGTGGCGATCTTCGGTGCCAACCTGCTCGACGAGCCGAGGCTGGCGCCGGGGTTCGACGCGCTGATCGAGTACCGCGACCACAAGCCGTTCGAGTGCGTGGGCGAGGGGCAGGAGTCGCGCGCTGCCTTCGCGGCGCTGGCCGCGTCGCCGGCCTGGCGCGAGGATTCGCTTGTCCAGCGCTTCGCGCGCGAGGTGCAGCCGCAGCTCGGGGAACAGCCGGGCTTGGCAAGCCTGCTGCCGGCAGCCGACACTCATGGTATTCCCGAGGCGGTGTGGGCGAAGGTCAGTGAAGATTTCCGGGCTTGAAGGACACAGGGTTGCGTTGTGGGGCTGGGGCAGGGAAGGGCGCGCCGCATATGCGGCGATCCGCGACCGCCTGCCGCGGCTTGAGCTGACCCTGTTTTGCAGCCCGGAGGAGGCCGCGGTGGCCGAGGGGATCGGCGACCCGGCGCTGCACGTGCACACGGCAGTCGACGCCGAGCAGCTTTCTTCGTTCCAGATCGTCATAAAGTCGCCGGGCATCAGTCCCTACACGTCACCCGCGGCCGATGCGGCGCTGGGCGGTACGCGCTTCATCGGCGGCACCTCGCTGTGGTTCGCGGAGAACCCCGACGCGCGGACCGTATGCGTGACCGGCACAAAGGGCAAGAGCACCGCCACCGCCCTGGTGGCCCACCTGTTGCGCGCCGGCGCCACCGCACCGCGCTGGCCGGCAATATCGGCCTGCCGCTGCTCGAGCTCCTCGATGCGCAGCCGGCGCCGGAGTTCTGGGCGATCGAGCTGTCGAGCTACCAGACCCGCGAGGCCAGCCTGCCCGACGTGGCGGTCGTGCTGAACCTGTTCCCCGAGCACCTGGACTGGCACGGCAGCGAGGCGCGCTATTACGAGGACAAGCTGGCGCTGCTGTTCGAGGCCTCGCCGACGCGTGCGCTGATCAACGGTGCCGACGCGCGCCTGAAGAGCCTGCGCTTGCCCAGCGAGGTGCTGCGCTTCAACGTCCCCGAGGGCTGGCATGTCGACGACGGGCACGTCTGCCGGGGGCGCACCCGGGTGCTGGAGCTGCGCAAGCTGCCCCTGCGCGGCCAGCACAATGGCAGCAACCTGTGCGCGGCCTTGGCCGCGGTGGAGGCGCTCGACCTCGACGCCGTGGCGCTGGCGCCGGGCGTGGCGTCGTTCCAGGCCCTGCCGCACCGGCTGCAGAGCGTCGGCAACGACGGTGGCATCGAGCTGGTCAATGATTCGATCTCCACGACGCCACACGCCACGCTTGCCGCGCTGGACTGCTTCCGCGGTCGGCGCGTGGCCCTGCTGGTCGGGGGCTACGACCGCGGCATCGACTGGGGCGTTTTCTACGAGCGCATCGGCCGCGAGGCGCCCGCAGCGATCGTGACGATGGGCCAGAACGGGCCGCGCATCCACGAGAAGCTCAAGGCGCTCAACGCCAACGAACGTTTCATGCTGGCCGAGGCCTCGGAGATGGAGGAGGCGGTTGGGCTGGCGCGCAGGGCCCTGGGCAGCGAAGGCGTGTTGCTGCTTTCCCCGGGGGCGCCCAGCTTCCCGCGCTACCGCGACTACACCGAGCGCGGAGCCCACTTCGCCCGCGCCTGCGGCCTGAAGGCCGCCGACGTCACGGCGATCCAGGGTCTGGGCATCGCCTGAGCGCTCACGTCGGCTGAACACACACGGCTCGACACTTCTCCATTCACATGACTGAAGGGGTCCGCCATGCGCCGCAGAATCCTCGCCCTGGCCTGTGTCCTGGCCGCCGCTCCGGCCTTCGCCGCTCCGGAAGCCTCGCCGGTCTCCTGGACCCACGACGGCGAAACCTTCTCCGGCTTCATCGTCCATGACCCGACCGCCGAGGGCGATCGCCCCGGCCTGGTGATGGTGCCCAACTGGATGGGCGTGAACGACTCGGCGGTCGAAAAGGCCAAGGCGATCGTGGAGCGCGGCTACGTGGTGCTGGTGGCCGACATGTACGGCGAGGGCGTGCGCCCGACGGACACCGCAGAGGCCTCGGCCGCGGCCCGGGCCGTGTACGGCGACCGGGAGCGTGCCCGCGGCCGCATCAACACCGCGCTCGACACGCTGCGCGCCCAGGAGGACGTGGGGCTGGATACCAGCAAGCTGGGCGGCATCGGATTCTGTTTCGGTGGTGCGATGGTCCTGGAGCTCGCGCGCAGCGGCACCGACCTGGGCGGCGTGGTCAGCTTCCACGGCAGCCTCGACACTAGTGAACCGGCGGCACCCGGCGCGGTGCGCACGCCGATGCTGGTGCTCAACGGCGCCGACGACCCGATGGTGTCGGCCGAGGAGATCGCCGGGTTCCAGGAGGAGATGACCCGGGCCGGCGCGGACTGGCAGTTCGTCAACTTCGCCGGCGCGGTGCACTGCTTCGCCGAATCCGACGCCGACTCCGGAGCCGCCTGCCAGTACCACGAGCGCTCGGCGAAGCGTGCCTACCGGATGATGGACGGCTTCTTCGAAGAGGTCTTCGCCGACTGAGTCGCCCTCGCTGGGGTCAGTGCTTGCGCGCCACCGCGTAGCGCGCCAGCCCGCGCAGTGCGCCGATCCAGTCGTTGTCGGGGAGGCCGTCGAGCGCGCGCTCGGCGGCCTCGGCATAGGTGCTGGCCTGTTCGCGGCTGTAGTCCAGGCTGCCGGCCGCCTGGATCGCGGCCATGACCTCGGGCAGCGCATCCACTTCGCCGTGCTCGACGATCCAGCGCAGGCGCTCACGGCGCTCGCCATCGGCATGGGCCATCGCGTGGATCAGCGGCAGCGTGGCCTTGCCCTCGGCCAGGTCGTCGCCGAGGTTCTTGCCCATCGTTTCGGCGTCGGCGGTGTAGTCGAGCACGTCGTCGGCGATCTGGAACGCGTAGCCCAGGTCCATGCCGAAGCGGTGCATGCGCGCCTGGGTGGCCTCGTCCGCTCCAGCCAGCAGTGCCCCCAGCCGGGTCGCGGCCGCGAACAGCACGGCGGTCTTGCGCTCGATCACGCGCAGGTAGGCCGCCTCGTCGGTGTCGGGGTTGCGCACGTGCAGCAACTGCAGCACCTCGCCCTCGGCGATCAGGTTGGTGGTGTCGGCCAGGATGCGCATGACCGGCATCGAGTCGAGCTCGACCATCAGCTGGAAGCTGCGCGAGTAGAGGAAATCGCCCACCAGCACGCTGGGTGCGTTGCCCCAGACCGCATTCGCGGTGGAGCGGCCGCGGCGCAGGTCGGACTCGTCGACCACGTCGTCGTGCAGCAGCGTCGAGGTATGGATGAACTCGATGATCGCGGCGAGCTGGGTGTGGGCTTCGCCCTGGTAACCCAGCCCGCGCGCGGCCAGCGCCGCCAGCATCGGCCGCAGGCGCTTGCCGCCGGCGGCGATGATGTGTTCCGACACCTGGTTGATCAGCAGCACGTCCGAGGCCAGCCGGTGTCGGATCAGGGCGTCGATCGCATCCATCTCGCCCTCCACCAGGGTCCGGATGGCGTCGAATTCGAGCACGGTGGCGGAAGGCTCGGTTTGCAGGGCGTGGCTGTCCATGGGCTCGCGCGGTGCGGGGGAACCCCGATTATACGGGCCGGCGCCCGTGGGTCGGTCGTGATGACGCCCCCGCTACCGGTTTCTACTACCCGCCGTCCGGTCGACCGACGCCTGCGGAGGGTCGTCCCGCCGTCTATACTGCGTGCCTGATTCCCGCGCCACGACGGCGCGACCTGACGAAGAGGACCTGCATACATGGCCCGTGGCATCAACAAAGTCATCCTGGTGGGCAACCTCGGCAACGACCCGGAAGTGAAGTACACCCAGGCCGGGGCGCCGATCACGACCATCTCGGTGGCCACCACCGACGCGTGGAAGGACAAGAACACCGGCCAGATGCAGGAGCGCACCGAGTGGCACCGGGTGAAGTTCTTCGGTCGCCTGGCCGAGATCTCCGCGGAGTACCTCAAGAAGGGCCGCCAGGTCTACATCGAGGGCAGCCTGCGCACCGACAAGTACACCGGCAAGGATGGCATCGAGAAGTACTTCACCGAGATCATCGCCAACGAGATGCAGATGCTCGGCGGCATGGGCGGCGGTGAAGGTGGTGGTGGTGGTGGTGGTGGCGGTGGCTACTCCCGCGGGAGCGACCGTGGTGGCGCCCAGGGCGGCCAGGGCGGCGGCCAGGAGCGCCAGCAGCCCTCGCGCCAGGCACCGGCGGACAATGGATTCCCGGACGACGACATCCCGTTCTGAATCCGGCGCCTTCCCGCCGATCCGTGGAAAAGCCCGCCAGTTGCGGGCTTTTTCCGTTTTGCGGCAGGGTTCGTTAGACCCGGTCCCTGCGCCTCCCGTATGCTCTGGCGGTCGAATCCACCCCGGGGAGTGGCCGCATGGCCAAGTGGCTGCGTGTTCCGCACACGCTGGTATTGCTGTTCGCGATGATGGTGGCGGCCCTGGCCGCCACCTGGGTGTTGCCGCAGGGCGGATTCGAGACGGCCACCAACGAGGCGGGACGCGATCTGGTGGTGCCCGGCACCTACGCCCGGGCCGACGAGCGCGTGGTGCTGTTGCCCGACACGCTGTTCACCGTCGTGCCGCGCGCACTGGCCGCTTCGCAGGACATCATCTTCTTCGTGCTCATCGTCGGGGGCGCGATCTCGGTGCTGCGCGCCACCGGCATGATCGACGCGGCGCTGGGCGCGGTGCTGCGACGCATCGGCCACAGTCCCGGCCTGCTGATCATGATCGGCATGGGCGTGTTCGCGGCGGGCTCGAGCGCGATCGGCGTGGCCGAGGAGTACATCCCGTTCGCCGCGATGCTCATCGCTTTGTGCGTGGCGATGCGCATGGACGTCATGACCGCGATGGGCATCCTCGTCGTCGGCTATGGCATTGGCTACGGCGTGGCGGTGCTCAACCCGTTCACGGTGCAGGTGGCACAGGGCGTGGCCGGCGTGGCACCGACCTCGGGCTGGGAGTTCCGCCTGGCCCTGTTCCTGCCGTTCCTGGCGATCGGCGTGCACCACGTGTGGTCCTACGCAAGGCGGGTGCAGGCCGATCCGTCGGCGAGCCTGATGGCCGGCATCGAGGTGTCGCACCCGCCACCGGCCGAATACCCGCCGCTGGACGGACGCCGCCTGGCCGTGTTGTTGCTGTCGGTGCTGACGCTGGTGCTCATGGTCTGGGGCATCGCGCAGCAGGGCTGGTACCTGGTCGAGCTCGGTGCACTCTTCCTCGGCCTGGCGATCTTCGCCGGAGTCATTGGCGGCCTCGGGCTGGACATCACCGCCAAGCGCTTCGCCGACGGCGCCGCCGAGCTGGCGACCACGGCGCTGCTGATCGGCTTCGCGCGGTCGATCGGCATGATCCTCGAGGACGGCCAGGTGCTGCACACGATCGTGCACGGCCTGGCCGGGCCGCTGGGCCAGGTCGGTGCCTACGGTGCCGCGGTCGGCATGATGCTGATCCAGTCGGTGCTCAATCTGTTCATCCCGTCCGGTTCGGGCCAGGCCTTCGTGACAATGCCGATCATGGCGCCGCTCGGCGACCTGGTCGGGGTCAGCCGGCAGGCCTCGGTGCTGGCCTTCCAGTTCGGCGATGGCCTGATGAACATGATCGTGCCGACCAACGTTGTGCTGATGAGCATCCTCGGAATCGCCGGCATTCCCTACGACCGCTGGTTCCGGTTCGTGTTTCCCCTCATCCTCAAGCTGCTCGCCGCGGCCGCGATCGCGATGGTGATCGCCGTGGCCATCGGCTACCAATGACCCTGCCTGTCCTCCCGGGAGAATCTCCATGACCCTGCGAACCTCGACCCTGCTGCTGCTGGCTCTTGCCGCCACCGGTGCCACGGCCGCCGAGCGTGGCTTCACCGCCCGTGATCTGGTGGTGCTCGACCGCGCCTCGGCCCCCACGCTGTCGCCGGACGGGCGGTGGCTGGTGCACGCGCTTCGCGAGGCCGACTTCGAGGCCGACAGCGCGAAGACCGCGCTGTACGTGCGCAACCTGCTGACCCGGGACATGCGGCCGCCCGCGCGGCTGACGCCCCAGGACATGAGCGTGTCCAGCCCATCCTTCGCTCCCGACGGCGAGACGGTGTACTTCCTGTCGGCCAAGAGCGGCTCGAACCAGTTGTGGTCGATGCCGGTCACCGGTGGCGAGCCGGTGCAGGTGAGCGACTATCCGCTGGGCATCGGCAGCTACCGCCTGGCGCCGGACGGTCGCCAGGTCGCGGTGAGCTTCGAGGTGTTCCCCGATTGCACGAACCTGGCCTGTACCCGGGACCGGCTGCAGGAGGCCCGCGACGGCAAGACCAGCGGCCAGCACTACGAGCGTCTTTTCGTCCGCCACTGGGACACCTTCAAGGATGGCCGCCTGAACCAGTTGTTCGTGGCCAGCCTCGAGGACGGGCGCCTGGCGGGCGAGCCGCGGCGCATCGCGTTCGGCGGCGACGTGCCATCCAAGCCGTTCGGTGGCAGCGACGACTATGCCTGGTCGCCGGACGCCGCCTCGCTGGTGTTCAGTGCCCGCGTGGCGGATGCCCAGGAGCCGTGGTCGACCAATTTCGACCTGTACCACGTGCCGGCCGATGCGTCGGCCGCGCCGCGCAACCTGACCCCGGACAATCCGGCTTCCGACACCGGGCCGGTGTTCTCGCCGGACGGTACCAGGCTGTACTACCGCGCGATGCGCAGGCCCGGCTTCGAATCCGACCGCTACCAGATCACCGAACTGGACCTGGGCTCGGGCGAGCGCCGCGAGATCGCCGCGGACTGGGATCGCTCGGCCTATTCCCTTGCGGTGTCGGCTGACGGACAGACGCTGTACACGGTGGCCTTCGACCTCGGCCAGCGCCCGCTGTTCTCGGTCGACATCGAGGAGGGCACGGTGATGCAGCTCAGTGGCAAGGGCACCGTCGGCGGTTTCGACCTGGCGGGCGACACGCTGGCGTTTACCCGCGAGACGCTCGACAGCCCGGCGGAGGTCTTCGTCGCGCGCGCCAACGGCAGCGCCGAGCGGCAGATCACCACGCTCAACAGCGAACGCCTCGAGGGCGTCGGCTTCGGCGAGGCGGAGCAGTTCACGTTCGAGGGCTGGAACGACCAGACCGTGCACGCCTACGTGGTCAAGCCGTGGAACTTCACCGAGGGCGAGCGCTACCCGGTGGCCTTCATCATCCACGGCGGCCCGCAGGGCTCGATGGGCAACAGCTTCCATTACCGCTGGAACCCGCAGACCTATGCCGGTGCCGGCTACGCGGTGGTCTTCGTCGACTTCCACGGTTCGGCCGGCTATGGCCAGGAGTTCATGGATTCGATCAGCGGCGACTGGGGCGGCAAGCCGCTCGAGGACCTGCAAAAGGGCTGGGCCGCTGCGCTGGAGCGCTACGACTTCCTCGACGGCGACCGCGCCTGCGCGCTCGGCGCCAGCTATGGCGGCTACATGGTCAACTGGATCGCCGGCAACTGGCCCGACGGCTTCAGCTGCCTGGTCAACCACGCCGGCGTGTTCGACACCCGCTCGATGTACTACGCCACCGAGGAACTGTGGTTCATGGAGTGGGAGTTCGGTGGACCGCAGTTCCAGGTCCCGGCCGACTACGAGCGCCACAACCCGGTCAATTTCGTGACCAACTGGAAGACGCCGATGCTGGTGATCCACGGCCAGAAGGATTACCGCGTCCTGGTCGAGCAGGGTCTGGCCACCTTCACCGCTTTGCAGCGGCAGGGCATCCCCAGCGAGTTCCTCTATTACCCGGACGAGAACCACTGGATCCTGCGCCCGCAGAACTCGGTGCAGTGGCACGAGACCGTCAAGGCCTGGATGGCGCGCTGGACCGGCGGGGAAAACTGAACCGGGCGGTGTAGAATGGCGGCTTGGGTGGCCCGGGCCGCCCTGCGCAGCCACGACCCCGCGGGTGTTGCGACCGCCCAGGAACCACCGGCCCACCTATGCCGAATACAACGAACATCGTCGACATAGCGGCATTGCGCCGCAGCTGTTCGCAGTGCTCGCTGCAGCAGCTGTGCCTGCCGGCGGGCATCGGCAGTGTCGACCTGCAACGCCTCGACGAGCTGGTGCGCAAGCGCCGGCCCCTCGCGCGGGGCGATGCGCTGTTCCAGGTCGGTGCGCCCCTGCAGTCGCTTTTCGTGGCGCGCGAAGGTGCGTTCAAGACCACCGCGCTGGCCGAGGACGGCTCGATGCAGGTCATCGGCTTCCACCTGCCCGGTGAGCTGATGGGCCTGGATGCCCTTGGCGGCGGTACCCACCGCTGCGACGCCGAAGCGCTGGAGCCGGCCGAGGTGTGCGAGGTACCGATGGCGGAGCTGGGCCGGGTCGCGGCGCAGATCCCCTCGCTGCAGCAGCAGTTCCTGCGCGTCATCGGCCAGAGCATGGGCCGCGACCAGGACCATCTGGAAATGATGGGCCGGCGACACGCCAACGAGCGTGTCGCGCTGTTCCTCCACGGCCTGTCCGAGCGCCTGCGCAAGCTGGATCGTTCCGGGGACCACATCACGCTGCCGATGAGCCGCGAGGATATCGCCAGCTACCTCGGCCTGGTCATCGAGACGGTCAGCCGCACCTTCGGGCGCTTGCAGGACGATGGCGTGATCGCGGTGCGCGGGCGCAAGCTGCAGATCCTCGACCACGCCAAGCTCGACCAGCTGGCGCACGATCCCGACGAGGCACGCGCCCGCAGCTGAGGGTGGGCGTCACGCTCCCGGCAGGGTGCGGCAGCCCAAGGCCTCCAGCAGTGCGTGCACCGCCGGTATCCTGGCCAGCCAGGGGGCTGCCAGCGTCAGCATCCCGGCAGCGAAAATCACGCCTGCGGCGGCCATCCTTGCGCCTGGGCGCGCCAGCCAGCCCGCAAGCCGGGTACCGCTCCAGGTCAGCGGCAGCATCACCGGCAAGGTGCCCAGGCCGAAGGCGGCCATGATCAGTCCGCCGTTGAGCGCATCCACGCTCAGCCACGCGCCACCAGCAAGGTGGCGCTGAGTCCGCACGGCATCCATCCCCACATCATGCCCACGGCCAGCCGTCGCGGCAGCGTGTTCGCCGGCAACAGCCGCCGCTGCAGCGGGGCGAGCAGGCGCCACAACCCGGCGCCAGGCCGCGACAAAAAGGCCAGCTTTCCGTGGCGGTCGAGCAGGCGCAGCGCGACGACGATCAACACCAGGCCCACCGCCATGCGCGCCCCCAGCACCAGGCCCTCGGCGCGCGCCAGGGTCAGCAGCCCGGCGCCGAAGCCGCCGACGATCACGCCGGCCACGATGTAACCCCCCACCCGTGCCAGGTTGACCTGGACCGCGGTGGCGAGTGGTGCCTGGCCGCCGGAGCCCATCGCGATGCCGGTGGCGATGCCGCCACACATCGCGGCGCAATGCAGGCCGCCCATGAGCCCCGCCAGCAGCGCTGCGCTGATCGTCAGCCAGTCAATCGGCACGGGGTGCGTGTTGCCCGTCGTCGTCGTGGGCGGGTCGCGCACCCGCCGCTTCGTCGGCATCCGCCGCGACGCTGGTGTCCTGCTCGACGTCGCTCGTTCGGGGGCTCGGCTCGTCCACCAGGATCTGCACCGCCGGAGTCTCCAGGTCGTCGAACTGGCCACGACGCACTGCCCATACGAACGCCCAGACTGCCAGGCCCAACAGCGCGAGGCTGATCGGCACGAGGAAGACCATGCTGCTCACGTGGCACGCGGCTGCAGGGGGCGGGGGCTTGCTTCGGGCATGGCCCGTATCCTACGCGCAGGACGCGCACGTGCCAGGCGCAGGGCATTGAACGTCACCAGCAGCGAGGACCCGGCCATGCCCAGCGCGGCGATCCAGGGCGTCACCAGGCCCGCCGCGGCGAAGGGCAGGGCGATGACGTTGTAGGCGCCCGCCCAGGCGAGGTTCTGGCGGATGATGCGGCGCGTGCGCCGGGCCAGCTCGATCGCGTCCGGGAGGCGTTCCAGCGCACTTCCGGCCAGCACCAGGTCGGCGCTGCGGTGGGCCAGGGCCGCGCCGCCGGCCATCGCGATGGAGACATCGGCACCCGCCAGTACCGGTGCGTCGTTGATGCCGTCGCCGATCATCGCGACGACGCGACCTTGCGACTGCAGCTGCCGGACGCGCGCCAGTTTGTCCTCGGGCGACTGCCGCGCCCGCCAGGTGCCGATACCGGTGGCGCCGGCCACCAGGCTGGCGGCCACGCCACTGTCGCCGGTCAACATCTCGGGCGGCAGACCCAGCGCATCCAGGCGCGTCACCGCCGCGGCGGCATCGGCGCGTGGCCGGTCGGCGAAACCCAGCCTGGCGTGAGCGGTGAAGCCATCGCCAAGCCAGACCGCGCCGTCGTCGTGGCGGCCGGCGGCGAAATCGGCGCGACCCACGCGCATGCGCCGGCCCGCGACTTCTCCTTCCACGCCACGACCCGCATGGATCACCACCCGACGCGCGGACGCCACGTCCACGTCCCGGAAGGCGGCCGCCAGGGGATGCCCGGATTCGCGCTCCAGCGCGGCGACACTGGCCAGCACCTGGGCGCGGTCGAGGGTGCCGAACAACTCCAGGTCGACCAGGCTTGGGCTGCCGTCGGTCAACGTGCCGGTCTTGTCGATGAGCAGGGCGTCGGCCCGCGCCAGCGTGTCGAGTGCATCGGGTCGCAGCGACAGCACGCCCAGTCGCGCCAGCGCACCGTGGCTGGTGCCAAGCGCGGTCGGGATGGCGAGCGACAGCGCGCAGGGGCAGCTGATCACCAGCACCGCCAGCATCACCTCGAAGGCCCGCTCCGGTGCGATATGCCACCAGGTGGCGAACACCAGCGCGGCGATGACGAACAACGAGACGACGAAGCGGCTCGCGAACGCCTCGGCCACCTGGGCCACGCGCGGGCGCTGGTTCTGCGCTTCCTCGACCAGCCGCACGAGATGCGACAGGCGCGTGTCCTGTCCGGTGCGCTCCACGCGCAGCCGCGTGGCAGCCCCCCGACAACTGCTGCCGGCCAGTACCGGTTCGCCCACGCGTCGCGGCACCGGGTGCGACTCGCCGGTCAGCAGTGCTTCGTCGAACTCTCCGTCATCGAGCAGTACGCCGTCGGCGGGAACGGTTTCGCCACCGGGCACTCTTACGATGTCGCCGACGGCCAGCGACGCCAGTGGCACCTGTTCGCTGCGGCCTGCCCCGTCGAGTCGCCAGGCGAGTGCCGGACGTGCACGCGACAGCGTGTCGACCGCGGCGTTGGCGCGGTGCCGGGCGAAGGCTTCCAGCGCGCGCGCGGCCAGCAGCAGGAAGACGAACATCACCGCCGCATCGATCCATACGTGGGGGCCCCCGCGCAGTGTCTCCACCAGGCTGGCGCCGTAGGCCAGCAGCACCGAGGACGCCACCAGCGTATCCATGCCGAGGCGACCGAAGCGCACCTCGCGCAGCATGCCCGAGATGAAGGGCCAGCCGCTGTAGAACACGACCGGGGTTGCCAGGAGAAACGCGATCCAGCGGAAGAAATCGCGCGTGGCGACCGGCATCTGGTTGTCGAAGTCCAGGTACAGCGCCTCGGCGAACATCATCGCCTGCAGCATGCCCAGGCCAGCGACGCCCAGGCGGATGAGCATCGTCCGGTTCTCGCGCCGGCGCTCGCGTTCCAGCGCCTCGCCGGGTGCCAGATGCGGCCGATAGCCAATCGACGCCAGCGCCTCCAGCGCCTGAGAGATCGGCATGCGGTCGGGGTTCCATGCGATCACCACGCGGCCGGTCACGGCGTTGGCCCGCACATCGTCGATGCCGGGCAGCCTGCGCAGCGCACGGTCGATCAGCCAGGCGCAGGCGGCGCAGCGCATGCCCTCGACGAGGACGGTGATCTCGCGACCGGTGGCGGTCTCGCGGCTGTGGCCTGCCAGCACGTCGGCCCGGTCCCAGGCGCTGTAGTCGGCGCGCTCCTCGCCCACCCGCAGGCCCTCGACATCACGGATGCGGTAGTAGTCGCCCAGGCCCGCGTCGCGGATCCAGCGGGCCGCACCGGCGCAGCCGTGGCAGCAGAAGGCGCGCGGGGTGCCGTCCAGGGACTCGACTGGGTGCCCGCCCGGCAGTGCCTCGCCGCAGTGGAAGCAGGCCGTGTGCGCCATCAGCTGTCGGTCAGCGCCGGGTGCAGGCGCACGCCATCGGCATCCGCGGCCAGGCGCGCGATCAACCGCCATTGCCCGTCGGCCGGGGACAGCACCACTTTCCAGTCGTGCCGGCGCGTAGCCTCCATGCGGCCGATGTAGCCTGCGTTGTGGCGGACCAGGGGCACCTCGATGTCGCCGGCAGCCGCCGTCGGATGGACCAGGCGCAATTCCAGCCGGGCATCGCCGGGCGCGTCACCCTCCACGAAATCCAGCACCACCGCGCCCGTGCCGCGGTCCACGCGCAGCTGTGCGCGCAGTCCCAGCGCCTGCGCGTGGGCATCGGCCGCGATGTCCCCCACCTGTGCCTTTCCGGTGCGCCGAACCTCCTGCGGAATCGCGTCGGCGCCGCCGGCATGGATGGCGATTCCCAGCAGGCTGAAGCCTGCGACCACCGACATCAGCGGCAGGCCGAGCACCAGCGCCATCATCGGCTCGCGGTACCAGGGGCGCGGCGCATTCGAGGTGTCGTGGTTCATGGCATGGGTCCAAAGAAGCGGCTTTCGTGGCGGGTGCGGATGGCGGGTTCGTCAAGGCTCTGCACGGTGAACACGACGTCGTGGCGGCCACTGGCTTCGCCGGGCTCCGAACGCAGCGTCACCACGACCGTGACCACCTCCTCGGCCGCGGTCTCCACCCTGACCGGGGCGCCGGGAAGGCTGATGCCGGCCGTGGGCGCGATGTCCACACTGTACGTGTGGGGTCGCGGCTGCTTGTTGACCAAACGCAAGGTGTACACGTTTTCCACGCCGCCATCGGCCATTTCGCGGTAGAGGGCATTGCGGTCGCGCATCACGTCGAACTCGAGTGGCGCGCGGTTGATGACCGACCAGGTCCAGGTGGCGAAGATCCCGCCCAGGAGGAGGCCGTAGATGAGGATGCGTGGGCGCAGGATCCGCTGTGGCTTGCCCTCCATCGAGGTCTGCGTGGTATGACGGATCAGCCCCCGCGGGTAGCCGATCTTGTCCATCACCTCGTCGCAGGCGTCGATGCAGGCGGCGCAGGCGATGCACTCGTATTGCAGGCCATTGCGGATGTCGATGCCGGTCGGGCAGACCTGCACGCACAGCGTGCAGTCGATGCAGTCGCCGAGGTCCTCGGGCTTTTCGACCCGGGGCGCCTCGCCGGCGTCCAGCTTCAGCAGGTCGGTGCTCACCCGCGCTGCCACCCGTGCATCGGCCGCGGAGCGCTGCCGTGCCGCCGCCACCACCGCGGCTTCGGCCTGCTTCACGCCGAGCAGGCCGCGGGCGCGTTCGAGCACGCTGCCCAATCCGCGCTTGCGCGAGCCACGCGGTTCGCCGCGCATCGGGTCATAGGCGATGATCAGCGTATTGCGGTCGAACATCGCGCTCTGGAAGCGTGCGTAGGGGCACATGTACTTGCACACCTGCTCGCGCAGCACGCCGGCGTTGCCCCAGGTGGCCAGGCTGTAGAACAGCACCCAGAAGATCTCCCAGCCTCCCCATTGGAAGGGCACCAGGCGCACGCCCAGGTCGCGGATTGGAGTGAACAGGCCGACGAAGGTGAACCCGGTCCACAGCGCCAGCAGCAGCCAGGCGGCGTGCTTGGAGCCCTTGCGCAGCACCTTCTCGCGGTTCCACGGACCCGCGTCGAGCTTCATCCGCTTGTGGCGGTCGCCCTCGGTCTTCTTCTCCACCCACAGGAAGATCTCGGTCCACACCGTCTGCGGGCAGGCGTAGCCGCACCACAGGCGCCCGGCCAGCGCGGTGAAGAAGAACAGGGTCAGCCCGGCCATGATCAGCAGCACGGCCAGGAAGAAGAAGTCCTGTGGCCAGAAGGTCAGGCCGAAGATATGGAACTTGCGCGCCGGCAGGTCCAGCAGCACGGCCTGGCGGCCATCCCAGGTGAACCACGGTGCGGCGTAGAACCAGCCCAGCAGCAGCCAGGCCGCGATCGTGCGCAGGCGCTGGAATCGGCCCTGGATGTCACGTGGGTACACCTTGCCTTCCGAGACGTAGAAACTCTCGTGGCCTGCGTGTTCCAGCGTGGAGGGAATGGTCTTGCTCATCGTGTCTCGCGGGTTGCCGGGGGGAGGGCCCGACACGCTGCCGGGCGGCATCGCGGGCGCGTCAGTCGCGCGGCAGCGGACGATTGAAGCGGCTGGAGGGGCGCAGCAGGATCCAGGTGAAGGTGCAGGCGCTGGCGGTGCAGGCCCAGAACATGAAGAAGCCGATCGAGTAGCCGACGCCGCGCCCTATCTCGAAGTCCGGCCAGGTCATCTGCGCCAGCTGCACCGGATCGACGAAGGCGAAGAACACCATCGTCGCCACGCCGGCGGCGAAGAAGCTGGGCCACAGGATCGCCCCGAGCCGCTGTGCCAGCGGCCGGGGCGGATGGTCGAAAGGCGTGTTCATTCGCGTGCCGGCGTGTCCTGGCCCAGCGACCACAGGTAGGCGCCCACCAGGCGGGCCCGGGTCTCGCCGATGATCGGCCCGTGCGCCGGCATCTGCCCATGGCGCCCGTGGACGATGCTGTGGCGGATGCTGTCGAAGTCGCCGCCGTAGGTCCACACGCCGTCGGTGAGGTCGGGCGCGCCCAGGGCCGGATTGCCGGTGCCGTCCACGCCATGGCAGGCGGCGCAGACCATGAAGCGGGAACGGCCGGCGGCGGCGAGCTGGGGATCGACCCGACGACCCGACAGGCTCTGGGTGTACACGACGGCCTCGGTGATCGCCTGTTCCGACCCCAGTACCGCCCCCATTGGCGCCATCACGCCTTCACGGCCGTCGAGGATGCTGGTGAGGATCTGGTCGGGCGTGCCGCCCCAGTTCCAGGAACCGTCGGCCAGGTTGGGGAAACCACGCGCGCCGCGTGCGTCGGAACCGTGGCAGGTGGCACAGAAGTTGCCGAACACCGAACGCCCCAGTGCCACCGCGTCGGGCTCGTTGGCGAGGTCGTCGATCGAGCGGCCCTGGAAACGCGCGAACACCGGTGCCATCCGCGCCTCGGCCGCCGCCACGTCGGCGTCGTGCTGGCCCGCCGAGGTCCATCCGCCGTAGCCGGCGAAGTTGCCCAGGCCCGGATACCAGGCCAGGTATCCGATGGCGAAGATGATCGTCAGCCAGAACAGGTTGATCCACCACTTCGGCAGGGGCTTGTTGTATTCGGTGATGTCCCCGTCCCAGTAGTGGCTGGTCTGCTCCGGCGCCGGGTCGCCGGGCCGGCGCTTGGCCGTCCACCACAGCAGCCAGGCGCAGCCGGCGATGTTGAGGACAACGAGGGTGATGATGAACCAGGACCAGAAGCCGCTCATGGTCAATCCTTGTCGGGGTTGTCGTCTTCGAGCGGCAGGCGCGAGGCCGCGTCGAAGTCTTTCTTGCGCTTGGCGCTGAAGGCCCAGATCGAGCCGCCGATGAAGGCGACCAGCAGGACCGCGGTGATGATGCCGTTGATGATTCCGACGTCCATGGCTGCCTCACTGTGCCCGGGGCGCATGGCGCCCCAGGCCCTGCAGGTAGGCGATCACCGCTTCCATCTCGGTGCGGCCCTCGACATCGGCGGGAACCGCCTCGACCTGCTCGTCGGTGTAGGGGTCGCCCAGGCGCTGCAATGCGCGGATGCGCCGCTGTACGCTGCGGCCGTCGAGCTCGCGCTCCTCGAGCCAGGGGTAGCCGGGCATGTTCGATTCCGGCACCACGTCGCGCGGATTGATCAGGTGCACGCGGTGCCACTCGTCGGAGTAGCGGCCGCCCACCCGGGCCAGGTCCGGGCCGGTGCGCTTGGAGCCCCACTGGAAGGGCCGGTCGTACACCGACTCCCCGGCCATCGAATAGTGGCCGTAGCGCTCGGACTCGAAGCGCAGCGTGCGCACCATCTGCGAATGGCAGTTGTAGCAGCCCTCGCGCACGTACACGTCGCGCCCTGCCAGCTCCAGCGCCGGGTAGGGCTCCACGCCCGGAAGCGGCTCCACCGCCTCGGCCTGGTACATCAGCGGGACGATCTCGGCGAGGCCGCCGAAGCTGATCACCACCGCGATCAACACCGCCATCAGGCCGACGTTCCTTTCAACTTTCTCGTGACTGTTTGCCATGTCCTCGGGCTCCTCAGGCGTGGCTGACGTGGTCGGCGGGGTCGAGCACCGGGCTTTCTTCGGCGTCGCGGGCCATCTGGAAGGTCTTGTAGACGTTCCATGCCATCACCAGCATGCCGGCCAGCACGATGACCCCACCCAGCAGGCGCACCAGGTAGTAGGGATAGGTGCGTGCCAGCGACTCCACGAAGGTGTAGGTCAGCGTTCCGTCTTCGTTCGCGGCGCGCCACATCAGGCCCTGCATGACGCCGGCGATCCACATCGAGGCGATGTAGAACAGCGTGCCGATCGTGTGCATCCAGAAGTGCAGGTCGATGAGCTTGATCGAGTACATCGACTTCAGGCCCAGCGTCATCGGATAGACCATGTACATCGCGCCGATCGTGATCATCGCCACCCAGCCCAGTGCACCTGCGTGCACGTGGCCCACCGTCCAGTCGGTGTAGTGGCTGAGCGCGTTGACGGTCTTGATCGACATCATCGGGCCCTCGAAGGTGGCGATCATGTAGAAGGAGATCGCCACGATGAGGAACTTGATGATCGGGTCGGTGCGCAGCTTGTGCCAGGCGCCAGACAGCGTCATGACGCCGTTGATCGCGCCGCCCCAGCTCGGCGCCAGCAGGATCAGGCTGAACACCATGCCGAGGTTCTGCGCCCAGTCGGGCAGCGCGGTGTACTGCAGGTGGTGCGGACCGGCCCACATGTAGATCGCGATCAGCGCCCAGAAGTGCACGATCGACAGGCGGTAGGAGTAGATCGGGCGGCCGACCTGCTTGGGCACGTAGTAGTACATGATCCCGAGGAAGCCGGCGGTCAGGAAAAAGCCGACCGCGTTGTGCCCGTACCACCACTGCACCATCGCATCCACCGCGCCGGTGTAGATCTGGTAGGACTTCCAGCCATCCGCCGGCAGCGCCAGGTTGTTGACGATGTGCAGCAGCGCGACGGCGATGATGAAGGCGGCGAAGAACCAGTTCGCCACGTATATGTGCGGGATGCGGCGCTTGGCGATCGTGCCGAAGAACAGCACCGCGTAGGACACCCACACCACCGCGATGGCGATGTCGATCGGCCACTCCAGCTCCGCGTACTCCTTGCCCTGGGTGAAGCCCAGCGGCAGCGTGATCGCGGCGGCGACGATGATCAGTTGCCAGCCCCAGAACACGAAGCTGGCCAGCTTGTCGGAGATCAGCCGGACGTGGCAGGTGCGCTGGACCACGTGCAGGCTGGTGGCCATCAGCGCGGAGCCGCCAAAGGCGAAGATCACCGCATTGGTGTGCAGCGGGCGCAGCCGACCGTAGCTCAGCCAGGGAATGTCGAAGTTCAGCGACGGCCAGTACAGCTGGGCGGCGATGATCACGCCCACCAGCATGCCGACGATGCCCCAGACCAGGGTGGCGACGGCGAAGTGGCGGACGACCGTGTCGTTGTACGTCTCGTTGGGTGTCCGCGCGCGGCCCGATGGGGCCGCCGCGGGGGCAGGCTGCGTGGCGAGGTTCATTCCGGGTCCCCGGTGGCTGTTGCCGGGGATTGTCCAAGGCCGGACGCCCCGGTCGCTTGACGCAGGTCAAGTTGGCGACTGGATCCGGATGGCGGGGCGCGTGCCCGGCGTGCAACCGGGGCGGCTGGGCCGGCGGGCGGCCGGTCTAGCCGAGCTCGAACAGGTCGCGGTACTTCCTGGCGAACGCATAGAGCTGCATGCGGCCGTCGACGTCGAGCTTGTCGTAGACCGAGGTGAGGTGGTTGCGCAGCGTATGCTCGCTCATGCCCAGGCGTGCGGCCAGTTCGCGGTTGCGCACGCCGCCCGTTTGCCCGAGCGCCTCGACGATCTCGCGTTCGCGGCGGGTCAACTGCTGGATCAGCCGGACCTCCGGCGCCTCGGGTGCCGAGGCCGTCCGCGCGAGCTTGTCGAACAGGCGCGCCGTGTTGCCGCGGTCGAGCCACAACTCCCCGGCGTTGATCTTCTCGATGGCGCGCAACAGCGTGTCGACAGGTTCGCTGGTGCTGACCACGCCGCGGGCGCCCGCCAGGATGGCGGCATCGATGACCGGATCGGTTTCATCATCGGCCAGCAGCAGCACGTGCACGGCGCGCGCCGAAACCAGGTCCCGGATCAGGCCCCCGCCCGGCCCGCAAAGCCTGGCATGGAGCACGATGACGTCGGGGGCCAGCGCCTCGACGAGCGACAGGGCATCGTCGGCGTCGTGGCACGAACCGGTCACCTCCATGGACGGTGCCCGCGCCTGGATCAGCTGGCGCACGCCCCAGGTCGCGATCCGGTGGGGGTCGATGAGGACGACCCGGATCCGCTCCGGCTTGTCTTGGCTTTGTTCCCGATCCACCAGGCCACTCCGTGCGATCTACGGGGCTAGAGCCAGCGGGCCCGGCGAAGCAGCACGAACACGCCACCGGCCAGGGCGGCCGTGACCACCACCACCGCATGGTAGCTGAACCGGCCGGCCAACTCGGGCATGTGTTCGAAGTTCATTCCATACCAGCTGGCGACCAGGGTCGGCACGGCGATCAGCGCCGCCCAGCCGGCCAGGCGCTTGACGATCTCGTTCTGGCGCACGTTGACCAAGGCCAGATTGGTGCTCATGGCGGCGGTGACCATCTCTCGCAGCGTGTCGATCGCTTCGTTGATGCGCACGGCGTGGTCGAGCACGTCGCGGAAGTGAAGCCGCATCTCGCGTCGGACAAGGTCCGGGTGCAGGTTTACAAGCTGTCCGAGTATGTCCTGCAACGGTGCTACGGCCAGTCGCATCCTGGTCAGCTGTCGCTTCAACCGGTAAAGGCGCTTGATCGTGTCCCGGCTGTAGGTCTCGTCGAACACCGCGTCCTCGAGCGCATTGAGCTCGCCCTGATACTGGTCGATCAGTGGCAGCAGGTTGTCGACGATGAAGTCGAGAACGGAATAGAGGCCGTAACTGGGCCCCAACCGAAGTAGCTCAGGATGCTTTTCGGCGTGGGTGCGGACAGGAGCATAGGAAGTCGACTCGTCGTGGCGGACGGTGAGCAGGTAGCGCTTGCCGAGGAAGATGTGGGTTTCGCCGAACACGATGCCCTTGTCGCGTTCCTGGGCGGTGTGCGTGGCGATGAACAGCGACTCGCCGTAGGCCTCCAGCTTGGGGCGCTGGTGCGCCTTGTGGGCGTCCTCGACGGCCAGCGGGTGCAGTCCGAACCAGGCCTGGACCTTGGACATCAGGGCCTGGTCGGGCTCGTAAAGCCCCATCCAGACGAAGCCGCCGTCGTCGTCCTCCAGGACCGCCGGCACTTCTTCGGGGGCGAGGTCGCGGCCAGTGCCGCTGGCGTCGTAGGCGCGGCACGATGCCATGCCGGCGGGGAGCGGGGCAGGTGAGGTCATGGCCGGATCATAGCCTCCAGCCCTGTTGATTCCTAAACCTGGGGGGGCTGTGCCGGCGCGGCGGGTCCGTTGGCTGTGTAGACCTTCAACAATGCCAGGTGGAGCGGCAACAAAAGCACGATCCAGTCGAGGTTGTCCTGTAACCGGAACGGCAGGAAGCTCACGAAGACCGCGAGCCCCGCCAACGCTGCCACCAGCTGCAGCACCCGCAGGAACAACCGGCCCGGGCGGCGGCCCCGGGCGTGAGCCAGCGCACCCGGCAACAGCAGCAGGCATAGCGGGCTGACCAGCAGCAGGTTCTCGTTGCCCCAGGCCGATCGGTGTTCGGTCAGGCCCCACAGCGCGGCCAGGCCCAGCCCGGCCAGTCCACACGCGGTCCAGAAAGCGAAGGCCAGGCCGGCCAGCATCCGCGGGCGCTGCCGTGCAAGCGCCAGCGCGCCGATCGCCAATACGAGTCCCGCGAACGCGAAGCGCGGCCACCAGCGGGGTGGCTCGACCGGCGGCGCGTCGATACGGTGCGGCAGCAACGCCTCCTCCGCCACGACCAGGGGCGTTCCGGCAGCGGTGCGCACCTCGCGCAGGCTGTCGCGCAGCCGCATCGGCACGAAGGCCTCGTCCCAGCGCGACAGCGGCCGGTCGGCATAGTCCGACAGGCCCAGGTGCATGCCCAGGCCCATCCAGGGCAGCCCGCCGCCCAGGCGCAGCGACTCCATGCGGTAGGTCAGCCCCTGGGATCGACCCGAGAGTTGCCGGGCCAAGGCACGTCGAGCGCCGTGTCCAGCGCATCACGCACCCGGGTCGAGCAGTTGTCGGTGAAGTAGTCGTACTCGTAGACGGCGTTCTCGGGCCGTGCGTTCCAGGCAAGGAATCGTGCCAGGCCTTCGGCGGCACCGGGTTCCATGTCCAGCCACTGCAGGGTGACGCCGCGGCCTTCCTCGCGGTAATAGGCCAGGTCCTGCGACATCGGCAGGGCCACGAGCCGGTAGTACATGCGGCCCCTGAGGAAGTTGAGCAGGAAGCCCGGCTCGTCGAAGTCGAAGAAGCCGTAGTTGTAGAGCATGGGTTCGCGGCCGTCGCCAGCATCCACGACGATCGCGTTGTGGCCGAAGCGCGCCCAGTACGGCTGGCCCGGCTCCATCGTCACCACGCCGATGCGCGGGGCCGCCATGGCCGTGGCACACAGCGCCAGCCACAACACGCCGGCAACCAGGACACGTGCGGTGGTGCGCCACCGGCGGGCGCGCTGGACGCTACACATCTGGATTGAGCGACACCATGAACGACTCGACCCGGCGATCGTCGACGCTGGCAACGCGGAAGCTGAAGCGCCCCAGCGCCAGCTCTTCGCCCGGCTGGGGCAGGTGGCCGATCGCGGTGATCACCAGCCCGCCGATCGTGTCGTACTCGTCGTCGGGGAAGTCGGCGCCGAAGCGCTCGTTGAAATCCTCGATCGGAGTGAGTGCATCGACCACGTAGCGGCCGTCGGCCTGCGCAGCGATCTGCGTCTGGCCATCGTCCTCGTCCTCGTCGTGCTCGTCGTCGATCTCGCCGACGATCTGCTCCAGGACGTCCTCGATCGTCACCAGGCCAGCCACGCCGCCGTACTCGTCGACGACGATCGCCATGTGGTTGCGCGAAAGCCTGAATTCCTTGAGCAGCACGTTGAGCCGCTTGGACTCGGGGATCATGACGGCGGGGCGGATGAACTCCGCAAGCGTCTGCGGAGGGGCGTCCTCGGCGAACGACTTCAGCAGGTCCTTCGCCAGCAGGATGCCGAGGATCTCGTCGCGCTCCTCGCCGTACACCGGGAACCGGGAGTGGCCGCTGTCGATGACGATCGCGAGCACTTCGTCCATGCCCAGGTCGATCGACAGCGCGACCATCTGCGCACGCGGAATCATCACGTCGCCGACCTGCTGCTCGGAAACAGCGATCGCGCCCTCGATCATCGCCAACGTGTCGATCGACAGCAGGCCGCGGGCCTGGGCCTCGCGCAGGCCTTCCAGCAGGTCTTCGCGGTTGCGCGGCTCACCGGAGAAGACCTGGCTGATGCGATCAAGCCAGGAGCGCTTTTCCGGCGCGGTGGTACTTCCAGGTTCCTCGGACATCTCTTGGGGGCAGGCGCCGTAGGGCGGAGGCGGAAGTTTAGCGCGAATGCCTGCCGGCTTGCCGCCAAGCCCGTCCGCGGCGCTCAGGCGTAGGGGTCGTCGATCTCGAGCCCGGCCAGCACCTCGCGCTCGAGCTGCTCCATGGCATCGGCCTCGCGCGGGTCGTCGTGGTCCATGCCCAGCAGGTGCAGCACGCCGTGGATGGTCAGGTGGGCGTAGTGGGCCTTGAGCGTCTTGCCCTGTTCGGCCGCTTCCTTCGCCACGACCGGCGCGCACAGCACGATGTCACCCAGGACCGGCAGGTTCACGCCCTCGGGCAGTTCGGCGGGGAAGCTCAGCACGTTGGTGGCGTAGTCCTTGCCGCGGTAGTGCCGGTTGAGCGAGCGGCCTTCGCGCGCGTCGACGATGCGTATCGCCAGGTCGGCGCGGCGGATGCGGCCCAGCAGGACGGCGGAGACCCAGCCGCGGAAGCTCTGCGGCGAAGGCAGGCCCTTGCGCGGCAGTCCGTAGCTCACCCCCAGCTCCAGCTCGACGGGTCGGGCCTTCATGGCGTGTCCTTGTTCTCGTCCCTGCGATCGTAGGCCTGCACGATGCGTTGCACCAGAGGGTGGCGTACGACGTCGCGGGCGGTGAAGAAGGTGAAGCTGATGCCGTCCACGCCGCGCAGCACCTCGACCGCGTCGCGCAGGCCCGAGGACTGGTGCTTGGGCAGGTCGGTCTGGGTGAGGTCGCCGGTGATCACCGCCGTGGAGCCAAAGCCGATGCGGGTCAGGAACATCTTCATCTGCTCGATCGTGGTGTTCTGGGCTTCGTCCAGGATCACCCAGGCGTCGTTGAGCGTGCGCCCGCGCATGTAGGCCAGCGGCGCGATCTCGATGACGTTGCGCTCGATGAGCTTGAGCACGTTGTCCACGCCGAGCATTTCGTAGAGCGCGTCGTAGAGCGGGCGCAGGTAGGGGTCGACCTTCTGGCTGAGGTCGCCCGGCAGGAAGCCGAGCTTCTCGCCGGCCTCCACCGCCGGGCGCACCAGCACCAGCCGCTGCACGCGCGACTCGTTGAGCGCCTCGACCGCGCTGGCCACGGCCAGGAAGGTCTTGCCGGTGCCCGCCGGGCCGATGCCGAAGTTGATGTCGTGGGTCGCGATCGCATGCAGGTAGCGCACCTGGTTCGGCCCGCGCCCGCGCACGCTGCCGCGTTTGACCTTGATGACCACTTCCTGGGCCTGCTCGGCGGCGGCCTCGGCATGCTCGGCCACCTGCGACTCGCTCAGGCGCAGGTTGATCGCCTGCGGCGTGAGCACCTCGCGCGTGGTTTCTTCCCACAGCTGCTTGAGCAGCTTCTCGGTGGCGCGGGCGATCGGCTCGTCGCCGATGACGCGGAAGATGCCGCCACGGTTGGAGATCTCCACGCCCAGGCGCAGCTCGATCTGGCGCAGGTGCTCATCCAGTGGCCCGGTCAGGTTGGCCAGGCGGCCGACGTCGTCGGGCTCGAGCACGAAGTCGCGTTGGGCCAGCGCGCTCATGCCGCCTCGTCATCGGCCAGGGCCAGCCGGCCCCGCAGGGAGTTGCTCAGTGCTTCGGTGATCACGACGTCGACGAACTGCCCCACCAGGCGCGGATGCCCCTTGAAATTGACGTAACGCATGTTGCCGGTGCGTCCGGTCAGTTCGTTGGGGTCCTTGCGGCTGGGGCCCTCCACCAGCACCGACTCGGTGCTGCCGACCATGGCGCGCGAAATCCGCTGGGCATTCGCGTTGATGACCGACTGCAGGTGCATCAGGCGCTGCTTCTTGACTTCGTCGGGCGTGTCGTCCGGCAGGCTCGCCGCCGGCGTGCCGGGCCGTGCGGAGTAGACGAAGCTGAAGCTCTGGTCGAACCCGACCTCCTCGATCAGCTTCATGGTCTTGTCGAAATCGGCCTGGGTCTCGCCCGGGAAACCGACGATGAAGTCCGAACTGATGCTGATGCCCGGGCGCGCCTCGCGCAGCCGGCGCAGCTTGGCCTTGAACTCCAGCGTGGTGTGGCCACGCTTCATGGCCGTGAGGATCCGGTCGGAACCCGACTGCACCGGCAGGTGCAGGAAGCCGGCCAGCTTGTCGACGTCGCGGTGGGCCTCGATCAGGCTGTCGGTGAACTCCACCGGGTGCGAGGTCGTGTAGCGGATGCGGCCGATGCCCTCGATCTGGGCGATGGCCCGGATCAGCAGGGCCAGGTCGATCACCGCGCCGTCCGCGCGCTCGTCGCGGTAGGCGTTGACGTTCTGTCCCAGCAGGGTCACCTCGCGCACCCCCTGTTCGGCCAGCTGCGCGACCTCCAGCAGCACGTCGTCGAACGGCCGGCTGACTTCCTCGCCGCGGGTGTAGGGCACCACGCAGAAGCTGCAGTACTTCGAGCAGCCCTCCATGACCGAGACGAACGCGGTCGGGCCCTCGGCCCGTGGCTCGGGCAGGCGGTCGAACTTCTCGATCTCCGGGAAACTGATGTCGACCTGTGCGTTGCCACTGCGGCGGCGCTCGTCGAGCATCGCCGGCAGGCGGTGCAGCGTCTGCGGGCCGAAGACGATGTCCACGAAGGGCGCGCGCTTGAGCAGCTGGTCGCCCTCCTGGCTGGCCACGCAGCCGCCGACCCCGATGACCAGGTGCGGCTTGCCGGCCTTGAGCTCACGCCAGCGGCCCAGCTGCGAGAACACCTTTTCCTGCGCCTTCTCGCGGATCGAGCAGGTGTTGAGCAGGATGACGTCGGCCTCGGCCTCGTCGCTGGTCAGCTCCAGGCCGTGTTCGGCCGCCAGCACGTCGGCCATCTTGGCCGAGTCGTACTCGTTCATCTGGCAACCGTGGGTTTTTACGAAAAGCTTGCCGGCCATGGCGGCGGGGCCTCGGTAGGTGTCGGGTCGGACCGCTTAGTTTAGGCCCCCACGGGCATTCGCTACAAACGTGCCTGCCTTTTCATTCAGTCACTTGGCGGTCCCCGGGAATGCATCGGGGGCTTGGCAACGGCCTCCGGGCGGTGGAAACTGCCCGCATGGGGACCGCCAAGCACCGCCGATACATACCGCAGGGCCTTGCCGGGGCCTGCCTGCTCGCGGCGTTTGCAACGGGCGGTCCGGCCATGGCCGGCACGATCTATCGCTGTGATGCGGCCGACGGCGCCCGCGCCTACACCAGCGAGCCTGTCGCCGGGCAGAACTGCCGGGCGATGGCGCTGGATGTTCCGCCCCCGGCACGCGCGGCGACCAGTGCCGCACCCGCGGCGGGTTCAACGGCCGGCAGTGCGCCGGCCCAGCGCCAGGTCAGCTTCCGTACCGCGGCCGGCAGCGAGGCGCCGGTACTGGGCGGCACCGCCAATGCGCAGGTCACGCGCGGCGCGGTCTACCGCTACGAGAAGGACGGCGTCACCCACTACACCAATGTGCGCCCGGGACGGCAGGCCGGGGCCCAGGTGCTCTTCAGCTACATCGAGGCCTGCTTCGCCTGCCGTGCGCGCCCGGGCGTCGATTTCGGTTCCGTGCGCCTGAACCTCAACGCCTTTGCCGAGGAGGTGCGCGCCGCGTCCCTGCAGCACGGCGTGGACGAGGCGCTGGTGCGCGCGGTCATCCATGCCGAATCCGCGTTCAACCCCAATGCCGTCTCCCACAAGGGGGCCCAGGGCCTGATGCAACTGATTCCGGCCACGGCCGACCGATTCGGTGTCACCGATCCATTCGAGCCGGCGCAGAACATCGGCGGCGGGGTGCGGTACCTGGCCTGGCTGCTCAACCGGTTCAACGGCAACGTCACGCTGGCCTCGGCGGCCTACAACGCCGGCGAAGGCGCGGTGGACCGCTTCAACGGCGTGCCGCCATACAACGAAACCCAGCGATACGTGGAGCGCGTGGCGATCCTGGCCGATCGCTATCGCTCGGAGCTTGCGCTGAACTGACGCAGCCGCGCTGCGTCGAGCCGCGTGCCGCGGCTCAGGCTTCGCCCGGGACCGGCCGGGGGGCCAGTTCGACCTCGGTCGAGAACGGCACGCCCGCGCGCAACACCGACAGCGACACAAGGTGCCCGGGATTGAGCTCGGCCTCGCGTCGGCGCAGGTCCATCGAGTCGATCACCGGCTCGCCGTCCAGCCCGACCAGGTGGTCACCGGGGCGCAGGCCCGCCACGTCGGCCGGTCCGCCCGGGTAGACCAGCGCCAGCGTGGCGCCGCGCACGTTGCCCTCGCTGGCCCGAGGCGAATCCAGGTATTCCGCGCCCAGCCAGCCGCGCACCACCCGGCCTTCCTTGATGATGTGCTCCAGCACCAGCGCGGCGGTGCTGACCGGGATCGCGAAGCCGATGCCGGAGGCGTCCGGGATGCGCTGGGTGAAAGCCGCGGTGTTGATGCCGACCAGTTCGCCGCGGGCATTGACCAGTGCGCCACCGGAATTGCCGCGGTTGATCGCCGCGTCGGTCTGGATGAAGTCCTCGTAGGTGGCCAGCTGCAGCTGGTTGCGGCCCAGCGCGGAAACGATGCCCTGTGTCACGGTCTGTCCCAGTCCGAACGGGTTGCCGATCGCCAGCACCACGTCGCCGACCTCGCTTTGCGGTTGGCCGTCCAGGCGCAGGGCCGGCAGGCGCCTGCGTCGATCTTGAGCACCGCCAGGTCGGTGTCGGCATCGGAGCCGACGATCTCGGCCTGGGTCACTCGTCCGTCCTGCATGACGATCTGGATGTCCTCGGCCCCGGCGATCACGTGGTGGTTGGTCAGCACGTAGCCGTCGTCGCTGACGATGACGCCCGAGCCCAGCGAGCGCTCCAGCCGCTGGCGCGGCGGACCATAGCCGATCGCCGAATAGCGCTGCAGCACGGGATCGGGCACCAGCCGCAGCGAGCGCTCGGTAATGATCTTGTCGGCGTAGATGCTGACCACGGCCGGCCCGGCACGCAGGACCGCGTCGCGGTAGCTGTCCGGCGCCTGCGAGGCCACGGGGGGCTCGGCTCCGTTGCCATCGACCCCGCGCAGCCGTTCCACCAGGCCCGGCGCGCAGACGGTGAGGACGAACGCCAGCGCCAGCCCGACCAGGGTGCTCTGGGCGAGGAAGGCCAGCGTGGAGCGGGTGGCAGGGCTCTTGCGCATTCATTCATTCTCGCATGCCGCCTTCACTGGGAAAGGGCCATCGGTCACTGGTCGTTGTCGCTGGATTCAAGGTTCCGGTAAACTTGGCGGTCTTTGCAGGCACACGCCTGGTCCGGGAAGGGGGAACCGTCCCGATCCACCAGGTCGCCTGGCAGCGCATTCCAGTCAATCAAGTTGCTCGCGGAGAGCCGGATGGCCACCCAAGAAGTGAATCAAGGCCGCCGCCGCCTCCTTACCGCAACCACCGCCGTCGTCGGCGCCGTGGGTGCGGTGGGTCTGGCGGTCCCATTCATCAGGTCCTGGCAGCCCAGCGCCCGGGCGCAGGTTGCCGGTGCGCCGGTCGAGGTCGACGTCAGTCGCCTCGCGGTCGCGAGCGCGTCACGGTGACGTGGCGCGGCAGCCGATCTGGCTGGTGCGCCGCAGCGAGGAACAGCTGGCCGCGCTCGCCGGCGAGGCGTCGCGCCTGCGCGATCCCAATTCGGAGAACAGCGACCAGCAGCCGGAATACGCGCGCAACGAGCACCGCTCGATCCGCCCGGAAATCCTGGTCCTGGTCGCGTTCTGCACCCACCTGGGCTGCATCCCGACCTTCCGTCCCGAGCTGCAGCCGCAGCCGTTCGACGCGGACTGGAAGGGCGGTTCTACTGCCCGTGCCACAACTCCCGCTTCGACATGGCCGGCCGCGTGTACGGCGCGTCCCGGCCCCGACCAACCTGGCCGTGCCGCCGTACCACTTCGCCGATGACAACCGCATCGTCGTGGGCGTCGACCCGGAGGAGGCAGCCTGATGGCCAACGTGATCTCCCGCGCCGTCGCCGGCGCCACCGACTGGTTCAACGCGCGTACGCCGGGCCTGATGCCCGCCTACCGCAAGCACATGTCGGAGTACTACGCGCCGAAGAACTTCAACGTCTGGTACTACTTCGGCTCGCTGGCCATCCTGGTCCTGGTCAACCAGATCGTCACCGGCATCTGGCTGACGATGTTCTACAAGCCGTCCGCGGCCGAGGCGTTCGCGTCGGTCGAGTACATCATGCGCGACGTCGAGTGGGGCTGGCTGATCCGCTACATGCACTCCACCGGTGCGTCGGCGTTCTTCATCGTCGTGTTCCTGCACATGTTCCGCGCGCTGATCTACGGCTCGTACCAGAAACCGCGCGAGCTGGTGTGGATCCTGGGCATGCTGATCCTGCTCACGCTGATGGCCGAGGCCTTCCTGGGCTACGTGCTGCCCTGGGGCCAGATGAGCTACCACGGCGCGCAGGTCATCGTGAACCTGTTCGGCACGGTGCCCTTCATCGGGCAGGAGCTCGTCGAGTTCATCCGTGGCGACTACCTGATCTCGGATGCCACGCTCAACCGGTTCTTCGCCCTGCACGTCATCGCATTGCCGCTGGTGCTGCTGCTGCTGGTCGTGCTGCACCTGGGCGCGCTGCACGAAGTGGGCTCGAACAACCCCGAAGGCATCGACATCAAGAAGGTGAAGGACGAGAACGGCAAGCCGAAGGACGGCATCCCGTTCCATCCCTACTACACGGTCAAGGACCTGTTCGGTGCGGGTTTCTTCCTCACCATCATGGCCTTCATCCTCTTCTTCGAGCCGACCTTCGGGCACATGTTCCTGGAGTACGACAACTTCAACGAGGCCAATCCGCAGGTGACGCCGCCGACCATCGTCCCGGTGTGGTACTTCACGCCGTTCTACGCGATGTTGCGGGCGATCCCGGATGCGTTCCTGGGCTTCCTGGTCATGGGTGGCGCGATCATCATCCTGTTCTTCCTGCCCTGGCTGGACAAGAGCCCGGTGCGCTCGATCCGCTATCGTGGGCCCCTGACGAAGGTCCTCATGGCGATCTTCGTGGTCAGCTTCGTGTGGCTGGGCTGGCTGGGCATGCAGTCGGGCAGCGCGCTGCAGACGATCCTGGCCCGCGTGTTCACGATGTACTACTTCGCCTTCTTCGCACTGATGCCGTTTTGGACGCGTCTCGACTCGTACAAGCCGGTTCCGGAACGGATCCCAGAGCATGATTAAGCGCTTCCTTTCGACATTGCTCCTGTCCATTGCCGCAAGCGGCACGGCAATGGCTGCCGGCTACGCGCCGACGGAGAACTCGCAGGTGAACCTGCGCGACCAGGCCTCGCTGCAGCGCGGCGCCGCGCTGTTCATGAACTACTGCGCGGGCTGCCATTCGCTGAAGTTCCAGCGCTACCAGCGCATGGCCGAGGATATCGGCCTGAGCGAAGAGCAGGTCATGGAGCACCTGAACTTCACCGACCGCGCGTTCGGCGAGACGATGGTGGCGACGATGGATCCCGGCGACGGCGAAGCCTGGTTCGGCCAGGCACCGCCGGACCTCAGCCTGGTGGCCCGTTCCAAGTCGGCCGGCCCGGACTGGACCTTCACGTTCCTGAAGTCCTTCTACGTCGACGAGGACCGCCCGATGGGCTGGAACAACACCCTGCTCGAGAATGCCTCGATGCCGAACGTGTTGTGGGAGCTGCAGGGCATCCAGGCTCCGGTGTACGGCGAGGACGGCGGGATCGAGCGCTTCGAGCTGGTGCAGGCGGGCTCGATGAGCCCGGCCGAGTTCGACCAGGCCGTCCGCGACATCTCCGCCTTCCTGGCCTACGTCGGCGAGCCGGCGGCGCTCAAGCGCCAGGCCATGGGCGTGTGGGTGGTGCTGTTCCTTGCCTTCTTCACCTTCATCGCCTGGCTGCTGAAAAAGGAATACTGGCGCGACGTGCACTGACCCAGGGGCACGGCTGGCACCTCGACGGGCCCGGCAAGTGTCGGGCCGTCTCGTTTTCCGGAACAGGTGGCGCTTTTTTTGCCGTTTTCGGGTAGGTTCACCGGTGGGGAGCGCGCGGCGGGGGGCTGCGCGTCCCGGAAGCCGGCCCGCTACGCCGGCAAGGGAGTGCTGTCGATGGCTGCAAGTCCGCGAGTGCGCAATGCGCTTACGCTGTTCTCGGCCCGTGACTGCGTGGTCTGCCACCGCGTGAGGCTTGTCCTGGCTGCGAAGGGGGTGACCTACGAACTGGTTGCGGTGGATCCGTTGAATCCACCCGAAGACCTGGTCGACCTCAACCCCTACAGCTCGGTGCCCACGCTGGTGGACCGCGACCTGGTGCTGTACGCCGCCTCGGTCGTGTCGGAATTCCTGGACGAGCGCTATCCGCACCCGCCCTTGATGCCGGTGGACCCCCTGAGCCGCGCGAAGCTGCGCCTGGCGATGCTGCGCATAGAACACGATTGGGTGCCCCAGGTGCAGGCCATCCAGCACGGCAGCAAGTCGCAGGCCGAAGCGGCGCGTAAGCGCCTCAAGGAACTGCTGCTGCAGACCCTGCCGGTGTTCAAGGATTCGAAATTCTTCTTCAACCCCGAGATGAGCCTGGCCGACTGTGCCATGGCCCCGATCGTATGGCGGCTGCCGGTGCTGGGCATCAGCCTGCCGAAGGAAGCCAAGCCGATCGAAGACTATGGGATGCGGATATTCCGCAGTCCCGGTTTCGCCCGCAGCCTGACCCCGGAAGAAAAGGGGTTTCGCGACATTTGATGGAAAAGACCGGCCGATGAGTTCCGATACGCCTGCGATGACCTCGAACCGCCCCTACCTGATCCGGGCGATGTACGAGTGGATCGGGGACAACGACATGACCCCCTACCTCCTGGTGGACGCGTCGCATCCGCAACTCCACTGCCCGCCGCAGGCGGTCCAGGACGGGCGGATCGTGCTCAACATCGCCGCCCGTGCGGTGGCCCAGCTGGAGCTGGGCAACGAGATGATCAGCTTCAAGGCACGCTTCGGCGGCGTGAGCCAGGACGTGTTCGTGCCATTGGCCGCCGTCCAGGCGATCTACGCGCAGGAGACCGGGCAGGGAATGATGCTGCCCGAGGAGGATGCCAGCCTCGAGGCTGGCCGCGCCGCACCCGCGGGCGCGCCCCGCAGCGGGGTCGACGATGGCGACGACGATGACGACGGTGGCGGCCCGGCCCGCCGGGGCGGTCACCTCAGGGTGGTCAAGTAGGACTTTCCAGCGTGGGTTCCGGCATCGGGCCGGTCAGGCTGAGCAACGTCCGGCCGTGCATGACGATGCGCCCGGCCTGGCGGTCGCTGCCACCCCGGGAATACTCGAAACGGTAATGACGCTCCACGCCCAGGCGACCGTCCCGGCCGCGCGAGAGCCGCATCCGGGTCAGGTGGACGCTTTGGTCGAGCCATTGAACGCCGGCCTCGCGACAGGAGCGCTGGCCGTGGACGACGGCCGCCTCGGCCGCTGCGCGAGCGGCGGTCCACAAAAGCGAGACCAGGCCCAGGCCCAATGCGATGGCGAAGAATAGGTTCATGGCGGAAGTCTGGGGGCGGGGGCGCGTCCGGGCAAGTGTGACGACGGTTTGGCTGCGCGTCAGCTTTCCCGACTACACTCCGGTGGGGTGTGAAAAACAACAATTGAACAGGTGGGGGGGTTCTCGATGAGGCTGGTGTTTCCCAATGGTGAACATGGACAGGTGCTGTTGACCCCAGGCCTCAACCGGATCGGAAGCGGTGACGACGCAGTCGTGGTGTTGCGGCATGCCGGTGTGGAAGCGGTTCATTGCGACATCAACATCAGCCCCACCGGGGCCAGCCTGGTGCCCGCCCGCGGTGCGGCCGTGGAAGTGAACGGCAAGTCCGTCCACGAGCTGATCGCATTGCGCGGCGGCGACGTGATCGGGGTCGGTCCGGTGCTCGCCCGGGTCGTCGCGCTGCAGGCCGCCACCGGCCAGGTGGGCGAAGGGGGCGAGGGAGATACCGACGCCACGCGGATCCGGCCGGCGGTGCCCAAACTGGTCTTGCGCGGCGTGAGCGCGCCGGTGTTCGGCAAGGTGTTCCCGCTGCATGCCACCCTGGTGATCGGGCGTGCGCCGGAGTGCGACCTGCCGATCGAGAGCGAGCAGGTGTCCAGGCGCCATGCCCGCGTCGTGCCCCGCGACGGAAGTGCGCTGGTGGAGGACCTGGGCTCGTCCAACGGCACCTACGTCAACGGGCGCAGGGTCGACTCCGGGGAGCTCAAGCCTGGCCAGGAACTGCGACTGGACTCGGTCCGCTTCCTGTTGCTGGAACCCGGCAAGCCGGTGCCCCCGCCACGGCGCGGCCTGCGCAGCCTGGCGCCGGTGCGCGGGGGGGCGATGGCTGGCGATCTCGGTCGTCGTCGTGGCCCTCGTGGTGATCGGGGCGTTGTTGATGGGTCGCGCGGTGTGACCTGCCGACGCCCGGCTTCCGGCGCCTCCAGGCAGGCGCTCAGGCAGGTTCCGAGCGTGTCCCCAGCCTGAGCGAGAGATCGACCGCGCGCACATGCTTGGTCAGTGCGCCCACCGAGATGAAGTCCACGCCGCTGGCGGCCACCCCGGCGATCGTGTCGAGGGTGACGTTTCCCGACACTTCCAGTGCAACGCGTCCGGCCACCCGCCGCACCGCCTCGCGCAACTGTGTGGAATCGAACTCATCCAGCAGGATCCGGTCCGGGGCCCCCGCAAGGGCCTCGTCGAGCTCGTCGAGGTCCTCCACTTCGACGATCATCGGCATCCCGGGGTTCAGGCGCCTCGACTGGGCCATCGCCGCACTGATCGACCCCGCGGCGATGACGTGGTTTTCCTTGATCATCACCGCATCGTGCAGCCCGAGACGGTGGTTCATGCCGCCGCCGGCGCGTACGGCGTACTTCTGCGCCAATCGCAAGCCCGGCAGCGTCTTGCGCGTATCGAGCACGCGCGTACCGGTCCCCGCGAGCGCATCGACGTAGCTGGCCGTCACGGTGGCGGTGCCCGACAGCGTCTGGAGGAAATTGAGGGCCGCGCGCTCGCCGCTGACCAGTGCCCGGCCCGCGCCGCGAAGCGTGCACAGCGTCGTGCCTGGTGAAACGCGGTCTCCTTCGGCGACGTGCCACTCGATCTGCATCCGCGGGTCGAGCGCCAGGAAGCAGGCATCGAACCAGGGGCGCCCGGCGATTACCGCTGGATCGCGACACAGCACGGAGGCTTCCTGCGGCAGGTCGGCAGCAGCATCGCGCTGACGTCGCCACTGCCCACGTCTTCCTGCAGGGCCCGCTCGACGTCGCGCTGCACCTGTTCGGCGCTGGGGGGATCGATCACTCCATTGACTCCCGGTATCCGGATATCAGCCCTGGTTCGCCGACGCGACCGGCTCGCTCGCGCGCAGCTGCGCCAAAACGTCGTTCATCGCTTCCTGCAGCAGGTTCGCGCTTTCGAGGATCCGGGCCATGCCCTGCTCGAGCTCCCTGACCAGTTCGTCGACACGGCGGTCGGCGACGCGCATCCCGTTGCGGTTCACGAACAGGCAGCGGCCCGAGTAGGGGCTGACCCAGCTGAGCTTGGCACGTTCGGCGGTGCCGTTCCTGGCGCTCTCGGTGCCCGGGGCGAACTCGAACCAGGTGCCCGGGGGCGTGGACTTCAACCGCTCCAGCAGCGCCGGGTCGATGTCTTCGGGTGTCGGTTGGTCGGTCACGCTTTCGGCCAGCACGTCGGCCGAGCCGTCCATGCCGCGGCTGGCCGACGGTTCCCGATCCAGGAAGGCAGGCGCGTCGCACTCTCCCAGCCGCCAGCGGATCAATTCACGCAGCTGCTCGGCCAGCGTGTCGATCTCGCCGTCGTGGTAGGCCACGGTGGCCAGCCCATGGCGCAATTGGCCATCGAGCACCGGCATGAGCGCTCGCAGCCGCAGCTTCTCGACGTCGGCGCGCCGGAGGTGGCGCACCACAGGATCGTCTCGGCAAAACCGCGGGCCTCGCGGTAGGCCTGTGAATCCTCGCCCTGGCGCAGCCACAGCAACACCATGCAGTTCGCCCAGGGGCGGGTGAGGAGGTGGCGGACCCAGGCAGGCACGGGAGCCTCGCCCAGCAGGCCGGATATCGACTGGTGAACCTTGCGGCGTGCGTGCGCCAAGCGCTCGCGCCCGGCCGCAGCCTCGACGACGCGCTGCTCGGCGAGGTCGGCGCGGCGCTGCTGGACTTCCAGCGCGCTGCGGAAGCGATCGATCAGCTTCTCGCGTTCGGCCGGCGCCTCGGCGCCATTGAGCTCATCGACGAACTCACGCAGTTGCGACAGCAGCCGGCCACGGGGGTCGGCGCTGGGGCACCAGCCCACGGCGGTTTCACCCAGCATCTCGATGAGCTGCCGGACGGGACTGTCGGGCGCGGTGATCTCGCCGGGATCGCGAAGCGCCGCGCGCGTGGCCGGAATCTGCAGGCCCTGCATGACCGGGTGCATCGGCTGCGGCAGGCGGTGGTCGGTCAACAGCACGTCGAAAACCCGCCCAAGCATGTCGACCATCGCCACTTGGGCCGGTGGCGTGCTCGAGCCCTCGTCGGAGTACCGGGCCTCGGCCAGCAACTGTGCGGCGAACTGGCGCGGGGGCGGGAACTGGCCGCCGCCACGGATCCGGCTGGCGGCCCGCGACATGGCCTCGCCCAGCGCCGATTGCACTCCCTCCACGGTGCCTGCTTCGCTGGCCGCGCCCGAAGCGCCTGCATCGGCTGCACCCGGAGGCGCCGGTGGCAAGCGGCTGAGCAGCAGCTCCAGCACCGCGTCGGCCACCTGGCGGGTGAGCTCGGGGTCGTGCCCGGGCGTTGGATCCGCTTCGGCAAGCTGGCCCGTATCCTCTTCCTGCCGCCTGAGCCCCTCGGCCGGAGCACCGTTGCCCTGCGGTGCCGGGCGCGGGCGCTGCCCCTCGCGACGCACCTTGGGCGTCAACGTCGGCAGGATTCCGGCATCGGCCAGGCGGATGTTGAGTTCCGTGTACAGCGGCTCGAGGCTGCCCAGCACGTGGCGCTCGAACAGCTTGAGGATGATCAGCCGGACTTCCAGCGTCACATCGAGCGAACTGGTGGCCTCGCGGAAGCGCTCCGCCAGCGTTCCCGGACCGAACGGGTTGCGCTCTTCCTCCAGGTCGTTTTCGGCCAGCAGCACCGCGACGCGCCGGGTCAGCGCGTACAGCGCGTTGGCGTGGCGCTGCTGCGCCTTCGCCGTCATCGACGTGATCGCGAGTTCCTCTTCGAGTTCCTCGTGGCCCACCAGGCTCAGGCCGTCGTGGTGGTCGCGGCCCACGCCCGGTGGCAGCAACCTGCCCTCGGTCACTTTCCCCACGAAGGCCTGCTCGACCTGGAGGCGTCGCCGGCGGCTCTCGCGCATGCCATCGAAATACTGCTGCTGCCGCTCCCCTGCCATGCTGTGCTCGGCCAGTTCGAACAGGCTGTCGTCGACGGTGTCGAACAGCGACTTCAGGGGCGTGCGCAAGCGGCCGGCAAGCCAGGTCGCCAGCTCCTCGTAGAGGTGCCGGTCGGGATGGCTGGCGCTTGGCGTCGGGGTGTTCATCGTGGGAACGGCCGGGCGGGGGAGGGGTCCACAATCCGTGGCCACCAGCCTAGTGTCCTCACCTGGGGAAGTCCGTGACCTGCTTGGTGGAAACGGCTTCATCGGCCAGCAGAACCGGGATGCCGTCCTCAATTCGGTAAGCCAGCTTGCGGTCGCCGGTCAGCAGGCCCGCCGACCAGGCAGCGGTCTCGGCGCTGCCATCGGTGCGTTGCACCGTGCCCTGGGCGATGCCCCGGTTGATCGATTCCAGCTCGGTGCCCGTCAGTGGCACCAGCGGTTGCCGGGTCACGGGGCAGCACAGGATGTCGAGCAGGCGTCGATCCACGTCCGGGAGGCTCCTTTGGTCTATCCGCGCATTATGCCCGGATTCTGTCAGCCGCCGCTTGCGCTTACAATAACGATTTGCCGCGAACGCACGCCATGCCAGCCGCCAATGCACCGCACCCCCTCGTCGGGGTCGTGATGGGTTCCAAATCCGATTGGGAGACGATGCGCGCCGCCGTCGAGCGGCTCGAGCAACTCGGGGTCCCGCACGAAGTGCAGGTGGTCTCGGCGCATCGCACCCCGGACCTGTTGTTCGACTACGCCGCCAGGGCGCAGGGTCGTGGCCTGCGCGCGATCATCGCCGGTGCCGGGGGCGCGGCGCACCTGCCGGGCATGCTGGCCGCGAAGACGGCCGTTCCCGTGCTGGGTGTCCCGGTGCAGAGTCGTGCGCTCAATGGCCTGGATTCGCTGCTGTCGATCGTGCAGATGCCGGCCGGCGTGCCGGTCGCGACGTTCGCCATCGGCGTCGCGGGTGCCGCCAACGCCGCGTTGTTCGCCGCCTCGCTGCTGGCCGCGACGCACGAGGACATCGGCGCGGCGCTCGAGCGCTTCCGCCAGGACCAGACCCGCAGCGTCCTCGACAACCCGGACCCGCGCCCGTGAGTTCGCGGGTGGGCGTCATGGGCGGCGGCCAGCTCGCCCGGATGCTGGCCGTGGCCGGCGTGCCGATGGGGCTGCGGTTGAGTGCATTCGACCATGCAGCCGATGCCTGTGCCGCGCAGGTCATCGCGCAGCATCGCGCCCGCTTCGACGATGCCGAGGCCTTGAAGCGCTTCGCCGCCGAGGTCGACGTGGTCACCTTCGATTTCGAGAACGTGCCGGCCAGCAGCGCCGAGGCACTCGCGGCGCTGGTGCCGGTGTATCCGCCGCCGCGTGCCCTGGCCGTGGCGCAGGACCGGCTCGAGGAAAAGACGCTGTTCGGCGAGCTTGGCATCCCGGTCGCCGGTTTCGCCGATGTCGACAGCCTGGAAGGACTGCGGGCCGCGGTCGAGCAACTGGGCCTGCCGTGCATCCTCAAGACGCGCCGGCTCGGCTATGACGGCAAGGGCCAGTTCCGGCTGCGCTCGGCCGACGACATCCCTGCCGCGTGGGCGGCGCTGGGGCCTCAGGCGGAGTCGGTCGGCCTGATCCTCGAGGCCTTCGTCGCGTTCCAGCGCGAGGTGTCGGTGGTGGCCGTGCGCGGCCGCGACGGCGAGTTCCGCAGCTGGCCATTGACCGAGAACTGGCATGACGCCGGCATCCTGTCGGCCTCGCTGGCACCCGCTGCCGTGACGCCCGAGCTGGCCGAGCAGGCGGTGGGCCACGCGCGGCAGCTGGCGCAATCCCTCGACTACGTCGGGGTGTTCGCGCTGGAACTCTTCGTGCGCGACGGCCAGCTGCTGGCCAACGAGATGGCGCCCCGGGTGCACAACTCCGGGCACTGGACCATCGAGGGCGCGGAGACGTCCCAGTTCGAGAACCACCTGCGTGCCGTCCTGGGCCTGCCCCTGGGTTCGACGGCGCCACGTGGCCACAGCGTCATGCTCAACTGGATCGGGCAGATGCCGGACCCCGGCGTCGTCATGAGGGAGCCGGGCGGGCATTGGCACGACTACGGCAAGTCCAGCCGTCCGGGGCGCAAGGTCGGCCACGCCACCTTGCGCAGCGACGACCCCCAGGCCCTGGCGGCCAGCCTGGAGCGGATCGGTGCAGCGCTGGGTCGTCCCGATCTGGTGCAGGGCGCCGTGCGTCGCCTGGGCGCCTACTGAGCCCCTCGAGCTTCAGGGCACGCGGGCTTCGGCGACTTCCTCCGGGCCGAACACCACCACGTGTTCCAGGTCGGTGCGCACGCGCAGGCGTCGCCCGGCGCGAAGTGCACATGGCTGGGAAACAGTGCGCTGATCTCCTGGCCATCGTCCAGGCGCAGCAGGTAGAAGGTCTCTGCGCCACGGAACGCCGCAGACAGCACGGTCGTCTCGATGCCGCCGCCGCTGGAGTCTTCCGGCAAAAGGTCGTCCGGTCGCATCAGTACCCGCACCAGGCTGTCCACCTCCGCGTCCAGCGGCGATTCGCTGCGATGCAGGCCCAGCGTCGTCTGCACCGTGTGCGCATCACGCACATGCCCGCGCAGGAAACGGCCTTCGCCGACGAAGCGCGCCACGAAGGCGGTGCGTGGCTCGTGGTAAACCTCGAAGCCCGGCGCCCACTGGCGCAGGTGCCCATCCTCCATGACCCCGACGGTGTCGGCGAAGGCGAACGCCTCCTCCTGGTCGTGCGTGACCAGCAAGGCCCCGATGTTGAGCCGCTTGAGCACCTCGCGCAGGTCGGCGCGCAGGCTCAGCCGCAAGTGGGCATCGAGGCTGGAGAACGGTTCGTCGAGCAGCAGCAGCGAGGGTCGCGGAGCCAGCGAGCGTGCCAGTGCGACGCGCTGCTGCTGGCCACCGGAAAGCTCGTGCGGGTAGCGCTGGGCGAAGCGCGACAGGCCCAGCATCGCCAGCGTCTCCTCGATGCGGGGCTCGCGCTCCCCACGCGGCAGGCGGTGCAGGCCGAAGCCGACGTTCTTCGCCACGCTCAGGTGCGGGAACAGCGCCAGGTCCTGGAACACGAAGCCGATGCCACGCTTCTCCGGTGGCAGCCGCGTGGCGTCGTGGCCACGCAACACGATGCGGCCCGCGGTCGGCGGATGGAAGCCGGCAATGGCCCGCAGCAGCGTGGTCTTGCCGCAGCCGCTGGGTCCCAGCAGGCAGCCCAGCTCGCCCTGGGCCAGGCCCAGGGAAAGCTGGCGCACGGCCGGTTGGCCGTCGTAGTCGCATTCGACGTCCTCGATCCGCAGCAGGTCGTCGGCGGGGGCGTCGGGATGCGCGGGCATTGCTCTGGCGTCAGCCCAGTTGCTTGGCGACGAAGTCCCAGTTGACCAGGTTCCAGAACGCCTCCAGGTACTTCGGGCGGGCGTTGCGGTAGTCGATGTAGTAGGCGTGTTCCCACACATCGCAGGTCAGCAGCGGAACGTCCGGGCCGGTCAGCGGGGTGGCGGCGTTGGAGGTGGAAACGATCGCCAGCGTGCCGTCGGCCCGCTTCACCAGCCAGGCCCAGCCGGAGCCGAACGTGCCGATCGCGGTCTTGGTGAACTCTTCCTTGAACTTCTCGAAGGAACCGAAGGCCTTGTTGATGCCGTCGGCCAGCGCGCCGCTGGGCTCGCCACCGGCGTCGGGACCCATGCAGTTCCAGTAGAAGGTGTGGTTCCAGACCTGGGCGGCATTGTTGAACACGCCACCCTGGGACTTCCTGACGATGGTCTCGAGGTCGGCGTTCTCGAACTCGGTGCCCTCGATCATCTCGTTGAGCTTGGTGACGTAGGTCTGGTGGTGCTTGCCGTAGTGGAATTCCAGGGTCTCGGCCGAGATGTGCGGCTCCAGCGCGTTCTTTTCGTACGGCAGGGCGGGCAGTTCAATCGACATGCGGCTCTCCTTTGCTTTCTGGCGGGGGGTGGCTGCCGCCGCGCGATGCGGCGGAAAGATCTACAATTCTATCCCATGCGCGGTGACGCTCGCGTCCCCGGCCCGACTTGCGCATGGAGTTCAATGATGTCTGCCACCGAACGGATCAAGGCCCTGGTGCAGGGCCATCCCGTCGTCCTGTTCATGAAGGGCACCCCGCAGTTCCCGATGTGCGGCTTCTCCAGCCGCGCCGTGGAGGCCTTGAAGAAGGTCGACGCGAAGATCACCCCCGTCAACGTGCTGGAGGATCCGGAGCTGCGCGCCGACCTGCCGCGCTACTCCGACTGGCCGACGTTTCCGCAGCTGTTCGTCAACGGCGAGCTGATCGGCGGCTGCGACATCGTCACCGACCTCTACGACAGCGGCGAGCTCAGGCGCATCGTCGCCGAAGCCCAGAAGGACGCCGTGTGAGCCAGAACAAGTTTGCCGAGCCGGCAACGGATGCGCTGGCCGGGCGCGTGGTGCTGGTGGTGGGGGCGTTGGGCGGGCTGGGCAGTGCCAGTGCCAGGGCGTGTGCCGCCGCCGGGGCCGAAGTGGTGCTGCTTGGACGCCGCGTGCCGAAGCTCAACCGGCTCTACGACGAGCTGGTCGCGGCCGGGGGCAGGGCGGCGATCTATCCGCTGGATCTCGAAGGGGCGACGCCGGCCGACTACGCCGACATGGCCGAGCGCATCGAGGGCGAGTTCGGCCGGCTCGATGGCATCGTCCATGCTGCGGCGAACTTTCCCGGGCTCACGCCGCTGGAGCTCACCGAGCCGGAGGCCTTTGCCCGCGCGATCCACGTCAACCTGACCGCGCCGATGCTGCTGACCCAGGCCTGCCTGCCGCTGTTGAAGAAGGCCCGGGACTCGGCGGTCGTGTTCGTGTCGGATGCGCCGGCGCGGATCGCTCGCGCGCATTGGGGCGGCTACGCCGTGGCCAAGCATGGACTGCAGGGGCTGGTGGCCGTGCTGGGTGACGAACTGGTCAACTCGCCTGTGCGGGTCAGCGCACTGGAGCCCGGCCCGATGCGCACTTCGCTGCGTGGGCGCGCCTACTTCGGCGAGAACCCGGCCAGCTGGCCGGAGCCTTCCGCCTACGCCCCGGCCGTGGTGCACCTGCTGTCGGCCGACGGCGCCGAGCACCGTGGCCGCGTGTGGCCGCTCGAGCTCAGGGCGGGCTGATCGGTGGAAATGACCGTCGCCGCCGCCGCGATCCTGCTGTTCCTGATCCTCGATCCGCTGGGCAACATTCCGATCTTCCTCAACCTGCTCAAGCCGCTGTCGCCGCAGCGGCGGCGGGTGGTGCTGGCGCGCGAGCTGCTGATCGCCCTGGCGGTCCTGTTCGTGTTCCTGTTTGCCGGCCGTTGGCTGCTGGAGCTGATGCACCTGCGCCAGGAGTCGGTCAGCATCGCCGGTGGCATCGTGCTGTTCCTGATCGGATTGAAGATGATCTTCCCCAGGCCCGAGGGCATCTTCGGCGACTCTCCGGAGGGCGAGCCGTTCATCGTTCCGATGGCGATCCCGCTGATCGCCGGGCCCTCGGGCATGGCGGCGGTCATGCTGTTCGCGAACTCGGCCCCGGATCGCATGGGGGCCTGGAGCCTGGCGCTGCTGCTGGCCTGGGGCGCCACGGCGATCATCCTGTTCGCCTCGACCTGGCTGTTCAAGCTGCTGGGCATGCGCGTGCTTATCGCGATGGAGCGCTTGATGGGCATGCTGCTGGTGGTGATCAGCGTGCAGATGATCATCGATGGCGTGGCGACCTACGCCGCGTCGCTGGCCTGACCGGCGACAAGTTCCGGACTGTCATCGCAACGCAGCATCGGTGACCTAGCCTGCGTGCACGGGACAGGCCGGCGCTTGCCGCCCGGTGGCCTCGTGCGGCGCCGTCGCCCGCCGCAAGTGTCTGGCAGCGCTGAAGTTAATCCATGCGTGCGACCAGTCTCGGATCGTCACGGGATTGTAACCTTCGCCTTCTATGGTGTTAAACTGAAGTTAACCCGGCAGCGCCATACGGTGCCGTGGGGTGCGGGGATTCCAGCAACGCCAGTTTTGCCGCCCGACGGGTGGCGCGTTTCCATTCGCCGGCAGGATGCCGCACTCCTTTCCTACAGATTCCAACAGTCAGGGTATTTACCATGATCGATCGATCGAAGATCCGGGTCTCGCGCTTGACGCTCGGCCTGCTCGCCGCACTGGCCGCCGCACCTGCGTTCGCCCAGAGCACGTCCGCCTCGCTCGGTGGCCGCGTCGTCTCCGATGCCGGCCAGCCGGTGGCGAATGCCGAGGTTGTCATCGTCCATGCACCGTCGGGCACCGTCAGCCGCACCACCACCGATGAGAGCGGCCGCTACGTTTCGCGCGGCCTGCGCGTCGGCGGCCCCTACACCATCACGGTGCAGGCGCCGGGCTTCCAGTCGACCGCGCAGGAGGACATCTACGCGCAGCTGGCCGAAACCGCCACGGTGAACGTGTCGCTGGCCACCGACTCGGCCACCACGCTCGAGGCCATCACGGTCGTGGGTACCAGCGTTTCCGAGATCTTCGGCACCGACCGCATCGGCGCGGGCACCAGCGTGTCCGAGCGTCAGATCCAGGCGCTGCCGTCGATCGGCCGCAACATCCAGGACTACGCGCGCCTTGATCCGCGCGTGCAGGTGACCGACAAGCAGCGTGGCGAGATCTCGGTGGGTGGCCAGAACACCCGCTTCAACGCGATCCGCATCGACGGTGTGTCGACCAACGACCCGTTCGGCCTGGAGTCGAACAACCTGCCGACCATCCGCCAGCCGGTGTCCATCGACGCGATCGAGGAAATCCAGGTTGCCGTGGCCGATTACGATGTCACCATCACCGGCGCCACGGGCGCAGTGATCAACGCTGTCACCAAGTCCGGCACCAACGACTTCAGCGGCTCGGTTTACGGTGTGTACCGCGACAACTCGTTCGTCCGGAAGAACGACAACGGCGAGCGGTTCAACGGCTTTGACGACGAGACCACCTACGGCTTCACGCTGGGCGGCCCGATCGTGCAGGATCGTCTGTTCTTCTTCTTGAACTACGAGCGGTTCAACCGCACCGCGCCGGGTCCGGCGTTCGGACCGCCGGGTTCTGGCGCCACGAACATCGTCGGCATCACCAACGAAGAGATCGCCCGCGTCCAGCAGATCGCGTCCGCTTACGGCTTCAATGCCGGCACCCTGGACATTCCGGATGCGCTGGAAACCGACATCGAAGAGTACGCGGTCAAGATCGACTGGAACATCACCGACGACCACCGCGCCAGCTTCCGTTACTCCAACACCGAGCAGGTCGAGGCCAACCTTCCCGGCTTCGGCAACAACTCGCTGTCTCTCAACAGCTACTGGTACAACCAGAACAAGACCTTCGAGAGCGTGGTCGGCCAGCTGTACAGCGACTGGGGCACCAACTTCTCGACCGAGTTCAAGGCGTCCTACCGTGAGTACAACGCGATCGCCGAGCCGTTCTCGCGTCTGCCGTCGATCCGGGTGACCACCGCTTCGAACGGCAACCTGTTCCTGGGTACCGAGCAGTTCCGCCACATCAACGTGCTCGAGACCGAAGAGCTCAGCTTCTTCGGCGCCGGCACGCTTTTCCTCGGCGACCACGAGCTGAAGTTCGGCGCCGAGTATGCGCAGAACGACATCTTCAACTTGTTCGGCCGTGACCAGTTCGGCGTCTACCAGTTCAACTCGATCGACGACTTCGAGGCCGGCGCGCCCGCGTTCTACACGTCGCGCAGGGCTTTCGACGGCAACCCGGCATCGGTCGCCGCCGACTGGCGCCTGGACAACCTGGCGTTCTTCGTCCAGGACACCTGGCGCGCCACGAACAACCTCACCCTGGTGGCAGGCCTGCGCGTCGACATCCCCAAGGTCAGCGACCGCCCGCAGTTCAACCCGTTGATCCAGGAGCTCTACGGCGTCGACAACACCGCCACGATCGACGGCAACGAGCTGGTCCAGCCACGCTTCGGCTTCAACTACACCTTTGATTCCGAGCGACCCACCCAGTTGCGTGGCGGCTTTGGCCTGTTCCAGGGTGCGGCGGCGAACGTGTGGCTTTCCAACCCGTTCTCCAACACCGGGCAGAACTTCTTCGTCTACGAAGCCCGCAACCAAGACCCCGGCTTCTTCAGCCCGGATCCGGACAACCAGCCCGAGCCGGCCGGCGTGCCGGCCCGCCAGGCGGTCGACGTCATCGATCCCGACCTGGGCCAGCCGTCGGTGTGGAAGGCCAACCTGGCATTCGACCATGAGCTGCCGTACTGGGGCGTGGTCGCGTCGGCCGAGGCCATCCTCACCCGCACCAAGGAGGCGATCTACTACGAGCGCCTGGACCTCGGCGAAGCGAGCCGGATCGGTCCGGATGGCCGCGCGATGTACTGGAATGCGGCGGGCTACAACCCGTTGAACTTCAATGCCAACGGGCAGTTCTCGGGTGGTGCCAACCCGCGCTCCAACCGCGACCCGCGCATCGCCGACGTCACCATGGCCCGTCCGACCAGCAAGGGCATGGGCCAGCAGCTGACGCTTGCCCTGACCAAGCCGCAGACGGACAACTGGTTCTGGCAGGCGTCCTACACCTACACCAACGCCACCGAGGTCAATCCGCTGACCAGCTCGCAGGCGGTGTCGAACTGGAACAACAACCTGATCTTCCAGGCCAACGAGGAAGTGGCGGGCCGGACCAACTACGCCATCAAGGACAGCTTCCAGCTGACGGTAGGCTACGGGCGCGAGTTCTTCGGCAACAACCGCACCGACTTCGCGCTGTTCTACAGCGGCCGGTCGGGCAAGCCGTACAGCTGGGCATTCCGCAACGACGTCAATGGCGACAGCCGCGGCAACAACGACCTGTTCTACGTGCCGTCGGGCCCGGGCGATGTGATTTTCAGCAACGCCAACTTCACCGACGCCGCGTCGATCGTCAACGATCCCATGGTGGAAGCGGCGTTCTTCGAGTTCATGGCTGCCAATCCGGGCCTGGCCCGTTTCGCCGGCAGCGTCGCGGATCGCAACTCCGAGCGCAATCGCTGGGTCAACCAGTTCGACATCCGCATCACGCAGCAGCTGCCGGGCTTCTTCCGCGACAACAAGGCGGAGATCTACCTGGACATCCTCAATGTCGGCAACCTGATCAACAAGGATTGGGGACACATCGAGGAAATCGGGTTCCCGTCGGCCCGCCGGGTGGCCACCTATCGCGGCATCGATCCGAACACGGGCAAGTACGTGTACGGGTTCAACCCGAACCAGGTCGACAGCGCCTTCATCCGTGATGACACGGGCGAGTCGCGTTGGGCCGCGCAGGTGGGTTTCCGCTACCGCTTCTAAGCGATCGCGGCATCCACCGACACGGAAAACGGCCGGCGCTTGCGTCGGCGTTTTCCGTTGCGAACGCCGCTCACCCCGGGGGCTGCATACCGGTGCTAGAGTCCCCCGTTCACGAGAGCCGACAAGACAAGAAGAGCACATGACGCCAACCGCCCCCGACCGCCACACCGTCAGCGCGCGCATCTCGCCGCGCGGTGGGCTCGACATCCTTTCCCGCGACGAAGTCATCCGCCTGCGCGACGCGTCCAGTGGCGGCCTGCACGAACTGCTGCGGCGCTGTGCGCTGGCGGTGCTGACCAGCGGCAGCCAGTCCGACGACCCGCGCGCGGCGCAGGAGCGCTACCCCGACTTCGACATCCAGGTGCTGCAGCAGGACCGTGGCATCAAGCTCGAACTCAAGAACGCACCCGCCGTCGCCTTCGTCGATGGCGAGATCATCCACGGCGTCGCCGAGCAGCTGTTCTCGGTGGTGCGCGACATCGTGTACACCGCGATCGAGGTCAAGCGTGGCGACCGCTTCGACCTGGGCACCTCCGAGGGCTTGACCAGCGCTGTGTTCGAAATCCTGCGCAACGCCCATGCGCTGCGCACCAATGTCGAACCCAGCCTGGTGGTGTGCTGGGGTGGCCATTCGATCAGCCGCAACGAGTACGAGTACACCAAGCACGTCGGCTACGAGATGGGCCTGCGCGACCTCGACATCTGCACCGGCTGTGGCCCGGGGGCGATGAAGGGGCCGATGAAGGGCGCCACGATCGCGCACGCCAAGCAGCGTCGCGTCGGCGGCCGCTACATCGGCATCACCGAGCCGGGCATCATCGCCGCGGAGTCGCCCAACCCGATCGTCAACGAACTGGTGATCATGCCGGACATCGAGAAGCGCCTGGAGGCGTTCGTCCGGCTGGGCCACGGCATCGTCATCTTCCCCGGCGGCGTTGGCACGGCCGAGGAGATCCTCTACCTGCTGGGCATCCTGCTGCACCCGGCCAACGAGGGGCTGAAGTACCCGCTGGTGCTGACCGGTCCGGCCGGTTCGAAGGAGTACTTCGAGCAGATCGACGCCTTCCTGCGCCTGTCGCTGGGCGATGAGGTGGCGCAGCACTACCGCATCATCGTCGAGGATCCGGCCGAGGTGGCGCGCACGATGGCACGCGGCATGCGCCATGTGCGCCAGCGCCGCCTGGAGCAGAAGGACGCGTTCTTCTTCAACTGGTCGCTGCACATCGACCACCCGTTCCAGCAGCCCTTCGCGCCCACGCATGCCAACATGGCCGGGCTGGACCTGCACCGCGAGCAGCCGATGCACACGCTGGCGGCCGACCTCAGGCGCGCGTTCTCCGGCATCGTGGCCGGCAACGTCAAGGAGGAGGGCATGCGCGAGGTCGAGGCGCATGGACCCTACGAGATCAGCGGCGACCCGGCGATCATGCAGGCGCTGGACAAGCTGCTGGAGTCGTTCGTGGCGCAGCGGCGGATGAAGATCAGCGGGGAGTACAAGCCGTGCTATCGGGTCGTCACCGGCTGAGCGGGGTTGCGGGCAGCGTCGTGCCTCACTCCAGCGGCACGACGATCGCCACGCGGTAGACGCCTTCGCCGGGCAGGACTTCCAGGCGTGAGCGGCCGTCGGTAAGCGCTGCGATACGCGCGCGCACCGAGGTGAGTCCGATCGAGTGGCCGTTGCGCTTCCGGGGGGCATGTCGGGCGACGGGGTTCTGCACAAGCACTTGAACGGTGCGGCGGCCTACGGCCACCTGCAGCAGCAATTCGCCGCCCTCGGCGCAGGGCTCCACCCCGTGCCTGACCGCGTTTTCCACCAGGGGCTGCAGGCTCAGCGTGGGCAGTTTCACCTCCGGTAGTACTTCGGGCACCTCCCAGCGCACCCGCAGGCGGTCGCCAAATCGCAGCTGTTCGATGTGCAGGTAGCGGCGGGCCAACTCCAGCTCGTCGGCCAGGTCGATCAGTTCCGGCCCGCTGAGTGCGGCACGGAAGAGATCGGCGAGGTCGAGGAGCAGGTCCTCGGCCGCCTCGGGCTTGTCATGCACCAGTGCCGCGCCGGTGTTGAGTGTGTTGAACAGGAAATGGGGGCGGATACGGGCCTGCAGGGCCTCGAGCTCGGCGCGCGCAGCGCGCGCGGCGAGGTTGCGGTTGCGCCAATGGGTGTGGAACGCAGCCAGGCCCATCAGCCCCACCGTCAGCGCCAAGAGGGTCAGTTGCAGCATCGCCGGTCCTTGGCCCTGGGCGCCGGCCAAACTGGGGAAGAACCAAAGGCCCGCGCCACCCACCAGCGAGGTGGCCATCAGCAACAGGGCCAGCGCCACCCATGCGACGGTGATGGGTGGAAGGTGGCGAACGAGGTGGCGAAGCAGGAACAGGCCCAGCAGCGTCAGCAGCGCGACCCACTGAACCACGAGGGACGCCAGGCCAAAAAGCACCCAGCGATCGCCCTGGACGCCTGGAGCCAGGGCGAGCAGAAGGGCCAACCCTTGCCCGGCCAGGATGATGGCGACGATGGCACGTGCCTGCCAGAGGATGTCGAGTGGTGCAGCGTGTCTATGGAACCTGTCCAACGCGTCCCTCTCCCCGGGTATCGCGGATACATCGGTGCTGGGACGGATAATGCCTGTTTGGTCGTCCCATGGGTGCGCTTGCTTCGAAAATGGCCACCAATCCCGCCATTCGGTCCGTCCGTCGGGCACCATTGGCGGCAGGGCCGGCAGTCGAATAGGCTCCATCAAGCAAAGCTAGGGGTGCAATGCATGAGTGCCGGGGCCAACCGTAGGAAATGTAATTCGTTGCGAGCGTGCACTCGCGCGGGCGGATTTACGCTGATCGAGCTTCTCATCACAGTCGCCGTGCTCGCGGTTGTCCTCGCCATCGCCGCACCGAGTTTCCGCGGCATGGTCAATGGAAACCGAATCACCGCTGCCGCGAACGAATTCGTCGGTTTGCTGCAGTCGGCCAAGATGGAGTCGATCCGTCGCAACGGTCGGGTCACGGTCTGCCCCAGCACCAATGGCACGAGCTGTGGCGGGGCCAACTGGCGCCGGGTGATTGTCCTCGCGCCGGACGGAGTGACCGTCTTGAGGGACCAGACAGTCAGCGCGGACGTCCTCGTGTCGGTCAGCGGAAGCATTTCCGGCGCGTCGGCCAACACGATCGTGTTCCGTTCCGACGGCCTCGCCCGGGAAGGCACGACGCGCACCATCCTGACGGGCAAGGTCAGGGTCTGCATGGACACCACCAGGCCTGTCCTCAACGCACGCCATATTTCGGTCTCGGGTGCCCGCGTGTCAGTCGACCCGGCCCTGACCTCGGCAAGCTGCACGACGACGGTACCCAACGCATGAACCTACTACCTCCCCCCGGACGCACGCCTGTTTTGCCGCCTGGTCGCCAGCGTGGCGCTTCGTTGATCGAAGTGCTTGTAGCCGTGATCATCATGAGCGTCGGCTTGCTGGGTGTTGCCGCGATGCAGTCGATCGCCCTTCGAAACAGCCAGGGCTCCATGGAGCGGACCCAGGCGGTCATCCAGAGCTATGCCATGTTGGACTCCATGCGCGCGAACCTGACGGCGGCTCGCGCCGGAGCTTACGTCATGGCGGAAACATGCAGCGCTCCGGCCCCCGGAAACCTGGTCGAGACGGACAAGAGCATGTGGATCGCGTCGTTGCTCGCCACGGTGGGGCCCAGTGCCTGCGGCGCCATCCAGTGCGGGGCCGATGACGTGTGCAGCATCATCGTGACCTGGGACGACTCCCGCGCCAGCGGGGGCGATGACGAGCATTCCATCACCACGACGAGTCGCCTATGAACATCACCTCGTATTCCGGTACGTCCGGCGCCCGCAGGCAACGTGGCTTCAGCCTGGTTGAACTGATGGTCACGCTGTTGATTGGCCTCCTGGTCGCGGCGGCCGCGGGCACCATCTTCATTTCCAACCGCCAGACCTACGCCGCGACCGAGACGATGGGGCGCATGCAGGAGAACGGCCGCATCGCGTTCGAGCTCATGGCGCGCGAGCTGCGCGAGGCCGGTGCGACGCCGTGCGGCAACAACATTCCCATCGCGAACGTGTTGAAGAATACCGGAGCTGCGGGCGAGTTCGCCTGGGGCGATGGCCTGCGCGGCTACCTGGCGGGCGAAGCTGCTGCCCAGGCGCCGTTTGGCACTGCTGCGGGAAACCGGGTTGCCGGCACGCAGGCCGTGGAGTTCCGTTCGGCGGGCACCAGCAGCGTGACCGTGACCAAGCACAATCCGGCGTCGGCGACGATCTTCACCAACACGACCGACCACGGTTTCGTTGCCGGCGACATCCTGATCGTGTGCGATTACTCGCAGGGCGCCATCTTCCAGATGAGTGGCCCGAACGCGGGCGGCACCCTGCAGATCGTGCACAACACCGGCAACAACCAGACGCCCGGCAACCTCTGCAAGGCGTTGAGCTTTCCCGTCGACCCCGATTGCGAGGCCAAGCCCAAGGATGGCAAGCAGTACGCCGACAATGCCAGCGTGGCGCGGTTGAGCTCGACGATCTGGTACATCGGCCACAACGGAAGGGGCGGGCGCTCGCTGTACCGTCGTTCGACCGGACGCGACCCCGAGGAGGTCACCGAGGGTATCCAGGCACTTGACCTGCGTTACCTGCTGCCGGGAACCAACCAGTACACCGCGAGCATCCCCGTTGCCCGCTGGAGCGAGGTCAGTGCCGTGCGCATCGGCCTGACGCTGCAGGCGGCGGAGGGTGCGCTGGTGAATCGCGAGATCCAGGGCACCGACGGCCAGGCGCTGACCCGCCAGATGGCGCACGTGGTCACGATCCGGGGGCGCAACCCGTGAGGCGCTCGATGAATCGCCCCGTGACGGGAACCGCGCAGCAAGGCATGGCCCTGCTGGTGGTCCTGATGCTGTTGCTGATCACCACGATCCTGGGCCTGGCAAGCATGCGTGGCGCCCTGCTCGAGGAGCGCATGAGCGGCAACCTCTTTGACCGTTCTTTGATGTTCCAGGCCGCCGAAGCCGCCTTGCGCGAAGGCGAGGCATTGGCGGCGGAAAGGCGCATCGCGGACTACACCGATACATGCACGGACGGACTGTGCACCGCGCCCGTTCCCAACTGTGCCGGGACTGGGAACAACATGACGTGCACCGCCACCGTCGATCGGTGGACCGTTGCCAGTCCACCCTACGTGACGGCGGCGGCCGTGCAGTCGGGCGATCTGTCGGTCACTCCTGAATACTTCATCGAGTTCATGGGTCTTTTCCCGAATTGGGTGGGATGCGACCGCGCTGAACCGGTTCCAGTGGGCTGCCTTGGCCCACGCTATCGCGTGACTGCACGGGCGCGTGCGCCCGGCCGCGCCGAGGTCCTGCTGCAAAGCAGCTACACATCCCCCGAATAGTCCTGGCCGCAAGCCACTACGGATCACCAGCGGAGCACCGCGATGAATACCAAGAACATGCCCCTTCCCAACACCGTCTCAAGCACCGCTTCGCGAATTCGCGCAGCACTGGTGGCGTGTGCGCTGACGGTGCTGGCGGTCCCGGTGCACGCGAGTGTCGTCATTCCGCCGGTGCCGCTGCAGTCCGGCAACACCGTCGCGCCCAACATCCTGTTCATCCTGGATGACTCGGGCTCGATGGACTGGCTCTACATGCCCGACGATGTTCAGGGCACTAGTCCAGTGGATATATCCGACCAAGCCTATACACGCAATACGATTTACTACAACCCGGCCGTGACTTACCGCCCGTGGCGGAAATCGGACGGGTCGTTCATGGAAGTAAGGCCGTACAACAGCGCTTTCTCCAATCGACAACAGGCGAGCGGGACCATTGATCTGGGTTCGGCTGCGCGCACGTTCTTTGTTCCGAAAGCGGGTGCAACCGCGCTGGGCGACGCGTCCCAGTACTTCCGATATCGCTTCCTCACGGACGGCACAGCTCGACGGTGCGAGCTCAACCCTAACGACAATAATAATTGGACCCTGAACTGCACGGCGGTGACGAACTTTAGCTGGACGGGGCTCGATGGTGAAGCGGTCACGCGCACCCTGGCGGAGGAAAAGCAGAATTTCGCAACTTGGTATTCCTACCATCGCAGCCGCATGAAGGTCGCCAAGGCGGGTGCCTCCTACGCCTTCAGCGAGCTCGGCGAGAACATCCGGGTCGGCTACAGGACCCTCCACAACCAGTCTAATTTCGACATTCCGGTCAATGTGGACGGCGGTTTGTTCCGCGATCAGTCGCCCGGCAGTGGCAATCGGTCGACGTGGTACTCCCGCCTGCTATCGGCGTCTGGATCCGGCAATACGCCGTCGGCCCGGGCCCTCAACGAGGCTGGACAGTACTTCAGCACCACCACCGCCTCCGGCCCCTGGGGCCCGGAAGCGCCAGAGAACCAGCTCTCGTGCCGGCAGAACTTCGCCATCCTTACCTCGGATGGCTACTGGAACGAGACCCCGGTCACCACGACTGACGGTGACGACGTGGCCGGCTTGGTGATCACAAGCCCGACCGGGCAGACCTATCAGTACACACCGCAGCGACCCTACAGCGACGGCATCAGCAATACGCTGGCCGACGTGGCCATGCGCTACTGGAAGACCGACCTGCGGCCGGACCTCGACAACGACGTGCCGACCACGCCGGGCAACCCCGCATTCTGGCAGCATATGGTCACCTTCGGTATCTCGCTTGGGCTGGCGGGCACCCTCAACCCGGAGACCGACCTCCCGGCCCTGACCGACGGCACCAAGTCCTGGCCCGATCCGCATCCAACGAGGAATGCCACGCGCATCGACGACATGTGGCACGCGACGGTCAACGGCCGCGGCGAGTTCGTGGTGGTGACCGACCCGGAAGCCTTCGCGGCGGGGCTGACCGAAGCGCTGGACTCGATCACCGAGCGCACCAACTCCGGCTCCAACGTGGCCGCAAACAGCGTGGCGCTGCGGGACGAGACGCGGATCTTCCAGGCCAGCTACGTCGGTGGGCGCTGGACGGGTGAGGTCGCCGCGTATCCGATCTCGGCGGCTGGCGTGGCAGCGAATCCGGTGTGGCGCGCCACCGACCCGGGCAACATCCCGGCGTTCGAGGCCCGCAAGGCGCAGGTCTTCACCTTCGGCGACAACCAGGGACGGAACTTCTTCGCACATCGCAACGCCGGATTGGGCGCGATCGATGGCTACAACGTGGCCGAATACCTGCTCGGGAACGCCGCCGGGGAAGAGCGCAACAGCGGCACCCTGCGGAACCGGACTTCGGTGTTGGGCGACATCGTCCACTCCTCCCCTGCCTTCGTCGGTGACGTCGACAGTGGCGCCCTGTTCGTCGGCGCAAACGATGGAATGATGCACGCCTTCGATTCCGAAACCGGCAAGGAGCTGTTCGCCTATGTCCCGGGTGGGATCAGCAACGAGCGCCTTCGCCTGCTCACCGATCCGGCCTACTCGCATCAGTACTACGTGGATGGCCCCATCGCCGTCTCGTCGCAGACCCAGACCCCGGGCGTGAACTACCTCATCGGGACGCTTGGCCGCGGCGGCAAGGGCCTCTACGCGCTGGACGTGACCAACCCGAAGACCTTCGCCGCGGGCAATGTGCTGTGGGACACGGCGGCCACCAACCTGACCGGCTGGACGACCCAGAACGCCCAGGCCGATCTCGGGATGGTGCTCAATCGGCCCTTGATCGCCCGCACCAACGGACGTACCGGCAACCAGAACTCGGCCATGCTGCCGGCAATGGCCATCTTCGGGAATGGCATCAACAGCACGAGCGGGCGCGCGTCGCTGTTCATCGTGGACCTCAAGACCGGCGCACTGGTGCGCAACATCCGCGTCGGGCCCGCTGGCGACACCAACAACGGAATCACTTCCGTGCGCGGATGGGACGAGGACGGCGACGGCTTGATCGACTACGTGTTCGCCGCCGACATGAAGGGCAACATCTGGAAGTTCGACCTGGACTATTTCGATGTCGACAAGTGGGGCGTGGCCGATGGTGGGACCATCCAGGGACAGTTGAAGCGCGCCTCGGGAGGCGATCCGCTGATCGCCACCGGTCGGCCGATCACCGGTGGCATGCAGGTGACCTTCCACCCGACCACCTACGAGACCTGGCTGATGTTCGGCACCGGCAAGTACCTCGAGGAGTCCGACATCAACAGCACCGGGCAGGAGCGCTGGTACGGCGTGATCGACAACGGGACCCGGATCACCAACATCGGGACCCAGCTTACGCAGCGCAACCTGGTGGTCTCTGCCAACATCGACGGGACGCCGGTTCGCGGATTCCAGCCACACGCACCCTTGCCGGCCGATAGCCGTGGCTGGTTCGTGAACCTCCAGACGCCTCCGACCGGACAAACCCTGCCGCCGTCCGAGCGCATGGTGGCGGAGCCGCTCATGGTCGGTCGCGTGCTGGTGGCGGCCAGTATCCTTCCCAGCGCAGACCCCTGTGATGCGGGTGGTACCGGTTACCTCAATGCGATCGACGCCTTCACCGGCACCAGCGTGCAACGGCCGTTCTTCGACGTGAACAACGATGGCAGCTTCGATGACGACGTCATCGGATACGGCGACGGCTCGGTGCCGGTGGGTTCGGTGAACCTGGGCATTGCCATGCCCACCTCGCCCACGGTGGTGGAGAACCTGCTGGTGGCAGGCGGCTCGCTGGGTACCACGGGTGCGGTCGGCATCAACAACCCCTTGGTGAAGGGCCGGATTTCCTGGCGCGAGATTCTTGGAGACTGATCGATGAAGCTTGCATGCAAGAAGGCGATCCACCGCCGCCCCGCGGCGGTGCTCACCCCGGGGGGGCGGCAGGCGCACGGCTTCACGCTGATCGAGTTGATGATCGTGATTGCGATCATCGCCGTCCTCGCGGCGCTCGCATACGCCAACTACACGGACAGGGTGGTCAATTCGCGTCGCGCGGCGGCGACCACCTGCATGATGGAGCACGCCCAGTTCCTCGAGCGTGCCTATACCACCAACATGTCCTATCTCGGTCCGGCCATTCCGGGCTTTGGCTGCGTGGGAGACCTGGCCCAGTTCTACACGTTCTCGGTCCCGACGCGCACGGCGACCACGTTCACCGTGCAGGCCGTGCCGGCAGTCCGCAGCAACGGGACACCGGATGTGCGACGTTGACGCTCAACCAGGCGGGCGTGCGGACCGTGAGCGGAGGTAATGGCGTGGCCGGGTGCTGGTGAGGCCGTTCGACGCTGAAGAAAAAAGGCCACCCGAAGGTGGCCTTTTTTCTGATCTGGCGCCCGAAGTTGGACTCGAACCAACGACCCCCTGATTAACAGTCAAGTGCTCTAACCAGCTGAGCTATTCGGGCGGGGTGAGCCGCGTATTTTAACGGATGCAGGGCCCGCGTCAACCCGGGGGTGGGCCGAGCGGGCACGCTGTGGTGGCCCCGGAGGCAAGGCGGGTGCTGCGCGCACGCCCTGACATGGAAACCACCACTTGGCCAAGCAGCCGGTCCTCGCCATCCGCGCAGATGGACAGCGTCAGGTTGCTCCCTCCCGCCATTCCATCGGGGGAAAAACGCACCAACCGGCGCCCTGGGGTGGTGCCGACGCGGAGACTGGTGTTGCCAGGCCCGCGTTCGAACACCTGGACGATCGCGTCGTCGTCCTTGGGTTGCCCCGCCCGGTCGGGGTCGAGGAACACCATCCAGCCCCGGGTCCAGTCACTTCCGCCGGTACAGCGGTTGCCGGTGGCGAGCGGGCAGACGCTGACGCGCTGGCCCCGGGTGATCGACAGCGTGCGGGCAGTCGCCAGGCTGACACTGAGCTGGTGGGACGCACCAGCGAACCTGCCGGATTCCGCGATCGCGCTGAAGGAGGGGGCTGCGAGAGCCAGGACAATCCCCAGGATCGCCAGCGCCACGATCAGTTCCAGCAGAGTCAGCCCCGCCTGGGTCGTTCTCACGTCAAGCCCTCCCTGGCTTCGAAGTGGATGCCACGAAGGGAAGGCTAGGGCGGTGGCTCCGGGAGCGACAGTCGAGGCGTTCGGCCACCGGGGTAGGCGAACCACGTCAACGCGTGTCCGCCATCCACCCCTGCAAGACCATGGGCGAACCTAGGGCAGCGTGATGGTCACGTGTGCCGTGCGCGGTGGGACACTCACCACGTCCTGGTGCGCCGCCATGGACCGGTGGGTGTCACGCGAAAGCGCATGGGCCAGCATCAGGTAGCCGGCGATTCCCAGCACGGCTACGGCAACCACCGGCAACCACACCGGCGCCTGTCGCCGGATCGCATGGGCCACGGCGTCCGGAGGCGCCCAATGCGGCGCGAACGCCGCGCGCCGGCCCTTGAGGTAGGTGATCTCGTCGCCCAGCCGCGCCGTCAGGTAGCCCAGTTTCTCGGGACCCTCCAGGCGGTATTTCCCTTCGAAGCCCAGCAGCAGGATGAAGTAGTACACCTCCAGCGCCTGCAGTCGGGCGCCGCCCTGGGCACGCAGTTCCTCCAGCCGGGTGAAGAAGTGCTCGCCGGCCAGGTGGTCGCCGAACAGGATCAGCTGCAGCGGCTGCAGTTCCCAGTCGTCGCGCACGGCCGAGGGCGTGGAGAGGATCGCCTCGTCGATCGCCGCGCAGTAGGCGTACTTCGCGGCATAGATGTCCTCTCCGGCAATGCCGAGCTTCATCGCATTGCGCTCGACGGTGTCGAGCAGCTCGCGCACCTGCTGCACGAACATCGTGGCGTCGGTCGGGCTCTGTCCGCGCTTGAGCAGCAGCAGGAGGTAGAACGCCTCCGACATGAGGTCCAGCAGGGTGCGGGCCACGGGCTCGAGCTTCACGGCAGGACGCTCCGGCGAGGCCGGTCCGCTCGACAGGGCGGCGGGCACGCCAAGGCTTGGGGTCTTCGGATTCATTGGGTCACCGCCAGCAGTTCGAGCTTGAGTTCACGGATGCCGCTTGGAACGTAGATCATCGTGCTTTGCGCCTTGAGCATCCGCTCGTACAGCGGGCCACGGGGTTCCAGGCTGAAGTACTGGTGACCGGGCCGCACCGGGACCGCGGCGGGTACCTGGGCGCAGTGCACCAGCTTCACGCCGGGCAGGGCGGACAGCACGCATTTCTCGACGTCGTCGGGTGCGCCGACCTTGAAGCGCACGGGCACCTGGTTCACCAGGTCGTTGGCGGGCAGGTCCGCGGCGACGGACAGGAACAGCGTGGTCTTGTCGTCGATCTTCTGCGAATCCAATTGCCCCAGGTGGTGTGCGGGGCGGGTCTCGGTCAGTGCGATCGGGAAGTAGCGTGCCGAGATCACGGTATCGATGAGGTCGCGCACCATCGCGAACAGCTGGTCGAAGCCCGGTCCGGGCTCGGCGTGCCGGTAGGGAGGCAGCGCAGCCAGGGTGTGCGTGGTTGAGAAGGTCATCAACGCGCCGGCCAGGCGTGAAAGCTCCTGGTGCAGGCGCTCCGGATGCAGGCCCGGCTGCTGGTGCAGATGGGCCAGCGCGGCGAAGCTGGCGTTCACCGTGTGCAGCAGCCAGAACGAGGCGATGTCGCCCGAGCGGAACTCGACGATGTGCTGCGTCGGCTCGCGGTGCATGCCGCGCAGGGCCTCGGCCTTGGCCTGCAGCGCATCGAGCAGGCGTCGCAGCCGGAGGTGCAGGGCAGGACTGCCCTGCAGTGACAGCACGGGCGGCAGGAAGTCCTCGTCGATCTCGAAGCTTCCGGTGGCGCCGCGGCGGATGCGCGCCAGCGGCAGGCTGGTGAACGGATCGCGCGGCTGGTTGTCGAGCAGCAGGCGCGGGCGCTTGCGCAGCACCATGACGTCCGCCTCGCCGGAAGCCGTGAACAGGTCGGCGGTTGCCCGACTGGAGGCTTGATAGCGCGGGCTGGCGCCGCCGGTGCCGTCCTCGCAATTGCCGCCCATGGCGTTGAGCAGGGGCAGTGCAAGGTGCACCGTGCGCCCCTCGGCGCCGGCGATCGCGTCGTTGAGCGCCAGCGGGGGCGGCAATTCGTCGCCCTCCGGCGCTACATAGACCTCGCCGTCGGGAAAGATCGCGGAGAGCTGAAGCACGCGCAGCGTGCCCGAGGCCAGGCCGTCCACGTCCAGGCGTGCGTGACGCAGGCCCCAGCCGTGAGGACTGAGCGCACTGGCCACCTGTTGCAGCCGCGATTCGTGGTACGCGTCCTGCTGCTGGAAATGCTGCGGCCGCAGGAAAAGGCCCTCGCCCCAGAGGAGCTTTGAAGTCTGGTTCACGGTGTTCGCCTTGTTTCGGTCCTTGAAAGCACGGCCGGCGCGCTATTGCGGGCAGGCCGTGGCGGAAAGCGTGTGTGCCGGGCTTCCCAGCCGCGTCACGAGTGCATCGCTGGTGGTGGTCATCGCACAGGCGTGCAGGCCGACCAGGAGGCCGTTGGCCGCGGCGTCCCCGGTGCCGAACACGAAGCGCCAGCGCGTGTCCGCGGGATTGCGGAACAGTGCCACCACGCCCAGGTGCGTGGCGCCGGGTGCAAGCGTTTCCAGCACGTCGTAACGCTGGTTCGGAAGCACCAGCACCTCGCGCGATTGCAGCAGGTCCCTGCCCAAGGCCTCATCCATCGCCGCCTCGTCGAGGAACGCGTCGAAGGGCAGGGCCTGGAACCTCTCGTGCTCGCGCAGGTGGTAGAGCTTCACCACCAGTGCGAGCGGGCGCTCCTCGCTGCCGCCATTGAGGTTGGGCGCCGCGTGCATGCGCAGGCGCAGCGCACTTTCCGTTTCGTTTTCCGCTTCGTTGGAGCGCTTCAGGCCGATACCCTCGAGCGTCTCGCCGAGGCGCTCGCCAAGACGCGGGGCCGTCGTGCATCCGGCCAGAACCAAGCACAGCGCGAACGCTGCGAACAGCCGCGCGAGCGGTTTTTCGGTGGTCCATGGTGGGCGCGCGTGCACGCCTGTCCCATGCCCTCGGCCTTCCTGGCCGCAGTGGAATCCATTCGCTGTCATTGGCTCGACTCGGGTCGTCGGTGGGACTTTCATTTCGCGTTGAACTTGCTATACGCTACCTGAAACGACGCGAGCCGCGCTAGGGCGGTGAGCAATTTCGGAGCATCGGGTGCAAGGCCCGGGGCTCCACATGGAGAGGTACTCGAATGGATTCGACCCGACTGGGCGTTCGCGCCCGAGCCGTTGTGCTTGTGCTTGCCGTTTTCCTGCTGGCTGCGTGCCAGGACGTACGTGAAGCGCCCCCGGAACCTGATTTCGCCGTCCTCATGGACGAGGCCGCCATGCTGGCCTCCGCCGGCGACGTGGAGGCCGCGTTGGCCGTGCTCGACGAGGCCGCGCGCGCGGATCCGACCAGCAAGGCGCCGTGGATGCGAAAGACCCAGATGCACTTCCAGGCCGAGCACTACGGCGCGGCGGTCGTGTCTGCGCAGGAGGTGCTGGCGCGCGACCCCGACGATCACGTGGCCGACAGCTACCTGGTGGTCAGCAGCCTGCGCATCGCGATTGGCACGCTGGCCCGGATGCAGGGTCCCGACGGCCTGACCGGCGCGGCGCGCGCCGAGGCCGAGCGGCTGGCGGCTTCGATGCGGCAGACGCTGGGCGAGGACATCCTGGTGCCCCAGGCCGCGCAGGCCCCGCAGCCGCCCGCGCCCCGCCCGGCGTGCGGCCCCGGCGCGACCGGCCGCCAGCGCGCCGGCCCCACGGCCCGCTTCCACACCATCCGACCCGTTCTCGGTGCTGCAGGGCGGCGAGTAAGGACAACCACACCAGCAGGAGGCTGACATGGCGAAGAAAGAGAGCATCCAGAAGCGGCTGCAGAAAGTGCGACCGCCGCGCGTGCAACTGACCTACGACATCGAGAAGGGCGACGCGATCGAGCACAAGGAGCTGCCCTTCGTGGTCGGCGTCATGGGCGACTTCGCCGGGCAGAGCGAGCAGCCGATGCCGCGGCTGAAGGACCGCAAGTTCGTGAACGTCGACATGGACAACTTCGACGACGTGATGGCCGGGATGAAGCCGCGTGCCGCCTTCCGCGCGCCCAACCGCCTGGGCGACGAGGGTGGCGAGATCGGCATCGACCTGACGTTCCAGTCGATCGACGACTTCCGGCCCGAGGCGGTGGTGGAGCAGGTCGAGCCGCTGCGCAAGCTGCTGGAGGCGCGCGGGAAGCTGGCCGACCTGCGCAACAAGCTGGCCGGCAACGAGAAACTGGAGGATCTGCTGGCCGAGGTCCTCAACAACACCGAGCAGCTCGAGCAGATCGGCTCGGGCCAGGGGGAGTGACATGAACGCAGAAGCCGCGATTGCACAGCCCACCGCAGATGCCACCGCAGTGGACCTGCTCGACGAGATCGTCGAGCACTCCAAGGTCGCCAAATCCGACAGCGAGCGCGCCCGCGCCCGCGACATCATCTCCGAGCTGGTGCGCGAGGTGCTCGAGGGCACCGTGGTGGTGTCGGACAACCTCAACCTGGCCCTGGACGCGCGCGTGGCCGAGCTCGACCGGCTGATCTCCGAGCAGCTCAGCGCCATCATGCACGCGCCGCAGTTCCAGAAGCTGGAGGGCACCTGGCGCGGCCTGCACTACCTGTGCCAGCAGACCTCCACCAGCGCCACGCTCAAGATCAAGGTGCTCAACGCGCCGAAGCCGGACCTCAACCGCGACTTCAAGTCGGCACTGGACTTCGACCAGTCCGCGCTGTTCAAGAAGGTCTACGAGGAGGAGTTCGGCACCTTCGGTGGCGCACCCTTCGGGGCCCTGATCGGCGACTACGAGGTCAGCCGCCAGCCCGAGGACATGTACTTCATCGAGCAGATGTCGCACGTGGCCGCGGCGGCGCACGCGCCGTTCATCGCGGCTGCCGCCCCGGAACTGTTCGGCTTCGAGAGCTTCACCGAGCTGGGCAAGCCGCGCGACCTCGCCAAGGTGTTCGACACCGTGGAGTACGCGAAGTGGAAGTCGCTGCGCGAGTCCGAGGACAGCCGCTACGTCGGGCTTACCGCACCGCGCTTCCTGGGTCGGCTGCCCTACAACCCCAAGGACGGCACCACCACGGAGGGCTTCAACTTCGTCGAGGACGTCTCCGGCACCGACCACGCCAAATACCTGTGGTGCAACACCGCCTATGCCTTCGGTGCGCGGCTGACCCGGGCGTTCGAGGACTACGGCTGGTGTGCGGCGATCCGCGGCGTGGAGGGCGGTGGACTGGTCGAGGACCTGCCCACCCACACCTTCAAGACCGACGACGGCGAGGTGGCGTTGAAGTGCCCGACCGAGGTGGCCATCACCGACCGCCGCGAGAAGGAGCTTTCCGACCTGGGCTTCATCCCGCTGGTGCACTGCAAGAACACCGACTACGCGGCGTTCTTCGGCGCCCAGTCCCTGCAGAAGCCGCGCAAGTACAACACCGACGCGGCGAACGCGAACTCGCTGCTGTCCTCGCAGCTGCAATACATCTTCGCGGTCTCGCGCGTGGCCCACTACCTAAAGGCGATGATGCGCGACAAGGTCGGCAGCTTCGCCTCGGTGGCCAGCGTCGAGTCCTTCCTCAACCGATGGATCACGCAGTACGTGCTGCTGGACGACAACGCCACCCAGGAGGCGAAGGCCCAGTACCCGCTGCGTGAAGCATCGATCCAGGTTTCGGAGGTGCCCGGTCGCCCGGGCGCGTTCCGAGCGGTGGCGTTCCTGCGGCCGCACTTCCAGCTCGACGAGCTGTCGGTGTCGCTGCGACTGGTCGCGGAACTGCCGCCATCCGTGAAGTCCTAAGCAGCAGGATCGCTGCGTGCCGACTTCTTTTCCATCCGCAACATTGCCAAGGAAGCACCCATGAAGGATATCTACATCAAGTTCTCCAAGCCCGACATCAAGGGCGAGTCGGCGGACAAGGACCACAAGGATTGGATCGAAGTCTCCTCCTGGCGGCACGTGATCCGCCAGCCGAAGTCGGCGACGGCCTCGACCGCCGGCGGCCACACCGCCGAGCGCTGCGAGCACGAGGAGATGGTGTTCGTGAAGGACATCGACGTGGTCAGCCCGCAGCTCTACCAGCAGTGCTCGGGCGGCACCACCTTCGACACGGTGCTGGTTGAGTTCCTGCGCGCCGACGGCGACGGCAAGCGCGTGAAGTACCTGGAGCTGACACTGAAGAACGTCATCGTCTCCAGCATCGCGCCGAGCGTGGAGGGCGAGGGCCTGCCGCAGGAGACGCTGAGCCTGAAGTACGCCGCGGTGCAGTGGAAGTACACGCAGCAGAAGATCGGCGGTGGCCAGGGCGGCAGCTCGCAGGGTGCCTGGAGCCTGACGAAGAACGACAAGACCCTCGCGGTCTGAGTCCGATGCACCGACGGGGCCGGAAACGGCCCCGTCGTTCCGGGGCGCAATCCCGCGCCCCGGCGGCGTGCCGGGATGGCGCGCCCCCAGGAGCGTCACGATGAAGGGATTCGAGCCCAGCCTGCTGGAGAAGCTGTTCGACGACGAACCGCGCTCCCCGGACAGTGGCATGTTCAAGCGCTTCACGATGGAGCGTTTCAAGGAATCGGTGGCCCGCGACCTGGAGTGCCTGCTCAATACCCGGGCGGTGCTCGACGCCTCGCTGCTGGCCGCGTTGCCGGAGTGCCAGCGCTCGCTGGCCAGCTACGGCATGCCCGACTTCTCTGGCCTGAGCCTGGCCAGCGCCCACGACCGGGCACGCATCTGCGCCAGCCTGGAATCGGGCATCCGCATCCACGAGCCGCGCCTGCGCGACGTGCGTGTGGACCTCGAGCTGGAGCAGGGCAGCGTCACCGGCCTGCGTTTCACGATCAGCGCGCTGCTCATTGCCCACCCCGCCAGCGAGCCGGTGAGCTTCGACGCGATGCTGCAACCCTCCACGCTGCAATACCGGATATCGCCGCAGCGCCGGCAGGCGGCCTGACGCGCATGGAACAGCTGCTGCCCTACTACGAGCGCGAGCTCGCCTTCCTGCGCCGCAACGCCCGGGAGTTCGCCGAGCGCTACCCGAAGATCGCCGGGCGCCTGCGCCTGTCGGGCGACATCGGCCAGGACCCCCACGTCGAGCGCCTGATCGAGTCTTTCGCGCTGCTCAGCGCACGCGTATCCAAGCGCATCGAGGACGACTTCCCGGAATTCACCGAAGCCCTGCTGGAGGTGCTCTATCCGCACTACCTGCGGCCCTTCCCCTCGTGTTCGATTGCCTGCTTCGACGCCGGCGCTTCGGCCGCGCAGTTGCGCGCCCCTCTGTTGATCGAGCGCGGCACCGAGTTGCGATCGCGGCCCGTGCGTGGCGTGGCATGCCGCTTCCGTACCGCCTATCCGGTCACGCTCGCGCCGGTCCGGCTGGCGCGCGCCGGCTTCAGTTCCGTGTTGTCGCCACCCCAGGGCACGCGACTTCCCGATCGCGCCTGCGCGCAGATCTCGATCGAACTCGAGCACCTCGGTGAACAGGGCGACTTCTCCCGCCTGAAACTGCCCGCGCTCCGGGTGTTCGTCGACGGCGAGCCCTCGCTGTGTGCGGCCTTGCGCGACGCGCTGGGCATGCGCGTCGTGGGCGCATGGGCCGAGGGTGCGTCCGACGGGCGCTGGATCCCCATCGACAACCCGGTGCGTCCGGTGGGCTTCGAGGAGGACGAGGCCCTGCTGGAGCTGCCGGCGCGGGCCCACCCGGCCTACCGCCTGCTCACCGAGCTCTTCGCTTTTCCGGAGAAGTTCGGGTTCTTCGACATCGAGCTCGGGGCGCTGTCGCCGCAGGGCGGGAAGCGGGTCGTGTTGCACCTGGCGCTTGCGTCGGCACACGCCCAGGAGGCGCAGGCCCACCTGCTCCAGGGGGTCGACGCGTCGAACCTGCGGCTGGGCTGCACGCCGGTGGTCAACCTGTTCAGGCAGCCCGGCGAGCCGATACGGCTCACCCACACCGACACGCGCTATCCGGTCCTGGCCGATGCCCGGCGGCCGTATGCATTCGAGGTGCACTCGGTGGAGTCGGTCAAGCGCGTGAGGCACACGGCACAGGGGGAGGACATCACCGAGTTCCGTCCGCTGTACTCGCTCCAGCACGGCGCCACCCGGGGGCAGGGCCGGCACTACTGGATGGCACATCGCGACGAGTGGCTGGCCGAACATAGCCCGGGCCATGAGCTGAGCCTGAGCCTGGTCGACCTCGACTTCGATCCCGCCGTCCCGCAGGCCGAGGTGCTGAGCCTTGAACTGAGCTGCAGCAACCGCGACCTGCCGACCTATCTCGCCTTCGGCATCACCGGTGGCGACCTGACCCTGGAGGGCGGTGGGCCGGTGCGCTCCATCGCGCTGCTGCGCAAGCCCACCGCGCCGCTGCGCTTTGCCCGCGGTCGCGGCGCGCACTGGCGATTGATCTCCCAGCTCTCCCTGAGTCACACCGGGCTTGCGGCCGGCGGCGTGGAGGCCCTGCGGGAAACGATGCGCCTGTACGACCTGCCGCGCTCGGCCATCTCCAGCCGGCAGATCGAGGGCATCACCGGCCTCGACGTACAGCCGGCGACGGCCTGGCTGCCGGGTGCGGGTTTCCCGAGCCAGGCGCGGGGCATGGAGGTGCGGCTGAGCATCGACGACGACAGTTTCGTCGGTGCCGGTCTGCATGTGTTCACCGGTGTGCTGGAGCGCTTCCTCGCGCTCCACGTCCACCTCAACAGCTTCTCTCGCCTGGTGCTGGTCTCCGGGCGCAGCGGCGAGGAGATCCTGAGATGTCCGGCGCGAAGCGGCGACTCGGTCCTGCTGTAGGCCAACAGCTCCTCGAGCAGCCCCAGCGCTTCGGGTTCTTCCAGGCGTTGCGCTTGCTCGAGCAGCTCTACTCGCGTCATGGCGTGGGTGCCACGGACGTCCATGCGCATCGGATCCGTTTCCGCAACAGCCTGTCGCTGGCATTCGCCGCGGGCGAGATCGAGTCGCTGGACGTCGAGGCCGCGGCTGTCGAGGGGCAGCCGCCGGTGCAGGTTTGCATCACGCCCGCATTCATCGGCTTGCTGGGCCAGGCGGGGACGCTGCCGCTCGCCTACACCGAGCGCCTGGCCGAGCGCGAGGCGGTGCATCGCGACCACACCGGACGCGCCTTCCTCGACATCTTCAACCAACGCGCGGTGTCGCTGTTCCATGCCGCGTGGCTCAAGCACCGCCCGGCGCTGCAGCAGGCGCCGGCCGGTGCGGACCGTTTCCAGGACCTGCTGCTGGCGCTGGCTGGCATGGGCATGGCCCAGCCCAGGGACGTGCTTGGCCAGGACGACGGTGCCGTGTACGACCAGAGCATCGCGCACTACGCCGGCCTGGTGCGGCGGCGGCCGCTGTCGGCCGTGGCGATGCAGCGCGTGCTCGCCGACCACTTCGGTCTGCCGCTGCGCGTCGAGCAGTTCGTCGGTGCCTGGTACCCGGTGCCGGTGGACCAGCAGACCCGGCTGGGCCAGCCGGGCGCCACGCTGGGCCGCGGCGCGCTGTGCGGTGACCGACTCCACCAGCGCGACCTGCGACTGCGCCTGTGCTTCGGTCCGCTCCGGCGCAGGGATTTCGACACGCTGCTGCCCGGGGCCCCGGGCGCTCGCGCCCTGGCACGCTGGGTCGGCCTGCTGGGCGGCATCGGCTTCGAGTACGAAGTCCGCCTGGTGCTGCATCCCGACGACGTGCGGCCGGTGTCGCTGTGCCGTTCCGGTGGTCGCCTGGGCCTGGATGCCTTCCTGATCTCCACCCCGACCGGTGAGCCGCGCGGCGACACCGGCTACCTCCTCCAGCCGTCGCACTGACGCGACGCAACCCCGGCAAAGGACGCCCCATGAGCATCAACCTCAAGACCCTGATCGGCAAGCTCAACCGCAACTGCCGCCAAGCCGCCGAACGCGCGGCCAGCCTGTGCATGGCGCGGGCGCACTTCGACGTCGAGATCGAACACGTGCTGCTGGCCCTCCTGGAGCAGCCGGGATCGGACTTCGGCGTCTACGCCGGTCGCTGCGGTGTCTCCGTCGGGGCGCTGAAGGCAGACCTGGAAGCCGAGTTGGGTCGGCTGAAGACGGGAAACACGCGCACGCCGGTGTTTTCCACCCACCTGCCCACGTGGTTCGAGCACGCCTGGCTGATCGCGTCGCTGGACGCGCACACCTCGCGCATCCGCAGCGGCCACCTGCTGCTGGCATTGCTGGGGGATCCCGACCTGCGCCGGCTCGCCTTGCGCGCCTCCCCGCGCCTGGCCGAGCTCGGCGTGGATGCGCTCAAGCATCGTTTCGACGAGGCTACCCTGGGTTCGGAGGAAGCGCTCGGGGTGTCGGGCAACGGCGGTCCAGGGGAACTGCCCGGGGTCGCGGCACCCGCGGCACCCGCGGCGAACGCGGGCACGCCGGCGCTGGACCAGTTCACCACCCACCTCACCCGGCAGGCCGCCGAGGGTCGCATCGATCCGGTCATCGGGCGTGATGCGGAGATCCGCCGGTTGATCGACATCCTGCTGCGGCGCCGGCAGAACAATCCGATCCTGACCGGTGAGGCCGGCGTGGGAAAGACTGCGGTGGTCGAGGGGCTGGCGCTGCGCATCGCCTCGGGCGACGTGCCCCCGCCGCTGCAGGGCGTGGAACTGCGGACGCTGGACATGGGCCTGTTGCAGGCCGGGGCCAGCGTGAAGGGCGAGTTCGAGAACCGGCTGCGCAACGTGATCGACGAGGTCGGCAGGAGCGCGCGCCCGATCATCCTGTTCATCGACGAGGCGCATACCTTGATCGGTGCCGGGGGGCCGGCAGGGCAGGGCGATGCCGCGAACCTGCTCAAGCCGGCACTGGCCCGCGGCGAACTGCGCACCATCGCCGCCACCACCTGGGGCGAGTACAAGAAGTACTTCGAAAAGGACGCCGCCCTGGCACGACGCTTCCAGGTGGTGAAGGTCGAGGAACCCAGCGAGGCGCTCGCCGCTGCGATGCTGCGCGGCATGGCGCAGCTGATGGAGGGGCACTTCGGCGTGCGCATACTCGACGAGGCGATCACCGAGGCGGTGCGCCTGTCGCACCGCTACATCACCGGACGCCAGCTTCCCGACAAGGCGGTTGGCGTGCTCGACACCGCCTGCGCCCGCGTGGCGCTGGGTCAGAGCGCGATGCCGGCCGCCATCGAGGACGTGCGGCGCAAGCTCGAGCGCAATGCCGTCGAGGCTGCTGCCCTGGCCCGCGAGGCCCGCTCCGGGACCGGGCATGGCGAGCGGATGGCGGAACTCGACGTGGAGCACAAGGCGCTGGAAGGTGAGTTGGCGGTGCTCGACGCGCGCTGGCAGCTCGAACGCGAACTGGTCGATCGCATCGGCGCCATGCGCAATCAGCTCGAGGAGGAGGCCAGCGGCCATGCGGCCGCGCCAGACACGGCCCAAGCGCCGGGCGAAGCAGGGAAGGCGGACAGCAAGCGTGCGGCACGGCCGGACAAGGCGCCGTTGCAGTCGGCCCTGGCGGAGTTGGCCCGCTCGCAGGGCGAGGCGCCGCTGGTGCCCTGCCAGGTGGATGCGATCGCGGTGGCGGAGGTCATCGCGGCGTGGACCGGCATTCCGCTGGGTCGGATGCTCAAGGACGAGATCGAGACGGTGCGCAACCTCAAGCCCCTGCTCGAGCAACGCGTGATCGGCCAGTCGCATGCACTCGACGCGATCGCGCAGCGCGTGCGCACCGCGCGCGCCAGCCTCGAGGACCCGGACAAGCCCATGGGCGTTTTCCTGTTCGTGGGTCCCTCGGGCGTCGGCAAGACCGAAACCGCGCTGGCCCTGGCGGAGACGCTGTACGGCGGTGAGCGCAAGCTCATCACCATCAACATGAGCGAGTACCAGGAGGCGCACACGGTGTCGGCGCTGAAGGGCTCGCCCCCGGGCTACGTCGGTTACGGCGAGGGCGGCGTGCTGACCGAGGCCGTGCGCCGCAGCCCGTACAGCGTCGTGCTGCTCGACGAGGTCGAGAAGGCGCACCCGGACGTGCTGGAACTGTTCTTCCAGGTCTTCGACAAGGGCGTGCTCGACGACGCCGAGGGACGCGAGATCGACTTCCGCAATACGCTGATCATCCTCACCAGCAACGTCGGTTCGTCGGTCATCATGAACGCCTGCCTCAACCTGCCCGACGCGGAGCGGCCGGGTCCGGAGGAGCTGGCGGAGCTCCTGCGTCCCCAGCTCTTCAAGGCCTTCAAGCCTGCCTTCCTCGGCCGCATGAAGACGATTCCCTTTTACCCGATCACCGACGATGTGCTGGGCCGCATCATCCGGCTCAAGCTTGATCGCATCCGGCACCGCGTGGCGGTGAACCATCGGGCGGGGTTCGAATACGACAACGGGCTGGTCGACGCGGTGCTGGCACGCTGCAACGAGGTCGATGCCGGGGCCCGCAATGTCGACCACGTGCTCAACGGCAGCCTGTTGCCCGAGATCGCCGACGCCGTGCTGGCCCGGATGAGCGAGGGCGAGACCCTGGAACGTATCCGGGTCAGCGCGGGCCGCAAGGGGGAGTTCAAGTACCGGATTCAGTGAGCGTCCTGGCGGCCCCCGCCCCGAGGCGATAGCCTGAGTGCATGGCATGGAAGGCGAGACAGTGGCTGCGCCCGCGGCGGATCCTGACGGGATTCGCGTTGCTGGCCGGGCTTTGGCTGCTGACCGCCTTCGTCGGTTTCGTCGTGTTCGACCGTGACACGGCGGCGTTGCTGGTGATCGGTGTCTCGCTCGTGGCATTCGCCGTGGCGGTCGCGGCGCTCGTCCTGCGCAGCCGGGTCGGCTGGATCGACGGGGCATGGGCCGGCGTCGGCATCCTGCTGCTGGTGGCGCTGTACTCGGTGCCGTTGCGAGATGACCTGCCCGAAGACGCGCTGGCGATCGTCGAGCGCATCGACCGGGACAGCGAGGACCGCTACGACTTCGCCGAGCAGCTCTTCCACGATCTCGCAGGGCGCTTCACCGGACCGACCCGCGAGTATCTGTTGCAACCCCAGCGCATCTTCCTGCACAAGAGCGCCGCCTATTTCTGGGAAACCGAAGGCTACGTGCCTTCCCATCTCCAAACGCAGTTGTACCGGCACATGCTGATTGCCAGCGGGCGCTTCGACGAGGACGAAGTGGTGCGGCGCACCGGGCGTTGCTTCAATTCGCCCCACGGCTACCTGGAGATCGCCCACCCCGAGCGCAAGGTCTACGCCGACCTGTGGGCCGCCCAGACCTTCGAGGAGTACGAGTTCGGCCAGGTGGTGGACATGCCCTCCTGCGATGGCCTGACCGCCGACGCCGGACCCGAGGGCGATCCGCTCTAGGGTCCCGGTGGCGGACTCAGAAGACTTTCCGGAACGTCAGGTTGATCCGGCAATTGCCCAGCAGGGGGTGGTCGCCCGGCTTCACGGCCAGCACCCCGTGGAAGCGCATGCGCGACGGACCGCCCCACACCACCACGTCCCCGTGCGCCAGGGGGATGCGTGCCGGTCGGTCGCTGCGCTGGAAACCACCGAACTGGAACACGGCGGGAAGCCCGAGCGACACGGAGACGATCGGCGCCTGCCTGTCGTTTTCGTCACGGTCCTGGTGCAGCGACATGCGTGCCCCGGGCTCGTAGCGGTTGATCAGGCAGGCATCCGGGTCGAAATCCGGAAAACCCGAGCGGCGCGCCGCTTCTTCGGCGAGTTCGCGAAGCACATCCGGCATGTCCGGCCAGGGCTGGTCGGTCCCGGGCCGGGTCGCGGCGTAGCGGTAGCCGCGCCGGTCGCTGACCCAACCGACCCGACCGCAGTTGGTCATCGCCACCGACATGGTGTGGCCGCCGGGAGTGACCAGGTGCACGAACGGCACCCGGGATTGCACTTCCTCCACCGCAGCGACCAGGGCCTCGGCACGACCCACGGCGTATCCGCGCAGCAGCATCGCGCCGGGCGCCAGCACCTCGTCTCCGACCGGGGTCGGTGCATCGGGGAACAGCTCGCCGGTCAACCGCCAGCCTCCCCGACGTCGGCCGTGCCGCGTGGAAGACGCCACAGGTACCAGGCGGCCACCGATCGCCAGGGCGCCCACGACTCACCCGCCAACGCGAGCTCCTTCGGCGCAGGCAGCGCCGGTAGTCCCTTCAGGCGCCGATAGCCGTCACGCACGCCGAAGTCGTCCAGGGGCAGCACGTCGGGGCGGCCCAGCGTGAAGATCAGGCACATTTCGACCGTCCAGCGGCCAACGCCGCGCAGCGTCACCAGGCGTTCGATCAGGCGCTCGCTGTGCATGCGCGCGGCCTGGCGGCGGGTCGGCACGACCCCATCGATCGCCGCCGCCGCGATGCCGTGCATCGTCTCGACCTTGCGTGCCGAATAGCCGCAGGCACGCAAGGTGGCGACGTCGGTGGCCAACAGGGCCTCGGGTGTCGGGAAGCGGGCTTCGGGGTAAAGCTGCAGCATCCGGCCCAGTATCGTGTCGCCTGCCCGCGTGTGCAGTTGCTGGTAGGCCACCGAACGCACCAGGGCCTCGTATGGCTCACGGCCACGCACTACGACGAGGTCGCAGGGGCCGACCTGTCGGACCAGGCCGGCCCAGTCGTCATCGACGGCCGCCAGGTGGGCTTCGGCCCGGCGCAGGTCCGACGCCGTCATCACCACCGCCTACTCACCGGATTCGAAGGCGTCGTCCACGGATTCCAGGGCGGGATCCTGCACGGGCTCGGCCAGCGGCTCCCGGGCTGCGGCGGCTTCAAGCTGTGCCAGACCGCGCTCGAAGTCGCGACCGACCATCGTGTCCATGTCTGCGAAGACCTGCATCACCTTGAAGGGAAACGGGTTCGCGCCCTGCATCGACCAGGTCACCCGGGTCTGCCGGCCGCGCGGCTCGAAGTCGAACACGGTGGTGCTGCTGGAACTCATCGGCCGCTCGAAGTCGAGCTGGATGCGGACATGCTCCGGGCTGCGCGACTCGAGGATCTCCATGCGACCGGCGCCGGCCTCGTTGTTGCCGTCCCAGGAATAGACCGCGCCGACCCCGTGGGGGGCGCCGCTGAATTCACGCGTCATTTCCGGGTCGAGGTCCTCCCAGGGCGACCACTCCGGCCAGCGACTCAAGTCGTTGACCAGGCCGAACACCGCCTCCGCGGGCGCATTCAGCGTGGCGCTGCGTTCGACGCGGAACTCATCGGGCTTGGTCGTGGCCAGCACCAGCACCACGGTGATCGCCAGCGCGAGCACGATGGCGATGGCAAAAACGATGTTCTTGAACATGATCCCCTCCCCATGGGGTTGTATCGATGCGCCACGGTATAGCCCAAAGCGGCCATTGGCGCACGCAGCATGCGCGTTCCCGCGTCGCGATACTAAATCCCGCCTGACCGTCGCCGGTTGGATTCACCCGGACTTACACGGCCGGATGGGAGCCTGCAGCTTCATTCCCACACGGAGCGTGCGCATGAAGAACGCAGCCAGCACCAACGACGACACCCGCAAGCTGGGTGAGCTGATCGACGACATCGAGGTGGCCATGCTGACCACCGTCGGGCCCGATGGCACGCTGGTCAGTCGGCCCCTCCAGACCTTGAAGGTCGATCCCGCCGGCAACCTGCTGTTCTTCACCGACGCCGGCAGCGGCAAGGTGCACGACCTCAAGGCGAAGTCCAAGGTCAACGTGGCCTACGCGAATCCTTCCAGCCAGACCTACGTGTCGGTGACCGGCCACGCCACGGTCGTCCGCGACCGGGCGCTGATCGAAGAGCTTTGGAAGCCGGTGCACAAGGCGTTCTTCCCGAAGGGCAAGGACGATCCCGATCTCGCGGTGCTGCGGGTGGACACCCATGGCGCCGAGTACTGGGAGGCTTCCGGCAATTTCATCGCCCGGGCGATCGATTTTGGCCGCGCCCTGTCGGGTGAGGGTCCCGAAGCGATGGGCGAGCACGGAAAGCTCAACGTCTGATCCGCAGCAAGCCCGCGGCGGCCGCGTGTGCTCCGGCCGCCGGGTGCGCCTGCATCGCTGATCAGTTGCGCTTGGCCCGCGCGAACGCGTCGGCCAGCGCGTTCGAGCCGGGCGTCGCGCCAGGCTTCGTCCCGCCGGTGCTCCCGCCGCCGCCGCGCCGGGCGCCGGGGTCGCGACCGCCGGTGGGTGTTCCGCCCGGCCTGCGAGGTCCGCCGCCCTCGCGTGCCCGTGGTTCGCGCGCCTCGCCGGGTGTGTCGTCCAGGCGCATCGACAGGCCGATGCGCTTGCGCGGCAGGTCGACCTCCATCACCTTGACCTTGACGATGTCGCCGGCCTTGACGACCTCGCGGGGGTCCTTGACGAAACGGTTCGACAGCGCCGAAACGTGCACCAGGCCGTCCTGGTGGACACCCAGGTCGATGAAGGCACCGAATGCGGCGACATTGCTGACCACGCCCTCCAGCACCATGCCCGGCTTGAGGTCGCGGATGTCCTCCACGCCCTCGGCGAACGTGGCGGTCCTGAACTCGGGGCGCGGGTCGCGGCCGGGTTTTTCCAGTTCGGCCAGGATGTCGCGCACGGTCGGCACGCCGAAGCGCTCGTCGGTGAACTGTTCGGGCCGGAGACCACGCAGGAAGCCACTGTCGCCGATGACCTGGCGCACCTCGCGGCCGCAGTGCTCGAGGATGCGCTTGACCACCGGATACGCCTCCGGGTGCACCGAAGAGGCGTCGAGCGGGTCGCTGCCGTTGGCGATGCGCAGGAAGCCCGCGCACTGCTCGAAGGTCTTCTCGCCCAGCCGCGGCACCTTCAGCAGCTCGCGTCGCGAACGGAACGCGCCATTGGCGTCGCGGTGCGCGACGATGTTCTCGGCCACGGTCGGATTCAGGCCGGCCACGCGGGCCAGCAGCGGGGCCGAGGCCGTGTTCACCTCGACGCCGACGGCGTTGACGCAGTCCTCCACGCGCGCCTCCAGCGCCTTCGCCAGGCGGCTCTGGTTGACGTCGTGCTGGTATTGGCCGACGCCGATCGCCTTGGGCTCGATCTTCACCAGCTCCGCCAGCGGGTCCTGCAGGCGCCGCGCGATCGACACGGCACCCCGCAGGCTCACGTCGATGTCGGGAAACTCCTTCGATGCCAGTTCAGAGGCGGAATAGACCGATGCCCCGGCTTCGCTGACCACCAGCTTCTGCAGCTTGAGCTCCGGGTGCCGCTTGATCAGGTCGCCGGCCAGCCGGTCGGTCTCGCGCGAGGCGGTGCCGTTGCCGATCGCGACCAGCCGCACGTCGTGCGCGGCGGCCAGTTTCGCCAGCTGGGCGAGTGATGCGTCCCACTGGTTCTTCGGCGCATGCGGGTAGATCGTCGCGGTGTCGACCAGCTTTCCGGTCGCATCGACCACGGCCACCTTGACCCCGGTCCGCAGGCCCGGGTCCAGGCCCAGCACGGCCTTGGGGCCGGCCGGCGCGGCCATCATCAGGTCCTTGAGGTTGTCGCCGAAAACGCGGATCGCCTCTTCCTCGGCGGCTTCGCGCGCGCGCAGCATCAGGTCCAGCCCCAGTCCCAGGTGCAGCTTGTACATCCAGGCGTGGCGCAACGTGTCGCGCAGCCAGGCATCGCCGGGACGGCCCTGTTCGTGGATGCGCTGGTGTGCGGCGATGCGCCCGATCGCCTCGGCGTGGCCGGCCTTCACCGCCTCCTTGCGGGCATCCTCGCCACCGGCTTCGGTGCGGCCCATCGGCACGAGATCGATCGCGACGATGCCCTCGTTGCGCGCGCGCAGCAGCGCCAGCAGGCGATGCGAGGGAATTTTCGCCACCGACTCGGCGTGGTCGAAGTAATCGCTGTACTTCGCGCCCTCGGATTCCTTGCCCTCCACGACCCGGGCATGCAGTTCGCCACGCGTCCACAGCCATTCGCGCAGCTCGCCGACCAGCGAGGCGTCCTCGGCGATCTCCTCGATGACGATGGCGCGCGCCCCGTCCAGCGCCGCCTTGGCATCGGCGACGCCCTGGTCGGCGTCGACATAGGCCGCCGCCTGCTCTTCGGGTGTACGCGACGGGTCGGCGCGCAGCGCATCGGCCAGCGGGGCCAGCCCCGCCTCACGGGCGATCTGGGCCTTGGTGCGGCGCTTGGGCTTGTAGGGCAGGTAGAGGTCCTCCAGCCGCGCCTTGGTGTCGGCCGCCTCGATATCGCGACGCAGTTCGTCGCCGAGCTTGCCCTGCTCCTCGATGCTGGCGAGGATCGCCGCGCGCCGGTCCTCCAGTTCGCGCAGGTAGCCCAGCCGCTCCTCCAGCGCACGCAGCTGGATGTCGTCCAGTCCCCCGGTGACTTCCTTGCGGTAGCGCGCCACGAACGGCACCGTCGCACCGGCATCGAGCAGCTCGACCGCGGCCACGACCTGGGCCGGCTTGGCGCCGATGATGTCGGCGATCTGCTGGAGGATGCGCTGTTCGGTGGGGCTCATTCCTGGGGGAACTCCGTGGGGCAAGGGGGGCGGAAGTATCACCCCATAGCGACGGCCGGACCAAACCGGGCGGCCCCCCTGGCCGAAGCCGGGCAGGCCAACGTGCAGGCCGGCGTGCTTGCCCTGCGTGCAGCGCTCGCTTATCAAGAGGGCATGCCAGTCGAACGCGTCCTCCTCATCCATGGCCTGTGGCTGCGCGGGCTTACGCTGGGCCCGCTGGGCCGGCGGCTGCGGGCTGCGGGCTATGCGCCGCAGGCGATCGACTATGCCAGCGTGCTGCATGGACCGGAGCGCGCGGCGCAGGAAGTCATGGACATCCTGTCGCGCTGCGATGGCCCCACCCACCTGGTCGGCCACAGCCTGGGCGGGCTGGTGGCGTTGCGCGCGCTGTCGATGTCTGCGGAACACTGCGTGGGGCGGGTGGTGTGCCTGGGTTCGCCGCTGGCCGGCAGCGCCGCGGCCCGTGGACTGGGCCGCTTCCCGCTCGCGCCTCGCATGATGGGCCGCAGCCGTCGCTCGCTGGCCGAGGGCATCGGCTCGGTGGAGGGACGGGTGGAGGTCGGCTCGATCGCCGGCACCCGGGCCCTGGGTCTGGGCCGGTTCTTCGGTCGCATGCAAGGGCCCAGCGATGGCACCGTGGCGGTGGACGAAACCCGGGTCCCCGGGCTGGCCGACCATTGCACCGTGCACGCCAGCCACACCGGGCTGATCCTGTCCCGGCACGCGGCCCGGCTCACCGTGGCCTTCCTGCGCGAGGGCCATTTCAGGGGCTGCGCCACCGGCGCGGAGGCTGCCGGGGCCCTATAATCACGGGCTTGCCCTCCACTCGTTTCGGGAACTCCATGGCCGGTCATTCCAAGTGGGCCAACATCCAGCACCGCAAGAACGCGCAGGACCGCAAGCGCGGCAAGATCTTCACCAAGGTGATCCGCGAGATCACTGTCGCTGCCCGCACCGGTGGCGGCGACCCGGCAGCCAACCCGCGCCTGCGCCTGGCGGTGGACAAGGCACTGGGCGCCAACATGAACAAGGAGAACATCGAGCGCGCCATCAAGAAGGCGACCGGTGAGCTCGAGGGCGTGAACTACGAGGAGATCCGCTTCGAGGGCTACGCGCCGGGCGGCGTGGCGGTGATCGTCGAAACGATGACCGACAACCGCAACCGCACCGTCGCCGACGTGCGCCACGGCTTCTCCAAGCACGGCGGCAACCTCGGCACCGACGGCTCGGTGGCCTTCATGTTCAACAAGATCGGCGTGCTCAGCTACGCGCCGGGCGCCGACGAGGACGCCATCACCGAGGCCGCGATCGAGGCCGGCGCCGACGACGTGCGCGTGCACGAGGCCGATGGGTCCATCGAGGTGGTCTGCGCGCCGGAGAACTTCGAGGCCGTCAGGCAGGGCATGGTCGACGCCGGCCACGTGCCCGACGAGTCGGAGGTGACGATGCGCGCCGATATCGACGTGGCCGTCGAGGGCGACGCCGCCAAGGACGTGGTGAAGATGCTGGAGCGCCTGGAGGACCTGGACGACGTGCAGGACGTCTACCACAACGCCGACCTGCCACCGGACGCGTATGAGTAGGGCGGCATGACCCGCATCCTCGGCATCGACCCCGGCTCGGTCCGTACCGGCGTGGGCATCGTCGATGCCGACGCACCGGCCACTGCGTTCACGTGCACCACGAGGCGCTGGCGGTGGGGGTGGGAGTGAATGGCGAGGATGGATTCGCCGACAGGCTCAAGCGCATCTTCGACGGGCTGTGCGGCCTGATCGAGACCTGGCGGCCCGACGAGATGGCGATCGAGCGCGTGTTCCTGGCCAAGAACCCGGATTCGGCGCTCAAGCTCGGCCAGGCGCGGGGCGCGGCGATCTGCGCGGTGATGTCGCGCGAGGTGGCGGTGCACGAGTACTCGCCGATGCAGATCAAGAATGCGGTGGTCGGCCGGGGCGCTGCCGACAAGGCCCAGGTGCAGCACATGATCGGCGTGCTGCTGGGCATCGGCCCGAAGATCCAGGCCGATGCCGCCGACGCACTGGCGGTGGCGATCACCCACGCACACACCCGCACGCTGGCCGACCGGGCCGGCGTGGTGGGGTCGGACATGCTGCGCCGGCGTGGCCGTGGCCGACGCTAGCGCGACGCACGCGGCGGGCCCCGGCCCGCGGCAACTCACACGAGGACAGGTTCAACGATGATCGGACGACTGCGCGGAACCCTGGTGCACAAGGCGCCGCCCTGGCTGGTGGTGGACGTCAACGGCGTGGGCTACGAACTCGAGGCGCCGATGAGCACCTTCTACGACCTGCCCGAGACCGGCCGCGAGGTCAGCCTGTTCACCCACTACGCGCAGAAGGAAGACTCCGTGTCGCTGTACGGCTTCCTCAAGGAGGCCGAGCGGCGGCTGTTCCGCGACGTGCAGAAGGTCAGCGGCATCGGCGCGAAAATCGCGCTGGCGGTGCTGTCGGGGACCAGCGTGGACGAGTTCGCGCGCCTGGTGCAGGGCGGCGACGTGACCGCGCTGACCAAGATCCCGGGCATCGGCAAGAAGACCGCCGAGCGCATGATCGTGGAACTGCGCGACCGCGCCGACCTGGGCGCGGGCATGGACGCGGTGCTGGCCGGGCGCAGCGGCGGCGGGGCGGTGCCCGCCGACCCGTTGACCGAGGCGGTGGTGGCGCTGCAGTCGCTGGGCTACAAGCCCGCCGAGGCCGCGCGCATGGCCGAGAAGGTGAAAACCGACGGCGACACGTCCGAGGCGATCATCCGCAAGGCCCTGCAGTCGGCGCTCAAGCGCTAAGGTGGCCTGATGAACGAGCGCATCGTGTCCCCGGAAACCGAGCTCGACGAGGCCCAGCTGGAGGCCTCGATCCGCCCGCGCGTGCTGGACGAATACCTCGGCCAGCACCCGGTGCGCGAGCAGATGAAGATCTACATCGAGGCCGCCAAGCGCCGTGGCGAGGCGATGGACCATGTGCTGATCTTCGGACCGCCGGGCCTGGGCAAGACCACGCTGAGCCACGTGATCGCCAACGAGCTGGGCGTGAACCTGCGCCAGACCTCGGGCCCGGTCATCGAGCGCGCCGGCGACCTGGCCGCGCTGCTGACCAACCTGCAGCCGCACGACGTGCTGTTCGTCGACGAGATCCACCGCCTTTCGCCGGTCGTCGAGGAGATCCTCTACCCGGCGATGGAGGACTACCAGATCGACATCATGATCGGCGAGGGCCCGGCCGCGCGCTCGATCAAGCTCGACCTGCCGCCGTTCACGCTGATCGGCGCCACCACCCGCGCCGGCCTGCTGACCAGTCCGCTGCGCGACCGCTTCGGCATCGTCCAGCGGCTGGAGTTCTATTCCCCGGCCGAACTCACCCAGATCGTGCGCCGCTCGGCGAAGATCCTGGGCATCGCCTGCGACGCGGAGGGCGCGGCCGAGATCGCCAAGCGCTCGCGCGGCACGCCGCGCATCGCCAACCGCCTGCTGCGCCGTGCCCGCGACTTCGCCCAGGTCAAGGCCGACGGGGTGATCACGCTGGAGGTGGCGAACCTGGCGATGCTGATGGTCAAGGTCGACGCCGAGGGCTTCGACGAGCTCGACCGACGCCTGCTCAAGACGATGATCGACAACTTCGACGGCGGCCCGGTGGGCGTGGAGTCGCTTGCGGCGGCCATTTCCGAGGACCGCGGCACGATCGAGGACGTGCTCGAGCCCTACCTGATCCAGCAGGGCTTCCTGGTGCGCACCGCACGCGGCCGCATGGTCACGCCCAAGGCCTGGCGCCACCTCGGCCTGAAGCCGAAGGTGCCCGGCGAAGACCTTTTCAAGGAGGGCTGAGCCCGCCATGGCGATCCGGACCCGAGACGTTATATGTCCGTTCACCATCAAGGTGCGGGTTTACTGGGAAGATACCGACGCCGGCGGGGTGGTCTACCACGCGGCCTACGTGCGGTTCCTGGAGCGGGCCCGCACGGAGTGGCTGCGCTCGCTCGGCATCGGGCAGGAAACCCTGCGCGACGTGGAGGACCGGGTGTTCGCGGTGCGCTGGATGGAGCTGGATTTCCTCAAGCCGGCGCGCCTGGACGATGAACTCGAGGTCGGCGTGAAGGTCGAAACGGCCCGACACGCCAGCATGATGTTCCAACAGGTGATCCGACGCGGCGAAGAGGTGCTCATCGCTGCGCGGGTCAAGGCGGTCTCGTTGACCGCCAGCGAATTCAAGCCGTGTGCGCTCACGCCCGAGCTGCTCACGAAGTTCAAGGTGCCGGAGTAATTACACCCATGATGGATCTGCTGATGTTCGCCGCAGCCGCGGCCGTGGCCGCCCCCGAGCTGCCGGTGGCGGCGCCCGCCCTGCCCAGCACCGACCTGGACGTGATCGGACTGATACTGCACGCCAGTATCCCGGTGAAGATCGTCATGCTGCTGCTGATCTTCGGCTCGGTGTCGTCCTGGGTCATCATCTTCCGCAAGAAGAAGGTGCTCGACCGCGCGGCCAACGAGGCCGACACGTTCGAGGAACGCTTCTGGTCCGGCATCGATCTGGCGCAGCTGTACAAGAACGCCAGCGACCGCAACCGCGAAGTGTTCGGCATGGAGGCGATCTTCGAAGCCGGCTTCAGCGAGTTCGCCCGCCTGCGCAACAAGCGCGGCGTCGACACCCGCACCCAGCTCGAGGGCGCCCAGCGCGGCATGCGCGCCCAGGCCTCGCGCGAGGTCGACGTGCTCGATTCCAACCTGGAGTATCTCGCCAGCGTCGGCTCGGTCAGCCCCTACGTCGGCCTGTTCGGCACCGTGTGGGGCATCATGATTTCCTTCCAGGGCCTGGCCAACATGAAGGAGGCGACGATCGCCACCGTGGCACCGGGCATCACCGAGGCGCTGATCGCGACGGCCATGGGCCTGTTCGCGGCGATCCCGGCGGTCTGGGCCTACAACCGCTACGCCACCAAGGTCGAGCGCGTGAACACGCGCTACGAGGCCTTCGCCGAGGAGTTCTCCTCGATCCTGCAGCGCCAGGCCCACCTGGACGACTGATCGAGGCTTTGAAATGAGCATGACCCGCTCCCGCCGCAAGCTCAAGCTCAAGAACGAGATCAACGTCGTGCCGTATATCGACGTGATGCTCGTGCTGCTGATCATCTTCATGGTCACCGCGCCCTTGCTCAATCTCGGCGTGGACATCGAGCTGCCGCAGTCGAGCGCCCAGCCCATCGAGCAGCAGGCGGACCCGGTCATCGTCGAGGTGACGATGGACGGCCGCTACTACCTGACGCTGCAGGGTGCCGACCCCGAGGAGCTGGCCGCCGAAGCACTGGTGGCGCGTGTCGGCGCGTTCGTGCGCAACAACCCCCAGACCGCGGTCCTGATCGCCGGCGACCGCCGCGTCGACTACGGCACGATCTACCAGGGCATGGTTTTGCTGCAGAACGCCGGCGTACCCCGGGTCGGCCTGATGAGCGCGCCCGCCACGGATTCCGGGAACTGATCGCGACGGATGGAAACCACCGCCGACAAAATCCGCGCGCTGGTCTTCTCGATCGGCCTGCACCTGCTTTGCGTGCTGATCATGGTCGGCGGCGTGTGGTGGACGCGTACCGCGGCGCCCGAGCCGGCGGCCGGGCCGATCATCGACGCGGTGCTGGTGGACATGACCGGGGTGACCTGGGCGCCCCAGCCGATGCCCGAGCAGCCGGCCCCCGCAGCCCGAGGCGCCGCCCCCCGCCGCCGCAGCCCCGAGCCCGAACCGCCGGCCGCGCCACCGCCGCAGCCCGAGCCTGAGCCGCGGCCGCAGGAAGCGCAGGAGCAGCCACAGCCGGAACCCCAGCAGCCGCCCCCGCTTCCGGACACACGCGAGCAGGAGCGCATCCAGCAGCAACAGGCGGCGGAAGCCGAGGCCCAGCGCGTTCGCGAGCAGGAGGAGCGCCGGCGCCAGGAACAGATCGACCTGACCGAGCGGCAGCGCCAGCAGGAAGAGGCCGAGCGCCGCGAGCGGCTGGCCCGCGAGCAGCGCGAGATCGAGCAGCGCCTGGCCGACGTGCGACGCCAGCGCGAGGCGGCCGAGCGGCAGACCCAGATGGAGACCGAGCGGCTGCAGCAGATCGCCGACCGCGAGCGGCCGGCGGCCACGCCGACGCCGCAACCGCAGCAGGGAACCCAGCGGGCGGGCGAGGGTGGCACCGACGAGTCCTTGCAGGCTGCCTACCGCGTGGCGATCCAGCAGGCCGTGCAGCGCCACTGGCGCCGGCCGGAAACGATCCCGCCCGGCACGGTATGCACGCTCGACATCCGGCAGATTCCGGGTGGCGAGGTGATCAGCGTCGAGGTGGGGCGTGACTGCCCATTCGACGCGATAGGGCGGCGCTCGGTGGAGAACGCGGTGCTGCAGGCCCAACCCCTGCCGTACACCGGCTTCGAGTCGGTGTTCAGCCCGCGCCTGAACTTCCGCTTCCGGGCCCCTGAGCAATGAGTTCCCCGCGCTTGGGCTGTTGTTAACAAACCATTGTTTAATGTGACGGGGCTGGCGCCTTTAGGCGTGACGCGCCCGGCCCGACTCGAACCCGTGAGGATCCATCCGACATGAAATCCATGTTCAAACTGATCGTGTTCATGCTGGCGTTGCCGTTCGCCGCGCAGGAAATCCGTGCGCAGGGGCTCGAGATCGACATCGTCGATGGCCAGGCGGCGGCGATGCCGATCGCCGTCGTGCCGTTCGAGTACGTGGGCACGTCCGCCGCACCGGACACCGACGTGGCCGCGGTGATCCGCGCCAACCTCAACCGCTCCGGCCAGTTCCGCACGCTGCCCGAGGGCGACATCGTCGAGCGGCCGCAGCGCGGCTCCGACATCAACTTCGCCACCTGGCGCCTGCTTCGCCAGGAGTACGTGGTCGTCGGTCGCATCCTCGACAACCCCGATGGCGGCTACCGCACCGAGTTCGAAGTGTTCGACGTCGCCCGCCAGGAGCGGGTCGAGGGGCTGGCGCTCGCCGGCCGGCCACAGGGCATGCGCGATGTCTCCCACCAGATTTCCGACCACATCTACGAGGCGATCCTCGGCGTGCCCGGCGCGTTCTGGACCCGCATCGCCTACGTGACCGCCACCGGCACCGGCGACGGCATCCGCTACGCGCTGATGGTGGCCGACGCCGACGGCCACAACCCGCAGCCGGTGGTGCGCTCGCGCGAGCCGCTGATGTCGCCGTCCTGGAGCCCGGACGGTCGTCGCCTGGCCTATGTCAGCTTCGAGCGCGGCAACTCCACGATCTATGTGCACGAGATCGCCACCGGTGCCCGTGAAGTCGTGGCCGGCTTCCGCGGCATCAACGGCGCGCCGGCCTGGAGCCCGGACGGCACCCGCCTGGCCATGACCCTGTCGCGCTCGGGCAACCCCGAGATCTACGTGATGGACCTGGCCACCAAGAACCTCACCCAGATCACCAACCATTGGGCGATCGACACCGAGGCGGCCTGGTCGCACGATGGGCGCAGCCTTTATTTCACCTCCGACCGTGGCGGCAAGCCGCAGACCTACATGGTGCCGGCCGCTGGTGGCGAAGCCACCCGGGTGACGTTCTCGGGGGAGTCCAACTCGCGCCCCAGCATCTCCTACGACGGCAACAAGATTGCCGTGGCGCAGGGCGGAGGAAATGTTTATCGTATTGCAATCTTGGACCGCAGTCTCGGGGGTTCCGGGCGCTGGCAGACACTGTCTCCCGGCAACCTGGATGAGTCGCCCAGCTTCGCTCCGAATGCAAGCATGGTCATTTACGCCACGCGTGAAGCGGGGCGTGGGGTGCTCTACGCAGTCTCGGCCGATGGCCGGGTGCGGCAGCGCCTCGTTTTGGCCGATGGCGACGTCCGGGAGCCCGCCTGGTCGCCTTATCGGCAGCGTTGAAAGTAAGGACGGGCTATCATTCCAGTCGCAACATGCTGTTACTGCATCCGGACAACCTCGAGGATTACAAAAATGAAGATTTCCCATCGCCTTTTGATGGCAGCTGCTTTCAGCGTTGCCCTGGCCGCCTGTACGCGCCAGGTCCAGGAAGAAGCCCCGGCGCCGACTCCGCCGCCGCCGGCTACGACCACCCCCACTGCCCCGACCGACGGCCGTTTCCAGCCGTCCGATCTGGATTCCGACTCCTGCCTGCGCCAGCGCGTGGTCTACTTCGATTTCGACCGCGACAACGTGCGCTCGGAGTTCCAGCAGATCATGAACTGCCACGCCAAGTACCTGCGTGACCGTTCCTCGGCCCGCATCACCCTGGAAGGCCACACCGACGAGCGTGGCAGCCGCGAGTACAACCTCGGCCTGGGCGAGCGTCGTTCCAACTCGGTGCGTGACGCGCTGCAGGCTGCCGGCGGCAGCGCTGGCCAGCTGACCACCGTGAGCTACGGTGAAGAGCGTCCGACCTGCACCCAGTCGGCCGAGAGCTGCTGGTCGCAGAACCGTCGCGTCGAGATCATCTACACCGCCCGTTGATGATACGTATCGGCGTAGTCAACGCCGTGGTCGTAGCGGTGGCCCTCGTGGCCACCGCTCCGGTCCAGGCGCAAAGGGCCACGCTCGCTGAGCGTGTGGCGCAACTCGAGCAGCAGGCCAACCAGCCTGGCGATCGCCAGCAGGCGCTCGAAACGCTCAACCGAATCAATGAGTTGCAGGCCGAGCTCGCGATGATGCGCGGACAGGTCGAGCAACTGCAGTTCGAGCTGCAGGAAATGCAGCGTCGCAATCGCGACCAGTACATCGACCTCGACAGCCGCATCGAACGCCTGCAGGGCGGCGTGCCGTCCGCTGGTGGAATGGGCGCGCAGGAGGGTGGGGACGAGCTGCCGATGGAAGCGCCCGCACTGGGCCGTCCGTCCCAGGCGCCGTCGCCACAGGTTGGCAGGCAAGTGGACATCGCAGGCGAGGAAACCGACCTGGGCGCCGCTCCGGCGGGCGACCCGGCCGATGAACGCGCCGCCTACGAGGCCGGTTTCGATGCGCTCAAGGACGGCCGCTACGCGGAGTCCGCCCGGCGCTTCCAGTCCTTCATCGAGGCCTACCCGGACGGACAGTACGCGTCCAATGCCTGGTATTGGCTGGGCGAGAGCTACTACGTCACGCAGAACTTCGAACTGGCCATGGAGGCTTTCGAGTCGCTGCTGCGGCGCCATCCCGATTCGGCCAAGGCCCCCGATGCGTTGCTGAAGCTTGGCTATTGCCAGTACGAGCTTCGCGACTTCGACGCGGCCCAGGCCACGCTCAACCAGGTCGTCCAGCGCTACCCGGACACCACCGTGGCCCGCCTGGCCCAGGGCCGGTTGCGCGCGCTGATGCTGGAAAACCGCTGAGGCGGTAGACACCGATACCGCGCCGGCCCACGGGGCCGGCATGCGCCCCCGGGGCGCAAGCCGGAAGCCGCCATGGCCACTGACATCGACACCGCCCCCGAAGCCGAAGCCGACGCCTCGTCGCGCCTGAAGCTGACCGAGATCTTCCTGTCGCTGCAGGGCGAGGCCCGCGACGCAGGCTGGCCCACCGTGTTCGTGCGCCTGACCGGCTGCCCCTTGCGCTGCGTCTACTGCGACACGGCCTATGCCTTCCACGGCGGGCAGTGGTGGGACATCGACGCGATATTGGAAGAGGTGGCCCGCCATGGCGCGCGCCACGTGTGCGTGACCGGCGGCGAGCCCCTGGCGCAGAAGCGCTGTGCGGTGCTGCTGCGTCGCCTCTGCGATGCCGGCTACGTCGTTTCGCTGGAAACCTCGGGTGCACTCGACATCTCCGTCGCCGACACCCGCGTGAGTCGCATCGTCGACCTCAAGACCCCCGATTCCGGGGAGTGCGAACGCAACCTGTGGGACAACCTGGCCCAGCTGACCGCGCACGACCAGGTCAAGTTCGTCATCTGCAGCCGCCAGGATTACGAATGGGCCGTACAGCAGGTGCGCGAGCGCGGCCTGGATCGGCTGTGCACGGTCTGGTTCTCGCCCAGCTTCGCGCAGGTCGCCCCGCGCGAGCTGGCCGACTGGATCCTGGCCGACCATCTGCCGGTGCGCTTCCAGGTGCAGCTGCACAAGCAGCTGTGGGGCGACGAGCCGGGCCGCTGAGCGCGGCGATTGGACGATTCGATGGAGCATCGCGTGGACAAGGCAGTGGTACTGGTCTCCGGCGGCATGGATTCGGCCGTCGTGCTGGCGATGGCCCGTGAGCGGGGCTTCCAATGCCATGCGCTCAGCGTGGCCTACGGCCAGCGCCACACCTCGGAACTGGCAGCGGCGGCCCGCGTGGCCAAGGCCCAGGGCGCGATCCAGCACAAGACCGTCACCGTCGACCTGCGCTCGATTGGCGGCTCGGCGCTGACGGCCGACATCGATGTCCCCGAGAACGGAGGCGACGGCATTCCGGTGACCTACGTGCCTGCACGCAACACGATCATGCTGTCGATCGCGCTGGGCTGGGCAGAGGTGCTGGGCGCCAACGAGATCTTCTGCGGCGTCAATGCGGTGGACTACTCCGGTTATCCCGACTGCCGCCGCCTTCGTCGACGCGTTCGAACGGCTGGCCAACGTGGCGACAAAGGCCGGCGTGGAAGGCGCGGGCCTGCGCATCCGCGCGCCGCTGCAGTATCTGTCCAAGGCCGACATCGCACGCGAGGGCATGCGCCTGGGCGTGGACTTCGCGCAGACCGTGTCGTGCTACCAGGCCGACGCCGACGGCCTGGCCTGCGGCCATTGCGATGCCTGCCGCCTGCGCGCCGATGGTTTCGCTGCGGCCGGGCTGCCCGATCCGACGCGTTACCGCTGACGTCGCGCCGACCATGCGGTAGAATGCGCGCCCTGCGTGGGCCGTTAGCTCAGTTGGTAGAGCATCGGACTTTTAATCCGCTGGTCGATGGTTCGAATCCATCACGGCCCACCACTCAAGATTCCACACCGCGCCCCTGCGCGGTGTCTTCGTTTCAGGCGGCGTCGAAGTCCGCCTCGCGCACCGCGTCGATGAAGAACTCGCCGTAGCGTTCCAGTTTGGTCGCACCGACCCCGCCGATGCCGGCGAGCTCGGTTTCGTTGCGTGGGCGCACCTCGGCGATCTGGCGCAGCGTGGCGTCGTGGAAGATCACATAGGCCGGGACGTTCTGGTCGCGGGCCAGTTCGGCGCGCAGGGCGCGCAGTCGCTGGAACAGGGCGTCGTCTTCCGGGCACAGCGGGCTGGCGGACTGGGTGGCGCGGGCCGAGGCCCGCTTGCGGTCGCGCAAGGGTTTCGGCTCGCGACGCAGTTCCAGCCGCACTTCGCCGCGCAGTACCGGTCCGGCCGCCTGGGTCAGGCGCAGGCTGCCGTAGCCGTCGGCGTCGACCTCCAGCAGCCCGCCGACCACGAGCTGGCGGAAGATGCCGCGCCATTGCCGCGCGTCGATGTCCTCGCCGATGCCCCAGGTGCTCAGCTTGTCGTGGCGCAGCTCGCGGATGCGCTCGGTGTTGCCGCCGCGCAGCACGTCGACCAGGTGGCTGGCGCCGAAACGCTGGCCGGTGCGGTAGGCGCAGCTCAGCGCCTTCTGCGCCTCGACGGTGGCATCCCAGGTTTCCGGGGGTTCCAGGCAGGTGTCGCAGTTGCCGCAGGGTTCGGGGTAGGTCTCCCCGAAGCACGACAGCAGCACCTGGCGCCGGCAGCGGGTCGATTCGCAGTAGCCCAGCAGCGTGTCGAGCTTGCGGTGCTCCACGCGCTTGCGCTCCTCGCCCGCATCGCCGCCATCGATCATCTGCTTGAGCAGCACCACGTCCTGCAGGCCGTAGCACAGCCAGGCTTCCGCCGGTTCGCCGTCGCGTCCGGCGCGGCCGGTCTCCTGGTAGTAGCCCTCCAGCGACTTGGGCAGGTCCATGTGGGCGACGAAGCGCACGTCGGGCTTGTCGATGCCCATGCCGAACGCAATCGTGGCGACGATCACCACGCCATCCTCGCGCAGGAAGCGCCGCTGGTGGCGCGCACGGGTTTCCCCGTCCATGCCGGCGTGGTAGGCCAGTGCCTTGATGCCCTGGGCCTGCAGCGTGGCGGTGGTGTCGTCGACCTTGCGCCGCGACAGGCAATAGACGATGCCGGCCTCGCCCTCGTGTCCCTCGAGGAAGTCCAGCAGCTGCTGCTTGGCGCTGGCCTTTTGCACCACGCGGTAGCGGATGTTGGGCCGGTCGAAGGAGGTGACGAACTTCGGTGCATCGGCAGGCCGAGGCGCTCGGCGATCTCGGCCTGGGTCGGCGGGTCGGCGGTGGCAGTCAGCGCGATGCGCGGCACGTCGGGCCAGCGCGCGTGCAGCAGGTCGAGCTGGCGGTACTCGGGCCGGAAATCATGGCCCCACTGCGACACGCAGTGGGCCTCGTCGATCGCGAACAGCGCCACCCGGCTGCGATCGAGCAGCGACAGGAAGCGAGAGGTCAGCAGGCGCTCCGGGGCCACATAGAGCAGGTCGAGCTCGCCATCGAGCAACTGGCGCTCGACGGCAGCCGCCTGGTTGCCGTCGAGCGAGGAGTTCAGGCAAGCGGCCCGCACGCCCAGCTGCAGCAGCGCGTCGACCTGGTCCTGCATCAGCGCTATCAGTGGCGACACGACGATGCCGCAGCCTTCGCGCACTAGGGATGGCACCTGATAGCACAGGGACTTGCCGGCGCCGGTGGGCATCAGCACCAGGCAGTCGCGGCCTTCGATGAGGGTGTCGATGATCTCCGCCTGCCGCCCGCGGAAGGCGTCATGGCCGAAGACGCGCCTGAGCAGCGCAACGGGGGATTCGGACATGGAGCAAGGGTAGCAGAGGGGTGTCTCGCAGCCACCGGAGATGGCGTGGCTCCAGGGTCGGCAATCTGCGCCGCGACAGCTGCGAAAAAGGCGCGCCTCCCGGCGCGCCCTTCACATCGGCTGACGGTCTCCCGCGCGACTCACTCCAGCAGCGAACGCAGCATCCACGCGTACTTCTCGTGGGTCTGGAGCCTTTGGGTCAAGAGGTCGACGCTGGGGTCGTCGCTGGCCTCGTCGGCGGTCTTGAGCACGCCGCGCGCGGTGCGGCACACCGCCTCGTTGCCCACCACCAGCTGGCGCACCATCTCCTTCCACTCCGGCGCCTCCGGCACGCCCGGCTCCTCCTTGATCGAGCTGAGCTTGACGAACTGCGCGTAGGAGCCCGGCGCGTTGAAGCCCAGCGCGCGGATGCGCTCGGCGATCTCGTCCAGCGCGGTCCACTGCTCGGTGTACTGCGTCTCGAACATCGTGTGCAGCGTGTTGAACATCGGACCGGTGACGTTCCAGTGGAAGTTGTGGGTCTTCAGGTACAGCGTGTAGCTGTCGGCCAGGAAATGCGACAGGCCGTCGGCGATCTTCTTGCGATCCTTCTCCTTGATGCCTATATCGATCTTCATCGCGCGCTCCTTGTGTGCGGTGGTTGTCTATACCTATAAGCTACGCCTCCCCCTTGATCGTGTGAAATGGAGCTTTTCGCTCGCTGCGATAGCTTTTGTCTATGACCGAGTCCCCCGTCCCGCCGCCGTCCGATGCACCCGGTGATCCGGTCGACCGGGCGCTGAGCCGTGACCGCGGCCGCCTGATCGGGATGCGCACGCGAGCGCGCCGCGAACCGGAGAAGCGCGAGGCGTTCGAGGCGGCCCTGGCGCGCTCGATCACCGCGCGCGAGCAGCGTGCCGCGCGCGCACCGACCCCCACGCTGGACGAGTCGCTGCCGGTGGCGCGGGAAGCCGACGCGATCATCGAACTGATCCGCAAGCACCCCGTGGTCGTCCTGGCCGGCGAGACCGGCTCGGGCAAGACCACCCAGCTGCCGAAGCTGTGCCTGGCCGCCGGACGCGGCAGTGCCGGTCTGATCGGCTGCACCCAGCCGCGCCGCATCGCCGCGCGCTCGGTCGCCCGGCGCGTGGCCGAGGAGCTGGGCGTGGAACTGGGTGGTCCGGTCGGCTACCAGGTTCGATTCACCGAGGCGGTCGGCGCCGACAGCCACATCAAGTTCATGACCGACGGCATCCTGTTGGCCGAGATCCAGTCCGACCGCTGGCTGTCGGCCTACGACACGATCATCGTCGACGAGGCGCACGAGCGCAGCCTCAACATCGATTTCCTGCTGGGCTATCTCAAGACGCTGGTGCAAAAGCGCCGCGACCTCAAGATCATCATCACCTCGGCGACGATCGACACCGAGCGCTTCGCCAGGCACTTCGCCGATGCGCCTATCGTGTCGGTCGAGGGTCGCAGCCATCCGGTCGAGGTGCGTTACCGGCCGCTGGAAGGCGAGGGCGAGGACGAAGGCGAGCGCACGGTCAATGATGCGATCGTGGCGGCTGCCGACGAGATCACCCGCGAGGATCCGCGTGGCGACATCCTGGTGTTCCTGCCCGGCGAGCGCGAGATCCGCGACGCCCACCAGGCGCTGGAACGGCGCAAGTACCGCCACACCGAGGTGCTGCCGCTCTACGCCCGCCTGAGTGCACGCGACCAGGACCGCGTGTTCAAGCCCGGCGGCAAGCGCCGCATCGTGCTGGCCACCAATGTCGCCGAGACCTCGCTGACCGTGCCGGGCATCCGCTACGTCATCGACCCGGGCTTTGCGCGGGTGAAGCGCTACAGCCCGCGGGGCAAGCTCGACAGGCTGCATATCGAACCGATCTCGCAGGCCAGTGCGAACCAGCGCAAGGGGCGATGCGGGCGCGTCGCCGCCGGCGTGTGCTACCGGCTCTACGGCGAGGCCGATTTCGAATCGCGCCCGGCCTACACCGACCCCGAGATCCTGCGCTCGAGCCTCTCGGGGGTGATCCTGAGGATGCTGTCGCTGGGCCTGGGCCGGGTCGAGGACTTCCCGTTCCTGGAGCCGCCCGACGGCCGCGCGGTGGCCGACGGCTGGCAGCAGCTGGTCGAGCTCGGCGCGGTGGAATTGGGCAGCGCGCACGGCGACAAGCGGCTCACCACGGTGGGCCGGCAGATGGCCCGCCTGCCGATCGACCCGAAGCTGGCGCGCATGCTGATCGCGGCGAACCAGCACGGCTGCCTGCGCGAGATGGTGGTGATCGCCAGCTTCCTGGGCATCCAGGACCCGCGCGAGCGTCCGGCCGACCAGCGCCAGGCCGCCGACACCGCACACGCGGAGTTCCACGACCCGCGCTCGGAGTTCATCGGCATCCTCAAGCTTTGGGATGCCTATCGCCACGCGCACGAGGATCTGACCCAGTCGAAGCTGCGCGACTGGTGTGGCAGGCATTTCCTCGGATTCCTGCGCATGCGCGAATGGCGCGAGCTGCACCGGCAACTGCTGCTGGTGTGTCGCGAGCTGGGCTGGCCGGTGGAGGGGCCCAGCCAGATCCCCGTCGACGAGGAGCCCAAACGGGGACGCAAGCCCGCGGAGGGCACGGACGTGCGCGTGGGCTACGCCTCGCTGCACCGGGCATTGATCACCGGCCTGCGACCCAGGTCGGGCACAAGGTCGACAAGTACCTCTACGAAGGCCCGCGTGGCCGCCGATTCCAGCTGTTTCCCGGTTCGTCGCTGTCGAAGCAGCCACCGCCGTGGGTGCTGTGCGCGACCCTGCTCGACACGCAGAAGGTATGGGGCCTGACCAACGCCCGGATCGAGCCGGAGTGGGCGATCGACGAGTTGGCGCACCTGCTGGCGCGCAAGCACTACGACCCGCACTGGTCGCGCGCGCAGGGCCGAGTGCTCGCCTCGGAACAGATCAGCCTGTTCGGACTGGTGCTGGCGCCGAAGCGGCCGGTGCATTACGGCTCGATCGCGCCGCTGGAGGCGCGCGAGCTGATGGTGCGCCAGGGCCTGGTGCCGGGCGAGGTCAACGGCCGGCTGCCCTTCGTCGAGCGCAACCTGGCCACGCTCGAACGCGCGCGCGAGGAGGAGGCCAAGTTGCGACGGGCCGGGCTGGTCGCCGACGAGGACTGGCAGGCAGCCTGGTACCTCGACCGCTTGCCGGCCGAAGTCAACAGCGCCGTTGGCCTGGAGAAATGGTTCAAGGGTCTGGATGCCAAGACCCGCCAGACGCTGGAATGGTCGCTGGCGGAGCTGCTGCCGGGCGAGGGAAGCGAAGCCGAGCGCTTCCCCAAATTCATGCTGCTGGGTGAGAAGCGCCTGCGCCTGCACTACCGCTTCGAGCCGGGCACGCCCGACGACGGCGTCACCCTGGTGGTGCCGCTGCACCTGCTCAACGCGCTCGATCCGGCGCGACTGTCGTGGCTGGTGCCAGGGCTCGCGCAGGACAAGGCCACGGCGCTCATCCGCGGCCTGCCCAAGGCGTTGCGACGCAACTTCGTGCCGGCCCCGGATTTCGCGCGTGCCTTCCACGAGGCCTGGCCCACGGCATCGGCCGACCGCTTCACCGGCGAGCTGGCGCGCTTCCTGTCCAGGGCCACCGGTGCGGCCCTGGCGGCCAGCGAGTTCGACGAGACGCTGCTGGAGCCGCACCTGCGGATGAACCTGCGCGTGCTCGACGAGCAGGGACGGGTGCTGGAGGAGTCGCGCGACCTCGACGCGTTGCGTGCGCGCCTGGGTGGTCTCGCGGAGCGGGCATTTGCAGAGCGCGCCGGCCGCGAGCTGGCCAGCGAGGGCCTGACCACGTTCCCCGATACGCCGGTGCCTCGCACGGTGCCGGGTGCTGCGGGGCTCGAGGCCTATCCGGCGCTGGTGGACCAGGGTGAGACGGTGGCGCTGCAGGTGTTCGCCGAGGCCGACAAGGCCCGGCAGGCGCATCAGCGCGGTGTGCGGCGGCTGATGCGAATCGCGCTGGCCGACCGCGCGAAGCAGGCACGAAAGCAATTGCCGGTGGGGCCGAAGATCGAACTGATGTACGCCTCGGTGCAGGAGTTCTCGATCGGCGGCGAGCTGGGCGATGGCCTGGGCGCCGACCTGGTCGATGCCGCCCTCAAGGCCGTCCTCGATGGCGACCTGCAGGATGTGCGCTCGCGCGAGGTGTTCCAGGCGCGATTGCAGGACGCCGGCCGCGGCCTGTTCCGCGAAGCGATGGCGCGGCTGGAGCTGGCCGAGCGGATCCTGGAGGTGTACGCGGAGGTGCGCACGAAGCTGGAGCCGGAACTGATGGGATTCGCGCGCGCCAACTACGACGACCTGCAGCAGCAGCTGTCCGGCCTGGTCTACCCGGGCTTCCTGCGCGAAACGCCGGCCGAGCGCCTGGCCGAACTGCCACGCTACATCCGCGGCATCGGCCTGCGCGCCGAGCGGATCCCGCGCGATCCGACCCGAGACCAGGCGCGGATGCTGGAAATCCAGCCCTTCGTCGACGCCTTGGCCCGGGCGCAGGCCCAGCAAGAGGGCGATGCGGAGGCCTGGGAGCACTTCCGTTGGCAGCTGGAGGAACTGCGGGTCTCGCAGTTCGCCCAGGAGCTGGGCACGCGCGAGCCGGTGTCGGTCAAGCGGCTCACGCGCGCCCTGAAGGCGCTGCAGCGCTGAGCGGCTGCAGCGCGTTGGGACTTACTGGATGCGGCGCACGCGCACGCGGGTGTTGTAGCCATCCACGCTGAGGTACCAGGCGCCGAGCATGCCGGAATGGATGCGCACCGCCGGGTCTTCGACATTGATGGTCAGGCGAGAGGTCGAGTCGACCGTCTCCCACACCTGGCCGTTGGCGAAACGGATGCGCTGGCCACGCCCCGACCAGCCGCGGAAGTTGCCCGGGATCGAGGTGATGATGTCTTCGTCGAAACCAGTGCCCTGGCGCAGGCCACGCGTGTCGACCGGCTCGACCGGTGCGGCGGCTGCGACGCCGGCGGCGCCGTGCGCGCCCATCTGGGTACGCAGCCAGCGATTGAGCGCCTCGAGTTCCTCGGCGCTGAGCTTCTCGAGTCCGGCGGCCCGGAACTCGCTGCCGGACATGCGCTCCTCGAGCGAGGAGAACTCCTGGGCGTGGGCGAGGCCCAGCGGCAGCAGCAGGAAGAAGAAGGCGAGCAGGGCGCGGGGTATCGAACGCATCAGGGCATTTCCATTGGGCGATTTCGCGTTAGTGTAAACCCAGCACGTTCCCGGTTTTACCCGCCCCCTGCGATCCGCCCGATGGCCTCCCTGCCCACCGCCCGCGACAATCCGGCTGCCTGGCTCGAACAGGCCCGACCGCCCGGCCTCGATGCAGGGCGGCGCGAGGCCCTGCTGGCGGCGCTGGGGCAGGTCCCCGGGCCGCGACTCGACCGCCTTGCCGAGGTGCTTGAGCTGCTAGGGCAACTGCATGCCGATACCGAGGTCCTGGCCGCGGCCGTGGCCGACGAGCTGTCGGAAGGGGACGTGGCGCCGTTGCGGGCGGTGTTCCCCGCGCTGGACTCGCTGCTGCAGGGCCTGCACGACGCGCGCCAGGTGTGGGGCCTGCACGACGCGGCCACCGGCACGGCCAATGCAGAGGGGCTGCGACGACTGCTGCTGGCACTTATCCGGGACCTTCGGCTGATCCTGGTCTTGCTGGCGCGCCAACTTGTCGACCTGCGCCATGCCGGCGGACTGCCGGAGGCGGAGCGCGAGGCGATGGCGCGCCTGAGCGCCGATATCCACGCGCCGCTGGCCAACCGGCTGGGCATCTGGCAGCTCAAGTGGGAGCTCGAGGACCTCGCCTTCCGCTACCTGCAGCCCGACACCTACCGCCGCATCGCCCGGCTGCTCGACGAGAAGCGTGCCGACCGCGAGGCCTTCATCGCGCAATCCAAGCAACGCATCGCCGAGGCGCTGGCCGAGGCGGGCATCGAGGCCGATGTCGCCGGCCGGCCGAAGCACATCTACAGCATCTGGAAGAAGATGAGCCGCAAGGACATCCCGTTCAGCGAGCTCTACGACGTGCGAGCGGTACGCATCCTGGTCCCCGACCTGACCAGCTGCTACGCCGCCCTCGGCGTGGTGCACTCGCTGTGGACGCCGGTCCCCAGCGAGTTCGACGACTACATCGCCAAGCCCAAGGGCAATGATTACCGATCCCTGCACACCGCGGTCGTCGGGCCGGAAGGCAAGACCCTGGAGATCCAGATCCGCACCCACGAGATGCACGCGCACGCCGAGCTCGGCGTCGCTGCGCACTGGCGCTACAAGGAAGGGGGGAGCCATGGCGCGGATGCCTCCTTCCAGCGCAAGGTGGCCTGGATGCGGCAATTGCTCGAAGGCGCGGATGCCACCGACGATGCCGGTGGTGAGAAGGCCGGGTCGGGCAGCGCGAGTCTCGCCGCCAGCCTCGACAGCGCCCTGGTCGAAGACCGCGTCTACCTGCTGACGCCGCGCGGCGAGGTGGTGGACCTGCCCAAGGGAAGCACCGTGCTGGACTTCGCCTATTACGTGCATACCGAGGTCGGCCACCGCTGCATCGGCGCCAAGGTCGATGGGCGCATCGTGCCCCTGACCCATCGTCCCGGCAGCGGCGCCCGCGTGGAGATCCTCACCGGCAAGGAAGCCAGGCCCCGGCGCGACTGGCTGCAGGCCTCCTCCGGCTTCCTGGCGAGTGCCAGGGCGCGCGACAAGGTCCGCGCCTGGTTCCATCGCCTGGACCGCGAGCGCAACCTGCACGCCGGCCGCGAGCTTCTGGAGAAGGAGCTCAAGCGCATGGCGCTGGCCCAGTCCGACCTCTCGCCGGCGCTCGAGAAGCTGCGCCTGTCCGGCGTCGAGGAACTGCACCTGGCCATCGCGCTGGGCGACGTGAGCCCGGCCCAGGTCGCCCGCGCGCTGCACGATGCCGAGCAGGAGCGCCACCGGGAGGAAGACGTCGATGCGGAGCTGCAGCGTGCCGCGGCACGGGTGCGCCCGCCGCGGCCTGGAGCGGAGTTCATCGTGGAAGGCGTGGGCAACCTGCTGACCCAGCTGGCGAAGTGCTGCCAACCTGTCGCCGGCGACCCGATCGTGGGCTATCTCACGCGCGGCCGTGGGCTGACCGTGCACCGCGCCGGTTGCGCCAGCCTGCAGCGCCTGGCCGCGCGCCATCCCGAGCGCGTGCTCAGCGTGGAGTGGGGGCGCAGTGGCGGCACCAGCTACGGCGTCGATGCCCTGGTGGTGGGCGCCGACCGACGTTGGCTGCTCAAGGACCTGACCACGCTGATCGCCCAGTCCGGGGTGCACGTGCTTTCCGTGAACTCCAGCGTCGACAGCAGCCGGAGCGTCGTCGAGATCCGCTTTGGCTTGAAGGTGGACGACTTCGAACAGCTCTCGGGCCTGCTCGGCAAGCTGGTGGCGGTGCCGGGCGTTTATTCGGCGCAACGCATCGGCTGAAGGTGCCGGGCTATGCTTTGCGCACGTTGAAATGATCGTGGAGCGGAATGAGAAGACATCGACCCGGGCCGCGGGACCCCTCCGGCGAACCGGATTACAGCCCGCGCCGACCGCGATCGCGGCGGTTGGGCCCCACGCCCGAACAGCGTCGTCGCCGACGCTTCGCGTGGGCCGCCGTGGCGCTGGTGCTCGTCGCGGTGCTGCTCGGCCTGTGGATGGCGCGCGAGCCGCTGGGTGAACAGATTTCGCACGGCACCGAACGTGCACGCCTGCTGGACCAGGCGCAGCGCGCGTTGAACGCCGGGGAGCTCAGTCGCGAGGATGGTCGCGGTGCACGCGAGCTCTACCTCGCCGTGCTCGCGCTCGACCCGGACCACCAGGCGGCGCGCCAGGGCGTCGCCGACACCGGCCGGGCGGCACTGGCGGAGGCCGAGCGCGCCAGCGCCCAGGGCGAGACCGCCCGTGCCGAAGCGATGCTGCAGCTGGCGCGCGAGTTGAACGTGCCCGAGCACGAACTGGCCCGGGTACAGGCAGTGCGCGCGCAGCGCGACGGCGACGACGAAGCGGACCTGGGAAACCTGCTGGCGCGCATCCAGAACACGCGCCGTGGCCGCACCGCAAGCGAGGCGATGCCGCTGTTGCTTCCGCTGTACGCGCAGGCGCTGGAACTGGCGCCGGACCACCTCCTGGTGCTGACCTCGCGCTCGCGCCTGCTGGGCGAGGTGCTCGACGAGGCCGGCCGTGACATCGCCGCCGGCGACCTCGATGCCGCGCATGACAAGATCGAACTCGTCGCTGAAGTCGATTCCGCGCACGCGGCCCTGCCCGGTGTGCGGGGGCGCCTGAGCGAGGCGCGCCAGCAGCAGGCGGCGCGTCGGCCGCCGCCGCCGAGCCCCGCGATCCCGCTGCCACCGCCGGTGCGGCCACGCCGCCTCCGACGCCTGCTGTGCCGACGGATCCCGAGCCGGCACCGCCGTCGGCACCCAGCATTCCCGAGGCACAGCGCGTCGAGATGCTGGCCCGCTTCGATGAGGCACTGGCGCGCCAGGCCTTGCTCGACCCGCCCGGTGACAGTGCCTGGGACCGCTTGCGGGTGCTGCGCTCCGGAGCCCCGGAGGACCCGCGCGTCGTCGACGCCGAGCGGCGCTTCCGCGACAGCGCCCGTGGTTGTTTCGAACAGCACGTGGTGACCCCGCGCCTGTCCGCCGCCGAGAACTGCCTGCAGGCGCTCGAGACGCTCGATCCGGGCGACGCGCGCATAGGCGAAGCCAGCCGCCGCCTCGCCGCGCGCTGGGTCGGCGTCGCCCAGGAGCGGCTTGGTGCCGCCCAGTTCGATGCTGCCTCGCGGGCTTACGAGGCGGCGTTGGCACGCGATCCCACGCACCCGGAATTGGCCGCGTTGGCGGCGAGGCTGGAACAGGCCCGGCCGCGCTAGCGCGCCGGCAGGAGTTCGGCCAGCAGGCGGTCCAGGGTCGCGCTCGCGGCAGCGAACGAGAAGTGCCGCTCGACGTTCGCCAGTCCGCCGGCGGACAGGCGCTCCCACGTGGCCTGGTCGGTGTAGGCGGAAACGATGGCGTCGGCGAACCCTTCGGCATCATCGGCCACCAGCACGTCCACGCCCGTGTCCAGGTGCATGCCTTCCACCGCGCATGAGGTCGCCACCACCGGCTGGCCGTACGCCATGCTCAGGTTGACCTTGCCCTTGACCCCGGCGCCGTAGCGCAGAGGTGCCAGCGCAACGCGACAGCCGTCCATCAATGGGTCGATGTCCCGCACGTGCCCGCGCACGTGCACCCCGGGCGTGTCGCCCAGCACGCGGATGTCGTCGCTCACGTCGCCACCGACCAGGTGGAGCTCCACGTCCGGGAGCCGCGCGCGCACCCGCGGCCAGATCTCGCCCACCAGCCAATGCGCCGCATCGACATTGGGTGGGTGGCGGAATCCGCCGACGAAGACCAGGCCGCGCCTGTCGTGAAAGCCACGACGCAGCCGGCGATCTCGTGCACGTTGGAAAGCACCTCCACCCGCACGCCAGGCAACAGCTCCCCGAGCAGCGTGCGCTCGTGGGTGCTCACCACCAGCGTCGCGTCGGCGCGCGCCATCAGGCCCAGTTCCTGCTCGCGGGTGCGCTGGGCCAGCCGAAGGCTGCCCCGGCCGATCTCGGCCTCACGCTGCTCGCGCAGGAAGTGCAGGTCCACGGTGTCGAACACCCATCGCGCCCGCGCTGCATGCTTGCGCAGCAGCGGCTCATAGCTGGCCGCGACATAGTGGCGGCTGGTGATCACCAGGTCGAAGCGATCGCCATGGCGAGCGAACCATTTCGGCATGTCGCCCAGCCAGGCACGCGACCACACCTCGACGCCCAGCTGCTCCAACGCGGACGCATAGTCGCCCTCCCGTTCGCGGCTGTCGGGGAGGAACACGACGTGCAGGCCCCGCTCGAGCAGCAGCCTGACCAGGTTGAGCATGCGCAGCGATCCCGAGTCGCGGTCGGGCTTGGGCACCTGCACGTCGATCACCAGCACCTGCCCCCGGTGATGCCTGCGACTGGCTGCGAACGGGTCGGTTCCGGGAGCGGCGTGCTCGCGTTGCAGCACTTCGCGCCAGCGCGCCTGGAACTTCCCCTGGTTCACCCGCTGGTAGGCCTTGGTCCCCGAGGCCAGGTCGGTGCCGCTGGTGGCGCCCTCGCGGTGCACGACGACGCTGGCGGGCTGGTAGCGCACCTTCAGTCCCGCATCGCGCACGCGCATCGCCAGGTCGGTGTCCTCGTAATACGCCGGTGCGTAGTGGCTGTCGAAGCCGCCCAGGCGGTTGAACAGCTCCGCCGGGATGGCGATCGCTGCTCCCGAGCAATAATCCACCTCGCGCACGTGGCCGTAGCGCGGGTCCCCCGGGGACTGGAAGCGACCGAGGTTCCATCCGCTGCCGTCGCTGAACACCAGGCCGCCGGCCTCCTGCAGCCTTCCGTCGGGGTAGACCAGCATGGCGCCGGCCATGCCGGTGTCGGGATGGGTGGTGAACGTGTCGAGCAGGGCCTGCAGCCAGCCCGGCTGTACCAGGGTGTCGTTGTTGAGGAACACCAGGAACCCGCCGCTGGCCAGTCGTGCCCCCTCGTTGCATGCCGCGATGAATCCGGAATTGACGGGCATGCGCTGGTAGCGGATGCCTGATGCCGGCAGCACCCTCGCGGTGTCGTCGGTCGAGGCGTCGTCGACCACGATGACTTCCATCGGCACGTCGCCGCTGTGAAGGGCCAGCGCGGCCAGGCAATCCAGCGTCATCGCCAACTGCCCGTACACCGGTACGATCACACTGGCGCGTGGATGCCCGCCGGGCGTGAACGCCGGGGGCGCCGCGTCATCGGCCGCCGGCAACACCAGTTGCGCGCGGGCCACCGGCCCCGCCGGGGCGAGCTCGTTGCCCACCCGCTGCAGCGTCGCGGAGAGACCGCGCGTACGCAGGCTCAACAGCCCGCGCGAGAACAGGTAGGCCAGGCGGCGCAGCCTGAACGCGAGGCCTGCGGGAAGCAGCTGGGACAGGCCCGCGCGGGGGCCCGGGGCTTCGGACATGATTTTCGTTCAGACTCCGACAGGGTTTCGCGACCCATCCTGCCTGAAGGCAGGCTAGACTTGCGCGAATCGCAGCATTCTCGCATCCCGTGCCCCGTAAGGCTTCCCCCAGAAAGAAATCCCGCCAGTCCCCAAAGTCCCGTCGATGGTGGGGCTGGGCGCTGCTTGCCATGGGCGTGGTGACGCTGGCGGTGGCCGCCGTGGCGGTGCCTTACGTCGTCGTGCTCGACCGCGAGGTACGGCAGAGTTTCGGTGAGCTCGTGTGGCAGGTGCCGACCCGGGTCTTCGCGCGGCCGCTCGAGCTGCGCCCCGGCATGCCGATGTCGGCCGACGCGCTGGAACTCGAACTCGAGGCCGCCGCCTACCGGGCTGCCCAGGACGTCACCCTGCCTGGCACCTATCGCCGCAGCGGCGATGCCTTCGCCATCCACACGCGGTCCTTCATCGACAGCGATGGGGAGTGGCCCGAGCAACGCCTGGAGGTGGGGCTGGGCCAGGGCCGCCTGCGCAGCCTCGCCGGGCGCGATGGCTCCCCGCTGCAGCAGGCGCTGGTGGACCCGGCGCGCATCGCCACGCTGCACGGGCAGCGCCAGGAGGAACGCCGGCTGGTGCGCCTCGACGAGGTGCCGGTGCTGCTGATCACCGGCCTGCAGGCGTGGAGGATCGGGATTTCAAGCACCACCGCGGCATCGATCCGATGGGCATCCTGCGCGCGGCGTGGGTGAACATGCGCGAAGGCGGGCTCAGCCAGGGTGGCTCGACGCTGACCCAGCAACTGGTGCGCAGCCTGTTCCTGAGCCGCGAGAAGGTCTTCAGCCGCAAGATCAACGAAGCGCTCTACGCGATGATCATCGAGGCGCGCTTCGACAAGGGGACCATCCTCGAGGCTTACCTCAACCAGGTCTACCTTGGCCAGTCCGGCAGCCAGGCCGTGCACGGCGTCTCGGCGGCTTCGGAGTTCTGGTTCGGGCGCGAGGTCCGTGGCCTGCGCGAACACGAGATCGCGCTGCTGATCGGAATGATTCGCGGACCTTCCTACTACGACCCGCGGCGCTATCCCGAGCGGGCCCTGGCGCGGCGCAACCTGGTGCTGGACATGATGGCCGAGACCGGCCTGCTCGATGCCGACACCCAGGCGGCCGCCAAGGCGCGTGGGCTGGGCATCACCACGCGCCCTGGCGTCGCGGGCAACAGGCATCCGGCCTTCCTCGACCTGGTGCGGCGCCAGCTCGAGCGCGACTATCCCGCCAACGCCCTTCGCGGTGCGGGCCTGTCGGTGTACACCACGCTGGCACCGTCGGCACAGATGTATGCCGAGGCCTCGGTGCGCGAGAACCTCGATGCCCTCCAGAACGAGCGCCGCCCGGCGCTCCAGGGCGCGATGGTGGTGACCGACGTGCGCAGCGGCGAGGTCGTGGCGGTGGTGGGGGACCGCGTGCCGGGCCGGGTGGGATTCAACCGCGCGATCGAGGCGCAGCGTCCGGTCGGCTCGGTGCTCAAGCCCTTCGTCTACCTGCTCGCCATGGCACAGCCGGGGCGTTACTCGCTGGCCACCGTGGTCGACGATGCGCCGATCCAGGTGTCCCTGCCGGGCGGGCGCAGCTGGGCGCCGGAAAACTCGGACGGGCGCAGCCACGGCCGCGTGCGGCTGATCGACGCGCTGGCCCTTTCCTACAACCAGGCCACCGTTCGGCTGGGCATGGAAGTCGGCGTGGATCGCCTGGCGCAACTGCTCAAGGTGCTCGGTGAAGTCGATGCGCCGGCCAACCCTTCGCTGATCCTCGGCAGCGTCGACCTCAGTCCGCTCGCGGTCACCCAGCTCTACCAGTTCCTGGCCTCGGGTGGGGAGATCCAGCCCCTGCGAGCGGTGCGCGGCGTGGTCGATGCCGACGGCAAGCCGGTCAACCGCTACCGCGAGGACATCGATCCTGCGCAGGGTGGCGATTCGATCACTGCGCGCCTGGTGACGATCGCGCTGCAGCGTGCGGTGACCGATGGCACCGGCCGCGGCCTGATGTCCGACGGACTGGGATGGATGCGTGTCGCGGGCAAGACGGGCACCAGCAACGACGGTCGCGACAGCTGGTTCGCCGGCTACACCGGCAGCCACCTGGCGGTGGCCTGGGTCGGCAACGATGCCAACGAAGCCACCGGCCTGTACGGCGCCACCGGTGCGATGCGCTTGTGGTCGACGCTGGTGCGCAGCCTGCCGGGCGAACCGCTGCAGGTTGGCGACACCGACCTCCAGTGGGCCTGGGTCTCGGCCGAGGAGTACGCAACGACCGATGAGACGTGCCCACAGGCACAGCGCTATCCGTTCGTGCGCGGCTACCTCCCCGGGTATCACCGGGGCTGCACGGTGGAGCGGGTACGTGGATGGTTTGGTCGGGACAACCGGGAATGAAGATGAAACGTGTATTCGTGTTGGTCGTGGTGGCGATGCTTGCGGCCTGCGCGCGCACGCCCCCGCCGCAGCAGGCACCTGTCGTGGTCGAGGCCGAGCCCGCGATCTCGCCGAGCCTGCAGCAGCGGGTGGATCGCGTGCGCAGCGAAGCGGGCGAGGGCCAGGGGCTGGATGTGTTGCCGGTGCGCGACGCCGAGGTCGAGGACCTGCGCGAGGCAGCCAGCGAGGCCGAGGCCCGTGGCGATCTCGCCCAGGCACAGTCGCTGCTCGCCCAGGCGCTCGACCTGCGCCCGAACAGCCCTGAACTGCTGCAGCAGGCGGCCGAGGTCGCCCTGCTGGGCGGCGACATCGATACCGCGGTCGTCCGTGCCGGGGAGGCCTGGCGCCTGGGTCCCCAGGTCGGCAGCCTCTGCCGTCGCAGTTGGGGGACGATTCGCGAAGCCTACGAGGAAGCGCGCTACGAAGAGGGCATCGAGATCGCGGTCCGCAAGATCGAGGACTGCACGGTCGCCGGCCCGGTGCGCATGTAAGCGCCGTGGACGAACTCGCGGAGCTGACCTCCCGGGCCATCGGCGCCGGGGGCGCGCTGGAGTCGGCCGTGCCCGGCTTCCGGCCGCGCGAGGCCCAGCATGTATTGGCCGAAGCGGTCGCCGGATGCATCCAGGACGGCGCCTGCCTGGTCGCCGAGGCTGGCACCGGCACAGGCAAGACCTACGCCTACCTGGTGCCGGCACTGCTCTCGGGTCGCCGCACGATCATCTCCACAGGCACCCGCGCGCTGCAGGACCAGCTTTTTCACCGCGACCTGCCGCGCGTGCGCAAGGCGCTGGGTGTCGGGCTGACGTCGGCATTGCTGAAGGGGCGCTCGAACTACCTGTGCCTGTATCGCCTGGACCAGGCCCGGGGCAGCGCGCGAGGGCCCGATGCCGCGGCCACCCTGCAGAAGCTCCAGGAGTGGGCATCACACACGCGCAGTGGGGACCTCGCCGAGATGACGGCGCTGGCCGAGGACTCCCCGCTGTGGCCGCAGGTCACCTCCACGATCGACAACTGCCTGGGCAGTGACTGCCCGATGTGGGGCGAATGCTTCGTCGTGCGCGCCCGGCAGGCGGCCCAGGCGGCCGACCTGGTGGTGGTGAACCATCACCTGCTGCTGGCTGACCTCGCGCTGCGCGAGGAAGGGTTCGGCGAGGTGCTGCCCGGCGCGGAAACCTTCGTGCTCGACGAGGCCCACCAGGTGCCGGAGCTGGCCGCGCAGTTCTTCGGCGCTCGGCTCAGTGCGCGCCAGTTGGGTGAACTCGGGCGCGACGCCCTGGCCGAATGCAAGGGCGTGGACGGGGCGCTGGCGGTGCTGCAGGGGCCGGTGGCCGGCCTGGATCACGCGGTACGCGTGCTGCGCGAGGCGATGTCGCCCCTGCCGCAACGGGCGGCCGCCGCGCGTGCCCTGTTGCTTCCCGGGGTACGCGAGGGGCTCGACCGGGTGGGCGAGGCGCTGGCGGACGTGGCCGCCGCGCTGGCGCCGATGGGCGAGGCGGCTCCGGGCCTCGAGGCCTGCAGGCAGCGCGCGCTGGTACTCCAGCAGCGGCTGGCGGAGTGGCTGGGCGAAGAGGCCGACGAGATTCCGGTGGCCGATGACGAGTGCTTCGATCCCCCGAGCGAAGATTCCGACGCTATCGGAGGCGGTCTTGCGGCGGACATCGACGTACGCTGGTTCGAGCTGGGCAGCCGGGGTTTCGTGTTGCAGCGCACGCCGCTGGATGTCTCCGCCCCGCTGCGCCGCTACCGCGAGCGCAGCGGCGCGGCCTGGGTGTTCACCTCGGCCACGCTGGCGGTGGCGGGCAGCTTCCGCCACGTGTCGGCGCGACTTGGCCTCGACGACCCGCGCGAGCTGCTGCAGCCCAGCCCGTTCGACTGGGACCACCAGGCGCTGTGCTACCTGCCGCCGCACATGCCCGAGCCGAATGCGCCCGCATACGGGGATGCGTTCGTCGAGGCGGTGAGGCCGGTGCTCGAGGCCTCGCGCGGCCGGGCCTTCCTGCTGTTCACCTCGCACCGCGCGCTTCGCGAAGCGGCCGACCGGCTCGAAGGCGGCCCGTGGCCGCTGTTCGTGCAGGGCTCGGCGCCGCGACACGCGCTGCTGGAGGCCTTCAGGCAGTCGGGCAACGGCGTGTTGCTGGGCGCGGCGAGCTTCTGGGAGGGTGTCGACGTGGCGGGTGATGCCTTGAGCGTCGTGGTGATCGACCGGTTGCCCTTCGCCTCGCCGGGCGATCCGGTGCTGGAGGCGAGGCTGGACGCGGTGCGCCAGCGCGGCGGCAACCCGTTTCGCGACGAGCAGGTACCCACCGCGGTCATCGCGCTCAAGCAGGGCGTGGGTCGGCTGATCCGCACGCTGGAGGACCGCGGCGTGCTGGTGCTGTGCGATCCGCGCCTGCTGGCGAAGGGATACGGCCGCATGTTCCTGGACAGCCTGCCGCCCATGCCGCGAACACGCGGGATCGACACGGTGCGGCGGTTCTTCGATCCGGTATCGTTCTCGCAGGAAGACAAGGGGTGGGAAGAATGAAGCTGCTGGCGATCGAGACCGCGACCGAGGCCTGTTCGGTGGCCCTGTGGATCGACGGGGAGGTGCATGAGCGCTTCGAAGTGGCGCCCAGGCAGCACTCCGCCCTGGTCTTGCCATGGGCCGAAGCCCTGCTGTCCGAGGCGGGACTGGCGCGTACGGCGCTGGATGCCGTGGCCTGCGGCCGGGGCCCCGGTGCCTTCACCGGCGTGCGCCTGGCGGTGTCGTTGACGCAGGGCATCGCGCTGGCCCTGGATCGCCCGGTCGTGGGCGTCTCCACGCTGGCAGCCCTGGCCGCCCAGGCCCCGGAGGATGGGGTGCCGGTGCTCGCCGCGATCGATGCGCGCATGGGTGAGATCTACGCAGCCCGTTTCAGTCGGGACGGCGGCATGTTGGCATCGACGCATGGTGAACAGGTCGTGCCCCCGGAGGCGCTGGAACTGCCGTCGCACGAGGTGCATGGCATTGGCACCGGCTTTGCCGCGCGGGACGGGCACTTGCGTGCGCGCCTTTCAAGCCTGCTGGCGAGCTGCGATCCAGAGGCGCTGCCCCGGGCGGCTGCGGTCGCGAAGCTGGCCGCAGAGGCGTTCGGGCGGGGGGAGGCCACGGATGCGGCATTGCTGCAGCCGGCCTACCTGCGCGACCGCGTGGCGCTGACGATCCGGGAGCGCGAAGCCGCCCGGGAAGCGGGCAGCGTCAGCAAGAAGTAAGCGAAAGTGCTGGCCGGTCGGCCTGCGCAACGAGCCGCCTGGAGGGGTCAGAGGTCCTGCTGGTAGCGCACGTAGGGCGTGCGCTGGCCGTCTTCGCCGGACTCGCCATCGAGCACCCACGGCGAGCGACCGCGGGAAATCACGTTCTGGGTACCGAAGGTCAGTCGACCGTGCCACGGCGTGCGCCAGCTGACACCGATGTCGAGGCCGCTCCAGCTGGGTTCGCCGCCGGGGAGGTCGATCGAGCGTCCGACCAGTTCGCCGCTGAAATTGCCGTAGCCCACGCCCAGCTGCACGCGGCTGCCGGTCCAGTCCAGCGGGCCGGCCAGTGCTTCCTGCGCGGGGATCAGGCGGGCGCGCGCGACCGAACCGCCCACGGACACCCAGCCGTCGGCGCCGAAGCGGTAGACGCCGCTGGCGTCGACGCCTTCATGTTCCAGGCGCGAGGTCCCATGCCAGTTGCCGGGCAGCAGGCTGGCGCTGGGCTGCAGCCACACGGGCACGTCACTGGGATAGGGGCTGAAGTTGCCACGGCTCACGCTGGCGCCGACGTCGAAGCGGAAATCGCCGACGTCGGTGCCGACACCGGCGCGCACGCCGGGGCTGTAGGCGTTGAGCGGTCCGGCGCGCCCAGGTCGGCCAGCAGGCAGTGGTCGGCCAGCGCCCCGAGCGAGGTCAGCATGCTGCCGCCGCCGTCGCAGAGCAGCGCCAGGCCGCGCTGGGCTTCCAGACCCGCCGAGAAGTCCACGCGCGAACCTTGGGCCGTGCGCAGGCTGGCCAACGGGACGTCCCGGCGCGGTGTCGCCGGACCGATCACGCGATCCACCGGGGAGCGCGGCTGGTTCTGGCTGTCGACCAGCAGCAGGCCTTCCATGCGGCCGCTGGTGCTGTTCCAGATGGGCAGGACGGTGGGTTCGTCGCCGGGCTCGGGCACCACTGGCTGCCACGCCTGCGCATGCGCGGCACCGGCAACAAGGCCGGACAGCAACATGATCGACAAGGCGGTGCGGAGCATTGCAGGTGTCCTTTTCATGCCGTATTCGACCGCTCGTCAAGCAATCGGGTTCCGGCGTCCCGGGTATTCGATCATACGCCGTTTACTTTTAACTAACAATTCAAACGTGAGACGTCAATGAACTCGGCCAGGGCCCGCTGGGGCGGCGAACAGCGCCGCCACGTCGGCGCGGGTGAATTCGTAGCTGGCGTTGCAGAACTCGCAGGTAATTTGCGCAACCCCGCTCTCCGCCGCCGCCATGGCTTCGGTTTGCCCCAGTGAAATCAATACGTTGGCTACCCGCTCCCGCGAGCACGAGCAGGCGAACGACAGCGGCCGCGCGCCCAGTAGCCGCACCTCGTCCTCGTGGAAGAGCCGGTACAGCAGCGTGCCCACCGGCGTGGACTGGAGTTCGTCGGCCCCGAGGGTGTCGAGCAGGGCGCAGGCCCGCACCCAGCCGTCGGGGTCGCCGTCGGTTCCCGGCAGCTGCTGGATCATCAACCCACTGACACGCTCGCCCTTGCCTGCCAGCACGATTCGCGTCGGCAACTGCTCGGATTGCGAGAAGTACGCTTCGAAGGCGGCCGGGAAGTCCGGTGCATCCAGGCCCACCAGCCCCTGGTAGCGCACCGGCTCGGCCTTCCCGGGCGGGCGGCTCTCGATCGTGATCGCCATCACCGCGTCGCGACCCATGTCGCGCGGGGCGATCGTCTCCGGCACCGGCGCGGTGAACTGGGCGATTCCCCGCAAGGTGCCCTCGTGGGTGCACTCAGCGAACAGCGTGCGTACCGGGCCAGGGCCGTTGAGCTGGATGGTCAGGCGTCCATCGACCTTGGTGTGGCCGGTGAAGAGCGCGGCCGCCGCGCAGCACTCGCCCAGGCGCTCGGCGATGACGTCGGGGTAGTCGGCGCGGGCCTGGATCTCGGTCCACGTGGCGTCCAGGCGCACCAGCACGCCGCGCACCCCCGAGCGCTCGAGCACGAAGCGCGAGAGTGCATCGCGATCGGCGGTGTCGAGGTCGGTGTCGTGGGCGGGCGGGGAGGAGTCCGGGGTCATTCGGGGGAATCTGCATGGGGGAGAACCCATGATCTTGGGGCCATGGGCGCGCGCGTCAAGCGCGGCGGGTGGGGCTGTGGCTAAACTGGCCCCCCTTCGACGGATGCGGGGCCAGCGTGCCGCGAACCAGAACCAGAACCAGACGACGTTCCCTGCCCGTGCGGCTGCTGCGCCTGGGTCTGCTCCTGGTGCTTGCCGCGATCGTGCTGAGCATCGCCCAGGTGGTGGTGCTGCGCTTCGTCGATCCGCCGACGTCGGCTTTCATGCTGGCACGCACGCTCGAGCACTGGCGAGCCCCGGGCGAGGATTTCCGCATCGACTACCGCTGGCGCGATTTCGACGCGGTCTCGCCGCACCTGCTGATGTCGGTCATCGCCTCGGAGGACCAGAACTTCGCCCACCACCGCGGATTCGACCTCGATGCGATCGACGAAGCACTCAGCGGAGGCTCGCGCCGCGGCGCCAGCACGATCAGCCAGCAGGTCGCGAAGAACCTGTTCCTCTGGGGCGGGCGGAGCTGGGTGCGCAAGGGCCTGGAGGCCTGGTACACCGGCTGGATCGAACTGACCTGGCCAAAGCGGCGGATCCTGGAGGTGTACGTGAACATCGCCGAGTTCGGCGACGGCATCTACGGCGCGGAGGCGGCCGCGCAACGGCACTTCGGCATCTCCGCATCGGCGCTCGACCCGGCGCGCTCGGCCCGACTGGCCGCCGTGCTGCCGAGCCCGCGTCGCTATTCGCCCACCCAGCCCGGTCCTCACGTGCAACAGCGCGCGGCCTGGGTGCAGCGTCAGGTCGTGCAATTGGGTGGACAGGAGTACCTGGAGGCGTGCTGTGGCCGTTGAGGATGCGCGATCGCTGTGCGACGGCTCCGTGCCGGCGACGGCGCAGCCGGCTAAGATCGGAACGGATGACCCCGCCGACCTGCCAGCCATGAGTGCCCGCCTCGCCATCGTCGTGCCCGCCTACAACGAGGCCCAGGCCCTGCCTGGCCTTCAGCAGCGCCTGGCGCCGGTGCTCGACCGGCTCGATGCCCGGGCCACGGTGCTCTACGTCGACGACGGCAGCCGCGACGACACCTGGGCGGTGATCCAGGGCCTCGCCGACCGCGATCGCCGGGTCGGTGGCCTGCGCCTGAGCCGCAATTTCGGCAAGGAGCTGGCCCTGACCGCCGGGCTGGACCACGTGCGCACGCATGCCGATGCGGCGCTGGTGCTGGATGCGGACGGGCAGGATCCGCCCGAGCTGATCCCCGAGTTCGTCGCGCGCTGGCAACAGGGTGCGGACGTGGTGTACGGCGTGCGCAGCCGGCGCGAGGGCGACAGCTGGTTCAAGCGCACCACCGCGCACCTGTTCTACCGCCTGATGGGACGGCTCTCGAGTACGCCCGTGCCGCGTGATACCGGTGATTTCCGCCTGATGTCGCGTCGCGTCCTCGACGCCCTTGCCCAGCTGCGCGAGCGCCATCGCTTCATGAAGGGGCTGTTTGCGTGGGTGGGGTACGAGCAGGTGCCGCTGGAGTACGAGCGTGAGCCGCGCAGCCAGGGCCACAGCAAGTTCAACTACTGGAAGCTATGGAACTTCGCGCTCGAGGGCATCACCAGCTTCTCGACGGTGCCGCTTCGCATGGCCACCTACTTCGGACTGCTCACCGCCGTCGTCGCGTTCGGCTATGGCGCCTGGATCATCGCCAAGACCCTGGTCTACGGCGACCCGGTGCCCGGCTATCCCTCGCTGATGACGGTGGTCCTGTTCCTGGGCGGCATCCAGCTGCTGGCGCTGGGCATCATCGGCGAGTACCTGGGCCGGCTGTACGACGAGTCCAAGCAACGCCCGTTGTACCTGGTGGATGCCTGGCGGCAGGCGGCCCAGGAAGATGTGGGGGAGGGCGTGGATCGCCTGCGTCCCGGCGTTCCGGCAACCCCGGTCCAGTCGCACGCTCAGGAGTAGTCCGGGGAAAGGACCTGGGTGGCCACGGCAACGAAGTGGCAGACGCTGCCGGCAATGACGAACAGGTGCCAGATCGCGTGGCCATAGCGCAGTCGCCGGCTCATGTAGAACACGGCGCCGACCGTGTAGGCGACGCCGCCGGCGAACAGCCAGGCCAGCGTCGTGGGCGGCAACTGGCGCAGCATCGGCCCGATTGCCAGCAGCGCGATCCAACCCATCGCCACGTAGATCAGCGTGGACACCAGCTTGAAGCGGCCGGTGAAGAACAGCTTGAAGGCGATGCCCATCGCCGCCAGCGCCCAGATGACGCCAAACAGCAGCCAGCCGCCGTCATCGCGCAGGCCGATAAGTGTGAAAGGGGTGTAGGTGCCGGCGATCAGCAGGTAGATCGCGCAGTGGTCGAAAACCTTCAGCCGCTGCTTGGCGATGGGGTGCGGAATGGCGTGGTACAGCGTCGAGGCAAGGTACAGCAGGAGCAACGTGGCCCCGAACACGATCGCGCCGGCGAGCTGCCATCCATCGCCGAACACTGCGGCCAGCGTGATGAGCACCGCGCCCGCGGCCAGGGCGATGACGGCGCCAAGGCCGTGCGTCAGGGCGTTGACGACTTCCTCGCGTAACTCATCCGCGCGCGACATCGCGCTTTCTCCCGTGGCCCAGGGGGGAGGGCCGTGGGTAAAGCCTCACCCATGCCGCCCGCCTGCGCAAGAGAGCGACGCTCGACCTCAGGTGCGCACCAGCGGCACCAGTGCGCGCTCCACCTGTTCGGCGCCCAGGTTCGTGAAACCGGGGGCGGCCAGCACCTGGACGGCTCCGCGGCCGAGGCAGGTGCGCGCCGCCTGCGCGGCATCGGTGCCGAACAAGGCCAGGCCCGGGACCCCGAGGTTGGCGGCCAGGTGGGTCGGCCCGCTGTCGTTGCCGACCACCGCTGCCGCGGCCTGCAGCACGCCGGCCAGCGTCGGCAGGTCGAGTGCGCCACCATCGTGGCGCCGCAGCGAAATGCCGGCCAGGTCGTCGAAGGCGTCCAGTTCGGCCGGGCCAGGCACCGTGACCGGCGTCAGGCCACGTGCCTGCAGGCGGGCGGCCAGTTCGCGGTAGTGCGGCCAACGCTTCGCACTGCCCCGCGCCGAGGAGCCCGGAAGCAGCACGACGAAGGGAGGGTGCACCCCGGCGCGCTCCAGCAGGTCCCCGACCGGCTGGGCCAGCCAGACCGCGCCGGGTCGGAGGGTGTGCGTGGGCGTGAGGCCGGCATCGGCCAGCTGGCCGAGGTGGCGCTCGAGCACCGGCAGGGACTTCGGGTCGGGGTGCCGGTGCGGAAGCGGGCAGGCCGGACCCTGGCCCGACCAGGTGACCTGCCCACCCAGCAGCCGCCGCAGGTAGAAGCTGCTTCGTCGTGAATTCTGCAGGTCGTACGCCATGCCGAAGCGCTGCGCGCGCAGTGTCGCTGCCAGGCGGAACATGGCCGGCAGGTGCCAGCGCGGGCGGTTGTCGTCGACGATGACCTCGTCCACCCAGGGGCATCGCACGAGCAGTGGCGCGAACGGCCGACGCGTCAGCAGCGTCACCCGGGCGCCGGAATGGTGGTCGCGGATGTCGCGCAGCGCGCCTTCTGCAAGCAGCAGGTCGCCCAGTGCGCCCAGCTTGACCACCAGCACGCGGTCCATGTCAGTCGAGCGCGACGGCGTGGGCGTGCTCTCGGGTGGCCTCGAAGCGCACCTTCGGGAAGCGCTCCTGGGCCAGTTGCAGGTTCACGCGGGTGGGGGCCAGGTAGACCAGCGCACCGGACGCATCGAGTGCCAGGTTGCCCGCGGCCTTCTCCTTGAACTGCTCCAGCATCTTCGGGTCGTCGCAGTACACCCAGCGCGTGGTCGACACGCTGACGTTCTCGAACGCGGCGTCCACGCCGTATTCGTCCTTGAGCCGGTAGGCGACCACGTCGAACTGCAGGACGCCGACGGCCCCCAGGATCAGGTCGTTGCTCATCAACGGGCGGAAGAACTGCGTGGCGCCCTCCTCGCTGAGCTGGGCGAGGCCCTTCTGCAATTGCTTGAGCTTGAGCGGATCGCGCAGCTGCGCGCGACGGAACAGCTCCGGTGCGAAATTGGGGATGCCGGTGAAGTGCAGCACCTCGCCCTCGGTGAAGCTGTCCCCGATCGAGATGGTGCCGTGGTTGTGGATGCCGATGACATCGCCGGGCCAGGCTTCGATCGCCAGTTCGCGATCCGAGGCCATGAACGTCAATGCGTTGGCCAGCTTCATCTCCTTCCCGCTGCGTACGTGGAAGGCCTTCATTCCGGCGCTGAAGCGCCCCGAGCACACGCGCATGAACGCAACGCGGTCGCGGTGCTGCGGGTCCATGTTCGCCTGGATCTTGAACACGAAGCCGCTGAGCTTTTCCTCGGTGGGCTGCACCGTGCGCGACGCGGTCGTAGCCGGCTTCGGCGCGGGCGCGTGGTCGACGAAGAAGTCCAGCAGCAGTTGCACGCCGAAATTGTTCACGGCCGAACCGAAGAAGACCGGTGTCTGGCGCCCGGCCAGGTACTCGTCGATGTCGAACGCCGGGGCGGCGCCCTGCACCAGCTCCAGCTCTTCGCGCAGCTCGGCCATCGCCGGTGCACCCACGCGCTTCTCCAGCGCGGGGTCGTCGATCGATGGGAAGATCGTGGAGTCCTGGCGGGTGAAGTTGCGGCCCTGCTCGAACAGGTGCACCTCGCCGGTGACCAGGTGCACGACGCCCTTGAGGCGCTGGCCCATGCCGATCGGCCAGGTGATCGGGCTGCAGGCGATGCCCAGCACCGACTCGACCTCGTCGAGCAGCTCGATCGGCGGCTTGCCCTCGCGGTCGAGCTTGTTGATGAAGCTCATGATCGGCGTATCGCGCATGCGACACACCTCCATCAGCTTGATCGTGCGTTCCTCGACCCCCTTGGCGCAGTCGATGACCATCAGCGCGGAATCCACCGCGGTGAGCACCCGGTAGGTGTCCTCGGAGAAGTCGGCGTGGCCCGGCGTGTCGAGCAGGTTGATGATGCGCCCGTCGTAGGGGAACTGCATGACCGAGGAGGTGACCGAGATGCCGCGCTCCTTCTCCAGTGCCATCCAGTCCGAGGTGGCATGGCGCGCGGCCTTGCGGCCCTTGACGCTGCCGGCCATCTGGATGGCGCCGCCGAAGAGCAGCAACTTTTCGGTCAGCGTGGTCTTGCCGGCATCGGGGTGCGAGACGATCGCGAAGGTGCGGCGGCGCGCCGTCTGCTTGGTCTGTTCGGACATGGCCCTGCGCCACGGTGTGGCCGCGGCGCTTCAAAGTCGGTGAAGCCGGGGATTATAGCCCGCCGCCGGCCCCGGACCTGTAGCCCGGGCCCGGCCCGAAGGCACCCATGCCCGGGACGGGTGCCGGGTTGCCGGCTTCGTCGACCAGCGTGATCGGCACCGATTCGAGTGCCATGCCCGTGTTGACCTGCACGACGAAGTGCAGGTGCGGGCCCGAGCTGAAGCCGGTGTTCCCGGAGTCCGCGATGTGCTCGCCGACACCGACCTCCTGGCCGGCCCGGACCCGTGATCCGCCCTGTCGCAGGTGGGCATAGACCGCCATGCTGCCGTCGGCGTGCAGGATCCGCACGTGGTTGGCGCGGTGCACGAAGGCCTCGCGGTCCATTCCGCCGCCGGCGTGGTCGTCGACCACCTGCATCACCGTCCCGCCGCGCGCCGCCAGTACCGGCGTGCCTTCGGGCACTGCGAAGTCGATGGCGTGGAGGTTCTGCGGGTCGGTATGGCTGAAGCCGCCGCCAAAGCCCTGCACGATGCTCGCCGTACCCGCCGCCACCGGCATGGCGTAGGTGCTTTCGTCATGCCGTGCACCCGGCAGGCCGGGCATCGCCAGCAGGTGCAGTTCGAAGTGGCCGGCACGCGCGGGATTGATCTTTTCGATTGCGCTGACCGAGCGTTGCTCGCCGCTGCCCAGCGCCATGCGGTGCGGAAGCCGGGGCCAGGCACTGACGTTGTCGTCGGCACTGATGTCGAGCTCGACCTCCACCGGGCCATGCAGCAGGTTGCGCACCAGGGCCACGTAGACGCCGGTGTCCTCGTGCAGGCTCAGTTCGGCGGTGCGCGCCACCGCGGCGGGGTCGGTGGAGAAATCCGAGCGGCCACCGGCCCGTCCGCGATGGTCGGAGTAGTGGATGACGCCCTCGGCGTCCACCCAGCGGTGCAGCCGGGTTTCGCGATCGCCCTGCAGCACCGAAGGGGCCAGCAGTGCCAGCGACAGGCCGAGCAGCGCGGCGACTTGCGGCCCGCGCATCAGTCGATGGCGCATTGCCGCGGCAGGTCCAGCGCATCGGCGATGTCGGCCCAGTCGAAGGCGGCGATGCCCCGGTCGTCGTGCACCGCGAACAGGACGCCGTCGGGGAACTCGCGTGTCCCGGCGGCATACAGGGCGATGCCGTCCGTATTGGCCGTCGTGCGTCCGGTGAACGCGGAGTGCAGCGCGAGGCTCTCCCGGTCATAGACCAGGAAGCGGGAATGGTCCACCTGCTGGTCGGTCGAGAGCCAGTAGCCGCTGCCATCAGGGCAGGCCCACAGGGCGATGCCCTCGGGGTCGCCGCGATAGGTGCCCAGGCCCAGGTCCCGGTTGGCGTAGCCGCCGTCGAGGCCGTAGACCCGCAACCGCAGGCCGTCGGGCGCGTGTTCGTCGGCCACCAGCAGGCGTCCATGCAAGGGGTCGCCCCAGACAGACTCCGTGGCGCGGATCGCGCCTGCGTCGGTGGTTTCCCCGAAGCTTCCGCGGTATTCCACCTCCAGGTTCTCGTGTGCGCCGGACACGTGGAAACGGTGGAGGCGGCGATGCAGGGTTTCCAGCGGCGGGACGATGTCGAAGCGTTCGCCCAGCATGAAACTGTCGGTGATGATGACCTCGAGCTGTCCCGGCGCGATCTCGTGGACCCAGATGCCATACGGCGCCTGCAACTGCTCCTCGCCGAAGCTGCCGAGCGGCTCGAAGCCCGGCAGTTCCAGGACCTGGACGCGATGGTTGTCGCGCTCGGTGACGAAGACCAGGTCGCCATGCACGGCGATGCCGTTGGGCCGGTTGAAGCTTCCCGGCGCGTCGCCCGGACCGCCGATGCGCGCGATCAGTCCACCGTCGTCGCCGGCGTGGACCTGTACCTGGTGCGAGCGCTTCGCCGTGGCCAGGACCCAAAGGTCGCCCTCCGGCGTGAGCCAGGTGGCCAGCGAATCGAGTTCCCCGGCCTCCTGGTCGTCGGTCACCCAGCGCTCCACGACGACCTCCTGCATCGGAGGCTCGACCCGCACGGGGTCGATCGATGCGCGTGACTCCGGGGCATCGGGGCCGGGGACGGACGCGCACGCTGCGATCAGCGGGAGCAGGAGGAAGGCAGCCGACTTCGGGCTCATGGCGTCGATGCGGGGTTCAGGACGCGACAGCATACGACACGCTCGTCACGGCCGCGCGAAGCTGCCGCCTCAGCACTCGATGACGTTGACGGCCAGGCCGCCGCGCGAGGTTTCCTTGTACTTGTCGCGCATGTCGCGGCCGGTATCGCGCATCGTCTTGATCACCTTGTCGAGCGACACACGGTGCTTGCCGTCGCCGCGCAGGGCCATGCGCGAGGCATTGATCGCCTTGACCGCCCCCATCGCGTTGCGCTCGATGCAGGGAATCTGCACCAGGCCGGCGATCGGGTCGCAGGTCAGCCCCAGGTTGTGCTCCATGCCGATCTCGGCGGCGTTCTCGACCTGCCAGATGCTGCCGCCCAACGCCGCCGTCAGGCCGCCGGCGGCCATCGAGCAGGCCACGCCCACTTCGCCCTGGCAGCCCACCTCCGCGCCGGATATCGACGCATTCTCCTTGTAGAGGATGCCGATCGCGCCGGCGGTGAGCAGGAAGTCGAACACACCCTGTTCGTCGGCCTTGGGGCAGAACCGCTCGTAATAGCGCAGCACCGCCGGGACGATGCCGGCCGCGCCATTGGTCGGGGCGGTGACCACGCGGCCGCCGGCGGCGTTCTCTTCGTTCACCGCCAGCGCATACAGGTTGACCCAGTCCAGGATCGTCAGCGGGTCACGCAGGGAGTTCTCGGGGCGGCCATTGAGGCCGGCGTAGAGCGCCGGTGCGCGACGGGCCACCTTCAGGCCGCCCGGCAGCTCGCCGCCGTTGCGGATGCCGCGCTCGATACACGATTCCATCGCCTCCCAGAGCTGCCGCAGGCCGCTGCGGATCTCATCGGCACTCCTCCAGGCCTGTTCGTTGGCGAACACGAGCTCGGCAATGCTCAGGCCCTCGCGTTCACAGGTGTCGAGCAGTTCGTCGCCGGAGGAGAACGGATGCGCCACGCGGGTCGTGTCGGCGACGATCCTGTCCTCGGCGGCTTCGTCCTGGTTCACCACGAAGCCACCACCCACCGAGTAGTACTCCCGGCTGGCGATTTCGCCGCCTTCGGCATCGAACGCGGCGAAGCGCATGCCGTTGCTGTGGTGGGGCAGCTTCTGGCGCTTGTTGAACACCAGGTCGGCCTTCTCGTCGAAGTCGATCTCGTGGCCGCCGTGCAGGCGGATGCGCTTCGCGCTGCGGATGCGCGACAGGGTGTCCGGGATCACGTCGGGGTCGACGTGGTCGGGCCAGTGCCCCTCCAGGCCCATCATGACCGCCTTGTCGGTGCCGTGGCCACGGCCGGTGAGCGCGAGCGAGCCGAACAGTTCCACCCGCACCCGCGCGCAGCGCTCCAGGTCGCCGGCTTCGTGCAGCCAGCGCTCCACGAAGCGCGCTGCCGCCCGCATCGGGCCCACGGTATGGGAGGACGATGGGCCGATGCCGATCTTGAAGAGGTCGAAAATGCTGACAGCCATGGGTGGATTCCGGCGGATTCACGCCTATTCTAAGGCCCCTTTGCATGAACCCGGACCGATGCGGCTGAGCCTGTACCAACGCGACGACTGCCACCTGTGCGACCTGGCGCTGGAGGAACTGGCGCGCGCGCGCGCGCCGGAGTTCGAAAGCGTCTGGATCGACGGTGACAGCGGACTTGAAGCCCGTTACGGACTGCGCGTGCCGGTATTGCGCGAGGAAACCAGCGGCCGCGAGCTCGACTGGCCCTTCGACGCCCAGGCCATCGCGCACTTCCTGGCGGGCTGACCCGACCCGGGGGCATCAGTCGATGCGTTCAAGCTCCAGGCGGGTGACCACCCGCACTGCATGCCGGATGTCCGCGTCGCTGCCCCAGTCGCCACCGCCGACCTCGAAGGCGGTGCGGTCCAGCGTCGCCTCGCCTTCAAGCACGGCAGGCGAACCCTGGCTGAAGCTGAACTCCAGCGTCACCGGCTGCGTGACGCCACGCAGCGTCAACTCGCCGTCGGCGGCGTAGCGGCCGTCGTCGAGCGCCCGGAAGCGCTCGGCCACGTAGTGGGCCATCGGCTCGCGGCGGGTGCGGAAGAAGTCGGCGCTCTGCAGCGTCTCGTCACGCTCCGCATTCCGGGTGTCGGCGCTGCGCAGGTCGATGTCGACCTCGAAGCGGGCCTGGTCCAGTGCGTCGGGATCAAAGCGGATGGCGGCATTGAACGCCCCGAACTGGCCGCTGAAATCCTCACCCTGTGCCGAACCGACGAAGCCCAGCGTCGACGACTCCGCGACCGCCTCCCAGTCGGCGGCGTGTGCCATGGCGGTGGCGCCCGGCAAAAGGACGAGGAAACTCAGCAGGCGCTTGATCATTCTGGTGCTCCGGTGCGTGGTCGTTCTCCCGTTCCCGGCAGCATGCGCAGCAGCGTGCGGTCACGGTCGACGAGGTGATGTTTGATCGCAGCGGCTGAATGCAGCAGCACCAGCATGCAGATCAGGTAGTAGCCCCAGCGATGCAGGTTGCGCGCGAGGGCCTTGAGTTCTGGGTCGGGACTGGCGATGGCCGGCAGGTTGAACTGGCCGAACCACTGCAGGGGAAAATTCGAGGCCGAGTTGTACAGCCAGCCGCTCAGCGGCATCGCGATCATCAGGCCGTAGAGCAGCCAGTGGGTCGTCGTGGCGGCGGCGTGCTGCCAGCGTGGCGTGCCGGGTTCGGGCGCGGGTGCGCCCGCGTAGAGCCGCCAACCCAGGCGCAGCACCACCAGGGCCAGTATCGTCAGTCCGATCGACTTGTGCAGCGCGTACATGCGCAGCTTCGCCATCGAATTGGGCATGTCCACCATGTACAGGCCGATGCCGATCATCGCCAGGATGCCGATCGCCAGCAGCCAGTGGAAGCCGATGCTGACCAGGCCCCAGCGATCGCGCGTGTTGGCGAGTCTCATCGCTCTTCCTCCGGCGGCACCGGCCTGTCCGCGGCAGCTGGCCCGGCCGCCTCCACGTCCCCGGTGATCCGCCCGCGGGTCGCTTCGAGTTCGATGATCACCTCGACTTCGTTGCCGATCACGTTGGGGTATCGGTCGAGCCCGAACTCGCGACGGTCGAGACGGGTGGTCGCCGAGAAACCGACCGTGCGACGGAAGTTGACCGGATTGCGCCCGGCCTCGTTGAGTCGTGCGCTGAGCGACACTGCCCGGGTGGTGCCGGCGATGCTCAGGTCGCCATGGATCATCGCCGCGCCGTCACCCAGGGGTTCCACGCGGGTCGACCGGAAGCGCACCTCCGGATGGTTGCGTTCGTCGAAGAAGCCGCGCGCGAGCATGCGCTGGTTCCAGTCCTCGTCGCCGAAATCGATCCTGGCGACCGGGAGCCTCACGTCCACGCGCGAGTCCTCCCATTGCCCGGGATCGAAATGGAGCGCGCCGACGACGCCGGAGACCGTCGCGATGGAGCGGGAGAATCCGGCGTGGCCGACCAGGAACACCACCCGGGTATGCACCGGGTCGATGTTGTAGCTGGGCGGCTCCGAAGCGCCGGCCCAGGCCGGCGACAGCAGCACGAATGCGGCGATACCGTTGCGGATGACAGGGTTCAATCCCACGCGATGACCTCCCTTGCGGCTGCATCGAGCCTACACGCTGGACGCTTCGATATTGCCGGTCCCGCCGCGTAGCGGGCGTGAGTGTCCGTGGCCCAGGCGGTATTCTCCCCGGCCCCTGCCGCAGACCCAAGCTTGCGGGCGCAACGGTGCGTTGCGAACATCGCCCCGGGGAACTCTCAAGGGAATGCTCGTGCGCCAGTGGATTTGCGCAGTTGTGGCCTGCCTGGTACTGGCAACGCCGGTCGTGGCCAGTCCCGTGCTGCCTGAAACGCCACGGTTCCGGCACTTCGGCGTGGGCGACGGCCTGCCCAGCCGGGTGGTCTACGCGATGGTGCAGGACCACGAGGGCTATCTGTGGTTCGCCACCGGCGATGGACTGGCGCGCTTCGACGGCCTGGACTGGGATGTCTTCCGCCACGACCCGGCCGACCCCGACTCCATTCCCGGCAACGGCGTGATCGCATTGGCGGTGGACTCCTCCAATCGCCTCTGGCTGGGGCTGGAGGGACAGGGGCTGGCGCGGTTGTCCGCCGACCGCAGTCGCTTCGAGCACCTGCGTGGCGACCACGAGGAGGCCTTCGCGGGGCCCTACGTGTGGGCGTTGCGCGAAACCCCGGACGGCGCGATGTGGGTCGGCACGTTCCAGGAAGGCCTGTACCGCCGTGATGCCGATGGCGGCGTGCGCCACTTCATGCCCGACCCGGAGCGCGACGACGCCCTTCCGTCCGACGTCGTGCTGTCTCTGGATGTCGACCACCAGGACCGGCTCTGGGTCGCGACCAGTCGCGGGGCCGCCTGGTGGGACGGTGAGCGCTTCCACACCGTCGCGCTGGCGGCGGACGACCCGCCGCTCGTGGTGTCGCTCGGCATCGACGACGCGGGGCAGCCCTGGTTCGGACAGCGCGACCGGTACCTGCGCAGGAAGCCCGACGGCAGCATCGAGCGCCAGGTGGTCGACGCGGTGGTCCATGGCGTGCTCGACGTGGACGATGGCCTGGTCTGGCTGGCCACCGGCCGGGGACTCATGGCGCTGCACGCTGAGGGAATCCGCGAGGACGCCTATGGCCACCCGGCGCTGGCGCGCGCGTCCCTGCAGCAGGCCATGATCGACCGCGAGGGCAGCCTGTGGCTGGTCGGCATGGGCGGGGCGTGGCAGCTGGCTTCCGGATGGCAGCGATTCGCATCGTTCCAGCCCGGCCCCTCGGAGGGCGAGGGCCTGTCGAGCGACCTGGTGCGCGGCATGGCCCCGGACGGGAGGGGCGGCGTGTGGCTCGCCGGGCAGAACGGCCTCGACCACCTGGACCTGGCCTCGGGCCGCATCCGTCGGGGCGCCGAGCACTTCGCGCATGCCGGAACCGGCCTGTGGGCGATGGCTCCGGCGGAGGATGGACGCCTGTGGATCGGACGCTCCGGTGGCTTGTCGCTGGTGGACCCGGCGGGCGGCGAGACGCGATCGTGGAGCAGGGAGGACGAAGGCGAGGACAGCGACGTGCTGGCCGGGCCCGTCGACCTGCTGCACGTCGATGCGCGCGGATGGCTGTGGGTGGGCAACCATGGCGGAGGCATCCAGGTGCGCGACGCGGCGGGCGCCGTCCTGTACGCCTTGCGCCCCGGGGATGGCCAGGGCCTGGAATGGCCCGATCCCGAACAGATCGCCGACGGACCCGACGGCGAGGTCTGGGTCGCCGATGCTGGCGGGTTGCTGCGCTGGAACGCCACCGGGCAGCGCCTCGAGCGCGTCCCGGGCGCTCCGGAGGACCGCGTCTATACGTTTGCCTGGCGTGACCCGGGGACGGTGTGGCTGCATCGCTTCACCGCGCTGGAGCGTTATCGCTACGACGGCCACGCCCTGCATCTGGAAGATGTCGTCGACGCGGGGCATGGCCTGGCGGCCGTGGAGTCGGGCGGGCTGTTGATCGACGATGCCGACGCACTGTGGCTCTCGACGAGCCGCGGGTTGCTGCACCGTTCGCCGCAGGGAGTCCTGCGGATGTTCGGCCTTCGCGACGGCCTGCCGGCCCAGGACTTCTACACGCGGCCGATGCTCCAGCTCGACAACGGCGTCGGCGTGGCCTCGACCCAGGGCGGCCTGGTCCTGTTCGATCCCGGTTTCAACGAGCAGCGCGAGGCCAGCCTGCCGGTGCAGGTCAAGGGCCTGGAGGTGCGCCGCGACGACCACGAGCTCGCCCTCGATCCCACGGCCCCACTGGTCCTGGGGCACGGCGACCGCGACCTGCGGATCAGCGTGAGACTGCTCTCCTTCGTCGATCCGGCCGGGCATCGCTACCGGATGCGCCTGTCCCAGCATGATGCGGACTGGGTGTCGCTGGGTTCGATCGGCGAGCGCACGCTGACCCGGCTCCAGCCGGGCGAATACCGCCTCGACATCCAGGCCTCCGACGCGTCGGGCCGCTGGTCCCCGGTGCGCACGCTGGAGATCAGGGCGCTGCCCCCGTGGTGGCAGACCCGTTGGGCCTGGCTGGCCTATCTCGCCCTGGCCCTGTTGCTGGCTTCCTGGGGCGCCACCATCTTCCGGCTCAGGCTGGCTCGCCGCCACGCGCTGGAACTTGCCGAGCAGCAGCGGCGCATGGCCGAGCAGGCTTCACAGGCCAAGACCGAGTTCCTGGCGACCCTCGGGCACGAAGTGCGCACGCCCATGACGGGCGTGCTTGGCATGAGCGAGCTCCTGCTCCAGTCGGACCTGACGCAGAAACAGCGCGGCCAGGTGGGTGCGATCCATCTCGCCGGACGTCACCTGCTGCGACTGGTCAACGACGCGCTGGACCTGGCCCGCATCGAGGCCGGGAAGCTGGTGCTGGAGAGCCAGCCGTTCCGTGTCAGGACGCTGGTCAACGAGGTCGCCGACCTGCTGCGGCCGCTGGCCGCGAAGAAGGGCCTGTCGTTCGAATGCGAGTTCTCCGCCGACCTGCCCGAAGCGGTGCAGGGCGACCAGTACCGGGTCCGGCAGATCCTCCTCAACCTGGGCTCCAACGCGATCAAGTTCACCGAGCACGGCGGCGTGTCGATCCGGGTGAGCAGGCGCGGCAACTGGCTCGACCTCGCCGTGCGCGACACCGGCCCGGGGCTCAATGCGGAGCAGCGCGAACGGCTGTTCCAGCGTTTCGAGCAGGCCCATGCCGTGGGCACGCATGCCCGGCAGGGCGGGAGCGGGCTGGGGCTGGCGATCTCGCAGGAGCTCGCCGCAGCGATGGGCGGGCGCATCAGCCTCGATTCCAGCCCCGGCGAGGGCTCGTGTTTCGAGGTCAGCTTGCCGCTGGATGCCGTCCCGGTGGAACTGCTCGGCGTTGCACCGGCGGCCGCGTCGTCCCGGGCGCAGCCCTCCGCGGCGCTCGACGTGCTGCTGGTGGAGGACGACGCGATCGTGGCCGAGGTCATCGAAGGCCTGCTTCAGGCCCAGGGGCATCGCGTGGTGCACGCGCCCCACGGGCTCGCCGCACTCTCGCAGCTGGCCCGCCGGCCCTTCGACCTCGCGTTCCTCGACCTCGACCTTCCCGGACTGCACGGGGTGGAACTGGCACGCCTCATCCGCCAGCAGGGCCACGGGCTTGCCCTGCTGGCCATCACCGCGCGCGCGGACGCGGACGCGGAGCCTGCCGCGCTTGCGGCCGGCATGAACGGGTTCCTGCGCAAGCCCTTGACCGCCGACGCACTGGCCGTGGCGATCGCCCGGTCTTGCCCGGCCGCCCCGACACCGGCTGAAAGCGATCGGTGACTGGGTTAGTCTTGCGAACTGGTTTCCCGATAGATATTCAGGAGTTCGTCACGTGAAAAAGCCCCTCGCCCTGGCCCTTGCGGCCGCACTGGGTCTGCCGCTGGCGGCCTGCAGCCCCGGCAACGATGCCGGCAGCGATCCGGCCGCTTCGGCCGATGCCCCGGCACAGTCCCTGGCCGGACGCACCACCGATGGCAGCGTCGTCGATGACGAGCGCGCAGGTGAGGCGGCGTCGGAGAATCCATTCTTCCAGCCCAGCACGCTGCAGTACGAGTTCCCGCGCTTCGACCTGATCGCCGACGAGCATTATTCACCCGCGTTCGAGCGCGGCATGGCCGAGCACCGCGAGGAGATCGAGGCGATCGCCCGCAACCCCGAGGCCGCGAGCTTCGAGAACACGATCGTCGCGATGGAGCGGGCCGGTGCGCTGCTTGGCCGCGTTTCGCGGGTGTTCTTCAACCTCGCCGGCGCGCACATCAACGACGCGATGCGCGAGGTCCAGGGCGACATGGCGCCGAAGCTGTCGGCGCATTCCGACGCGATCCTGCTCAACCGCGCGCTGTTCGAACGCGTCGACGGGCTCTACCAGCAGCGCGGCGAACTTGACCTCGATGCCGAGAGCTTGCGCCTGCTGGAGCGCTACCACACCGATTTCGTCCGCGCCGGCGCGCGGCTCGACGACGCCCAGCAGGACCGCCTGCGCGAAATGAATTCGCGACTGGCCACGCTGCAGACCACCTTCACCCAGAACGTGCAGCGCGAGGTCAACGCCTCGGCGGTGTTCTTCGACAGCCGCGAAGACTTGGCCGGCCTGTCGGATGCGGAGATCAGGGCCGCCGCCGATGCGGCCGCCGAGGATGGCCAGGAGGGCAGGTTCAAGATCGCCCTGATGAACACCACCGGGCAGCCGCCGCTGACCAACATGACCAATCGTGAGGCGCGTCAGAAGGTGTTCGAGGCGTCGATCGAGCGTGGTGCCAAGGGCGGCGACTACGACAACCGCGAGATCGTCGCCGAGATGGTCCGCCTGCGTGCCGAGCGTGCCCAGCTGCTGGGTTACGAGGACCACGCGCACTTCGTGCTGGAGGAGGCCACCGCGGGCACCAAGGACGCGGTCAACGACATGCTCGGCCGGCTGGGTCCGGCGGCGGTGGCCAACGCCCGTCGCGAGGCGGCCGAGCTGCAGCGCGTCATTGATGCGGAAGGCGGTGATTTCGAGCTGGCCGGCTGGGACTGGCAGCACTATGCCGAGAAGGTCCGCCAGGAGAAGTACGACTTCGACGAGTCGGTGCTGCGGCCCTATTTCGAGCTCGACAGCGTGCTGGTCAACGGCGTGTTCCACGCCGCCACCGAGCTGTTCGGCATCACTTTCCGCGAGCGCCCGGACCTGCCGACCTACCACCCGGACGTGCGCGTGTGGGAGGTGTTCGACCATGACGGCGAGTCGCTGGCGCTGTTCGTCGGCGACTTCTACGCCCGCTCCTCCAAGCGCGGTGGCGCCTGGATGAACGCCTACGTGCCGCAGAGCAACCTGCTGGAAACGCGTCCAGTGGTGGGCAACCACCAGAACATCCCGAAGCCGCCCGACGGCGAGCCGACGCTGATGACCTTCGACGAGGTCACCACGATGTTCCACGAGTTCGGCCATGCGGTGCACGGCATGTTCTCCGACGTGCGCTACCCGCGCTTCGCAGGGACTTCGGTGCCGCGCGACTTCGTCGAGTACCCCTCCCAGGTGTTCGAGATGTGGGCGACCTGGCCGTCGGTGCTGGCCAACTACGCCAAGCACCACGAGACCGGCGAGCAGATCCCGCAGGAGCTGATCGACCGCGTCGAGGCGGCGTCGGCCTTCAACGAGGGCTACCGCAGCACGGAGTACCTGGCGGCCTCGATCCTCGACCAGGCCTTCCACCAGCTGGGCCCCGATGAGACGCCTTCGGATGTGATCGCGTTCGAGAAGCAAGCCCTGGAAGAGTCGGGCATGGACTTCGGTCCCATCCCGCCGCGCTACCGCACCACCTACTTCAGCCACACGTTCTCCGGCGGCTACTCGGCCGGTTACTACAGCTACATCTGGAGTGAAGTGCTGGATGCCGACAGCGTGGAATGGTTCAGGGAGAGCGGCGGGCTGACCCGCGAGAACGGCGACCACTTCCGCGACACGCTGCTTTCGCGTGGTGGCACGAAGGATGCGATGGAGCTCTACCAGGACTTCACCGGGCGCGAGCCGAGGCTGGAGCCGCTGTTGATCCGTCGCGGGTTCACCGACGATGGCGGAGCCAGCGAGGTGGGCCGTGACCCGGAGCCGACCACGCCGGGCACCCCGCCGCAGGGTGGCAGCCAGCGCTGATCGCCGCCATCACCGCATGGAAAAGGCCGCCCCTCGGGGCGGCCTTTTTCTTTGTGGTGCCTTGCACGGAAGGATGGCTCCTTCGCCGGCAACGGGGGAGCTAGCTCCTGCAGCCGGCCCCGACTTTTCAGTCGCGGCGTTCGGCCTGCCCGCGGCCCAGCGCGTGCACCGCCTCGACCAGGACCGCGACGTGTTCGGGGTCCATGTCCGGCGACATGCCGTGGCCAAGATTGAAGACGTGCCCGGGCCCGGCACCGAAGCTGTCGATCACGCGCCCGACCTCGCGGCGGATGCCCTCGGGGCTGGCGTACAGGACGGTGGGGTCGAGGTTGCCCTGCAGTGCGACCTTGCCGCCGGTTCGCCGGCGCGCGTCCGCGAGCGCGACGGTCCAGTCCACGCCGATGCCTTCCGCACCCGAAGCGGCGAGCTCCTCGAGATAGGGCGCGTTGCCCTTGCCGAACAGGATCAGCGGCGCCGCGTCGGCGCCGTCGCCCCGCGGCAGCTCGCTGGCGATGCGCTGCAGGTAGCGCAGCGAGAACTCGCGGTACATGTGCGGGGCCAGCACGCCGCCCCAGGTATCGAACACCTGCAGCGCCTGGGCGCCCGCCTGGCGCTGGGCATCGAGGTAGGCGACCACTGCATCGGTGGTGACCGACAGCAGCCGGTGCAGCGCGGCGGGTTCGTTGAGCGCCATCGCCTTTATGCGGCTGAAGTCCTTGCTGCCGCCGCCCTCGACCATGTAACAGGCGAGCGTCCAGGGGCTTCCGGAGAAGCCGATCAGCGGCACCTGGCCGTCGAGCTCCCGGCGGATCAGGCTGACCGCGTCGGTGACGTAACGCAGTTCAGATCCGATGTCCGGCACCGCCAGCTTGTCGACGTCGGCGACGCTGCGCACCGGGCGCTCGAACTTCGGGCCCTCGCCATCGGCGAAGTACAGGCCCAGGCCCATCGCATCGGGCACGGTGAGGATGTCGGAGAACAGGATCGCGGCGTCCAGCGGAAAGCGGCGCAGCGGCTGCAGCGTCACCTCGCAGGCCAGCTCGGGGTTCGTGGCCAGGGCCATGAAGCTGCCGGCCTGGGCCCGCGTGGCCCGGTACTCGGGCAGGTAGCGGCCGGCCTGGCGCATCAGCCATACCGGCGTGGTGTCGACCGTTTCGCGGCGTATGGCGCGCAGGAACCGATCGTTCTTCAGGGGGGGCAGGGCGTCGGGCATCGGGTTTCTCGTCGGGGGTCAGCGCGGGGCGTGCTCGCCGTGCGCGAACATGATCTGGAAGCCCTTCTTCACCTGCTGGTCGCGGGCCTTCTCGAAGGCGGCGATGGCGAGGTCGCGCTCCAGGAACTGCTCCTTTCGCAGCTGCGACTTGCCGCCGACGTGGCCGGCCTCGCGCAGCAGCGTCCACCCGCCCAGCAGGTCCTGCTGCAGCACCAGCTGGACGAAGCGGGGGGGCTCACCGGAGCCGGGGCGTTGTTGGAGGAACAGGCGCATCCGCCCATTGTAGCGAGCGCGCGGCCGCTTTGGGCCCCCGTGCGCACCACGCGTCAGCCGGAGGACGCCAGCGTCGCCAGCACCTGGTCCTCGTCGACATCCGGGACGATGATCGCGCGGCCGATGTCCCGCCACAGGATCAGTCGCAAGCGACCCGACAGGTTCTTCTTGTCCAGCCGCATCCGGCCCAGCAGGGCCGGGGCCTCCAGGTCCTCGGGCAATGCCGTGGGCAGGCCCAGGCGCTGCAGGAGCGCGGCGAGGCGGTCGGCCGGCGCGGCCGGCGCCAGGCCGAGCCGCTCCGAGAGGCGGCCGGCCAGCACCATGCCCACCGCGACGGCCTCGCCGTGCACCATGCCGCCGAAGCCCTGCTCGGCCTCGATCGCATGGGCGAAGCTGTGGCCGAGGTTCAACAGCGCGCGCTCGCCGCCTTCGTGTTCGTCGCGCGCGACGATCGCGGCCTTGTGCCTTACCGATCGGGCGATCGCCTCGGACAGGGCATGGGCGTCGCGCGAGAGCAGGGCCGCCGCATTGGATTCGATCCAGTCGAAGAAGTCCGCGTCCCCGAGCGCGCCGTACTTGACCACCTCGGCCAGGCCGGCGCGCAGTTCGCGCTCGGGCAGGGTGTCCAGCGTCGTCGTGTCGGCAATGACCGCGGCGGGCTGGTGGAAGGCGCCCACCAGGTTCTTGCCTTCGGGCAGGTCGACGGCGGTCTTTCCGCCCACCGAGGAGTCGACCATGGCCAGCAGGGTCGTGGGCAGCTGGACGAAGCGGACGCCACGCATCCAGGTGGCGGCGGCGAAGCCGGCGAGGTCGCCGACCACACCGCCCCCGAGCGCGAGGACACAGGCATCCCGGCTCGCCCCGAGTCGTGACAGCGCAGTCATCAGTTCGGCGTGCCGTGCGAGTGTCTTCTCCTGCTCGCCGGGGGGCAGGACGACCGTGTGCAGGGCCCGTCCCTCGAACACCGCCTCGACGCGCTCCCGGTAGAGCGGGGCGACATTGCCGTCGGTCACCAGGAGCAGGTGACGCCCGGGTGCGGTCGCCGAAACCAAGGCGGTGTCATGCAGCAGGTCGGCCGACGTGGACCGGGTAGCTGCGATCGCCCAGTGACACTCCGATCGTCTTCTTCACGTGGCGGTTTCCTTGTCGGTGGGGCCGGGGTGCCAGTGATCCTGGATCAGGGACAGCAGGCGCCGCGCGGACTGGGCCACGCTGCGCTGCCCGCCCTCGAAGCGCAGGTCGGCGACTTCTTCGTACAACGCCTGCCGCTGCCGCGCGAGGACGAGCAGGCGCTCCTGCCTGTCGGGCGTCTGCAGCAGGGGGCGATGGCGATCACGCGCAAGCCGTCGCAATTGTTCGTCCACGCTGACATGGAGGTGGACGACGAAGCCCCGGGCCCTGACCACCTCGCGGTTGGCCGGGTCGAGCACCGCGCCGCCGCCGGTGGCGATCGCCAGGCCCTCGCGCGCGCACAGCTCCGCCACCAGCGCACGCTCGCGCTGGCGGAAGCCTGGCTCCCCTTCAAGCTCGAAGATCAACGGAACGCTGGCGCCGGTGCGCGCCTCGAGCAACTGGTCGGTGTCGACGAACTCCAGCCCCAGGTGCTGCGCGACGCGGCGGCCCACGGAGGTCTTGCCGGCGCCCATGGGGCCGACGAACACGAGATTGGGAGCGGGATTCATCGGGCCCGATGCTAGCATCGGGCCGGGTCTGCACGGCGTGGGTGGTGTTGGTGGCGAAGGGGCGCACGATCATCGTGGCGGGTGCGGGCGACGTCGGCGGGCGGCTGGCGCGGGCGCGCGCCATGGGTGGTGACGAGGTGGTCGCCCTGCGCCGCAGTCGTGTCGAGGACGAGCCCGGCCTGCGCTGGATCGGCGCCGACCTGCTGTCGGGCAGTGGATTGCAGCAGCTTCCGCGCCGGCCCGATGCGGTGGTGTTCTGCGCCTCGCCCGACCAACGCAGCGAGACCGCCTACCGCTCGCTGTTCATCGGGGCCCAGCAGCGGCTTGCCGATGTGCTGGATGGGCCGCCGGCGCGCTGGCTGTTCGTGTCGTCCACCGCCGTGCACGGCGAGGATCGTGGCGCTTGGGTCGACGAGGCCTGCGTCGCCGAACCGCAGGCATTCAATGGCCGCGTGTTGATCGAAGCCGAACGGCGACTTGCCGCATCCGTCCCCGGTGCCGTCGTATTGCGACCGTCGGGCATCTACGGGCCGGGGCGCGACTACCTGCTTCGCCGGGCGCGACGCGAGGAGCCCGCGCGCCCGCGCTGGACCAACCGGGTGCACGTGGAGGACGTGGCTTCGGCGCTCTCGCACCTGCTGGACCTGGGCGACCCGCAACCGCTGTACCTGTGCAACGACGACATGCCGGCACGCGAGGACGAGGTGCTGGCCTGGCTGCGCGAACGCATGGGTCTCGACGCGCTGGCGACCGAGGAAGAGCCCGAGAGCGGTCGTCGCGTGTCGAATGCACGCTTGCGCGGCAGCGGGTGGGCCCCGCGCTGGCCCGACTACCGCAGCGGCTACGGCGCGTTGCTGCCCTGAGGCGGCCATTGCGGGCGGCGCCGTGCGTCGATGCGGATCACCGTGTCGGCCAGTCCGGGAAGCGTGCGCAGTGCCTGTCGGCTGACACGCTCGAAGTACTCGATGAAGGCCATGACCTGGGCGTGGTCCATGGCCCGGCGCCCGGGGTGGCGCGCCTGCAGGTCCTGCTCCTGCTGCCAGCGCCATTGCCTGACCACCTCGAAGCCCGGCGGCTGCAGGAACACCAGGTGGTCGATGCGCGCCCAAAGCGGCGCGTAGCTCCCCAGCGCCGTGTTGCAATGACGACGCCAGCGACCCTCGGCATCGCGTTCGCGTTCCAGCGAATTGAGTGGAGCCTCCATCGCCGCGTCGGGCTCGGGCGGGGTCTTGAGGAACCAGCCCTCCAGCACGATGAGGTCGACCGGCCCGCTGGCGCGCTGCCAAGCGTCGCCGCTCAGCCGCTCATCGGCGATCTTGTCGAAGCCGGGCAGGCCCAGGTCGTCGCCCGGCGCCAGTGAGCGCAACGCGTCGATGAGCTGGCAGGCCATCGCCACGTCGTGCGTTCCCGGCGGGCCGCGGGTGGCAAGGAGGGGATGGACCTCGCGGGCCAGTCGCTGGCGCTCGGCACGGGTCAGGTAGACGTCGTCGATCGAGATCGCCACGGCCTTGCGGCCCTGTGCCGCGGCAGCGTCGACAAGTTGGCCGGCCAGCGTCGACTTGCCGGTTCCCTGCACGCCTGCCAGTCCGAGCACCGGCGTGCCGCATGGCAGCGAGCAGGCGAGCCCCAGCAGGGCGTCGACCAGGCGCGCGTCGTAGCCTTTGGAAGGGAGGGGATGCACGGGTGGTGTCATCGGCGCGACAATAGCGCATCACCACCGTTGGGAACGACATGAGCGAGCTTTTCAAGGAGGCCATCGAGACCTTCCAGACGCTGCTGGGCGAGGCGCGCGAGAGTGGCGAGATCGAGCCCACCGCGATGACCGTCTCAACGGCCACGTCCGATGGCCGGCCGTCCTCGCGCACGGTGCTCCTCAAGAAGGCGGACGAGCGCGGTTTCGTGTTCTTCAGCAATTACGAAAGCCACAAGGGGGCGGAGTTGGCCGACAACCCGCAGGCGGCACTGCTGTTGCTGTGGAAACAGGTGCGCAACATCGTCCAGGTGCGCATCGAGGGGCGGGTGGAACAGGTGGAGGAGGCCGAATCCGACAACTATTTCTGCACCCGGCCACGCATGAGCCAGCTTGGAGCGTGGGCGTCGCTGCAGTCGCAGACCCTCGAGTCGCGAGAGGACTTCGAAACGCGCCTGGCCGACTACGAGCGCGAGTTCAGCGGTGGCGAGGTGCCGAGGCCTCCGCACTGGGGCGGGTACCGGGTGGTCCCCGTCCGGATCGAGTTCTGGTACGGCGCGGAGTTCCGCCTGCACGAGCGCCAGTGCTACGAGTGCGTCGACGGAACCTGGCAAAAACGCATGCTGTACCCGTGAGCCGGCTCGTCGGCCCGCGCCGCATCGTCTGCCTCACCGAGGAGCCGACCGAGACCCTGTACCTGCTGGGCGAGTCCGCGCGCATCGTCGGCATTTCCGGTTTCACGGTGCGGCCACCGCAGGCGCGGCGCGAGAAGCCCAAGGTCAGCGCGTTCACCTCGGCGCGTGTCGGCGAGATCCTCAAGCTCAAGCCCGACCTCGCGATCGGCTTTTCCGACATCCAGGCCGACATCGCGCGCGAACTGGTGGCGGCCGGGGTGGAAGTATGGATCGCCAACCACCGCAGCGTGGCCGGGATCCTGGACTACATCCGGCGCTTGGGCGGCCTGGTCGGGGTTGCGGGTGCGGCGGACGCGCTCGCGGAGCGTCTGGAACGGGGGGTCGAAGCGGTCGAGCGGGCCGCTGCGGCGCTGCCGGCGCGCCCCCGGGTCTACTTCGAGGAATGGGACGAACCGCCCATCAGTGGCATCCAGTGGGTGGCCGAGCTGGTGCGGCTGGCCGGAGGCGACGACATCTTCCCCGAGCGGGCGGCGATGCCGCTGGCACGCGACCGGATCATCGAAGATCCCGCCGAGATCATCCGACGCGACCCGCAGATCATCATCGGCTCGTGGTGCGGCAAGAAGTTCAGGCCCGAAAAGGTGGCGGCGCGGCCTGGTTGGTCCGAGATCGCCGCGGTGCGCGAGGGAGAGCTCCACGAGGTCAAGTCACCGCTGATCCTGCAACCGGGACCGGCGGCGCTGACCGACGGGCTGAACGAAATCGCAACGATCATTGCCCGGTGGGGGAACAAACTCGCCTGATCACGCCCATCGGCGTGGAGATGTGGCATAACCGGGGGGCATTCACGGAGGAGGAGAGCCCACATGTTCAAGCAGATCCTTGTAGTGTTCCTTTCCGTCGCCCTGCTGATGGGCGGCTTCGTCGGCCAGGTGCAGGCCTCGATCATCTCCACCCAGGACGCGATGAGCGTGGAGACCCGCCAGGCCCGCGTCGCCGAGGTGCATCAGCTCATGTCGCGCGAGGACGTGCGCGAGGCGATGGTGCGCCTGGGTGCCGACCCGGAGCAGGCGCAGCTGCGCGTGGCGTCGCTGTCGGATGCCGAGTTGATGGACGTGCATGGCCAGCTCGAGAAGCTGCCGGCCGGTGGCGATGCACTCGTGGTGATCGGCGTCGTTTTCCTGGTCCTCCTCATCCTTGACCTGACCGGCGTGATCAACATCTTCCGCCGTTGATGCCGACCCGGTCGCACCCGGCCACGGCCGCCCCCAGCGGGCGGCGTGCTGCGTCCAGGCCCGGGGGTTTCGCGCTGCCGTCCCGCTCATGCTGGTCGTCCTGCTGGCCGCGTGTTCGATCAATCCGCGCATCGAGCTCGCTGCGCTGGATGTCCAGCCCACCCGGCTGCAGGGCATCCCGTTCCACCCGCAGACCGAATTCCAGTGTGGCCCGGCCTCGCTGGCGGGAGTGCTGGGCGCCAGCGGCATCGACGCCGACCCGGATGAGCTGGCGCCACAGGTCTACCTGCCCGGGCGCGAAGGCAGCCTGCAGGTGGAGTTGCTGGGGGCAACCCGCCGGGCCGGTCGCATTCCCTATGTGATCGACCGCGAGCCCGAGGCGATCGCGGGAGAACTCGCGGCGGGCCGGCCCGTGCTGGTGATGCAGAACCTGCGGACCCCGCGCTTCCCGGTATGGCATTACGCGGTGGTCACCGGCATGGATCCCGGCAACAACCGCGTCGTGCTCAACTCGGGCACGCAGGAGGCGCTCGAGGAGCGTGCACCCAGCTTCCTGCGCAGCTGGGACTGGGCGCGGCGCTGGGGCTTCGTCGCGCTTGCGCCGGGCGAATTGCCGGCGTCGGCCGATCCCCTGCGCTACGCCGAGGCGGTGGCCGATTTCGAACGCGTGGCAGGCGGTGAAGCCAGCGAGGTGGCCTGGCGCGCGGCCCTGCTGCGCTGGCCCACCGACCACCGTCCACGCCTGGCCCTGGGAAACCTGGCCTATGCCGACGGACGCAAGGCGGACGCGGCCTCCCTGTACCACGAAGGCCTCAAGGCCCGGCCCGGCGACCCGGTCCTGTCCAACAACCTGGCAACCGTATTGGGGGAGCTGGGTTGCGCGGACGCCGCGCGAGCGGTGATCGTTCCGGCACTGGCCGACTTGCCGGACGAGTCGCCCTGGCGCGAGTCGATGCAGGCCACCGCGGCCGGCCTGGACACGGCGCCGATGGCACCGGCTTCGGCCGCGGTGGACTGCAGCGTCTTCGTCCTGCGCTGAGGACAGCCCTCTTGCGAACGCCGCGCCGGCGTCCGCGTTCAGCCCTCTCCAGCGCGTTCAAGGCAGGCCAGGCCCTCGCCGGCCAGCAGTCGGGTCATCGCCCCGGCCTGGTTGGCCTGCTCGCTCGCCGCGTTGCCCTGCTGCGCACGACGCGCCACGCCCTGTGCGATCGCCGCCAGCCGGAAGAAGCTGAAGGCGAGCACGAAATTCCAGTCCGGCAACACCGCATGTGGGCGCAGCGCCCGGTAGTGCGTCAGCAGCTGCGCTTCGTCCGGCAGCCCCAGGGCCTCGCGATCCAGACCGCCCAGGCCCGGTATCACCGGGTTGCGCGGAAGTCGCAGCGCCATGCACAGGTAGCCAAGGTCGGCGGCGGGGTGGCCCAGCGTGGACAGCTCCCAGTCGACCGTCGCGGCTACCTCGGCCCGTCCGGGGTGCCAGATCAGGTTGTCGAGGCGGTAGTCGCCGTGCACCAGGCTGACACTGCCGTCGTCGGCGGGGCACAGCGAGGGCAGGCGCTCGATCAGCGCCTCGATCGCGTCGATGCGTTGCGTCTCGCTGGCGCGGTACTGCTTCGACCAGCGCGACACCTGGCGCTGGAAATAGTCGCCTGCGCGTCCGAAGTCGGCCAGTCCGGCAGCCTCCACGTCGATGTCATGGATCGCGGCGAGGTTCGCGACCATCGACCGGTGGTAGGCCGCGCGCCGTTCCTCGGCGATGTCGGGCAGCGCGGGATCCCAGAGGATGTCGCCCTCCACGAAGGCCATGACGTAGAACATCGAGCCGAGCACGCCCGTGTCGGTGCACAGCGCCAGGGGTCGTGCCACCGGGACCGCGCCACCGTGGAGCGCACGGATCACCGCGTACTCGCGGTCCACCGCGTGCGCAGAAGCCAGCAAGGTGCCGGCGGGCTGGCGACGCAGGACGTAGCGGCCGCTGGCGGCTTCGACCAGGTAGGTCGGATTCGACTGGCCGCCCTTGAACTTGCGCGTCGTGTAGGGGCCACGGAAGCCCTCGACGTGCCCATCGAGCCAGTCGCGCAGCGGCTGGCCGCGCAATCCGTCGTCGTGCGGCACGCCCTCAGTCATGGTCGCGGGCCTGCTTGAGCATCGAGCGCGCCAACGCGGCCAGGTGGACCTCGTCGGGGCCGTCGGCCAGGCGCAGGGCGCGTGCCGCGGCGTAGGCATGGGCCAGGAAATGGTCCTGCGACAGGCCCGCGCCACCATGCAGCTGGATCGCGCGGTCGATGACCCGGCAGGCCATCTCCGGCGCCACGATCTTGATCATGCCGATCAGGTCGCGCGCGCCACGGTTGCCCTGCCGGTCGAGCTCGGCCGCGGCGTGCAGCGTCAGCAGGCGGGCCTGGTCGATTTCGCAGCGTGAGCGCGCGATCGCCTCCTGGGCCATGCCGTGGCCACCCAACGGGCGGCCGAACGCCTCACGCGTGCCGGCGCGCTGCACCATTGCCTCCAATGCGCGCTGCGCCAGGCCGACCAGGCGCATGCAGTGGTGGATGCGGCCCGGTCCAAGCCGTGCCTGCGCGATCGCGAAGCCGCTGCCGGCATCGCCGATCAGGTTCGAGGCTGGGACACGCACGCCATCGAAGGCCAGCTCCACGTGGCCATTGGGCGCGTCGTCGTAGCCGAACACCTTCAACGGGCGCACCACCCGCAGCCCCGGGGCGTCCATCGGCACCAGCAGCATCGACTGGCGGTGGTGGCGATCGGCCTCGGGCTCGCTCACGCCCATGACGATCAGCACCGCGCAGCGCGGGTCGGCCGCGCCGGTGGTCCACCACTTGCGGCCGTCGAGCACGTATTCGTCGCCCTCGCGGCGCAGGCGCATCGCCACGTTGGTGGCGTCCGACGACGCCACGTCCGGCTCGGTCATCGCGAAGCCCGAACGGATGCGTCCCTCCAGAAGCGGAGCCAGCCAGCGTTCCTGCTGCGCGGCCGTGCCGAAAAGGTGAAGCACTTCCATGTTGCCGGTGTCCGGCGCCGAGCAGTTGAAGACCTCGGGCGCGAACAGCACCCGGCCCATGGTTTCGGCCAGCGGGGCGTACTCGAGGTTGGAGAGTCCCGCGCCGTGGGTGGCGTCTGGCAGGAACAGGTTCCACAGCCCGGCACCCCGCGCGTCACGCTTGAGTTCCTCGATCACCGGGGGCACCTGCCAGCGCCTCTCGTGCGAGGCATCCCACTCCTGGATCCGGGCCTGTGCCGGCTCCACGCGCTCGCGCATGAACTCCTTGAGCCGGGCGTGGAGGTCGCGTGCGCGGTCGGACTGCGGGACGGGTTCGCTCATGGCAGGGCAGGGGGCTGGCGGGCGGAAGGTCGAGCATGCCATACCGCTGCGTACTGCAGGTGTGCGCCGCGGCTTCAGTAGTACGTCCACATCCCGCGGTGCTGCGACAGGTGCGGCAGCTCGTTCCAGCTGTGCAGGTGCCAGCGGTCGTCGTGGGCCTTGAGTTCGGTCATCGCCGAGTTCCGCAGGGCCAGGTTCAGCCGCACCGCGGTGTCGTCGGGAGCCTGCAGAGCGTGACGGACCAGCTGCGAGATCACCCCGCCGGAGCTGATCACCCAGACCTCGCCGTCGCCGGCACGGGCATCCATGCGCTGCAGGGCCGCGATGGTGCGATCGCGGAAACCGGCCCAGCTTTCGCTGTCGCCGACCGCGCCGCCCTTCGACCATCGGGTGATCGCCGCGACCAGCAGGTCCAGCACTTCGCGAGGTTCGGGCCGCTGCCCGGATGCCAGCAGCCGCGTGGCCGGGTGGTCGGGGTGCTCCGCAAGGAAGCCGCTGATGACCGCGTGGTGGTCGAACTCGGCGAAGGCCGGGTCGTGTTCGGGTTCGGGCAGTGCGTCGCCGGAGCGCACCCATGCCTCGGCCATCGCCGCCCAGGTTTCGCGATGGCGACGCATGCCGCCCCCGATCACGCGGGCCGGGCGCCGGCCATGGGCGTGCAGCCACGCGCCGAGGTGGCGCGCCTGCTCGTGGCCCAGGTCGGAAAGCCGGTCGTAGTCGTCGCTGCCGAAGGACGCCTGCCCGTGACGCACCAGCAAGAGCGTCATCGGGCACTCACCGGGTGAAGAACTGCTGGCTGAACCGTACCCGGATGGAGCGTGCCTCGCCCTCGATCGAGGCCTCGATCTCGAAGTCGAGCGTGTCGCCCTCGCCGAAGCGGGCTTCGCCCAGGTAGTAGATCGCGTCGGCCTCGCGCACCTGGCGAAGGCGCAAGGTCTGCAACTGGCCGACCTGGTTGCGCACGTTCGCGCTGATGTCGGCCTCCACGGGCTCGCCCAGGCCGTCGGCGCTTTCGCGGCGCACCGCCAGGTTCAGCAGCGCGCGGCTCGATGAGCGGGTGATGCCGGCGGCGCGGGCCACCTCCGGCGAGATCATCGTCGAGGGCATCGCGCTGTAATACAGCGTGTAGTCGCCCGAGCGCACCGATTCGGCCTGGGCCGGGGCCAGCAGGGCCGGCAGCAGCAGGGCTGCCAGGAGTGCCACGATACGCATTGCCTTGCTCCTTGTTGCCGGGCCGGATCGATCCAGCGCGATCAATCGTTCGCCTTTGAAAGTTCCGCCCCGCGGCGTGTCGCCGCGGTGACGGCCGAGTCGACCAGGGCCTTGAGGCCACCGGCCGCGAAAGCCTCCAGCGCGGCCTGGGTGGTGCCGCCGGGCGAGGTGACGCGTTCGCGCAGCGTCGCCGCGCTCTCACCGGTTTCGTCCATCATCCGTGCCGCGCCCAGTGCGGTCTGCACCACCAGGGCGCGGGCCGCCTCCGGGTCGAGGCCCTGGGCGATGCCGGCCTCCTGCATCGCTTCGGCCAGCAGGAAGAAGTAGGCCGGGCCGCTGCCGGAGATGCCGGTGACGGCATCCATGCGCACCTCCTCGCTGATCCACACCGCGCGACCCACGGCCGACATCAGCGCTTCGGCCAGGGCACGCTGCTGCGTCGATACCGCAGGGTTGGCGTACATGCCCGTGGCGCCGGCGCCGACCAGCGCCGGCGTGTTGGGCATGGTCCGAACGACCGCCCGGCCGCCGCCAAGCCAGCGGTCGATCTGCGCGGTGGTGATGCCGGCGGCCACCGACACCAGCACCGGCGATTCCCGCTGGGCGACGTCGGCCAGGGTGGTGCACACCTCGCGCATCACCTGCGGCTTGACCGCCAGCACCCAGGCCGCCGCGCCGGACACCGCGTCGGCTGCATCGGCGTGGGTGTCGACGCCGAAATCGGCCACCAGCGCCTCGCGCAGGGCGCCGTTGGGCTCGGCCACGCGTATGCCCGAGGCCGGGTGGCCGCTGGCCACCAGCCCGCCGATGATGCTGCGGGCCATGTTGCCGCCACCGATGAAGACCACGACCTGGGAAGAAGGCATCCGTACTCCGCGAATAAGAAGATCAGCCCACAAGGGTCGAACCGGTAGGCCCCTGCGTCAAGCCTCGGCCGGCGCGCGTGGGCCGAACAGGGCGGTGCCCACCCGCACCAGGGTGGCACCGTGGGCGATGGCCAGCTCGAAATCACCACTCATGCCCATCGACAGTGTATCCACGCCCGGGTGGCGGGCGGCCAGGTCGGCCTGGAGCCGGCGCAGTGCCTCGAACGCACGCGCGCGCTCGCGCGGGTCGGGGTGGGGTTCGGGAATGGCCATCAGCCCGCGCAGGCGCAGCCGCTCGTGGCTGGCGATGGCATCGGCCAACCCGGCGATCGCGCCGGGTGCGCAGCCCGACTTGCTGTCCTCGTCGTCGATGTTCACCTGGATGAGGATGTTCAACGGCGGCCGCCCGAGGGGTCGATGGCGCGCAAGCGCGTGGACCAGCTTGTCCCGGTCCACCGACTGGATCCAGTCGAAACGCTCCGCTGCCGGCTTCGCCTTGTTCGACTGCAATGGCCCGATCAGGTGCCACTCCAGCGCCAGGTCGGCCAGCACGTCCTGCTTCGCCAGCGCCTCCTGCACGTAGTTTTCGCCGAAACGGCGCTGGCCACAGGCGGCCAGGGCGCGGATCCGGGACGCATCCTGGGTCTTGGAGACCGCCAGGAGCGTGGGGTTTGTCCTGCCTCCGGCGGGCATCGCGTTCTCGATCTTCGACAGCACCGCCCGGTGGCGGCTGCACAGGTCTTCGGATCGGGCAGGGGGGCTTTCCGGGGCAAGGTTCATCACGGGTTCCGCTTTTTCGGACTGGGGCTATACTCGGCCAAGGGAGCAGGACATGCTGCGGGGAAGGCATGTCCGCCTGTCCCGGCAAACGACTGCACACGCGCAATATTTGGGGAGTAGCGCATGGATATCGCCGAGCTGCTGGCATTTTCGGTCAAGAACAAGGCCTCCGACCTCCACCTGTCCGCCGGCTTGCCGCCGATGATCCGGGTCGATGGCGACGTGCGCCGCATCAACATCCCGGCATTGGACCACAAGCAGGTCCACGCGCTGGTCTACGACATCATGTCGGACAAGCAGCGCCGCGATTTCGAGGAGTTCCTCGAGGTCGACTTCTCGTTCGAGATCCCGGGCCTGGCGCGCTTCCGCGTCAACGCGTTCAACCAGAACCGCGGTGCCGGAGCGGTGTTCCGCACCATTCCGTCCGAAGTGCTGACGCTCGACGACCTGGCCGCACCGAAGATCTTCCGCGAACTCATCGACCAGCCGCAGGGCCTGATCCTGGTGACCGGACCGACCGGTTCGGGCAAGTCGACCACCCTCGCCGCGATGGTCGACCACATCAACAAGAACGAGTACGGGCACATCCTCACCATCGAGGACCCGATCGAGTTCGTGCACACCGCGCAGAAGTGCCTGATCAACCAGCGCGAGGTGCACCGCGACACGCACGGCTTCGCCGAGGCGCTGCGCTCGGCGCTGCGCGAGGACCCGGACTTCATCCTGGTCGGCGAGATGCGCGACATCGAGACGATCCGCCTGGCGCTGACCGCCGCGGAAACCGGCCACCTGGTCTTCGCCACGCTGCACACCAGCTCCGCGGCCAAGACCATCGACCGCATCATCGACGTGTTCCCCGCGGGCGAGAAGCCGATGGTGCGCTCCATGCTGTCGGAGTCCCTGCGCGCGGTCATCTCGCAGACGCTGATGAAGAAGGTCGGCGGCGGCCGCGTGGCGGCGCACGAGATCATGGTGGCGATCCCGGCCATCCGCAACCTGATCCGCGAGGACAAGGTCGCGCAGATGTATTCGGCGATCCAGACCGGCCAGAACCAGGGCATGCAGACGCTCGACCAGTGCCTGCAGGACCTGGTGAAGCGTGGGCAGGTGACGCGCCAGGCGGCACGCAACTACGCCAAGGACAAGCGCCTGTTCGACTGACGCAGGCCCGATCCGGTCGGCGTAGACTGGATCCACCCAGACCATCCAGGCCCCGGCGGGCCTTTCGGGGGACACGATGAGCAGCATCGATTTCACCAGCTACCTCAAGCTCATGGCGCACAAGAAGGCGTCGGATCTCTTCATCACCGCCGGCGTGGCGCCTTCGATGAAGGTGCACGGCAAGATCTCGCCGATCACCCAGACGCCGCTGACGCCACAGCAGAGCCGCGACCTGGTGCTCAACGTGATGACGCCGGGCCAGCGCGAGGAGTTCGAGAAGACCCACGAGTGCCAGTTCGCCATCGGCGTCTCCGGCGTCGGCCGCTTCCGCGTGAGCTGCTTCTACCAGCGCAACCAGGTCGGCATGGTGCTGCGCCGTATCGAAAGCAAGATCCCGACGGTCGAGGAGCTCAACCTGCCGCCGGTCATCAAGACGCTGGCGATGACCAAGCGCGGCATCATCCTGTTCGTCGGTGCCACCGGCACCGGCAAGTCGACCTCGCTGGCGGCGATGATCGGCTACCGCAACCAGAACTCGACCGGCCACATCATCACCATCGAGGACCCGATCGAGTTCGTGCACAAGCACGAGGGTTGCATCATCACCCAGCGCGAGGTCGGCATCGACACCGACAGCTGGGAGAACGCGCTCAAGAACACGCTGCGCCAGGCGCCGGACGTGATCATGATCGGCGAGGTGCGCACCCGCGAGGGCATGGACCACGCCATCGCGTTCGCCGAGACGGGCCACCTGGTGCTGTGCACGCTGCATGCGAACAACGCCAACCAGGCGATGGACCGCATCATCAACTTCTTCCCCGAGGACCGTCGCAACCAGTTGCTGATGGACCTCTCGCTCAACCTCAAGGGCGTGGTCGCGCAGCAGCTGGTGCCGACGCCCGACGGCAAGGCCCGGCGCGTCGCGCTGGAGATCCTGCTGGGCACCCCGCTGGTGCAGGACTACATCCGCGATGGCGAGATCCACAAGCTCAAGGACGTCATGAAGGAATCGACGAACATGGGCATGCGGACCTTCGACCAGGCGCTGTTCGAGCTCTACATGGCCGGCGAGATCAGCTACGAGGATGCGCTGCGTTACGCCGACTCGACCAACGAGGTGCGCCTGAAGATCAAGCTCAGCCAGGGCGGCGACGCCCACAGCCTGTCCCAGGGGCTCGACGGCGTGGAGTTGATGGACGAGCGCTGATCCGTCCGGGATTCGCAGGCACGACGGGGCGGGAGACCGCCCCGTTCGCGTTTGGCCTCAGCTGGCGGGAGCGAGCGCCTTGGCCAGCACCCGCAGCACGCCCTGCGAGGAGCCGTTGCGTTCGACGAAGTGCAGGTTGAGGCCGTCGGGGTAGTCGCCCGGGCCGGTGCCCGCGCCCTGCCCGGTCAGCACCAGTACCGGGCCGCGTCCATGGCGACGCTCGAGTTCACCAAGCGTCTGCACGGTCGTGAGCAGGCTCAGGCCGGAGTCGATGACCACCGCGTCGGGGAGCCCGGCCGACTCGATGTGCTGCAGGGCCGAGGCGCCGTCACCGGCCACGGTGACGCGGTAGTCATGCCGCTCCAGGCGACGGGCAAGGCGGTGCGCGCGCGAAGGGTCCTCGTCGACGATGAGCAGCCGCTGCCCCTGCCCGCTGCTGACCGGATCGTCGTCGAGTTGCTGCGCGGACGGCAGATGCAGTTCGAAGGTCGTGCCCTGGCCGGGGCTGGATTCGAGCTCGATCCAGCCGCCGTGGCTTTCGATGATGCGGCGGCACGAATGCAGGCCCAGGCCGGTGCCGTCGGACTTGGTGGTGAAGAAGGGAGTGAACAGGCGCTCCCGGGTGTCCTTGTCCATGCCCACGCCGGTGTCGCTGACCGCGAGCACGACGGCACCGTTCGCGCCCTCGCGAGCCAGCACGCGCAACGTCCCGCCTTCGGGCATCGCCTGGGCGCCGTTGAGCGCCAGGTTGAGGAGGCACTGCTGGATCTCGGTGCGGTTCGCCCGCAGCTTCAAGCCCTTCCCCTTGCCGTCCAGCTTCAGCTCCACCTTCCGCGGCAGGCTGCCCTGCATCATCATCCGCACCGCGTCGAGCAGCGAGTCGACCTCGATCTCCTCGTCGGGGCTGCCGTCGCCACGGGCGAAGGACAGCATCGACCCGACCATGTCCAGCCCTCGGCTGCGCAGTCATGCACCAGGTCGGCAAGCTTCACCAGCTGGGGCTTGTCGGAATGGTCGCGGATGATCGAAGGCACGATCAGCAGGGGCTGCAGGACGTTGCGCAGGTCGTGGCCCAGCCCACTGGTCAACAGGGCCAGGCTTTCCATGCGCTGGGCGCGCAGCAGCTCCGCCTCCGCCTGCCGGCGTTCGCGCGCCACCTCGGCCTCGCGCACCGCGCGCTCGGCTGCGGCGGCCAGCCGGGCCATGTTCTGCTTGAGGATGTAGTCGGCCGCACCCTGCTGGAGGGCTTCGATCGCCGTTTCCTCGCCGATCGTGCCGGACACGAAGATGAAGGGCGTGACCGGCGAGCGCTGGCGCACCAGCGCCAGCGCCTCGTGGCCGCTGTAGCCCGGAAGGCTCAGGTCGGACAGGATCAGGTCGGGCTGGAACTCGTCGAGTGCCCTGGCCAGGGCGTCCCCGTCCTCGACGCGCTCGGCGGTGAAGCACAGGCCAGCGTCCTCCAGCTGCCCGGTGACGAGCTCGGCGTCTTCCGGCGAGTCTTCGACCAGCAGGACGCGGACCGGGTGCTTGGGGTCACGGAAGGGCATGTGTCGTCCTCACCCTCAGCGCCGGTTCGGCGCCTCGTTGAGCACCGCCCAGAACCGGCCCAGTGTTCGCACCGCGGTGAAGAACTGGTCCACGTCGACGGGCTTCACCACGTAGGCGTTGACGCCAAGGTCCCAACTGCGCGCCAGGTCGCTCTCCTCTCGTGACGAGGACAGGATCACCACCGGGATGTGCTTGTGACGCGGGTCGCTGCGCATGCGCTGCAGCACCTCGAGGCCGTCCATGCGCGGCATCTTGATGTCGAGCAGGAGCACTGCGGGCACGTCCTCGTCGGTGCGGTCGGCGAACCGGCCCTCGCGGTTGAGGTACTCCATGACCTCCACGCCGTCCTCGACATGGACGATTGGATTGATCAAATTCGCTTCGCGCAGGGCGTCGATGGCCATCTCGGCATCCGCCGGGCTGTCCTCCGCCAGAAGGATGGTGCGGATCGTGCTCATGAGTGGGGTGCTCCGTGCTTGTCGTGTTCCAGGTTGGCGGGCAGGGTGAAGTAGAAGGCGGCGCCTTCGTCGGGCTTGGCTTCCGCCCAGATGCGGCCGTGGTGGCGGCCGAGCACGCGCCGCACGCTGGCCAGGCCGATGCCGGTGCCGGGGAAGTCCGAGGCCTTGTGCAGGCGCTGGAACACCCCGAAAAGCTTGCCGGCATAGGCCATGTCGAAGCCGGCCCCGTTGTCGCGCACGCAGAAGCGGTGTGCACCATCGGGCTGGCGTTCGCATTCGATCGAAATCTCGATGCGCTCGCGGTGCGAGGAGTACTTGATCGCGTTGCCGATCAGGTTCAGCCACACCTGGCGCATCATGTTCTCATCCGCCACGACCACCGGCAGCGGCTGGACCTTCCAGTGCAGGCTGGACTCGCGCTCCTCGTGGTCGTGGATCGCGCGGACCTCGTCGACCAGCGACTGCATGTCCACCGCCTGCAGTCGCATCGCGTTGCGGCCCAGGCGCGAATACACCAGCAGGTCGTCGATCAGGCTGGCCATGCGCCGGGCGGCATCGCCGATGACGCCGAGGTAATGGGCCGACTTCTCGTCCGCGTTCTCGCCGAGGTGGCGGCCGAGCTTGTCGGAAAAGCCGGCGATATGGCGCAGCGGGGCACGCAGGTCGTGGGAGACGGAGTAGCTGAAGGCCTCCAGCTCGCGGTTGACGTCCGACACCTGCGCGACCTTGCCTTCGAGCTGGCGGTTGAGTTCGCGCACGCGCTCCGCGGCGGCCTTCTGGGCGGAAATGTCCGCCACGGTGAGAAGCACCATCGGCCGGGCCTGTTCGGGCATCTTCATCGGTCGGGCATTGACCAGCATGACCCGCTCCTGCCCATCGGCGGTGGTCTGGCGCAGCTCGTGGTCCCACAGTTCACGCTGGCGGCCGGCCACGTCGCGCAGCCGTTGCAGCATCGCCGGGTCATCCCAGGCCCCGCTGCCCACGCGCGCGAGTACGACGCCTTCCTCGCATTCCCCATACAACTCTTCGAAGGCGACGTTGTGCAGCACCAGCTCCTGCTCCTCGTTGAGCAGGGCGATCGGGTCGCGTACCGACTGCAGGATCGCGCCGGCGTGGGTGCGCGCCTCCTCCAGCTTGCCCTCGGTCATGACCAGGCGCGAGATCTGGCGCTTGAGCACGACCGCGATGATGCCCAGCAGCAGCAACTGCACGACGGTGCCGCCGATGCCGATATCCCTGAGCTGTCCACGCTGGCGGTCGGTCTCGGCGATGCGGGGCTCCAGCAGGGCGGATTCCGCGGCGGCGATCTCGTCGACCACGTCGCGGATCGGGAAATGCATGACCACGTCGGAGAGGGCCCGCAGGGCCGTCTCCTCGTCCCCCGCCTTGGTGGCTTCCATCGCCTGGTTGGCGAGGGCCATGCGCTGCTCGGCCGACGAGGTCAGCCGGCCCACCCGGTTTTGCTGGTCGGGATTGTCGCGGGTCAGCTCGGCCAGCTCCGCCAGGCGCTGGGGAAGCAGCGCGTTGTCCCGCTCCATGCGACTGCGGATGGCCGGTGTGTCCATGCCCAGATGGAAGGCCAGCGTGGCGGCCTCGAGGTCGCGAAGCTTGAACGCGATCGCATTCGCCGTGGCGTACACCTTGTTGGTGTGGTCGACGAGCTCCGAGGCGCGCTCGAGCGAATCCAGGCGCGAGCGCTCGAGCAGCAGCGGCGCCACGATGATGATGACGATCGCCAGCAGCAGCGCGGGAAGCGCCCACCGGCGCCAGTGAACTTGGAGAACGCTTTGCCCCATGGATCCTTCCTGGTTACCCCTACCACCGGCGGGAGGGATCGGCTGCCCGTCGTTTGCAACGACAAAGCGGAAGCAAGAATGCCAGCTTGCCAATTCACAAGTCTGAACGAAAAACCTTGGGTGTTTAGCTACCGCAGCGGCACGGTGGCCGGGCTAGAATGCCGTGATGCCGCTCCAGCCCGCGCACAGCCTCTGCGAACAGTTCCTCATCGCCATGCCGGCGATGGCCGACCCCCATTTCAGCCGGGGCGTGGCCTTGCTGTGCCAGCATGACGCGCAGGGGGCGATGGGGCTGGTGGTGAACCGGCTTTCGGAATACTGCCTCGGCGATGTCCTGGGGCAGATGGGCATCGAGACGGATTCCCTGGCGTTGGCGCGCCGGCCGGTGCTGGCGGGTGGCCCGGTCAATCCCGAGCGCGGCTTCGTGCTGCACGACGACCCGCGAAGCTTCGATTCGACACTGGTCGTTCGTGACGGCCTGTACGTGACGACCTCGCGGGACATCCTGGAAGCCATGGCCCGCGACGATGGCCCCGCGCGCAGCCTGGTCATGCTCGGCTGCGCGGGATGGGAAGCGGGCCAGCTGGAGTCGGAGATCCTCGACAACGCGTGGCTGACGCTCGAGGCCAGCGAGGACCTGATCTTCTCGGAGCCGCTGGAAAGCCGCTGGCAGGCGGCCGTCGCCCGACTGGGCGTCGACCCGGGCCGGCTGACCGATTACGCCGGCCACGCATGAACTCCGACGGACCCGCGCTGGGCTTCGACATCGGGTCGAAGATCATTGGCGTGGCGATCTGCAACCCCTTGACGGACGGCGTGCGCGACCTGGGCATCGTCACCGTGGGTGAGCGGGGCCTGGACTGGGCACGCGTCGATGCCCTGGTTGCGGACTGGGCGCCCGCGGCGCTGGTGGTGGGCGATCCCCTGCAGCTCGACCCGGAGGCCCCGGACCAGCCCAATCGCGCTCGCGCGCTGCGGTTTGCCCGGCAGGCCAGGCAACGCTACGCCCTCCCGGTGTATCTGGTTGACGAGCGCGACACGTCGAAGGAAGCTGCGCGCCGTTTCGCCGCCGATCGCGCCCGCGGCACCCGCCGCCGGCGCGATGCCGCGCGCATCGACGCGCTGGCTGCGGTATTGATTCTGGAGCGCTGGCTGATGCAGCCCGGCTCCGCGACCGAGGTGAACCCGTGACGAATCCAATCCAGTGCGACAACGAGGGCCGGTTGCGACACCTGCTGACGCTCGAGGGCTTGCCGCGCGGGGCGCTCGAAGCACTGCTCGACCGGGCCCAGGCGCTGACCGAAGCCGCGCGAGGCGGCACGTCGTTGCGTGGCCGCCTGGCGGGTCGCACCGCGTGCACGCTGTTCTTCGAACCCTCCACCCGCACCCGCGGCAGCTTCCAGCTCGCGGCCCAGCGACTGGGCATGGACGTGGTCAACGTCGACGTCTCCACCTCGTCGGCCAAGAAGGGCGAGACCGACCTGGACACGCTGCGGACGCTCGAGGCCATGGGCGTGGACGCCTTCATCGTGCGCCATGGGCACAGCGGTGCAGTCGACGACCTGGCGGCCGGGGCGGCGGCCGGGACCGTGCTGGTCAACGGCGGTGACGGGACCCGCGCCCACCCGACCCAGGGACTGCTGGACATGTTGACCCTGCGCCAGGCCAAGGGCCAGGACTTCTCGGGCCTGAAGGTGGTGGTGGTGGGCGACGTGCGTCATTCGCGCGTGGCGCGCTCCGACATCCACGCCTTGAAGGCCCTGGGCATCGGTGAGTTGCGTGTGTGCGGGCCCGCCGGGCTGCTGCCCGACCGGGCCGACCCGTTGTTGGCTGGCGTGGTTTCCACGGCGTCGCTGGACGAGGCGGTCGAGGGCGTCGATGCGGTGTTCATGCTGCGACTGCAGCGCGAGCGCATGGAGGAGGGCCTGGTGCCCTCGCTGGACGGGTACTTCGCCGCCTACGGGCTGGACGAGCGTCGCCTGGCCCGGGCCCGGCCCGATGCCGTCGTCCTGCATCCGGGCCCGATGAACCGGGGCGTGGAGATTTCTCCGGAGGTGGCCGACGGACCGCGCTCGCTGATCCTGCGCCAGGTGGCCAACGGGGTCGCGGTGCGCATGGCCGTGCTGGAGCAGCTGCTGGCCGGATAGGCGCTACTGGTCTATCAGTTGGCCACCGATCGTCCATTCCCAGGTGCGGGTGATGTGCAGCACGTCGGGATCGTCGGCCGTCCGCGGCAGCGGCTGGAAGGGTTCGGCCAGGCGCACCACGCGCACGGCCGCCTGGTCCAGGATCGGGTATCCGCTGGCGCGCACGATGTCGATGCTGTCGATGCTGCCGTCGCGCCGGACCCCGACGGTCATCATCACCCTTCCGGTCAGTCGGCGCCGACGGGCCTCCTCGGGATAATTGAGGTTGCCCACGCGTTCGACCCGGCTGACCCAGGAACGCATGTAGGCCGCGTACTCGTACTCGCGGGTGCTGGCGCTGATGAACTTGCGGCTGGGTCGCCTGGCCAGCAGTTCGGCATCGCGTTCGATCTCCGCGGCCAATCGCGCCATCTCCAGGCTCAGCTCGATGTTCTCCTCGCCGGTGGGCAAGGGTTCGTCGGGGCGCTCGGGGGTGTCCTCGGGGCGCGCCACGACGGTGTCGCTGGCTGTCGCGCTGACGACCCGCGGGCTGGCCACCGGCTGCGGTGGTGGCGCCTGGGCACGCACGGGCTGCGGCGCGATGCCGGGATCCTCCTTCGGTACCGGCGCGGGTTGCGGCTCGCGCGGGCGCTCGGGGGTCTCGCTTTCACCACCACCCTGCTGGCTTGCCTGGGCCAGGAAGTCGGCCTCCTCCGGCGGCTGCCGCTGGCTGGTTTCCACCAGGATCACGTCCAGGGTAGGCAGCAGCGGCGCCGAACGCTCGGCGGTGAAGCCCAGGCCGAGCAGGACGATGCCGTGGATGATCAACGACAGCGCCAGCGTGGCGCCGAGCCGGTCCCCCGCGCCGATGCTGGGCCCCGTGCCGGGCGAGGGTCCGCTTCGATCCAACGTCATCTCAGCTGGCGTCGGCCAGGCGGGCCTCGATCGCGTCGAACATGTGCCCGGCGATGTTGGTCCCGTACTGCGCGTCGATCTCGCGGATGCATGTCGGACTCGTCACGTTGACTTCGGTGAGGTAGTCACCGATCACGTCCAGGCCGACGAACACCATGCCGCGGCGCTTGAGCTCCGGTCCGACTTCGGCGGCGATCCAGCGGTCGCGTTCGCTGAGCTCGCGGCCTTCGCCCCGGCCGCCTACCGCCAGGTTGCCGCGGAACTCCCCGCCTTGCGGGATGCGCGCCAGCGCGTAGGGCATCGGCTCGCCCTCCACCAGCAGGATGCGCTTGTCGCCTTCGCGGATCTCGGGCAGGTAGCGCTGCGCCATGGCCAGCTCCCGGCCGCCCCCGGTCAGCGTCTCCAGCACCACGTTGGTGTTGTCGTCGCCGTGGCGCACCCGGAAGATCGAGCGGCCACCCATGCCGTCGAGCGGCTTGAGCACGCAGTCCCCGTGCTCGGCGATGAAGGCCTTGAGGTCCGCCGCCTGGCGCGAGACCAGGGTCGGCGGGCAGCACTGCGGAAACAGCAACGCGGCGAGCTTTTCGTTCAGGTCGCGCAGGCCCTGGGGGTCGTTGACCACGAGGGCCCCGTCGCGCTGGGCCAGGTCGAGGATCTGGGTGTCGTGGATGAAGTTGGCGTCCACCGGCGGGTCCTTGCGCATCAGGACCACGTCGAAACCGCCCAGGTCCACCGCCCGGGCCTCGCCCAGCTCGTGGAAGTCGCGGGCCTGGTCGCTCACCCGGACCGGTGCGGCGACGGCCGTGGCCCGCCCCCCGGCGGTGCCGAGGCTCCCCGGACGCACGTAGTGCATGTCCAGCCCGCGCCTCTGGCCTTCCAGCAGCATCGCGAAAGTGGAGTCCTTGGCCGTCGAGATCGACTCGATCGGATCCATGATGACGGCAACCGTGAACGGCATCGCAGATATCCCGCTGGCAAACACTGGTATCGTAGCAGGGCACCTGGTGGCGGATCATGGACGGCCGAAGGTCGACCGCCGCGCTTGACTTGCACGGTGATCACTGGGATACAGACTTGGGGAGCGGCCTTCACGCGCCGTTACCATTTGGGCGCCGAAACACCTGCGCATGGGGATATGGATGAGTGAGACAAATCAGTCCGGGGAACTGGCTGGACTCCGGGTCATGGTCATCGATGATTCGAAGACGATCCGCCGGACCGCGGAAACCCTGCTCAAGAAGGAGGGGTGCGAGGTCGTGACCGCGACCGATGGCTTCGAGGCGCTGGCAAAGATCGCCGACCAGCAGCCGCAAGTCATTTTCGTCGACATCATGATGCCCAGGCTGGACGGCTACCAGACCTGTGCGCTGATCAAGAACAACCAGCTGTTCAAGTCCACGCCGGTGATCATGCTGTCCTCCAAGGACGGCTTGTTCGACAAGGCCAGGGGCCGGATCGTCGGGTCGGAGCAATACCTGACCAAACCGTTCACCCGCGAGGAACTGCTCAGCGTCGTCCGTCGCTACGCCGCCGCCTAGGCGGCTGTCCATAGGTCTCAGGGGGAGCCAATGGCACGTATTCTGATCATCGAAGATTCACCGACCGACACCCGCGTGTTCACCAGCCTGCTGGAGCGCAACGGGCATGAGGTCATTGCCGCCGGCAGTGCCGAGGACGGCATCGACATGGCGAAGTCGCAGAAGCCCGACCTGGTGCTGATGGACGTCATCCTGCCGGGCATGAACGGCTTCCAGGCCACGCGTGCGCTGAGCAAGGATCCCGGGACGAGTTCGATCCCGGTCATCATCGTCAGCACCAAGGGCATGGAGACCGACCGAGTCTGGGGCATGCGCCAGGGCGCCAAGGACTACGTCGTCAAGCCGCCCAATGAGAAGGACCTCATCCAGCGCATCAGCACGGCCCTCGGACAGTCCTGATCCAATGGCGAAGAGCAACCGAAACGAGCATCCCTTCGATGTGCTCGCGCACTACGAAAAGGCGTCGCTTGCCCACGATCCCGGCCGCCCGGAGCAGATCGACGCCCCGGGCCACTGGCGCGGGGTGGCGTTCCGGCTGGGCCAGCGCAGGCTGGTGTCGGGCTACGACGAGGTCATCGAGATCCTGCACCTGCCCGCGGTGACGCCGGTTGCGGGTGCGGCACCGTGGATGCTGGGCGTGGCCAACCTGCGCGGCACCTTGTTGCCGGTGGCCGACCTGCGCCTGTTCCTGGAGGGGGAGCGCACGGTCCTGCACGAGGCACAGCGCATCCTGCTCATACGCCAGCCCGGTGGCGACGTCGCCGTATTGATCGACGAGCTCTACGGGCAGCGGGGTTTCGCCGACACGCAGAAGGTCGAGGCAGGGGAGCTGGCCGCGGGTCGTTATTCACATTTCATCGAGACCGCCTATGAACTGGGTGGTGTCACATGGGGCGTCTTCAGCATGAGCAAGCTCACGCGGACGCCGGAGTTCCGGCAGGCGGCGGCATGAGCCCGTCGTTGGTATTTCTTTTGGGGATCGAGGTCGAGTCATGAGCACTGCAGCGGGCGCACTCACGGGTAAGGAACGTAGCGGGACGTTGGCCTTCTGGGGCCTTGTCGCGGCGATCGCACTGATCGTCTTCGGCGCGAACTTCTACATCGCCGCGCAGCGGAACGCCGAGGAGGCCCTGGCGCGAGATGCCGCCGCGGAAATCCAGGTGTTGTCGCAGCAGGTGGCCAAGTTCTCCAGCGAAGCGGTCACCGGCGGCTTCGAGGCCTTCGGCGAACTTCGCGCCACGCGCGATCGCATCGATCGCCAGCTGCGCGACCTGCAACAGGGCAATGTCGACGGACTTCCCGGTTACCGCGACCATCCGCAGGTCGTCCGCAGCTGGCGCGACTGGCCGCCACCTGGGAACCGATCAGCCGCAACGTCGAGGAGATCCTCGCCGGCGAAGACGTGGTCCTTGAGTTGTCCGAGGCGGCGGCGCGGTTCTCCGCGGCGCCCGGCCGGCTGCAGGCTCGATGGACGAGGTGATCGGACACATGCTCGACGGTGGCGCGTTCCGCTCCGACGTCCAGGTCGCAACCCGGCAGATCGTGCTGGCCGAGCGCATGCTGCGCTCGGTGACGCAGATCCTGCAGGGCGGCTCGGGTGCGGTGTCGGCCGCCGATCGCTTCTCCCGCGATGCCGCGGTGTTCGAGCAGACCCTGCAGGGCCTGCGCGAGGGCGGCGGCAACCTGCGCCGGGTCACCAGCGGGGCCGGCCAGGCTGCGCTGACCCAGGTCGCGGACGCCTACAACGAAGTACAGCCGGACATCGCGACGATCCTGGAAGGCTCCAGCTCGCTGTTCGCGATCAAGGCCGCGTCCGACCAGATCTTCCTCGACTCCGAGTCGCTGCTCAACGGTGCCCGCGACTTCGCCACGTCCCTCAACGAGCTTCCCCAGCGCCGGGTGCTGGGTGGCCTGACCCTGGGTGCGGCCGCCGGTGTGATCGCGCTGGCCGCGATCATCATGCTGCTGCTCTCCGTGTTCCGCGACCAGGCCCGCCGCTACGCAGGCACCCAGGAGCTCAACCAGCGCAACCAGGAGGCGATCCTGCGCCTGCTCGACGAGATGGGCTCGCTCGCCGAAGGCGACCTGACCGTGAAGGCGACCGTCACCGAGGACATCACCGGCGCGATCGCGGACTCCATCAACTTCGCCGTCGAGGCACTGCGCAGCCTGGTGCAGACCATCAACGAGACCGCGGTGCAGGTCGCCGCGGCGGCCCAGGAAACCCAGGCCACCGCGATGCACCTGGCCGAAGCGGCCGAGCACCAGGCCCAGGAGATCTCCTCGGCCTCGGCCAAGATCAACGAGATCGCGGCCAGCATCGACGAGGTGTCGAAGAACTCCGAGGAGTCCGCGGACGTTGCGCAGCGCTCGGTGCAGATCGCCGCCAAGGGTGCGGAGGTGGTGCGCCTGACCATCCAGGGCATGGACTCCATCCGTGACCAGATCCAGGAAACCTCGAAGCGAATCAAGCGCCTGGGCGAAAGCTCGCAGGAGATCGGCTCGATCGTCGAACTGATCAACGACATCTCCGAGCAGACCAACATCCTGGCGCTCAACGCGGCCATCCAGGCGGCCTCGGCCGGCGAGGCGGGCCGAGGCTTCGCGGTCGTGGCCGATGAAGTGCAGCGACTCGCCGAGCGCGCATCGAACGCGACCAAGCGGATCGAGACGCTGGTGCAGACGATTCAGTCCGATACCAACGAGGCGGTCAGCTCCATGGAGCAGACGACGGCCGAGGTGGTCGCCGGTGCACGCCTGGCCGAGGACGCCGGCCTGGCGCTGGGCGAGATCGAGACCGTCTCGACCGACCTCGCGAACCTCATCCAGAACATTTCCTCGGCGGCGCGACAGCAGTCGGCGGCGGCAACCAACATCACGTCGACGATGAACGTCATCCAGGAGATCACCACGCAGACCTCGCAGGGTGCGAGCCAGACGGCCGAGTCGATCGGCAACCTGGCCCAGCTGGCTGCGGACCTGCGGCGTTCGGTGGCCGACTTCAAGCTGCCGGGCTGACCGGCAGTGGAGCCGGCCCGGTAACGGGCAAGGCATGGCAAGGCTCAGGGCGTGGCCGGGAATTTCGGCGCGCCCCTACAGGACCCCGGCATGAGGCTGTACGAAGACATTGATTTCACCACGCTGACCTGGGTCAAGCCCGAGCTCGACGAGACGCTGCGACAGGCGCGCATTGCGCTGGAGAGCTTCGTCGAGGACCCGGGCGACGTCAGCCAGATGCGCTATTGCGCGACCTACCTGCACCAGGTGCATGGCACCCTGCGGATGGTCGAGCTGTACGGCGCCGCCATGGTGGCCGAGGAAATGGAGCAACTGGCCCGCAAGCTCGCCGAGCCGGGCGAGGGCGACCGCGACGAGGCGTACGCGGTGTTGATGCGTGGCATCGTCCAGTTGCCCGACTATCTCGAGCGCCTGCAGGGCGGCCACCGGGACATTCCGATCGTGCTGCTGCCCTTGCTCAACGAGCTGCGCGAAGCGCGCGGCGAAAAGGGCCTGGGTGAGAGCGCGTTGTTCTCTCCCGATCTGGGCCGGGACCTGCCGGCCAGTGCGGCGGGCCCGGAGCAGGCAGTGCCGGCGCAGGACCTGCGCGAGCAGGCCGAGGAACTTCGCTCGCAGTACCAGGGGGCGTTGCTGAAGTGGCTGCGCGACGAAGGCTCGGCGGACACCATCGGAGCCTTGACGGCCGTGTGCGACCGCCTGGTCGCTTCGGTGAGCGCCGAGCCCGCCCGTCGCCTGTTCTGGGTGGCCGGAGGGACGCTGGAGGCACTGCGTGCCGGTGCATTCGAAGCCTCCAAGGCGCTCAAGCAGGCCCTGGGTCGGGTGGAACGCGAGATCAAGCGCCTGGCAGACGATGGCGAGGCGGCCTTCCGGGCCGATCCGCCGCTGGAACTGACCCGCCAGTTGCTTTACTACGTGGCCCACGCGCCCACCGACTACGGCCGCATCCGCGAGATGCGCGAGGTCTTCCTGCTCGATCGCTACCTGCCCAGCGAGGCCGAACTGGCGCACGCGCGTGGCAGCATGACGGGACACAACAGGGCCCTGCTCGACACCGTTTCGAAGGCGATCAAGGACGACCTGCTGCGGGTCAAGGATGCACTCGACCTGCACATGCGCAGCCCTGATCGTCCCGCCACCGAGCTGGCTGCCGAGGCGGAGGTCCTCGACCGGGTCGGGGACACGCTGGGCATGCTTGGCCTGGGCGTGCCGCGCCGTGTCGTGCAGGAGCAGCGCCAGGCGTTGGCCGAGGTCGCTGCCGGGCAGCGCCAGGCCGACGAAGGCACGCTGCTCGATATCGCGGGTGCGCTTCTTTATGTCGAAGCCTCGCTCGACGACCAGGTGGCCCAATTGGGCCATCCCACGGGCGCCGGTGGCGAGGACGCCAAGGCCGAGGTCCCCGGGCTTTCGCCCGGCGAGGCGCGCACCGTGCTCGACGTGGTGGTGCGCGAGGCGATCAGCAACTTCGCCCAGGCGCGGCAGTGTTTCGTGGCCTTCGTGGAGACCAGCTGGGACAGCGCGCAGCTCAATGACGTCCCGCAGCTTCTCGACGAAGTGGGTGGTGCCCTGCGCATGCTCGAGGTCGAGCGTGCCCCGGACTACCTGGTGGCCCTGCGCCGCTTCACTTCCAATGAACTCATCGAGCAGCGCCGGGTTCCCAATCCGAGCCAGCTCGAAACGCTGGCCGATGCCCTCTCCAGCCTGGAATATTTCCTCGAGGCCCTGCGTGACCAGCGCGGTGGGCGCGACAAGATTTTGGACACCTGCGAACAGCGGCTGCGCCTGCTGGGCGTGGGTCCGGTGGTGGCCGACGGGGAGTTCCAGGAACAATCCGTACCCGATGCCACTGCGCCTGCACCGTTGGGCGAGCACGCCGGGACGGCAGCCGGCGAGGCCCCGCTCGAGCCGGTCGAATCCGGTGCAGAGGCGCTCGTAGAGGACACTTTCGAAGCCTCGTTCGAAACCGTGGACGACGCCGTCCTCGAGATCGACTACGAGCAGGAGGCACACGCCCCGGGAGTGGACGCCGGCACACAGCGTTCGCAGGACTTGGCGGGGGAGGAGGCGCCGGACTTCGTCATCGAGTTCGACGAGGCCATCGCCTTCGGCGGCGATCCGGACATGGGGCTGGCTTTCGATCCCGGCTTCGAGCCCGAATCAGCCCACTCGCCCGTCGCCGATGCTGCGGCCACCGAGACCGCCCCGGAGCACTCGCAGGCCGAGGTGGCCCAGCCGCCATCGGCCGCCGGCCAGCCCGGCAGCGACGTCCCGGCGCCCACCGGATTCGAGGGTGCGGGTGAAGAGATCGACGATGAGATCCGCGAGGTGTTCCTCGAGGAAGTCCAGGAAGAGATCGAGAATCTCGGCGAGCTGCTGCCCGCTTGGCGCGCCCGGCCCGACGAGCTCGACGGCCTGCGCCCGATCCGCCGCGTCTTCCACACACTCAAGGGCAGTGGCCGTCTGGTCGGGGCGCTGACCCTCGGAGAATTCAGCTGGCGCATCGAGAATGCGCTCAACCGCCTGCTCGACAACAGCCGTCCGGTCACACCGGCCGCCATCGCGTTGGTGGAGTCGGCGCAGCAGGTGCTGCCGGAGATCCGCGATTCGCTGGCAGGGGTCGCCGGTATCCGCGCCGACATCGGCGCCCTTCAGCTGGTGGCTGATCGGGTCGCAGCCGGCGAAGAGGCGTTCTTCGATGCCGGGGCTCCGGTCTCGCAGGAAGTGGACAGCGATGGGTTCGGCGAGGTCGCCGAGCTCCAGGACGTGGCGGGCGACGCAGGGGAATCTTCGGAGCCGGTCGACGCAGGTGGGGACGAACTGCCGGTGGCCGAGGCGGAAGCCGAGGAAACCGTTCCGGTGGCGCTCGATCCCGTGCTGTTCGAGATCCTAAAGGTCGAGGTGCATGGCCACCTCGAAACGGTCGACGCCTGGGTGGCGGCGGGCCGTAGCGCCGGTGTGCAGCGTGCGGACGACCCGCTGCTGCGCGCCGTGCACACGATGAACGGTGCGTTCGCGATGACCGAGATACCGGTCGTCACCGAGCTCACCTCGCCCCTGGAGGGATATATCAAGCGGCTGTTGGCCGCGCGCCGCGCCGCCAGCGCCAGTGGCATCGGCCTGGTCGAGGAGTCCGCGACGGCGATCCGCCGCGTGCTGGCTGCACTCGACCTCGATCCGCCGAGGGTCCCCTTGTTGGGTGACCTGCCGGCGAGGATGGCCGAAGAGCGCGACACGCTGCCCGAACCCACCCAGCCGTACTACGGCATGGGAGGGGACGAGGAGTCGGATTCGGTCGACGAAGCAGCGTCCGCGGTCGATGACGGCATGGTGCCCGAGGCGGTGAACCTCGAGGAGGCGGACACCAGCGCGCTTCCGGATTTCGGCGAGCCGGTCGAAACCGGGATGGACGAGCAGCAGCTCCACGCCGCGGAGCAGCCCGAGATCGAGGAGCAGCCCGAGATCGAGGAGCAGCCCGAGATCGAGGAGCAGCCCGAGATCGAGGAGCAGCCCGAGATCGAGGAGCAGCCCGAGATCGAGGAGCAGCC
>NZ_VRTS01000005.1 GCF_008017755.1 Alkalisalibacterium limincola
GTCGCGCAGGCCGGCGCGCACGTTCGCCGCGCACGGCCTGTGCCAGGCGCGCCGCACGCGTCGCGGGCCGCCTGCAGGCCGAAGCGGGACAGCACCGCGACGAACGCCAGGATCCATGGCGCCTTCGGCACGGGTGCCGCATCGACGATCGCGGCCGACACCAGCCAGGCCAGCGCGCCGGCCTGGGCGACGATGGCCAGGCCCGCACCCAGCGAGGCCAGCGCGGCCAGCCAGCGCCAGCGCCGGTGGGGCGCCAGCAGGCCCGCGATCCAGCGCGCGGGCGACGGGGTGCCCGGCTCAGTGATAGCCGACGCCGGCACGTACCTTGCCGCGGAACACGTAGTACGTCCACGCCGTGTACATCAGCACGAACGGGATCACGAACAGCACCCCCACCAGCAGGAACAGCTGGCTCTCCGGCGCCGATGCGGCGTCATGGAAGGTGTAGTTGGGCGGAACCACATAGGGCCACTTCGAGAACAGCAACCCGCCGTAGAACAGCATGAACAGGCCGATCGTCGCGACGAAGGGGGTGGCGTCGTGCCCCAGCTTCAGGAAGCGCCACAACGCGAAGGCGACGGCCACGGTCAGCGCGGGGATGATCCACAGCCAGGTGGCGAAGCCGAACCAGCGCTCGCGCACGTAGTCGTCCACCAGCGGGGTCCACACGCTGATGACGAGAAAGACCACCATCACCGCCGCCAGCAGCTTCAGCGCCCAGCCGCGGATGCGCTGCTGCAGCTCGCCCTCGGTCTTGAGCACCAGCCAGCAGGCCCCGATCAGTGCGTAGCCCGCCACCAGGCCCAGGCCGGTCATCACGGTGAACGGCGTGAGCCAGTCGAATGCGCCGCCGACAAAACGCCTGTCGAGGGTGTCGAAGCCCTGGATGAAGGTGCCGACCACCGCACCCTGGGCGAACGCCGCCACCAGCGACCCGATGCAGAAGGACCAGTTCCAGAGGCCGCGCTTGCCCTCGACCGCCTTGAAGCGGAACTCGAACGCGATGCCGCGGAAGATCAGCCCGGCCAGCATCAGGAACACGCCGATGTACAGCGCCGGCAGGAACACCGTGTAGACCAGCGGGAACGCAGCCAGCAGGCCGGCACCGCCGAGGATCAGCCAGGTCTCGTTGCCATCCCAGACCGGGGCCACCGAGTTCATCATGACGTCGCGCTCGACATCGTTGCGCGCGAACGGGAACAGGATGCCGACGCCGAGGTCGAAGCCGTCGGCCAGCACGTACATCAGCACCCCGAAGCCGATGATGCCGATCCAGATGTAGGTCAGGTCCATCATCGTCCTTCCTCCCGCTCCGGCGTGTAGTCGGGCTCGCGCGCATCCGGCTCGGGGTCGTCGCCGACATCGAGCTCGACGTCGGTGGCCGAGAACGGACGCTTCGGCCGCGCATAGTCCTCTTCCTCGTGCGCCACCTCGATGACCATGCCCTTGCGCACCACGCGGGTGAGGTAATAGACGCCTGCGGTGAACACGGCGGCATAGACGAGCATGTAGCCGACCAGCGTGAACAGCGCCATCGGCCCGGTCAGGCTGGGGGTGAGCCCGTCGGCGACGGTGATCTCGCCCCACATCATCCACGGCTGCCGACCGACCTCGGTGACGACCCAGCCGGCCAGCACCGCGATGAAGGGCATCGGCACCATCAGCCGCAGCACCTGCAGGTAGCGCGGACTCGACTCCAGGCGCCCGCGCAGCATCTGGACCACGCCGATGGTCGCCACCACGATCATCAGCAGGCCGATGCCGACCATGATGCGGAAGGCCCAGAACACGATGCCCACCGGTGGCCGCTCCTCGGCCGGCCAGTCCTTCAGGCCCTGCACCTCGCCGTCCAGGTCGTGGGTCAGGATCAGGCTGGCCAGCTTCGGGATGCCGACCTCGAAATGGTTGGTCTCGTTGCGGGCGTCGGGGATCGCGAACAGCAGCAGCGGCAGGCCGCGCTGGGTATCCCAGGCACCCTCCATCGCCGCCACCTTCACCGGCTGGTACTCCAGCGTGTTCAGGCCGTGCAGGTCACCGACATAGGCCTGCAGCGGAGCCAGGAAGAACAGCATGACCAGACACATCTTCAATGCCTTGCGGCTGGGTTCCACCGCGTGCTTGCGCAGGAGGTAGTAGGCCGACACGCCGGCGACGACGAAGCCGCCGGTCAGGAACGAGGCGATCGCCATGTGCGTGAAGCGGTAGGCAAACGACGGGTTGAAGATCGCCTGGGCCCAACTGGTGACATGCACCATGCCCTCGCGCATCTCGTAGCCGGCCGGCGTGTGCATCCACGAATTGGTGGACAGGATCCAGAACGACGAGATGAACGTGCCGACCGCCACCATGATCGCCGAGAACAGGTGCAGCCCCGGCGGCACCTTGTTGCGCCCGAACAGCAGCACGCCGAGGAACGCCGCCTCGAGGAAGAACGCGGTGACGACCTCGTAGGACAGCGTCGGCCCGATGAAGTTGGAGGTGCGGTAGGAGAACTCGCTCCAGTTGGTGCCGAACTGGAAGGCCATGACCAGGCCCGAAACCACGCCCATGCCGAACACCACGGCGAAGATCTTGATCCAGAACTGCGACAGCCGCGCCCATTGCGCGGAGCCGGTGCGGAAGGCGATGCCTTCGAGCAGCGCGATGTAGGAGGCCAGGCCGATCGTGAAGACCGGGAAGATCGCATGGAAGGAGACGACGAACGCGAACTGGATGCGGGACAGCAGCAGCGGATCGAGTTCCACGGGTGGCAACCTCGGAGCAGGCTCGAGAGGGCGTCCAGTGTAGCCGCCGCGCGGCATGGGATGGTGAAACGGGCAGGCGCACGGGCTGCGTCGGGCGGGGAGCCGGGACCTTCGGCCGGGGTGGTGACGCGGTGGATTGGGTATCCTCCGGGGTCGCTCCACAGCTCACCCGGATGACGATGACCCAGACCACGCCCCACCGTTCCCGCTCCTGGCTGGCCGCCGCATTGGCGCTGGCCTTCTCGCCACTGGCCTTCGCGCCGCAGGTGCAGGCCCAGCCCACGCTGACGCTGGACCAGGCCATGAGCCATCCGGACTGGATCGGCCCGCCGGTGGAACAGGCCTGGTGGGCGCTCGACGGCACGCAGGCCTACTACACGCTCAAGCGCGAGGACTCCCCGGTGCGCGACACCTGGCGCATCGGCGTGGATGGCAGCGACAACGCACGCGTGCCCGACGAGGAATTGTCCGACGTCGATGGCGCGAGCGTGGTGTACGACGCCACGCGCTCGCGCGCCGCGTTCGTGCGCAATGGCGACGTGTTCATCCGCGACCTGCGCAACGGCAACCTGCAGCAGGTGACCCGTGGCGGTGCCAGCAGCAGCGACCTGCGCTTCGCCGCCGATGGCGGCCTCGTGTGGCGCGAGGGCAACGACTGGCGCCACTGGGACGCCCGCAGCGGGCTGCTCTCGCAGGTGCTGCAGCTCAAGGCCGAGAAGGACCCGGCGGCGCCACCGAAGGAAGACAACCTGCGCGAGATGCAGTTGCGCCTGATCGCCACGCTGGCGCGCGAGAAGGCCGACCGCGATGCGCTGCGCGAGCGCGACGAGGAACTGCGCGCCGCCGACCCGCGCCGTGCCGGCGCCCCGGTGTTCCTGGGCGACGACGTGCAACTGTCGGCCAGCGCGCTGTCGCCGGCGCTGGCGCATGCCCTGGTGGTGACCGAACCGAAGAACGCCGAGCGCGGCCAGCGCGGCGCGATGCCGCGCTATGTCACCGAGTCCGGTTACGAAGACACCGAGGAGGTGCGCACCCGCGTGGGACGCGCGGCACCGGTGGCCCAGACGCTGCACCTGGTCGACCTGGCCTCGAACGAGGTCGAGGTGCTCGACTTCGATGGCCTGCCCGGCATCGGAAGCGACCCGCTGGCCGACCTGCGCGCGGCCGCCGGCAAGAACGCCCTGGACGGCAACCGCGCGGTGCGGGTGATCGGCATGCGCTACAGCGACGATGGCCAGCGCGCGGCGGTGATGCTGCGCTCGGTCGACAACAAGGATCGCTGGATCGCCGAAGTCGACTTCGCCAACAACCGCCTCCTGCCGCTGCACAGGCTCAGCGACGAGGCCTGGATCAACTGGAACTTCAACGGTTTCGGCTGGCTGCCGGACAACCGGACACTGTGGTTCCAGTCCGAGGAGAGCGGCTACGCTCACCTGTACACGCTCCAGCGCGGCGGTCGCGCCCAGGCGCTGACCTCCGGCCGCTGGGAAGCCACCGAACCAGTGCTTGCCCCGGACGGCCAGCGCTTCTACTTCCTGTGCAACCGTGCCTGGCCGGGCAAGTGGGAAGTGTGTGCCCGCGACGTCGGTCGCGGTGAAGTGCGCGAGGTGACCGACGCGGGCCACGTCGACGGCTTCGCGCTCTCGCCGCAGGGTGAGAGCCTGCTGCTGCGTGTCTCGTCCTCGCACATGCCGCCGCAGCTGGCGGTGGCCCCGGTCGGGCAGGGCGAACTGCGCCAGCTCACCGACACGCGCACGGCCCAGTACCGCGAGTACCAGTGGCTGGAGCCGCAGTACGTCCAGGTGCCGTCGAACCACGGTGCCGAGCCGATCTGGGCGAAGCTGTACCTGCCGCGCGACATGGACCCCGACAAGACCTATCCGATCGCCCTGTTCGTGCACGGCGCGGGCTACCTGCAGAACGTGCACGCCGGCTGGCCGGTCTACTTCCGCGAGCAGATGTTCAACCAGCTGCTGACCGAGAACGGCTACGTCGTGCTGGACATGGACTTCCGCGCCTCCAGTGGCTACGGCCGCGACTGGCGCACCGCGATCTACCGGCAGATGGGCCACCCGGAGCTGGAGGACTACCTCGACGGCATCGACTGGCTGGTCGCCAACCACCAGGGCGACCGCGACCGCGTCGGCATCTACGGCGGCAGCTACGGTGGCTTCATGGCCTTCATGGCGCTGTTCCGTGCCCCGGACGCCTTCCACGCCGGCGCCGCGCTGCGGCCGGTGACCGACTGGGCGATGTACAACCACCCCTACACCTCGAACATCCTCAACACGCCCGAACTCGACCCGGAGGCCTACGAGCGCTCCTCGCCGATCGAGTACGCGCAGAACCTGCGCGGCCACCTGCTGATCAGCCACGGCATGATCGACGACAACGTGTTCTACCAGGATTCCATCCGCCTGGTGCAGCGCCTGATCGAGCTCAAGAAGCACGACTGGGAACTCGCCAGCTATCCGCTGGAGCGCCACGCCTACCAGCACCCGGAGAGCTGGTACGACCAGTACCGCCGCATCTACGAGCTGTTCGAGCGTGCGTTGAAGCCATGACCGACATCGGCGCCGTCCACGACTACCTGCGCGGCCTTCAGGACCGCATCTGCGCGGCGATGGAAGCCGCCGACGGCGAGGGCCGCTTCGCCGAGGACACCTGGCAGCGCGCCGAGGGCGGCGGTGGCCGCTCGCGCGTGATGAAGCAGGGTCGGGTTTTCGAACAGGCTGGCATCGGCTTCTCCGACGTGCGCGGGGCCACGATGCCACCCTCGGCCACCGCCCATCGGCCGGAGCTGGCCGGCGCGCCGTGGCGGGCGATGGGGGTGTCGCTGGTGTTCCACCCGCGCAATCCCTACCTGCCGACCACGCACATGAACGTGCGCTACTTCGAGGCCAGGCCCGAGGGCCGCGACCCGGTGTGGTGGTTCGGGGGCGGCTTCGACCTGACGCCGTTCTATCCGTTCGACGAGGACGTGGTGCATTGGCACGCGGTGGCACGGCGCATCGCGGTGGAGCACGGCGGCGAGGCGCGTTACGCCGCGCACAAGAAGTGGTGCGACGAATACTTCTTCCTCAAGCATCGTGGCGAGACCCGCGGTGTGGGCGGGCTGTTCTTCGACGACCTCAACGAGGGCGGATTCGAAGCCTGCTTCGCCTACCAGCGCGCGGTCGGCGACGGCTTCCTGGAGGCCTGGCTGCCGATCGTCGAGCGCCGCCGCGACACGCCCCATGGCGAGCGCGAGCGCGACTTCCAGCTCTACCGCCGAGGCCGCTACGTCGAGTTCAACCTGGTCTACGACCGCGGCACGCTGTTCGGCCTGCAGTCGGGCGGGCGCACCGAGTCGATCCTGATGAGCCTGCCGCCGCTGGCGCGCTGGGAGTACGGGTTCGAGGTGGAGGCCGGCAGCCCGGAGGCCGGCCTGCAGGATTACCTGAGGCCGCGCGACTGGGTGTAGGCCCCGGCCGCGCAGGCCGGCGTGGCGCTAGGACGTGAAGAAGTTGATCCCCAGCGCCACCAGCACCAGGAACAGCACGAAGATCGCGATCGCGATGAAGAAGATGACCTTGGCGATCATCATCGACGCACCGGCGATGTCGGTGAAGCCGAACAGGCCCGCGAGCAGGGCCACGATCAGGAAGAACAGGGCGAGCTTGAGCATCGGTGCACTCCTTGGCAGACACGGTGTCCGGTCCGGACCCCAGCCATCCTAGCGCAAGCCAATAAAAACCCCGTGGGCCAGGGGGGGGCCCACGGGGTCGGGGGGGAGGAAACGCCGAACCTGGGGAGGGGCCGGCGTTCCCGGATCCACTCAGGGGAGTGAGCGATCCACGACAGACATTGCATCCGTCGCGGCCTATATGACCACCGCCTTCAATAACGGTTCGTGAAGGATCTATTAGGCACAAAAACTGGTTCAGGTTTCATTCAGTAGAGCGACGTGAAACGAAAGCACAACCTACTGATTATAGTGGAAATAGCAGCCTTGAACGCGGTCGCGGAAACGCTTCAGGCAAGGATTTCCGAAGCACTTTTCCGCCCTCCGGTCAGTGCGCCTCGTCCCAGTTCGCGCCGACCCCGGTTTCGACCAGCAGCGGCACCCGCAGTTCACCTGCCGCCTGCATGCGCGCCTCGACGGCCTCCCGCAGGGTGTCCACGAAGCCCGCCTCGGCCTCGAACACCAACTCATCGTGCACCTGCATGATCATGTCGGCGCGGTCGCGATGCTCGGCCAGCCATGCATCCACGGACAGCATCGCGCGCTTGATGATGTCCGCCGCCGTACCCTGCATCGGCGCATTGATCGCCGCGCGCTCGGCGCCGGCGCGCAGGGCCTGGTTCCGGGCGTTGATGTCGTTGAGGTAGAGGCGGCGGCCGAACACGGTTTCGACGTAGCCACGCTCGCGCGCCTGCTCCCGGGTGCGGTCCATGAACTCGCGCACGCCCGGATAGCGGTTGAAGTAGGTGGCGATGTAGTCCTGCGCCTCGCCGCGGCCGATGCCCAGCTGGCGGGCCAGGCCGAACGCGCTCATGCCGTAGATCAGGCCGAAGTTGATCGCTTTCGCCGCCCGACGCTGGTCGCCGGTCACCTCTTCCAGACTTGCCCCGAACACCTCCGCCGCCGTGGCGCGGTGGATGTCGAGACCGGCCTCGAAGGCGGCGATCAGGCCGGCGTCACCGGACAGGTGGGCCATGATGCGCAGCTCGATCTGCGAGTAGTCGCAGGCCATCACCACCCGGCCCGGCGGGGCCACGAAGGCCTGGCGGATGCGGCGCCCGTCCTCGCTGCGGATCGGGATGTTCTGCAGGTTCGGGTCCGACGACGACAGCCGCCCGGTCGCCGCCACCGCCTGGTGGTAGCTGGTGTGCACGCGCCCGGTGGCCGGGTTGATCATCTCCGGCAGCTTCTCGGTATAGGTCGAACGCAGCTTGGCCAGCCCGCGATACTCCAGGATCAACCGCGGCAGCGCGTGGTCCTCCGCGATCGCCTCGAGCGCCTCCTCGTTGGTGCTGGGTGCGCCCTTGGGCGTCTTCACCACCGCCTTGAGGCCCAGCTCGTCGAACAGGATCGCCTGCAGCTGCTTGGGCGAATCCAGGTTGAAGCTGCGCCCGGCAAGCTCGTAGGCCTGCTGCTGCACCTCGTGCATGCGCTTGCCCAGCACGCCGGACTGGCGCCGCAGCTCGGCCGCGTCGACCAGGACGCCTGTCGCCTCGATGCGCGCGAGCACCGGCACCAGCGGCATCTCGATCTCGCGGTAGACCTTCTGCAACCCGGCGTCGGCCGCCAGCTTCGGTGCGAACACGCGGTGCAGGCGCAAAGTCACGTCCGCGTCCTCGGCGGCGTAGGGCGTCGCCTCCTCCAGCGCCACCTGGGCAAAGGAGATCTGCCTGGCGCCCTTGCCGGCCACGTCGGAGAACTTGATCGTGTCGTAGCCCAGGTGGCGCAGCGCCAGCGAGTCCATGTCGTGGCGGCTGGCGGTGGAGTTGAGCACGTAGCTCTCCAGCATCGTGTCCTCGGCGTAGCCGGCGATGTCGACGCCGTGGCGGCGCATCACGTGCAGGTCGTACTTGCCGTGCTGGCCCAGCTTGGGCTTGTCCGCATCGGTCAGCACCGGGCGCAGGGCCTCGAGCACCCATTCGCGGTCGAGCTGCGCGGGAGCACCGGGGTATTCGTGACCCAACGGCACGTAGGCGGCCTCGCCCGGCTCCACCGCGAAGCTCAGGCCCACCAGGTTGGCCTGCATCGCATCGAGCGCATCGGTCTCGGTGTCGAACGCGATCAGCTCGGCCTGCTCCAGACGGGCCACCCAGGCGGTCAGCGCGGCCTCGTCGAGGATGCATTCGTACTCGCCCTTCTCCGCCAGCGCGGCATCGGGCGCCTCGGCCGGTGCCGGCGTGCTCGAGCGACCGCTGGGCGGCTTGGCGGCTGCGCCATTGGCGGCCGGAGCCTGGCCATCGAGGTCGCGCAGCGCGGCATTGAACCCGTAGCGGGTGTAGAGCACCCGCAGCGCCTCCACGTCGCGCTCCCGCAACTTCAGCTGCGGGCAGCCCAGGTCCAGTTCGACGTCGGTCTTGATCGTCACCAGCTGCTTGTTCAGCGGCAGCCGGTCCAGCGCGGCGCGCAGGTTGTCGCCGACCTTGCCCTTGATGCTGGCGGCGTTCTCGATGACGCCTTCCAGCGAGCCGTACTCGTTGAGCCACTTCGCTGCGGTCTTGGGTCCGCACTTGTCCACGCCGGGCACGTTGTCGACGGTGTCGCCCATCAGCGCCAGCAGGTCGACGATGCGCTCGGGCGGCACCGCGTACTTGGCGATGACCGCCTCGCGGTCGGTGACGGTGCCGGTCATCGTGTTCACCAGTTCGATGCCCGGGCGCACCAGCTGGGCAAAGTCCTTGTCGCTGGTCGACACCGTCACCGCCAGCCCGTCGTCCACCCCCTGCAGCGCCAGTGTGCCGATCACGTCGTCGGCCTCGACGCCGGACACCCGCAGGATCGGGAAGCCCAGCGCCTCGACGATCTCCAGCATCGGCTCGACCTGCGCCCGCAGGTCGTCGGGCATCGGCGGGCGCTGCGCCTTGTACTCGGGGTACAGCTCGTCGCGGAAGGTCGGCCCGGAGGCGTCCATCACGAACGCGGCGCAGTCGGGCTTCTCCTTGAGCGTCTGGCGCAGCATGTTCACCACGCCGAACAGCGCCCCGGTCGGCTCGCCCTCGGCGTTGCTCAGAGGCGGCAGCGCATGGAAGGCGCGGTAGAGGTAGGACGAGCCGTCGATCAGGACGAGTCGGGACATGGGGGCACCGGGTTGGAATCAGGCGCCTATTCTAGGCTGCCCGGCCAGAAAGCTCGGCTTCGGGTACGTCACGATCTGTAGGAACGGACATGTCGGCCACTTTCAGGGCCGACGCCCCCCGCTTTAAAAGGGGCGGGCACATCGGGAATCCGAGATTTATGTAGCCGAGCATCGGCCCGTTGTCACAGGCCAAAGGCGGCATCCCGCCGAGTGCTTTCCCGATTCTCTCCTCGTTGTACTCTCGACGCTAGGGACGTTCTGAACAAGCCCTCCCGACGCAGATGGAGTATCGTGGTCGACCAGATGGATGACGAGATGTCGCAGCTGAGCTTTGGAGAGGCGATGTACGCAGGCAAGCGCAAGCAAGCGCGCCGCGAGAAGTGCGTCTCAATCGGGCGGCCCGGCCCGACGGGGCATCGATGACTCTGTGCAAGATCAGATCGATGCGTTTTTCAGCCCTTCCTTAGGAAGGTCAGAAGGAGAGAGGCATGGTCGACTCAGCAAGGGTTTTGGATTTTGAAGAACAGTTGCAGGGGCTGCTGCTGCGGCCGGATTCTCCCGGCTATGAGGAAGCGCGGACCTTGTGGAATGGCATGATCGATCGCCGGCCGGCGCTGATCGTCCGCTGCAAAGTGCCGAGGACGTGGTGGCGGCGGTCAATTTTGCCCGGGAGGAGGGGCTGCGTCCTACCATGAGGGGTGGCGCGCATGGTGTGGCTGGCCACGCCGTCTGTGATAACGGGCTGATGATTGACCTGTCCCTGATGAATTCGGTGACCGTGGATCCAGCGGCACGTGTCGCGCGCGTGGGTCCGGGGGCGGTGCTGGGCGACATGGATGCCGCCACCCAGAAGCACGGCCTGGCCACCACTGGCGGCGTGGACTCGCGTACCGGAGTGGCCGGCCTCACCTTGGGGGGTGGCATGGGCTGGCTGGCCCGCAGTTTTGGCCTGGCCCTGGATAACCTGATTGCCCTTGAGGTGGTGACCGCCGATGGTCAGCACCGGTCTGCCAGTAATGACGAAAATCCGGATCTCTTCTGGGCGCTGCGGGGCGGGGGCGGGCGATTCGGTGTTGTCACCGCCTTCGAATTCCAGCTTCACAAGGTCGGCCCGGAGGTCGCAATGGCTCAAGTGTTTCATCCGGGAAGTGACGCGGCCGGTGCGTTGCGCTTTTTCCGGGACTACATGGCCAAGGCACCCGATCAGGTCGGCGCCGGCGCCATGGTGATGACCGTGCCGCCGGTCGAGCCCTTTCCCGAGGACCATCACGGGAAAACCGCGGTGGCTTTGGTCGGGTGCTATTCCGGAGCGATGGAAGAGGGCATGCAGGTGCTCCAGGGAATAAGGGAATACGGCAATCCCATTCTGGATGTGCTGACCCCTATTCCCTATGCCGATCTCCAGCAGAGCTTCGACCAGGCCACGCCGGAGGGCGCTCGCTACTACTGGAAGTCCCAGTATCTGAGTGAGCTGTCCGATGAAGCCATCGACACCCTGGTGACCCACATGGAATCCCTGCCGGGGCCGTTCACGACCATTGCCTTTGAATGCATGGGGGGCGCGATCAGCCGTGTTGATCCGGCGGAAACAGCCTTCCCTCATCGCAAGGCACCCTTCAATTTCGGTGTGTGGGCTGGGTGGGCGGAACCGGAATACGATGACATCGCCATTGGCTGGACGCGGAAGCTGCATGAGGCCATGACGCCGTACTCCACGGGAGGCGTGTACGCCAACTATCTGGATCATGACGACAGCGACAAGATGAAAGCGGCGTTCGGTGAGAACCATGACCGCCTTCAGGCGATCAAGAAAAAATACGATCCATACGGTTTGTTTCGAATCGGGGGCAGCTAGAGATCGCGCCCTTGCGCCAGTTCGCTCGACTGAACCTGGTCGGCGCGATTCCGAGGACGGCTGTCCAGAACGCCGTGGGGACAGCGCTCAGCCTTGGGTGTCAGCCGCGCTTGGCCGCCCCGAGGCTCTGGAAGTACGCGAACAGCGCCTCCAGCTCCTCGTCGGTCATCGACTTGTAGGCGGTCCACGGCATCAGCGGGTGCATGTCGCTGCCGTCGCGGCGTTTGCCTTCGCGCATCGCGCGCACGAAGTCCGCCGGCTCCCAGGTGTCCAGTACCGTGAGGTCGGCCGCCGGTGGGAACGAGGGTGGCGTGCCGTGCACGCGCTGGCCGCCGTAGCCCTCGCCGTGGCAGCCCACGCAGGTGCGGGCCACGTAGGCGCCGTACTCGGCCGTGGGGCCGGCAGGCGGGGCACCACGTGGGCGCGGGCTGTGGTCGATCTTCTCGGCCGGCACCAGCGGGAACTGGCCCAGCATGTAGAGCACCCGGCCCAACGGCTTCACCCGCATCGCGTCGCGCGACGGTGCCACGGGCGGCAGGCTGCGCAGGTAGGCGATCAGTGCGGCGGTGTCGGCATCGCTCAGGTCAGCGTAGTCCTCCACCGGCATGAACACCAGCGGCGTGCCGTCGTGGCGGATGCCATGGCGGATCGCCCGGGCCAGGCCGTCGTCGGTGTAGCGCGATGCATTGCCGGCCGGCGTCAGGTTCGACCCGACCAGCCGCATCGGCGGCACGTCCTCGACCAGACGGCCTTCGCCGGCGTCACCGTGGCAGACCGCGCAGCTGCGCGTCACGTACAGGTAGGCACCCTTCTCGACCTGGTCCGGGGTGTGTTCGACCGCCAGCGGCGGGTCGTTCACGTCCCACACCCGGGCCAGCGCCCGCTCGCTGCTGACCCACGCCGCCGCCAGCACGCCGCTGGCCAGCAGGCCCAGCAGCAGCACGCCCAACAGCACCCACTTCATAGACTTGCGCATCTTCGCGATTCCTGTTCAGCCCGGGCCCCACGCGCCGGGATGAAGCATGAAACGCAAACTCCTTCACATACCGGTCACGCGGCGCTGAGCTTGGCGTAGGCCAGTACCAGCCACTTCGGCCCGGCCTCGTCGAAGTTCACCTGGACCCGGGCGTGGGCCCCTCCGCCCTCGGCGTCCATGACCGTGCCGGTGCCGAAGCTGGGGTGGGCCACGCGCTGGCCGAGGCGGAAGCCGCCGGTGTCCTCGGCCGGGGCCACGAAGCCGCGTGGCGCGGCCGCCGCCATGCCCGGGCGGGCCTGGACCTTGGGTCGCAGTTCGTGCACCAGTTTCGACGGGATCTCGCGCAGGAAGCGCGAGGGTGGGTTGTACTGGTCCATGCCATGGATGCGCCGGGTCTCGGCGTGGCTCAGCACCAGCCGCTCGCGGGCGCGGGTGATGCCGACGTAGGCCAGGCGGCGCTCCTCGTCCAGCCGTCCGGCCTCTTCGATCGATCGGGAGCTGGGGAACAATCCGTCCTCGAGGCCGACCAGGAACACCTGCGGGAACTCCAGGCCCTTGGCCGAGTGCAGCGTCATCAGCTGCACACCGTCCTCACCGGCCTCGGCCTGGCCCTCCCCGGCCTCCAGCGACGCATAGGCCAGGAACACCACCAGGTCGGACAGGCCGGCCAGCTCGTCGTCGTCCTCGGGCCGGGCGAAGCGCGAAGCCACCGACACCAGCTCGTCGAGGTTGTCGGTGCGCGAGTCCAGCGTGCCGCGTGACTCGGCCGCGTAGTACTCGCGCAGGCCGGTGCGTGCCAGCACATGGTCGATCTGCTCGGCCAGCGTGATCGTGCGCAGGTCCACGGCCAGCTTCTCGATCAGCTCGACGAAGCCGCGGATCGCGTTGCGCGCGCGCCCCGGCAGGGTGGTGCCCGCGCTCATCATGACGGCCGCCTCCCACAGCGGCATCGACTCCATGCGCGCGTGGCGGCGCACCTCGTCCAGCGTCTTGTTGCCGATGCCGCGCGTGGGCGTGTTCACCGCCCGCTCGAAGGCGGCATCGTCGGCGCGGTTGGCCACCAGCCGCAGGTAGGCCAGCGTGTCCTTGATCTCGGCACGCTCGAAGAAGCGCTGCCCGCCGTAGACGCGGTAGGGCAGGCTGGCGAAGCGCAGCTGCTCCTCGAATGCGCGCGACTGCGCGTTGGACCGGTACAGGATCGCGCAGTCGCCGTGCCCGCCCCCGTCGCGCACCCAGGCCTGGATGCGCTCGATGACGAAACGCGCCTCGTCGATCTCGTTGTAGGCCGCGTAGAGGTCGATCGCCTCGCCCTCGGCACCCTCGGTCCACAGCTGCTTGCCGAGGCGGTCGGGGTTGTGGGTGATCACCGCGTTGGCGGCATTGAGGATGTTCGCGGTCGAGCGGTAGTTCTGCTCCAGCCGGATCGTACGGGCGCCCGGGTAGTCGTCGAGGAAGCGCTGCATGTTCTCGACCTTGGCGCCGCGCCAGCCGTAGATCGACTGGTCGTCGTCGCCGACCACGAACACCTGGCCGGTGTCGCCGGCCAGCACGCGGATGAAGGCGTACTGGATGCGGTTGGTGTCCTGGAACTCGTCGACCAGGATCTGGCCGAAGCGCTGCTGGTAGTGGTGCAGTAGCGGCGGGTGCTCCAGCCACAGCTCGTGGGCGCGCAGCAGCAGCTCGGCGAAGTCGACCAGGCCGGCGCGGCGGCAGCGCGCCTCGTATGCCTCGTAGACCTGCAGCAGCGTGTTCTCGAAGAAGTCGCCGGCCTGGATGTGCTTGGGCCGCTTGCCCTCGTCCTTGTGCTGGTTGATCCACCAGGTGGCCTGGCGCGGCGGGAAGCGCGCGTCGTCGATGTCGAGCTCGGTGATGATGCGCTTGACCAGGCGCTGCTGGTCGTCGGAGTCGAGCACCTGGAAGGATTCGGGCAGGCCGGCCTCGTCGAAGTGCAGCCGCAGCAGCCGGTGCGCGAGGCCATGGAAGGTGCCGATCCACATGCCGCGGGTGCCGTGGCTGGCCTGGGCCTGCACGCGCGCGCGCATCTCCCCGGCGGCCTTGTTGGTGAAGGTCACCGCCAGGATGCAGTGCGGCGGCACGCCGTGGACCTCATTGAGCCAGGCGATGCGGTGGGTCAGTACGCGGGTCTTGCCGGAACCGGCACCGGCCAGCACCAGGTAATGGCCGGGCGGCGCGGACACGGCCTCGCGCTGGGCCGGGTTGAGCCCGTCGAGAAGGTGGGAAACATCCATGCCCCAAGTGTAACTGGCGGGTGCAGCAGCGGGTGCCGCGGCACTCCGGGCGGGGGTGCGCTCAAGCCACGCAAACGAGCGCCGGCACCGCGGGGAAGCCCGCAGTGCCGGCGTCGTGGGTCACTTCTTCGACAGCGCGCCCGCGGCGATGCCGACGCCGCCGATGACCAGCAGCGTGATGCCAAGGATGCGGTTGTTGCCGCCCTTGTCCGTCACCCGGATGCCGCCGTCGCCGACCTCCACCGCCGCGTCGCCGACCTGCATGACCTCATCGCTGCTGCCGACCTGGAAAATCCCGGTGAACAGCAGGATCCCGGCGATCGCCAGGATGGCGCCTATGACAAAGAATGCTGCTCGCATCTGGACCCCTCCTTGTGGATGCCGCCGGATGGCGGCGGACCAAGCGTACCTCACCGTCGCGGCGTGCAAGCGCCGCCTGGCGAGTCCGGTTCAGCCTTCCAGCGACACGCCCGGCAGCGACAGCACGTAGTCGGCACCCATGAGCAGCGACGGGGTGTAGAAGCCGGGTTGCGGTTCCGGCCCATCGAGGAGGCGCTGCACGATGCCCAGCGAGGCGGTGACGGTCAGCGCATAGCCATTGGGCGTGCGCAGGATCTTCCTAACCTCGGTTCCGCTGCCGTCGCGCGCCTCGCCCCAGACCACGCAGCCGGTCTTGCCGCGGCGCTGCTCCGACGGCCCGCGCACCTTCTTCGCCACCTGCTTCTTGAGCAGCGCCTGCACCGGCCCCCAGCCCAGCACCGGGCCCAGCACGCGCAGCCGGCGCAGCCGCGTCACCGTCGCCGGCGGCACGCCCATGTACACCTCGATGTTGGGAATGCCCGTGGACACGTGGGCGGTGTACACATCGCCCCATGGGATCGTCATCGCGCAGCGCGCCTCGCCATCGCGCTCGAAGGTGCGCGACTTCCACGCCAGGGGCACGCGCCGCACTTCGCCATCGATGCGCGCGCGACCGCCCTTGCCCAGGCCCTCGACACTGGTCTTGGCGGTGCCCGGGCTGGGCCCGCCTCCGGCCTCGAAGGCCAGCACCAGGGACGTCGCGTCGGGCAGGTCGCGCGCCAGCAGCGCGGCCAGGCAGTCGGTCGGAACCACGTCGAAGCCGGCGCCCGGCAACACCACGATGCCGGCCTGGATCGCCCGGTCGTCCTGGGCGTGGCAGTGGGCGAACACGTCGATCTCGCCGGTGATGTCGAGGTAGTGGCAGCGCGCGGCCAGGCAGGCTTCGAGCATCGGCGCGGAGGTGGCCGAGAACGGGCCGGCGCAATGCAGCACCAGGCCGATGTCATGCAGGCCCTGGCGCACCTGCTGCACGTCGTCGAGGCCGAAAACGCGGCAGGGCAGCCCCAGCTCGGCGGCCAGCGCCTCGACCGCCTCACGGTTGCGCCCGGCCAATACCGGCCTCAACCCGCGCGCCGCGGCCTCGCGCGCGGCCAGTTCACCGGTGTAGCCGTTGGCGCCGTAGATCATCCATTCCATGTCGTGCTCCGCCTTGGGGTGCGTGGATCGCGTGGTACGTCGGGTGCGGGTCAGTCGCCGCGGCTGCGGCTCTCGCCGAGCTTGAGAAGTTGCCGGAAGTACAGGCCGGGAAACCAGCGCTTGAGGCGCCAGCGCATCGGTTCCTTCTTCGTCGGCAAGACCAGGAAGTCGCCGCGCTCGACCGCCGCGAACGCGCGATCGGCCACGGCATCGAGCGTGTCGCCGGAGCGCTCCATCATCTTCTGCGCGAAGCCGCGCATGCGGTCGCTGCCGGTCCAGCCCTCCAGCAGCCGGGTCGGGAAGAAGGCCGGGCACAGCACGCTGACCCGAACGCCGTAGGGGTGCAGCTCCGCTCTCAGCTGTTCGCTCAACGCCACCACGCCGGCCTTGGACACGCCGTAGCTCATGATCGAGGGTGCCGCGGCGAGGCCGGCGAAGCTGGCGGTGTTGACGATGTGCCCCTCGCCCTGCGCGATCATCCCCGGCGCGAACACCCGACAGCCGCGCACCACCGACAACAGGTTGACCTCCATGAGCAGGCGCCACTCCTCCATCGAGGTTTCCACCATCGGCCCGCCACTGGCGATGCCGGCGTTGTTGACCAGCACGTCGATGCTGTCCCAGTGCGTCGCCAGTTCCCGCACCATGGCCTCGTACGCGTCGTCCTTGCCCACGTCGACCTGCAGTGCCAGGTGGCCGGTGCCCTCGAGCATCGCGACGGTCTGGCGGGAGCGCTCCAGCAACAGGTCGGCGCAGGCCACCGCTGCGCCGCTGCGCGCATAGCGCAGGGCCAGCGCCTGGCCCAATCCACTGCCCGCACCGGTGATCAGGACGCGTCGTTGCCTCATCTGCGGTACTCCCCATGCTTCCGGCCGCGGCGTGCGGCGTGTTAGATTCCCGAGCATACCAGCGCGTATGGAGTATGGAATGAGTGACGCGATGTTCGACCTGTCCGGCCGCACCGCATTGGTCAGCGGCGCCTCGCGCGGGATCGGCGAATCGATCGCCCGCCTGTTGGCCGCCCACGGCGCCCACGTGGTGTGCACGTCGCGCAAGCTCGAGGCCTGCGGCGCGGTGGCCGAGTCGATCGCCGCCGACGGCGGCTCGGCGCAGGCCCATGCGATGCACGTCGGCGAGCCCGACGCGATCGAGGCGGTGTTCAACGCCCTGGATGCCCAGGACCGCCGGGTCGACATCCTCGTGAACAACGCCGCGGCCAACCCCTACTTCGGCCCGATGGTCGACATGGACTTGGCCACCTATGAAAAGACCGTCGAGGTAAACCTTCGCGGCTACTTCTGGACCACGGTACAGGCGGCGCGACGCATGCGCGGGCATGGCGGCAGCATCGTCAACATCGCCTCGGTGAATGCCCGCCGCGCGGCGCCGATGCAGGGCGTGTACTCGATGACCAAGGCCGGCATCGTCAACATGACCGAGGGCTTTGCCAAGGAGCTGGCCGCGGGCGGCGTGCGCGTGAACGCGGTGCTGCCGGGCCTGACCGAGACCAAGTTCGCCTCGGCGCTGACCTCGAACCCGAAGCTGCTGGACATGCTGCTGCGGATGATCCCGCTGGGCCGTGTCGCGCAGCCCGACGAGATCGCACCGATGGTGCTGTTCCTGGCCTCGGACGCGGCCAGCTACATCACCGGCGCCAGCCTGCCGGTGGATGGCGGCTACCTGGCCTGAACGTGGCGGCGGATGGCCTGCCGACAGCTTCGGCATGGCCGCGGCTGCGGTAGAGTGGTCGCGGCCGCGGAACCCGCCGGCCGCCACGCTGTCCACCCCCGCATGAGCCGATTGCCGATGAGCCGACTGTCCTACGCCCTGGTGCTGCTTGCCGCCATGACCGTTTCCGCCACCGCCACCGCCGAAACAAGCCGCAGCGGCCAGCTGACCCTGGAAGCCATCACCGGCGACGCCTCGCTGTCCGGGCCGGAACTGATGAAGCCGCGCATCGCGCCGGACGGGTCGATGGTGACCTTCCTGCGCGGTCGCGACGACGACGCCAACCGCCTCGACCTGTGGGCCTACGACGTGACGTCGGGCCAGACCCGCCTGCTGGTGGATTCCGAGGTGGTGCTGCCCGGCGAAGAGCAGCTCTCGGCCGAGGAACTGGCCCGCCGCGAGCGCCAGCGCCTGGTCGGCCTCAGCGGCATCGTCGAGTACCAATGGGCGCCAGATGGCCGCCACCTGCTGTTCCCGCTGGGTGGCGAGCTGTACCTGTACGACCTGCAGGCCGCCGCGCCGACCGGCGCCGCGGCTTCCGGCGAGGGGGCGCGCCTGGCGATGAACCCGCTGCGCCAGCTCACCGACGGCGAGGGCTTCGCGACCGACCCGAAGGTGTCCCCGGCCGGCGGCTTCGTGAGCTTCGTACGCGAGCGCAACCTGTGGGTGGTCGACCTGGCCAGCGGCCAGCAGCGCCAGCTGACCGAGGATGGATCGGACGTCATCGGCAACGGCGTCGCCGAGTTCGTCGCCGACGAGGAGATGGGTCGCCACACCGGTTACTGGTGGGCACCGGACGACTCCGCGATCGCGTTCGCGCGCATCGACGAGTCGCCGGTCACCGTGCATCGCCGCTTCGAGATCCACGCCGACCGCACCGAGGTGGTGGAGCAGCGCTATCCGTTCGCCGGCGAGGCCAACGTGGCGATCCAGCTCGGCGTGATCGCGCCCACCGGCGGTGCCGTGCGCTGGATCGACCTGGGCGACGAGGACGACATCTACCTGGCCCGGGTCGACTGGATCGACCCGGCACGCCTGCTGTTCCAGCGCCAGGACCGCGCCCAGCAGCTGCTCGACCTGGTGCTGGTCGAACTCACCGGCGCGCGCACCACCCGCCAGCGCACGGTGCTGAGCGAGACGTCGGAGACCTGGGTCAACCTGCACGACAACCTGCGCGTGCTTGCCGATGGCGAGCGCTTCGTGTGGTCGTCGGGACGCAGCGGCTTCGAGCACCTCTACGTGTTCGGACTCGACGGCGAGCTGCAGCAGCAACTGACCCGGGGCGAGTGGATGGTCGAGGACGTCCTCGCGCTCAACGAGGACGCCGGGCTGGTCTACTTCAGCGCCACGAAGGAATCGCCGCTGGAGCGGCACGTGTACTCGCTGCCGCTGGACGGCGAGGGCGAGCCGACCCGCCTGACCCAGGTGGCCGGCTGGCACGACGCCACCTTCGCGGCGAACGCCAGTGTGTTCGTCGACATCTGGTCGAACCCGGAAACGCCGCCGCAGACCGAGCTGTTCAGCGCCGACGGCCGCCGGCTGGCGACCCTGGTCGAGAACCGGCTGGAGGGCGACCACCCCTACGCCGCGTTCCGCGACGCGCACGTGGTGCCCGAGTACGGCGCGATCGCCGCCGGTGACGGCCAGGTCATGCATTACAGCCTGCTCAAGCCACCGGGCTTCAATCCCCGCCAGCGCTATCCGGTCGTGGTGCACGTCTACGGCGGCCCGGCCGTGCAGACCGTGACGCGACGCTGGCCGGTGCGCGACGGCCTGTTCAACCAGTACCTGGCGCAACGCGGCTACGTGGTGTTCTCGATCGACAACCGCGGTACGCCGCGACGCGGCATGCGCTTCACCGGTGCGCTGTACGGCCAGCAGGGCAACGTCGAGGTGGACGACCAGCTGCGCGGCGTGCAGCTGCTTCGCTCGCTGCCCTTCGTCGACCCCAACCGCATCGGCGTGCACGGCTGGTCCAACGGTGGCTACATGGCGCTGATGCTGCTGGCCAAGGCCCCACACGCCTATGCCTGCGGCATCGCCGGCGCGCCGTGACCGACTGGGCCCTATACGACACCCACTACACCGAGCGGTTCATGGGCCATCCGGCCACCAATGCCGAGGGCTACCGCCAGAGCGCGGTGTTCACCCACCTCGACAACATGGCCTCGGGTCCGCGCACGCCGCAGCTGTTGCTGATCCACGGCATGGCCGACGACAACGTGCTGTTCTCCAACGCCACCCAGCTGATGAGCGAACTGCAGCAGCGCGGCATCGGCTTCGACCTGATGACCTATCCCGGCGCCAAACACCGGCTGGTGGGCAGCGATGCCCTGCACCGCTACCGCACGATGGCGACGTTCTTCGAGCGCTGCCTGGGGCCCTGATTCGGATGCCTGGCCGCCGATCCGACATGGATCGGGCCGGCCGTGGCGACCGCGGCCTTTCCTCAGCGCGGTGAGTAGCGCACGCCGATCAGGTACTCGCGCCCCGGCTGGTTGAAGAAGGCCACCGTCTCGTAGTCGCGGTCGAAGACGTTGCTGGCCTTCGCATGCAGCGTCCAGTTCGCGCCCAGGTCGAACTCCAGGCGCAGGTCGGTCGTCGCATACCCGCCCAAACGCACCGTGTTGGCGGCGTTGTCGAAGCGGTGTCCTGCACCGGCGACGCTCACGCCGGCGCGCAAGGCGCCGAACTCGCGATCGACATCGATGCGCCCGGTGTTGCGGGCCCGCCGCGGCAGGACGTTGCCCTGGTTGAACCCATCACCGTGGTTGCGCGGATCGGTATGCGAAAGCTGGGCGGCGAATCGCCATTCCGCCAGCGACCAGTCCACGCCCAGCTCGGCCCCCCGGATGCGGGCGCGGTCGATGTTGCCCGGCAGGAAGATCGACATGTCGTAGGCGATCAGGTCGCGCACGCGGGTCTCGTAGACGTCGGCCTGCCAGCCCAGGGCACCGGCGTCTCCGCCGAGGCCGAGGTTGAGGGTGCGCGACCGCTCCGGCCGCAGCTCGGGGTTTCCGAAGCCCGGGAAGTACAGGTCGTTGAAGGTCGGCGCCTTGAAGCCGGTGCCGTAATGCACGTTCAACCGCGTACCCGCCGCGCTGCGCAATCCCCAGCCCAGCCCGCCGGTGGTGGCGCCACCGAACTGCTGGTTGTCGTCGTGGCGCAGGCTGGCCTGCCAGCGCTGCGCACCTGCCTCGGCCTGCCAGCCGGCGAACGCGGCGAGGTTCTCGCGGCTGCCGATCTCGTAGGCCGTGGTGCTGGTCACCTCGTCGCGCTGCCAGTCCGCGCCGACGCTGAGCGTCTGCCGTGCGGTCAGGCCGATGTCGCCCTGCACCGAGGCGGTGTCGCGGCGCGTATCGAACTCGCTGACGAAGCTGCGCGTGCCCGTGTCGGGATCGGCGAAGAAATTCTCGGCGCCATCGCGCGAGCGACCGGCCTGCAGGGTCCACGCCTGTGCCTGCGAGGGCGTGAATCGGGCGCGCAGGCCGATCGCCTGCTGCACGTTCTCCGCCTCGTTGCCCACGAAGGACCCGGCATCGAATTCGTTGTCGGACTCCGCGTGCAGCACGCTGGCCTCCAGCGCCACGTGCTCACCCACGTCGACACCGGCGCGCAAGCCCAGGGATCGGTTGCGGTAGCCGTCGCGGTCGGGCTGGTCGACGAAGCAACCGGCGCCGAAGTCGCCGGGGTTGTCGGGATCGGCCGGCCGGCCACGGCAGGCATCGATGCCGTCGGTGCGCTGGTAGGCCACGTCGGCACCGAACCAGCCACCGTTGCCCATGCCGCCACCGATGCCGGCGCTGCCCTGGCGCAGGCTGTTGCTGCCGGCGGCAACGGCACCGCGGCCGACCAGGTCTCCGCGGTCGCGACGGGTGAAGATCTGGATGACGCCGCCGATCGCTTCGGAGCCGTACAGGCTCGAGCGCGGCCCGCGGACGATCTCGATGCGATCGATCTGCGCCAGCGGCAGGTCATGGAACATGACCTGCCCGGCGGTGGCAGAGCCCATGCGCACGCCGTCGATCAGCACCAGCACCTGTCCGGACCCGGTACCGCGCATGAAGACGCTGGTCAGCTTGCCCGGACCGCCCTGGTTGACCAGGTCGATGCCGGCGCGGCCACGCAGCAGCTCCGGCAGGTCGCGCGCCTGGGTGCGCTCGATCTCCGCGCGGTCGATGATCTCCACCGGCAGCAGGCTGTCGCCGGCATCCAGGGCGGTGCGCGTGGCCGTCACCACGACGGTGTCGAGCTCGGTGCGCTCGGCGGCGCTGGCCAGCGCGGGCTGCAGGGCCAGGGCAAGGCCCAGGGCGAGGCTGGTGTGGCGGATGTCCATCGATGCGGCTCCATTGCGTTCACGGGCGGTGGCGGGCCGGTGCGAATGCAATGGGGGCGGCGGCAAGGCGCGGACGGACACGTCGCGGGCATCACTGCCGCGACGCCCTCCGCATCGCAACCGGATTGAACCCAAGGCGGGTCCTCGCACCAGGCCGGTCTCCGGGCTTGCACGCGGCGGGCGCGCGGTGATCCGCGTCGCCTGCCCGGCCCATGCGCCTTCCCGCGGATGCAGTGGCGGATGCAGGGGCCTTGTCGTGCCTACCGTTGCGGGGGCAGCGCCGGAATGGCCCCAGTGGGGGCGTCACCGGCTTCCCGTTTAATCCCGGGCGCTGGACAGCGACCGGGACACCTGAAGCGGGCGCAGTGTAGCCGAACCGGGGCGCTGGCGTGCAAGCGACATGAAGCAAAGCGCCCAGGCCACCAGGCAGACCACCAGCAGGTCGATGGCCAGCTGGGCACCTGCCCAATGCCTGCTCAGGTCACGCACGCCCTCGCCCACCAGCGACACGAGAAGCTGGCTGGCGGCGAGTGCCGCGAGGAAGAGCAGGGCCGTCGCCAGGCCGGGTGGCGGGCGACCGACCCCACCCGCGCCGGCGAGCGATGCGGCGGCGATGAGCACCAGGGCCACCCAGGGCCCGATCAGCCGGTCGCGCGCCGCGGAGAGGGAGACAAGCAGTTGCCCGGGCCCATATGCGTCGCCGTCTACCGGGACGATGTAGCGCCCCTCCTGGTCGAGATGGAAGTAGTCGACGGTGAAATGGGTGGGGGCCGTGCCCAACCACAAGCCCGGCAGCAGTCCCGGGTGGTGGAGGTAGGGGGCGAGGACATCGCGGGCCCCCAGCGTGACCTCGCCCAGGCAGCTTTCGTGCCCCGGCTCCAGCCGGACCGCATCCAGGCCTGCCAGTCGGTTGCCCCAGGCGTCGATGCCGACGCAACGCTCGATGCTGCCGTCGGGAGCGTAGGCCGCCCGCTGCGCCGGGCTCATCGCCAGGTAGGAACCCAGCTGCGTGGCGTGGTGGTAGTTGATCTGGGTGTAGCCGCTGCGGGCCAGTGGGACCAGCGCCAGCACCTGCGCGAGCGCCAGACCGACGACGATGACCCAGCCCGGGCGCTGGCGCGTGCGAACCGCCGTCCAGGCCAGCGCGATGCCCAGCAGCGCCGGCAGGTAGAAGAACTGCGCCTTGGCCGCTCCGCACATCACGGCGCCCAGCACCAGGGCTACCTGCCCCCAGCGGGTGTCCATCCGGAACAGTCCAAGCACCAGCACGGGCAGGAACAGCACGAATGCGAACTCCATGTAGAGCGCATTGGTGAACGCCACGTTGTGTGCCGCGAACAGCGCCAGCGCAAAGAGCGCACCGAGGGCGAAGCGCAACGCGAGGCCACCCCCCAGCGTGCGTGACAGGCAGGCCCCCAGTCGCTCGGCGCAAAACAGCAAACCGATCCGGGCCACCAGCCCGGTCGCCAGGACGCTGTAGTGGTCGGCAACCAGGCGCTGCAGCCACACGGCGGCCCAGAACAGGAAGGACGAGGTGCCGCCTCCACCGGCGGGGCTGCGCGGGTCATCCCGGAACGCCCACACGACGCCCTGCGGACTGCCGAACCCGCCTTCGGGTCCGAGCGGGTAGTGCAGGAAGCGCGCGATCGCGCGCCCATAGTCGCCCTGGTTGAGCATGCCGATCGAATGGGACGCAAGGAGCAGGACCAGCCCGAAGCAGGCCCAGCCTCCCACGTACAGCCACTTCCAGCCCGGCTTGGAGGACCGGAGATCCACAACACCATTCACGTGCTCAGCGACTCCTGGCTCCACGATTCCACGCCAGCTTCTCCGGGCGGGAAAGCCTGCATCGAACAGCACGGCGAATGCAATGCAGCAGGCGGCGAAAGGGGCCCGACCGACCAAGTGGGCCGCCTTCCGGCTTGCCGCCCGAAGGGAGGTGTCCGACACTGCAGTGCACCCCCAACGAGCACCGCGATGGCCGTCCACGTCTCACTCCAGTACTTCGCCAGCCTGCGCGACCGCACGGGCGTGGCAAACGAGTCCGTGACCACCGACGCCGCGACGCTTGCCGAGCTTTATGCCCAGTGCGACGAGAGCCACCGGTTGGGCTGGCCGATCGAGAAGCTGCGCGTGGCCTGCGACGGCGAGTTCGCGCAATGGAGCGACCCCGTGCACGACGGGGCCCGCGTGGCCTTCATCCCGCCGGTGTCGGGCGGCTGAGGCAGGAACGATGAGCAAAGAGAAAGAAGGCAGCTTCCGTTTCTGGATCAGCGAAAGCGCGATCGATCCCTGGTCGCTGCAGCGCGCGCTGGCCCATCCGGGTGCGGGCGCCCTCGCCGCCTTCGAGGGCCGGGTGCGCGACAACCATCGCGGACAGGCGGTGGAGGCGCTGGACTACCAGGCCTACGTGGAACTGGCCGAAAGCGAGGGCCAGCGGATCCTCGAGGAGGCACGCGAGCGCTTCGACCTGCTCGGCTGCGCCTGCGTGCACCGCACCGGGCACCTCAAGGTCGGCGAACCGGCGGTGTGGGTCGGTGCGCTGTCGGGCCACCGGGATGGCGCCTTCCAGGCCTGCCGTTACGTGATCGACGAGGTGAAGTCGCGGGTGCCGATCTGGAAGCGGGAGCATTACCTCGAGGGCAGCAGCGACTGGATCCACCCCGAGGCCTGACCGCTTCGGGAGGCGCGCCTTCGACCTCGAACCCCAGGAGTGATTCTGGCCTTCCACACCCGCTCAAGAGGTGGTGGTGCGGCTGCCGTGCTCCTGGTGGGTCGCCGGCGCATCCTGGTCGGCCTCCCGCGGCAGGGTGACCACGAACGAGGTGCCCTCGCTCTCGTTGGACGTCACCGCGATGCGGCCACCGTGCCCCAGGGCGATCTCGCGGGCGATGAACAGCCCCAGGCCCAGGCTGGTGCGCGCCCCGGCCTCGACGACGTGGCCCGACACCTCTCCCAGACGGCGCATCGGGTCGAAGATGCACTCCAGGCTCTCGACCGGAATCGGCGTTCCGGTGTTGGTGACGCGCAGCGTGACGGTCGTGGCATCGCCCGCGGTCACCAGCTGCACCGGGCAGTGCCGGGCGCCGTGCTGCGCGGCATTGACCAGCAGGTTGGTGACCAGCTGCTGCAGGCGAACCGCATCGAAGCGGCCGGGCAGCGACGGCCGGTCGGGCAGCACGAATTCGCAGTCGGGATACATCGCTGCCGCGTCGGCAATCGCCGCCTCGCAGACCCGCAGCGCGTCGACCGGCTCGCGCGCGATTGGCATGCCGCAGCTGAGCCTGCTGCGCGCCAGGCCCAGCAGGTCGTTCACCATGCTGGTCATCTGGCTCGCCGCCGTGGCCACCGAGCCGCCCAGCACGCCTGCCCGCTTCACGCTCAGGCCGGGTTCGCGCAGCAGGCCACCGGCCATGGTCATCGTTGCCAGGGGACCGCGCAGGTCGTGGCCGAGGATGGCGATGAACAGGTCGTGCTCGGCCTGGGCACGCTCGGAGTAGGTGACGATCGACTCGGCCAGCGCCTGGTCGACCGCCTCGTTGAAGCGCACCACCGAGGCAAGGCTTTCCGGCAGGTTGCGAACGTGCGGCAGCCACAGCTTCAGGATCGTCGCACGCAGCGTGCGGAACTCCGAACTCAGTTGCAGCAGCGTGAAGCGGTGTTCCTGCCTGAGCGCCCCGTGCTTGGCAGCCGGGGATTCAGGGATTTCCCCCCCGGCCTTCGCTGCCCCGTCCGCCTCACCGGCCTCGGCGACGTCGGGCACCGGCTGGGGCGAGTCGAGCTGGACCGCTATCGCCTGCAGCATCTGCGCGGCATGGTCGCGCAGCTCGCGCGCGGTCATGTCGTCGGCGGCCGGCGTCATGCGCTCGGCGTAGTCATCCCACTCGGCCAGGATCTCCTGCATGTGGGCGGTGAGGAATTCCGACAGCTTCACGGCAGGCGCCTCCCGGGGCGGGCACTCGCGCGGCGGAAGGGCCCGGCCGCGGCCGTCCACGAAACCAGGGACGGAGTTCGCCGCGATCATCGCACGCCACGCAGGCTCCGGGCGACGCGCGGCCTTTGAATATCGCGAGGGAGGAACGTGGCACGCCCGACGGGCCGCAGGCCCGCGCAGGTGCGCCGGCCTGAACTACCGATCTTGCGAGGGAGGAACGTGGCGCGCCCGACAGGCCAAAGGCCTGCGCAGGTGCGCGGCTTGAACTAACGCTCTTGCGGGGAGGGAACGTGGCGCGCCCGACAGGATTCGAACCTGTGACCCCTACCTTCGGAGGGTAGTACTCTATCCAGCTGAGCTACGGGCGCTTTGACGTCCACGCGCCCCGGGGCTGGGCCACCGGGGGCGCGGGCTGGGATTTTGGCATGGAACGGCGCCCGTTGCGAGCGCCGCGCCCGGGCGTCAGCGGCGGAACAGGGCCGCGTGGATGCAGGACAGGATCGCCACCAGCGGCCAGCCGAACGGAAGCAGCGACAGCGTGATGAGCCACGTGAACCCGCCCACCACAACGGCCAGTGCGAACCAGAACAGTGCCCAAAGCACGCGGCCCTGCACCAGTTGCCCCAGGCCGGGGATGATGAGGCTGCAGATGGCGGCGATGACGTTGCCGGCGGAACCTTGGCTCATGGGGATCTCCTTGATCGAATGGGCGGCAGTGTAGCCAAAGCGGCCACCGCCGGGCGGGCGGATCCGACGAACCCTCCTATAGACTGACGAAATGGCCTACGAGCGTTATGAAGTCCCGGCCGAGCGGGCGGACTGGCGGCTGCGCACGCAGCTGCCGCACTACTGGCAACTGGTGCGCGGCGATCGCCCGATCGGCGTGCTGCTGTTGCTGTGGCCCACCTGGTGGGCTCTGTGGCTGGCCGCCGGCGGCTTCCCACCCTGGCACCTGCTGCTGATCTTCACCGCCGGCGTGTGGTTGACGCGCTCGGCCGGCTGCGTGATCAACGACTATGCCGACCGCTGGCTGGATCCGCACGTGGAACGCACCCGCGAGCGCCCGCTGGCCACCGGCGCGGTGGGCGGTCGCGAGGCGCTGGCGGTGTTCGCGGTGCTGATGCTGGCGGCGTTCGGCCTGGTGCTGCTCACCAACTGGCTGACGGTGGCGCTGAGCGTGGTCGGGGTCTTCCTTGCCGCCAGCTATCCCTATCTCAAGCGCCACACCTACCTGCCGCAGGTGTACCTGGGCGTGGCCTTCGGCTGGGCCATCCCGATGGCCTTCGCCGCCGTGCTGGGCACGGTGCCGCCCCTGGCCTGGCTGTTGTTCCTGGCCAACGTGCTGTGGGCCACGGCCTACGACACCTGGTACGCGATGGTCGATCGCGAGGATGACCTCCGGGTCGGCGCCAAGTCCACCGCGATCCTGTTCGGGTCGGCCGACCTGGCCGCGCAGGGGGTGCTGTATGCGTTGACGCTGCTGGCCCTGGCGTTGGTCGGGCTGCGCGCGGAACTGGCCTGGCCGTACTTCGCGGCCCTGGGCGTCGCCACGCTGCTGGTGGCCACCCAGTTCGCGATGGCCGGCCACCGCACCCGCGAGGGTTGCTTCCGCGCCTTCCTGCACAACAACTGGGTGGGCCTGGTCGTGTTCATCGGCATCGTGGCCGGACTGCGCTTCGCTGCAGGCTGATCCGGCGGTCCATCATGCGCTCGCGCGTGCGACCACCCAGGCCTCCACGCGGTCGGCGCCGGCCTCGCGCAGTGCCACGGCACACTCATTCAATGTGTTCCCGGTGGTCATCACGTCGTCGAGCAGTGCCACGTGCCCGGGCACCACGCCCACCGCGCGGAACGCGTCCTGCAGGTTGCGACGCCGCGACCGGGCCCGCAGTTCGGTCTGCGGCCGGGTGTCGCGCGTGCGCCGCAGCAGGTCGGTGCGCAGCGGGATGTCCAGGGCACGTGCCAGGGGCCGTGCCAGCTCCAGTGCCTGGTCGTAGCCGCGGCTGGCCAGGCGGCGCGAATGCAGCGGCACCGGCACCAGCGCGTCCGGGCGGGGCTCGTCGCGCAAGGCCAGGTCCAGCAACTGGGTCAGCGCCCGGCCGGCGGCCAGGTCGCCGTGGAACTTCAGCCGCGGCACCAGCGAGGTGACCGGGAATTCGTAGCGCAGGGGTGCCAGCACGCGATCGATCACCGCATGGCGGCGGCGCGTGCAGCGGCAGGGCCCGCTGTCATCGCACAGCGGCAGCGCGCACACCCCACACGGCGTATGGTTCCAGGGAAGTCGGGTGAAGCAGGCGGCGCACAGCGCGTCGGGGGCATCGCCGGGCTCGCCGCAGACCACGCAACGCGGCGGCAGCACGGCGTCCAGCAGGCGCCGGGCAGCCAGGATCAGGCGGGACATCTCGTCGACTCCATCCGTGGGTCAAAAGTTGACAGGGGCTCCAGCCCCTACCCAGACTTTATCGTTTTCCCGCCTTCCGGAGCCATCGATGGCCAGTGCCGCCCAGCCCACCCTCCGCCACGACTGGTCGCGCGAGGAGGTACAGGCCCTGTTCGACCTGCCGTTCCCGGTGCTGATGCAGCGGGCCGCCGACGTCCATCGCGCCTGCTTCGACCCGGCCGAGGTGCAGGTATCGACGCTGTTGTCGGTGAAGACCGGCGGCTGCCCGGAGGACTGCGCCTACTGCCCGCAGGCGCAGCGCTACCACACCGGCGTGCAGGCGCAGAAGCTGATGAGCCTGGACGCGGTGCTGGAGAAGGCGCGCGCGGCCAAGGCCGCCGGTGCCTCGCGCTTCTGCATGGGCGCCGCCTGGCGCAGCCCGAAGGACCGCGACATCCCGAAGGTGGCCGAGATGGTGCGCGAGGTGAAGGCGCTGGGCCTGGAGACCTGCGCCACGCTGGGCATGCTCAGCGGCGAGCAGGCGCTCAAGCTGCGCGCCGCCGGCCTGGACTACTACAACCACAACCTGGACTCGGCGCCGGAGTTCTACGGCGAGATCATCCATACCCGCGAGTACCAGGACCGCCTGGATACGCTGGGCCACGTGCGCGACACCGGCATGAAGACCTGCTCGGGCGGCATCGTCGGCATGGGCGAGACGCGTGCCCAGCGCGCCGGCCTGCTGCAGGCGCTGGCGAACCTGCCGGCGCACCCGGACTCGGTGCCGATCAACCGCCTGGTCCGGGTCGAGGGGACGCCGCTGGCGAAGACCGAGGAGCTCGACCCGTTCGAGTTCGTGCGCACGATCGCCGTGGCGCGCATCGTGATGCCGCGCTCGATGGTGCGCCTGTCGGCCGGTCGCGAGGCGATGTCCGACGAGCTGCAGGCGCTGTGCTTCCTGGCCGGCGCCAACTCGATCTTCTACGGCGAGAAGCTGCTCACCACCGGCAATCCGGACGTCGAGCGCGACCAGGCCCTGTTCCAGCGCCTGGGCCTGCGGCCGATGCAGGTCGACGCGGCGGCCGCCGGCGTGCCCGGCACGGTGCACGCCGACATCGTGCATTCAGACGAAGAGGCGGCCTGAGCCATGGCGAGACCCTCCCTGCAGCACCGGGTCACCGCAGCGGCGGCCGAGCGCGAGTCCAGCCTGGGCGTGCGTCGTACCCGCGTGGTCGAGTCCCGCGAAGGCGCGCGGGTGCGCATCGACGGCCAGGAGCTGCTGTCGTTCTGCGGCAACGACTACCTCGGCCTGAGCCAGCACCTCGATGGCGTCGCGGCGCTGCAGGAGGCCGCCGCCTGGCACGGCGTCGGCAGCACCGGTGCACACCAGGTGTCGGGCCATCACCAGCTGCACTCCGCGCTGGAGGAAGAGATCGCGGAGTGGCTCGGCTACCCGGCGGCGCTGCTGCTGGGTTCGGGTTTCAGCGCGAACCTGGCCGTGCTGCAAACGCTGCTGGGCGGCGACGACGTATGCGTGCAGGACCGGCTCAACCACGCCAGTCTCATCGATGCGGCACGCCTGAGCGGCGCCAAGCTGCGCCGCTATCCGCATGGCGACGCCGATGCGGCGCTGCGCCAGCTGGCGCTGGATCCGGACGCGGCGGCCCTGCTGGCGACCGACGGCGTGTTCAGCATGGATGGCGATGTCGCGCCGTTGCGCCTGCTGGGCCTGGCCGCGCGCAGCCAGAACGCCACGCTGTACGTGGACGACGCGCATGGCGTCGGCGTGGTCGGTCCGCAGGGTCGCGGCTGTGTCGCGGCGGCCGGCCTGGGCGTGCGCGAAGTGCCGCTGCAACTGGTCACGCTGGGCAAGGCCCTGGGCGGCTATGGAGCGGTCCTGGTGGGCAGCGTGGAGATGATCGAGCACCTGCGCCAATCGGCCCGCCCGTACCGCTACACCACCGCACTGCCACCCGCGCTGGCCGCCGCCAGCCTGGCCCTGGTGCGCGTGGCGCGCCGCGAGTCCTGGCGTCGCGCCAAGCTCGGCGCGCTGATCGCACGCTTCCGCCGCGGAGCGCAGCAGCTGGGGGTGAACCTGCTGCCTTCCACGACGCCGATCCAACCGCTGTTCACTGGCGACAACGCCGCGACGCTGCTCGCGGCACGCCGGCTCGAAGAGGTCGGGATCCTGGTCGCACCGATCCGTCCGCCGACCGTGCCCGAGGGCAGCGGCCGGCTGCGCATCACCCTGTCGGCCGACCATGAAGAGGCCGACATCGACCGCCTGCTCGACGGGCTGGCACTCTCTGTCGGCACGACCAATGCACGCGTGGAAGCCGCCCACCGGCTGGTCAACGAACCCCACTGACGTGGAGGCACTGCACGTCGAGTGCATCGGCCGGGGCCGGCCGCTCGTGCTGCTGCACGGCTGGGCCATGCACGGCGGGATATTCGCCCCCCTGGTGGAGCGCCTGTCCGCGCATTTCACGCTGCACGTGGTCGACCTGCCGGGGCACGGCCACAGTCGCCGCAGCGCGGTCTCGCTCGACCCGGCCAGTTGCGCCGCCGTCCTGAGCGGACAATTGCCGCGTGCACCGTGGCTGGGCTGGTCGCTGGGCGGCCTGGTGGCGATGCATGCCGCCGCGGTCGAGGACTCGCCCGTCACCGGCCTGGTGGCGGTGGCCGCCAGCCCACGCTTCGTCGCCGCACCCGACTGGCCACACGGCGTCGATGCCTCGGTGTTCGCCCAGTTCGGCGACGGGCTGGCGCGCGACTACCGCGGCACCGTCGACCGCTTCCTGGCGCTCGAGGCGCAGGGCTCGGACCACATGCGCGAGGAGCTGCGCCTGTTGCGCGAGCGCGTCTACGCCCGTGGCGAACCCGAACCCGCTGCGCTGGTGGAAGGGCTGGCGGTGCTGGAACACCAGGACCTGCGTGCGGCACTGCCGGGACTGGCCGTGCCCAGCCTGTGGATTGCCGGGCGACGCGACCGGCTGGTGACCTGGCAGGCGATGCAGGCCGCCGCGGCGCTGTGTCCGCACGGCGGGTTCCGCTGCGTGGCCGGCGGCGGCCACGCCCCGTTCCTGACCCATGCCGACGCCGTCGCCTCTGCCGTGCTCGACTTCGTCGAGGGACTGCCGGCATGAGCCCGACCTACGACCCGCGCCACCTGCGCCATGCCTTTGGCCGGGCGGCGACAAGCTACGAGGCCGCCGCGGTGTTGCAGCGCGAAGTCGAGTCACGGCTGCTCGAGCAGCTGGACTACCTCGACGACCGGGTGCCCGGGGTCGTGCTGGACGTGGGATCAGGCCCCGGCGGTGCCTCGGCGGCGATGAGGAAGCGCTGGCCGCGCTCGCGCGTGGTCGCGCTCGACATGGCGCTGCCGATGCTGCGCCAGGCCGGGCGCAAGTCCGGCTGGTGGCGCCCGTTCTCGCGCGTGTGCGCCGATGCCGCGCGCCTGCCCTTCGCCGACGGCAGCGTCGAGGTGATCTTCTCCAACCTGTGCCTGCAGTGGTCGCAGGACCTGCCGGCCACGCTGACCGAGTTCCGCCGGGTGCTGCGCCCGGAGGGGCTGCTGCTGTTCTCCACCTTCGGGCCCGGAACGCTGGCGGAGTTGCGCGAGGCCTTCGCCGCCGCCGACGAGGTGCCGCACGTGAGCGCCTTCGCACCGATCCAGGCGGTCGGCGACGCCTTGGTGCAGGCGGGCTTCCGCGACCCGGTGGTCGACACCGACAGCTTCACGCTGACCTATCCCGACCTGATGACGCTGATGCGCGAGCTGCGTGCGATCGGCGCCACCAATGCGCTGGACTCGCGTCGCCGCAGCCTGACCGGCAAGCGTCGCATCGGCGATGCCGAGGCCGCCTACGAGGCGCACCGCCGGGACGGCGTGTTGCCCAGCACCTGGGACGTGATCTACGCCCAGGCCTGGGGCCCGAAGCCCGGTGCGCCGCGCCGCGAGGCCGGTTTCGACGTCGCCAGCATGCCGGTGGCCGGCATCCCGATCCGTCGCAAGCCGCGCTGATCGATGGACTCCACGCCGGGCCGCGCGGCGGCGCGCGTGAAGCCGACGCGGCGGGGCCACATGCTAGCCTGATCCACCCGTCCCACCCGATGTGAGCATGAGCGCAGCCCCCGTCATCCGCCTCTCCGAGTACCGTGCGCCGGCATGGCGCGTGCGCCATGCCGAACTGGAGTTCGACCTGGCTTTGGAGGCCAGCGAGGTGCTGGCGCGCCTGCATCTGGAACCCGATCCGGCGCAACCCGGGCTGGCCATCGAGCTGGATGGCGAAGACCTCGAATTGCTCTCGGTCCGGCTCGACGGCGAGGACCTGCCCGACGACCGCTTCGAGCACGGCCCGACCGGCCTGCGCGTCGAAGGCGTGGATCGCGCATGCGTGCTCGAAACCCGGGTACGCCTGCGCCCCGACGACAACACCCGGCTGGAAGGCCTCTACGCGAGTCGCGGCCTGTTGATCACCCAGTGCGAAGCCGAGGGCTTCCGCCGCATCACCTTCTTCGCCGACCGCCCCGACGTGATGGCCACCTGGCGCACCACGCTGCGCGCGGATGCCGAACGCTTCCCGGTGCTGCTGGGCAACGCAACCGGGTCGAGGCTGGCCGCCTCGAGGATGGCCGCCACTTCGCCACCTGGCACAACCCGCACCCGACGCCGGCCTACCTGTTCGCGCTGGTCGCCGGGCAGCTGCAGGCCGTCACGCGCCAGATCACCACGGCCGACGGCCGCGAGGTCGAGCTGGCGGTGTGGGCTGCGCCCGCCGACGTGCCGCGCTGCGGTTTCGCGCTCGAGGCGGTCGAGCGCGCGCTGCGCTGGGACGAAGAGCGCTTCGGCCGCTGCTACGACCTCGACGTGTTCAACATCGTCGCCGCCCAGGACTTCAACATGGGCGCGATGGAGAACAAGGGCCTGAACATCTTCAACGCCCGCTTCATCCTCGCCGACCCCGATACCGCCACCGACCTGGACTACCTGGCGATCGAGGCGGTCATCGGCCACGAGTACTTCCACAACTGGTCCGGCAACCGGGTCACGCTGCGCGACTGGTTCCAGCTCTCGCTCAAGGAGGGCCTGACGGTGTTCCGCGACCAGGAGTTCACCGCCGACCTGCATTCGCGCGCGGTCAAGCGCATCGAGGACGTGCGCCTGCTGCGTGCACGCCAGTTCGCCGAGGATGCCGGCTCGCTGGCACACCCGGTGCGAACCGCGCAGTACAGCGAGATCAACAACTTCTACACCCTCACCGTCTACGAGAAGGGTGCGGAAATCGTGCGCATGCTGCACACGTTGCTGGGCGAGGAGGATTTCCGCGCCGGGCTGGATCGCTACTTCTCCGACAACGACGGCCGCGCGGCGACGGTCGAGGACTTCCTGGCCGCCTTGTCGTCCGCCTCCGGGCGCGATCTCGACGCCTACCTGCAGTGGTACGCGCAGTCGGGCACGCCCCGCCTGGAGGTCGCCGGCACCCAGGTGGACGGGCGTTTCCAGCTCGATATCCGACAGCACACCCCCCCCACCGATGCGCAGCCCGAACCCGCGGCATTGCCATTGCCCTTGCGCATCGCGCTGTTCGACGCCGATGGCAAGTCGTTGCCCCTCGACGACGCGCAGGTGGAGGGGGGACGACTGCATGGCGACCTGCTGGAGATCGACGGCGAGCACACACGGCTACGGATCACTGCCGGACCCCTGCTGCCCTCGCTCAACCGCGGGTTCAGCGCGCCGGTGAAGGTGTCCTTCGACTACAGCGCCGCCGAGCTCGGCCGCCTGGCCCGCATCGAGTCCGATCCGTTCAGCCGCTGGGAGGCCGTGCAGCGCCTCGCCGCGCAGGCGATGCTGGGCGGCGACCGCAGCCTCGCCGACGCGCTGAGCGATGCGTTGGGCGACCTGCTCGAGGATGACGCGGCCGACCCGGCGTTCGTCACCGAGTGCCTGGCGCTGCCGGATTTCGACACGCTGGCCGAACAGGTGGAATCCATCGACGTCGACACGCTGGTGGCGGCACGCGAAGACCTGCTCGAGCGCCTGGCCGAAGACCATGCCGACCGCTGCGAGGCGCGCTACCACGCCCTGGCGGAATCGGCGCGTGGCGGTATCGAGGGGCCGGCGATGGCCGCGCGCGGTTTGCGCAACGCCTGCCTGGGCTGGCTCACGCGACTCGACCCGCTGGCCGTGGCGGCGCAGGCGCAGTTCAACGGGGCCGGCGGGATGACCGAGCGCCTCGGGGCCCTGCGCGCGCTGGTGCATTTCGACGCGCCTGCCGCCCAGGCCGCACTCGAGAGCTTCCGCAGCCGCCATGGCGACGACCCGCTGGTGACCGACAAGTGGCTCACCCTGGTCGGCACCCGGCCGGCCACGGAGACGCTCGACGACGTGACCGCCCTGGTTGCGTCTCCCTACTGGACACCCTCCAACCCGAACCGCGTGCGGGCGATCATCGGCAGCTTCTCGCGCATGAACCCGGTCGCATTCCATCGCGCCGACGGGCGCGGTTACGAGCTGCTGGCGGAGCATCTTCCCGCACTCGACGACACCAACCCGCAGCTGGCCGCCCGCCTGCTGGGCGCCTTCGAAAGCTGGAAGCGGCTCACCGGGCCGCGCCGCGCACTGGCCCGCGCGCGCCTGCAGGCACTGCAGCCGCGACTGCGATCGCGGGACTGCCAGGACCTCCTCTCGCGGCTGCTCAGCTGAATGGCGTTCAGTAAATTGTTGCCAGCCAAAGAAAAATTCAGAACAGATTCACTCCCGGGCCCCGAGACTGGCTGTGGGAGATCCGAGGACCTACGCTTATGATCCGCCGACTGTTCATCGTTGCCGTGAGCCTCGCCGCGCTCACCGCCTGCACGACCTACAACAGCGGCTACCGGCATTATTCGCCAGCCCAGGCGGGCTACGGCGACTATTACTATGCGCCGGATCCCGGCCCGAGCTACTACTCTCCGGGCTACCTGCACTATCCAGCCTACTACTCGCTGTACTGGGGGTTCGACCGCCATTACTACAGCCGCTGGCACAGGCCGCACTTCCACTACGGCGTGACCTGGTTCCCGAACGACTGGTTCGCCTTCAGTGCGGTGCACCGCTATCCCGGCTACAGCTATTGGCATCCCTATGCGCCGTATCGCTACAGCGCCTGGGACCACCGCTTCGCCTGGCACCACTACTCGCCGCCGCCGCGCTACCGCTACCGGTCCGCGCCGCGCTACGGCCACCCCAACAACGAGCGCCACATGCAGCGCGAGCACCTGGCTGCCGCGAACCCGCAGCGCATGCCCGCAGTCGGCGGCCCGCGCGGCCGCAGCGCGGTGGGCGCCGCCGCGGCACAACGGCAGGCGAGCGACGTGCAGCGTTCGGGCTATCGTCCGCAGGCGGCCATGACGGACGCCACGCGCAGCGCGCCGCCGGGCGCCGGCGAAGCACGCATGCGCCAACAGGCTGGCGAGGCCCGCAGTGCCGTGCTTCGTGATGAGGCTGCCCGCGCACGACCGGCGCTCCCGGCACGCCAGCCGGTCCAGCGTCCGTGGCAGGAGACCCAACCGACACCGCGTGCACGCACCGGCATCGCGCCGGATGCCGCCCCGCCGCGCAACATCCCCGACCGCCGCGACTCGCAGATGCCGCGCCAGGTCATGGGCGAGGCTCGTGGCGCCCCGCCGCGCCAGGTGACCGGTGGCCGCATGCAGCAGGACCCGCGTGTCGGCGAGGCACCGCGTGCCCGTCAGATGGCGCCTGCGCCGACGCAGCAGCAGCGCATGCCTGTTCGCCAGGCACCGCAGGCCGGGCAGGTTCCGCAGGGCCGTCAGGAGATGCGTCAGGCGCCGCAAATGCGCCAGGCACCAGCGCAGGCCCCGGCACGGGCTCCGGTCGCACCGCGTCGCGACGCGATGCCGCCCCGCAATACGTCGCCAGCCGCGCCGCAGCCGCGCATGCAGCAGGCGGCCCCGGCGCGTCCGGCTCCGGCACCGGTCCAACAGGCACCGGCCCGCCAGGCGATGCCGGTGCGTTCGGCACCGCCACCGGCACCGCCCGTACGCGAGTCGGCACCGCCGGCGCGCCAGGCGGCGCCGCCGACGCGCCAGAGCGTGCCGCGTTCGAGCGGGCGTGCACGCGGTTCGTTCGATCCCGAGCCCTGAGCCTGACTGCCACCAGAACCCCGGCCGCCGGCCGGGGTTGCGCGTCCGCAGAACTCGTCGCATGATCGCTACTCGGCGACTGCTGACACGCTACGTCAGGTTCTGACAATCGACGACGCCGTCGGCAAGTCTGCACCGCTTGTCCGGCGCCCGGCACTGGTCCCCTGGACTCCCCCTGTTCCAAGACCGTCGGGCGCCGGCATTTACCTCTCCAGCGGTAAACGCAAAGGGCCGCCCCATCGGGCGGCCCTTTGCGTTGTATAGGGTGGCCGGGAACCTCCCCCAAGGTTCCCGGCCGTGATCCCGCGAGCAGCCAAGGTCGGCCCCTGTTCCAATACCGACTCGACGCGTGCAGCGCCTGCGCTGCGGGAGCAAAGTGAATAAAGCATGAAGCGTGCCAACTTTCGCCGGATTAGAATGCGACTCCTATGAGCAGCGATTTCCACCGCCATGACGTCATCGTCGTGGGCGGCGGCCACGCAGGCACCGAAGCCGCGTTGGCAGCCGCCCGCGCGGGCGCGCGCACGCTGCTGCTCACGCACAGCATCGAAACGATCGGGCAGATGAGCTGCAACCCGGCCATCGGCGGCATCGGCAAGGGGCACCTGGTGCGAGAGATCGACGCGCTGGGTGGCGCGATGGCCCGCGCGGCCGACCTGTCCGGCATCCAGTGGCGCACGCTGAACTCGCGCAAGGGTCCGGCGGTGCGTGCGACGCGCTGCCAGGCGGACCGCGCGCTGTACAAGGCCGCGATCCGCCGCCTGGTCGAAAGCCAGCCCAACCTGAGCCTGTTCCAGCAACCGGTCGACGACCTGCTGGTGGAAGGCGACCGCATCCTCGGCGTGCGCACCCAGTTCGGCGAGGATTTCTTCGCCCCCACCGTCGTACTCACCGCCGGCACCTTCCTCGCCGGCCGCATCCATGTCGGCCAGGCGCAGAGCGACGGGGGGTCGCGCCGGCGACCTGCCGGCCACGACGCTGGCGCAGCGCCTGCGCGAGCATCCGCTGCCGGTCGGACGCCTGAAGACGGGAACGCCGCCCCGGCTGGACAGCCGCAGCCTGGACTTCGCCGCGATGGCCGAGCAACCCGGTGACGATCCCCGTCCGGCGTTCTCCTTCCTCGGCAGCCCGGCGGACCATCCGCGCCAGGTCAGCTGCTGGATCACCCACACCTCGGCGCGCACCCACGACATCATCCGTGCTGCGCTCGACCGCTCGCCGATGTTCTCCGGCCAGATCGAGGGTGTCGGCCCGCGCTACTGTCCCTCGATCGAGGACAAGGTGGTGCGGTTCGCCGACAAGGACTCCCACCAGATCTTCATCGAGCCCGAGGGCCTGGACTGCACCGAGATCTACCCCAACGGCATCTCCACCTCGCTGCCCTTCGACGTGCAGCTGGCCCTGGTGCGCAGCCTGGCCGGCTGCGCCAACGCGCACATCACCCGACCGGGCTACGCGATCGAGTACGACTACTTCGACCCGCGCGGCCTGAAGGCCTCGCTGGAGACGCGTGCGATTTCCGGGCTGTTCTTCGCCGGGCAGATCAACGGCACCACCGGCTACGAGGAGGCGGCCGCGCAGGGTTTGCTTGCCGGCCTCAACGCCGCGCGCCAGGTGCAGGGTCTTCCCGCCTGGGTGCCGCGGCGCGACGAGGCCTACCTCGGTGTGCTGGTCGACGACCTGGTGACCCACGGCACGACCGAGCCGTACCGCATGTTCACCTCGCGCGCGGAGTACCGGCTGCAGCTGCGCGAGGACAATGCCGACCAGCGCCTGACCCCGGTCGGGCGCGCGATGGGCCTGGTCGATGACGACCGCTGGGCCCGCTTCGAGGCCAAGCGCGAGGCGATCGAGGCCGAGCAATCCAGGCTGGGCGCCCAGTGGGCCACGCCGGGCAACGCCCTGGGCCGCGAGGTCGAGGCGGTGCTGGGCGTGCCGTTGAGCCGGGAGACCACGGTGCTTGAGCTGCTGCGTCGCCCGGAACTGGACTACCGCGCCCTGATGCGCGTGCCGACGCTGGGCCCGGGCGTGGACGATCCGTGCGTGGCCGAGCAGGTCGAGATCGGGGCGAAGTACGCCGGCTACCTGGACCGCCAGCGCGAGCAGATCGACCGCCAGCGCCGCAACGAGGACTTCCCGATCCCGGATGGCTTCGACTATGCCGGCGTGACCGGCCTGTCCTCGGAGGTGCGTCAGAAGCTGGAGGCCACGCGCCCCGGCACGCTCGGCCAGGCAGCGCGCATCAGCGGCGTGACCCCGGCGGCGATCTCGCTGCTGCTGGTGCACCTGGTGCGCCAGTCCCGCCAGCGCGTCGCCTGAGGCATCGATGAAGCGCGAGCACGACCGCCACCTGCGTGAACTGATCCGCCGCCGCGGCTTCGCACGGCGCCTGCTGCGACCCCTGCCGCGCCGGGCCAACGTCGCGCGCTATCCGGTCATCAAGTGGTTCGCCGAGCACGCCAGCAAGCGTCCATTCCTGTGGTCGTTCAAGCGCGAGCACGTGATGCCGGCCCTTTACGGCGGCGCGATACTGGCCTTCCTGCCGCTGTTCGGCGTGCAGTTCCTGGCCGCCTTCGGTGCCGCGCTGCTGCTGCGTTGCAACCTCACGATCACGGTCGGCCTGCAGTTCATCACCAACCCGTTCACCCTGCTGCCGATCTACGGCTTCACCGGCTACATCGGCAACTCGGTGATGCGCATGCTGGGCCTGGGTGGCGAGCTGGGTTTCCTGCTCGGCGGGGCCAACGCACTGGTGGTCGGCGGCATCATCGTCGGCGTGTCGGTGGCGCTGCTGGCGGACATCGCCTGGCGCATCGCGGCATGGGAAGCCAGTCGTTTCCGCGCGCGCATGGCCGAGCTCGAGGCCCTTCGCCAGCACGACGAGCGACACGACAACCAGTAGCCATCAGCGCACCGGCGCTAGCGCTCCAACCGCCAGTTGAGCGCGGCGCGGCTTTCGGTGCCGGAGGCGATCTCGATGTCGAAGCCGCGCCCCAGCAGGTACTTCAGCGTCAACACCTGGCCATCGCCCAGCAGCGACACCCCGTAGCTCACCAGCAGGCGCGGCGAGAGGTACTTGCCGATGCTCAGGGTGGCGCCTCCCAGGGCGCGCGAATCGGCGACGCCGACTTCATCCAGGCCCAGGCGTGCGCCCATCTGCTCGGCCAGGTAGTTGCCGCCGGCGCCCAGCGCCAGCGCCGCCGCACCCAGCTGCTGACCCTCTTCGCCGCTGGCGGTGCGCAGCGGTCGACCCAGCACCAGCCAGCTCATCGCCTCGGTGTTGTCCATTGGCGGAGTGGAGAAGATCTCGGTGGTCGGACGTCTTGCCGTGCCGCGCACGCGAATGCCGACGGTGTGGTTCTCGAAGCTGCGCTGCGCGACCAGGTCCAGCGTCGGGTTCTCGATCGGGCTGCTGGCCCAGGCCAGCCGTCCGTTCTCCAGCCGCAGGTCCTGTCCGTAGGCGGTGTAGTCGCCGCTGACCCCCAGCGCACCGGTCGCGGTGGTCGCACGCCCCGTCACCTCGCGCACCCGCAGCTCCCCGGTCAACTCACCCTCCAGCCCGAAGCCGACCAGCTCGACGTCATCGCCCAGGGCGACGGTCACCAATGCATCGATCGGCATGCGGGGGCCACCGGCGGGCTCGACGGGGTCGACCACCACCACGTCGGGTGAGGGCGACGTGGTGGATTCAAGCTGCTCCAGGTCCAGCCGCGCACTGTCCACGTCCACGCGGCCGCGCACGTGCAGGCGATCAGTCACCACGACCTGCAGGTCGGGCGACACCACGGCGCGCAGCTCGGGCAGGTCCGCGGCGAGGAAGTCGGCCCCCTGCACCTCGATCTCGATGCGTCGCGGTTCGCCCTCGCCGGTGCTGGCGATCTGGCGACCGGTGATGGTGATGGTGCCCTCTCCGGAATGCAGCTCTCCCTCGAGGATCGCCTCCCCACTGCCGTCGCCACGCAGCAGCACCTGGCTGCCTTCGAGGCTGATGCCCAGTGCAGGCAGCTCGGCACTGAAGTTGCGCAGGCCCGCGTCTCCGGAAATACGCGGCGCATCCAGCGTGCCCGCAACCGCCAGGCGTCCAGAGAGCTCACCCTGCGGTACCACGATGTCGGGCGAGAAGAGTTCGACGAAGGCCAGGTCGCTGACCTGCACCTGCAGGTCACCCTCGAGCGCAGCCTCGTCATCGCGGTCGAGCCGGAAACGACCGCGGGCATAGTCCTCGCCGGACAGTCGCAGGTCCAGGTTCGCATCGATCCGCTCGGAACCCAGGTCGACCTCCAGCAGCAGTCTCTGATAGGTCAGCAGTTCCCGCGTACCCGCTTCGCTCAGGCGCACCACCCCGCCCTCGGACACGACCCGGGCATTACCCACCACTTGCCCGTCCTGCTGCGTGAACTCGGCATCCACGTCGACGATGCCTTCGACGTGGAAGTCCACAGCATCCTCGGACAGCCATGGGTCAAGCATCGCCAGCGGCAGGTCGCGGGCCTCGACCACGGCACGCTCGGGCCAGTCCGCCTCGACACAGGCCCTCGCGGTCGCGGCACTCAGGCACGCGCGTGACAGTCGGGCACGGCCGTCCCCGACGACGAAGTCCGCCGGCGCCTCGAGTTGCCAGGGCGCTCCGCGCGGCGGTGCGTAGCGCAGCGCCTGGAGTTCGCCGGCCAGCTCCCCGTCGCTGCGCCGCGTGCTGGCCGCCATGTCCAGCGTCCCCACCTCGCCATCGGCCTGCAGCGCGATCTCGGCCTGCGCCAGCGACCCCTCGACCTGCGCCTGCAGCGAATCGAGCGCCACGCCGCCCAGCACCGCGCCGCCGAGGCTGGCGTCGAGGCGACCGCGTGCGCCCTGCCCGGGGAGTTCGCCGCGTACCCGCAGGGTTTCGACCTCGTGATCGCCATACCTGAGCGTGGAACCGCGCAGGTCCGCCTGGATGTCGGGGCTCTGCGCCGGCCCGGCCAACGCCACCTCGCCGCGCACCACACCGGCGGCGTCCGGCAACAGGTCCTGCAGTTGCAGCGGGTCGAGCTCGAAGGCCAGGTCCAGTACCTCGCCAATCGCCCCGCCGCCGCGGATGCGGCTGGCGCCGATGCCCAGGGCCAGGGTCACGTCCCCTCGATCGCCGCGCCAGTCCAGTGCCGCCTGGCCCGAAAGCGCGCGGCCACGCAGCTGGCCGCCGATATCGTCGAGCTCGACCCGGGCATCCACGCCCTGGTCGTCGCGGGCCTGGCCCTGCGAACTCAGGGCCGCGTCGATCCGCCCGGGGAAGTCCGGATTGAAGTAGCCCGGGTCGAAGGCCTGCAGGCGGGCGTCCAGCGTCCAGGCCAGCACCGGGGACCAGGCCACCTCACCCGAACCCACCACATCGCCTCCGGGCACATCGGCACGCAGTGTGTCCAGCCGCAGCCGCTCACGGTCACCTTCACCGCGCAGCTGCAGCGTCGCCTGTTCGCCGTCGCGTTCGAACGCGGTCGTCCCCTCGATGCGCCAGGCATCGGGCTCGCCCTCGACCGCCAGGCGACCATCGATCGTCAGCGGCGCCTGTTCTTCCTGGCGAATCACCACGCCCTCGATGAGCGCCTGAAGATCAATGTCGCCGGCGCCACCCGCCAGCGCCGCCTGGCCCTCCAGCCGCACGATGCCTTCGTAAAGGCCCAGCACCAGCGGCTCGAGCAGCAACACCTCACCGGTCCATTCCACGGTCGAGGGCGCGATGTCGATCTCCATGCCGTCACGTTCCACGCGCCCCTCCAGATCGGCACGCAGGCCTGCGCCGCGCGCCTGCAGGCGGGCCACGACCGGCGTATCGTCCTCGGCGCCGAACAATCGCGGATTGACCGGGCCGGCGTCGAGATCCAGCTGCCAGCTCGGTGTCTGCGATGCGAGATCGTCCAGCCGCAGTTGCAGCGACACCTCGCCCGGGGCCCGACCGGTGAGCTCCAGCGCCAGCGCATCGAGGTTGCCGTAAAGTCCGGCCCGGAAACGGGCAGCCTGCGCCTGGCCGGGCTCTCCGACCTCGGGCAGGACGAAGCTGCCGGAGAGTTCGGTGGCATAGCGCTGGCCACTGTCGAGCTCGGCGCGCAGGCGCAGGTCGCCACGGTCGCTGTCGACATCCAGCTGCGTCAGCTCAAGGCGGCCGTCGCCGAGACGGCCCGTGGCATCCAGGCGCGAGACCTCGAGCAGCGGCACCTCGTCGGCCGCCATCAGTTCCAGCCGGCGCACGCCCAGCTCGGCCACTTCGACCTTCACCGGCAGATCCAGCTGCGGCAGATCCTCGGGCCATTGCCAGGGGTCGGCCGGCGGCGCATCGTCGGTTTCGGCCAGGCGCACCTCGACCCCCTCCAGCCACAGCCGCCGCACGTCGAGCTTGCGTCCCAGCAGCGCGCGCACCCGGGCATCCAGCTCGGCACGTTCGATCCGGACGTCCAGCCCGTCCTCGACCTGGTAGTGCAGCCCATGCAGGACCACCAGGCCACTCAGGCGGCCTTCGGCACGCTCCCAGGTCAGTGCGCCCGGCGGCAACGCGGCCGCCACGCGACCCAGCACCACATCGCGCCCGCTGCCGGTGTTGAGCAGCCACGCGAGCCCCAGCACCACGACCAGCACCAGGGCCGCCAACCCCGCGCCGATCCACAGCAGCCAGCGCCTCACAGGTAGGGCCCGATGTTGATGTGCAACCGCACCGACTGCTCGGGATCATCGAGTCCGTGCGCGATGTCCACGCGGACCGGCCCGACCGGCGAGCGCCAGCGTACGCCGGCACCGACGCCGATGCGGTTCTCGAAGTCGCCGCGCGAATTGAACGCATTGCCCGCGTCGATGAACACCGCCGCGCCCCAGGTGTCGGTGAACATGCGCTCGACCTCGATACTGAGGACACTGAGGTTCTCGCCGCCCACCACGACATCGTCCACGCGCGGGCCCAGTTCCTTGAACCCATAGCCACGCACGGAACGGTCGCCACCGGCGAAGAAGCGCAGTGACGGGGGCATCGTCTCGAAGCTGTCGGACGACGTGGTGCCCAGTTCGGCGCGCAGCAGCAGCCGCGTGGATTCGCCGAACGACATCACGTAGCGCCCCTGCAGGTAGGCCTGCACGAAGTCGGTTCCGGATCCGATGGCCTCGGACCCGGCCTTGATCTCGGCGACCAGCGACCAGCCGCGGGTGGGATAGAGCGGATCGTCGCCGCGACTGGTCTGCGCCCGCAGCGCCGGAAAGACCAGGGTCGCGTACTCGCGCTCCTCCTGTTCCCCGAAACGGTAGCGCTCGCGCTGCGCGTGCAGGCCGGCCGAAACCGTCCACAAGCCGATCTGTCCGGTCCGGTTGACCACCGCCTCGATGAGTTCGGTATCGATATCGGCGGTGATCTCGCGCCGGAGGTTGAACGCACCGGTGTACCAGCCGGCGAACTGGTCGAAGGCCGGAATCCGATACTGGGTGGTCAACAGCTGACGGCGCTGCGACCAGTCCAGCACGTTGCGCCACTTGTGGCCGCGGGTGTTCACCCAGCGACGCTCGAAGCCCAGCTGGATGCCGGCGCCGCTGTCGGTCCCGTAGCCCAGCCCGGCGCTGTAGATGCTGCGCTTGGCTGGAGTCAACGAAACCTGCACCGGCACGTCGAGCCCCTCGGACTCCCGGGGCGCCGGCGTGATGTCGATGACGGCGAAGTAGTCCAGGTCGGTCAGGGTCTGCTGGAGCTCCAGCAGGTACGACTGGTGGTAGGGCTCACCGGGCTCCCACGGCACCAGCTTCTCGATCAGGCCCGGTCGCAGCTGGTGCTCGCCCACCTCGACCTCGCCGAACACGTACCGCTCGCCGCTGTCCCAGCCGACGTCGACCTCGGCGCTGCGCTCGGCCCGGGTGACAATGACCTCCTGCCCGGCGGGGCGCGCGTCGAAATAGCCACGCTCGCTCAGCAAGCGTTCGATGACCGACTTGCTGGCCTCGTAGCGGCGATGATCGAAGATCTCGCCCTGGAGCGGCGCGAAGGTGCGACGCGCCGCCTGCAGCTCGGGGTCGCCGGCGCGCGCCTTCGATGCGCACGTTGCGCGAGGTGACGCGCACCGGTAGACCGGCGTCGACGTCGATGCGCACATCGAAGCGGTCGCCGCGTGGCTGGCGCTGCACGTCGATCTCGGGGTGGTAGTAGCCGTAGGGTTCCAGCGCGCGCCGCACCTCGGCGGGCACCTGCCGGAGCATGTAGTCCAGGCGGGCCTCGGTCATCTGCTCGCGCTGGGTGTCGCTGAGGCGGTTGAGCGACAGCGCGGACTCGACATTCTCCAGCGCCACGCCGGCCACGCCGCGCACCCGCACCTCGCCCAGCACGCCGGCCTGCGCCGGGGCGGTCGCCAGAATCGACAGCAACACTCCAGCGAGCGCCGCGCGGTACACGGTTCCTTCCATGCGCCCAGCATACCGGCACCGGATGTTCACGCCGCGTGGGCATGGAATCAGGCTCGCCCCGGGCCCTGCCGCCTACTGGGCAGGCGACAGCTGCTCCACGGCGGCCACCGCCGCGAAGCGTCGGCCAGGCGCTTGAGCAGGGCCAGGCGGTTCTCGCGCAGCGCCGGGTCCTCGGCCATCACCATGACCTCGTCGAAGAAGCGGTCGACCGGCTGACGCACCCAGGCCAGGCGCTTGAGCACCGCCACGTAGTCGCGCCCGGCCAACGCGGAGTCCGTCTCGCGGATGGCCGCCTCCACCGACTCCGCCAGCGCGATCTCGGCCTCGTCCTGCAGGCGCGAGCGCGACACCTTGTCGGGGATGTCCTCCTCGGCCTTGCGAAGGATGTTGCGGATGCGCTTGTTCGCCGCAGCCAGGGCTTCCGCCTCGGGCAGCCTGGCGAATTCGGCGATGGCGACCAGGCGCGCGTCGAAATCCTGCAGCGACACCGGGCGGACCGCGAGCACCGCCTCGAACTGCTCGGCCGGCACACCGCGCTCTGCGTAGTAGCCCCGCAGGCGGTCGAAGATGAAGTCGTAGAGGTCCAGGGCGATCGTTTCGGTTTTGTCGTCGGCGGAGGGCGCGATCGGCAGCAGCGACACCGCGTGATCGATCAGCGGCTGCAGCTCCAGCGCCATGTCGCCCTCGATCAACGTACGCGCAAGGCCCAGCGCATTGCGGCGCAGCGCGAACGGATCCTTGTTGCCGGTCGGCCTGAGCCCGGCGGCGAATCCACCGGCCAGCGTGTCCAGCCGCTCGGCCACCGCCAGCACCCGGCCCAGCGGGCTGGGCGCGATGTCGTCGCCGGCGAAGCGCGGCATGTAGACCTCGTCCAGCGCCGCGGCCAGTTCGGCCGATTCACCACCGACCAGCGCGTAGTGGCGGCCGGCGATGCCCTGCAACTCCGGGAACTCGCCGACCAGCAGCGATTGCAGGTCGGCCTTGGCCAGCCCGGCGGCACGTTGCGCCAGGGCCGGATCGACACCGACCTGGCCGGCGATCGATTCGGCAAGTGCCGACACCCGCGCGACCTTGTCGGCCAGGGTCCCCAGCTTCTGCTGGTAGGTGACGGCCGAGAGGCCGGCGTTCATCGCCTCCAGCCCCTGCCTCGCGTCGGTGTCGAAGAAGAACTTCGCGTCGGCGAAGCGTGGACGGATCACGCGCTCGTAGCCCCTGGCCACTTCGGATTCGTCGCGCGACTCGATGTTGGCCACGCCGATGAAGTGGCGCGTCAGCCCGCCCTCGGCGTCGAGCACCGGGAAGAACTTCTGATTCGCCTCCATCGTGCGCACGAGGGCCTCCGGCGGCACGTCCAGGAACGCCTCGTCGAAATTGCAGGCGATCGCCCTGGGCCACTCCACGAGGCAATTGACCTCGTCGAGGTTGCCCGGCTCGATGCGTGCCACGCCATCAAGCCCGCCGGCCAGCCGCTCGACCTGGCTGCGGATCGCCTCGCGGCGCTCGTCGGGATCGACCAGCACCTTGGCGCTGCGCATGATCTCGACGTACTCGCCCGCATGCCCCACCCAGACCGACTTGTCGTGGTGGAAGCGGTGTCCGCGGCTCATCCGGTCGGCGCGCAGGCCGAACAGGTCGGCATCGACCACCGCATCGTCGAGCAGCATGACCAGCCAATGCACCGGGCGCGCGAAGGCATGCGTGTTGTCTCCCCAGCGCATCGGCTTGGGAATCGGCATCGCCTTGACCGCCTCGGCCAGGATGTCGGGCAACAGGCTGGCAGTGGACACGCCGCCGACCCGGCGCATGAAGCCATAGCGCGGCCCCTGGTTGTGCTCGATCTCGACCAGCTCGGACACGTCCACGTTGGCCTTCTTCGCGAAGCCCAGCAGCGCCGGGGTCGGGTTGCCGTCGGCATCGCGCCCGATCGACACCGCCGGGCCCAGCACCGGTTCTTCGCTCAGCGGCTGCTCGGACGCGACCGCCGGCAGCCACACCGCCAGGCGGCGGGGAGTGTAGAGCGCGCGCGCCACCCGGGTGCCGACCTCGTCGGCCACGTTGATGCCGCGCTTGTGCAGGCCGGCGACCACGCCGTCGTAAAGCGCCTGGGCCAGGCCGGGCAGGGCCTTGATGGGGAGTTCCTCGGTGCCGATCTCGATCAGCAGGGTCTTGGCGACGGCCATCACGCGGTCTCCCCGTCGTTGGCGGGTGCCGGCTGACGCAGGCCGGGGAAGCCCAGTTTCTCGCGCTGGGCGTGGTAGCTCACCGCCACTTCGCGGCTGAGCGTGCGCACGCGCAGGATGTAACGCTGGCGCTCGGTCACGCTGATCGCGCGGCGCGCATCGAGCAGGTTGAAGCAGTGGCTGGCCTTGATCACCTGCTCGTAGGCCGGCAGCGGCAGGCCGGCCTCGACCAGCTTCAACGCCTCGGACTCGCAGGCGTCGAAGCGGTGGAACAGCTCGGCCACGTCGGCGTGCTCGAAGTTGTAGGTGCTCTGCTCGACCTCGTTCTGGTGGTAGACGTCGCGATAGGTCACCGGGTGGCCGTCGGGCCCGACCGTCCAGACGATGTCGAACACGTCGTCGACGTTCTGCAGGTACATGCACAGGCGCTCGAGCCCGTAGGTGATCTCGCCCAGCACCGGCTTGCACTCCACGCCACCGGCCTGCTGGAAGTAGGTGAACTGGGTGACCTCCATGCCGTTGAGCCAAACCTCCCAACCCAGGCCCCAGGCGCCCAGGGTCGGCGACTCCCAGTTGTCCTCGACCAGCCGCAGGTCATGCACCAGCGGGTCCACGCCGAGGGCGCGCAGCGAGCCGAAGTAGCGCTCGACGATGTCGGCCGGGCTCGGCTTCATCACCACCTGGTACTGGTAGTAGCGCTGCAGCCGGTTCGGGTTCTCGCCGTAGCGGCCGTCGGTCGGGCGCCGGCAGGGCTGCACGTAGGCCGCATTCCACGGCTCCGGACCCAGCGAACGCAGGAAGGTCGCCGGATGGAAGGTGCCGGCCCCGACCTCCAGGTCGAGCGGCTGGACGAGCACGCAGCCCTGTGCGCCCCAGTAGGCGTTGAGGGTCTGGATCATTTCCTGGAAGGTCGGCGCGGCCATCGGCAAGCCCGTAGCGTAAAGCGCGCTAGTATACCGGCGCTCCGCCGGCGCGGGCCCGCGAGCCGCCGTCCGGCGGCCCCTCCCGAGGAATCGTCCCGTTGCCATGAGCCTACCGTTCCTGATCCTGGAAACCGGCCTGCCGGTGCCCCCGCTGCGCCGCCATGGCAGCTTCGGCCACTGGATCCGCGTGGCCGCCGGCCTGGGGCCGGACGACGCGGTGGGTTGCCGGGTCATCGCCGGCGACGACCTGCCGCAGCCGGAGGGTTTTGCCGGCGTCATCGTGTCGGGCTCCGGTGCAATGGTCACCGAGCGCCACGACTGGAGCGAACGCAGTGCCGACTGGCTCCGCGACGCGAACGATCGCGGGCTGCCCGTGTTCGGCATCTGCTATGGCCATCAGCTGCTGGCCCACGCGCTCGGCGGCACGGTCGGCGACAACCCCCGCGGCCGCGAGATGGGCACCCACCCGGTCGACCTGCATCCCGAGGCTGGGGACGATCCGCTGCTGGCGGGCCTGCCGGCACGCTTCGACGCCCAGCTCACCCACCTGCAGACCGTGCTGGCGCCACCGCCCGGCGCCGTGGTGCTGGCCCGTTCGGCCGGCGACGAGTGCCAGGCCTTCCGCGTCGGCACGCACGCCTGGGGCGTGCAGTTCCATCCCGAGTTCAGCGCCGGCATCATGCGCGGATACATCCACGCCCGCGCCGAAGTGATCGCCGCGGAAGGGCTGTGCCCGGCATCCCTCGCCGCCGGCGTGGGTGCCGCCCCGACGGCGCGCAACGTGATGCGCCGCTTCGTGCGCTTCGCGCGCGAGCGCGGCTGACCCCTTACCAGGAGAGACCTCCCCATGCAGATCAGGAAGACCGGCGCAGGACGCGGGGCCAAGTGGCTCAACGACAGCATCCACATCATCGAGAAGCAGGCCCGGCCGATCCTGCTCGGCGCGCTGATGGTGTCGGTGCTGGCCACCCTGCCGGGGCTTTTCGGACCCTTGGCGATGCTCGCGCTGGTCGTGCTGGTGTTCGTCTACCCGGTGCTGATGGGTGGGCTGGTGGCGATGGCCCGCAGCATCGATGCCGGCGGACCGGCCGCACCGTCGGACGTGTTCGCGGCGTTCCGCAACGGGCGTGCCGGCGCGCTGATGTGGATGGCCGTCCCGCAGATCGTCTTCGGACTCGTGGTCGTGACGATGCTGGCCGGTGCGCTGGGGCAGGAGAACCTGCAGCTCATCGCCACCGGCGAGGAACCCGACTATTCGCAGGTCAATCGCGGTGCGATTCCCTGGATGTTCCTGGTGGTGGTGTTCGGTGGCGTGGCCACCTTTTCCGCCACGCTTTTCGGCATCCCGCTGGCGATGCTCGACGGCCAGCCCGGCCTGCGGGCGATCGCCACCAGCCTCAGGGCGTCCATGGCCAACCTGGGCGCGGTGCTGGTCTACCTGCTGTGCATGTTCGTCGCCATCGTCATCGCCAGCGTCGCGATGCTGCTGGTGGGCATGGTGCTGGGCCTGATCCTCGGCCTTCTGGGCGAGGCGGCGCAGGCGGCAGGCCAGATGCTGCTGAGCATCCTGCTCAATGCCGGCGTCATGGCGGTGCTTGCCTGCGGCCACCTGATGGCCTGGCGCGACGTGTTCGGGGCGGAAGACGCGGCCGGCGCGGGCGGACCGGACGACACCATCCGCGAGGTCAGCGCCGAGCTCTAGGGCCGGAGCGACGCCTGGCCAGGCGGCCGGGCTCCGGCGCGACGGAGGTCCTGCGGCCGCGTGGTCGCCTCAGGTGGTCGCGTCGGCGTTTCCGCGGACCACCATGCGCGCGGCGATGATGCCAAGCTCGTAAAGCAGGCACATCGGCACGCCGAGCATGATCTGCGACACCGCATCGGGCGGCGTGATGATCGCGGCCAGCACGAAGATGCCGACGATGACGTACGGCCGCGCCGCGCGCAGCTGGTCGATGTCGACCCAGCCCAGCGCGGCCATGATGACCACCGCCACCGGCAGTTCGAAGCTCAGGCCGAAGGCCATGAACATCAGCAACACGAAGTCCAGGTAACGGGTGATGTCGGTCATCATCGCCACGCCCTCGGGCGTGACCGCGGTGAGGAAGGCGAACACCAGCGGCAGCACCGCGAACCAGGCGAAAACCACGCCCAGGTAGAACAGCGCCACCGCGGAGACCAGCAGCGGCACCGCCAGCTTCTTCTCGTGCCGGTACAGGCCGGGTGCGACGAATGCCCACAGCTGGTAGAGCACCACCGGCATCGCGATGACCAGTGCGGCGAAGAAGGCCAGCTTGATTGGAGCGAAGAACGGGCTGGCGACGTCGATCGCGATGATCTGGCCGCCGGCCGGCAGTTGCTGCAGCAGCGGCTGGGCGAACTGCGCATAGATGCGCTGCGCGAACGGCAGCAGCGCGATGAACACGAGCATCACCGCCAGCACCGCCCGCACCAGCCGGGCGCGCAGCTCGACCAGGTGGGTGACCAGGCCTTCCTCGCGTTCGTGCTCGGCGCCGGGACGATTCATTGGCCGGACTTTCCGTCGACTTCCGGGCGATCGTCCGCGTGCGGCCGCGGCGCCCCGTCGGCGCCGGGGCCGGCGTCGTCGACTGGCGGCTGTTCGTCCTGGGAGGCGGGCGCGGGCATGGGCGCCGGAGCATCATCCGCCGCGGCCCCGGCCTTCTCCCCGGATGCCGTCCCGGAAGCGTCCGCCGCCAGCGACTGCTTCAGCGACCGGCCTGCCTCCCCGGTGGCCTTGGAGACCTCGTCGACCGCGGCCACCGGCTCACGCGTGGCGGCCTCGAAATCCTTCCTGGCCTCGTTGATGTCGCGCTGCGCCTCCTGCAGGCTGCGCTTGAGCTCCTCGTCGGCCAGCTCGCGCTCGAATTCGGCCTTGACCGAGTACCAGCTGGCCTTGGCACGACGCACCCACAGGCCCACCATCTTGGCGGCACGAGGCAGGCGCTCGGGACCCAGCACGAGCAGCGCGATCACCATGACCAGCGCGATTTCGACGAAGCTGATGTCGAACATTCAGGGGATGCGCCAGGGCGCGCTCAGCGACCGGCGTCCTGCTTGTCCTGCTCGCGCTTGTGCACTTCGGCCCCGGGCGCCTCGTCCTTGCCGAGCTGCTCGGGGTCCTTGTCCTCCTCCTTGCCGTCCTTCATGCCGGTGCGGAAGCCCTTTATCGCGGCCCCCAGGTCGGAGCCGACGTTGCGCAGGCGCTTGGTGCCGAACAGCAGCAGCACGATGAGCAGGACGATCAGGATTTGCCAGATGCTGGGAGCCATTGCTCCACCTCTAAGTGGTCAGGAAAGCCAGGCCCCAAGCATACTCCAGCCGGCCCGGCACGAATGCGACGCCGTCGCCGCTGCGGGCCCGCCCGGCGCACCCGCTCCGGCACGCCAGGGTGCCGGCCCGGAGCCGCGTCAGCGCGAGGTGTATTCCTCGAGCCGGTCGCGGAAATCCACGATCGTGTCGTTCGGGCTCGGCGCACGGCCCTCGAACACGGCCCGCGGCGTCGTGTTGCGCCCGTAGACGCGCTGGTTGGCCCGATGGTCGATCGTCATCACCGCGCCATCCAGAGAGACGCCGGCGAACAGGCCGCGCGAGCGCGAGTAGGAGTAGATCTCGGCACGCAGCTGCTCGTCGGTCGAGGCCTGGGCGCTGCGGCCCACCGGCCCGGCGGCGACCGCCGCATCCGCCCCCAGCGTGAACTTGCCATGGACGATGGAATCCACGCCCTTCTGGCTGCGGAACACCAGGATCAGGTCCTGGCTCTGCACGCCGGCCTGGAAGCCGATGCTGCCGCCGGTCAGGGTGACGAAGCTGGGCGCCGACCAGGACCCGTCGGGCTGGCGCACCGAGATCAGGCCGCGGCCGCGCGCCGCCGATGACCAGCCCGGCCTTGACCAGGTTCGGGATCACCGCCACCGCCTGCGCATTGCGCAGCAGCGCCTCGGGGATCGCCTGTTCCGGCATCAGCATCAACTGGTCGAGCACCTCCACCGCATCGGTGCGCGACGCTCCTCGACCGACTGGGCCTGGGCCTGGCCGGCGATGACAAGCGCGAAGGCAGCAAAAGCAAGGGCGAAACGACGCATGGACCACTCCTGGCGCGCGGGGCGCATTGCAGCACTGGATAATGAGGGCGAGTATGGATTCCCGCCATGAACCCGGCGTGAGCCGGTTTCGACGGCGACCATGATACGTTCCGCGCACTCCAAGCCACAGGGCCAGGCATGCGATGAGCCACACGCGATGAGATTCCACGGCAACCACCGCCCCGGCGCCGCGCGCACCGGCGTGCTGCTGGTCAACCTCGGCACCCCGGACGCCCCCACCCCCCCGGCGGTGCGGCGCTACCTGGCGGAGTTCCTGCACGACTATCGCGTCGTCGACATGACCCGCTGGCTGTGGTGCCCGATCCTGCACTTCGTCATCCTGCCGCTGCGCGGGCGCAAGGTCGCGCGCACCTATGCCTCGATCTGGGGCCCGGACGGTTCGCCGCTGCTGGCCCTGAGCCGGAAACTCACGCAGGCCACCCAGGGCGAGCTCCCCGACGTACCCGTGCGCCTGGCGATGCGCTATGGCAACCCGTCGATCCGCGCCGTGCTGCGCGAGATGCACGACCAGGGCCTGGAGCGCCTCGTGGTGCTGCCGCTGTACCCGCAGTACGCCGCCAGCACCTCGGCCTCGGTGTTCGACGGCGTGGTGCGCGAGCTGTCCAGCTGGCGCCGCGTGCCGGCGCTGCGCTTCATCGACGACTACCACCGCGACCCGGACTGGGTCGAGGCCGTCGCCGCCAGCATCCGCCGCCATCGCGCCGACCACGGTGCGGCGAAGAAGCTGCTGATGTCCTTCCACGGCATCCCGCAGCGCTTCGTGCGCGAGGGCGACCCCTACGCGGCGCAGTGCGAGGCCGGCGCCCGGCTCATCGCCACCGCCGCCGGGCTGGCGGAGGACGAGTGGATGCTGACCTTCCAGTCGCGCTTCGGCCGCGAGCCCTGGCTGCAGCCCTACACCGACAAGACGCTGGAGAAGCTCGCCGCCGAGGGCATCGACAGCGTCGACGTGATCTGCCCGGGTTTCGCGGTCGATTGCATAGAGACGCTGGAGGAGATCGAAGTGGAGAATGCGGAGGTCTTCCATGCCGCCGGCGGCAAGACCCTGCGCTACATCCCGGCGCTCAACGACAGCCCGGCGCATGCGCAGGTGATGTCCGCCCTGCTGCGCCGTCACGCCGGCGACTGGCTGGACTGATGCGCGAGCTTCGCCTGGAAACCACCCGGGGCATCATCGCCGCGTTGCGCCACGGCGACACCGGTGCCGCGCCGGTACTGGCGGTGCACGGCTGGCTCGACAACGCCGCCAGCTTCGTGCCGCTGCTGCCGCACCTGCGCGGCTGCGACGTGGTCGCGATCGATCTGCCGGGACACGGCCATTCCGCACACCGGCCGGACGGCTGCGACTACGTGTTCTCCGACTGGATCCTCGACGTGCTCGCCGCGATCGACGCACTGGGCTGGCCGCGCTGCCGGCTGCTGGGACATTCGCTCGGCGGCGCGGTGTGTTCGTTGCTCGCCGTCGCCGCGCCGCAGCGGGTCGAGCGCCTGGCACTCATCGAGGCGGCCGGCCCGCTGTCGGGCGACGCAGCGGGCGCACCGCAGCGCCTGCGGGATGCGATCGAGGCCCGTCGCCGCCCGGACACCAGTCCGCTGCGGACCTTTCCCGACCTCGCCACCGCGGTACGCGCGCGGATGCAGGCCAACGGCCTGTCCGAAGCCGCGGCCCGGCTGCTGGTGGAGCGAGGCATCGCCCCGGTGGAGGGCGGTTTCGCCTGGCGCAGCGACCGGCGCCTGAGGCTGCCACCGCGCTGCGCGCGGAGGAAACCACGGTCGAGGCCTGGCTGCGCGCGATCGAATGCCCGGTCAGCGTCGTGGCCGCGGAACAGGCACCGCCGTATTTCCCCCAACACCAGCGCGAATCACGACTGGCCTGCGTGCGCGACGTGCGCAGCATCGTGCTGCCGGGCGGCCACCACCTGCACATGGAAACCCCGGAGCCGGTGGCCACGGCGCTGGCCCCGTTCCTGGCCGCGCGTGACGGGCTCACGCCACCGGGGTGAGAAGGCGCTCCAGCCGCAGCTTCAACGCCGACCCCTCCGCACGCAGGTAGTCGCGCTCGCCGTGCCAGCCGGCGAAGCGCTGCTCCACCTCGCGCCAGAAGCGGCGCGAGTGGTTGCGCTCCACCAGGTGGCACAGCTCGTGGACCAGCACGTACTCGAACGCCGCCGGACGCCCCAGCACCAGCGAGAGGTCCAGCGACACCTCGCCGCTGGGACTCAGCGACCCCCACAGCGAGGACAGTCGCTTGAAGCGCAGTCCACGCGGCGCCTGTGGCAGGCCCGGCAGGTACTGCGGAAGCCAGCGCCCGGCGTCGGTGCGTGCCTGGGCGGCATAGAAGTCGGCCAGCGCGCGCGACAGCGCCGCCGGCTTCGGCGTGGCCGGAACCTGCACGAGGATGCCGGCATCGTGCGCCTCCACCCGGGTGTAGCGGCCCTCGCTCCACTGCACGGGCACCTTTTCGCCCCTTAGCGGCAGCGTGGCCGTGCGGCCGATCTCAAGGCCCTCCCCCCCCAGCGCCGCAGCCGCCTGGAAGCGCGCCAGCTGGATCGCGACCCAACCACCGTTCTCGGCCAGGAAGCGTTGCCCCGACACGGCGCTGGCCCGCGGCGGCAGCGTCAGCCGCACACCGCGTTCGTTGACCAGCAGCCGCATGCGCCGCGCGCGCGGGTCGCGCACCTGGGCGACGTCGATCAGGCGGCCGTCGTCGAGCTCGAACGCGATCGTCTCGCGCTCGACCCGGCGAGGCGTGGAAGTCAGGCGGGCCATCGATACAGCATGCCGCAGCCGGGCCGGGGCCGACAGACCCCGCGAGCGACCGCCATTCAGGCCTCGGGTCGGCTGAGCTTGAACGCCTTCTCCAGCAACACGAACAGGCGCTTGAGCTCGCCGCTCATCAGCGCGTAGCGCGCGTCGAGTTCGGCGTGGACCGAGTCGTGGTCGGTGCCCTCCAGGCCTTCCACGGCGCCGTCGAGGAACTTGAGCTTGCGCACGATGAGGTCCTCGCCGATGACGAAGCTGATCTGTCCTTCCAGCACCAGCGCCAGCTTGGTGCACTGCTTGCCGGCCTCGAGGTGCTTGGCGATCTCGTCGGCATCGAGCTCCTGGCGGGTGCAACGCACCACCGCGCCCTTGTCCAGGCCGTCCTTGAGCTCGCACTCCTCGCCCAGCTCCAGGCCCTCGGGCAACTTCTCGCCGGCCAGCCAGCTGGTCAGGATGCTGCGCGGCGCCACCTCGGCATTGAGCGGCAACGCCGGGAAGCTGCCCAGCGCGTGGCGCACTTCCGACACCAGGTTCTCGGCCGACTTGCGGCTGGAGCTGTCCACCGCGATGAAGCCGTGCTCGAGGTCGAGCGTGGCGTTGGTGCGCACCGGGCGCACGAAGGCCTTGGGCAGCAGCTCGTGGAGGATCTCGTCCTTCAGGCGCTTGCGCGCGCGGCCACCCAGCTTGCTGCCGTCGCGCTCCTCCATCTCCTCGGCGCGACGGGCGACCATGTCGTTGACCACCGCGGCGGGCAGGATCTTGTCCTCGCCGCCCAGCGTCACCCAGCGGCAGTCGCCGACGCCATGCACCAGCGCCTCCGCCTCCCGCCCCATCGGCGCGACGAAGCCGCGCGAGCTCATCTCCAGCTGGCCGACCGGCTTGAGCCGGCACTCGTCGAGACGCGCCTCGAGTTCGGCCAGGGCGGCCTTCATGCTGACGGGGAAGCGGAAGAACGTGAGGTTTCTGAAGAACATGCGGTTTCCTGGGGAACGTGGAGTGGACACGGGGCCCGCGCGCCGGAGCGCCAGCGGGCCACGCAGGGTAACGGGTGGCTGTCTCAGCGGGTGAGGCTGGGGCCGATGTCGGCGCCCACGGGGGGTGCGCCGGGCAGGCCTTCGGGTGTCGCGGCGAGGCCGGCGAAGTCGAACAGCTTCGGGTCGGCCAGTTGCGAGGGCCGCACGTCGGCCAGGGCGCGCGCCATCTGGTCCACGCGACCCGGGGTCATCGCGTCCCACTGCGCCAGCATGCGCTCGACCGACTTGCGCTGCAGGTTCTCCTGCGAGCCGCACAGGTTGCAGGGAATGATCGGGAAACGCATCGCTTCGGCGTAGGCGGCGATGTCGGCCTCGCGGCAATAGGCCAGCGGGCGGATCACGATGTGCCGGCCATCGTCGCTGAGCAGTTTCGGCGGCATCGCCGAGAGCCTGGCGTGGTGGAACAGGTTGAGCATGAAGGTCGCGACGATGTCGTCGCGGTGGTGGCCCAGCGCGATCTTGGTGAAGCCCTGCTTCGCCGCGTGCGCATACAGCGCACCGCGGCGCAGCCGCGAGCACAGAGAGCACATCGTCTTGCCCTCGGGCAGCACCGAGGTCACCACCGAATAGGTGTCCTGCTCCAGGATCGTGTGCTCCACGCCGATCGAGGCCAGGTATTCCGGCAGGACATGTTCCGGGTAGCCGGGCTGCTTCTGGTCCAGGTTCACCGCCACCAGCTCGAACTTCACCGGCGCGCGCCTCTGCAGCTGGCGCAGGATGTCGAGCATCGTGTAGCTGTCCTTGCCACCCGACAGGCAGACCATGACCCGGTCGCCGTCCTCGATCATCGCGTAGTCGGCGATCGCCCGGCCGACCTGGTGGCGCAGGCCGCGCGCCAGCTTCGCGGCGTCGGGCGCGTCCGGGCCGTGGGGAGCGGTGGGGGCTGGGGTCGGGGCGGCAACCGTCATCGCGCGGGTCCGGGGAAATGGGCGGCCATTGTACCGACCGCCCCGGGCCGGCCCCACCGACCTGCCTGAACGCCGCCAACCGGTTAAGCTTCACCGGTCCGGAGGGCCACATGTCGTCAGAGCTCGATCACGCACAAACCATACGCCGGCTGGCCGAGTTGCGGCAGGAGCACCGCGACCTCGACGCCGCGATCGAACGCCTCGGGCTCGACCCCACCGCCGACCATCTGCAGCTGCGCCGCCTGAAGAAGCGCAAGCTGATGATCAAGGACTGCGTGACCCGGCTGGAAAGCCTGCTGATCCCCGACCTCGACGCCTAGGCGCGCGAGGCGAGGTCCTGCTTCTCCGCCGCCGCCCGAGCGGTTTCCGGCGAGATCGTCATGATCGTGTGGCGCAGCTCGCGGCCCAGGATCACCTTCGCGTCGGTCGCCCAGGTGCCCATGCGCTCGTCAAACACCAGCCGCGACTCCGGACCCAGCCACACCAGCTTCATTTCGCGCAGCTTCTGGATGAAGCCGCGGAACAGCGCGCGATCGAAGAACTCCGGTGCCGCCGGCGCGTAGAGCAGGCTGAGGCGCTGTGCGGTGAGGTGGCACAGGTTCTCCAGCTCGCCCGAGCTCAGCGTGCCCGGGCCATTCTTGACCAGGATCGCGATCGCGATGAAATAGCGCTCGAAGGCCTGCTGCAGGCTGTGGGCGATCGCGCGCAGGCGGAAAACCTCGTCGGTCTGGCCCGGTCCGCGGGCCAGGATGCCGCCTTCCTCCTCGGAGGCCACGTGCAGCAGGCCCTCCTCGACGAACACGTCGACGGTTCGGTCCAGGCGCTCGGAAAACGCGTCCGCATCCCAGGGCAGGAACAGCTCGTGCTGGATGAAGGGGTAGATCATCCGGCCCAGGCGCAGCACGCCGGAGCGGCTCATGCGCCGGTTGTTCTGGAAGCAGCACGCCACCCAGGAGGCCGCGGCGAACAGGTGCACGGAGTTGTTGCGGTAGTAGGACTGCAGCACCGCCGTCTCGCCCTCCACCGAGATCACGTCGCCCATCGGGTGGCGGGTGCGCACCAGCACGCCGATCTTCTCGCCGTACTCCACGATCTGCTCCGGACGCAGCGGCGTCACCGTCACCCGGTCGGAATAGGGCAGCTTCGACAGCAGCTTCTTCGACAGCGCCAGCTGCGACAGCAGGTCCACCTCGCTCATCGCGTGCTTGGGCGTGGACAGCAGCGCCAGCGCCAGCAGGTTCACCGGGTTCACGTCGGCGGCGCGGTTGATGTTGACCATGATCCGGCGCGAGGCGTCGTCGACCAGCGGGTTGAGCCAGGCCGGCTTGTCCTCCGGCAGGACCCCCTGCTCGCGCCAGTCCGGCGCGTGCCCGGCCAGCAGGTCGTCGAGCAGGATCGGCTCGCCGAAGTTCACCACCACCTTGCCGTAATGCTTGCGCAGGATGCCGGCGATGCCCTTGAGCAGCGCCCAGATCGTTTCCTTCTGCTTCGGCCGGCCGGAGAGCTCGTCGAGGTAGCTCTCGCCCTCCATGACCTTCTCGTAGCCGATGTAGACGGGCTGGAACAGCACCGGCCGCCGCGGCTGGCGCAGGTAGCCCTTCACCGTCATCGCGACCATGCCGCCCTTGGGCTGCAGCAGCCGGCCCGTGCGCGAGCGGCCGCCCTCGATGAAGTACTCGATCGAGAAACCCTCGCCGATGAGCTGCGAGACGTACTCGCCCAGGATCGCCGAGTACAGCTGGCTGCCGCGGATCGAGCGGCGGATGAAGAACGCGCCGCCGCGCCGCAGGATCGGACCGATGACCGGCATGTTCAGGTTGACGCCGGCGACGATGTGCGGCGGCACCACGCCATGCACGTAGAGCAGGAAGCTCAGCAGCAGGTAGTCGATGTGGCTGCGGTGGCAGGGCACGTAGACCACCTCGTGGCCCGGCGCGATCTGCTTGAGCTTGTCGAGGTGGTGCAGGGTGATGCCGTCGTAGATGCGGTTCCAGAACGGGTTGAGCGCGAAACTGGCCGAGCGCACCACCGGGTGCGAGTAGTCCGCCGCGATCTCCCAGGCCATGCCGTGCGCCTTGCGCCAGGCATCGGCATAGGTGCTCGAATCGCGGCGGGCCTGGTCGGCGATCGACTTGCGCACCGGTTCCGCGTCCAGCACCCGGTCCACCAGCAGGCGCCGGTGCGACAGGTCCGGGCCGATGACCGCGGTGCGGATGCGGCGGAAGTGCGCGCGCAGCACGCGTCCGAGCTTGCGCACGGTGCGCTCGGGCTCCAGGCCCTCGGCGAGGATCTCGCGCACCGACACCGGCTTGGAGAACTGCACCAGCGTGTTGCGGCCGTTGAGCAGGATCGCCAGCAGGCGGCGGAAGCGGCCCACCAGGGCCCAGTTCTCCGAGAACAGCACCTGGAACCAGCCGCTTTGCCGGTCCGGCGCCCGGCCAACGAAGATCGACACCGGTACCAGCAGCACGTCGAGCTCGGGATCCCGCCGGTGGGCCTCGACGAGCTGCGCCAGTCCCTCGGAATGGGTCCGGCTGCGCGGACGGCCCGGGCGCAGGCTGCGCCGGCGCGACATCGCCACGTAGGCGCGGCGCGTGCCCAGCGGCTCCCCGGGCAGCGGCCGCAACGGCGACGGCAGGCCCGACTCGCGGCAGGCGCGGTCGAGGATCAACGCGTTGGACACGCCGTAGCGCTCCAGCACGTAGCACACCGGCCGGGCGTCGGGCAGCAGCTGCTCGGGCTCGCCGGGATCCTTGCGCAGGGCGATCCAGGGCGCCAGCAACGCGCCCATCACGCGTGCCCAAAGGGGCGGGCGCGCCGGGGCCGGGTGTCGGTCGGATTCGGTCATCGGGGCAGTCCCGGCACGCGATGCGTGCCGGGGAGGCGGGCTCAGTAGCCGTCCTCGAGATCGTCTTCCTCGACGATCTCCTCGTCCTCGTACTCGGCCGGCTCGTCGAGCACCTCGTCGCGGCCCTCCAGCTCGTCGCGGGCGCTCTGGACCAGGTCGCGGCTGTACCAGCCACCGTCGATGCGCTCCATCGGCACGTCGAAGCTCAGGTCCGAGCCGAGCAGGCGGTACTTCACCCGAACAGACGCGGTGTCACCGGTCTGGGACGCGGCTTCCGCGCTCACCGAGGCCAGCGACTGGTTGATGTCGAAACCGTAGACGGCGAAGAAGTCCTTGCTGCCTTCCCATACGATCGAGGCACGACGCAGCATCTCGTCGTGCTCCATGCGGCGGAAGTCGTCCATCGACTCCACGTCGGTGCGACGGGCGGTGTCGGTCACCACGGAAATGGCTTCGCGCGCCCTGTCGCGGTCGCCGATCGGTGCGGTGCCGACCCAGCCGGCCACGGCGCCGAGCACTTCGCTGGCGTGCTGCTTCTGCTCGGCCGACAGCGTCTCGTTGGCCTGGATGGCCTGGTTGGCGAAGGCGCTGCCCATCGCCACCATCAGCGGCAGCTGCGCCTTGAACTCGGCTTCGTACTGGTTGAGCATCGGCTCGATGTCGGCGTAGATCTGCGCCTCGGCGTCCGGCGCGGTGAGCCTGGCCATCATTTCGCGGAAACGCGCGTCCTCTTCCGGATCGATCGGCGAGGGCTCGGTACGCTGCAACTCCCAATGCTCGCGGGTCTGCTGCTGCAGATCCTCCGGCAGGGAAAGCTGGTTGAAGCGCACCAGGTCGTTCTCGCGCAGTGCTTCGGCCAGTGCTTCGACGGCCGCTGCCGGGTCCGAGGGCGCAGCCTCGGGCGCCTCGTCGCGCTTGCACGCGGCCAGCGACACGACGAGCAGGCCAGCCATGGCCGCGGTGTTGATGAGTTTCATCCGGATCTCCCGAGGGACTGAGGGGTCAATACGGCCGCCACTGTAGTGGCAGGCCAGCAACGTGGACAAGCACGCAGTGTAGCGCCCGGCCACCGATACCGGCGCATCGGGCGCGGCAAGGCTCAGTGCGTGCGCAGCGACCCGCGCTTGATGCGGCGGCGCTCATCGCGCGACAGGCTCCAGTCCTCGCCGAACAGCGAGGACTCCCAGTAGCCGTAGGTCGGGTTGGGCAGCATGAACCAGCGCTCGCCGATGTACCCGCCCGCCGAGGCCATGGCCTGGGCCCGGCTGGCCGGCGAGTTGTCGCCGATATCGATGAAATCGCTGAGCTGGTCGCCGAACTGCATCAGCACGCGGTAGCGCTCGGCCACCCATTGCCGGCGGCACACCTTGTTCTGCCCCTGGTCGGTGCAGCCTTCGACAGGCATGCCCAGGCCCAGGTGCACCGGGACGCCCTGCGCCACCGGGAACCCCACTGCGGCCAGGTTGGCCAGCGTCGCTTCGGCCTGGCCGTGCTCGCGGTTGGTGATGTAGAACACGGTGACCCCCTGGCCGGCGGCGGCGGAGAGGAACTCCACCGCGCCCGGCACCGGCGTGGCGCGGGCCTCCTCGACCCACTCCGCCCAGCTGCCGGTGTCGTACTCGCGGCCCTCCAGCACCAGGCGCGCCTGGTAGGCGGAGTTGTCCAGGATGGTCTCGTCGACATCGACGATGATCGCCGGCGGCAGCCCGGTCCGATCGCCTGCGCGCTCGCCCGGGGCCATCGCGTCCCAGGCCGGGTCGGCCAGGGCCTGGTCGAGCAGCGCGCCCGCAGCGCGGTAGACGGTCAGGGCCGACAGCGCGAACTCTTCGGAGTTCTGCATCCACACGACGGCGTTGAGGTTGTCATCGGCGGCGGGGCCGGGCGTGTGGCGCGGCGCGGGGCCTGCGGCACAGGCCGCCAGGGAAACGAGGCAAGCCAGCGCGAGGAAACGGGAGGCGATCATCGTGGGACCGGTCATGAAAGTGTCACGATTGTACCCAACAGGGCCGCAAGCCCGCCGCCCGGACCTGAGCTCCGGGCCTTCGCCTCAGTCGTCGAACAGCGCGGCGATCGAGGCGAACTGCGCCTTGGCGCGGTCGCGCCGATGCGCCTCGTCGCGCTCCGGATCGGCCCCGTCGCGATGCAGAGCCTCGACCGGCAACTCGTCCAGGAAGCGGCTGGGCGCAAGCTTGTTGAGGCTGCCCCAGCGCTTCACCTCGGCGCTGTGCGACAGCCACAGACCCTGGCGCGCGCGGGTGATGCCGACGTACATCAGCCGGCGCTCCTCCTCCAGCTGCCCCTCCTCGAGGCTGGCCTCGTGTGGCAGGTTGCCGTCCTCGACACCGACGATGAACACGTAGCGGAACTCCAGTCCCTTCGAGGCATGCAGGCTCATCAGCCGTACCGCCTCGCCGGGCTCGCCGCGGTCGGCATGGCTGAGCAGCGCCAGCTGCGCGGCCAGTTCCCCGGGCCCGACCGGCGCCTCGCCGGGGCCCTCGAACCACTCCGCCAGTTCATCGAGGTTGGCGCGCCGGCGCTGGAAGCTCGCCTCGTCCTTGCATTGCGCGCGAAGCGCGGCCAACTGGCCCGAATGCTCGATGAGCTGCTTGACCAGCACCGACGGCGGCACCTTGCGCGCCGCCTCGCGCAGGCGCTTGAGGATTCCCGTGAACTCGCCGAGACCGGCCGCGGCGCGCGGCGTGAGCTGCTTGGTCAGCGCCACCGAGTCGGCCGCCTTCGACAACGGCAGTCCGGCGTGCCGGGCCATCTCCGCCAGCTTCGCCAGCGACGTGGCGCCGACCTCGCGCCGCGGCGCGGCGATCGCGCGCAGGAAGGCCGCGTCGTCGTCGGGATTGGCCAGCACCCGCAGCCAGGCCAGCGCGTCCTTGACCTCGCCCCGGTCCAGGAACGCGGTGCCGCCGGTCAGGTGGTAGGGCACGCGCAGCAGCTGCAGCGCCTTCTCCAGTGGTCGCGACTGGTGGTTGCCACGGAACAGGATCGCGAAATCCCGCCACGGCACCTCTTCGGCCTGGTGCCTGAAGGCGATCTCGCCGGCCACCCGCTCGGCCTCGTGCTCGGCGGTGCGGCACGCCCACACACGAATCGGCGGGCCTTCGTCGTGGTCGCTCCACAGCGTCTTCAGGTGCGCATGCGGGTTGTTGGCGATCAGCCGGTTCGCCGCACTCAGGATGCGGCGGCTGCAGCGGTAGTTCTGCTCGAGCTTGATCACCCGCAGGTCGGGGTAGTCGGCCGCCAGCTGGTCGAGGTTCTCCGGGCGCGCGCCACGCCAGGCATAGATCGACTGGTCGTCGTCGCCGACGCAGGTCATAGCCCCGCGTGGACCGGCCAGTTGCCGCAGCAGCCGGTACTGGGCGCCATTGGTGTCCTGGCATTCGTCCACCAGCAGGTAGCGGATGCGCTCGCGCCAGGCCTCGGCCAGCTCGGGATTCGCCTCCAGCAGGTCCAGCGGCAGGCGGATGAGGTCGTCGAAGTCGACCGCGTTGAAGGTCGCCAGGCGTTGCTGGTAGCGCGCATAGACGTCGGCCGCCTCGCGCTCGCGCGCGGTCTGGGCCGCCTCGGCGGCCTGGGACGGGGTCAACGCCTCGTTCTTGGCCCGCGAGACCAGCTGGCGCACCCCGTCGACCACGTCGTTCTTGCTGCCCTTGGGCAGCAGGTCGCGGATCAGTCCGGTCTGGTCGTCGGTGTCGAAGATGCTGAAGCCTCGCCGCAGCCCGGCGCGCTCGTGCTCGATCTGCAGGAAGCGCAGTCCCATCGAATGGAAGGTCGACACCATCAGGCCTTCGCCGTCGTCGCCGCGCAGCAGCTTGCCGACGCGCTCGCGCATCTCGCGCGCGGCCTTGTTGGTGAACGTGATCGCGGCGATGTGGCGGGCCGGGTGGCGGCCACTGCGCACCAGGTGCGCGATCTTCTCGGTGATCACCCGGGTCTTGCCGCTTCCGGCACCGGCCAGCACCAGCAGCGGGGAATCGACGTGGAGCACCGCTTCACGCTGCGGAGTGTTGAGGCCTTGCATTCGGGAATCGCCGTGGAGGGTCGCAGATCGGAATGGCATTATGGACGAGCCCGGCCACGCGGTCCGAACCGCCCGGCCGACCAGGGAGGGAAACGACGATGTCCATGCGAATCCGGCTGACTGCCGCCCCGGCCCTGGCCGCCGCCCTGCTGATGGCGCTGGGCACGGCCCAGGGCAGCGAACTGCCCGGCGCCGAACCGCCCGGGCGCAGCGATCCGACGCAGCGCGCGATCCTCTCCAGCGACGGCTTCCTCAGCCACCACCCCGACCTGCGCTACCGCATGCAGGGCTCGCGCGCCTTCGAAGACGGCTTCTTCAACGATGCGCTTGCGCACTTCAAGCGCGCCGCCCGGCATGCCGACAAGCCCTCGCAGGCGATGATCGGGGAGATGTACTTCACCGGCAACGGCGTGGAACAGGACCGCGCCCTGGGCTACGCCTGGATGGACCTGGCGGCCGAACGCGCCTACCCGGCCTTCCTCGCGCTCCGCGAGCACTACTGGGCGCAGCTGAGCGAGGCCGAGCGCTCGCGCGCCATCGAGGTGGGCCAGGACGTCTACGCCGAATACGAGGATGCCGCGGCCCAGCCCCGGCTGGAGCGCGAGCTGCGCCGCGGCCGGCGCGGCACCACGGGAAGCCGCGTGGGTTCGGTGGGCAACCTGGTCATCGAACTGCCCGACGGACCCGGCGGCGTGCCGATGCAGGTCCGGGGCGACCAGTTCTACGACAGGCGCTACTGGGAACCGACCGAGTACTGGGCCTGGCAGGACGAGGTCTGGGGCGCACCACTGCGCGGTCGCGTGGAGGTGCTGCCGTTGCGGCAGTCCGACGACGACACGCGCAGCGGCGACGACCGGCGCGAGGCCGGCGACGGTTCGCCCCGCTGAGCGGCGGTCTGCAACGGGCAGGTACAATCGCCGCCGCACCCGAACCACGCCGACCCATGGCCAAGCTCTACTTCTACTACTCGGCGATGAATGCCGGGAAGACCACCTTGCTTCTGCAGAGCGCGCACAACTACCGCGAGCGCGGCATGCGCGTGCTGATCCTGACGCCGCGCCTGGATGACCGCGCCGGCGTGGGCGTGGTCGCCTCGCGCATCGGCCTGAGCGCGGAGGGCGTGGCCTTCCGTGTCCACGACGACCTCGAGCAGCTGGTCCGTCGCGACATCCAGGCCCAGGGCCGGCTGCACTGCATCCTGGTCGACGAGGCGCAGTTCCTGGCCAAGCGGCAGGTCTGGCAGCTCGGCGAGGTCGTCGACTCGCTCGGCATCCCGGTGCTGGCCTACGGGCTGCGCACCGACTTCCGCGGCGATCTGTTCGAGGGCAGCCAGTACCTGCTGGCCTGGGCCGACTCGATGCAGGAGATCAAGACCATCTGCCACACCGGCCGCAAGGCCACGATGGTGGTGCGCGTGGATGACCAGGGCCGGGCCGTCACCGCCGGGCCGCAAGTGCAGATCGGCGGCAACGAGCGCTACGTGTCGGTCAGCCGCGGCGAGTTCAAGCGGATCATGGCCGGCGAGGGCCGTATCGAGCTGCAACAGCCACGGCTGCCGCTCGACGACGCGGACTGAGGCTCAGCGCGCGGCGACGAAGCCCTGGCCATTGGCCAGGTGCTCGCAGCGCTGGCGCGCCCGATTGATCACCTGGTGCCAGCCGGAACGGTTTCCCTGCTCCATCGCACGCACATCGTCGGTGAGCGTGGCCAGCGCGGCCTGCCCGTCGCTGACGTCGCCCTGGCCGCAATGCAGCTCGGCCTCGAGCGCCCGCGCCTGCATGTGCACCAGGGCGCGCGCCGGATCGCTGGCGGGATAGGCCTCCAGCAGGTCTTCAAGCGCGCTGCGCGCTTCGTCGAAATCGCCGCGCTCGGCTGCCAGGCGCACCTGGGCCAGCCGGACCCGGCCCGCCGCCGGCAGCCCGTCCTGGCCCACGTCCAGCACTTCCAGCGCGCCGGCGAGCTCTCGCCCGGCCTCGTTGAGGTCGCCCAGCCCGGCCAGCACCTGCCCGCGCAGCAACCGCGCCTCCAGGCGCATCGGGTGGCGGGGACCGTAAACCGCCTCGATCTCGCCCATCGCGGCGTCGATCACCATGTGCGCCCTGCGGATCTCGCCGCGTTCGAACAGCAACCGCCCCTGGAGCAGTTGCGCGCGGGGTCGCAGCAGGGTGCCGGCATCGCCGACCAGCCCGGCCCGGGCCCGCTGCAGGTGGTCGGCCGCCTCGGCCAGGCGACCCTCGCCGATCGACACGGCGGTGAGCAGCAGTCGCGTCTCGGCCGCGTCGCGCTGGCGCTCGCCATAGCGTGCGTTCAACTCGCGCAGCGACAGTTCCCCCAGGCGCCGGGCATGCCCGAGGTCGCCCAGCTCCAGCGCCACCTCGGCCAGCTGGCGCTGTACCGACAACGTCGCCGGGTGCAGCGCGCCGAAGTTCAGCAACGCGTCCTCGAGGGCCTGCCTTCCATCGCCTTCGGCGCGGGCCAGCTGGCCTTGCTGCAACTGCACCGTCGCCATCTGGCGCCACAGGTCGGTGGACTGGGCGGAACGGTCGCCACCACCCCGCCGCAGCAGCTGCATGGCCTGGTCCAGGCGCTGCATCGCGGCGGCCGGACGGCCGGCGCGGGCCTCCATGCGCGCCACGTCCACCAGGCTGTCGGCCTCGTCAAGCGGCCGGTCGCTGCGCAATTCCAGCGCCTTCTGGAAATGGGCAGTGGCCTCCGGCTGATGCGCCAGCTCCTCGTGGCAGCGACCCAGCTGGGTGTGCACGTCGGCAAGCAGCGGCCATTCCCGCGCGGACACCCCGCCGTGGGTGTCGAGCACTTCACCCAGGCGGGCCGTGCATTCCCTGGGCTGGCCGCTGTGGCGCAGGGCGCGCCCTTGCTGGGCCGCCGAGGAGAGCACCAGCGCTGGTGGAACACGGCCACCGACCGCATCGATCGAGGCGTGTTGCTCCTCGAGCACCAGCAGCGCCTGCTCGTGGTTGCCCAGTCCGTTGTGCAGGCGCGCGATCAGCCCGAGCAGCTCGGCGCGGGATTCGGGCTGCGCAGCCAGCTCGTGGTTGGCCCGGCGCATGCCCTCGTCGAGCAGGTGACGCAGGTCGACGTTGCCACCGCCGCTGTCGCGCCCGCTGGTCTCGAACAGTGCGACGACGAAATTCTGCATGGCCTGTGCACGCCGTGCTTCCTGCACCGCGTGTTGCGCCTGCCAGTGCACGGCCCCCAGCCCCAGGCCGAGCAGGGTCACCGTCATCGCGGCGGTGCCGAGCGCCACGGCGTGGCGGCTGGCGAACTTGCCCAGGCGGTAGGTGAAGCTTTGGGCGCGGGCCCCGACCGGCCGGCCTTCCAGGTGCCGCACCAGGTCGTGGCACAGCGCCTCGGCCGAGGGGTAACGCTGCTGCGGCGACTTGCGCAGGGCCTTGAGGATGATGTTGTCGAGATCGCCGGAGAGGCGACGCGCCAGCTTCCTGCGTGCCGACGTCCGCGCGGTTTCGCGCGAGACGGCCAGCGACGGCCGCACCGGCTCCGCCTCCAGGATCGCCTCTTCCCAGCCGGCATCGCTGTCGCGCTTGAGCACGTAGGGCCGCTGCTCGGTCAGCAGCTCGTAGAGCACCACGCCCAGCGCGTACACGTCGGTCATCGTCGTGATCGGCTCGCCGCGGATCTGCTCGGGTGCCGCGTAGTGCAGCGTGAACGGCCGGCTTTCCGCGCGGGTGATCTGGGTCTGGTCGTGGCGGGGCGAATCGAGCAGCTTGGCGATGCCGAAGTCGAGCAGGCGCACGTCGCCCGCCGGCGTCACCAGGATGTTGGAGGGCTTGAGGTCACGGTGCACGACGAGGTTGGCGTGCGCGTGGCTGACCGCGCCGCACACCTGCACGAACAGGCGCAGCCGCTCGACGGCGTCGAGGCCGAGGCGCTTGGCGTAGTCGGTGATCGCCTCGCCGTTGATGAACTCGATCGCGAGGTAGGGACGGCCGTCGTCGCTGGTGCCGGCATCGAGCAGGCGGGCGATGTTGGCATGCCCCAGTCGCGCGAGGATCTGCCGTTCGCGATGGAAGCGCGAGCGCAGGTTCGGGTCTGCGTAGCCGGCGCGCAGCAGCTTGAGGGCGACGCGGCGCTCGTACAGGCCATCGGCACGCGATGCCTGCCAGACCTGGCCCATGCCGCCTTCCCCGACCATCTGCTCCAGCCGGTAGGGGCCGATCAGGTCGCCCTCGTGCGCGGTGGTCGCCACGTCCTCCAGGATCGGGCGGGCCATGAAGTCGGGCGTCGCCTCCTCCAGCGCCAGCAGCCGGCGCAGTTCCTCGGCCTGGTCGGGGTGCTCCCGGGTGATCGAGGCCAGGCGTTGCTCACGCTGCTCGGGCGAGAGCTCCAACAGCTCGTCGAGCAGCGGGGAGAGTTGCAGCCATTCCTCGGGTGACATGGCCGCGGGCGATCCTAGTTTTCCTGCAGGGATGCCAGCAGGAACAGGCGGGCCTTCTGCCAGTCGCGGCGGATGCTGCGTTCCGACCGGCTCTGCGCCGAGGCGATCTCCGCCTCGGACAGGCCGGCGAAGTAGCGCATCTCGACGACCTGGGCCAGCCGCTTGTCGACGCCGGAAAGCCGGTTGAGCGCGTCGTCGAGCGCCAGCATGTCGTCATCCAGGCGGATGCCGCCGCCGGCGTCTTCGGGCAACTCGGTCACCCGGTGCAGGTCGCCACCGCGCTTCTGCGCCAGGCGCTGGCGGGCGTAGTCGACCACCACGCTGCGCATCGCCGAGGCGGCGTAGGCGAAGAAGTGGGCGCGATCATCGAAATGCGGCTCCGCGCGCCCGGCCAGTTTCATGTAGGCCTCGTGCACCAGCGCGGTGGCATTGAGCGTCTGGCCGCGCTGGCCACCCAACTGGCGGCGCGCCATCTGGTGCAGCTCGCGGTACAGGCGTGCCAGTACCTGGTCGAGCGCGGCGCGGTCGCCGTCACGCGCGGCGGACAGCCAGCGCGTGATGTCACCCTCGTCAGCCGGTGACTTCAACCCTGTGTCGTCCATGGGGCCCCCATCCGGTGGTGCGGACGTCCATGGTAACGCCGCAGCGACCGCTTCGCGCATCCCTGTCGAAATTGGCTGCTTGTCAGCGCTGGCAGCCCGGGCACCATACGCTCGCCCGCTGGCCGATGCGTGCCGAACGCAGCGCCCGGCCACAGGCACGGCAGCTTTCGCCTTCGCGGCCGTACACCCACAGCTCCTGCTCGAAGTACCCCGGGGCGCCGTCCGGGGCCAGGAAGTCGCGCAAGGTGGTCCCGCCGCGCTCGATCGCGTGCCCGAGGATGGCCTTGATCGCATCGCCCAGCCGCCGGTAGCGCGCCAGCGAGATGGCTCCGGCCGGGCGCAGCGGATGGATGCCGGCGCGGAACAGGCTTTCCGCGGCGTAGATGTTGCCCACGCCGACCACGGTGCGCTGGTCCATCAGGAAGCTCTTCACCGGTGCACGGCGCCGCGCGAGAGCCTGTGCAGGAGTTCGCCGTCGAACTCGTCCGACAGGGGCTCCGGCCCCAGCCCCGCCAGCAGCGGATGCTGCTCTCCCGGGGCCTGCCACAGCAGGCAGCCGAAGCGGCGCGGGTCGGTGAAGCGCAGCACCCGGCCCGAGTCCAGCAGCACGTCGACATGGTCGTGGGGGCCGGGGGGCACCTCGGCGGGGAGCACCCGCAGCATCCCGGACATGCCCAGGTGCAGCAGCGCACTGCCGGCCTGCGTCCCCAGCAGCAGGTACTTCGCCCGGCGCTCGACGCTGTCGATCCGCTGCCCGGGCCACCGCGCCGTGACCGCGTCGGGGATCGGCCAGCGCAGGTCCGGACGCCGCAGCACCACGCGGGCCACGTGCCGACCGAGCAGATGCGGCGCGAGGCCGCGGCGGGTGGTCTCGACTTCAGGCAGTTCCGGCATTCAGTTGGCTCTTCGCAAAGGTGAACCGCGCAACGGGGGGCGTTGGCGCGCGTGCCCGGTCAAGGGCATCATGGATGTGCAACCCTCCGGAGTCCTCCATGTTATCCAGCTTGCTCTCCTGGCTCGACGGCGGCTTTACCGGCGCCGGCATCGGCGCCATGGCCCTGTACCTGCTCGTGGTCACCCAGCTCACGATCTTTTCGGTCACGCTGTTCCTGCACCGCAGCCAGGCCCATCGCGGCGTGGACTTCCACCCGGTGCTCACGCACTTCTTCCGCTTCTGGGTGTGGCTCACCACGGCCATGCGGACCAAGGAGTGGGTGGCGATCCACCGCAAGCACCATGCCCACTGCGAGACCGAGGAAGACCCGCACAGCCCGCGCGTGCATGGCATCAACCAGGTGCTGTGGCGCGGCGTCGAGCTTTACCAGGAAGAGACCAGCAACGAGGCGACGATGACCAAGTACGGTCGCGGCACGCCCGACGACTGGATCGAGCGCAAGCTCTACCACCCGCTCAATGCGGTCGGCCCGACGCTGATGCTGTTCATCAACTTCGCGCTGTTCGGCGTCGCCGGCATCGCCGTGTGGGCGCTTCAGATGGTGTGGATTCCGTTCTGGGCTGCCGGCGTGGTCAATGGCCTCGGCCACTGGTGGGGCTACCGCAACTTCGAGACTGCCGACACCGCCACGAACCTGACGCCGTGGGCGTTCTGGATCGGCGGCGAGGAGCTGCACAACAACCACCACACCTTCCCCAGTTCGGCGAAGTTCGCGCTGCGCCGCTGGGAGTTCGACATCGGCTGGGTCGCGATCCGCGGCTTCGAGAAGCTGGGCCTGGCCAAGGTCCTGCGCGTCGCCCCGGCGCTGGACCAGCGCCCGAACATCGCGATTCCCGACGGCGAGACGCTCAAGGCGGTATTGACGCACCGCTACCAGGTCATGACGGACTTCTACCGCCTGGTGCTGGTGCCCTCCCTGCGCGAGGAAATGCACAACGCCGGCAAGAGCCTGCGCGCGATCCCGCGCAAGCTGCGCAAGGGCCTGCTGGATGGCGGCCGCTGGCTCGACGAGGCCGGCCGCGAGAAGCTCAACACGCTGGTCGAACACCGGCCGAAGCTGGGCACCGTGGTGGAATACCGCCAGCGCCTGAGCGCGATCATGGAGATCCGCTCGCCCGATGCGATGCTGCACGGCCTGCAGGAATGGGTGCGCGAGGCCGAGGCTTCCGGCATCCGCGCGCTCGAGGAGTTCTCCCGGCGCCTGCGCAGCTACGCGCTGGTTCCGACGCGGGCGAACTGAGCAAACGATGCGACCCGCATCGGCCGCCTGCATCGCGGGCTGCGTGATGGCCGGCATGCTGGCGGCGATACTGCCGCCGGCCATGGCGCGCGATCGCGGCGAGTACTTCGCCAGCATCGACCGCGACGGCGACGGCCGCATCAGCCTGGCCGAGTTCCAGGACTACATGTCCCGCGGGTTCCGCGCGATGGACCGCAACGGCGATGGCATCCTGCAGGACCACGAACTGCCCGAGGGCGTGGTCCTGCGCCCGGGCCAGCCCCGGACCCTTTCCGCGCTGCTGGCCAACCTCGAGCGTGCCTTCCACCGCATGGACCGCGACGCAACGGCTGGCTCAGCGAAGCCGAACTGCTGGCCCCACCACCCGGGCCCTAGTTGAGGTCCTTGAGCAGGCGCGAGTGCCGGCGCACCTCGGCCAGCACGTCGCCAAACGTCTCCAGTCCCCGGGCGCGCAGCATCGGGATCATCTTCAGGAACGCGTCGGCGGTGGCGACCGTGTCGCCCATCGCGGTGTGCCGCGCATCCTCGGGGATCGTGATGCCGAGGCGGTGGCTCAGCGCGTCCAGGGAGTGCGGCTCGGGCTGGCCGAACACCACCGCCGAGAGCAGCACCGTGTCCAGCACCGGGTGGTCGAAGCGCGCGCCGATGGCCTGCTCGTGCCGGCGCAGGAACTCCATGTCGAACGGCGCGTTGTGCGCCACCAACACCGCGCCTGCGGCGAAACGGTGGAACTGCGCGCCGGCCTCGGCGATCGTCGGGGCACCGACCACCATCGCATCGGTGATGCCGTGGATGGCCGTCGAGCTGGCCGGTATGCGCCGCTGCGGGTCGACCAGGGTCTCGAACAGCTCGCCCTCGATCTTGCGCCCGTTCACCACCCGCACCGCGGCGATCTGCACGATCTCGTCGACCGAAGGCGTCAGCCCGGTGGTCTCTGTGTCGAAGACCACGTAGGTCAGGTCCTCGAGCCGGGATTCGGCCACCACGTCGTTGCGTGCCTTCGACAGCAGCTCGAAGTCGTACACCACGGTACGGCACATCGGCGGCGGGTGGTGCCCGGCACGGCGTGCGTTGTGCACCGGCAGGCGAACCGCGTGCGACCCGTCGGCCAGCGTCACCAGGTCCAGCCGCGCACCGTGGGTGACCAGCACGTCGCGGCCACTGAGCTCCGGCGTGGACGCATCCATGTCCTCGATCATCCAGGCCTGCAGCGTGTCGCTGTCCAGGCCGTGGCCCTGCCAGGCCAGGTCGACCAGGGCCCCGGGGCCCTCTTCGTCCCGTACCACGAGCCGGAAGGCCCGGGCGTGACCGGCCGCAGCCAGGCGCCGCGCCAGGCCCGCCAGCAGCGACACCATCTGGAAGCCGTCGCAGCGCAGCAACAGGGCCGGGCCCTCGCAATCCAGCCGCAGGCCCTCGGCCTCCAGCTTCGCGCCCAGGCTGTCGGCCAGGTCCTCGCTGCGGGTATGGGCCAGCGGCCGCCAGTCCTCGCGCAGCGCGTCATGGCGCTCGCCCAGCTCGCGGATCGACTCCAGCACCGCGGCCAGCGCGTCCCCGACACCCCCTGCGACCGCCCCGGCGGCGGCGTCGATGCCGCCCCCCTGCGCGCCCAACATTGCCTGCAGCTCGGCCGCCGGCAGTCGCACGCGCTCGAAGATCTCGGCCAGCAGTGCTTCGCGGCTGGCATGGGCGGCCATGTCCGCAGTGACGTCGCGCAGCGTCAGCACGTAGCCGGGTGCGGCCGGGTTCTCCGACCACTCCGAACGCCCGAGCACGCGCATGCGCCCGGCGAGCAGCCGCGTCGATGCGGTCGTGGCGCACAGCAGGTCGGACACCACGTCGGGATCGTTGGCCTGGATCAGGCGCTCGTAGGCGTGCCGCACGGGGCCTTCGCGCAGGTAGTCCAGCAGGTTGCGATCCAGGCCCGGGGCCAGGCCCGCGCCCAGCAGGTCGGAGGCCTGGCCGTTGTAGAACACCAGCTGGTGGTCGGCGGTGCACAGCAACACCGCCACCGGCACATCGGCCAGCAATGTCTCCAGCCGCGCCTTTTCCGACGACAGCCGGGCGGTCTCGCGTGCCACCGACTGCGCCAGCGCACCACGGGTCCGGACCAGGCTGCGCGTCACCTCCGCGGCCGCGGGCGCCAGGTCGCCCAGGTAACGGGCCCGCCCGCGGTCCAGCTCGTCGTCCACCGAAGCGTGGGCGCGTGCGCGCATGGCTGTCGCCAGCGTCTCGATCGCCCGCGCCACATGGGTGTCGAACAACAGCCAGACCCAGGCGATCAACAACAGGCTGACCACGCCCCCCAGCAGCCCGGCCTGGACCAGCGCCGACACCGCCTCGGGCGACGCCACCCGATGCGCGACGAACCACGCGGCACCGCCGATCGCAGCCACGCTGCCCACGCCGAGCGCGGCGAAGAACAGGAAGATGCGCAGCCGCAGGCCCATCGTCGGCCTACCCGTCGCAGGCCGCGCGCAACACCGGGTCGTCGGCCTCGAGCGAGAACCAGCGTGCATTCTGGAGCGAGCCGTCCTCGGCGAAGACCACCTGGTCGAGCAGGTCGGCGCGGCGGTTCCCGGCGCAGTCGAACATCACCCCGAACTGCCGCGAAGGTTCCCAGCGGCCCATCAGGACCACCTGGGTGAGCACCTGGTCGGGCCAGTCCGGGTTGCGGCGGTCGAAGCGGTGGTCGATCGCGATCAGCCGGTTGGTCAGCGGCACGACGTGGGTCCAGGGCCGGTACCAGGAGCGTACCTGGTTGGTCGACGCCACCTCGACCTCCTCGGGCATGTTCATCGTCGCGCGCTCCAGCCACGAATACTCCAGCCAGACCGCCATCGCCAGCATTCCCGCCCCGGCCGCGGCCGGGAAGGTCCATCCGGGCAGCCGCTTGCCGACCAGGAAGTTGACGATCAGTGCGATTCCGGCCACGCCGAAACCGGCGGCGACGATGGCGATGAGTTCGAACAGCATCTCGAAGTCCTAGTTGGGGGCGCCACGGCCGTGGCCGATCGCCGATTGCATGGTGCGCACGACCACGAAGGCATCACGCAGGTGGCCACGTTCGAAGTCGGAGAGCTCCGACGGGTCGAGGTAATTGTCCGGTTTGCGTCCGGCGCGCACCAGCCGTGCCTGGTGCGCCAGGCGCAGCGCTGCGATCAGGTCGTAGGCGTCGACGAGGTCGCGCGCACCGGAAGGGCTGGTGACGCCGGTCTCGCCGGCGGCGACCAGGCGGGCACGGGTGTTCGCCGCAGGGATCCGGCCACGCAGCGCGTACAGACGCCCCAGGTCGGTGACCGGGATCACGCCGTTGAGCTTCATGTCGATGCGGTTGCGGTGCTCACCGCCGCGGATCGTCGCCAGCCCGCGCAGCAGGCCCAGGGGCGGCGTGTGCTGCAGCGAGTTGGAGATCATGTGGGCGGCGAAGATCGAGTTCGACGCCGCCAGCGCCAGCGACCAGGGCTGCAGCTGGCCGAACAGGGGCAGCGCGCCGCTGATCGGCCTGAGGTCGAACATGACGCTGGCCAGCATCTGCGACTCCGGGCTCGGCGTGTCGACCCAGCCGTGGAAGTAGCGCTTCCAGGCACTCAGCGGCTGGCACCAGCGCTCGTTCATCGCCATCATGCCGCCGGGGCAGTACACGTAGCCGGCCTCGTGCATGCCATGGCAAACCGACTTGGCCAGCTCGTGGAACCAGGGCACATCGTCCCGGGTCGCGGAGTCATCGAACAGCAGGCAGTTGTCCTGGTCGGACACGCCGGTCTGCTCCTGCCGCCCCTGCGAACCGCAGGCCAGCCAGACCCAGGGCACCGGTGCAGGCCCCAGGCGCGCCTCGGCAAGCGCGATCAGGCGACAGGTGACCGCGTCGGTCACGTCGGTCAGCAAGCGGGTCGCCACCTCGTGCGGCACGTTGGCTTCGACCAGTTGTGCGAGCAGCTGCGGAATGCGGGCGGTGACCAGGGCCATCTCGCGGGACGAGCCGGCCTCGCCCACGGCGAGCACGAGGTGTGCCGAGGATCGCGCCTGGTAGCGGGTCAGGTCGGTCTGCGTGACGATGCCCAGCAGGGTGCCGTCCTCCACCACGGGCAGATGACCGATGCCACGCTGCAGCATGCGCCGCAGCACGTCCGAGCCGAGCGCGTCGCGGGACAAGGTCTCGGGCTGGGACGTCATCACCTGGGCCACCGGCGTGTGGGCTTCGCGCCGCTCGGCCAGCACGCGCTCGGCCAGGTCGCGCGCGGTTAGGATGCCGCACAATTTCCCGTCCTCCACGACGGCGATGCATGACACGTGGTGATCGCGCATCAGTCCCGCGGCGTGCGCCGCCGTCGCGTCCGGTGCACAGGCCACCACCGGGGTCGACATCAGCATGTCGGCCCGCGCGGTGGCCAGCACTGTCGCTTCGCCGCCGGCCGTGCCGCCGCGCACCGGGCGGAAGTGCCCGGCCACCGCCGGATAGGTGTCGATGAGGCGATGCAGCTGCTCTGCGGGAAGCTTCCATACCCGGGCATCGGCCGTGACGCGTGCGGTGGTGCGGGCCAGGCCGTCGCGCAGCAGGCCCCGCTCGCCGAAGCAGTCGCCGGTGCCCAGCTCGGACACCAACCCGCCCTGGGCCTCGCGGATCTCGACGCCGCCGTGGGCGAGCAGGTGCAGGTGGGTGATCGGGTCTCCGGCGGTGAAGATGGTGGTGCCCGCCGCATGCCGCCCGGACTCGAGCGAGGCCGCGAGCGACTCCAGCTCCGGACCGGCAGCCGGTGGAAGGGCGGCACCGATCGCAGGAACGCGACCCTCTCTTGCAACGCCTTGTCCATGCCGTCCAGCCTATGCCTGTTTCCCGGATGAAGCACGCCGCCCCGGATCGGGGCGGGCCGTGGGTCAGGCCGCAGCGCGGATCAGTGCTCCACGGCGCCGGCCGCACCGCGCGGCACGCGGATGCTTTCCACCAGTTCCTGCACCCGCTCCGGTGCCGGCTTGGTCAGGGCCAGCGTGATGTAGGCCGCGACGAAGTTCAGCAACGCACCCACCGCACCGAACGACAGCGGCGAGATGCCGAACAGCCAGTTGTCCGGGGTGTTGGGCAGCATGTTGGTGCCGGGAATGAAGAACCAGCCCAGGTAGGTGAAGATGTAGAGCACCGTCGCGCCCAGGCCGACCAGCATGCCGACCACCGCACCGGCGGAGTTCATCTTCTTGGAGAAGATGCCCATCATGATCGCCGGGAACAGCGAGGAGGCCGCCAGACCGAAGGCCAGGGCCACCACCTGTGCCGCGAACCCGGGTGGGTTCATTCCCAGGTAGGTCGCCACGACGATCGCCACCGCCATCGACACACGTGCCGCGAGCAGTTCCCCCTTTTCGGAGATGTTCGGTCTGAATGTCGATTTGATCAGGTCGTGGCTGATCGCCGAGGAGATCGCCAGCAACAGTCCCGCCGCCGTCGACAGTGCCGCTGCAAGGCCACCCGCGGCGATCAGGCCGATCACCCAGGGGGGCAACTGCGCGATCTCCGGGTTGGCCAGCACCAGGATGTCCTGGTTGAACGTCACGATCTCGTTGCCGGCCCAGCCGCGCTCGGCAGCCACGGCGGCGAACTCTTCGTTGGCGGCGTTGTAGTACTGGATGCGTCCGTCCTGGTTGAGGTCCTCGAAGCGCAGCAGGCCGGTCTGCTCCCAGTTGTGCATCCAGTCCGGGCGCTCGTCGTAGGCGATCGGCAGCTCGGTGGTGCCCTCGGGGTAGATGGTGGTGATGATGTTCAGCCTCGCCATCGCACCCACGGCCGGGGCCACGGTGTAGAGCAGCGCGATGAACACCAGCGCCCAGCCCGCCGACTTGCGGGCGTCCGACACCTTCGGCACGGTAAAGAAGCGGATGATCACGTGCGGCAGGCCGGCGGTGCCGATCATCAGCGACAGGGTGAACAGCACCATGTTCAGCGTCGAACCGTGGTGGCCGGTGTAGTCCTGGAAGCCCAGCTCCATCAGCACCTGGTCGAGCTTGGCCAGCAGCGGCAGGCCAGACTCGGTGTGGGTGGAGAACAGGCCCAGCTGCGGCAGCGGGTTGCCGGTGAGCTGCAGCGAGATGAACACCGCCGGGATCGTGTAGGCCACGATCAGCACGCAGTACTGCGCCAGCTGCGTGTAGGTGATGCCCTTCATGCCGCCCAGCACCGCGTAGATGAACACGACCGCCGAGGCGATCATCAGCCCGGTGGTGTTGTCGACCTCCAGGAAGCGCGAGAACGCCACGCCGGCACCGGTCATCTGCCCGATCACGTAGGTGACCGACATGATCAGCAGCGCCGCCACCGCCACGAGTCGCGCGGTGCGGCTGTAGAAACGGTCGCCGATGAAGTCGGGCACGGTGTAGCGGCCGAACTTGCGCAGGTAGGGCGCCAGCAGCAGCGCCAGCAGCACGTAGCCGCCGGTCCAGCCCATCAGGTAGGTCGAGTTGCCGTAGCCGACGAACGCGATGAGGCCGGCCATCGAGATGAACGATGCCGCCGACATCCAGTCGGCTGCCGTGGCCGCGCCGTTGACGATCGGGTGCACGCCGCGACCGGCGGCATAGAACTCGGAAGTGGAACCGCCCGGGCCCAGATGGCGATGCCAATGTAGAGCAGGAACGAGCCGATGACGAAGATGAGGTTGATCGTGAACTGGTCCATTTATCGTCGGCCCTTATTGCTCGTCAACGCCGTACTCGCGATCGAGTCGGTTCATGTACCAGGTGTAGAAGAAGATCAAGGCGATGAAGACCAGGATCGATCCCTGCTGCGCGAACCAGAAACCCAGGTCGGTGCCGCCGAAGCGGATGCCCGAGAGCAGCGGGCGCAGCAGGATGCCGAAGCCGAACGACACCAGGGCCCAGATCGACATGCAGATCCAGATGATCCTGAGGTTCGCCTTCCAGTAGTTGCTTGCAGTCTTGTCCAGCATGGTCGTCCCCCGGTCAGAAGCTGTACTTGCCCATGAAGTCGATGCGATTGAGTTCGCCGGACCGGCCGTCCTCGAGTTCGCGCTTGGCGGTGGAAAGCTCGAAGCCGAAGTCCAGCCTCGGCACCGGCGACCACATCAGGTTCACGCGTGCGCTCTGCGCCTTCGCGTTGGCGCTCAGCCCGGTCAGGGCCGACGGGTTGTCGACGCTGGTGTAGCCGAGGATGAAGTTCGAGCGCCAGGTGCCGCCCCAAACACGCCGGTAGGCGGCGTAGGCGGCGAATACATCGAGCGCGTCGATGTCACCGCCGGGGGTGAGCACGCCATCGGCAAAGAATCCAAGTCCAACGTAGCGGCCGATGCCCGAACCCGCGCTCGCCATGAGTCGCAGGTCGTCGGCGCCGAAGTTGATGCGGCTGCTGAAGCTCACGCCATAACCGAGTTCCTCGCTGGAACCGGAGGCAACCGTTTCGTACTTGAGCTGGCGCACCAGTCCGGCCACCGAGAAGAAGCCCCAGTCGCCGGTGAGGCGGTAACGCGCGGTGAGGTCCGGCAGCGAGTTCTGGTCGGCGTCGAAGTACGCACCACCACCGGAGGGCATCAGCGCGGTCTCGGGATTCTCGATCGACACCGACCACGGGCCGCTGGTGTAGCGGACCTGCGACTGGCGCACGAACACCATGCCCTCGGTCGGTCCGACCCAGTCGGTGGTTTCGGGCAGGGCGCCGAGCTCCATGAAGTTCGACCACTCCTGGCCGAGCAGCCAGTTGTCGTAGGTCACGTAGGCGCGCCGCAGGACCGGATTGTAGGTATTGGTGCTGCGCTCGTTTCCGCTCACCGGCACCGCGAAGTCCATCTCGATGCGGGTGCCAAGCCGGGAACCGTTGTCGAGCGTGGTGTCGGTGGTCAGCCAGAAGCGCGACTGCTTGGCATGGGTGTCGTAGACCGGGTCGGTGCCGGCCGAACCCGCGGGGCCCGGGGGCGCCACAGGGATCGCACCGGGCAGGTAGAAGTCGCGACCGACGCTGCCCGGGGCCGGGTTGCCGTCGGTGTAGTCGCTGATCATCGAGTTGGCCTTGATGAAGCCGCCATACCCGAACGTGGTTCCGCGCGGCGACGCGCCGACGATGTTGGTGCGCTGCACCGGGTTGGCCACCTCGGGCTCGGGCGCCGGTGCCGGCGCGGTCGGGGCGGGCGGAGCCGCCTCGCGCTGCTCGACGAGTGCCTGGACCATGCGTTCGAGTTCGGCGACGCGCTGCTCGAGCGCCAGCTCGCGCTCGGACTGCCCCATCGCGTCGCCGGCAGGGCCAGCGCCACGGCGGCGGCCAGCGCGAGGCGCCGCAGCGACCGGTTCGTTGTCGTGTTCGTCGTTGATGCCATCTCGATCCCTCCCTCATGGGTCGTCGCGCTCTCCCCCCGGGGCAGGCGACGTCGAGGCGAGTCTGTGTGGCTGGCGGGCACCGGGGTATTCGCCATTGGTCGTAAACGAGGCCTTAACGAGCAGCGAATAGACGATGGTCTAATTGGAGTACCACCCGGGCCCTCGACAATCGGGTTCTCCCCGCCACGAACGTGTCCCGCAGGACGCCGGAGCCGACCCATGAGCGATTCCATCCATCCCGCCTCGACGTCGTTCACCGATGCCGCCAACATCAAACCCGACGACTACGAGCGTCTGTATCGCGAGTCGGTCGAGGACAACGCCGGCTTCTGGGGGCGGATCGGCGAGCGCCTGGAGTGGTTCACGAAGCCGACCCGCATCAAGGACGTCAGCTACGCGGTCGAGGACTTCCGAATCCGCTGGTACGAGGACGGCGAGCTCAACGTGTCGGTGAACTGCATCGACCGCCACCTCGGCGAGCGCGGCGACAAGACCGCGATCATCTGGGAGGGCGACGATCCCGCCGACTCGCGCCGCATCAGCTACCGCGAGCTGCATGCCGAGGTGTGCAAGCTGGCCAATGCGCTGCGCAACCTGGGCGTTAAGCGCGGCGACCGGGTCACGCTGTACCTTCCGATGATCCCGGAGACCGCCTACGCGATGCTGGCCTGCACCCGCATCGGCGCGGTCCACTCCGTCGTCTTTGGCGGCTTCTCGCCGGATGCGATCGCCGGGCGCATCGCCGATTGCGGCTCGAAGCTGGTGATCACGGCCGACGAGGGCCTGCGCGGCGGCAAGAAGGTGCCGCTCAAGAAGAATGTCGACGAGGCGCTCACGCGTGCGGGCACGAACTGCGTGGAGACCGTGCTGGTGGTCAAGCGGACCGGTGGCGCCGTGGACATGCAGATGCCGCGGGACCGCTGGTACGAAGCGGTCGTGGACGGCCAGCCCGAGGCCTGCGAGCCCGAACGCATGGGCGCCGAGGACCCGCTGTTCATCCTCTACACCTCCGGCTCCACCGGCCAGCCCAAGGGCGTGCTGCACACCACCGGCGGTTACCTGGTCTATGCCAGCTATACCCACGAGTGCATCTTCGACCTCAAGGAGGACGACGTGTACTGGTGCACCGCCGACGTCGGCTGGGTGACCGGGCACAGCTATCTTCTCTACGGCCCGCTGGCCAACGGCGCGACCACGGTGATGTTCGAGGGCGTGCCCAACCACCCCGACATCGGCCGCTTCTGGGACGTCGTCGACAAGCACGGCGTGACGCTGTTCTACACCGCGCCCACCGCGATCCGCGCGCTGATGCGCGAGGGCGAGGAGCCGGTCAGGAAGCGCAGCCGCAAGAGCCTGCGCCTGCTGGGCTCGGTCGGCGAGCCGATCAACCCCGAGGCCTGGCGCTGGTACCACGAGGTCGTCGGCGACAGCCGCTGCCCGATCGTCGACACCTGGTGGCAGACCGAGACCGGCGGCATCCTGATCACCCCGCTGCCGGGCGCGATCCCGCAGAAGCCAGGTTCGGCGACGAAACCGTTCTTCGGAATCCAGCCGGCCATCGTCGACGCCGAGGGCAACACCAAGGACGGCGCCACCGAAGGCAACCTGGTCATCCTGGATTCCTGGCCGGGACAGATGCGCACCGTGTTCGGCGACCACCAGCGCTTCATCGACACCTACTTCAAGACCTACCCGGGCCGCTACTTCACCGGTGACGGCTGCCGCCGCGACGAGGACGGCTACTACTGGATCACCGGCCGCGTCGACGACGTGATCAACGTGTCCGGCCACCGCATCGGCACCGCCGAGGTGGAGAGCGCGCTGGTGGCGCACGAGAAGGTGGCCGAGGCCGCCGTGGTGGGCTGTCCGCACGACATCAAGGGCCAGGGCATCTACGCCTACGTCACCCTCAACGCCGGCGAGGAGCCGTCGGATGAACTGCGCAAGGAGCTGGTGCAATGGGTACGCAAGGAGATCGGCCCGATCGCGACGCCGGACCACCTGCAGTGGGCACCGGGCCTTCCCAAGACGCGCTCGGGCAAGATCATGCGCCGCATCCTGCGCAAGATCGCCGAGAACGCTCCCGACCAGCTGGGCGACACGTCGACACTGGCGGATCCGGGCGTGGTGAACTCCCTGCTCGAGGGCCGGATGAATCGCTAAACGACGGGGATCGTGGGCATACTCCCCCCATGCCCACGATCCTGATCGCAGACGACCACCCGCTGTTCCGCGAGGCGCTCAAGGGCGCGGTGGCGCAGGTGCTTCCCGACGCCAACCTGATCGAGGCCGACGGCACGGAGGCGCTGTACGCGCTGGCCGAGGTCAATCCCGACGCCGACCTGCTGCTGCTCGACCTCACCATGCCCGGTGCGAACGGCTACAGCGCGCTGGTGCACCTGCGCGGCAGCCAGCCCCAGCTTCCGGTCATCGTGGTGTCCGCGCGCGAGGAGCCGGCGGTGATCCGCCGCGCGCTCGACCATGGCGCGGTCGGCTTCATCCCCAAGTCCTCCGATGCCGCGACGATCCGAGATGCGATCGCCACGGTGCTCGACGGCGGCACCTGGGCTCCGGCGCAGGCGCTGAGCGCCGACGGGGTCAGCGACGAGGAGGCCGACATCGCCGCTCGCCTGCGCGAACTCACCCCACAGCAGTTCCGGGTGCTCTCGATGCTCGGCACGGGCCTGCTCAACAAGCAGATCGCCTACGAACTGGGCGTGTCCGAAGCCACGGTCAAGGCGCACATGACCGCGATCCTGCGCAAGCTCGGCGCGTCCAACCGCACCCAGGCCATCCTGCTGGCATCCAAGCTGTCCGTGGACCCCAGCGGCATGCCGACCCTGCCCCCCGACGAAGCCTGAGCCTCAGCCCGGCACCACGCTGCGTCGCCGCTGGGCCGCCAGGAAGGCCCGCAGCGACGCCGGCTTCAGCGGCTTGGTCAGCACCGGGAATCCCGCAGCGCGCGCCAGCCGCTTGACGCCATCGCTGCCGTCCGCGGTCAGCAGCGCGCCTGGCGTCTCCTGGCCGCACAGCCCACGAAGCGCGGTCAACGCGGTCAGGCCGTCGAGTTCGTCGTGCAGGTGGTAGTCGGCCAGGATCACCTCGGGCTGGTGCGCACGCGCCGCGGCCATGGCCTGTTCGACGGTTTCGGCGGTGACCACGTCCACGCCCCAGCGCCCGAGCAGCGCTTCCATGCCATCGAGGATCTCGCGGTCGTTGTCCAGGCACAGCACGCGCAGGCCGGACAGGCTCAACTCGGGACTGGCCCGGCGCACCGGCGGCAGGGCCGGTGGCTGTGCCACCAGCGGCACGCGGATGCTGAACACGCTGCCGTGCCCGGGCCAGGAGCGCACCCGGATCGGGTGGGCGAGCATGCGCGAGATGCGTTGGCAGATCGACAGGCCCAGGCCCAGGCCGCGCTCGCCCCAGGGCGATGGATTGTCCAGGCGACGGAACTCGTCGAAGATCTGCCGCAGGTGGTGCTCGGGAATGCCCGGCCCGGTGTCCCAGACCTCGATCTCCACGCGTCCCCCGTGCCTGCGGCAGCCCATCAGCACCTTGCCCGAGCGCGAATAGCGCAACGCGTTGCCGACGAAGTTCTGCAGCACCCGGCGCAGCATGCGGCGGTCGCTGTACACCGTCAGCCGCGTCGGGCAGCGCCGGAACTCGATGCCGCGGTCGGCCGCCAACGGCGCGTACTGCTCGGCCAGCCCGCGAAGCAGTTCGTCGAGGTCGAACGCGGTGACCTCCGGCTGCAGCGCCCCGGCATCCAGGCGGGAAATGTCGAGCAGGCCGTCGAGCAGCTCCTCGGCGGCACGCAGCGAAGCGTCCACGCGCTCGGCCAGGCGGCTCTGTTCCGCCGGCTCCGCCGAGCTGCGCAGCGCCGAGGCGAACAGGCGTGCGGCGTTGAGCGGCTGCAGCACGTCGTGGCTGAGCGCGGCGAGGTAGCGCGTCTTGGATTCGTTCGCGGCCACCGCCTCGCGACGTGAACTGCGTTGCGCCTCCAGCGCGTCGTGGAGCTCGCGGGTGCGCAGGATCACCCGCGCTTCGAGCGAGTCGTTGGCATCGCGCAGCGCCTGTTCGACGCGCTTGTAGTCGGTGACGTCGGTGTAGGTGGTCACGTAGCCGCCGCCGGGCAACGGCTGGCCACGCATCTCGATGACCTGGCCGTTCGGGCGCACGCGCTCGAACACGTGCGCCGAACCCATGCGCATGTAGTCCACGCGCTTGGCCACCATCGCCTCGATGTCGCCCTCGCCCAGCTCGCCGTGCTCGGCGTTGTAGCGGATCAGGTCGGCCACCGGACGACCCACGTAGAGCATGCCGCTGGGATAGTCGAACATCTCCTGGTAGCGCCGGTTCCAGGCCACCAGGCGCATGTCGGGATCGACCACGCTGACTGCCTGCGAGATGTTCTCCAGCGTCGCCGAGAGGATCTCGCGGTTGAAGCGCAGCTCCTGGCTGGCCTCGTCGAGCATCGATACGACCTCGCCCAGCTCCATGCCGGTGCCGCGCAGCATCGTGGTCAGCGTCATGCGAGCCGAGGCCGCGCCGATCGACGCCGCCAGCAGGCGCTCGGTGAACTGCACCGTGGCGCGGTCGGCATTCGCCGCACCCGCCTGCTCCTCGCCGCGCGAGGCGATGTATTCGGCGAACGAGCGCGAGGCGTGGCGTTCGCCGACGATGCGGCTGGCCAGCGACTGCAGGTCGGCCACGCTGACGCTGCCCTGCCAGTTCACCGACGACATCGGTGGCCGGTAGGCGTACGGATCCAGGAACGGCGTGGCGCGCAGGCGCTCGTCGAAGCTGGGCCGGTTGCGCGCCGAGACGATCAGGAACGCACCGACGTTCATCAGCAGCGACCAGAACGTGCCGTGGGTGAGCGCATCCCAGCCGCTCAGCCCGAACAGGCCTTCCGGCCGCAGCCAGTGGATGTTGAACGGGCCGTAGGCCAGCCACTCCGCACCGAACCAGCCCGCGCGGGTGAGCGTGGGCAGCAGCAGCGTGTAGATCCAGAGCGCGAATCCCAGGCTCAGGCCGGCCATGACCCCCTGGCGGCTGGCGCCACGCCAGTACAGCCCGCCGATCAGCGCCGGTGCGAACTGCGCCACCGCGGCGAAGGCCAGCAGCCCGAATGCCGCCAGGTTGCCGGTGCCGGCCGCGGAACGGTGGTAGGCGAAGGCCAGCAGCACCAGCACCAGCATCGTCGCCCGGCGCACCCACAACACCACGCCACCGACCGGGTTGCGCTGTTCGGGGCTGAACAGCGAGCTCTTCCACAGCATCGGCATGACCAGGTCGTTGCTGACCATCGTCGACATCGCCACGGTGGCGACGATGACCATGCCGGTGGCGGCCGAGAAGCCACCGACATAGGCGGCCAGCGCCAGCGCATTGGACTCATGCGCCAGGGGCAGGGCCAGTACCCACGAGTCCGGCGCCACGTCGGTGCCGGCGAACATCGCGTGGCCCGCGGCGGTGATCGGCAACACCATGATGCAGATCAGCACCAGGTAGCCGGTGAACATCCAGCGCGAGCGGCGCACGTCGCCGACGTCCTCGCACTCCACCACCGCCACCTGGAACTGCCGCGGCAGGCAGATGATCGCGGCGAAGGCCAGCAGGGTCTGGGCGAGGAAGCCGGTCGGCAGCTCGGTGGTGGTGAAGTCGCGCATCGAGACCAGCAGGCGCTCGCTGATCGACTCCGCCCCGGGCAGGTGCGCGAATGCGAACGCGCCCAGCGCCAGGAACGCCACCAGCTTGACCAGCGACTCCAGCGCGACCGCCAGCATCATGCCGTGGTGGTGCTCGGTGGCATCGATCTGGCGCGTGCCGAACAGGATCGCGAACACCGCCAGCAGCAGTGCGGTGTACAGGGCCGGGTCGGCGAAGACCGAGCGGGCGCCGAGCGCCTCCGCCGGCGTGGCGGTGAGCACGTCGATGCTCATGGCCACCGCCTTGAGCTGCAACGCGATGTAGGGGATCACCGCCACCAGCGCGATGAAGGTCACCAGCGCCGCGAGGCTCTGCCGGCGGCCGTAGCGCGCGCCGATGAAGTCCGCGATCGACACGGTGCTCTGCGCATTGCCCACCAGCACCAGGCGCTCGAGGATGCGCCAGGCGAAGACGAACAGGATGATCGGACCCAGGTAGATCGGCAGGTAGCCCCACACGTTCGACGCCGCGGTGCCGACCGCCCCGTAGAACGTCCACGAAGAGCAATACACCGCCAGCGCCAGGCTGTAGACCACCGGCCTGAGCCAGGCACGCGTCGGGTACAGCGGCCGGCGATCACCCGCCCAGGCCACGCCGAAGAGCAGGCCCACGTAGGCCACCGACACCAGCAACAGGATCCAGCCTGGGATCATCGGGCCCTCCACCCGGTTCGCCCAGCGATCATAGCCCGGCCCCGCCGGTCCGTCGGTGCCCGCGGTCACGGGCGGCCCCCGGCCAAAGTCGAACGGCCCGGCCGGATCGCGCGTGGCAGACTTCCCCACCATGGACACCGCGGCCGGACTGGACCTGGACTCGCCCCCCTTCGACCTGCTCGACGAGGCTGCGCGGGACCGGCTGCAGTCCGCCGTGGATTTCGGTTTCTTTCCCGCCGGCACGCGCCTGATCGAGCAGGGCCGACCCTCCGAACACGCCTTCGTCGTGCTCAAGGGCCGGGTCGACGCCTCCGACGAGCGTGACGGAGCCTCCCATCGCTTCGCCGACTACGGGCCCGGTGACGTGTTCGGCGCCTTCGCGGTGATCATGGGACGCGCCCGCCACACCTACACCTCGGCCGAGGACACGCTGTGCCACCTGATCCCGGCCGGCCTGTTCCAGAAGCTGATCGCCGAGAACCCGCGTTTCGCCGCGTTCTTCCACGAGGGCCTCTCGGTCAAGCGCAAGCTGCTGGCCGAGCAGCAGAGCGGCTCGGAGCTCACCCGCCTGATGCTCACCCGAGTCATGGATGCGCAGCTGGCGCCGGCCGTGGAGGTACCGGCCAGCACCGGCATCGCCGACGCCGCGGAGCGGCTCAAGCTCGACAAGGTCGACTGCCTGGTCGTCGCCGCAGGCCACGGCCAGCCGCGCGGCATCGTCACCCGCACCGACCTGCTCGAGGCGGTGGCGCTGTCCGGCCTGGGCCTGGACACCCCGGTGGGCGACCTGGCCAGTCGCCCGCTGGTGGCGGTGCGCTCCGAGGACGTGCTGTTCCAGGCGCTGGTGACGATGACCGAGAAGCACATCGAGCGCGTTGCCGTGCTGGACGGCGAGCGCGTGCTCGGCACGCTGGGCATGGCCGAGGTCCTGGCCCACTACGCCAGCAATTCCCACCTCATCAGCCTGCGCCTGGCCCGCGCCGAAAGCCTGGAGGACATCGCCGAGGCCGCCTCGCGCATGACCGCGCTGGTGCGCACGCTGCACGCGCAGGGCGCGCGCATGAGCTACCTGATGGAGATGGTCAGCGCCCTGAACTCGCGCATCATGGGGCAGATATTCCAGACCCTGGTGCCGGCCGAATACCGCGACAAGGTCTGCCTGCTGGTGATGGGCAGCGAGGGGCGCCGCGAACAGATCCTCAAGACCGACCAGGACAACGCGCTCGTGCTGGCCGACGACCTCGACTGGCCCGGGCTGGACGAGGCGATGGACCGCTTCAGCGAGGCGCTGGGCAAGGTGGGCTACCCGCCCTGCCCGGGCAAGGTCATGGTCAACAACCCGTACTGGCGCATGAGCCAGACCCAGTGGCGCAAGCGCATCGACACCTGGCGCAAGGACTCCGGCGGCCAGACCGTGCTCGACCTGTCCATCGCGCTCGACGCCCGGCCGATCGCCGGCAACACCGCGCTGTTCGAGCCGGTGAAGGAGGCGATGATGGCCCTGGGCGGCGACCTCGTCCTGATGCGCTTCATGGCCGAGGGCGCACTGGGCTTCGGCACGCCGCTCACCCTGTTCGGAAAGGTCCGCACCGAGGAGGGGCGCACCGACCTCAAGAAGGGCGGGGTGTTCCCGCTGGTGCATGGCGTGCGCACGCTCGCACTCACCCACGGCATCCGTCGCAGTTCCACCTTCGACCGGCTGGCGGCGCTGGGCGAGGGTGAAGTGCTGAGCGCGGAGATGACGCGCGACGTGACCCAGGCGCTGGCGGTGTTCCAGCGGCTGCGGCTGGCGCAGCAACTCGCCGACGACGAGGCCGGGCTGACGCCGGGCAACACGGTGGACGTGCGCGGCATGCGCAAGCTCGACCGGGAACTGCTGCGCGACGCACTGCGGGTGGTCAACGGCTTCAAGGACACCCTGCGGCAGCGGTTCCAGATCAGCGGGTGAACCGCCCCAAACGCAGGAACCCGCCATGAGGCGGTTCCTGGGATATCCGGACCGCAGGCGCGGTACCGGGAAGGCTTACTTGATCTTGCCTTCCTTGTACATCACGTGCTTCCGGACGACGGGATCGTACTTCTTGATCTCCATCTTGTTCGGGGTGTTCTTCTTGTTCTTGTCGGTCGTGTAGAAGTGACCGGTGTTGGCCGAGGAGATCAACCGAATTTTATCGCGCTTGGAAGGCATGGTTCAGGACTCCTCAGATCTTCTCGCCACGGGCACGCATTTCGGCAAGCACGGAGTCGATACCGTTCTTGTCGATGGTGCGCAGGGCATGGTTGGACAGCCGAAGCTTGATCCAGCGGTTCTCGCTGGCACCCAGATGCGACGCTCGTGCAGGTTGGGCAGGAAGCGACGACGGGTCTTGTTGTTGGCATGCGAGACGTTGTTGCCGCTCTGCACTCGCTTGCCGCTGACTTGGCACACTCGGGCCATGACGCACCTCTTCGTTTTCGTGGCGGCTCCCTTGGCCAGGGAGTCATCGGCCCCGCGGCCTGGGCCGCGCGCGATACGGGTGGGTGTGGTGCCGGACGGCACCGGACGCTGGGTCCCGGGGGGTGGAATCGCACTTCCACGAGCGGGGGCACGAGGCCATGACGCAGCGAGCCGCGTATTATGCGCGGGATTTGCGGGTGAGTAAAGAGTAACCAGCGCGGGCGGGCCGGCTGCCCGCCGGCCTACTCCGCGCGCAGCTTCTCGAGGATGCCTTCCAGTGCGTCCAGGCCCTGGTAGTGCACCACCAGCTTGCCCTTGCCGGCGCGGCCGTGCTGCACCGAAACGCGGGCGTTGAGGCGCTCGCTGAGTTCGTTCTCCAGCGCCTGGATATCGGCGTCGGCCGACGGCCGGGCCGGCCTGGAACCCTTTTCCGGCAACCGGCCCTGCACGATGCGCTGCACCCGGCGCTCGACCTCGCGCACGCTCAGGCCCTCGGCGGCCGCCTCGCGCGCCAGCGCCACGGCCGCCTGCGGCTGCAGCGTCAACAGCGCGCGGGCATGGCCCATCTCCAGCTCGCGGCGCTCCACCAGCGCGCGGATCTCCTCGGGCATGTCGAGCAGGCGCAGCAGATTCGACACCGCCGAACGACCGCGGCCGACGGCTTCGGCCGCCTGCTGGTGGGTCAGGTCGAATTCCTCGATCAGCCGCGCCAGCGCCTGGGCCTCCTCCAGCGGGTTGAGGTCCTCGCGCTGGATGTTCTCGATCAGCGACATCGCGATGACCGCGCGGTCATCGACCTCGCGCAGCACCACCGGCACGTCGCTCATGCCGGCCTGCTGCGCGGCGCGCCAGCGGCGCTCGCCGGCGATGATCTCGTAGCGGCCACCGGCCACGGCGCGCACCACGATGGGCTGGATCAGCCCCTGGGCGCGGATCGAGTCGGCCAGCTCGGCCAGACGTGCCGGGTCCATTCCGGTGCGCGGCTGGTACTTGCCCGGCTGCAGCTGCTCGACCGGCAGGCTGCGCAGGCTCTCGCCGCCATCGGCCTCGGCCGGTGCAGGCTTGGCCTTGCCAGGTCCGCTCAGCAGCGCGTCCAGGCCACGCCCCAGTCCTCGTTTCTTTGCCGCCATCAGGTGGTCTCCGCTGTGGTCTTGCGGGTGCGCTCGCGACGCACCAGTTCGCCGGCCAGGCCCAGGTAGGCGATGCCGCCGCGCGAATTGCGGTCATAGCCCAGGATGCTCTGGCCGTGGCTGGGCGCCTCGGCCAGTCGCACGTTGCGCGGCACGATCGAGCGGAACACCTTGTCGCCGAAGTGGCGCGTGAGTTCACCGCTGACCGAGTTGGCCAGGTTGTTGCGCACGTCGAACATCGTCCGCAGGATGCCCTCGATCTCCAGGGCCGGGTTGACCCGCTCCTTGAGCGAATCGATCGTCTCCACCAGCGCGCTGAGGCCCTCCAGCGCGAAGTATTCGCACTGCATCGGCACCAGCACGCTGTCGGCCAGCGCCAGCGCATTGAGCGTCAGCAGCGACAGCGCCGGCGGGCAGTCGATGATCACGTAGTCGTAGCCGTCCAGCTTTCCTTCCAGCGCCACGCGCAGGCGGTGGTAGCGGTCGGGCAACTCCATCATCTGCACTTCGGCCGCGGTCAGGTCGATGTTGCTGGGGATCAGGTCGAAACCCTCGTCCGTGGTGATGATCGTCTCGGCCGACGTGGTCTCGCCCAGCAGGAGTTCGCAGGCGGAGTTGTCGATCTCGCGCTTGTCCACGCCGGCCGCCATCGTGGCGTTGCCCTGCGGGTCGAGGTCGACCAGCAGCACCTTGCGCGGCACCTGGGCCAGCGCGGCGGTCAGGTTCACCGCGGTGGTGGTCTTGCCCACGCCGCCCTTCTGGTTGGCGATCGCGATGATGCGCGTCATTCACTGCTCCCCTGCGTTGCCGCCCGCGGACCGATGTCCCGCTCGACGATGACCATGTGCCGCTCCGCCCCCAGCCCCGGCACCTGCAGCGCTTCGATCGCGCTGACGCGCCAGCCGGCCGGAAGGGCCTGGATCTCCTCGTGCGGGAGTGTCCCCTTCATCGCCAGCAGCCGCCCCTGCGGGGTCAACAGATGGCCACCGATGTCGAGGATCATCCCAAGGGTACCCAAGGCCCGGGCCACAAGACAGTCGAAGCCGCCCGGGCGGTCCACGGCCTCGGCACGCCCTTCGATCACCTCGATGTTGTCCAGGCCCATCTGCCGCTTCACCTCGCGCATGAAGCGCGCCTTCTTGCCGGCCGACTCCACCAGGGTCACCTGCAGGCCCGGGCGCAGGATCGCCAGCGGGATGCCGGGCAGGCCGCGCCGGCGCCGAGGTCGGCCATTCGCTCATCGCCCACGAAGCGGTGCATCGACAGCGAATCGAGCAGGTGCTTGACCAGCATGTCGCGCGGATCGCGGATCGCGGTGAGGTTGTAGGCACCGTTCCAGCGCACCAGCAGCGCCAGGTATTCCAGCAGGCGGGCGGCAAGATCCCCCCCGTCCATGCCGGGCTGGTGCAGGCCAAGCTCGCGCAGGCCGTCTTCGAGATCGGGAAGGAGGTCGTTGGGCAGGTTCATGGCGGCACCGGACGGCCGCCGAGTATAGAGGCTGCGGCGCGGCGAGTCTGGCCGGGCCGGCCGGGGCACGCGTGCCGCGGGACTCAGCCCGGATGCAGCGAGCAGCGGATGATGCGCAGGCCGAGGCCCGACATCCGCTCGTTGAGCGCCTTCTTGAACGAGTCGGCGCTGAACCCGGCTTCCGCCGGCGCGCTCATGTTGGCCACTTCCTCCAGCACCGCCGCGGCCTCGTCCAGCACCAGGCTGTCCACGCGCTCGAGCGCATGGCCGGTGCGGACCGGATCGAGGATCTGGTAGTACAGGTCGCCGCCGGCCTGCATCGGGCCATAGGCGCGGGTCGGCAGCTCGAGGTGGTGGCCGATCAGCAGCACGCGTGCGGCGACGCGGTCGAGGACCGGCCAGACCAGGTGGAACCCCGGGGCCAGCGTGCGCACGTAGCGCCCGAAGCGATGGACGGTGTGCACCTCACCCTGCGGCACCCGTCGCAGCGCGGCGAGGGCCAGCGCGAACAGCACGGAAGCGGTCAGGGCAAGGGCGGTCATCGGGTCCACGGCTTTCACTCGGAGCGTTGTGTGGAATCAAGGGCTGGGCGCCCCAACTTAATGCGCAGCCTGCGATGGGCAGGCTAAATATATGCTGTCTATAAGCATTAACGCAAAGTTTACGTGCCACCGGCCAAACGTCAGGTGAATTTTTTCGGCCGATTCTGCGTGCGCCACCGCCCGTTCAGCGCCGGGCACGCTCCAGGGAGACGCGCAGGGCGGCCACCTTCGTCGCGTTCCACACATGGGCGATGACCAGCAGCAGGCCGCCGCCGAGCACCAGGCCGGGGCCCAGCCAGCGCGAGGCATGCCATTCGATGACCAGCACGGTGGACAGCAACACGATGCCCGCCAAGCCCAGTACACCCGGGCCGTAGCCGCGGTGGCGCAGCCATCCCAGCCCCAGTCCGACGGCGGCGAACAGGGCGGCCAGGAGCACCAGCGCGAGCTCCAGCCGCGCATACCACACGAGCGGGATGCCCCACAGCCGCTGGCTGAACCACACCAGGGGCATTGCGGTCAGAGCCCAGGCAAGCGCGGCACAATGGATTCCACACAACAGCGATACGGTGATGCCGGCGCGGTCGCCGATGCGCTGCAACAAGGCCGCCACTTGCATACCAGCACTCCCTCGCTCTAATTGTTATAGTGTAACACTCACGCCCTTCGGAAGGTCCACCAATGACCCGTCACCGCACGCTTACCCTTCTTGCCGGCTCCCTGCTCTGTGGCTCCATGGCGGCGGCCTCGCCGGCGCAGGCCCACGGCGCCCACGAGCACGGCGTCACCTATCTGGACGTGATCCTCGACGGGTCGGTCCTGGCGATCGACCTGCGCGGCGCCGGCCACCACCTGGCGGGCTTCGAGCACGCGCCGGAAACCGGGGAGCAGCTCGAGGCCTGGCAGGCGACCATCGACGGCCTGGGCGATGCCGGTGCGCTGTTCGTGCTGCCGCCGCAGGCCGGCTGTTCACTGCAATCGGCAGACGTGACGCCACCTGCCGCCCAGGCCGCCAGCGCTTCCGGTGCCGATGCGCACGCGCACGACACGGCGGACCACGACAGGCACGAACACGGCCGTGACCACGGCCATCATCACGACCACGGGCACAAGCATGGGAACGGGCACGCCAAGGATCACGGACATCGTCATGGCGGCGATCACCCTGCCCATCCGGACGAGGACAAGGGCGACGGCGACGGCCATGGCCACGCGGCCGACTGGCAGGCTCGCTATCGCTTCGAATGCCGCGATGCCAGCCAACTCACCTCGATTGAGGTAGGTTTGTTCACCGCGTTCCCCGCCCACGAGGAAGTCCGCTACCAGCGCTTCTCCGACGGCGGCCAGGATGGCGGCACGTTGCGCGCCGGACGCACCCGACTTCCACTTCGCTGAGAACCGATGCCCGAATCCACGCCCGCCCCACGGACCACCCCCGCCCTCGAGATCACCGGCCTGCGCTTTGGCTGGAAGCCCGGCGAGACTTTGCTCGACATTCCCGAATTCCGGGTCGATGCCGGGCAGCGCGCGTTCCTGTTCGGCCCCAGCGGCAGCGGCAAGTCGACGCTGCTCAACCTGCTGGCCGGTACGCTGGCCCCGCGCGAAGGCCACATCGTACTGGGTGGCGTGGATGCCTCCGGCCTGTCCTCGCGACGCCGCGACCGGCTGCGCGCCGAGCAGATGGGCTTCATCTTCCAGCAGTTCAACCTGCTGCCCTTCCTGTCGGTGCGCGACAACGTGATGCTGGGCTGCCGCTTCTCGCGCAGCCGCCGGCAGCGCGCGGTGGCCCGCGACGGCACCCTGGAGGCCTCGGCCGAGCGCCTGCTGGCGGCGCTGGGCCTGGATGACGCCGGCATCGCCCGGCGCCGGTCCTCGGAACTCTCCGTCGGCCAACAGCAGCGCGTCGCCGCAGCGCGCGCGCTGATCGGCGAGCCGGCGCTGGTGCTGGCCGATGAGCCCACCTCGGCACTCGACGCCGACGCACGCCACGGCTTCCTCAAGCTGATGGCCGAAGAGTGCGCGCGTTCCGGGGCGGCCCTGCTGTTCGTCAGCCACGACCGCGAGCTCGAGCGCGACTTCGACCGCGCGATCGACCTGCGTGAGCTCAACCACGCACGCGTGGAGGCATCGGCATGAGCGTACTGTTCCGCATCGCCGCCGCCAGCCTGTGGAGCCGCCGCTTCACCGTGATGCTGACGCTGCTGACCGTGGCGGTCAGCGTCATGCTGTTCGTCGGCGTGGAGCGCGTGCGCGGCGAGGCGCGCGAGTCGTTCCTGCGCACCGTCGGCGGCATCGACCTGATCGTCGGCGCCCGCGCCCACCCGGTGCAGCTGATGCTGTACTCGGTGTTCCGCATGGGCGACGCGACCAACAACATGTCCTGGGACAGCTACCAGGCGGTCGCGAACCAGCCCGGCGTGGGCTGGACCGTACCGATCTCGCTGGGCGACTCGCACCGCGGCTACCGCGTCGTCGGCACCACGCCGGGCTACTTCGAGCACGTGCGCTACGCCGGCACGCGCGCGCTGGAGATGCGCGACGGCGAGTGGTTCGACGACCTGTTCGACGCCGTCGTCGGCGCCGAGGTGGCGCAGCGGCTGGGCTACTCGCCCGGCGAGCAGATCGTGCTGGCCCACGGCACCGCCGCGGCCAATCCGCACCAGCACGACGACCGGCCGTTCACCGTGGTCGGGGTGCTGGCGCGCACCGGCACGCCGATCGACCAGGGCGTGTACGTCAGCCTCGAGGCGATCGAGGCGATCCACATCAACTGGCGCACCGGCACCCGTGTCGGTCGGGCACCGGCCATCGAGGACATCGACCCGGCGCGATTGCAGCCGCGCGCGATCACCGCCGTGTATGTCGGCCTGGAGGAGCGCCTGGCGATCTTCTCCGTGCAGCGCTTCATCAATGATTTCCGTGCCGAGCCGCTGACCGCCGTCCTCCCCGGCGTGGCGCTGCAGCAACTGTGGCAGCTGCTGGGGGTGGCCGAGCGCGCGATGCTGGTCATTGCCGCCTGCGTGGTGCTGGCCGGCCTGCTGGGCCTGTTGACGGTGCTGCTGGCCACGCTGTCGGAGCGCCGCCGCGAAATGGCGATCCTGCGTGCGGTCGGCGCCCGACCCGGCGACGTGTTCGGCCTGCTGCTCACCGAGGCGCTGTTGCTGGCCGTGGCCGGCGTGGCCTTGGGCGTGCTCCTGCTGCAGGTCGCCATCGCCGTGGCCTCGCCCTGGCTTCAGGCGCGGTATGGGGTTGCGGTATCGCCGGGCTGGCCGTCTGCGGCAGAATGGAAGCTTCTCGGTGGTGTCATCGCCGCCGCGGCCATGGTCGGCCTGATCCCTGCGTTGCTCGCCTACCGGCGTTCCGTTGCCGACGGCATGAGCATCCGTCACTGAATCCCCCGGAGTCCCCCATGCGCCCGATGCATGTCCTGATCGCCCTGTTCACCGCCTGCCTGCTGGCCCTCGCGCCGGCCTCCGCGCAGGACTTCCCCGAGATCGACTGGCTCGAGCTGATGCCCGAGGACGAGATCCGGATGCTCGAGGAGATGCAGGGCATGATCGACCACAGCGGCGACGCGCCGGCGATGGAGTTCAACTCCACCCGCACCGTGCCCGAGGTCGACGGCCGCAACGGCAAGATCGTCGGCTACATCGTTCCGCTGAGCGTGAACGAGACCAACGAGATCCTCGAGTTCTTCCTGGTGCCCTACTTCGGCGCCTGCATCCACGTGCCGCCGCCGCCGCCGAACCAGCTCATCCACGTCAAGGCCGACAAGCCCATCCCGATGGTCAACATCTGGGACCCGTACTGGGTCGAGGGCTCGGTGCACATCCGTCCGATCGAGAACTCGATGGCCAAGGCCTCCTACTCGATGGACCCGGTGCGCGTGGTGCCCTACGAGTAAGTGCCCGGCGAATAGGTGATGCGGCGCGGGCCACCGCGCCAGGCCAGTGCCCCGAGGTAGCCCTCGGGCACGTCGAGCCAGCGCAGCACCCAGGCCCCGGCGTCGTCGCCATCGATCCAGCGCAGCGACGGCGCGCGCGGGTCGGGGTCGATGCGCAGGCGGTCCAGCCCGAACGCCAGGCCGCGGCCGATCGCCTTGAGCACCGCCTCGCGCGCCACCCACAGCCGATAGAAGGCCAGTTCGCGCTCCGCGCCCTGCAGCGTGGCCAGCCAGCCCGCCTCCTGGTCGGTGAAGTAGCGGCGCGCGATCGCCAGCGCGTTCGGCCGCGGCGCGATGCGCTCGATGTCCACGCCGGGCTGCAGGCCCCGCGCCGTCGCCACCAGCAACCACTCCCCGGCATGGCTGGCGCTGAAGCCCAGACGCGCCGGCGCACCGGAGGCGTCCATCGCGTCCGCGGCCAGCGCCGGCGCGCCATGCGCCCCGACGGCCAGCTTCACCGCCTGCGCATCGATGCCCAGGCACTCCCCCAGCACCTGGCGGACCCTCGGCGTGCTTCGCTCCCGGGGCCGGTGCGCGAAGCGCCACACGCCCACGGTGCCGGGGGCGGGCAGGGACGACGCGGCAGCGGTGGGATGGGCGGGCATGCAGGCATGCTCCGGGCCGTCCGCGCCCCGGGTCAAGCGGAGGGAACTTGAGGTAACGCCGGCAATCCGCGACCCTAGCGCCCAAACCACGCCATCACCCGGAGGAGAACCGGCCCGATGTCCGCCGTATTCACGCCCTCCGTCAGTGGCGGGCCGCTGCTTCCCATGCTCGGCGCCGTCCGCGCGGATGCGACCGTCGCCTTCGGGCCGGCCGGCGCGATCGATGCCGCGCATTTCCTGGCCGACGTGCGTGCCGTCGCCACAGGCCTGCCCGAGGGCGGCTTCGCGGTGAACCTGTGCGAGGACCGCTACCACTTCCTGGTCGCGTTCTGCGCCGTGGCGCTGCGCGGCCAGGTCAACCTGCTGCCGCATTCGCGCGCAGCGCACGTGGTGTCGGAAACCCTGTCGCTGTACCCCGGCAGCTACTCCATCATCGACACGCTGCCCGCCTGCGACACACTGCCGGTGCCGCCGCGCGCGCACCGCATCGAATGCGGTGCGCAACCCACGGGCGACGACGCCCTGGACGTGCCCGGCCTGGGCGCGAACCAGTGCGTCGCGATCGGTTTCACCTCCGGCAGCACCGGCCAGCCCAAGCCCAACGCGAAGACCTGGGGCGGGTTCAACGGCAGCAACGCGCGCAACCTGCAGCTGGTGCGCACCCTGCTGGCCGAGGGCGGTTTCCACCCCGGCACCGCGGCCTCGATCATCGCCACCGTGCCGCCGCAGCACATGTACGGCATGGAAACCTCGGTGCTGTTGCCGCTGCTGGGTGCACTGCCGGTGCACACCGCGCGCCCGCTGTTCCCGGCCGACGTGGCGCAGGCGCTGGCCGATGCCCCGGCCCCGCGCCTGCTGGTGACCACGCCGGTGCACCTGCGCGCGCTGCTGCGTTCGGACGTCGAGTTCCCGCCGATCGCCGCCGTGGTGTCGGCCACCGCGCCGCTCCCGGTCGACCTGGCGGTCGCGGCCGAGGCCAGGCTGGGCGCGCCGGTGCAGGAACTGTTCGGCTCCACCGAAACCTGCGTCATCGCCCACCGCCGCACCGCCACCGAGGCGGACTGGGAGTTGCACGAGGGCGTGACGCTGGCGCCCCAGCCCGACGGCAGCCTGGTCGAGGCGCCCTGGCTGGAGCAGCCGGTGGCGCTGCAGGACATCGTCGAGCTGCTGCCGGAGCGGCGATTCCGCCTGCAGGGGCGCAACGCCGACCTGCTGGAGATCGCGGGCAAGCGCGCCTCGCTGGCCGACCTGACCCGCCGCGTCCTCGCATTGCCGGGCGTCGAGGACGCGGTCGTGTTCCAGCCCGACGCGAGCGGGCACGGTGGCGTGCGCCGCGTGGCCGCGCTGGTGGTGGCCCCGGGTCGCGACGAGGCCGGCCTGCTGGCCGAGCTCAAGTCCGCCCTGGACCCGGTATTCCTGCCGCGGCCCCTGAAGTGCGTGGCCAGGCTGCCGCGCAACGACACCGGCAAGCTGCCGCGCGCGGCCCTGCTCGAGGCGCTGTCCGGCGGCTGAGCCCCGGCCCGGCCTGGCCCGCTGCCACGGGACCGGGCTCAGTGGACCCGCTGGATCATCCGCTGGTGGCCGATCAGGCGCGCGTAGCGGCTGCCGATGTCGATCCAGCACAGGTACACCGCTTCGCGCAGCAGCGTGAGCGGCGGCTGCTCCGACCAGCGGAAAGCCGGTTCGGCGGCGCACAGGTGGTGCTGGAACCCCAGCTGCCGCGCCAGCTGGGCGCAGCGCGCGAGATGGTAGCGGTTCGACAGCAACAGCACCGGCCCGGGCTGGCCGGCACCCAGCAGCGCCCGGGCGTTGCGCAGGTTCTCCAGCGTGTCGGTGGACTGGTCCTCCAGCCACACCGGCACGTGCTCGGGCAGGCCGGCCGCGCGCAGGTGCCGATGGGCGACGGCCGCCTCGGTTTCGCCCCGGCCACCGCCCAGCAGCACCAGCGGCCGCTGCGGTTGCCTCCGCGCCAGCGCCAGTGCGCGTTGCAGCCGGCGCGAGAACTCCTCGTCCGGTCCGTGCGGGGCCAGCTGCTTGCCGAACACCAGCACGTAGTCGCCGCCCGCTTCGTCGTGGCGGCTGGCCCGCGCCACCCACCACACCCGGCCCAGGTAGGCCAGGTAGACCAGGCCGAAACTGAACACGCAGGCCAGCAGCGACACCACGCCGGAATGCAGCATGTCGCGCTTGAGCAGCGGGTCGGGGTCGCGGGCGCCGGACATGCCGCGCATGATGCCGCGCGCGGCGTGAAGAGGCCATGGCAACTTGTTGCCCACCCGGCGCGCGGCGATACTTGTCACCGGAGAGGGAGAGAATTCTTGAGCAATGCACCCCATGGGCTGGTGGTCACCGCGCACACGGCCACCAGCGCCGCCGGCCGTGGCCGGCAGGCCCTGCACGCCGCGCTGCGCGAGCGCCGCAGCGGCCTGCGACACAATGATTTCGGGGCCGAGGGCCGCCTGGACTGCTTCATCGGCCGCGTCGACGGCGTCGAGGACAGCCCCCTGCCAGCCGAGCTGGCGGGCTGGGAGTGCCGCAACAACCGCCTGGCCTGGCTCGGCCTGCAATCCGACGGCTTCCTGGACGACGCGCGCGCGGTGATCGCGCGCCATGGCACCGCGCGCGTCGCGATCGTCATCGGCACCTCGACATCGAGCATCGGCGAGAGCGAGGACGCCTACGCCAACCTCGAGGACGGGCACTTCGCTCAACGCCATGCCCGCCCGCTGGTGCACACCCCGCACTCGCTGGGCAGCTTCCTGCAGGCCGCCACCGGTGCCGAAGGTCCCTGCGTGACGGTCGCCACGGCCTGTTCGTCGAGCGCAAAGGTGTTCGCCCAGGCCGAGCGCCTGATCCGCGCCGGCTTCGCCGATGCCGCGATCGTCGGCGGCGTCGACACCCTGTGCGGCAGCGTGCTGTACGGCTTCAACTCGCTGGGCCTGGTATCCAACCGCCCGTGCCGGCCGTTCGACGTGGACCGCAACGGCCTGTCCCTGGGCGAGGCCGCCGGCTTCGCGCTGCTCGAGCGCGAGGGCGACGGCCCGCGCCTGCTCGGCTGGGGCGAGTCCAGCGATGCCCACCACATGTCCAGCCCGCACCCGGAGGGCCTGGGCGCCCGCCTGGCGATGCAGGGCGCGCTGGCGCGAGCCAACCTGGAACCGGGCGACATCGACTACATCAACCTGCACGGCACCGCGACGCCCAAGAACGACGAGATCGAGGCCGGCGCGATCGCCCGGCTGTTCCCCGACACCACGCTGGCCAGTTCCACCAAGGGCTGGACCGGCCACACGCTGGGCGCGGCCGGCATCCTGGAGTCGGTCATCGCGCTGCTGGTGCTCGAACACGGCGACGTGCCGGGCGTGCTCAACAGCGAACGCCTCGACCCGCTGTGCGGGCCGCAGGTGCATCTGGACAACCAACGGCGCGAGTGCCGCTACGTCATGAACAATTCCTTCGGCTTCGGCGGCAACAACTGCTCGCTGCTGTTCGCACGCGCATGAGTGCCTCGATGGGCGCCGCCGTGCATGAATTCACCCTCAAGGGCCTGGGCTGGTGGTCGAGCGGGCTGCCCGACTGGGCCAGCGCCAGCGCCTTCGTGCGCACCGGCGAGGTGCCCGAGGATGCCCGCCGCAAGCCGGCCCCGGAACTGCTGGCACCCAACGAGCGGCGGCGTGCACCCGACACGGTCGCGCTGGCGCTGCAGGTGGCGCTCGATGCCTGCGCCACGGCCGGGGAAGACCCCGCGCAGCTGTCCTCGGTGTTCACCTCCACCCACGGCGACCTGGCGATCACCGACTACATGTGCCAGACCCTGGTCGACGATCCGGGCGCGATCTCGCCGACCAAGTTCCACAACTCGGTGCACAACGCCGCCGCCGGCTACTGGACCATCGGAGCGGGCTGCATGGCACCGGCCACGGCGATTTCGGGCTACCAGGCCAGCTTCGCCGAAGGCCTGCTGGAGACGATCGGGCAGCTCGTGGACGGCACCGACCCGGTGCTTCTGGTGGCCTACGACGCCCAGTCCACCGGCCCGTTGGCGGAAATCAGCCGCAGCGAGGACCTCCTTGGCGCGGCCCTGGTCCTGTCGCGCACCGACGGCGGTGAGGCGCCGCGCCTGAGGATCACCCGCGAGCGCGGCGACGTGCCGGTGGCCGATGGCCCGCTTTCAGCCCGCCACGCCGGCAACGCGATGGCGCCGATGCTGCCGCTGTTCGAACAGCTCGCGCGCGGCGTGTCCGGCACCGTCCTGCTCGAGGCCGGCCCCGGCTGGCGACTGCGCGTGGAGGTCGTGGCTTGAACGCACTGCGCGTGGAGCAGGCCACGGCGCCGGACGTGTCGCGCGTGGCCGTGCTGATCCCGGCCCTGAACGAGGAGCTGCGCATCCGCGAGGTGGTCGAGGGTGCGCTGGCGCACTGCCCGAACGTCATCGTGGTCGACGACGGCTCCACCGACGCCACCGTGGAGCGCATCCAGGACCTCCCGATCACGCTGATCCGCCATGAGGTACGCCGCGGCAAGGGCGAGGCGCTGCGCGAGGGCTTCCGCCTGGCCTGCGAACGCGGCTTCGACGGCGTGCTCAGCATGGACGGCGACGGCCAGCACAGCCCCGGGGACATCCCGCGCCTGCTGGCGGCGGCCCATCGCTTCCCGGGCCACATCGTCATCGGCGCGCGCCTGCGCCGCCGCGCCCAGCAACCCGCGCTGCGGCGCATGGCGAACGAGTTCGGCGACTGGGGCATCGCCTGGGCGGCCGGCTACCGCATCGCCGACACCCAGAGCGGCCAGCGCTACTACCCGCGCGCGGTCGCCGAACTCGGCGACCTCAGCGCCGAGGGCTTCGTGTTCGAGGCCGACATCCTGATCGAGGCGGCGCGCGGCTCGGTGCCGGCTGCGTGTCGGTGCCGATCGAATCGCGCTACCAGGGCGCGGGCGCGGTGCAGCAGTTCCGCCGCAGCCACTTCCGTCCGCTCACCGACCTCTACCGCATCACCTCCCACGTGGTGGGCCGGGTGTGGACGCACGGCAAGGTCGTCTCGCGCTACGTGCAGGTGCGCCGCAGCCGGGCGCTCATCCACGACCCCGACCAGGGCTGATGGGCCACTCGATCCTGCTGCTGCAGCTGGTCGTCATCCTGCTCGCCGCGCGCGGGCTGGGCTGGCTGCTGGGGAAGGTCGGCCAGCCACCGGTGATCGGCGAGATGGCCGCCGGCATCGTGCTGGGCCCGATCGTGTTCGGCTATTTCGCACCCGGGCTGCACGGCACGCTGTTCGCGCCGGCCAGCCTGCCGGCGCTCGACTCGCTCAGCCAGCTGGGGCTGGTGCTGTTCATGTTCATCGTCGGCGCCGAACTGCGCGCGCCCGAGGGCGTGCGTGCGCAGCTGCGCGAGGCCGGCTGGGTCGGCGTGCTCAGCGTGCTGGTGCCGGTGGCGGCGGGCCTGGCGATCGCGCCGGCACTGCACCCGGCGCTGGCCCCGGAGGGCGTGGGCTTCTGGCCGTTCGCGCTGTTCATGGCCGCGGCCATGTCGATCACCGCCTTCCCGATCATGGCGCGCATCCTGAAGGAGCGCGGCATGACCCACACCCGCATCGGCCGGCTGAGCCTGAGCTCGGCGGCGATCGCCGACGTGCTGGCGTGGATCCTGCTGGCCTTCGTCGTGGCGATGATCACGTCGGACACCGGCTGGGGCGGCTTCTGGCGCATCATCATCGGCCTGGTGGCGCTCAGCGCCGTCGTGTTCGGTGTCGTCGGCCCATTGTTCAAGCGCGCGCTGGCCCGGCACGCCAGCGACGGCCAGCCCGGTGGCAGCCTGATGGCGGCGATGCTCATCACGCTGTTCGCCTGTGCCGCGATCACCCAGTGGCTGCAGCTGCACCCGGTGTTCGGCGCGTTCCTGTTCGGCGCCTGCCTGCCGCGCGACGACCGCCTGCTGCGCACGCTGATCGAGCGCATCGAGCACCTGGCCGTCATCGTGCTGATGCCGATCTTCTTCGCGCTCGCCGGCCTCAACACCACGCTCGACGCGTTTACAGGGGGTGGCGGGCTGGCGCTGGGCCTGATCATGTTGGCCGCGGTCGGCGGCAAGATCCTCGGCGGCGCGGCCGGCGCCCGACTGGCCGGCCACAACTGGCGCGACAGCCTCGCGGTGGGCTCGCTGATGAACGCGCGCGCACTCATGGAGCTCATCGTCATCAAGGTGGGCCTGGATGCCGGCATCATCGGTCCGGAGATCTTCACGATGCTGATGATCATGGCGATCGTCACGACGGTGATGACCTCGCCGCTGCTGACGCTGTTCTCGGGCCGCAATGCGCAGGTGGACACACCGGGCCGGCCCTCGCCATCCTGAGGCCACGCCGGCTTCACCCCGCCGCGCGGCGGAATCTGCTGTAGTGGCGCCATGGAAACAAGGAAAGAACCCATGTCCGAAAAGTTCGACGTCGTCGTAATGGGTGGAGGCCTGGCCGGCCTGACGCTGGCGATGCAGCTGCGCGCGCGCTTCCAGGACCTGTCGATCCTGGTGCTGGAGCGCAAGCCGCACCCGCTGCCCGAGGCCGCGCACAAGGTCGGCGAGTCCACCGTGGAGATCGGCGCGCACTACTTCGCCGAAACGCTGGGCCTGCGCGAGCACCTGGAACAGGACCACATCCGCAAGTTCGGCTTCCGCTTCTTCTTCTCCGAAGGCCGCCGCGACATCGAGTCGGTCACCGAACTGGGCGTGCGCCGCGTGCTGCCGACGCCGAGCTACCAGATCGACCGCGGCATCTTCGAGAACTTCCTCGGCGAGGAGGCCCGCCGGCGCGGCATCGACTTCCGCGACGCGGCGGTGGTGCGCCGCTTCACGATCGGCGAGGGCGAGACCGACCACAGCGTCGGCTTCGAGCACGGCGACGCGCTGCACGAGGTCGGCGCGCGCTGGCTGTTCGACGCCTCCGGGCGCGCCGCGCTGCTCAAGCGCCGCCTCGACCTGGCCCAGGACAACGGCCACGACGCGAATGCCGTGTGGTTCCGCATCGACGACCGCCTGGCGATCGACGAATGGTGCCAGGACAACAACTGGCGCGAGCAGTGCACGCCGGCGGAGCGCTGGCGCTCGACCAACCACATGGTCGGCCCGGGCTACTGGGTGTGGCTGATCCCGCTGTCCTCCGGCGCACACTCCGTCGGCATCGTGGCCGACGCACAGATGCACCCGCTAAACACGATGAACAGCTTCGATCGCGCGCTGGAGTGGCTCGGGGAGTTCCAGCCGCTGGTCGCCGACCACGTCGCCTCGCGCCGCGACAAGCTGATGGACTTCGCGTTCTTCCGAAATTTCTCCTACGGCTGCAAGCACGTGTTCAGCGCCGACCGCTGGGCGCTGACCGGCGAATCGGGGGTGTTCCTGGATCCGTTCTACTCGCCGGGCAGCGACTTCATCGCGATCGCCAACACCTACATCTGCGAACTCGTGCAGCGTGACCGCGAGGGCGCGCTGGCGCCGTATGCACGCATCTACGAGGAGTTGTACTTCTCGTTCTACCGCAACACGCTGCGCCTGTACGAGGGCCAGTACCCGATGTTCGGCGACGCCGAGGTGCTGCCGATCAAGGTGCTGTGGGACTACACCTACTACTGGGGCGTGCTGTGCCAGCTGGTGTTCCAGGACCGCCTGGCCGACCTGAAGCTTCTGGGCGAACTGCGGCCCGAGCTCGACCACGCCCAGGCACTGAACACGCGCATGCAGCAGCTGCTGCGGGAATGGCACGAGCAGGGCGGGCATGCGAACCCGGCCACGATGCTCGACCAGGGCGGGCTGGACTGGTTCCACGAACTCAACCGCGGCCTGCACGACAGCCTCGACGAGGCCGGCGTGCGGGCGCGCCTGCGCGAGAACATCGCGCTGCTGGACCGGTTGGCCGACGCGATCGCCGAGCGTGCCGGCATGGCGCTGCCGACCGGTGCCGAAGGCGTGCGCCCGGCGTGTTCGGGCGCGCCGCCTAATCTGAGGCGCGCCCGAACAGCCCCTGCGCGACTACATGTCGCCCAGGCGGGCGCCGTCCTGCGGATCGGCCAGCCACTCGCCGACGTCGCGGCCCAGCGCGCGCATCGTGCGCCCCAGCACCGAGCACGAGCCCTTGTAGCCACCGAAGGCGCCGCCCATCGAGTTGCGACGGCCGCGGAAGGCCGCCACCTGCTCGCCATCCTGGTACAGCTCCCCGCTAATGCGGCTGTACTTCTGGTGGCCGATGAAGGCGTTGCCCATGCTGACCGCATCGTCGATGCGCATGACCAGCACGCGGCCGGGCATGTCGGCCGACACCTCGCCGACCTGGTGGACGGTCACGCCCTTGCCGGCCGCGTACTCGCGGGTGAAGTCCGAGAGTTGCGTCGGCAACGCGGTGCACTCGCTGCGGATGTTGCTGGCGATCTCGGCCTCGTCGGCATAGCCGATGCTGCTGGCGACCGAAACGTCCTGCGCCTGCGCGCTGCCGGCCAACGCCATCGCCATGGCGAACGCCAGGCTGGTTGAAAGCTTCATCGATGTCCCCTTCTTCGATTCCCACCGGCACCGCCGGTGGCTCCCCATGGCGTCGTGGCACGCCCCCGATGGTGAAGCGAGGTCGCAGCTCAGCCCATGCCGCCGTTGACCCCGATCACCTGTCCATTAATGTATCCCGCCGCGTCGGAGGCGAGGAAGGCGACGAGTGCCGCGACCTCTTCGGGCGTGCCCGCGCGCTGCGCCGGCACGGTCGCCTTGATCATCTCCGGGGGGAACGCGTCGGCGGCCATGTTGCCGGCGATCACGCCCGGTGCGACGACGTTCGCGGTGATGCCGCGCGAGGCCATCTCGCGCGCCAGCGAGCGCGTGGCGCCGTGCAGCGCGGACTTGGCGGCCGCGTAGTTGGTCTGGCCGCGGTTGCCCAGCACCGCCGCCACCGAGGACACGCTGATCACCCGGCCCCAGCGCGTGCGCGCCATCGGCAGCAGGGTCGGCTGGGTGACGTTGAAGAAGCCGTGCAGGCTCACGTCGATGACCCGTCGCCACTGCTCGGCGCTCATGCCGGCCATCGGCGCGTCGTCGTGGATGCCGGCATTGTTGACCACCACCTGGATCGGCCCGGCTTCGAGCAGCCGTTCGATCGCGCTGCGGCTCGCTTCGCCATCGGCCACGTCGAAGGCCACCGCCTCGGCCGCCTGGCCGGCCTCGCGCAGCTCGTCCACCAGCGCCTGGGCCCGATCCAGGCCGCTATTGGCGTGCACGATGACCGCGAAGCCGTCGCGCGCCAGCGCCCGGCAGATCGCGCCGCCCAGGTCGCCGCTTCCGCCGGTCACCAGCGCGCGGCGCACCTTGTCCTCAGCCATGTCCATCCTCCCGGTTCGAATCGGTGTGCTGCGGCAGCATCATCACCGCGGCGCGGCCCTCGGCCAGCAACTGCCCCTGGTGGTGGATGCGGAAGCCGTACTGCCAGCTGTCCTCGGCCGCCATCAGCTGCTCGGCCTCGACCTCCAGCGCGTCGCCGAGCGCATCCACGCGGCCGGCATGCAGCTTGACCCCGCGCAGCGACACCAGCAGGCCGGGCCGTGCCCTGCCGCCGTCTTTGCTTGCCAGCAGGCCGCCGTGCACCGCCATCGCCTGCGCACCGTACTCGCACAGGTGCACCGCACGCAGCCCGTCGGCATCGCGCAGCGGGTTGTCGGCGCGTGCGTGCGAGCGCGTCCGGCACAGCAGGCGCGTGTCATCCCACTCCACCACCTCGTCGAGCAGGCACATCGTGCCCTGGTGCGGAATCAGCGAAAGGATCTCGTCACGCCCGGGCATCGTCGTTCCCCTGCAGGTGGTTCGCCCGGCCAGCCACCACGGCGGCCAGGAGGATGTTGAGCACCACGCCCAGGGCGACCGTCAGGCCGATCGCGCGCAGCACCGGAATCGAGGAGGTGCCCAGCAGCCCGAACACCAGGCCGGTGGACACCGCGCACAGCACGATGGCATGCAACGTGCGCCGCGCCTGGCCGCGGTCATGCCGCGCGCGCTCGAAGAACAGCGCGTAGTCCAGCCCCAGCCCGGCGGCGAGGATCGCCGCGACCAGATGGAACAGCGTGAACGACACGCCGAAGGCATTGAGCAGTGCCGCCAGCAGCAGGCCCGCCAGCGCCACCGGCGCCAGCACCCGCGCGGCCCGCGGCACGCTGCGCAGCGCCACGGCCAGCGCCGCGCACAGCAGGATGATGGCGATGCCCAGCGCCCACAGCACGTGCACGCGCCAGGCCGAGGACATCGTTTCCGCCGCCGCCTGCAGGTCCATCAGCCACACCTCGTCGCCGGCGGCATCCACCGCGGCGGCGATCGCGTCGAGGTCGCGCACGCCGGTCAGGCTGGCCAGGCCCAGCACCGGGGCGTCGCCGTCGGGCACGCGCAGCATCGCCGCAAGCCTTGGCTGCAGCGGCGTGTCCTGCAGGTCGGCGACCTGCAGCGGCGCCATGCCACGCGCCCGGGCCATGTCGGCTTCGAACGGCGCGAACGCCTGCGCGCGGAACGGCAGGCCCTCGCTGGCCTCCGACAGCATCGCCCGCAGCGCATCGGCAGCGGGCAGCCGCGCCTGCCGCAGGCGCTGCACCGACGCACTCGGCAGCAGGTGGCTGGGCAACTCGAAGCCATCCAGTGCCCCGCGTTGCACCAGGCCGTCCAGCACCGGCTCCAGCGCCTCGCTGCGCTCCAGCAGGGCCTGCACGTCGCCACCTTCCACCGCCAGCACATGGCGCACATCGGCCACGCCGAGCTGGCCGCGCAGTTCGCCGTCGCGCTGCAGCAGTTCCATCGGCACCGGCGTCAGCCCGCCCAGGCGGTCGTCCCACAGCGGCTGCGGTGAAACCACCAGCCAGGCCAGCGCGGCCACGGCCAGCAGCGGCAGGACCAGGGCCATGCCGCGCAGCCGGTCGAGCTGCTGCCACACCCCCAGCGTCCAGCGCTGTTGTTCCGGGTCCACCGGCCAGTCGCCGAGCAGGGCCGGCAGCGCAAAGCGCGTGCACAGCGCCGCGGTCAGCAGGCCGGTGATCGAGAACACCGCCAGCTGGTGCAGGCCCTCCACGCCGGAGACGAAGAAGCTGCCGAAGGCCAGGCAGGTCGACAGCACGCCGGTGAGCAGCGTCGGCCACAGTTCGCGCACGCACGCGTAGCTGTCGCCGCCGGCGCGGCGGTGGCTGAAGAGGTGGATCGGATAGTCCTGGGCGATGCCGATCAGCGTGATGCCGAAGGCCAGCGTGATGCCGTGCACGCCATCGAACTGCAGTGCCACCGCCGCCAGCCCGGCCAGGATGCCGCTGGCCAGCGGCAGCGCCGCCAGCAGGGGGGCGCGCAGCCGCCGGTAGGCCAGGCTCAGCACGATGACCATGCCCAGCCCGGCGAACAGGCCCAGCCGGGTCGCCTCGCCCTGGGTCTGTCCGCGCATCAGCACCGAGAACGCGCCGGGGCCGCTGACCTCCAGGCGCATCGCGTTCAGGTCGACGCCCAGGTCGGTGGCCAGGTCGGTCCGCGCCTGTTCGAACGCCTGCTGCACCGTATCGACCACGTTCTGCTGCCCGGTCGGGTCGAAGGCCGCGGCCTCGCCCTCCACGACCAGCAGCGCGTGCGTGGTGTCCGGATCGAACCACACCCCGTCGAAGCTGGCCGGCTCCTGCGCCGGCGCCCAGCGCTCGGCCAGGCGCAGCACTTCCAGCGTCGGGTCGCGCGCCACCCAGGGCTCCACCAGCGAGGCCGCCGGCGAGCCCAGGTCCTGCAGCCGCGCGCCCATCTCCAGGCGCAGCCGGGCCGCGTCCAGTGGCTGTTCGTCGAAGCCGGGGCTGAGCAGGTAGCGCGCCGCCAGCAGTTCCTCCGGCAACGCGCCGAGGTCGTGTTCGCCATTGGCGACGCGGCGGATTCCGGGCGCGCCGGAAAGGCCCAGCACCAGTTCGCGCGACACTTCCGACAGCGCCTCGGGCTCGGCCCCGGAGACGGCCAGCAGCAGCATGCGGGAGCCCGGGCCCTCGCCCAGGCTGTCGAGCAGCAGCGCCTGGCGGGCATCGCGCGCCTCGGGAAGGAACAGCCGCAGGTCGCCACTGGGGTTGAGTTGCGCCACCGCCACCCAGGCCAGCAGCGCCAGCAGCCCCAGCCAGGCCGGCAGCAGCCAGGTCGCGTGCCGGTTCACCGGGCGCTGGCGCCCGTGCCGGCCTCGTGCGCCGCGTCGGCCCCGGCTTCGACATCGTTGCCGGCGTCCGGTCCGCCCGCAGCCGCCGCAAAGCCGCACTCGCCCTCGAAGTCGGGCAGCTCGGCTTCCGACGCCTCGCCCAGCAGCAGCCACGACACGCTGCCATCGGCTTCATGGGTCAGCAGGCAGCGCAGCGTGTCGCCGCGGCCCACCGCCTCCAGCCGCTCGATGTGCTCGGCCACCCGGGCCGCATGCGGTCGCATCGTGAAGCGCCACGCCGCCGACGCATCGGCGGGGTCGGCCGCGGCCTCCTCCAGCGTCACCTCGAAGCTGGCCTGCAGCGCCTGCGCATCACCGGACAGCAGCGCCTGCAGGCCATCGCGCAGCGCGGCCAGCGCCGGCGCACGGCGCAGCGAGAAGCGTCGCTCGCGACCGTCCTCGCGGGTCACCACCACGCGTTCGCCATGGATCTCGCTGCGTTCGGAATACGGGGCCAGCACCGAGCGCACCAACCGGTCGGCATCCGGACGTGCCATTTCGCCGCGCAGGATCAGCGGCTCGTCGAGCAGGCCCGATTCGCGCCGTTCCACGAAGCGCGTGTTGCTCGGCACCGGCTGGGCCAGTGCCTGCAGCACGGCCCGGGTCCGCTCATCGTCGGAGGACGGGACCGGCGTCGATGCGCTGGCCGTGGCCAGGGCCATCATCGCCACCGCCAGCCCCGGGAACAGGGCTGTGGCTCGGTTCGACGGCGTCCTCGGAATCCCAGAAGTCATAGAAGTTGAACCAGTTGTAGGGGGCCAGGCGCACGTAGTGTTCCAGCCGCTGCGCATAGCGCTGCTGGATTTCCTCGAGCATCCGGGCCCGATTCTTGCGCGGAATCTCCACCCGTTCACTGAACAGCTCGAAGTGCAGGTCGTAGCGGTTGCCACCACGATACAGCCCAAAGCACAGCACCACCGGCACATCCAGCACCGAGGCGATCAGCCACGGCGCCGTCGGGAACGGTGCGCTACCGCCCATGAACCTGCACGAACGCGCCGTCTCGCCGGGCCGGGCGCGGTCGCCCAGCAGGCCCACCAGCGCGCCCTGCTCGGTGGCCTCGCGGATCGCCAGCACGATCGAGGTGCCGTCCTGTCCCGCGTCGATGACGGTGCGCGCGATGTCGGGGTTGAGCGCCTCGAGCATCGTCGTGATCGTCGCGTTCTGGGCCTTGTCCAGCACCACGCGCACCTGCGCCTTCGGGTTGTCCAGCGACAGCACCCGCAGCGCCTCGAAGCTGCCCAGGTGCGAGCCCAGCAGCAGCATGCCCTGGCCGCGGTCCATGTAGCCGTTGAGCACGTCCAGGCCGTGGGCGCGCATGTCGAAGCCCTTGAAACTCCCGCACAGCAGGAACACGCGGTCCAGGATGGTCGAGGCGAAGCAGTGCATGTGCCGCGCCACCTCGACCAGGCGCGGCGGCCGGCCAAGCACCCGGGCCAGGTAGGCGCGGGAGGCGCGGCGCTCGGGGCCGCGCACGATGAGGAAGTAGGCGGTGATCGGGTACAGCAGCACGCGGCTGACCCGGCGCCCGAACAGCAGCGCGATGGTGCGGATCAGCCACAGCGCGAACGCGCTGCCGCCCTCGGGGCGCTGCTTCCAGCTCACGGTCTGCCCCGGTGTTGCATCGCGCTCACGACAGCGGCCCGAATTCACCGCGCGCCAGCAGCGCGCCGGCGTGGCTGACCTCGAAGCGCATGCGCGCGCCCTGGCGTTGCAGGGCCACCTCGGCACGCTGGCCGGGCAGCAGCGGCTGCACGAACTTCACCTGCGGCAGGCCCAGCGCACCGACCGGCTGGCCGTTCCAGGCCTCCGCGATCGCCAGCACCCGGTCCAGCACCAGCACACCGGGCACGACCGGATTGCCCGGGAAGTGGCCTTCCAGGCTGGGATGGTCGTGTTCGATCATGAAGCTGTCGTGGCGCTGGTCCGCGCTGTCCACATCGCCCCCCGTGGCGTGGCTTGACGCCATGGTAGTGATTCGCAGCCCGCGCCACACCGGAATTAGTCTTGCCGGTGCGGGCCCGCGGCCCGGCGTCAGGCGGCGCGGTTGCCCTCGACGTGGGCCGACAGCGAGCGCAGGTTGGCGAAAATGCGGCGGTTTTCCTCGTTGTCCGAGCGCAGCTGGAAACCGTACTTCTTGGAAATCGCCAGCGAGAGCTCCAGCGCGTCGATCGAATCCAGGCCCAGGCCATCGCCGAACAGCGGCGCTTCCGGGTCGATCTCCGACGCATCGGTGTCTTCGAGGTTGAGGCTGTCGACCAGCAGTTGAGCCAGTTCGTGTTCGGATGCAGTCTGTTCGGACATGATTGGAACCGGGTTCGGGCCGCCGGGCGCAAGGACCGGGAAGCCGCGTGGAAGGACCGTCCGGCCGCGGGTGCCGGGGGCGCGGAGTGTATCATGTGCCGCCCTCCGCACCTGTGGAGACCGCCCGCCCCGCCCGAATGAACACGATGACCCCGCCCAGCACCCGCACAAGCCCCGAACCGATCGAGCACCCCGACGTGCTGGTCGTGGGCGGTGGGCCGGCGGGTTCCACGGCGGCCACGCTGCTGGCGCGCAAAGGCTGGCGGGTGGTCCAGCTGGAGCGCGAGCGCCACCCGCGCTTCCACATCGGGGAGTCGCTGCTGCCGATGAACCTGCCGATCCTGCAGCGCCTGGGCGTGCTGGAGCAGGTCGCCGGCATCGGCGTGCACAAGGCCGGCGCCGACTTCCCCACGCCCGACGGCAGCTACAACACCTTCCGCTTCGAGCGCGCGCTCGATGCCCGGGCCACGCATGCCTACCAGGTGCCGCGCGACCATTTCGACCGCCTGCTGTTCGAGCACGCCGCCGCCAACGGCGTGGACACGCGCCCGGCCACGACCGCCACGAAGGTCGAGCTCAACGAGCACGGCAGCCCATGGCGGGTGCACGCCCGCACGGTCGATGGCCAGGCGCTGTGCTTCCAGCCGCGCTACGTGGTCGATGCCAGTGGCCGCGACACGCTGCTGGGGCGGGCGCTGAAGCTCAAGCGCAAGAACCCCCGCCACCAGTCGGCCGCCATCTTCAGCCACTTCAGCGGCGTGGCCCGGCGCGAGGGCGAGGACGCCGGCAACATCAGCGTGCTGCGCTTCGCCCACGGCTGGATCTGGATGATCCCGCTGCCCGACGGCCTGATGAGCGTCGGCGCAGTGTGCTTCCCGGACTACCTCAAGCAGCGCAACGGCGACACCGAAAGCTTCCTGATGCAGACGCTGGCGATGCAGCCGGCGGTGGTCGAGCGCATGCGCGGCGCGCAGCGCGTGGCCCCGGTGCACGTCACCGGCAACTATTCCTACACCTGCCAGCGCATGGCCGGCCCGTGCTGGGTGATGGTCGGCGACGCCTACGCGTTCCTCGACCCGATCTTCTCCTCCGGCGTGTACCTGGGCATGGACAGCGCCGAGCAGGCCGCCGGCATGGTCGATGCCGCGCTGCGCGACCCCACCTGCGAGGCAGCGCGCCAGCGCGCGATGCAAAAGCGCAGCGACCGCGGCCTGGCCTGGTTCTCCTGGTTCATCTACCGCTTCATGAGTCCGACGATGGCGCACCTGTTCGCCCACCCCAACAACCGCTGGCAGGTGGAGCAGGCCGTCATCTCGATGCTGGCCGGCGACGTGTACGACAACCCGCGCGTGCGCCGCCGCCTGCGCGTGTTCCAGCTGGTGTTCGCGCTGCGCGCGTTGTCCACGCTGCCGGCCAGCCTGGCCGCGCGCTGGCGCCGCCGCCGGGCGCCGCGGCGCGCTTCGATTTCGAAACGCTGGCCCCGGCCACCGCGGCCCCTGCCAGCCAGGGCGAGCGTCCTTGAGCGCCGCGATGAACGCCCCGGCCTGCCCCCCGCTGAGCGTGCGCTACGAGGCCACCGCGCTGCCGGAGCTGCTGGACCAGCCCGACGTGCTGGCGGTGTTCGGCTTCGGTGCCCACGCGCCGGAACACGAGGACCCGCGCTACGTGCACGTGGGCCTGGAGCCGGTGTCCGTGCCGGCACCGTTCGAGGTGTGGCGTGGCAGCGGCGAGGTGCGGCATGGCCGGGCCGGCGACATCGTCTGGGCCAATGACGGTCGACTGGGCTTTGGCGTCATCGAAGTCGACGAGGCGCACGCCGGCGGCATCGCCGCGGCGGCCGAGCAGGCGTATGCGGCGCTCCTGCGGCACGTGGCGCGCGGCCCGTTCCCGGCGCTGCTGCGGGTGTGGAACTACCTCGACGCGATCACCGAGGGCGAGGGCGACGAGGAGCGCTACCGCCAGTTCAGCATCGGCCGCGCACGCGGCATGCATGGCCATGTCAGCGATTTCCCGGCCGCCACCGCCATCGGCCGCCGGGACGGCCGCCGCGTGCTGCAGGTGTACTGGCTGGCCGCGGCGCGCCCCGGCCGTGGCATCGAGAACCCGCGACAGATCAGCGCCTACCGCTACCCGCGCCAGTACGGCCCGCAGCCGCCCAGCTTCGCGCGAGCCACGCTGCCGCCCATCGACGGCATGCCGCTACTGCTCTCCGGCACCGCCAGCGTGGTCGGCCATGCCTCGGCGCACCCCGACGACATCCACGCCCAGCTGACGGAAACCTTCCGCAACCTCGACGCGCTGGTCGGCGTGGCGCGCCCGCTGCGGCCGGGCCTGGGCGTGTGCATCGGCGCCTCCAGCCTGCTGAAGGCCTACGTGCGCCAGCCCGACCACGCCGCCGCCGTGGCCGCCGCGCTCGACGCGCGCCTGCCGACCCGGATTCGGCGCTGCTGCTGCACGCGACGTGTGCCGTACCGACCTGCTGGTCGAAATCGACGGCTTCCACCGCTAAGCCCGCCCCGCCGCCCGGGCCTTCGACCTTTGTCTAGACCCCACCCGTGCGCGCGGGTGTCCGTGAAGGCGGTCGCGCAGCGTTTTTACTGATCGGGGACATCCCCCCGGACAGCCTCGAACCGGCACCCCCAAACGGCCGGCTCCCGGCTCCCTCACCTTGAAGGGAGAACGACCCATGAACCTGTTCCGCTCCACGGCGGGCGCGTGCGCCCTTGTGCTGCTCGCATGCAGCGTCGCATCGGCGGGCGAGCCGCCGCCACCCACCCAGACCCCATCCGACAGCGCGATGCGCGTCTTCATCGACCCGCTGACCGGCCAGCCCCGCCAGCCCACGGCGGCCGAGCAGCAGGTGCTCAACGCGCAATGGCGGGCACGCCCGCAGCGGATGTTCCCGACCCAGCCCGCCACCGAGGCCGAAGCCGCCGCCACGCTGCGGCACCACCCCTCCGGCATGCGGTCGATGGCGGTGCCCGAGTCGCTGTTCAGCACGCTGCAGGCCGAGGCCGATGCCGGCGGCCAGTTGCGCATCCACCACGCCGACCCCGCCCATGCCACGCATGACGAGGACGCCCCCACGCAGGAGCTTCCCCATGAATAAGTCCTCATTGGCCTGCCTGCTGGGCGCCATCCTGCTGGCCGGCAGCGCGCCGGCCTGGGCGGTGGACGTCGAGATCCTCAACGTCGACCCGCCCGGCGCCGGGCTCAACGACCCCACCCCCGCCAGCCCGGTGGGCGGCAATCCCGGCCTCACCGTTGGCGAACAGCGCCAGGCCGCCTACCGGTTCGCCGCCGATCTGTGGGGCAGCGTGCTGGAGGGCGACGCCACGGTGCGGGTCAACGCCAGCTTCGCCCCGCTCCCCTGCGCACCGACCACCGGCGTGCTGGCCAGTGCCGGCCCCACCTTCATCTTCTCCGACTTCCCCGGCGCGATCCCCGACACGTGGTACCACGTGGCCCTGGCCAAGGCGATCACCGGCGACGACCTCATCGGCACCGACCCGGACATCGTCACCACGTTCAATGCCAGCGCCGGCCAGCCGGGCTGCCTGGAGGCCTCGGGGTGGTACTACGGGTTCGATGGCAACGCGCCGCCCGGGCAGTTCAACTTCCTCAACGTCGTCATGCACGAGATCGGCCACGGGCTGGGGTTCTCCGGGTTCGAGAACGTCACCACCGGCACGCTGTTCTTCGGGCTGCCGAGCATCTACGCCACCTTCAGTCGTGACGGCATCACCGGCCTGCTGATCCGCGACATCACGAATGCCGAACGGGCCGCGGCCTTCCGCAACGACGGTGGCCTGGTGTGGGTGGGCGATTCGGTGACGACGGAATCGGAACTGGTGCTCGACACCGGGGTGCCCGAGTTCCGGGTGCTCACGCCCGCCGCCATCGCCGGACCGTATGCGTTCGGCACGGCGGCGTTCGGCCCCGCGATCGGCACCGACAACTTCAGCGGCGATGTGGTGACGGCCCTGTCCGGGGAAGTGCTGCCGACCGCCTGCGAGCCGCTGACCAACGCCGCCGACGTGGCCGGGAACATCGCCCTGGTCGTCCGCGGCGCCTGTACGTTCACGATCAAGGCACTCAACGCACAGAATGCCGGCGCGACGGGCGTGATCGTGGCCAACAATTCCGGGGGCACGTTCGGAATGGGCGGCGACGACCCGAACGTGGTGATCCCGGTCATCAGCGTGTCGGAGGACGATGGGGCGCTGTTCTTCGCCAACGAACCCGAGCTCAGTGTCGCGTTCACCATCGACGAGACGCGTCTGCGCGGCACCGATCCGGACGGCTTCGTGCAGCTGTACGCACCCAGCGCGGTGGCACAGGGCTCATCGGTCTCGCACTTCGACACGCGGCTCGACCCGAATGCGCTGATGGAGCCCTTCATCACCGCCTCGCTGATCGCCCACCTCAACCTGGACCTGACCCCTGCCTTGTTCGAGGACATCGGCTGGGGCATCAACCGGGGGACGGCGCGCATCGGCAATTGCGATACCGGTGTCCCGGTCTCGACCGAGGGCGGGTTGATCGTCGGTGCCAACATCGTGGCCACGGCCCAGTTGTGCCGCTCGGTGTCGGGCAACCAGGGTGCACTGGTGAACTGCATGGTCGACCACGCCAAGGCACTTCGCGATGCGGGCCTGATCAGCGCGCAGCAATCCAGCCAGGTACGGTCCTGCACGGCGCGCTGGCGCTGACGCTGGCCGCTGTCGGAAGGGAAGCCGCGGGCCTGCCGGCCCGCGGCTTCCTGCCCACTCTCAGTCCAGGGGCTTGGTGATGATCGCCTGCCGGTGCCCCTGGCGGCGCTTCTCGAATACCGCGATGGAGTCGTAGAACGCGATGGAATCGGTGCTGCGGCTGAAGTCGTCGACCTGCAGGTCCTCCGGCGCATGCACCGCGTTGAGCTGGTCGATCTTGCGCTTGGCGTATTCGATGAACGTGTGCGGCAGGCCCAGTCCACCCTCGTACTTGGGCCAGTAGCAGGTGTGGAGGTCCTCGACGAAGTAGACGCCGTTGTCGCGCACGTGCGGGTAGAGCAGCTCGAAGGACGCGATGAGGTGCGACATCCGGTGGCTGCCGTCGTCGATGACGATGTCGAACTCGGGGTATTTGTCCAGGATCGTGCCGATGACCGCCGGATCGTCCTGGCTGCCGATGAACACCTCGATGTTCTCGCGCTCGTGCTGCTTGCACTCGGGATTGATGTCCAGGCCCACGATGCGCGCGCCCTCGCCGAAGTAGGCCTTCCACATCTCCATCGAACCGCCGCCGTGCACGCCGATCTCGAGCACCGTCGGTGCGGTGCCGCGGAAGCGCTCGAAGTGACGCTCGTACACGTCGAAGTAGTGCACCCACTTGTGCAGGCGCTTGCCGGAGTTGTTGAGGAAATAGCGGTGCAGGAAGCCCGAGCTCATGCGTTGGCCCTTGGAAAGCGGAGGAAAAACGGGTTCGCGCAGAATACCCGGATCACGCGGGTGCGGTGACTTGCAGCACCTGGTCGCCCAGCGCCGCGGCGGCGTCCGGGTCGTGGGTGATGAACACCATCGCCAGCGCGTGCTCGCGCTTGAGCTTGCCGAGCAGTGCGATGACCGCATTGCGGTGTTCGGCGTCCAGCGCCGACACCGCCTCGTCGCAGACCAGCAGCTTCGGGCCGCAGGCCAGCGCGCGGGCGATCGCGATGCGCTGGCGTTGGCCGCCGGAGAACGAGTGCGGGTAGCGCTCGGCGGTGGCCGGGTCGACGCCGACGGATTCCAACAGTTCCAGCGCGCGCTGGCGGCGCTCGGCGTTGCTGCCGATGCGGTGGATGCGCAGCGGCTCGGCGACGATGTCGACCACGCGCATACGCGGGTCCAGCGAGGCAAACGGATCCTGGAACACCGCGCCGATGTCGCGGCCCAGCGCACGGCGTTGCTTCGGCGGCAGCGACAGCACGTCGTGGCCGAGGATGTCGATGCGGCCGTCCACCGTGCCCGGCACCAGTCCCAGCACCGCGCGTGCGATCGTGCTCTTGCCGCTGCCCGAGGCACCGAGGACGGCCAGGCACTGGCCGCGTGGGATCTCGAAGCCGACATCGCTGACCGCCGCGGTGTCGGCGCCTCGGTAGCGGACGGTGAGTCCTGAGACCGTCAAGCCGGGCTCGCCACCCTGCAGCCCCGGCTGGTGCGGCGGCGGGCGCGAAGCCTCGACCAGCCGCTGCGTGTACGCATGCTGCGGCGAGGCCAGCAATCCGGCCGTCGTGCCGGTCTCCACCACCTCTCCGCCCTGCAGCACCATCACCCGGTCGGCGTGCCGCGCCACCTGGCCCAGGTCGTGGCTGACCAGCAGCACACCCAGGCCCAGCTCGGCGCGCAGTTGCCCGAACAGCTCCAGCACCGCCTCACCGAGGTCCGGGTCCAGCGCTGATGTGGGCTCGTCAGCCAGCAGCACCGAGGCCCGCAGGCCAGCGCCAACGCCACCAGCACGCGTTGGCGCTGTCCACCGGACAGCTGGTGCGGATAGCGGCGCAGCATCACCGCGGCGTCGGGCAGGCGCACCAGCCCGATGAGTTCCAGCGCGCGTTGCTGTGCGGCGCGGCGGTCCAGGCCCGCGGCGTAGCGCAGCGTCTCGCGCAGTTGATCGCCGACCTGGCGCATCGGGTGCAGTGCCGCCAGCGGGTCCTGCGGCACCCAGCCGATGTGGCGACCGCGAAGCTGCGCGTGCGCCTTGCCGTGCAGGGGCACCGGCGCGCCATCCACCACCAGGGTGCCCGAAGCCCGCAGCCCCTCCGGCAGCAGGTCCAGCAGCGCCAGCGTGGTCAGGCTCTTGCCGGAACCACTTTCCCCCACCAGGCCCACGCACTCGCCGGCCGGCAGGTTCAGGTCCAGCGGGCCGACCAGACGCCCGTAGGCGGTGTCGATGCACAGACCGCGAAGTTCGACCGCGGCACTCACAAGACGCCTCCGCGCACGGCAGCGCCAGCGCCACCGCCCGCCTTCGCACCACCGACACCCACGCCCGGCCCCATCCCGGCACCCGCATCCGCACCACCCCCGGGCAGCCCACCGTCCGTGCGTCCGCTGACATCCAGCCAATCACGCAGCCCGTCGCCCAGGAATTGGAACGCCGCCAGCGTCGCGGTCAGGAACAGCGCCGGGAACAGCAGCGTCCAGGGCGCGTGGTCGATCTCCTGCGCGCCCTCGGCCAGCAGCGTGCCCCAGCTGGCGGCGGGCTCGTCCACGCTCAGGCCGAGGAAGCCGAGGAAACTTTCGACCAGGATCGCCTGCGGCAGGATCAGCCCCAGGTACACCAGCGCCAGCGGCAGCAGGTTCGGCAGCAGGTGCCACCGCAGCACCTGGCTGGTGGAGGCGCCGGCGGCGCGCGCGGCCAGCACGAACGGCGCCTCGCGCAGCCGCGCCGCCTCCGCACGTACCACCCGCGCCAGATCGATCCACACATAGCCACCGATCGCCCCGAGCAGCAGCCACAGCGAGCGCTCGAACAGCGTCAGCAGCAGGATGACCAGCAGCAGGAAGGGCAGGGCACTCATCACGTCGAGCACGCGCACCATCGCCCGCTCGATGAAGCCGCCCAGGTAACCGGCCAGCGCGCCATAGCCCAGGCCCAGCACCAGCGCGATCAGGCTGGCCAGGATGCCAATGCCCAGCGACAGCCGCCCGCCGGCCAGCACGCGCGCGAACACGTCGCGCCCGATCGCATCGGTGCCGAAAAGGTGGGCCCACGACGGCGCCTGGGACAGCGCCTCCCAATTCGGCCGATGCGGATCGGCGCGCCCAGCCACGGGCCCACCCACACCAGCAGCAGCATCAGGCCCAGCACGGTCAGGCAGGCGCGGGCCACGGGCGGCAATGGGCGGGAGGGTCGCGACACACCGGCATGATACGCATCAAAGCCGGCCCCGCCGGCGGCGCTATCATGGTGCCAGCGAAGGAGTTCACCCATGTCCTACCCCTACACCCGCCCGCGGCGAATGCGCCGCGACGACTTCTCCCGCCGGCTGATGCGCGAGCACGTGCTGGGCACCGACGACCTGATCCTGCCGGTGTTCGTGCACGGCCTCGATGGCCGCGCCGCGATCGCCTCGATGCCCGGCGTTGAGCGCGTGTCGATCGACGAGCTGCTGCGCGTGGCCGAACAGGCCAGCGAACTGCGCATCCCGGCCCTGGCCCTGTTCCCGGTGACACCGGACGAGGACAAGACCGACGACGCGGCGGCCGCCTGGCACGAGGACGGCCTGGCCCAGCGCGCGGTGCGGGCGCTGAAGGAGCGCTTCCCGCAGCTGGGCGTGATCACCGACGTGGCACTGGACCCCTACACCTCGCACGGGCAGGACGGCCTGATCGACGCCGACGGCTACGTGATGAACGACGAGACCGTCGAGGCGCTGGTGAAGCAGGCGCTGTCGCATGCCGACGCCGGCGCGACGTGGTGGCGCCGTCGGACATGATGGACGGGCGCATCGGCGACATCCGCTTCGCGCTGGAGGAATGCGGCCACGTGCACACGCGCATCCTGGCCTACTCCGCCAAGTACGCCTCCAGCTTCTATGGCCCGTTCCGCGACGCGGTCGGCTCGGCCGCCAGCCTGGGACGCGCCGACAAGAAGACCTACCAGATGGACCCGGCCAACTCCGACGAGGCCCTGCGCGAAGTGGCGCTGGACCTGGAGGAAGGCGCCGACATGGTCATGGTCAAGCCCGGCCTGCCCTACCTGGACATCGTGCGCCGGGTGAAGGACGAGTTCGGCGCGCCCACCTTCGTCTACCAGGTCAGCGGCGAATACGCGATGCTCAGGGCCGCGGCCGCCAACGGCTGGCTGGATGAACGCAGTTGCGCTCTGGAGGCGCTGACCAGTATCAAGCGCGCCGGTGCCGATGGCATCCTCACCTATTACGCGCTGGATGCAGCGCGCTGGCTCAAGGAGTAGAACCCATGCCCCGCAAGTTCGCCGTGTTCGGCCACCCCGCCTCGCATTCGCTGTCGCCGCGCATCCACGCCGCGTTCGCCGCGCAGTTCGACCAGACGCTGCAGTACGACATCATCGACGCCGCGCCCGAGCAGCTGGCCGACGCGCTGGAGCGCTTCGCCGCCGAAGGTGGCGTGGGCGCCAACATCACCGTGCCGCACAAGGTAGCCGCGTTCGAGCTGTGTGCCGAAGTGACCGACCGCGCCCGCCGCTCCGGGGCCGCCAACGTGCTGACCCGCGTGGGCGACGGCTGGCACGGCGACAACACCGACGGCACCGGCCTGGTGCGCGACCTGACCGGCCGCCGCCGCCTCGACCTGCGCGGCCGCCACGTGCTGCTGCTGGGCGCCGGCGGTGCCGCGCGCGGCGTGGCCGTGTCGATGCTGGATGCCGGCGTGCGCCGCATCACCATCGTCAACCGCACCCCGGCCAACGCCGACGCGCTGGTGGACACGCTGGCCGCGCCCGACCACGTCGGCTCGCGCTATTGGAAGGACATGCGCGACATCGGCGACTTCGAACTGATCATCAACACCACCTCTGCCGGCCGCAGCGGCGAAATGCTGGATCTGCCCAGCAGCCTGGTGAACACGCTGACCACCGCCGTGGACATCAGCTACGGCGAAGTGTCGATCGGCTTCCTGAGCTGGGCCCGCGCCGCCGGCTGCCGTCACGCCTTCGACGGCCTGGGCATGCTGGTGGAACAGGCCGCCTTGGCCTACGAGCACTGGCACGGCAAGCGCCCCGACACCGACGAGGTGTTCGCGGACCTGCAGTCGCACTCGGTGGAGTTCGCCAGTGGCGATTGAGTGCAGCCGGTGAACGCACGCGGGACACGGGAGGGGGCCGCGATGCGGCCCTTCTTCCTTTGAACTGCCGGGAAGGCTGCGGGGCGTGCTGTATCGCGCCTTCGATTACCTCGCCGATTCCGGGGATGCCGCATGGCAAGCCGGCCGGGGTGCCATGCGTGCAATTGGATGATGCGATGCGGTGTCGGTTGTTTGGAAAGCCGGAAAGGCCGGGGTTTTGTGTGGGACTGAGGCCGGAGGCGGGGATGTGTGGGGAGTCTCAGCGAGAAGCCATGGCGTTGTTGGGGGCCTTGGAGCTTGCTACAGCACCGTAGGGGCCAATAACAGCTCGCCATACCAATGCGGTGAATCTCAGGTTTGCGATCCAGGCGTACGACCCATCTCCTCGATCAAACCTTCTCCCTGACTTCGCACGTTTCCTACCTCTCGCCGCACCGGATGAAAACCAACCTCGACGGCTGGCGCCCCGGCGACGATTGCCCCGGCCGCATCGGCGCTACCGTCCAACCAGTCACCCAGCACCTCAGGATGCAGCGCCAGTGGCATGCGATTGTGCAGCGCCGCGATTTCCCCCTCGCCGTCGCGGGTAATGATCGAGAACGACTCCATGGGCTCGGCTGCCACCTGTTCGTTGCGCTCCCACAGCCCGGCAAACAGCATCAGCCCCGCCTTGGGGTGGATCCAGTAAGGCTGCTTCACGCCGTCTTCGGTGCGCCACTCGTAGTAGCCGGTGGCAATCACCAGGCAGCGCCGGGCCTTCCACGCGGCGCGAAAGGCGGGCTTCGTGGCGGCGGTCTCCACCCGGGCGTTGATGGTGCTGTAGCCGATCTTGGTGTCCTTCGCCCACGCGGGCACAAGACCCCAACGCAGGCGCTCGGCCACGGCCTGGCCGTCGCGCGACAGAATCACCCAGGCGTTTTGGGACGGGGCGATGTTGTAGGCCGGCTCCGGATCCTGCGCGGGCGTGGCCACGGCCAGCGGTGCGGTGAACGCGTGCACTTCGGCCCAAGTGGCGTGGTTGGTGTAGCGGCCGCACATGGGCTTAGGTTTCCTTCGACCAGACGCGCAGGAACTCGGCGAAGCGACGTTCCAGATGCTTTGGCTTCTCCGCAAACAATCGTCCTCCCACTGGCTGGCTTGCTTTCTCCAACTTGGCCGTGCGCTGGTCTATGCACCGGGAGAACTCGTCGAGATCAGCCTCGTTCGCTGAAAGCACCGAATCCTCCATGACCCGGTCCCGCAGCACGCACAGGTTGTGGTGGTCGCCCAGCAGTTGGCCCAATGCGTCCGTCTCCTCGCGCCTTGCCTTCATGACGGTGGGCCAGGCTTCGCGCAGCAGACGGACGTGGTACCCGTGGTACTTCACCCGCTTTCGCCACTCGTGGAAGCTCTTGGCCGACGGTTCGTCGAGCGCGGCCTGCATCGCGGTTCGCGCTCGGGCGTAGGACTTTCGCAAACCTGCGAGGGCTGTGCCGTACCCCTCATCGTCGATACGCAGCGACGATGCGCGCTCGAGGCCCGCCACCATCGCGGCCTCGAACTCCCGCAGGCATTCGCTGATCCGGTCCTCGTCCGCCATCAGCGTGTCCCTGCGCATCTGCAGTCTGGCGCGGATGGCGTGCATGGTGGCCGCATCCACCTCGCCGCTGCACTTTTTGGAAAGCGCGTCGCAGGTCTCGATCAGGGCCTCCGCATCACGCGCATCGGAAAGCATGCGCGCAGCGTCGCGGTACCAGGCGTTCTCTTCCGAGTACGTCTTCATCCCGCTGCGGACCAGTCGCAGCGCGCCGCGGATCTTCTTGCAGCGCTTGCGTACCTGGTGGATGGTGCTGGCCTGGTCGAGGCTGGTGTCCGCCAGCTCGCCGAGGGCACGCTCGACCTGTTCGGACACAACGCGGCGAATGCCCTTCTGAAGCGATTCGCCGGTTTTGAAACGGTATGGCATGGGTCGCGACCTCCGACCTGACTCTAGCGCGGCAGCGTGCAAACCAGATGAACCCGCCGCGACCCTCGACGGCACGGCATCAAGCGATGCCAGCGCACCCGACCGGAGGGCCGATTACAGCGCCAACTCTTCATCCAGCAGCAACAAAGCGGCGGCCGCCGCGGCGAGGTAGACGCGCTCCCCTTCATCGGGCCGCTGGTCCATGTGCACCCGGCCGGCATTGAGCATGTCCACCACCATCAGCGGCACGCCGTTGTGGAGCAGTTCGAAACCGGTGGCCTCGGCTGCCGGCCACGATGACCCCTCGTATCCGTGGACGCTTCGAAGCAGGTATTCGCCCGAGGGCGAAACCAGACGCCCGTGCAGGCGAGTGCCCTTGCGTGACATCTCCAGCGGCATGACCCGTGCGGCGCCATCGAACCAAAAACCGCAGGCCATCATCGGTCCAGCCAGTGCGGTCAGGTCCACGTCCAGTGGGGCGTGGGTGCCATGGACGGCAGCCCAGGTGCGGATGCGGCACTGCACTTCGACCGGCGACTGGTTCGGCGCGACCAGGGTGAACGCGTAGCGGCGGGCAGCGCGGCCGATGTCGACCGACCCCACCGGAATCGCCCAGCTGAAGGTGCTGCCTTCGCGCATCTCCAGCGCGCTGTAGGGACCGAACCGCACCGGCTCGTTGAAACGGCGCGGCGAATGGCCGCTGACCTCGTAGCTGCTGGCGTGGTCCGCGAATCCATCCGGCAACCGCACCTGTGCGGGCGTGCATGCGACCAGGGCCGTTGTTGCAGCCACCACGATGGAGAATCCGTGCAATGAACGCATGTGCGTAACGCTCGAGGGGAGGTGGCCGGATGCTAGGGCTGGCAAGGCGAGCTTCCCCCCTGCCGTTGGTCACTGGCGCCGGAGTTCGTTCAGCCGCTGCTCGGGAAAGGGGGGCGATACCCGCGCCCTGCTCAAGTCCTACCGCGACACGCGCGCTCAGCGGTACTCGGGGTTTGGGTGGTCGAAGCGGCAGCCGGCATCCCAGGCGCTGCGCTGGTTGCCGTGCACGGGAATGCCGCCGGCGTCCTTCAGCAGTCGCGCCAAGTGCATCAGGTTCCAGGTCATGAAGGTGGTGTTGCGCTGGGTGAAATCGTTGTCGTAGCCGGTGCCGTCGTCGCCATAGGACGGCCCCGGGCCGGCCTCGCCGATCCAGCCGGCGTCGGCCTGCGGGGGGATGGTGTAGCCCAGGTGCTGCAGCGCGTACAGCACGCTCATCGCGCAGTGCTTGATGCCGTCCTCGTTGCCGGTCACCAGGCAGCCGCCGACCCGGCCGTAGTAGACATACTGTCCGGCCGCGTTGAGCTTGCCGGATTCGCCATACAGGCGCTCGATCACGCGCCGGCACACCGAGCTCTCCTCGCCCAGCCAGATCGGCGTGGCCAGCACCAGGATGTCGGCTGCCATCACCTGCTTGCACAGGGCCGGCCAGTCGTCTCGATCGAAACCGTGTTCGGTCATGTCCGGCTGCACGCCGGGCGGCAGGTCCAGGTCTACCGGGCGCACGAGGTCGACGTGGACCTTGTTGGCGCGCATGACGCCCGCGGCGACATGGATCAGTCGCTCGGTGTGCGAGTCGGTGCCGCTTGGTTTGAGCGTACAGTTGAGGAACAGCGCCCGCAGGTCGTGGTAGCTCGAAGGGGGAGGCGGTTCGGTGGCGGTCATAGGAGTGCTCCTGGTGGCCCGCGGAGTCGAAGATCGCTCAGCGTGTCAATTGATTGCACGCCCTGCGACGCGGTGCAAACGGCACGGGTCTTCGGCCACTGGGCCGGCGACCCCGGGGCCGGCCCCGCTGTCGCTAGCGCCGGTCCGGCCGCAGTTGCGGCTGCCTTGCGCAGCGTAGCCACGGCCTGCAAGGTTCTAGTCACCTTGCGCGACCCTGCACCGCCTGAGAAGCTGCCGTCGCCATGACCGCAGCCATCCAGACCCGCGCCCTGCTCAAGTCCTACGGCGACACGCGCGCGCTCAGCGGCATCGACCTGAACGTCGAGCGCGGCGCGGTGTACGGCCTGCTGGGCCCGAACGGCGCAGGCAAGACCACCACCATCCGCGTGCTGGCCACGCTGATCCGGCCCGACGGCGGGTCGGCGCAGGTGCTGGGCCACGACGTGGTCGAGGAAGCCGACAAGGTGCGGGCCAAGGTCAGCGTCACCGGCCAGTTCGCCTCGGTCGACGAGGACCTGACCGGGATGGAGAACCTGGTGCTGGTCGCCCGCCTGCTGGGGTTTTCGTGGCGCGGGGCACGCTTGCGGGCCGCGGAGCTGCTGGAGGCCTTTGGACTGGGCGAGGCGGCACGCCGGCAGGTCAGCACCTATTCCGGCGGCATGCGGCGTCGGCTCGACATCGCGGCCAGCCTGGTGGTGACCAGCGAGCTGCTGTTCCTCGACGAGCCCACGACCGGCCTGGACCCGCGCAGCCGCAACCAGGTCTGGGACATCGTGCGCGCCATCGCCGCGGAAGGCACCACGGTGCTGCTGACCACGCAGTACCTGGAGGAGGCCGATCGGCTGGCGGACCGGCTGGCGGTGATCGACCACGGCACGCTGATCGCGGAAGGCACCAGCCGCGAACTCAAGCAATCGGTCGGCGGGCGCACGCTGCACCTGCGCCTCGGCGACCCGGCTCGGCGCGGCGAGGCGGAAGCGGTACTGCAGGGCATCCTCGGCGAGGTGAACGCCGGCGTGGACTCCGAATCACTGGCCGCCAAGATCGTGCACGACGACCAGGTCACGCAGACGCTGTCGGCGCTGGGTGCCAGCGGCCTGGCCGTGGCCGAGTTCAACCTGGCGCCGCCGAGCCTGGACGAGGTGTTCTTCGCGCTGACCGGGCGGCCCGCGGAGCCGTCGGCGACGGAACCGGAGGCCGCGCCATGAATCCTGAGAACCTCCACGGCGTGCTGTCGCGCGAGCTGCGGCCGTCGCCGCCGAATGCGCTGTCGGCGTGCTGGACGCTGGCGTGGCGGGCGATGCTGAAGATCAAGCACGTGCCGTTCCAGTTGTTCGACGTCACCGTGTTTCCGATCATGATGACGGTGATGTTCACCTACCTGTTCGGCGGCGCGCTCGCCGGCTCGACCCAGGCCTACCTGCAGTACCTGCTGCCCGGCATCGTGGTGCAGACCATCGTGTTCCTGACCGTGTACACCGGCGTGGGCATCAACACCGACATCACCAAGGGGCTGTTCGACCGCTTCCGCTCGATGCCGATCTGGCAGCCGGCGCCGATCGTCGGCGCGCTGCTGGGCGACCTGGCCCGCTATGCGCTGGCCGCGCTGGTGGTGGTCATCGTCGGCTTGATCCTGGGCTTCCGGCCGGAGGCGGGCTTCGTCGGCGTGGTGCTGGCGGTGGCGTTGATGCTGGTGTTCGCCTCGGCGCTGTCGTGGATATGGATCATCGTCGGCATGCTGGTGCGCACGCCGGAGTCGGTCATGACCACCAGCTTCCTGTTCCTGTTCCCGCTGACCTTCATCAGCAACATCTTCGTCGACCCGGCCACGATGCCGGGCTGGCTGCAGGTGGTCGTGGGCATCAACCCGGTCAGCCACCTGGCCTCCGCCTCGCGCGGGCTGATGCACGGCAATCTGGCGATCCAGGACGTGCTGTGGGTGCAGGCTGCGTCGGCGGTGCTGACCGCGGTGTTCGCGACGATCGCGATGCGAATGTACCGACGCGAGCGCTAGGCCTGAACCGGCCACCGCGCATCACTTTGGCGTGGCGTCGCCGGTCATGGTGAAGAAGCGCAGCATCTCCGCTGACGCGTCGGGGCCGGTTGGATCCGTGTAGCTGCCGGCCGGGTCGCCGCCTGACCACGCGTGCGGGGCGCCGTGGGTGACCCAGTGCTCGACGCTTACCCGGCCCTGGTGCACGTGCTGCGTGCGGGTATAGCGGCGGCCGCCCGCGGCGATGCCGTGTTCGACGCTCACATCATGCTTTGCGGTGTCGCTTCGCGCCGTGCCAAGGCTTTGTGCGACAACCCCCGCCCCGTTGCGCGGGTGCACGGTCTTGTCGCCGTCACCGTGGAAGACGATGGCCGGCACCGTCCTGGTGGCCGAGGCCGCTGCCCGCCCGCCGCCGTTGCCCTTCCCGGTGCGCATCGCGGCGAACGCGGACGGCACGTCGCTAGCCAGGCCGACCGGCAGGCCAGAGTGCACGCCGATCGCGGCGTAGACGTCGGAATGGGTGCTGGCCAGCACCGCCGCCATCGCGCCGCCGGCCGACAGGCCGGCCACGAAGACGCGGTGATCGTCGAGGCGGTGGCGTTCGACAAGGTGCCTGGTCAGGGCGGCCAGCACGGCCGGCTCGCCCTGCCCGCGCTGCTGGTCGCTGCCGCGGAACCAGTTCCAGCAGCGGTTCTGGTTGCGGCTGGCCGACTGCTGGGGCCAGGCGACGACATAGCCATGCTGACGGGCGAGCTGGTTCATCCGCGTGCCCCGCGCGAAGTCGTCCGGCGTCTGCGTGCAGCCGTGCAGCATCAGCAGCAGCGGTGCGCGGCGTCCTTCCAGACCGGGGGGAACGTAGAGCTTGTAGTCCAGTGCGCCTGCGCTGCAGCTGAAGTGCTCCTGCAGGAACGGGCTGCCGCTTTCGTCGCCATCGCCAGGCGATGACGCCGGGGCCGGCGCGGCGCGATCGACCACGCGGAACTCGACGTCGATGATGTCCGAGGCCGCCGCCGACGTGCTGCCTGGGCGCGGGGCATGGGCTGCCGGAGGCGAGGCGACTTCGGCGCGCCGTGGGCGGCCAGCCGCTGTTGCAGCGTCCGGGTGGCGGCGGACAGGTCACCGCTGCGCATCAGGCGCATGGCCTGCTGCATCGTGTCGTTCATGCGGGTCATTGCTGTGTCCTGGTCAGTGGATCCGGTCGGCCAGCGCGGCCTTCACCTGGGCGCTGGCCTGGAGGACACCAAGTACGGTGATCGATTCGATCGTCTCTCTGGCGAGTTCGGGTGAGACGTCCGCGGCGATGCGGACCAGCCCAAGCGCGTGGATCCGCACGCGCTGGCCGGCCTCGCGGGCGGCCTCGAGGTCGCTGCGCGAATAGTCCTGCAGGCCCAGCACCAGCGTGCGGCGGGCCACGGTCTGGCGCAGCACCTCGGCGTGCGCGGTGGTCTGGTTGCGGATGGCGGTGCGGATGAAGTCGGTGCGGTTGGAGTAGAAGCCCTCCTGCACCAGCAGATCGATCTGCCCCAGGTCGACGACGCCGAGGTTGATGGTGATCTTCTCGCTGTCGGCGAGGGGGCGGATGCGTTGCTCGGGCATTGTGGGGTCACGGTGGGCAGCCAGATGACATCCTAGCACCATCCACATGGATGGTATGCCCTTGGCCCGACGCGACCTGAACGGACTTGGCCGTGGTTGCCCGGCGGATCGCGACGCCTGCGGTCCTGAACCGCCGCCGGATGGACAAGCGCGCGTGCTGCGATACAGCATGGACCGACTCGTCAAGGAGGCAACCCATGTCATCCGAATCGCAGCACTCCCGGAAGTGCATCGACCTCGCCCTGCAGGGCGGAGGCTCCCACGGGGCGCTGACCTGGGGCGTGCTGGACCGCCTGCTGGCCGACCCGCGCATCGACATCGCCTGCATCAGCGGCACCAGCGCCGGCGCGATGAACGCGGTGGTCGTGGCCGACGGCCTGCAGCGGGGTGGCCGCGATGGCGCGCGTGAGGCACTGGAGCGCTTCTGGAAGGCGGTCAGCGAATCGGCGCGCTTCTCACCGATCCAGCGTGGACTGTGGGACCGCCTCGCCGGGCGCTGGTCCCTGGATGCCAATCCGGCCTACCTGTTCTTCGACCAGCTGACCCGGCAGTTCTCTCCCTACGAACTCAACCCGCTCGACATCAATCCGCTGCGCGACCTGGTGGCACGTGAGGTCGACTTCGAGCTGGTCAACAGCTGCAAGGCGCTGAAGGTGTTCGTCACCGCGACCAACGTGCGCACCGGCCGCGCACGCACCTTCGCCCAACCGGAACTGTCGGTGGATTCGGTCATGGCCTCGGCCTGCCTGCCCTTCATGTTCAAGGCGGTGGAGATCGACGGCGAGGCGTACTGGGACGGCGGCTACACCGGCAATCCGGCGCTGTACCCGCTGGTGGAGGACGCCGGGACGCGCGACCTGGTCGTCGTTCAAATCAACCCGATGGTGCGCGACACGCTGCCACGCAGCGGCCGCGAGATCATCAACCGGGTCAACGAGATCACCTTCAACGCCAGCCTGATCAAGGACCTGCGCGCGATCGAACTGCTGCACCGGCTGATCGATTCCGAAGACCTGGAATCCGAGCGCTTCCGCGCCCTGTACGTGCACATCATCCATGCCGACGAGGAGCTCAGGGGCCTCGACGCGTCGAGCAAGGTCAATGCCGAGTGGACCTACCTGCAACACCTCAAGGAGCGCGGGCAGAGCTGGGCCGAGGCGTTCCTGGAGCGCCACTACGACGACATCGGCAAGCGCTCGAGCTTCGACCTGGGCGCGCTGTTCTCGGACAGCTTCCGCCCGCCCGGCTCGGCCGCCGGGAAGGACGAATGATCTTCGGCCTCGCGGTCATCGTGGGGTAACGGGGCGCTCAGCCGAAGACGCGCAGGTTCCAGCGTTCGACGACCTTGCGCAGCACCCGCACGCCGGCAATGCTGTTGCCGCAGCCGTCCAGGGCCGGGCCGATGAGTCCGAAGCCCATGCGCCCCGGGACCACCGCCATGATGGCCCCGGAAACGCCGCTCTTGGACGGGATGCCCACCTCCACGGAGAACTTGCCGGAGCCCTGGTACATGCCGGTGGTGAACATCAGCGTGAGCACGATGCGCACCGTCTGCGCGCTGATCAGCCGGGTATCCGACCCAGGGGCACATCCCCCGTTGGCGAACACGGCGGCGATCCGTGCCAGGTCCATGCAGTCCATCTCCAGAGAGGTCTGCTTGAAGTACGGCACCAGCTTGTCCTCCTCGCTGCCTTCGACCACTCCGTGGTTGCGCATGTAGTAGAAAAGCGCGCGGTTGAGGTCCTTCTCCTCAGCCTCGAACATGCTGTGGTTGTAGTCGATGCGCGGGTTGTCGGCCAGCGTCCGCATGTAGTCGCGGATGCGGGCGAAGCGCTCCTCGCCGTCGGCCGCCTTCACCAATGACGTGACGGCGATGGCGCCGGCATTGATCATCGGGTTCGAGGGCTCGCCCTTCTTGCCCTCCTCGAGCGTGGCGATGGAGTGGTAGGGGTCTCCTTCGGGTTCCTCGCCGACATGGCTGAAGACCTTTTCCGGCCCCACGTCCTCCAGCGCCAGCGCCAGCACGATGGCCTTCGAGACGCTCTCGATCGGAAAAGGCTCATCGGCGTCGCCCGCCTTGCACGTGGTTGCGTCGGTGCCGACGCGCCCACGCCGAACAGTTCGTGTTCGTCCTTGCCGATGTCCTCCATCGTGGTGGCCATTTCGCCGTCGTGGTCGCGCTCGGATTCCTCCTTCACCACCTTCTCGAGATAGGCGGTCATGTCTTCGTCGATGCGGTCCATGCGGTGCTCCTTGCGTGATGTGGCGTAGGCGGAGAAACCCACCTCCCGGTCGTAGGGGCGTGATCGCAAAGGCATCGTGCATTTCGCACCCGTGATCGTGCGATAAGCCCGATCAGACCTGCGCGGAGCCCTCGCGATCCTTACTCCTGGCGTGGCGGCATCTGCGAGGCGTCCGTCCGCTCGCGGACTTCCCGCTCGCAGCGGTCGCGGTCCTGCCCTTGCAGGCGCTCACACGCGCGCAACGCAGCCTGGCGCTCCTCCTCCGTCGAGCCCTCGCCCTCATCGCGGAGTCCGGTACGGGCCGCACCGGCCTCATAGTGCTCCCCGCCTTGCGCAGGCTCGGATGCTCCGCGGGGCGCAGGGACGTGGCCCTGGGTCCCGGTGCGGGGCTGCGACTCGGTGCGCTCTCCGGCCTGGCCCACCTCACCCGCCGGCGGCGGCGTAGGCGGGGGCGTGTCCTGTGGCTCCTGCCGGTCGCAAGCGGCAAGCGCGGCAAGGGCCAAGGCAAGCGTGGCGATTCGGACGATCATGGCGGCTGCTCCTGTGGTCGGGTACAGGCGAAGACGCAACGATCGTGCCAGCTGCGAAAACCCCGAGGCATCGGCCGCTGGCCCGGAACTTGCGGTACTGCCGATGCCCGCCGGTCAACTGGCTGCCCCTGGTCCAAGGAGAACCCCATGAGATCGCTGTTCACGCTCGGCCTGTTGCTGCTCGCCTTCGCGGCCAGCGCACCGACCACCGGATGGCAACCCGCCGCCGCGATGCATCCGCCCTCGACGATGGCAGCCGGCACGATGCCTGTACGAGCCCTCGGGCCGCGGTCCATGGCAGCGGCTCCGCGTCCCGCGGCCGATGCGGTCGAGCCTGCGGAGCGTGTGAGCGAGCCGGAGGGGGCCTTCGGCTTCGCCCGCATCCTGCTTGGACTGCTGGTGGCCGCGATCGTGGGTGCGGTGTTCTGGATCGGCTCGCGCTACGCGCGGCGGCGGCGGGAGGGTGGGCCTCGCCGGGACGCCTAGCGAGGCCAAGGCCGGGAGGCCGGGTCCGTGCCTGGACAGGTGGCCGGCCGGATCAGCCGCGTTGCTTCCAGAGCCCGAGCAGCTCGGCCTCGCGCTCGCGGGTGATCCCCACGCGCACTTCTTCCTGGCGGTCCGCAGGCAACCCGCGATACCACGCCAGCAGGTCGGCCACCGTCGTCGCCAGTGGCCGGAACGTCAGCCCGGCCTCGATCGCACGCGCATTGCTGACCGCGCCATAGCCCGAGAACGGCGAGCCTTCGCGCGGCACCCAGATCGGCAGGCCGGCGTTGTGCTGCTGCAGGAACTCCGTCGGCACGTGGGTGAACGTCGCCGGCCCACCGGTCACGGCATGGCAGCCATGCACCATCGCGTCGGTGCTCAACGGGTAGTCGGGGCCACAGGCATTGAACACGCCGGTGGTGCCGTTCTCGGCCAGGCGGATCATCCACTCGCCCAGGTCGCGCCCGTCGATGATCTGGACGGGATCCTTGCCGTCGCCGGGCACCAGCACTTCGCCGCCCTGCGCGATGCGACGCGGCCAGTAGGTGAAGCGGTCGGTCTCGTCGCGCGGGCCGACGATGTATCCCGGGCGCACGATCGTCACCTTCTCGCCGAACTGCTTGTGCGCTTCGGCTTCGCTGCGCGCCTTGAGCGGGCCGTAGAGGTTGCCCATGTCGGCGCGCACCGACTCCATGGTCTCGGCCATCGCGTCGGTGCCGCGGTACTCGGCCAGCGCAGCGTCCTCGGTGATGCCCGGGTTGGAACCGTCGGCATAGACCGAGATCGTCGAGATGAACAGGTAGTGCCCGACCCGGCCCTTGAGCGCTTCGCCTGCATCGCGGACCCAGAACGGCAGGGTGGTGGGGTTGTCGATGCACACATCCCACTCGCCATCGGCCAGTGCCGAGAGGTCGCCGGTGTTGCGGTCGCCGGTGCGCTGCTCGACCGGGCCCGGCCATTCGATCGCCGGCCGCTGGCCGCGATTGAAGGTGGTGACGTGGTGCCCGCGCGCCAGCGCGTAGGCGATCTGGAACGGCCCGGTGAAACCAGTGCCGCCGAGCACCAGGATGCGCAACGGCTTCTCGGCCCTGGGCACGTTGGCCAGGAGCGACTGGGCAAAGGCGAACGACGGCAGCACCGAGCTGGCGGCGGCGAGGGAGCCGAACTTGAGCAGGTCGCGACGGGTGGCCATGGAGCGCTCCGGGAATGGCGGACGCACCGAGTTTGCGCCCGCCCGCCGGGCCGGCGCCCCTGTCGAAAGGCATGGCGCGGTGCCGCGGCAGCGATTACTGTGCTCGGCGGCAAGGGGGCTTGCCGACCACTCCCGGAGACGCATCACATGAAGGTCATTCTAGCGACGCTGCTGCTGGCAGTTTCGGGCGTGGCTGCCGCCACCACCGCACGGATCGGCACGACCGAGTTCACCGTGCCAGCGCCGGAAGGCTTCGCGCCTGCGACCGCGGACATGGTGCCGCTGTATCCGCTGCTGGAAACCTTCGTGGCCGACACGAACGGCGAACTGGCGTCCTTCCTTTCGCAGGCGGATGCGGCGCGGGCGATGCAGGGCGAGATTCCTGAGATGAGTCGCCGCTTCTCGGCCCAGTACCCGCTGGCGGCCGCCGACGCGACGCTGTCCACCCGTGATTTCGCCGAGGTCAGGCAGGCGGTGGCGGCGGAGAACGCCGAGATCGCCCGCACCATCCACGAGAAGTTCCCGAACCTGATGGACCGGGCGAACGAGGGCCTGTCGCAGTTGTCCGATACCGCGGCGGTGATGTCGATCTCCGAGCTCGTTCCGCTCCCGGCGCACGAGGACGACGAGCGGCGCCACAGCTATTCCGCCTACGTGACACTCCAGATCACCGACGACGCCGGCAATTCGACGCCCTTCGTGTCGGTGGTCAACGCCACGCTCGTGCACCTGCGCGGGAAGCTGCTGATCCTCTACGCCTTCGGCGGCGAGGACGATCTGGAGTGGGCGCGCGAGGCGGGCGCGGCGTGGACCGACGCCGTGGTCTCGGCAAACCCGGGAACGCCGGGATCTTCGCTGACCGACGCGCTGCCCACGGCCGGCGGTCGCATCGACTGGGCCCAGGCCACGATGCGCGGACTGCTCACCGGGCTGGTGGTCGGCGTGGTCGCGGTGGTGGTGGCGCGCATGCGCAAGCGCGGCTAGGAGCCATCTCGTCCATGCGAACGCTGATCTTCGGCAACTCCGGTTCGGGCAAGAGCACGCTGGCGCGGAAGCTTTCGGCCGGGCACGACCTGCCCCACCTCGACCTGGACACGATCGTGTGGGAGCCGGGACAGGTGGCGGTGATGCGCTCGCCGGAGGCGACACAGGCGTCGCTGGACGCGTTCCTCGACGAACACGAGGCCTGGGTGATCGAGGGCTGCTACGGCGAGCTGGTGGAAGCGGCTGCTCCGCGCTGTACGCAGCTGGTTTTCCTCAACCCCGGGCGGGAGGCGTGCCTGGCCAACAACCGGCGGCGGCCGTGGGAGCCACACAAGTACGCCTCGGCCGAGGAACAGGATGCGATGCTGGAGAACCTGCAGGCTTGGGTGAGCGACTACTACACGCGGCTCGACCAGTGGTCCTACGCCGCGCACCGTCGTATCTTCGACGCATTCCCCGGCGCCAAGAGCGAGATCGTCGAGGCGCCCTGAGCTCAAGCGCATCAAAGAGGATACCGACGTGGCCTATATCGATGGATTCGTCGCTGCCGTACCTTCGGCCAGGAAGCGGGAGTACATCGGGCACGCGGGTGAGGCCGCCCCGATGTTCCGCGAGTTCGGCGCCACCCGGCTGGTGGAGGCCTGGGGCGACGAGGTTCCAGACGGGAAACTGACCGACTTCAAGCGAGCCGTGCAGGCGGGGGACGACGAAGTCGTGGTTTTCGGGTGGTTCGAGTTCCCCGACAGGGCAGTGCGCGATGCGGCCCAGCAACGGATGGGCACCGATCCGCGCATGGCCGAAATGGGCGCGGCGATGCCGTTCGACGGCAAGCGCATGATCTTCGGCGGCTTCCAGCCGATCCTGGACACCGGCGGCATCGAGCGCGGGGGCTATGTGGACGGCTTCCTTGTCGCGGTGCCCGACGACGCGAAGGCGGCCTACATCGACATCGCCGAACTGTGCGCGAGGGTCTTCATGGAGCACGGCGCGGTGCGCGTGGTCGAGGCCTGGGAGGACGACGTGCCCGATGGCACGCTGACCGACATGCGCCGTGGGGTGCAGGCGAAGGCGGGCGAGAAGATCGTCTTCTCGTTCATCGAATGGGCCACGAAGGCAGCCCGCGAGGCCGGCATGAAAAAGGTGACGGACGACCCGCGCATGCAGATGGACCACGACGCGTTTCCGTTCGATGCCAAGCGCATGATCTACGGCGGCTTCGAGGTGGTCCTGGAGGGCTGACTGATGAGGGCACTTCGCTATATCGCTGCAGTGGTCGCCGGAATCGTCGTCGCAGGCGTGGTGGTGTTTGCCGTGGAAGCCGCGGGCCATGCGGCATTCCCGCCGCCCGAGGGGCTGGATTTCCGCGATGCGGCGCAGATGGAGGCGCACCTGCGCTCGCTGCCGGTGGCGGCCTTCGCCTTCGTCATGGCCGCCTGGGCGCTGGGTGCGTTGCTCGGCGGCATCGTCGCCGCCCTCATCGCGCCGACGCGAAAGGTGCTGATGGCGTGCATCATCGGCGGGTTCATCCTGGCCGGTGCCGTGACCAACCTGGTGATGATCCCCCACCCGCCCTGGTTTGCGATCAGCGCGCCGTTGCTGGTGGTCGCCGCAACAGGCCTGGCGGCGTTCGTCGGCACGCGCTGGCCGCGCCGCCCGGACTGATCCACCTCAGCGGATGGGATCGCGCTCGGCGGTGAAGTTGAAGCCGTAGGTGCATTCCACTTCCACCGGCTCGCCATTGCGGGTCACCGGTTCGAACACCCAACCGGTGATGGCATGGTTGGCGTGGCGGGCGTAGGAATCCGGGATGGTGTGGGTCGACCACACGCCCTGGGTCTGGCCCTCGCGATCGATCGTGAAGGTGGTGGTGACCTCGTGCGCGCTGGCGTCGCGCGGGAACCCATCCTTCGAGGGCAGCGTGCGCGCCACCGGGAAGATCGGCACCCGGCCACGCTTGAGCACCGGCCTGGCATCGAGTGCCTCCATGCCTTCGCAGGCGAGCGCACGCAGGTCCGAAGGCATCTGGCCACCCGGACGCAGCTTGCTGTCGTTGGGAGTCGCACAGGCGCCCAGCGCGATGAGCGCACCAAGTGCGCAAGCCTTTCCCAGATTCGATGCTCGGTCCATGCGTCCCCCATTGCGTTGTCTATTCCGATAATAAGGGACGCACGACCTAAGTCCGGCCCTGACTTCCGGAAAGCTACTCGCGCGAGCGCGGGGTCAAGGATTGCATCACGACATCCCAAAGTGCCAGAGCCTGTGCATCTCTCAGGGATGAACCCGGCTGCTGCTCACCGTCCACGCCTCCTCCGGTGAACATGCCCAGCCGGACCGTGGGGGCTCGAAGCGAGACGTGCGGCGGGTACGATTCCGCCGAGAACGCATGCAGCGTGCGCCCGGAGTCCTCGGGTGCAGCCAGCACTTCCTCCGCCTCGACACCCGCCATCCGCGTCGCGCGCTTGCGCAGTTCAGGAATCCGTCCGACGCCCAAAGCTCGCATTCCGCTTTGCGACCGGCGAATCAACCGCTCCGCGTCCGGATCTGGAAAACTGTTGAAGAACACCTCGAACCTGAGGTCCGAGTGCCGCCCTTCGCGAATGCGGTAGCTCAGCTGGGCCACCTCGTGATCATGGCCGCCGTTGACAATGACTGGGCCCAGGCAGAATCCCTGCTGCGTCGCGGCCCCCATCGTGCCCGGCTGGATCCGTGCGCCGATCTCCCAAAGCTCCGTGATGACCTGCTCGGGAGGGGTCAGGAAGGACTTGGCCTGCAGATGGACGTGGTGATGGTCCACCAGGAGATGGACCTCGTGATCGAAGGCCGTGTCCAGATCCAGGCTTGTGTAGCTGGTGAGCAACACGGCGCCGTCGTCCGTCCGTTCCTGGGAAACCAGCATGGAGTTTCCGGTTCCGAAGTGAGTCCTCGACCCAAGCTCGGAAGCGCGGCGTTGCACGCGAGCGTCCATCCGCTCCTGGTTGCTGATGGCTTCCGCCACGCTGACACGCACCGTTCGATGGCCTGCACCCCCGTCCTCCATGAAATAGAGGGTGAGTTCGTTGTCAGTGAGCTCGACCGCGTCGGGCAGGTCGAGACTGTAACGGCCGACGCATTCGGTGCGCATGGGCGATAGGGGGTTGTTCACGTAAAAGGATCCTTCAGGGGAAGCACCACAGCCGGCGAGGGCCAAGGCAATTGCGGCCAATAGACCAAGAGTGACTCGACTAAACGACCAATCCGTCATTGCTGCTTGGCCTCGGCGGCTATTTTCATGAGGCTGTACAGCGTAACCAGCTGGGCCTGATGGTTCCTGTAGGACTGCTCATGCTCGAAACCCGTCAAGCGGAACTGTTGGCGGATGGAACTGCCTGCCGTCAACAAGGGCGCCCGTCCCGAGCTCTGGGGAACTGTCCCGTCGCCATTTCCGTCCTGCATCTCGCATCGCAGTTGCCAATGGCTGCTTTCATACACCCTACCCGGCCCCCATCCATACGACGGTGTGACCTCGGTGCGTCCGCCCACGTACAAGGGATTTCGCCCATCATCCCGCACCGCCTCGAAGCTCAGGCCCGGCACTTCCTCGACAGGCATGCCTGCCGCGTTTCCAGAGGGCGTCATGCCCTGACTGATCGTCCAAGTGATGGACTCAAAGCTGTTTCCCTTCGAGGCTTCCACTCCGGAGTGCGGATCGACACCGTAGAAACTGAAGGTGTTGGGGTGGTAGCTCGTTCCGAGTTGCGCGTGGAACGACTGTGCTTCCCGAATGTTCCTCACGTAGTCCGTCCAGCTGAGGGGAACGCCCCTGCCCGGCCGAAGCCACTCCGGCCGGACAAGACCCCACCAACGGTCGGACTCCAGGTAGATGCTCTCGAATGGATCCCCATTGCCTGGTAGCCGTTCCATCACCTGCTGCTTTGTGTCCTGAATCGCGAGCCATTCCGTGCCGCCGGTCGAGTCGCTCGCGTTTTGAGGTCTGTACAGCTGCGTCGGCAGTAGCTGAAGAGCGCCCGGGGCCTGGGAAAACACTGCCGTGACCTCGCGGCCGTTGCTTCCGATCACCCAACCGGCCGCCAGGCTCTCCTCGCTCATCCCGAGTTTGCAGCGCCGGTATGCCACGGGGGCTCCGGTGGCAGGCATCACGCCATGCACGATGCCTGCGATCTTGTCGTGCATTCCCGACAACTGACTGCAGCGGCGCGCAACCAGGCCTCCCATTGAATGCGTGATGAGCACCACCTGCTGGCAGCGGGTGCCGTTGCGGTTGTGTCGCGAGATGACCTCGTCGATTCGCCCTGCCAGACGCTCGGCCGCCACCGAATTGGACGCGAGCCAGTTGTATCCGCAGGCATAGACGGGCATGCGGAAACGGGCCCGGGCGATGAGTTCGTCCGACCGCAGTTGCTCGAAGCTCTTCTCGGAGGCGTGCTCGGGCAATCCCCGCAGAGCCATCGACAGCCCTGGAAGCAGCTCCGGCTCGGGTTGCGGCTGGCCAGACATCGGGACGGCGCTCATGGCCGGCTGTGCGTAGCTGAAATCGGACCATCGCGCGGGATTGAAGGTCTGTCCATTCAACCGATCCTCCAACCACAACAGGAAATTGTGGTAACTGCCTTCGGCTACCTCACCCCAGGCCCGCTGGTCACGGAAGATCGTCTCCGTCTCTTCCCTCGACGTGCCCACCACGGACCCGGCCGCCCGCCGCGGAACGCTGCCTCCCGGATCGACCCGTGTCCTCTCAGGATGCATTCGCCTCTGACGCTCGGCAGGACCTTGGAAGATCATTCGTCGAGCCAAACCGATCGGAATGCCGGCAGTGGTGTCCAGACGCCATACTTGGCCGCCTTCCAGATCCATGAGGTTGGTGCCCATGATCCCGGGAACGAAGATGACGGGAAGCACCTTTTTCGGCGGAAGGCGCACCTGCACCGCATCGCCGAGGGTGGTAGCGCTCAGCTGCCAACGAAACGTCGGGATGCCTTGGTGATCCAAGCCACCCAGGGCTTCGCGAATTGCCTCGGGAGTGGCACTCATGATGTGACCTCCGCCGAATCGCCAAGTACTCGGATCGTCACAGCTTCGGGCGAGGTGCCTTGCTGCAGCTCGCTACAACCGTGTGCGTCGGTGACGCCGGTGATTCGGGCGCCGTCCGCCCGCAACACCTCATAGCGCTGGTCGGCCGCAGGCTCACCGTTCTCGAAGCGAAGCTGGAAACGCTCGTTGAATGCGGTCGAGGGCCATGTATTCATCTCACGCGACAGCTGTGTGGGCCCCTCGAAACTGTGCTGCGCGGCGTGCACCGTGATCTGCCCCGGGCACGCGATGGTCAGGTTCCCGTTCTCGAGGGTGATGCTGGCACCGCCCTCCACGGCCAGGTGGATGCGCTTGCCGCCGCTGGCTTCGAGTTCGGCGTGGGACGACGCCACCTGGACGTCATCGCGCGCGCGCAGCGACAGGGTGGCGTCCTGCGCCTGCATGTCCAGTGCACCGCGACCGGCGATGACACTCAGGCCGTCGCCCTGGCCGCTGGCACCGACCATCCAGCCGATCGCCTGGCCCGCGTGCACGCGCAGGTCGCCCATGACGCTCGCCTGGCTGTCCTGGCCACTGGCCAGCTGCAGCACGTCACCGCAATGCAGTTGCAGCGACTGTCCGGCAAGCAAGCCGATGCCGGCGCGACCGACCAGGGACAGTTGCGCGTCACCGCTGTGGGGCACGCCGTCATTCCCGACCTCGCCCGATTTCCCGGGTGCGGCCAGCATGGCTTCGTCGAAGTTGGTCCCCGGCACGTGGGTGAGGGCGCTTCGCAGCAGGGCCGCTGTCGGACTGCTCGCATCGTCCGTGACCGTGCTTCCGGCGGCGGTCGCACCAAGGTGGCTGGCGAGCCCCACGGCCGCATGGGCCCGGGCGGCATCGCTGAACCCCTCGACCATCGACGCCATCTGGCGCAGCAACGCCGTGCCGGGCACGTTGTCGCCCGCGGCAGTGCCGCTGCGGGAGCCCGTGGTGACCAACAGACCCGCCTCGGCCCGCACCGCACCCCAGTCGTCGGTCCGCAGTTCGAAGCCCTCCCCGCGGAAGCTGCCGCGATGGTTGTCGGCCTGGTGGATCAGGTGCCCCAGGCTGAGCTGGGTGGCGCCATGGGTGGTGGCCAGCTGGACGCGTCCCTGGCCGTCGCTGTCGTCGAACACCAGCTGGTTGTAGCCGTTGCCGCCGAATTCCCGAGAGCGGTAGCCGCTGAGTGCGGCGGCGTTGCGGTGGCCTTCCGGGTCGGGACTGGCGCCATGCCAGGCGGGCGCGTGGCCGCCGGCCAGGTTGCCTTGCGCGCAAGGCTCATGATCGAGGGCGGCGTCGAACACGTCCTCGTCGCTGGCGGACGCGCGCTTTCCGCCCGGCGTTGGCGGCACACCACCCTCGCCGCGCCCGTTGTACAGCGCGCCGATGACCACGGGCCGGTCGATGTCGCCATCGAGGAAATCCACCAGCACTTCCTGGCCAATGCGCGGCAGGAACTGGCTGCCCACGCCCGGGCCGGCGTAGCGCTGGGCGACGCGCACCCAGCAGTCGGCGGCGTCCGGCTGCCAGTGCATCCGCAGCCGCACACGGCCCAGCGCGTCGCAATGCACCTCCCGCCCGTCGCGAGCCTCCAGGGCACCGTCGGGGCCGACCACGCGCGCGGTCTGGGGACCAGGTGCGGTCGGACGCGGATTCAGGCGCGCTCCGGTGCCATCGAGCAACACCTCTCGCCACGGTCGGTCCCGGGGCAGGACGTCGAAGGCATTGGCGTAGCCCGAGGCCTGGGCGCGCACCAGGAGGTGCCGGTGCAGCGTCGCGTCGATGCCGGCCTCACCGCACATCAGCGCGGCGTCGAGCACGCCGCTGGGGGCCATGTGCTGCTGGAGCGCGGCCACCACGGTGTTGGGCAGGTTGTTGATGCCCACGTGCACGACGCGGGTCAGCAACCATTCCTCGCCCGCCTGTCCGGGGGCCTGCGGGGCGCCGGCGAGGGTGAACCAGGTGCCGGCCTGGAAGCCACGCACGCTGCCCAGCCCGTGCCAGCTGTCCTTGCGCGCTTCCACCGCCTCGGCGTGGCGACGCGCCAGCGCCTCGGCTTCGCCGGCATCGGCGAAGGCGTACGCGCCGGGCACGTCGTAGTCGTCCAGCTGCACGCTGTCGAGGGCATTCTCGATGGGCAGCGACGCGTGGCTGGCACGCACCCCACGGTAGTCGTCGCTGAGCCGGGTCAGGCGGGTGGCGGCCAGGCCGATGCCCGACTCGAAGCGCTGCACGCCGTCTTCGGCTTCGGTGGCATCGGCGCGATGGAAGCGGATGCCGACCGCACTGCGCGCCGACATGTCGTTGTGCGCCAGCTGCGTGCTGTCGGCGAAGATCCGCAGCCGGTGTCCGGCCGGGGCTTCGTCGTCATCCTCGACCGCGAAGCCCAGCCCTTCCTCGGCCAGCAGGCGCGCACAGAAGGCCTGGTCGGATTCGCGGTACTGCACGCAGTAGCTGCGCGGCCGCCGGTCGGCCAGCGCACTGGTCAGGCTTTCATCGAACGCCCAGGCGGCGATGGCGCGATGGTCGCTGAATACCGTCTCGAGGATGTCGAGCACGCCGGCGTCCTGGAACACCCGGCTGCGCCGACCCTGGCCCAGGCACCACCACCACGAGGAGGCCACCAGCCGGTAGCGCGCCAGTCCGCCGTTCGCGCCCAGGCATTGCGCCTCCCGAAGCACTGCCGCCTGGCGCCACTCGCGACCGTCGGGCAGGCGCGTGCGCAGCCGGAGTGGTTTGCCCGGCAGCGTATCCAGGTCGACGTGGGCGTCGTCCGACAGGCAGTCGAGCGTCAGGCAACGGTCGCCGGACAGGCGCTCGATGCTGCGCCAGCGTTCCACCGCCAGCGGCGCCGTCGTGTCGTCGAGGTCGAGTGCGAACAGCCGCCGCCGGCTGTCGAACAGCGCCGCGGCCAGCGCGCGCGCGTCATTGAGTGCGTCCATGTACGAGCCCCTCCGTGGGCGTGCCTCCGTGCCTGCACCACCACCCGTCCTGGGCGGCTTCGTGCAGTCGGCCAAATATACACTGCCGCCTGGCCGGCGCTCGAACGCCGTCGGCGCGGCCTCAGCCGATCTCGAACCCGTCGCCGGCCTCGTCGATGCGGGCCTCCTCGCGCTCCACCGACTCCACCGTGGCGCGGCGCGGCCCTTCGGCCAGCCAGGCTTCCATCGCGTCGACGGCACGCGGCTCGCCCACCGCCAGCACCTCCACCCGACCGTCGGGCAGGTTCAGCGCGTGTCCGGCCAGCCTCAGCTTGCGCGCCTGCTCGCGGGTCTTGGCGCGGAAGAACACGCCCTGCACGGTGCCGCTGACGAAGAAGCGCGCGGCGATCATGGTGACTCCATTGCAAGGTAGCGGTCCTTCAGGCGCACGTAGTGGCCCGCGGAATACTTCAGCTGCTCGATCTCGCGTTCGGACAGTTTTCGCACGCACTTGGCCGGATTGCCCAGCCACAGCTCGCCCTCGCCCACGGTCTTGCCCGGCGCGATCACCGCACCGGCGCCGACGAAGCCGAAGCGCTCCACCGTGGCCCCGTCCAGCACGATCGCCTTCATGCCGATCAGCGCGAACTCGCCGATCGTGCAGGCGTGGATGACGGCGGCATGCCCGATGGTCACGTCGTTGGCGATCAGCGTAGGCAAACCACCCGGTCGCGTGTAGGGGCCCTCATGGGTGACGTGTACGACGGTGCCGTCCTGGATGTTGGTGCGCGCGCCGATGCGGATGAAGTTCACGTCGCCGCGCACCACGGTGCCCGGCCACAGCGAGGCGTCGTCGCCCAGCTCGACGTCGCCGATCACGCAGGCGGCCGCATCGACGTACACGCGCTCGCCGAGCCGGGGGGTCTTGTCTTCGAAAGGTCGGATGCTCATGGCTGGAGTCTAGCGAACCCGGCGTCCACATCGTGTTTGGTTTCGCCGGCGTAGACTTCCCAACCATGGACATGACCGCCGACACCCGCATCGAGGACCTCCAGCCCACCCTGCAGCGCCTGCGTGCCGCACAGGCCGCACGCGTGCCCGACGTGGGCCAGCGCCTGGAGGACCTGCGCCACCTGCGCGAGGTGTTCCACCGGCGGCTGGAGGACATGGTGGCGGCCGTCGCCGCCGACTTCGGCCACCGCTCGCGGCACGAGACGCTGGTGTCCGACGGCATGACGGTGCTGGGCGAGCTCGACCACCTGATCAAGCACACCAAGGGCTGGGCGAAGACCCGGCGGGCGCCGGTGGATGCGATGTTCCTGCCGGCACGCGCGGAGATCCGCCGCGTGCCGCTGGGCGTGGTCGGCGTCATCTCGCCCTGGAACTATCCGGTGAACCTGGCGCTCATCCCGCTGGCCACCGCGATCGCCGCCGGCAACCACGTCTACCTCAAGCCGTCCGAGCACACGCCGCGCAGCTCGGAGTTCCTGCGCGCGCTGCTTGCCGAGGTGTTCCCGGAGGACCGCGTGGCGGTGGCGCTGGGCGGGGCGGACGTGGCCGGGGCGTTTTCCGCGCTGCCCTTCGACCATCTGTTCTTCACCGGCTCCACCGCGGTGGGCCGCAAGGTCATGGCGGCCGCGGCACCGAACCTGACCCCGGTGACGCTGGAGCTGGGCGGGAAGTCGCCCGCGCTGGTGGCCGAGGGCTACCCGCTGTCCACGGCGGCCGCGCGCATCGCGTCGGGCAAGTGGCTCAATGCCGGGCAGACCTGCATCGCACCGGACTACGTGCTGGTGCCGCACGCGCAGCGCGACATGCTGGTGGCCGCTCTCACCCGCGAGATCCAGGAACGCTACCCGACGCTGGACGACAACCCCGACCTGACCCGCATCATCAACACCGGCCAGTACGACCGGTTGGTCGCGGCGATCGACGCGCCCGCGAGCGCGGGGCGCGCATCGTGCAGCCGGTCGAGGTCGACCCCGACCAGGGCGTGGCCCAGCGCCTGCTGCCGCCGACCCTGGTGCTGGACGTGCCCGGGGACGCGACGCTCATGCAGGAGGAGATCTTCGGGCCGGTGCTGCCGATCATCGGCTACGACAACATCGACGAGGCGCTGGCCTTCATCCGGGAGCGCGACGGCCGCTGGCCTTCTACCACTTCGATTCGAACGCGCAGCGCACCGAGCGCGTGCTGGACACCGTGGTGGCCGGTGGCGTCACGGTCAACGACACGGTCATGCATATCGCCCAGTCAAGCCTGCCCTTCGGCGGCGTCGGCCCCAGTGGCATGGGCCACTACCACGGCGAAGCCGGTTTCCTGACCTTCACCAAGCTGATGCCGGTGTTCCGCCAGGCCCGCATGAGCGGCATGGCGCTGTTCAAGCCGCCCTACAAGGGGCTGGCCGACCGGCTGGTGAAATTCCTCACCCGTTGAGGGCGCAGCCGGTGCGGTGTCCGAGCCAGACCGCGGCCAGCCACGCGATCACCGACACGACCACGTAGGACAGCGCGGCGCCCCAGGCGCCGGTGCTGAACAGCACCATCGTTTCCAGGCTGAAGATCGAGAACGTGGTGAGGCCGCCGAACACGCCGGTCATCCAGAAGTGCCTGGACACCGGCGAATGCGGCCAGCGGCCCTCGGGAGCGGTCAAAGCCGCCCAGGCACCGATACCGAATGCGCCCAGCACGTTCGCGGCCAGCGTACCGCCCAGCAGCACGGGCCAGCCCGACAATCCGACCGCGGTGCCACCCAGCATGGCCAGGGACAGACCGGCGCGCAGCAGGGCACCCAACGCACCGCCGGCAGCCACCGCCAGGTAGATGCGGGCAGGCGAGGCCATCAGTTGTCCCCCAGCCCAACGCCGAAGGCCAGGCCCATGACGACGCACAGCAGGCAACCCAGCACCGATCCCAGCACGTTCCCCACGGCTGCGCTGCGCTGTCCCGAACCGCCGAGCTGCAGTGTCTGCAGCGCGAACGACGACACCGTGGTGTAGCTGCCCAGCAGGCCGACGACCGCGCCGGCCCAGAGCAGGTCGCCGAGGGCCCCGGGTTCCGGCACGCCAAGCCAGCCGGCCACCACGCCGATGACGAACGCGCCGCTGAGGTTCACCAGCAGCGTGCCCCAGGGGAAGTCGCCGCCGCGCCAGCGGGTGATGCGGTTCGACACCCACAGCCGGGCGACCGCACCCGCTGCACCGCCGACGGCGATGGCCAGTATCAGGACGACCAGCGCGGCGGGCGTCATCGCTCAGTCGATCCGGTAGGCATCATCGGCTGCTTCACCACGTGGTCGGATCGGTGCAGCCGGCGGCTGCACCACCGGCTGCTCGGCAAGGCGCCGCTGCAGTTCGGCGATGCCGCGCTGCAGCTGCGCATCCTCGCCGCGCCAGGTGGCGTGCGGCAGGTTGTCCACCACGATGTCGGGGCCTACGCCGGTGCCCTCGATCAGCCAGCGGCCGTCGGCACCGAACTGGCCGGTCTGCGCGGCGCGCATCAGGCCGCGGTCGACCAGGGTGTTGTTGTTCGACAGCCACACGCCGGCACCGGCGGTGCGCTGGCCGATGACCGGGCCCAGGTTCAGCGACTTCACGCCGGCGGCGAAGGTCTCGCCGTCGGAGTAGGTCAGTGGATCGGTCAGCACCACGAGGTGGCCGCGGAAGGTCTGTTGCATGTTCCAGTACGGCGCCTGGTGCGGCGGCTGCCAGAAGCTCCATGCACGCCGCAGCAGCTTCTCGATGACCCAGCTGTCGATGTTGCCACCGCGGTTGCGGCGCACGTCGATGACGAGGCCCTCGCGGTCGACGTTGGCGTAGAACTCGCGGGCGAAGTCGGCGATGTCGCCCGCGCCCATCGCGCGCAGGTGCAGGTAGCCGATGCGGCCGTCGCCGGCGGCCTCCACCACCTCGCGGCGGCCGTGCACCCAGTCTGCGTAGCGCAACGCGGCATCGCGCTCGGCGTTCACCGGCACGGTCACCACGCTGAAGTCCTCGCGCCCGCGGCGCACCTCCAGCCGCACCTGCTGTCCAGCGGTATGCGCCAGCAGCACGGCGATGTCGTCGACATCGGCCACGCGGCGACCGTTCACCGCGGTGATTACGTCGCCCTCGCGAAGGCCGGCGCCGGGACGCGCCAGCGGTGCGCGGTCGTTGGGCAGCTCCGGGTCGGTGCGGTAAACGCGCACGATGCGCGCGCCGTCGGCCACGCGTTCGAACTCGCCGCCGAGGAAGGCCGCTGCGCCCGCTCGGGGTCCTCGCGGTACTCGCCGCCACGCACCTGGGAATGCAGCACGCCCAGTTCGGCCACCATCTGCCCCAGCAGGTCGTCGAGCTCGGCGCGGTCGCCGACGCGCTCGACCAGCGGGCGGTAGCGCGCGCGCACCGCGTCCCAGTCCTGGCCGCGCATGCCGGGGTCGAACAGGAACTCGCGCTGCATGCGCCAGGCGTCGTCGAACATCTGCCGCCACTCCGCCGCGGGTTGCACCGCCAGGCGCCAATCGCCCACGCGCACCTGGTGCGTGGACAGGTCGTCGGGCACCTTCGCGGCGGCCGGAACGATGTGCATCGCGCCGTTGTCGCCGCTGCGGCGGTAGAACAGCTTCTCGCCATCACCCGACAGCTGGTAGTGGGCCACGCCCTCGGCGAACGTCTCCAGCTTCGGCACGTCCGGCGCCAGTGCGACGGTCTTGAGTGCCGGCTCGTTGCCGCTCCCGCTGGCCTGGTCGAGCACGAACAGGCGGTGCTTGTTCGCCGTCAGGGCCCGGTAGTTGCCGGCCGGAAGCGCAGCCTCGAACAGCCGGTCGGCCAGACCCTCGCGCGCGATCGCCCGTGGCGCCGCCTTGTCGTCGCCATCACCGTCGCCGCCGGCTGCGCCGCTGTCCGCCAGCTCGTCGCGCGGTTGCAGCCTGAAGCGGTTGCCCGGCTGCAGCGCCAGCGCATAGATGCGCGCCCGTCGATCGAACATCGGACCCATGTTGCGATCGCCCCAGGGTGCGCCCGGCGTGGCCTCGAAGTTGCGGTTGGACAGGAAGTACAGCCACTGCTGGTCGGGGCTGAAGGCCGGCGCGAAGCTGTCGTAACGCTCCGATGTCAGCGCCTGCACGCGGCCGTCGGCCAGCGTGTACAGCGTGAGCTGCCCGCGGCCGCGCGGATGGTGCGGTCGCACGAAGGCCAGGTGCCGGCTGTCGGGCGAGAACACGATCTCGCCGTAGCCGCTGCCGGCCGAATCATCGATGACCCGGTTGCGGCGGGTCGACACGTCGAGCAGCCACAGCTGGCCACGGCGGTCGTCGTGGGCGAGGTGGCGGCCGTCCGGCGAGACCACCAGCCGCTGGCGGTGCGAGGGCAGGTCGTCGGTCAGGGCTTCGCCGCGGCCGCTGCCGTCGGCACGGAAGCGCCAGATGGCCTGGGTGGCGTCGGCATCGACGACGGCATAGACCCACTCACCGTCGGGAGAGAGCACCGCGCCACGCGCGCGGCGGCTGGAATCGAGTGGCAGCTCGACCCGACGACGCGCGCCGACGCCGGCCAGTGCCACCTGGCCACGCGCGGTCAGCGCGACGCGCTCGCCGTCGGGCCCGAAGTCCATGCCGTCGAGGAACTTCAACGGTTCGGAAAGCCAGCGCTCGCGGCTGCGGCTGCGGTCGCCGGCCAGTTGCAGCGGCACCACCGCGTCGCTGCCCGAGGCGATGTCGTACACGGCGATATCGGCGCCCAGCTGGTAGCTGATGCGCCCCTGCTGCAGCCGTGGCGCGCGCACCTCGAAGGCCTCGTGGAAGGTCAGCTGTTCGCCGCCACGGCCCTCGGCGTCGAAGCGCCACAGGTTCCATGCACCCGACGCGTCGCTGAGCGCATACAGGTGGCCCTGCCACCACATCGGCCGCTCGAGGTTACCGGCGTGGTCGGCGGCCAGGCGCACCGCCTCGGCCCCGGAGGCCGGGTCGAAGCGCCACAGCTGGGCCATCGCGCCGCCGCGATATTCGCGCACGTTGTCGGCGGTCACCGCCAGCCCGAAACGGGTTAAGAACACGCGCCCCCCATCGTCGAACGCCGCCTCGCGCGCGTCCATCAGCGGCAGCTCGCGGCGCACCAGCGTGGCCGGGTCGACCGCGCGCAGCACCCAGGCCCAGCTGGGGCCGCTGCGGTTGTCGGTGGCGTAGACCACTTCGCCGTCCGGGCTCCATCCGGTCACCAGCACGCGGCCGCCCTCGAAGCTCAGGCGCCGCGGCTCGCCGCCAGCCAGGGGCATCACGTAGGCCTCCGTGGCCCCGTCGTAGTCGGCGGCGAAGGCCAGCCAGCGGCCGTCCGGCGACACCACCGGCTGCGCGGCCGCGCCCCGCGTCGAGGTCAGGCGCCGGGCGCTGCCGCCGGCCAGCGGCGCGATCCAGAGGTCGCCCTCGGACGCGAACACCAGCTGCTGGCCGTGCGGGGCGGGGTCGCGGTAGTAGCCGGTGCTGGCGGTTGCCGGCGCGGGGACGGCCAGCAGCAGCGACAGCAGGGCAAGGGCGAACAGGGCGATGAAACGGCTCGTGGGGGCGTGGGGCATGGGCGTGAAGGCCGGGACGAAAAGACCCGAGCCTACGGCATCCGGCCGCCGTGATCGCGTGACCAAGGTTGGGAGGCAGACCTTGAATAAGTGCCCTTCACGCGCCACCTAGGAGGGATGGACAAAAACGACAACCCCCTGCTGAGCACCGCCGAACTGCCCGAGTTCGACCGGATTTCCCCCGAACACGTGAACCCGGCGGTCGACACACTGCTGGCCGACTACCGCGAGGCGGTCGATACGCTGACGGCGAACACCGCCGCGCGCGACTTCGAGGCGCTGATGCGGCCGCTGGAGCAGCTCGAGGACCGGCTGGCCCGGGCCTGGTCGCCGGTGGGCCACCTGCACGGGGTCAGGGATTCCGCGGAACTGCGTGCGGCCTACAACCCGGCGCAGGAGAAGCTCAGCGAGCACGCGACCGAGGTCGGCCAGAACCGCGGCCTGTACGAAGCGGTGCAGGCGCTGCGCGACCGCCCCGACTTCGACGGCCTGGATGCGGCGCGCAAGGCGCTGGTCGAGGACAGCCTGCGCGGTTTCCGCCTGTCGGGCGTGGCACTGGAGGAACCGCAACGTTCGCGCTTCAAGGCGATCCAGACCGAGCTGACGCGGCTGGAGACCGAGTTCGAGGAAGCGGTGCTGGACGCCACCGACGCCTGGTCGAAGAAGCTGAGCAAGACCGAGCTGGCCGGCCTGCCGGACTCGGCGCTGGCGATGCTGGCCCAGGCGGCGAAGGAGAAGGGCGAGAAGGGCCACATGGCCACCCTCAAGGGGCCTGTCGTGCAGGCGATCCTGACCTACGCCGACCATCGCGGTCTGCGCCAGGCGCTCTACACCGCGTTCTCCACCCGCGCCTCCGACCAGGGGCCGCATGCGGGCCGCTTCGACAACGCCGAACGCATCGACAGGATCATGGCGCTGCGCCACGAGTCGGCCCAGCTGCTGGGCTTCGATTCCGCCGCGCACGTGTCGCTGGACGACAAGATGGCCGGCACGCCCGAGCGGGTGCTGGGCTTCCTGCACGACATGGCCGGCAAGGCCCGGCCGGTGGCCCAGCGCGAGGTGCAGGAACTGCGCGAGTTCGCCGCCGCCGAGCTCGGCGTCGATGACCTGCAGCCCTGGGACATGGCCTGGGCCAGCGAGAAGCTGCGGGTGAAGCGCTTCGACTTCAGCGACGAGGACCTCAAGCCCTACTTCCCGCTCGACGCGGTGCTGGAGGGGCTGTTCACGATCGCCGGACGGGTGTTCGACATCACCCTGCGACCGCGCGAGGGCGTGGTGGCCTGGCACCCCGACGCGCGCTACTACGACGTGCTCGACGCCGATGGCACGGTGCGCGCGGGCTTCTACACCGACCTGTTCGCGCGCAGCGGCAAGCGCGGCGGTGCGTGGATGGACGTGTGTCGCAACCGCTTCCGCGACGGCGATCTGCAGCATCCGGTGGCCTACCTGGTGTGCAACTTCGCCCCACCCGGCGACGACCGCCCCAGCCTGCTCACGCATGACGACGTGATCACGATGTTCCACGAGTTCGGCCACGGGCTGCACCACATGCTCACCGAGGTCGACTGGCCCAGCGTCGGCGGCATCAGCGGCGTGGAATGGGACGCGGTGGAGCTGCCCAGCCAGTTCATGGAGAACTTCTGCTGGCAGCGCGAGACGCTGGACCTGTTCGCGCGCCACTGGCAGACCGGCGAGACGCTGCCGGAGGACCTGCACCGCAAGATGCTCGAGGCGCGCCACTTCCACGCCGGCCTGTTCCTGGTGCGGCAGCTGGAGTTCGCGCTGTTCGACTTCCGCCTGCACCTGGAGTTCGACCCCGCCCGCGGCGCGCGCACTATGGAGGTGCTCGAGGAAGTGCGCGAGGAGGTGTCGGTGCTGCGCCCGCCGGCGTGGAACCGCTTTCCGCACGCGTTCACCCACGTGTTCTCCGGCGGCTACGCAGCCGGCTACTACAGCTACCTGTGGGCCGAGGTGCTCAGCGCGGACGCGTTCGCGGCCTTCGAGGAGGCTGGCCTGTTCGACGCCGAGACCGGCGCGCGCTACCGCCGCGAGATCCTCGCCGTGGGCGGCTCGCGATCGGCGCTGGACAGCTTCGTGGCCTTCCGCGGGCGCGAGCCGCAGCCCGACGCGCTGCTGCGCAGCTATGGACTGGAAGCGGCCTGAACCTGGCCGCGTGTGCGTCCTGTTCAGGCAAGCCGTTGTCTAGTCGGGGCTGGACCCCTGAAGGAGCAGCAGCCCGATGAGTACACGCATCCTGGTATCCGCCCTTGTCTTCGCCGGCCTGTCGTCCGCCGCGATCGCCGTGGTCCACGGCGCCTCCTCCACGCCCAACGACTGGCTGCTCAACGAACCCGACGCCGACAAGCGCGCCGAACTGGTCCAGGACCAGTTCGGCGGCTTCAGTGCGGCGATGTGGGAAGTCGGCGAGCGCTGGAGCGCGATCCATGCCGCGCTGGAGCGCAGCAACCTCGACCTGGCGCAGTACCACTGGGACAAGCTCGACGATGCGATCGCGTCGGGCGTGGTGCGGCGCCCGGGCCGCAAGCCCAGCGCCGAGGAACACTTCCCCGAAAGCTTTGCCCGCGAGGTCGGGGAGGACTTCGCCTCCGGCGACGTCGAACGCGCCTGGCGCGGCTTCGAGAAGGGCCGCAATGCGTGCATGGCCTGCCACGTCGCCGAGGGCATGCCGTTCCTCAACGACCAGGCGATGTTCGACCAGCGGACGCCGGGCGCCGAGTAGGCCTCAGCCGGAGAATGCGCCGAGCACGTCGATGACGCGGTCGATGTCCGCGTCGTCGACGTCCAGGTGCGTGACCAGGCGGATGCGGGGCAGGTAGCCGATCGACAGCCGCACGCGGTGCGCGTCGACGTGGGCGCGGAAGGCGTCCAGGCGCCCGGCGGGAATGTCGATGAACACCATGTTGGTCTGCTGGTCGGCCACGTCGACACCAGCCGCCCGCAGGCCTTCGGCGAGGCGTCCGGCGCGGGCGTGGTCGTCGGCCAGGCGCTGCACGTGGTGGTCGAGTGCGTGCATGCAGGCCGCGGCCAGCATGCCGGCCTGGCGCCAGCCGCCGCCGGTCACCTTGCGCCAGCGCGCGGCCTCGTCCACCAGTGCGCGCGTGCCCAGCAGCACCGAACCGACCGGCGCGCCCAAGCCTTTCGAAAAGCACACCGAGACGCTGTCGAAGTGGCGCACGACCTCGCGCACGCCGACGCCCGAACCAACCGCCGCATTGAACACCCGCGCGCCGTCGAGATGCAGCGACAAGCCGTTCGCGTTGCAGAACGCGCGCGCCTGCGCCAGGTAGTCCAGCGGCAATGGCCGGCCGTGCCAGGTGTTCTCCAGGCACAGCAGCCGGGTGCGCGCGAAGTGCGGATCGACCGGCTTGATCATCCGCTCCACGACATCCAGCGGCAGCGTGCCGTCGCCGGCATGTGGGATCGGCTGGGGCTGGATCGAGCCCAGAACCGCCGCGCCGCCGCCCTCGTACTTGTAGGTGTGCGCGTCCATGCCGACCAGGTACTCGTCGCCGCGCTGGCAATGCGCCATCAACGCGCAGAGGTTGGATTGGGTGCCGGTGGGCAGGTACAGCGCGGCCTCGAAGCCCAGGTCCCCGGCCAGGCGCTCCTGCAATGCGTTGACCGTGGGGTCCTCGCCATAGACGTCGTCGCCGACCTCGGCGGCCAGCATCGCCTCGCGCATCGCCGGCGTGGGGCGGGTGACGGTGTCGCTGCGCAGGTCGATCCAGTCGCTCATGGGGCCGGTATCCGGAATGGGTTCGGACCCACGACGATACTGCAGTGATGGATAGACCGGCGCACGGGTGGATTACTAGCGCGCCTCGTCTGGCCGCCACTCCAGGCGCAGGGGCCCGATGCCGATGTGTTCGCCGCGCACGCTGACCCGGGTGCGCGCGTCGCGCTGGACACGCACCGTGCCATTGGCCGCCGGCAGCGACGATGCCGAAGCTCCGCAGGCGGCCAGCCGCCGCGCCACGCTGCGCAGGGCACCATCGGCAAGCGCGTCGTCGGACTGCTCCGCCGACATCGCCGGCAGCACGTCGCGCGCCAGGCATTCCGATAGGCCGTCCCCCTCGAGCACCGGACCATCGGCCTTGCGCGACAGGGCCGTGCCGTCACCCAGGTAGAAGGCGTCGGTCCCAAGCCCCGAAGGGCCGCCCTCGGCGGCCACGAAGACCCAGCCACCCGCCTCGCCGATCGCCTCGACCCGGTGCCAGTCGCTTCCCCCCTGCACGCGCAACGCGCTGGCCTCGTCCGCGCCCATGCCGACGGACGTGTCGCTGGCCGCCAGCAGCGCCACCAGGCGCAACTCCCGGGCGCGCTCGGAAAAGTGCGTGTCCACGCTCACGCCTGGCAGCAGGCCCGTCCCCCCGGCGGCCCACCAGGTCAGGTCGGCCTCGTCGAGCCCGGATGGGCAGCGCCCGGCACGGCCGCATCCCGGCGCCGGCGGCGGCGCCTGCCTGGTACCTGCCAACAGGGTTCGCAAGGGGTCTCCGTTGCTCAGCATCGCGCCGCCGGACTGCACCGCGGCACCCGCGCTGGTCCCGCCGACCACCACACCGCGCGCATTCGCCGCTCGCAGGGACTCCAGCCAGGCGTTTGGCCGGTCGTGCCCATCGACCAGTGCCCGCCGCAGCCGCCACTGGTCGCCGCCGGCGAAGAAAACGCCATCCACGCGAGGGGCAGTCCTGCCAGGGCCTCGGGCGATGCGCAGGCGCGGGCCTGTGCCTCCACGAGGTCGGGGTAGATGCGCCCGCGACCCGGCAGGCCCAGCTCCTGCTCGCGCAGCGCGTCGAGTTCCTCGCAGCGCGCCTCGCCGGAAAGGGCGGCATTCATCGCCGCATCGATCGGCCACCACATCGCTTCGGCACCCAGCGCATCGAACGTGGACTGGTAGAAGTCCACCGGCTCGAACACGTCCCAGGCCGAAGCAGTGACATAGGCGATGCGTGGCCGTTCGCGTCCACTGCGGGTTCGCGCGGCCTCGACGAACGCCTGCAGCACGCGCGTGCCGCCGACGGCGCGGCTGTTGGCCGGTTCGGCGCGTTCCACCCGGCGCATGCCGCCGTCGAACTGCGCCTGCTCGAACACGGCCAGCAGCGCCGAACGCTCGTCGGAGAGCATGCGATGCCATGGCGCGCGCGCATCGCCGGCCGGACAGCGGTGGGCGCGCAACCCGCCTCGCGACGTCGCGACGCACACCGCCTCGAGCAAGGCCGAGGCCTCGCGCGCGGACAGCGCGCGGCCACCGGCACGCGGCTGCACATGCCCGAGCACGGCCTCGATTTCGGCTACGTCGGGCGCGCCCTCGGCGGTCCACAACCGCGGCGACAAGGCCCGCGCGACACCCTCCCGGTCGAAGACGAAGCGCGCGGCCGAACGCGCATCCGGACGCCCCGGCATCGGTGCCAGGCAGGCGCTCGGAGCAAGCTCCGAGCAGGTGCCCAGCGAGCCTCCGGCGAGGAAGACATCACCCGGTCCTCCACTCGGCGAGGACGCCTTGCACAGCAGTGGCGGAAGCAGGAAGGCGAGGGCGATGACGCGAAGGACGAGAGTGTTCATGCCCGGCGACGCTAGTCCGCCGGAGGTGCGATTGGCAAGCACCGGCACTTGACGGCGTGCCCACGACGGGAGTATCCATTTGCCCGTCCCCACCGGGTAGAACGATGTCCAAGCCGCGCAACTACATCCGGCACATCACCCGAACCTACTACCTCAGCGAGTGGTGGGACGAGTAGGGCTTTCCCCGTAAGCCCCTGCCCGCGCCGTGCGCGCCGGGCACACGCCACGAGCGCCCAAGGGCGCCAGAAGCCAGCAACACCGCATGCCGCCGTGCCACCGCGCGGCGTCGTGTGCTACGGGGAGTTCACCATGCATCGATTCCATCCGCTCGCGCTTGCCGTGGTGGCCACGCTGGCCATGCCGGCCGCGTTCGCCCAGTCCACCGCCACCGCACCCGAACCCGCCGACGACGACGCCACCCGGCTCGACCGCGTCACCGTCACCGGCACCAACATCCGCGGCATCGACCTGGAGGACAGCCAGCCGGTGCGCATCATCGACGCGGAGCAGATCCGCGAACTCGGCGCGGTCAACGTGGCCGACCTGCTGCGCGAGATCAGCCAGACCGCAGGCGGCACCGGCAACTTCAACACCACGTCCTCGGGCGCGTTGCAGGCGGACTCGCCGGCCGGATCGGCGGCTGCCTCGCTGCGCGGCCTGGGCTCGAGCGCCACGCTGACGCTGGTCAACGGCCGCCGGGTGGCGGTGTCCTCGTTCGCCAGCGGCTCGGAAAGCTTCATCGACATCAACGCGATCCCGCTGGCCGCGGTCGACCGGGTCGAGGTGCTGACCACCGGTGCATCGGCGATCTACGGTGCCGATGCCGTGGCCGGCGTGATCAACTTCGTGCTGCGCGAGGACTTCGAGGGTGTGCGGGTGTCGGCCAGCTACGGCGACTCCGAGGCCGGCACCGACGAGGCGAAGATGTACACCAACCTGATCACCGGCTTCCGCGGCGAGCGCACGCGCGGCATGCTGGTGGTCGATGCGTTCCAGCGCAACGCGATGTACGACCGCGACCGCGCGATCACCGCGGTCGAGCCCCGGCCCTCGCAGCAGGGGGTGTTCCCGAGCTTCCTCGACTTTTTCGGCATGGACGAGGAGCTGGTGGAGGCCGCCTGCCCCGACGACCAGCGCTTCGACGGCCGCCCCGGGTTCCCGCGCGGCAGCTTCGGCGAGTACTGCGCGCTCAACCGCAACCAGTACACCGCCACCGACCCCTGGGCCCGGCGCATCGGTGCCTACGGCACCTTCGGGCTGTTCTTCGACGGCGGCAGCGAGTATTTCGCCGAAGTGGCGCTGCAGCGCAACCGTTCCGAGGCCAACAGCGCCCCCGCGCCGTGGAGCGTCATCGAGACGGTGCCCTTCAGCCACCCGGATTTTCCCGCGGAACTGCGCGAGCGGCTGATCGCCGCGGGCGCCGACGACCGCTTTCCCCTGGATGCCTACGGCCGATTCCCGGACGCGCGCACGCTGGAGGTGACCACCACCAACTGGCGGGTGCTCAACGGCCTGCGCGGGACGTTCGGCGCCTGGGACTGGGAGACCTCGCTGACCGCCTCGCGCAGCCGCTCCGAGCAGGAAGCCATCGCCGGCATCTACAACCGCGACCGCTTCCTTGCCGGCCTGCAGGGTGAGTTGTGCGCCGACGGCGGCATCGATTGCAGCCCCGGCAGCGGCGGGCTCTGGTACAACCCGTTCGGTGGCCAGGCCAGCCAGGACCCGGCGGTGCTGGCGCTGCTGCGCGAGCGCGTGCCGCGCGATGGCGTGTCGCGCTGTATGCCTGGGACGGCAAGCTCAACGGCTTCGCCGGCAGCCTGGCCGGGGGCGACATCGGCTGGGCGCTGGGTGCGGAGGTGCGGCGGGAGGAAGTGTCCGACCAGCCCTCGCCGCTGGCCACGGCCAACCCCGACACCGGCATCGTGCCGGTCTATGGCTTCGGTTCACCGCGGTGGATGCCAGCCGCGACCAGTGGGCGGTGTACGCCGAATCCTTCCTGCCGCTGGCCGACAGCTTCGACGTGCGCGTCGCCGGCCGCTATGACCACTACAGCGACTTCGGTGGCGACTTCAATCCGGCGGTGAGCTTCCGCTGGCGGCCCGGCGACAACTTCGTGCTGCGTGGCGGCTGGAACACCAGCTTCCGCGCGCCGTCGCTGGCACAGGTCGGCGCCGGCGTGACGCTGAGTTCCGGCGCCTTGCCGTGCTCGCCCGGCAGCGAGTTCTTCGACAGCTTCTGCGGTGGCTTCTCGGGTGACGACGGCTACCTGTCGGAGATCTACGGCAACCCCGACCTGCGTGCGGAGACCGCCGAGGCCTGGTACCTGGGCACGGTCTTCAGCTTCGGCGACCGAACCACCTTGCGCGTGGACTACTGGAACTTCGACCAGCGCGACCTGGTCGACATCGACGACCTGGAACTGTTCCGGCGCGCCCTCATCGATCCCAGCCTGGTCTTCGACAGCCGCGGCGACCGGCCGCCGGCGGGTACCGTGGGCATCGGCACCCGCGGCGGCCAGATCGGCGATCCGATCGACGATGTGTTCCTGGAGCTCATAAACGTCGGCCGCCAGCGCACCGATGGCGTCGACGTGGCCTTCGACCACCGCTTCGTCGAGCGCGGCTGGGGCCGCCTGAGCTTCTACACCGACCTGACCTGGGTGAACTCCTTCGAGCGCAGCGAGTCGTGTTCCCCGACCGAATCCACGACCCGCCGTGCGCGGGCAGCTGCGTCGAAGGCCAGCGCCTGGTGCAACGGGTCGGCGAGTTCCGTTTCCCGGAGTGGACCGCCAACGCCGGCTTGCGCTGGAGCCACGGCAGCCTGACGTCGCGGCTGTGGGCCAACTACGTGCATGGCTACTTCGATGACGACCAGCGCGCCGAGGTACCGGAGGGGCGGCGCATTCCCTCCTGGACGCTGGTGAACTTCAACATCGACTGGGATGTCAGCGCGCGGCAGACGCTCGGCCTGACGATCCGCAACCTGGCCGATCGCGACCCACCGGTGGCGCTGGGCTCGGCGGCGAACGTCGACCTGTTCAACCACAACACGCTGGGCCGCTTCTACACGCTCAACTGGGTCTACCGCTACTGATTTCCCCGGTGACCTGTCCCGGCGGCCCGCATGGGCTGCCGGTGCTGGGGGCGGTAGGCTGTACCGCCCCGTTTTTTTCCTGGAACCGCGGCCCGGCCGCCAACGGAATCCCGATGCCGCCATCCGACGCCCACCTGCCGCTGCTCATCCACGGCGCCACGATCCATTCCCCCGCCCTGCTGGGGAAGCGCGACCTGCTGCTGGCGGGGGGACGCATCGTGGCGATCGGCGAGTCGATCGAGCCCGGTCGAGGATTCCAATGCCGCCGCATCGATGCCGGCGGAATGATTGCCTGCCCCGGGTTGGTCGACAGCCTGGTGCACATCAGCGGCGGTGGCGGGGAAGGGGGTTTCGCGACCCGCACGCGGGCGCTGCGCTGGGAAGACGCGGTGCGCGCCGGGGTGACCACGTTGATCGGCGCCCTGGGCACCGACGACGTGACCCGCAGCCACGCGACCTGCTCGCATCGGCACGGGCACTGCGCACGCACGGATTGAGCGCCTGGTGCCTGTCCGGCAGTTACCGGGTGCCGGTGCGTACGCTGACCGGCAGCCTGCGCGACGACCTGGTGCTGCTGCCCGACTTCATCGGCGTGGGCGAGATCGCGATCGCCGACCACCGCGGCTCGCAGCCCGGCGTGGACGAGCTGGCGCGCATCGCCGCCGACGCGCGCGTGGGCGGCATGCTGGCAGGCAAGCGCGGCACCGTGCTGGTGCACTTGGGGGATGGCGCGGATGGCCTGGCGCTGCTGCGCGAGGTGTGCGAGCGCCACCAGGTGCCGGCCGGGCAGTTCCTGCCCACGCACATGAACCGCAACGCACGGCTGCTGGGCGAGGCTGCGGACTGGGTGGCGCGCGGCGGCAACGTCGACCTGACCACCTCCACCACGCCGGAGCTGATCCAGGCCGGCGACGTGCCCGCAGCCCGGGCGTTGGCGCAGCTGCTGGGCGACGGCATCGATGCGATGAGCATCAGCCTGAGTTCGGATGGCCAGGCCAGCCTGCCCGACTTCGATGAGCACGGCGAACTTCGCGGCCTGCAGGAGGCCGGCGTGGAGAGCCTGCATGCGGCGATCACCGAGGCCGTCCACGGGCATGGCGTGTCCCTGGCCGACGCCCTGGCCACCGCCACCGCATCGCCCGCCCGGATCTGGGGCCTGGAGCGCAAGGGCCGGCTGGTGGTGGGGGCCGACGCCGATGTGCTGCTGCTCGATCCCGACAGCCTGGCGGTCCGTGCCACGATTGCCCGGGGAAGGCTGCACGCGCATTCGCTCGGCTAGACTGTCGCGATGAAGATCGCCTCGTGGAACGTCAATTCCCTGAATGTCCGCCTGCCCCACCTGGGCGATTGGCTCAAGGCCGCGCAGCCAGACGTGGTGGGGCTCCAGGAAACCAAGCTGGAGGACCTGAAATTCCCCGACACCGCACTCGTGGAATCGGGTTATCGCAGTGTATTTTCCGGTCAGCGCACCTATAACGGGGTGGCGCTTCTCAGCCGCAGCCCGATCGAGGACGTGGTGAGCGACATCCCCGGTTTCGAGGACCCCCAGCGCAGGGTTATCGCCGGCACGGTGAACGGGGTGCGCGTGGTGAATCTCTATGTGGTCAACGGCAAGGCCGTGGGCGACGAGAAATACGAATACAAGCTGCGCTGGCTCGACGCGGTCACTGCCTGGATCGAGGGCGAATTGGCCCGCAATCCACGCCTGGTGGTGGTCGGCGACTTCAACATCGCCCCGGACGACCGCGATGTGCACGACCCCGAGGCCTGGCACGAGAAGATCCTGTGCTCCACCCCGGAGCGCGATGCGCTCAAGCGGCTCCTGGGGCTGGGCCTGCATGACAGCTTCCGCCTGCACAACGACGAGGCCGGGCATTACAGCTGGTGGGATTACCGGGCCGCGGGATTCCGCCGCAACCTGGGCCTGCGCATCGACCTGGCCCTGGTTTCGGAGGCGTTGAGGCCGAAGGTGCGGGACGGCGGAATCGACCGCGAACCGCGAACCTGGGAGCGGCCGTCGGACCATGCCCCGGTCTGGGTGGACCTCGACATTGCAGAAAACACCGCGCAATGACGTTCAGGAAACGCACTCGTTGAAATCCATTCATGCTCATGAAGCCTTTTGCAGCGCGCTTTCCGGCCATTTCTTCACGTACATGAATGAATTTCACATGGAGCTAATGGGAAAGTAATACCTCGGTTCATGCCGCCTCTGTAAATTGTGTCAACTCAAAGTGAAGACACACAGGGTCGTCCTGCTTTTCGGCACGGCCTCGAAGGAGGCCCTACGAATGGACTGTCGAAGAGATCGACTCAGGGCGGCGACCGGACCCTTGCACGGGCTGGTGGAGCAGATGATCGAGCGCTCGGGCTTGTTCAACGACCTCCAGGGCTACGGCCACTTCCTCGCCGCCATGCACCGCTTCCACGCCTGCGCCGAGAAAGCCCTGCGCGAGGCGGCGCGCAAACACCTGGCACCGGGCTGGCGGCAGCCGGCCAGTGCACGCCTGCTGCGTGGCGACCTGTCCGCGATCGGCCTGGCCCCGGCCAAGCGTCAACCGGTGCCGGTCCTGGCCAACCGCGGCGCGGTCCTCGGTCTGCGCTATGTCATCCAGGGATCGGCCCTGGGCGCCACCCAGTTGCTGCCCCGCGCCCTCGCGCTTGGCGTATCGGCCGGTCGTGGTGGCGCGTTCCTTACCCACCACGCCGCCTGTACGCGTGAGTGGCCAGACTACCTGTCGCAACTCGAGGGTGCCGAACTCGGCCCTGCGGAGCTCGACAGCATGGAAGACACCGCGCGCCAGGGTTTCGAACTGGTCGGCGACTGCCTGCGCAGCCGTTGCTGCGCCATGGAGGTACACGCATGAATTCCCGGCAGCACCACATGACCGCCGACCGCGACTGCGACAACGCGCCGATCCAGTTCAGCGGCGCGATCCAGCCGCATGGCTATCTGATCGCCTGCTCGATGCCCGGATGGATCGTGCGCCACGTTTCAGTGAACGTGGCCGGGTTCCTCGGCATGCCGGTCGCATCGATGCTCGGCAAGTCGCTCGACACGCTGCTGCCCGAAGAGCTGATGCATTCGCTGGGCAATGCCGCCACCACCGTGATGATGGAGCCGGGGAGCCAGCAGCGCATTGCCGAGGGCCAGCTGGGCACGCAGCGGGTGCGCTGCGACGTGTGTGTCTACCGCAGCGGCGCGTTGCTGCACATCGAGATCGAGCCCAACGAGGCCAACCCGCTGCGCGGACACGATCCGCTGGCGCTGGCGCAGGGCATGATCACCCGACTGGCCGGGACCACCGGTCTCGACGAGTTCCACGACCGGGCGGTCCAGCAGGTGCGCGCGATGACCGGCTTCGACCGCGTCATGATCTACCGCTTCCTGCACGACGGCTCGGGCAAGGTCATCGCCGAATCGCGCCGCTCCGGAATGGAGAGCTACCTGGGCCTGCACTACCCCGCCAGCGACATTCCGCAGCCGGCGCGCGAGCTCTACCGTCGAAATCGGCTGCGCTGCATCGAGGACGCGAACTACACGCCGGTGCCGATCGAACCCCGCGTGGACGAGCAGGGTCGCCCGCTGGACCTGAGCCAGACCGGCTTGCGCAGCGTCGCACCCGTGCACCTGGAGTACCTGCGCAACATGGGCGTGGGGGCGTCGATGTCGGTGTCGGTGATGTGCAACGGCCGCCTGTGGGGGCTGATCGCCTGCCACCACCGCTCGGCGCGTCGCGTGCCGATGGACATGCGATCGGCCGCCGATCTGTTCGGGATGTTCTTCTCGATGCAGGTGGCCGTGCGCGAAGACGCGCGCGACCGCGACTACGAGATCCGCGCCCGCGTCCTGCACGAGGAACTGATACATGCGCTGGGCCGTGACGCCAATCCGGCCGATGCGCTGGCGCGCCGGCTCGGCATGCTGCGCCGGATGGTGCCCTGTGATGGCGTGGGCGCGTGGATCGCCGGGCGCTGGCTGGGCGAAGGCAGCACCCCGCCGGCCGCGGCGCTGCCGGCACTGGTGGAGGCACTGGCGGCCAAGGGCACGCGCGAGGTCATCGCCACGCACGCGCTGTCGAGCCTGCTGCCGGAGGCGTCGGCCTGGGCCGAGCGCTGCAGCGGCGTCATGGCGCTGCCGGTGTCGACGACACCAGGCGACTATCTGTTGCTGTTCCGTCGCGAGTTGCCACGGAGCATCACCTGGGCGGGCGATCCCAACACGCCGTTCCAGACCGACCCCGAGACCGGGAAGCTCTCGCCACGGCGGAGCTTCGAGGCCTGGAAGCAGGAGGTTCGCGGCCAGTCGGCCGCCTGGAGCCACGCGGAATTGCGCGTTGGCGAGCGGCTGCGCGTGGCGCTGCTGGAGCACGTGCTGCGCAGTGCCGAGGCGAACAGCGAGCAGCAGCGCATCTCCAGCGAGCGCCAGGGCCTGCTGGTCGCCGAACTCAACCACCGGGTGAAGAACCTGCTGGCGTTGATGCAGTCGCTGGTGATGAGCAGCCACGATTCGGCCGAGAACCTCCACGAGTTCGTGGAGAACCTCGAGGGACGCATTCGTGCACTGGCCTTCGCGCACGACCAGATCACCCCGCGCAGCAACAACGAGGCCCGCCTGCGCGCCCTGGTGGAATCGGAACTCATGCCCTACCGCCAGGGGCAGCGACGCATCGAGATCGAGGGCCCGCCCGTGGTGCTGGACAATCGTTCCGGCCCCGCACTGGCACTCGTGCTTCACGAGATGACGACCAACGCGGTGAAGTACGGCGCGCTGAGCGTCGACACAGGCCACCTGCGCGTGGCCTGGCGCGTCGACGAGGAGAAGTGTTGCCACATCGAGTGGACCGAACGCGGTGGGCCGGAAGTGCAGCCGCCCCATCACGAAGGTTTCGGCTCCACCCTGATCCGCCGCTCGATCCCGTTCGAACTGCGCGGCGAGGTCAAGGTCGACTACCTGCCGGAGGGCGTCCATGCCGTGTTCTCGCTGCCTGGCGACCACCTGCGCGTGGACACGGTCGACGACCGCGCCACCGAGGCCATCAAGGCCCCGTCGGGCGGACTCGCGGGCCAGCCCACCGTGCTGCTGGTGGAGGACAACATGCTGATCGCGCTCGACACCGAACACGTGCTGCAGCGGCTGGGGGCGGCCCAGGTCGAGGTGGCCGGCAACGTCGTGGACGCGCTGGAGATCCTGTCGCACGTGAGCGTGGATGCGGCGGTCCTCGACGTGAACCTGGGCGACGAAACCTCGCTGGCGATCGCCGACGCACTGCACAGCCGCGGCACGCCGTTCGTGTTCGCCACCGGCTACCACGACCGGGCGATGATCCCGCGCAACCACGCCGGCGTACCGGTGATCCGCAAACCCTTCACCCCGGATTCCCTGTCGGAGTCCCTGCGGCTGGCGATCGGAGCGCGCCCGCCGGACGCCGGGGACGGCCCGCACGTGGCCCCCGGATCGGATGCAGTGAACTGATCCACCTCCGCGACGCTCCCGTGAGCGTCGCGTGAAGCAGCGCGAAGGTTTGCACTGACGCCCCGGGGTGCTTAACTTCGATGACCGCCGCCGCCGGCGGCAGTCATCGACACAGGACAGGGAATGCTCCGGAATCGGCCGACAATGCGCGTGCCTGCAGTTCGTTCGGCACGCGAGCGCCCGGCCGCCTGCTTTCTACTGCTCCTGGTCGCCCTGCCGGGTCTTGCCGCATGCAGCGGCACGCAGTCCGCGCTGGACCCGCACGGCCCCGTGGCCGACTCGATCGCCACCACATGGTGGGTGCTGTTCTGGGGGGCGGGCGCCATCCTCGCGCTGGTCATGGGCCTGGTGCTCTACGCGATGTTCCGCGACCCGGAGCGCAAGGCGCGGCTCCCGCACCTCCCCTTCCTGGTCGGGGCCGGCCTGGTGTTCCCGACCCTGGTGCTGACTGCCCTGGTGGTGTTCGGCACGCTCGTGGGCCGCGACATCACCCGTGCCAGCGACGATGCGCTGGTCATCGAGGTGACCGGCCACCAGTGGTGGTGGGAGGTGCGCTACCCGGCCACCGCCGATGCGCCCGAGGTGGTCACGGCCAACGAGCTCCACCTTCCGGTCGGCGTGCCGGTGGAGTTCGTCATCGAGAGCGCCGACGTGGTGCACAGTTTCTGGATCCCGAACCTGGGCGGCAAGGTGGACATGATCCCCGGGCGCTCGAACACGCTGCGACTGGAGGCCTCGCGCCCCGGGCGCTTCCGGGCGCAGTGCGCGGAGTTCTGCGGTGCGCAGCACTCGCGCATGGGCTTCATCGCGATCGCCACCGAAGCCGATGAGTTCGAGCGCTGGCGGCGTGCGCGTGCGGTGGCTCCGGACGCATCGGGGCCGGGCCTGGCACGATTCGATGCACTCGGCTGCTCCGGCTGCCACGCCCTGGGCGGGCGGCCCGCCGAGGGCGGCACCGGTCCGGTGCTGGCGCACTTCGCCGAGCGGCCCACGGTGGGCGCCGGCGCTGCGGCGAACACGCCCGGGGCGCTGCGCGCGTGGCTGGCCGATCACGGTGCGAGGATGAAGCCGGGCAGCCTGGGTCCGGCGCAGCGCCGGCTCGACGACGCCGACGTGGAAGCGATCGCGCGCTTGCTGGAGCAGCAGCGATGAGCACCACGCCCGAGGACTCCCTGGAAATGCCCGACGCGTCACAGGCCCCGCGCGCGGCACTGGAGCGCACCTGGCGCAACGCGCCGGGCCTGCTGGGCCAGCTGACCGCGGTCAACCACTCCACCATCGGCCTGCGCTTCGTCGCCACCGGCATCGTGTTCCTGCTCATCGGCGGCATGCTGTCGATGTTCATGCGCCTGCAGCTGGCCTGGTCGGACCAGACCGTGCTCGACCATGCGCTCTACAACCAGTTCATGACGATGCACGGCACGACGATGATGTTCCTGTTCGCCGTGCCGGTCATGGAAGGCTTCGCGCTGTACCTGATCCCGAAGATGATCGGCGCGCGCGACGTGCCCTATCCACGCATGACCGCGTTCGGCTACTGGTGCTACCTGTTCGGCGGCATCTTCCTGTATTCCAGCTTCTTCTTCGGCGCGCCCCCGACGGCGGCTGGTTCATGTACACGCCGCTCAGCGGCACGGAGTACACGCCGGGCAAGGGGCCGGACTTCTGGCTGCTTGGGGTGACGTTTGCCGAGATCGCCGCGGTCACCGCGGCGATCGAGCTGATCGTGTCGATCCTCAAGACCCGGGCGCCCGGCATGGCGATCCAGCGCATGCCGCTGTTCGCGTGGTACGTGCTGATCACCGCGTTCATGATCGCGTTCGGCTTCCCGCCGCTGATCCTGGCCAGCATCCTGCTGGAGATCGAGCGCGCGTTCGGCTTCGTGTTCTTCGAGGTGGCGCGTGGCGGCACGCCACTGCTGTGGCAGCACCTGTTCTGGCTGTTCGGGCACCCCGAGGTCTACATCATCTTCCTGCCGGCCGCCGGCGTCGTCTCGACGCTGATCCCCGTGTTCGCGCGGCGTCCGATCGTGGGCTACACCTGGATCGTGCTGGCGGTGATCGGCACGGGCTTCCTCAGCTTCGGGCTGTGGGTGCACCACATGTTCACGATCGGCATCCCGCTGCTGGCGCTGAGCTTCTTCTCGGCCGCGTCGATGGCGGTCGCCATCCCGATGGGCGTGCAGGTGTTCTCCTGGATCGCCACGCTGTGGGCCGGCAAGCCGCAGTTGCGCCCACCGATGCGCTTCATCCTCGGCTTCTTCTTCATCTTCGTCCTCGGCGGCCTGACCGGCGTGATGGTGGCACTGGTGCCGTTCAACTGGCAGGTGCACGACACCCACTTCATCGTCGCCCACCTGCATTACGTGGTCATCGGCGGGCTGCTGTTCCCGCTGTTCGCCGGCGTGTATTACTGGCTGCCGCACGTCACCGGGCGCATGCCGCACGACGGTTTCTCGCGCATGGTGTTCTGGCTGCTCTTCATCGGCTTCAACCTGACCTTCCTGCCGATGCACTTCACCGGCCTTTTGGGCATGCCGCGCCGTGCCTACACCTACTCCGCCGAACTCGGCGCCCACGTGCAGTGGCTCAACCTGGTCTCGACCGCGGCGGGCTTCCTGCTGGCGGTGGGCTTCGTCGCGTTCTGCGTCGATGTGTGGCTGGCCTGGCGCCACGGGCGACGCGCCGGCTTCAACCCATGGAAGGCCTCGACGCTGGAATGGGCGATGCCGACGCCGCCGCCGAGCTACAACTTCGTGTCGCTGCCGAGCGTGGGTGAGCGCGAGCCGCTCTGGGAGCGGCCCGGGATCGCGGAGCAACTGCTGGAGGGTCGCGGCTTCCTGGCGGGCGCGCCGCGTGGCCGGCGGGAAACCCTCGGCACCAGCCTCAAGGCGGGCAAGCCCGAACAGGTCATCACGCTCTCGGACTCCACGCCGATCCCGCTGTTCACCGCGCTGACCATCGTTGGCGTCCTCGCGTTCTTCATCGCCGGCTGGTACTGGGCTGCGGCGGCGTCCTTCATCGGCACGATCGCGATGCTGTGGTGGTGGATCTGGACCACCGGCGACGCCGGTGTGGCGACGATGGTCGATGCCGGCAGCGACGGTGCCCAGCCGCTGACGCTGCCGACCCAGTCGGCCAGCCCGGACGCGCCGGGCTGGTGGGGCACGGCGATGTTCCTGCTTGTCGATGCCTCGCTGTACGGCTCCCTTGTGTTCGCCTACTTCTACCTGTGGCTGTCGGCCGATGTGTGGCCACCGCCCGGCCACGACCTGCCGGGCCTGCTTTGGCCGGCGCTGGGGCTGGTGGTCCTGCTGGCAGGCAGCGCGGCGGCGCACTGGGCCCGTCGACGCAATGCGGCCGACCGTCCGCTGGCGGCCCGTGGCGGACTGCTGCTGGCCTTCGGCCTGCTGCTGGCCTTCCTTGGCACGCAGGCGGCGACGCTGCTCGAGTACGGGCAGGCGCCGCAGGTGCACGCCTACGCCTCGCTGATCTGGGTGCTGGTGGGCTACCAGGGCGTGCATGCGCTGGCCGCGCTGCTGATGGCGGTCTTCGTGTGGCTGCGCAGCCGCCGTGGCATCGCCAGCGCACAGCGGCCGCTGGACTTCCGCGTCCTGACCCTGTTCTGGCACTACACGACCGGCCTCTGGCTGGTCGGCCTGCTGCTGGTGCACCTGTTCCCGCGCGTGGTCTGAGGAGGACGCCATGGCCTTCGCCAACAACCGCAGCCTGGTCGGCGTGATCACGGCGATGATCATCTGGGCCGCGTGGTTCGTGCTGGTCTATGCGCTGACCGGCGTGGGCTGCGATGCGGGCTGGCACACGCGCCGTTTCGCCGGCATCAACCACCTCAGCCTGTGGATGCTGGCCTCGACCGCGGTGGCGGTGGCGCTGATGGCCTGGTGCGCGTGGCGCGGATGGGTCGGATGGCGGGAAAACAACCCTTCCGGCGACGGGCGCGAGGCCGGGCAGCGGCAGCGCTTCCTCGGCATGGTGATGCTGATCCTGGCCCTGCTCGCGATCGCCGGGACGCTGATGATCGCGCTGCCGATCCTGCTGCTCGACCCCTGCGCGACCTGAGCGCGCGCACTGAAAGGACTGACGATGGCCCGACCCCACGAGAAGCCGATACCCAGCAAGGTCGCCTTCAACCAGCACCCGCTGCACCCGATGACGGTGCATTTCCCGATTGCCTTCCTCGGCTTCGTGCCATTGGCCGACCTGGCGTTCTGGTGGCTGGGCGACGCGTTCTGGGCGCTGGTCGCGTTCTGGATGATCGTGGTCGGCTTCGCGATGGGCGTGGTGGCCTCGGTTCTGGGAACGCTCGACTTCATGCTGGTGCGCGCGGTGCGCCAGCACGTGGCCGGGTGGAGCCACTTCATCGCCGCGATCATGACCCTGTCACTGGCCGGCACCAACCTGATGCTGCGCCTGGACGACCCGGTGGGCAGTGCATTGCCCTGGGGACTGTTCACCTCGGTGGCGACGCTGGTGGTGCTGGGCTTCGCCGGTTGGCTGGGCGGCACGCTGACCTTCCGCCACGGCATCGGCACCTATGTCCACGAGGCGGAAGACGACGATGCGGACGAGGACGACAAGCCCGAGGACCCGGTGCGCGAATGAGTGCCCGCGCCGCCCTACACGCCACCCAGCGGCGGCAGCGCACCGGGCTTGGCCGCCGCCAGCGCGACGATGCCCAGGAACAGCGGCAGTGGCAGCCAGTTGAGCACGCGGTAGAACGCGCTGGTGTGGCGGGTGTGTCCATGGCTGAGGTCGACCAGCAGCTGGCCGAAGTACAGGTGCAGCATCACCGCCAGCGCGACCAGCGCCAGCTTCGCCGGCAGCCAGGGGCCCTGGAACCCGTAGGCGATCAGCACGATGCCCAGCACGACGGTGATCACCGCGGCCGGGGTCATGACACCGAAGTACAGGGTCTTGCCGATCGCGTTCAGGCGCGGCTTCTCGTCCTCGCCCCGCCCCCCGGGCCGGTCGGCATGGACGCTGGCGATGAACAGCCGGGGCAGGAAGAACAATGCGGTGAACCAGATCGCCATTGCCGCGATGTGGAAGAACTTCAGCCAGAAATACATCGCGCCTCCGTGTCGCATTCCGCCGCACCGAGCCGGATCGGTGCACGCGGCTACAGCCTAACCGGTCGGGCGCCGGTTTCGGCAATCGCGCTGATGGGGCTGCTGTTTGCCGCACCGGCGCTGGCGCACGCCCCCGATGCGGACGCACCGCCGGACCTGGCCCACGCATGGAGCGCGGACCTGTGGCTGACGCCGCTGTGGGCGGCCAGCCTGCTGCTGTACCTGCTCGGACTGCGCCAGCTGTGGCGCCACGGCTTCGGTCGCGGCGTCGGCCGCGGCCAGGCCCTTTCGTTCTTCTGCGGCTGGCTGGCATTGGGGCTGGCGATGGTGTGGCCGCTGGATGCCCTCGGCGCGTGGTCGCTGGCCGCGCACATGGCGCAGCACATGGTGCTGATGGCCCTGGCGCCACCGTTGCTGCTGGCCGGGCTGCCGGGCGCGGTGTGGCTGGCCGCGTTGCCCTCGTCGGGTGCACGCGCGATCAGTGCGCCGCTGCGCGGACCCGCCGGCCGGCGCACCTGGCGCGTGTTGACCGGGGCGACGCTGGTCACCCTTCTGCAGGCAGCGGTCATGTGGGGCTGGCACCTGCCGGCGGCGATGGAACTGGCCCTGCGCAACGAGCTGGTGCACTACGCGATGCACCTGTGCTTCCTTGTGGCCGGCCTGCTGTTCTGGGCCGCTCTGCTGCGCAGCCTTCGCGAGCCGTCACTGGGGGCAGGCAGCGCAGTGACGGCGATCATCGCGACGATGCTGCACATGGGCCTGCTCTCGGCGTTGCTCGTGTTCGCGTCGCGGCCCCTGTATCCATGGTATTTCGAACGTGTGCCACAGCTGGGCCTTTCGGCGCTGGAGGACCAGCAGCTGGCCGGACTGATCATGTGGGTGCCCTCGGCCCTGCCCTACCTGGTGGGCGGAGTGGCCCTGGTGGCGGCCTGGCTGGCGCGCAACGAACGCCACACGCCCGGCCCCCGTGGACAACAAGGATGAAGCAATGCCGGTTTCGACCCTGAGGATCTTCGCGTGGCTGCTGGCCTACCTGGGCCTGGCCCTGCTGCCGATGGCGGTGGCGATGCTGGGCTCGCGCCCGCCGCCGCGCGAGCTGCTGGTGGAGGCTGGCGCGATGCTCGGCCTGCTGGGGCTGGGGGTGCTGGCCGGCCAATTGGTGATCTCTGGCCGGCACCGCTGGTTCGCCGCGGGGGTGGGGCAGGACAACCTGCTGCAGTTCCACCGCAACACCGGCGTGTTCGGCTGGCTGCTGGTGCTGGCGCATCCGATCCTGCTGATGCTGGGCGACAGCGCCTTCCTGGCGTGGCTCGATCCCCGCGAAGACCTGTTGCGCGCACTGACGATGGCCGCACTGCTGCTGGGCACCACGGTGCTGGCCGTCACCTCGCTGTGGCGCGTGTCGCTGGGCCTGCAATACGAAACCTGGCGCACCATCCACGCCGCGCTGTCGCTGCTGGTCGTCGCCGGCGGGCTTGCCCACGCGCTGATGGGCGCCCACCACACGGCGGGACTGCCGACCCAGCTGATGCTGGTCGGTGTGGTCGGAGTGCCGCTGGCGCTGCTGATTGAAACCCGCCTGTGGCGACCCTGGCGGCTGCGCCGCCGACCCTGGCGCATCGTCGAGATCGAGGAGCGTCGAGCGGAATCCACGCGCCTGGTGCTGCGAGCCGACGGCCACGCCGGCATGCAGTTCCGGGCCGGCCAGTACGCGTGGCTGACCGTCGGCGGCACGCCGTTCTCGCTGCAGCAGCACCCCTTCTCGATGGCCTCTTCACCGACCGACCCGACCCGGCTGGAGTTCATTGCCAAGCAGGTGGGCGACTTCACCGGATCACTCCCCGACCTCGAGCCCGGCACGCGTGCCTTCCTCGAGGGCCCCTATGGTGTGTTCTCGATCGATGTCGAGGCCAACCGCCGCGCGGTGTTCATCGCCGGCGGCATCGGCATCACCCCGATCCTCTCGATGCTGCGCGCCTGCCGCGAGCGCGGCCATTCACAGCCGATGTGGCTGCTTTACGGAAACAACGACGAGGGCGAAATCGTCGCCCGCGAGGCCCTGGAGGACCTGGCCGGCGAGATGCCGTTGACCCTGGTGCACGTGCTGGCCGAGCCTTCCGACGACTGGGATGGCGCCACCGGCTATATCGACGAGGAGCTGCTCGCGCAGGAGCTGCCACCGGACGCCGACGACATCGACTACTTCGTCTGCGGGCCGCAACCGCTGATGGACAAGGTCGAGCCGGCGCTCAAATCACGCGGCCTCGACACCCTGAGGCTGTATTCCGAACGCTTCGACCTGGTCTAGGAGGGACCCATGCTGCACATTCAGGCGAAACGACTCGCGACGGCGGCCAGTCTGGTGCTGTTGGTTGTGGCGCTGGGTACGGCATGGCTCTTCGCCGGCTGAGCACCCCGCCGCCGGTCGGCCCCCGGCCGGCGCTGCGCCACGTCAGCGACACCGAGCCAGGCATCCGTCGTCGTCGCCGGGGCGGTGGCTTCAGCTACGTTGCAGCCGACGGCAAGCCGGTCAGGAGCGCGGCCCAACGGGAACGCTTCGATGCCCTGGGGATTCCCCCGGCCTGGACGGACGTGTGGATCTGCAGCGATCCGCTCGGTCACATCCAGGCGACCGGCCTGGATGCGGCCGGCCGCAAGCAGTACCGCTACCACCCGCGCTGGAGCGAATGGCGTGCGCAGGTGAAGTACCACCAGTTGCTCGCGTTCGGGAAGGCGCTGCCCGCACTTCGGCGCAGGGTTCGGCAGGACCTGGAGGGGCCGCCGGGCGAGGCGGACTTCAGCGTCGCGGCGCTGGTGCTGCTGCTCGACCACGCCCACCTGCGCGTCGGCAGCCGTCGGCACACCCGGCGCAGCGGTACGTTCGGTGCAACGACCCTACGCGCACGCCACGTCGACGTTCGGCCGGACGGCAGCGTCAGGCTGCGCTTCCAGGCCAAGGGCGGCAAGCGGGTGCAGCGGACGTGCGCGACCGGCAGTTGCACCGGGTGCTGCAGAAGGTCGACGACCTGCCCGGACGCGAGTTCTTCACCTGGGTCGACGACGAGGGCAAGGTGCGCCCGGTCACTTCCCAGCAGGTCAACGCCTACCTGGCCGAGGTCGTCGGCGCGGAGGGCGTCAGCGCGAAGACCTTTCGAACCTGGGCGGGCAGCGTGGCCGCGGTCGCCGAGGCCCGACGCGGGCCACCGCCCCTGACCATCAAGTCGCTGACACGCGCGGCGGCCGAGCGCCTGCACAACACGCCCGCGATCTGCCGCTCGTCCTACATCCACCCCCTGGTGCTGGCCCTGGTCGACCTGCCGGCCAAGGAGCTGCAGCGCCGCCTGGGACGGCGGGCTCCGGGGGGCGCCGCGTGGCCTGGGTGCGGACGAGCAGCGCCTGCTGCGCCTGCTGGAACAAGCGGCGTAGGCGCGAACGGCCGCGCGGACCCGGACCCGGCCAGCCTCAGGCGGATTTGCGCTTGCTTGCGGTCGATGCCCGCGATTTCGCCGGGGCCTTGGTGGCTGCGGACTTCTTCGAAGCCGCTTTCTTCGCGGTGGACTTCCCGGTACCTGCCTTCGTCGGGGCGCGTTTCGCGGTCGCGGACTTCTTCGCGGAGGGCTTCTTCGGGGCAGGTTTCTTCGAGGCGGCCTGCTTCGTGCCGCGTTTGTCCGGGCCCTTCGTCCGCGCGGCCTTTTTCGCGGGTGTGCGCTTGTTCTCCGACAGGCTCTTCTTTAGCAACGACATGAAATCGACCACGTTGGTGGCGGCATCGTCGGGCACCGCCACCTCCTCGTCGACTGCCGCACTGGACCCGGTGGACTCCACGCGCTCGCGGATGATGGCCGCCAGGCGGTCCCGGAAATCATCCCGGTAGTCGTCGCCCGACCACGGCGTGGACATCGATTCGACCAGCGACTTGGCCATCTCGATCTCCTTCTTGGAGATCCTGTATTCCGACGGTGCCTTGTCGGGGAGCGCGTAGTCGGCTGGATCGACGAGTTCCTGCGGGTAGCGCATCAGGATCAGCACCAGCGCATCGTCCTCGGGTACGACGGCACACAGGTATTCGCGGGTGCGGATGACCACCCGCGCCACACCGGCCTTGCCCGTTTCCTTGAGTGTTTCACGCAGCAGCACGTAGCCTTTCTCGGCCTTCTTCCCGGGTACCAGGATGTAGGGCTTGTCGAAGCTCCTCGGGCCCAGTTCGCCAACGTCGACGAAGGCCTCGATATCGACCGACTCGTGGCGCTCCGGGGCGGCGGAGGCGATGTCCTCCTTCTCGATCACGACGTAGCTGCCCTTCTCGTACTCGAACGCCTTGACGATGTCGCCCCAGGGGACCTCCTCACCCGTGTCGGCGTTGACCCGCTCGTAGCGGATCGGCGTGTTGTCGCGCGAATCGAGCATGCGCAGGCTGAGGTCCACCTTGCGTTCCCCGGCCATCAGCGCCACGGGCACGTTGAGCAGGCCGAAGGAAAGGTTGCCGGTCCAGATCGGGCGTGCCATGGGGAGTCTCCATCAAGCAGGGGTGGGGTCAGGGTTCGAGGTGGCCGTCCAGCAGGTCTTCGATCGGCCCCAGGCCCTGGCGCAGGTCCCGCCAGTTTTCCCAGGGATGGCTCTTGAGCCGTGCCAGACGCAGTCCGGCACGACGCAGGTCGAAATGCGCACCACCCTCCATGCGCCCAAGTTCGTTCCAGCGCAAGGGCATCGCCACCGGCGCCCCCGGGCGGGCGCGCAGCGAGAACGAGGCCACCGCGGTGGCACCGCGCCGGTTGCGCAAGTGGTCGATGAAGATCCGTTCCTCGCGCTTGCTTCGCGTGGCGGTGGCCACGTAGCGCCTGGGCTGCATCAGCGCCATCGTCCGGGCGAAGGCGGCCGCGAATGCGCTGGCGCTATCCCAGGGACTGGCCGGCCGCAACGGGGCGACCACGTGCAGGCCCTTGCCGCCGGTGGTGCGCACGAAGGACTGCAACCCGGCCTCGGCCAGCAGGTCGCGCACCTGGCGCGCGGCGTCCACGACCGCGCGCCAGGCGATGCCAGGCCCCGGATCGAGATCGAACACCAGCCGGTCGGCGCACCCGGGGTCGGCGTCGGTCGCACCCCAGGGGTGGAACTCCAGCGCACCGAACTGCACCAGTTCCATCAAGCCTTCGGCGTCGCGCACGACGATATACGGTTCGCGCCCGCCGTCCGTCTCCTCGATGCGCACCCGGTCCACCCGTGACACGCCCGCCGGCGGTGCTTCTGGAAGAAGCATTCCTCACCGATGCGCCCGGGCAGCGCAACACCGAAAGCGGGCGGTCGCGCACCTCCGGCAGGATCCAGTCCATCGCCGTCCGGTAGAACGCCGCCACGTCGGCCTTGGTCCAGCCGTCGTCGGGATACAGCACCCGGTCGGGATTGGAAACGGCCACCCTGCTTCCGCCCGCCTTGCCTCCGGCCTTCCGCTTCGTGGCGCGCTTGCCGGCCGGGGTGGGCGGCACCGCGTCGGTCGGCATCGGCTTGCCTCCGGCCAGGTCGGCCGCGGATTTGTCCAGTCGCAAGGCCTTCAACGAAGGTTGTCGCAGCAGGCCGCTGGAACTGATGCCGCGCGAGAACACCTCGATCACGAACGCAGGCGGCACCCATCGGGCCCGGGACAGTTCGGGCTGGTGGCCGGGCACATGCACGGTCGGCTCCCCTACCTGCTTGGCCGCGAGCCTGGTGGCCAGCGTGGCCAACTGCGCATCGGTGAACCCGCTGCCGACGCGTCCGGCATAGCGCCAACCGTGCGTGGGATCGGGCGCGGCCAGCAGCAGGGATCCGATCCGGCCGTCGCTGCCGCGCACCGGCAGCTGGCCGACGACGGCGAATTCCTCGCTGGCGACGGCCTTGAGCTTGATCCAGTCGTCCCCACGGCCAGGCCGGTAGGGCTGGTCCGCGCGCTTGGACACGATGCCCTCGAACGATTCCTTGACCGCCAGTTCGAACGCCTCGCACGCCTTTCCCTCGATGTGCGCGCTGAAGGAAACCCCTGCCGGCGCACGGTCGAGCACGCTCTGGAGAAGGGCCTTGCGCTGGCGCAGCGGTGCGGCGGTGATGTCGACATGGTCGATGCGCAGCAGGTCGAAGGCGACATAGGCCAGAGGTGCACTGGCTTCCCCGGACAGCACCTTCTGCAGGAGGTTGAAGTCCTCGATGCGGCCGCCGCCCACGATCACTTCCCCGTCCAGCAGCGCGTCCTCCATTCCGACCGCCTCGATGGCGGACACCACGGACGCCATCCTCGAGGTCCATTCCTGTCCGGTGCGCGACCAGATGCGCACTTCGCCGCCATCGACCGCCACCAGCATCCGGTAGCCGTCCCATTTGATCTCGTGCACCCAGTCGCCACGCATCGGCGCACGCCGCCGCAGCGCCGCCAGCTGTGGCTCGACCGGCCCCGGGGGATCGTCGACCACGACGGCGCCGGACAGTTGCAGGGCCGCCTTGCGCCAGTGCGTGCATCGCCGGCCGCGTGCCACCATCGACGGCCGGCGCGCTGGCGCCTCGTCGAGCAGGTCGTCGGCCTCCACCGGACCGGCATGGCGGTCGTCGTCCTTGAACAGCAGCCAGCGCGACTTGCGGCCCGCTGGCCCGGTGCGGACCAGGTGCCATCCGCCCCGCAACCGGTCTCCGGCCAGATCGAAGCGCAGGTGGCCCTCTGCCAGCTGCTCGACCGCATCGCCATCGGTGCTCCAGGTGCCGCGATCGAAGATCGCGACCTTTCCGGCCCCGTACTCGCCCCGCGGGATCTCGCCCTCGAAGTCGGCGTAGTCGAGCGGATGGTCCTCGACCTCGACCGCCATGCGCCTGACCCTGGGATCCAGGCTGGGCCCCTTGGGCACCGCCCAGCTGCGCAGCAGCCCGTCGACCTCGAGCCGGAAGTCGTAATGGCGGCGACTGGCGTGGTGAAGCTGCACGACGAAGACGCTGCGACCGGTGCGCATTCCCGGGGCCCGCGGCGCAGGCTCGCGCGTCCGGGAGAAATCACGCTTTCTCGAATAGACCTCGAGGCTCATGGCCGTCCCTCTTCCCTGGCGACAGACCGTGCGCAGACCGCCAGCGCAAGACTCCAAGCGCGACGGATTCCCTGCGTCGGAATTCCATCCTACGACCACGAACGTGAATTTTTCCGATGCGCCGCGGGCAGGGCCCGGCTCAGGTGCCTGAACCGTTCCGTGGTGTGTTCACACCCGCCACCGCAGCGGTTCCTAGAATCGGAACTGCAGGGGGCTGCACACATGGAGAGGTCCCGTATGGACACTGCGCCAAGGACATGGCAGCAAAGGCCACCCGCCCTGCAGATGGAGTGGCCTGGCAAAGCCGAGCTGGACACCGCCCACTGGCAGCTGCTGCTGGGCGACGGACCGGTGCTGACCGCCGCCATCCATGACGGGCACGCGATGCGCCCCGGGCTGCGCCGACACCTCGCCGTGCCCGCCGAGGAGCGCCTGCGCGAGGAGGATCCACTCACCGGCCTGCTGGCGGCCACCGGTGACTCGCAGTTGCACGTGCGGACCTCGCGCTTCGAGGTCGATCTCAACCGTCCACGCGAGCGCGCATTCCCCCGCGGGCCCGAGGACACGTGGGGACTGCGGATCTGGCGCGAGTTCCGCCCGAGCAGGAAATCGAAGCCTCGCTGGTGGTTCATGACCGCTTCTACCGGATGATCGAGCAGGTGGTCGCCCGCCAGATCGAAACCTTCGGCATCGCCGTGGTCATCGACATCCACAGCTACAACCACCGTCGTGACGGGGCCGGACAGGCGCCGGCGGATCCCTCCGGCAATCCCGACATCGACGTGGGACTCACCGAACTCGACCGGGTCAGGTTCCGCCCGCTGGCCCAGGCGCTGATGCACCGGCTGCGCGAGGTTCCGGTGCGCGGCAACGCGCCCGATGTACGTGCCAACGTGCGCTATCCCGATGGCGGGCACTTCCCGAAATGGCTGCACGCGCGTTTCGGTTCGCAGGTGTGTGCGATCACTCTGGAGTACAAGAAGATGTTCATGGACGAATGGAGCGCCACCGCGGACATCGTCGCGCTCGAGGCGCTGCGCGCGGGGCTGCTGCATGCGCTTGACGGCATCCGGGAGCACCTCAAGTGAGTCCTCGCGAATCGGCCGTGTCCCGGGTCCTTCCCCCGGTCGCCCGTCACATCGACGCCGAGCTCGCGCGCCTGGAGGATCGGATCGACTGGCTGTGGTCGCTCTCGCCGATCCACAACGATGCGATGTGGCAGGAATTTCGCGACAGCGGCTTCCGTACGCTGCCACCCATGCGGTACGGGGAGAAGCGGACGCGCAGCCTGCCCGGGCTTCGCGAGGAATTGCTGGCCCTGCCCATCGCGGACATCGAGGAGCCGTTGTTCGAAAGCCTGCTCGGTGAAAAGCAGCGCGAGCTCGATCGGCAGATGGAGCTGGTCCGCCTGCGCGACAAGCCGGGCTTCCACCAGGCCAGCATCGACCTGTTCGGTGATGTGCCCGCCCGCCTCAGGCGTGCCGCGCGCGAGGTCATGGCCGCCGCTGCTCCCGGAGGCGCGCTTCCCCGCGATGCCGGTCTCGACGAGGTCGTCGCGGCCGCCGAGGAGGAACTTGACTGGTACCGCGAGCGGTGGAGGGCTTCACATCGGACGTGGTCGTCGCCGACGACCTCAACTCGCTGCTGATGGTTTCGCGTGGCCGCCTGTACATCGCCGAGGACATCCGCGTTGCGCGCAGCCGGGTGGATCCCCTGATCCAGCACGAGATCGGTACCCACGTCGTCACCCACCACAACGGCTCGCAGCAGCCCCTGACCCAGCTGGCCAGCGGACTGGCCCACTACGACGCCCTGCAGGAAGGGCTGGGCGTGCTGGCCGAATACCTGGCCGGCTACCTGCCGGCCGAGCGCATGCGCGTGATCGCCGGACGCGTGATCGCCGCCGACATGATGCTGCACGGTACGACGTTCGCCGATGTCTTCGCCTGCCTGGACGACGAGTACCAGCTCGACACCCACGACGCGTTCGACGTGACGGTGCGCGCGTTCCGTGGCGGGGGACTGACCAAGGATGCCGTGTACCTCGCCGGACTGTCGGACATCCTCGACTACCTCTCCGAGGGCGAGCCGTTCGAGGACCTGTTCATCGGCAAGTTCGCGTTGTCCCAGATGGACACATTGCGGGAACTGGCCGGGCAAGGCTGGGTGCACCCACCGGACGTCATGCCGCGCTACCTGGAGAATCCTGCCGCGATCAAGCGGCTGGAACGCTGCAGGCAGATGCCACTCGACCAGCTGTTCCACCGGGAGCCACACGCATGAAGCTCGGGTTCGTCATCAACGACATCTCCACGGAGAAGGACAACTACACCACCCTGCGCCTCGCCCGCAGGGCGATTCGGGATGGCCACGAGGTGGCGATGATCGGCCTGGACGGTTTCATCTACACCTCCGACGAGTCGATGTGCGGCCTGGCGCACCGACCCAGCCGCGACGAGTACGCCGACGACGCGGAGTTGCTGGCCGACCTCGCCCGTCCCGGCGTGGAGCGCGAGAGCATCGCGGTCGCCGAGCTCGACGTGCTGCTGCTGCGCAGCGACCCGGCCGACGAGATCGGCAAGCGGCCATGGGCGCCGACCAGCGCCCTGCTGTTCGCGCAGCTGGCCGCGCAGCGGCGGGTCATCGTGCTCAACGATCCCATCCATCTCGCGGATGCGTCGAACAAGACCTACTTCCAGGGCTTTCCGGCCGAGGTCCGGCCAGTCACCTGTATTTCCTACGACCCCAAGGCGATCCGCGATTTCGTCGATGCGCATGACGGCAGCTGCGTGATCAAGCCGCTGCAGGGCTCGGGCGGGCGCAACGTGTTCGTCGTTTCACCGGGCGATGCAGCCAACATCAACCAGATCATCGAGGCGGTGACGCGCGACGGCTATGCGATCGCGCAGGAATACCTGCCCGAGGCCCGCGAGGGCGACGTGCGCATGATCACGCTCAACGGCCGGCCGCTGCAGGTCGATGGACGCTATGCATGCTTCCGCCGCCGCGGCAACGGCGGCGATGCCCGCAGCAACATCAGCGCCGGTGGCAGCGTCGAGGTGGCCGAGCCCGACGAGCGCGCGCTGTGGCTGGCCGAGATGGTGGCGCCCAAGCTGATCCGCGACGGCATGTACCTGGCCGGGCTGGACATCGTCGGCGACAAGATGATCGAGATCAACGTCGACACCCCGGGCGGCATCAACATGGCCGAGGACCTGACCGGCATCGACTTCAGCGGCGCCATCATCGCCGACCTGGTGCGCAAGGTGCAGATGCGCGACCACTACAAGGGCACGCTCTCCAACGTCGAACTGGCGTGCCTGTAGTCGCGCTCAGCGCGCGATGAACTGCGTGCGCACCGCCTCGGCCAGCAGCTCCGGTGGCAGCATGCCCTGGTCGAGCAGGAAGTTGTTGTAGGCGCGCCGGTCGAAGTCGTCGCCCAGCGCGAACTCGGCCTCGGTGCGCAGCTCGAGGATGCGCTGGTAGCCATAGAAGTAGCTGCCGGCCTGGCCGGGAGCCCGGAACTGGTAGCGGTCGAGTTCCTGCCGCGCCATGGCCGGGGACAGCACGACCTCCTCGAGCAGGATCCGCTCGGCGGCGTCGCGCTCGATCAGCCCCAGGTTGAGCATCGGATCGAGGATCGCGCGTGCGGCCCGCATCAGCCGGAACTGCAGAGCGATCAACTGTCCCGCCGGCGGCTCGTACGGCACCATCTCGGCTTCGGCGTACAGGGCCCAGCCCTCGACATTGACGCTGTTGCGCGCGAACAGGCTGCGCGCCAGGCTGACGCCGCGCTCGATCATCGAGGTGAACTGAAGTTCGTGGCCGGGCCGCGCCTCGTGTGCCGACAGGGTCCAGGCCGCCGCACGGAAGGTGAAGTCGTCGTAGCTGTCTCCAGGGCCGGCGTCGGCCGACGGATTGCCGAGCGGGAGCACGAACTGTCCCTGCTCGCCGGTGTTGCCGATCAACGGGGCCGGGCGGAAGTGCGGGGCCGGGCTGGCGGCGCTTTCCGCTGCCGTACCCAGGCGCATGACCACCGGGCGTTGCGGGATGTCGACGATGCCTTCGCGCGCATGATGACGTCGATCTCCTCGATGACGCCACGGTAGTAGTCCTCGATCTCGTCCTCGGCCAGCTGTTCGCGCTTGAGTGCACGAATCACGTCGCGATAGTCGCTGGCGTCGAGTCCCTCGGCCTCGGCCACCTGCGGTGCGAGGCGCTGCATCTGCTCGCGGATTTCGAAGAACGACGTTCGCGCGGCAGCCATGAGCTGCTCCGGGGCGATGTCGATGCCGAACTGGCGAAGGTTGTAGGCGTAGAGCTCCTCGGGCAGGCGCCCGTCCTCGCGCGTGCGCGGCAACACCGTCGCGCGCACCCAGTCCAGGTGCTCGGCGACCTGACGGTCGAGTTCGTCGAGCGCATCGGAGGCATCGACGCCTTCGGCTTCGAACAGCTGCCGCAGGCCGGCCACGAAGGTCGGTGCGTTGGCGATGCCCTGCTCGACCTCGCTGCGTGGCGGTCCGATCAGGTTCGACTCGTCCATGCGCGCCTCGAAGCGCGCGCGCGCCTGGGCGAAAATCGACTCGCTCTCTTCGTCGGCCTCGTCGTGCAGCCCGAGGTAGCGCTCCAGCCGTTCCGGCGCAGCAGCGCGGCGCGCTTCCGACAGCCGCCCTGCAACAGCGCCTGCACGCCGCGAAAAACCAACGCCGGCGCATCGACAAAGGGCAGCAGGTGGCGGCCATGGATGTCGATGCCTTCGATCTGGCGCCGCGTGGCGTCGATCATCAGCATCAGGTCCTGGCGCACGTTGGGGTCGCGCTCGTTGAGCAGTTCCGCCTGCAGTTGGCGCATGGCCTCGTTGAGCGCGTCACGCCGGCGCTCGTCGAGCTCCGGACCGAGGTCGGCCACTTCGCGATCGAAACGTGCCATGCCGAGGCTGGTGGCCATTTCCGGCGAGAAGCGCGCCTGCACCTCGATCAACGCGCGGGCATGCTCGTCGCTGCGCTCGACCCATTCGGCGGCGGCAAGCGCACCCGGCGCGAACCAGGCCGCGGCCAGCACGACCCACAAGACCCGCGAGATCATGACGCCCATGTGCGCTCCCCAGAATCCGGTTGGACCCTGAAGCTAACCCCGGGGGCGGGCCGGGACAAGGGCAGGCGCCGTGCCGCTCACGCCGTCGACACGACCAAATGTGAATTGTGGCGTCCCCTTCGATCTTCTACAGTGGAACACTGCCCAGGGATGGGCCGTCTCCGTCCAGACCCAGGTGACCACGTCCACGTGACTGCTCAGGTGATCCTCGCCGACACGCTCAACCGGCCGCTGCGCGACCTGCGCATCTCGGTGATCGACACCTGCAATTTCCGTTGCCCGTACTGCATGCCGGAGTCGGAGTACGCCGACTACAGCTTCCTGCGCTGCGAGGAGCGGCTGTCCTACGATGAAATCGAGCGGCTGGCGCGGGTGTTCGCCCGCCTGGGCGTGAACAAGCTGCGCCTGACCGGAGGCGAGCCGCTGCTGCGCAAGCGGCTGCATGAACTGGTCTCGCGGCTCTCGGCGATCGACGGCATCGAGGACATCGCGCTGACCACCAATGCGATGCTGCTGGCGCCGCAGGCCGAGGACCTGGCCCGGGCCGGCCTGGGTCGCGTCACGGTCAGCCTCGACAGCGTCGATCCCGATGTGTTCCGCGCGATGAGTGGCGGTCGCGGTGACCTCGACCGGGTACTGGCCGGCATCGAGGCCGCGCGAGCCGCCGGCCTGGCGCCGATCAAGCTCAACGTGGTCGTGCAACGCGGGATCAACGACGACGGCGTGGTCGCCCTGCTGGAACGCTTCCGCGGCACCGGCACGATCGTGCGCTTCATCGAGTTCATGGACGTGGGAACGCGCAACGCGTGGAACCGGGAACAGGTGGTGTCCTCGGCCGAGCTGCGCGAGCGCATCGCCCGCCACTGGCCCCTGCGGGCGCTGGACGAAAGCTACCGTGGCGAAACCGCCGAGCGCTACGCCTTCACCGACGGCGCCGGCGAAGTCGGCTTCATCTCCTCGGTGAGCCAGCCCTTCTGCGGGGACTGCACGCGCGCGCGCCTGTCGACCGACGGCCAGCTGTTCACCTGTTTGTTCGCCTCACAGGGCACCGATCTTCGCGGCCCGCTGCGCGATGGTGCCGGCGAAGACGAACTGCTGGAGCTGGTGACCCGCATCTGGCGTGGGCGAAGCGACCGCTACAGCGAGGTCCGCGCCGAGGTCGACGGCCGGCGCGCCCGCAAGCGCATCGAGATGTACCAGATCGGCGGCTGAGCGACCGCTCGCGTGATCAGAGCCCCACGAGCGAACGCCGCAGGCCCCAGGATGTTGTAGAGTGCCGCGCATTCCGGCTGACCCGGAATTCCAAAGGGGAACACACATGCGCATCCTGCACGCCCTGGTGCTGGCCGTGGCCACCACCTTGCCGGGCTCGCTCTGGGCCGGCGACACCCTGCTGATGGCGGACAACTCCATCGATACCGTGGCAGGCGCCCGGATCCACGGCGGCCGCGGCCCCGAGCTTCGCGGCGGCGAGTCCGGCCAATGGAAGCCCAGCGCGGGCACGCGTGGCGGCGCGCTTGCGGCCGGCGTCATTGGTGGATTCCTTGGTGGTGGCATAAGCGATCGCGTGATGCAGCAGGCCCGTGACGCCTCGGTCGCCGATCTGGCCGAGCCGGCCCAGGAGGACAACCGACTGCAGGAGCTCCTGCTTGCCCGCATTTCGAATGCCCTGGAGGCACAGGGTTCCACCGTGTCACAGACGATCACGGCACGCCGGCTCGAGCGGGGCTTCCTGAGCCGGGTATCCCCGAACGAGGACGTGACCCAGGCGCTCCTGGTGATGCAGCGGCACGCGCGACCGCCGGTGGAGATGAGCTGGGATGACCGGCATGTCCTGGTAGGCGCCAACGTCGAGCTGTCTGAGCGCCGGGGCCAGCGCTTCAGCCGCGTCCACTCCGTGCAGGTGCAGTACGTGAGCCCGCCGATGCCGGGCGATGATCCGTTGGCCGCTTGGGCCGCGGACGGACAGCAGGCGTTCTTCGCCACGGTCGAGCGCGGCATCGATGCGGTCATGGCCCTGGCCCTCGACCGCGAACTCGAGGTGCCGCGTGTTGCCAGGAACGAGCGCGCCGAGTTCGAGTTCGCCGGTACGTCGCGCAGTTTCCGCGGCCGCCTTCTGCACCGGGACGGCGCGCTCGCCGTTCTGGCCACGCGCGACGGCCTGATGGTGATCGACACCGGCTCCTACTGAGCCGGACCCACAGGTCCGGCGCATGGGGCGCGCCTAGTCGCGCTCGATGCGCGCGAGGTAGCGGCGGATGCGTTCGGCGTTCGCGCGACATCGCTGCCGCCCAGACGTGACATCGAACGCACGTCGATGCGGCTGCCGGCTCCGTCGGCCCTGACGCGAACCACCACGTCGTCCTTGAAGCCGTACCAGAACGTGGTGTCCGTGGCCTCGATGCGGCCGTCTGCCGCGTTGGCATCGGCGATATCCCAGCCCATCGATCTGGCGGCGGCCAGCGCGCGCTCGAAGGCGTGCGGCGGCGGCGCGTCGAGACGCATCGGCTGCACGTCGGGATAGGCCTCGCGCTGCTGCCGGGCGATGTCCTCGCCGGCGTACTCGGCACCGTTCGGCGCTTCCAGGCGGGCCGGCAGCAGGGCAACGACGCCGGCGGTTCGGTGGTGTCGGTGGTGATGTCGTGGATCGGCGGCACGGAACGCGCCTTCTGCAGCCCCGCCCAAGGCACGTAGGCCACGGACAGGCCCAGCACCAGGGCGACCACGGCTGGCCAGGTGCCCGCGCGGCGCAGCACGGGCACCAGCAACGACAACAGCCCGAGCGTTGCGCCCGCCAGACCGATGAACGCCGCCCAGCGCATCAACGAGAAGCCGGTGCGGAAGCCCCAGAGGTCCAGCCGGGCGCCGGGGCCGGAGACCAGCAACAGCACCAGGGCCACGACGGCCAGTGACAATGCGAGAAACGGGAGGATCCTGGCTTTGCGTCGCATGGGGTTCTCCTGAGGGTGGGCGCATTGAAGCGGCCGCCGGGTGTGTTCGGAGTGAAGCGGGCCTGCGCCTGCGCCATGACCGATGGCAGTGTCGCTCAGTCGCCCCCCTCGGCAAACTCCCGGTGTCGATGGGCACACGCAGGAGGCCGCCCTTGCAAGCCTACCCCGAGCACGACCGCCATCCCTGGCTGAAGCGCTTCATCGAACGCGCCGGCCACCCGCTGTTCCTGCTCGGCGCCCTGGCGCTGTGGTGGGCCATGGGCCGGAGCGAAGTCGCGGCGCTGGTGGCCTCGGCGATCATCCTGGCGCTGATGGAATGGCTGGAACGGGTGGTGCCTGCCAAGCCTTCCTGGCGGCTGTCGGCGCGCCAGCGCCTGGCGCTGGTGGGGTGGTACCTGGCGATCCTGCTGGTGACCGGCGTGGTGCTGGCGAGCTACGGACTGCTGGTCACCCCAGCGCTGGCGGGCCTGCGCGAAGGGCTTGGGGTGACGCTGTGGCCGGCCAGCTGGCCCGTGCTGGTGCAGGTGCTCGCGCTGTATTTCGCCGCGGACTTCATCTACTACTGGATCCATCGCGCGATCCACCGCTTCGGCTGGTTCTGGCGCCTGAGCGGGCATGGCGTGCACCATGCCTTCCACAACCTGCATGCGTTGAACGTCGGCGCGGCCCATCCGCTGGAGACGCTGTTCCTGGCGCTGCCGACGGTGCTGCTGGCCGGACTGTTCGGTGCGCCGGGCGAGGCGGTCGCCGGCGCCGTGGTTCTGCTGGTGGTCAATGGCACGCTCGCGCATGCCAACCTGCGCATGGACACGCCGGTGCTCAACTGGTTCTTCACCTCCAGCAACCAGCACCGTCGCCACCACTCGCAGGTGTACGCACACAGCAACACCAACTTCGCCTGCAACGCGATCGTGTGGGATCGCCTGTTCGGCACCTACAGCGATGGCGATGTCGAGCAGACCGGCATCGGGCCGCGCCAGCCCGGGCTGTGGGAGTTGCTGCGCCTGCCCTGGCGCGAACCCGACGACGCCGACACCGCGGCGTCGCGTCGGCGTCAGCGCAACCCGGCCAGCTGAACGACGGGCCGGGGTTCGGCGGTGTCGGCCGCGCCGCCATACCCGCTCATTTGCAGCCTGACGAGGCCATGGGACCCGGGATGGCGACGTCGAGGTCCACCCGGACCTGCTCCTCCCCACGGCTCCACACCTGTCGCACCCGGTCACCGTCGTCCTGGAGGGCATCCAGGCGGTAGCCGAGGGCCGGCAGGGTCGCGTGGAAATGCGCCAGGGCCGCATCCAGCCCGCCGTGCAGGACGGCCACCGTGCGGTCGGCCGGGCCATCCCGGGATGCGGTGGCCGAGGACGGCAGCGGCACTTCGACCAGCAGCTCCGGAGCCTCACGGGCTGGAAGGACCTGGACGCCGACTCCGAGGCTGGCCGAAGCGCCATGGGCCGGCGCGACGCTCATCAGCACGACGGCGAGGCTGAAGGTGGAAACGAGCATGGACCGGCACATGGGGGGCATCCGGCAGCGGGGAAGGGGGTGCTGCAGCGTCATTGGGCGCCTGGCAGTCACGTAAATCCCTGACGCACCTCATGCTTTTTCTCTTCCCTGTCGACCCATGACAGGAACTGTGACCGGTCGCAGATGGCTTTCGTGACGCACCACGCGTTCAACGCCCGGGTTCCAGCGGCGCGCCAGGTGCCGCGCGTTGTCAGTGGGCATGGCAGCAAGGGACCAAATGCGACACCACCGGAAATGTGCGGCGTGTCACAGAAACGGCCACGACTGCGACGAATTCCCACAGCAAAACGAGAACGGCTTGACAGTTTGGCGGCGCTCGCCAAAGTGGCAATCCGCGACGGCGGGCAACCGCCTTTTGCTCCCGCGCAGTCCACGTGGACCGCACGCCAGCCGTCGGTCCCATTCGATTTTTCAGGAGAATCCACGCAATGAACGCACTTCCCCGCCTCGCCGTGCTGGCCTCGTCCCTGCTCGTCGCGCAGGCCTTCGCCGCCGGTTCGCCGCAGTCCTCGAACTTCGACGTCACCGCCACGGTGCTCGGCAGCTGCGTCATCACCGACACCCAGAACATCGATTTCGGCCAATACGACCCGGCTGACGCCAACCTCACTGCCCACCGAGATGCGGAAGGCAGCGTCACCGTGCGGTGCGTGCGCGGCACGGCGGTAACGGTGTCGCTCGGCCAGGGCAACAACCAGGCCGACGGTTCGAGCTGCGCCACGCCGCTGCGCCAGATGGCCGCCGGGACCGAGCGGCTGGGCTACGGCCTTTACCAGGACGCGACCCGCAACACGCCGTGGGGCTGCGACGCTGCCAACCAGCAGGAATTCACCGCTGCTTCGCCGAGCACGCCGACCGTGTTGACCACCTTCGGCCGCATTCCGGGTGGACAGGACGTTGCCGCCGGCAGCTACACCGACCGCGTGACGGTCGACGTGACGTTCTGAAGCCGATTCCCGGGGCGGCCCCGTGCCGCCCCGGCTCGCGGGAGATGACCGATGACGCGCCGTGCATCCACGCAGGCCCGGCCCGCCACCTTGCTCAACGCCGGCCTGATCGGCAGCCTGGCGCTGCTGCTGGCCGGTGCACCGAGCGTGGAGGCCGCTGAATTCACCGTCAGCCCGACCCGTGTCGACCTCGACGCGGGGCGTCCGACGCAGACCCTGGTGTTCGGCAACCAGAGCGAGGGCACGCTGAGTTTCGAGGTGTCGGTACGCTCCTGGCGCCAGGACGAGACCGGCCAGTGGATCCTGGAGGACAGCGACGAGCTGGTCGTGCATCCGCGGATGCTGCACATCGAACCGGGCCAGCGCGGCAACCTGCGGGTGGGTTTCCTCGACGAGATGCCGCAGAACGAGCGTGCCTACCGCATCGAGGTCAACCAGTTGCCCGACGCCGCGGCGCCGCGCGCCGGTGCGGTGCAGATGCTGACCCGCGTGAGCCTGCCGGTGTTCACCCAATACACGCCCGGCCACCCCGGGCTGCACCTGGTGCAGGCGCGCTGGCAACAGGGCCGCCTGTGGCTGCAGGCCCGAAACGAGGGCTCACGGCACGTCTCGCCGATGCCGGGCACGCTGCGCGTGTTCGACGCGCAGCAGCAGGAGATCGCCCGGACGGACATGACCCTGGGCTATGTGCTGGCGGGGGCGACGATCGAGCTCGAACGCCCGGGGCTGGGTCACGCCTGCCGCGCCGCAGCCCGGATCGAGTTCACCGCCGAAGGTCTTTCCGAACCCCTGCTGGCCGACATCGACGCCACCGCGCGGACATGCGCGGACTGACAACACGTAGCACCCGCAGCCCGGCCTCGACCCGAACCCGCCTGCGTGGCGCGGCGCTGGCGCTTGGCCTGGCGCTGGCCGGACTGTCCCCGGTGCTGGCCCAGCCACCGGAGCTGATGCTGCTGGACCTGTGCATTGACGACCGGTGCCACGGCGTGGCCGCGGTACTTCGCCTCGACGACGGAATCTGGATCGAACGCGGCGCGATGGAACGCGCCGGTCTGGATCAGCCTGCCCTGCGCGAGCGGCTCGTCGACGGACGCACGTATCTGGACCCGGCGAGCCTGCCGGGCGTCCACGTGCGGCTCGACCTGTCGGCGCTGCGGGTGGATCTGGACATCCCACCCGAAGCACGGCCTGGCCAGGCGCTCTCCGCTGCGCGCCCGGAAGCCTCCCCGGACATCACCCACCCCTGGGCGGCCTACCTCAACTACAGCCTTGGGATCGAGGACGGCGGCCGCAGCGACCTGTTCGCCGACGCCAGCCTGGGCCGCGGACCCGTGGCACTGCGCACTACCGCGCTGTGGAACTCCTCGACCGGGTTCAACCGCGGCCTGACCCGGCTGGAGCTGGACCAGCCCACGGCGCTGCGCCGCTGGATCATCGGCGACCAGTTCGCGGGCAGCAGCGATGCACTCGGCGGCGGGGCCCTTGTCGGCGGCGTGGGCGTGCAGCGTGCGTTCGAGCAGGACCCGTTCCTGAACACGTTCCCGCAACCGTTCGTGGCCGGCGTCGTCGACGCGCCCGGCATCGTCGAGATCTATGCCAATGGCCAGTTGCTGGCGCGCCGGGAGATCCAGCCCGGCCCGTTCACGTTCGAGGGGCTGGGCGTACCGCCAGGACGCAGCGACGTGCAGGTGGTGCTGCGCGATCCGTTCGGCGGGCGGCGCGAGATCGGCGGAATGACCTATTACGGCAGCTCCACGCTGTTGCGCGAGGGTCTGAGCGACTACGCGATCAGGGCGGGCCTGCCGCGCGACGCGAGCCTCGGCGGCAGCTACGGCTCCGACCCACTGATGCAGGCCTATTACCGGCGCGGGCTCAGCGACCATTTCACCCTCGGCGGACGCGTCGAGGCCGACGCACTGGTGGCCAACGCAGGCCTGGATGCCGGCCTGCGCACGGGTCTGGGGGAGTTCGGCCTGACCCTTGCCTCGAGCCGCCACGACGAGGCCGGCACTGGGCAGGCCTTCGCTCTGCGCCACGTCTGGAGCACCCGCACCTGGAGCCTGTCGAGCGGTTGGCGGCGCTTCGACCCGACCTACCGCACCGTGGGCGCCCCGGGTTTCGACGGGGTGGCACGCGTACTCGAGGACAGCTTCGTCACCGGCTCCTGGTCGCCGGAGGGCCGCTGGTCGCTTCGCGCCAACATGGGGACGCGGCGCCTGGAGCAGCATCGCGAGCGCAACGCCGGAATCGGCCTGGGATTGCAGTTGCCGGCCCGGGCCCGCCTGCTGGCGAACATCGAGCGTCGCCTCGGGCCCGGCGGCCACGACACCGTGGGCTTCCTGAGCGTGATCGTCGCCCTCGACACCCCGCGCGAGTCGGGCTGGGCTCCGCACAGTGCCTCGGCCGGCCTGGGCTGGAGCGACAACGGCGATTCGGTCGACCTGCGCACGGGCGTGCGCGCTCGCGCCCGCCGGCCACCGGCTGGGGGTACGACGTCGACCTGGGCCACGGCGAGGAGGGCACGCGGGGTTTCGGCCAGCTCGAATACCAGGGCCGGCATGCCCGCTATGCCCTGCAGGCCCAGCGCGTGGGTGGGTTCGAGCGCGTGCGCGCACAGGCGAGTGGCTCGGTGGTGGGCATCGGCGGCCGCGTCTTCGTCGCGCCGCCGCTGGATGCCGGCTTCGCCCTGGTGCGCCTGCCCGGCGTCGAGGGCGTCCCCGTGGAGCGCGAGGGTCTGGAGGTCGTGCGCACCGATGCGCGGGGCGACGCGCTGGTGCGCGGCCTGTTGCCCTGGTATCCGGTCCGCGTAGGCTTCGACGCGACCCGCCTGCCGATCGGCTACCGCTACGACACGGCGCTCAAGCGGGTGGTCGTCGCGCCGGGCACCGGTGCCATCGCCACGTTCGACGTGACCGCCCTGCAATCGCTTCGCGGACGCGTGCTGCTGGGGCACGGCCGGGAGCCGGCGGGCCTCGGCACGCTGGTGGTGCTCGACGATTCCGGCGCCGAGCTGGCCCGCTCGTCGCTGGGCAGCCACGGCGACTTCTGGTTCGACCACCTCGCCCCGGGCGCCTATGATGGCGTCGTACTGCACGACGGGCGCGAGTACCGTTGCCGTCTCGCCTTGCAGGGCCCGGCACGCGCCGGCATCGCCCATGCGGGCGAGGTCCATTGTCCGGGGGATTCCGATGGAAACTAGGTGGATGCGCTCGCTGGCCAGCGTGGCCTGTGCCGCCGGCCTGCTCGGCGCCAGCGGGTCGGCTTGGGCCCAATGCACCGTCTCCTCGCAACCGATCGCGTTCGGTGTCTACGATCCGCTGCAGGCCGCCCCCGCGATCGCCATGGGCAGTGTCTCCGTGGACTGTGGCTCCGGCGGCGGTCGGCCGTGGCTGCGCGTCGAACTCGACACGGGCAGTTCCGGCACCTATGCCTCGCGCACGCTGCGCAACGGCGGCGACGTGCTGCTGTACAACCTGTTCATCGATCCCACCCACACCATGGTCTGGGGCAATGGCAGCGGCGGCAGCCAGGCGGTGGAGTTCCAGCGCGGACCACCGGGGCAGGGACCGGACTTCCGCCCCATTTACGCGCGCCTGCCGGCCGGACAAAACGCCGCCGCAGGCACCTATTCCGACACGATCGTCGTCACGCTGATCTTCTGACGCGCCTGCCGGATTCGCCCTACCGGTTGTAGACCACCTCGCCGAGGCCATCGAGCCGGTAGCCGCCGAGGTGACGGGCCTGGGCCGCAAAATCCTCGTGGCGGAAAAAGTCGAGCAGCGTGCGCAACGGGGCCTCGAACGCATCACGCCGCGACAGCGCCAGGTCCAGGCGTTCCTCGTGCAGGGGCACGAAGCCCAGCCCGAAACGCCGCGCCACCGCCTCAATGCCCAATCCGGCGTCGGCGGCACCTTGCAACACGGCCAGCGCGAGGTCTTCTTCGCTGCGCGCGGGTTCGGGCAGGGCCTTGAGCGCACGCGTGTCCATGTCGGCCTCGGCCAGCAGGTGCTCCAGCAGTGCACGCGATCCGGCATCGGCCTGGCGCAGCACCACGCGCAGGCCGGGACGGGCGAGGTCGGTGATGCCGCCGAGGCGTTCCGGGTTCCCGGGGGCGGTGACCAACCCCTGGCGGCGCTGCACGAAGCGCAGCAACAGCAGGTCGGGCGGCCCGGGCAGTCCGCGCACCGCCTCGCGGTTGTGGCGGCTTCCGTCGGGATCGGGCAGGTGCAGCGCGGCCAGCATCGCGCGGCCGTCGGCCAGCCGGCGCAGGCCGTCGAAGCTGCCGCCGGCATCGACGGACAGACCACAGCCCGAGGCCGTGACAGCCCACGACAACAACGGATCGTGGCTGCCGGCCAGCACCGCCGGCACCGCCGACGGCGCCTGGAACTCGCCCTCGATGCCAGCCAGCACCCAAGCGTCCACCAGCCGGCGCGGGAACAGCCACTTGCCGGCCACCCGTGAGCACGGGATCCGCCGCGTGCGCACCAGCTCGTAGACGCTGCGCTCCTTCAGGCGCAGGCGTTCCGCAATCTCGGCGGTAGTGAAGTACTCCGGCTCCATGCGCGAATTCCTGCATATCCATGCAATTTTCGCAATACCAAACGACCAGGGGCGAAGCGGGCCGGGCCACCGATACTGGCTTCCTTGCCCACGGGTTGCCGATGAACGATTTCTCCGAGGCCTTTTCCGTCGCGCTGGCGCTGCTGTTCGGACTCGACCCGGTGCTGTGGCAGATCGTGTCGATGTCCCTTCGTGTGGCCGGCACTGCGGTCGTCGTGGCCGCGGTGATCGGTTTGCCGCTGGGCGCGGTGCTGGCGCGCTACCCCTTCCCCGGTCGCGGAGTGATCGTCAGCGGCTGCAATGCGCTGATGGGCCTGCCTCCGGTGGTGGCCGGCCTGGTGGTGTACCTGCTGCTGTCGCGCTCCGGGCCGCTGGGCCAGTACGGGCTGCTGTTCACGCCGACCGCAATGGTGGTCGTGCAGACGCTGCTGGTGCTGCCGATCGTCGTGGCCCTGTCGCGTCAGGTGATCGCTGGGCTGTGGCAGGAGTACGCCGAGCTGCTGACCTCGCTGGGTGCGGGCCCGTGGCGCAGCCTGTGGGCGCTGATCGTCGACGCGCGCCTGGGCCTGGTGACGGTGCTGCTGGCCGGTTTCGGACGGGCCATGGCCGAGGTCGGGGCGGTGATGATCGTCGGCGGCAACATCGCCGGCCACACGCGCACGATGACCACGGCGATCGCGCTGGAGACCAGCCGTGGCGACCTGCCCCTGGCGCTGGGCCTGGGCATCGTTCTGTTGCTGCTGGTGTTGCTGGTGAACCTGGCCGCAACCTGGCTGGGCGAGCGTAGCCGCCGAGCGCTGGGAGAACGTGCATGAGTGCCCCGCTACTGCTGGATGGTGTCGGGTTCGCGGCCGAGGGCCAGCGGTTGCTGGGGCCCCTCGACCTGAAGATGGAGGCGGGGACGCGGCTGGTCGTGCTGGGGCCCAACGGCGCCGGCAAGAGCCTGATGCTGCGCATCGCCCACGGGCTCCTGCGTCCCACGCAGGGACAGGTACGAAGCGCCGGCCAGCAACGCCAGGCGATGGTGTTCCAGAACGCTATGCCGATGCGTCGCCAGGCAGTCGCCGACATCGAATTCGCTCTGGCCTGCCGTGGCGTGCCCCGGACGCATCGTCGCGGGCTGGCGATGGCGGCGCTGGCCACCTTCGGGCTGACGGACCTAGCCGCACGGCCGGCGCGGGTGCTGTCGGGTGGCGAACGCCAGCGTCTGGCCCTGGCCCGGGCCTGGGCGCTGGAACCCGCGCTGGTGTTCCTCGACGAGCCAACCGCGGCACTCGATCCGCGCGCCACGCGCGAGGTCGAAGACGCGATTGAGCGCTTCCACGCCGCCGGTACGGCAATCGTCATGAGCACCCACGACCTGGGGCAAGCGCGACGACTGGCCGACGAGGTGGTGTTCCTGCATCGCGGGCGGCTGTGCGAGCACACGCCAGCATCCACTTTCTTCGACACCCCCCGGAGCGTCGAGGCCGGCGCCTTCCTGAAAGGAGAACTGCTGTGGTGACCCAGCTCTTGAAGTGCGTGACGCTGTCATTGGTGCTGGTGGCCGGCATCGTGTCGGCACAGGAGCGTACGATCACGCTCGCCTCGACCACCTCCACAGAGCAGTCCGGTTTCTTCGCGCAGGTGCTGCCGAAGTTCAAGGCCCAAACCGGCATCGAGGTGCGGGTGATCGCAGTGGGCACCGGCCAGGCCTTCGACATCGCCCGGCGTGGCGACGCCGATGCGCTGCTGGTGCACGACCGCCGCGGCGAGGACGCGTTCGTCGAGGAAGGCTTCGGGCTGGAGCGGCGCGACGTCATGTACAACGACTTCGTCATCGTCGGACCGTCCACCGACCCGGCGGGCGTGGCCGCTACCGGCACGGTGGTCGAAGCGTTCGCGCGCATTGCCCGGAGCGAGTCGATCTTCACCTCGCGCGGCGACGACAGCGGCACGCATCGCGCCGAACTTCGGCACTGGCGCGAGGCCGGCGTCGAAGTGGGCCGTACAAGGTGGTACCGCGAACTGGGTGCCGGCATGGGTCCCACGCTAAACACCAGCGCCGACCTGGGCGCCTACACGCTCAGCGACCGCGCCAGCTGGGCCAGCTTCCGCAACCGCCGCGGCCTCGTCGTGCTGCTGCAGGGCGACCCCGCCCTGCTCAACCCGTATGGCTCGCTGCTGGTCGATCCCGCGCGCCACCCGCACCTCAAGCACCGACTCGCACGGACCTGGCACGATTGGCTCGTGTCGGAGGCCGGCCAACGGGCGATCGCCGCGTTCAGGATCGACGACGAGCGGGTTTTCCTTCCGGCTGCCGCAGTGGCCACGCACGACTGAGCCGGGCCGGTGCCCGCGCGCTTCATGCCATCATCGCCCCGGACAAGGCAGCGAGGACACATCGCAATGCACCGAGCTCACCGATTCGCCGCCCTGCTGGTGGTCGCGTCCATCCTGGCGCCGGCACCGTTGCAGGCCGCGCGTGACGTGCCGGTGGTCGCAGCAGCCTCGGACCTCCAGTTCGCGCTCGAGGTGGTGGCAGAGGCGTTCACCGCCGAAACCGGCCAGCAGGTTCGGCTGAGCTTCGGGTCGACCGGCAACCTGGCCCGACAGATCCGTGCAGGTGCGCCCTTCGAGGTGTTCCTCTCGGCCGACGAGCAGTTCGTGCTCGACCTGCATCGCGACGGACACACCCTCGACGCGGGTCGGCTGTATGCCGTCGGCCGGCTGGTGATCGTGCGCAGCGGAGACTCGAAACTGATCGCAGATGGCAGTCTGGCGGACCTGGCCGAAGCGCTGGCGGATGGCCGGGTGTCGCGCTTCGCAATCGCCAATCCCGAGCACGCACCGTATGGAATGCGCGCTCGCGAGGCCTTGCAGCAGGCGGGACTATGGGAGGCCATCCAGCCGAGGCTGGTGCTGGGGGAAAACGTCAGCCAGGCGGCGCAGTTCGCGGTTTCCGGCAACGCCGATGGCGGCCTGGTGGCGTGGTCGCTGACCTTTGCGCCCGGCTTCATGGATCGAGCCGACGTGGCGCTGGTGCCGGAGTCGATGCATGCCCCGCTTCGCCAGCGCATGGTGCGCGTCAAGCATGCCGGCGCCGTGGCCGACGCGTTCTATGAGTTCGTCGCAGGCGCTGCGGCGCGCGACATCTTGGCGCGCTACGGTTTCGTGGTGCCAGGGGACGAGTGAGGTGGACTGGCAGGCGCTGTGGTTGTCGCTGCGGCTGGCCGGATGGACCGTGGTGCTCCTGTTGCCCGTGTCGGTGCTGTTCGGACGATTCTTGGCCTGGCACGAATTCCGTGGCAAGGGCCTGGTCGAGGCGCTGGTCATGCTGCCGCTGGTGCTGCCGCCGACCGTGATCGGCTTCTACCTGCTGGGCGGATTCGGGGCCGGTTCGCTGTTGGGCGACCTGTGGCAGGCGTGGTTCGGCCACGGCCTGGTCTTCAGCTTCCATGGCCTGCTGATCGCCTCGGTGCTGGTCAACCTGCCTTTCGCGGTGCAGCCAGCGCAGCGCGCGTTCGAAGCAATCCCGCGTCAGGTGCGCGAGGCTTCGCGCTGCTGCGGCATGGGGCCCTGGCAGGCGCTGTGGCGGGTCGACCTGCCGCTGGCTTGGCCGGGGGTGCTGACCGCAATGGTGCTGAGCTTCGCGCACACGCTGGGCGAGTTCGGCGTGGTGTTGATGGTGGGCGGCTCGATACCGGGCGAGACGCGCACGATCGCGATCGCCATCTACGACCGGGTGCAGGCGTTCGACACTGCATCGGCCGGCACGATGTCGGCGGTGCTGTTGATGATCTCGCTGGTGGCGATCGCGCTGACGTTCGCGATGTCGCGCCGGCTCGGCAGGCGGCTGGACTGATGCTGCGCGTGCACCTGCAATCGCGCGGGCCGATCCCGCTGGCGGTCGGGTTCGACGTGGCGCCGGGGGAGTTGCTGGCACTGGTCGGACCGTCGGGCTCGGGCAAGTCGACGATCCTGCGCTGCATCGCCGGCCTGTGGGCTGCGGCCTCGGGGCGCATCGAGGTAGGCGGTGAGTGCTGGCTCGACAGTGCCCGGGGCATCGGCGTGGTCGCGCACCAGCGCCGTGTGGGCATGGTGTTCCAGTCCTATGCCCTGTTCCCGCACCTGAGTGCCACCGGCAACGTGCGCGCGGCGATGACGCACGTGCCGCGCGCAGACCGCGCCGCGCGCGCCGAGGCGTTGCTGTCGATGGTGAACCTCTCGGGCCTGGGCGGGCGCCGCCCGGCTGAGCTTTCAGGAGGCCAGCAGCAGCGGGTGGCGCTGGCCCGGGCGCTGGCGCGTGAACCCCGGGCCCTGCTGCTCGACGAGCCGTTCTCGGCGGTCGACCGCGCCACGCGCGAGCGCCTGTACCGCGAGATCGCCGAATTGCGCCGCCGCCTGACGATGCCGGCGGTGTTGGTGACCCACGACATGGACGAAGCCGCACGGCTGGCCGACCGCATGCTGGTGGTGCACCACGGCGAGGGCCTCCAGCTGGGGACACCGCTTGAGGTGACGACTCGGCCCGATTCGCCGGTGGTCGCGCGTCTGGTGGGGCTGCGCAACGTGTTCGAGGGTCGTGTCGCGCAAGCCGGGGTACTCGACTGGCAGGGCCTGCGGCTGGAGGCGGACACCACCGGGTTCGCGTCCGGTGACGGGGTGCATTGGGTGCTGCCCGACGGCTTCGCGGTACTGCACCGGCGCGACCGGCCCTCGCGCGGGGAGCATGAGAACCCATTGCCCGGCCGCATCGGCGAATGCCTGGTCATGGGACAGACCGCGCACCTGACGCTGCGTCCTGACCACGCGCCCGGACAGTCTCTGCACTTCTCGCTGCCGCTGCATGTCGTGCAGCGCAACGGCATTGAGGTCGGCGCGCAGGTGAGCGTCTCGATGCTGGTGGAAGGCATCCACTGCATGCGCGGGTCGCGTTCGCAGTGACGACCCGGATGCGGCGAAAGTCGGCTTGCCCGCGCGCGCGGCGGATGGAAGCATGGCGTGATGACTCCTGACTCAGCATCCCTCACCGGCCTGATCCTGGCCGGCGGCCGTGGCAGCCGCATGGGCGGTGTCGACAAGGGCCTGGTCGAGTTCCAGGGCGAGCCGCTGGTGGTGCAGATAGCACGCAGGCTTGCGCCCCAGGTGGGTACGCTGAAGATCAACGCGAACCGCAACCTCGAGCGCTATGCGGCGCTCGGGTTCGAGGTGGTGGCGGATCGTTTCCCCGACTTCGCCGGGCCGCTGGCGGGCATGGCGTCGGGACTGCATGGCCTGCAGACGCCGTGGTTGTTGAGCGTGCCCTGCGACTCCCCCTTCGTGCCGCCCGATTACGCCGCACGGATGCTGGCCGCCGTTAACGCGGCAGATGCGGAGGTCGGCATGGCGGTGTGCGACGGCCGCCAGCCGGTGTTCGCGCTGGTCTCACGCCACCTGGGCGAAGACCTCGAACGGGCCCTGGCCGATGGCGAACGCAAGATCGACCGCTGGTTCGCCCGCCACCGGCTCGTCGAGGTCGATTTCAGCGACCGGCCCGACGCCTTCCTCAACCTCAACCGCCCCGAGGACCATGCGGCGCTGGCCGCCGCCGGAGCACAGGACCGATGAGCGAGCCCATCGACGCGATCGAACGCGACCCCCGCGCGCCCTGGCTGCTGTCGGGGCCGGGTGCGGTCGATGCGCTGGCCGGCCACATCGCCTCGAGTACGGCGCAGTCCCCCGACACTGCGGTGTTCGCGTTCCGGATCGGCCGCCATGCCCGTGGAACCGACCCGGACCGCCTCGCTTACCGCCTGCTGGCCTGGTTGCGCGAGGTGGCGGGACACCGCGAGCCCCTGCCGACCGCGCCCGAGGCGATCGCCGAACGCCTGCCGAACTGGCTGGCGCGGGCCGCCTCGGCACGCCCACTGCTGGTGGCGGTCGCCGACGTGGGGCGCCTGGGCCGGCGCGGGGACACGCGCTTCCCGCGCTGGATGCTGGACTGGCGGCCACCACGCGCCAGCATCGTCCTGGCCGATGCGGCGGCGGACGTGGCCGGAGACTGGGCAGCGGCCTCGGGACGGGTGCTGGATGCCGGACCGGCTGCGGCCTGCGCGTGGCCCGAGCCGCCTGCGACCTTGGACGCCGAGGCACAGTCGATCCTGGACGAGGCCTGGCGCCGCGCCGACGCCGGCGAGCGCGAGGGCCTGCGCGACTGGCTGTGCCAGCCGCGGCACGTGGCGGCACTCAATGAACCCGCCGCGCGCTACGACCTGCACCGCTGGCTCAGGGAGCTGGCACCCGCGCTGGGCGGCGGAGCCGGCGTCCTGGCCCCGCTGCGCGAACGCATCGCGGCGATTGATGGTGTCCAGGCTCGCACCGCGGCATTGCTGGAGATGGCGAACCTTCTCGGCGCGGTCGACGGCGAGGCCGACCCGGAGCCGTTGCTGCGCGAAGCAGTGGCCCTGGACGCGGGAGCGCCGGCCGCCGTGCTTGCGCTGGCCACCCGCCTCAATGCCGTCGGCCGCCACGACGAGGCGATCGAGCTCGGCGAGCCCGCGCTGCAGGCATGGCCGGCGGATGCCGACGCCAGCGCGCAGGCCCGTCACCAGCGCGCGATCGCGGCGGAATCGCTGGGCGACCTGGCCACGGCCGAACGCCTGTACCAGCAGTCGCTGAAGCTTCTCGAGGATGCCGCCGGGCCGCAGGCCGCCGGGCTCCTGCCGCACCTGGCCAATCTGGCCGGCGTGCTCCAGGCACGGCAGGACCCGCAGGCCGCCCGACCCTGGCGCGAACGTGCCGCCGACATCGCCCGGCGCGTGCATGGCGATGCCGATCCGCGAACCGCTTCGGCGCTTGATGCGCTGGCCGGACTGCATTACGCGCTTGGCGATCCGGCCGCAGCGGCGAAACATTACCGCGAAGCCTTGCGCGTGGTCGAAGCGGCCTTCGGCCCGCAGCATCCGGCCACGGCCGCGGCCTTGCACAACCTCGGCACCACGCTGGATGCGCTCTCGGACTACAGCGAAGCCGAGGCGATGCACCGCCGGGCGCTGGCGATCCGCGAGGCGCGCCTGGGCCGGATCCACGAGGACACCGCCGCCAGCCGCCACAACCTGGCCTCGGTGCTGGACGAGCGGGGCCGCAAGGACGAGGCCGAGACGATGTACCGCGAGGCGATCGAGGACTGGCGCCAGCTGGTCGGTGACGACCACCCGGCCACCGCGACGAGCCGCAACAACCTGGCCGACCTGCTGGCCGAGCGCGGCGACCCCGCGGCAGCGGAGCCGCTGTACCGGGCCAACCTGCGCAGCTTCAGCCAGCGCTATGGCGACGAGCACCCGCACACCCTGATCACTTGCACCGAGCTCGGCGCGACCCTGTGCATGATCGGCCAGGCCACCGAGGGCGAGGCGCTGCTGCGTGGCGCGATCGACGCCAGTGCGCGGATCCTGGGCGAGACCAGCCTCGGCCACGTCGATGCCCTGTGCAAGCTGGCCGTGGCCCTACACCGGCGCGGGCGCACCGGCGAGGCCCGTGCCCTGCTGGATGCCGCGATCAGCCGCCTGGAGCCGAAGCTGGGGGTCATCTCGCCCCGCATGCTGCGCCTGCAGCGGCACCGCGAAGCGCTCGACCGCGAATCCGACCCGCAGGTGCACTGAGGCGACGTCCCGCGTCATCGCTACGGCGCGCGCGCTCCCACCAACACACCCCTGCAAGCGAACCGCCGCCGGATTTTCGGGATGCGGCTGACGCTTTTATGCGGTTTCCGGGAAATAAGCTGAATGCTTGCTGACTGAAAAGCCGGATTTACAGGCGGCATGCTTGCGTTCTTGCTCTGGTGTTGTAGTCTACCAGCACACCACCTCACGGAGACACACATGAACACCTTCCTCGCCAACCGCACCGCCACCCCGAACAACCAGACCCTGAACAGCCTGGTCCTGGCTTCCCTCTCCACCCAGCGCTATCGCAACCGCGAGTTCGGCATCGGCTACGGCCGCAGCCAGGGTTACGCCCGCAGCCACAGCCTGTGGTCGACCAGCGCCAAGCGCAGCCGCTACTGCTGAAGATGATGCTCCGGGGGTGTGTGACCGGGCCCGAGCGGCCCGGTCGCCTCCAGGCCCCGGTCAGCGCCCGCAGACCCAGACCCGCGGATCAGCCGGGTCCCTGAGCCGGGCCAGAACCACCCGATCGAACCGATCGCTCCGCGACAGCGCTTCCTGCGCAATCGCCATCGCCGACCCCAGGGTCGCCTCGTCGTCGACCATGTTCAGCAGCGGCACCACGCGCAGTCCCGCCGTTCCGTGCAGGCTGCCCTCGTCGTGTGCGAGCAGCGCCGAGAACGCCTGTTCGGTGATCGCCTCGTCCAGCCCGAGCCCGGTCAGGGCCGCAACCCGCTCCGGTCGGTGCGCGGACTTGTCGTCCAGCGGCCGCCCCAGCGCCCGCAGCGACAGCACCGGCACCACCAGGTCGCAGTCCGGCACCAGCGCGGGCTCGCCTTCCGCCGGCGCCTTGATCCAGCGCATCCGCGCACCATCGGCCTTCACCAGGGTCAGCGCGAAGCCATGCTGCTCGTGCAGCCCGGGCACGCTGCGCGGGTCGATGCCCTCGTGCCTGCCGGGTTTGTGCTGCGGGCCGGCATAGAACACGCGCGCGCCGCGGCCGTGCGCCAGGGCCTGGCGCAACGCGTCGCCCTCGGCGGCGAGAGTGTCATCGAACAGCCCCTGCGGTGGCGGCGTGCATCGTGCCGTGGCGGTCATCGCCAGCCGGCCGCGGGCCGGGTCATGGGTCGCCGCCAGCGCATGCAGCAGCGACTTCTTGCCGCCGGCGCCGACCGCGCAGACGATCCCGCCCTCGATGCCCAGGGCCTGGAACAGCTTCATCGCGCCGCCTCCCCGACAGGGCAGGCCGACACCGCGAGCACCCGCGGCAGGAACAAGGCCAGCGCCTGCCAGTGGTCGCCGGCGTCGCGGCTGGCATAGAGCTGGCCACCGGAAGTGCCGAGGTAGAAGCCCGGGGCCTCGCCGATGCCGTCGCAGGCCAGCGCTTCGCGCAACACGGTGACGTGGCAAAGGGCCTGGGGCAGCCCCTCGCCGAGGGCTTCCCAGTGTCCACCGGCATCGCGGCTGCGGTACACGCGAAGGCGACCATCGCAGACCGTGCGCAAATCCTGGCTTTCGATCGGCACCACGTAGACGCTGTCGGGGTCGGCCGGTTCGCCGCTGAGCGCGTAACCGAAGCCACTGGGCAGGCCGGCGCTGATGTCGGTCCAGTGCGCTCCGCCGTCGTCGCTGCGGTACACGCCGGAATAGCACTGCCGGTAGAGCCTGTCGGGCCGCGCCGGATGGCGCCACAACCGGTGGATGTTGTGGCCGGCGACGTGCTCGCCCGGCGGCCGGTTCGGTGCGGCCACGCCCTGGTTCAAGGGCCACCACTGCGTGCCGTCGTCGTCGCTGGCGTAGGCGCCGCCGGCCGACACCGCCGCGTACAGGCGGCCGGGAAGGTCGGGGTCGCACTGCACGCTGTGCACCGAGAAACCGCCGCGGGCCGGTTCCCACAGGCTTCGTGTCGGATGCTCGTTCAGGCCTTCCACGGCCTGCCAGCTGCGGCCCAGGTCGTCGCTGACGAACAGTCCGGCCGGATCGACGCCGGCGTAGAGGCGGTCGGGCTTCGATGCCGGGCCCGGGGCGATCGACCAGACGCGTTTGAGGCGCCGGCCATGGCGGGTGTCGGCGTGCCGTGGCACGTCCGGCAACGGCGACCAGCTGCGCCCGGCGTCGGTGCTCGCATGCACGTGGCTTCCCCAGACCGGGTGGTCGGTCACGGCGAAGCCGCGCGCCGGGTCGCGGGGGTCGAGCCATGCCTGCAGCACTTCGTGGCCCTGCAGGGCGAAGCCGGTGTGCTCCCAGTGCCGGCGGTCGTCGCGGCTCTCGAAGCGGAACAGGCCCTTGGCGGTGGCGGCCAGCAGGACGGTGGTGGGAGGACTCATGGCACCCGGCGTGGGAGGGACCGCCTGAGCGTAGTGCATCCGTCGCGAGAGGTGTCTTCACACGGTCACGCGGGGGCCACCGATTCGACGAAAGGATGAGCCCCGGCGGGATGATCACACCGGGGCAACGGGTGCCCTGCGATATCATCAGGACATGTCCACGCCACGCCTCGACGTCCACCACACCGCGTGTTCCGGGACCGCCCGGGAGGCCCCTCGATGCCGTCGGTGAACGTGCGCATCCCGCCGGCCCTGCGTGCCTTCACTGGGGGCCTGGACGAGCTGTCGGTGCAGGCTGACACGGTGACCGAACTGGTGGGCGCACTGGACCGGCGCCACCCCGGCCTGGCCGCACGCCTGCTGAGTCCGGAGGGTGGCCTGAGGCCCTACGTGAACGTTTTCATCGACCAGGACAACGTGCGCCAGCGCGAGGGTCTGTCCGCGCGCCTGCACGAAGGCGCCGTGGTTTCGATCCTGCCGGCCGTGGCGGGCGGCTGACGTGGCCGCTCCCGTGGACATTCCCGAGATCACGCCTGCGCAGGCGCTGGAGCGCGTGCGCGCCGGCGCCGTGCTGGTGGACGTGCGCGAGGACGGCGAGCGCGCCGGCGGCATGGCCGAGGGCGCACTGGGCGTGGCCCGCGCTGCGTTGGAGGCGCAGCCCGTCCAGTGGTTACCCGATCGCGATGCCGAGGTGTTGCTGCTGTGCGCGGCGGGCCGGCGCTCGATGCTGGCCGCCCAGGCGCTGGCGGCACAGGGCTATTCACGACTGGCCTCGGTGGCCGGCGGCACCAGCCGCTGGCGCGAGGAGGGCCTGCCGATGTCCGCGCCGACGGAGGGCCCGGACTTCCTGGAACGCTATTCGCGCCACCTGCTGCTGCCGGAGGTGGGCCTGGAGGGCCAGCGCCGGCTGGCGCGGGCGCGGGTGCTCATGGTCGGTGCCGGCGGCCTCGGCTCGCCGATCGCGCTGTATCTCGCCGCAGCCGGCGTGGGCCACATCCGCCTGGTCGACGACGACGTGGTCGACCGCAGCAACCTGCAGCGCCAGGTGCTGCACCGCGAGGCCGGGATCGGACGGCCGAAGGTGGCGTCCGGTGCCGAGGCGATGTCCGCCCTGAACCCGAACGTCACCGTCGAACCGGTCCGTGCGCGCTTGTCGGCGGCCAACGTCGAGGACCTGCTGCGCGGGCACGACCTGGTCATCGACGGCTCGGACAATTTCGCCACCCGCTACCTGGTCAACGACGCCTGCGTGAACCTGGGACTGCCGATGGTCTATGGCGCGGTGCACCGTTTCGAGGGCCAGGCCAGCGTGTTCTGGCCGGCCCAGCCCGGCGGCGGTGGATGCTGCTATCGCTGCCTGTTCCCGGAGCCACCGCCCCCGGAGTTCGCACCGAACTGTTCCGAGGCCGGGGTGATCGGCGTGCTGCCGGGCGTGGTCGGCCTGCTGCAGGCCACCGAGGCGGTGAAGCTGATCCTGGGCGTGGGCCAGAGCCTGTCGGGGCGGCTGCTGCAATTCGATGCCTTGCGCATGCGCTTCGACGAACTGCGCCTGGTGCGCGACCCGGATTGCCCGGCCTGCGGCGAGCGTCCGCGCCTGAAGGGTTACGAGGACCTGCCTGCCGGTTGCGCGCTGGGCTGACCGGCGCGAGCCGACGGCTGCCGGGGCCGCCGCCGGGGGCTGAACCAAGACGAGGAGCCTGCCGATGCGCCGCCGTCAATTCGTCACCGCCTGCTCCGTCGGCGCCTGCGCGCTGGGACTGGGGCTGCCGGGCTGCCGGCATGACGCCGGACCATTGCAGCCGCAGCGCTTCGCGCGCGCCCGGCTGGTCGACCCGGAAGGCGAGCCCCTGCGTGCCGGCACGCTGGAGGTCGGCGTGAACTACGTCTTCCACTACCCCTACGTGTCCACACCGGCGTTCCTGTTCCGGCTGGCCGGCCCGGTGGCGCCCAACGGCGGGCTCAGCGATCGCGAGGGTCGCAGCTATAGCGGCGTCCCCGGAGTCGGCCCCGACGGCAGCGTCGTCGCCTACTGCGCGATCTGCGTGCACAAGCTGTCCCATCCCAGCCCGCAGCTCACCTACATCAGCCTGCGCGAACGGCTGCCGGGCGAACACGGCGTATCGCCCCACGTGATCAGCTGCTGTGCCCAGAACAGCCGATTCGACCCCTACGACGGGGCGCGGGTCATCGACGGACCGGCCGACCAGCCACTCGCCTCGATCCTGGTCGAGCACGATCCCGCCAGCGACCAGCTGCATGCCACCGGCCTGGTCGGTGGCGTGGTGTTCAAGCGCTACTTCGAGACCTTTGCGCGCCGCCTGCAGGTCGAGCATGGCGATGACGAGAGGGCGCTGGCGGAGGCCGGCGGCGACGTGGTGGCACACCGGCTCGAGGCATTTTCGGGGAACGTGCTGCGCTGCTGAGCGCGCGGCGCTCAGCCGGCACAGGCGGCGGCATGCGCGCGCACGCCGCTGGCGGCCTCCCCGAGGTGGGCGGGCAATCGATCGTCGAGGAAACCGGACCACGAGGTGGCGACCCGGCACAGCCCCTCGTGCCCGGCGCGTGCGTCGATGCCGCGCCACAGCGACAGGAACAGCGGACTGAGCGGGGAGGCGGTGCGCATGACGTCCATCGCCTCGGCGAGCATGTCCTGGTCCTCCCAGTTGATCGCGACCATGGCCTTGATCCAGTTGGCGTCCATGTCGCGCGGTGCCGCCTCCAGCACGCCCTGCGCGCGCACCATGGCCTGGTAGGGATCGGCCTGAAGCACCGCATCCCAGGCGAGCAGGGTCTGGTAGCCGACGAGCGCGTCGAGCTCGCGCTGGCTGGCCGGTGCGGCGGCCAGTGCCCGGTTGGCGTAACCGCCCTCGCGCAGGAACGCGAACGAGCGGGCCACGCCCAGGGCCCGCTGCAGGTCCCAGTTGCGTGCTTCGAGCAGGCGCAGGAGTTCGTCGCAGGCGGCGCTGCAACTGCCATCGTATTCGCGCCCGATACGGTTGCTGATCACCGCATGGCGTACGTTGACGTCATCGGGCTGCTCGCGGCCCCCGACGCGGAAGTCGGCCAGCGCCATCTCCTCGCCACGAAGCTGGGCCAGCTCCCAGTGGGCAAGCAGGTAGCTGCCGGAGCCGAGCACCCCCTCGTCGCGGGTAAGCGCCAACATCGCTTCGAGCTCGTCGCCGTGTCCCAGTTCGCCGGTGGCGCGGGCGTAGGCCGACAGCCAGGCGCGGTCGTTGGCGATACGCTCCTCGCCCAGCGGCTCGATGAGCGCAAGCAGTTCCGGCCACTGTGCGCTGCGGGCCGCCAGGGCCGCCCGGTAGGCCAGCAGCAGGCCCTCGGGCGGGCGCCGGGCCGGGGGCAGGCCGGCCATCTCCTCCAGCAGCGCCCGGCCACGCACCAGGTTGCCCGAGCCCAGCTCCGTCTCCAGCGTCAGCACGGCGATGACCAACGGCGATGCCGCATCGCGATGCAGCCCATCGATCATCTCGCGCGCGTCCGGGATCCGCCCGGTCCAGGCCAGGTGCAGGCCGCGGCCGAGCAGGTCCGGCGGGGTGCTGGCATCGACCTCGATGCTGCACTCCTCGGGCAGGGTATCGACCCAGTAGCGCTCGGCGCACTCGAGCATCGCCAGGCGGATCGACTCCCATGGCCGTTGGGTGGGGTCGGCCCGACCCGCCGGCTCGACCGGCGACGGCCGTGTCGCGCAGGCGGCCAGCAGCACGGCGGCCAGCACGAGGGCAAGTGGTGCTTTGAAGTCAGGCATCGGGCATCCCGGCAGGCAGGTGGGCGTTCACCGCTCGCCTGATTCAAGCAGGTCGGGAACGGCATGTGAACCCGTCCGGGCGTCGTCGTCCGCCCCTGACTCGACCGCGCGGGCGATGTCCGCAGCCGTCAGGCCCTGGTCGTTGTGGCGGCCCGGGTCGCGCCCAGCGCCAGCAGCAGGGATTGCGTGTCGGTGTCGCCGTTGTCGGCCGCGCGCATCATCGGCGTCCAGCCGTAGACATCGGCCAGGTCGGGATCGGCGCCGGCTGCCATCAGGCGCCCGATCACCTGCCGGTGGCCCTTCGCGGTGGCCAGCATCAAGGCGGTCCAGCCATTGCCGGCCTGGCGGTCGACGTCCGCGCCCGCATCCAGCAGCACCGCCACCACGCCGTCGTGCCCGCCGGTCGCGGCATACATCAGCGCAGTGCCGCCGCGGCCGTTGTCCTGGTCCACCCCGGCACCCTCGCGCAGCAGCCGCTCGACCAGCGCCGGGTCGCCGGATTGTGCCGCCAGCATCAGCGCGGTCTTGCCACGGTGCTCGCCCGCGTCGACCCGCGCGTGCACCGAGGCGCCACGATCCAGCAGCGCGTGCGCCTGGACCGAGTCGCCGGCAAGCAGCGCGCGAAGCAGGTTCTCGTCCGCCGGTCGGGCGGCAAGCCAGGAGATCGCGGCCAGCCCGAGCACGATGCCCAGCACGCCGAGCAGGGCGCCGGGATGGAACCGCCCCGGGCGCGGGCGGGGGCTCATCGTTCCCCGAGGCGCGGCAACAGGCTGACGAAATTGCACGGCTTGTGGCGCAGGTCCAGCTGTGGGCGCAGGATCTGGTCCCAACCCAGCTTGCAGGCGCCGGGCGACCCCGGCAGCGCGAACAGCAGGGTGCGGTTGGCCAGGCCGGCGATCGCCCGCGACTGGATGGTCGAGCTCTTGATGTCGGCGAACGAGAGCATGCGGAACAGCTCGCCGAAGCCCTCGATGGTCGTGTCGAACAGCGGCCGCAGCGCCTCGGGCGTGGTGTCGCGACCGGTGATGCCGGTACCACCCGTGGTCAGCACCACCTGCACCGCCTCGTCGGCGATCCACTGCGAGACCACCGCACGCACGGCGTAGATGTCGTCGGGCACGATCGCCTTGGCCGCCAACCGGTGCCCGTCCTCCTGCAGCCGCGACACCAGCAGCTGGCCGGACTTGTCGTCGGCCTCGGTGCGCGTGTCCGAGACGGTCAGCACCGCGATGTCGAGTGACTTGAAGGTGGCCTCAGTCATGGGTTGGATCCTCCGCGTTGGCATCATCGGCAACGATACGGAAAACCGGCGTGGAATCGTGCTGCCAGGCCTGGCCCGGGTCGATGCTGCGGTAGGACTCGCTGATCTCGCCCAGCACGACCTCGCGCTCGAGCGCGATGAAGTGCCCCGGGTCGCGGTCGCACAAGCCGGCGGCGAACTCGGCCTCGGCACGCGCGGTGGGCAACGCAGCCACCAGGCTGGGGGCCCCGTAGTGGTCGACCATGTACTGGGCGAGGCGCTCGATGAGCTGCTTGTACTCCAGGTCGGTGATGTCGCCGACCGCCGCCAGCGTGCAATGCCCGAAGTCCACCGTGCCGAGGAAACCGGAGCGGAACGCATTGAGGCGCCTGCCGCGGAAGCCGGCCGGGTCCTCGTCGCTGAAGGCCCACAGGAAACTCCCCGCCACCACCGGCTCGCCGGCCTTCGCACTGGCCAGGAACACCTGGTCGTCGCTGTCGTCGAGGCGCACCGCGCGCAGGAACTTCATCGTGTCCGGAATCCTTGGAAAGTTCGACGCCCCGTTGCGGGCCGTCGGGTTGCACTCGGGGTAGCCGCCTCAGCGGATGTCGGGTTCGGGCTGCCCCGGGGGTGGCGTCGGTGCGCGCGGCGGTGGCGGCACGCTGCCCTCGCGCTGCAGGTCTTCCAGCCACAGGTCATGGTGCTGGCGCGCCCAGTTCACATCGACCTCGCCGGTGGTCATGCCCTCCAGCGCGCCCTCGGTGCCCAAGGTGCCGATGTAGATATGGCCCATCGCGAAGCAGATCCACGCCACCGCGGCGACTGCGTGGAACAGGTGGGCGGCGGACATGGTCGAGCGCGACTGCCCGAACTGCGGGAAGTCGAGCACGAAGCCGCTGACGATGACGACCAGGCCGAGGAAGAAGACGCCGCCCCAGAACCAGATCTTCTCGCCGCCATTGAGGAAGCCGGCAGGCGGATGGTCGTCGCCGACGATGCCGCCGCCCCGCTTGAACCACTCCAGGTCGTGGCGGCGCGGAATGTTGAGCGCCATGAACTTCACGATCATCACCAGCACGCCGATCGAGAACACCGGGCCGACGTAGTTGTGCACGTTCATCGCGATGTTGGCCCAGGCCGCGTTTCCGGCGAGGCCGAACAGCGGGATGAGGACGGTGCGGCCGAACAACAGCGACAGGCCGGTGATGGCCAGGATGATGAACGTGATCGCGGTGAACCAATGCAGCGTGCGGTCGAACAGGCTCCAGCGCTTGATCGTCACGCCGGCACGCCCACCCTCGATGGGCACGCGGCCCTTGATCAGGAAGAAGGCGAGGATGGCCAGCGGCACCAGCACGAGGAACCAGCCCCCGATGTTGTGCACCGGGCCCATGCGCAGCTGCCGCCAGTTCTGGCCGGAATTGTTGATCAGCGTGTTGACCGTGTACGGACCACTGGCCGCGACGTAGCCCGCGCCATCGGCGCGCGCGTGGCGCCAGGTTTCCGAGCGCGGGTTCGGCCCGGCCGGGTCCCAGGCGCGCGGCGCCGGCTCGGCTTCGACCGGCGGCGCGGCCGGATCGATCGGCGGAGGCGCCTCGGCCGGCGGCGCGGGCTGCTGGACCGGCTGCTGGGCGTGGGCGGCACCGGTGGTGAAGTGCACGACATAGGCCGTGGCCGGCAACAGCATCGCCAGCGCCAGCACCAGCACGATCGACCAGCCCATCGACCGGCGCCGGCGCATCAGCCGGGTGGCGGCATCATTTCCGGTGTCCATCGGAACTCCCCCTATCGGTCGCTATGGGCCAGGATCGCCCGCTCACGCAGCTTCTCCGCGCGCGCATTGGCCGCTTCCTCCCCGGCTTCCGGGTCGCTGGGACCCTTGTAGACCCCGGGCTCGTGCAACGTGGTGTCGCCGCAGGCCGCCAGGCCGAGGACGGCAAGGACGGTGGCCACGGCCAGCACATGGCGGATCTTCATGTTCGACTCCTCCCGTGTTCGAAACCGGGACCCGCCGGACGGCGGGCCCCGCCGTGGATCAACCGACGCCGGCGCCGTAGGCCGACTCCCATCCCCAGGTCTGCGGCCGGCCACCGCGGCGCAACAGGCGCTTGCGGTAGATGTCGGCGATGACGTCGCCGTCGCCGGCCACCAGCGCCTTGGTCGAGCACATCTCCGCACACAGCGGCAACTTGCCGTCGGCGATGCGGTTGGTGCCGTACTTGGTCAGTTCGGCCTCGGAATGCGTCGCCTCCGGGCCGCCGGCGCAGTAGGTGCACTTGTCCATCTTGCCGCGCACCCCGAAGGCCGCCTGCTTCGGGTACTGCGGTGCACCGAACGGACAGGCGTAGAAGCAGTAGCCGCAACCGATGCACAGGTCCTTGTCGTGCAGCACGATGCCGTCGGCGGTGGTGTAGAAGCAGTCCACCGGGCACACCGCCGCGCAGGGCGCGTCGGTGCAATGCATGCAGGCCACCGAGATCGACTTCTCGCCCGGGACACCGTCGTCGAGCACGATGACCCGGCGGCGGTTCACGCCCCAGGGCACCTCGTGCTCGTTCTTGCAGGCGGTGACGCAGGCGTTGCACTCGATGCAGCGTTCGGCGTCACAAAGGAATTTCATGCGTGCCATGGTCTATCTCCTCGTGAGCCTCAGGCCGCCACCACGCGGCAAAGCGTGGTCTTGGTTTCCTGCATCATCGTGACCGCGTCGTAGCCGTAGGTGGTCGCGGTATTGGTCGATTCGCCCCGGGTGTACGGTGCGGAGCCTTCGGGGTACTTCGGCAGCAGGTCCTCGCCCTGGAAGTGGCCGCCGAAGTGGAACGGCGTGAACACCGTGCCCGCGGCAACGCGCTGGGTGACCTGCGCCTTGATGCGGATGCGGCCGCCCTCGGGGCCCTCCAGCCACACGTCCTGGCCGTCGCGGATGCCGGCATTGTTCGCATCCGTCGGGTTGATCTCGACGAACATGTGCTGCTGCAGCTCGGCCAGCCACGGATTGGAACGCGTCTCCTCGCCGGCACCTTCGTACTCGACCAGGCGCCCGGAGGTGTGCACCAGCGGGAAGTCGCCCGAGTAGTCGGTGGCCTGCACCGACGCCCAGCGCGTGGGCAGCCGGAAGAACGCCTTGCGGTCCTCGTAGGTCGGGTAGTCGCCGACCAGGTCGTAGCGCGGCGTGTACAGCGGCTCGCGGTGCAGCGGCACCGGATCCGGGAAGTTCCACACGAACGCGCGCGCCTTGGCATTGCCGAAGGGCATGCAGCCGTGCGCCATCGCGACGCGGATGATGCCGCCGGAATTGTCGGTAGTCCACGCCTTGCCCTCGGCCGCGGACTGCTCCTCCGCGGTCAGCTCGTCCCACCAGCCCAGCTGCTTGAGCAGTTCGGAATTGAACTGCGGATAGCCGTCCTCGATTTCGGAGCCGAGCGGGTAGGAGCCCTCGGCGAGGATGTTCTCGCCCTCGTACTCGGTGCCGAAGTTCGCGCGGAAGCAACCACCGCCTTCCAGGACGTGCTTGGAGGTGTCGTAGAGCACGTGGGTGCCGGGATGCTTCATTTCCGGCGTGCCGTAGCATGGCCACGGCAGGCCGTAGGTCTCGCCGTCGAGCGGCCCGCCGGATGCCTTGAGCGTGCGCACGTCGAAGTGGCCCTGGTGGGCCATGTGTTCCTTCAGGCGCTCCGGCGACTGGCCGGTGTAGCCGATCGACCAGGCACCGCGGTTGATCTCGCGCAGCACGTCCTCGACCACCGGCTCGGTGCCACGCACCTCGATGTTCTTGAACATCTCATCGGCGAAACCGAGCTTGCGCGCAAGCAGGTAGGCGATCTCGTGGTCGGGCTTGTGCTCGAACAGCGGCTCGATCACCTTCTCGCGCCATTGCAGCGAGCGGTTCGACGCCGTGGCCGAGCCCGAGGTCTCGAACTGCGTGGCCGCCGGCAACAGGTAGGTGTTGTCGGGGCGGTCGTGCAGCACCGCGGACACGGTCGGGTAGGGGTCGATGACGACCAGCAGGTCGAGTTTCTCGAACGCGGCCTTCATCTCCGGGCCGCGGGTCTGGCTGTTCGGGCCATGGCCCCAGAACATCACCGCACGCAGCGGGCTGGACTGGGTGATGTTGGCGCCGTCCTCGAGCACGCCGTCGATCCAGCGCGACACGGTGATGCCGGGCATGTTCATCGGCTTGATCATCGTGCCGCGGCCATCGTCGTACTCGCGCTGGTCGAAGCGTGCCGCCAGCCAGTCGTAGTCGACGTCCCAGACACTGGTCCAGTGGCGCCAACCGGCTTCGGCGATCGGGTAGTAGCCGGGCAGGTTGTCCGGGTTCGGGCCCACGTCGGTGGCGCCCTGCACGTTGTCGTGGCCGCGGAAGATGTTGGCGCCACCGCCGCTCACGCCGATGTTGCCCAGCGCCAGCTGCAGGATGTTGTAGGCACGCACGTAGTTCGAGCCGATCGTGTGCTGGGTGCCGCCCATGCACCACACGAAGGTGCCGGGCCGGTTCTCGGCCATGATCCGCGCCACCTCTAGCAGCTGCCCGCCGGGCACGCCGGTCACGCGCTCGACCTCGTCGGGCGTCCACTTCGCCACTTCCGGGCGAACGCGGTCGAAACCGAACACGCGCTGGGCCAGGTACTCGCGGTCTTCCCAGCCGTTCTCGAGCACGTGCCACAGGATGCCGAAGATCAGCGCGACGTCGGTGCCCGAGCGCATGCGCACGTAATAGTCGGCGTGCGCGGCGGTGCGCGTGAAGCGCGGGTCCATGACCACCATCTTCGCGCCCTGCTCCTTGGAGCGCAGGATCATCTGCATCGCCACCGGGTGCGCCTCGGCGGCGTTGGAGCCGCACATGATGATGCACTTGGAGTTGAGGATGTCGTTGTAGGAGTTCGTCTGCGCGCCGTAGCCCCAGGTGTTGGCGACGCCGGCCACCGTGGTGGAGTGGCAGATGCGCGCCTGGTGGTCGCAGTTGTTCGAGCCCCAGAAGGCGGCGAACTTGCGCTGCAGGTAGGCGCCCTCGTTGCTGGCCTTGGACGATCCGGCGAACCAGACCGCGTCCTGGCCGGACTCGCCGCGGATGCGCAGCAGCTGGTCGCCGATCTCGTCGATCGCCTGCTCCCAGCTGATGCGCTGCCACTCCCCGGCAACCTTCTTGAGCGGGTACTTGGTGCGCTTGGTGCTCATGCCGTGGTTGCGCAGCGCGGCGCCCTTTGCGCAATGCGAGCCGAGGTTGATCGGGCTGTCGAAGTTCGGCTCCTGGCCGACCCAGACACCGTTCTGCACCTCGGCGATGACGCCGCAGCCGACCGAGCAGTGGGTGCAGACCGTCTTGACCCGGGTGATCTCGCTGTTGCGATCGATCGGGGTGCGCGTGTCGGCCGCGTTCGCGCGCCGCACCAGCGTCGTGGGCAGCAGGCCCAGCGCAACCGCGCCGCCGGCCGCCAGGCCCGATCCCTGCAGGAAGCGTCGCCGGCTGATGCTGCGCCCGAGCAAGCCTCCCGCCACCGCCGCATCGACGGCACCATTCTTCTTGACCAGTTTCATTGCTGTCCCTCCTCAGCCGCTGCTCACCGGACTGCCCCGGACATCCAGGGGTGCAGGGCCGGAACCCTTCGAACCTTCGACGGCCGCCATCCCGCGGCCGGTCGGTCTCACGCGTCGCCTAGAAGTCGGCCATGCGGTAATAGTGTTTGACGTGCTCGCTTTCCCGGTACCCCGCCTCACCCTCCGGCATCGCCGGGGCAGGCGCCACCGGATCGCCGGCGGCATGGGCGGAGGCGACCACCAGGCCCGCACCGGCCGCGCCGACGAGGCTGACGCTGCGGCGCAGGAACTCGCGCCTCGGCAGGCCATCGGGGTTGTGCTCTTGCTTGCTCATGTCGTCCACCTCCGGTGTTGTCTCGTCGCTGCTCACGCGAGCATCGACAGGTACTGCCCGTCCAAGGCGATGAAGGCCGCCCCGACCGCCGCCACCGAGCGGTAGGCATTGGCGGATTTGGCCTTGTCCAGGTCCTCGAAGAATCTCGGCAGCCATCCCTGCACGTGCGCGGCGAAGAACTCGCGCTGTCCCTCGATGCTCATCCGCGGGTCCTCGGCCAACAGCGCCATGACCTCGCAGATCGCGGCAACGTGGTCCTCCGGCTCGCCGGCACCGGGCTGGCGCTCGATGCCCAGCATCTTCAGCGCGCCGCGCAGCTTCGCCAGCGGCTTGTCCATGACCCGTCCGGCCAGGTACCACGAGCCGTACGGCATCAACTCACCCTCGCCCACGCCGATGAACAGCGCGTTGTATTCGCGCTCCCACTGGCGCGCCGGATGCTCGCCGGCGGCATCGCGCAGCTGTGCCCAGGCGCGCTCGATCGCTCGGCCCTGGTCGCCCGGCTGCACCTGGGTCGCGAGCTGGTTCAACAATTCCTGCGGCGGGGGACCCGACAGCAGGAAACCCAGCAGCCGGTAGGTCGACGCTCGCAGCTGGTCGGGTTCATGCACCGGGGCCACGCCCGGCGCTTCGGCGTTGGCGGCCTGGTTGCTCATGTCGTCCCCGTGTCGCGGAATTTCGCGATGTCCGCACGCATCATGTCCTTTACCCGGCAGTCGCCACACATCTGCATGCGGGCCCGGGTGGCCTCGTCGGCCCACAGCGGATGGCCCTGCAGGCGCTGCGCCATCTTCTCCATGACGCTGGGCGTGGCGAAGGGCTCGCCGCAGGCCACGCAGCAGAACGGCTCTTCCTCGTTCAGCACGCGCGGCTGGCGCCGCACCTCGAAGTCGTAGACGAAGCGCGGTGCCAGCGTGATGGCCTGCTCGGGGCAGGCCCGCTCGCACAGGCCGCACTGCAGGCAGAGGTCTTCGGTGAAGTCCAGCCGCGGCGTCTCGCCGCCGTCGGTCAGCGCGTGGCTGGGACACACCGACACGCAGCCCATGCACAGCGTGCAGGCCGCGGTGTCGACCCGCACTTCGCCGAACGGTGCGCCAGCCGGCAGCGCGACGGCCGCCTGCGGCGCCGGCGCGGTGCGGTGGAGGTGGGCCAGGGCCAGGCGCAGCGTCGCGCGCTTGTCATTGTGGGTATCGAAACCGGCGGGCGGCGCATGGCCGACCTGCGCGGGCTCCGGCGTGCACCAGTCCGCCAAGGAGGCCGCGTCGACGGTGCCGATGCGTCCCGGCGCGTGGCCCATGCCGGTCATCAGCGACTCGGCGATGCGCAGTTGCAGCGCCAGCGTGGACGCCTCGTGATCGGCCCGCGCCGTGCCGAGCAGCAGCCCGACGCGGTCGGCCCCATAGGCCATCGCGCTCAGCCACACATCCAGCCCTGCCGCGGTGATCTCCTCGACCTGCAGGGGCAGCACATCGCCTGGCAGCTGCGCTGCGTGTGCGCGCAGCAGGTCGTGTCCGCCTTCGGCGTCGTGCAACAGGACCCGGGGCGCCTGTCCCCCTGCTTCGCGGTAGGCCACCAGCATCGCCTTGAGCGCCTGCAGAAGGTCGCGCGGGGGCGGATAGGCATAGCTGATCGCGCCGGACGGACATACCGTGGTGCAGCCGCCATCGCCCTGGCACAGGTAGGGGTCGACCTCGATCAGGTCGCCCAGCGATCGGATCGCGCCGGTCGAACAGGCATCCAGGCAGCGGGTGCAGCCGCGTAGCCCGCTGCGTCCATGGGCACAGATGGCGGGGTCGTAGTTGAAGAACCGCGGCTTCTCGAACTCGCCGACCAGGTCGGGGATCTCCGCCAGTGCCGAGCGAAGCGCATCGGTGTCGCGCCCGACCCGGAAATAGCCCAGAGGCGGTCGCACCTGGGCCAGGGCAGGCGTGCGCCCGAGGTCGAGGACCAGGTCGAAGCGGGGCTTGGGCGAGACATACAGCGCGGCGAGGTCGATCGTTTCCCCGCCGGCCCCCTTCGCCTCGGCGATGAACTCGCCAAGGTGTCCGCGCAGGCCGGCCAGGGGTGCGCGGACAAGCACCGGGTCCTCGCTTTCGCGCGCACCGTCAGGCAGGGGCTCCTCGCCGGGTTCGGCCAGGACGACGCGGCGCATCGAGGCAGGCAGTTGCAGCGCCGCCGACCAGGCCGCATCGAGCGGGCCGATCACCAGCACGCAGCCGCGCGACTGGTAGGACACCAGCGAGGTCGGCTCGGACTGCATCGTGGACAGCGCCGCCAAGGCCGCGGCACGCGCGCCCGACTGCCCGGCTGCGACGGTGTCGTCGGACCAGGCCCAGTCGCTGTAGACCGGTGCATCGATGTCGGTGGCTGGCGTGCTCATTGCTACCGTTTCTGGCGTGTCTCCCGATTACAGTCCCGGGGCATGACACTTGCAAGCCGAGGGTGGCCCGGCCCCCGTGATCGACATGCAAAGGCCACGCCCGCAGCGATGTGAAGGGCCTGCGCTCAGCCGCGCTGCGGCTTGTCCACAGCGGGCCGTGGCGCATCGGATGGCGCCGCTCCGGCGTCGCTTAATACTTTGGTCGAAGGCTCTCCGCCTTCACGCTGCACCGTGCCTTCGACGCGCGGTTCCGGCGCCCCGGGTGCCGCCGCGGCGGCTGCCCCGGTGCCGCTCGCCGCGCCGGATCCGGCCTCGGCTTCCAGCGCCTTGCGCGCCAGCCGCTCGGCCTGCACCGCGATCTGCCGCTTCATGTCGTGCGGCACGATCGCGCCCATCGGCGTGAAGTTGTTGTAGTTCTCGGCGTACTCCGCGCACAGGCACACGACGTTGAACTTGGGTTGGTGGAAGAGTTTGCGCAGGGCCTGGCGGCGCAGCTCGGGCGAGATGTTGCGGCCCAGGAACGCACGCACGTCGCTGTCCGGGCCGATGCTGTCGATCGCGGGCAGGTCGGCATCGACCAGTTCGTCGATCGGTCGGCCGCTGTTGGGATCGATGCGCGACGGCGGGGGCGCTTCTTCTGCCGCCGGGGCCGCCGATGCCGCGCTTTGGGTGGAGTTCGCGGCGCCGGATGCAGCTGCCGCACTTGCATCGGCTTCCTCGGATTCACGACCGGCGGACTCGGGCCCGTCCGGCTGATCGACCCGCCGACGCAGCAGGCGCGTCAACAGGGGCTCGCCCCCGGGCAACGTGGGATCGGACTCACGCGCCATCGCGTGGCCCCCGGCGTCGGCGACCCTTGCGCTCGGGTGGCCGGTAGTGTTCCTGGGTGAAGGCGGCCACGCGCATGCCGATGTCGGGAGGCATCGGCAGCTGCAGCACGTGTTCGTCGGCACCGCGCAGGTCGGTGGAGTCCAGCGCCTGCGCCTCGTCCAGGCTGGCCGTCACCTGCAGCGGCTCCAGGCCGGTGTCGGCGTGGTAGCGCGCGACGACGAACAGCAGCGGTTGGGCGTTGTTGAGGTTGAGCACGTAGTCGGGGCTGCGCAGCGGGTCCAGGCGCAGAACGAAGCCGCGCCACAGCACGTGGCGCCCGGCGGAATCCTCGCGCAGCACCTGCATCGAGCGTTTCGCCGCCGCGAACGCCGCACCGGCAAGCACGCCATCCACGCGCCAGTGTTCGAAACGATCGCCGGGCGCGCGGACATGCATCGCCAGCGCGACCGGCAGGCCGTCGCCACCGCGGTTGATGCGACCGGGAAAGGCGGTGCTCACCGGCTCACTCGATCCGCAGCTCGCCGTCGACGCGGTGCGTCAGGTCGAGGCCCTCGACCTGCAGCGTCATGCGCGCCTTGAGCACGCTGCCGGGGGCGATCGTGCCCGCCGCCTCCGCTGCCTGCACCGCCTGCTCGATCTCGCGCTGGGAGGTGACGCCCACCTGCTTGAGGAACTTGCGGATCTGCATGTTCAGTGCATCGGCATCCATCGTCGACTCCCTGCTGGCTGACGGGGCACGGGCGCGACGCGGTACTCGCGTTCACCCGGGTGTTGCTTCATCTTAACCCCCACATCAATGGCACCGGAGTGAAGGACGTGGCACGACAGACCCCCGCGCCGGAAGGCGTGTCCGGCATGGACGACTGCAGCGACGGGCACGCCGGACAGGCGCTTCCCGTGGCGGCAGCGCGTGAACGCCTGTCGGCGCTGGTGGCGCCGGTAACCGACACCGAGGTGGTTGCGCTGGCGCAGCTTCCCGGCCGGGTGCTGGCGGAGGCGGTGAGCTCGCCGATCGCCGTGCCTGGCGCGGACAACTCGGCGATGGACGGCTACGCATTGCGTGCCGACGACCTGGCCGAGGACGTCCGGCTGGAGGTCATCGCGACGATCTATGCCGGCCATCCTTTCCAGGGCCAGGTGGGCCCACGGCAGGCGGTGCGCATCTTCACCGGCGCTCCGGTGCCCGAGGGTGCCGACACCGTGGTGATGCAGGAGCACGTGGCCGTCGACCCGGATGGCCGGATCGGCTTCACCCGCCTGCCGCGCCCGGGCGACAACATCCGGCCGGCCGGCGAGGACATCCCGCTGGGTGCCGAGGTGATGGGGCCGGGCACCTTGCTGCGGGCCGCGGAGATCGGCGTTCTGGCCTCGATCGGCCATGACCGCGCGCTCGTGTACCGCCGCCCGCGCGTGGCGGTGCTGGCCACCGGGGACGAGCTGGTCCCGCCTGGCCAGCCGCTGGCGCCGGGCCAGATCCATGACTCCAACTCCGCCACGCTGGGCGCGATGCTGTGGCGGCTCGGCGTGGAGGTGGTCGACCTCGGGCGTGCCGGCGATGACCCGCAGACGCTGGAGCGGCTGTTCCGCGACGCCGCCGCGCGCTGCGATGCGATCGTCACGTCCGGTGGCGTGTCGGTCGGCGACGCCGACCATGTCATGCCGACGCTCAAGCGGATCGGTGAACTGCACCTGTGGAAGATCGCGATGCGCCCGGGCCGTCCACTGGCGTTCGGCCGCATCGACCGATGCTGGTTCTTCGGCCTGCCCGGCAATCCGGTCTCCGTCATGGCGACCTTCCACCAGATCGTGCAGCCGGCGCTGCAGCGGATGATGGGCATGGCGCCGCGCCCTCCGCTGACCCTGCGCGCCACGTTGCAGGGCGGCCTGCGCAAGAAGCCGGGGCGCACCGAGTTCTCGCGCGGCATCCTCGGGCACGGCGAGGATGGCCGGCTGGTGGTCGCCAGCGCCGGCCGCCAGGGTTCGGGAATACTCAGTTCAATGATCCGCGCCAACTGCTTCATCGTCGTGCCGCAGGATTCGGGATCCCTCGAGGACGGCGCGGAGGTCGACGTGCAGCCGTTCGACGGTTTCGTCTGGTAGCTGCCGGACCGGGTCAGCGCGTGGACGACCCGGCGCAGCCGAACTCGATCTCGTGGCGGGTGCCGTCGGCACCGGTTCGAAAGGTGTAGGCGCCGCCCAGTGCCAGCACGCGGGTGCGGATCCCGCCCAGCCCCAGGCCTTCGCCTGCGCCCTGCGCCGGGATTCCGACGCCGTCGTCGCTGAGCACCAGCAGCACCTTGAAGTTGCCCCGCACCTCGCTGCGCCCGACCCACAGGCGCAATTCGAAGGCCCTGGCATTGGCATGGCGGACACAGTTGGTGACCGCCTCCTGGGCGATGCGGTAGATCGCCGTCGTCGCGTCCTCGTCGAGCGCATCGACATCGCCGATCAACGAGGTCTCCAGGCGCACGCCGGCATCGGCCAGCAGGTCGCGCAGCGGGCCCTCGGACAAGGCGCGTTGCAGGCCATAGGCGTCCAGCACCGCCGGTCGCAGCTGGCGCAGGACCCGGCGCAGGCTTTCATGGATCTGCTGCGCCTGCAGCCGAAGCGAGCCCAGCAGCGCCTCGACCTCGGGCTCGCGGCCACGCCGCTGCGCCAGGCTCAGCCGCGTCGCCAGCGCGGTGACCGCCTGGCCCAGCTCGTCGTGCAGTTCGGCCGCCAGCTCGCGCTGCCCCTGCTCCTGCAGGCGGCTGAGCCGCCGCGCCATGTCGCGCATCTCGCTGGTCATCGCGCCAAGCGCCTGGTTGGAGTCGACCAGCGCGCGATTGCGCTCGGCCAGCAGCGCATGGCTCTGGCGAAGTGCCGTGATCGCCGCCCCCAGCACCAGCGCACACACCGCCGTGGCCGCCAGGCCGATCTGCAGCGGCGTCTGGATCACGGCGCTGGGATGCAGGTGGAACGCGAACTCCAGCAGCACGCCCATGCCGGCCACGCCGCAGGCGGCACCCACCCAGCCGTGGCGGAAGGCCAGGAACAGTAGCGGGGCGAAGCTGAGCAGGTAGCCGAAGACCACGTCGTCCTCGTGGCTGAGCAGCAGCACCGCGGCCAGGATGGCGGTCGGCACCAGGCTCAGCACCGCATCGCGGCCCAGCAGTTTCCAGCGGATGCGCTCCAACGTGCCCAGCGCCGCGAGCACTATCAGCGGCGCCAGCATCAGCTGGCCGGCGAAATCGCCGAACAGGTGGCCCAGCGCGCTCGCCAGGCCCGGGTTCTGGTAGGCGACCGGGCCGTGGAAGGTGGAGATCAGCGGCGCCACCAGGATCGCACCGACCAGGCCGGCTCCCAGCAGGCGCGCCATCGCCAGCGGCGAGTCCGGCGGGCCCGGCGGGTTGCCCGGGCGCAGCAGCAGGACCGCCGCGGCGTACAGCGGCCAGGGCAGGAACACCAGGGCGACCATCGTCCAGGCGTCGACCACTTCCAGGGTCAGCAGGTTGATGATCGCGATCGCGGCGAAGTCGCCCAGCGCCAGCCACACCCAGTGCCGCCGCGGCGTGATCCAGAGTGCGGCCAGGCGCAGCCCGGCGGGCAGGAACCAGACCTCGCGCGCGAACTGGAACAGGGCCACCCAGGCCAGCACGTAGGCGACGACCCACAACGCGAACTTGACCTTTTGCCCGCGTGCCGTCATTGCTGTGCCCCCATGAGCCCCCACCCGACCCCGCCCGGTATCCATGTCGCGATCTGCGACGACCATCCCATCGTACGTGAAGGCTTCCGCCAGCTGATCGAGTCCGACGGCACGATGATCGTGGACCGCGAGTTCGGCACCGCGGCCGAAACCCTGGCCGAGGGGGCGCTCAACGGGATCGATGTGCTGGTGCTGGACCTGTCGCTGCCCGACGGCGAGGGCCTGGAGGTGCTCGACGCGGTGGTGCGCTCCCACACCGCGCTCAAGGTCGTGGTGCTGAGCATGCATGACGGCCCGTCCTTCGCCCGCGATGCACTGGCACGCGGTGCCAGTGGTTTCGTCTCCAAGGGGGCCGGGGCCGAGGAACTGCCGGCGGCACTGGCCGCGGCCTGCCGCTGGGAGGTCTACCTCAGCGCCGGCCTGGCCGAGCGCCTCGAGGACGACGCGGTCGACGACTCGGCCTTGCCGGGGCTGACCGCCCGCGAACACACGGTGTTCGTACGCCTCGCCCATGGCGACACGCCGGCCGACATCGCCCGTGCGCTGGGCATCACGACGAAGACCGTCTACGTGCACCGCCTGAGCGTGATGCAGAAGCTGGGCGCGCGTGGCCCGCTGGACCTGCACCAGATCGCCCGCCGTCACGGCCTGATCGGCTGAGCCCACGGGCGCAGGCACGCGGGCAGCCCCACCGGGGGCGGCGGCGTGTCATCGCGTGTCGTGCGGGGTTGATCGGAGGAGGGCGTGGCGGAGGAGGGCGTGGGTGCCAGCCGTCCCTGGCGGGCAAAGAAAAGCGCCATCCTTGGCGCGTGGGGCCTGAGCCCTGATCCTTGCGACGCTGGCGGGGTCCACGCTCCCTTCCACCGTCGAAGCGAAGTCTAGGGAGTCCATCCGGGCATTGGTATTGGACAAATTCCTAGATCAACCTGAACGAACCGGCGACCCCGCCGATCGACCGCCAGCGGGCGCGTGTGTTCACTCGACCGGCCCGGGGTGGCTATAATCGCGCTCTTTGATCAATGTCCGGGCCGTGCGCCCGGCCCAAGGTGGCTTCCGTGCGCAACACCGACATGCACTTCCTGAAGAATTTCACGATGGTCATCATCGCGCTGGCCATCGTGGCCGCGCTGCTGATCGTCACCGCGCTGATCATCCACGCCAACCGCGCCACCGAGCCCAGTCCGGTGGCCGAACAGCGCGTGATCGAGCGCATCCGCCCGGTGGGCGGCGTGTACGCCGGCGAGACCGGCGCCGCGGCGATGGCGGCGGCAGCCGACGAGGCGCGTGCGGCCGCCGCCACCCAGGTGGCCTACGGCGGCACCACCGACGGCGAAGTGATCTACCAGCAGCTGTGCGGCGCCTGCCACACCTCCGGCGCCGGTGGCGCCCCGCGGATGGTGCGCGCGGAGTGGACCGCCCGGATCGCCCAGGGCATGGAGACGCTGGTACGTCATTCCATCGAGGGCTTCCAGGGCGAGCAGGGCATCATGCCGCCGCGCGGCGGGAACCCGTCGCTCACCGACGAGCAGGTGGAAGTCACCGTGGTCTGGATGGTCGACAACCTGCAGTAAGCTGCGGGCTTCCCCGGCCTGTTTGCGACGCCGCCCTTCGGGGCGGCGTCTTCGTTTCCGGAGCATTAAATGACGCTTCCACCGCGCGTGGCCCTGGCTGCTTCCCTCGCGTCGACGCTGGTGCTCGCACTGGCGGCGTGCACGGCCCCCGAGCGCGAGGCACGGGTGCTGCTCATCGGCGAGGTGCAGGGCAGCGCTGAAACCAGCCCCCACCTGGGCGCGGAAGTGCGCGTCGAGGGTGTGGTGACCGCGACCTTCCTGGAGGGGCTGGACGGCTTCTTCATGCAGTCCGCGCCGGACGAGGACGACGGCGACCCGGCGACGTCCAACGGCCTGTTCGTCGTCCGGGGCCTCGCCGACCTGTCGCACGTGCAGCCGGGCCAACGGGTGCAGGTGCAGGGCGAGGTGCTCGAACTGGGCCGCGACGGCGAGACCCTCACCGCGATCCGTGCCGATGGGCTGGGCGACCTCGGTCGGGCGAGCGTGGTCCCGGCCCTTGTCCAGGCACCGCCGACGGATCCGGGCGACTGGGCCCGGCTGGAAGGCATGCTGGTGCGCATCGAAGCACCCCTGACGGTCAGCGGGAACGGCGGCCTGTTGCGCTTCGGGGAACTGGTCGCCAGCTTCGACGGCCGCCTTTACCAGCCGACCGAACTGCATCCACCCGGCCCCGCGGCCGAGGAGGAAGCACGACGCAATGCCAGGGTGCGACTGCTGCTCGACGACGGCAGCGATGCCGAGTGGCCGGGCGCGATCGCCTACCTGCCGGACCCGCCGGATCACTCCGCGCCGCTGCGCGTGGGTTCGATGCTGGGGCCGGTGACCGGCGTGGTGGACCGGCGTCGCGGGCACTACCGCCTGATCCCGACGCAGCCGCTGGAGATCGCCGAACAGGCCGGGCGGCCGGTCCCGCCCCGGATCGAGGGGGGCCTGCAGCTGGCCGCGCTGAACCTGGAGAACCTGTTCAATGGCGACGGCCGTGGGGGTGGCTTCCCGACCGAACGCGGCGCCCCCACGCCGGAGCTGTTCGCGATCCAGCAGGCGAAGCTCGTGGCGACGCTGCAGGCACTGGACGTGGACATCGTCGCGCTCAGCGAGATCGAGAACGACGGCCGCGGGGACGACACCGCACTGGCGGGCTTCGTGGACGCGCTCAATGCGGCCGGCCCGGTGCGCGACTGGTCCCACGTCGACTACGGTCCGGGCCCCGGCAACGATGCCATCCGGGTGGGACTCATCTACCGCAGCTCACGGGTGCGTCCGCACGGCGCACCGCTCAGCAGTGCCGCGCCGGTCTTCGCCTGGGGCAGCCGGCCACCGCTGGGCCAGGCCTTCCAGACCAGCGAGGGGAGCAGCTGGCTGGTCATCTCCAACCATTTCAAGTCCAAGGGCGGATGCCCCGACGCAGCCCACCCCCAGGCCCGTCCGGGAGACGCCGACCAGGCCGATGGCCAGGCCTGCTGGAACGCGCACCGGGTCGCAGCAGCGGAGGCGCTGGCGGACTGGATCGACAGCGATCCTGCAGGTATCGGTAGCGAAAATACGATCATCCTCGGCGATTTGAACAGTTACGGACAAGAGGATCCGCTTCGCGCGCTGCAGGCGCGGGGGTGGCAGGACGCCTTGCTCGCCGCCGGCATGGAGCGTCCCTACAGTTATGTGTTCAACGGCCTGTCCGGGCGGCTGGACCATGCGCTGGTGCACGAAAGCCGGCTCGACCGGGTGCGCGATGCCGCGATATGGCACGCGAACGCCGACGAACATGCGGGCTTCGGCTACGAAAGCGACGACTCCAGACGGGCCTGGCGCAGTTCCGACCACGACCCGCTGCTGCTCGGAATCGACCCCTGAGCGGCCCGGTGTACCGGACCGTATGCTCGGGTACACTGGCCGACCTGAAGCGATGACCCAGCCTATGAGCGAGCACCACGACCGCTTTCCCAACGAGGCCGGCACCTTCTTCATCGATGGCCCGGCCGGGCGCATCGAGGTGGCCGTCGACCTGCCCGAGCCCGAGTGCGCATTGGACGTGGTGGCGATCATCTGCCACCCGCTGCCGGTCGAAGGCGGCACGATGCACAACAAGGTGGTCACGATCACCGAACGAGCGCTGCGCGAGCTGGGTGCCAAGACGGTGCGCTTCAACTTCCGTGGTGTCGGCGAGTCCGAGGGCGAGTTCGACGAGGGCCGCGGCGAAACGCTGGACCTGCTGGCCGTGGCCGAGTGGGTGCAGAAGGTGTTGCCCAACCACGCGCTGTGGTTGGCCGGCTTCAGCTTCGGCGCCTACATCAGCCTGCTCGGCGCGCGCCACCTGCCGGTCAGGCAGATGATCTCGATCGCGCCGCCGGCCGGGCGCTGGGACTTCTCCGCCGTGCTGGTGCCCGAGTGCCCGTGGCTGGTCATCCAGGGCGAGGACGACGACATCGTGGACCCGAACGAGGTCTACCGCTGGATCGACGACCTGGCGGAAAAGCCCCAGCTGGTGAAGATGCCGGAGACCGGCCACTTCTTCCATCGCCGGCTGATGGACCTGCGCGGTGCGATAAAGAACGGCGTGCGCAAGAACCTGCCGGCCCCCTCCGACGCCGACTGAGCATGGGTGGCCGCGAGCACGCCGCCGTGGCCGGTGACGCCGCGACGCCCCCGTCGCAGACCTACGCGGCCGGCGTGGACGACGGCCGCTGGACCCGGGACCCGGCCCAACGCCCGGTGCTCGACGCCCTCGACCGCATCCATGCCGAGCTGGCCCGGGCCCGGCGCCGCGGCCCGCTGCGCCGGCTGACCGCGAAGTTCCGCCCGCCCGACGCGGTGCGCGGGCTGTACCTGTGGGGCGGGGTCGGTCGGGGCAAGACCTTCCTGGTCGACCTGCTGTTCGCGCAGGCGCCGGTGCGGCGTCGCTGGCGCATCCATTTCCACCGCTTCATGCAGCACGTGCACGCGCAGCTGGCGGCAGCCGGCGAACGCAGCGACCCGCTCGACGGCGTGGCCGCGGAGATCGCCGCGCGGGCCAGGCTGCTGGTGCTGGACGAGTTCTTCGTCAGCGACATCGGCGACGCGATGATCCTCGGGCGCCTGCTCGAGGGCCTGTTCGAGCGCGGCGTCACGCTGGTGACCACCTCCAACATCGAGCCGGCCGGACTGTACCGCGACGGCCTCCAGCGAGCGCGCTTCCTGCCGGCCATCGCCTTGATCGAACAGCACTGCGAGGTGCTGGAGCTGGTCAGCCCCCGCGACTACCGGCTGCGCCAGCTCACCGCCGGCGGGGTCTACCACCAGCCCCTCGACTCCGAAGCCGAAGCGGCACTGGCCGCGGCCTGGACCCGGCTGACCGCGGAGGCGCCCCTGCTGGAGGGTCCGCTCGAGGTCAACGGCCGGGTGCTAGAACCCAGGGCGATGGCCGAAGGCGTGGTCTGGTTCGAGTTCGCCGAGCTGTGCGACGGTCCGCGCGCGGTGGCCGACTACATCGAGATCGCGCGCGACTTCCACACCGTCCTGCTGTCGGGCGTGCCGGACTTCGACGAACGCAACGAGAACGCGGCGCGGCGCTTCGTTCACCTGGTCGACGAACTCTACGACCGCCAGGTGAACCTGGTGCTGTCCGCCGACGCCGACGCGGTGTCGCTGTACAACGGCCAGCGCCTGCACAAGGAGTTCGAGCGTACCGGTTCGCGCCTGGTCGAGATGCAGTCGGCCCAGTACCTGGCGCTCGAGCACCGTCCCTGAGACTGGGCGGGGCCGGCGAAGTTGAATCGCCGCTGAGCTGAAACCCGCCTGAAACGGCGTTTTCCCGGTGCTTTCACATGCCGGGCGTCTACTCTCTCCACGGCCGCAACGCCCCCGCGTCTGCGTTCTCCCCTGCACCACCCGAGAGTGACACGGAATGTCCAACGCACTGACCGACCGGCTGCGCAGCAGCCTGCGCACCCACCTGATGTCCGCCAACCCCGACCTGGCCGTGCTGGCCCGCACGCTGGGGGCCGAGATCCGCGCCGATGCCGATGGCCTGGCCCGGGCCTACGCACGCTGCAGCAATCGCCAGGCGCGCTGGCGCCTTTACGGCCGCGATCGCTTCGGCGCCACGGCCGAGCTGCACTGCCTTCCGGGCGGCGCCTGGACCGAACTGCACGACCACGGCGCCCTGTGGGGCGTGGACGTCCTGGTCGAGGGCGCGCTGGAAGTGGAGTCGTGGACGCTGGGTCCCGACGGCCCGCTGGCTGGCAGCAATCGACGCACCTGGCTGGGCCCGGGCGATGCGCTGTGGTTCGAGCGCGAGGACGCCTATGCCCACCGCTGCCGCAACCTGAGCGCCACGCAGCCGGCGCTGACGCTCAACGTGCTGGGCGGCGAACTGGAGCAGGTACGCCATTTCATGCGCTCCCCGCGCCGCTGGGTGACCAGCCACCGGGCCCCGCCGCCGCTGGAACCGATGCCGGCCGAGTTCGCCGCCTGACGCTACATCTCGCGTTGACGCGATCGATCGACCCCACTATCTTGTGTCCGTCGGTCCCGCTGGCGTGCGCCAGTGGATTAAAAGGGAAGTCGGTGCGGCCCCCGGGCCAATGCCGACGCTGCCCCGCAGCGGTAGGTGGAAACGAACGCCGAACACGGCACTGGGGCCCTGCCCCGGGAAGCCCGGCAAGTAGGTGGAGCAGGCCCCGGCCCGCCCATGTCCATGAGCCCGAAGACCTGCCGACAGCCGCGTGAAGCACACACGCGCGGTACCGGCTACAGGGCTTCCGCGGGGAAGCGGCCGGACGATGCGACGGGCCAGGCGCCCGTGGCCGTGTCGTCCCGTCGCCACACGTGAAGGCCCGGCGCCCGAGGGGGTGCCGCCGCAGGCGTGAGGCCCTCCCGGCATCCGGGAGCGGCGCGTGGCCTGTCGTGGCATCGGCTCGATCCGCGGTCCTGCGAGGGACGGGCCGCGACCCGTGCATCGCATGGAGCCGCACATGACCACATCCGACACGACCCTCGCCGAAGCCGACGCCGGCACCCGCTTTGTCCCGATCCAGAACACCCCGGCCACGCCGGGTGTCGAGCCCGACGCGCCAGCCCTCACGCTGACCCCGCCGCACCATGCCGGCGGCATGAGCGTCACCAAGCGCCACGGCGGCCGCGAGCCGGTCGACCTCGGCAAGATCGTGCGAGCGATCACCCGCGCCGCCGATGGGCTGCACGCGGTCGACCCGATGCGCGTGGCCACGCGCACCATTTCCGGCCTCTATGACGGCGCCACCACCGCCGAACTCGACGAGCTGTCGATCCGCACCGCCGCGCTGCTGACCGCCGAGGAGCCCGAGTACGGCCGGCTGGCGGCACGCCTGCTGGCGCAGGTGATCGCCAAGGAGGTCGGCGGCCAGGAGATCCACGCGTTCTCGCAGTCGGTGGCCCGCGGCCACGAGCTGGGCCTGATCAACGACCGCCTGCTGGAATTCACCCAGACCCATGCGCGCAAGCTCAACGACGCGCTCGACACCGGCCTGGACCGCCGCTTCGACTACTTCGGCCTGCGCACGCTCTACGACCGCTACCTGGTGCGCCACCCGAAGACGCGCAAGGTCATCGAGTCGCCGCAGATGTTCTTCCTGCGCATCGCCAGCGCGCTGAGCGAGACCATCGACGACACGCTGGCGCTGTACCGGCGCATGGCCGAGCTGGACTACCTGCCCAGCTCGCCGACGCTGTTCAACGCCGGCACCACGCACGAACAGCTCTCCAGCTGCTTCCTGCTCGACTCGCCCGAGGATTCGCTGGAGTCGATCTACGCGCGCTACATGGACGTGGCCAAGCTGAGCAAGTTCAGCGGCGGCATCGGCCTGAGCTACACCCGCATCCGCTCGCGCGGTTCGCTGATCCGCTCCACCAACGGGCTGTCCAATGGCATCGTGCCGTGGCTCAAGACGCTCGACGCCTCGGTGGCGGCGGTCAACCAGGGCGGCAAGCGCAAGGGCGCGGCCTGCGTGTACCTGGAGCCCTGGCACGCCGATGTCGAGCAGTTCCTGGAGCTTCGCGACAACACCGGCGACGAGGCGCGGCGCACGCACAACCTGAACCTGGCGAACTGGATCCCGGACGAGTTCATGCGCCGGGTCGAGGCGGACGGCGAGTGGTCGCTGTTCGACCCGCACGACGTGCCGCAGCTGACCGACCTGTGGGGCGAGGCCTTCGAGCGCGCCTACGCCCAGGCCGAGGCCGCGGGGCTGGCGAAGAAGACGCTGCGCGCGCGCGAGCTGTACGCGCGGATGATGCGGACGCTGGCGCAGACCGGCAACGGCTGGATGAACTTCAAGGACAAGTCCAACCGCGCCTGCAACCAGACGGCCAAGCCGGGCAACGTCGTGCACCTGTCGAACCTGTGCACCGAGATCCTGGAAGTCACCTCGCAGTCGGAGACCGCGGTGTGCAACCTGGGCTCGATCAACCTGGGGCAGCACGTCGCGCGCGACGAGCAGGGCCGCCCCTGGTTCGACTACGGCAAGCTGGCCGAAACCGTGCGCCTGGCGGTTCGCCAGCTCGACCGCGTCATCGACCTGAACTTCTACCCGATCCAGACCGCGCGCGCGGCGAACCTGCGCTGGCGCCCGGTCGGGCTGGGCGCGATGGGCCTGCAGGACGTGTTCTTCAAGCTGCGCCTGCCGTTCGACTCCGCACCGGCGCGCGAGTTGTCGCGCCGCATTGCCGAAGAGATCTACTTCCACGCGCTGAATGCGTCGCTGGAGTTGGCGCTCGAGCACGGCCCGCACCCGGGCTTTCCCGACACCCGCCTGCATGACGGCGAATTCCAGTTCGAGGCCTGGGGCGTGGCACCCACCGACCCGGAGCGCTGGCAGCGCCTGCGCGAGCGCATCCAGGGCCACGGCGTGCGCAACTCGCTGCTGGTGGCGATCGCCCCGACCGCGACAATTGCCTCGATCGCCGGCTGCTACGAGTGCATCGAGCCGCAGGTGAGCAATCTGTTCAAGCGCGAGACGCTGTCGGGCGACTTCCTGGTGGTGAACCGCCATCTGGTCGAGGAGCTCAAGCAGCTGGGCCACTGGACCCCGCAGATGCGCGACCGCATCAAGCTCGCGGAGGGTTCGATCCAGGGCATCGAGGAGATCCCGGAAGCGCTCCGCCGGGTCTACCGCACCGTCTGGGAACTGCCGATGCGCGCGCTGATCGACATGGCCGCCGATCGCGGTGCGTTCATCGACCAGAGCCAGTCGCTGAACCTGTTCATCGAGAACCCGAACATCGGCCAGTTGAGTTCGATGTACATGCACGCCTGGAAGCGGGGCCTCAAGACCACCTACTACCTGCGCTCGCGGCCGGCGACGAAGATCAACAAGACCACGGTGGGCGACACCACGGCCGCGAACGCGGCGTTGATGTGTTCGCTGGAGAACCCCGAATCCTGCGAGGCCTGCCAGTGAGCACCCCAAGACTGCTGGACCCGGGCTTCGAGCTGACGCTGCGGCCGATGCGCTATCCGAAGTTCTACGAGATGTACCGCGATGCGATCCGCAACACCTGGACGGTGGAGGAGGTGGACTTCTCGCTCGACGTCAACGACCTCACGAACAAGGTGGGCGACGCCGAGCGCCACCTGATCGAACGCCTGGTGGCGTTCTTCGCCACCGGCGACTCGATCGTCTCCAACAACCTGGTGCTCAACCTCTACCAGCACATCAACTCGCCCGAGGCGCGCATGTACCTCTCGCGCCAGCTGTACGAGGAAGCGCTGCACGTGCAGTTCTACCTGACCCTGCTCGACAGCTACCTGCCCGATCCCGAGGCGCGCACCAAGGCATTCGCCGCAGTCGAGAACATTCCCTCGATCCGGCGCAAGGCCGGGTTCTGCTTCAAGTGGATCGATTCGATCCAGGGCCTGCAGCGCATCGAAACGCCGCAACAGCGGCGGCAGTTCCTGCTCAACCTGGTCTGCTTCGCCGCCTGCATCGAGGGCCTGTTCTTCTTCGCCGCCTTCGCCTACGTGTATTACCTGCGCTCGCGCGGGCTGCTGCCGGGCCTGGCCTCGGGCACCAACTGGGTGTTCCGCGACGAATCGATGCACATGAACTTCGCCTTCGAGGTCATCGACACGGTGCGCAAGGAGCAGCCGGAGCTGTTCGACGCCGGCCTGGAGCGCGACATCCGCGCGATGCTGGCCGAGGCGATCGAGTGCGAGGTGGCGTTCGCGCAGGACGTGCTGTCGGGTGGCGTGGCCGGGCTGTCGATCAAGGACATGCGCCAGTACCTGGAGTACTGCGCCGACCAGCGCCTGTCGCGGCTGGGCTACGCGAAAGCCTACGAGGTCGGCAACCCGTTCGGCTTCATGGACCTGCAGGACGTGCAGGAGCTGACCAACTTCTTCGAGCGGCGCGTGTCGGCCTACCAGGTCGGCGTGAGCGGCGAGGTGGCGTTCGACGAAGCGTTCTGAGCGGGCAGGGACATGCGGCGGCGCTTCAACCGCGTCGCCGCATGCCGCATGATGGCTTCGACATCGACCAACCGGAGTCCGTCATGCGCCTGCTCCCGCTCGCCGCCGTATTGCTGTGCGTGTCCCTGCCCACCACCGCACAGGACGCCGGCGCACTCGACGTCGACGCGTTGGCCGGCCCGGTCGACGCGCGCGTGGTGGAATGGCGCCGCGACATCCACCAGCATCCGGAACTGGGCAACCGCGAGTTCCGCACCGCCGGCCTGGTGGCCGAGCACCTCGAGGCACTGGGCCTGGAGGTGCGCACCGGCATCGCCCACACCGGCGTGGTCGGCATCCTGCGCGGTGGCGCCGGCGAGGGCCCGAAGATCGCACTGCGCGCGGACATGGACGCGCTTCCGGTCACCGAGCGCACCGGCCTGCCGTTCGCCTCGACGGTCACCACCGAGTACCGCGGCCAGACCACCGGCGTCATGCATGCCTGCGGCCATGACGCCCACACCGCGATCCTGATGGGCGTGGCCGAAGCGCTGGCCGGGGTGCGCGAGCAGCTGGCGGGCGAGGTGATGTTCATCTTCCAGCCCGCCGAGGAAGGTCCGCCCGAGGGCGAGGAGGGCGGGGCCTCGCTGATGCTCGATGAAGGCCTGTTCGCCGACTTCCAGCCCGAGGCGGTACTGGGCCTGCACGTGATCGCCGGCATCGCGTCGGACACGATCGCCACCCGCCCGGGGCCGTTCATGGCCGCGTCCGACCGCTTCTCGATCACCGTGAAGGGGCGGCAGGCGCACGGCTCGCGCCCGTGGTCGGGCGTGGACCCGATCGTCGCCGCCGCCGACATCGTCATGACCGCGCAGACCCTGGTCAGCCGCCAGGCCGAACTGACCCGCGCCCCGGTCGTGCTGACCTTCGGCGCGTTCAACGGCGGCATCCGCAACAACATCATCCCCGACGAGGTCGAGCTGATCGGCACGATCCGCAGCTTCGAGCCGGACATGCGCGAGAAGCTGTTCGAGGGCCTGCGCCGGGTGGCCGAGAACGTCGCCGCCGCACACGGCGCGACCGTCGAGCACGCGATCCCGGCCGAGGCCGGAAACCCGGTGGTGCGCAACGACGAGGACCTGCTGTCCCGGGTCAAGCCCAGCCTGGAGCGCGTTGCCGGTGCCGGCAAGGTCATCGAGATCGATCCGATCACCGGCGCCGAGGACTTCGCCGAGTTCGGCGCGCATGCGCCGGCGCTGTTCTTCTTCGTCGGGGCCACGCCGCCCGGTGCGGACATGGCGGCGGTGGCCAGCAACCACTCCCCGGAATTCGACGTCGACGAGGCGGCGCTACCGCTCGGAACGCGGGCGATGCTGCAGGCCGCGCTGGACCTGCTCGATGCGGGGGCGTCGCAGTGAGCGCGGCACGACGCCTCGGACCGGTGCCAGCACTCGGCTTCGCGCTGGCGCTTTGCTTCGCGCCGGTCCAGCCCGCGCAGGCGGCGGACATCGACGCGCTGGCCGCCGATGTCGGCGAAGCGGTGGTGGCCTGGCGCCGCGACATCCACCAGCACCCGGAACTGGGCAATCGCGAGTTCCGCACGTCCGCGCTGGTGGCGCAACACCTGGAAGGCCTGGGCATGGAGGTGCGCACCGGCATCGCCCACACCGGCGTGACCGGCCTGCTCAAGGGCGGGCGTCCCGGCCCGCGCATCGCATTGCGTGCCGACATGGACGCGCTGCCGGTCACCGAACGCACCGGCCTGCCCTTCGCTTCCACCGTCACCACCGAGTACGCCGGACAGACCACCGGCGTCATGCACGCCTGCGGCCACGACGCCCACGTGGCGATCCTGATGGGCGTGGCGCAGGCGCTGGCCGGCATGCGCGGGGAACTGCCCGGCGAGGTGCTGTTCGTGTTCCAGCCGGCCGAGGAAGGCCCGCCGCCGGGCGAGGACGGCGGTGCGTCGATGATGCTCGATGAAGGCATCTTCGACGACGTCGAGCCCGAAGCGGTGTACGGGCTGCACGTGTGGGCCAGCCTGCCGGTCGGCCAGCTGGGCTACCGCAGCGGCCCGATGATGGCGAGCGCCGATCGCTGGGTGCTCGACATCGCAGGCCAGCAGACGCACGGGTCGCGCCCGTGGGGCGGCGTCGACCCGATCGCGATCGCCGGCCAGGTGCTGGCGGGCATGAACGCGATCATCGCCCGGCAGATCGACATCACCTCATCGCCGGTGGTGCTGTCGCCGGGCCGCATCGAGGGCGGCATCCGCTTCAACATCATTCCCGACACGGTGCAGATGGAAGGCACGCTGCGCACCTTCGACATGCAGGTGCGCGAGGACGTCATCGCGCGCTTCGCCCGGACCGCCAGCGCGATCGCCGAGGCCGCCGGGGGCAGTGCCACGCTGGAGGTGGAGAACTCCGCGCCGGTGACCGCCAACGATGCGGCCCTGACCACGCGCGTGCTGCCGACCCTGCACGCGGCGGTCGGCGAGGCCAATGTCGTGGAGATGCCGTTGATGACGGTGGCGGAGGACTTCTCCGAATTCGCCAACCGCGTGCCCGGCTTCTTCTTCTTCGTCGGCTCGACCTCGCGCGGCATCGACCCGGCCACCGCGCCGAACAACCACTCCCCGGAATTCCTGCTCGACGAGGAGAGCCTGGACGTCGGCGTACGGGCGATGCTGGCGCTCGCGCTTGCGCACCTGGTCACGCCCGGGGGCACGGCCAGCGACTAGAATGTCGCGATGACGACCCCCGAAAGTTCCCTGCTGGGCAAGCCCACCGCCTACCCCGACGCCTACGACCCGGCCCTGCTGTACCCGATCCCGCGCGCCCCGAAACGTCACGAGCTCGGCATCGACGGGGCCTTGCCGTTCACCGGCTGCGACGTGTGGAACGCCTACGAGCTGGGCTGGCTGGATGCGCGTGGCAAGCCGAAGGTGGCGCTCGGCGAGTTCCGCGTGCCGGCCGACTCGCCGAACATCATCGAGTCCAAGAGCTTCAAGCTCTACCTCAATTCCCACGCCCAGGAACGCTACGACGGCCCCGACGCGTTGCGGGCGCGCCTGGTCGAGGACCTGTCCGCCGCCGCGGGCGCCCCGGTGAGCGTGGTGGTCGTGCCGACGACGGTCAGTGGCCACGGCCAGGTCGAGGGACTCTCGGGCGACACGATCGACGACCTGCCGGTGGCGATCGACCACTACGGGCCGCCGAGGCCGGACTTCCTGCGCGCCGACGGCGGGGAAGTGGTCGAGGAGACGCTGGTCTCGCACCTGCTCAAGTCGAACTGCCCGGTCACCGGCCAGCCCGACTGGGCCAGCCTGCAACTGCGCTACCACGGGCCGAAGATCGACCGCGCCGGCCTGCTGCGCTACCTGGTCAGCTTCCGCGGGCACAGCGATTTCCACGAGCAGTGCGTGGAGCGGATCTTCACCGACCTGATGCGCCAGTGCCGCCCGCAGCGGCTGAGCGTGTACGCGCGCTACACCCGCCGCGGCGGCCTCGACATCAACCCGTTCCGCAGCTCCAGCGGCGAGACCCAGCCGGGCAATCCGCGCACCGTGCGGCAATAACGCGCACGCCATCGCCCGCGGCGGTCGTCGTCATCGGGAAAGATTCATTGCGCTGCGCCGGCAAAGGCGTAGTGTGGGGTGTTCACGCTACGCTGCCTGCTAAGGACGGTCTGACTGTGGAACGCCCGGAAACCGAGCTGCTCCACGCGTTCGTGTCCCGTCACATCGACGCGGCCCGCGACGCGGGCGCCGTCGCGGACGCCACCCTTGCAACGTGGATCAGCATCGACCGGGCACTGCAGCCGATCCTCGGGAAGGGCGGTGTGGCCGGCCTTTACCGGCGCAGCCTCCACCTCGCCACCGACCAGCACCCCTGGCTGAGTCCGGAGACCACGCAAGCGTCCGCACGAGACGCCGACCCCGACGCCCTCCACGCCGTGCTGGCGCGGCGGCCGACCGCGGAGGCCCAGGCGGGTGCGGCCAGCTTCCTGCGCCATTTCGATGCGCTGCTTTCCAGCCTGGTCGGACCCGCGCTGACCGCCCGCCTGCTCGGCCCGGTCTGGGCCGGCAACCCCGGGGCCTTGAACGAACAGGACACACGGCAATGAGCACCAGAGTGACGATCAAGCGCCTCGAAACAGGGGTTCCCGGCCTCGACGATATCCTCGGCGGCGGCATTCCCGAACTGTCGTTCAACCTCATCGTGGGCCCTCCCGGCTGCGGCAAGACCACGCTGTCGCACCAGATGATGTTCTCCATGGCCAGCACCGAGCATCCGGCGCTGTTCGTGACCGTGCTCGGCGAGCCGCCGGTGAAGATGCTGCGCTACCAGCAGCAGTTCGACTTCTTCGACACCGAGGCGGTGGGCGATTCGATCCACTACCTCAACCTGTCCGAGGAAGCACTGGCGGGCGACCTGGACCGGGTGCTGGAGCGGATCACGCGCGAGGTGGTGGCGCGCCGGCCCCGCTACATCTTCGTGGATTCGTTCCGCTCGGTGGTCGTGGCCAGCCAGTCGGCCGGCAATGCCGACGGCGCGATGCAGGAATTCGTGCAGCAGCTGGGCATGCTGATGGCGAACTGGCAGGCCACCACCTTCCTGATCGGCGAGTATTTCAGCGACAACGACCCCAACCCGGTCCTGACCGTGGCCGACGGCATGCTGTGGTTGAGCCAGAGCGTCGAGCGCAACTCGATGGTGCGCAAGATCGAGGTCAAGAAGATGCGCGGGCAGCCGACGCTGCCGGGCCTGCACACCTTCCGCATCAACAGCCAGGGGCTCCGGGTGTTCTCGCTCGGGCGCACCTCGCTGGCCGACGGCGGGGAATCCAAGGCGCCGCTGGAGGGGCGGCTGTCGATGGGCGAACCCGAGCTCGACGCGATGCTCGGCGGCGGGCTGCCCCGCGGCTATTCGTTGCTGGTGGCCGGGCCCTCGGGCTCGGGCAAGAGCATCCTGGCCGCCGAATTCCTGGCCGAGGGCGCGCGCCGGGGCGAGACCGGGGTCATCGCGGTTTTCGAGCAGAATCCACACCGCGCGCGGCATCGCACGGTGGCGCAACTGGTGGCCAGCGGCCAGGTTGGACTGGTCGATTCCCATTCCGCCCCGGACCTGTCGATCGCGGAGATCCTGTGCCTGCTGCTCACGGAGATCCGCCGCCTCAAGGCCACCCGCGTGGTCATCGATTCGCTGTCCGGTTTTGAACTCGCGCTGGCGCCGACCTTCCACGCCGACTTCCGCGACAGCCTCTCGCGCCTGGTCGCCTCGCTCGCGTCATCCGGCGTGACCGTGGTGCTGACCTGCGAGCTGGAGGACCGCTACACCGACTTGCGCTTCAGCCCCTACGGCACCGCCTTCATGACCGACGCGATCGTCGTTCAGCGTTACATCGAGGTGGAGAGCGAGCTGCTGCGGATGATGGCGGTGGTCAAGGTGCGCGCCAGCAACCACTCGTGTGAGCTGCGCCAGTACGCCATCGACGAGCGCGGGATCCGCGTGGGCGAAAAGCTGTCCGGCCTGGCCGGCCTGCTCGGCGGCCGGCCGGAATCCAAGCCCCCGGGGAAGGCGGGATGAGCCCGACGGGCGACCGCAAGCGGCACCGGGGCGCCGGACGGGACGAGGAGCTCGCGCGCCTCAGGGACGTCAACGAGGCCCTGATGTGTTCGGCGCTGGATGCCCAGTCCCGGGCGGAGCACCTGGACCGGGCCCTGGACGAGTTGGCGCACGCGGCCAAGCTCGACCCGCTGACCCGGCTGCCGGACCGCTCGCACCTGCTTGACCGGTTCGAGCACGCGATGGCCCAGGCCCGTCGCAATGGCACGCGGGTGGCGGTCCTGTTCGTCGACCTGGACGGCTTCAAGCAGATCAACGATCGCCTGGGGCACACGGTGGGCGACCAGGTGCTTCAGTGGGCCGCCAAGGTGATCGTCGGGGCGGTGCGTGAGGTCGACACGGTCAGCCGCCACGGGGGCGACGAGTTCGTCATCGTGCTCGACGTCGTCGCCGATGCCGACACGGCGACGGTGGTGGCACAGAAGATCATCGCCGCGCTGGCCCGTCCCTGTCCGGTGGGCGAACACAGCGTGCGCGTGAGCGCCAGCATCGGCGTGAGCCTGTTTCCGGAGCATGGCGAGGATGCGACCACCCTGATCGCGCGCGCCGACGCGGCGATGTACCAGGCCAAGCGTGGCGGTGCCGGGGCCTTCCGCGTCCATGGGGACACGCCCGAGGAGGGCACGGACCTCCCTGCGACCGCCCCGGGCCCGGCCATCGAGATGCGTGATCCGGATCGCCTGCAGATGCAGGAGGCCAACAGCGAGCTGGTGTTGGCCGCACTCGATGCCCGGCAGCTGCTGTCCGCCTGCGAGAAGGCCCAGCAGCGCCAGACGGCCTTCATGGGCGTGCTGGCCCACGAGCTGCGCAGCCCGCTCACGCCCATCCGCATCGCCGTCGGAATGCTGGGGCGTGGCGGCGACGACGACGAGTTGCAGGCCCAGCTCAAGGCGGTCATCGACGGACAGGTCACGCGAATGGCCGAACTGGTTGGTGACCTGCTTGAGGTCTCGCGCATGCGCACCGGCAAGCTGCACCTGAGCTGGCAGCGCATGGACCTGCTCCAGGTGGTCGGCAAGGCGGTCGAAAGTGCCCGCCTGTCCTCGCAGGAACACGGCCAGCACCTTGGACTGGAAGCCCCCGCAGGCGAAGTGTTGATCCGCGGCGATCCGGCGCGGCTGGGGCAGGTGCTGGCGAACCTGCTCGACAATGCGATCCGCTACACGCCCGGGGACGGACGCATAGACGTGGCTGTGACCTCCGCGGACGGGGTCGCCAGCGTCATCATCGACGACAGCGGCATCGGCATCACCGAGTCCGCACTGCCCTTCATCTTCGAACCCTTCGTCCAGGACACCCATGCGGTGGCCAGCACCAAGTCCGGCCTGGGCATAGGCCTGACCGTGGTGCACGAACTGGTGCTGGCACACGGGGGCAGCATCGAGGCCAGCAGCGAGGGCGTCGGCTGCGGCAGCCGTTTCGTGGTGACGCTGCCGCTCGACGACACCAAGGGCTTCACGCCTCCGCGCCGCCGGGACGCCGGGGACGCCCCCGCCTGAAACGGACGTCAGGGGCTCCAGCTCACCACCAGGTAGCCGGTACGCCCGGCGCCCGGGAAGTAGCGGAAGTTGCCGAAGGCCAGGTCCGCCCGCTCCGCGTAGCGGCGGTCGGTGAGGTTCATCACCCGCGCCCCCAGCGTCCAGTTCGCCCCGAGTGCCCGTCGCCAGCGCAGGTGCAGCAGGTCGTGGCCGCCATAGCGCTGGGTGTTGCCGGCGTCGAGGAAGTAGCCGCCCTGGTGCACCCATTCCAGTTCGACCTCGCCCAGCCATTCCCGGGCATGGCCCAGGCGCGTGCCACCCAGCCAGCGCGGCGCGCTGTCGACCTCGTTGCCCCGGGTGATCACCTCGCCGCCGCCGATGGCGCTGTCGAAGCGGTAGCGCTGGATCGCGTACGCGGCATTTCCGTCGAACCACCAGCCCGGCGCGAAGCGCCAGCGCGCGTCGAGCTCGACGCCCCGATGCGAGGTGCGCCCGTCGGAGATGTTGAATCCCTGCGCGTCGCGCAGGATCACGTTGCGCTTGTCGTAGGCGTAGGTGGTGGCCGCCAGGTCGAGCCGGTCGGCGCGGTGTTCGATGCCCAGCTCGATTCCGTCGAGGGTTTCGCTGTCCAGGTCGGCCACGTCCTGCCCACGCTGCAGCCGATAGAGCTCGGCCGCCTGCGGGAAGCGGAACGCGCGCGCGAGGCGGCCCTTGAGCTGCCAGCGGCCGGTCGCATCGAGCCGGTGCAGGTAGCCCAGCTGGGCCGAGAGGCCGGAGAACGTGTCGCGCCGATCGGCCGGCCGGTTGAACAGGCAGCCGCCGGTGTCGTTGCCGACGGCCGGACAGGGCGTGCCGTCCTCGCGCAGGTTCCCCGCCGCGGCACGGGTGTCGTAGTCGTTGCGCAGGCGCTCGCCGCGCAGGCCCAGCAACAGCGAACCGCGCTGGCCGACCCGGCGCTCGGCCTCGCCGAACAGTGCCGCCGACCAGGCGTCGACCCGGTAGTCGTAGTGCACCCCGGCCGGGCGGATCGCATTGTTGAGCGGCGAGGAGTCGGTCAACGCGAACGGCTGGTCCTCCAGTACCGTGCCCGAGGCGCGCTCCAGGTCGGTGCCCAGTTGCAACTGCCAGTCACCGGCCTGGCGCCGCCACATCAGCTGGGCGCCGGCGCTGTGGCTGCCGGTCTCCTCCAGGGGTTTCCCCGGACTGAAGTGCTGGATGAAGCGCAGCTGGTCGCGGCGCGCGTAGGGCACGAAGACCAGTTCGCCGCCACCGGCCAGCACCCAGGTCCAGCGACCCTGCAGCCGCAGCGCCCGGCCATCGCGGAACGCCTCGGGATTGGCGTTTTGAAAGCGCCGCTGGTCACGGTAGGACTGGAAGCCGGTGATGAACCCGGCCGTCTCCTGGTTGAGGTTGGCCGCGCTGAGCAGCAGGCGCGGGGCACCCGTGGCCTCCGGCATCGCGAGCTGCGCGGTGAGCTTTTGCTGGTCGAAACCCTCCTCCTCGCGGAAGCTGCCGGCACTCACGCCGTACAGGTCCACCCGCCACGGGGCCACTGCGTCGGGCCTGCCCAGCCCGGCCTGGATGCGCTCGTAGTCGTGGCCGCCCACTTCCACCCCCACGCCGAGACCGCCCGGGTCATCGGGCCGGCGCGGCACCACGTTGATGACCCCATGCAGCGCATTGGACCCGTGCACGGCAGAACCCGGGCCACGCAGCACCTCCACCGCGCCCGCCTGCTCGGTGTTGAGTTCGAACATCTGGTTGACGTTGCAGAAGCCGGTCGGCCGGATCGGCACGCCGTCTTCGAGGGTGAGGAAGGCGCCGCAGGCCCCGGGCCCGGTCAGCACCGGCGAGCGGATCGACAGCAGCTGCTCCTGGCCGCTGCCGCGGCTGGCCCACACACCCGGCACCCGCGCCAGCAGTTCGTTGGCGTGGGTGGCGCCGGTCGCGGCGATCGGGTCGGCGGTGATCACCGAAACCGATTCCGGACGCTCGGCGGCCACCGCCTCGGTGCGCCCGGTGACGGTGATCGTGTCCAGGCGCGTGGCCTCGTCCTGCAGGCCCAGGGCCAGCATCAGCGGTAGGGAAATGAACATCCACGCATGCTAGCAAGCCCCCCCGTGCACGCGGGGTGGTGCTTGCCCTAGAATCCGCGGCCGAAACCCCCGCGGCATGTCGCCCCGGGCCCCACCCCGCTTGCATCGAGTCCCGCGGGCATGAGCCATCCCTGTTTGCGCTGCGGCGCGTGCTGCGCCCATTTCCGCGTGGCCTTCCACTGGTCCGAGGCCGAGCCCCTCCTGGGCGGATCAACGCCCCCGGAGCTGACCGAAAAACTCGACCCTCACCGGCTCAACATGCGCGGCACCAGTGCCCGCGCCCCGCGCTGCGTGGCGCTGGTCGGCCAGGTCGGCGAGGCCGCGCACTGCGGCATCTACGCACAGCGCCCCAGCCCCTGCCACGAACTCAAGCCGGCCTGGGAGGACGGCACGCCCAGCCCGCAATGCGACCGCGCACGCCTCGCCCACGGCCTTCGCGCGCTGACCCCGGAGTGCTGGCTGCAGCCGCTGGTGCCGTCTCCGGGCGTCGACCGGCCTGATCCAGACGCGCCCGCGGGCGGGCGCGCTTTGCTCCGCGACGCCTAAACCGCGAAAATGGCGGTTTACTCCGCAGCGGGCCCGATTCCATGACCGATACGCCGAAGATCCTCTACACCCTGACCGACGAAGCGCCTTTCCTGGCCACGGCCTCGCTGCTGCCGATCGTGCAGGCCTTCGCAGCGACGGCGGGGATCGCGGTGGAAACCCGGGACATCTCGCTGGCGGCACGCATCCTGGCGCAGTTCCCCGAGCGCCTGGGCGACAAGGCGGTGCCCGACGACCTGGCCGAGCTGGGCGAGCTGGCGAAGACGCCGGACGCGAACATCATCAAGCTGCCCAATATCAGCGCCTCGATGCCGCAGCTCAAGGCGGCGATCCGCGAACTCCAGGGCCAGGGTTTCGACCTGCCCGAGTATCCGGAAGAGCCTGCCGACGACGCCGAGCGCGACATCCGCTCGCGCTACGACCGGGTCAAGGGCAGTGCGGTGAACCCGGTGCTGCGCGAGGGCAACTCCGACCGCCGCGCGGCGGCCTCGGTGAAGGGATACGCGCGCAAGCACCCGCATCGCCTGGGTGCGTGGAGCGCCGATTCGAAGTCGCACGTGGCGCACATGCAGTCCGGCGACTTCTACGGCAGCGAGCGCTCGGCCACGATCCAGGATGCCGGCACGCTGCGCATCGAGCTCGCCGCCACCGACGGCACCACGACGGTGCTCAAGGACAAGGTGGCGGTGCAGGCCGGTGAGGTCGTCGACGCCGCGGCGATGAGCGCTTCGGCACTCGCCGACTTCATCGACGCGCAGATCGAGGACGCGCGCAGCAACGACGTGCTGTTCTCGCTGCACCTCAAGGCGACGATGATGAAGGTGTCCGATCCGGTCATGTTCGGCATCGTGGTCGAGCGTTTCTACCGCGACACGCTGCACAAGCACGCCGCGGCGCTGGCCGGGGTGGGCTTCTCGCCCGACAACGGCATCGGCGACCTGTACGCGGTGCTGCCGAAACTTCCCGAGGCCACCCAGGCCGAGATCAAGGCCGACCTGGAGGCGGAGTACGCCAGGCGTCCGTCACTGGCGATGGTGAACTCCGACAAGGGCATCACCAACCTGCACGTGCCCAGCGACGTCATCATCGACGCCTCGATGCCGGTGCTGGTGCGCGACTCCGGCCGCATGTGGAATCCGGCCGGCGAGCTGCAGGACACCAAGGCGGTCATCCCCGACCGCAGCTACGCGACGATCTACCAGGCGGTCATCGACGACTGCAAGGCGAATGGCGCATTCGACCCGGCGACGATGGGCAGCGTGCCCAACGTCGGCCTGATGGCGCAGAAGGCCGAGGAGTACGGTTCGCACGACAAGACCTTCCGCATTCCGGCCGATGGCACGGTCCGCGTCGTCGACGCCTCGGGCAACGCGGTATTGGAGACCCCGGTCAAGGCCGGCGACATCTGGCGCATGTGCCAGACCCGCGACGGCGCGATCCGCGACTGGGTGAAGCTGGCGGTGACCCGCTCGCGCCTGTCCGGCACCCCGGCGGTGTTCTGGCTGGATCCGCAGCGTGCCCATGACGCGCAGCTGATCGCGAAGGTCGAGGCCACCCTCGGCGAGCACGACACCTCGGGCCTGGACATCCGCATCCTGGCCCCGGTCGAGGCGATGAAGCTGTCGCTTGAGCGCATCCGCCGTGGCGAAGACACGATCTCGGTGACCGGCAACGTGCTGCGCGACTACCTGACCGACCTGTTCCCGATCCTGGAGCTGGGCACCAGCGCGAAGATGCTGTCGATCGTGCCGCTGATGGCCGGCGGCGGCCTGTTCGAGACCGGTGCCGGCGGCTCCGCACCCAAGCACGTGCAGCAGTTCACCGAAGAGAACTACCTGCGCTGGGATTCGCTGGGTGAGTTCCTGGCACTGGCCGCCTCGATCGAGCACCTGGCACAACGCCACGGTGATGCGCGCGTGCGGGTGCTGGCCGATGCGCTGGACCGCGCCAACGCCAAGGTGCTCGACAACAACCGCAGCCCGTCGCGCAAGGTCGGCGGCCTGGACAATCGCGGCACGCACTTCTACCTGGGCCTGTACTGGGCACAGGCACTGGCGGCGCAGGACGAGGACGCAGGGCTGAAGGCGAAGTTCAGCGAGATGGCCATCGAGCTGGCCGACCAGGAAGCGCAGATCCTGGGTGAGCTTTTGGCGGTGCAGGGGAAGCCGGTCGACATCGGCGGCTACTACCGACCCGACATGGACACGCTGTCGAAGGCGATGCGCCCGAGTCCCACGCTCAACAGCGCACTGGAGCGGTTGCAGGGCTGACGCCGGAGGCAAAAAAAAACACGGCGTCGCCCGCTCCCAGGCCACGCCGTGCTCCACGCATTCCCTGCGCTGATCGCGATCCTGCGATCGGGGGTCCACGCATCCTTTCGCTTGGCGCCCGGCCTCCTGGCCGATCCGGGGACACTCCTGTGTCCGCCGGGCTGTCCATCTATCCTTCTAGCGCCTGGAACCTTCGAACCCGGTTCCGGGGTGCGGTCCTTTGCGTGGTCCCGACCGTCCATTGCGGGGACCCGTATCGCCCACTCCGTGGGCTACGTGGGGTGCGGCAATCAGTTGCCGCCGATCCTCAGGGCGCTCGCATCGACGCGGGTGACGCCCTCGGTGTCGGCAGCCAGGCGCACGGCCTCGTTGATCTGGGCCTGCGTCTCGACCTCGCCGCTGAGATGCACGACGTTGTCGCGCGTCTCGACCGAGATGTCGAAACCCGACACATCGCCGTCGGCCAGCAGCTTGGACTTCACCTTGGTGGTGATCCAGGCGTCGCCCACGGCCTCGCCGGCGCCACGACGATCGTCGTCGCGATCGGCAGTGCGCGTGGTGCCATCGGTGCGCATTCCCGCGCCGGTGCCGGTGCCGGTGGCGGTGCCCGTCCGTGGGGCCGCCGTGGTGCCGGGGGCGGCACGCGTACCGCGCTCATCCCGGGCATCGGTGGTGCGCGCATCCGTACGCGCATCGGTGCGATCGCGCTCCGCGCCGGCGCGTCGCGCCTGGCCGGCGGTGGTCTCGACCCGGAGCTCGCTCGCGTCCACGCGGGTCACGCCCTCGGTCTCCCGGGCCAGGCGCACGGCCTGGTCGATCTGCGCCTGGTTCTCGACCTCACCGCTGAGGTGCACGACGTTGTCGCGCGTCTCGACCGAGATGTCGAACACCGAGACATCGCCATCGACGGCCAGCTTGGAGTTCACCTTGGTGGTGATCCAGGCGTCGCCAACGGCCTCACCCGCGGTGCGACCTTCATCGCGATCGGCGCTGCGACCGGTCGTGCGGTCGGCAGTTCGGTCGGCCGTACGGTCACGGGCTTGCGTGCCGGCACCGGTGGTGTGCGCCGGGGCACGATCGCTGGCGCGGTCGGCGCCGACGGCATCGCGCACCTGGCCGGTGGCGGTCTCCACGCGCAGGGCGGTCGCGTCCACGCGGGTCACGCCCTCGGTCTCGCGGGCCAGCTGCGTGGCACGCGTCACCTGGGCCTGGCTTTCCGCCTCGCCCGAAAGGTAGACCACGTTGTTGCGCGTCTCCACCGAGACATCCAGGCCGGAGACGTCGCCGTCCGCGAGCAGCTTGGACTTCACCTTGGTGGTGATCCACGAATCGTTGATCGCCTCGCCGGCATCACGCGACTGCTCGGCGTGGGCGGCGGTGTGGTCGTCGGCGATCGCGCGGGCCTCGACGGGGGACAGGCCGGAGACCAGCAGGACGGCCGCCAGGCTGGCGCCGGAGAACCACGTCTTGCGAAGGGCAGTGATCTTCATGATCGAAACTCCTTGGATCCTTGGGGGATGGAACGGGCGCGCCGGGGGAGGCGTCCCTCAAGGGGTAGTACGCATGTTGCGTGCCAACGCTTGGCGGCTATGGCAATCAATGGTTTACGTGGATTCCGGGGCGCTCCGGCCAGTGCAATCTGCAACGTGCACGACGGTGCGTGGGCAATCTGCAAGGACCGCGACGGGGTGTCGACGGCACGCGTGCTAGATTCCGGGCATACCCGTATTCGAGGATGGCCCGATGACCCGCCTGACCCTTTGCGCCGCCCTGGCCCTTGCGCTGAGCGCCTGCACCGACGCTCCGCCCCCGGCCGACTCCAGCCCGGCACCCGCCCACCCCCGCGGCCCGAGACCCGCGAGGCCACTGCCCCCGC
>NZ_VRTS01000006.1 GCF_008017755.1 Alkalisalibacterium limincola
ACCCACGCGCGAGCGGACGAATCCGATACCCGCCGTCGCGAACGCCTTCTCCAGCCCGTAATTGGTCATCAGCGTCCCGACCACCGGCCCCTTCAGGCGGCCTTCGCGATGCCAGTCCATCGCCAGCACGAAGAGGATGTCGTCGCCATCGAGCGCGTGCCCCTGGCCATCGACGAACTGCACGCGGTCGCCATCCCCGTCGAAGGCGATGCCCAGGTCCTGCCCGCTGGCGCGCACGTGCTCGCACAGGGCCTCGATATGGGTGGAGCCCACGCCCAGGTTGATGTTGAGCCCATCGGGCTCATCACCGATGGCGCTCACCTTGGCCCCCAGCTCGGTGAAAAGCTTCGGCCCGGTCTGGTACGTGGCACCGTGCGCGCAGTCCATGCCGATGCGCAGGCCAGAGAGCGAGAGCTCCACCGGCACGGTCGACTTGCAGAACTCCACGTAGCGCGTCACCGCGTCGCGGACACGCTCCACCTTGCCGATGTGCTCGGACTCCACCGTGGTGAATGCGTCGTCGAGTGCAGCCTCGATGGCCGCCTCGGTGGCGTCGTCGAGCTTCTCGCCATTGGCCGAGAAGAACTTGATGCCGTTGTCGTAGTGCGGGTTGTGCGAGGCCGAAATGACGATGCCGGCCGACGCGCGCAGGGAGCGCGTGAGGTGGGCCACGCCCGGGGTGGGCATCGGGCCAAGCAGGCGCACGTGCGCCCCGGCGGCCACCAGCCCGGCCTCCAGCGCCGCCTCGAACATGTAGCCCGAAACGCGGGTGTCCTTGCCGATCACCACCAGTGGCGGCTTCCCGGAGCCTGCTGCCAGGACGCGGCCCAGCGCGTTGCCCAGGCGCAGCACGAAATCGGCCGCGATGGGGCCTTCGCCCACGCGACCGCGAATACCGTCGGTCCCGAAGTACCTGCGATCACCCATTGTCTGGAACTCCCTTGGCGCCCTCAGGCGTGTGCCGCAACCGGCTGGTCCTGCGGGGCGGGCTGGCGCGTCATGATGGCCAGCAACTGCGCGAGGCGATCACGCATCTCGCGCCGGTCGACGATGAGGTCGATCGCACCGTGCTCGACCAGGAACTCCGAACGCTGGAACCCCTCGGGCAGCGTCTCGCGCACGGTCTGCTCGATGACGCGGGGCCCGGCGAAGCCGATCAGCGCGTGGGGCTCGGCGATGTTGAGGTCGCCCAGCATCGCGAAGCTTGCCGACACGCCACCGGTGGTCGGGTGCGTGAGCACCGAGATGAACGGCACGCCGGCAGCGCGCAGGCGCCCCAGGGCGGCCGAGGTCTTGGCCATCTGCATCAGCGAGAACAGGCCTTCCTGCATGCGGGCGCCGCCGCTGGCGGCAAAACACACGAAGGGTACGCGCTCGGCCAGCGCCTCTTCGGCGGCCAGCGCGAAGCGCTCCCCGACCACCGAGCCCATCGAGCCACCCATGAAGCGAAACTCGAATGCGGCGGCGACCAGCCCGCTGCCCTTGAGCGAACCCTTCATCGCGATGAGCGCATCGCGCTCGCCCACGGACTTCTGCGTGGCCTTGATGCGTTCGGCGTACTTCTTGGTATCGCGGAACTTCAGGACGTCGGCCGGCCCCAGCTCGGCACCGATCTCCACGCCACTGCCCGGATCAAGCAGGGCTTCCAGGCGCTGGCGCGCACGGATGGGCCGATGATGGTTGCACTTCGGGCAGACCTCGAGGTTGCGCTCGAGCTCGGGACGGTAGAGCACCGCCGAGCAACGCTCGCACTTGTCCCACAAGCCCTCGGGGACCGTCCTCTTGTTTCCACCCTGGGTGCGGATCCGGGAAGGCATAAGTTTCTGCAGCCAGCTCATTCCAGGCACTCGATCGTGTTGTCGTGACCCTACAGTGTAGCCGAGGTGAAGACACGGGGCCTCCCCGGATTGCCGCAGCCCACGCCGCCGCAGGGCAGCCTCAGTCCCGCGGCGCTTCGTCCAGGGCCTGCCTCAGGGGCTGCATGAATTCCCGGGCGGCATCCGCGGCTTCGCCCGCGGTTCCGGCCCGCGACAGGACGTCGACCAGCGCGCTGCCGACGACGACACCGTCGGCCATCGGCGCCAGCGCCGCCGCCGAAGCCGCATCGCGTACGCCGAAGCCCACCACCACCGGCACCCGTGCGCGCTCGCGCAGGGCGTGCACGGGCGCACGCACGGCCTTGGTGTCGAGTTGGGCGCCACCGGTCACTCCGGCGAAGCTCACGTAGTAGACGTAGCCCTGCGCCTCGGCGGCCATCCGGTCGCGGCGGGCATCGGACGTTGTCGGGGCGGCCAGCGGGATCAGCGCCAGCCCCGCGCGGTTGAACACCTCGCGGTGCCCGGCAGCCTCTTCCGGTGGCAGGTCGACCAGCAGCAGGCCGTCGACCCCGGCATCGGCAGCCTCGTGCGCGAAGACCTCCGGGCCACGCATCTCGATCGGATTGAGGTAGCCCATCAGCACGATCGGCGTATGCGCGTCGGTGGACCGGAACTCGCGCACGCAGGCCATGACGTGGCGCGTGCCGGCACCTCGCGACAGGGCCCGCTCGGAACTGCGCTGGATCACCGGGCCGTCGGCCATCGGGTCGGAGAACGGCATGCCCAGCTCGATGACGTCGGCACCGCCCTCCACCAGTGCGTGCATGACCGGCACGGTGGCCTCGAGCGACGGGTCGCCACAGGTGATGAAGGGGATCAGCGCCTTCCGGCCCGCCCCGCGCAGCGCCGCGAAGCGCGTGTCGATCCGGTTCAAAGCTCGATGCCCTCGCGCTTGGCGATGGTGAAGATGTCCTTGTCGCCGCGACCGGACAGGTTGGCCAGCACCAGCGCATCACGCGGCAGCTCCCGAGCCAGCTTCATCGCCTGGGCGATCGCGTGGCTGGACTCCAGTGCGGCCAGGATGCCTTCGGTGCGGGCCAGCAGGTGGAAGGCCTCCATCGCCTCCTCGTCGGTGATGCCCACATACTGCGCGCGGCCGAGGTCCTTGAGCCAGGCATGTTCGGGGCCGACGCCGGGGTAGTCCAGGCCCGCGGAGACCGAGTGGGTCTCGGTGATCTGGCCATCGTCGTCGCAGATGACATAGGTGCGGTTGCCATGCAGGACGCCCGGGCGGCCAGCCACCAGCGAAGCGGCATGGCGGCCGGTCTCGACGCCATCGCCGGCGGCCTCGGCGCCATACATGCGCACGCCCTCGTCGCCCAGGAAGGGATGGAACAGACCGATCGCGTTCGATCCACCGCCGACGCAGGCCACCAGCGCGTCCGGCAGCCGGCCGTACTCCTCCAGCATCTGCACGCGCGCCTCGCGGCCGACGACGGCATTGAAATCGCGCACCAGCATCGGGTACGGGTGCGGACCAGCGACGGTGCCGATGATGTAGAAGGTATCCTCGACATTGGTGACCCAGTCGCGCATGGCTTCGTTGAGCGCGTCCTTGAGCGTCTTGGAGCCCGATTCGACCGCGCGCACCTGCGCACCCAGCAGCTTCATGCGGAACACGTTGGGGGCCTGGCGCTCGACGTCCACCGCACCCATGTACACCACGCATTCCAGCCCCAGCCGGGCGGCGACGGTGGCACTGGCCACGCCGTGCTGGCCGGCGCCGGTCTCGGCGATGATCCGGGTCTTGCCCATGCGCTTGGCCAGCATGGCCTGGCCGATGGTGTTGTTCACCTTGTGCGCGCCGGTGTGGTTGAGGTCCTCGCGCTTGAGGAGGATCCGCGCGCCGCCGACGTGGCGGCTGAGGCGCTCGGCTTCGTAGATCGGGCTGGGACGCCCGACGTAGTGGCGGTAGTCGCGTTGCAGTTCGGCCAGGAACTCCGGATCGTCGCGGTAGCGCCGGTAGGCTGCATCGAGCTCGGCCAGGGGCTGGATCAGGGTTTCGGAGACGAAGACGCCCCCGTACCGACCGAAGTGGCCCTGGGCGTCGGGAAAAGCGCTGTAGTCGACCGCCGCGGCGGGCTCACTTGTCGATGGTGCAATCGGCACTTCGGACCTCTTCCAGGAAACGTTTCATCGCTCGCCGTCCTTGACGCCGGGCGCGGACTCGATGCCGCTGGACACGTCCACGCCCCAGCAGCGGGTGCGCACGACCGCGTCGCACACGGTATCGGGAGACAGACCCCCGGCCAGCATCCATGGGCGCCCGAGGTCGGCCGGCAGGCGCGACCAGTCGAAGCGCTTGCCCTGCCCCCCCGGCTCGCCCTCGCCATGGCCGTCGAACAGGAATCCGGTGGCGGAAGGGTAACGGTTGAGCACTTCGAGCGCATGGCTGCGCCCGCTGGCGCTCCCCTCGCCCATCGCCACGGACTTGAAGAACGGCAGGCCCCAGCGACGGCATTCGCTGTCGCTTTCGCTGCCGTGGAACTGCAGCACGTGGGGGCGAACGCGCTGGATGACCCGCTCGACATCATCGGGATCGTTGTCCATGAACAGCGCCACGACGCTGAGGAACGGGCCGACCGCTCCGCGCAGCGAGGCCGCCTCGTCGATGCCGAGCTGGCGCGGACTGCCCTCGGCGAACACCAGGCCGATCGCATCGGCACCCAGCTCACCGGCCAGGCGGATGTCGCCGGCGCGGGTGAGGCCACAGAACTTGACCCGCGTGCGCAGGTAGGGGCAGTTCGAATTCATTCACCGGTCTCCCAGGCGGGCGGCAGGGTCGCCTCGGCGGGCAACCCCCAGCTGGCAGGGTACATCGGGCCGATGAACGTCAGCCCGGCGGCCGGAGCGGTCGGTCCGGCCAGCTCGCGGCGACGCCCGTCCAACAACCCGCCGATCCAGTCCTCGGGGCGCTCGCCGCGACCGACCAGGATCAGGCTGCCGACGATGTTCCGGATCATGTGGTGCAGGAAGGCGTTGGCCTGGACGTCGATCGCCACGACCTCGTCGGGTTCGCGACGCACCTCGATCATGTGCAGGTTGCGGCGTGCGTGGGTGGCCTGGCATGCCTGGGCGCGGAACGCGCTGAAGTCGTGCTCCCCCAGCAAGGCCTGGGCAGCGCGATGCATCGCCGAGGCGTTCAGGGGCCTGGGCTCCCAGGAGAGGTATTGGCGGTTCAAGGCAGGCCGTATCGGTCTGTTCAGCAGTCGGTAGACGTAGCGTCGCGCCCTGGCTGCGTAGCGGGCGTGAAAGCGGTCCGGCATCGGCTGTGCCCAGTGCACGGCGATCGCCTTCGGGGTGCGGCTGTTGGTCCCCAGGACCCAGCTGCGCGCGCTGCGCTCGACCGTGGCATCGAAGTGCACCACCTGGCACCGCGCATGTACGCCCGAGTCGGTGCGGCCGGCGCACTGCACCTGCACGGGCGACGCCGCCACGCTCGACAGGGCCTCCTCCAGGCTGGCCTGGACGCTGGCACCGTGCCCCAGCCGCTGCCAGCCAAGGAAGTCGCCGCCGTCGTATTCAAGGCCCATGGCCCAGCGCTGTGTGTTCACAAACGGCTTCCCGTCCAAACGCGCGGGGGCCGGCGCGAACCGGCCCCCGCGACCACGATGATAAGCCGCGCTCAGCGCAGCCCGTCGAGCAACTCCCGGGCCTGCGCCTGCTGGGCCTCGGTCCCCTCCTGGCATACCTCCTCGAGCATCCCGCGGGCCCCGTCGACATCGCCGATGTCGATATACGCCCGGGCCAGTTCTAGCTTCGTGCCCACGGCGTCGGCTTCGGTCCCGTCGTCATCGAAGGCCGATGCACCGGCTCGCCCGCCGTTGCGCTTGAGGCCTGCGCTTCCCCGGGATCGATACCCCAGTCATCCAGCTCCAGGTCCTCGACCGGCTCCCCATCGGTGGGGGACCCATCGCCCTCGCTTTCCGCGCCATCCGCGTCGTGCGGGAGGTCGGCAGGTGTCGCCCGGACCGGCTCGGCACCCTCCTCGGCCGGGTCGGGGACTGGCCTGGAATCGTGCACGCCGGGCCGGTCCCCGGACTCGGGTTCGCCCCAATCGTCCATGCCCTCCGACCCGGACCCCGTCGGGGCCAGTGGTTCATGGTCGGCATCAACCTGCACCGCCCCTTCGTCATCGAGGACTTCCTCCGGCTCCTCGACGGTGTCGTCGCCAACCGGAACGGGCGCCGTCGAAGAGCTGCGCGCGGCTTCAATGCTGGCGGCGAGGGAGCCCGCGCGGCCAGCCGCCACGCCGGGCTCGCGCCGGCGACGGGTGAACAGCCAGACCAGGCCACCCACCACGAGCAGCGCCAGGCCGCCCAGGCTCAGCGGGTGCCGATACCAGGGCGTCGCCGTCGCGACCGGGTCGCCGGCCGCCGGATCCACCTCGACGCGACCCTCGCGCGCCTCGCGCAGCTGGCGCTGCATGTCCTCCATCTCCTGGCTGCGCAGCTCGATCATCCGCGCCTGCCGTTCGGCCAGCGCCTCGAGCTCATCCATGCGCGAGCGCATTTCCTCGATCTCGGCATCGCGGGCCGCGATTTCTTCTTCGGCCTGGGTCAGCTCCACGCGCAACTGCGTGCCCTCGCCACCGGCCGCCGCCCCGGACTGGGCGCCCGACGGACCCGCCTCGCCGCTCGGCGGGACGATCGCCAGACGTGCCTCGGACCCGGAGGCGACCGGGGTCCTGGTGGGCTGCTGGCGCGGCGTCTCGGCGGGCTGGGGAACCGGCGCGCGGCGTGCGTTCCACGCCGCAACCTGCTCGCTGACCATCGCGTTGGCTTCGGCGGCACGCAGGGCCACCACTTCGTCCCGGGAGGGCAGGCGCATCACCGCGCCGGCGCGCAACAGGTTGATGTTGCCATCGATGAATGCGTCGGGATTCGCCCGCAGCAGCGCGATCATCATCTGGTTCACGCTGACGTCGGCATCGCGCTCGCGGTTGGCGATCGACGACAGGGTCTGGCCCGTGGCCACGGTGAAGGTGCCGCCGGCCGCGGTAGCCGCCGTGGCTGCCGCCGCCGGTGCAGCGACCGGGGCGGCAGGGGGCTGCGGTGTCGCAGGCGGGGGCGGCACCGGCGCGGGCACCGGGGCTGGCGCTGGCGGAAGCGGTGCCGGCGCCTCCGAAGCACTCGGCGGAGCCTGCGCCGCGGGCTCGGCGCGCGGCGACGCTATCGCGGGAGCCGGCTGGACGGGTGCTGCGGGCGTGGTCGTCGCCGGCGCCACCTGGGCGCGGGTGGCGGGCGCCATGTAGGGCGGGTCGAGCAGCACGTTGTATTCGCGCACCAACCGCCCCGCACCCCACTCGATCTCCAGCAGGAAGCTCAGGAACGGATCGTTGACCCGGCTGGGCGTCGTGACGCGGATGACCGGCTCGCCACGTGCATTGGTGTCCAGGGAGAACTGCAGGTTCGCCGTCATCGCCGAGGGGCGATCCAGGCCCACGCGCGAGAAGGCTTCCGGCGAGGCCAGTCGAACATGCATGCGCTCGAGCTCGGCGGGCGAAACCTGCAACAGGCGGATTTCCGCCACCAGTGGCTGGTTCAGGCGCGACTGCACCTCGATCTGGCCAAGGCCCACGGCAGCGGCGTGACCACTGGCCAGGCCGAGCGATAGCAACAGCGGCAGCGACAGGATCTTCTTTCTCACATTCCCCTCCCCGGATCGGCCGGCGCGAAGGCGCGCCAACCGCTAGTACTCGTCGGACTATACGTTCACGCGTGCTCGGCAACCAAGCATTCCGCCAGCTGCACGGCGTTGAGCGCCGCGCCCTTGCGGATGTTGTCGGCGACGATCCACAGGTCCAGGCCGTTCGGATGGGAGATGTCCTCGCGGATGCGGCCCACGTAGACCGGATCGGTCCCGGCGGCGTGCGTCACCGGCGTGGGCCACAGGCCGCTGGCAGGGTCGTCGACCACCTCCACGCCCGGCGAGGCGGCCAGAAGCTCCCGGGCCTGCAGGGCGGTCACCTTTTCCCGTGTCTCCAGGTGCACGGCCTCGGAGTGGCCATAGAACACCGGCACGCGCACCGCGGTGGGGTTCACCTGGATGGTGTCGTCACCGAGGATCTTCCGGGTTTCCCACACCAGCTTCATTTCCTCCTTCGTGTAGCCGTTGTCGAGGAATTCGTCGATCTGGGGGATCAGGTTGAAGGCGATCTGGGCGGCGAACTTCTTCGGTTCGAGCTCCTGGAAACTCAGCATCGCCGCCGTCTGCCGCCCCAGCTCCTCCATGCCCGAGCGCCCGGCGCCGGACACCGACTGGTAGGTGGCCACGTTGATGCGGGTGATGCCGTAGCGGCGGTGGATCGGGCCCAGCGCCACCATCATCTGCATCGTCGAGCAATTCGGATTGGCGATGATGCCGCGAGGGCGGTCGCGCATCGCCTCGGGATTGACCTCGGCCACCACCAGCGGCACGTCGTCCTCGTAGCGGAAGGCCGAGGAGTTGTCGATCACCACGGCGCCCGCCGCCGCGAACTTCGGCGCATATTCCTTCGACACCCCGCCACCGGCGGAGAACAGCGCGATATCCACGCCTGTCGGGTCGAAGGTGGCGACGTCCCGGACGGTAAGCTTCCTGGCGCCGAATTCGAGCGTGTCGCCCGCCGAGCGCTCGCTGGCCAGCACGTGCAGCTGGCCGATCGGGAACTGCCGTTCGGCGAGGATGGCCAGCATCGTTTCGCCGACCGCGCCGGTCGCGCCGACGATGGCTACATTGAATCGCTTGTCGCTCATGGTGTGTGTTCCGGTTGGACGCTGTCCCGGGTCGGGACGGGGGAAACGGGGGCAACGCTCAGGAGGCGTGCCCGGGAATCTTCGGATGGACCTCACCGACATCGCCGCACTGGGCGCGGTGGCGCAGCGCGTGGTCCATCAGCACCAGCGCCACCATCGCCTCGGCGATCGGCGTGGCACGGATGCCCACGCAGGGATCGTGTCGCCCGGTCGTGACGACCTCGACGGCCTCGCCGCGCACGTCGACACCCCGGCCCGGGATGCGCAGGCTCGAGGTGGGCTTGAGCGCGATCGAGGCGATCACGTCCTGGCCGCTGCTGATGCCGCCAAGCACGCCGCCGGCGTGGTTGCTCAGGAAGCCCCCGGGGGTCATTTCGTCGCGGTGGACACTGCCCTTCTGCGCCACCGCATCGAAGCCGTCGCCGATCTCGACGCCCTTGACCGCGTTGATGCTCATCAGCGCCGCGGCCAGGTCGCCGTCGAGCTTGCCGTACACCGGCTCGCCCCAGCCCGGCGGCACGCCGCGGGCCACCACGCGCACGCGCGCGCCGACCGAGTCGCCCGACTTGCGCAGCGCATCCATGTAGGCCTCCAGGGCCGGCACCTGCGCCGACCAGGGCCAGAAGAAGGCGTTGGCCTCCACGGCCTCCCAGTCGAAGCCCTCGGGCAGCACCTCGCCCAGCTGCGAGAGGTGCCCGCGGACAAGGATGCCGAAGTGCTGCGCCAGCCACTTCTTCGCGATCACGCCGGCAGCCACGCGCATCGTGGTTTCCCGCGCCGAACTGCGGCCACCGCCGCGCGGGTCGCGGATTCCGTACTTCTGCCAATAGGTGTAGTCGGCGTGCGCCGGCCTGAACTGTTCGCCGATCGCGTCGTAGTCCTTGCTGCGGGCGTCGGTGTTGCGTACCAGCAGCGCGATGGGCGTGCCGGTGGTCCTGCCCTGGTACATGCCGCTCAGGATCTCGACCTCGTCGGCCTCGCGGCGTTGCGAGACATGGCGCGAGGTGCCGGTGGCCCGGCGCTGGAGGTCGGCGACGAACTCCTCCGGCGCAAGCTCCAGTCCGGGTGGGCAGCCGTCGACGACGCAGCCGATCGCCGGCCCGTGGCTCTCGCCGAAGGTCGTGACGCGCAACAGGTGTCCGAAGCTGTTCAAGGTCGTCGCCCTCCCCGCTCAGCCGCGCGCGTCGGCGAGTTCGCTGATGTGCTCGTGGTGCGCCAGCAGGTCGTTGCGGTCGATCGCGAACACGCCCATCTGGCCGACGCGGAACTCGATCCAGTGGAACGGGATCTCCGGCAGCAACTCGACCAGCGCGCGCTCGGCCTCGCCGACCTCGCAGATCAGCAACGCCTCCTCGCTCATGTACTCCGGCGCGTCGCGCATGATCTTCAGCGCCAGGTCCAGCCCGTCGTCACCGGCGCGCAGGCCCAGCTCGGGCTCGTGCGCATACTCCGGCGGCAGCGCGTCGGTCTCGTCGTGGGTGACATAGGGCGGATTGGTGACGATGAGGTCGAACACCTCGCCGTGCAGCCCACCGAACAGGTCGGAGCGACGGAACTCGACGTTGCCGCAGGACAGGCGCTGCTTGTTCTCGACCGCCAGCGCCAGCGCGTCCTCGCTGATGTCGGTGCCCACCACTTCCCAGTCCGGCCGATGGGCCGCCATCGCGATGGCGATGCAGCCCGAGCCGGTGCACAGGTCCAGGGCGCGGTAGACCTCGCGGCCCTCGAGCCAGTCCTCGAAACCGGACTCGATCAGTTCGGCGATCGGCGAGCGCGGCACCAGCGCACGGGGGTCGGACTTGAAGCTGAGGCCGGCGAACCACGCCTCTCCGACCAGGTAGGCCGCCGGGACCCGCTCGTCGATGCGCCGCTGCAGCAAGGCCAGGACCTTCGTCTTCTCCTCGGCGGTCAACTTCGCGTGGCCGTAGACGGGCTTGAGGTCATGCGGCATGTGCAGCGCGTGCAGGACCAGCTGGGTGGCCTCGTCGAGGGCGTTGTCGTAGCTGTGCCCGAAGGTCAGCCCGGCCTCGGCGAAGCGGCTGGCGCCGTAGCGGATGAAATCGATGATGGAGGCCAGTTCGGCGGTCATGGGAAGCCCGGGAATCGTTGCAGGGAGCGAGTATAGCGGTGCGGCGGCTATAATCGCGGGCTGTCCCGCACCGCTGGCACCCCCATGTTCAACCGCACCACCGTATACATCCTCGTCGCCGCCGTGGCCGCCGGCCTTGGCCTGTGGCTGTCCCAGGGCCTGGGCGACCGAACCCGCCTGCCGGAGATGGACCTGGTGACGCTGCTGCCCGAAGCGCGCGAGGTGCCGGACTTCACGCTGCAGCGGGCCGATGGCGCGACGCTGGACAAGGCCGCCTGACCGGCCGCTTCTCGATCGTGTTCCTCGGCTTCACCCACTGCCCCGACATCTGCCCGACCACGCTGGCGGAGCTGGGCCAGGCGGAAAGGCTCTGGGCGCAGGCGCTGCCGGAGTCGCAGCGGCCCAACATCGTGTTCGTCTCGGCGGATCCGGAGCGCGACTCGCCGGAACTGGCCCAGGAGTACGCCGGCTTCTTCAGTGATTCCGCGATCGGCGCCACCGCCGAGGTGCCGGTGCTGGAGCGTTTCGGGCGCAGCCTGCTGCTGGTGTTCGCCAAGGTGTCGCTGGACGGGGAGGACTACACCATCGACCACTCCGCCCAGCTCTCCGTCCTCGACCCGGACGGCAACTTCATCGGCTTCATCCGCCCGCGCCCCGCCAACGAGCCCGGTCCCAGCTTCCCGCCGCAGCGCCTGGCGGACGACATGGTGGCGCTGGTCGAGGCCACCCGATGAGCCCGAAGCTCGTTGCGCAGTACCTGCTGCCACACCGTTTCCTCTCTCGCATCGCCCATGGCGTCGCCCGGATCCGCGTGCGCTGGTTCAAGAACTGGCTGACCGACCTGGTCATCCGCAAGTTCGACGTCAACCTGGCCGAGGCGGCAAACCCCGACCCCCACGGCTACGTGCACTTCAATGCGTTCTTCACCCGGGCGCTGCGCGAGGGCGCGCGACCGGCCGACCCGGATCCGGCCAGCCTGCTGATGCCCGCCGACGGTCGCGTGCACCAGGTCGGACGCATCCGCGAAGGTCGCATGGTGCAGGCCAAGGGCCAGGAGTTCACGATCGCCGAGCTGCTGGGCGACGAAGCGGCGGCCCGCGCCTACGAGGACGGCTGGTTCGCCAACATCTACCTGTCCCCGCGCGACTACCACCGCGTGCACATGCCCTGGGCCGGGCGCCTGACCCACACGCTCCACATTCCCGGACGGCTGTTCAGCGTGGCCCCGTGGGCGATGCAGGCCATTCCGCGCCTTTGCGCGCGCAACGAGCGCCTGGTCTGCCATTTCGACACCGGCTTCGGTCCGATGTGCCAGGTGATGGTCGGGGCGATCCTGGTGTCGGGCGTGGAAACCGTCTGGGGCGGCGAGGAGATCCCGCCCTACGCCAGCCGCGTGCGCGAGCGCGACTGGCGCAACCAGGGCATCGAGCTGGGGCGGCACGAGGAAATGGCGCGCTTCAATTACGGATCGACCGTCATCGTGCTGTTCCCGCGCGACGCCGTCGTGCTCGAGGACGATTTGCAGCCGCAGCAGCCCGTGAGGATGGGACAACGGCTGGGCCGCGTCCTGCGCTGAACATCGTTCAGCGTGGCAGCGTGCTGACCCGCTGCAGGCGCCCGTCCTCGAACAGCAGCAGCCGCCCCAGGCGGCCGCCGCTGCCGGCGTAGACCCACTCCTCCACCTCGCGGGGCCGCAGCAGCTCATTGCCGCGAGAGTCGCGACGGATCTCGTCGCGGTAGCGAAGCGCCCGTGAATCGGGCTGGCCACAGCGCAGGGCGATCTCGCCCGTCGTGGCGCCGCGGCTGAAATCGACATCGCCACAGTTCCCGGTGCGCGCCCCGGGGCCGTAGCCGGCGGACTCGGTGCGCGAGAGTCGACCGTCGACGAAGACCAGACGCTGCACAAGCGCGTTGGCGCCGCGGTCGTAGTACCACGCCTCGATGACGCGCTCCTGGCGCCGCTCCAGCGGCCCGTAGGCGCCCTGCGTGAGGAGCTCGCGCCGCGTCTCGACCCAGTGCGGCTCACCGCAGCGCTCGCGCACCTGGAAGTCGTAGTCACCGCTGGAAACGACGCGCCCTCCGCACCGCATCGCCTCGGCCTCGGCCACCGGCCACAGTGCCAACCCGATCAACACCACGACGGAAAGGGACAGCGGGCGACAGGTCATGGCGGACTCCCCGGGTGTGGTGGCGACATCGTCATCTTCGAACGTCGCAGCTTAACGGTTTCCGTCGCGACCCCGGCCGGGCTCAGCCGCTGCACCCCACCAGCTGGATGCGCTGCCCCGGCCGGATCACGAAGCCCGGTCCGCTGATGCCGTTGGCCCGGGCCAGCGCCGTGGTGCCGCCACAGTTGTATCGCCGCGCGATCGACGCCAGTGTGTCGCCCCGGCCCACAGTGTGGGTCCGGGCCGCGCTGGCCGCGGCGGTTTGCGCCGCAGCCGGCGCGCGCGCCGATACCAGCGTGCGTGCCAGCGTCGCCCGGCCCTCGTCGACGCATTGCGAGTAATAGACCGGCTCGAGCTGGCGCGGCACCGCGAATTCGCTGCCGGCCGGGATCACGTCGCCTGTCTGGTATCGCGCATTGAGGTTGCGCAGCACCCGGAACCAGCCCTCGCGCGCTCCCGCACTGCCGATGCAGATGGCCAGTTCATTGAGCGTCGCGTCGCGCACCAGCAGCACCGAGCCCGGGCGCGTGTCGACCGGGCCCAGCTCCAGCCCGTACTCGTCGGCATGCAGGAACAGCCACGCCGCCGCCAGCACCATCGGCACGTACTCCTGCGTTTCCGAGGGCAGCTGCGAGTAGATTTCCGGGTCCCAGAAGCGCTTGCCGGGATGCGCCCGATACAGGCGGCCGACCCGGCCCTCGCCACCGTTGTAGGCAGCCAGGGCCAGCTCCAGGTCGCCGTCGAGCTCGGCCAGCCGTTCCTGCAGGTAGGCCACGTTGGCGCGCGCGGAGAGCTGGGGGTCGTAGCGGGTGTCGAATCCGTCCACGCGGCCCAGCCCGAAGCGCAGGCCGGTCTGGTACATGAACTGCAGCGGCCCGGTGGCGCCGGCGCGCGAGATCGCGTGCACGCGGCCCCCCGGACTCCTTGGCCAGGATGCCGAAGAGGATCGCCTCGGGCAGCCCGGCACGCTCGTACTCCGGCCACATCAGGTGGCGCATGAACTGGTAGTTGTCCCAGCTGGTCAGCAACTGCGGCCGCATCCAGGTCAGCCATTCGGTCAACGCGGCCTTGACCGGGTCGTTGAGCTCGATCACGTCGCGCAATTGCCGCCCGTTGAGCTTGTTGATCGTCGTCGGCGCCGCGCGCCACCGGCAACGCCCTGGCCGCGTCTTCGGCCTCGACCTCGGTGGCTTCGGCACGCCGGGCGAGGAGGCTGTCGTAGACGGCCACGACCCGGTCGCCATCGCAATCACTGCGCGCCACGCAGGCGCTGGCCAGTTCACGCAGGCGTGCGCTGGCACGCTCGATCGATTCGTGCCCCAGGCTGGCCTCGCCCCGCGCCGATTGTTCCAGTCCGGCGCGATACAGCGTGGCCGCGGCCTGCAGCTCGGCATCGAAGGCTGCCCCGGCGCCGTCGCCCGGCCGGCTGGGGCCGGTCTGGGCACAGGCCATCGGCAGGAAAACGAGGAACAACAGCAATCGACGCATCGGCAGGCACCAGCAGGCGGGGCAACGCGCTAGCCTAACGACCCGCGCACGTTGGCAACAACCATGGCGATCGCGTGGATCACCGGGAATGCATGGGACGTCACGCTATCGGCGCCGATCGGCCTAGAATCAGGCCTCACCATCGGCCGGAGGTTTCCCGCGTGAGCGAGCTGTTCCTGGGCAAGGGCACCCGATCCGTCCACCTGCTGGCCCGGTATGGCAACCGCCACGGCCTTGTCGCCGGCGCCACCGGCACCGGCAAGTCGGTCACGCTCATGCTGATGGCCGAAGGCTTCTCGCGCATGGGGGTTCCGGTCTTCATGGCCGACGTGAAGGGCGACATCGCCGGACTGGCCATGCCCGGCAGGCCCAGCGAGCGCCTGCAGGAGCGGGTCGATACGCTGGGCCTGGCGGGCTACAGCCACGAAGGCAACCCGGTCGTGTTCTGGGACCTGCACGGCGAGAAAGGGCATCCGGTGCGGACCACGGTGTCGCAGATGGGGCCTACCCTGCTCTCGCGCGTCCTGGAGCTCAACGAGGTCCAGGCCGGCGTCATCGACATCGTGTTCCGGCTGGCCGACGAGGAAGGCCTGCTGCTGCTCGACCTCGACGACCTGCGCGCGCTGCTGGGCTTCGCACAGGAGCACCGGCAGCGCATCTCGACGCAGTACGGCCTGATCAGCACGCCGTCGATCGGTGCGATCCAGCGGGCGCTGCTGCGCCTGGAGTCGGTCGGGGGCAGGCACTTTTTCGGCGAACCGGCACTGGAGCTCGCCGACCTGATGCGCCAGGACATGTCCGGTCGCGGGGTCATCAACCTGCTCAGTGCGGAAAAGTTGATCCTGCAACCGCGCCTGTACTCCACCTTCCTCCTGTGGCTGCTCTCGGAACTGTTCGAGACGCTCCCCGAAGTCGGCGACCTCGACCGGCCCAAGCTGGTGTTCTTCTTCGACGAGGCCCACCTGCTCTTCAACGACTGCCCGCCGGGTCTGCGCCAGCGGGTGGAGCAGGTGGTGCGGCTGATCCGCTCCAAGGGCGTGGGCGTGTACTTCTGCTCGCAATTGCCCGACGACGTCCCCAACGACGTGCTGGCCCAGTTGGGCAACCGCGTCCAGCATGCGTTGCGTGCCTTCACCCCGCGTGACCAGAAGGCGGTGCGTGCGGCCGCGGAGACGTTCGTACCCAACCCCGACTTCAAGGTGGCAGACGCGATCACCCGGCTGGGCGTGGGAGAGGCCCTGGTGTCCACGTTGCAGGACAAGGGCGTGCCGATGCCGGTCGAGCGCACGCTGATGGCCCCGCCACGCTGCCGCATGGGCGTGATCACCGACGAGGAGCGCGCGCTGGTGCGCAGTCGCAGCCCGGTGGGCGCGCGCTACGACACCCCGGTCAACCGCGAGTCGGCGTACGAGATCCTGGCCCAGCGTGCCAGCGAGGCGCTGGCGGACGCGCCCACGCAGTCCCGCCCGGCAGGAAACAAGGCCGGCGGCAGCGGCAACAACGGCGGGAGTTGGCTCAAGGACATGCTGTTCGGCACGGGACGCGCCAGGGCGCATCGAAGCGGTGACGAAGTCGACGATGCGCACGATGGGCAACCAGATTGGCCGGCAGATCCTGCGCGGCGCACTGGGCGGACTCGCCGGCGGGGCCTCGCGCAAGCGCTGAGCCTGCGCTACCCGACCTCAGCGCCCCCCGCCCCCGCCGCCTCCTCCGCCACCGCCGGACGATCCGCCGCCACCCCCGCCGGAACTGCTGCCCGGCGGGCGCGCGGAGGAACTGATGCTGGAGTTGAGCGAGGAACCAAGCGAGCGGCTCATCCGCCCGAGGTCGGAAACCCCGCCACGGCCGTGGTACCAGGCGATGGAGGAGGCAACCGCCGCTGCCGCCGCCGCACCGACGGCCAGCGTGAACTTCTTCGTCCAGGCCTGCTCCACGTCGAGGGCGATCGCATACGGCAGGAGCCGCTCGTAGCGGCCGGCGTCCAGCGGCGGCGCTTCGCCCCGTGGCGCCTGCACGCTTCCCAGCTCACCCTTCTCTGCGACGCCCATGTACAGCCGCAGTCCCTCGATCTCGTCGAGCAGCCGCCGGCCTTCGCCGGTGCGCGCATGCATGAGCGCCGCGAATACGAAGTGCGCCACCAGCCCCAGCGCGGTCACGCCGAGCGTCAGCGGCAATCCGTCCCCGCCCGCCACGACCAGCGCCAGGGCGGTCGCCAGCAGCCATCCCAGCACGCCGAGGCCGACCGTTCCGAGGTTGCGCACGAAATAGCGCGGAACGCAGGACTTCGCGAGCGCCTGCATCTGCGCCGAGCGCGCAGCGCCGATCGTGGCCGCGTTGGTGTTCCTGAGGACCACGGTGTCCCCGGCCTTGAAGAGCTTCTCCAGCAGCGCCGCCTGCGAGGACGGCACGCCGCCCGCCCCCTTTCCGGCCACCCGGTGCAGGGACCACTCCTTCGCGTCTTCGCGGATCTGCACGTGTCCATGCACCGCCAGGTCGACGACGTCGGCGGTGAAGCAGCGGTCGTCGTACTTCATGCGCCGCAGATAGCGCTGGGCGGCCGGCCCCAGTGCTTGCGGCGGATCGTAGTGGGGAAAGAGCGGCCCGCCCTGCGGGTCGCGCCCGTGGCGCCGCCATTGCGACAGATAGAAGGCCAACAGCAGCACGAAACCGAAGCCGGCCACCAGCACGCCGCGGTTGTCGTGGAGCAGCCAGCCCAGGCGCTGCAGCCGCGAGGGCTCCTCGACCAACCCCTTGGGAAAGCCCACGACGATCGTCAGGCCCTCGTTGCGTCCGAGGGGCACCGTGGTCTCGAATCGCGCCCTTCCATCCAGGGTCGAAGCGACGTAGGCCTGGCCGGTGGCGCCCTCGGCGCCGGTGTAGGCTTCGGCCGTGATGCGTCCGGCGGGCACGTCCCCAGGCAGCCGCACCTCGGCACTGGCCTTGGCGATCGCGAAGTCCCAACCCGACCCGGTCACGTTCCAATACAGTTCGTCGTGGTCGTCGAAGAAGCCCAACTGGCGCGTGGTGCGATAGCGCAGCGTGTATTCGAACTCGCCCGGGACCGCCAGGAAGCGGTCATCGCCGGTGTTCAGGCGCACGCCGTTGCTGCGGCGCTCGGTGAACCAGGGCTCGGGCTGGCCATCGCGCAGCACCTCCAGCGGCTCGAAAGCCACCCTCACCCGGTTGCCCGCGCGGTCGCGGTAGCGGGTCGGGAAGTCGCGGTAGATGCCGCGACGGATGTCGCGGCCTTCGGCGCGCACGCGGATCGTCTCGGTGACCTCGAGGCTGCCGTCGGACTGCACCTCCAGCAGGCTGTGGTAGGCCAGGATCCTCTCCTGGGCCGGCGCCGGCGTCGCACCCAGCGCCAAGGCCAGGCCCAGCAACGCGACCCACCACGCCTTCATGCGGCCTCCCCGACACGCGGCACGGTGCGCTCGCCTTCGGCTGCCTGGTAGAACTCGGCCTCGCGGAAGCCGGATCCGCGCGCCACCACCACGTCGGGCACGCGCTGTATGCCATCGTTGAACTGGCGGACCGCGCCATTGTAGAAGCGCCGCGCGTACTGCAGCTGGTCCTCGACATCGACCAGGTCGCGTTGCAGTTGCAGGAAGTTGCCGCTGGCCTTGAGCTCGGGATACGCCTCGCGCAGCGCGAACAGGCTGCCCACCGCCTGCTCGAGCCGGGATTCCAGCGTGGCCAGCCGCGCCGGGCTTTCGGTGCGCATCGCCTCGCTGCGCAGCGCGGTCACGCTGTGCAACAGCGCCGATTCATGGCTGGCGTAGCCGCGCACCGCCTCCACCAGGTTGCCCACCAGGTCGTGGCGCCGGGTCAGCTGGACGTCGATGTCGCTCCAGCCGGCGCGGACCTGGTTGCGCAGTCGAACCAGCCGGTTGTAGGTCCAGATGGCCCAACCCACCACCACGCCCAACGCAAAGGTCGCAAGCCATGCCATGCCCTTCCCCCGTCCGCGGCGCTGCAGCCGACCCGGGCAGTATGCGTGGGCCCGGTCCGGCCAGCCACCCTCGGTTCCGGCCGCCACCTCGGTTATATTGCGGCGCTTGCCCCGCGTTCCCGGGGCCCCGCGACGAAGACCCTGCCGATGACCCACACCGCTGCCGCCAAGACCACCTGGATCGACCGTTTCCTGAATGTCGTCGAGAAGGGCGGCAATGCCCTGCCCCATCCCGCCACGCTGTTCGCGCTGCTGGCCGTGCTGGTGGTGTTGATGTCGGGCGTGGCGGCGTACTTCGACCTGAGCGCACCGCACCCCAGCACCGGGGAGAGCATCGGCGTGGTCAACCTGATGACGCTGGAGGGCTTGCACCGCATCAGCACCAACATGGTGACGAACTTCACCAGCTTCGCGCCGCTGGGCACGGTGCTGGTGGCGCTGCTGGGCATCGGCGTGGCCGAGCACTCGGGCATGATCGGCGCGTCGCTGCGCCTGCTGGTGCTGTCCTCGCCGCGTTACCTGCTCACCCCGGTCATGGTGTTCGCCGGCGTGATGTCGAACATGGCCAGCGAGATCGGGTACGTGCTGCTGGTGCCCCTGGCGGGCCTGATCTTCCTGGCCGCCGGCCGGCACCCGATCCTGGGCATGGCCGCCGCGTTCGCCGGTGTTTCCGGCGGCTACTCGGCCAACATCCTGATCGGCACGATCGACCCGCTGCTGGCCGGCCTCTCGCAGGAGGCCGCGCGCATCGTCGACCCGGGGTACACCGTCTCCGCGGTCGCCAACTGGTACTTCATGATCGCCTCGACCCCGGTGGTCACCTTGCTGGGCTGGTTCGTCACCGAGAAGATCGTGGCGCCGCGCTTCCCGGACAAGCCCACTGAAGTGCCCGATGACCAGGAAGCCGAAGCGCAACATGCGGCCGACCCGGAGGCCCAGCGACTCAAGCCCGAGGAGAAGCGCGGCCTGAAGTGGGCCCTGGCGGCAACCATCCTGATCACGCTGCTGCTCGTCTGGGCCGCGCTGCCCATCGGCCTGTTCCCCGGCTCGGGCTTCATGCGCGACCAGGAGACCAACGATCTGCTGCGCTCGCCCTTCCTCAACAGCGTGGTGGCGATCATCTTCCTCTACGGCGTGGTGGTCGGCATCACCTACGGCATCGCCGCGCGCACGATCAAGAGCGACGAGGACGTCATCCGGGGCATGGGCCAGAGCATGTCCACGCTGGGCATCTACCTGGTGCTGACCTTCTTCGCCGCGCAGTTCGTCGCCTACTTCAACTGGACCAGCTGGGACTGATCTTCGCCGTGGAAGGCGCAGGAGCGCTGGACGCGGCACGCAGCCTGGTGCTGGGTGGTGCCGAGGAACCCGCCGCGTGGCGCTGGGCGCTGGCCAAGATCTTCATCATGGCCGGGTTCATCGCGCTCACCGCGGTGGCCAACCTGTTCATGGGTTCGGCCTCGGCGAAGTGGGCGCTGATGGCACCGATCTTCGTGCCGATGTTCATGATCCTGGGCTACTCCCCGGAGCTCACCCAGATCGCCTACCGCATCGGCGACAGCGTCACCAACATCATCTCGCCGATGATGAGCTACTTCGCCTTGATCATCGCCTTCCTGCAGCGCTACGAACCCAAGGCCGGCATCGGTACGGTCATCGCGGTGATGCTGCCCTACTCGGTGGTGTTCATGCTGGGCTGGACGGTGCTGTTCTCCGCCTGGATGTTCCTGGGGCTGCCGATCGGGCCGGGGGCACCGCTGGAGTACATCCCGGTCGCACCGGAGATGGCGATCCCCTGAGCCACCCGGGCGGCGCGGGCACCTGCGGACAGTTCCTGCACGGTGCCCGGCTGCCGCCGACGGTCCTCAGAACTGCAGGCGGGTCGTCCCGCTGGCCGCGTAGATGACCGGGCCGTCGGCTGATGCACGGATCCGGTAGACCCCGTCGGACCGGCCGCTCACGCGCTGCCCCATCACCACCATGACCTCCGACGAGGACTGCTTGACCTGCGCCGTGCGGCCGTCGGCATCGATGCTGATCTCACGCGGACCGGGGCGATACTCGTAGCTGGTGGTCGCCTGGCGGGCCTCGCGAATTGACTGCAGGTACTCCGAACGGTCCATCCGCATCCTCTGGCTGCCCTCCCGGGTCGCGATGGTGAAGTCGAAGATCACGTCGGCGGCGAGGAACGGTGCCATGGCATCGGCGTCCATCGCCTGGGCCGCCGCCTGGAAGCGGTCGGCCATCGCCTCGATGTCCGACTGCTGCAGCGCCGAAGTGGTCGAATCACGGGCACACCCGGGCACCACGAGCAGCATCAGCGACAGCACCAGCGTCGCGCGAATCACATTGATCATCCCCAACTCCCCTTCTGGCGACGCCACGACCCCCCGTGGCGGCCGGAACGCCCGGCGCGGTCGTTATAGCAGAGTCGGGGCCCGCGTCGATCGGCTGGACACGACCCGCCAGCCTGCTTGATGACAGCGCCGGGCGCTTGCGGGTAATCTCCGCGCGTCGCCCGGCGTCGCCGGGGGACCCGTGCCGAGTGCGCGTATCCGGGGGGATGCGGCGCCATGCCAGCTCCGGCGCACACACCATCGACAGGGGGAGACAGGGACATGTCCGCGAATCTTCGCGCAGCCGCGCCGATCCAGCCGTTCTGGGAACGGCTGGGCAGCTTCATCACCTATCCACTGCGCGGCGACGCGCTGGTCGTGCTGCTCGTGCTCAGCCTGGGCCAGGTGCTTGGACTGATTCCGGTCTTCGGCTGGATCATCGGCCTGGTGTTGCTGGCGACCGCCTACAAGTACGCCTTCACGATCCTGCGCGAGACAGCGCATGGCCGACTGGACCCTCCCGGGGGCGTGATGGAAGCGCCGGACGCGGTGATCATCAAGTTCCTGGCGCTCTACATACTGTTGATCCTGGCTGTCGTCGCGATCGCGATCCTCGCCGGCCCCGTGGCGGCCATCGTCGCTGCCGTCGTCTTCACGCTGGCCATACCGGCGGCCACGATGGCGCTGGCGATGGACGAGAGCCTGGTCAATGCGCTCAACCCGGGGACCTGGCTGGCGATCATCGGACGCCTGGGCGGAGCCTACTTCCTGCTTGTCGCACTGCTGTTCGTGTTCCAGCTCAGTGCCGCGAACGCCACAGGACTCGCCGGCCACTTCCTGCCGCCGCTGCTCAGCGACATCGTGTTCTCGGCGATCTTCTTCTGGGGCCTGTTCGGCACCTTCCACCTGATGGGCTACCTGCTCTACCAGTACCACGAGCGCTTCGGCTTCGAGCCCGAAGCCCACGAGCATGCCGCGCACCGCCCGGAGTCACGCGACGAGGTGCTGCTGGCGGACTCCGAGGCACTCATCCGCGACGGGCACGTCGAGCAGGCCGCTGCGCTGCTGGGAGAGGAGATCCAGCGGCGCGCGGTCCCGCTGGAAGTGCACGAGCGCTACCGCCGGCTGCTTCGCCAGCAGGTGGCACCGGATCGCCTGCAGCAACACGGTGCCGTGTTCCTCAACGTGCTCATGCTCGAGGGCGAACACCGCAGGGCGCTGGCCCTGGCACGCGAATGCCTGGACCTGGATCCACGCTTCGCGCCCTTGCTTCCGGAACAGGGGCTGGAGCTCGCCGAGCGGCCCGCTCGCTGGGCCAGGCGAAACTGGCGATCGACCTGCTTGCCTCGATGCGCCAGGCATTCCCCAAGGACCGTGGCCGGCCCGAGTGGGCGCTTATGGAGGCCGACCTGCTGCTGCAGCGTGGCGGGGGCGACGCGCAGGCGCGCGAGGCCCTGGCGGGTGCGCGCGAACGCTGCGACGACCCCGACCAGCAGCGCAAGCTCGATGCGCTGCTGGCGGCGGTCCCCGCCTGAGCCGGATCAGCCCTGCTCGAGCAGGAAGCGCGCCTTCCCGGCCGGCTCACTGCCGGGAAAGCGCTGCACGATGAGTGCCAGCGCCGCGCGGTAGTCCCCCTCGCCGGAACGCTCCTCGGCCAGCGCCAGGCGCAGCCAGGCCATCGCCACGACCGCCTCGTCGCCCCGCGGCGACGTCCACGGCTTCGAGCAGGCCGCGCGCCGCGGTGCGCTCGCCTGCCTCGACCAGGCTGCTGGCCAGCCCCGGCCAGCGCCCCGAGGCGGGACCTGGAGCCCGAAGCCGATGGCGTCGCGTGCCAGTTCGGCCTGTTGGGCGAGCTCATCCGCGCGGGCGCTTGGGATCGACAGCACATGGGCGGCCCGCGCCTGCGCGTGCTCCCTGTGGCCTGCGTAGCGTGCCACGCGATAGTGCGCCACGCGCGCCGGCAACCAGTGCGGGTGCGAGGCCAGCACCGGGCGAAGCCGCTGCTCGGCGATGTCGAGCTCCATGCGTCCCAGCGCCTGCAACGCCGCTTCGAGCTGAGGCTCGGGCCGCGTTGCGTCGATGTCCTCGGCCAGCGCCAGCCGGGACTCCTCGAGTCCCTCACCCATGTGCTTGAACGCCAGGGCCACCAGTGCACCGGTCACCAGGCCACCTGCGTGCGCCTCGAAACCGACGCCCGCATCGCGGAACAACAGCATCTGCAGCACCTCCCAGCCCAGCCAGGCCGGCAGCAGCCAGATCGCCGGCGCGCGCACGTAGTCGAAATAGATGAAGAACCAATAGAAGAAGCGCACCTTGCGTCTTCCCCACAGCACGCAGTACGCACCCATCAGGCCGGCGATCGCACCGGAGGCGCCGAGGCCCGCGGAAGGCTCCCCCCAGCGCCATGCCAGCGCCGCGGCACTCGCCCCCAGCGCGGCAACCACGTAGAGCAGCAGGTAGCGCCACGCCCCCAGCGCCGCCTCGACCAGGTGCCCGACCAGGAACAGGAATATCAGATTGCCCAGCAGGTGGCCGAAGTCGGCATGAAGGAAGGCGGCGGTGAACATGCGCAGCACATCGACTTCGTTGCCGCGCAACATGAAGCGGTCGGTCAAGCTGCGTCCCTTGAGCGCGTCGTATCCGGCCCGGGCCTGCTGCCATCGGGACCGATCCGCGTCGCTGGCAAAGCCCTCGCGCCTGGCCCAGTCGTGGAAGGCCGGGTCGAGATCGATGCGCTGCGAGAGCATCGCACTGCGTTCGGGCTCGCCCAGCTGCATGACCGCGCCCAGCTCGGTCGCGGTGGCGTGCTGCCCGCTGGCTTCCAGGTACCGGCCGTAGAGCGGCGCCTCGATTCCGCCCAATCCACTGTCGACGTACTGCTCCAGCGCGTCGGCGCGGACGCGGGCATCCCCGGCCTGCAGCACGATGAACACGAACAGGTTCACCAGCATCAGGGTGAACGTGCACCAGGCAATCGAACGGCGTCCCGGAACACGGTGCAAAGGCAGTATCAGCATGCGTCTCCCCACGCATCGAGCGGTCTGGCGCGTCGTCCCCACGGCGCGCGCGGGCTAGGTTACCGCAAGCTCCATGCCGCGGGGCGGTGCCGTGTGCGGGGCCGTTAGAATGGACGCCCCGCACCCATCACCCGATCGCATGTCCCGCTGGCGCCCCGCCCCACCCCGCTCCACGCCGATCATCACCCGCCAGGGTTTCGAGGCCCTGCGCGCCGAGCTCGACGACCTGTGGCGCGTACAGCGTCCGGAAGTGGTTCGGGCGCTGGCCGCCGCCGCCGCGGAAGGCGACCGCTCGGAGAATGCCGAGTACACCTACCGGAAGAAGCAACTCGGCGGCATCGATCGCCGGGTGCGCTACCTCAGCAAGCGCCTGGAGGCACTCAAGGTGGCCGAGGGACTGCCGGCGGACACGGGAGCGATCTTCTTCGGCGCGGTGTTCCGGATCGAGGACGAGGACACCGGCGAGGCCACCTGCTACCGCATCGTCGGCCCGGATGAGACCGACGCGCGCGCCGGCGCGATCAGCATCGATGCACCCCTTGCCAGGGCCGCACTGGGCCGGCGCATCGGCGACAGCTTCCTCGTGCAATTGCCCGAGCGGGAATCGCGCTACGTCGTGGTTTCGGTCAGCTACGGCTGAATCCGTTCAAACTGCGTTGATCCGTTCTGGCGTACGGTAGGCGCATACCTGCCCAGGGAGTCGGCCATGAAAGCGTTGCGCACCCTCCTCGCCCTCGGGGCCATGGCCCTGCTGCTCAGCGCCTGCGCCACCGGCCCGCGCGTGTATTCCAACGCCGACCCGCAGGCGGACTTCGCCGGCTATTCCAGCTTCGGCTTCGTCGAGCGCCCCGGCACCGACCGCGGCGAGTACACCTCGCTGCTCACTGGCCGCCTGCAGCAGGCCACCCGCAATGCCATGGAGGCGCGTGGCTACCGCTACAGCGCCGACAACCCCGACCTGTTGGTGAACTTCAACGTGTCCACCACCACCCGGGTGGAATCCAATCCGGGGGCGATGCTGGGATGGGGTGGCTACTATCCCTACCGCTGGGGCTACTACGGCCCATGGACCGGCTGGCACCACGACGCGATCCGCGAGTACCACGAGGGCACGCTCAACATCGACCTGGTCGATGCGGCACAGCGACGCCTGGTATGGGAGGGCATGGCGGTCACGCGCCTGGGCCGTGACCCGCACGTGCAGCGCGACGAGCTCATCGACGCGGCGGTGAGCGGGATCTTCGAGCGCTTCCCCTACCGTCCCGGTCGATGATCGCTGCCCGGCCCGGGGGCCGCCACCCGACACTGGTGGCTGCGCCAGCTCAGAAGCGGTAGCGCAGCTTCAACAGCAGCTGGTCGGCGATCACGCCGACGCGGGTCTGCGAGAACAGTCCGCCGAAGCCCGACTCGGTATCGTCGATCTCGGCGCTGCCTCCCCGGCTGTAGACGAAGAAGAACTCGCTCATCGGCGCGAACTCGTAGCGGTAGCGCAGCTGCAGCGCCAGGTTGCCGAGCGAGAAGTCTTCATCCACCAGCGCGGTGGGGAGCAGGTCTCCCCCCACCACTTCGTAGCTTTGTCGCGCCCGCGCGCGCAGGCCGATGTACTGCGCCCGCCAACGCACCTCGTGACGGTCTGCGGGGAACCAATTGAGGTTCCAGAACAGTGATCCCTGGTCGCGCCGGTAGCTGGCCAGGCGATTGCCTTCCCGCCAGATCAGCCAGTCGCTGCTGTCGCGCCAGGTCAGGCGCACGCTGGTGGAAAGGTTGTCGGAGGCGAACCAGGTGGGCTCGACCGCCGATTCGATGGCCGAGCCATCCTCGCCCTCCTGCAGCCAACGCAGGTAGCTGAACACCCTCACGCGTCCATAGCGGGGCGTCTCGTACGACACGCGGGCCTCGTGGCGGGTCCCGAGGCCTACTCGGCCGTTGCCGCGGGTGATGAGGTCATCCACGAACGGCGCCCGGTAGACCACGTAGCCCGCAAGCTGCCCGGTACTGCGCAGTCGCACGACCCGCTCGGCCATCTGGCTGGCGTTGATGCGCTCGCCGTCGAGGTTTTCGCGGTAGTGGGTCTCGAAGTACCAGCTGCTGTTCTGGATGGCGCTTTCGGCGGGGTAGTCGCGCTGGTACAGCGTCGTGGCCGAGAGCACGTCGCGGTAGTCGTTGCGGCGCATGAAGCCCAGGTCGTTGATGTTGTAGTCGCGGTCGAAGTACGACACCTCCAGCCGCTGCGTCCATCGCGAGCTGGGCGCGTGGTCCAGGCGTGCCCAGCCCCCGAAACCGTCGTCATCGACCGCCGTGAAGCCGTTGCCGGCAACCGGCGACTGCCGCACCTGGCTGCCGATGACCTGGCCACGCAGCGAGCTGCCCGCGGCCGGGAGCCAGCTCCAGTCCACCGCGTGCACTCGGGCGCTTCGACCCAGCGTCGGCCGCGACGCCCAGGTGCCCAGGTAACCCACCTGCAACTGCTCGCCCCGGTGCCGCCCACGCAGCACGCCGAAGTCCCTGCCGCGCGCCAGCTCGCTGTCGTCTTCGGTGGCGTAGATCACGCCCCAGTCGGCTGCCTGGCCGCTGCCGGTGTACTTCACCGCTGCGTCGATGTCGGTGCTGCCTTCCGGTCCCACGTCCGGCGCGGCGCCGATGCGCCGCGTATTGACCAGCCGGCCACCGTTGGTGGTGGTCAGGTCGAACAGCGACTGGTTCTCGGTGAAGAACGGCCGCTTCTCGGAGAAAAAGGTCTCGATGGCACCGAAGTCCACCACGAGGTCGTCGCTTTCCACCTGCCCGAAGTCGGGCCGCAGCGTCGCGCTGAGCTGGTTGCGCGCATTCGGGCGCCAGAAGACGTCCATGCCCACGCGCAGGTCGCTGTCCCGGCGAAGGCGATCGCGCCCGGCCGAGACATAGGGCAGCAGATCCAGCGAGGACGTGTCCCACGCGTCGACCCGGATGCGTGCCATGTCGGCCACGAAGGTGGGGCGATCGAAATCGTAGCCCGGGTAGCTGAAACGCCGTCCCTGCCCCTCCACCACGCGCGAGGCGTAGATGCCGATCTCACGCTGGCCGTCGACGATGGTGCCCATCGGCGCGACCGTCCAGGGCAGGTGGATCTCGACGCTCCAGTAGTCTTCCTCCTCGTGCACGGCATGGAACCACAAGCCATCCCAGTCATAGGAGAAATTGCGCTGGTTGTTGATGATCGCGTCCTGGATGCCACCGCTGATCGACACCGTGAACTCGTAGGCGGTGGCGCCGCGGCCATCGAAATCGACGATCAGGTTGACCCGATCGGCGCGCGCCTGCGCATCGCGTGCGGTGCGGTGGCGGGTCCGCGTGAGGGTGCGCGGCTGCTGCACGCGAAAGCCGAAGTACATGCCGCGCTCGTCGCTGTGCACCAGCAGCTCGGTGCCCAGGTCGGGCGGCGAATCGCTCATAGGTTGCACGACCGCGAACGCATCGATGCGCTGGGCATCACGCCATTGCGGTTCGTCCAGGCGACCATCGATGGTGATGGCCATGGCGGGCGCGGCCAGTACGCCCAGGGGCAGGCCGGCGAGAAAGAATTTCAGGTGCATTGATCGGCAGTTCGGGGGGCGCTCCCTCGGGAGCGGCCACAGCGGCGTGGGAAAGCCTGCCGGGGCGCCGCGCGTGGCACGCGGCGCCCGGTTGTCAGCTATCAGCGGGAAGCAGCGATGTCGTTGATCTCGGCGGCCAGGCGGTTGAGGTGGGCACGCTGCTCGGCCAGGTCGGTCGCCAGGTTCAGGTTGGTCTGGGCCAGGTCCTCGCGCAGCGCCTGCAGGCGTGCCTCATCCAGCGAGAGGGTGGCTGCGTCGATGGAGCCCAATCGCTGGCCGGCGCGCTCGATGTGCTCGTTGGCGATGCCGAAATTGCGACGGTCGAGCTCCATGTTCGCCTGAAGCACGGCCACCTGGGCCTCGCGCAAGGTCATGCCGGCCCGCGCCTGGTCGCGCTCGCGCTGTGCCGCGGTGGCCGAATCACGCGATTCCGAGAGCTCGGTCGTGAGCTGCTCCACCTGCGCCTTGGGCGCGCCCCGCCGCGCCACCAGCCGATGGCGAACAACACGATGGCTGCAACGATGATGATGATCGGGACAATCGGGAGCTTGCGCTCGGAATCGGTGCTCATGCTGAGCCCTCCAGTGGCGGGTTTGGTTCTTGGTGGTATGGCCCGAGTCTAAACCAGCAGCGGGGCAAGGAACGTGTCCCGAGCCACGGCATGCGGCCCAGGCACCGCGATCAATCGTCCCGGTCCGGGTCGACCAGCGCGTAGAGGTCGTGTTCGTCGCTGCCCATGATCGTCACCTCGGCGAACTCGCCCACCCGCAGCCCGGCCGCGGCGCCGTCCTGGACCTGGACCAGGCCATCGATTTCCGGGGCATCGGCCATCGAGCGTGCGATGGCCAGCTCGCCGTCGATCAGGTCCACCAGCACCCGCTGTCGGCTGCCCACCTTGGCGGCCAACCGCGCCTCGCTGATCTGGGCCTGGCGGGCCATGAATCGCGCCAGCCGCTCCTGCTTGACCTCTTCGGGCACGGGATCCGGCAGGGCGTTCGCCGCGGCTCCCTCCACCGGCGAATAGGCGAACGCACCGACGCGGTCGAGCTGCGCTTCGTCGAGGAAGTCCAGCAATTGCTCGAACTCGGCTTCGGTCTCGCCGGGAAAGCCGACGATGAAGGTGGAGCGGATCGTCAGTTCAGGGCACATCGCACGCCAGTTCTGGATGCGCTCGAGCGTCTTCTCGACCGCCCCCGGGCGCTTCATCAGCTTGAGGATGCGCGGCACCGCGTGCTGGAACGGGATGTCCAGGTACGGCAGCAGCTTTCCCTGCGCCATCAGCGGGATGATGTCGTCCACGTGCGGGTACGGGTAGACGTAATGCAGGCGCGTCCACACACCCAGCTCCGCCAGCCCCTCGCAAAGCGCCTTCATGCGCGTGGCGTACTCGCGACCCTGCCAGGTGCCCGGCGCGTACTTGAGGTCGACGCCGTAGGCCGAGGTGTCCTGGGAGATGACCAGCAGTTCGCGCACTCCGCCACGCACCAGCTTCTCGGCCTCGCGCAGCACCTGGTCGACCGGCCGGCTGACCAGGTCGCCGCGCATGCTCGGGATGATGCAGAAGCTGCAGCGATGGTTGCAGCCCTCGGAGATCTTCAGGTACGCGTAATGCCGCGGCGTGAGCTTGATCCCGGTGTCCGGGATCAGGTCCAGCAACGGGTCGTGCCTGGGGGGCACCGCGGCGTGCACCGCGCGCATGACGCTGTCGTAGTCCTGCGGGCCGGTGATGGCCAGGACGCCCGGGTGCGCCTCCCGGATCTCGTCGGGGCGCTTGCCCAGGCAACCGGTCACGATCACCTTGCCGTTCTCGGCGATCGCTTCGCCGATCGCGTCCAGGCTCTCCTCCACGGCCGACTCGATGAAGCCGCAGGTGTTGACCACCACCACGTCGGCATCGTCGTAGCTGGGCACCAGCTCATAACCCTCGACCCGCAACTGGGTGAGGATGCGCTCGGAATCGACCAGGGCCTTCGGGCAGCCGAGGCTGACGAATCCGACCTTGGGGGCGACGGTGGGGATGATGGCTGGAGGCATTGGCGACGACGCAGGAGGTTAACGGGCCATTGTATCGCCTTGGGGCGCCTCCCACCCCAACGCCCCATGACCTCAGCGCTTGTAGTGGTACATGGCCTGGTCGGCCCGGTGCAGCAGTTGCTCGTAGCTTTCCTCGCGGGCGGCCAGCTCGGCCAGGCCGAAACTGGCCCCCACCGGATCGGGGTTTGCCGCCAGATCGGCCTTGATCGTGGCAATCAGCGCCTCGGCCCGGGGCGAGGAGGTCTCGGGAAGGAAGATCGCGAACTCGTCCCCGCTGAGCCGACCCAGCACTTCGCCCGCCTGCAGGTGCCGTTGGCAGGTCTTGGCCAGCAGCGTGAGCGCAGCGTCCCCGGCGGCGTGTCCCCGCCGGTCGTTGATCTGCTTCAGGCCGTTGAGGTCGATCATGATCAGCACGGCCGGCTGCTCTCGCTGCCGGGCGATATCGATGCCGTGGCGCACCCGGTCCTCGAAGAACGCCCGCGACAGGGCGTGCGTCAGCACATCGTGGGTCAGCAGGTGGCGCAGACGGTCGTTGTCGTTGTAAAGCGACGGGACCGCCAGGCCCAGGTAGCTGTTCGCCGCCAGGCTGATCAGCACGAACTGCAACATCAACGCCTCGCCACCGAGCTGCAGCAGGTTCGTGGCAACCACGATGAGCGCACTGAACAACGCGATGCCGGTCAGCGCGCACAGTTCCGATTCGGTATGGACGATCCACAGTTGCAGGATGATCGAAATGAACAGCAGGAACAGGATGGCTTCCTGCTCGCGGAACTGCGCCGCGCCAAGGAGGATGCCGGCGCTGACCAGCACCAGCGCGGCCAGCTTCATCACCGAACGCGATCCGAGGGCACGGGTGCGATGGCTCTTGGAAAAATACTTCACCCCCGAAGGCACGCCCATGCCGTGCTGGCCGCACAGGTGCACCAGCCCCACCGAGACGAGCGGCCCAAGCGTGATGAGGCCGGCATAGTCACCGATCCACCACGGCGCCAGAAGCCCGGGCACATCGTCGCGCGGCACCATTCCCGTCAGCGCCAGTCCCCACCCACCAAGCAGCGACGAGAGCCCCGCGGCCACCGCACCGCCAACCAGCACCAGCGTGACCTTGCGCAGCGTGGTCATCGGCGAGGCCTCCCAGGCCAGGCGCCGAAGCGGCAGGGCGATCGCACCGTAGGCAAAGGTATGGGTGAGCGCGAACACCACGCCGGACATGGCGAGTGCGGGGAGCGAGAGACCCTGTCCGTAGATGCGGTCAGTGATCAGCGTCGCCAGCAGGCAGGCGGTCCATAGCACCGGAAGCGCACGCGCCCCCAGGACCAGGAGGGCCGAGAACGTGACGGCCGCCGGAGGAAACCACAGGCTGGCGTGGGGGGCGTACTCCAGGAGCGAGGACACGAGGAACGCTGCCAGCCAAAGCAGCAGGAGGACACCGTGCACCACGGCCAGGGAGGCCGCAGACCTTCGAGCGCTCAAACGACCCCCATGGATCCGAGTATTGCCTGTGCCGCCAATATACGGCTCGCCACGGAGTTTGCGCAGGATCACCGGCGATTCTGGTCCAAACAGTGCGTAAGATCGCACCATCACAGCGATGCCGAGGCTTCCGATGGGACACCCAGTCAGCATTCCCACTCCTCGCGGCCCGATCACGGGCTGGCGCGCGGACCCGCCCAACGAGCCCAGGGCGGCCCTCGTCGTCATCCAGGAGATATTCGGCGTCAACAGCCACATCCGACGTGTGGTCGACCGCTTCGCCGCGCACGGCTACACCGCGGTCGCCCCCGCGCTTTTCGACCACGTCGACCGGGGCGTGGAACTGGACTATGACGAGGCCGGAGTGGCGCGGGGACGCGAACTGGCCGCCGAGGTCGGCTTCGACCGGGCCCTGGGCGACATCCACGCGCTGGTGGACTGGTTCCGCCACGAGCTTCCGGTGGGCGTGGTCGGCTTCTGTTGGGGCGGCACCCTGGCCTACCTGTGCAATACCCGCCTCAACCTGCCGGCGGTGAGCTACTACGGCGGTCGGACGGTACCTTTCCTGCACGAGCGCCTGAGTGCCCCGATGCTGTTCCACTTCGGCGAACACGACCCGATCATCCCCCCCGAAGACGTGCAGGCCCACCGCGACATGCACCCCGAGGCCAGCATCCAGGTCTGGGATGCCGGCCATGGCTTCAATTGCGACGCCCGCGCCGACCATGACGAGGCCGCAGCCCGGCTGGCGATGGAGCGCACGCTGGCCTTCCTGGAGCGGACATTGCGGCCGCGCTAGACCGGTTGACGCCTCCCCGCGCGCTGGGAGCCGGGGCGTGTTCGGCGTTAAGCTGTCCAGGCAGTTCGCCGCGCCCCCTGCGCGGCCCCAACACCGGAGGCCACCGATGGACGCCAACTGGCACCTCGACCCGCAACTGGCCGAAGACACCCATCCCCTGGCCAGCTTCGAACTGTCCGACCTGCGATTGATGGATGACGCCAACTACCCGTGGCTGGTGCTCGTGCCGCGCGTCGCTGGAGCGCGCGAGCTCATCGACCTCCCCGGCGAGGCGCGCCTGCGGCTGATGCACGAGATCGATCACGCCGCACGGGTCCTCAAGCAGGTGCACGCTCCCTACAAGCTCAACGTGGCGGCGCTGGGCAACATGGTCGAGCAGCTGCACGTCCACCTGATCGCCCGGGACCGCAGCGACCCGGCCTGGCCTGCGCCGGTCTGGGGACGGGTTGCCCGACGTCCCTATTCGCCGGAGCAACTGGCCGAAACCGCGCGGCGACTCCAGGCGGCACTGGCAGCGGGGTGAGCAGGGTCGAGGTGGAGGCGCTGGGTGAGCGCGCCTGGTTGCTGCGTCTGGGCGAAGGCATCGATGCCGGGTGCAACCGCCGCGTCCACGCGCTGGCCCGGCACATCCGGGAGCAGGCTCCGGCGTGGCTGGAAGACCTGATCCCCGCCTACGCCAGCCTGGCCGTGGTGCTGAGGATCGACGCCGTGGAGGCCCGCACGCAGGCACGCGACTGGCTGGTCGCCTGCGTCGAGTCCCCGCAGCCGCCGGACGAGGCCATCGCCGAACCCGTCGAGGTCCCGGTGCTCTACGGCGGCGACGCCGGGCCCGACCTGCCCGCCATGGCAGAGGCCCTGGGCCTGTCGGTCGAAGGGATCATCCAGCGCCATGCCAATGGCGACTACCTCGTCGCCATGCTGGGCTTCGCGCCCGGCTTCCCCTACCTGCTCGGCCTCGATCCCGCGCTCGCGATGCCTCGACTGGACAGCCCGCGCACGAGCGTGCCCGCCGGAAGCGTGGGCATCGGCGGCCACCAGACCGGCGTCTATCCGCGGGCCGGCGCCGGTGGCTGGCGACTGCTTGGGCGGACACCCTTGCAGCTGTTCGATGCGCGACGCGAGCAACCCGCGCTGCTGCAGCCCGGGGACCGGGTGCGCTTCGCGCCCGTCGATGCCGGACGCTTCGCCGAACTTGCCCGGTCGCCGGGAGGTATCGATGCGGATTGAAGTGGGACGCGGCGGGTTGCTCACGACGGTCCAGGACCTCGGCCGCCCCGGCCATGCGTGGCTGGGCGTAGGACGCGGCGGCGTGGCCGATGCGTACTCCGCGCGCGTGGCCAACCTGCTGGTGGGAAACCGGGAGGACGCGGCGCTGCTGGAGATCACGCTGTCCGGTCCTGCACTGCATTTCCCGGCCGCCGCGCGGATCGCGCTATGCGGCGCGGACATCGAGGCGACCGCCAACGACGAAGCGCTACCCGGTTGGCGCCCGGTGGAACTTCCGGCCGGGAGCACGCTGTCCCTGGGACGTTGCAGGCGCGGGGCCCGGGCCTACCTCGCGATCGCCGGCGGCGTGGTCGTGCCCCGCGTGCTGGGCAGCGCCGCGACCGACCTGCGCGGTGGGCTGGGCGGCCTGGCCGGACGTGCGCTTCGGAAGGGCGACGCGCTGGAAACCGGTGCGCCATCGCGCAGCGTGCCGGCACGCCACGCCCCATCCATCGCGGCCTGGTCGATCAACCCCTCGCCCGACATCGACTTCCACGCTTCCACGGTGGCGGGCCTGTTGCCCGGGGCCGATGCCTGCGCACCGCGCGACGTGCTGAGCCGGCATGCCTGGCAGGTCGATGCCGGCAGCGACCGCCAGGGGCTGCGACTCACGGGCCCGGCCATCGCGCTGTCCGCCCCCTGCAGGCGTCCGTCCGAGCCGGTGATGCCCGGCACCATCCAGTGTCCGCCCGACGGCCAGCCGATCATCCTGTTGGCCGACGCACAGACCGTCGGCGGCTACCCGCGCATCGGCCACGTAGCGCAGGCCGACCTGCCCAGGCTGGCCCAGCTGAGGCCGGGGGAGACACTTTGCTTCCACGACATCGACGCCGAGGAAGCCGTGGCATTGCAGCGGGCGCAACAGGCCCGGCTGGCGCGCATCGAACTGGCCATCCAGGCCAGGCTGGCGCGATGATGCCGTCATGGCCATGCACATCGACTTCAATGCCGACATCGGCGAAGGCTGCGGCGACGATGCAGCGATCGTCCCGCTGCTCAGCTCCGCCTCGATCGCTTGTGGCGGCCACGCCGGCGATGCCGCATCGATGGCTGCGGCAGTGGCGTGCTGCGCGGCGCATGGCGTGGCGATCGGCGCGCACCCCTCCTGGGAGGATCGACCCGGCTTCGGCCGCCAGCGGATGGACCGGCCAGCGGCCGAGCTGCAGTCGCTGCTGCGAAGCCAGGTGCAGGCATTGGCGGCCGTGGCCGCGCAGGTCGGCATGCGACTGGCCCACGTCAAGCCCCACGGCGCGCTCTACAACCAGGCCGCCGAGGACGCAGGCGTGGCCGATGCCATCGCCGGGGAGGTCGCGCGGATCGACCCGGGGCTGAAGCTCTACGCCCTGGCCGGTTCCGAGCTGGCCGCCGCCGGGCGCAGGGCGGGCCTGGCCGTGGTGGAGGAGGTGTTTGCCGAGCGCGGCTACCGCAGTGACGGGCGCCTCGTGCCACGCGGCGAGCCCGGAGCCGTCATCGATACGCTCGACACCGCGGTAGCGCAGACCTTGCAGATGCTTGCAGAGGGAAGTGTCACCAGCGTCGACGGCAAGATGGTACCGATCCATCCGCAGACGCTGTGCCTGCACGGCGATCGACCCGATGCCGCAGCGTTCGCACGTGGACTGCGCGAGGCCATCGAGGCCGCCGGCTACGCAGTGCGCGCGCCGGACTGATCCCTATGCCGCCTCCGGCGGGGCGGCATCAGATGCGCGGGACCGTCACCCCGGTCTGGCCCTGATACTTGCCGCCGCGATCGGCGTAGCTGGTGTCGCAGACCTCGTCGGACTCGAAGAACAGCATCTGCGCGACGCCCTCGTGGGCGTAGATCTTCGCCGGCAAGGGGGTGGTGTTGGAGAACTCCAGCGTCACGTGCCCTTCCCACTCGGGCTCGAGCGGCGTGACATTGACGATGATCCCGCAGCGCGCGTAGGTGCTCTTGCCCAGGCAGACCACCAGGGTGGAGCGCGGTATGCGGAAGTATTCCACCGTGCGTGCCAGCGCGAAGGAATTGGGCGGGATGATGCACACGTCGCCCTTGAAGTCGACGAAGCTCTTCGGGTCGAAGTCCTTCGGGTCGACGACGGTGGAGTTGATGTTGGTGAACACCTTGAACTCGTCGGCACAGCGCACGTCGTAGCCGTAGCTGGACGTGCCGAAGCTGACGATGCGTTTGTGCTGCGCATCGTGCTTGACCTGGCCGGGCTCGAACGGCTCGATCATGCGGTGCTGTTCGGCCATGCGGCGGATCCACTTGTCGCTCTTGATGCTCATGCGCTGTCCTGGCTCAGGTGTTCTGGATGACGATGTTGGGGAAGCCGATCGACTTGTTGCGCGCCTGCACCGACAGGCGCGCGGCGGCGTTGCGGGCGATCTCCCGGTAGCTCGACGCCAGGCGGGAGTCCGGATCGTGGGCCACGGTCGGCGTGCCGGAGTCGGCCTGTTCGCGGATGCGGATGTCGAGCGGCAGCGCGCCCAGCAGCGGCACGTCGTACTCCTTCGACATGCGCCCGCCGCCGCCTTCGCCGAACACGTGCTCCTCGTGGCCGCATTGGCTGCACACGTGCACGGCCATGTTCTCGACGATGCCCAGCACCGGCACCTCGACCTTGCGGAACATCTGCAGGGCCTTCTTCGCATCCAGCAGCGCAATGTCCTGGGGCGTGGTGACGATGACCGCGGCGGACACCGGCACGCGCTGCGACAGCGTGAGCTGGATGTCGCCGGTGCCCGGCGGCAGGTCGATGACCAGGTAGTCGAGGTTGTCCCAGGCGCACTCGGTCAGCAGCTGCTGCATCGCCTGGGTGACCATCGGGCCACGCCAGATCATCGGCGTGTCCTCGCCGACCAGCAGGCCGATCGACATCGCCTGCAGGCCGTGGCCGAGCTTGGGCATGATCTTCTTGCCGTCGGGGCTGTCGGGACGGCCGACCAGGCCGAGCATCTTCGGGATCGAGGGGCCGTAGATGTCGGCATCGAGCACCCCGACGCGCGCGCCCTCGGCCTGCAGGGCCAGGGCCAGGTTCACCGAGGTGGTGGACTTGCCCACGCCACCCTTGCCCGAGGCCACCGCGATGATGTTCCTGACCTGCGGGAGCGGCGTGAGGTCCTTCTGCACCCTGTGCGCGACCACCTTCCAGCCGACCTGCACGACGGCGGACTCCACCCCCGGCTGCGCCTGCGCGACGCGCTCGACCTCGGCGGCGAGTGCGTCACGCCAACCGGCAGCGGGATAGCCCAGCTGGATCTCGACCGACACCCGGCCCGCATCCACGCCCAGGGCCCGGATCGCCTGGCCGGCCGCGAGGTCGGCGCCGGTGTGCGGATCGGCGATCGCGCCGATCGCTGCGCGCAGCGCGTCCTGGTCGAGTTGCGTCATGGAGAATCCTGCCGGCAGCGTGGGGAGGCCCGTGATTCTAGCCGATCCCCACCGCCCGGGCCGGCCCCGCACCCTCGGAACCACGCACTGTTTGGGGGATAATGCCCGGCCCTCGCACCCGATCGGACCCCATGTCGGCTCCCGCCCTCGTCACCACCGCCCTTCCCTACGCCAACGGCCCGCTGCACATCGGCCACCTGGTCGGCTACATCCAGGCCGACGTGTGGGTTCGCGCGCGCCGCATGGAGGGCGGGGAAGTGCACTTCGTCTGCGCCGACGACGCCCATGGCACGCCGATCATGCTGGCCGCGGAGAAGGCCGGCATGGCGCCGGAGGATTTCATCGCCGGCATCCAGGCGGGGCACGAGCGCGACTTCGCCGACTTCGGCGTGAACTTCGATCACTACCACTCCACGCATTCGGACGAGAACCGCGAACTGGCCACGCGCATCTACCTGGCCTTGCGCGAGCGCGGCGCGATCGCCGTGCGTTCGATCCAGCAACTGTTCGACCCCGAGCGCGGCATGTTCCTACCCGACCGCTACGTCATCGGTGAGTGTCCGAAGTGCGGGGCGGCCGAGCAGTACGGCGACAACTGCGAGGCCTGCGGTGCCGCCTACTCCCCCACCGACCTGAAGAATCCGCGTTCGGTGGTGTCCGGCGCGGTGCCGGTGCTGCGCGACTCCGAGCACTACTTCTTCCAGCTGCCGCAATTCGACGCCTTCCTGCGCGACTGGCTGGCCGGCGACGTGGCCCATCCGGCGGTCAAGGCGAAGCTGGGCGAATGGCTGGAGGGCGGTTTGCGCGACTGGGACATCAGCCGCGACGCGCCGTACTTCGGCTTCCCCATCCCCGACGCGCCGGGCAAGTTCTTCTATGTCTGGCTGGATGCACCGGTGGGCTACCTTGCCAGCTTCAAGGCCTGGTGCGCGCTCCGGGGCATCGACTTCGACGCGTTCCTCGGCGCCGGCAGCCAGGCGGAAATGCACCACTTCCTGGGCAAGGACATCATCAACTTCCACGGCCTGTTCTGGCCGGCGATGCTGCACGGCGCGGGCATGCGCACGCCGAGCCGGCTGCATGTGAACGGCTACCTGACGGTGAACGGCGCGAAGATGTCGAAGTCGCGCGGCACCTTCATCCAGGCCCGCACCTGGCTCGAACACCTGCCCGCCGAGCCGCTGCGCTACTACTTCGCCGCCAAGACCGGTGGCGGCGTGGATGACCTCGACCTCAACCTCGAGGATTTCAGTGCGCGGGTGAACTCCGACCTCGTCGGCAAGTTCGTGAACCTGGCCAGCCGCTGCGCCGGCTTCATCAGCAAGCGCTTCGACGGCCGGCTGGCCGACACACTTCCCGAGCCGGCGCTGTACGCGCGCTTCGTGGCCGGCCTGGGAGAGGCCCGCACCAGCTTCGGCGCAGGCGAGTACAGCCGCGCCATCCGCCAGCTCATGGCGCTGGCCGACGAGGCGAACCGCTACATCGACGAGCACAAGCCCTGGGTCATCGCCAAGCAGGAGGGGGCCGACGCACAGTTGCAGGCGGTGTGCACGCAGGGCCTGAACCTGTTCCGCGTGCTGGCCGCCGGCCTCAAGCCGGTGCTGCCGGACACCGTGGCCCGCGCCGAAGGCTTCCTTGGATCGGTGGTCGCGCGTTTCGACGATGTCGCCGCCCCCCTGCTCGCCCACACCATCAACCCGTTCGAACCGCTGATGACGCGGATCGACCCGAAGAAGATCGAAGCCATGACCGATGCCAGCACCGAATCCCTGAAGCCGACCGCCGCGCCGGCCGTCGAGGCGAAGGCCCCGGCACCCACGCCTGCGCCGAAGCCGGAAGCCGGAAGCGAGACGGCATTCATCACGATCGACGACTTCGCGAGGCTCGACATGCGCATCGCCACGGTCACGGCATGCGAGTTCGTCGAGGGTTCCGACAAGCTGCTGCGCTTCGAACTCGACGCCGGTGCACTGGGCACGCGCCAGATCTTCTCCGGCATCCGCGCCGCCTACGCCGAACCCGGAAAGCTGGTGGGCCGACAGGTCGTGTTCGTGGCCAACCTCGCCCCGCGCAAGATGCGCTTCGGGGTGTCGGAGGGGATGATCCTCTCGGCAGGCAGCGGCGGTGGCGACCTGTTCCTGCTCGACGTCGACACTGGCGCCAAACCCGGCGATCCGGTGCGCTGACGCTACCGGACAGTGGGCGGGCTGGCTCCGGGCATGTCATCCCCACCGTAGACCGCGATGCAATTGCGCCCCAGGCCCTTGGCCCGGTACAGCGCGGCGTCCGCCCAGCGCAGCACCTCGACCGGGTCGCCGCCGGATTTCGCGCCTTCAAGTCGGGGCACCACGCCCACGCTGGCACTCACCTCCACCACGCACCCGTCGACGACAAAGGGTGCCCGGGTGATCTTCTCGTGCAGGCGTCGCGCGACTTCGACTGCGTCCGCCTCCCGGGAGTCGCGCAACACCACCACGAACTCATCACCTCCCAGGCGACACAGGACATCGTCCTCCCGGAGCACCTGCTGGCAGCGCCGCACGAGTTCGCGCAGCACCTCGTCGCCCGCCACGTGCCCGTGCGTGTCGTTGATGTGCTTGAAGTCGTCGAGGTCGATCATGACCATGCCGGGGGAGCTGCCTGCGCCCGGCTTTCCCGCCACCAGGGCATCCAGGTGATGCTCGAGGAAGCGGCGGTTGTATGCCCCCGTGAGCGGGTCGATGTTGGCCAACTGCCTGGCCGCGGAATGCTTCCGCAGCGCCTCGTCGTGGCCGTGTCGCAGCTCGCGCACCCGGAAGGACAGGCCCATCGCCAGGATGGCCGCCTCGAGCACGGCGCCGATGTAGAACAGGTGCTCGATCAGCCACGAGCCCTCGATGAGGTCGAGGGTCAGGAGCGTTCGCGCCAGGTTGCTGGCCACCAGCAGGCTCCAGGCCAGCAGGAAGACCTTTCCTTCGAAGATGCCCCTGTGGCTGGCCAGCGCTGCGGCCCAGAGCAACAACAGCAGCATCAGGCTGCTCAGGGCCTGCACGCCCACGGCCGCCGCCACGAAGTAGGTGGCGGGCAGCACCAGCTGGACCAGGCCGAGGACCGCCAGGGGCCAGCGCAGCCGCCCGATCCATGGATCCAGGCGAGGCAGGTGGCGGGGGGAGTCGACGAAGACCTGGAAGAACAGGCTGGCGGTCACCAGCAGCGAAGCCACCAGCAGGACGTAGATCCGTGGCTCGTGGGGGAGCAGGGCCTCGGGCAGGACGTGGTCCTGCAGCAAACCCGAATCGATGCCCAGGACCAGCAGCAGCGACAGCATCGCCACCACGTAGAGCAGGTGCCCCCGTCGTCGCAGGCTCAGGTACAGCATCAGGTTGTGGAAGACCAGGCCCAACAGGATGCCGAACACCAGCCCCAGGACCAGCGTGGTGCCCGAGGCGCGCCGCGCGAACCCCTCGGCATCCTGTATGGAAAGCTGCACCGGCCGCAGGCTGCCCTGGGCAGTCTCCACCAGCATCACGATCCGTGTGGGCTCGCCCACCCGGGCAGGGAACGGCACAGCGAACTCCCGCCCGACACGCTGCGCGCCCCGGACATCCCCCAGCGACAGGCTGGCGGTGCGCAGCTCGCCGTCGGGTGTGAGGATGAAGATATCGAACTGCTGGAAGAAGCGCCTCGGCACACGCAGCACATGGCTGCCGTCCACCTCGTCCGCCTGCACCTGGAGGCTGAGGAGCATTCGCCCCGCCGACGCGTCCAGCGCGGGATCGAAGACGGAGAAGCCGCCCAACCCCATCAGTCGAGAAGGATCCGGATCCAGCGCGGGCGTGACCGGGAGGACGCCGGCGCGCTGCTTGAGGTCCGTCGTGATGCCACGCTCGGGCAGCACGACCACATCGACCCGTGCCGATGCCACCGGAGCCACGAGGAGCATGAGCAGCGCCAGCAGCGTCGCGATCGACAACCGGTCCCTCCAGCGCATCAGCCGCCTCGTGTGCATGCCTCGATGCCACCTCTCCCCCGTCCCGATGCCCCATTCTAGTGCAGCCCGACGGTGGCTCGTGCGCACCTTGCCCTGGCGTTGACGCGGGGTGCGGGATACTGGAGAAGTATTTCCAGACAAGGAGTTGTCTCATGCGCACGAATTCCCTGCCGGCCCTCACCGCCACGACCGCTGCAGTGACGGCCCTCCTGGTTGCCGGTGCTGCGGTCGCATCCCCGTCCGTCTCCAGTGAAACGGTCGCCTCGGACATCGCGTCGGAAGCCGGCGCCCTGCGCCTCACGCGTGTCGTTTCGGGCCTGGAGCATCCCTGGGCCGTGGCCTGGCTGCCCGATGGGCGCATGCTCGTCACCGAACGCCCCGGGCGGATGCACATCGTCGATGGCGACGACATCCAGTCGCTGTCGGGTGTTCCCGACGTGGGCATCGCCGGTGGCAACCAGGGCGGCTTGCTCGACGTGGTCGTGCACCCGGACCACGCGCGCAACGGGTGGGTCTATTTCACCTACTCCAGCCCCGGAGACAATGACGCGGTCACCAGTGGCGAGGACATCGGCACGGCAACCGCGCTTGCCCGCGCGCGGATCAACGACGACGGTGACGGTTTGACCGACGTGGAGACGCTCTACGCGCAGATGCCACGACACAACCCGGGCCGCCACTACGGCTCGCGCATCGTGTTCCCCGGCGACGGCCATGTCGTCTTCTCGATCGGCGACCGGGGCCTGCGCTGGACCGCCCAGGACCTGACCGACCCCGCCGGGTCGATCATCCGCCTGCGCGAGGATGGTGGCGCCCCCGACTCCAACCCCTTCGTCGGAAAGTCCCCCGGCAACCTGCGCCCGGAGATCTGGTCGTTCGGACACCGCAACAACCAGGGGCTCGCGATCCACCCCGACACCGGTGAGATCTGGACCACGGAGCATGGGCCGAAAGGCGGCGACGTGTTGCACCGCATCGAGGAGGGCGCCAACTACGGCTGGCCCCAGGTGGCCCATGGCACCGAATACTCCACAGACGAGCAGGTGGGCATCGGACGCGAAGCACCGGGCGTGACGCCTGCGGTGTATGTCTGGGACGAGTCGATGGCGCCTTCCGGCCTTGCGTTCTATACCGGCGATGCGTTCCCGGCGTGGCAGGGCCAGTTGTTCGCCGGTTCGCTGGCAAAGAAGCAGCTGCACCGGCTGGTCATCGACGGACAGGACGTGACCCATGAGGAAGTGCTGCTGAGCGACACCATCGGCCGCATCCGCGATGTCCGCCAGGGCCCCGACGGCTACCTCTACCTGCTCACCGATGAAGAGGATGGCGGCCTGTATCGCCTGGAACCCGCCGGTTGAATCCGGCAGGGCCCTGACGGCCGGGTTTCACGCATGACAAGCAAGGCTCCAGCCTCGATCTGGAGCCTTGCGCCGTTGCGGATCAGGGCTTGCTGCGGGAATCGCGCACCTTGTCGGTGGCCTTGCCCACGGCCTTCTGGGCCTTCCCGACAGTCTTCTGCGTCTTGCCCTCGAGCACCTTGGTGCGATTCCCGGTGAGCTTGCCGGACACTTCCTTCAGCGAGCCCTTGACCTGGTGCTTGGTGCCTTCCACGCGATTCTTGTCCATGAACCTGTCCTCCTGTCCTGCACGATCGCAGCACCCCACTCATAGTCCGGACCGGCTTAGTGGCAAGTGAACTGCCCGCGGCACGCGTTCGGGAGCCTGGTCATCGGACCGGCGGAGGACCCGCCCGCAAACCGCCACATTTTCCCGCCGAACCGGCAGATGCCGGCGCCATACTTCCCCCGCCATGACCGATCGAGTCCGCGCCGCAACGGCCGGGCAACCGGCAAGCGAGGGGAAGCGCGATGGGCGAGTCGAAGGAAGGCGGGAGCAGCAAGGCCAGGGCGTCATGGTCCAGATTCCACCGCACCATGTTCGGCGAGGTGAGCTGGCAGCCACCGGCTTGGGGCCACCGACTTGCCAGCCGCGTCCGGAGCCGCCCGCTCCTCTGGCTGGGCTTGCCGGGCCTCGTCCTTGTTCTGCTGGCATCGGGCATCGGCTGGATGCTGCGTCCACCGGTCATCGCACCCGACGCGATCTCCGCCACGCTGCGCGCACCGGGACTTACCGACTATGAGCGCACGCCGCCTGCGATCCGATCGCTGCGGCTTCGCTTCGATGGCGCGGTAGCGCCCCTGGAAGCCATCGGCGAAGCCGGCGAGCGCAGCCGCGAACCCAAGGGCCTGGAACTGAGTCCCGCCCACCCCGGCACCTGGGTCTGGCGCAGCGACAAGGAACTGGTGTTCAACCCGGCGGAGGACTGGCCGGTCGGGCAGGACTTCCGTCTGCAGATCGATGCACGCCACGCCGTCGCACCGGGCATCAGCCTGGCCCAGTCCAGGCACGGGTTTTCCACCCCGGCGTTCTCGGTCCGGGCCGAGCAGGCGGAGTTCTACCAGGACCCCGAAGACGCGTCGCTCAAGCGCGGCGTCTACACACTGTCCTTCACCCATCCAGTCGATGCCGCGCAACTGGAGCGCAGGCTCTCGCTCGCGCTCGAGGACAGCACCGGTCGACGGCTGGGTTCGCCCACGTTCGCGACCCGCTACGACGAGCGCAGGCTCAAGGCGTGGGTGCAGTCCGATCCGCTGACGCTGCCGGAGAATGGCGGCCTGCTCAGGTTGTCGCTCGCGGCGGGAAGCACCGCCTCCCTGCCCGGCCGCTCGCGCGCCCCGGAGCTCGAGACCACCCTCGCGCTGCCGGCGCTCTACAGCGTGGAGCTGTCCGGTCTGGACGCGGTCCTGGCCGACAACGAGCGCCACGAGCCCGAACAGGTGCTGAGCTTCGGTTTCAACCACGACCTGCGCGACACGGACGTCGGGAATGGCGCACGTGCATGGCTGCTGCCCGAACGGCGCACGCTGCGACCGGATGAACAGCCGCCCCGACGCCCATGGCCGGTGCCCTACCCGTGGTCGCCCAACGATATCGACGAGGCCTTGCTGGCGGAGTCGGAACGACTGGATCTCCAGGCGCTGCCGCCCGAGCGCGAGTGGACCCGCCAGCACGACTTCCGCTACCAGGCGCCGCCGGGGCGCCGCGTGTACGTCCATGTGGCCGCCGGCCTGGAAAGCTTCGGCGGCTTCCGCATGGGCAAGCCGGCCCAGCGCGTTCTCACCGTGCCGCCCTACCCGAAGCTGCTGCGTTTCGTCGGCGAGGGTTCGCTGCTGTCCTTGCGCGGCGAGCGCCGCGTGTCCATCGTCTCGCGCAACACCGACGCGCTGCGCCTGGAAATCGGCCGGATCCTGCCCGGCCAGTTGCATCACCTCGCCTCGGGCCATCGCGGCAGCTTGTCGGAGCCCCACCTGTGGCAGCTCGGCGAGGACGCGCTGGTCGAGCGCTTCGAGAAACGCGTCACGCTGCCCAACGAGGACCCCGCACGCTCGGACTACACCGGCGTCGACCTCGGCGAATTCTTTGATGCCCGGCGCCGTGGCGTGTTCCTGCTCAGCCTGCGCGAGCTCAGCGCGCACGACCGTCAACTGACCCCCGAGCAGACCCTGGCACGCAACGCCGGCAACGAGCTCGACCGGCGCCTCGTGGTGCTCACCGACCTTGGCGTCATCGCGAAGCTCAACCTCGACACGAGCCGCGAGGTGTTCGTGCAGTCGCTCTCCGGCGAAGGCCCGGTCAGCGGCGCGCGCGTGGCCGTCATCGCCCGCAACGGCGAGACGCTGTTCTCCACCATCACCGGTGCGGATGGCCATGCCTCGCTGCCCTCGCTGGAAGGCCACACCCGTGAGCGCCTCCCGGTCATGCTCGCGGTCAGCAAGGGCCAGGACCTCAGCTTCCTGCCGCTGGGCGGGCGCCAGCGCGTGCTCGACACCTCGCGCTTCGATGTCGGCGGCGAGCCCAACGAGCTCGAGGCGGGCGCACTGCGTGCGGTGCTGTTCTCCGACCGCGGACTGTATCGCCCCGGCGAAACGGTGAACCTCGGGCTGATCCTGCGCGCCCAGGACTGGGACCAGTCACCACAGGGCCTGCCGATGGAACTGGTGGTCACCGATCCGCGTGGCAGCGTCGCGCGGCGACAGTCCATCGCCTTCGGACCGGAGGGCTTCGAGGAAGCCAGCTTCACCCCGCCCCGGTCCGCGCCCAGTGGTCCCTGGCAGACCACGCTGTACCTGCTCGAGCGCAGCGACCGGCGGCGCGCGATCGGCACCACCACGGTGCAGGTGCGCGAGTTCCGTCCCGATACGATGCGGGTGCGCGCCCGCCTGTCCAGCCACAATCCGCGCGCTGGGTGCATCCCGACGGCCTGGCCGCCGAGGTGAGCGTGGAAAACCTCTTCGGCACCCCGGCCCAGGACCGTCGCGTGGAGGGGCGCCTGAACCTGCGCCCGATCCTGCCCAGTTTCGCGGGCTGGCCGGGCTTCCGCTTCCACGACCCGCAACGCGCCAGCGAAGGCGTCGGCGAGGACCTCGAAGCCGCACGCACCGACGCCGATGGACGCGTGTCGCTGCCCTTGGGCCTGGAGCGCTACGAGCGCGCCACGTACCGTCTCGACCTGCTGGTGAGGGCATTCGAACCCGGAAGCGGGCGTGGGGTCGCCGCCCAGGCCGAGGCGCTGGTCAGCGAGGCGGACTACCTCATCGGCGTGCGCACGCCCGACCCGCTGCGCTGGATCGCACGCGGCGAGCAGCGCGCGGTGATCGTCGTGGGCATCGGTCCCGATGGCGAGGCACGCGCCGTGGACGGCCTGCGCGCCGTGCTGGTGGAGCGCCGCTTCGTCTCGGTGCTGACCCGCGGCAACGATGGGCTGTACCGGTACGTCTCGCGCCCACGCCGCGACGAGCGTGGCGAGCAGCCGCTGGCGCTCGGGGGCGAACCGCGAAACCTGGTGCTGGATACCGCCACGCCCGGTGACTGGACGCTGGAGATCCGCGATGCCCACGACACGGTGCTCAACACGATCGACTGGACCGTCGCCGGCAATGCCAACCTGAGCCGCAACCTGGAGCGCAACGCGGAACTGGCCATCACGCTGGACCGGCGCAGCTATGCGCCGGGCGAGGAGATCGAACTCAGTCTGCGCGCGCCGTATCCAGGCCGTGGCGTCATCACGATCGAGCGCGACCGCGTCCATGCCCACACCTGGTTCGAGGCCGACACCACCGCCTCGGTCCAGCGCATCCGCGTGCCCGAGGGCATCGAGGGCAATGCCTACGTCAGCGTGCAGTACCTGCGCGATCCGGATTCGCCCGAAATCTTCACCAGCCCGCTGAGCTGGGGCGTGGCGCCGTTCGAGATCGACCGCGATGCGCGCACCCTGCCCCTGGCCATCGAACTCGAACCGCGGGTGCGGCCGGGCGAAGCCCAGGCCATCACCGTGCGCAGCGGATCCCCGGCCCGGGTGGCCCTGTTCGTGGTCGACGAAGGCATCCTGCAGGTGGCCGGCTACCGCGTGCCCGACCCGCTGGACCACTTCCTGCGCAAGCGCATGCACCAGGTCGCCACCGCCCAGATCCTCGACCTGGTGTTGCCGGAGTTCCGCCACTTCCAGGCGCTGGCGGCACCCGGCGGCGACAGCGAGGGCGCCGGGGCACGCCATCTCAACCCGTTCCGCCGACGCGGCGAGGCACCGGCGGTGTGGTGGTCGGGCCTGGTGGACAGCGACGGCGAGTCCCACTTCCAGCTCACCCTGCCCGAGCACTTCAACGGCCGCGTGCGCGTGGTGGCGGTCGCGGTGAGTCCCCAGCGGATGGGCATTGCCGAGACGACACAGACCGTCCGCGGCGACTTCGTGCTGACGCCGACCGTGCCCACGCACGTCGCCCCGGGCGACGTGTTCGAACTGCCCGTGGGTGTCGCCAACACGCTCGAGATCGACGAGGACACAGCGGTCGACGTGCATCTGGAGGTGACCCTGCCCGAGGGGATGGAGCGCATCGATGATGCGAACCAGCCGCTGAGCCTGCGTCCCGGCGAGGAGGGCCTCGTCGCGCTGCAGCTTCGGGTCGGCCCCCACCCCGGCGCGGTCCCGATCCGCATCGAGGCGCGCTCAGGCGCCCACCGGGCCCGGCGCAACATCGAAGTCTCGGTTCGCCCCGCCCTGGTTGCCGAGAACCGGACGCGGATCGGGCGCGCAATCCGCGATACGCCGATCGACGACCTGCGCCGGATGCACGAAGCCTTCTCCACCCGACGTCTCTCCGCCTCGCCTTCCCCGCTGGTGGCGATCGACGGCTACGCGCACTGGCTCGACGGGTTCGCGCACGCCTGCACCGAGCAGCTGGTCAGTCGGCTGATCCCGCACCTCGTGCAGGCGAAGCATCCGGAGCTGGTCGGCGGGAATCGGAATGCGGACGCGTTGGCGAGCACCCTCGACCTGCTTCGGACGCGCCAGAACAGCGAGGGTGGCTTCGGCTACTGGCGCGCGACGATCGAGGCCGAGCCCTTCGTTTCGGCCTGGACGACGCTCGCCCTGGTGGAGGCACGCGATCGCGGGCAACGGGTCCCGGCGGACATGCTCGACGCCAGCAACCGCTACCTGCGCCGGCATGCCGCCGACCATGGCCTGACCGCGCTGCATGAGCAGCGCTCCCGGGCGATGGCGGTGTACCTGCTGGCCCGGCAGGGACAGCAGGTCGGTGACCTGCTGGCCACGCTGCAGACCCAGCTCGAGCGCGACCACCCCAAGGGCTGGCGCGACGACACCGCGGGCGGCCTGGTCGCGGCGAGCTTCCAGCTGCTGCGCCAGGACCGCGCCGCCGCCCCGCTGGCGAACCGGATGCGGGAACTGGCCATCGCACCCGAGGACACGGAGCACCACTTCGCCGACTTCAACGATCCGCTGATCGCCCAGGCCTGGCGCCTCTACCTGCTTCACAGGCACTTTCCGCAGCAGGTGCGAGGCCTGCCCGCAAGCACCGTGGAATCGCTGCTCGACCCGATCCGCGAGACGCGCTTCAACACGCTCAGCGCCGCGCTGGCGATCCTTGCCCTGGAGGCGATGGATCCGGGTGAGGGCAGCGTGCCAGGGCTGGCAGTGGAGTCCGCCGACGGCGGACGGCTCGCCATCGGCGAGGCCACCGGCCGCCTGGTGCGTGCCGGGCTCGAGCCCACTGCGCGGCGCTTGTGGGTCGAGCCGCCGATGCCACGCCGGCCTGGTACGTGCTCAATGAATCCGGCTTCGACATCGGCGCGCCCGATGCGGTGCAGGACCGTGGCCTGGAGGTGCAACGCGACTACCTCGACGCCGAGGGCCAGCCGACCACCAGCGTGGCCGTGGGTGGCGAGCTCACCGTCCGGCTGCGGCTGCGCGCCCGTGGCGAACGGGCCTGGCAGCACGTCGCCGTGAGCGACCTGCTGCCCGGCGGGTTCGAGCTGGTGCTCGACACGCCCGCCAGCACTCCCCCCGCGCAGGACGACCCCGACCGGGAACAACCCGCAAGCGCGGACGTTCCGGCGGCACCGACACTGGCGCGCCCGGGTTCGAGCTTCGTGCCGGAGCACGCCGAGATGCGCGAGGACCGTGTCGTGCTGTACGGCACGATCCAGCCGCAGATGCAGGAGTTCCGCTATCGCATCCGGGCCGGCAGCATCGGCGAATTCGAGATCCCGCCGGTGCATGCGGAATCGATGTATCGCCAGGACGTGCTGGCACGCGGCAGCCCCGGCGAGCGGATGATCGTGGCCCCGGTGGACGGGGAGTGAGGTGGTGAACCCGCGCGCGCGCCGGTTCGCCCGCTGGTTCGCCGTGCTCTGGCTCGGTGCCCTGCTGCTGTCGGCCTCAGCCCTCCTGGGGCTGCGCCTGGTGCCGCACCCGCCGCTGTCCGACGGTGTCATGGGCTCGACCGCCGTGCTGGATCGCGAGGGTCGCCTGCTGCGGCTCTCGCTGGCTGCGGACGAGCGCTATCGGCAATGGGTGCCGCTCGAGGAGATCTCGCCCACCCTGGTCGAGGCGGTGCTGATCTACGAGGACGCCTGGTTCCGCCACCACCCGGGGGTGAATCCGGTCAGCCTGGTGCGGGGCGCATGGAGCAGTCATGTCAGCCGCCGCGCCATCGTCGGTGGGTCCACCATCACCATGCAGCTGGCGCGCCTGCGTGGGCGACTGGAGACCCGCAGCGTGCGCGGCAAGCTGGTGCAGATCCTGCACGCGCTGCACCTCGAGGCCCGCTGTTCGAAGGACGACATCCTTGAGGCCTATCTCAACCTGGCACCCTACGGCGGCAACATCGAGGGCGTCGCCGCAGCCAGCCGGATCTACTTCGACAAGCCGCCAGGCGAACTGACCCTGCCCGAGGCCCTGACCCTGGCCGTGCTGCCGCAAGCACCCTCGCGGCGCGGCCGGCTCCACCGCAGCGAGGACGGCGAGGCCTACCTGGGCGCCGGACTGGCCGCGGCACGTGGCCGTGCGTTCGAACGCTGGCAGGCACGCCATGGTGCCAGCGAATCCGAGCATGCCCTGATGCGACTGCCGATGCGCCTGCGCGGACCGCGCGCGCTCCCGTTCCATGCGCCGCACTTCGCCGACCGCGTGCTGGCCGAGCAGGCCCTGGGCAGGGAGCGCGCCGCCGAGATCACCACCACGCTGGACCTGCGCCTGCAGCGGCTGGTGGAAACGCGGGTGACCCAGTACCTGCGCGGCAAGGCGCATCGGGGCATCGACAACGCCGCCGTGCTGATCGTCGACACCCGCGACATGGGCGTGCGCGCGCTGGTCGGTTCGGCGAACTTCCACGACGAGGCGCTGTCCGGCCAGGTCAACGGCACCGATGCCAAGCGCTCGCCCGGCTCGACACTCAAGCCCTTCATCTATGCACTGGCGATCGACCAGGGGGTGCTGCATCCCGCCACCGTCCTGCGCGATGTCCCGACGGCGTTCGGGCCCTACACGCCGGAGAACCACGACGGTGGCTTCGCCGGCCCCGTGAGCGCCACGGACGCCCTCAATCGCAGCCGCAACATACCCGCGGTGCGCGTTTCCGCGCAGCTTGACCAACCCGGCCTCTACGACTTCCTTCGCGAGTCCGGTGTGCGCGGGCTTGCCAGCGAGCAGCACTACGGCCTTGCCCTGGTGCTCGGCGGCGGTGAGGTGACGATGGAGGAACTGGCGCGGATGTACGCGCTGTTCAACAACCAGGGCCGGGTGCGTCCGCTGCGCTGGCGCGAGGCCGACCCCAGCTCGCCCGGCACCGCCCTGCTCAGCCCGGAGGCCGCATGGATAACCCGCGACATGCTGCGCGCCCACCCTCGCCCCGGCGGCGCGAGTGCATCCGACCAGGCCCGCGTGCCGATCGCATGGAAGACCGGAACCTCATGGGCCTTCCGCGACGCATGGACTGCCGGCGTCGTCGGTCCCTATGCGCTGGTGGTGTGGATGGGCAACTTCGACGGCCGCGGCAATCCCGCCCTGGTCGGCGTCGAGTCGGCGGCACCGTTGTTCTTCGACCTGGTTGATGCGCTGCATGCCTCTCAGGTCCCGCTGGGCGACCCGGTGAAGCGCATGCCGGCACGGCTGGCCCGGGTCGAGGTGTGCCTTGCCAGCGGCGACCTGCCCAACGCGCACTGCCCCTCGCGCGGCGAAACCTGGTTTGTCGCCGGCGTCTCGCCGATCCGCGTGAGCACCATCCATCGTCCGGTCAACATCGACATGGCCACCGGTGCGGTGGTCTGCGGTCGGTTCGACCCCGCCACGATGCGCCAGGACGTGCACGAGTTCTGGCCGTCCGACCTGTCGCGCCTGTTCGCCCAGGCTGGCATGCCCCGCCGCAGGCCTCCGCCCGGAGCGGCTTGCGATGGTGCCCGGGCCTGGCAGGGGGCCGCCCCGGAGATCACGTCGCCCTGGCGCGGGACCACCTACGCGCTGCGGCTGGACGATCCCGCGAACCCCGGCCTCGCGCTGTCGGCGACGGCCTCCGCCGATGCCACCAGGCTCTTCTGGTTCGCCGACGGCGCGTTCGTCGGTGAGAGCGCGATCGGCGAGTCCCTGGCATGGCGTCCCCAGCGGACCGGAACCACCACGGTGAGCGTGGTGGACGACCTCGGCCGCGCCGAGAGTCGCGAGATCAACGTCTCCCGCTAGGACCCACCACAGCCCGAACCCCTGCGGCGGCAGGTCACGATCCGGATCCGGCGGAGGATGCCATCGGCGGGCATCCAGGCGGCAATACAGGCGGTTCCAGCGCCACCGTCGGGTAAACTCCGGCCATGACCGACCTGTTCCTGATCCTCATCGGCACCGTGCTGGTCAACAACTTCGTGCTGGTGAAGTTCCTCGGGCTGTGCCCGTTCATGGGCGTATCGCGCAAGCTCGACGCGGCCTACGGCATGGCGATGGCCACCGGCTTCGTGCTGACCTTGTCCGCGGCGATCGCCTGGGTCGTGCACCACTGGCTGCTGGTGCCGCTGGGCCTGGAATACCTGCGCACGCTCAGCTTCATCCTGGTCATCGCCTCGGTCGTCCAGTTCACCGAAACCCTGATGCACCGCCAGAGCCCCCGCCTGTATCGGGTGCTGGGCATCTTCCTGCCGCTGATCACGACCAACTGCGCGGTGCTGGGCGTGGCCCTGCTCAACATCCAGGCGCGCAACTCCCTGTTCGAGTCGGTGGTCTACGGCTTCGGTGCCGCGCTCGGCTTCGGCCTGGTGCTGGTGATGTTCGCGGCGATGCGCGAGCGCCTGGAAGCGGCCGACGTGCCCCTGAGCTTCCGCGGCGCGCCGATCGCGCTGGTGACCGCCGGCATCATGGCGCTGGCCTTCCTCGGCTTCGCCGGCATGGCCCCGGCGGCCTAGTCGATGGGCGCGATCATCGCCCTCGTGCTCCTCGCGGCCAGCTTCGGTGCGGTGCTGGGCTGGGCGGCACTGCGCTTCCGGGTCGAGAGCGACCCGATCGTGGAGCAGATCGACCAGCTGCTGCCGCAAACCCAGTGCGGGCAGTGCGGCTACCCGGCTGCCGCCCCTATGCCGAGGCGATCGCGGCCGAACAGGCCGACATCAACCAGTGCCCGCCAGGCGGAGAGGCCGGGGTCCGGGCGCTCGCCACGCTGCTGGGCCGGGAGCCGAAACCGCTCAACCCCGAGAACGGGGTCGAGGCTCCGAAGAAGCTGGCGCTGATCATCGAGGCCGACTGCATCGGCTGCACCAAATGCATCCAGGCCTGCCCGGTCGACGCGATCATCGGTGCGCCGAAGCTCATGCATACGGTCATCGACGAACTGTGCACCGGCTGCGAGCTGTGCCTGCCGCCGTGCCCGGTGGACTGCATCGAACTGGTGGACCCGCCCGGCGATCCGCGCCGCTACGTCCAGCCGCTCCCAGCGAGACGGATCGCCTCCACACTGGTGGCCCGCTGAGCGGAAGGCCCGTCGATCGCCCGGGCGCCACCGACCGGCTCCCGGGCCCGGGCGCCGTCAATCCTTGGGCTGCTGGACGATGCGCAGGTAGGGCTTGGGCGACTTCCAGCCCTGCGGAAACTTCTGCTTCGCATCCTCGTCGCTCACCGCGGGCGTGATGATCACATCCTCGCCCTGCTGCCAGTCCGACGGCGTGGCCACCTTGTGCCGGGCCGTGAGCTGCATCGAATCGATCACGCGCAGGATCTCGGAGAAGTTGCGCCCGGTGGTCATCGGGTACTGCAGGATCAGCTTGATCAGCTTGTCCGGGCCAATGATGTAGACGCTGCGAACGGTGGCATTGTCCGCCGGGGTACGCCCCTGGCTGCTGTCGCCGGCATCGGCCGGCAACATGCCGTAGAGCTTGGCGATCGCGAGATCGCTGTCACCGATCATCGGATAGCTCACCGGGTGCCCGGAAACATCCTCGATGTCCTTCGACCAGCGCTCGTGGTCCTCGACCGGGTCGACGCTCAGCCCGATGATCTTCACCCCCCGCCTGTCGAACTCGGGCTTGAGTCTCGCCGCCGCGCCAAGCTCGGTGGTGCACACCGGGGTGAAGTCCTTCGGGTGGGAAAACAGCACGGCCCAGCTGTCGCCCAGCCAGTCGTGGAAGCGGATCTCGCCGTGGGTGGTCCGGGCGGTGAAGTCCGGGGCCTTGTCGCCGATCTTGAGGCTCATGGGAGCATCCTTGGGGCAGAGGGAAGCTCCGTGTAGCACGGGATCCGTTTCCTCGGCGTAAAGCCTGCCCTCAGCGGTGCCCGACCCGCTCGAAGCGCACGCCCCGGGCCTCCATCAGCGCCGGCAGTCCGTCCTCTCCGACCAGGTGCAGCGCGCCCACCACGACCAGGGTGGTGCCCGGCTGGTCCAGCAGGGCCTGGATCTGCGGCACCCAGCGCTCGTTGCGCTCCAGGTTGGTCAGTCGCGCGGTGACCGGCGTCTTGGCCATCATCTCGTCGATCACGACCTGCTCCAGCGCCTTCGCGTCGCCACTGCGCCAGGCGACATGCAGGCGCTCGACGTCCTCGCGCAGTTCCGCGGGCGGCTTGAGGCTTTCGCGCAGGGAGATCTCCTGCTCCTCCCACGGCCCGCCATCGAGCGCGGCAAGCTGGTCGTCGACGGTTTCCAGGCCTCCGGTCGGCTTGCCATCCTGGGCAACCCGGGCCATGAAGTGCTGGTCCAGTCCCCGGGTGGCGTCGAAGCCCGCCGCCTGCATCGTCGTCAACGCGATGCTGAGCCCGAAGAACCAGGGCTTGTAGGGGTCGACGGCGGGTAGGGCCGCCTCGCTGCCCAGGAACTTCACCAGCTTCTCGCGCGTCTCGGGCTGCACCATCTCGCTGAGCTTTTGCCCTTCCGGCAGCATGCCGCAGCCGTGAACTTGCGCGCCAGGTCCGGGGACTGCATGTCTGCGGGGCTGATCTCGAAGATCACCCGGTCGGCCCCCTGGTAGGCCTGCTCGAGCGATTTCGCCAGCGGGTAGTCGCTGGGGCGGAGCAGGTGGAACGACCCCACCAGGTACACCGTGCCTTCGCTGCCGGTGGCGCGCCACATCAGTGGCGTGGGCGGTTCGGCCAGCACCGGGGCGGTGAACAGCAACAGCATGAAGGCCACGAAGGCGCGCTTGAGCATCGGAATCTCCCTGGAAAGTTTGGTCATTGCTTCATTGCAGCTGGTAGGCGGCCGCCGGACTGGGGCCGGCGTAGGCGCGCTCGCCCGCATCGATGACCAGGTCGAGCCGGTTCTCGGGCGGTGGCAACGGGCAGGTGGTGTAGGCACTGAATGCACACGGCGGGTTGTAGCCGCGGTTGAAATCGATCACCACGCGTCCGTCCTCGGGCGGCGCCGTGTACAGGAACCGACCGCCGGCGTACGTGTCGCGGCCGTTGGTGCGGTCGGCGTAGACGACGAAAAAGGTGCCATCGGGCCCCTCGAGGGCCTCGAGCGAATGGCGCTCGCCGTCCCGCTCGAACTCGATGCGCCCCGGATTGACGGTCGCCTCCTCGTCGCCCAGCACGTTGATGATCGGGATCGTGCGGCCCGGCGCGTGGGCATGGAAGTCGGCCTCGATGCGCCAGCCCGGCTCGGCCGGGAAGTACTCCAGCCCGACGAAGCCGGTGCGGGTCGGGGACTCGTCGTGCATGACCCTCAATGCGAAACGCTCGCCCCGCCGGATCACCTCGAAGCGGCCGCGCCCCTCGTCGAAGCCGATCCGCGGGGAAGCCCCCGCATCCGGCGGCGTCAGGTCCATCGGCGCGACCACCCCGGCCCCCTGGAAACGCAGCGCGTGGCCCGGCAGGGGGTGCAGGACCACCCGGGTGCCCACGAGCTCCAGCTCGCCCACCGCGGCTTCGGCGGGATCGAAGCGGTAGCGCACGGCCTCACCGCCACCGAAGGCATGACGGCCCGGGACCAGCCAATCGCGCGACACCAGCGCGAGCCAGCCATCGGGCCGCATCAGGCGCTCCAGGCGATCGGCCTGCCATGCGCTGTTCTCCTGGTGGAAGGCGTCGACGCGCACGAGTTCGCGCGCCCGTTCGTCACGGTCCGCGCCGCAGGCGACCAGTACCCCACCCAGCAGCATGGCGATGGCGAGCTTCATCATCGCCGTTCCCGGCATCGGTATTCTCATTGCGTCTCCCAAACCTCGCTCAGCGCCCACGCAGGAACAGGCGATCGAGTTCGTCCATGCCCAGTTGGACCCAGGTGGGACGGCCATGGTTGCACTGCCCCGAGCGCTCGGTCGCCTCCATGTCGCGCAGCAGCGCATTCATTTCCGGTACGCCCAGGCGACGGTTGGCGCGCACCGAGCCGTGGCAGGCCATCGTCGAGAGCAGCTCGTTGCGCGCCTCGTGCACGCGCCGCGAATCCCCGTGCTCGGCGATGTCGGCCAGGACATCGAGCACGAGCTGGCGCGCATCGCTGCCTTCGAGCAAGGCCGGAACGGCATGCACCGCCACGGACTGGGGCCCGGTACGCCGGAGCTCGAAGCCCAGGCGCGACAGCACCTCGGCATGGGCCTCGGCCGTGTCGGCCTCGCGCTCGCTGAGCGCCAGCGACAACGGCACCAGCAGCGGCGTCGGACGGATGCCGTCGCCATCCTGGGCGCGCTTGAGGCGCTCGTAGGTGATGCGTTCATGGGCCGCATGCATGTCGACCAGGATCAGCCCGTGCGCGTTCTGCGCCAGCACGAAGACGCCGTGCAGCTGGGCCAGCGCATAGCCCAGCGGTGGTGGCTGGTCATCGGTCTGGGCCGGCATCGGCTCGGCCTGCCGGGCGCCTGCACCGCCGGCGTACAACTCGCGGTAGGCCGAGACCGTGTCGGAGACGGCCAGACCCAGGCCAGACTGCCCGGGCACCCTCGCGCCCCAGTGGCCGCCATCCCGATGACCCTGGGCCATGCCGATCGCACCCGACGGCGACATCGCACCGCCTTCGCCACCCGTTCCGCCGGGCCCTGCCCCCGACATGATCGAACCCGCCGCCGGCTGCCCGCCGGCCAGCCCGGCACGGGTGTCGGCCAGGGCCTCGTGCAAGGTCCGGTAGAGGAAGTCGTGCACCAGCCGACCATCGCGAAAGCGCACCTCGTGCTTGGCCGGATGCACGTTGACGTCGACGCGGCGCGGGTCGATCTCCAGGAACAGGACGAAGGCCGGGTGGCGCCCGTGGAACAGCACGTCGGCATAGGCCTGGCGCACCGCGTGGGCGACGATGCGGTCGCGCACGGCGCGGCCGTTGACATAGAAGTACTGCTGGTTGGCCGAGGAGCGCGCGGCGGTGGGCAGGCCGACCCAACCGTGCAGGCGCAGCCCCGCCCCGCTGTGGTCGATGGCCAGGCACTGGGAGGTGAAATCCGGGCCCAGCGCCTCGGCCACCCGGGCCAGGTGTTCGCCGTCGCCGCCGACCGGACGGTAATGGCGGGACTGGCGTCCGTTGTGGCTGATCCGAAGCTCCACCCGGGGGCGCGCCAAGGCCAGCGATCGCAGCCACTCCTCGATGTGGCCCAGTTCGGTGCGCTCGGCACGCAGGAAGCGCCGGCGGGCAGGCACGTTGTAGAACAGGTCGCGTACCTCCACCGTGGTTCCCGGGGGATGCGGATGCGGGGACAGCTCCCCGGCGCGCCCTCCGTCGACTTCCAGGCGATGGGCGTGCTCGGCGCCATCCGGGCGCGAAGTCAGCGCGAAGCGGCTCACCGAAGCGATCGACGGCAGCGCCTCGCCGCGGAAGCCCAGCGTGCCGACCTCCTCGAGGTCCTCGAGGCTGGTGATCTTGCTGGTCGCGTGTCGCGCCACGGCCAGCGGCAGCTGGTCCCTGGGGATGCCACCGCCGTCGTCGCGGATGCGGATCAGCCGGGCACCGCCCTCCTCCAGGTCGATGTCCACGCGGGTGGCGCCGGCATCAAGTGCGTTCTCCACCAGCTCCTTGACCACCGAGGCCGGACGCTCCACCACCTCGCCGGCGGCGATCTGGTTGACCAGGGTGTCGGGAAGTTGCTGGATCGGCACGAACGGCAGCCATCATCGGGATGACAGGCGATGATAGCAGTCGCTTGGCAGCCGAATCCGGGGCCCGGGCCGCGTCGGACCGGGAACTCGCTCAGTTCGGTGCGCTGCGCGCCGCCACGGTCGAGGGCGTGCCGCCGCCGGGTGCCACCGGTGCCGGGATGCGCAGGCGGTCGCCCACGCGCACGACGTCGCCGCTGAGGCTGTTGGCCTGGCGCAGCTGGGTCAGGCTGACGTTGTGGCGCATCGCGATCGAGGACAGGGTGTCGCCGCGACCGACCACGTATTCGCGCGGACCGGGCATGCCCTGGCGTGCCGCCAGCAGGGTTCCCGGCGGCGGTTGCTGGGTGAAGAAGACACGGATTCCGTCGACCACGGCCGAGGACAGCGCGCGCTGGTGGCCCGGGTCGTTGAGCTTGCGCTCCTCCTCCGGGTTGGAGATGAATGCGGTCTCGACCAGCATCGAGGGCACGTCGGGCGAGCGCAGCACGACGAAATTCGCGCGCTCCACCTGCGGCTTGTGGGTCTTGCCGACGCGCTTGAGGGCCTCGAGCACCTGGTTGGCGGCGTCTTCGGAGGCACGCATCGTGGCGCTCTGCGACAGGTCCAGGAGCACCGCGGCAAGGGTGTTGTCCTTGTCGTCGAGCTTGACCCCGCCGACCAGGTCGCCGCGTTCTCGCTGCTGGCCAGCCAGCGCGCGGCCTCCGAGGAGGCACCACGCTGCGAGAGCACGTAGACGCTCGAGCCCGCGGCCGTGGGCCGGTTGAACGCGTCGGCGTGGATCGAGACGAACAGGTCCGCCTGGGCCTCGCGTGCCTTGCGGTAGCGCTCCTGCAGCGGGATGAAGTAATCGCCGGTGCGGATGAGGACCGCACGCATGCCCGGCTCGGCATCGATCTGCCGGGCGAGCTCCTGCGAGATCGCCAGCGTGATGTTCTTCTCCCAGCTGCCACTGGCACCGCGCGCGCCGGGGTCCCGACCCCCATGCCCGGCGTCGATCGCGATGACCACGTCGCGCTGCCCGTCGGGCATCACGTCCTCGATCGTGCGCACCGCGGCCGAGGCGGTGTCGCTGGAGCCGGCCGGGTGGAGTTCGACCACCAGCCGGTGGCCCTGGCCCTGCCCCGGTGGGATCAGGTAGGAACGCGGGCTGACGTTGTCGGCCAGGTCGAGCACCACGCGCAGCTGGTTGGGCTCGGGCCGGCCGGTGCGCACATTGCCGACCACGCCGGTGACCGGACCGGGCGAGAAGCCCGCGGCGAGTTCGGCACCGCTGAAATCCAGGACCAGACGGGACGGATTCTCGAGCACGAAGACCCGGTAGTCGGGTTGCCGCGAAAGGGTGAATTCGACGCGCGTGTGGGATTGCGACTCCAGCAGGCTGACCGCCCGCAGCTCGCCACCCGCCTGCGCCACACCGATGCCACCGAGCATCGGCAGCAGCAGCAACACACACGCGATTCGGGAGATCAGGCGGGCCATGGGGCCGATGAAACCGCAGACGGGCGGGAAAATCAAGACTTTTCCCTTTTTAATCCGCTACCTGCCCTACCTTCCTAAAAGAAATATGAGAAAGCAGCGCTAGCTGAACTCGCGCTTTACCACGTCGACCCATTCCGCCCCCGCCGCACTGCACGGCAGCAACCGGGCCCGGCGCGCCTCGCCGTCGACGCCGAGCTCGAGCATCAGGTCGCAGGCCGGCAGGGCACCCTCGCCCCGCTCGGGCCACTCCACCAGCCACAGGTCGGCCTCGGCGTGGAGGTCGTCGAGCCCCAGGAAGTCCAGCTCGCCGGGATCGGCCAGCCGGTAGAGGTCCATGTGCACCGCTTCGCCCCGCGCCAGGGGGTAGCGCTCGACCAGCGTATAGGTGGGGCTGCGCACCGGGCCCTGCACGCCAAGTCCGCGCAGCATGGCGCGTGCCAGCGTCGTCTTGCCCGCGCCCAGGTCGCCGCGCAGGAACACGATCGCGGGCACCGGCCGGGACCGGGCCAGGCAGGTGCCGAGGCGCTCGGTGGCTTCGGCATCGGGCAGCCGGAAGCTGCAACTTGCATCGTTCACGTCCCGCCGTCCTCCCGGAGTTGCGGATTGGCCAGCCGGCGAATATGCGGCATCAGGTCGAGCGCGAGCAGCCCGCGCTCGCCCTCGCTCGCCGCCCGGTCGCCGGCGCAGGCGTGCAGGAGCGTTCCGCAGACAGCGGCATCCCAGGGCTGGAGTCCCTGCGCAAGCAGGCCGGCGATCACGCCGGCCAGGACATCTCCCATCCCGCCGACAGCCATTCCCGGGTTTCCGGCATCGATGACCGCAGCGGCCTGTCCCTCGGTGGCCACGATGCTGCCGGGCCCCTTGAGCACCACCACCGCATCGAACCGGGCCGCCAGTGTCTGCGCCGCGGTGAAGCGGTCGACTTCGATGTCGGCGACGCCACACTCGAGCAGTCGCGCGGCCTCGCCGGGATGCGGTGTCAGCACGCACTTCGACGGCAGCGCATGGCCCGTCTCCGCCAGCAGGTTCAGGCCATCCGCATCGACCACGCACGGCCGGCCCGATGCCAGCGCCGAGTGCCACAACCCGCGTGCCCAGTCCCCGCGCCCCAAACCCGGGCCCAGCGCCAGCACGTCGGCAGCCTCGAGCAGGGCATCGAACTCGTCCTGGCCATCCACGCTTCGCGCCATGACCTCGGGACGCGCGGCCAGCAGCGCGGTGACGTGGGCGGGCCGCGTCGCCACCAGGACCAGGCCGCTGCCGCACCGCAGCGCCGCCTCGGCACACAGCCGGATGGCGCCGCCGAAACCATGGTCGCCGCCGATGCACAGGACACGGCCGTGATCACCCTTGTGCGCCTCGCGCCGACGCGGCTGCAACCATCGCGCCAGCGCCGCCTGCCGGTAACGCACCGCGGCGGGCGACTGCCCGGAGAACACGGCCTGCGGAAGGCCAAGGGGCGCGTGCGAGCGCTCGCCCGACAGCCACCTCCCCGCCCCGGTCTCCAAGCCCTGCTTGCCGGCGATGAAGCTCACCGTGGCCGTGGCGCGTACCGCATCCCCTGGCGCACTGCCCCGGTCGGCATCGACGCCGGAGGGGACATCAAGGGCAAGCACCGGTTTGCCGCTGCCGTTGAGCATGCCGATCAGCTGGGCCACCGCGCCCTCGGGCGGTCGGTCCAGGCCGGTGCCCAGCAGCGCGTCGACCCACACGTCGATGTCGCCCGGCACCGCGGCGTCCGGCCCGGCGACCAGGCCATCGATCGCCGACCAGTCCGCCGCGGCCTTCATGGCCGTGGGCGCACGGGCCGGGCCGCTGGCGACCAGGTGCACCGGGAAACCGGCCGAACGCGCCAGACGCGCCAGCACGTAGCCGTCGCCACCGTTGTTGCCTGGCCCGCAGGCCACGCCGATCCGCCTGGCGCCCGGCCAGCGCCGCCGCAGCACGGCCCAGGCAGCCTCGCCGGCACGCTTCATCAACGTGTAGGCGGGGATCTCGAGCGCTTGCGTCGCGTGCCGGTCGATGGCGCGTGACTGCTCGGCGCGGTAGAGGTCGAAGGCATCGGACATGCGCGGATTCTATACTCGCCCGATGGCCGATACCTTCGACTACGTTGCGCTCAAGCTCAAGATCCGGCAGTGGAGCGCGGAACTGGGCTTCCAGGACATGGGCGTGGCCGGCATCGAGCTGGCCGAGGACGAACGGCACCTGATGGACTGGCTGGCCCGGGAACAGCATGGCGAGATGGAATACATGGCCCGCCACGGCACCAAGCGCGCCCGGCCCGCGGAGCTGCAGCCGGGCACGCTGCGCGTGGTGTCGGTGCGCATGGACTACGGCGACGGCGACGATGACGCCGCGTGGGACACGCTGGCCGACGGTTCGCGCGCCTACGTGGCCCGCTACGCCCTGGGCCGCGACTACCACAAGCTGATGCGCAACCGGCTGCAGAAGCTGGCCGAACGCGTGGCCGGCGAGGTCGGTCCGTTCGGCTACCGCGCCTTCGTGGATTCCGCACCGGTGCTCGAGCGTGCGTTGGCACGCAATGCCGGGCTGGGATGGATCGGCAAGAACGCCTGCGTGATCAACCGCGGGGCCGGCAGCTGGTTCTTCCTCGGGGAGCTCTACACCGACCTGCCACTGCCCATCGATCCGCCGGCCAGTGCGCATTGCGGCACCTGCTCGCGCTGCATCGATGTTTGCCCGACCCGCGCGATCGTGGCCCCGAACCGCATCGACGCACGCCGCTGCATCAGCTACCTCACCATCGAGCTGCGCGGATCGATCCCGGAGGAGTTCCGGGAGGCGATCGGCAACCGGATATTCGGTTGCGACGACTGCCAGCTGATCTGCCCCTGGAACAAGTTCGCCCGGCACCACGGCAGCGACGACTTCAGCCCACGCCACGGGCTCGACCAGGCATCGCTGGTGGAGCTGTTCGCGTGGAGCGAAGCGGATTTCCTGGAGCGCACGCAGGGCTCGGCGATCCGCCGCACCGGCTACACCGGCTGGCTGCGCAACATCGCGGTGGGGTTGGGCAACGCGCCGGGCAGCGAGGACGTGCTGGCGGCGCTGCGCTCGCGCAGCGACCACCCCGACCCCGTCGTTCGCGAGCACGTGGCGTGGGCGCTGGCGCGCCACGCCGCCTGATCAGTCGCGCAAGCGCCGCACCTGCGCCAGCAGGCCCGCCGTGACCGGATCATCGACCGCACCCGCCTCGTCGGCCAGGTGCGGCAGCAGGCCGGCGGCGAGGCGCTTGCCCAGTTCCACGCCCCATTGGTCGAAAGCGTTGATGTCGAGCAGGACCGCCTGCAGGTAGACGCTGTGCTCGTACAACGCCAGCAGGGCACCGAGCGAGCGAGCGTCGAGGCGCTCGAGCAGGATGACCGTGGACGGCGGCCACCCGGATAGTTGCGGTGCGGATCCTCGCAGGCCTCGCCGTCGGCCAGCGCCTGGGCCTGGGCCAGCAGGTTGGCCAGGACGATGTCGTGGCTTCCGGGATGGGCATGGTCCGGGTTCACCACGCCGATGAAATCAACCGGCACCACGTCGGTGCCCTGGTGCAGCGACTGGAAGAAGCTGTGCTGCACGTCGCTGCCCGCGCCGCCCCAGACCACCGGCCCGGTCGCCAGTTCCGAGGGCGCGCCGGAGACGGTGACCGACTTGCCCAGGCTTTCCATGACCAGCTGTTGCAGGAAATCCGGCAACAGGCGCAGGCGCTCGTCGTAGGGGATCACCGCCTGGGTGTCCAGGCCCAGCGCGTTGCGGTTCCAGACCGCGACCAGGGCATGCCGGACCGCGAGGTTGTCGACGACGTCGCTGCCGTGGACGTGGGCATCCATTTGCGCAGCGCCGGCCAGCAACTCGTCGAAAGCGGCGTTGCCCAAGCGCAGGGCGATCGCCAGCCCCACCGCCGACCACAGGGAATAGCGGCCCCCGACCCAGTCCCACATGGGAAGGACGTGCCCGGGGGCCACGCCGAATTCCGCCGCGCGCCGTGTGTTCGCGCTCACCGCGTAGAGGCGCTCGCCCGCGCCCTCGCCCATCCAGTCGCGAACGATGCGTGCGTTGGTCAGGGTTTCCTGCGTGGTGAAGCTCTTGGACACGACGATCGCGGCAGTGAGCGTGGGATCCAGGCGCGAGAGCAGGCGCGAGACGGCATGGCCATCGACGTTGGACAGGAAATGCACCGCAAGCCCGCCATCGCCCCCCAGTGCGTCGACCACCAGCCTGGGCCCGAGGTCGGAGCCGCCGATGCCGATGCTGATGACGTCGGTGAGACCACTGGCCCGGATGCGATCCACCAGCCCGGCCATGTTCCGACGCGAGGCCGTCGCCGTCGCGTGGGCCTCGCGTGATGCCGCACTGGCTTCGGGATCGCCGCGAAGCGCGGTGTGCAGGGCGGATCGTCCTTCCGTCGTGTTGACGCGTTCACCCGCGAACAGCCGCCGTATGGCGCCGGGCAGGTCGAGCTCACCGGCGATGTCGAGCAGCGCGGCCATGGCCTCGCGGTCCAGGCGCTGTCGCGCGAAGCTCACATGCAGCCCCGATGCCTGGAGGCTCATCGCCTGTGCACGATCGGGATCGGCGGCGATCAGTTCACGCAGCGGCCGGTCGACGACACGGGCGGCGTGGGGAATGAGTGACTGGATGCGCGCCTTCCCTTGCACGGCCCGGCCCGGTCAGGCCGCTTCGGCCGAGCCCATCTGGGGCGGGATCGAGTCGTTGGTGTGGGTCATGCGGTTCTCGCGGTCGACATAGACCAGCGTCGGCTTGAACTTCGCCATTTCGGCCTCGTCGAGCGTGCCGTAGGCGCAGATGATGATCAGGTCGCCCGGACTGGCCAGGTGCGCGGCGGCACCGTTGACCGAAATCACCCCGGAACCCTCTTCGCCGCGGATGGCGTAGGTCACGAAGCGCTCGCCGTTGTTGATGTTGTAGATGTGCACCTGCTCGTACTCGCGGATGCCGGAGATGTCGAGCAGGCGACCGTCGATGGCGCACGAGCCTTCATAGTGCAGCTCGGCGTGGGTCACGCTGGCGCGATGGATCTTGGCCTTGAGGACATTGAGTTGCATGCAGGGCTCCGGCGGCCTCGGGCCGCGTGGATGCCGGACGCTCCAGTGGGGCGTCGGCCGAATCGGGGTGGGCTCAATAGTGCAGTTTAGGAACGCGGCTTGCGCAGTGCAACATCAGTCGCCCGGCGTTTGCCGCCGGTTCAGCCCGCATCCAGCGCCAGGTTGTCGATCAGCCGGGTGTTGCCGAGCCGGGCCGCAGCCAGCACGATCAGGCTGGACTCCGCCGCGTCGGCGGGCTGGCCCAGGTCCAGGCGGCGGATCGAAACGTAGTCGACCTCGAAGCCGGCCGCGGCCAGCCTCTGCGCCGCCTCGCGCTCCAGCACCTCCGGCGACCCTCCCCCGGGCGCCCGGGAGCGGACCCACTGCAGGACCTGGTGCAACGTCGCGGCGCGCTCGCGCTCCGGGGCCGACAGGTACTGGTTGCGCGAGCTCATCGCCAGTCCGTCGGGTTCGCGCCGGGTCTCCCCCGCCACGATGCGGATCGGGAAGGCCAGGTCGCGCACCAGGTAGTGGATGACCTGGAGTTGCTGGTAGTCCTTGGCACCGAACACCGCCACGTCGGGCCGGACCATGTTGAAGAGCCGCGCCACCACCGTGGCCACTCCATCGAAGTGACCGGGTCGATGGGCGCCATCGAGCAGGTCGGTGATGCCCGGGACGCGCACACGCACGCAGCCCTCCGGGCCGTAGGGATACATGGTCTGGACCGACGGCATGAACAGCGCGTCGCAGCCGACGCGCTCCAGCCCCTCCGCATCGGCCTGCGGGGTGCGTGGGTAGCGAGCGAAGTCCTCGTTGGGCCCGAACTGGGTCGGGTTGACGAAGATGCTGGCGACCACCCGGTCGGCCTCCCGGCGCGCGCGCTCGACCAGGGAATGGTGGCCTGCGTGCAGGTTGCCCATCGTCGGCACGAAGCCGATCACCTGCCCCTCGCGACGCCACCCGGACACCAGCGCCTCGAGCTGCTCGAGTTTCTTCACCTGTTGCATCGGGCCTTTCTCAGTAGATGTGTTCCGGGCCCGGGAAGCGCCGCTCGCGCACCGCGGTGGCGTAGGCCTCCACGGCGCCGTGCACCGACCCGCCCTCGGCGAGGAAATCCTTGACGAAGCGCGGCCGCCTGCCCTGGCCCAGGCCAAGCAGGTCATGCAGCACCAGGATCTGTCCGTCGCAGTCGATGCCCGCCCCGATGCCGATGGTCGGGATGTCGAGTGCGCCGGTGATACGGGCCGCCAGCGTGGCCGGCACGCATTCGAGCACCAGCAACGAAGCACCCGCCTCCTGAACGGCCCGGGCATCCTCGAGCAACTTCTCCGCTGCCGCCTCCTCCTTGCCCTGCACCCGGTAGCCGCCCAGCCGCAGCACCGATTGCGGGGTCAGGCCCAGGTGGGCGCAGACCGGGATCTCGCGCTCGCTCAGGTGGTGGATGGTGTCGAGCTTGAAACCCGCGCCTTCGAGCTTGACCATCGCCGCGCCGGCCTGGAGGAAACGCGTGGATGCAGCGAGCGCCAGCTGCGGACTCGCATCGGCCTGGAACGGGAGGTCGCTCACCAGCAGCGCCGAGCGCAGGCCACGCGCCACGCAAGCGGTGTGGTAGCTGATGTCGTCCACGCTGACCGGCAGGGTGCTGCCGTGGCCCTGGACGACCATGCCCAGTGAATCCCCCACCAGCACGAGGTCCACGCCTGCGGCATCGAGCGCGGCGGCAAAGCCGGCGTCGTAGGCGGTCAGGGCCACGATCGCCTGCCTCTTGGACTTCATGCGGCGCAGCCCGGGAACGGTGACCGGGTCGCGCTGCGGCGTTTCGGATTCTCCGGCGTACATGGCAGGGTCCGTGGGTTCGGGAGACCTAAGGTAAGGCCTGCACGCCTTCGGCATCCAGCCCGGCCAGCAAATCCGACACGCGACCCCGACCCGGAATGGTCAACCCGGGCGCCAGCTCCGCCAACGGGGCCAGCACGAAGGCACGCTCGTGGAGCCTCGGATGCGGAACGCTCAGGCCGGGCCTGTCTACGCATGCATCGCCGTAGAGCAGCAGGTCCAGGTCGAGCGTGCGCGGCCCCCAGCGCAGTGCGCCAGGCGCATCGCGGTCGCGCCCGCAGGCCAGTTCGGTATCCAGCAGCGCACGCATCAGGCGGTCGGCCGGCAATCGCGTGTCCAACTCGCACACCGCGTTGAGGTAGGCCGGCTGTGGAACCGGGCCCCAGGCGGGTGTGCGGTAGTTGCGCGAGCAGCGCAGCAGGCGGGTGCCGGGCAGCGCGTCGAGCAGCCCCAGGGCACGCTGGAACGTCGCGGCGACATCGTCGAGGTTGCCGCCCAGGCCGACCCAGGCCGACACGGACGCCGGGTTCATTCCTGCCGGTCGCCGGAACCGCTTCCGCTGGCGTCGCGACGGCGACGGCGCCGGCGCCGCTTCGGCGCGCCCGCGCTGGCCTTGCCGTCGGGTGCCGATGACAAGCGTTCGGCCAGCGCTTCCTGAGGCAGGCCCTGTGCCTCGCGCCAGAAATCGACATCATCGGAGAGTTCGGGGGCGGCTTCCTGGCGCAGTTCGAGGAAGTCGAACGCGGCGCGGAAACGCGGATGGGCGAGCGTGCGGAACACCCGCTTGCGCTGGCGCAGCGCGAAGCGTGGCTGCATCAGCCAGATTTCCTGCATCGGGATCGAGAAGCGGCGCGGCAGCGCGATCAGGTGCGCCTGATGGACGCTGACGCGATCCGCGGCACGCTGCTGCGCCTGTACCAGGTCGACACCCTGCGATTGCAGCCGCGCGAGTTCGCGACAGAACGCCGGCCACAGCAACACCGCGAACAGGAAGGCGGGCGTGACCGGCTTGTCCTCGTGCACGCGCTGGTCGGTATTGGCCAGGCCCCGCAACACCATCGCGCGCAACGCGCCATTGGAGTTGCTCGCCAGTGCCGCCGCGCTTTCCGGGAACAGCACCTTGAACAGGCCATGCTGCTCGAGGCCAAGGAACCCTTTGTGCGCATGGCCGGAGAGGAACAGCTTCAGGCTCTCGTCGAACAGACGCGCGGGTGCCGCCGTGGACAGCAGCGCGGCCAGCTTGGGCATCGGCGCCGCGGCAGCCGGGTCGACCTCGAAGCCGAGCTTGGCCGCCAGGCGCACCGCGCGCAGCATGCGCACCGGATCCTCGCGATAGCGCAGTTCCGGCTCGCCGATCAGGCGCATCACCCGTTGGCTGACATCGTCGAAACCACCGGTGTAGTCGCGGACGGAAAAGTCCTCGACGGTGTAGTAAAGCGCGTTCGCGGTGAAGTCGCGGCGGATCGCATCGTCTTCGATGGTGCCGTAGACGTTGTCGCGCACCAGCCGCCCGTCCTCGAGTTCGCGGCCACCGGTGCCGTCGTCGTCGTTGGCACGGAAGGTCGCCACCTCGATGATGTCGCGCCCGTACATGACATGCGCCAGGCGGAAGCGGCGGCCGATCAGTCGGCAGTTGCGGAACAGCGACTTGACCTGCTCGGGCGTGGCATTGGTGGCGACGTCGAAGTCCTTCGGGTGGCCGCCGACCAGGAGGTCGCGCACGGCACCGCCGACGAGGTAGGCGCTGAAGCCGGCCTCGTTGAGCTTGTAAAGCACGCGCAGTGCATTGGCGCTGATGTCCTTGCGCGAGATGCAGTGCTGCTCACGGGGGATGACGCGCAGCTCGAATTGGGGCTGGGTTGATTCGCTCATGGGTGCGGCACCGGCCGCAGCGGTTCCTTTCGCTGGTCGTGCGACGCGTCTCCCGGGCTTGCCGGGACCTGACCGGTCGCGTGGAATCTTCTGGGTCCAAAAACCGTTGCCAAACGGCCGGACAGCCCCCTATACTACGCGCTTTAGTTGTTCCGCACCAAACCTGCTCCCTTCGTCTAGTGGCCTAGGACGTCGCCCTCTCAAGGCGAAAACACGAGTTCGAACCTCGTAGGGAGCGCCAAATTCCAGAGAGCCCGGCCCGCAAGGCCGGGCTTTTTCTTTTCCCGCCCCCGGGGTGCCGCTAGAATGTCGGCCCGCACCTTGCTTCCGGAGCCGCCATGCCCTTCGTCGTCGTCGAGAACTGCATCCGCTGCAAGTACACCGACTGCGTCGAGGTGTGCCCGGTGGACTGCTTCCACGAAGGGCCGAACTTCCTGGTGATCGACCCGGTGGAGTGCATCGACTGCACCCTGTGCGAACCCGAATGTCCCGCCAATGCGATCTTTCCGGAGGACGACGTTCCCGCCGGACAGGAGCACTTCATCGAGCTCAACGCCGAGTTGTCGAAGGAATGGCCGGTGCTGGCGACGCGCAAGGATCCGCCCGAGGATGCCGCCGAGTGGGATGGAAAGCCGAACAAGCTCCCTGAGCTCAAGCGTTGAGGACTGCCGGCGACCCCTCCGACCGGTGAAACGAAAAAGGCGGCCGATTGGCCGCCTTTTCCATTCCGTGTCGCGCCGTCGGCCGGCGCGTCGAACTCAGCCCAGGCGCTGGCGCAGCAGTCCGAGCAACTCGGTGGCCGCACCGGTGCCCACTGCCTGGCCGGCCGCGTTCACGGCGGTGACCGTCGAGGTGTCGCCCTGCCCCTGCTGCACGCGCACCAGGAAGCTCTCGCCCCGGTACTGCACCTCGTAGCTGCCCAGCAACTGCGCGCGGTTGGTGATGGTGACGCCATCGATCCGATCCAGTGCAAGACCGACACGGCGCCAGGCCTCGCCTGCGGAGTCGGCCACTTCGAAGCTCGACACCGCGGCACCCGCCTGCGCCTGCTGCGCGCCAGCCGGTGCGCGCCGTGCCTGGACGTCGGCGACTGTCGGCATCTGCATCGACGGATCCACGGCGGGCGTGGTGAGGTCGGGCGGGACTTCCAGCGGACGGGTCTCGCGGCTGCCTTCGTAGCCGGTGCTGGCACGGAACCAACCGCAGCCTGATGTCACGACGACGCTGGTGGCCAGGCCGGCAACGAGCAGGCGGCGGACGATATGGCTGGAACGGGTCATTGATTTCTCCTTGGGAGGTCGCAGGCTCAGGCCTGCGACCGGGATGCTGCGAGGATACTGGACTCCAGCGCCCTGACCTGCGACGCCGTCGCGTCGGCCAGTTCGCCATGGGCCGTCGACAGGGTCAGCAGCGGCAGCCTGAGGCCCTGTCCAAGGCCGAGACGCTGCAGCAGCGCCTTGACCGGAGTCGGGTTCGGTTCGATACCGAGGAAACGGTACAGCCCGGCAAGCTCCGCATCCAGAGCCGCAGCTGAATCGCGCTCACCGGCAGCCATCTGCGCGCAGATGCGCGCGAAGGCCGCCGGGACGACATTGGATGCCACCGAGATCACGCCGTCGAAGCCCTCGCCCATCGCCTGGACGAAGCTCGGATCGTCGCCGCTGAGCAGGCTGAAGCCCTGCGGACGGATCTCGACAAGCGCCCGGATGCGCTGGATGTCGGACACGGCTTCCTTGAAGGCGACGATGCCCGGATGAGAGGCCAGCTCGGCCACTGTCTCCGGCAGCAGGTCCACGCCCGAGCGCGGCGGCACGTTGTAAAGCACCACCGGAAGGCCGCCTTCGTCTGCCACCGCACGGTAGTGCGCCAGGAGGCCGGCCTGGGTGGGACGCACGTAGGGTGGCGTGACCACCAGCGCGGCATCGGCCCCCAGGGCGGCGGCGCGGCGGGTCAGCGCAACCGTCTTGCTGGTATTGGACTGCCCCGTGCCGGCCAGCACCCGCATGCGGCCGGAGGCTTGCTTGACCGCCGCGGAGAGCAGCGCGTCGTACTCATCCTCGGAAAGCGCCGTGGCCTCCCCGGTCGATCCGGCAACGACGATGCCGGCGCTGCCCGCCTGCAGCTGCGCGGCGATGAGCGTCTCGTACGCGGGGAGGTCGATGGCCCCGTTGGCGTCGAACGGGGTGGCGAGTGCAGTGATGCTGCCGTGCAGATGCAAGAGGAATGGCCCTTCGAGGCGTGGGAAGGCGGGCGTCGTGCGCCACCGCCGTTGCGACGGGATGTTACTTGCGGGCCCGAAGCGGTGGCAAGTATGCTGGCCCCGACCGTGCGCGGTCCGCCGCGCCCCCGATTTGAGCAAGAAGACACGCTTTGAGCGAACAGCCTCCCCGTCCGAGCCCCAACGAAAACCACCTGCTGATCAGCGCCTACGCCAAGCATCCGGACAATCCGCTGCTGGCGGTCACCCGGCGCATCAACGACAGCGGATGCAACCTCTCCGACGCACGCCTGTCCACCGTGGGCTGCGACGTCTCGGTCACCGCACTGGCCACCGGCTCATGGGATGCGGTCGCCAAGCTCGAGTCGATGCTGGCCCGCGCCGAGCGCGAGGACGGGTTCAAGCTGGTGTATTACCGCACCGGCCCCAAGCCGTCGCAGGGCAACCTGCTGCCCTACATCGTGGAAGTGATCGCGGCCGACAAGCCGGGCATCCTCTACCAGCTGGCGGATTTCTTCGATCGCCAGGGCATCAGCGTCGAAAGCCTGCACTCCTCGCGCTACCGCGCGATGCAGACCGGCGCGGACATGTTTTCCGCCCAGGTGACGATCGGCATACCCGCCGAGATGCACATCGCGGGCCTGCGTGACGATTTCCTCGAGTTCTGCGACCACCTCAACCTCGACGCCATCATGGACCCGATGAAGTTCTGAACCGCCGACAGGAGGCATCGAACGTGGCCCAAAGCCCCAAGCGCGTCCCCGACCTGGAGTTCACCCTCGGAACCGGCGAGACCCGCAGCTTCGCCGACTACGCCGGAAAGTGGCTGGTGCTGTACTTCTACCCGAAGGACTCCACGCCAGGCTGCACCAAGGAATCCGTGGCCTTCAGCGAGATGCTCCCGCAGTTCAAGCGCGCCGGCGCGAACATCCTGGGCGCTTCGCGCGATTCGCAGCGCTCGCACCAGAACTTCACCGAGAAGCAGGGACTGAAGTTCGACCTCGTCTCCGACACCGACGAGGCGGTGTGCAACGCGTTCGGCGTCATCCAGGAAAAGACCCTGTACGGGCGCAAGTACATGGGCATCGTCCGCTCCACGTTCCTGATCGACCCCGACGGCAACATCCGCGAGACCTGGCAGCCGGTGAAGGTTCCCGGCCATGCCGAGGCCGTCCTCGACGCGCTCAAGCAGCACAAGAAGGCCCAGTGAGTCCATCCACCCCGCGACACCGCCACCGGGCCGGCCACGGCCTCCGGTGCCTTCGTCGTGCCCGTGTCACCTGCCTGCAACACACTCGTATCGTTCACACCGCCAACGCCAGGAAGGTCCGATGACCCGAAGCAAGCGCATCTACGTGCTCGACACCAACGTGCTGATGCACGACCCGACCGCGATCTACCGGTTCGAGGAACACGACGTCTTCATCCCGATGATGGTCCTGGAGGAACTCGACGCGGCCAAGAAGGGCCAGTCCGAAGTGTCACGAAACGCCCGCCAGGTCAGCCGTTTCATCAACGAGCTGATCGTGACCGACGGCACCGACAAGATCGGGACCGGCCTGAGCCTGGACCGGCCCGATGCGATCAAGCTCGGTGCCGGCAGCGGCAAGCTGCTGTTCCAGACCCAGCCGGTGGCCGTGGACCGCAAGTTCGGGACGGTGCTGCCCGACAACCAGATCCTGGCCTCGATCCTGGCGCTGTGCGAGGCCAACCCGGATGTGCCGGTGGTGCTGGTGTCCAAGGACATCAACCTGCGCATCAAGGCCGCGATCTGCGGCGTGGATGCCGAGGACTACGAGAACGACCGGGCGCTGGACGATTTCAGCCTGCTCTACTCCGGCTACAACGAGCTCGACGAGGACTTCTGGGAAAGCCACAAGGACAGCCTCAAGAGCTGGACCGACAAGGGCCGGACCTATTACGAGATCGCCACGGGCGAGAACGAGCAATGGCATCCGAACGAGTTCGTCTACCTGCCCGGGGACGAGTCGGTCGAGCTGCGCGTGGTCGAGCACACCGGCGACAAGGCCGTGCTGCAGATCGTCGACGACTACCGCAGCAACCAGCACGCGGTGTGGGGCATCCTGGCGCGCAACCGCGAGCAGAACTTCGCGCTCAATGCGCTGATGGACCCGGAGATCGACTTCGTCACGCTGCTGGGCACCGCCGGCACCGGCAAGACCCTGCTCGCCCTGGCGGCCGGTCTGGCGCAGACCCTGGACCAGCAGCGTTACCGCGAGATCATCATGACCCGTGCCACGGTCAGCGTAGGCGAGGACATCGGCTTCCTGCCCGGCACCGAAGAGGAAAAGATGACGCCGTGGATGGGCGCGCTGACCGACAACCTGGAAGTGCTCACCCACAACCAGGAAGGCGGCACCTGGGGCCGCCAGGCCACCAACGACCTGCTGGCCAGCCGGATCAAGATCCGTGCGATGAACTTCATGCGCGGGCGCACGTTCCTGAGCCGGTGGCTGATCATCGACGAGGCCCAGAACCTCACGCCCAAGCAGATGAAGACGCTGATCACCCGTGCCGGCCCCGGCACCAAGATCGTCTGCCTGGGCAACGTCGAGCAGATCGACACGCCCTACCTGACCGAAACGACGTCGGGCCTGACATTCGCGGTCGACCGATTCGCCAAGTGGAAGCACAGCGCCCACATCTCGCTCAAGCGTGGCGAGCGCTCGCGCCTGGCCGACTTCGCCTCCGAGGCGCTGTAGGGCCATGGTGCGCGCGGCATCGGTACTCACCATGCCGGATCGGACTCCGGCGGTGGTGCGGGCATCCAGGCCGACCTGAAGACGTTCGCCGCGCACGGCCTGCACGGGCTCAGCGTGATCGCGGCGCTGACGGCCCAGAACACGCGCGGCGTCACTGCCGTGCACGTGCCTCCGCTGGAGTTCCTGGGTGCCCAGATCGACGCCTGCTTCGAGGACTTCGACGTGCGCGCGGTGAAACTGGGCATGCTGGCCAATGCCGCGGTGATCGAGGCGGTGGCCGATGCGCTCGAGCGGCACCGGCCGAAGCACCTCGTCGTCGACCCGGTGATGGTCGCCACTTCCGGCGCCCGCCTGCTGGAGGCCGATGCGCTGGACGCGCTGCGCGAGCGCCTGCTGCGGATCGCGACGCTGGTCACGCCCAACATCCCGGAGGCCGAACTGCTGCTGGGCAAGGCCATCGACGCGGAATCCGCCGAGGCCGCCGTGGTCGAACTGCTCGGCTTCGGCTGTCCTGCGGTGCTGCTCAAGGGCGGGCACATCGGGGAAGGCCCGATGATCGACCGGCTGCAGGATGGCGACGCGCTGCACGAGTTCGAGCACGAGCGCCTGGCCGTGGAAGGCCACGGCACCGGATGCACCCTGGCATCGGCGATCGCGGCGAACCTGGCCCTGGGGCTGTCGCTTGCCGACGCCTGCGGCGAGGCGGCGGACTACGTGCACGGGGCACTGAGGCACGCCTATCGCCCCGGTCGCGGCACGGTCGCCGTACTCGACCACTTCTGGCGCCTGCGCTCCGGGGATTGAACGAAGGAAGGGGCGCCATGGGCGCCCCTTCCGCGACACTCCCGGGCTGTCGCGCTCAGACGCGGCTGGCGATCGCCTTGGCAAAGCCCATCGTGTTGCCGCTGCCGCCCAGGTCGGGGGTCAGGTTGTCCTTCGCTTCCATCGTCGCCACGATGGCGGCGCGCAGGCGCCTGGACTCGTCGAGCTTCTCCATGTGGTCGAGCATCTGCGCGGCCGCCAGCATCAGCGCCACGGGATTGGCGACGCCCTGGCCGGCGATGTCCGGCGCCGAACCGTGGACGGCCTCGAAGATGGCGCAGTCGTGGCCGATGTTCGCGCCCGGCGCCAGGCCCAGGCCGCCGACGAGACCGGCGCACAGGTCGGAGACGATGTCCCCGAACAGGTTGGTGGTGACGATCACGTCGAACTGCTCGGGACGCATCACCAGCTGCATGCAGGTGTTGTCCACGATCATCTCGTTGCACTCGATGTCCGGGTACTCGGCGGCCAGCTCGCGGGCCACCTTCAGGAACAGGCCCGACGTGGTCTTGAGGATGTTCGCCTTGTGCACGACGGTCACCTTCTTGCGACCGATCCGGCGCGCCATCTCGAAGGCGTAGCGCACGATGCGCTCGGACCCCTTGCGCGTCACCACCTGCTGCAACGTGGCCACTTCGCCATCCTCGGAAAGGGTCTGACCCTCGCCGATGTAGGCGCCCTCGGTGTTCTCGCGCACCGTGATCAGGTCGATGTTCTCGTAGCGCGAGCGGGTGTTCGGGAACGTGATGGCCGGACGCACGTTGGCGTAGAGGTCGAAATGCTTGCGAAGCTGCACGTTGATCGAGCTGAAACCACCTCCGACCGGCGTGGTCAGCGGGCTCTTGAGCGCGATCGCATTGCGCTTGATCGCTTCCAGCGTGGCCGCCGGCAGCAGCTCGGCGTGCTTGTCCAACGCCACCATGCCGGCGTCGACGTACTCGTACTCGAGGTTCGCGCCGAGCGCGTCCAGGACGTGCAGCGTGGCCTCCATGATCTCCGGGCCGATGCCGTCGCCGCTGATGACCGCGATCTTCTGCTTCATAAAGGGATTTCCGTGTTTCAGGCGGGGAAAGGGTGGCGGCAATGACCGCCACAAATCCGTTCAATTATGCCTGAAATGCCCCCTTCCTGCAGCCAACAGCCCGCTGGCGCCCTGCTTCCAGCCCGCCCGCCACCCTGTCGGGGCGCGCGCGTCAGTGCTCGTGGGAAGGGGCTTCGGGCGCGCCCTCGCCCTGCTCGATGCGGTCGAGGAAATCCACGGCGCGACGCAGGTGCGGGATCACGATCGACCCGCCGACGACCAGCGCGACGCTGAAGGTCTCGAACAGCTCCTGACGGCTGGCGCCGGCCTGCCGACACTGGGCCACGTGGTAGCTGATGCAGTCGTCGCAGCGCAGCACCATGGACGCGACGAGACCCAGCAGCTCCTTGGTCTTGTGGTCCAGCGCGCCCTCGCGGTAGGTCTGCGTGTCGAGCGCGAAGAACCTGCGCACGACCTGGTTGTCCTCCGCGAGGATCCGCTCGTTCATGCGCTTGCGGAACGCGGTGAATTCCGCGACGCGGTCGGCCTCGCTGTCGGCGGCGCTCATCCTGCGTTCTCCAGCAGCGGCTGGAGCCCGCCCTCGCGGTCGAGCCGGACCAGGTCGTCGTAGCCACCCACGTGGGTGTCGCCGACGAAAATCTGCGGCACGCTGGTGCGCTTGGACATTTCGAGCATCTTCTTTCGCTCTGCCGGGTCGAGGTCGATGCGGACTTCCTGGTATCCCACCCCCTTGTGGGTGAGATAGTTCTTCGCTGCCACGCAGTAGGGGCAGATGGCGGTGGAATAGATCGTCACGAGGCTCAAGGAAACTCTCCGGCAACAACGGCGGTCCAACCCATATGGTAGCCGGCCCGGCACTTTTCCAGTGCGGGCCTTCAGGTCCCTGACTGACACCCCCCGGAACGCACAACCCACCCGTGGTCACTGCCCGTTCACTACACGGGCGCCCCCCGGCCCCATGCTAGCCTCGCCCACGATGGAGAACACCCGCTTGCGCATGCCCCTGCTGTCACTGCTTGCCGCCGGACTCGTCTGCGGAGGCGCCCTTCTGGCCGGACCCGATGCCCGGGCCCAGCAGGCGTCCGGCTGCCCGACATGGGCTCTTCCGCCGGCACGCTGATCACCCCGGCCCAGGAAGCCCAGTACGGGGCCATGTACCTGCGCGAACTGCGCCGCTACGGGTGGGTGCTCGATGACCCGCTGCTGGATGGCTGGCTGAATTCACTGGGTTTCGAACTGGCCTCGGTGACCGAGAACTCCGGCAGCGACTACACGTTCTTCATGATCCGCTCGCGCCAGGTCAATGCCTTCGCCACCCTGGGCGGCTACATCGGCATGAACGCAGGCCTGGTGCTGACCGCTGAAAGCGAGGACGAGGTGGCTGCGGTCCTGGCGCACGAAATCGCCCACGTCACCCAGCGCCACATCGTGCGTTCGGTGGAGGCGGCCCAGAAGGACCAGATCCCGATCCTGCTGGGCATGCTGGCCGGCGCCATCGCGGCGCAGTCCGCAGGCAGCGCCGACGGGGCACAGGCAGCGATCGCCAGTGGCATGAGCCTGATGATGCAGCGCCAGATCAACCATACGCGCGCTGCCGAGCAGGAGGCCGATCGACTCGGGATCCAGACGCTGGCACGCGCGGGCTACGATCCCGACGCGATGGCCGGCTTCTTCGGCCGCATGGGACGGATCTCCCGGGCAGGCGGGGGGGAAGGCGGGGTGCCGGAGTTCCTCCGGACCCACCCGGTCACCACCAACCGGATCAGCGAAGCGCGGGACCGGGCCCAGCGCATGCGCCAGGATCCGCCGCGGGACTTTTCCTCGCGCCGCGCCGGCCATAGCCATCCGCTGCTCCCGGCCGGCCTGGCGCTGGACCGCGACGTGCTGGGCGGCCCCCGCCAGTCGCATCGCTTCGACCTCGCCCGTGAACGGCTCAGGGTGCTCACCGCCCCCTCCCCCCCTCAAGCAGTGGACGAGTACCGGCGCATAGGCGAGCGGTCTCCGGACGGCCTCAGCGATGCGCAGCGCTATGGCTATGCCCTTGCGCGAATCCGCCATGGCCAGGCGCAAGCGGCGGTGACGGAGCTGCAGTCCCTGATCGAGCGGCATCCCACCGACCACTGGCTGACCCTGGCGCTGGCCGAGGCCCAGCACCAGGCGGGCGACCATGCCACGGCGGTGGAGACCTACGAGTCGCTGCACCGGTCGATGCCGAACAACCTCGCGGTCGCCCTGTCCTATGCCCAGGCGCTCAACGAGACGGGAACCCGCGAGGCCGGCGTGCGCGCACAGACCCTGCTGCGCCCGATCGCGCGCAGCTCGGCGGCCGACTTCAGCTACCAGCGCATCCTCGCCCGGGCCAGCGAACTGGCCGGCGACGACATCCGCGCCGCCGAGGCGCACGCGGAAGTGGCCTTCCTCAACGGTCGCGCCGAGGATGCACTGAACCAGTTGCGGGGCTTGCAGCAGCGCAATGACCTCGACTACGTCCAGCGCGCGCGCATCGATGCGCGCATCACCGAGGTGACGCCGATCGTCCTGGAGATGCAGCGCCAGGGCATCGGCCCGGACGGGCGCAGGCGCTCGGACCCGCGCGGCTAGGACGGCATGGTCACGAAACAGACATAAAACTGTTATCTACTGGCACGCAGACCAACCAGCCATGGGAAACGAGCGTGCACAAGCGCATCCTGATTGTCGACGACGAGCCCGCGATCCGTGAGATGGTCGCCTTCGCATTGCGCAAGGGTGAGTTCGAGCCGGTGCATGCCGGCGACATGCGCGAGGCCCAGTCGGCGATCGCCGAGCGGGTCCCCGACCTCATCCTGCTGGACTGGATGCTGCCGGGCATGAGCGGCCTGGAGCTGGCACGGCGCTGGCGCAAGGACGAGCTCACCCGCGAGATCCCGATCATCATGCTGACCGCCCGGGGCGAGGAGAACGACCGCGTCAGCGGCCTCGATGCCGGGGTCGACGACTATGTCGTGAAGCCGTTTTCCGCCCGCGAACTGCTGGCGCGCATCCGCGCCGTCATGCGGCGTTCGCGCGGCGACGAGGAGGACGGCAGCGTCAGCATCGGCGGCCTGCGCATCGACGGCGCGGCGCATCGCGTCCACGCCGGCGACACCCCGATCCACATCGGCCGACCGAATACCGCCTGCTGCACTTCTTCATGACCCACCCCGAGCGCGTGTATTCGCGCTCGCAGCTGCTCGACCACGTCTGGGGCGGCAACGTGTACGTGGAGGAGCGCACCGTCGACGTGCACATCCGGCGCCTGCGCAAGAGCCTGGAGCCGTACCAGCTCGATGGCATGGTGCAGACCGTGCGGGGGGCGGGCTACCGGTTCTCGCAGTCATGCGACTGATCGCGGCGCGCCACTGGCGGCATACCTTCTACCGGCTCCTGCTCGTCTACACCCTCGTGGTGGTGCCGGCGGCGGTCGCGGGGGAACTGTGGATGGGCGTGGCCATCGCATCCACCGCAGTGGCCGCCTGGAGCCTGGTGCGCCTGGCGCACATCGTGGAACGGCTGCGCTACCAGCGTCGCTTCACTCCGCCGGAAGGCTGGGGTGCCTGGTCCGAACTCGAGGCATTGCTCTACCAGCGCCAGCGCGAGACCCGCATGCGCAAGCGCCGGCTGCTGTCGATGTTGCGTGCCTACCGCGAGGCCGCTGCGTCCCTGCCCGACGCGGTCATCGTGATGGACCGCGCCCACCTCCGGGTGCGCTGGTTCAACGAGGCCGCGCAGCGCCTGGTGGGAATGAACTACCCGCGCGACATGGGCGCGGCGTTCACCCACGTGGTGCGAACGCCCAAGGTGGTGGACTGGCTGCGTGCCGGCCGCACCGACGAGCCGCTCATGGACATGCCCGCGCCCGTCGACGACACGATGCGACTGAGCTACCGGCTCATCCCCTACTTCGACGACCAGTGGTTGCTGGTGGTACGCGACGTCACCAAGCTGATGCACCTGGAGCAGGTGCGGCGCGACTTCGTGGCGAACGTTTCGCATGAACTGCGCACGCCCCTGACCGTGGTGCACGGCTACCTGGACCTTCTGGAACCGGAGGAAAAGCCCGACTGGGCACCGATGCTCACGGAGATGCGCCACCAGTCCCAGCGCATGACCCAGATCGTGGAGGACCTGCTGACCCTGTCGCGGCTGGAGGCCCAGGAACGCCTGCCGGAGGAATCGGTCAGCATGGCGTCGATGCTGGCGACGCTGCGTCGCGAAGCGGATGCCCTGAGCCAGGGCCGCCATACCGTGAGCATCAGCGACGAGACCTCGCTGGACCTGTGCGGCTCGACGAAGGAGCTGCACAGCGCGTTCTCGAACCTGGTGACCAATGCGGTGCGCTACACCCCCAATGGCGGCCGCATCGGCATCTCCCTGCGCGACACGCCCGACGGTGGCCTGTCGCTGGAGGTATCCGATACCGGCAACGGCATCCCCCCGCAGCACCTTGGCCGCATCACCGAGCGCTTCTACCGCGTGTCCACCAGTCGCAGCCGGGATTCCGGCGGCACCGGGCTGGGACTGTCGATCGTGAAGCACGTGCTCGCGCTGCACCAGGCACGGCTGGAGATCGAGAGCGAGGTGGGATTCGGCAGCACCTTCCGCGTCGTCTTCGGCCCCGAGCGCGCGCTGGAGCGCAGCGAGCACGACGATGCCCTGGCCTGAGGCCGCCCGCGGCCCGGGCCGCGTGCCGGTGGGCTAAGCTGGTCCTTCATTCCCCCACACCCCGATATTCCCTGCGCGACAGACCATGACCAAAGCCCAGCCCCCGACAAGCTTTCCCCCGCAGGCACCGGAGGCACCGGGACCCGGGGAAGCGCTCGACCTCGACCAGCCCGCGCTGTACCTCAACCGCGAGCTGTCCCAGCTCGAGTTCAACTTCCGCGTGCTGGCCCAGGCGATGGACGAGCGGGTTCCGATCCTGGAGCGCCTGCGCTACCTGTGCATTTCCTGCACGAACCTCGACGAGTTCTTCGAGATCCGGGTCGCGGCGGTGCGCCACCAGCTGCAGTTCGGCGGCCCCCTGTCCCCGGACGGACTGCCGCCGACCCTGGCAATGAAGGCGATCCACCAGCGCGCCGCCGACCTGGTCGAGCAGCAGTACCGCTACTGGAACGACGTGCTGCGCCCCTCGCTGGCCGACTCGGGAATCCGCATCCTGGGCCCCGCGGCGTGGAATGCGCGCCAGAAGCGCTGGCTGCAGAAATACTTCCGCGACGAGATCCTGCCGGTGCTCTCGCCGCTGGGCCTGGATCCCGCACACCCGTTCCCGCGCATCCTCAACAAGTCGCTCAACATCGTCGTGGTGCTCAAGGGCAAGGATGCGTTCGGTCGGGCCGGCCACCTCGCGATCGTGCGTGCGCCGCGCTCGCTGCCCCGCATCATCCAGGTGCCAGCCTCGGTGTCGGGCGGCGAGCACGACTTCGTGCTGCTCTCGGGCGTCCTGTCCTCGTTCGTCGACGAGCTGTTCCCCGGCATGCAGGTCAAGGGTGCCTACCAGTTCCGTGTCACCCGCAACTCCGAGCTGTTCGTCGACGAGGAGGAGGTCGAGAACCTCGCCCATGCGCTGAAGGATGAACTGGCCGGTCGCGGATTCCGCCACGCGGTGCGCCTGGAGATCGCGGAGAACTGCCCCAAGGCGATCACCGCCGAACTGCTGAAGAACTTCGAGTTGCCCGAGACCGCGCTCTACCGCATCAACGGCCCGGTCAACCTCAACCGCGTCACGCAGGTCTACGACCTGGTCGACCGGCCGGAGCTGAAATTCCCGCCGTTCAAGCCACGCCAGAACCATTTCGATGCGGAAAGCCCCTTCGACACGATCCGCGAGGGCGACGTCCTCCTGCACCACCCGTTCGACTCGTTCTCATCGGTGCTCGAGCTCCTGCAGCAGGCGGCCACCGACACCAACGTGCTGGCGATCAAGCAGACGCTCTACCGCACCGGCGCCGACTCGCCGATGGTCGAGAAGCTGATCCAGGCCGCGCGCAACGGCAAGGACGTCACGGTGGTGGTGGAGCTGCGCGCGCGCTTCGACGAGGAAGCCAACATCCGCCTGGCCGACCAGCTGCAGGAAGCCGGCGTGCAGGTCGTGTACGGCGTGGTGGGCTACAAGACCCACGCCAAGATGATGCTTATCGTGCGCCGCGAGCCGGGGGGCCTGCGCCGCTACGCCCACCTGGGCACCGGCAACTACCACCCCGGCACGGCGAAGGTGTACACCGACATCGGACTGATGACGGCGCGCCCGACGGTGACCGCCGACGTGCACCAGCTGTTCCAGCAGCTCTCCGGCCTCGCCCCGCTCATCAAGCTCAACTGCCTGCTGCAATCCCCGTTCACGCTTCACGCGGGCCTGCTCAAGCGCATCGCGCGCGAGGCGGCGCTGGCGCGTTCGGGCAAGCCGGGGCGGATCATCGCCAAGCTCAATGCGATCAACGAGGCCGAGGTGATCCACGCGCTGTACGACGCCTCGCGCGCCGGCGTGCAGATCGACCTGATCGTACGCGGTGCCTGTGGCCTGCGCCCCGGCGTGCCTGGTGTGTCGGAGAACATCCGCGTGCGCTCGATCATCGGCCGCTTCCTCGAGCATTCGCGCGTGTACTTCTTCGGCAACGAGGGCAAGCCGGAGCTGTTCTGTTCCAGTGCCGACTGGCTGGAACGCAACCTGCTTCGCCGGGTCGAGACCTGCTTCCCGATCCTCGACCCGGAGCTGTTCGCACGCGTCTACGAGGAGGAGCTGGCAAACTACCTCGCCGACAACACCCACGCCTGGGCGCTGCAGCCGGATGGCAGCTACGCGCGGCTGGAGCCCGAGGACGGCGCCATGCCCCATTCGGCCCAGCAGGCCCTGCTGGCCAAGCTGTGCAACTGAGCCCGACGAATGCCTGACTCGACCACCGCGCTCAAGGACGACGAACTTCTGGCCGCCGTCGACCTGGGTTCCAACAGTTTCCACATGGTGGTGGCGCGCTACACGCTGGGTGAAGCGCGCCGGATCGACAAGCTGCGCGACATGGTGCGCATGGCCGAGGGTCTCGACGGGCGCGGGGGATTGCGCCCCGACGTGATGCAGCGTGCGCTCGATGCGCTATCGCGCTTCGGCCAGCGGGTTCGCGACCTGCCCCACCACCGGGTACGGGCCATCGCCACCAATTCCGTGCGCTCCCTGCGCCGCCCGCAGGCGTTCCTGTTGCCGGCCGAGACTGCGCTGGGCCACCCGATCGAGGTGGTCAGCGGTCGCGAGGAGGCGCGCCTGATCTACCTGGGCGTGCTGCAGGGCCAGCCCAATGGCGGACATCGCCGCCTGGTCATGGACATCGGCGGTGGCTCGACCGAGTTCATCATCGGCGAGAACCTGGACACGCTGGAACGCGAAAGCCTGCAGATGGGCTGCGTCGGCACGACCCGCCGCTTCTTCGGGAACGGCCGGCTGTCGCCGAAGAAGTGGAACGACGCGCTGACCGAGATCTCCGCGGAGTTCCAGCAGTTCGCCACGACCTACCGCCACCTGGGCTGGAACGGGGCGATCGGCTCTTCCGGGACGATCAAGACGATCGGGAAGATCGCCGCCCGACTCGACGAGGAGGGGCAGGGGCTCATCACCGCGCGGGCGGTGTCGATGATCCGCGACCGCCTGCTCAGGGCCGACCACATCGATGCGATCGACCTTCCCGCCCTGCCCCCGGAACGGCGCGCGGTCATCGCTGGCGGCTTGCTGGTGCTGGAGGCGGCGTTCAACGAACTGGGCATCGAGGCGATGGAGATATCCAAGACCGCGATGCGCGAAGGCATCCTCTTCGACATGGTCGGCCGCGCCACCGCGCACGACCCGCGCGAGGGATCGGTCAACGCGATGATGCGCCGCTACGGTGTCGATGAAACCCAGGCGGTGCGGGTCGAGGCCGCGGCGTTGACCCTGTTCGAGCAGGCCGCCGAGCCCTGGGACCTCGATGTCGAGGACCGCCACATGCTGGCCTGGGCTGCGCGCGTGCACGAAGTCGGCCTGGCGATCGCGCACAGCCAGCACCACCAGCATGGCGCCTATCTGGTGCAGCACTCCGACATCGCCGGCTTCACGCGCAACGAGCAGCAGCTTCTGGCCACCCTGGTGCGCTGCCAGCGGCGGGCCATCCCGATGGAGTCGATCCGGGCGCTGCCCGAGCGCCAGGCCATGGTGGCGATGAAGCTCATTCCGCTGCTGCGGCTGGCGGTGCTGCTGCACCGCAGCCACGACCGCGCACCGCTGCCCGCGCTGGGCCTCGAAGTCGGCCTGCACCAGGCCTCGCTGAGGCTGTCCTCGAACTGGCTGGACCAGCATCCGCTGACGCGCACCGACCTGGAGACCGAGCGCGAGCTGCTCTCGCCGTTCGGCCTGAAGCTCCACATCGGCGGCAACCGCGCCTAGGCGCTGGACAGCTTCAGCCCCACGATGCCGGCCACGATCAGGCCGGCGCTGAGCACCCGGGCCGGCGTCAGCGGCTCTGCGAACCAGACCACGCCGACGGTGAACGCTCCGATCGCACCGATACCGGTCCACACGGCGTAGGCCGTGCCCAGTGGCAGGCTACGCATCGCCATCGCCAGCAGCACGACGCTGACGGCCATCGCCAGTACCGTCGTGAGCGACGCGATGGGACGGGTGAACCCCTCGGACACCTTGAGCCCGACGGCCCAGACCACTTCGAAGGCGCCGGCAAGCAACAACACGATCCAGGACATGACCCCTCTCCTTTCCAGGTGGGGTCGTCCCCGAGCAAAGACATGCGGCACCCGGGTCGTCCCGGGCACCAGTCACCCAACCGTAATCCAGGCGTCATGGCGGCTTCAACTGTCCGGTTCAGCATGGGCTCAACCTGGAGCCCGCCCATGCGCTTCGCCATCGTTTCCGAGACCTATCCGCCCGAGATCAACGGCGTCGCCCTGACGGTGGCATCGCTGGAGCAGGGCCTGCGCGACCTGGGCCACGCCGTCGAGCTGGCAAGGCCGCGACGCAGTGACGATCCGGCGCAGGACCCCGACACCGTGCTGGTACGCAGTGCACCCGTACCGCGCTACCCCGGCCTGCGCTTCGGGCTTCCCTGCACCGCGGCGCTGAGGGCCCGCTGGGCGCGGGAGCGACCCGATGCGATCTACATCGCCACCGAGGGGCCGCTGGGATGGTCCGCGCTGCGCGCCGCGCGCCGGCTCGCGATACCCGCGGCCACCGGCTTCCACACCCGCTTCGACGACTACGCCGCCCGTTACGGCATGGGCTTCCTCACCCCGGCCGTGTTCTCCTGGTTGCGGCGCTTCCACAACCAGGGTGCCGCCACGCTGGTGCCCACCGACCAGCTCGCCGGGTTCCTGGCCTCGCGCGGCTTCCTCAACGTGGTCAAGCTCAGCCGCGCGGTCGACACCACGCTTTTCCATCCGTCCCGCCGCGACCTCGGGCTGCGCAAGGAATGGGGCCTGGCCGAAGACGACCTGGCCGTGGTGCACGTGGGCCGCATCGCGCCGGAAAAGAACCTTTCGCTCGCGGTGTCCACGTTCCGTGCGCTCCAGGCCCAGCGTCCGGACGCCCGCTACATCTGGGTGGGCGATGGTCCATCGAGGGGCGCATTGCAACGCGAGAACCCGGACTTCATCTTCGCAGGCCTTCGTCGTGGGGACGACCTCGCCCGGCATTTCGCCAGTGCCGACCTGTTCCCCTTCCCCAGCACCTCGGAAACCTTCGGCAACGTCACCCTGGAGGCGATGGCCTCGGGAGTGGCCACGGTGGCCTACGACTACGGGGCAGCCCGCGAACACATCCGCGATCGCATCAACGGCCGGGCGATCGAGGTCGATGCCGCCGCGGCCTTCACGCGGGCCACCGTGGCACTCGCCAGCGACGACGCGACCCGCGCACAACTGGCACGGGTCGGCCGGCACAGCGTGGAGGGGCTCTGTCCGGCCTCGGTGTCGCGCCAGTTCGAGGACATCCTCGCCGGGCTCGCCCGGACCGACCGCAGGGAGAATGCCGCATGAGCCCGTCCACCCGCCTGCTGCGCCACGAAGCGAACCTGTGCCTGGCCGCCAATCGCTGGTGCCGGACATCGCCGGTCCGCGGCTACTTCACCCGGGTCAGCCGGCTTGGCGACGGCATGATCTGGTACCTGCTGATGGCGGCCATCGTGGTGATCGACGGTTATGCCGGCCTGGTGGCCTCGACCCACATGGCCGCGACCGGCCTGGCGGCGCTGACGCTGTACACCGTGCTCAAGCGCTGGACCCGGCGCCCCCGGCCCTACGCAAGCGATCGGCGCATCCTGGCGCTGGTGCCGGCACTCGACGAGTTCAGTTTCCCCTCCGGCCACACGCTCCACGCGGTCGCCTTCAGCACGGTCGCGATCGCCCACTACCCGCTGCTGGCGCTCCTGCTGGTGCCGTTCACGCTCAGCGTGGCGTGTTCCCGGGTGGTCCTGGGACTGCACTATCCCAGCGACGTGGTCGCCGCCACGCTCATTGCGCTGGCACTGGGCAGCGCCTCGTTGTGGATACTGCCGGTCGCCTGACCGTCGCGTACTTCGAGAACAGTCCACACGTACCTGTGCAGGCTTTCGCGTGCGCCGGTCGACACACGCACGCCGGTTACGGCGAATCCGCCCGTGACGCAATCCAACGATCCACCCGCTGCTCCAACAGCGTCATCGGCATTGCTCCGCCGAGCAGGACGACGTTGTGGAACTCGCGGATGTCGAAGTCATCGCCCAGCGCCGCCTGGGCCCGGCCCCGCAGCATCAGGATGTGCTCCATGCCGACCTTGTAGGCCAGGGCCTGGCCGGGCATGACAAGGTAGCGTTCGATCTCGGCCACCACGTCGCCCTGCGGCATCCCGGTCTTCTGGCGCATGTAGGTGATGGCGCGCTCGCGCGTCCACTGCTGGTGGTGCAGGCCGGTGTCGACGACCAGCCGCACCGCGCGGAACATCTCCGCCTGCAGGCGACCCAGGTCGTCCAGCGGATCCTCCATGAAGCCCGCCTCCTTGGCCAGACGCTCGGCGTAGAGTGCCCAGCCCTCGGAGTAGGCGGTGAACGGCAGCAACTTGCGGAAGGTCGGGACGCCCCGCAGCTCCTGCTTCAGGGCCACCTGGAAATGATGGCCGGGAACGCCCTCGTGGTAGGCCAGCGTAGCCATCGAGAAACGCGGGATCTCGCCGACATCGCGCAGGTTGATGTAGAACACACCGGGGCGCGACCCGTCGAAGGCCGGCGCGTTGTAGTAGGCCCCGGGGGCGGTCGCCTCGCGGAACGCGGGCACGCGTTCCACCCGCATCGCCGCGGCCGGCCGCACGTCGAACCAGTCGTCCATGCCGGCATCGATCTCGTCGATGAGGCGCTGGAAGTCGGCGATGATCTGTTCGCGACCCTCGTCGGTGTCCGGGTAGAGCTGGTCGGGCCGGCGGGAAATGCGATCCACGCGCGTGCCGACCGTACCCGACGCCAATCCCTCGGCGCGCAGGATCACATCCATCTCGCGCTCGATGCGCTCGACTTCGACCAGGCCCAACTCGTGCACCTGGTCGGGCGTCATGTCGGTGGTGGTGTGCATGCGCACCAGCCATTCGTAGTAGGCCTCCCCCTCGGGCATCGCCCAGACGCCATCGTTCCCGCGCACGCGCGGCAGCAAGGCGTCGTAGTAGGAGACCAGGCCGTTGTAGGCGGGGAACACATCGATCTCGATCGCCGTCCTGACACGCTCCAGGATGCGCTCGCGCTCGCGTTCGCCGATCCTGTCCTGGGGAAGCCTGTCGAGCTTCTCTACCAAAGAGGTGTAGAGGATGTTCTCTTCCACGCCCGCCCCGACGAACCCGCGCATCTCCTCCAACACCTTCTCGATGACGAAGCGTGGTGGAACGATGCCCTGCTGTTCGCGATAACGCAGGCCCTGGTGCACCTGCGCGAACACCACCGGAAACTGCTTCAGGCGAGCAATGTAGTTCTCGGCATCGCGCGTGCGCTCGACCGGATGCTGGGTGGCGAGGAAGGTCGGCAGGCCGTTCTGGATGCCGAAGAGCTGGTTGAGCGGGTGGTTGTGGAACGCGAACGGCTCGCCTTCGACCTGGATGCCCAGGAAGTAGTCGAGGATGTCGTAGGACTCCCTGCCCGCCTCGTCGAGCTGCTCGCGGTCGTAGCGGTGGAGCATCTCCAGCGCGTCACGGATCTGCTGCTGGCTTTCCCGGGTGCGCGCTATCGAGCGGTCGGTCAGCTTGTCGGAGTGGAAGTCCAGCCACGAAGGGAGGATGCGGAGACTGGAAAGCAGTTCCGGATCGTCGAGGGCGAACTCGATGAACACGCGCTCGTAGAACCAGTTGATGCGCAGCGGCTTGAACCACACCGTATGCGCGACAAGCAGCACCAGCAGGAGCAACAGCACCAGCAACCCGCGCCAGGTCCACCCCCACACCCGCCGGGCCCGCGCGCTTCCCGCCCCACTCACCGTAGCCGCCATCGATTCCCTCCAAGAGATCCCACGCCCCATCGCCGCGCACACACGCGCGGCGTGATCCACCATACTGGGTCCCACCGACCGACCACAGTCCCTGAAGTCATGAACTACCGCCACGGCTTCCATGCCGGCAACCACGCAGACGTCCTCAAGCACGTGGTGCTGCTGGCCGTTCTCGACGCGCTGCTGGCGAAGCCCAAGCCGTTGTCCGTGCTCGACACCCATGCCGGCCGCGGCAGCTACCCGCTGTCGGGAACGCAGTCGCGCAAGACCGGCGAAGCCGACAGCGGCATCGCCCGGCTGCGGCAAGCCCCCGCCCGCGTGCTGGAGGTGCCGGCCATCGCGCGCTACCTGCAGGTGGTCGATGAACTGGCCGCGCAGGCGGGCGACGCCGATACCTACCCGGGGTCACCCTGGCTGATCGCCTCGGAGTTGCGCGCCGACGACCGCCTGGCGTGTTGCGAGATCCAGGCCGAGGAAGCCGATGCGCTTCGCGACCTGCTGGGGAGCGACCCGCGCGTGGGCGTGCACCGTCGCGACGGCTACGAGGCCATGCACGCCCTGCTGCCGCCCATGCCGCGACGGGGACTGGTGCTGATCGACCCCCCCTACGAAACCCAGCTGGCCGAGTTCGACACCGCGATGGATGCGCTCAAGGATGCGCTCTCGCGCTGGCCGCAGGGCAGCTACGCCCTGTGGTATCCGATCAAGCGGCGCCGCGAGCTGCATGGCTTCTTCCGCCGCGCCGCGCGCCTGCAGGCAAAATCGGTCCTGTGCGTGGAACTGCTGGTGCGTGCGGACGACTCGCCGCTGCGGCTCAATGGCAGTGGCATGCTGCTGGTGAACCCGCCCTGGCAGGTGGACCGGCGCATCGACCCGGCCCTGCAGGCGCTGCGCGACGCGCTGGGCGAGCCCGGCGCGAGCTGGCGGATGGAGTGGCTCAAGCCCGAGGCGCCCTGAACCGGCGCCCCCCGTCAGCCGGCAACGGCTCCGAAGAGCAGGCCGGCGGCGGCACAGGCAGGAACGACCCACAGCACCGACCAGCCGCGCCAGACCAGGCCGGCGAACATCACGCTCGACAGCAACACCACGAAGGCCACCGTCCAGGCATCCGCGGCCGACAGCAGGCTCCAGCCGAACCACAGCGCCAGATTGGCGATCACCCCCACCACGGCGGCAGTGATCGCCGTCAGTGCCGCGTTCGCGGCCGGCCACTCGCGCAGGCGCTCGATCCACGGCGCCACCGGCAGCACGAACAGGAAACTGGGCACGAAGGTCACCCACACGGTGATGGCGGCGCCCAGCAGGGCCGAGACCAGCGGGGACGCCAGGTCGGGCTGCTGCCAGCCGCCGACGAAGCCGACGAACTCCAGCACCAGGATCAGCGGTCCCGGCGTCGTTTCAGCCAGCCCCAGGCCGACCATCATCTGCCCCGGGGCCAGCCACTGGTGCACCTCCACCGCCTGCTGGGCGACGTAGGGCAACACCGCATAGGCTCCGCCGAAGGTCACCACCGCGGCCTTGGAAAAAAACAGCGCCTGGGCGAAGCCGGTGCTGTCGGTGCCCAGGCCGATGCCCACCGCAGCCACAGGCAGCCACCACGCCAGCAGGATGATCACGGCCAGCCCCAGCGACCAGCGCAGGCTGCGTGACGGGCCGGACACTTCCCCGGCCGGCCCTGCCGCCCCGTGCACCGCGGGCTGCGGCAGCAAGGCGGGCCGAAAGCGTCCCACCAGCCACCCCACCAGCGCCGCGCTGGCGATGATCATGGGGAAAGGCACCGACAGCACGCCGATCGCAAACAGCGCCGCAACCGCCAGGCCCACTGCGAGGGGGCCGCGCAGGACCCGCTTGCCGATGCGGATGACGGCCTGGGCGATGATCGCCAGCACGCCCGCCTGTAGCCCGAGCAGCACGCCGGCCACGGCCGGCACATCACCGAAGCTCATGTAGACCCAGGCCAGCACGGCGATGACCAGTGCCCCGGGCAGCACGAACAGGCCACCGGCAACCACGCCTCCCCAGACCCCGTGCAGGCGCCAGCCCAGGTAGGCGGCCAGCTGCGTGGCCTCCGGCCCCGGCAGCAGCATGGAATAGTTCAAACCGTGCAGGAAGGCCGATTCCGACACCCAGCCACGGCGCTCGACCAGCTCGGCATGCATCAGCGCGATCTGGCCCGCAGGACCGCCGAAACTCAACCAGCCCAGCTTCCACCACAGTGCAAGGGCGTCAAGGAACCGCGGCGCAGGCGGTTGTTCCGAAGGCCCGATCCCGGCGTCGCCCCCACCGCCCTCGCCACGAACGGCGTGGCCCACGCGTCAGTGCCCGTGATGGTCGTGGTGTTCCTCGTCGTCTCCAGCGGCATCGGGGCCGCGCATGCGCAAGGCGCCATCCGCAGGTGCCTCGCCGGGGGCATAGACGTCCATCCGCGCCTCGCGCTCACCCACGCCCTCGAAAACCAGCGTCACCGGAATGCCTTCACCGGCCTGCCAGCGCGCGGTATCGGGGCCGAAGAACATCAAGTGCAGGCCACCCGGCCGCAGATCCACCGAAATTCCACCGGGAAGCGGGAGGCCTCCTTCCACCTCGCGCATCTGCATCGTGCCATCGCCGGCACTCACCATTTCGTGGATCTCCACGCGCTCCGCGGCCTCGCTGCGGACCTCGAGGAGGCGGTCATCGACTGCGTGCCGTTGATGAGCGTGAGGTAGCCCGCAGCGACCGGCGCGTTGGGCGGTACCGCCCGGGTCCAGACCTGCTGCACGATCACCTCGGCCGCCGGGGCATCCACTGGGGGTGCCTGCGCGCTGCCCGCCTCCGGCTGCGTGGGTGCATCGACGACCGCGTCGTCGGCGGCATCGTCGCGGCCACACCCGGCCAACGCCAGCACCAATACCGGCAGGATCAATCCCCCGACCAGAAAACGATGATTCATGATGTCTCTCCAGATTCCCGTAAGACGAAACGCGACCGTGCAGTCCTGCTTGCGATCATAGCCGAGCGGCCGCGGCCTGACCTTCGGCACTACGTTGCGCCGGGCAAGGTTCCATACTGCGGCCTGGCCACTCCAACCGGGCAGCCCGATGACTGCGTTCCAACCCAACCTGCAGCAGCGCCTGGCCCATCTGGACGTACTTCGCGGGTTCGCCCTGCTTGGCATCCTGCTGGTGAACTTCCAATGGTTCACCCGGCCCATCCAGGCCATCGTGCTGGGCGCCGAACCCGGCCTCGCCGGAGCGGACCTCGCCGTCGACCTCGGGGTCAAGGCGCTCGCCGAAGGCAAGTTCTACGCCCTGTTCTCGATGCTGTTCGGTGCCGGCTTCGCGCTGATGGCCGCTCGCGCCAGCCAGGCGGAGGCTCCCTTCTGGGGCGTGTACCTTCGGCGTCTGCTGGTGCTCGCCGGATTCGGCCTGCTGCATGTCGCGCTGGTCTGGTCGGGCGACATCCTGCTGGTGTACGCGGTGGTCGGCTTCGTCATGGTCTCGGCGTTCCGCAACACGCCAGTACAACGACTGTGGAAGTGGGCGCTGCCCTTCATCTTCCTGCCCACCCTGCTGATGGGCGTGGGCACGCTGTTCCTCGGCCTGGCCCAGAGCGACCCTGAGTTCGCCGCCGGCTTCGCGGCCGAGATCGCCCGGCAGGAGGCATCCGATGCCGCCAACATCGCGTCCGCCGCCGACATCTACGCCTCGGGCAGCTTCGGCGAGGTGGTGGGCCAGCGTTTCCGCGACATCGGCTTCATGTTCGCCCATGCGCTGTTCTGGATGCCGCCGGTGCTGGGCTACTTCCTGCTGGGCCGATGGCTACTGCTCTCCGGGCGCCTGCAGGCGCCGCACGCGCACGCCCCATGGCTTCGCCGATGGCGCCTGCTCGGCCTGGCCAGCGGCATCCCCGTATCGATTGCCGCTGCGTGGTTGATGCACGGGTTGGTCATCTCGATTCCCTCCCCGGACCTGTTCCTCGCACAGCTCCTGTTCGTCACCGGTGCCGCGCTGCTGGCCATCGGATACCTGTGCACGGTCGTGCTGGCAGCACGGCCACTGGCCTGGCTGGCCCCGGTGGGACGCATGGCGCTGAGCAACTACCTGTTGCAGTCGCTGTTCTGGACCGCAGTGTTCTACGGCTATGGCCTGGGGCTGTGGGGACAGGTTCCGCGGGCCGTGCAGCCACTTTGCGTGGTGCTGTTCTTCGCCGTCCAGGTGGTGCTGAGCCACTGGTGGCTGCAACGGTTCCGTTTCGGACCGGCGGAGTGGCTGTGGCGTGTGCTCAGCTACGGCCGGCTGCAGCCCTTCCGGCGCTGACCCGCTTTTGGAGCCAAGCCTCCAAAGGCCTGTGGCAGGATGCCGTGGTGGGCTGGAGGAGGCGTGGTGAAGCGCAGCAAGCTCGATCAACCGTGGCATGAACAGATCGTCCTGGACGACGGGCGCGTGCTGCATGTGCGCCCGATCCACCCACGCGACGCGGAGCCACTGCGCGCCGGATTCAACCTGCTCAGCCCCGAGGAGGTCCGCCAGCGCTTCCTGCACACGGTCAAGGAACTCACCGCGGCCAGCGCACATCGCCTGACCCACATCGACCCACGTCGCGAGTTCGCGATCGTCGCCGCCGAGCCGCTGCCGCCCGGCGAGGCTGTTGTCGGCGCCGTGGCGCGCGCAGCAATCGACGCGGACGGTCGCCACGCCGATTTCGGCATCGTCGTCTCCAGGCCGCTCGCCGGCCAGGGCCTGGGCACGCTGCTGCTCAAGCGGGTCATCCAGTGGTGCCGCCTCAAGCGCCTGGATTCGATCTACGGCGACGTGTTCGAGGACAACCTCAACATGCTCGGCGTCGCCCGACGCCTGGGCTTCGTGCGCGAGCCGCACCCGGACGGCTACGGCATCACCCGCATCCGCCTGCCCCTCAAGCCAGTCGCTGTCCGACAGCCCGCGGCCACGGGAAGAACGGCATGACACGCGGTGATCGTCGTGGCCTCGACGCGCTCTTCGATCCCCGCAGCATCGCCGTGCTCGGTGGCAGCCCGAAGCCGCGCAGCCTCGGTCGCGTCATCGCGGCCAACCTGCGCTCAGGGGGGTTCGAGGGGGAAGTCCACGTCGTCACGTCGCGCCATGGCGAGCTGGACGGGCATGCCACGAGCCCCGACCTTGCAGCGCTCCCCACGGTACCCGACCTGGTCATCGTGACGGTTCCGCCCGACGCGGTTCCCGACGTGATCGAACAGGCCGCGCGCGCGGGCGTGGGCGCCGCGGTGGTGATCACCGCCGGCCTTGGCCAGGGCGAAGGCTCGCTTCGCGAACAGGCCGCCAACGCGGCGCGGCGCCATGGCCTGCGGCTGGTGGGGCCGAACTGCCTCGGCATCCTGGTTCCCCCCAAGGGCATCAACGCCAGCTTTGCCGCAAGCAACGCCCTGCCCGGTGACCTGGCCTTGCTGGCGCAGTCCGGAGCGATCATCACCACGGTGGTGGAGTGGGCCAACCAGCGCGGCATCGGCTTCTCCGGCATCGTCTCCCTGGGCGACATGGCGGATGTCGAAATCGGCGAACTGCTCGACCACTACGCGACCGATCCCGGGACGCGCGCCATCCTGGTCTATGCCGAATCGATCACCGATCCCAAGCGCTTCATGTCCGCCGCGCGCGCTGCCGCCCGCGCCAAACCGGTGATCATGGTCAAGGCCGGCCGCCACGAAGCCGGCGCGAAGGCAGCCGCCTCGCATACCGGAGCGTTGGCGGGAAGCGATGCGGTGTTCGACGCGGCGCTCCGGCGCGCCGGCATCCTGCGCGTGTCCGACCTGGAGGAACTGTTCGCGGCGGCGAACACCCTGGCGCGCCTGAAGCCGTTCAAGGGCCAGCGCCTGGCCATCCTCACCAATGGCGGTGGCGTCGGCATCCTGGCGATCGACCGGCTGGTGGACCTCGGGGGCGTCCCAGCGAGTCTGTCCGAGGCGACATGCGCGAGGCTGGATGCGGTGCTTCCTGCGACCTGGTCGCGGGCCAATCCGATCGACATCATCGGCGACGCAGATGGCGAGCGCTACGTCGCCGCGCTCGACGTGCTGCTGGACGCGCGCGAATGCGACGGCGTGCTGGTGCTGCACGTGCCCACCGCCCTGACCGCACCGGTAGAGGTGGCCGAGGCAGTGGCGTCGCATGTGCGCCTGCGCCGCCGCGACATCGCAGAGAAGCCGGTCCTGGCCTGCTGGCTGTCGCATGAAGCGCAGGCGCGCGTGCACTTCGACAGCGCGGGCATCCCCGCCTACCGCACCCTGACCGGTGCGTCCGCGGGTTCAGCCATCTGGTCCGCCACACCGAGGCCCAGGCGCAGCTGATGCTCGCCCCGCCCTCGATGCCCGACGAACCGCACCCCGATACCACGTCAGCCCGCGCCACCGTGCGCTCGGCGCTGGCCGAGGGCCGGGCGTGGCTGGAACCGGTCGAACTCAGCGCGCTGCTGGGAGCCTGGGGCATCCCGACCCCGCCGCTGGCAATGGCCGCCGATCCCCGTGCGGCGGCGGATGCTGCCCGGGACATCCTGCAGGACCACGACGCCGTCGCACTGAAGATCCAGTCGCAGGACCTCCCGCACAAGTCGGACGTGGGTGGCGTCGCGCTGGACCTCGACAGCCCCGGGGCCGTGCTGGCGGAGGCCAGCGCGATGCTCGAACGCATCGCCACGAAGGCACCCGAGGCGCGCATCGACGGCTTCCTGGTGCAGGCGATGGTCCGGCGCCGGCACGCGCGGGAGCTGATCGCCGGCATCGCCGAGGACGACGTGTTCGGGCCTGTCATCGTGTTCGGTGCGGGCGGCATCACCGTGGAGGTGGACCCGGACTCGGCGCTCGAGCTGCCTCCGCTGCACCTGGGGCTGGCCAGGGAACTGGTTTCCCGCACCCGCGTGGCCCGACGGCTGGCGGCGTTCCGCAACGTCCCCGCCGCCGACATCGATGCCGTGGCGAGGGTGCTGGTGCGGCTTTCGCAGCTGGCCGCCGACCTGCCGGAGATCCGCGAACTCGACCTCAACCCGCTGTTGGCCGATGCCGACGGCGTCATCGCGGTGGACGCGAGGGCGCGGATCTCCGCCTGCGGGGATTGCAGCGGCCTGCCCCACGGGGAGGCCAACCCGCGCTTCTCGATCCGCCCCTATCCGACGTCGATGGAAGGCGACCTGGCCTTGCGCGACGGGACGCGGATGCGGGTCCGGCCGGTCAGGCCCGACGACGAGCAGCGCCTGGAGGCGTTCTTCGCCGCCGTGGACGCCGAGGATTTGCGGCAGCGCTTCTTCAGCCCGCTGCGCCGCGTCAGCCGAGGCTTCATCGCCCGCCTCACCCAGGTCGACTACGCACGCAACATCGTGCTGGTCGCGCTCGATGGACACGATGCGGTTTCCGGCATCGCCCAGATCCATGCCGATCCGGAGGGGCGCGAGGGCGAGTACGCGATCCTGCTGCGCTCCGCGCTCAAGGGTCGTGGCCTGGGCTGGGCCTTGATGCGCTGCCTGCTCAAGCAGGCCTCCCGCGCCGGCCTCGAGCGCATTACCGGTGAAGTCCTGCGGGAAAACCCGTCGATGCTGGCGATGTGCCGGGAACTGGGTTTCAGCGTGCAGCCCGATGCGGAAGACCCGCTGCTGCTGCACGTGGGGCTGGACGTGGCGGACGTCGATCTCGATGCATTGCCCGCCCACCGCGAGGCTCGGGAATGAAGCGGGCCGTCGTCGCCGCCGTCGCCACGGTCGCTGCGCTCCTCGCGATCGGGCTGCTGGCCTGGACGCTGTCGCCGTGGCCGAAGTCGCTGCTGATACGGGCGGCGTTCGAGGCCGAGGCCTCCCGAACCGCGGCGGCCTGTGGGCCCACGTCCCGGAAGGCATCGACGCCAGGCACGACATGGCCTACGACCCCGACGACCCGGATGCACTGCTGGACCTGTACAGACCCGCCGGCACACCGGTCGAGCAAGCGCTGCCGGTGGTGGTGTGGATCCACGGCGGCGCCTTCATCTCCGGCAGGCGGGCAGACGTTGCACCGTATTTGAAGATCCTGGCCGCCGAGGGATTCGCGACCGTCGCAGTCGGCTACAGCCTGGCGCCCGGGACGCGCTATCCCAGGCCACTGGCCCAGGTGAACACCGCGCTGGGCTGGCTCCAAGACAATGCCGCCACGCTCGGCCTGGACACCTCCCGCGTCGTGCTGGCCGGCGATTCCGCTGGCGCGCAACTGGCCGCGCAGATCGCGTTGCTGGCAACCGACCCGGCCTACGCCCGACAGGTCGGCATCGAGCCGCTCATCGACGCCTCCCGCATCCGCGCAACCGTGCTGGCCTGTGGCGCGCTGGATCTCTCACTGGTCGACCCGGACGCAAGCGACGCCGGTGCAGCCTTCATGCGCACGGTCACCTGGGCCTACTCGGGTCGCCGCGACTTCCGTACCGACCCCGCGTTCGGACTCATGTCGGTGGCCGAGCACGCCGGCACGGGATTTCCACCGACCTTCATCACCGCCGGCAATGCCGACCCGCTCCTGCCGCACTCGCGGTCGATGGAGAGGCGCCTTCGGTCGTTCGATGTCGAGGTCGAGACGCTTTTCTTTCCGGACGACCATCAGCCTCCCTTGCCGCATGAGTATCAGTTCAACCTCGACACCGATGCCGGCCGCCTCGCCCTGGAACGAATCGTCGACTTCATCCAGCGGCATACCGCTGGCATCGACCCCGACGGGCCGTCCCGCCCCTCGGCCCCGCACTAACCCCGCAAGGGGGGGGGGGCCGGACCGGTCGCGCGGAATCCACCGGGATCGCGCCCGGGACCGGGACCGGAACGGTGGCGATGCGCCTGGCGCGCTAAACTACGCGGCTTCATGAAGACCCCCAAGCTCCCGACCCCGCCGCTGCCCGCCCCAAGCCAGCAGCGTGCCTACTGGCCCCAGCCCGCCTCGATCAGTGCCCAGGCACTGGCATTGGTGAATGCCGCGCGCGCCCACGATGGCCTGGTGCTGGCGATCACCCGCGACACCCACTCGGCGCACACGCTGGAGGCCGATCTGCGGGTGTTCGCCGGGGAGCTGCCGGTGCTGCACTTCCCGGACTGGGAAACACTGCCCTACGACCTGTTCAGTCCGCATGCGGAGATCGTCTCGCAGCGCATCGCGGCGCTCTACCGGCTGCCGTCCACCCGCAATGGCGTACTGGTGGTGCCTGTGTCGACGCTGATGCAGCGCCTGCCGCCCACCCGCTACATCGCCGGGAACGCGCTGGTGGTGCGCCAGGGGCAGCAGATGGACATGGATGCGGAAAAGCGCCGGCTCGAAGCCGCCGGTTACCGCAACGTGGCGCAGGTCATGGATCCTGGCGACTTCGCCGTGCGCGGCGCGCTGCTCGACATCTTCCCGATGGGCACGAGCACGCCCTACCGGATCGAGTTGTTCGACAACGACGTCGAGTCGATCCGCAGCTTCGACCCGGACACGCAGCGCTCGCAGGACACCGTGCCGGCGGTCGACCTGTTGCCTGCGCGCGAGGTGCCGCTCGACGACGCCACGACCCGGCGCGTGCGCGACCTGCTGCTGGACCGCTTCGAAATCGACCCGCGGCGCTGCCCGATCTACCAGGACCTGCGCGAGGGCACCACGCCGGCCGGCGTGGAGTACTACCTGCCGCTGTTCTTCAGCAACGAGGCCGGCGAACCGGACACGGCGACGCTGTTCGACTACCTCGGCGAGCACGCCCTGGCCGTCGTCGACGAGGGTGCATTCGAAGCCGCCGAGGCGTTCTGGGCGCAGACCGGGGAACGCTACGAGCAGCGCCGCCATGACCTCGAACGGCCGGTGCTGGCGCCGGAAGAGCTGTTCCTCGGCCCGCAGGCCCTTCGCGAGCGGCTCAACGCGGTCCCGCGCATCGAAGTGTGCGGCCCGGAGCATCCCAAGCGCACGCAGGCCAAAGCGCTGGGCGACCAGCCCGCCCCCGCCGTGCCGCTGACGCAGAAGGGCGACACGCCCGCCGCCGCCCTCAAGTCGTTCCTGGGCAGCTACCCCGGTCGCGTGCTGCTGGCGGCGGATTCCCCCGGGCGCCGTGAAGCGTTGATCGAACTTCTGGGCGCGGACGACATCAAGCCCGACACGGTCGATGACTGGCATGCGTTCCTGGGCGACGAAACGCGGCGCTGGGCGATCACCGTGGCGCCGCTGGAAAACGGGTTCGCCCTGACCGATCCGGCGCTCTGCCTGCTGACCGAGCGCCAGCTGTATCCGGAGCGGGCCGGGCGCGGTGGTGGCCGCCGGCGTGCAGGGCGCGACCCGGACTCGATCATCCGCGACCTCAGCGAGATCTCCGAAGGCGCACCGATCGTCCACGAGGACCACGGCGTCGGTCGCTACCGCGGCCTGGTGACCCTGGAGGCCGGTGGCCAGGCCTCGGAATTCCTCGAGATCGAGTACGCCAAGGGCGACAAGCTGTACGTGCCGGTGGCGCAGCTGCACCTGGTCAGCCGCTATTCCGGCACTTCGCCCGAACACGCGCCGCTGCACTCGATGGGTGGCGAGGCCTGGGAGAAGGCCAAGCGACGTGCCGCCGAGAAGGTACGCGACGTCGCCGCGGAGCTGCTGGAGATCCAGGCCCGCCGCCAGGCGCGCGTGGGCCTGGCCCTGCCGCTGGACCGGGCCATGTACGAGCCGTTCGCGGCGGCGTTCCCGTTCGAGGAAACGCCCGACCAGCTGCAGGCGATCGATGCGGTGGTGCGCGACCTTGGCCGCGCGCAGCCGATGGACCGGGTGGTGTGCGGCGACGTCGGCTTCGGCAAGACCGAAGTCGCGGTACGCGCGGCCTTCGTCTCGGCCGTGGCCGGCAAGCAGGTCGCAGTGCTGGTGCCGACCACGCTGCTCGCGCAGCAGCACTACCAGAACTTCCGCGACCGCTTCGCCGACTGGCCGATCCGGGTCGAAGTGCTCAGCCGCTTCAAGTCGACCAAGGAGATCAAGGCGGCGCTGGAGCAGTTGGCCCAGGGCAAGATCGACGTCATCGTCGGCACGCATCGGCTGCTGCAGCCCGACGTGAAGTTCCCCGACCTGGGCCTGGTCATCGTCGACGAGGAGCAGCGCTTCGGCGTGCGCCAGAAGGAACGCCTGAAGGCGCTGCGCGCCGAGGTGCACCTGCTGACCCTGACCGCCACGCCGATCCCTCGCACGCTGAACATGTCGATGGCCGGGCTGCGCGACCTGAGCCTGATCGCCACGCCGCCGGCACACCGGCTGGCGGTCAAGACCTTCATCACCCCCTGGGACGGGCCGCAGCTGCAGGAGGCATTCCAGCGCGAGCTCTCGCGCGGAGGGCAGATCTACTTCCTGCACAACGAGGTCGACACGATCGAGCGCATGCAGCGCGACCTCGAGGCGCTGGTGCCGGAGGCGCGCATCCGCATCGCGCATGGCCAGATGCCCGAGCGCGAGCTGGAGCAGGCGATGCTGGACTTCCAGCGCCAGCGCTTCAATGTCCTGCTGTGCACGACGATCATCGAATCGGGCATCGACATCCCCAACGCGAACACGATCATCATCAACCGGGCCGACCGCTTCGGCCTGGCCCAGCTGCACCAGCTGCGCGGGCGCGTCGGTCGCAGCCACCATCGGGCCTATGCCTACCTGGTGGTGCCGGACCGCAAGCTGATGACCGGCGATGCCGGCAAGCGCCTCGACGCGCTGGCCTCCCTGGAGGAGCTCGGCGCCGGCTTCACGCTGGCCACGCACGACCTGGAAATCCGCGGCGCCGGCGAACTGCTGGGCGAGGAGCAGAGCGGCCAGATCACCGAAATCGGCTTCAGCCTGTACACCGAGCTGCTGGACCGCGCGGTGCGTTCGCTGAAGTCGGGCAAGCTGCCAGGCATCGATGCCGCCGACCTGACCGCGCACCACGGTGCGGAGGTCGAGCTGCACAGCCCGGCGCTGATTCCCCACGACTACCTGCCCGACGTCCACACGCGCCTGACGCTGTACAAGCGCATCGCCTCAGCGCGCGACAACGAGGAGCTGCGCGAACTGCAGGTCGAAATGATCGACCGCTTCGGCCTGTTGCCCGATGCGACGAAGCAATTGTTCGCGGTCGCCGAGCTCAAGCTCGATGCCACTGCATTGGGCATCCGCAAGCTGGACCTGGGGGAGCGCGGCGGCCGCCTGGTGTTCGAGGCCGACCCCAGGGTCGACCCGATGACGGTGATCAAGCTGATCCAGGGCCAGCCGCGCCACTACCAGATGGATGGCCCGCAGAAGCTGCGATTGAAGCTGGAGCTGCCCGATGGCAAGAGCCGGCTCGGCGCGGCCCGCGGACTGCTCGCCGCACTGAGGACCGCCTGATTCGAGGCCTCGGCCAAGGGGCAATGGCAGCCCGGCGCGACGCACGTCCCAGTAACGGCCCGTGGTGGGGACCCGCCCTCTGGACCTCGCTTCGACCGTGAAGCACGATGGCACTTCCACGGCGCCCGAGCCCCTCTGGAACGAGATGCCACCTCGAAGCGATCCAAAGCGCGACGTGCAAGCCATCGGTGCGGGACACCGCAGCCTCAGCGGTGATGCGCTGATCCGGGCCCGGACCCCGGAAACGGTCGCTTCGCACGTCCTGGACGCACTTTGCGCGACACAGGGTGCCGCCTGGGTCGCCTGGTCGAATCAATGGCCTGATGGCATCGCCCACCTGCCCCGGCACGCATCGATCCCGACCCGTGCCCTGGCGGAGGAGGTAGAACGCGTGCGCTGTGGCGAGCCCCCCGGTCCAGGCTGGCATGTGCTGCACGACGACGGGGTCTCGGAGGTCGCCGTGCTGCATTGCCCGGGAATCCCGGACTGCGGGATTGGCGAGGAACTCGAACTGGCCGGACTGCAGATGGGCGACATGCTGTCCATGCAGCGGCTCCGGGGCACGGTCCGTCAGCTGGAGCAGTCCGAACTGCTGCAGCGTTCGCTCTATGCGATCGCCGACATGGCCAGCTCCGACCTCGACATGCCCGAGATGTTGCGCGGCCTGCACCGGATCGTTTCCGACCTGATGTATGCGGAGAACTTCTACATCACCCTGTACGACCGGTCCCGGGACATGCTGGAGTTCCCCTACTTCGTCGACACCGTCGACCAGGACAAGCTTCCGCCGGGCGCGGAGATGCCCCTGTCCGCGCTCCACCGCGGCCTGACCTGGTACCTGATCCACGACGCCACGCCGCTGATGGGCAGCCTGGATGAGATCCGGGGCCAGGTGTCAGGGGAACTGTCGTTGCGGGGCGCCAACTGCACCGCCTGGCTCGGCGTGCCGATGCTTCGCGATGGCGAGGTCGTCGGCGCCCTGGCGGTGCAGAGCTATCTCGACGGCGCCGAGTACACCGTCCCGGAACGCAACCTGCTGTCCTTCGTGGCCGAACACGTGCTCACGGCCCTGGAACGCAAACAGGGCCAAGAGGAGCTGGAGCGCCGGGTAAGCGAGCGCACTGCCCAGTTGGCCGACGCCAATCTCGAGTTGCGCGCCGAGGTCGAGGAACGCGAGCGCGGCGAGCACCTGCAGAGGGTGCTGTACCGGATTGCGGCCCTCGCAGGCGTGGAAGCGTCGCACCAGCGCTTCTACGAGCTGGTGCACCAATCGGTGGACACCCTGATCAATGCCCGGAATTTCTTCATTGCCTTGCTCTCCGATGACGGTGAGGAAGTGTCGTTTCCCTATGCCAGCGACGACCGGGAGGATGAGTGGGACACGCGGCGTCGTGGTCGCGGCCTGACCGAGTTCGTGCTGCGTACGGGTGCGCCGCAGCGCGTCGACCAGGCCCGGTCCATTACGTTGCAGGCCGAGCACGAGATCGAGGCGGACATGGTGGGCGTGCCGACCCAGGTCTGGCTGGGTGTACCGCTGGTCGAGGCCGGTCGCGCCATCGGCGTCGTGGCGGTCCAGGACTACGACTCGTCCGACAGCTACAGCGATCGCGACATCGAGCTGTTGACCTTCGTCGCGCAGCAGATCGCCAGCAGCCTGCAGCGGCGCAGGGCCGCCGAGCAGTTGCAGCGGGCCAACAGCGAACTGGAGATGCGCGTTCGCGAGCGCACGGCGGAGTTGCGCGAGCAGATCCTGGAGCGTGAGCGCATCGAGGCCAGCCTGAAGCACCAGGTGATGCACGACCCGTTGACCGACCTGCCCAACCGGGGCTACCTGCGCGACCACATCGAGCGGGCGATCTCGCTGAAACGACGTGACCCGGAACAGGGCTTCGCACTGCTCTACGTCGACATCGACCGCTTCAAGGTGATCAATGACAGCCTCGGCCACCTCGCCGGCGATGAAGTGCTCAGGGAAATGGCGCGCCGCATGTCGAGGTGCGTACGCGAGCCGGACCTTGTCGCCAGGCTGTCGGGCGATGAATTCGCGATGCTCATCTGCGATGGCCACATGCCGGAAACCGCGAGCAAGGTCGCCAGCGCCTGCTGGGCCTGCTCGAGCGACCGGTGGATGCCGGAGGCCGGGTGTTGCAGCTTTCAGCCAGCGTCGGCATCTCGGTCATCGACGGGCGCTACGCCAACGCCGACCAGGTCCTGCACGATGCGGACCTCGCGCTGTACCGCGCCAAGGAAGCAGGAAGGAACCGCTTCGAACTGTTCGATGAAGTCATGCACCGCAACGCGATGGATGTGCTGGACCTCGAACAGGGCATGCGCGATGCGCTGGGGCGCGATGAGTTCGAGCCCTGGTTCCAGCCCCTGGTGCGCCTTTCCGATGGCGCGATCCAGGGCTATGAAGCGCTGTTGCGCTGGAACCACCCGGAACGGGGCATGCTGGCACCGGGCGCGTTCCTCGGCGTGGCCGAGGACAGCGGCCTGATCGAAGCCATCGACTGGCGGATGTTCGAACGTGCCCTCGAGGCCGGAAAGGCCCTGGCCGGGCGGTCACGCTACATCACCCTGAATGCCTCCCCGCGCCTGTTCCACCGGGGCGATTTCGACCAGCGCCTGCTCGCCCTGGCCGCCAGGCTCGAGTTCGACCCCTGCCTGCTGCGCATCGAAGTCACCGAAGGATCCCTGCTTCGCGATCCCGAGGCCATGGTCGGAATCCTGCAGCGACTCGCCGACGCCGGCGTGGAGGCCGCACTCGATGACTTCGGCACGGGCTATTCGTCCCTGGGACACGTGCATCGCTTTCCACTTCGGATGATCAAGATCGATCGCAGCTTCGTGATTCCCTTCGCCGAGGGCGCCGCACCGCGGCGCAGCTCCGCCCTGATCGAGGCGATCCTGGCGCTGGGCCGGGCGCTCGACGTGGAAATCATGGCCGAGGGCATCGAAACGCCTGCGCAATGCGGGGCGCTGCAGTCCATGGGGTGCGTATTCGGACAGGGGTACCTGTTCGGCCGACCTGCCCCGGCAAAGGACTGGATCTAGGTTCCCGGAAGCCCGCTTCGCCGGTGGCGCAAGCCCCCGCAGCGCCCTTGCAACCTGCACGGCCGCCCACTGCGATCGCGCATGTCGCCCGATCGTCTCGCGCGCCTGCCCGCGTCCCGGAGCCGGCGACCCAGGCGCAGCAACACTTTCCCAAGCCCATTCGAGCTTCCCCGGCATGGCACCAATCTTGCGTAGCAGCTCCGGACTGGATCGCCCGACGAAGCCGAAGGAGCACGAAGTGAGAACCCCAGCCCCGTGGAAGACGATGTTCGCCATCCTCGCACTGGCAGCGTGCCTGACGGCCCTCCCCGCCCAGGCAAAGATCGAGCCCGTGAGGATCGGCCACGTCGGCACGGTGGACATCGCCGCGCAATCCACGCCACGTCCGGCGGAGCAGGCCCCCGGCCCCGAGCGCGACGATGCGGTGCTGGGCAGGGGCGAGTCGGGCCTCAGCTGGGTGGTGGGGATCGTGGTGCTGCTGGGCGCGATCGCCGCCGCCGCATGGTGGTGGCCGAAGTTCCAGCGTTCCCGGCGAGACGGCAAACCACCGATCACCCCCTCACGCGGACCCGCTCAGAGCGACCGCGAACCGGGCGGTCACTGAGGGCGCCCGGGCGCCTCGTCCTGCCCCTCGACAGCTCGCTGGCCGATACCGGTCATGACTCGGACCGACGCGTGGCGAACCCGTGGAAGCCCTCGATGAACGCCTTGAGCTGTTCGCGCACGCGCTCGTCGGAAAGCCGACCCGCCTCGTCGAAGATCCCGCCGGCGCGGGAGACCATCAGCCGGCCGCCGGCCCAGTGCCTGACGCCCAACGTGCGCAGCACCGGCAGCCAGGCCGCCTGCGCCATGGTCGTTCCGAAGCCGCCCGGGGAAGCACCGATGACCGCGAAGGGCCGATCGCCGAACACCTCGGCGATTCCGGACGCCGGTCGCGACAACCAGTCGATCGCATTCTTGAACACGCCCGGGATGCCGTTGTTGTACTCCGGCGTCACCAGGACGACCCCGCTGGCCTCGCGCATGGCGGACTTGAGCCGATCGACCGCTTCGGGAATGCCCTGGGCCTGTTCGAGGTCCCCGTCGTACAGCGGAACCCCGTGCAAGGTCTCGACCCTGAGCTCGATGTCCGCAGCCACCAGCTCACGGGCATTGCGGGCCAGTGCGGTATTCAACGAGTCCTTGCGCAGGCTTCCCGAGATCGCAAGCAAAGCACCCATTCGACACCTCCATTCGACACGAGGGATGGGCCAAGCGTACTCAGATTCCGGGGTTATAGTTCCCCCTTCGACCCGGGACCCCCAATGATCAACAACGACGTTCTGCGCAGCATCCGCTACATGCTCGACCTCAGCGATGCCCGGGTGGTCGAGATCGCCCAGTTGGCCGACCCCGCCTTCACGCTCGACAAGGACGATGTCCAGGCCTTCCTCAAAAAGGACGGGGAGCCGGGATATGCCGAGTGCAGCGATGCCGTGCTCGCCCACTTCCTCGACGGGCTGGTGGTGCACCTGCGGGGCCGCGACCCGAACGTACCCGTGCGCGCGGTGGAGAAGCGGGTGACCAACAACATCGTGCTCAAGAAGCTGCGCGTCGCGTTCGAGCTCAAGGACGTGGACATGCACGAGGTCTTCGACGCAGCCGGCTTCCCGGTGTCCAAGCCGGAGCTCACGGCGCTGTTCCGCCACCCCTCGCACAAGAACTACCGCGCCTGCGGCGACCAGATGCTGCGCAATTTCCTCAAGGGGCTGACGCTGCGCGTGCGCGGCCCCTGAGCCCCGCCCAGCCGCGTGGCCAAGAGCTGGACCCGCGAATCACCCACCCCTGCCATAAGCTCAGTTGACCCACCCCGGTCCGGGGGCGAGGATCGGGAGTGATCCGCCGATGGGACGCCGCGCGTGCCATCCCCTGCCTACCTAGTCCGCGCCCCCTGGTGCGGTGGAGAACTCTTGTGGACAGACGCGACTTCCTGACCTTTACCGGGCTCGGCCTGGGTGGGCTGATGATCCCGACCCTGTGGGGCCGGGCCATCGCCGCCGAGGAACTGCTGCACGTCCTCGACCCGGCGCTCAAGCGTCGCCTGGCCGACGCTGCACTCGCCGCGGCGCGCGAGGCCGGTGCCAGCTATTGCGACGTTCGCATCGGTCGCTACCTGCGCCAGTTCGTCGTGACGCGCGAGGCCAACGTGCAGAACGTCGTGAACACCGAATCCACCGGCATCGGCATCCGCACGCTGGTCAATGGCACCTGGGGCTTCGCGGCGACGCGTTCTCTGGACACCGACGCGGTCGCTGCCGCGGCACGGCAGGCCGCGGCCATCGCCGAGGCGAACTCCAAGGCGCAGACCACGCGCGTGCGCATGGCACCCAACCGTGGTGTCGGCGAGGTCAACTGGCGCACGCCGATCCGCAAGAACGCGATGGAAGTCCCGGTCAAGGAGAAGGTGGACATGCTGCTGGAGGTCAACGCCGCAGCGATGGGTGCCGGCGCCAGCTTCGTGAACTCCACGCTGTTCCTGGTCAACGAACAGAAGTACTTCGCCTCCAGCGAGGGCAGCTACATCGACCAGGACGTGCACCGCATCTGGGCGCCGCTGTCCGTGACCGCGATCGACAAGGACTCGGGCAAGTTCCGCACCCGTGCCGGCCTGTCCTCGCCGATGGGCATGGGCTTCGAATACCTCGACGGCGAGCCGGGCGGCCGCGTCGAGCTGCCCGAGGGCGTCGTGTGCTACACCGATTCCTACGACATGCGCGCCGATGCCGTCGCCGCCGCGCGCCACGCGCAGGAAAAGCTCAAGGCGCCGTCGGTCGACCCCGGCCGCTACGACCTCGTGCTCGACCCCTCGCACACCTGGCTGACGATCCACGAGTCGGTGGGCCACCCGCTGGAACTCGATCGCGTGCTGGGCTACGAGGCGAACTTCGCCGGCACCAGCTTCGCCACGCTCGAGAAGCGCAACGAGCGCTTCCAGTACGGCGCCGACATCGTCAACCTGTTCGCCGACAAGACCCAGCCCAAGAGCCTGGCCGCGGTCGAGTACGACGACGAGGGCATCAAGACCAAGCGCTGGGACCTGATCCGCGACGGCAAGCTGGTCAACTTCATGGCCACGCGCGACGAGGTCCACATCCTCGGCGAGGAGGAGTCGCACGGCTGCAGCTATGCCGACTCCTGGTCGAGCGTGCAGTTCATGCGCATGCCCAACGTGTCCCTGGAACCCGGCAAGGAGCGCCTGACCCCGGCCGAGATGATCGCCGGCGTCGAGAACGGCATCTGGATCGTCGGCAACGGCTCGTTCTCGATCGACCAGCAGCGCTACAACGCGCAGTTCGGTGGCCAGCTGTTCTACGAGATCAAGGAAGGCAAAGTGACCCGCATGCTGGAGGACGTCGCCTACCAGATGCGCACGCCGGACTTCTGGAACGCCTGTTCGGCGATCTGCGATGAGCGCGACTACCGCCTGGATGGTTCGTTCTTCGACGGCAAGGGCCAGCCCAGCCAGGTCTCGGCCGTCTCGCACGGTTCCGCCACTGCCCGCTTCGACGGGCAGAACGTCATCAACACCGCCCGCAGCATCGGTTGAGGAGAGAACTGACCATGACCATCCTGACCGAAGAACAGGCCAAGTCCATCCTCGACAAGGTGATCGCCCTGTCGGAGGCCGACGAGATCACCGCCGTGCTGTCGGGCTCGGAGTCGGGCAACATCCGCTTCGCGCTCAACAACATCTCCACCAGCGGCCACATCTCCGACATGGAACTGGGCGTCACCTCCTCGTTCGGCACCCGAAGTGGCACCACGACGATCAACCAGTTCGACGACGCCTCGCTCGAGCGCGTGGTGCGCCGCTCCGAGGAGCTGGCACGCCTGGCGCCGGAGAACCCGGAGTTCATGCCGGCGCTGGGCAAGCAGGATTACCCGAGCACGCCGGCCCACCACGAGAGCATCGCCGCGATCACGCCGGAATTCCGGGCGCAGGTGGCCGCGGATTCGATCGGCCCGTGCAAGGCCGAGGACCTGGTGGCGGCGGGCTTCCTGGAGAACCAGGAAAGCTTCCAGGCGATCGCCAGCAGCAAGGGCAACTTCGGCTACGGCCGATCCACCGCCTTCGACTACACCTGCACCGTGCGCACCGAGGACGGCATGGGTTCGGGCTGGGTCGGCAGCAATGTCGGCCGGGTGTCCGACTTCAGCGCCGCGCGCAGCATCCGCACAGGCATCACCAAGGCCAAGGGCTCGGTCGATGCGCGTGCGCTGGAACCGGGCAAGTACACCGTGATCCTGGAGCCGGTGGCGGCCGCCGGCCTGGTGAACTTCATGATGTTCGGCTTCGATGCCCGCCAGGCCGACGAGGGCCGCAGCTTCCTGAGCAAGGCCGGTGGTGGCAACCGCATCGGTGAGCAGCTCTTCGACGAGCGCGTGAACATCTACTCCGACCCGGCCCACGCCGACGTCCCGGTACTGGCCTGGGACGGCGAAGGCCTGCCTCGCGACCGGCTGGTGTTCGTCGAGGACGGCAAGGTGCGCACGATGCGCTACTCGCGCTACTGGGCCCAGCAGCAGGGCGTGGAGCCGACGGCGATGCCGGGCAACCTGATCGTCACCGGCGGCGACAAGTCGACGGCCGAACTGGTGGCTTCGACCCAGCGCGGCATCCTCGTCAGCCGCACCTGGTACATCCGCATGGTCGATCCGCAGACCATGCTGCTGACCGGCCTGACCCGCGACGGCACCTTCTACATCGAGAATGGGGAAATCCGTTACCCGGTGAAGAACTTCCGCTTCAACGAGTCGCCGGTGATCATGCTCAACAACGTCGAGGAGTTCGGGCGGCCGGTGCGTGTGTCCGCCGGCAGTGGTGGCGCCGGGGGCGGCATCACGATGATGCCGCCGATGAAGCTGCGCGACTTCACCTTCACCTCGCTGTCCGACGCCGTGTGAACTGCTGCCGTCCGCCGTGGCCGACCACGGCGGACGGCGGACCGATGCCCATGACCCTCCCTTCCCGCCCTGGCCGCCGCCGCGCATTGCGCCTGATGCTGCAGGGCGCTGCAGGCCTTGCGCTGGCCCCGGCGCTTGGCAGGCTGCGTGCGGCCGATCCGGCCTACGACTTCCACTTCACCCGACTGATGTACGAGTCGGGCAACTGGGACGTCGACCAGCGCATGCCGTCGAACCTGATCACCTCGCTGATCGACCACACCACGCTGCGCGTGGACCCGCGCGAGCATGTGGTCGCACTGGCCGACCCGGCGATGCTCTCGGCTCCGTTCTGCTACCTGGCTGGCCACAAACTGGTCCAGTTCAACACCGACGAACGTCGCAATTTCGAACGCTACGTGCGCCGTGGCGGCTTCGTGTTCGTCGACGACTGCAACCATGACATCGACGGCCTGTTCGCGAAATCGTTCGAGGCGCAGATGGCCGACATCTTCGGCGGGGACGCGCTGCACAAACTGCCCAATGACCACGCGCTGTACTCGAGCTTCTTCGAGTTCGATGGCCCGCCAACCACCAGCATGGAACTCAATGGCTGGGGCGACGACCTGGTGCACGACTACCTCAAGGGGATCGAGGTCGACGGCCGCCTCGGCGTGCTCTACAGCAACAAGGACTACGGCTGCGAGTGGGATTACGACTGGCGCAACAAGCGATTTCTGGCCGTCGACAACACCCGCTTCGCGGTCAACATCGTGATGTACGCACTCAACGCCTGACCTCCCCCGGATTGCCATGACCGACACCGCCGCCAGCACCGAAACCACCACCGACGAGTCGCGCATCCAGGCCCAGCTCGCGCGGCTGGCCGAGCTCAAGGCCGCGATCGCCCAGGAAGTGGTGGGCCAGGACGAGGTGGTCGAGCAGCTGCTCATCGGGCTGCTGGCCGGTGGCCACTGCCTGCTCGAGGGCGTACCCGGGCTGGGCAAGACGCTGCTGGTGCGCTCGCTGGGACGAGCGCTGGCGCTCGAGTTCCGGCGCATCCAGTTCACCCCCGACCTGATGCCCTCGGACATCATCGGCACCGAGATCCTCGAGGAGGACCACGGCACCGGCAAGCGCGTGTTCAAGTTCCAGCGCGGCCCGGTGTTCACCAACCTGCTGCTGGCCGACGAACTCAACCGCACGCCGCCCAAGACCCAGGCGGCGCTGCTGGAGGCGATGCAGGAGCACACCGTGAGCTATGCCGGCGACACGCACGTGCTGCCGGAACCGTTCTTCGTGCTGGCGACCCAGAATCCGATCGAGCAGGCCGGTACGTATCCGCTGCCCGAGGCGCAGCTCGACCGTTTCCTGCTGCACGTGCGGGTGGCCTATCCGGACGAGGCCGAGGAGCGCGCGATCATCGAGCAGACCACGGGGTCGCGACGCGCCAGTGTGCCGCGGGTCATGGACGGTGCCGAGGTGATCGCGCTGCAGGCGCTGACGCGCGAAGTGCACGTGGGCGAGGACCTGATGACCTGGATCACGCGATTGGTCCGCGCCACCCGCCCAGGCCCGGAGGCCCCCGACGCGGTGCGCCGCTGGGTGAGCTGGGGGGCGGGCCCGCGCGCCGGTCAAGCGCTGGTATTGGCCTCGCGCGCGCGCGCGCTGCTGCACGGGCGCTTCGCCGCGACCCGCGAGGACGCCATCGCATTGGCGGGACCGGTGCTGCGACACCGGCTGCTGCTCTCGTTCACCGCCGAGGCCGAATCCAAGGGGCCCGACGACGTGATCCGGGCACTGCTGGACGCCGTGCCGTTCCCCGCCTGAGCCGGGCTGCGGTGCGATGAGCGACGCCGACGCCCGCTTCCTGACGCCCGAACTGTGCGCGGCATTGCCGGGCCTGCAACTGCGTTCGCGCCGGCCGGCACCGACGCGCGGCATCGGCCAGCACCACAGCCGCGCACGGGGCGAGGGCCTGGAGTTTTCCCAGTACCGAAGCTACGAGCCCGGCGACGACCTGCGCCGGGTCGACTGGAAGCTCTACGCGCGCTCGGACCGCTATTTCGTGCGCGAGGCCGAACGCGACAGCCCGCTGACGCTGTGGCTGCTGGTCGACGCCACCGCGTCGATGGGCCAGTGCGATGCGCGACGGCCCGACTGGAGCCGACTGGGTGCCGCGCGCGCACTGGCGGCCGCCTGCATGGAACTGGCGCTGCGGCAGGGCGACCGGTTCGGCCTGGCGCTGGTGTCGAACGCACGGCTGGATGTGGTGCCGGCCGGCACGGGATCCCGGCAGCGTGATCGCTGCCTCCTCGCACTGCACGAGCTCAAGGCCGGCGGAAGCTGGCCGGACGAGTCGGCGTTGCGCCCGGTGTGGGAGCGCGCCGGTCGTGGCGACCTGGTCCTGATGCTGTCCGATCTGTTCGACGACGCCGGCGTGGTCCTGCTGCAGCGACTCGCCAGGGCCGGGCGCGAAGTGTCGAGCGTGCAGATCCTCACGGCGGAAGAACGCGACTTCCCGTTCAAGGGGGGCCATCGGTTCCGCGACCCCGAAACCGGTGCGGAGCTGCTGACCGATGCCGGAGCGGTCCGTGACCGCTTCATCGAGGCGTTCACCCAGGCCCGCGCCGCGCTGGCGGCCCGCTTGGCCGGTGCCGGCATTGCCCACGCCACGCATGTGCTGGACGAGCCGCTGGACGCGCCGTTGCGGCGGCTGTTCGCGCGTCCGGACCGGAGGGGCGCGTGAGCCTCGCCCTGCTATACCCCGCCGCGCTGGCCGCGCTGTTGGCGCTCGCCGTGCCCGTGCTGTTGCACCTCGCGCGGCGCCCGCAGCAGCGCACGCTGGACTTTGCGGCGCTGCGCTGGATCGCGGCGCGCATCGCCCGCGACGGCGACTGGTGTTGCGCGAACGCGTGCTGCTGGCGCTGCGCCTGCTGTTGCTTGCCCTGCTGGCGCTGGCACTGGCGATGCCGGTGCTGGTGTCGCGGCCTTCCGCGCGGGACTGGGTGCTCGTCGTCCCCGGTGCGGACCTTGCGGAGGCCCGCCGCCTGCTTGCCGACCCCGACCTGGGCTGGCGCTGGCTGGCACCCGGCTTTCCCCCGGTGGACGACGCGATGCCCGCGCAAACGGCCACGGCCAGCCTGCTGCGCGAACTCGACGCGATGTTGCCGGCACAGGCCAGGCTGACGGTGGTGGTGCCGGGACGATTGCACGGCCTGGACGGCGCACGGCTTGCGCTGGGACGCGAAGTCCAGTGGATCGTCAGCGACCCGGCATCCGACCAGGAGGCCGGGCGTGCCGCCACCCCGCCACATGGGCCCTCCCTGGCGGTGCGTTACCCAGCGGGTCGGGAAGAAACGGTGCGCTATCTCGCCGCCACCGTCGCTGCGTGGCAACTCCACGCGCCTGGTACCGCAATCGCCGACATTGCGCGCGAAGAGGCACTGCCCGCTGCGTCGAACGACGTGCTGGCCTGGTTGCACCCGGGCGCGCTGCCGGAAGCCGTGCAGGCATGGGTGGCAGGCGGGCGCACGCTGATCATCGAGCCCGACGCGGCGCGCGAGGCCGGAGGCGATGCGGCGCTCGCCCTGTGGCGTTCACCCGATGGCGATGTATTGGCCCTCGCGCGACGATCCGGCGCAGGTCGCATCGTCGAACTCACCCGCCCGCTGACACCCGAAGCGTTGCCGCAACTGCTCGACCCGGGCTTTCCGCAGGCACTGCTGCAGGTCCTGGAACCCGGCGCGATGCCCGCTGCGGCGCCCGCCTCCGCCCACGCACCCCTGCACTCGCCCCAGGCCGGTTCCGGCGCGGGCTTCGGTGCCGACCGCAGCCCCCTGCTCCCCTGGCTCGCCCTTGCCATCGCCGCCGTCTTCCTCGTCGAGCGGCTACTGGCCAGCCGTGCCTCGCGGTGGGCTCGATGAACGCCGTTTCCGGACCGCTCGACAGGCTGGCGCGTGCCGCACGCTGGCGTTGCGCGTGGATCACCCTGGCCCAACTGCTTCCGCTGGTCGTGGTGGCCACGGCCATCGCGTGGCGCTGGCACGGACCCGTGCCTGCATTGGCCATCGCGTCCGCCGGGCTCGCCGCATCGGCCGCATGGCTGCTCCTGCGACTTCGTGGCATGGGTCCACGATGGGTGGCGCGCCAGCTGGACGCGCGACGACCCGAACTCGAGGACAGCAGCGCGCTGCTGCTTCAGCCCAAGCAGGGACTCTCGCGCCTGCAGCGGATACAGCGCGGACGTATCGACCAGCGCGTGGCCGCGATCGCGCCGGGCGAGCTGCGTGCCCACTGGCCACTGGCGGCGACCCTCCTTCCGGTCGCCGCCCTTGCCGTGCTGGTTGCGGTCCTGGCCTGGCCCACTGCGTTGGAACCGGATGTGGTCGAAGCGGGGCGGCCGGACGCGGCGGCTCGCCTGGATGCCAGCGGGACACGGGTCATCGCAAGCCGAATCCGCGTTGCGCCACCCGACTACACGGACCTGCCCGAGCGGATGGAGCACGGTCTGGATGCCACTGCCCCGACCGGCTCGGGGCTGGCCTGGACGCTGCGCTTCGAGCCCGAACCCGAATCGGCCGCCCTGCAGTGGCTCGATGGCGGTTCGCTCGAGCTCCAGCGGCGCGGCCGCGACTGGCACGGCGAGCTGCGGCTGGAGGACTCCCGCCTCTACCGGGTCGTGACCTCGGGAGGCGCCCAGGTGGAACCCCGACTGCACCGGCTCGAGGCGCTGCCCGACCACCCACCGCGGGTGAGCGTGCTGGAGCCGGCACAGAACGTCGTGTACGCCGAAGCCGGGCAAGCCGAGTGGCCACTGGAGTTCGAGGCGCGCGACGATTACGGGCTGGGAGCGGCCGAACTGGTGCTCACGCTGGCACAGGGCAGTGGCGAGCTGGTCGACTTCAGCGAGGTCCGCCGCCCGCTGGAGGGCCGCGACATGCATGCGGCGAACGAGCCGCCGCGACGGCGCTACGCCGTGGCGATCGACCTCGACGCCATGGGCGTAGGGCCGGGCGACGACCTGGTGGCCCGGCTCGAGGTGGTGGACAACCGACAGCCCGAAGCCCAGCACGCGCGAAGCGCCAGCGTCGTGCTGCGCTGGCCGCCCCCGACGATGGGTGACGCGAGCGGCTTCGACGGCCTGATGCAGCGCACGATGCCGGCCTTCTTCCGCAGCCAGCGGCAGATCATCATCGATGCCGAAGCGCTGCTTGCCGAGCGCGAGGCACTCGATCGCCCGGTTTTCGTGGCGCGCTCCAACGACATCGGCGCGGACCAGCAGCTGCTTCGCCTGCGCTATGGCCAGTTCATGGGCGAGGAAGCCGAGGGTGGCGAGGCCGGACACGACCACGATCATGGGCACGAACATGACCGCGGCGCCCCGTCATCGACATCGGATGCCCCGGCATCCCAACCGCGGGCGCGGCCGGTATTCAATCCACTGTTCGCCGACCATGCCGCCCACCAGGACGACCCTGACGATGACGAGCACGACGATCACGATCACGATCACGGCCCCGACCATGCCAGCCAGCACGAGGACAGCCGCCCGGCAACCGGCGGTTTCGGCACCGACGCCGACGCCCTCGTCGCGCAGTTCGGCCACCTCCACGACATTCCCGAGGCGGCGACGCTTCTGGATCCAGGAACCCGCGAAACGCTCCGTGGTGCGTTGCGGGCCATGTGGGCATCGGAGGGCGCGTTGCGCCTGGGCGAGCCCGAGGCCGCCCTGCCCCATGCCCACGAGGCCCTGGAGCTGATCCAGCAGGTGCGCCAGGCAAACCGCATCCATCTGGCCCGCGTCGGCCTGGAGTTGCCCCCGATCGACGAAACACGACGCCTCAGCGGCGACCTCGAGGGCGTCACCGACCGGGAGGATCCGATCCAGCCTGCACACGCGGGCGAGGCGGTGCTGGCGACGCTGTGGGCGCGTCTGGACCGCAGCATCGACGACACGCGACCCACGAGCAGCGATCCCTTCGGCCTCGATGCGGCCCTGGCCTGGGTCGTCGAACACCAGGACGAGGTCGCCGACCCCCTGGGCCTGGCCGAGGCGATCGACGCGCTGCAGCGCGATCCCGACTGCGCACCCTGCAGGCAACGCGTGCGCGCCCAGCTGTGGCCGAACCTCCCACATCCCGCTGCGGGCGTGGTCCAGCGGCCGACAGGCGGCGAATCCGGCGCGCATTACCTGCGCAGCCTTGGCCGGGAGGAGGACAGGTGACCTCGCTTGCCGCGATCCCGACGGTGGTTGCCCTGCTGCTGGCGGCCGCGGTGCTGGCAGCCAGCCTGCGGCTGCTGCTGCAGGTACGGGCCGGACGGATCACACCTGGCCGCTGCGCCGGAATCCTCGGCCTGCAAGCCGTGGCCGCGGTGTTGCTGTTCCTGGTCGTGTACCCGCCGGCGACGTCGCGGGAAGCCGGGGTGCTGACCGTGCTGGCCGAAGGCGCCGCCGGCGGCCGGCCCGCAGGCCAAAGCGTCGCATTGCCGGAATACCGTGGTCGCGGTGTCGACACCGTGCCCGACCTGGCGACCGCATTGCGCCACCACCCCGGGACCACCCGGATCGTCGTGCAGGGCACCGGCCTGCCGTGGCGCGACCACGATGCGGCGAACGGCATCGACGTCGCGTTCGACCCGACCCCCCTGCCTTCCGGGTTGGCCGAACTGCACCTGCCGCAGGACGTGGTTGCCGGACGGCGCGTGGTGGTCCACGGGCGCGTTGCCGGTGTCGATGGGGCACGGCTCGAACTGCGCGACCCCGCCGACCGGCCGATCGCAGGCGTCGCAGCGGATGACCAGGGCCGGTTCGCCCTGCCGCTGGTGGCGCGGGCCTCGGGCACGGTCGAATTCGCGTTGCGGGTGCTCGACGCCAGTGGGGAGCGCATCGACGAGTCGACCGTGGCGCTGTCCGTCGGTGAAGGCCGGGCCACGCGTGTGCTGCTGCTGGCGGGGGCCCCGAGTGCGGAGCTGCGCGCGCTGCGCCGCTGGGCGGTCGACGCCGGGGTTGCGCTGGAAAGCCGCATCCAGCTCAGTCGCGAGGCCAGCCTGGGAAACCGCCCCTACGTCGAGGCCGATGAACTGGCGGCGCTCGACCTGCTGATGCTCGACGAGCGCACCTGGCGCGCACTCGACGGCCCACAACGCCTCGCCATCCGCGAGGCATCCGCAATGGCCTGGGCGTGCTGCTGCGCGTCGGCGATGTGCTCGACGACGAGGACCGGGAATCGCTGCGGATGCTGGGCTTCCAGGCGCGCAACATCGAGCTGGACGACCCGGGCGTGCGGCTCGCCCCCGAGGCCCTGGACCTGATCCGGAGCGCCGACTCAGACATCGATGGCGACCGCGACGCCGGCGCGACCCCGCTGGCCAGGCGCCCCCTCGCAGTGGAGGCCGCGGACGGCATTGCACTGCTGCGCAGCGACACCGACGAGCCACTGGCGCTGTGGCGCGGCGAAGGCCTCGGGCGGGTGGCGCTGTGGTGGCTCCAGGACACCCATCCGCTGGTGCGCCAGGGCGAACCCGGCACCCATGCCGGCCTGTGGAGCACGGTGGTCTCCACGCTGGCGCGCGCGGACACGCACCGGGCACCCGGACTCGGCATCGACGCGGGCCCCCATGCACGCCGCGTGCTTTGTGGCCTTGGCAACGAGGCACGCGTGCGTCGCCCGACGGCAGGCGGGTCGAGCTGCTGACCGATGACCGTGGATGTGCCGCGTACTGGCCGGAAGAAGGTGGCTGGCACGTGCTGCTGGACGACGCATCGTCTCCGTTCCACGTCGCACCGTCGTCGACGCTGCACGTCCACGCAATGCACGCGGCAACCCGCGAACTGGCCTCCCGGCCGCACCCCGCCACTTCCACGGTACGCAGTCCTGCCCCCGGCTCGCCGTGGCCGTGGTTCCTGGCCTTCCTGGCCACCGTGGCGGGCCTGTGGGCCCTGGAACGGCGTCGCCCGTCCTCCGGTCGGCCCGACTGAAACCGGTTGCTGCACAATACGGCCCACCACGGTCGTGGGGTGCTCTGCGACGCCTCACGCCAGCCAACGCGGCCTCGACCGGAGAATGTAGCCAGTGACTGCGATTGCCTGTCCGGAACTCAGACTCGATGAATCCCGCGCGCGCGCGAACCTGCAGCGCATGCGCGATCGTGCCGCGGCCGCGGGCGTTCGGTTCCGGCCGCATTTCAAGACCCACCAGTCCCACGCGGTGGGTCGCTGGTTCCGCGAGCAGGGGATCGGGGCGATCACGGTGTCCTCGGCGGCGATGGCGCACTACTTCGCCGACGACGGCTGGCAGGACATCACCATTGCGTTTCCGTACCACCCCGGCATGCACGCCGACGTGGAGGCGCTGGCGGCCCGGTGCCGCGTGGTGGGCATCACGCTGGCGGACAGCGCCGCACTGGACGGGGTCCGCTTCACCCGCCCGGTCGATGCCTGGGTGAAGGTCGATGTCGGCAGCGCCCGCACCGGCTTTCCCGCCGATGCGGTGGACGAGCTGCAGGCACTGGTCGATGCGCTGTCGGGTCGTGGCGACCTGCGCCTGCGTGGCCTGCTGGCGCACGCCGGCCACAGCTACGGTGCCCGCGGCCGGACACAGGTCGCGCAGGTGCACGAGAGCAGCCTGGCCCTGCTGCGGCGGCTGAGGGACTCGCTGCAGACCGGGGAACGAACGCTGGAGATCTCCATCGGAGACACCCCGACCTGCTCGACCCAGTCGGAATTTCCTGGAGCGGCGGAAATCAGGCCGGGGAACTTCATCTTCTACGACCTCACCCAGTGGCAGATCGGCGCCTGCAGCCTGGAGGACATCGCCGTGGCCATGGCCTGCCCGGTCGTCTCACGGCACCCGGCCCGTGGCCAGCTGGTCGTGCACGGTGGCGCCGTCCACTTCTCCAGGGACGCGATGGAATTCGAGGGCGAACGCATCTTCGGCCTGGGGGTCGCCGCCGAGGACCGTGGCTGGGGCGAGCTGCTGCCTGATGTACGACTGGTGGCGTTGTCGCAGGAGCATGGCATCGTGCAGGCACCGGCTGAACTCATCGAGGCCGTGCGGCCCGGCGACCCCCTGCTGTTCCTCCCGGTGCACTCCTGCCTCACCGCCGACGCGATGGGGGCCTACCGCCTGGGCACCGGCGAGCTCGTGGAGATGAAGCCGCGCCTGGTTTGGCCGGGTCCGAGCATGGCCATGCAGCGCAATGCCATCGGACCGGCCGCGGTTGAGGTCCGCCCTAGAAGTGCGAGGCCGCCAGCTGCACGTCGGCATGCCGCCAGGCAGCCTGGAACTCGCGCTCGGCCGTGCGCGCCTCGTCTTCCCTTCCCTGCGCCCGGAGGCTCAGTACCAGCCCCTTGAGCGACCATCCATTGCCCGGGTTGCGCCGCAGTTCCTCGCGATAGACCGTCTCGGCCGCATCCGCATCGCCGTTGTCGAGCAACACGGCGCCCAGGCGGTGCCTGACCGGGGCGTGCCAGCCGGGAGGTTCGTCGTAGGGGATGGCGTCCTCGACAGCAACGGCCTCGCGTAGTTTCGCCAGGCCGGCGTCGATGTCGCCTGCTTCCAGGGCCAGCTCGGCATCCACGCTCAGGTTGGCGATCCGGGCGGCGTGAGCGAGTGGGTAGCGATCCCAGACCAGCATCGTCTCCAGCGCCGGATCCCCCGCGATCGTGCGCAGTGCTTCGGCGTGCGACCTGGCGTCGCCGGAGCGGTCCTGGCGCAGGGAAGCCATCGCCTGGGCGTAGTGCCACACGGCCGTGACGTAGGGCAGGTCCGGTGCCGGGTTGGCGCGTCCGGCGATCTCGTCCCAGCGCCCGAAGCGCACGTGGTCGAACCATGGGGTCATCCAATAGTGCTGCAGCACCCCGAAACCGGGCTCGCGCATGAGGTCGGGCAACTCGGTGCGCTGGGCCGTCGCGGCCGCCGCCTCGCGTGCCACGGCATCCTGGCCGCCCATGCTGGCCGCGAACCACAGGAAATGGTGGTTGTGCGGTACGTAGCCAAGCGGGTACACACCCTGCGCGTTGCCCCGGCACACGGCCAGGTAGGCCTCGTCGGCCTCGATCGCACGCTGGTTGGCGATGACGGCATCGTTCCAGCGCCCCACGCGTGCATAGATGTGCGCCGGCATGTGGACAAGGTGGCCGGAGCCCGGGATGAGGTCGCGCAGCCGGTCCGCTGCACGCACGCCACGCTCGGGTTCGGCAGACGCTTCCACGGCATGGATGTACAGGTGCAGCGCGCCGGGATGCTCGCCATTGCGCTCGATCACCGACTCGAGCAGCGAAACGATGCGACCGGTGTTGCCCTTGGGCCTGAGGTCTTCATCGTAGAAATCCCAGGGCTGCAGGTTCATCAGTGCCTCGGCGTGGAAGACGGCCGCGTCGAGATCGTCGGGGCGTTGCTCGACCAGTCGCCCGGTCGCATCGGCCCAGGCCTGCTCCAACGGCCGTCGGTCCTCGGGAGGATCCGCGGCATAGCGTGCCCCCAGGGCTTCGATGAACGCCTGCTCGCGCGGGGTTGCCCCGGGTGCCAGTGCCTGCGCGCGCTGCAGTCGATGCCAGGCGCGCTGGTTGTACTGGGGGTCCATCTCGGCATTCACGTGCGGACCCACCACCAAGGCCGCACCCCACCAGCACATCGCGCAGTCGGGATCGAGCTCGGTCGCCCTGAGGAAGGAACGCTCCGCGGCATCGTGGTTGAAGCCCCAGGTCAGCATCAGGCCCTGGTCGAACCAGCGCTGGACTTGCGGATGCCCCGAAGTGATCTCGAAACGGTAGGTTCCGAGCCCGTCCAGCAGCGTGGCCCCGGCCACCGGCTCGATGTAGGGGGACTCCGAGCCGTCGGGTGCGGCACTGAGCAGGCGGCCCGCGCTGAGCCCCGACAGTCCCGCCACCAGGGCGGTGGCCAGGAGTCCGAGGAAGAATTGGGAGTGTCGGTTCATGTCGTACCCCTTGGAAAGGCCTGCCGGGGGCGCTGGTCGCCGGCCCGGAAGGCGCCGGGGCGGCAGGTGAACGCCGGAACGCAGGGCCGGCAATCGGAACAACGCGCTGCTTCCAACGCATCGGCCAAAGTCGATCCCACGCGATCCGCGTTCGGTTAGTCTCATGACAGGCCCACGACGACAAACCCCTGCATGCCCACGATCCGCCACAGCGAGCCCCGCGACATCGAAGCGATCCGCGGGATCTACTCCGAGCCCAGCGTCTACGCCTCGACGCTGCAGCTGCCTTGGCCGAGCATGGAGCTCTGGCAGCAACGACTCGATGGCCGCAATGAGCATTTCCACAGCCTGGTGGCCTGCGAGGACGATGAGGTGCGGGGACAGGTCGGCATCGAGGTGTTCTCCAATCCGCGCCGACGCCACGTGGCGAACATCGGCCTGGGCGTGTCGGCGCAGGCGCGCCGGCGCGGCATCGGCTCGGCGCTGGTGGACGCGGCCACCGGGCTGTGCACCGGCTGGCTGGGCGTGACGCGCATCGAGTTGGAGGTCTACACCGACAACGATGCCGCGATCGCCCTTTTCGAGCGCCACGGGTTCGTGGCCGAGGGAACGGCCCGGGGCTACGCGTTGCGCGCCGGCGAGTATGTCGACGTGCTGCTGATGGCCCGGCGCTGAGGGCAGACGGGGGCGCCACCGGACGGCTGGACGGCCTTGCCCGCCGAGCGCTGAACGCCGGCATCGGTCCCACTGCCGCCGGGCCGGCCGGCGTGGGATGCTCTGCTCCCCTAGTCATCTTCGCGACGCCGGGAGGCGTCCAACGTGCTCATCGACATTGCCCTGCTGTGCCTGGGAATCCTGCTGCTCTTCTCCGGCGGCGAACTCCTCATCCGCGGAGCACTGTCCACGGCACGTCGGCTCGGCGTCTCCGCCCTGCTCACCGGCCTGGTCATCGTCGGCTTCGGCACCTCGATGCCGGAACTGGTGGTTTCGGTGGATGCGGCCCTCAATGAGCGCCCCGATATCGCCGTTGGCAACGTCGTGGGCAGCAACATCGGCAACATCCTGCTGATCCTGGGCCTGTGCGCGCTCATCCACCCCCTGGCGGTGCGACCCATGGCCTTGCGTCGCGACGCGGTCGTCGTGCTCGCTTCCAGCGCGCTGTTCCTGCTGCTGGCCTGGGGCTCGGCGCTCGGTCGCTGGGACGCGCTGGTGCTGCTGCTCGGACTGGCGGCCTACCTGGGCTGGGCGTACTGGAGCGAGCGCGAAACCTCGATCCCTGCGGCAACGATGCACGAAGCCGAGGCCGCCGAACTGCAGGTCGTCCCCGTTCGACTCGGTGTCGCGATCGCCAGCATCCTGGGTGGGCTGGTGCTCCTGATCGGGGGTTCACGCGTGTTGTTGATCGGTGCCGTCAGCCTGGCGGAGGACCTCGGCGTGAGCGAGGCGGTCATCGGCCTGACGCTCGTAGCCATCGGCACGTCGCTTCCGGAACTGTCGGTGTCGGTCATCGCGGCCATTCGTCGCCATGCCGACGTGGCAGTGGGCAACATCCTGGGCAGCAACATCTTCAACATGCTCGGCATCCTCGGTGTGTCGGCACTGCTCCAGCCCTTGCCTATCCATCCGCGCATCCTGGCGTTCGACCAGTGGGTATTGCTCGTGGTGTCGCTTGTCATCCTGGCCTTCCTCTACACGCAACGTCGCCTCAGCCGGTGGGAGGGTGCCCTGTTGCTGGCCGGCTACCTGTCCTATCTCTACGTCGGACTCGTCTATTTCGGTACTTGAACGCGCGCCGGGGCACGCCTCGCCCCGGACCTTGGCTGCCGTCGCTTCCACTTCGCGGGCGTTGTGTGCCCCGGCACCGGCTGGCACACTTCCCGCGCGTTGGGCCGGCCCGGGTGGTGGGCCCGACGTGGACTCACGATTCCGCGGGATGGACCGCGCCATTCCGGCGCGGCCAACCGCCGCCACAGGGGGATTCACCGTGCGTACGATTCTTTCGCTGCTTGCAGCACTCTTGCTTTCCGGATGTGTCGCCACCGCGCCGCTGGCCGAACAGGTGCCCGCTCCGGCCTATACCTCGGCGAATGCGGTACTGGTTGCGGTGGTGGACGAGCGCGAGCGCATCCGGGAAGGAGGCAACCCCGCTGCCATCGGGCGCGCCCACGGCGTATACGGCATTCCCGCCACCTGGCGCGTGCACCCGGCGATATCCGTCGAGGATGGTGATCGCAATCGTACCGCCGCGGAGTGGTTGCAAAACCGCCTGGCTCGCGGACTGGCCGACGCGGGCTGGAGCGTAGCGGAGGCCAGCTTCCAGATGGACGTCCAACCCGATGCGGTAAGTGATGCGCTGGCGGATTCCGCAGCCACGACGTTGCTGCTGCTGCGGATGAAGGAGTGGTGGTTCAGCATGAACCTCAACTGGGTCTCGGCCTTCACCTTCACCAACGACGTCGAGGTGTCGGTATACCGGCAGGGGGAGGGCCTGGTCCTGACCAAGCGCTTCGACGCGAAGGACATCATCGACGAGAAGGCGTCGGAGTCGCCACGCAACAACATCCTGCGGATGTACAGCGACAAACTCACCGAATACCTCGATGATCCCGAGGTGCGCGCCGCGCTGGAGCAGCCCACGGCAGGTTGACAGCCGCCGCGGGGTGCGGGTGGCGGCGGTTCGCGGGCCGGCACGCGGTGCCGGGCGGTGTGGCGTGGCGACGGCGACTGGAGGGAATCCAATGGGGTTTCGCATGGCGTGGCACGGCTTCTTCCTCGGCATCCTCCTCGCCGGTACTTCGCAGGCGGGGCCGGAACTCGATGCCCTGCTCCAGGCCCTGGAGGGATCCGCTCCCGAAGAACACCCGGCCCTGGTCGCTGCTTTCGTGGAACAGCAGCGCGATGCCGGAGGCCTGCCGGTCACGGACATGTCCGGAGAGGTGGTATTCGTCTACCTGGGGGGCCCCGACACGCAGGAAGTACGGCTGGTCGGGGACTTCCTGCCCGAGAGCCCGATGAACGTTACCTGGGGCCGCGGTGAGCCGATGCAGCGCACCGGCGACGTATTCCATGCCCGTCGCCGCTTCGAACCGGGCGCCCGCCTGGACTACGCCTTCGACGTGGATGGCGAACGCATCCCGGACCCGCTCAACCCGCGAACCCTCTTCAGCGGCACCGGGGATGGCGAGGTCTCCGAGCTGGTGATGCCCGGCCACCGGCTCCAGTCGGCGGCACGGGTCTGGCCCGACGTCGCCCGGGGCACGCTGCAGGAGATCCAAGAGGAGTGGGCCGATCCCGCGGTGCGGGTCTATCTTCCAGCGGACTTCGATCCGCAGCGACGGTATCCGGTCATATACACCGGAGATGGCGGCGCATGGATCGAATACATCGGCCTGCCGGTCATCCTGGACAACCTGATCGGTTCGGGCGACATCGAACCGGTCATCGCCGTCATGGTCGACGCCCCCGGAAACCGGGGTGCATGGCATTCCTACAACCCCGATTTCATTGCCTACTACCAGCGGGTGGTCGCGCACGTTGACCAGCACTTCCCGACGCTGGCGCGGCCCGAAGGCAGGGTGCTGGCAGGCAGTTCATCGGCAGGTCGCGCCGTGCTCCACGCGGCGCTCGAGCGGCCCGACCTGTTCTCCCGCGTGGCCGTGCTGTCCCCCTCCATGCACGGGCCCCTGTTTCCCCTGGCCGACTACCTCAGTGGCGAGAAACAGCCCGACCCCTCGCTGGAGGTGTGGATGGCCGCCGGCACCTACGAAGGGTCGATCGAGCGCGACACGCGCGTGCTGGAAGCGTGGCTGGAGCGTGCCGGCACGCGGAAATCCGTGAGCTACAGCGCCCAGGGCCACAGCTTCGGCTTCTGGCGGGAGTGCGCGGTCCTCCTGTTGAGGCACTTCTTCCCGACCCCACCCGGTGAAACCCAGGCCCTGCCCGCTTCCGGCTGAGTGCGCATGTGGACCCACGGTGGCGTCGACCTGGGCCATCGCTGGCGCGCTCAGTCGCCTGCGTTCGGGTCGGGGGCACGCGGCATCGATTTGACATGCAGGTCGCGCTGCGGGAATGGAATCGTGATGCCCGCTTCCTTGAACGCCTTCCAGATGCCGACGTTGAGCTCGGAACGGATGTTGTTGACGCCCTCCTGCGGATCGTTGATCCAGACCCGGAGCTCGAGCTCGATGCCGCTGTCGCCGAATGCAAGCAGGCGCGCGACGGGTTCGGGGGCGGACTCCACCCGCTTGCTGCCCTTCGCGACCTCCACCAGCAGGCCCATGGCCTGCACCGGATCATCGTCGTAGCTGATGTCCACCGGCACCTTGAGTCGAACCGACTTGTCGGCGTAGCTCCAGTTGATGACCTCGGACGTGATCAGGTTCTCGTTGGGAATCAGCATGTCCACGCCATCGCGGTTGCGAACCACCACGTAGCGGGCATTGAGCTCCTGCACCCAGCCGAAGCTGTCGCCGATCGTGATCACGTCGCCGGGCCGGATCGAGCGGTCCATGATCAGGATGAAGCCCGAGATGAAGTTCGAGGCGATGCGCTGCAGGCCGAAGCCCAGGCCCACGCCCAGTGCACCGGAGAACACCGCCAGCGAGGTCAGGTTGATGCCGACCAGGTTCAGGGAAACCAGGATGGCCAGCAGGACCACGACGAAGCGGACCACCTTGGCCACGCCCACGCGCAATCCGATCGAGAGATCCCCTGCCGCCATCACGCGCCGCTCCACGAGGCGCGAGACCAACGTCGCCACCAGCACCAGTGTCGCGGCCAGCACGACCAGCAGCAGCAGGTCGAGCAGCGAGAAGCTGGTGTCGCCGAACTTCACCGCGGCGGAGTCGAGAAATTCGAACGTGGGACCAAGCCAGCCCACCAGGTACAGGGCGACACCCAGCCAGATCAGGCCACTGATGAGTTGTTCGCTGGCCTCCAGCACGGGGCCCGGACGCAGTACCCGGCGCAGCAGGTAGACGAAGGCCCGGATCAACACCAGCGACAGCGACAGGGCCGCGACCATCGCCAGCACCGGGTAGGACTGGCCGGAAAGCCGCAGGACGAGCATGCCAAGCGCGACCAGGGCGAGCACGATGAAGGGCTGGCTGACACGATGCCTGAGGTCGGCCCGCCACCCCTCACCCGGCCTCGCCTTCCAGCGGCGCCCCAGGACCCAGGACGCAACCAGCGCCACCACGACGATGACCAGTTGCAACAGGGTCATCGGGTCGGAGACCTGTCGCAGGACGTCGTCGAGCACCGCCTGCATGCCTTCCACGTTGGGTCGTTGCATGGCCGCAGTGTAAGCGCGTTCGCTGTCGATTCGCAGTGCCGGCGGATGTCCGCGCGGGGGTGCAACGCGATAAACTGGCCGCACGAACCCCCTGCCCCGGAGCCAAGCGCCGGGAGCGGGCTCCGCATGCTTGGACCTCGAGGAGATCGACGATGAGCAAGGGCATGGACCAGAAGAAGAGTTCGAAGAAGCAGCCGGCGAAGACGCTGCTGGAGAAGCGCGCGGCGAAGAAGGAAAAGAAGAAGTAATCCGCCCCCGGATTTCTTCGTTGCACACTGCGCTGTCGCGGCCCCGGGTCGCGGCCATCACCCTGGTGGCATTGCTGGCCTTCGCAGCGAACTCGTTGCTGGCCCGGATGGCGCTGCGCGAGACCGTGATCGACCCTGCCGGCTTCACCGTCATCAGGCTGCTGTCGGGCGCGCTGCTGCTGTGGTGGCTGATCCACCGGCGCGGAGTGTCGCTGCGCGGGGCTGGCGACTGGCCCTCCGCGACCGCGCTGTTCGCCTACGCGGCGCTGTTCTCCTTCGCCTACGTTTCCCTGTCCACCGGCACCGGGGCCTTGCTGCTGTTCGGCGCGGTGCAGGGGACGATGATCCTGGTGGGCTGGCGTCGCGGTGAACGCCTGGACGCCCTGCAGTGGCTGGGCTTCGCGCTCGCCGTGCTCGGCCTTGGGGTGCTTTTGCTGCCCGGTGCCACCGCCCCCGCCCCGCTGGGCGCCGTGTCGATGCTGTGCGCAGGCGCGGCCTGGGGCGCGTACTCGCTTTTGGGCCGCGGTCACGCCGATCCGCTGCGGGTGACCGCGGGCAATTTCGTCCGGGCGGTGCCGTTCGCCCTGGCGCTGGGCGTGCTGGCGCTGCCCTGGCTGCGCTGGGACGCGCAGGGTGCAGCGCTGGCGGTGGCATCGGGAGCGATCACCTCCGCCCTGGGCTACGCCGTGTGGTACTCGGCGCTCAGGCACCTCGACGCCACCCGCGCCGCCACCGTGCAGCTGTCCGTCCCGGTGCTGGCTGCGCTGCTGGGTTTGGTGTTCCTGCTCGAACCGATCGGAGTACGCTTCATGGTGGCATCGGCGGCCGTGCTGGGAGGCATCGCCATCGTCGTCACCCGCCCTGCGCGAAGGAGTCGAATCCAATGATCACCGACCTTCGCGGCGTGGGCCGCCTGGCCGTCGATGCGGTGTCGAGCGTGACGGACATCGCCGAGGCACTGCACGCCGCGATCGGTTCGCTCGCTCCCGTCGTCGGCCCACCCGGGCGAACCGCACGGCGGGCATCAGTGGATGGGTCTACCGGGGAGTGCGCGGCGTGACCCGAGGCGTGGGGTTCGGTGTGGATGCCCTGTTGGCACCCCTCGCCAACAACCCCACGCCCGCCCAGCTCTCCGCCCGTCGCGAAGCGCTGCTGGCCGCGCTCAACGGCGTGCTGGGGGACCACCTGGAGGCCACGGCGAACCCGCTGGCCATACCGATGCGTTTCCGCCAGGCCGGGGCCACGCTCGACCTGCGCCGCAGCGCCCTGCGCCGGGCACTCCCGACACCCGGCACCCGCCCGCTGGTGCTGGTGCACGGGCTGTGCATGAACGACCTGCAGTGGCGCAGGGGCGGACACGACCATGGCGCCGCACTCTCGCAGGCGCTGGGCTACACCCCGGTGTACCTGCACTACAACACCGGTCGAAGCATCCAGGCCAATGGCGCGGAATTCGCCGAGCGCCTGCAGGAACTGGTGGATGCATGGCCCTCGCGGATCGACGAGCTGACGATCCTGGGCCACTCGATGGGAGGACTGGTCACCCACGCCGCCTGCCGGCACGCGGCCGCGGCGGGCCATGACTGGGCCGGGCTGCCCGGCAAGCGGGTCTTCCTGGGGACGCCACACCAGGGCGCACCGCTGGAGCGTGCCGGTGAATGGTTCAACGCCACCCTGGGTCGCAGTCCGTACCTGAGTCCCTTCCAGCGCCTGGGCAATCTTCGCAGTGCCGGCATCAAGGACCTGCGCGAGGGTCTCGACCTCGCGGCGGCGACGGCGCTGGCGGCCAGCAGCGATCGACTCCACCTTGTTGCCGCGGTACGACGGTCCGGGCCGGCCACCGACGGGCGCCCCCGCGGCGGCGACGGACTGGTGCCGGTCGAAAGTGCGCTGGCACTGGACGACGAACGCGCACCGGGGCTGGACCTGCCGGAAGCGCGCCGCCACGTGGCCTGGGGCACCTCGCATCTCGACCTGCTTTCCAGCGCGGACGTCCATGCCCGGCTGAGCGACTGGCTGGCCCGCTGAGGGTCGCGCCCACGCGCGCCGGCGTCGCAGGTCCGTGCCACGCCATGCTCGCCATGCCGTCGCCCCGGTGCGATGATCCGACGGCAACGTTGGAGGAGGGGCAATGGTCCAGATCATCACGGGCAACGAGCACGACATCGGTGGCTTGAAGGTGCGCCGCGTCCTGCCCAACGCGGCACGTCGCAGCGTTGGGCCGTTCGTGTTCTTCGACCACATCGGACCGCACGATTTCGCCCCGGGCGTGGGCATCGACGTGCGCCCCCATCCCCACATCGGCCTGGCCACGGTGACCTTCCTGTGGGAGGGCGTGCTGCGCCACCGCGACAGCCTGGGCTCGGTGCAGGACATCCGTCCGGGCGACGTGAACTGGATGACCGCCGGGCGCGGCATCGTGCATTCGGAACGCACGCCGGAGCCCGAGCGCGCACTCGGGCACCGGATCCATGGCCTGCAGACCTGGGTCGCCCTGCCCAAGGCCCACGAGAAGGTCGACCCGGCCTTCGCACACCATCCCGCCGACACGCTGCCGGTGATCGAACTCGACGGCGTCCGGCTGACCGTCGTGGCCGGGCACGGCTTCGGCCATGGCTCACCGGTGTCGGTGTTCAACCAGACCCTGTACGTGTCGATCGAGATGAGCTGCGGCAGCGAGCTGGTCATTCCCGCCGAACACGCCGAGCGTGCGCTGTATCCGGTGGCCGGCGAGGTCGACCTGGACTGCGGCGACCGCTGCTTCGACCTCACGCTCAACCACATGGCGGTGCTCGAGGCCGGCACCACGCCCACGCTGCGGGCACGCAGCGACGCGCGGATCATGCTGCTGGGCGGGGAAGCGCTCGACGGGCCGAGGGCGATGTGGTGGAACTTCGTCGCCAGCCGGCGCGAGATGATCGAGGAGGCCAAGCTGGCCTGGGAGGAAGGTCGTTTTCCCGACGTACCGGGCGAGACGGAATCCATCCCGCTGCCCTGACCCGACGACGCTGCCGCACCGCCGCATGAGGCGGCGCGGCACGGCCGCGACTAGAAGCGCCCGTTCTGGAAGTCGGCGAAGGCCTGCATCAGTTCCTCGCGCGTGTTCATCACGAACGGCCCGTGCCGGGCCACCGGCTCGCGCAGCGGCCGACCGGCCACCAGGATCATGCGCGTGCCGCTGTCGCGACCCTCGATCCGCACGACCTCGCCGGGCGAGAGCTGGCCCAGTTCGCCCACGGCCACGCTGGCGGCGTCCGCGCCTTCCCCGATCCGCGCGGCACCCTCGTAGACGTAGAGGAAGCCACTGTGTCCGGCGGGCAAGGCATGCTCGAAGACGTCCCCCGCACCCAGTCCGATGTCGAGGTAGGTCGGCTCGGTGGCCGGCTGGCGGATCGGTCCGACCACGCCCTCGACGGTACCGGCGATGACCTTCACTTCCACGCCCGTGGCGGGGTTGGCCACCGGGATCTCGTCGGGCCCGAACTCCTGGTAGCGCGGCTCGGTCATCTTGTCCTTCGCCGGCAGGTTCAGCCACAGCTGGAAGCCGCGCATGCGGCCCTCTTCCTGCTCGGGCATCTCCGAATGCACGATGCCCCGGCCGGCGGTCATCCACTGCACACTGCCCGGCACAAGGACACCCTCGTTGCCGTGGTTGTCGCGATGGCGCATGCGCCCGTCGAGCATGTAGGTGACCGTCTCGAAACCGCGGTGCGGATGCTCGGGAAAACCGGCGATGTAGTCCTGCGGCTGGTCGGTACCGAACTCGTCGAGCATCAGGAACGGGTCGAGCATGTCCAGCTGCGGCGTGCCGATGACGCGGGTGAGCTTCACCCCGGCGCCGTCGGACGTCGGCATGCCGCGGACCACGCGGGTGACGCGGCGCGATCGGGTGGCGGTGTCCATGGAATCCTCCTTGCGGGTCAGGCCTACAAGAATGGGGCCCCGTCAGCGAAGCACCAGTGCCGGCGCTGCAACCCTGTGTTCCAGCGCTGGTTGCTCAGGGCACGATGCTGCGGGGACGCACGTGGGTCGAGCGCCCGCGATTGAACACGAACACGGTGGCCGGCGGCAGGTTGCGCCAGGCGATTTCGCCACGCCGCACGTGCAGGCCGAGGTCGGCCAGGACCACGGGCGACACGGGGTTGGTGTGCCCGTAGGTGAACTGGATGAAGCTGCCGCCCTCGCGGGTCAGCTCGAAGGCGCTCTCCAGGACCTCGCGCTGCACCTGCCTGCTCATCGAGAGCATGCCCAGGCCGGAAAACACCGCATCGGCGGGACCCTCGTCGACGTACCCGGTGTCCCGGGCAAGGGCCGCCACCTGGCGGGCATCGCCCTGCACGACGCGGGCCTCGGGGAAGTTCTGCGCCAGCAACGTCGCCAGCGCCGGGTTGAGCTCGACCACCATCAGGTCGGAAGGCTGGATGCCGTGCTCCAGCAACGCCTGGGTGAACACCCCGGTTCCGCCGCCGAGCTCCACGACGCGACGCGCATCCTGTGGCAACTGATCGATCATCCGGCGGGCCAGGTGCAGGCTCGACGGCGAGATCGACGACATGGACCTGGGGTCCTTCAGCCATTGGCGGAAGAAGGTCCAGCGGGACTTCATGGGTCCGTTGGGGCGTTGGGGGAAGGCCATCGGCGAAGCATAGCGCGAGTCGCGTCAAGCGAGCTCGTGCAACTCCCAGGCCGCATGGATGCGCGCGTTGCGCTCGAAATCCGGGGGGATGGTATGGCGCGAGACGTCCACCACACGGGCGAAGTCGCCAACGGCCTCCGCATCGATCCGGAAGCGGCGGAAATTGTTCGAAAACAGCAACACGCCACCCGGCGCCACCCGGGCCATGGCCGCCCTCAGCAGGCGCACATGGTCGCGCTGGACATCGAAGTCGTCGCGCGCGCCGAGTTGGAGAAGGTCGGCGGGTCGCAAAACACCAGGTCGTAGTGGCCACGGTCGGACTCCACGAAGCGCAGCGCGTCGGCCTGCACCAGGCGATGGGACGGTCCGGTGCAGTCGTTGAGCGCCAGGTTCTCCCCGGCCCACTGCAGGTAGGTGGCGGAGAGGTCGACGCTGGTGGTCGAGGCCGCGCCGCCCACCGCCGCCTGCACGCTGGCCGCGCCGGTGTAGGCGAACAGGTTGAGCACGTGCTTGCCGGCCGATTCGGCCGCCAGGCGCGCGCGCAGCGGCCGGTGGTCCAGGAACAGGCCCGTGTCGAGGTAATCGAACAGGTTCACCCGCAGAAGCGCCTGCCCCTCGCGCACGGTGATGAATTCGCCGCGCTGGTCGAAACGTCCGTACTTGCTGCCACCCTTGCCGCGGCTTCGCGTCTTGGTCGCGATGCGCTCTCGCGGCACATCGAACACCTCGGCGCACGCGCGAACCAGTTCCCCAAGCCGGCGCCTCGTGTCCTCCTCGGGAATGTCCGCCGGGGCCGCGTACTCCTGCACATGCAGGAACACGCGCCGGGGCTCGACCGCCTCGGTGTAGACGTCCACCGCGGCGGAATACTCGGGCAGGTCGGCATCGTAGGCCCGGAAGCAGTCCACCCCCTCGCGCGCCCGCCAGGCCTTGAGTTTGCGAAGGTTCTTGCGCAGCCGGTTCGCCACCATCTGCGCGCCTTCACCCAAGGGCCGGGCCGGGGCGTCGGCGCGATCACGCCCGCCCACCCGCGGGCACACCAGCAACGCGCATTCCAGTGCGCCGTTGAACATGGCGTAGGTCTTGCTGGCACGCAGGCCGGTCGCGAATCCCAGCTCGCGCTCGCCGGCCAGGATCGACGCCGACCAGTCGGGCACCGCATGGCGCAGGGCTTCCCCAAGTTGCCGGTACAGCGCCGGATCGGCCGCCAGGCGCTGGTCGTAGGGCGGGTTGCACACCACCAGACCCTGGGCGGGCCCGGGCGGCGACAGGTGCACCAGATCGGTCACCTGCAGGTCGATCGCGTGCGCCACGCCAGCCGATTCGGCGTTGCGCTGGGCGGCGGCGATGACCCTTCGCATCGTGGTCGCGCCCGAAATAGCGCGGTTGCAGCGCAGCCCGGCCGGCATCGGCGCGGGCCCGGGCGTCCTCGCACAGGCGCTGCCACAGCGCGCGGTCGAAGCCCGACCAGCGCGTCGGCGCGCCAGGCCGTGGCGCTGCAGCCCCCGGCGCCACGTCGCCGCCATCAGGGCGCCCTCGATCAGCAGCGTGCCCGACCCGCACATCGGGTCCATCAGCGCGCCACCCTCGGCGGCCACCGCCGGCCAGCCGCCGCGCAGCAGCACGGCAGCGGCCAGGTTCTCCTTCAGCGGTGCCTCGCCCTGGGCCTGGCGCCATCCGCGCCGGTGCAGGGGGCCGGCGAGGTCGACCGACAGGGTCGCCCTCCCCTTGCGTACCGACAGGTTGAGTCGCAGGTCGGGGTCTTCGGTGTCCACGGACGGCCTTTGGCCGGTCTGCTGGCGGCACTGGTCGACGATCGCGTCCTTGACCCGCAACGCCGCAAAGCGCGCATGGGTGATGCCGGGCCCGGACACCGTCGCGTCCACGGCCAGCGTGCCCTCCTCGCCCAGGTGCTGCGACCAGTCGATCCGGGCCGCGCCGTCGTAAAGCGCCTGCTCGTCGGGACAGGGGAATTCCGCCAGCGGCCACAGCGCCCGGCTGGCCAGCCGCGACCACAGCGCCACGCGATAGGGGAGTTCGTCCTCCCCATCGGCGTTCGCGCCGGCCACGGCGGCCGTGGCCCGCGAGGCTCCCAAGGCCTGCAGTTCGTCGACCAGCAGGTATTCCAGGCCCTTGGCGCAGGGAACGAAGAATCGCATCTCGGTGGTCTCAGAGGGCGTCGAGGAAGCGGCCGAATTCCTCGGCGCAGAACTGCACGTGCCCCGCCAGCCGGTGGCCGTCGTCGACGAGCACCAGGCGGCTTCGGCGCGCCTGGGCCCAGCGCACCACGTCCTGCGCGGGGATCAGATCATCGCCCCAGGCATGGATGACGGTCGTCGGCACATCGGCGGCGGCGAAGGTGCGGGCGTAGCCATCGATGACGATCGGTGGCACCAGCAGGAACAGCCCCGCCACCTTGCGCTCGAGGCTGGCGAATCCGGCGGCGAAGGAACCCATGCTCGAGCCGGCGAGCACGACCGGGCCGGAAGCCGCATCGATGTGCTCGCACAGGCGCTGGATGCGATGGTCGATGTCGACCAGCCGACCGCTTTCATCGAGGTCGCTGAAGTCCGGGCGCACCTCCGCCCAGCCCCTGCTTCGGGCCACCTCGGCCATCGCGGTGACCTTGGTGGCGTCGGGACTGGAGTTGAGCCCGTGGGAGAGGATGGCGGTTCCGGCCATGGCTCGGCGACCTGTATCGGGAGCGAGGGGGAGATGGCGTGGCGGGGCATTGCTCGAGCCCGCCGCAGGCGTGGATGCTAGCATGCCGCGATGCTGCCCGACCTGCCGCCGATGCCCGACGCCGCGCTTGATCCACTGCCCTACGAGGCCCTCCTGGAGCGGCGCGAGGCGGCGGCCGTCGACCTGGTCGTGATCCACTGCACCGAGACACCGGACCTGGCCATCGCCCGCGGTTTCGGCGAGCGGGTGCTCTACCCTTCGGGCACCGGCAACAGCGGTCATTTCTACATCGACCGCGATGGCAGCGTGCACGTCTACGTGCGTCCGGAGTTCGTTGCCCACCACGTGCGCGGCCACAACGCGAACTCGGTAGGCATCGAACTGGTCAACACCGGCCGCTATCCGCACTGGCTCCACTCGCGCCACCAGGCGATGGACGAGCCCTACACAGAGGCGCAGATCCAAGCGCTGCTGCGCGTGCTGGCACATCTGCAGGACACCCTTCCGGGCCTGGCCCGCATTGCCGGGCACGAGGACCTCGACACCGACACCACCGCGGCCAGCGACGACCCGATGCTGAGGGTGCCGCGCAAGCGCGACCCGGGCCCGCAATTCCCCTGGGATCGGGTCCTGGAAGCGACCGGGTTGCAGCGCGTGCCCTGAGCCGGCCCGCCCGCACTCAGTCCAGCGCCACGCCCAGCGCCGCCGCCGCCGCGCGGGCCTTTTCGCGCGCGCCCTCCACGTCCGCGCCCCGGGCCAGCGTCACGGCCACCCGGCGTTGCCCGTCCACGCGCGGCTTGCCAAACAGCCGCAGCGCCGTGTCGGGCGCCGACAGCGCCGGCACGAGGTTGGAGAACACCGGCACGCCCCGGCCTTCGGCCACCACCGCGCACGAGGCCGAGGGACCTAGCTGGCGGATACCGGGAATCGGCAGCCCGAGGATGGCGCGCGCATGCAGCGCGAACTGGCTGAGCTCCTGCGAGATCATCGTCACCATTCCCGTGTCATGCGGGCGCGGGCTGACTTCGCTGAACCACACCTGGTCGCCCTTGACGAACAGCTCCACCCCGAACACGCCCCAGCCACCGAGTTCGGCGGTGACCGCAGCGGCGATGCGCTCGGCCTCGGCGCGGGCCGCATCGCTCATCGCCTGGGGCTGCCAGCTCTCCCGGTAGTCGCCATCGCGCTGCAGGTGGCCCACCGGCTCGCAGAACGCGACCCCGTCGCGATGGCGCACGGTCAACAGCGTGATCTCGTAGTCGAAGTCGACGAAGCCCTCGACGATCGCCCGCCCCTGCCCGGCCCGGCCGCCGCTCTGCGCGTAATCCCAGGCCGGCTGGACATCGGACTGCGAGCGCACGGTGCTTTGCCCCTTGCCCGAGGAACTCATGACCGGCTTGACCACGCACGGCAGGCCGATCGCGGCCACGGCCTCGCGATACTCGGCCTCGGTATCGACGAAGCGGAACGGCGACGTCGGCAGGCCGAGCGTTTCCGCCGCCAGGCGTCGGATGCCCTCGCGGTCCATCGTCAGCCGGGCAGCGCGCGCGGTCGGCACCACGCGAAGGCCCTTGGACTGCTCCAGTTCGACCAGGGTCTGGGTGTGGATCGCCTCGATCTCCGGCACCACCAGGTGGGGCTTCTCCGTGGCGATCAGCGACTTGAGTGCGGCCGGATCCAGCATGTTCAGCGTGTGCGACCGATGGGCGACCTGCATGGCCGGCGCATCGTCGTAGCGGTCCGCGGCGATCACCTCCACGCCAAGGCGCTGCAGCTCGATCGCCACCTCCTTGCCCAACTCGCCCGAGCCCAGCAACAGGACCCGGAAGGCGTGATCGCTCAGCGGGGTGCCAAGGACGGGATCGACGGACATGCGGATTCTCCAGATGATCAGCCTCCAGTTTACCGGGGCAGACTCGCGCCCGCGCGAAGTGATATACCAACATCGGCGCCCGGCCGACCCGGCGCGAACACCCCGACGTACAGAGGACCTGAAGGATGAAGATTGGCAAGCACCTGAGTGCACTGCTGGCCGCGGTGGCCTTGTTGGCGATGCCGGCGCTGGCGCCGGCCGACGAGTCGGAGCAGGCGACCCGGGAATCCAGGGCCGTGGCCGTGCTGGACGCGCTCGACGAGGGCCGCCACGAGGACGCACGCGCACATTTCAACGCGCAGATGCGCGAGGCGCTCGACGCCGAGACACTGGAGGCCACCTGGACCAGCCTGCCCGCGCGCATGGGCAGCTTCCAGGGCCGCGGGGAGCCCCGCCACCAGCGCATGGGCGGTTACGAGGTGGTCATCATTCCGCTGACCTACGGCTCGCCTTTGCAGGCCAACGTCGCGTTCGACGCGAACGGGGAAATCGCCGGGTTCCATATCGTCCCCGCCACCCCGGTGCCGGCGACCGAATAGCCGATGCGCGACTGGCCCGCCCGGCAGTGGTACCTGGTCAATTCGCGCTCGGTCGAAGCCGTGCCGGCCGCATCCCTGCGCGCGCGTGGCAACCACGATGCACGGCAGCTTTCACAGGCGCGCTGGCTGCTGCGCCGAAAGCGCGACGGCCGCTTCCTGGCCACGCTGGACGCCGCGGAGCGGCTGCATCCGATGCACTGGCAGGCGCGTCGCCACGACCCGGGGCTGGCGGATTTCCTCCTCGAGTTCACCTCCGGAGCGACACCGGACGAGTTGCCCACAGACCGCACCGAGGCCTTCCTCCGCGCCCTGGGGGTGCCCGGTGACTACGGCGAGCGCCATGCCCTGCCGCTGGTGCCGGAACCCGGCCTCCTGACGTTCGCCGGCTTCGATCGCTACCGCCGTCCACTGTGGCTGCAGGCGAGCGCAGCCACGGCCTGGCAGCGCATGCAGGCCGCAGCCCGCGTCGACGGCGAGATGCTCGAAGCGATCTCGGGCTACCGCAGCCACGATTACCAGCTGGGCATCTTCCAACGCAAGCTGGCGCGCGGCCTGGGCGTGGAGGAAATACTGGCGGTCAATGCGGCGCCGGGATTCAGCGAACACCACTCCGGGCGTGCGCTGGACATCTCCTGCCCCGGCGAACCCGCCGCGGAGGAGAGCTTCGAGCACACCTCAGCTTTCGACTGGCTGTGCGAACACGCAGGCCGCTTCGGCTTCGCCATGAGCTATCCGCGCGACAACCCGCACGGCATCGTCTACGAGCCCTGGCACTGGTGCCACCGCGAGCCGGGAGCTCCGGCCACGACGGACTCGCGCCACTGAGTCGTCCCGGCGATCAGCCGGTCAGGAGGTGCGCAGCGCGTCGATCGCGTACAGGAGCCAGCCCAGCATCATCAGGCTGCCGCCCCAGGGTGCAGCGGTGGTCGGCGTGCCGAAAAGCACCGACAGGCCGAGCGTCGCACTGAACACGACCACGCCCAGAAGCAACAGTGCCAGCGCGAACTGGCCCAGGTTGCGCAGCGCGCGTGGCGCCAGGGCCGTCAGTGACAGGCCATGGCCGAACAGGAACAGGGCGGCCAGCCCCAGGCGGGCCTGTGCCTCGCCATCCACCCCATGTGATGCATAGGCGCCCAGGCCCACCGCAAGGCCGGCGCACAGGGCGCCGGCGGCAGCCAGCCAGCGGGAGGAGGACTCAAGATGGCGACGCGGCATGATCGGGCTTCCAGGGCAGCTCAGTCGGTGGGAAGGAAATAGTCTTCGCGGGCGCTCTCGATGATCGCCTGTTTGCGCGGCGACAGGCTGAACACCCATCCCTCGAGGCGCTCCGCCAGCACCTGCGCGTCCGCCTGAAGGGCCTGCAGGCGCTGTTCCACATCCATCGGCCCCAGCCCGGCGGACCCGGCATCCAGTGGTGCCGCCGCAGCCTCGCCCCCGTCGACGGCAGGTTGGCTGGCCGCGCTGAGCGCCGCTTCGTCGCGCCCGATCTCGGCCTCGACCCAGCCGCGCGCGATCAGCGCATCGAAGCGGGCATCCAGGCGCAGCCAGCGCACCGCGCCCTCGCGCCAGCTCTCGCCCTGGATCACCAGTCCGTCGAGCGTTTCCAGCCTCAGGCGGACCGGCATGGCCAGTGCTCCCAGGCCGGTCCCGGGATCACGCACCACGTCGTCCAGGCGAAGGCCTTCCATCAACGTGGCCATCTCCTCGACCCGGACCTGGTCGACCTCGGCGCCGGATTCGGCCCCCGCCAAGGCATGGCCCGGACCTTCGCCCGGAGTGCGCACCACGACCACCGCCTCACCCTGGTCCGGCAGGATCTCGAGCCTGGCAATGCGCAGCGAAGCGATGTCCACGACCTCCCGATCGAGCCACTGACGCGCATCGGCCGGCAGGTCCAGTTCGACATCGACCAGCCAGGCCTGCGCCTCGTCGGCGAAGCGAACGAAACGTCCGCTGGAATGCGGATTGGCATTGCCGGCGATCAGCCAGCGCTCGCGCGAGCCCTGCATGACGCCGACCGCGGTACCGGTGGCTTCGGCAGATGCGACATCGTCCACCCCCAGCAACGCGTACCTGTCCGGCAGCGCCGTCTTGGCCTCCAGCTTGCGCGCCCGTCGCAGGTCACGAAGCAGGGATTGCACGCGACCGGCATCGGCCCACCAGCCCCCGTGCCCGAGGACGCGCCATGCGCCGTCGCGGTACTCCAGCGCCTCCAGGGCCGAGCCACCCGCCCCGCGGAACTCGATGCGGTCCACGGCCTCGACCGGCTGCCCGAGCTCCGGCCACAGCAGGCCTTGGCTGGGGCTCTCCGACTGCGGCACGCCATCACGGCCAAACCAGATGGCCACGACCACCAGTGCGATCGCCACCACGGTCAATACAGCCAGATGCATCGGCTTCATTGCGTGCCCTCGATCGCGCGTCGTCGTTGACGCGCGCGCCAGAAAGCGAAGCCCAGTGCGAACACCGTCACCAGCAGCGGCACGCCGATGATGTTGATCGCCTTAAGGCGGGCGCCGAGGGCATCGATGTCGGCATCGAGCTGGAAGCGGACCTCGCGAAGTTCGCGACGCAATTGCAGCAGCTGGGCCTGGAAGCGGTCCACCTCGGCTTCCTCGACTCCGCTCGGCATCGCCCCGCCTGCACCGGCCTCGGCCTGGAGCGCGGCCAGCCGGCGTTCGGTCTCCAGCAGTTCCGCCTGCAGCTCGCGCTCCTTGCTGCGGAAGCGGTCTTCGGCCATGCGCCGCAGCGACTCGACCACGGTGAATGGCCGCTGCGAGGTGGGCCGCGTGCGCACCGAAATCAGCTCGTCGCTGCCCAGCAGGTTGTCGATCGTGTTGACGACGAAGTTGCCATTGTCCGCGAACGCACTGGTGACCCTTTGCCCGGCGAAGTTGCGCGCCTGCACCCACAGCCTGTCGCTGAGCAGGTCGGTGTCGGCGACCAGCACGATGTTGGCGTTCTCGAGGCTTTCGGCGAGGTGGCCGGGGCGCCCGGAATGCTCGGGGAACGCGGAACGGGTCCGACCCGACAGCCGGACAGCCAGCGCGTGGTGGCGGTTGCGGGGCTGGAAGTCGTCGAAAAGCCGATCGGGGTCGTCGAGGTTGTACAGACGCGCCACGTCGACCGGTGCGGATGCCGCCGAGGACTGCACCAGCGGCTCCATCGACAGGCCCTCGCCATCGGCAGGATCGAAATAGCCGGAACTGGCGAAGTTCAGTGCCTGCAGGTCGGCGGTGACGATGTCCTCGCGGTTGAACTGCTCCGAGCCGAGGCCGAGCAGCGCGGGGTGGCGCACCGCCGCCCCGTCGGGGCTCGCCTGCACCTGCAGCGCGGTGATCGCATCGAGCACCGCCAGCCCCGGGTCGTAGCGCACGCCCCAGGCCTCGAACAACCGGGGCAGGTCCGAGCTGGCGCCACCGGCCTGGGCCTGGAGGCTCGCGGCCAGGCCATCGGGATCGGATTCGGCGTAGGGATCCACGAAGACCACGAGGCGCCCGCCACCCAGCACGAACTGGTCGATCGCATAGGTCGCCGCCTCCGACAACCCCTTCGGGTGGACAACGACCAGCAGGTCGATGTCGAGGTCGATCGAATCGACGTCGCGCTCCACCCGGCGCAGTTCGAAGAGTTGCCGCAGCTCACCGTCGATCACCCAGCCCTGGCTCACCTGCCCGGTGCCGGGGTCGAAACCCGGGCCCATCGAGAGCGTGGACATCATGCCCACGACCGGCCGCTGTGCCGCCGAGAGGCTCTGGATCAGCTTGGCGACGTCGTATTCCAGGAACGCTTCCTTGTCGGGCTGGAAGAACGGGATCACCGTCTCGGCCCCGGTGGCGCCGGTCCCGGCCAAGCCAAGGAACAGCGACTGGCCACGCGTGCCGACCGGTACCGGCTCGAGCCCGAACGCCGTGGCGCGGTCCTCGGCCTCCGAGAACGGCAGCGGGTCGATCACTTCCAGGCGCACCTTGCCGCCCGAGCGTGCCGCGATCTCCTGCAGCAGTTCGCGCACGCGCTGTGCATAGGTGCGCAGCGCCGGGTAGTCGGCGGCGGCGGACTCGGAGAAGAACAGGTACAGGCTGACCGGCTCCTCGAGCCCGGCCACGATCTGGCGGGTGCCCTCGGACACGGTGTAGATCCGGTTCTCGGTCAGGTCGATGCGCGCACCGCGCAGGGCCTGTCCCGAGATCACCAGCGCGCTGACGAAAATCAGCGCCATCAGCACCAGCGTGCCACCGGCCATGAGGCGGCGGCGAAGTCGCATCCGGTCGTAGATCCTGGCGTCCATGTTCAGTCGGCCTTCTTGAGTTCGATGACAACCGCACACGCGTACAGCCAGAAGGCGATGCTGAGCAGGAAGAACAGCACGTCGCGCAGGTCCAGCACGCCGCGCGAGATCGCCGCGAAATGGGTCAGGAAGCTCAGCTGCGCGACCGCATCGACGACGCCCTGGGGAAACAGCGCGCCGACGCTGTCGAGCACCAGGGGGAAGCCGGCCAACAGGAGCAGGAAGCAGACCATGACGGTCAGGATGAAGGCGACGACCTGGTTGCGGCTGATCGCCGACAGGCAACTGCCCACCGCGAGGAACGCGCCCGCCATGAGCAGGCTGCCGATGTAGCTGGCAAGGATCACCCCGTTGTCGGGACTGCCCAGGTAGTTGACGGTGATCCACATCGGGAAGGTGAGCGCCAATGCGATGGCGATGAACACCCAGGCGGCCAGGAACTTGCCGAGCACGGCCTGGCCCATCCCGAGCGGAAGTGTCAGCAGCAACTCGATGGTGCCGCTCTTGCGCTCCTCCGACCACAGCCGCATCGACACCGCGGGCACCAGGAACAGGTACAGCCAGGGATGGAACGCGAAGAACGGCTGCAGGTCGGCCTGGCCGCGCTCGAACCAGCCGCCGAGGTAGAAGGTGGTCGCGCCCGCCAGGATCAAGAAGATCACGATGAACACGTAGGCCACCGGCGTCGCGAAGTAGCTGGCGAGCTCGCGGCGGAACACCGCCATGAGCCCGTCCAGCATGGAGCGGTCACGCCTCATGCCAGGCCTCCCGGGCCCGCACCCTGCCGGGTGCGGGTGTCACGGGCCTGCTCCCCGAGCGTGATGCGGCGGAAGACCTCGTCGAGGCGACCGCGCTCGAGCTGCATCTCGCGGTAGGCCACGCCACGCTCGGCCAGTCGACGCGACACGGGCTCGAACAGCGAGCTGCCATCGCGTGAAAGGACCACCAGGCGACGCGTGGCGGCATCGAATTCGACACTATCCACGCCCTCGAGGCCTTCCAGCGCGACGCGCGCGTTCACGCTGTCGGCGGCGGAAAGCGACACCGCACCGTTGTAGCGGGAGCGGCGCACCAGGGCATCGGGCGTGTCGTCGGCCAGCAGGTGGCCCCGGGCGATGATGATCGCGCGCGTGCACACCGACTCGACCTCCTCGAGGATGTGGGTGGAGATGATGATGGTGCGATCCCGCGACATCTGGCGGATCAGTTCCCGCACCTCGTGCTTCTGGTTCGGGTCCAGGCCATCGGTGGGCTCGTCGAGCACCAGCACCGGCGGGTCGTGCAGGATCGCGGCCGCGAGGCCCACGCGTCGCTTGAAACCCTTCGACAGCGTGTCGATGGGCTGTGCCAGGACCGTCTGCAGCTCGAGCCGCTCGACGACCCGCTCGACCGCATCCGCGCCTGCAGGCCCAAGCCCCCTCGCCTGCGCGACGAAACGCAGGAAGGCCCTGGGCGTCATCTCCCCGTAACTGGGCGCGCCTTCGGGCAGGTAGCCGATGACCTGCTTCGCCGCCCGGGGCTCGGCCACCACGTCGTGGCCGCATACGGAGATGGACCCGGAACTCGGCGCCAGGAAGCCCGCGATCATTTTCATCGTGGTGGACTTGCCGGCCCCGTTGGGGCCGAGGAATCCGAGCACCTCGCCGGGCTCCACCGTGAAACTGATGCCTTCGACGGCCGCCTTGCGGCCGTAGTACTTGCTGAGCTGGGTAGTCTGGATCATCGCTTGCCTGGGGGTGGATTCGATCTCCGGACACGACGGCGGCCGCATCGTGCGGCCGCCTCGCTATCCGCGGCCGCCGGGGGCGGCGCGGAATGTGCCGCGGGGAAGAAGCTTCCCCGCGGCCGACATCACCGGACGGGCCAGTAGACGTTGTACTCGCTGCGCTCGGGCTCGGTGCCCTCGATGTCCTGCAGGTACTCCTCGAACGCGCGGCCGGTGACCACTTCGCCCCGGGTCGCAGCCCAGGCGCGCAGCTGCTCGCGAACCACCGGGAGACCCGCCGGGTGTCCATTGTGGACCGCCTTGAGCGCCGGACCCTCGTAGCTGCGGCCGAACTGCACCTCGCCCTCGAGCTCGATGGTTTCCGGATCGATCGGCTCCAGCACCGCCATCGCCTCGGCACCGGCACGCAGCGGCACGTCGGTGTCGACCGGCACGTCGAGCACGATGCCGACGTTCTCGCTGTCGCTGCCCTCGAGCTCGAGCTCATCCTCCTCGCGCGGCTCCGGGCATTCGCCACGGCGGCACACCGGCATGGCGATGTCGAACTCGTAGGTCTCGCTGCCGAAGTTGGTGGTGATCACGCGCCACGGGCCAGCAGCCTCGAGGTCGTTCTTCTGCATGACCTGGCGGATCCAGCGCAGCTGGTTCACCTGTGCGGTCTCGACCGCCTGCAGCGTGCGCTCGGATTCGGTCGGGATGTACAGGATGTCCTGCGCCGGGATGTCGACCTTCTCGACGCGGATGCCGCTGTAGTCGATGTTCGGGATCTGCGCCATGAGCGCGGCGAAGCTGTTCAGGCCGCGGCTCATGTCGTCGCCGATGTTGCGCTCGACGTACAGGCCGGCGAAGCGGCCGAACAGGTTCCAGCCGTAGTCGACGGTGTAGGTCTGGGTGATCGTGGTGATGCGGCCCCGACGCTCGACGTCGAACTCCATCGTCTTGTTCTCGCCGTAGCGGTCGTCCTCGAGCGCGAACACCAGGCGGCCGCCACGGTTGTTCTCGGTCTTCTCGACCAGCTGCCAGCTGCCGGTACCGACGAACTCGCTCGGCGAGGAGTACTCCAGCCGCGCACCGGGGCCGATCGGCTCACCCGAGACGTCGAACCGCACGTTCGGATCGTGGCGGCGCATCGGGCTCCACTCGCCGAAGCGGCCGAAGCCACCCAGCGTATCGAGCACCGTGCGTGCCGGACGGTTGGTCTCGACGCTGTGCGTGACCGTGCGCTGGTCGGGCAGGAACACGCCGATGATCACGAAGATCACGACCACGAGGATCGCAGCGATGATGAACTCGAGGAAACGAATCATTCGAACTCTCTCTTGGAAATAGGTCTCACGCCCGGACGACCGGAGGCGGGTCGACAGGGAGCGCCGGCACGACGGGCCATGACGCTGGCCTGCCCTGCCGGGTGATGTGCCTCCGGCCCCGGCGCCCGCACCGCGCGCCGGTTGATGCCCGGGGCGTGGACGGCACATGGCGCTTTGCCGGAGCCCGACATGCTAACCGAACTGCCCGCACGATGGTATGCACGACGCCCGGGGCTTCCCTGCACCGCCCCGGGGCTAGACAAGCTTGAGCTCGAAGGCCTTGAGCACCGCCCGCGTGCGGTCACGTACGCCCAGCTTGGAAAGGATGTTGGAGACGTGGTTCTTCACCGTGCCCTCGGCCACGCCGAGCGAATTGGCGATCTCCTTGTTAGAGAAGCCACCCGACATCAGGCGCAGGATCTCCGTCTCACGATCGGTGAGAGGATCCGGCCGGTCCAGGCTGACGAACTCGTTGTGCATCTGTTCCAGCCCCGACAACAGCCGCTGGGTCACCGCCGGCTGCACCAGGGAGCCGCCGCCGGCCACCGCCTGGATCGCGTCGACCAGCTGGTCGAGCGACACATCCTTGAGCAGGTAGCCACGGGCACCCGCCTTGATGCCGGCCAGCACCAGCTGGTCGTCGTCGAACGTCGTCAGGATGATCGTCGGCGGCAGGTCACCGCGCGCCGACAGCGCCTGCAACGCTTCCAGGCCGGACATGACCGGCATGCGCATGTCCATCAGGACCACGTCGGGCTTGACCTCGGGCAGCAGGTCGAGCGCCTGCCGGCCGTCGCTGGCCTCGGCCACCACGCGGATGTTGTCGGAGAGCTCGAGCAGCGAGCGTATGCCTGGCGCACCAGGGTCTGGTCGTCGACCAGGCAGACTCGGATCATGCAGCGGCCTCCAGAGGCAGTTGGATGTCGATGGAGAAGCCCCGGCCCGGCGCGGTGTCAATCGCCAGGCTGCCGCCGAAATCGGCCAGCCGCTCGCGCATGCCGCGAAGACCGTTCCCCGCCTGCAGTTTATCCGTTCCACGCCCGTCGTCACGCGCGTGGATGCACCAACTGCGCAGGTCGCGGCTGAAGCGCAGCCGCAGCGTGCTGGCGCCGGCGTGGCGCACGGTGTTGGTGATGACCTCCTGGGTGCAGCGCAGCAGCACGTGGGCCCGCTCGGGGTCCTCCACCAGGAAGGGCTCGGGCAGGTCGAGGTCGATGCGCAGGCCCGGCACGCCGTCCACCAGGCTGCGGATGGCGACGGCCAGATCGATGGCGCCATCCTCGCGCAGCTGGCTGACCGCCTCGCGCACGTCGGTCAGCAGCAGCTTCGCCAGCGTATGCGCCTGGCGCACGTGCTCCTGCCCGCGCCCCTGGGTGAGGTGGCCCGCCACCTCCAGGTTGAGGCTCAACGCGGTCAGATGGTGGCCCAGCAGGTCGTGCAGCTCGCGCGAGATGCGCATGCGCTCGTTGAGTCGCGACCCTTCCGCCAGCAGCGCCCGCGTGGCCCGCAGTTCGGCGTTGAGCCGCCGCTGCTCGTCGCGGGCCTGCGCCTGCTGGCGTGCGACGAGGCCGATCGCGAAGGCGAAACTGGAATAGCCCGCGTACAGCGCCGACTGCAGGATCGCCTCGATCAGCATGAAATCCTGCCCCAGCATCAGGGCCGGCACCAGGGCGAGGTGCTGGAGCACCAGCCAGGCCAGCCCGATGGGCAGGGGCAGCAGCCACGGCAGCACGCCCGAGACGAGCAGCAGCAGGATCCCGCCCAGGCCGGTGCCGGAAAAATGTCCCACCGCGATCGCCGACAGCGTTAGAACCAGCAGCATCAGCTCGTCGTACCAGCGCGGCCGGCGCGCCCCGAGGGTGCGCGTCAGCCGCCAGTACACGATGCCGAACACGGCATAGGCCAGTGCCCACAGGGGCAGGCTGACGCTGGGCGCGGCGCCTTCGAGCTGCTCTGCGCTGAAGAACCAGCTGTTGAGCAACAACGGGATGCCCACCATGGTCCAGGTGAACAGGCCGGCGTAGCGCAACAACTGGGTATGGGAAAGACGTCCGATCATCGTTGGCATGATAGGCCGCCCGCGCGGGGGCCGAGGGGGTCACAAGTCATGCCGGGGAGCCGGCCCGGTTCAGCCGGGCGTGGCATAATCGCAACCAGCGTCGGCGTCCGCGCCGGCACCGTTCACACCGGAGACCTCCAGGGAATGTCGATTCACATCCGCGACGTGCGCGAGCATGAGCTGGACTCGGTCCTGGCGCTGAACAATGGCGCAGGCCCTGCCATCCTCCCCCTCGATGCCGCCCGTGTCAGGCTGCTGTTCGATCGCGCCGACTACTTCCGCGTGGCCATCGTCGATGGCCACATCGCCGGCTTCCTGGTGGCCTTCACCGAAGGCGCCGAATACGACAGTTCGAATTTCCGCTGGTTCAAGGACCACCTCGATGCCTTCGTCTACATCGACCGCATCGTCGTGGCCAGTTCCCGCCGCGGGGCGGGCGTCGGCCGTGTGTTCTACGCCGACATCCAGAGCTTCGCCGAAGTCCGCAGGCCGCATATCGCCTGCGAAGTCTTCCTCGAGGACGGCAACGAGGCCGCGCTGCTGTTCCACGGCACGTTCGGGTTCCACGAGGCCGGCCAGCACGTCATGAGCGAGTCGGGCAAGCACGCCAGCATGCTGGTCAAGCCGCTCCAGGCCTACGAATGGGTACGCGACACCTACCTGCATGGCAGGGACGGGGAATTGCCCAGCGTCCCCTGGCTCTCCGAGCGGGCGCGCGACGGTGCCGAGGGCACGCGGGCCACGGGCACCTGACATGGCGGCAACGATGGATTTCGAACAGGCCGGTGAACTCAAGATCGGCCAGGTGGGCATTGCCAATCTCCGCATCCGCACCCTCGACCCCGAACGCCTGGGCCGGGAAATGCGCGAGCGGGTGGAACGCGCGCCCAAGCTGTTCCGGCGCGCCGCGGTGGTGGTCGACTTCGGTGGCCTGAGCCGCTGTCCCGACCCGGACACGGCGAAGGCACTGATCGACGAGCTGCGCCGCGCCGGTGTACTGCCGGTGGCGCTGGCCTACGGCACCACGGAGATCGAGACGCTGTCGGAGCACCTGGGACTGCCGCTGCTGGCCAAGTTCCGTGCCCAGTACGAACGGGGGGGCCAGGAAGCGCCCCCGCGACCGGCCCGGGCCCGCAGTCGCCTGCCCGGCCGCATCCGCCCCGGCCCCGGCCGAGCCGGCGCCGCTGGCGGCGGCCCCGGCCCGCCCTGCGCGGACGGAGGATGCGATCGGCATGCTGCACACGCAGCCGGTGCGCTCCGGGCAACAGATCTACGCCCAGGGCCGCGACCTCGTGCTGACCGCCCAGGTGGGCGCCGGCGCCGAGGTCATCGCCGACGGCTCCATCCACCTCTACGCCCCGCTGCGCGGCCGCGCGCTGGCCGGCGCCCAGGGCGACGTCCGGGCGCGCATCTTCTGCCGCGAATTCCACGGCGAACTGGTCGCGATCGCGGGCCACTACAAGGTTTTCGAAGAGCTTCCAGCCTCCCTGCGCGGGCGCCCCGTGCAGATCTGGCTGGAGGATGACAAGCTGATGATCGAGGAGTCCGCCTGAGCCACCGGCAACGGTGCGCGGGTGGAACAACACGCAAGGCCGGCGGGGCGTCCCGCGGCCTGAACCCACTTCGGAGGAACACCCCTTGGCAGAAATCATCGTAGTCACCTCCGGCAAAGGCGGCGTCGGCAAGACCACCACCAGCGCCAGCCTGGCCTGTGGACTGGCCCGCAAGGGCAAGAAGGTCGCGGTCATCGATTTCGACGTCGGCCTGCGCAACCTCGACCTGATCATGGGTTGCGAGCGCCGGGTCGTGTACGACTTCGTCAACGTCATCCAGGGCGAGGCCAACCTCCGGCAGGCCCTGATCAAGGACAAGCGCTTCGACACGTTGTTCGTGCTCGCCGCCTCGCAGACGCGCGACAAGGATGCGCTGACCAAGGAAGGCGTGGAGACGGTGCTCAAGGCGCTGGCCGACGACGGCTTCGACTACGTGGTGTGCGACTCCCCCGCCGGCATCGAGAAGGGTGCGTTCCTGGCGATGTACTTCGCCGACCATGCGGTGGTGGTGGTGAACCCTGAAGTGAGCTCGGTACGCGACTCCGACCGCATCCTGGGCCTGCTGTCGTCCAAGACCCGCCGCGCCGAGAACGGCGAGACGGTCAAGAACAGCCTGCTGCTGACCCGGTACAACCCGCGCCGTGTCGAGGACGGGGAAATGCTTTCCATCCAGGACGTCGAGGAGATCCTCGGCCTGAAGGTGCTGGGCGTGATCCCGGAGTCCACCGACGTGCTCAGCGCCTCCAACAAGGGCGAGCCGGTGATCCTGGACATGGAAACCGTGGCCGGCCAGGCCTACGACGACACCGTTTCGCGCCTGATGGGCGAAGAGCGCCCGTTGCGGTTCACCTCCAACGAGAAGAAGGGCTTCTTCTCCAAACTTTTCGGAGCCTGAGCCATGGGACTTTTCGACATCTTCAAGGCGAAGAAGAACACCGCCAACGTGGCCAAGGAGCGCCTGCGCATCCTGGTCGCGCAGGAGCGCACCACGCGCGGCGGCCCCGACTACCTGCCGATGCTGCAGCGCGAGCTGCTGGAAGTGATCCGCAAGTACGTCAACATCGACGCCGACGCGGTCAACATCGACCTGATCAAGGACGGTGACAACGACGTGCTCGACATCTCGGTGTCGCTGCCCGACAAGGCCGACGAGCCCCAGGGCGCCTGAGCGCCCCAGGGCCGGCACCGACACGGTCGCAGAGCCTCGATGAGCAGCGTGGCGAATGCAGCCTTCGGCCCCCTCGCCGCCTCCGGTGCGCCAGCACCGTCGGCCGGTACAGGCGAGGACAGCGTGCTGCGGCTTCGCGACATCGGATTCCAGGCTCCGGCGCGGCTGCTGGAATCCCATGGCCTGGAGCTGGTGCCCGTGGCCGATGCGGCTCCGATCCCCGGCAGCTTCTGGGGTGACGACGAGGCCGGCCTGATCGGGACGCGGGTGTTCGCACGGCCCGCCACGCCGGTGCACTCGCTGCTGCACGAGGCCTGCCACCTCATCGTCATGCCGCCCGAGCGCCGCGGCAGCGTGCATACCGACGCGACCGACTGCGACCGCGAAGAAGACGCCACCTGCTGCCTGCAGATCATCCTCGCCGACCAGCTTCCCGGCGTGGGCCGCGAGCGCCTGATGGCCGACATGGACGCCTGGGGCTACAGCTTCCGCCTTGGCTCGGCACGGGCATGGTTCGAACACGATGCCGAGGACGCGCTGGCTTTCCTGCGCGAACGAGGACTGCCCAGCGAGTAGCCCGGGGAACAGCCTTCCCTTGCGCCGGACGCAGCCGCGAGACTAGCCTGCGTGACGAACGCGCCAGCATGGCGCGATGCCCGGACCGAGGAACAACGTGACCACCCAACGCGCCCTGCTTGCCCTGGCGATCACCGCCAGCCTGACCCTGTCCACTGCCTGCACGGTCGACGCCTCCGGCGACAACCGCCCGGCCACCGCTGCCGAGGCCGACGCCTTCGTCGCCCGCGTCAACGCGCACATGCGCGAGCACCATCCCGAGAACGCCTCGGCCCAGTGGCTGGCTTCGACCTACATCGGCCCGGATTCGCAGCGCGTGGCCTCGAAGGCCAACGAACGGGCGCTCACCAGTTACAGCGAGTGGGTCGAGGAAGCCCGCCGCTTCGATGGACTGGCGCTGTCGCCGGAAACAGCCCGTGCGATCGACCTGATCAAGCTCGGCACCGCGATGCCGCCCCCGGCCGACCCCGCGGAGCTGTCGGAGCTGGCGGCGATCGCGACCAGGATGGAGGGCATGTACGGCGCCGGCACCTACTGCGAAGATACGGACCGACCCGAGACCTGCCGCGACCTGGGCGAGCTCTCCAACACGATGGCCGAAAGCCGCGACCACGACGAGCAGTACGCCGCCTGGGCCGGCTGGCACACGATTTCCAAGCCGATGCGCGATGACTACGTGCGCTTCGTGGACCTGGTCAACAAGGGCGCATCCAACCTCGGCTACGCCAACGCCGGCGAGATGTGGCGCTCGGGCTACGACATGAGCCCCACGGACTTCCAGGACGAGACCGACCGGCTGTGGGGCCAGGTGCAGCCCCTGTACGAGCAACTGCACTGCTACGTGCGCGGCGAACTGGTGGACACCTACGGCGAGAAGGGCCAGGTCGACGGCATGATCCCCGCGCACCTGACCGGCAACATGTGGGCCCAGCAGTGGGGCAACATCTGGGACCTGCTGCAGCCCTACGAGGGCACCGCCAGCATCGACGTGGCGACGGCGTTGCGGGCCCAGCGCGAGGAGGACCTCGCACGCCGCCTGGCGGCGATCGAGGGCGAACCGACGGCCACCCAGATCGTCGAGGCCGGCCGCCAGGCCGACGAGTACATCGCCCGGGCGATGACCGAGCGCGCCGAGGACTTCTATGTCTCGCTGGGCATGCCCAAGCTGCCGGCCTCGTTCTACGAACGCTCCCAGCTGATCAAGCCGCGCGACCGCGACGTGGTCTGCCACGCCAGCGCCTGGGACCTCGATTTCGCCGGCGACGTGCGCATCAAGCAGTGCATCGAGCCGACCGCCGACGAGTTCTCGACGATCTACCACGAGCTCGGCCACATCTATTACTACCTCGCCTACAACCACCTCGAGCCACTGTTCCAGTCCGGCGCCCACGACGGCTTCCATGAAGCGATCGGCGACACCGTGGTGCTGTCGCTCACACCGGGCTACCTCAATTCGGTGGGCCTGGTCGATTCGCCGGAGGAGAGCCGCGAGGCGCTGATCAACAACCAGATGCGCATGGCGCTGGACAAGGTGGCCTTCCTGCCGTTCGGCCTGTTGATCGACCGCTGGCGCTGGGGCGTCTTCGATGGCTCGATCGCGCCGGAAAACTACAACCAGGCCTGGTGGGACCTGCGCGCCCGATACCAGGGCGTGGCCCCGGTGGGCGAGCGCGGGGAGGACCTCTTCGATCCGGGCGCGAAGTACCACGTGCCGGGCAACACGCCCTACACCCGCTATTTCCTGGCCCACATCCTGCAGTTCCAGTTCTACCAGTCGCTGTGCGAGACATCCGGACACAGCGGCCCGTTGCACGAGTGCAGTTTCTACGGCAGCGAAGCCGCCGGCGATCGGTTCTGGGCGATGTTGCAGCAGGGCCAGGGCCAGCCGTGGCCGGAGACCCTGGAAGCACTGACCGGCGGCCGCGAAATGGACGCCAGCGCGGTGCTTGAATACTTCGCACCACTGCAGGCCTGGTTGACCGAACGCAATGCCGGCAGGCAATGCGGCTGGGACGCCGGCTGAAGCCGGCACCCGCCGCATACGCGAAGGCCGGGCAATGCCCGGCCTTCGTCTTATGGCGGCACGCGCCGGGGATCGCGCAGGAAGGCTGCGATGCTAGAAGTCGTAGTTCACCGTCAGCGCCAGAGCGGATGCGCCGAGCACGACAAGCTCGCTGCTGACCCGGTTCATCTGCACCCCGACCGCGGGCACGATCGCCGGGGCCACGCCCAGGCGGTTGAGCGGGATCTTGTCGCGGTGCTCGCCGCGATAGCCCTGCAGCACCCCGCCGGTGAGCTTGGCATAGACGGGAAAGCGCCCGGAGTCGAAGCGACGGCCGACGTAGGCGTACTGGCTGCGCTGGCTGAACGAGTTGCGGAAGGTCACGCCACCCGCCAGCCAGTCGGAGTCGGCACGGCTGTATTCCAGCCCCAGCAGGCCAGGACGATTGTTGTGCTCGGGGTCGCTGCGGTGATGGGTGACCAGGTTGCTGGTGACCAGCGTCCACTGTCCGGTCGGACCCTCGCCGATGGCATGTTCCGGCCAGACGCTCGGCCGCTCGTACTCCGCCCAGGCCGGAGCGGCCAGCGCGATGCTGGCCAGCATCAAGCACGCGGTCGCGAATCGGTTGGTCATGATGGGAAGCTCCCTGCGTATAACCCGCATCCCTCCGGGCGCGGCATCGTCACAAAATCAGACAGTTGCGAAGTTATCCGGAAGGCTATCAATGCAAACGTGAAAGCCGGCCGAACCGGCAACCGCCGGGTTCAGGACGACAGGGGCCCGACGACGGCGCGTTCCCCGCGCTGCGGCCCCACCGGTGCGTTGCGGCGCAGGTACAGCACCCAGATCAGGAAGGCCATCACCGAAAACAGCGCCCCGGTGAACGCCAGCAGCAGTGCCGAACCGCTGACCCAGGGCGAAACGATACCGGCGACCGCGGCATTGAGCGAGAGGCTGATGAAGGCCTGCAGGCTGGACGCCGCGCCCCGGCGGGTCGGGAAGAGGTCGAGAATGGCCAGGGTCAGGACCGGGAACACCAGCGCCACGCCGTAGGCATTGAGCACCATCGGCACGATCGCCCACGGCACGCGCGGCACCTCCACGGCAAGGTTGTATCCGAGGTTGAGAACGACGGCCAGGCCGCACACCGCGAAGCCCAGCCACGCCAGGCGATGCGCCCCGACGCGTCCCGCCAGCCGACCGGACGTGAACGCACCCAGCACCATGCCGCTGATCGTCGGGACGAAGAACCAGGCGAACTGCTGCTCGTTCAAACCCAGCAGGTCCATCACGAAGGCCGGGGCCGAGGCGATGTACAGGAACAGCGCCGCGAAATTGAAGCTGCCGGCCAGCGCCAGCAACACGAAATCCGGGTTGGAGAGCATCATCCGGTTCCCCTGCACGATGCTGCGCGCGTTGACCGGAGTGCGCTCGGCGGGGGGCAGGGTTTCGGGCATCCACACGGCGGTGGCCACCCAGATGGCAGCCGCGAACAGCACCAGGAACCAGAAGATCGCCTGCCAGTCGGCCACGCCCAGGATCCAGCCACCGATGATCGGCGCAATCGCCGGGGCGATGCCGAACACCATCATGATGTGGCTCATCAGGCGCTGGGCCTCGGGACCATCCAGGCAGTCGCGCACGATCGCGCGCCCCACGATCAGCCCGACCCCCGCACTGAGCCCCTGCAGCACGCGGAAGGCCAGCAGCCACTCCAGGCTGGGCGCCAGCGCGCAGCCCACCGAGGCCAACGCGAAGATCGCCACGCCGACCAGGATCACCTTGCGACGCCCGACCGCGTCCGAGATCGGCCCGTGGAACAGGCTCATCAACGCGTAGGCCACCAGGTAGAAGCTGATGGTCTGCTGCATGGCCAGCTTGCTTGCGCCGAACTCCTCGCCGATCGCCGGGAAGGCCGGGAAGATCGTGTCGATCGAGAACGCGCCGAACATCGCCAGCGCGCCCAGCAGCAGGGCCAGCCGCCAGCGCGGTATCGAGTGGGGGGCCATCGGGCAGGGGCTTGGGGGAAGACGGCACAGGATAGCAGTCCCCCACCCCATGCCCGTGTGCCGGAGGTGGGGGCGCGCCGCCTGTCCGGGCTCAGCGGACCCGGTCGAGGAAATCCAGGTGGCGTTGGTAGTGGTCGAGCACGTCGTTGATCAGCGCCTCGCGCGACCAGCCCATCACGTCGTAGCCCAGGCCGCCTTCCCGCAGGTGCACCTCGGCGCGGAAGTAGGCCAGCTCCTTCTGGCGGCGCGTGCGCGTGTCGCCGAGCACGAAGGCCGGCGGCTCGTAGGGCCGCATGCGCACGGAGTAGAAGAAGTCGATCTCATCGCCATGGCGCACCTCCACCCAGGCGCGCCCGTCCTCGGCATCCTCAACCCTGGCCTCCATGCCCCGTGCCCGCAGCTCCGCGGCGACCTCTTCCAGCGCCGGTTCCACCTCCCCCTCGAGGAACCGGCGAACGTCGGCCTCGCCGGGCTGGTGCAGGATCGAACCGATCCGGTGCTTCCAGCCGCCGCCGCCCCGCCCCGCCGAGGGCAGGACCAGCGGGCCGCGCAGGCTGGCCCGCTTGAGGGTCTCCATGCGCAAGGCGCGCAGCAGGCCCCAGCACATCAGGATCATGATGATGGTGAAGGGCAAGGCGCTGGCGATCGTGGCCGTCTGCAGCGCCGCCAGGCCGCCTGCGATCAGCAGCGCCGCCGCGACGATGCCCTCGATCACGGCCCAGAAGATGCGCTGCCAGGTCGGTGACTCCTCCTTGCCGCCGGAGGTCAGCATGTCGACCACCAGCGAGCCCGAGTCCGAGGAGGTCACGAAGAAGGTGATCACCAGCAGCGTGGCCAGCAGCGAGGTGATCGAGCTGAACGGCAGGTTCTCGAAGAACTGGAACAAGGCCACCGAGGTATCGGCCGCGACCGCATCCGCCAGGCTGGCGATGCCATCGACCATGACCATGTGGATGGCGGTGCCACCGAAGAAGGTCATCCACAGGATCGTGAAACCCAGCGGCACGAACAGCACGCCCAGCACGAACTCGCGGATCGTGCGCCCGCGCGACACCCGCGCGATGAACATGCCCACGAACGGCGACCAGGCGATCCACCAGCCCCAGTAGAACAGCGTCCAGCCGCCGATCCAGTCACCGGGCTGGTAGGCGTAGAGGTTGAAGGTCATCGAGAACAGGTTCGACAGGTACATGCCGGTGTTCTGCACCACGGTCTGCAGCAGGAACACCGTCGGCCCGGCCACCAGCACGAACAGCAGCAGCACCACCGCCAGGATCATGTTGAACTCGGAGATGCGGCGGATGCCCGAATCCAGCCCCAACGCCACCGACAGCGTGGCAACGCCGGTGATGCCCGCGATCAGCAACACCTGCACCAGCAGCGTGGTGGGGACGCCGAACAGGTAGGCCAGGCCGGAGTTGACCTGGATGACGCCGAAGCCCAGCGAGGTGGCGACGCCAAAGATCGTGCCCAGCACCGCGAACGTGTCGACGGTGTGCCCGATCGGGCCGTGGATGCGCTCGCCGATCAGCGGGTACAGCGCGGAACGGATCAACAGGGGCAAGCCGCGGCGGAACGCGAAATAGGCCAGCGACAGCGCCACCACCGCGTAGATCGCCCATGCGTGCACGCCCCAGTGGAACATGGTCACGCGCATGGCCTGGCGCGCGGCCTCGACCGTCTGCGGATCGCCGACCGGCGGGGTGACGTAGTGCATGATCGGCTCGGCCACGCCGAAGAACATCAGGCCGATGCCCATGCCGGCCGAGAACAGCATCGCGAACCACGAGGTGTAGCTGTAGTCCGGCGTGGCGTGGTCCGGGCCCAGCTTGATGCGCCCGAAGCCGGAGAACGCCAGCACCGCCACGAACACCAGGAAGCCCGCGACGGCAAGCACGTAGAACCAGCCGGCGGTGTTGATCACCCAGGCCTGCACGTTGTCGAACAGGGCACCGGCGGCATCGGTCCACACCATCGTGAACACGCAGAACACCAGCGTGAGCACGGCGGATGCGAAGAACACCGGTGGATTGATCTGGTAGCGCAACCCGCGGGTGCCGCCCTTGCCGTCCGATGCCATGCCCTTCCCCCTGTGCGATGCGCTAGAAATAGAAGCCGACGTTGATGTTCAGGCGCGAGCGCCATGTGTCGCCACCCGGCTCGGAGATGCCGATCCCCGGCCCGCCGACGAACCACATGTTGCGCCCGGCGATCCAGTCGAAATAGGTGAACATCGGGCCCTTGCCGATGCTGCAGCCGGTGACGTTGAGCCAGGAGTCCGCCAACCCCGGCCCACCGGCCCGGGTGGTGGAGAGGTTGTTGTAGCAGCGCAGCGAGTCGAGCCAGTTTCCGGACATGTCGAAGTCGCGGACCACGTTGACGCTGAGCACGTCGGCGCGCGCCGCGACTTCGAACGGGAACATGAAGGCCGACAGCGCCACGCGCCCGCCCGGGACGTCGTAGTCGTAGTGCGCCCACTGGCCCTGCAGGGTCCACGGCCCGCGGGCGCCCTCCAGGTGCAGTGCGGCGGCGGCATGACGGAAGGTGCTGCCGTCGGTGCGGTCCTCGATGCGGCCCAGCAGTCCCGAGGCGCCCCACTCCAGCGCCCAGTCCCCGCGCTCGAAGCGGCGCGCGTAGCGCACGACGGCATGCTCCACCTCGCGGTAGGGCAAGGCGTCGGTGGTCGCGACGTCGAAGGAGTAGCGATCATAGTTCGCACCGGTGCCGTACTCGTCGCGCAGCATGACGCCGCCGTGCCAGCTGCGGTCGCCACGCTCGTCGCGATAGACGATGCCGAGGTCGTAGTCGTCCTCCAGGCCGAGGTAGTAGCCCGAACCGAACCAGAAGCCTTGCGATGCGTAGGGCAGCAGTCCGAACGGCACCTGCTGCACGCCCACGCGCAGGTCGCGGTCGGCATCGAGCGACCAGCCCGCCCAAGCGTGGTGCACGGCATCGAAGCCGTCGTACCAGCGGTACTGCAGCGAGAAGATGCCCGCGCCCCGACGCCCGGACGCGTCGATGCGGAGCAGTTCCAGCTCCGGCCGCCCGTTTCCGCTTCCCGGGCCGTAGTCGCGCCAGCCGAGATTGAAACGGACCGCTCCTCCGAGGTCGAGTCCCTCCTCGGCGGGAACCGCGATCGCCGGCGCGGCCGGACACAACAACAACAGCAGCGCCGCGGCGGCAAGCGCGACGTGGGTGGCAGCCAATGGGATTGATCTCCTCACCTGGACTCCCCCTTTTCCCCAACACCCTACACCGCAGCATCGGCCGGCCCAACCGTCGCGCCGCGGCGCCGCACTGACGCCGGCTACACTGCCATGCCGCCTATCATCGAGCGATGAAGACCCAAGCCACCCAACGTAACGCCTCCCCGTGAACTTCGCCGGCTGGATGATCGCCAACGAAGCGGGGCTGCGCCTGCTCGCCTTCGCCACCGTGCTGGCCACGCTGGCGCTGGCCGAGCGCGCGTGGCCGGTACGCGGCGACGCGCGGCCGTCCCGGCGCCAGATGCACAACGCCGGCCTGGTGATCATCGACACGGCGCTGCTGCGACTGGCCTTTCCGGTGCTGGCGGTGGCGCTGGCGGCGTCGCTGGAGGCATCGGGCACGGGGCTGTTCAACCAGCTGGGCTGGCCGCTGTGGATCAGCGTGCCGCTGGCGGTGCTGGTGCTCGACCTGGCGATCTACTGGCAGCACCGGCTGATGCACCAGATACCGCTGCTGTGGCGCATGCACCGCGTGCACCACAGCGACCTGGCGATGGACGTGACCACCGGGGTGCGCTTCCACCCACTGGAGATCGCACTGTCGATGGGCATCAAGCTGGGGCTGATCACGCTGCTGGGGGCGCCGGCCCTGGCGGTCGTGATCTTCGAAGTCGTGTTGTCGCTGGGCTCGCTGTTCACGCACACCGACATCGCACTGCCGCGACGGCTGGACCACGCCATGCGCCGGGTGCTGGTGACGCCTTCGATGCACCGCATCCACCACTCCACGCTGCGCGAGGAGACCGACAGCAACTACGGCTTCCACCTGTCGGTCTGGGACCGGCTGTTCGGCAGCTACCGCGCCGAGCCAAAACGCGACGAGGCGCGCATGCCGCTGGGCCTGGAGGAATTCCGCGAGCGCGACGACCAGCGCTTGCTGGCCCTGCTGTGGCAGCCGGCGCGGCGCGACCGCAGGCCGCCGGCGGACCCGCCGGATTGACCCGCCGCGCAATCGAGCGTCCCATCCGGGCGTCAACCCACCACCCACACCACCCAAGGACGACCCGATGGCCGGTGCCACCCGCAAGACGACCTGGCTAAAACCGCTGATCGCGCTGGCGCTGGTCGCCGTGGTCGCGGTGCTGGTCCACGCCACCGGTGCCGCCGACCTGCTCGACCTGGAAACGCTCAAGCAGCGCCAGACGCAGCTCGACGCGTGGATCAGCGGCAACCTGTGGCTGGCGCTGGCGCTGTTCTTCGCGCTGTACGTGGTCGTCACCGCATTCTCGATCCCCGGGGCCGCCGTGATGACCGTGGCCGCCGGCGCGCTGTTCGGCCTGCTGGCCGGCACGGTGCTGGTGTCGTTCGCCAGCACGATCGGCGCCACGCTGGCCTTCCTGGTGGCCCGCTTCCTGCTGCGCGGCAGCCTGCGGGCGAAATTCGGCAGGCGCCTGGAGAAGATCGACGCCGGCATCCAGCGCGACGGCGCCTTCTACCTGTTCACGCTGCGACTGGTGCCGGTGTTCCCGTTCTTCGTCATCAACCTGCTCGCCGGCCTGACGGCCTTGCGCACCTGGACGTTCTACTGGGTGAGCCAGCTGGGCATGTTGCCGGCGACCGTGGTGTACGTGTTCGCCGGCACGCAGCTGGCGCGCATCGAGTCGCTGGGCGACGTGCTGTCGCCGGGCCTGATCGGCGCCTTCGTGGTCATCGGTTTGCTGCCGCTGCTGATGCGCTGGCTGGCGCGCTGGCTCCAGGGCCGCCGCGTCTACCGCGGCCATCGGCGGCCGGCGCGCTTCGACTACAACCTCCTCGTCATCGGGGCCGGCTCGGCCGGGCTGGTTTCGGCCTACATCGCTTCGGCGGTGAAGGCGAAGGTCGCCCTGGTCGAGAAGCACCGCATGGGCGGGGACTGCCTCAACACCGGCTGCGTGCCGTCCAAGGCGCTGATCCGCACCGCGCGGCTGCTGGCCGAGGCACGCGACAGCGCGCGCTACGGCGTTCGGCGCATGGACGCACACTTCGACTTCGCGCAGGCGATGGACCGCGTGCAGGACGTGATCAGGCGCATCGAGCCGCACGATTCCGTCGAGCGCTACACCAGCCTGGGCGTCGACGTGGTGCAGGGCGAAGCGAAACTGGTGTCGCCCTGGGAGGTCGAGGTCGACGGGCGCCGCATCAGCGCGCGCAGCATCGTGCTGGCCACCGGCGCCCGGCCGTTGCTGCCCGAGCTCCCGGGCCTGGCCGACGCCGCACCGCTGAGCTCGGACACGCTGTGGTCGCTGCGCGAGCTTCCCGGACGCCTGCTGGTGCTGGGCGGCGGGCCGATCGGCTGCGAACTGGCCCAGGTATTCGCCCGCTTCGGCAGCCGGGTGCGCATCGTCGAAATGGCACCGCGCCTGCTGCCGCGCGAGGACGAGGACGCCGCGCAGGCACTGCACGCGCGCCTGGAGACCGAAGGCCTGGACATCGCCACCGGCCACGAGGCGCTGCGGGTCGAGGAGGATGGCGACGGCAAGGTGCTGGTGTGCAGGCACTCGGGTGGCGAGGTGGCGTTCGGGTTCGACCGCATCCTGGTCGCACTGGGTCGCAAGGCGAACGTCGAGGGCTTCGGCCTGGAGGCGCTCGGGGTCGAGCTGACCGGGCGTGGCACGATCGCCGTCGACGCGTTGATGCGCACCAACTTCCCGAACATCCACGTGGCCGGCGACGTGGCCGGCCCGTTCCAGTTCACCCATGTCGCGGCGCACCAGGCCTGGTTCGCCTCGGTGAACGCATTGCTGGCCCCGTTCTGGAGCTTCAAGGCCGACTACCGGGTGATCCCGTGGGTGACCTTCACCGACCCGGAAGTGGCCCGCGTCGGCCTGAGCGAGGACGAGGCCGAGGAACGCGGGGTCGACGTGGAGGTCACGAAGTACGGCATCGACGACCTCGACCGGGCCATCGCCGATGGCAACGACCATGGCTACGTCAAGGTGCTGACCCCGCCGGGCAAGGACCGCATCCTCGGCGCGACCATCGTCGGCGCGCATGCCGGCGAGCTGCTGGCGGAATTCGTGCTGGCGATGAAGCACGGGATCGGGCTCAACAAGCTGCTGGGAACCATCCACGTCTACCCGACGATGGGCGAGGCGAACAAGTACGCCGCCGGGGTGTGGAAGAAGGCGCATGCGCCGCAGTCGGCGCTGCGCTGGGCCGAGCGCTTCTTCCGCTGGCGCAGGGGGTGAGCGGTGTCCAAGCCACGCTCCGCCGCTGAGCCGCCACCGCTGTCGGTGGTGGTGCCACTGGGTCCCGGCGAGACGGCCTGGCGCGAACTGATGGCGGACCTCGAGGCGCTGCCCGCAGGCAGCGAGGTGATCCTGGTCGCCGCCGCAGGGGATCTGCAGGACACCACCGTGCAGCGATCGACCGTGCCGGCGCGCCGATGGATCGAGGCCCCCGCCGGACGTGCCAGCCAGCTCAATGCCGGCGTGGCGGCGGCCCGCCATCCGCTCCTGTGCCTGCTGCATGCCGACTCGCGCTTGCCTGCGGGTTCGCTGCGCCGCCTGGCGGATTCCCTCCCCGGCCGCAACGAACTGGCCTACTTCGACCTGCGCTTCACCGACGGGCCGGCGCTGATGTGGCTCAACACCCTGGGCGCATGGATCCGCAGCCGGTGGCTGGGCATGCCCTTCGGTGACCAGGGCTTCGTGCTGGACCGCCGCGACTTCCACCGGCTGGGCGGCTTCGACCCGCAGCTGGCCTGCGGCGAGGACCATGCCCTGGTGTGGCGCGCGCGCCGCAGTGGGCTGCGCCTGAAGGCACTGCGCGCACCGATCCTGACCAGCGCGCGCAAGTACGCCCGGGACGGATGGTGGACGACCACCGCCCGGCACCTGACACTGACATGGCGCCAGGCCCGGCGCTTCCGCCGTGACAAGGACCCGCGATGAGCCGAACCGGACTGGCGATCTTCGTGAAGACACCCGGGCATTCACCGGTCAAGACACGCCTGGCAGCCGGGCGCGGGCAGGCGTTCGCGGATGGCTTCCACCGGCGCTCGGCGCAGACCGTGGCCGAGGTGGCGCTGGCCGCGGCAGCGGCGTCCCCGGGCCGGTCCGCCGCGATCGATCCGCACTGGGCCGTGGCCGAAGCCGCGGCGATGACCGATCCCGCATGGCAAGGACTGCCGCGCCTTGCCCAAGGCAGCGGTTCGCTGGGTGAGCGCATGGCCCGCGTGCACGCCACGCTGCTGGCACGGCACCGCTCGGCCCTGCTGATCGGGGCCGACACGCCGCAGATCACGCCCGCGCAGTTGCAGGTCGCGGCGGAATGGCTCGATCACGACCAGCCGCGCTGCGTGCTCGGACCCGCGGCCGACGGCGGCTTCTGGCTGTTCGGCAGCAACCGGCCGGTCGCACTGGCCCGCTGGACTGCGGTCGCCTACAGCCGCCCGAACACGGCCGACGCCTTCCGCATGGCCCTGCACGACGTAGGCGAACGGCTGGAGCTGCAGCGCCTGGTCGACGCCGACGACGCCGACGACCTCGACAACGTCCTCTCGGCGCTGTCTGCCCTGGAACACCCCCTCGACGCGCAGCGCGCGCTGGCGGACTGGCTCCGCCTGGCAGCCGAGTCCCGCGCCGATACCCATCCGCCATCTGGAGCACAGCCCACCCATGCGTGACACCTGGCCACTGCTGAAGGAACACGACTTCCCCGACATCGAACGCGGAACCCTCGACACGCTGCAGCTCAACCTGGGCTACCTGTGCAACCTGGCTTGCATCCACTGCCACGTGGCCGCGGGGCCGAATCGCAAGGAACTCATGGACCGCGACACCCTGGCACTGGCGCTGGAGGTGGCACGCGCACGCGGGGTGCGGACCCTCGACCTCACCGGCGGCTCGCCCGAGATGAACCCACACTTCCGCTGGTTCGTCGCCGAAGCCAGGCAGCAGGGCCTGCATGTGATGGACCGGCTCAACCCGACGATCATCGAGGAGCCCGGCTACGAATGGAGCGCGGATTTTCTCGCCGCCCACCAGGTCGAGGTGGTCGCGTCCCTGCCGTGCTACAGCGCCGCGAACGTCGACGAGCAGCGGGGCAACGGCGTGTTCGAAGCCTCGATCCGCGCGCTGCAGCGGATCAATGCGCTCGGCTACGGCCAGCCCGGGAGCAGCCTGGTCCTCAATCTGGTCTACAACCCCAATGGCGCGTTCCTTCCACCCGACCAGGACGCATTGGAAGCCGACTACAAGCGCCTGCTCGGCGAGGAGTTCGGCATCGTGTTCAACCGCCTCTACGCATTGGCCAACATGCCGATCCAGCGCTACGGATCCTGGCTGCTGTCGAAGGGCCGGTTCGATGCCTACATGGGCACGCTGCGCGAGGCGCATCGCGACGACAACCTGCAGGCGGTCATGTGCCGCAACCTGGTCAGCGTGGACTACCAGGGCTATCTCTACGACTGCGACTTCAACCAGATGCTCGGCCTGCCGATGGGTGGCCACACCCCTGAAGACCGCCACCGGCCGCACCTGCGCGACCTGCTCGATGCCCCGCCACCACGCCGCATCGCCACCGCCGGGCACTGCTACGGCTGCACCGCCGGCCAGGGCTCGAGCTGCGGCGGCGCGCTGGACTGATCACCCACTATCTGCGTGCAGTACGGGATCGGCCTGGACGTGGCGCAGGCTGCGCGACACCCACCACGGAATGATGCAGGCGTACACGGCAAGCCCGACAGTCAGCAGGCCCAGATCGACACCCGCCGACAGCGCCGCGCCCAGCAGGAAGGGCGAGACCGCCGTGGTCAGCACCATGAAGCCGAAGTAGACGCCGCGCACCAGGCCCAGCTGGCGCAGGCCGAACAGTTCGACCCAAAGGGCACCGCCGACCACGCCCTGCGCGCCGGCGGTGACGCCGAGACCGGCAAACATCAGCCACAGCGCCGCGGGCCCGGAGACGAAACCCAGCGCAAGGCAGGCGATCGCCAGCGGAAGCAGGTATACGCGCAGCACCGAGCGCGCACCGAAGCGATCGACGAGCGCGCCACTGATCCAGTTCGACCCCGCCTGTGCCAGCGCGAACACGAGGAAGCCACTGGCGAACAGGCCCAGGCTCCAGTCCTTGAGCGTGACGAGCGTGGCCTGTTGCAGGAACAGGGCCGTGACCACGAAGGGCGAGACCAGCAGCACGGCGAGCGCTGCCCGGAACGCGGGCGCGCGAAGCAACTGCCGGCGATCCAGCGTCGCGACCACCTCCTGCGTCCTGGGGGGTGCCGGCACGCCACCCACGCGCCCGCCCAGCCACCACAGCACCGGCAGCGCCAGCACCACCACCCCGGCACCGGCAAGTGCCCACAGCTCGCGCCAGCCGACCAGCCCCAGCAGGACCACGACACTGACCGGCAGCAGCGCTTCGCCGGCGATGAACCCGAACGCCGCCACGGCCAGGCTGCGACCCCGCCGCTGCGCGGGGCGCGCCGCGACGACCATCGCCAGGTGGCCGGACAGGCCCTGGCCACCAAAGCGCAACAGGAATACCGCTACGACGAGCACCCAGAGCGTCGTCGCGGTGGCCATCAGCAGGGCCCCGGACACCAGGATGGCCAGCGCAAGCAGCGTGACCCGGCGCAGCGGCTGGTGGTCGGCCTGGGCCCCGGCCCAGAACATCAGGCCGCCACTGGCCAGCGTGGCGATGCCGTAGAGCAGGCCCCAGCGTCCGGCGTCGATGCCCAGCGCCGACTGGATCTCGCCACCGAAAAGTCCGATGAAGAAGGTCTGCCCGATGCTCGACACCAGCGCGAGGGCGAAGCCGAAGCCGGCGTATCGCGCGATCGCAGGATGGGCGGCGCTCATGCGGCACCCGTCGCAGCGGGCCCGCCCTGGCGCCGTGGCGACGGGTCATGGAGAGCGGGCGCTGGCATCGGCGAATGATACGCTGCGGGCTGACCCTGCCGGGACCGCCGCCGTGCTGGACGACACCCAACCCGAGCGCTTCCGGGCCCAGCCCATCGCCGTGCGCGGTGCACCCGCGGCCACCCCCGATGCCACCGGGACCGTCGCCCGACCGGTCGGCGACGGCGCGCGATGAACCCGGGTTCGCCGACCTGCCCGGTGTGCCGGGATGGCCGGACCCGCGTGTTCGTCGACGTCGATGGCAAGGCCTACTTCCGATGCGCGGGCTGCGAGTGCACGTTCCTCGACCCGACCGGGCGACTGGCGCGCGAGGCCGAGCACGCCTACTACCTCACCCACCGCAACCAACCCGGCGATCACGGCTATCGCCGCTTCCTGCTCAAGCTGCTCCAGCCGTTGCTGGATCGCCTGCCGCCAGCGCGCGAGGGCCTGGACTTCGGCTGCGGACCGGGACCCGCCCTGGCCGCGATGCTGGGCGAGGCCGGGCATCACGTCACGCTGTACGACCCCGCCTTCCACCCGGATGCGTCGGCGCTCGCGCGAAGCTACGACTTCATCACCTGCACCGAGGTGTTGGAACACCTGCACGCCCCGGCCGCCACCTTCGAACAACTCACCCGCCTGCTGCGCCCGGGGGGATGGCTGGCGGTGATGACCTGCTTCCAGACCGACGATGCGCGGTTCGCGCAGTGGCACTACCGCCGCGATCCGACCCACGTGGTGTTCTACCGCGAATCGACGCTGCGCCACGTCGCGGCCCGGCACGGGCTGGACATCGAGGTGCCGTGCAAGGACGTGGCGCTGATGCGCAAACCGGCCTGAGCCGCCGGCCGCCACTGCCCGCGCTCAGCGCAGCAGCAGCACCGGGACCTGGCAGCCGCGGATCATCGCGGTCGTCGTCGAGCCGACGATGAGCTGGCGAATGCGCGAGTGGCCGTAGGCACCCATGACCAGCAGGTCGACGCCCTGGTTCGCCACGTGCTCGCCGATCACCGCCTCGGGGTCGCCGGCGATGATGCGCGCGTCGAATTCGAAGCCGGCCTGCTCGAGCTGGCGCTTGGCCCAGTTCTGCGCCTCGCGCAATTCGAAGGTGGCGTTTCCTGCGCTGAGCAGGTCGCAGTGCAGGCCCTGCAGCAGCGGACTCTTGACCACCATCTCGACGCACTTGCGGGTGGTCGGGCTGCCATCGAAGGCGATCGCGAAGCGCTGGATCGGGCGGAACGCGCGCGAGGCGACCAGCAGCGGGCGATGCACCGAACGCACCGCGCGTTCGAGGTTCGCGCCGAGGTGGCCCTTGTCGAAATCGGCATGCTCGCCGCGCTTTCCGAGCACGAACAGGCGCACGTCGTCCTCGTCCTCGGTGATCGTCTCGACGAATGCGCCATGGCGCTGCACCGCGTCGTGCTCGACAACGCCGGCCGCCGTGGCCCGCCCGCGCGCATGGGCCAGCAACTGGCGCCCCTGCTGTGCCGCGAGCTTGCTGCGCTTCTCGTCGAGCTCGACGAGTTCGCTGAGCAGTTCGGTCTGCGCGTGCACGCCGATGTTGCCGCTGTAGTCGGCCATCTGCGCCACCTGCGGCTGGCGGTCGAGCACGTGCAGGAACTGCAGCGGTGCACCCAGCCTCTGCGCGGCCCAGGTGGCGTGGTCGACCACGCTGTCGGTGTATACCGAGGTGTCCAGGCAGGCCAGGACCTTGCCGTCGACGGGAATCACGTAGCTGTTCTTGCTCATCATCGGTCCTCAGTGGCCCAGCAGCTTCTCGGCATCAGGCTTGTCGTGCACGCCGAGCCGATCGACGATCGTACGGCTGGCTTCGTTGATGCCGACGATCTCGACCTCGACACCTTCACGGCGGAACTTGAGGATGACACGATCCAGGGCACCCACGGCAGACAGGTCCCAGAAATGCGCCCCGGTGACATCGATGCGCACGCGCTCGATGACCTCGCGGAAGTCGAAGGCCTTGAGGAACTGCTCCGAGGAGGCGAAGAACACCTGTCCGGTGACGGTGTAGCGGCGCGTCGCCCCTTCGTCTTCCAGCGACGTGGTGACCTCGAGGATCTGGCTGACCTTGCGCGCGAAGCCCAGTGCCGAAAGCAGCACGCCGGTCAGCACGCCCTTGGCAAGGTCATGGGTGGCGACCGTCACCACCACGGTGCCGATCATGACCAGGCTGGAGCTCTTCGGGTGGTGCCTGAGGTTCCCCAGCGAGGCCCAGTTGAACGTGCCGATCGAGACCATGATCATCACCGCCACCAGCGCGCCCATCGGCATCAGGCCGACCCAGCTGCCGAGGAACACCACCATCACCAGCAGCACCACGCCGGCGACGAGTGCGGACAGGCGGCCACGGCCACCTGATTTCACATTGATGACCGACTGCCCGATCATCGCGCAGCCGGCCATGCCACCGAAGAAGCCCGCGGTGATGTTGGCGATGCCCTGGCCCTTGGCCTCGCGATGCTTGTCGCTGGGCGTGTCGGTCAGGTCGTCGACGATCTGCGCGGTCAGGAAGCTTTCCAGCAGGCCCACGACCATCAGGGTCAGCGACACGGGCAGGATGATCTTCAGGGTCTCGAGGTTCCAGGGAATGTCCGGGAACAGGAACACCGGCAACGAGTCGGGCAGGTCGCCCTTGTCGCCGACGGTGGGCACATTGACGCCGAAGTACACAGCGATGGCGGTCAGCACGACGATCGCCACCAGCGGCGACGGCACTGCCCGCGTGACGTAGGGCAGTCCGTAGATGATCGCGAGGCCACCGATCACCATCGGGTAGACCATCCATGGCACGCCGATGAGTTCCGGCACCTGGGCCATGAAGATCAGGATGGCCAGTGCATTGACGAAACCGGTGATGACCGAGCGCGAGACGAAGCGCATCAGCTCGGCCAGGCGAAGGTATCCGGCGAGGATCTGCAGGAGGCCGGTCAGGATCGTGGCCGCCAGCAGGTACTGCAGGCCGTGGTCGCGCACCAGCGTGACCATCAGCAGCGCCATCGCTCCGGTGGCCGCGGAGATCATGCCCGGCCGGCCACCGGTGAAGGCGATGACCACCGCGATGCAGAACGAGGCATACAGGCCGACCTTGGGATCGACACCGGCGATGAGCGAGAACGCGATCGCCTCGGGGATCAGTGCCAGTGCGACGACCAGGCCGGCGAGGACATCGCCGCGAACGTTGGAGAACCACTCGCGGCGGATATTGGTGAACATGGTCATGGAAACAGGGTCCTAGGCCGCGCGACATCGCGTCGGGCGGTTTGACTCAAAGGAAAAGGGGGATCGAGGAGCAGGCGGCGCACGCGACACCGGGACCGGGTCGGGCATCCGCAACGCGGCCCGCCTGCTGGCGGGATCAGGCGCTAGGGTGGAACGCGCTCACCGCGCTCGGCGCGGGCACAGCACACCGTCAACTCCCGCCAGCGGCTGGGAGGAATCGGGCCCGCGATGTGGGGGAGGCGATGTTGCATCGCACAATGATAGCAGCTGTGCGATGCCTGTCGGGAGGCGCGCCGCCCCATTGCGGGGCGACGCGCCTTCGCTCATGTCGCCATCAGCGGCACGATGATCAGAAGCAGCGCCAGAAGCGCGAGGAAGCCCAGGCCAACGCGTGCGGCCATGGCGGTCACCTTGAAGAAAGCGATGATGACGAGAACGAGGATGATCAGGCCAATGATCGAGCCCATGGGATTCTCCTTATCCGTTGGTCGGCTTGCCTGCCGGAAATAGTGGCAGTCCCAGTCTAGAAGCACCCCCGGAAGGCGGCGCGAACGAGGCCTCACTTTCCTGAACGGCCGTTTAGTTCCCCGACCCGGCGTGGCGTCGTCCGGCGCGCCTGCCCGGGCAACGGCGCGGACTCCCGGCCCGGCCGCGCCACCCCACCGGCCCGGCCACGACGGCTAGAATGCCTCTTTTCACCCCGTCACGAGAGCGAATGAGCGACCTGACCCGCCCCACCTTCCATGGCTTCGAGCAGATCCCGCTGCGCGAATACGCCGAGCGCGCCTACCTCGACTACTCGATGTACGTGGTGCTCGACCGCGCCCTGCCCTTCCTCGGCGACGGGCTCAAGCCGGTGCAGCGCCGGATCATCTACGCGATGAGCGAACTGGGGCTCAGTGCCGCGGCCAAGCCGAAGAAGTCCGCACGCACGGTGGGCGACGTGATCGGAAAGTTCCACCCGCACGGCGACAGCGCCTGCTACGAGGCGATGGTGCTCATGGCGCAGTCGTTCTCGTTCCGCTACCCGCTGGTGGACGGCCAGGGCAACTTCGGCTCCTCGGACGACCCCAAGAGCTTCGCGGCGATGCGCTACACCGAGTCCAAGCTCACCCCGATCGCCGAGGTGCTGCTGGGCGAGCTGGGCCAGGGCACGGTGGAGTGGAACCCGAACTTCGACGGCACGCTGCAGGAGCCGGGCTGGCTGCCGGCGCGGTTGCCGCACCTGCTTCTCAACGGCACCACCGGCATCGCCGTGGGCATGGCCACAGACGTGCCGCCGCACAACCTCAACGAGGTCGTGGCCGCCTGCATCCGCCTGATCGACGAACCCGAGGCCAGCGTTCGCGAGTTGTGCGAGCACGTGCGCGGGCCGGACTACCCGACCGAGGCGGAGATCATCACGCCGCGCCGCGACCTGCTGGCGATGTACGAGACCGGCGGCGGCAGCGTTCGCGCCCGCGCCACCTGGGTGCGCGAGGCCAACAACATCGTCATCACCGCCCTGCCCCACCAGGTCAGCCCGTCGAAGATCCTCGAGCAGATCGCCGCGCAGATGCGGGCCAAGAAGCTGCCGTGGCTGGAGGACCTGCGCGACGAGTCCGACCACGCCAACCCGGTGCGCCTGGTGCTGGTGCCGCGCTCGAACCGGGTCGACGTCGACTCGCTGATGGGCCACCTGTTCGCCATCACCGACCTGGAGAAGAGCTTCCGGGTCAACTTCAACGTGATCGGACTGGACGGCCGCCCGCAGGTGAAGAACCTGAAGATGTTCCTGTCGGAGTGGCTGCACTTCCGCTTCGACACCGTCACCCGCCGGCTCAACCACCGGCTGGCGAAGGTCGAGCGCCGGCTGCACCTGCTCGAGGGCCTGCTGGTCGCCTTCCTCAACCTCGACGAGGTGATCCACATCATCCGCACCGAGGACGAGCCGCGCGCGGTGCTGATGGCGCGCTTCGAGCTCAGCGAGGACCAGGCCGACTACATCCTCGACACCAAGCTCAAGCAGCTCGCCCGCCTGGAGGAGATGAAGATCCGCGGCGAGCAGGACGAGCTGGCCAGGGAACGCGACAAGATCATGGCCATCCTCGGCTCCAAGGCGAAGTTGAAGAAGCTGGTCAAGGACGAGCTGCTGGCCGATGCGAAGAAGTTCGGCGACCCGCGACGCAGTCCGCTGGTCGAGCGTGGCGCGGCCCAGGCGCTGTCGGAAACCGACCTGGTGCCCAGCGAACCGATCACCATCGTGCTCTCGGAGAAGGGCTGGATCCGCGCGGCGAAGGGCCACGACATCGACCCGGCCAGCCTGAACTACCGCGACGGCGACAGCCTGGGCCATGCCGCGCGCGGCCGCACCAACCTGCAGGTGGCGTTCCTGGATTCCACCGGCCGTGCCTACTCGACCGCCGGCCACGGCCTGCCTTCGGCGCGCGGCAACGGCGAACCGCTGACCGGCCGCTTCTCGCCGCCTTCCGGCGCCGTGTTCATCGGCACCGCAAGCGCCGAGCCCGATGCCCGTTTCCTGCTCGCCTCGACCCACGGCTATGGCTTCGTCACCCGGTTCGAGAACTTCTGCGGCCGCAACAAGGCCGGCAAGGCACTGCTCAACCCGGGCAACGGCGGCGTGCTGCCACCGGTGGCGGTGAACAACGCGCAGACCGACCTGGTCGTGGCGATCACCTCCGCCGGCCACCTGCTGGCGTTCCCGATCAGCGAGCTGCCCGAACTCGACCGCGGCAAGGGCAACAAGCTGATCCAGATCCCGCCCGCGAAGCTGAAGTCCGGCGACGAGACGGTCATCGTCGTGGCCAGCGTGCGCGAGGGCGGCGAGCTGACGCTTTACTGCGGCCAGCGCAAGCTGAGCCTGAGCTGGCGCGACCTGCAGGCCTACGCCGGCAGCCGCGCGCAGCGCGGCAACATGCTGCCGCGTGGCTTCCAGCGCGTGGATTCGGCCGAGGCGGGCTGATGGAGGCGGAGTTCTGGCACGCGCGCTGGGCCGAGGGTCGCACCGGCTGGCACCTCGAGGAGGTCAACCGGCTGCTGCTCAAGCACTGGCCCTCGCTGGCGCTTCCCGCCGAGGCACCGGTGCTGGTGCCGCTGTGCGGCAAGAGCCTGGACATGGCCTGGCTGGCTGCCGAAGGCCACCCGGTGCTGGGCGTGGAACTGTCGCTTGAGGCCTGCCGCGAGTTCTTCGCCGAACGCGGGCTGGATCCGGGCGAGGCGGAAGAACCCGGCTTCACCCGGGTTGGCCTCGCCCACCTGGAACTGCTCGCCGGGGACGTGTTCGCGCTGGCCCGCGAGCACGTGCAGGACATCGCGGCGGTCTACGACCGTGCCGCATTGATCGCGTTGCCCGAAGCGATGCGCCGGCGCTACGTCGAGCACGTCTACGGCCTGCTGCCCGCCGGCACGCTGGGACTGCTGGTGACGCTGGAGTATCCCGCGCACGAGCGCGACGGCCCGCCCTTCAGCGTCGACGAGACCGAGGTTCGGGCGCTGTTCGAGCCGCGCTGGCAGGTGGACCTGCTGGAGCGACGCGATATCCTCGAACACGAACCCCGCTTCGCCATCGAGGGCGTGAGCACCCTGCACACCTGCGTGTACCGGCTGAGCGCACGCGACTGAGCCCCCACGGATGCCCCGATGAACCTGCCCCACACCCGCAACGAACTGCTGTTCATCGCCGCCAGCGCCGTGGTGACGGTCGTGTTCGCCGCGATGTTCCTGGGTCCGAACTACGGCCTGCGCGCGGCCTGGCCGTTCTGGGCCTCGTTGCTGTGCACCTCGGTGTTCGTGTGGATCCCCTACATGCGCCAGCGCATGCAGCCGCGCGACCGGGTCGACTTCGACGAGCTGGGCATCCAGCGCCTGGCTGCCGGCGGCACCCGGGAGTCCGTGCGCTGGGACCGCATCGAGCGCATCTTCATCGCCACCACCGACGACGGTCCGGTCGGCGACGACGTGTTCTGGGTGTTCGTGGATGAAAGCGGCCAGGGCGGTTGCGCCGTGCCGGCCAGTGCGGAGGGTTTCGATGCGTTGCTCGAGCGCGTGCAGCAGCTGCCGGGTTTCGACAACGAGGCGGTCGCGACGGCGATGGGATCGACCACCAATGCACGCTTCGACGTGTGGCAGCGGCAGCCGGACTGATCGCGCCGCGATGACCGGCCCGATGATCGGACCCTGGCGGCGCGGCGAACTGGCCTGGGCGGCCGCCACCACCCTCGTCAGCCTGGTGCTGTTCGCCTTCAGCGACGCAGCATGGGCTGGATCGAGCGACTGCCCCTGCTGGCCTTCATCCTCGCCACCGTGGTGTTGCTGGCCCTGCCCTGGCTGCGGGCGCGCTTCGGCGAGGGCCACGACCAGGTCGTGCTGGACCCCCAGGGGATCTCGCGTCGCGGCGCCCGCGGTGCCCGCGAGCGCATCGAATGGAACGCACTGGACTCGGTGGTGCTGGTCTCGCCGGGTCCGGACACGGGGATGGAGCCGGCCTATTGGCTGCTGCTGGATGCCAGCGGGCGCCATGGCTGCGCGATCCCCGACGACGCCGATGGCCTGGAAGCCCTGAAGGCCAGGCTGCATGCGCTGCCAGGCTATCGGACCTCGCGCGAAGCGACCGCGCTGGCCGACCGCGGGCAGCGCCGCTTCGAGCTGTGGCGCCGCCCCGCTTGACCACCCGGCCGCGCTGACCTCCCTCGTCGATTCCACACCGGGGGCGCAACGGCCCTGCCAGTATCTGGTCTAGGATGCGAACGACTTCGGGGGAGGATCGCGATGGCAGGCTTCGTACGGATCGGCGCGTGGTTGATGGCGGGACTCGTGGCGCTGGCACTGCTGGCACTGCTGGTCGGCTGGATGTGGATGCGCGCCAGCCTGCCGCTGCTGGACGGCCCCCTTGTGCTGCCGGGCCTGCAGGGCGAAGCGCAGGTCGAGCGGGACGCCGACGGCACAGTGACGATCAGCGCCGGGTCGGAATCCGATGCGATGCGCGTGCTGGGCTTCGTGCACGCGCAGGAGCGCTACTTCGAGATGGACCTGATGCGTCGCAGTGCCGCCGGTGAACTCGCCGCGCTGGTCGGGGCCCCGGCGCTGCCGGTGGACCGCAGGGTGCGCGTGCACCGCATGCGCGCCCGCGTGGAGCACCTCTACGCGCAAGCCAGCGCACACGAGCGTGAACTGCTCGAGGCCTATGCCGAGGGTGCCAACAGCGGGCTGGACGCATTGCGCGCGCGGCCCTGGGCCTACGGCCTGCTGCGCACGCGCCCCGAGCCGTGGCGCCCGGAGGACGCGCTGCTGGTGGGTTACGCGATGTTCTTCGACCTCCAGGACAGCGACAACCGCAGGGAGTGGTCGCTGCTGCAGGCGCGCCGGCACCTGGGCGCCGACGCGCTGGAACTGCTCACGCGCGACGGCAGCCACTGGGATGCGCCACTGCAGGGCACCGAGCGCGAACTGCTGGACGTGGCGCGGGTGGTCGATCTGCTGGGCCCCGTGCACGCCCTGCACGCCGCCGGAGAGGCGCGCCTGGCCGACGACGAAGACCCGCCGGTGAAGGGCAGCAACAACTTCGCCGTCGCCGGGACCCTGACCCGGGACGGTCGCGCCCTGGTGGCCGACGACATGCACCTGGGCCTGCGCGCACCCAATATCTGGTTCCGCGCCCAGTTGCGCTATCCCGCCGCGGATGCCCCTGGCGGCCAGGTGGACGTCGGCGGCGTCACGCTGCCCGGCCTGCCCGGCGTGGTCGTGGGAAGCACCGGCCACGTGGCCTGGGGCTTCACCAACAGCTATGGCGACTATCACGACTTCGTGCGCGTGCACTGGGTCGACCGCGAGGCCGGGCGCTACCGCGTCCCGGGCGGCGAGGACGGCGTCACGCGCCACCGCGAGGAACTGGCGGTGCTGGGCGGGGCGCCGGAGGTGCTGGAAGTGGTCGAGACGCGCTGGGGCCCGGTCCTTCACGACGACCTCGACGACACGTCGCTGGCCCTGGCCTGGACGGCGCACCGCGCCGGCAGCCTGGACCTCGGCCTGCTGCGCATGACCCGCGCGGCCGACCTGGACGCAGCGCTGGACATCGCCAACCGGGCGGGCGTGCCGGTCCAGAACGCAGTGATCGGTGATCGCAGCGGGCGCATCGGCTGGACCCTGATGGGGCGCCTGCCCCGACGCGTGGGCGACTGCGACCCGCTGCAGGCGCTTGATCCGGTCATGGACGGATGCGACTGGGACGGCTGGCTGGAGCCCGACGAGGTCCCCAGGATCCTCGACCCGGGCTCTGCACGGCTGTGGACGGCGAACTCGCGCGTCGTCGATGGCGTGGACCTGCCTCGGGTCGGCGACGGCGGCTACGACCTGGGCGCGCGCCAGCGCCAGATCCGCGACGCGCTGCTGGCGCGGGACGTGTTCGAGGAAGCCGACCTGCTGGCGATCCAGCTCGACCACCGCGCCGTGTTCCTGGAGACGTGGTGGCAATTGCTGCGCGAGCTGATCGCCGAGGCCGGCCCCGGGCATCTCGGGCTGCAGGCACTGGAGCCCGCGACCCGCCACTGGGAGGGCGAGGCCCGTGCCTACGCGGTGGCCTACCCGCTGGTCCGGGCGTTCCGGGCCGAAGTGATCCGCCTCGTGCTCGACACGATCCTGGCCCCCGTCCGCGAGGCCGAGGGAGAGGATTTCCTCCCCCCGCGGGTGCCGCAGGCAGAGGCCTTCGTCTGGCCGCTGGCGAGCATCCGTCCCGAGGCCTGGGTGCCGTCGGGCCACGCCAGCTGGCTGGAGGCGTTCGACGCGGCCGCGCTCAAGGTGGCCGAGGAAGCCGGTGGCAGCGGCGCCGTAGGCACGCGCAGCTGGGGCGAGCGCAACACCGCCCGGATCCGGCACCCGCTGGCCGGGGCGCTGCCCGCTCCGCTGGCCCGCCGACTGTCGATGCCGGCCCAACCGCTGCCGGGCGACAGCCACCTGCCACGCGCGCAGGGGCCGTCGTTCGGCGCCTCGCAGCGCATGGTGGTGGCCCCGGGCCACGAGGAGCACGGCGTACTGCACATGCCCGGGGGACAGAGCGGGCATCCGCTGTCGCCGTTCTGGGGCAGCGGGCACGAGGAATGGGTGCAGGGCCGGGCGTCCCCATTCCTTCCCGGGGAGCCAAAACACCGACTCGTGCTCAGTCCAGCCGCGAATCTGTGAACTGGTTCACATACAAATCCTCGACCTGTACGGAAACTGACCGCCAGCGTCCATCAGAGACGCGCTGTGACGCACAACGTCACATTTGACGGGTCGCCGCTTCGGGGAGCGACCTACCACCGGCGCAGTGCTGGACAACGTCGAGGTAGGCATGAGTCTGTTCAATTCGATGCAAAACACCATGCAGCAGCTTTCGCGCAAGGTCATGCTGTCCTGGCAGGCGAAGGTGGTCGAGAAGGCCATCCGCGAGCTGCCCGAGGCCAAGCGCCGCGAGGCTGCCCTGCTGACCCTGGCCGAACTGGAGTCCACGGCGCACGTGCCGGCGTCCCAGTCGCCCAATGACACCACCCCCCTGCCCAACCCGGCCCGCGGCAACGCGGCCCAGCTGGCCTTCGAGCGCGTGCGCTCGCGGCTGCAGCCGATCCGCCTGCGCGGCCTGGCCACCTGGATCGCCGTGGTTTACCACGAGACCCGCGACAGCGCCGACGAGGGCTTCCAGGGGGTGCACCGCGATGTGCTCGGCCTGATCGCCGAGCTCAAAGCGTCGATGCCGGCGCAGAAAGCTGCCGCCTGAAGGGGAACGGGCGGTTCGTTTTCGGAGATGCTCCGACGTCACAGCGGCCAGGGATGGCCGCTTTTTTATTCCGCCCCGCGCAACAGCACCCTCTCGGCGATGCCCAGGTAGAGCCCCGGCAGCGCTTCGAGATCCGCCACCGACACCCGCTCGTCGACCTTGTGGATGCTGGCGTTGACCGGACCCAGCTCGACCACCTGCGCGCCCATCGGCGCGATGAAGCGGCCGTCGGACGTGCCGCCACCGGTGTTCTCATCCGGCCTGAGCCCCAGGCTGTCGCGCAAGGTGTCACGCACGGCACGCCGCAACACCCCGTCGGCGGTGTGGAAGGGCTCGCCCGAGCGGTGCCAGTCGATGGAAAGCTCCAGCGAATGCGCGGCAAGCAGCGATTCCACCTCCGCCACCAGCGCATCCGCCGTCCAGTGCGGGGAATAGCGCAGGTTGAACTGCACGCTCGCAGTGCCCGGAATGACGTTGCTGGCCCCGGTACCGGCCTGGAAGTTGGCGATCTGGAAACTGGTGGCGGGAAACTCGGGATAGGGCTCGGGATCCCACTCGCGCGCGGCCAGCGCGGCGAATGCCGGCAGGGCCCGATGGATCGGATTGTCGGCCAGGTGCGGATAGGCCACGTGCCCCTGCACGCCGCGCACCGTGGCGGTGCCGGTCAGCGAGCCACGGCGCCCCACGCGCACGATGTCGCCCAGCCGCTCCAGCGAACTGGGCTCGCCGACCAGGCAGTAGTCGATCGCCCGCCCCTGCTCGCCGAACTCGCGCGCGATGCGGCGCACGCCGTCGATCGCATCCCCCTCCTCGTCCGAGGTGAGCAGCAAGGCGATGGTGCCGGGATGTTCCGGGTGCGCGGCGACGAAGGCCTCCAGCGCCACCACGAACGCGGCGACGCTGCCCTTCATGTCGGCCGAGCCGCGGCCATAGAGGAAGCCCTCGCGCAGGTCGGGCCGGAACGGATCGCTGGCCCAGGCATCGCTTGGCCCCGGCGGCACCACGTCGGTGTGGCCCAGGAAACACAGGACCGGCCCTTCCGAGCCGTGCCAGGCCCACAGGTTGTCGACCTCACCGCGGCGCAGGAACTCGGTGCGGAAACCCGCGTTCTCCAGGCGCGACGCCAGCAGGGGCTGGCAGCCGGCATCGTCGGGTGTCACCGAGGAGCGGGCGATCAGCTCCCGCGTGAGATCGAGGACGTCGTTGTTCATGGCCCGGGAGTGTCGCATGGCTGCCGTGGCGGGGAGGTGGAGCGGGACACGGTCGGGGACGGCCTACACGCCGAAACGCATCTTCCAGGCCTTGTCGGTGAAGCCCACCGACACCGTGCCGTCGCCGGTCACCAGCACCGGACGCTTGATCAGGGCCGGGTGTTCGCGCAGCAGCAACTGCCATTCAGGGTCGGAACCCGGCGCGCGGCGCGCCTGGGGCAGGTTGCGCCAGGTGGTCGAGGCGCGGTTGACGAGCCGGTCGAAACCGCCCAGCTGGTCGGCCCAGGCCTTGAGCGTGGCCGGCTCGATGCGCTGCTCGCGGTAGTCGACGAAGGCGTGGTCGATGTCGAAGCGCCTGAGCCAGTTGCGCGCCTTGCGGCAGGTGTCGCAGGTGGCGAGGCCATAGACGCTGGTGGCCATCTCAGCCCCCCTGGACCGCGCCGCGCAGCAGCTCGTTGACCGAGGTCTTGGAGCGCGTCTTCTCGTCGACCTGCTTGACGATCACCGCGCAATACAGCGCATGGCTGCCGTCCGCGGCGGGCAGCGACCCGGCGACCACCACGCTGCCGGCCGGGATGCGGCCGTAGCTGGTTTCGCCGGTGGCGCGGTTGTAGATGCGCGTGGACTGGCCGAGGAAGACGCCCATGCCGATGACGCTGCCGCGCTCCACGATGACGCCCTCCACGACCTCGGAGCGCGCACCGATGAAGCAGTCGTCCTCGATGATCGTCGGCGCCGCCTGCAGCGGTTCGAGCACGCCGCCGATGCCGGCGCCACCGGAGATGTGGCAGTTGCGACCGATCTGCGCGCAGGAGCCGACCGTGGCCCAGGTGTCGACCATCGTGCCGGCACCCACGTAGGCGCCGATGTTGATGAAGCTGGGCATCAGCACCACGTCGCGGCCCAGGTGGGCACCTGCGCGTACCAGCGCCCCGGGCACCACGCGTGCCCCGACCTCGCGGAAGGCCTGCTCGTCGGCGCTGGCGAAGCGTGCCGGCACCTTGTCCCAGAACGGCGCGGGCTGGCCGTCCATGAGCTGCATGTCGGTGATGCGGAAGTACAGCAGCACGGCCTTCTTCAGCCATTCGTTGACCTGCCAGCCGTCGCTGCCGGGCTCGGCGACGCGCAATTCGCCCGCCTCCAGGCCGGCCAGCGCCTGTTCCACGGCCGGCCGCGTGGAGCCGTCGATCTCGGCGGTGGTCAGCTGGGCGCGACGCTCGAACGCATCCTCGATGATCGCCCTGAGCTCAGCCTTCGGCAGATTGCTTTGCATCCTCATTTCCTCCATCCACGCAGGCGGCCAGCGCATCGCGCAGGTCCTGCAGTCGTTGCGGGTCGTCGAGCGCGCGGTCGCGCTCGTCGCTGATCTGGAAAAAGTCCTCGACCCGCTCGCCGAACGTGGCGATGCGGGCGCTGTGTACACGCACCCCCTGCTGGCGGAACACCTGCGCGACATCGGCCAGCAGGCCCGGCCGGTCGGTGCACACCAGCGTGAGCTGGGTGCGGCCGGAGGCCGCCTCGCCGAACTCCACCTGCACCGGCACCCGGAAGTGGCGGAAATGACGGGGCAAGGCCCGCCTGGGCGGACGCACGTCGTCGAGCGAGCGGCACAGGATATCGAAAAGCCGCTTCTCGACGTGCTGGGCCAGCTCGCCGGGCGACATGTGGTGGTTCTCCGAGGCCAGCACCTGGAAGCTGTCCAGGCTCATGCCGGCCTTGGAGGTGACCACGCGCGCAGCCAGCACGCCAAGTCCGACCCGGTCGAGCGTGGCGGTGACCGCGGCGAACAGGCCATCGCGGTCGGGGGAGTAGACGAACACCTCCATCGCGCCCGGCGCCGGGTCGCCGGTCGCGTTGACGACGTTCGCCAGCGGCCGCACGCGCACCAGCGGCTCGTTGTCGTTGCGTCGCCCGGCGATGCCCTCGCTCTGCCAGGCGATCTGCTCGGGCCGGTAGCGCAGGAAGCTCTCGTCGGGAAACTCCGTCCAGATCGCGTCGATGCCGGCTGCGTCCATGCCGCGCTCGAGCAACAGCGCGCGGGCGGCCGCGCGGGTTTCCGCCACCCGCTCCTCGCCGTACACCGGGTGCTCGAGCCCCCGCCGCAGGACGAAGCGCGTCGCGCTGTAGAGGTCCGCCAGCAGACGGTCCTTCCACGCGTTCCAGAGCTTCGGGCTGGTGCCGGCGATGTCGGCCACGGTCAGCGTGTAGAGGTAGTCGAGGTGCTCGCGGTCACCGATGCGCGTGGCGAACCGGTTCACCACCTCCGGGTCGGAGATGTCCTGGCGTTGCGCGGTCATCGACATCAGCAGGTGGTGGCGCACCAGCCACGACACCAGGCGGATGTCCGCCGCGGGCATCGCGTGCGCGGCACCGAAATGGTCGAAATCCTCGGCGCCGAGCTCGGAGTGGTCGCCGCCGCGGCCCTTGGCGATGTCGTGGAACAGCCCGGCCAGCAGCAGCAGCTCGGGCTTGCGCAGCCGCTGCCACGCGCTGTGGCCGAACGCGAAGCGGTCGTTGGCCTTCTCGAAGCTGGCGATGTTGCGCAGCACCGTCAGCGTGTGTTCGTCGACGGTATAGACGTGGAACAGGTCGTACTGCATGCGCCCGGCCACCCGGCCGAAGGCCGGCAGGTAGCGCGACAACACGCCCAGGCGCGCCATGCGCGCCAGCGTGGGCACCGGCTGTGGGCCGCGCAGAAGGGCCAGGAAGGCCTGGCGCAGCTCCGGCGTCGCATCGGCATAGGCGGGGAATTCCGGCAGCGCCTCGGCCAGGGCGCGCGCGCTCTCGGAGTGCAGGCCGCGCAGGCCGGGATGCCGCGCCCACACCTCGAACAAGCGCAGCACGAGCGAGGGCTGCCCCGCCAGGCGCGCCGGTTCACGCAGCGACAGGTAGCCGCGCCGCGTCAGGAAATCGGCATCGATCGGCTGCGGTTCGCCCTGCCCCTCGAGTTGCTCCTCGAAGCGCTGCAGGAGCCGGTCGTTGATGCGCAGCACGGTGGCCGCGGAGCGGAAGAAGGCCTGCATCATCTGCTCGACCGCCAGGTTCTGCCGGTGCTCGTCCTTCAGGCCCAGGCGCGCGGCGAGCGGCTTCTGGTGGTCGAACAGCAGGCGCTCCTCGGCCCGCCCGGCCACCAGGTGCAGGCCGAAGCGCAATCGCGACAGGCGCCGGCGCTCGCGCTCCAGCGTCTCGTGCTCGTCCTCGCCCAGCACGCCCAGCGGCACCAGCTCGGCCAGGCTGCGCACGCCGTGCACCCGCCGTGCGATCCAGGCCAGGTTCTGCAGGTCGCGCAGGCCGCCCGGGCCTTCCTTCAGGTTGGGCTCGAGGTTGTAGGCGGTGTCGTCGTAGCGCGCATGGCGTTGGCGCTGTTCCTCGCGCTTGGCCGCGAAGAAGGCCTGCGGCGACCAGATGCGGTCCGGGGCCAGCTCGCGGGCCAGCGCAGCGGCGGCATCGGGATTTCCCTGCAGCAGCCGCATCTCCAGCAGTGCGCAGGCCACGGTCTGGTCGTCGCGGGCGGACTCCAGGCACTGCGGCCCGGAACGCACCGCATGGCCGATCGCCAGGCCCGCGTCCCACAGCAGGGCGAACAGGCGCGCCAGGGCGCCGCCACAGGCGTCCTGCACATCCTGCGACGCCAGGACCAGGAGGTCGACGTCGGACTGGGGGAACAGCTCGCCGCGGCCGTAGCCACCGGTCGCCAGCAGGCAGGCACCGCAGTCGCCGGGAACGCAGCGAATCCAGGCGGAGCCGACCACCCGGTCGACCAGCGCCGCGCGCTCCCGCAGCAGGCCATCGATATCGGCGCCACGATCGAAGCGCTCGGCCAGGCGCCCCGCCGCCTCATCGAGCGCCCGGCGGGCCTGCTCGATCCATTCGGCGTCATCGACGATCGCGGCCAGCGTGTCGTCCGCGGCCACAACGCGGCTCACAGGTCGTTGTCGTCGCCCGGCAGCCGGGTCAGGATCTCGACGCCGTCGGCGGTGACGTGGACGGTGTGCTCCCACTGCGCGGACAGGGAACGGTCCTTGGTGACCACGGTCCAGCCATCGGGGAGCAGCCGGGTATGGCGCTTGCCGGCATTGATCATCGGCTCGATCGTGAAGGTCATGCCCTCGCGCAGCACCAGGCCCTCGCCGGGGCGGCCGTAGTGCAGCACCTGCGGCTCCTCGTGGTAGACCCGGCCGATGCCGTGCCCGCAGTACTCGCGCACCACCGAGAAGCGCTCGCCCTCGGCGAACTGCTGGATGGCATTTCCGAGGTCGCCCAGCGTCACGCCGGGGCGGACCATGCGGATGGCGCGGAACATCGCCTCGCGGGTGACGTCGATGAGCCGCCTGGCCAGCACCGAAGGCTCGCCGGCCACGTACATGCGGCTGGTGTCGCCATGCCAGCCGTCCTTGATGACGGTCACGTCGATGTTGACGATGTCGCCGTCCTTGAGGACCTTGGCCTCGCTGGGAATACCGTGGCAGATCACGTTGTTGACCGAGGTGCACACCGTCTTCGGGAAACCGCGGTAGCCCACGTTCGCCGGGATCGCGCCCTGCACGTTGACGATGTGGTCGTGGCAGATGCGGTCGAGTTCCTCGGTGCTCACGCCGGGCTTCACGTGCGGCGCGACGACCTGGAGCACCTCGGCGGCCAGGCGGCCGGCGACGCGCATCTTCTCGATCTCTTCGGGGGTCTTGATGGTGACTGGCATAGCCGGGAATTATCGCAGATCCCGCCCCGACCGGCACCCGCCTGCGCCGCCGCCCGCCGCCGCCAGGCCGCTCGGAAAATGCTTGCCGCCGGACGAAAACCATTTACACCGCTCATTTACATTAATGAAAATCGCCTCCCGCCATGCAAATGGAATGGATTTTCAGCTTGACGCTCCAGATGCTTGGGGATAGCCTCGGCCTTGCTTGGGCCAAAACGACCCGGATGGTCCGGAACGAAGCGCCCCGGCAGGATCCATTGAGAGAAGCCGACACTGCTTCTTATAACAATGCGGCCATAACATTATTTAGTGATTGGATTATCTTTCAGGGGAAATCCGGCACCCATCCGATAATTTTCCGGTTACCAGGCCGGGATATTGGCCCGGGCAGGTCTTGCGCAGTCGAGGCGGCCCGGGGAGTGGCAGGATTTGGAGAATTCGCCCGGGGATGCCCCGGGGTCGCTTCACGTTGTCGTCGTGTTGCCGTAAGCGCAGGACGGGCCGGTCCGTTTCGGCCGGCCGTCGGCCATCCACGCCTCTCGGGAAGGATCGGCATCGAAAGACAACCTGGAGGTAATCGATGAACGCATTGAATTCCGCACGTCGCCACCCGCTCGTGGTCGCCATCGTGTCCGCCGCGTTGCTGGGCGCGGCCACCACCGCCTCGGCGGTCACCCGCGACGCGATCGACCCGGGAATGCTGGCCGCGCTGGAGCGCGACCTCGGCATGACCACGGCGCAGTACCTGCGCGAACTGGAGGTCGAACGCGAGGCCGCGGACCTGGTGGCCCAGGCGCAGCGCGAGTTCGGGGACGATTTCGCCGGCGCATGGCTGGAGCGCGACGAGTTCGGCGACGCCCGCCTGGTCGTCGCCACGCGCGACAATCCCAGCCTGATGCGCGTGGGTGGGAGCGAGGTGCGGGAGGTCCGCTACAGCGTCGGCGACCTGGAAGACGCCGTGTCGCTGCTCGACGAGACGAACCAGCGGCGCATGCTGCGTCCGCTGCGGGGCCTGCAGTCGTGGGGCATCGACCTGCCCAACAACCGCGTCGTGGTCACCGTCTCGCCCGATGCCGCCAGGGACGTGGTGGACTTCGTGGCCGCCACCGGCGTCGATACCGACACCCTGCACTTCGAGGTGTCCGAGCACGAGCCCTCCACGCTGATCAACATCTACGGCGGGATCCGCTACAACGGCTGCTCGATCGGCTTCCCGGTGACCCGCGGCTCGACCAAGGGTTTCGTCACCGCGGGCCATTGCGGCAGCGTGGGCACCCAGGTGCGGATCAACAACGTGCTGGTCGGGAGCTTCCAGCGCAGCAACTTCCCCGGCGCCGATGCCGCCTGGGCCACCGTGCGTTCCCAGGACACGCTGTTCAACCGGGTCTGGCAGTACAGCGGCAGCTCCACCTACGCCGTGACAGGCAGCCAGGAAGCGCTGATCGGTGCCGCGGTGTGCCGCTCGGGCTTCCGCACCGGCTGGCGCTGCGGAACGCTCACCCGCAACAACGTGACCGTGAACTACGGCCAGGGCGCGGTGAACGGGCTGCGTGAATCCAACGCCTGCGCCGGCCAGGGCGACTCCGGCGGCTCCTGGGTCGCCTCCTACAACCAGGCCCAGGGCGTCACCTCCGGTGGCGCGCTGGGCAACGACGGCACCAACTGCGGCATCCCGCAGAACCAGCGCCGCACCTGGTTCCAGCGGCTGGTCCCGATGCTCAACAGCTATGGGGTGAACCTGGTCACCCGCTGAGCCACCGCGGGGCATCCCCAGGACACCCCGGCCCGCCGGGGTGTCCTGCGTTGGAGGCCGGCGCAAGGGATTGATTGCACTGGCAACACCGAGCCGGCTATACTTCCTCGGCTGTACCGCCCACACCGGGCGTCACCGGTGAATACACACCCGCGTCAAAGCCCCGTGCCGGGGTGTCCCACGCCATGGAGCGATCCATGGGGCAAGGGATTCGGCCACGGAGGACGCGGGGAGGCCCAACCCCGGAACCATTGCCCGCCCCATCCAACCGGCGGCCGGTTCCACATGCAAGGAGTTCCACCATGCCCCAGGTCACCATGCGCCAGATGCTCGAAGCAGGCGTCCACTTCGGCCACCAGACCCGTTACTGGAACCCGAAGATGGCCCCGTACATCTTCGCGCCCGCGGCAAGATCCACATCATCAACCTCGAGAAGACCCTGCCGCTGTTCAACGACGCGACCAACTTCGTGTCGGGCATGGCGCAGAAGCGCGGCACCATCCTGTTCGTCGGCACCAAGCGCTCCGCGCGCGACGCGATCAAGGACGAGGCGATCCGCTGCGGCATGCCGTTCATCTCGCAGCGCTGGCTCGGCGGCACGCTGACCAACTTCCGCACCGTCAAGCAGTCGGTCGCGCGCCTGAAGGAGCTCGAGGCCGCCGAGACCGACGGCACGTTCGAGAAGCTGGTCAAGCACGAAGTGCTGGCGCGTCGCCGCGAGCGCGAGAAGCTGGAGAACTCGCTGGGCGGCATCAAGAACATGAACGGCCTGCCCGACGCGCTGTTCGTGGTCGACATCGGCCACGAGAACATCGCCGTGCTGGAAGCCAAGAAGCTGGGCATCCCGGTCATCGCCGTGGTCGACACCAACTACGATCCGTCGCTGGTCGACTACGCGATCCCGGGCAACGACGACGCGATCCGCGCCGTGCAGCTCTACACCCGCGCCATCGCCGACGCGGTGCTGGAAGGCAAGGCCGCCAACCCGAATTCGGTCGCGCGCATCGAGGACGAGTTCGTCGAGCTCGACGCCGAGGGCAAGCCGGTGGCCGACGAGGGCGAGAAGAAGGCCGCCCCGGCCAAGGCGCCGGCCAAGAAGGCCGCGCCGCGCAAGGTGCCGACCAAGAAGGCCGACGGCGAAGCCACGGCCGAGTAAGTCCGCCACGCCGGCGGCCCTCGCGCCGCCGGCCGCTGCATCGCGGGCCCCACGCCCCGCACGGCCGCAACATGGCGGCCACACAATCCAGGGAGCGACACGCCACGCCCGCCGCGCACCCCGCGCCGGCATCCGCGTCGCCCCCGATCCGCCCCACGAGACATTTTGAGGACACCACGATGGAAATCACCGCCAGCATGGTCAAGGAACTGCGCGAGCGCTCCGGCGCCGGCATGATGGAGTGCAAGAAGGCGCTCGTCGAAATGAACGGCGACGTCGAAGCCGCCATGGAGCACCTGCGCAAGACCGGCCTCGCCAAGGCCGACAAGAAGGCCGACCGCGTCGCCGCCGAGGGCCGCATCGTCATGGCCGCCGAGTCGGGCAAGGCGGTCCTGGTCGAGGTCAACTCCGAGACGACTTCGTCGCCAAGGATTCCAACTTCATCGCGTTCTCCGACGCCATCGCCGCCGCGGCGCTGGCCGTGGGCGCGACCGACGTGGAGTCGCTCAAGGCCGCCAAGATCGGTGACGACACGATCGACGAGTCGCGCCAGGCCCTGGTGGCCAAGGTCGGCGAGAACGTGCAGATCCGCCGCCTGTCGCTGCTCACCAGCCCGCACACCGTCGGTGCCTACGTGCACGGCGGCCGCATCGGCGTGATCGTCGAGGTCAAGGACGGCAGCGAAGACCTCGCCCGTGGCCTGGCCATGCACGTGGCGGCGATGAACCCGCCGTACGTGTCGCCCGACCAGGTGCCGGCCGAGCTGGTGCAGAAGGAGAAGGACATCGCGATGGCCCAGGTGAAGGACAGCGGCAAGTCGCCCGAGATCCTGGAGAAGATGATCAGCGGCAAGGTCAACAAGACCCTGTCGGAGATGTGCCTGACCGGCCAGCCCTACGTGCTCGACACCAACATGACCGTCGAGGCGATGCTGAAGAAGGAAGGCGCCGAGGTGGTGTCGTTCACCCGCCTGGCCGTCGGCGAGGGCATCGAGAAGAAGGAAGACGACTTCGCCTCGGAAGTGATGAAGCAGGCCGGCCTGGCCTGATCCATCGCGCCAGCGCGTTGATAAAGAACCCCCGGGAATGCAGGTTCCCGGGGGTTTTTTCTTTCACGCGGCGCTGACGCAGCGGCCGCGCTCGGCTAAACTTCGCGCGCCGAACCCATGACAGGACGCCACCGTGACCGAACCCGCCCCGAAGTACCGCCGCATCCTGCTCAAGCTGTCCGGCGAGGCGCTGCTCGGGGACGCCGACTACGGCATCGACCCGGACATGATCAAGCGCATCGCGCGCGAGGTCATGGCCGCCAGCGACTCCGGCGTGGAAGTGGGCCTGGTGATCGGTGGCGGCAACATCTTCCGCGGCGCCGGCCTGCAGGCCGCCGGCATGGACCGCGTGACCGGCGACCACATGGGCATGCTGGCGACCGTGATGAACGCGCTGGCGATGCAGGACGCGCTGGAGAAGGTGGGCGCCTACGCACGGGTGATGAGCGCGCTGAAGATCAACGAAGTGTGCGAGGACTTCATCCGCCGCCGCGCCGTGCGCCACCTGGAGAAGGGCCGCATCGTCATCTTCGCCGCCGGCACCGGCAATCCGTTCTTCACCACCGATTCGGCCGCTGCGCTGCGCGCGGTGGAGATCGGTGCCGACCTGCTGCTCAAGCCACCAAGGTCGACGGCGTGTACGACGCCGACCCCAAGACGCACCCGGACGCCAAGCGCTTCACCCATCTGAGCTACGAGGAAGTGCTCAACCGCGACCTCAAGGTCATGGACACCGCCGCCTTCGCACTGTGCCGCGACTACGACATCCCCCTGCGCATCTACGACATCGGCCAGGAGGGCGCGCTGATGCGCATCCTGCAGGGCGAGGAACTGGGCACGCTGGTCAGCGGCCACTGAGCTGCGCATGTGAACGGCAGCACGTGGGTTTTCGCCCCACGTTCAGCTGCCATCGGTAGGGTGTGCGCCTTCGATCCGTCATGGAGACCCCGCATGCGCACCTGGACCTTCGCGCTTTTCCCACTGATCCTGGCCCTGGCCACGCCCGCGGCCCTGGCCCGCGACACCCCGCCGAGCGAAACCCCCGACGTCTTCGGCTGGGTGGAGTGGATCGAGCTGGGCGACGAGCGCATCCGCAAGAAGGGCAAGCTTGATTCCGGCGCGCTGACCTCCTCGCTCGACGCCCGCGAGATCGAGGAATTCCGCCGTGACGGGCGGCGCCACGTGCGCTTCGAGCTGCACGATCGCGACACCGGCGAGGTGACGACGCTGGAGAAGCGGATCAAGCGGTTCGTGCGCATCGTGCGCCACAGCGGCAACCACCAGCGCCGCCCGGTCATCGAGATGGACCTGTGCCTCGGCAGCACGCTGCACAGCGTCGAGTTCACGCTGATCGACCGCAGCAACTTCAACTATCCCGTGCTGCTGGGCCGACGGGCGCTGGAGGGCTATGCGCTGATCGATTCGAGCAAGACCTTCCTGCGCGATCCCGCGTGCGGGGATTGAGGCATCAATTCACCCCGCCCCGCCCCGCCGGTGGCCGGCTCCGCCTATAATCGCAGGATTATGTTCGCCAAGCCCGGAGCCCACCATGATCGATGAGATCAAGAACGACGCGCAGACGCGCATGAGCAAGAGTGTCGAGGCCCTGCGCCACGAGCTGACCAAGCTTCGTACCGGCCGCGCCTCCACGGGGATCGTCGAGCACCTCAAGGTCAATTACTACGGTTCGGACATGCCGCTCTCGCAGGTGGCCAGCATCGCCGTGTCCGACGCGCGCTCGCTGACGATCACGCCCTGGGAGAAGCCCATGGTGGCCGCGATCGAGAAGGCGATCATGGCCTCCGACCTCGGCCTGACCCCGAACACCGCCGGCACCACGATCCGCATCAACCTGCCGGCGCTGACCGAGGAGCGTCGCAAGGAGCTGGGCAAGCACGTGGCGTCGGAGGGCGAGAACACCAAGGTGGCGATCCGCAACGTGCGCCGCGACGCGATCCACCAGGTCAAGGAACTGCTGAAGGAGAAGCAGGTCACCGAGGACGACGTGCGCCGCGCCGAGGACGACATCCAGAAGCTGACCGACCGTTTCGTCAAGGACGTCGACGAGGTGGTCAAGGCCAAGGAGCAGGAACTCCTGGCCATCTGAGCCCGGCATGTCGAACGCATCGGGCACCCCACAGGCGCCTGGCGGCGCCGCCAGCGAACGCCCCGTCCCCCGCCACCTGGCGGTGATCATGGACGGCAACGGCCGCTGGGCGCAGCGCCGCCACCGCCCCCGCAGCATCGGCCACCGCGCCGGTGCACGGGCGGTCAACATCTGCATCGACTTCTGCCTGGAACAGGGCATCCAGGCACTGAGCCTGTTCGCCTTCTCCAGCGAGAACTGGAAGCGGCCGCAGGACGAGGTGGGCGCGCTGATGCGGCTGTTCCTCAACGCGCTCGAGCGCGAAGTCGAGGAACTGCACCGGCGCGGCGTGCGGCTGCGCTTCATCGGTGCGCGCGAGCCGTTCGCCGAGCCGATCCGCCAGCGCATGGCTGCCGCCGAGCAGCTCACCGCGGCCAATTCGACGCTGCACCTGTGCATCGCCGCGGGCTATGGCGGCCGCTGGGACATCGCCCAGGCGGCGCGTGAGCTCGCCCGCGAGGTGGCCGCCGGCCGGCTCGACCCCGAGGCGATCGACGAGGCACGCTTCGCGCAGGCGGTGTGCCTGTCGGACCTGCCCGAACCCGATCTGTTCATCCGTACCGGTGGCGACCAGCGCGTGAGCAATTTCCTGCTCTGGCAGCTCGCCTACACCGAGATGTGGTTCACCGAGACACTCTGGCCCGACCTCGACAGGAACGTTCTGTGCGCTGCGTTGTCGGACTTTGCCCACCGCGAGCGCCGCTTCGGCCTGACCGCCGCGCAGCTGGCCGCCCCGGCCCCTGGAGACCCCGCATGAAGAAACAACGCGTCCTGGCCGCGGCCGTGATGACGCCGGTCGCGATCGCGATCGTGCTGCTGCTGCCCACGCATTGGCTGGCCGGCGTGTTCGCGGTGACACTGCTGCTGGCGCTCTGGGAGCTCTCGCGCATGGTCGGCGTGGAGCACACGATCGGGCGGGTGGCCTACCTGGCGGGGAATGCCGCGATCATGGCCTGGCTGGCCTGGTTCGGGCTGCCGGGCCTTGGCCTGGTCATCGTCCTGCTGGGCGTGATGTTCTGGCTGCTGGTGTGCCTGTGGCTGCTGCGCTTCGATTTCGCCTCCGGCGACGGCGCGGGGCCGCGCCTGCTCAAGCTGCTGGCCGGCTCGCTGGCGGTGATCCCGGCCTGGGTGGCCCTGGGCATCCTGCACGCGGGTAACCCGGGCGAGCCGGCGCTGGTCGGTCCCGGCTGGGCCCTGCTGGTGCTGGCGATGATCTGGGCATCCGACACCGGCGCCTACTTCACCGGGATGCGCTTCGGCCGCCGCAAGCTGTCGCCGCGCATCAGCCCGAACAAGACCTGGGAAGGCTTCTGGGGCGGGATGGCGCTGAGCGTCGCGGTCGGCCTGGCGGTGGCGCCGTTCCTCGGCGTGGGCCTGGCGCAACTGCCGGCGATGGCCTTGCTGGCCGCGGCGGTCTGCGTGGCCGCGGTGATCGGCGACCTGTTCGAGAGCCTGATCAAGCGCCATGCCGGCTGCAAGGATTCGGGCACCCTGATCCCGGGCCACGGCGGCGTGTACGACCGTCTCGACAGCGTGCTGGCCGCGCTGCCGGTGGCGGTGCTGGTGAAGGCGGTGCTGGGGCTGTGAGGCGATGACACGCCAGCGACTGGCCATTCTCGGAGCGACGGGATCGATCGGCAGTTCGACGCTCGACGTCGTGGCCCGCCACCCGGATCGCTTCGAGCTGACCACGCTCAGCGCGCACTCGCAGGTGGACGCGCTGGTGGCGCTGTGCCGGCGCTTCCGCCCGGCACGTGCGGTGGTGTCCGACCCGGCCGCCTACGCGGCGCTGCGCGACGGCCTGGCCGATGCCGGCCTGGACACCGAGGCGCACGCGGGCCCCGAGGCGCTGGAGGCCGCTGCCGAAGCCGCCGACACCGACACCGTGGTGGCGGCGATCGTCGGCGCGGCCGGCATGTCCTCGACCCTGGCCGCGGCCCGCGCCGGCAAGCGCATCCTGCTGGCGAACAAGGAGTCGGTGGTGCTGGCTGGCGACCTGCTGATGCGCGAGATCCGCGCACACGGGGCGCGCGTGCTGCCGGTGGACAGCGAACACAACGCGATCTTCCAGTGCCTGCCCGGCGACCCGGCGCAGCGCGGTGGCGTGCGCCGGGTGCTGCTGACCGCCTCGGGCGGCCCGTTCCGGGGCTTCACGCGTGCGCAGCTGGCCGGGGTGACGCCCGAGCAGGCCTGCGCGCACCCGAACTGGTCGATGGGGCGCAAGATCTCGGTCGATTCCGCCACGCTGATGAACAAGGGGCTGGAGGTCATCGAGGCGCATTGGCTGTTCGGCCTGGACCGGGCGCGCATCGACGTGGTGGTGCACCCGCAGAGCATCGTGCACTCGCTGGTCGACTACGTCGACGGGTCGATGCTGGCGCAGCTGGGGCAGCCCGACATGCGCACCGCCCTGGCCTACGGCCTGGCCTGGCCGGAACGGATCGACTCGGGCGTCGGCACGCTGGACCTGGCCGCGCTGGGCCGGCTCGACTTCGAGGCGCCCGACCACGCCACCTTCCCCTGCCTGGGCCTGGCTTACGCCGCGCTGGCGGCCGGCGGCACGGCCCCGGCGGTGCTCAACGCAGCCAATGAAGTGGCTGTTTCAGCCTTTCTTCAGGGCCGTGCAGGCTTCCTAGACATCCCTGCCCTGTTGCAGGCCACGCTCGACGCCCTCGAGACGCACCCCGCCGATTCGCTGGACGCGACCCTGGCCGCGGACGCCGAGGCGCGCCGGGTGGCGGGCGCACTGCTGCCCCGCCTGGCCGGCCAGGCCCGTCCCGACACCACTTACGGAACCCCCTGAGATGGAGGCCTTCTTCGGATCGATCTGGTGGCTGATCGTCAGCCTCGGGATCCTCGTCACCTTCCACGAGTTCGGCCACTACTGGGTCGCGCGGCGCTGCGGCGTGCGCGTACTGCGCTTCTCGGTGGGCTTCGGCAAGCCGCTGTGGCAGCGCCGCGGCAAGGACGGCACGGTCTACCAGGTCGCCGCGATCCCGCTGGGCGGCTACGTGAAGATGCTCGACGAGCGCGAGATCGAGGTGCGCCCCGAGGACCGCCACGAGGCGTTCAACAACAAGACCGTCTGGCAGCGCATCGCGATCGTCGCCGCCGGTCCCGGTTTCAACCTGATCCTGTGCCTGGCGCTGCTGTGGGCGATGTTCATCATCGGCAAGCCCGACTACGAGCCGCTGGTGGGCACCGTGCAGGGGCCGGCCGCCGAGGCCGGGTTCGAGTACGGCGACCGCCTCACCTCGGTGGGCGGGCGCGGCGTGGACACATGGAGCCACGCGATGATGGCGCTGACCGTGTCGGCGATCGACCGCGAGGCGGTCGAGGTGGACGTGCGCACCGCAGGGGGCTTCGAGCGCACCCGGACGCTGGACTTCGCCAATGCGCCCGCGATCGACGAGCGCAACGTGATGCGCGAGATCGGCCTGGTGCCCCAGCAGTTCCTGCTCGAACCGGTGATCGGCGAGGTGTCCTACCCCGACAGCCCGCTGCGCTCGGGCGACCGGGTGGTGTCGATCGACGGCGGGCCGGTGCGCAGCTGGAACGAGATCACCGGGCTGGTGGCCGCTGCCGCCGGGCCGGACCGGGCGCTGGAGGTGGTGGTGGAGCGCGACGGCCTGCGCCTGCCGCTGCAGGTCCGACCCCAGCTGTACGAAGGCGAACGCTGGGTCCTGGGCATCACCCCGCAACCGCGCGAGGCCGAATACGATGCTCTGTTACGCTACGGCCCCATCGATGCCATCGGCGCGGCCGGCCGCGAGACCTGGCACCTGACCACGACCACGTTCGCGATGCTGTGGCGGATGATCAACGGCACGGCCTCGTTGCAGAACCTCTCCGGCCCCATCACCATTGCCCAGTACGCCAACAGCTCGGCCGGACTGGGGGTGGCCTGGTTCCTGAATTTCCTCGCCCTGCTCAGCCTGAGCCTGGCGATCATCAACCTGCTGCCGATCCCGATTTTGGACGGCGGGCACCTGCTGTATTACTTTATCGAGCTGATCAAGGGGAGTCCCGTCAGTGAAAGGACCATGATCGTGGGCCAGTACATCGGCCTGGCGATGCTGGCCGGACTGATGGGATTGGCCTTCTACAACGATATCCTGCGCCTTTTTGGCTCCTGAGCACACAACGACTCGCCCGCCCGCGGCATGCCCACACGCGTGCCGCTTCAACCGGAACCAACGGATGACGCGACCCACCGCTCCCCGCCTGCTTGCCATTGCGCTCGCTTCCGCCCTCGCCTTCAGCCAGACCGCCACGGCCCAGCAATTCGAGCCGTTCGTCGTCGAGGACATCCGCATCGATGGCCTGCAGCGCATCGCCGCGGGCACCGTCTTCAGCTACCTCCCGGTGGAGCGCGGCGAGACGATCGACCGCAACCGCTCCTCGGAGGCGATCCGCGCGCTGTTCCGCACCGGCTTCTTCAACGACGTCCGGCTCGAGCGCCAGGGCGGGATCCTGGTGGTGGTGGTCGACGAGCGCCCGGCGATCAACACGATCACCCTGGTGGGCAACAAGGACGTCAAGACCGAGGACCTCATGGGCGGCCTGCGCGAGATCGGACTGGCCGAAGGCGAGACCTTCGACCGGCTCAACCTCGAGCGCGTGACCGGCGAACTGACCCGCCAGTACAACAACCGCGGCAAGTACAACGTGTCGATCCAGCCGCGGGTGCAGCCGCTGGACCGCAACCGCGTCGACATCACCATCGACATCACCGAAGGCAAGGCGGCCCGGATCCGGCACATCAACATCGTCGGCAACGAGACCTTCGAAGAGAAGGAACTGCGCCGCAACTGGGAATCCAACACGACCAACTGGCTGAGCTGGTACCGCCGCGACGACCAGTATTCGCGCGAGAAGCTGGGCGGCGACCTGGAGAAGCTCGACGCCCATTACCTCGACCGCGGGCACATCGACTTCAACATCGAGTCGACCCAGGTGGCGATCTCGCCGGACAAGGCCGACATGTACATCACGACGAACATCGTCGAGGGCGAGGTGTACACGATCTCCAGCATCGAGCTGACCGGCGACACGGTGCTGCCGCACGATGAAGTGCGGACGATGATCATCCCGCGCGAGGGACAGGTCTTCTCGCGCCGCCTGCTGGAGGCCACCTCCGACAACATCGTCTCGGTGCTGTCCAACATCGGCCACGCGTTCGCCGAGGTCACCCCGATCCCGGAACTCAACCGCGAGGAGAAGACGGTCGACCTGCGCCTGTTCGTCGAGCCCGGCCCGCGCGTGCAGGTGCGCCGGATCGTGTTCGAGGGCAACACCCGGACCGCCGACGAAGTGCTGCGCCGCGAGATGCGCCAGTTCGAGAGCGCCTGGTACTCGCAGGCGGCCATCGACCGTTCGAAGGTGCGCCTGCAGCGCCTGGGCTACTTCGAGCGGTCGACGTGGAGAACACCCCGGTGCCGGGCTCGCAGGACGAGGTCGACCTGGTCATCAAGGTCGAGGAGCGCCAGTCGGGCCAGTTCGCCTTCAGCCTGGGCTACTCCCAGTACGCCGGCGTGATCACCACGGCCCAGCTGAGCCAGGACAACTTCATGGGTACCGGCAACCGCGTCGGCATCGGCATCCAGAACAACGTCTTCTCCAAGCGCCTGGACCTGTCGTTCCTGAACCCGTACTTCACCCAGGACGGCGTGTCGGTGGGCTACAACCTGTCCTACAGCGAGTTCAATTCGCAGGACTTCAATGCCGCCCAGTACAACTCCGACGCGATCAACTTCCAGTCGATCTTCGGGGTTCCGATCAGCGAGACCGACTCGGTCGGCCTGATCTTCGGCATCGACCGCAACGAGATCCAGACGATCCCGGGCTTCACCCCGAGGGTGATCGACGACTACATCAACGCCGTCGGCCGGCGCACGTTCAAGGCCTGGCGTGCTGAGCTGTCGTGGCGGCGCGACTCGCGCAACCACTTCTTCGTGCCCACGCGCGGCACGCAGCAGGCGTTGTCGGCCGAGGTCACGCTCCCGGGTTCGACCCAGGAGTACTACAAGCTCAACTACCAGTTCTCCCGCTACTGGCCGATCAGCCCGGCCCTGGTGCTCAACACCAACTTCAACCTGGGCTACGGCGACGGCTACGGCAACGCCAGCGAGAACGGGCTGCCGTTCTTCGAGAACTTCTACGCCGGCGGCGACCGCTCCGTGCGCGGTTTCGAGACCAACCGCCTTGGCCCGTGTGCCTTCTCGGACTTCGCGCCGGACTTCTGCCAGTCGATCGGTGGCTCGTTCCGCACCGTGGGCGGCATCGAGCTGATCTTCCCGACGCTGTTCGACACTCCCGCGATCCGCGTGGCGGCCTTCGTCGACGTGGGCAACGTGTTCGACGGCGTGGACAATTGGGATGCCGATGAACTCAGGGCCTCGGCCGGTGCCGCCATGCAGTGGCAGGCTCCGATCGGACCGATCGTGATCAGCTACGGCGTACCGATCCGGAAGAAGGACGGCGATTTCATCGAGCGCCTGCAGTTCAGCTTCGGCACGTCCTTCTGAACCCGGCCACTCGCCACAGGGGAGCGCGTGATGAACAAGCCCAACGGCTACGCGCTGTCTGAACTGGCCGCCCGCTTCGGCCTCGAGCTGCGCGGCGCGGACACCCGGATCACCGGCGTCGCCACCCTGGCCGACGCGGCCCGGGGCAGTTGGCCTTCCTGGCCAACCCGCGGTACCGCGGCGGGCTGGCCGGCTCGCAAGCCGCCGCAGTCGTGCTGGGGGCCGCCGACGCCGATGCGGCACCGATGCCGGTGCTGGTCGCACGCGATCCCTACGCCAGTTTCGCCCGGATCGCAGCCCTGTTCGAACACGCGCCGGAGCGTCCTGCCGGCATCCATCCGTCCGCGGTGGTGGCCGAAGGTGCCCGGATCGACCCGAGCGCGCACGTGGGCGCCCAGGCGGTGGTGGAATCCGGCGCATCGCTCGGCGCGCGCAGCATCGTGGGCCCGGGCTGCGTGATCGGTCCGGGCTGCGTGGTGGGCGAGGATTGCGAGCTGGTGGCCCGGGTGACCCTGGTGGCCCGGGTGCGCCTGGGCGACCGGGTTCGCATCCATCCCGGCGCGGTGCTGGGCGCGGCCGGCTTCGGCCTGGCGATGGAGGACGGCCGCTGGATCAACGTGCCGCAGCTGGGCGGCGTGGTGGTCGGCGAGGACTGCGAGATCGGCGCCAACACCACGATCGACCGCGGCGCGCTGGGCGACACGGTGATCGGCGAGGACGTGCGCCTGGACAACCAGATCCAGATCGGCCACAACGTGCACATCGGTGCCCACACCGCGATGGCCGGATGTTCGGCGGTGGCCGGATCGGCCCGGATCGGGCGCTACTGCCTGGTCGGCGGCGGGGCGGGTATCCTAGGCCACCTGGAGATCTGCGACCGCGTGACGATCACGGCGATGAGCCTGGTGACGCGATCGATCAGCACCCCCGGGGAGTATTCTTCCGGCCTGCCCCTGCAGGACAACCGCAGCTGGCGCCGCAATGCGGCCCGGTTCAAGCGGCTCGACGACATGGCGCGAACCCTGGATCGCGTTGCCAAGGACACCGACGACACATGAGCATCCCAACGCCTGAGCTTCCCATCGGCATCGAGCGCATCGCCGAGCTGCTGCCCCATCGCTACCCGTTCCTGCTGGTGGACCGGGTGACGGCGATCGAACCGGGCAAGTCGCTGACCGGCTACAAGTGCGTGAGCTTCAACGAGCCGTTCTTCCAGGGCCACTTCCCCGACCACCCGGTGATGCCGGGCGTGCTGGTGATCGAGGCGATGGCGCAGGCCGCCGGGCTGCTGACCCAGCTCTCGCGAAGCGAGGAGGAGATCGCCAGCCAGCAGCGCAAGGTGTTCTACCTGGTCAAGGTCGACAAGGCGAAGTTCTCCGACACCGTGGTGCCCGGCGACCGGCTCGACCTGGAGGTGGAGCTCACGCGCACCATCCGCAACATCGCGATGTACTCGTGCGTGGCCAGGGTGGACGGCAAGCAGGTGGCCTGCGCGGACATCGTGTGCGCGGAGAATTCCGGGCAATGAGCCGGGCGGCGACCATCCACCCCAGCGCGCAGGTCGACCCGTCGGCGGTGATCGGCGAAGGGGTGAGCATCGGCGCATTCAGCGTGGTGGGGGCCGACGTGGAGATCGGCGACGGCTGCCGGATCGACTCGCACGTGGTGCTGGAAGGGCCGACCCGCATGGGCCGGGACAACCGCATCCACAGCTTCGCCGTGGTCGGCGGCGCGCCGCAGGACAAGAAGTACGACGACGAGCCGACGCGGCTGGAGATCGGCAACGGCAACACGATCCGCGAGTACGTCACGATCAACCGCGGCACCAGCCAGGACACCGGCGTCACGACGATCGGCGACGACAACTGGATCATGGCCTACGTGCACATCGCCCATGACTGCATCGTCGGCAACCACACCGTGCTGGCCAACAACGCCACGCTGGCCGGCCACGTGCAGCTGGGCGACTGGGTGACGCTGGGCGGTTTCACCGGCATCCACCAGTTCTGCAAGGTCGGCTCGCATGCCTTCATCGGCATGGGCAGCCTGATCAACGCCGACGTGCCGCCCTACGTGATGGTGGCGGGCCAGTACGCGCGCCCGCGCGGCATCAACAGCGAAGGCCTGAAGCGGCGCGGTTTCGATGCCGCGCGAATCGCGTCGATCAAGCGCGCCTACCGCACGCTGTTCGTTTCCGGCCGCCCGCTGGCCGAAGCCCGGGCCGAGCTGGAAACGCTGGCCGGCGAGGCCCCGGACATCCAGGCGATGCTGGACTTCATCGGTACCAGCGAACGCTCGATCCTGCGCTGAGCGCGGCCGTGAGCACCCGCCCCCTCCGCATCGCCCTGGTGGCCGGCGAGGCCTCGGGCGACCAGCTCGGTGCGCCGCTGATCGAGCGCCTGCGCGCGCGCCACCCCGACGCCGAATTCGCCGGTATCGGCGGGCCGCTCATGCAGGGAGCGGGCCTGGAGGCGTGGCACGAGAGCGACGAACTGGCGGTGATGGGACTGGTGGAGGTGCTGCGCCACCTGCCCCGCCTGCTGCGCCTGCGCCGCAGCCTGACCCGCCGCCTGCTGGACTGGCGGCCCGACGTGTTCATCGGCATCGACGCACCGGACTTCAACCTCGGCCTGGAGCGCCGCCTGCGCGCGCAGGGCATCCGCACCGTGCACTACGTCAGCCCCTCGGTCTGGGCCTGGCGCGAGGGCCGCGCGGCGAAGATCGGCCGCAGTGCCGACCGGGTGCTGTGCCTGTTCCCGATGGAGCCCCCGATCTATGCCCGCCACGGCGTCGACGCGCGCTTCGTGGGCCATCCGCTGGCCGAACGCTTCCCGCGCCGTGCGGACCAGCGCGCGGCCCGGGCCGCCCTGGCGTTGCAGGCGGAGGGACCGGTGCTGGCCGTGCTGCCCGGGTCGCGACTGGGGGAGATCGAGCGACTGGCGGGCGACTTCATCGCCGCGGTCGAGCAACTGCACGACGCCCTCCCTGGCTTGCAGGTGATCGCGCCGATGGCCAATGCGGCCTGCGACCGCGCGTTCGCCGCCGCCGACCCGCGGCAGCGCGTGCGGCGCGTCGCCGGACGATCGCACGAGGCGATGTTCGCCGCCGACGTGGTGCTGCTGGCATCGGGCACCGCGGCACTGGAGGCGATGCTGGCCAAGCGGCCGATGGTGGTGGCCTACCGCATCGCACCGCTGACCCATTGGCTGGTGAAGCGCCTGGGCCTGCTCAAGGTGGACCGCTACAGCCTGCCCAACGTGCTGGCCGGGGAAACGCTGGTGCCCGAGCTGATGCAGTCCGAGTGCACGCCGGAAACGATCACCGCGGCGGTGCAACGCTGGTTCAACGACGAGGCGGCGGTGGCCGAACTGCTGCCGCGCTTCGACGCCCTCCACCACGCCCTCACCGCCGGGGGCGCCGAGGCTGCCGCTGCCGCGGTCGACGAACTGCTGGTGCGCCAGTGAACCCGTGCCTGGCCGACCCGGCCCGGGCAGGCGGCCACGCCGCCGGCGACGTGGGGCTGCTGGTGGCCGGTGTCGACGAGGCCGGTCGGGGCCCGCTGGCCGGGCCGGTGGCGGTGGCGGCGGTGATCCTGGACCCCAAGCGGCCGATCGAGGGGCTGGACGACTCGAAGAAGCTCAGCGCGGCCAGGCGCGATGCGCTGTTCGACCTGATCCAGGCGCAGGCGCTGGCCTGGCACGTGACGCTGGTGACGGCCGAGGAAATCGACCGCATCAACATCCTGCAGGCCACCTTCCAGGGCATGCGCCGCTGCGTGGCTGCCCTGCAGCCGGTACCCGCCCTGGTCCGCGTGGATGGCCACCAGGTGCCGCCGGGGCTGGGGCTGGCTGCCGAGGCGCTAGTGGGCGGGGACGGCCTGGACGCGGCGATCGGGGCGGCCTCGATCCTGGCCAAGGTGACGCGCGACCGCTGGATGCAGGCCCTCGACGAACGCCATCCGGGCTACGGTTTCGCCCGCCACAAGGGCTATCCGACCCCCGAACACCTCGACGCCCTGCTGCGGCTGGGCCCCTGCCCGGAACACCGTCGCAGCTTCGCCCCGCTGCGCATCCAGGGCAGCCTGTTCGACTGAACGCGGCCCCGGCCCGTCACTGCGACCGGGAGCGGGAGCCGCGCTCGGCCAGGTAGCGACGCAACGCCTCGGGAATGCGGTAGCGCGGCGCGCCGGCCACGGGCAGGCGCTCGAGCATCGACTTCGCGGCCAGGCCACAGATCTGGCTGGGCACGTCGCCGCCCACGCCGTTGCCGGCCAGCGCGCCCTCCGCCTCCTCCAGCGTCCAGGACGATGGCAGCGCATTGAGCTCCTGCAGCAGCGTCGACTCCTCTTCGCTGAGCAGGCCCAGGCTCCAGGCGTAGACATCGGTCAGGCTGCGGTGGTGCAGCGGCCAACGGTGGCCCGAGTTGTCCTTGAGCATCTCCGGCGACAGGGTGATGCGCTGCTGCAGCGAGCGCGCGCCCAGCATGGGCAGCCGCGAGGCCGCCAGCTCCAGGGCCAGGGGATTGCCGTCGAGGTATCGCACGATCGCCGCCAGCGCATGCAGGGCGCTGCCCTCCGGCCGGAAGCCGGCATCGGCCTCGCGTGCGCGCAGCAGCAGCAGGCGCACGGCCTCGGAGTGCAGGAGCTGGCGTTCCCAGTTGTCCTGGGCCTGCCATCCCTCCGGCGGCAGGCTCAGGGCCGGTATGCGAAGCACCTGCTCACCCGGCACGCCCAGCGGCAACTGGCTGGTCACCAGCAGGCGCAGGCCCGGGCAACTCTCCAGCACTCGCTCGCACAGGCGCGACAGGGATTCGACATGGTTTTCCGCGTTGTCGATGAACACCAGCCCGGTGGTGTCGCGCAGGGCCTGGACCAGCTCCGCCAGACGTGCACGGTCTTCGTCGGGAGGCTGCCCGAACGCCGTCAGGATGCTGGGCACCAGCCCCCCCGCGGGCGCCACTGGCCGCGAGGTCGACCCGCCAGACCGGAGCGGACCTGGCGCGGTGCCAGCGGTGGGCCAGGCGCAGGCCCAGCACCGACTTGCCTACGCCGCCCGGCCCCACCAGCGTGAGCATGCGCTGGCCGGCCAGCTCGTGCTCGAGCTGCTTGAGCAGGGCCCGGCGACCCACCATGCGCGCCAGCGGCACCGGCAGCGGGACCGCGGCGGGCACGATCGTCGAAGCCGTCCGGGACGCCTGTTCGGGCTCGGCGAAAAAGCGATACCCCTCGCCATGGATGGTCTGGATGAAGCTCGGCCTGCGCGCGCTGTCGCCCAGCGCGGCGCGCACCTGCGCGATGCACCGGCTCAACACGCCGGGGCTGACGTGGCGGTGGCCCCAGACGGCATCGAGCAATGCATTGTGCGAGACCAGTTCGCCCTGGTGCTGCATCAATGTCATCAGCACGGCCCACGCCCTGGGCTCGAGTGACTGCTCGCGCCCCTGGCGCCACACGGCGTGGGCCTGGGTGTTGATCCTCACATCGCCGAAACGCAGGGTATCTCCACCGACAGTCCTTTGCGGGCCATGGCCGAGTTGCATGCGGTGGTCGACTCCCGGGGGGAAATTCGGAGGGGAATCCTCAGCGCTTTCCGCATGGATTCATCACGACCCAACGCCATGAGGGGCGCAGACTGGCCATCTCCACTGCTGCCGGAGAGCCGTCATGCGCGCACCCCAACCCCTGCATCCGCTGCCCCTGCCCCGGACCGATCCGGCGGCGCAGCAGCATCGTCGCCACCTCGTAGCCGGGCGCGACCTGGACCGCCGCCGCATCGAGCGCCTGCGGACGCTGGCGGCCGAGCGCATCGGCACGCGTATCGACATCGACGAGGACATCCTCGCCAGTGCCGCGCGCAAACTGCTGGGGCATCGCGGGCCGGCCCGGCTGGCCCCCTGCATCAGCGAACGGCTGCGCTGCGCCGCGGCGATGGCGATGCTGCTCGACGACCCGCAGTGGCGGGCCGATTCGCGCGTGCAGGCGCTGTGCCGGACGATCGTGGACTACATCCGCGCCGGTGACGGCGTGTTCGAGGGCGTCGACAGCCCGGCGCTGCGCCACTTCGACGACGCCATCCTTGTGGACGCCGGCTGGGACACCACCGCGGGCGAGGTCGTGGTGTACTGCGACTACCGTCGCCTGCGCCAGATCGAGGCCGAGCTGCGCGGCATGTCCTGGGCCGGCTTCCACTTCGACCGCCGCGACTACGAGGACGCGCGCCAGGCCGAACGCGAGCTGTTCCGCAGCGCACGCCGCATCGGCCTGGGCCGTTACGTGGCCTCGGCGGAGTGGCGCAGCGGGCCGCTGATCCACTGACGTGGCCGCACCCGGCCGGGCGGCGGGCTGTCAAGCCTTGCCGCCCCCCCGGCCCGGGGCTAACCTGCCGGATCGCCCCGCGGTACCGGCATGTCGCCCCGATACGTCCACCTCCACGTCCACAGCGAGTATTCGCTGACCGACTCCACCATCGGCTGCCGGAACTGGTGCGGCGTTGCGTGGCGCTGGGCCTGCCCGCCGTCGCCGTGACCGACCAGTCGAACCTGTTCGGCCTGGTGAAGTTCTTCCGTGCCGCCGAGGCCGCCGGCATCAAGCCGATCTGCGGTGCCGACCTGTGGGTCCAGCCCGATGGCCAGGGCCCGCACCGCATCACCCTGCTGTGCCAGGACCGCGAGGGTTACCTGGCGCTGTCGCGGCTGCTCTCGCGCGCCTACCTGGAGGGCCACGCCGGCGACTACGTGGCGATCCGCCCGGAATGGCTTGCCGCCGACCACGCCGGGCTGTTCGCGATCGTCGGGCGCCACAGTGCGTTCGGGCACGCGCTGGCCGGCGGCCGGCTGGACGCCGCCGCGGCGGTGCTGGATGAACTGGCCGCGCAGTTTCCCGACCGCCTGTATGTCGAGATCACCCGCTGCGGCCGCGACGGCGAAGACGCCTACGCCACGGCAGCGATCGCGCTGGCCCGGCGCAAGGACCTGCCGCTGCTGGCCAGCAACGACGTGCGCTTCATCGACCAGGAGGATGCCGAGGCACACGAGGCGCGCGTGTGCATCGCCACCGGCCGGGTGCTCGAGGACCCCAAGCGGCCGCGCGACTACACCGATGCGCAGTACCTGAAGTCGCCGCAGGAGATGGCGGAACTGTTCGCCGACCTGCCCGACGCGCTGGAAAACACGATCGAGCTGGCCAAGCGCTGCAACCTGGAACTCAGCCTGGGCACCTACTACCTGCCCGACTTCCCGGTGCCCGAGGGCCACACGCTGGAGAGCTGGATGCGCGAGCAATCGCGCCAGGGCCTGGCGGCGCGGCTGGAGAAGCACCCGCTGGCCGAGGGCCGCAGCCGCCAGGACTACGACCAGCGCCTGGAGACCGAGCTCGAGGTCATCTTCTCGATGGGCTTCCCAGGCTACTTCCTGATCGTCGCGGACTTCATCAACTGGGCCAAGGCAACGGCATCCCGGTCGGCCCCGGGCGCGGCTCCGGCGCCGGCTCGCTGGTGGCCTGGGCGCTGGGCATCACCGACCTGGACCCGCTGCCCTACGACCTGCTGTTCGAGCGCTTCCTCAACCCCGAGCGCGTGTCGATGCCCGACTTCGACATCGACTTCTGCATGGACCGGCGCGACGAGGTGATCGACTACGTGGCGCGCAAGTACGGGCGCGACAAGGTCAGCCAGATCATCACCTACGGCACGATGGCGGCCAAGGCGGTGGTGCGCGACTGCGGGCGCGTGCTGGGCCACCCCTACGGCTTCGTCGACTCGATCGCCAAGCTGATCCCGATGACGCTGGGCATCAGCCTGGACGACGCGCTGGGCCGCTCGGAGAAGGCGAAGAAGAACCCCGACCTCGCCTCGGCCGAACTGATCGAACGCTACAACGCCGAAGACGACGTGCGCGACCTGCTGGACCTGGCGCTGAAGCTGGAAGACCTCACGCGCAATGCCGGCAAGCACGCCGGCGGCGTGGTGATCGCACCGACCGCGCTGACCGACTTCAGCCCGCTGTTCGCCGAACAGGCCGCGCGCGACGGCACCACCAAGGGTGCGGTGACCCAGTTCGACAAGGACGACGTGGAAGCGGTGGGCCTGGTGAAGTTCGACTTCCTGGGCCTGCGCACGCTGACGATCCTGGACTGGGCGGTCAAGGCGATCAACGTGCGCCACGCCCGTGCCGGGATCGAGCCGCTGGACCTGGCCGCGCTGCCCCTCGACGACACCGCCTCCTACGAACTGTTCGCGCGCGGCGCCACGGTGGCGGTGTTCCAGTTCGAGTCGCGCGGCATGCGCGAACTGCTCAAGCGCGCCAAACCCGACCGCTTCGAGGACATCATCGCGCTGGCGGCGCTGTTCCGGCCCGGGCCGCTGGGCTCGGGGATGGACCGCGACTGGGTCGACCGCAAGCACGGCAACGCCGAGGTGAGCTACCCGCACCCGCTGCTGGAGCCGGTGCTGGCGCCGACCTACGGCGTGATCGTGTACCAGGAACAGGTCATGCAGATCGCCCAGGTGCTGGCCGGCTACTCGCTGGGCGGCGCCGACCTGCTGCGCCGTGCGATGGGCAAGAAGAAGCCCGAGGAGATGGCCAAGCAGCGCAAGATGTTCGAGGCCGGCGCGGCCGAGCGCGGCGTCGATCCGCGTGTGGCCACCTCGATCTTCGACCTGATGGAGAAGTTCGCCGAGTACGGCTTCAACAAGTCGCACTCGGCCGCCTACGCGCTGGTGGCCTACCAGACCGCCTGGCTCAAGGCGCACCATCCGGCCGAGTTCATGGCCGCCACGCTGTCCTCGGACATGGACTCCACCGACAAGGTGGTCACCTTCCTGGACGAGTGCCGCGCGATCGGCCTCAACGTGCTGCCGCCGGACGTCAACACCTCGGAATACATGTTCGTCGCCACCGACGAGCGCACCATCGCCTACGGCCTGGGCGCGGTGAAGGGCGTGGGCCGCGGTGTGTGCGAGGCGATCGTCGCCGAGCGCGCGGCCGGGGGCAGCTACAAGGACCTGTTCGACTTCTGCCGCCGCATCGAGACCGGCAAGCTCAACCGCCGGGTCATCGAGGCGCTGGTGCACGCCGGTGCGCTGGACGGGCTGGGCAGCAACCGGGCGACGCTGATGGGCAGCCTGGGCGAGGTGATCCGCGCCACCGAACAGATGGCGCGCGAGCGCGAAGCCGGCCAGGTGTCGCTGTTCGGCGCACCGGCGGTGGGCGAGACCGCGACGATCGAACTGGACCTGCCGGAACTGCCCGAGTGGCCGCTGCAGCGGCTGCTGTCGGGTGAGCGCGACACGCTGGGCCATTACCTCAGCGGCCACCCGACCGACCCGTGGAAGGACGAACTGCAGGCCCTTCTGGGCTACGGCCTGGGCGAGCTGGACTCGGTGTGGTCGGCACGCAAGGACCGCCGTGGCGAGGCGCAGGTGGTGCTGGGCGGCATGGTGGTGGGGATGCGCAAGCGCGGCGACACCCAGGCCTTCGTGCAGATCGAGGACGCCGGCGGCCGGCTGGAATGCCTGTTCTTCGGCGAGAGCTTCGGCGAATTCGGCCACCTCATCGGCCGCGACCGGATCATCATCGTCGAGGGCGGCCTGCGCGAGGACGAGTTCAGCGGCGGCTACGCGCTGCGCGTGCGGCGTTGCTGGGACTTCAACCAGGTGTGCACCGAGTACACGCGGCGACTGGACGTGAGCATCGACATCCGCGGCGACGGTGCGTTCGCCGCGCTGCAGGAGATGCTGGCGCAGTACCGCCCCGGGAAGACCCCGCTGCGCATGGAGCTGACCACGCGAAGCGGCCGCGGCCAGCTCGACGTGAACGGCACGGCCGCGGTGCGCTGCGATCCGCAGCTGCTGGGCCTGCTGCGCGCCCAGCCCGGCGTGGGCCGGGTGCGGCCGGTGCTGGAGCGGCCGTGGAACTCGAACTAGAGCCGCTGCTCTAGCCCGGCTATACTCGCGCCCTCGCTTAGACCCCTTCCTGCCGCTATCCTGCATCGAATGAACCCGAACTTCCTCGATTTCGAACAGCCCATCGCCGAACTGGAATCCAAGATCCAGGAGCTGCGGCACGCCAGCCACGGCCCGGCCGTGGACATCGAGAGCGAGGCGCGCGGGCTGGAAGAGAAGCTCAAGAGCCGCACCGCCGAGATCTTCCGCAACCTCACGCCCTGGCAGGTCTCGCAGCTGGCCCGGCACCCGGCGCGGCCCTACACCAACGATTACGTGCGGCTGATCTGCGACGAGTTCCATGAACTCGCCGGCGACCGCGCCTACGCCGACGACGCCGCGATCGTCGGCGGCCTGGCCCGCATCGGCGGCCGGCCGATGATGCTGATCGGCCACCAGAAGGGCCGCGACACCAAGGCCAAGATCAAGCGCAACTTCGGCATGCCGCGCCCGGAGGGCTACCGCAAGGCGCTGCGGCTGATGAAGATGGCCGAACGCTTCAACCTGCCGCTGCTCACGCTCATCGACACGCCCGGCGCCTACCCCGGCGTCGGTGCCGAGGAGCGGGGCCAGTCCGAGGCGATCGCGCGCAACCTCATCGAGATGGCCGAACTCAAGGTGCCGATCGTGTGCACGGTGATCGGCGAGGGTGGCTCCGGCGGCGCACTGGCCATCGGCGTGGGCGACCGCACGTTGATGCTGGAGTATTCGATCTACTCGGTGATCTCGCCCGAGGGCTGCGCGTCGATCCTGTGGAAGTCCGCCGACAAGGCGCGCGACGCCGCCGAGGCGCTGGGGCTGACCGCCCCGCGGCTGATGGAGCACGGCCTGGTGGACGGCATCATCACCGAACCGCTGGGCGGCGCGCACCGCGACCCGCAGGCGATGGCCGAGAGCCTGAAGTCGGCCGTGCTGAAGGAATTCGACCAGCTTTCGCGGCTGGACGTGCCCACGCTGCTGGAGCGCCGCTACCAGCGCCTGCGCGGCTACGGCGCCTACGAGACAGCCTGACGGGTTCGCCTCGGGCCGGTTCGCATCGGGCCGCACCGCACCGGGCCCAGTTTGGTGGAGGGCGGCATGTCCGTTGACGCGCTGATGCACACGCTCGACACCGCGCTGTCCGCACGCCCGGACGCGCCGTTGGCGGTCGCCTTCAGCGGCGGCCCCGACTCCACCGCCCTGCTGCACGCCCTTTCCCTGCTGCCCGCTGCCCGGCGACCGGGGCTGCGTGCGCTGCACGTGCACCACGGCCTGCATGCCGACGCCGACGACTGGGCCGGCCGTTGCGAGGCGATGGCCGGCGAATTCGACGTGCCGCTGGAGGTGCTGCGGGTGCGGGTCGACGACGCGGCGGGGCTGGGCCAGGAGGGGGCGGCGCGGCAGGCACGCCACGCCGCCTTCGCCGCGGCACTCGGCCCGGGCGAATGGCTGGCCTGCGCCCACCACCGCGGTGACCAGGCCGAGACGGTGCTGATGCGGCTGCTGCGCGGTTCCGGCGTGGACGGCCTGGCGGCGATGCGCACGCTGCGCCCGCTGGGCGCCGGCTGGCTGTGGCGGCCGCTGCTGGACACGCCGCGCGAGACGTTGCTGGCGCATCTGGCGCAGCACGGCCTGGCCGGCATCGAGGATCCGGCCAACCGCGACCCGCGCCACGACCGCTCCTGGCTGCGGCAGGCGGTGATGCCGCTGCTGCACGAGCGCTGGCCGCAGTCCGAGGCGAACCTGGCGGCGAGTGCCCGGCTGGCCGCCGAGGCCAGTGCGCTGCTCACGCGCGAGGACGACGTGCTGCTGGGCGACGTCGCGACGCTGGATCCGAACGTGCTGGACCTCGCCCACCTGCGCGCGCTGCCCGCGGCCCGGCAACGACGCGTGCTGCGCGCCTGGGTGGCGTCGCTCGACCTGCCGCCGATCCCCGCCAGCTGCGTCCAGCAGCTGCAGCGCGAACTCCTCCCCGCCGCCGGGCGACGCCCATGCGCGCGTGGCCTGGCACGGCGTGCGCATCCAGCGCTGGCGCGACCTGGCGCATGCCGGGCCCCGAGCGCGCACCGCTGCCGTCGACATGGACCTGGCGTGGGCCGGCGGCAGCGTGCTGGCGCTGCCCGATGGCGGCACGCTGGCACTGGAGCCCGATGCCGGCCTGCAGCTGCCGTGGCGAACCCGGGTGCGCTCGCGCCAGGGTGGCGAGCGCCTGCATCTACCGGGGCGCACGCAGCACGCCAGCCTCAAGCAACTGCTGCAGGCCAACGACATCCCCACCTGGGAGCGTGCCCAGCTGCCGCTGCTGGTGGATGCAGACGACGGCGAGGTGCTGGCCGCCGGCGACCTGCTGCTGTCGGCCCGCCTGCAGCAGTGGCTGGTGGAACGCCATGCCCGCCTGCGCTGGCACGCGCCGCACTGAACCGCCCCGCCGTACATCGCCGGCCGCCTTGACCGGATCGGCCCGCAACCGACACACTTCGGGCATGGCCGAGACCTCCCCCGCCCCGACCGCACCCGTGGCCGAATTCGAGAAGTCGCTCGACGAGCTCGAGCAACTGGTGCAGAAGATGGAAAAAGGCGACCTGTCGCTGGACGAGTCGCTGGCCGCCTACGAGCGCGGCGTCACGCTGTACCGGCAGTGCCGCGGCACGCTGGAGCAGGCCGAGCTGCGGGTGAAGCTGCTCAGCGACCTCGACGACCCCGAGAGCGCCATCGACTTTCCCCTCGATGCCGACTGAGGGGCGCCTCGCGCGCTGGCGCGAGCGGGTGGAAGCCACGCTGGAATCGAACCTGCCCGACCCGGGCAACGCGCCGCATGGGCTGCATGCGGCGATGCGCCATGCGGTGCTGGGCGGCGGCAAGCGCATGCGCCCGCTGCTGGTGTACGCGGCCGGACACGCCTGCGGCGCCGACGACGCCACCCTGGACGCCCCCGCCGCCGCGGTCGAGATGATCCACGCCTATTCGCTGGTGCACGACGACCTGCCGGCGATGGACGACGACAGCCTGCGCCGCGGCCAACCGACCGTGCACGTGGCCTTCGACGAGGCCACCGCGATCCTGGCCGGCGATGCACTGCAGGCGCAGGCCTTCGCGCTGCTGGCGCACATGGACGCACCCGCGGCCACCGTGGTGGCGCTGGTGCGGGCGCTGGCCGATGCCGCCGGGGCCGCCGGCATGTGCGGGGGCCAGGCCCTGGACCTGGACGCGACGGGCCAGGGCGCGGCGGACGCCCCCAGGGGGCGCGGACGGCACGCGGCTGGCTGCGCTGGAGCGCCTGCACGCGCTCAAGACCGGCGCATTGATCGAGTCGGCGGTACGCATGGGCGGCCTGGCCGCGCAGGCCGACCCGGCGACGCTGCAGGCGCTGGCGCGCTTCGCCACCGCGCTGGGCCTGGCCTTCCAGATCCGCGACGACATCCTCGACATCGAGGGCGATGCGGCGCAGCTGGGCAAGACGGCCGGCAAGGACGAGGCACAGGACAAGCTGACCTTCCCTGCGCTGATCGGTCTGGACGCTTCGCGCGCGCGCCTGGAGGCACTGGCCGCGACGATGCAGGACGCGCTGGCCACGCTGCCCGGCGACACCGCGGCGCTGGCCGCGCTGGGCCGCCTGGCGATCGAACGCCACCACTGAGCCACGCGCCCGGACGCGTGCCGGCTTCGGCACGCTGCAGGCCGGCCGGTCGTGCAAGGAAAACGCCCGCGGATGCGGGCGTCTTCTTTGCGACTTGCGGCGCAGCGCCGCGTGGGACGCCTACTTGATCAGGCGCAGCGTGAACGGGTAGCGGTAGGCCACGCCCTCGTTCGCCTTGATCGCGGCGATGATCGTGAACACCAGCCAGTAGATGCCCAGCGCGATGCCCAGCGGCACGGTGAGCAGGATGCCGATGCCGAAGGTGATGACGGTGATGATGATCAGCGCCAGCACGCCGATCGCGATGGTGATGTTGAAGTTCAACGCCTCGCGACCCTGGTCGTTGACGAACGGCATCGTGTCCTTCTTCACCAGCCACACCACCAGCGGGCCGATGAACACGCCCAGGCCGCCCAGCCAGGAGCTGAGCAGGCCGCCGAGCAGCGCGGCAAGGTGGGCGAGCATGCCCCAGGTGCGTTCTTCCTGCGGCGGCAACGCCGCGGTGGCGGCCGTGTCATGGGGATCCGGGGAGGGTGGCGGCGTCTGCGGCGGCGGTGACTGCGGTGGCGGCGACTGTGGCGGCGGCGACTGCGGCGGACCCTGGTTCTCGTTCTCTTGCATCGATGTTTCCCCCATTCGATGGCGACCGTTTCGGTGTGAAGACGGCCTTGAGCTCAGTGAAGGACTCTCTGCGCCCCCGTCGGGTGTGTCAAGCCTGCCGGATGGCCTAGCCGGCGCCGGCGACCATCATCTCGCCCAGGATCATCGAGCCGGTGGCGACGTGGGAACGCGGGTCGACATCGGCACCGACCGCCTCGATGCCCAGCAGCATGTCCTTGAGGTTGCCGGCGATGGTGAGCTCGTCGACGGCGTGGACGACGTGGCCGTCCTCGACCCAGAATCCCGCCGCCCCGCGCGAATAGTCGCCGGTGACCGGGTTCACGCCCTGCCCCATCAGCTCGGTCACCACCAGGCCGGTGCCGAGTGCCGCCAGCGCGGCCTGGAAGTCGGCCGGGCGGTGGCTGCGCGGGGCCTCGAGGTCGAGGTTGTGGACGCCGCCGGCGTTGGCCGTGGTTTCCAGGCCCAGGCGCCGCGCCGAATAGCTCGACAGCAGGTAACGCGCCAGCACGCCATCGCGCACCAGGTCGGATTCGCGCGTGGCCACGCCCTCGGCATCGAAGGCGGCCGAACGCAGCCCGCGAGGCCGGTGCGGGCGTTCCACCAGGCTCAGCCAGCCGGGCAGCACCGGGGTGCCGACGCGATCGAGCAGGAAGCTGGAGCGACGGTAAAGCGCCCCACCCGAGACAGCGCCGAGCAGGTGGCCGATCACGCTGCGTGCCATCTCCGGCACCAGCATGACGCGGTGGCGGCCGGTCGGCACCGGACGCGGATCGAGGCGGGCGACGGTGCGCTCCGCCGCACGCCGGCCGACCGCCTCGGCCGACTCCATGTCCTGGGCGGCCAGCGCATGCGTGTACCAGTAGCTGCGCTGCATGCCACTGCCGGCGCCGGCGATCAGCGCGCAGCTCAGGCTGTGGTGGGTGGCGCGTTCGGTGCCGAGGAAGCCGTGGCTGTTGGCGTAGACCGACACCGTCTCGCTGGTGGCCAGCGAGGTGCCGTCGACGTTGCTGATGCGGGCATCGGCCTCGCGCCCGGCCTGCTCGCAGGCCAGCGCGCGCGCGATCGCCACCTCGGCGTCGATGTCCCAGGGGTGCCAGGTGTCGAAATCGCCGGGGTCGGTCGCCATCAGCGCGGCGTCGGCGAGCCCGGCCGCGGGGTCGGGCTCGGTGTGGCGGGCGATCGCGCAGGCCTTCTCGACCGTGTCGGCCAGGCTTTCCGGACGCAGGTCGCCGCAGCTGGCCGAGCCCTTGCGGCCGCCGAAGTACACGGTCAGGCCGATGCCGGCGCCACGGGTGTACTCCAGCGTCTCGACCTCGCCCAGGCGCACGCCCACCGACAGCCCGCGGCTGGCGTCCACGCCCACCTCGGCCTGGTCGGCGCCGTGGCTGCGGCACTGCTCGACCATGCGCGCGGCGATCGCGGCCAGCTCATCGATGCGCTCGGCCGGCCCACCGGCGGCGTCGGTGCGGGTTTTTGCGATTGAATCATCCACCTGCGTATCCTTCCTCAATTGATTTCAGTGCCGGACGACCGACGATATGCGTGGCAAAGACGAAGAGACCGGCGAATTCCTCTCGCCCAGCCGCACCGAACAGCGCCGCGAGGCGCTGGAAATCCGCTCGCTGGCCGAACTGCTGGTGTCCCAGCCCGCCGCGCGGCTGAAGCAGATCAACCTGCCCGACGGGCTGTTCGAGGAGGTCGAGGCGGTGCAGCGCACGCCTTCGCACATCGCGCGCAAGCGGCAGCTGCAGTACCTGGCGAAGATGCTGCGGCGCGAGGACGACGAGGTGCTCGAAGGCATCCGCGCGGTGCTGGAGAGCGACAAGCTGGAGGCCCGGCGCGAAGCCGCCGCGCTGCACCGCACCGAGGCCTGGCGCGAGCGGCTGCTGGTGGAGGGTGACGAGGCGCTGGGGGAACTGCTGGACGCGCATCCGGAGGCCGACCGCCAGTCGCTGCGCCAGCTGGTGCGCAAGGCCACCCAGGAGCGTGCGCGCGACAAGCCGCCGCATGCCCAGCGCGAGCTGTTCCGCACGCTGCGCGACCTGCTGGGCGAGGACGAGGCCGACACCGGCGAGACCTGATCGGCCCGCGGCATTACTGCCGCGTACCGCCGACGGTGAGCGCATCGATGCGCAGCGTCGGCTGGCCGACGCCGACCGGCAGGCTTTGGCCGTCCTTGCCACACACGCCCACGCCCTCGTCGAGGGCGAGGTCGTTGCCGACCATCGACACCCGCGTCATCGCCTCCGGGCCGTTGCCGATCAGCGTGGCGCCCTTGACCGGGCGGGTGATCCTGCCGTCCTCGATCAGGTAGGCCTCGGTGGCGGAGAACACGAACTTGCCGCTGGTGATGTCGACCTGGCCGCCGCCGAAGCTGCGCGCGTACAGGCCCTTCTTCACCGAGGCGATGATCTCCTCGGGCACGTGCTGGCCGGGCAGCATGTAGGTGTTGGTCATGCGCGGCATCGGCAGGTGCGCGTAGCTCTCGCGGCGGCCGTTGCCGGTGGCCTCCACGCCCATCAGCCGCGCATTGAGGCTGTCCTGCATGTAGCCGCGCAGGATGCCGTCCTCGATGAGCACGTTGCAGCGGGTCGGCTCGCCCTCGTCGTCGACGTTGAGCGAACCGCGGCGACCGGCCAGGGTGCCGTCGTCGACGATGGTGACGCCGGACGCCGCGACCTGCTCGCCGATGCGCCCGGCGTAGGTGCTGGTGCCCTTGCGGTTGAAGTCGCCCTCCAGGCCGTGGCCGACCGCCTCGTGGAGCAGCACGCCGGGCCAGCCCGGCCCCAGCACCACCGGCATCTGCCCGGCCGGGGCGTCCTCGGCCTCGAGGTTCACCAGGGCCTGGCGCAGCGCCTCGCGCGCCCAGCCCTCGGGCCGGCCGTCGCCGAGCAGCTCGGCGTAGTCGTAGCGCCCGCCGCCACCGGCATAGCCGCTCTCGCGGCGCCCGCCCTGTTCGACGATGACCTGCACGTTGAAGCGGACCAGCGGACGCACGTCGGCGGCGAGGCGGCCATCGGAACGCGCCACCAGCACCGTGTCGACGCCGCCGGCGATGCTGACGGTGACCTGCTTGACCCGCGGGTCGGCGTCGCGCAGCAGCTGGTCGATGCGGCGCAGCGCCTCGACCTTGGCCGTGGCCTCCAGGCCATCGACCGGATCGATCGCCGCATACAGCCCGTGGCTGCCGCCGCGCACCAGGGCACGGGCGGTGGCCTGGGTGCCGCTGCGCGCGATCGCGCGGGCCGCGCCGACCGCCTCGAGCAGCGCGTCGGGGCGCACCTCGTCGGAGTAGGCGAAGCCGGTCTTCTCGCCGCTGATCGCGCGCGCGCCCACGCCCTGCTCGATCGAGTGGCTGCCCTCGCGCACGATGCCGTCCTCGATCGTCCAGCCTTCGCGACGGCTGTGCTGGAAATACAGGTCGCCGAAATCGATGCCGGGGCCCAGCAGGCTGCCGAAGGCAGATCGAGGTCGGAGACCGCCAGGCCCGAGGGGCTCAGCAACTGGTTTTCGGCGATCAACAGCGGGTCGGTCATGTCGGTGGGGCCAGCGGAGATGTCCTCAGGATGGGGGGCTGGCGGGTCCGATCGCAATGCGCGCCGCGGTGGCGGCCGGCGTGCGCGAGGTGCCGGGCCAGGTACTCAGGGCCCGCCTTCGACGGGCGCGGCCGGGGCGCCGGGCCGCGCTCGATGACCTCGACCTCCGGCGCGCTCCACGGGCCGGTGATGCGATAGACGGTGCGCGCCGCCTCGCTGAAGGGCCGGTTGAGGATGGCCTGGGCCACGGCACCGATGGCCGCGCGGCCGGCCCGCCGGTGATCGCCCCGACCACCGGCAGGACACCCCCGGTGCGCGGCAGCACTTCGATGGTCTGGTCGTAGGTCTGGGCCTGCAGCGCGGTGCTGCCGCGCACGACGATGCGCGCGGCCGGGCCTTCCAGCAGCAGGTCGTCGGTGGTGGCCTGGCCGCCGCCCAGCACGAAGCTGCCGGCGATGGAATTGAAGCCGAAGCCCTGGCCGAAGAAGTCGCTGAAATCGAGCGTGAGCCGGCGCGGCAGCTCGGCCAGGCTGACCAGGCCCAGCAGGCGCCCCGCCCCGGGTTCGACATCGAGGATCCGGCCCGGCCCCACCTGCACGTCGAGCGTGCCTTCCACCGCATCCAGGCCGAAGGCGGCGGGCGAACCCACCCAGCCGGCCACCAGGGAGGCTTCGGTCACCCCGCCCTCCACGATGCCGGCATAGCCCAGTGACGCCAGCATGCGGCCGAGGTCGCCGGAGGTGAAGCCCAGCGAGAAGCGCGAATAGGCGCTGCCTTCGATCAGCGACCAGCTGCCGACCGCGTTGAAGGCCATGTCGGCGGACTGCGCCTGCAGGCGCTCGACCTGCATGCCCTCCGGCGTGGGATAGGTCAGCAGCCGCGCTTCGCCCAGCACCGCCTCGCCAAAGCGCAGGTCGGCCACCTGGAAGTCCAGCGGCGGGATGCCACTGGGGTCGACGTCGATGCCGCCGGCGCTGGCCTGGCGCCCGGCCGGCCAGTGCAGGCGCTCGAAGCGGCCCACCAGGCCCTGGTCGAGTTCGCCGGGAATCTGCACCTCGCCCAGCAGTTCGGGGCCATCGACATTGAGGCGGAAGCCCTCCGGGATGGGCGAAAGCCGCAGCCGGGTTTCGATGAAGGCGCGATCGAGCAGGTCGAGCTGGCCGGCAAAGATGTCGACCTCGCCGACCCGGGTGCCGCGCGGCGTGTCGGCGGCGGCGGGGGCGGCCGCGCGGCCTCCCGCGTCCAGCGTGTCGGTGGCCAGGCCGGCCCAGCCGGCCGCATCGAGCACCGCCACCTGTCCGACCACGGTGAGCGTCGTGGCCGCGGGCAGGGCCTCGGCCGGCTGGCCCAGGGCCAGCATGCCGACCAGGCCATTGACCTCGTCCAGGCGCCCGCGAAGATGGGCCAGGCCGCCCAGGCGCACCTGCAGCTCCGCCTCCTCCACCGGCAGGGCCACGTCCACGCGCAGCGGCAGCGCCGAACCCGGGCGCTTGCGCAGCGGGGCCGGCAGGTCGAGATCGACGCCCTGCAGGTCGGAGCGCACGCTGAGCATGGCGGTGCCGGCGGTGCCGTCGGGGCGCCGCGGCACCCGCAGGCCGACCACCAGGTCGGCTTCACCGCTGATGCGTCCGGCGAACGGCTCGAGGGCATCCACCCTGGCCAGCAGCGGCTCGACGCCGAAGCGCCCGCGCAGCGAGGCCTCGAGCAGGCGCTGCTCGCTGGAAGTGTGGCCGCCGGCCGCCAGGCTGAGGCTGCCACTTGGCCCTCGTAGCGCACCGAGAGCTCCTCGGCCGACACGCCGGCCTCGCTGTAGCGCAGGCGACCGCTGGCCTGGGTGAATTCCAGCTCCCAGCGCGGGTCGCCAGGCGCACGCCGTCCAGGTCGACGGTGCCGCGCACGGTTGGCGCCGCCGCATCCGCTCCCAACGGCAGCACCAGGTCCAGGCGCGTGCGTGCCGGCCCCTGCACCTGCAGCGTTTCGACCTGTTCGCCGTAGCGTTCCTGCAGCGGACTGGCGCGCAGCAGCGCCAGCATCGCGCGGCCATCGCCCCTGCCGTCGGCCTGCAGGCGCAGCGCAGCGTCGCTCCAGTCCTGGATCGACCCGCTGGCACGGCTCACCGCGACCCCACCGACCACGCCACTGGCCTCCAGCCGCATGCCCTGGCCTGTGAAGCCGGCGGTGCCGGACAAACCCGTGGCGTTCGGCCAGTCGGGACTGAAGTCCAGCTCGACGTCGCTCAGGGTGGCCTCGGAATCGAACATGCCCTCGCCCGCCGCGAACGGCCAGTCGTCCAGATCACCGGCCAGTACTGCGTGTCCCCCCTGGACGGTGCCGGAAACGAGCGCCCGCTCCAGCCATTCCACCGAGGCCGGGGGCATCAGGTGGCGCACCCAGAAGCGATTCGCCGCCGTGACCGGGGCGGCATCGACCTGTGCGGCCAGCGCCAGCCAGGGCCTGCCACCGTCGGGCTCGAAGCGCATTTCCAGGCGGGCGTGGACGCCGTAGTCCTCTCCCCGGACGCGCAGCGCACTGCTGCCGACGCCCCAGGCGTCGCCATCGCGCCACAACGCCACGGTGCCCTCGATCTCCGGGTGCAGGACCTCGCCGAAGGCCTGCGACCAGTCCACCGCCACCGCCGCGGGGTCGAGTTCCAGCATCGCGCCGCCGGCGTCGAAGGCCAGCGCGCCCCCCAGGCCGGAGACGCCCGGGCGCCCATCCACCGCCGCAAAGGCAAGGCCGGCCAGGCGTGCCCGCCCCGGCCCCGGCACGCCGTCGATCCAGGACAGCTCCAGATCGTCGAGCCGGCCCTGCGGTGCGGCCTGCCACAGCCAGTCCTGCAGGGCCGGCGCGACCGGGTCGAGCAATGAAGCCACGCGCACCAGCGGGCCCAGGTGCCCGCTGTCGAGTGCCAACGCCATGCGCCCCGCCTCGCCCTGCCCCCCCAACCCCGCCGAAGGCGTATTGCTGCCCACCGCTGCCGAGCAGCAACTGCGAGAGCTGCAGGCGCCAGTGCCCCTCCCGGATGCGCCAGGCGCCTTGCAGCGACAGCGTGTCGAGCGTGATCCGCCGCGGCACCGGCTCCACCAGCAGTGCGACATCGCCCGAGGCCGGCACCGGTACGCGGCTGCCCTGCAGCACCACGCCGTCGAGTTCGATCCCTCCCGACACCGAAACCACCCGCTGGCCCGACAGCCCCAGGTGCACATCGAGGTCGAGGTGCCCGTCGAGCGGCACCACACCCAGCCAGTCACCCTCGCCGGCGAGGCGCTCGAGTTCCGCGCCCTGGCTGCGCACATGCACCTGGCCATCGCCACTGCGGCGGTCGAGGTCGGCCACCAGCACCAGCGGCTCGCGCGCCGCGTCGGTGAAGCCGAGCAGGCCCAGGCGGACGCGGCGCCCGCTGACGCGCAGGCGCAGGTCGACGCGGGGCACGTGCCAGCTGCGCGCCGGGTCGTGCAGGCTGACGGCGAGGCTGGCATCGCGCACCTGTACCTCGCCCAGGCCCTGCAGGGCGTCGAGGGTGCCCTGCAGGTCGGTGTCGCCGGCCCGCCCGGCCAGGCCGGCCGCACTCCATCGACCCTCGGCGTCGCGGCTGAGCTCCAGCGCGATGCCGCCCAGGCGCAGCTCGGTCAGCGGCTGTCCCGGCACCAGGCCGGAATAGATCGACACCAGCAACTGCGCTTCGTCGATGCGGAAGGGTTCGTCCTCGGTGCCGATGCGCAAGCCCTGCAGGGCCAGCAACGGACCCCGCCGGGTCCATTGCGCCTGCAGGTGCTCGAAGGCGATGGGCTGGCCGGTGCGCTGGGTCAGCCATGCCGCCACCCGCTCCGGGTGGCGCTCCACCAGCGGCAGCAGCTGGGCCGCCGCGCGACCACCACGCCCAGCGCGATCAGCACCACCGCGGTGCCGTACACCAGCAGGCGGCGCACGCGCCGCAGCCGCAGGCGCCATTGCGGGTCGTGGCGTTCGGACCGCGACATGCCCTTAGAGCAACACCACGTCGAACTGTTCCTGGTCGTAGCCCTCATCGCCCTGGAAGCGGATGGAACGGGCCAGGAACTCCTCCAGCTCGGCCACCGCCGCGGACTCCTCCTCGAGGATGCGGGCGACGACCTGGCTGGAGGCCAGCACCAGCGCCTCGGAGGCATCGAACTGGCGCACCGCGCGGGTGATCTCGCGGAAGATCTCGTAGGTGACGGTTTCCGCCGTCTTGACGATGCCGCGGCCACCGCACTCCGGGCACGGCTCGCACAGCTGCCGGGCCAGCGAATCGGTGGTGCGCTTGCGGGTCATCTCCACCAGGCCCAGCGGCGAGAAGTCGTACACGGTGGTCTTGGCATGGTCGCGCGCGAGCGACTTCTCCAGCGTGCGCAGCACCTGGCGACGGTGGTCCTCGTCGGTCATGTCGATGAAGTCGATGATGACGATGCCGCCGAGGTTGCGCAGCCGCAGCTGCCGCGCCACCGCCTGCGCCGCCTCGAGGTTGGTGCGGTAGACGGTCTCCTCGAGGTTGCGCTGGCCGAGGAAGGAACCGGTGTTGACGTCGACCGTGGTCATCGCCTCGGTCTGGTCGATGACCAGGTGGCCCCCGGACTTCAGCGGCACCTGCTTGAGCAGCGCACGCTGGATCTCGTCGTCGATGCCGAACAGGTCGAAGATGGGCCGCTCGCCGGGATAGTGTTCGACGCGGCCGGCCATGTCGGGCATGAACTGTTCGGCGAAGGCGCACATGCGGTCATAGGTTTCCCGCGAATCCACGCGCACCTTCTCCACGTCCTCGCGGACCAGGTCGCGCATCGCCCGAAGTGGCAGGCCGAGGTCCTCGTAGATGCGCGTGCGCGCTTGGCACTGTGCGAGCCCTCGCGGATGAGCGACCACACCCGCTGCAGGTAGGCCACGTCCTGGGCCAGGGCCGGCGCCTCGGCGCCTTCGGCGTTGGTGCGCACGATCAACCCGGGCCCGTCCTCGCCGACCAGGGAGCCGACCACCTGCTTGAGCCGGGCGCGCTCCTCCTCGGCCTCGATGCGCACCGACACGCCCAGCACCTTGGAGTACGGCAGCAGCACCAGGTAGCGCGACGGGATCGACAGCTGGGTGGTGACGCGCGCGCCCTTGGAGCCGATCGGGTCCTTGACCACCTGCACGATGATGTCCTGGCCCTCGTGGACCAGCGAGGAGATCGGCAGCGTCGGCGCCGGGCCCGCATCGACCTCCTCCTCCACGCCCGCCACCGGCAGCTTGATGACGTCGGAGGCGTGCAGGAACGCCGCGCGCTCCAGGCCGACGTCGACGAAGGCCGCCTGCATGCCGGGCATGACCCGCTGCACCCGCCCCTTGTAGACGTTGCCCACGTAGCCGCGGCGCGAGGCGCGCTCGATGTGCACCTCCTGCAGCATGCCGTTCTCGACCACCGCCACGCGGGTTTCGCGCGGGGTGACGTTGATCAGGATCTCCTCGCTCACAACGCCACCCCGAAGCGGCGCAGCAACTGGCGGGTCTCGTACAGCGGCAGGCCCATCACCCCCGAATAGCTGCCCGAGAGGTGGGCGACCAGCGCCCCGCCGCGGCCCTGTATCGCATAGCCGCCGGCCTTGCCCTGCCACTCGCCGCAGGCGATGTAGGCATCGAGTTCGTCCTCGCCGAGCTGGCCGAAGCGCACCTTGGACACGCACTCGGCCTGGGCCTCGCGGCCGGCGTCGGCAAGGCACACCGAGGAGATGACCTGGTGCTCGCGTCCGTTGAGCCGGCCCAGCATCGCCCGCGCCTGGAGCGCGTCGACCGGCTTTCCGAACACCTCGCCATCGGCCACCACCTCGGTGTCGGCGGCCAGCACGATGGCCCCGGGCGAGCCGGACACGCGCAGCAGCCCGGCCCCGGCCTTCTCGCGGGCCACGCGGCGCACGTAGTCCAGCGGTGGCTCGCCGGCGGCGGGGTGTTCGGGGATGTCCACGTCCAACACCCCGAAGTCGAGGCCCAGCTGGGAGAGCAGTTCGCGCCGGCGCGGCGACTTCGAGGCGAGATGGATCATGGCCCAAGAATAACCGCAGCGCCCGGCACGGGGGCGCCGGGCATGCCGGGCCCACGCATGCGGTTAAGCAAGGTGGGCGCGGCGTGCCCGCCTCAGCCGGGGTCGAGGGGACTGCGCACGCCCCGCCCACCGCGGTTGAGGACGTGCGTGTAGATCTGCGTGGTGGCCAGGTCGGCGTGGCCCAGCAACTCCTGGATGGTGCGGATGTCGTAGCCCGATTCCAGCAAGTGGGTGGCGAAGGAATGGCGCAGGGCATGGCAGGTGACGCGCTTCTCGATGCCCGCCACGCGGGCGGCCCGGGACACCGCCCGCTGCAGGGATTCCTCATCGACGTGGTGGCGCCTGACCACCCCCGAGCGCGGGTCGACGCTGCGCGAGCGGGCCGCGAACACGTATTGCCAGCCGAAGTCCCGCCCCGCGCGTGGCAGTTTTCGCGACAATGCGTGGGGAAGCCACACCTCGCCGAATCCTGCCGCCAGGTCGGCCGTATGGAGCCGCCGCACCTCCTCGACCTGGGCCTGAAGGGACGGCGCAAGGGACCTGGGCAGCATGGTGCGCCGGTCCTTTCCTCCCTTGCCGTGGCGCACGATGATCTCCAGCCGGGTGAAGTCGATGTCCTGTACCCGGAGCCGGATGCATTCCATCAGCCTCAAGCCACTGCCGTACAAGAGGCCGGCCTGGAGCGCATGCAATCCGGCCAGATGGCCCAACAGGGCCGCCACTTCGTCGCGCGAGAGCACCACCGGCAGGCGCGCGGGCTTCTTCGCCCGCTGGATCGATTCCATCCACGGCAGATGCTGGTGAAGCACTTCCCGATACAGGAACAGGAGCGCCGACAAGGCCTGGTTCTGCGTAGACGGCGCCACGTTGTGGCGACTGGCCAGAATCGTGAGGAATGCCTCCACCTCCACACCGCCCATGTCGCGAGGATGTCGCTTTGCGTTGGCCAGGATGAAGCGGCGCACCCAGCCGACATAGGCCTCCTCGGTACGCTTGGCCAGCCCCAATCGACGGACGCGGTCGCGTACCTGGTCGAGCAGGCGGACGGGCGGGGCCGGGGGCCCCGGCCCCTCGAAGGTGTCGCTTGGAACACCAGGCGGGTTCGCCCCCGGAGAACCGGCGGCGGCGCCCCGAGACCTATTCGGAATTGCCGACGAATCCCGCGGCCTGTACCTTGACATCGCGCCCTCCATGGCCACGTCTGTGAAGCTTGGGATTACACCGCGGGAATACACCGCACGAAAGGAGATACATCTTTGATTCGTGTAGGAATCCATCCCGAACCACATCCGATTCCTCGGGTTTATACCCGACGAATACACCGCACTCCGCGATCGAATAGGTGTTAGCCCCCACATGACTCCTCGCTGTAACACCATTCCAGCTCGCCTTTCGGCCATCCCGTGATCTATCGTCGCGCAAAGATCGCTGCTTTAATCT
>NZ_VRTS01000007.1 GCF_008017755.1 Alkalisalibacterium limincola
GAACTCGGAAGTGAAACGCACACGCGCCGATGGTAGTGTGGCTCGCCCATGCAAGAGTAGGTCATCGCCAGGGTTTTTTATCCGAAACGCCGGTCCCATTGGGGCCGCGTTTCTCTTTGTGGCAACCAGGCACCGGTGCAGGGCTTTGGCGCGCAGCGCCTCCGCAACAGGTCATCGCCAAGGTTTCATCCGAAACGCCGGTCCCCAGGGGCCGGCATTTCTCTTTGTCTGGCGCAAGCCCGGAACGAAGGCTGGACCGATTATCTTTGTTGATTATCGAGCGACCAGATGGGCAATAAAAAAGCGGGCCGAAGCCCGCTTTGACAACGCCTTCCTGACGCATGTCCCCAGCGTCGGTCTTCCGGTTTGCGCTCAGGCCATCGCCGCGAGCACGAACAGGGCCAGGTTGCTCAGCAATGCTCCGAACCACACCGCGCTGCGCAGCAGGTGGGTGTCGGCCAGGTAGGCCAAGCCGTGGGCGATGCGGAAGGCCACAAACAGGACGGCCAGGCCGTCAACCGGGCCCTGGGCGGCACCTTGCATCTGCGCGATGATCACCGCCGCGGCGAACAGCGGAAACGCTTCGAACGCGTTGAGATGGGCGGCATGCGCACGTGCCGGCAAGCCCTCCAGCGAAGCCTGCCACTGGCGGGGCTTGCGGTTGTTGAATCGTTCACCGCGTGCCTTGGCCACGCCCGTCCAGGCGTAAGGCATCAGGCCGGCCAGCACCACGCACCACAAAGCCATGCTCATGGATCAACGCTCCTTTCAAAGTAGGGTCGTTGGGCAGTATGCACGTGGCGCGGGCGAGGGGTGGCAGGGCCCCGCGCATGGCGCCGGCGCGACTGTTGCCGCGTTGCGGCTGCCTTCGGGGTGCTGCTATACTTCCGCCTCTTCGTCGGGCAGCTGCCGCCGGTTCCCAAGATCCAGGTGCATCGCGTGCTGAACTCCATGGACGCGGGCCGAAGGCTGGCAAAACGCGCCATCGCCGCACAGGCGATCGCAACCCTTGTCCTCGCCCTGGCCCTGCTGTTGCTCGGTCCAGCGCATGCCCTGGGTGCCTTGATCGGGGGCGGCGGTCTCGCGCTGGGCAACGCGGCAATGGCATGGCTGGGCTTGCGCTCGGACGCGCCGGCCGCAGGTTTCGCAATGGGGCAGCTGCTCATCGGGCTGCTCGTGAAGTGGGTGCTCGTCGTGCTGGTCCTGGCGGTGGGCGTCCTGATTCTCAATCTTCCCGGGCCAGCCGTGCTGGCAGGGCTGCTCGTCTCGATGGTGGTGTTCTTCGCCGTCGGCTCCCGGGTCAGACACTAACAAGGCTTCTGCGCAATGGCCGAGTACACCCCCAACAGCTACATCACGGGTCACCTTGAGAACTTCACCTTCCGCATGGCCGAGGGTGGGTTCTGGACGTTGCACCTGGATACGCTGCTGACGTCGATCTTCCTCGGCCTGCTGATGGTGTTCGGCTTCTGGATGGCCACGCGCAAGGCCACCGCGGGCGTGCCTGGCAAGTGGCAGTGTTTCGTCGAGATGTGCCTGGACTTCGTCGACAAGCAGGCCAAGGACGCCTACCACGGCGCCTCGCGCCTGGTCACGCCGATCGCGATCACGCTGTTCTTCTGGATCCTCATGCTCAACGGCATGAAGTTGATCCCGGCGGATTTCGTCTACCAGCCCATCGCCGCGCTCAAGGGCCTGTTCGGCGTCGTCCCGACCGAAACGCTCTACGGCGGCTGGAAGCCGGTGCCGACGGCCGACCTCAACGCCACGCTCGGCCTGTCGATCAGCGTCTTCATCCTGATGATGGTGTTCGCACTGCGCGCCAAGGGCCTGGGCGGCTTCTTCAAGGAATTCCTCGTCGCGCCGTTCGGCCCGTGGCTGTTCCCGGCAAACATCATCCTCAACACGGTCGAACTGATCTCCAAGCCGATTTCGCTCGCGATGCGACTGTTCGGCAACATGTTCGGCGGCGAGATCGTGTTCCTGCTGATCTGGGTCCTGGGTGGCTCGTCGATCATCGGCATCTTCGCCGGTGGCGTGTTCGGCCTCGGCTGGATGCTGTTCCACCTGCTGGTCATCCCGTTGCAGGCCTTCATCTTCATGATGCTCTCCGTGGTCTACCTGAGCCTCATGGAAGACAGCCACTGAAGTTTTGTTCCAACCCTAACCGTTCCATCCATCTAGCGATTCGTTCCGGAGAATTACCATGGAAACTCTTGCCCTCCTCGCCGAAGTCCAGGCTGCCACCGCCCTCGCCATCGGCATCATGATCGGCTTGGCCGCACTGGGCGCCGGTCTGGGCCTGGCCCTGATGGCCGGCAAGTTCCTTGAGTCGGCGGCCCGCCAGCCGGAGTTGATCCCGGTCCTGCAGGTCCGTATGTTCCTGACCGCCGGCCTGATCGATGCGGCGTTCATCATCACCGTCGCCGTCGGCCTGCTGTTCGCGTTTGCCAACCCGCTGGCTGCCGCGTTCCAGTAATGCCCCGGTCGGCGCGGGCCAAGGCCCGCGCGACGGAACTGATCCAAGCGGGGGCTTCGTCATCGAAGCCCCCTGCCCAAACGTTCAGGCAGAGCGCGCCCCATGAATATCGGATTTACCCTCATTGCCCAGGCCATCGCGTTTGCCGCGCTGGTATGGATCATCGCGACCAAGATCTGGCCGCCGCTGCTCAATGCGATCGAGGAACGGCAGAAGAAGATCGCCGAAGGCCTCGCCGCTGCCGACCGCAGCCAGAAGGACCTCGCCCAGGCCAGCGAAAAGGTCGACGAGCTCGTTCGCGAAGCCCGCACCAAGGCCAACGAGATCATCGAGCAGGCCCACGGCCGCGCGAACCAGATCCTCGAGAAGGCCAAGGACGAGGCCGTGGAACTGGCCAACCGCCAGAAGGCCGCTGCCGAGGACGAGATCGCCACTGCCGTGTTCCGCGCCAAGGAAGACCTGCGCAAGCAGGTGTCGGTCCTGGCCGTGGCCGGTGCCGAGCGCCTGATCAAGCGCGAGATCGATGCCAACGCCCACAAGGCGCTGCTCGACGAACTCGCGACCGAGATCTGAGATGAGCCAGAGACCGACCCTCGCCCGTCCCTATGCCCGCGCGGCTTTCGCGCTGGCCAGTGAATCCGGCAGCCTGCCGGCGTGGTCCCAGCAGCTCGACACCGCTGCACGGATCGCCGCCGACGAGCGCGTCGGCCATATCCTCGGCAACCCCGGCGTGCGCGCCGAGGTGATGGCCGGGATGGTGGCGGTGCCGGGTCAGACCGACGAGTTCGGCCGCTTCCTGGCCCTGCTCGCGGAGAACCGCCGGCTGTCGTTGCTGCCGGAGATCTCCGCGCTGTTCGAGGTGCTCCGCGCGGAGGCCGAGAAGGTCGTGCGCGCGAAGATCACCTCGGCGCAGCCGCTGGCCGATGCCGAGCTGGCCAAGCTGGTCGACGGGCTCAAGCGCCGCTTCGGCCGCGAGGTGGAAGTCACCACGGCGGTCGATGAAGCACTCATCGGTGGCGCGGTCATCGACACCGGCGACATGGTCATCGATGGATCGGTCCGTTCGAAGCTGGCGCGCCTCGGCGCGACGCTTTCGCACTGATCGCCTCCAAACAACACATTCAAGTCTAGCCACGTCCCGGCATGCCCGGGCGACCCAGGGAAAAGCCTCATGCAGACCCAGCTCAACCCGTCCGAAATCAGCGAACTGATCAAGAACCGGATCTCCCAGGTGAAGCTCGGCGCCGAAGCGCGCAACGAGGGCACCGTGACGTCCGTCTCCGACGGCATCGTGCGCATCCACGGCCTCGCCGACGTGATGCAGGGCGAGATGATCGAACTGCCCAACGACACCTTCGCGCTCGCCCTGAACCTGGAGCGCGACTCGGTCGGCGCCGTGGTGCTGGGTGACTACGAGCACCTGCGCGAGGGCGACGTGGCCAAGACCACCAACCGCATCCTCGAGGTGCCGACCGGCGAGGCCCTGCTGGGCCGCGTGGTCGACGCGCTGGGCAACCCGCTCGACGGCAAGGGCCCGATCAACACCGAGACCAGCTCGCCGATCGAGAAGGTCGCCCCGGGCGTGATCTGGCGCAAGTCGGTCGACCAGCCGGTGCAGACCGGCTACAAGTCGGTCGATGCGATGATCCCGGTCGGCCGCGGCCAGCGCGAGCTGGTCATCGGCGACCGCCAGACCGGCAAGTCGGCGCTGGCGATCGACGCGATCATCAACCAGAAGAACTCCGGCGTTAAGTGCATCTACGTGGCCATCGGCCAGAAGGCCTCCTCGGTGGCCGGCGTGGTCCGCAAGCTCGAAGAGAACGGCGCACTGGCCCACACCATCGTCGTGGTCGCCACCGCGTCGGAGTCCGCCGCGATGCAGTACATCGCGCCGTACTCGGGCTGCTCGATGGGCGAGTACTTCCGCGACAAGGGCGAGGACGCGCTGATCGTCTACGACGACCTGTCCAAGCAGGCCGTGGCCTACCGCCAGATCTCGCTGCTGCTCAAGCGCCCGCCGGGTCGCGAAGCCTACCCGGGCGACGTGTTCTACCTGCACAGCCGCCTGCTCGAGCGCGCCGCGCGCGTGAACGAGGACTGGGTCGCGAAGATGACCGACGGCGCCGTCACCGGCAAGACCGGCTCGCTGACCGCGCTGCCGATCATCGAGACCCAGGCCGGCGACGTCTCGGCGTTCGTTCCGACCAACGTGATCTCGATCACCGACGGCCAGATCTTCCTCGAGACCGACCTGTTCAACGCCGGCATCCGCCCGGCCGTGAACGCCGGCATCTCGGTGTCGCGCGTGGGTGGTGCGGCCCAGACCAAGATCATCAAGAAGCTCGGCGGCGGCGTGCGCCTGGCGCTGGCGCAGTACCGCGAGCTGGCGGCGTTCGCCCAGTTCGCCTCCGACCTCGACGAGACCACCCGCAAGCAGCTCGAGCGCGGCCAGCGCGTCACCGAGCTGATGAAGCAGGACCAGTACTCGCCGATGTCGATCGCGCACATGGCGCTGTCGCTCTACGCGGTCGACGCCGGCTTCATCGACGATGTCCCGGTCAACAAGATCGGTGCGTTCGAGTCGGCGCTGCACGCGCACTTCGACAACAACCTCGGCGAGCTCATCACCCGGGTCAACGGGTCGGGTGACTGGAACAAGGACATCGAGGGCGAGTTCAAGGCCGGCATCGAAGAGTTCAAGCGCAGCGGCAGCTGGTAAGCACGAACCCTTCGACCCCCCGAACTAAAGCGAGTAGGACATGGCAGGCGGCCGCGAAATCAAAACCAAGATCAAGAGCGTGCAGAACACCCGCAAGGTGACGCGCGCGCTCGAGATGGTCTCGGCGTCGAAGATCAAGAAGGCCCAGGACCGGATGAAGGGCTCGCGCCCGTATGCGCGCCTGATGAAGCAGGTCATCGGCCATATCGCCAAGGCGAACTCCGACTACGTGCACCCGTTCATGGAGAGCCGCGCCGACGTCAAGCGCGTCGCCTACGTGGTCATCTCCACCGATCGCGGCCTGGCCGGCGGCCTGAACTCGAACCTGTTCCGCAAGCTGCTCGGGGAGATCCGGGAACACCAGCAGAACGGCGTCGACGTGGACCTGGTCTGCATCGGCCAGAAGGCGCAGGTGTTCTTCCGCCGCCTGAAGGTCAACATGCTCGCCAGCGTCACCCACCTGGGCGACAACCCGGAGCTGTCGAAGCTCATCGGCCTGATCAAGACCGTTCTGGATGACTACACCGAGGGCAAGCTCGACCGGGTGTACCTGAGCTACAACGACTTCATCAACACCATGGCGCAGCGCCCGACGGTGGACCAGCTGCTGCCGCTGCCGCCCTCGGATTCCCTGCAGACCAGCCACGACTGGGACTACATCTACGAACCCGATGCCGCCACCGTGCTCGAGCACGTGATGACGCGCTACATCGAGTCGCTGGTGTACCAGGCGGTGCTGGAGAACCTTGCCTCCGAGCACGCGGCACGCATGGTGGCGATGAAGGCCGCGTCCGACAACGCGAACAAGATGATCGACTCGCTGAACCTGTCCTACAACAAGGCACGTCAGGCGGCGATCACCCAGGAAATCTCCGAAATCGTGGGCGGTGCGGCGGCCGTTTGAGGCACCGCGTCCCAACAGCATTTGAACTGAGGAAACAGCAATGAGCCAGGGCAAGATCGTTCAGATCATCGGCGCGGTCGTCGACGTCGAGTTCCCGCGCGCAGACGTGCCGAAGGTGTATGACGCGCTCAAGGTCACCGACACCGACATCACGCTGGAAGTGCAGCAGCAGCTGGGTGACGGCATCGTCCGCACCATCGCGCTGGGCTCCACCGACGGCCTCAAGCGCGGCCTCGTCGCGGTCAACACCGGCGAGGGCATCAAGGTGCCGGTCGGCGTGAAGACGCTGGGTCGCATCATGGACGTGCTCGGCAACCCGATCGACGAAGCCGGCCCGGTCGGCGAGGACGAGCGCTGGGTCATCCATCGCGCCGCCCCGAGCTTCGAGGAGCAGTCGAGCTCGGACGAGCTGCTGGAAACCGGCATCAAGGTCATCGACCTGATCTGCCCGTTCGCCAAGGGCGGCAAGGTCGGCCTGTTCGGCGGCGCCGGCGTCGGCAAGACCGTCAACATGATGGAGCTGATCCGCAACATCGCGATCGAGCACTCCGGCTACTCGGTGTTCGCCGGCGTGGGTGAGCGTACCCGCGAGGGCAACGACTTCTACCACGAGATGAAGGACTCCAACGTCCTCGACAAGGTCGCCCTGGTCTACGGCCAGATGAACGAGCCGCCGGGCAACCGCCTGCGCGTAGCGCTGACCGGCCTGACCATCGCCGAGAAGTTCCGCGACGAGGGCCGCGACGTGCTGCTGTTCGTCGACAACATCTACCGCTACACGCTGGCCGGCACCGAGGTCTCGGCGCTGCTGGGCCGCATGCCGTCGGCGGTGGGTTACCAGCCGACGCTGGCCGAGGAGATGGGCGTGCTGCAGGAGCGCATCACCTCGACCAAGACCGGCTCGATCACCTCGATCCAGGCCGTCTACGTGCCCGCGGACGACCTGACCGATCCGTCGCCGGCCACCACCTTCGCCCACCTCGACGCCACCGTCGTGCTGTCGCGAAACATCGCCTCGCTGGGTATCTACCCCGCGGTGGATCCGCTGGATTCCACCAGCCGCCAGCTCGACCCGAACGTGATCGGCCAGGAGCACTACGACACCGCCCGCCGCGTGCAGTCGACGCTGCAGCGCTACAAGGAGCTCAAGGACATCATCGCGATCCTGGGCATGGACGAGCTGTCCGAGGAAGACAAGCAGATGGTCTCGCGCGCGCGCAAGATCGAGCGCTTCTTCTCGCAGCCGTTCTTCGTGGCCGAGGTCTTCACCGGCTCGCCGGGCAAGTACGTGCCGCTGAAGGAAACGATCCGCGGCTTCAAGATGATCTGCGACGGCGAGTGCGACCACCTGCCCGAGCAGGCCTTCTACATGGTCGGCGGCATCGACGAAGTGTTCGAGAACGCGAAGAAGATGGCCGCCAAGGCCGCTTAAGGGGTTTCCATGGCAATCACGATCCGCTGCGACATCGTCAGCGCCGAGGAAGAGATCTTCTCCGGCGAGGTCGAGATGGTCGTCGCCACCGGCGAGCTGGGCGAGCTGGGCATCACGCCCCGCCACGCCCCGCTCATCACCCGGCTCAAGCCGGGCCAGGTGCGCGTGATCAAGGGCGGCGAAGAGCAGTTCTTCTACGTCTCCGGCGGCATCCTCGAGGTGCAGCCGCAGGTGGTGACGGTGCTGACCGACACTGCCATCCGTGCCAAGGACCTCGACGAGGCGGCCGCCAGGTCGGCAAAGGAAGAGGCCGAGAAGGCACTGGCCGGCCGCACCGATGCGATGGACGTGGCCGAGGCGCAGCAGCAGCTGATGCAGGCGATGGCCCAGCTGCAGGCGCTGGAGCGGCTGCGCAAGAACCTCAAGCACTGATCCGACGCCGTCGGGTCGACTGGAAGCGCGGCGAAAGCCGGCGTTTTCCGTTCCAGTACCCAGACATGTTCCAGGACGGGCTCGCCAAGGGCGCGCCTATAATCGCGGAAGGACCGAATGGACATCGCCATGAGTGACGCCCCCCTGCACGTGATCATCCTCGCCGCCGGCGAGGGCAAGCGCATGAAGTCCCGAATGCCGAAGGTGCTGCAGCCCGTCGCGGGGCGGCCGATGCTGGCCCACGCCCTCGAAGCGGCCCGGGCGGTGTCGCCGGCCGGCATCCACGTGGTGTACGGCCACGGCGGCGAGCAGGTGCGCGACGCCTTCGCCGACCAGTCCGACCTGCAATGGGCCGAGCAGGCACAGCGTCTCGGCACGGGTCATGCCGTGCAGCAGGCGATGCCGGGTGTGCCGGCGGGTGCTCGCGTGCTGGTGTTGTACGGAGACGTGCCGTTGATCCGCGCCGGAACGCTGCGCGAACTGCTGGCCGCCGACGGCCGGCTGGCCGTGCTGGTGGCCGACTTGCCCGACCCGACCGGGTATGGCCGTGTCCTTGTCGATGCACGGGGCTGCGTCGACGCGATCGTCGAGCAGAAGGACGCCACACCCGCCCAGCTGGCCGTGCGCACGATCAACACCGGCATCATCGCCGCCGACGGCGACGCGCTGCGCGGCTGGCTCGGCGCGCTGCGCAACGACAATGCACAGGGCGAGTACTACCTGACCGATGTCTTCGCGCTGGCGCGCGGAGAGGGCAAGGGCGCGGCCGCGGTGTGGCTGGAGGATGCCGCCGAGGCCAACGGCGCCAACGATCCGTGGCAGCTCGCCGAACTCGAGCGCCTCTACCAGCGTCGCGCGGCACGCGCGCTGTGCGTGGAAGGGGTGCGCATCGCCGACCCGGCGCGCCTCGACGTGCGTGGCGAGGTCAGCGTGGGTCGCGATGTCGAGATCGACGTCAACGTGATCCTCGAAGGGCGCGTGGTGCTGGGCGACGGCGTGCGCATCGGGCCGTTCACCCGCCTGTGCGACGTGGAGCTGGCCGCCGGCACGGTGGTGCGCGCGCACTGCGACCTGGAGGGCGCGCGTAGCGAGGGTGCGTGCACGATCGGTCCCTTCGCCCGCCTGCGGCCGGGCACCGAACTCGCCGAGGGCGCCCACGTCGGCAATTTCGTGGAGACAAAGAAGACCCGCCTGGGGCCCGGCAGCAAGGCCAACCACCTCACCTACCTGGGCGACGCGCAGGTCGGGGCCGGGGTGAACATCGGCGCCGGCACGATCACCTGCAACTACGACGGCGTGAACAAGTCCACGACCCGCATCGGCGACGGCGCCTTCATCGGGTCGAATTCCTCGCTGGTGGCACCGGTCGAGATCGGTCGCGGCGCGACGATCGGTGCCGGCTCGGTCATCACGCGAGGCGCGCCGGAGGGTGAACTGACCGTCGCGCGCGCGCGCCAGGCGACGATCGAGGGCTGGAAGCGCCCCCTCAAGCAGGGCGACTGACGTCGGTCGCCGGCGTATCGCCGGCGCGAGCCGGCATCGCCGCATCGGGCAGGTGCATCACCACGCTCAAGCCGCGTTCGGGCCCGTTGCTCAGTGACAGCCGGCCGCCATGGGCCTCGGCGATCTCGCGTGCCAGCGCCAGTCCCAGCCCGGTGCCGCCACGCTTGGTCGAGTAGAACGGCAGCAGCGCCTGGTTGAGCACCGCCTCGCTCATGCCGGTGCCGGCATCGCGCACCTCGATGCGGACCGCGTTGCCGTGCTGCCGCACCGACAGGGTCACCGCTTCGGGTGGACCGCCGGCCTCGTGGGCGTTCTTGAGCAGGTTCATCAGCGCCTGCTCGAGCTGCGCGGCGTCGAAGCGCGCAGGCTGTGGCGGCAAGGCGCCGTCGAGCGCGAAATCGATCTGCGAGCGGAGGCGGGCGACGAACGCTGCCCACTCGTGTCCGGAAAGCTGGGGCATCGGCAGTTTCGCGAAGTGGGCATAGCCACGGATGAAGCCTTCCAGATGGCGCGCCCGCTCCTCGATCATCGCGAACACACCGCCCAGCTTCTCGTGTTGCCCGCGCCTGACCAGCTCGCCGCCGGAGTGCGCCAGCGAGGCCACCGGTGCCAGCGAGTTGTTGAGCTCGTGGCTGATGACCCGGATCACCTTCTTCCAGGTTTGCACCTCCTGGCGCCGCAGCTCATGGGTGAGGTGCCGCAGCAGGTACAGCACATGCGGGCGCGCATTGAGCCGGAAGCGCCGCTGCGCCAGGTGCCAGGTCTCCTCGTCGTCGCCCTCGCCGACACTGAACAGCCCATCGCCGCCGCGCGCGATTGCCTCGCGCAGCGTGTCCGGGGCCGGCGCCAGCAGGGCCGGCAGCGATTGCCCTTCCAGCCGGCGTCCCTCACCCAGCAGCTTGCGCGCGGCCAGGTTCGCGTAGACCACGCGCTCGGCCGGATCCACCAGCAGCATGGCCACCGGCGTGTTCTGAACCATCGTGTCGAGCAGCAGCTCGCGCTGGACCAGCCCCAGGCGCTGCTCGCGCAGCGTGTCGCCCAGGGCGTTGTGGGCAGCCACCAGGTCGCCCAGTTCGTCATCCCCCTCCCAGGCGATGCCGAACGAATAGTCGCCGTCGCGGTAACTCAGCACCGTGCCCTCCAGCGCGCGCAGCAGCGACACGATGTCGCGCAGTAGGCGTCGACTCCACCAGATCAACGGCAGTGTCAGCACCAGCAGGGCCAGCACGATCGCCAGCGCCAGCGAATCGACCCGGGTGGCCAGCCAGGCCGAGAGGGCGACCGCGAACGCAGTGAACGCACTGGCATGCAGCAGCAGCTTGCCGGCCAGGGAGAAGCGGCGGCGTGGCCCGGTCATCAGCGCTCGATGCCCAGCCGGTCCATTCGCCGGTACAGCGCCTGACGGCTCAGTCCGAGGCTGCCGGCGGCATGGCTGATGTTGCCCTGGTGCTCGCGCAGCGCCTGCTCGACCTGCTCGCGACTGATCTCCTCGACGACCTCATGGTTCCGTGCCGCCGCAGACGGGGAAGGCAGGGCGAGGTCGTCCGCGTGGATCACCTCCTCCGGTGCCAGCAGGCAGGCGCGCTGGATCACGTTCTTGAGCTCGCGCACGTTGCCGGGCCAGCCGTGCCGCTTCAGGGCGGCTTCGGCGTCGCTTCCCAGCCGCTTTGCATCGCCGAGGAAGGCCCGGGCCAGGGGCAGGATGTCACCGGGACGCCGGGCCAGCGGCGGCAACGCGATCTCGATGACATTGAGCCGGTAGTAGAGGTCCTCGCGGAACCGGCCATCGGCGATCATCGCGGCCAGGTCGGCATTCGTGGCGCTGATCACGCGCACCTTGACCTGGCGCTCGCGGTTGGAGCCCAGCCGCTCGAAACGTCCGGTCTCCAGCACGCGCAGCAGCTTCATCTGCCCGGCCGGCGGCAGGTTGCCGATCTCGTCCAGGAACAACGTGCCGCCGTCGGCGGCCTCGAACTTGCCCTCGCGTGCCTTCGATGCCCCGGTGTAGGCGCCGGCCTCGGCACCGAACAGCTCCGCCTCGATCAGCTCCGAGGGCAGGGCCCCGCAGTTGAGTGTCACGAAGGGCCCGTCGGCAACGGCGGAATTGGCCTGTATGACAGCTGCGATGCATTCCTTTCCGGCGCCATTGGGCCCGGTGATGAGCACCGGCACGTCGGCGCGCGCCACCTGGCAGGCCAGCGAGACGACGCGCTCGGTGGCGGGGTCGGCGAACACCAGGCCGCGCAGGTCGTAGCGCAGCGCCAGTCCACTGCGGCGCGCGCGCTCCTCGCTGGCCCTACGGTTGAGCTCGCGGCGGCTTTCGCCGAGCTCCAGCAGGTTGCGGATCGTCGCCAGCAGCTTCTCGTCGTCCCAGGGCTTGCCGATGTAGTCGGCTGCGCCCGCGCGCACCAGCCCCACCGCTGCCTCCAGGTGCGTCCATGCAGTGAGCAGGATGACCGGCAGGTCGGGAAAGGCCTCGCGGATGCGCGCGAACAGCACGCGACCTCCTCGCCGGAGGTGGTGTCGGCGCTGAAGTTCATGTCCTGGATCACCAGGTCCACCTGCTCGCGGGCCAGCAGGTCGAGTCCCTCCTCGGGCGACTCCGCGCGCAGCGTGCGCAACTCGTGCAGTGACAGCAGCAGCGACAGTGCGTCGTGGATGCCGGGGTTGTCGTCGATGACCAGGATCGTCGGCATGCGCTCCCCTTGCAGGCCTGTGCATGTGGCTGGAATTCCGCCCGGGGCCGGTGCCCCGGGCGGCTCAATCATACGCTTCGCGTGGCCACCGCCGGCGGCACCGCAGCGGCCCGCCAGGCCGGCCCCAGCACCGCGAGGACCCCCAGCACCAGCAGCGTCGCCGTACCGCCCAGCAGGTAGCCCACGGGCAGGGTCGGCAGCGCGATCTCGCGCACCAGGAACAGGTTGAGCCCGATCGCCAGCGCGGCGCCGATGACCACGCCGGTCGTCGAGATCATCAGGTTCTCGGTGACGAAGTAGCGCACGATGTCGATCTTGCGTGCGCCCAGCGCCCGGCGCGTGCCGATCTGCTTGCGCCGCTGCGTCACCCACAGGCTGGCCATGCCGACGATGCCGCTGGCGGTGACCAGCAGCAGGCCGATCGTGACCGCGATCAACAGGCCCGCCACGGCACGCTGGTTGCGGTAGCGGATCTCGCGAAGCTCGCCCAGCGTCTGGTTCTGCATGACCAGGCGCCCCGGCCGCGCCTGCGCCAGGGCGGCCTCGGCTTCGGCCATGATGCGGTCTCGCTGCCCGGCCTCGGTGCGCACCAGGTATTGCGAATGCTCGGTCAGGTAGCGCACCGGCAGCAGGAACGTGTTGTAGGTGTTGTCCGAGGCCTGGGCAAACGGCGACATGAGCGTGTCGACCACCCCCACCACCTGCATCGGCACGGCGTCTGGCCCGGCGCCGAGGTGGACGGTGCGCCCGACCACCCCCGACTCGTCGGGGAACAACTGCTCGGCGTAGCGGCGGCTCAGGATCACCTTGTCGCCACTGAGCTGCGCTGTCGCCGGGTCGATCTCGACGACATCGGCCTCGGTGAAGTCGCGTCCCTCGACCAGCTCCAGGCCCAGCGTCTGCACCAGGCTGTCGGGATTGAAGTAGGGCGAGCCATTCACTCCAGCCCCGCCGAGGCTGGGATCCACGCTCAGCGGCAGTCCCCAGCCCGACTGGCCCATCGGTGCCTGGTTGGTCCACGTGGCGGCCTTCACCCCGGGAATGGCGCGCAGCAGCTCGACATCCCGGCGTTGCATGTTGGCGATGTCGTCGGGCCGCTGGTAGCTGAGCACCTGCAGGCGGAACACCTCCTCCTCGACCGCGCCGCTGGGACGCGCAGCCACCGAGAGGCGGTCATTCACCACGTACAGGGCATTGGCGATGATCGCCATGGTCAGTGCGATCTGCGCAGTGATCAGGATCGCCCCGGTCTTGTTGCGCAACAGGGTGGAGAGGATGGGTCGGATTTCCACGGCGGACTCCTTACTGCGACTTGAGCTGGACGGCAGGTGTGATCTGGCAGGCCCGCCAGGTCGGCAGGAGGCCGGCGAGGATGCTGGCGCCGACGGCGAGCACGACCGTGGCCAGCAGCATCAGCCAGTCCATGCGTGCGGCGGCCTCGAGCTGGGCCGACTGCCGACCGATCAGCCACAGGCAGCCCAGTGTCATCGCCACACCCAGGCCGGCGCGCAACCCGATCACCCCGGCCTCGGTGATGTACTGCTTGAACAGTTCGCGGCGGGGCGCACCCAGCGCGCGGCGCACGCCGATCTCGCCGGCGCGCGCGGTGAACTTCGCCAGCATCAGCCCGACCGTGTTGACCAGGCACACCAGCAGGAAGCCGAAGGCCAGCCAGGTCTGCAGCCGGCTGTCGTCACTGACCACCTCCTGTACCTCCAACCATTCCATCAGCGGGTACAGGCGGTTGTTCATCGGCCGCGGGTAGCGGCCCAAGGCCTTCTGTTCGTTGACGTAGGCGGCCATGAAGTCGGCATAGCGCTGGCGGGCCTGAGCATCGGGGAGCTCCGCCCACAGGTGCACCCAGACGCAGTCCGAGCGCACGAGTCCGGCGAAGCCGGGCTCCAGCGTGCTGTCGGTGTTGCAGTTCACGCTGCCTTGGGGATCCATCTCGCGGCTGATCGCGGTGGCGAAGGGCAGGAAGAATTCCTCATGCGCGAAGCGGTTGCCGCCGATCAGGCGGTAGAACTTGGGCAGCGGTCGCCAGTCGTCGATGACACCGGATACGACGAAGTCGTCACTACCCAGTTGCACGGTGCGGCCCACCGCGGCCTGCTCGGCGAACAACCGGTCGGCCAGGCGGTCGCTGATCACCACGGTGCGCGCAGCGCGCTGGTCGTCCTCGCTGCTCCAGGGGCCGCCCTCGCGAAACGGGACGTCGAACATCGCGAAGAAGTCCGCATGCACCGCGGCACCGTCAGAAAGGGCTGCCGCGATGTCGTTGCGACCGCTTTCGACCACGTCGGCCACGCCGAAAAGCACGGTCTGCCGCGGGGCCGGTGCATCCGCCTTGAGCGCCACCGCGTCGCGATAGGTCATCTGCTCCGGCGGATCCTCGCCTTCGACGTACCCGGTCATCGTGCTGTTGTCCATGATCGGCACGAACAGCTGCCCGCTGCGATGCGGGATCGGGTCGCTGCCCATGACGTAGAGCACCGTCAGCGTGGCCATGCTGGCGGCCACGCCGACCGCCAGGATCAGCACCATCAGTGCGGTCAGCACCGGATTGCGGCGCAGGCTCTTCACGCCCAGCTTGAAGTAGTAGGCAAACATGGTCGCGTCCTCAGCTGTTCGCGGCGGCACTGACCGGGCGCAGCACCGGCTCGGCGGTCAGGTCGCTGACCTGGCCGTCGATGATGTGCACGTTGCGCTGGGCACGCGCAGCCAGTTCCGGGTCGTGGGTCACCATGACGATCGTCGTGCCGCGGCCGTTGATCTCCTCGAGCAGCTCCATGACCCCGCGCGCCATCTGCGAGTCCAGGTTGCCGGTCGGCTCGTCGGCCAGCAGCAGGCGCGGGGTGCCGGCCAGCGCACGGGCAATCGCCACGCGCTGCTGCTGGCCCCCGGAGAGTTCGGAGGGGTAGTGCTTCATGCGCGATGCCAGGCCCACCTGGCCCAGCGCGTGCTCGATGCGTTCGCGGCGCTCGGCCGCGCCGAAGCCACGGTAGCGCAGCGGCACGTCGACGTTGTCGAACAGGTTCAGGTCGGGGATCAGGTTGAAGCCCTGGAAGATGAAGCCCAGCTTCTGGTTGCGCAGCTTCGAGCGCGCGCTGTCATCCAGCCCGGCCACGTCGACGCCGTCCAGATGGAAGCTGCCGCCGGTGAAGGTCTCCAGCAGCCCGGCGATGTTGAGGAAGGTGGTCTTGCCCGAGCCCGACGGGCCGGTGACCGCGACGAACTCGCCCTCGCGGACATGGATGTCGAGCCCGCGCAGCGCGTGGGTCTCGATCATGTGGGTGCGGTAGACCTTGGTGAGGCGCTTCATCACGAGCATGGTCGGGTCCTTGGGTCCGGATGGGTTGGGTATCAGTTGTTGACGAAGACGCGCTCGGCGTCCTGGAAGCTGTCGCTGCCGGCGATGACGATCTGGTCGCCGACGTCCACGCCGTCGAGGATCTCGACGCTGTTGAGGCTGGTGGCGCCGATCCGGATCGCGGTGCGTTCGGCCACGCCGTTGCGCAGCACGTAGGCGTAGCGCCCGCCGTGCGCGTCGACGAAGGGCCCGCGGGCCACCATGACCACGTCGGGACGCTCCTCGATCAGCACCCGCGCCGAGACGCGCTGGTTCTGGCGCAGGCCCGGGGGCTGCTCGCCATCGAAGCGCACCCGTGCCAGTACCTGGCGGTCGACCACTTCCGGCGAGATCGCCGACAGCGTGCCGTTGGCGATCTGGTTGCCGATGCGCACTTCGGCGTTCATGCCTATGCCGAGTTCCTCGGCATAGGTTTCCGGGATTTCCAGCTCGACCTCCAGGCGCGACAGGTCGACCACGGTCATCAGGGGCGTGTTCGCCGCGACGAAGGCGCGATCGACCACGGAAAGCGTGCCGACGATGCCGTCGACCGGTGCCCGGACCTGCAGCTGCTCGATACGGCGCTCGAGTTCGGCCACCACCACGCGCTGGCGGTCGAGCGCACGCTCGCGGGTCTGCAGGTCGAAGCCGACCGCCTGCGATTCCAGGCCGACGTCGTTGGCGGCGTGGGCGCTGCGGATCTCCGCGGTCTTGAGCGCATCCTGTGCGCGCAGGTAATCGACCCGGGCGATCGCGCCGAGGTCGTGGCCGCGCTCGGTGCGCTCCAGGTCGCGCTGTGCCGCCGCCAGGGCCAGTTCGGCCTCGTCGGCGGTGCGTCGCGCCAGCAGCCGGGCCCGGTTGGCCTCGATCCTGCCGCGCTCGACCTCGACCTGGAGCGACTGCAGCGTGGACTGCTCGCGCTGCAGTTCCGCGCTCAGCTCCGGCGAGTCGAGCTCGGCCAGCACCTGGCCGCGCTCCACGCTGTCGCCGGCGGCGATCTTCAACGCGACATTGCTGGCCACGGGCGCGTACAGGGTCGGACTGACCGCTGCCACGATGCGGCCGTTGACCGCCGCATCGCGCACCAGAAGGCCCTGGCCGACCTCGGCGACACGGATGCGTGCAGCGTCGACCGAGCGCTCCCCGGACAGCCAGCGCCCGCCCAGACTCCAGCCCGATGCCAGCACCAGCAGCGCGACCACGCCGATGAGGAGCCCGAGCTTGATGTTCCGGCGCGGCGGGCTGGCCAGCGTGGTGTCCTGGGCGGAAGTGTCGCGGATCATCTGTGCACTCGGCGAAGGGGACTGGTGTCGGGTCAGCAGGATCCGTGCCAACTCTCGCGTCCTTTCGGATCAGTGGCTTGCGGGTGTCCGCCCGGCGTCCGATGCCGCGTTGGACCGGACACGGGAGCGGACAGTCGCTGTCCGTGGACCGGTATGGGGAAGGGCGGTGTCCAGGGGAGCCGACGGCTGCCACACACCGCCCCGCGATCGCCAGACTTTGTCGCAGAACCCGCCCACGGCCTCCCGTTACAATGGCGGCCCAGCAAAAGGAACACGCCTGTATGTGTGGAATTGTCGGCATCAGTGCCCGCCGCGACGTTGTCTCCCACCTCATCGAGGGCCTGCAGGCCCTGGAGTACCGCGGCTACGATTCCGCCGGCGTGGCCGTCATGACCGACGAGGGCATCGCCCGGCTGCGTGCCAAGGGCAAGGTCTCGGCCTTGGGTGAGCTGCAACTCCAGCGCGGCGTGTCCGGTCATTGCGGCATCGCCCATACCCGCTGGGCCACCCATGGCGTGCCCAGCGAAGGCAACGCCCACCCGCACGTGTCCGGCGACGTCTCCGTGGTGCACAACGGGATCATCGAGAACCACGAAGCGTTGCGAAAGGAACTGCAGGCCCAGGGCTTCGAGTTCACCTCCCAGACCGATACCGAGGTGATCGCCCATCTGGTCGAGCGCGAGCAGCGGCGTGGCGCCGACCTGCTGGCCGCGGTCAAGGCGGTGGTTCCGGTGCTGCATGGCGCCTATGCGATCGCCGCGATGAGCAGGCGCGAACCCGGCCGCCTGGTCGGTGCCCGCCTGGGTTCGCCGCTGGTGGTGGGCTATGGCGATGGCGAGCAGTACCTCGCCTCCGACATCCACGCCCTGCTGCCGCTGACCAAGCGCTTCACCTACCTGGCCGAAGGCGACGTGGTCGACCTCGACGCCGACGGCGTGCGCATCTTCGGGGAGGACGGCGAGCCGGTCGAGCGCGAGATCAAGGAAACCACCTTCAGCTCCGATGCGATCGACAAGGGTGGCTACCGCCACTTCATGCTCAAGGAGATCCATGAGCAGCCGCGGGTGCTGGCCGACACGCTGGAAGGCCGCATCGCCGGCGGCAAGGTGCTCACCGAGATCCTCGGCGTCGATGCCGTGCCCCTGCTGGAAAAGACGCAGTCGGTGCACATCGTCGCCTGCGGCACCAGCTACCACGCCGGCCTGGTCGCGCGTTACTGGATCGAGTCGCTGGCCGGCGTGCCGTGCACGGCCGAGATCGCCAGCGAGTACCGCTACCGCAGCCCGGTGGTGAAGGACGGCACGCTGTTCATCACGATCAGCCAGTCCGGCGAGACCGCCGACACGCTGGCGGCACTCAAGCTGGCCAAGGCGCGTGGCTACCTGACCCAGCTGGCCGTGTGCAACGTGCCGGAGTCCTCGATCGTGCGCGAGTCCGAGCTGGTGCTCATGACCCGTGCCGGCCCGGAGATCGGCGTCGCCTCGACCAAGGCCTTCACCACCCAGCTGGTGGCGCTGGCGCTGTTCTCGCTGGCGCTGGGTCGGGTCAAGGGCCTGTCGGAGAAGCGCTACGCCTCCGGCGTGCGCCAGCTCGAGCAACTCCCGGCGATGGTGGCCGAGGCGCTCAAGCTCGACGAGCGGATCCAGGCGATGGCCGAACGCTTCGTCGACAAGCAGCACGCGCTGTTCCTGGGCCGCGGCACGCATTGGCCGGTGGCGATGGAGGGCGCGCTCAAGCTCAAGGAGATCAGCTACATCCACGCCGAGGCCTATGCCGCCGGCGAGCTCAAGCACGGCCCGCTGGCATTGGTGGACCAGGACATGCCGGTCATCGCGGTGGCGCCCAACGACCACCTGATCGACAAGTTGCTGTCGAACATGGAGGAGGTGCGCGCGCGCGGCGGCGAGCTGTTCGTGTTCGTCGAGGATGGCGTCGGCCGCGGCATCGACAGCGAGAACATGCTGGTGCTGCCAGCCTCGGGCGAGATCGCCGCACCGGTGGTGTTCACCATCCCGCTGCAGCTGCTGTCCTACCACGTGGCCGTGCTGCGCGGCACCGACGTCGACCAGCCGCGCAACCTGGCCAAGTCGGTGACCGTCGAGTAGGGCCCGCGGCGGGCGTGTTCCTGCCTATCGACCCCCGGCACTTAGCGCGCATCGTCCGCATTGCCGCAGTCACCGAGATCGAGACGCATGAATCCGGGCAGTACGTTTTCCGGCTGGCCTCGGGCGTCCGCCGGGGCAGCGGGCCGGCCTACCGTGAACGGGTGCGGGAGGCCTTCCGGCTGCGCGCCTCGTAGCACTCGGGATGTCCCGCGCTTCGCTCCGGCCCGTGACAAAGCCTGATCCGGGATTTTCGGTGCCGGTATCGAGAACTGGGACGAGGTCGCCGGTTCGCAGTCCCCGGGTGGTGCCAAATCCCGCTACCTCCTTACGCATCCAGGGACCAGGCGGCCTTATCCTGGCCAGCTCCGGCGTCCCTGCCTGGAACGCCGTGGTCATGCCCATCATCGTCGATCGCTTGCGCTCGGACCTTCGCCTTGCACTGCTCGCCCTGTTCTCGGTGCTTTCGAGCACGGCCATCCTCCCGTTTGCGGTGTATCGGGCGCTGCAGGGTCAGTGGCTGATCGCCGCGTTCGACCTCCTCATCGTGATGCTGGTCACCGGGAGCTTCACCTATGCCTGGCGGACGGGCAGGTCGGCCGCAGCGGGGATCGTGGGTGTCGCAGTCATCAGCGCCGCGGTGATCGTGATCCCCGCGCTGGCGGGTCTTGTCGGTTTGCTGTGGGTCTACACCACCCTGATCGCGAACTTCATGCTGGCGCGGATCCGCCTGGCGGCCATTGCCAACGCGATGGTCATCGCGGGCACCCTGCTGCACTCGGGCCTGTTTCCGTCGAAGAGCATGGCGGTCGCCTTCATCGCCACCGCGCTGCTAGTGTCGTTCTACAGCTCGCTGTTCTCGTGGTTGACTGAAAACCAGCGCGGCCAGCTCGAGGCGCTGGCATCGCGCGACCCGCTCACCGGGGTCGGCAATCGCCGGGCACTCGAGCAGGAGCTGCAGGCGGCAATGGCCCTGCACAACAGTGCCGGCCAGCCCATCGGTCTCGCCGTCTTCGACCTCGACCACTTCAAGCAGGTCAACGACGAACACGGCCACGACGCGGGTGACCGGGTGCTCGTGGCATTCGCGGACCTGGTGCAGGGGTGCATCAGAAAGCGCGATCGGGTATTCCGGATCGGTGGGGAGGAGTTCGTCCTGTTGCTTCCCGGGACCGACACAGGCGGCCTGGAGCAGGCGCTTGCCAAGGTGCTGGCCCGGGTCAGGAGCAACTTGCGCGGTCCAGGCGGAGCGGTCACCGTGTCCATTGGCGCCACCCTGCTGAAGCCCGGCGATGATTGGACCACGTGGCTGGCCCGTGCGGATGCCGCGCTCTACTTCGCCAAGCGCAACGGCCGCGACCGCATCTGCACCGACGACCAGGCGGCCGCCGATGTCGACCGGCGCGTGCCGGCTGTGGTGTCGCCGGCTTGACCCGAAGATCTTCCGGAGGGGGCATTCGAGTGGCGAGGCGCCCCGGGGGTCGGATCAGTCGCGCTCGTCCTCGCTGCCACTGATCAGCGTCACCGGTCCGGCCGCCGGCGGCTTCTTGCCCCGTGCCGGCGGCAGGTCGACGCAGGCCTCGGTGGCTTCCGCGGTGAGCTGCTCGCGACGCTCGATCGCCAGCTCCTGCCAGTGGCAGTCCAGCAGGGCGCCTTCCAGCGCATAGAGCAGGTTGAGGCTGGGGCGGAAGCCGGCGCGCTTGATCTTCACGAAGGCACCGACCGCGCCGAGCTCCTCCAGCGCCGCACGCTCATGGATGCCCACCTGGCGCAGCCACGCCGCCGACTTCGGGCCGATGTTGGGGAGCTTGTCCTTCACGATGCGGCCTCCGCGGTGATGGCTTCCAGATAGACCTGCGCCAGCGCCTCGAAGCCGCGTTGGTCATCGGCGTCGAAACGCCGCGGCACGGGGCTGTCGATGTCGAGCACCCCCACCAGTTCCTCGCCCAGGTACAGCGGGACGACGACTTCCGAGCGCGAGGCCGCGTCGCAGGCGATGTGCCCGGGGAAGGCATGCACGTCATCCACCCGCTGGGTCTGGCGCGTGCTGGCGGCCGTACCGCACACGCCGCGGCCCAGCGCAATGCGCACGCACGCGGGCAGGCCCTGGAACGGACCCACGACCAGTTCGGTGCCGTCGTAGAAATAGAACCCGGCCCAGTTGAGGTCGGGCAGGCTGTTGAACACCAGCGCGGAAAGATTCGCCGCGTTGGCGATGCGGTCGGGCTCGCCGTGCATCATGGCCCGGGCCTGGTCGACAAGCTGGGCGTACTGCTCGGGCTTGCTGCCGCTGAGGGTGCTGGTTGCGAACATGCCACCTCCATTTATTTCCCGAGTGTAGCAGCGCCGATGCCACGGGCCTGCTAGAGTTTTCCCATGGGGGAGAGCATCTATGTGACCGGTACCGACACCGGCGTGGGCAAGACCGTGGTGTCGGTGGCACTCGTGGCGGCTTTGCGCGCGCGCGGCCTGGACGTGGCGGGCATGAAGCCGGTGGCCAGCGGCTGCACGTTCAACGGGCAGGTGTGGTGCAACACCGATGCGCTGGCCCTGCAGTCGGCCACCAGCCCGCCGGTGCCGGAATATGCGCTGGTCAACCCGTTCGCGCTGCCGGAACCGACCGCGCCCGAGATCGCCGCTGCCCTGGTCGACGTGCAGCTGACCCTGCAGCCGATCGAGCACGCCTACCGGGCACTGGCCGGCTCGCACCAGGCGGTGGTGGTCGAAGGTGTCGGCGGCTGGATGGCACCGCTTGCGGCCGGAAAGGACCAGGCCGAGCTGGCCCGACGCCTGGGCCCCCTGCCGGTGGTGCTGGTGGTCGGCCTGCGCCTGGGCTGCATCAACCACGCGCGACTGAGCGCGCGCGCCATCATCGACGACGGTCTGGAGCTGGTGGGGTGGATCGGCAGCGCGATCGACCCGGAGCTGGGCTGGCCCGAGCAGACGCTGGAGGCCCTGCGGCGGGAACTGCCGGTGCCCTGCCTGGGCGTGGTCCCGAACCTGGGCGACCGGCCCGACGGTGCCGAGCGCTACCTCGACCTGACGCCCTGGCTGGGCCGGGAGGCCCCGGCGGGCCCGCGCGGCTGAGCCACGAGACATCGCCGCCATCCATGACGCGCCCACGAAAAAGGCCGACGGGTCGCCCCGTCGGCCTTTTCCTTGCGCTGCCGGCGAACCGGCGCGCGGGTCTTACTTGGCGGCCTTGCTGGCCTTGGCGGCGGTCTGCTTGACCTGCTCGCCGGCAGCCTGCACCTGGGCGCTGGCGATCTGGCCCAGCGCCTGCTGGGTCTTGACCGACTCGCCGATCACTTCCTGGCCGGTGTGGTAGACGCGCTCGGCGTTGTCCTTGGCGACCTGCAGGGCCTTCGGCAGCAGGGTCTTGAAGTCTTCCGGCTGGCGCGACTCGGCGGCTTCGCTGAAGAAGTCGGCGGTGGCACCCAGGTTGGCTTCCAGGGTCTTCATCTGCAGGCCGATCACGCGCTCGGCGTTCTCGAAGATGATCGCGTTGGCCTGGGCCGCGGCGTCGGTGAACTGCTTGGTCATGCCCGCGAACTGGGCGTTGATCTGCTCGTACATGGTTGATCTCCTCCAGGCGGAATGCCGGTGTGGAGTAAGCATGCCACCGGTAATGTTGCAGTGCAACAACAACGAGATGAAAAGATGGTTACCGTTCAGGAAAGCTCAGTAAATCAACCGTTTGATTGGGTTGCCGCCGATGTTGCCATGCGGCAAAAACGGGCTCAGCCGCGGTAGCGCGAGCCGGCCGTGCAGGTCTCGTGGACCACCACCATCGACAGCAGCGGCAGCTTTGGCTTGGCCTGGTCGAAGATCCAGCGCGCCAGCACTTCGCTGGTGGGGTTCTCCAGGCCCGGGATGTCGTTGAGGTAGTGGTGGTCTAGCCGGTCGTAGATCGGCTTGAAGGCCGCCTTGACGTCGGCGAAGTCCATGACCCAGCCCACGTGCTCGTCGATCTCGCCGCTCAGGTGCAGCTCGATGCGGAAGCTGTGCCCGTGCAGGCGCGCGCACTTGTGGCCCTCGGGCACGTTCGGCAACCGGTGGGCCGCCTCGATGGTGAAGACCTTGAAGATATCCATGGCGCGCATTCTACGCGCCATGGGCCCGTGCCGCGTCCGGGTGGTGGCAAGGCGGGCGGGTCTCATCGACTGAGAAGCGCGCGTTGTATCGTTCGGGTTCACCAGCGGGCGGCCCACCGTCCCGCGACAGGGGAAGCATGAATCCAGACATCGCCAGCCACGGCCTGTGGGTCTTTCGCGCCAGCCGCCTGGAGGCGCTGCTGGACCCGCTGGAATCGCTGCTGCGGGCCGCGCCGCCGGCGAACGTGCTCACGCCGCAGCGGGTCATCGCCGCCCACCCGGGCATGCGCCACTGGCTGCTGGGCGAACTGGCACGCAAGCGCGGCCCGCGCGGCATCGTCGCCAACCTCGACGTGGTCCTGCCGTCGAGCTGGCTCGACGAGCTGGCGCAGCAGGTGCTGGGGCGCGAGGCGGTGGCGGTGAAGCCCTACCGCCGCGGCGCGCTGCGCTGGCGCATCCACGCCGCGCTCGACCAGGTGCCCGACGACCGGCTGGCGCGCTACCTGCACGGCGACGACGCACCGCGCCGCCGCTTCCAGCTGGCCGACCGCCTGGCACGGATCTATTCGCAGTACCTGGTCTACCGCGCCGACTGGCTGGCCGCGTGGGCCCGCGACCCGGACGCCGAGCCGGTCGACACCCTGCTGGGCCCGCTGTGGCACCGGCTGCGCGGCGACATCGGCCAGCCCCACCGCGGCGAGCGCATGCGCGCGCTGCTGCATGCGCTGCAGTCGGGCCAGGGAGGGGCTCCCGCCGCCGCCGACCCCGAGCCGCTGCACCTGTTCGGCATCAGCCACCTGGCCCCGGACGAACTGGCGGTGCTGCGCTCGGTGGCTGCCCAGCGGCTGGTGGTGTTCTACCTGCCCGACCCGTGCCGCGAATACTGGGGTGGCCTCACCGACCCGCGCCGCGCGCTGGTCGAGCAACTGGCGATGGAGCCGTTCGGCCAGGATGCCGAGGCCTGGTTCTTCGAACAGGAGCGGCAGCACCCCCTGCTGGCGCGCTGGGGGCGGCTGGGCCAGCACTTCGTCATGCGCCTGCAGGGCGAGGAGCAGGGCGCGCAGGTGGACGAGCGCCACTGGCAGGACCGGCCCGAGGCCGACCAGGTGCCTACCGACCGGCTGGCCCGGGTGCAGGAAAGCATCCGGCGACTGCAGCCCGGTCTGATGAAGGAGGATGCGCTCGACACGCGCGCGTTCGCCGACCCGTCGCTGCGCGTGCACGCCTGCCACACCCGCCTGCGCGAACTCGAGGTGCTGCGCGACCAGCTGCTCGATGCGATCGAGCATCTCGACGGCGTGAAGCCGTCGGACATCGTGGTGATGGCGTCGGACATCCGCGCCTACGTGCCACTGATCCCCGCGGTGTTCGGCGCCCCTGGCGACCCGACCGCCGCCTTGCCCTACCACCTGGCCGACGTGCCGCTGGCGTCCAGCCATCCGGTCTTCAGTGCGTTCGAACGCCTGCTGTCGCTGCCCGCTTCGCGCCTGAGCGCGCCCGAGCTCCTGGACTTGTTGTCGGAACCGGTGGTGGCGCGGCGCCAGCGCCTGGATGCCGAAGACCTGCCACTGCTGGGGCGCTGGCTGGGCGAGGCCCGCGTGGCCTGGGGCCTGGACGCCGGGCACCGGCAGCGCCTGGGCGTGCCGGGTATCCGCGAACACACCTTCGAGTGGGGCCTGGACCGGCTGCTGGCCGGCGTGGTGTTCGGCGACCTGGGTGACGGTGAGGCGCAGGCGGTGGACCTGCCCGACGATCGCGCGTTGGCGCCGGTGGCGGCGATCAGCGGTCCGCAGGCGGAACTGCTGGGGCGCCTGGACCGGGTGCTGCGCGAGGTGGCCGCCTTCCTGGATACCTGCGCGCGGCCCCGGCCCGCCAGCCACTGGGCCCAGGCACTCGCCTCGCACATCGACGCGCTGTTCGAGGTCGACCGCATGGATGCCGGCGCGGTGGACGCGCTGGTGCAGCTCAAGCGCATCGTCGCCGAACTGGGCGAGGAGCCGGCCGAGGCGGGGCTGGACCCGGCGCTGGAGTTCAGCGTGGTTCGCGAGGTGCTCAACGAGAAGCTCGCCGCGGTGCCCGAGCGCCAGCGCTTCCTGATGGGGGGCATCACCGTGTGCGGCATGGTGCCGCAGCGGGCGATCCCGTTCCGGGTGGTGGCGGTGCTGGGTTTGAACGACGGCGAGTTCCCCCGGGCCGTGGACGACCCCGGCCTGGACCTGATGGGCCGCATCCGCCGCATCGGCGACCGCGACGTGCGCTCCGACGACCGCTACCTGTTCCTGGAAACCGTGATGTCGGCGCGCGATCGCCTGCACCTGAGCTACCTGGGCGAGGGCGTGCGCGACGGCAAGCCGAAGAACCCGGCGCCGCCGCTGGCCGAACTGTTGGCCGCGCTGGACGAAGCCGCAGGCCTCGGCCCCGACGACGACTCCGAGCGACCCTGGCGCGTGCGTCATCCGCTGCAGGCGTTCGACGTGCGCTACTTCCTGGGACGCGACGCGGCGGGCGCGGATGCGCGGCTGTTTTCCTATGCCGACCTGTACCGGCGCATGGCCGAGCGCGACGGCGAGGCGGTGAAGCCGTTCTACGTCGGGCCGGGGGCGGGCGCAGCCACGGCGAATTCAACGGCCGCTGCGGGCGACGCCATCATCCCGCTGCGCGAGGTTCTGGCCTACTTCAAGGACCCGTCGAAACAGGTGCTGCGCAGCCGGCTGCGCGTGGGACTCGACGCCCTGGAGGACGACCGCCTCGCCGACAGCGAGCCGCTGGACGCACGTTTCGCGGCGATCGACCGGATCGGCCGCCGCCTGTTCCTTGAAGCCGCGCAGCGCCCGGGCATGGAGTTGCCCACCAGCCCGCCGGCATGGCTGCGCCTCACCGGCGTGCTGCCGCCCGGCGCGCCGGGGCATGAAGCCTGGACGGCCGAATGCGAATCCGTCGGCCCGCTGCTGGACGTGGCCCGCCAACACCCGCTGTTCGCCGACGGCGGCCTGCCGCCGCGCAGCGCGCTGAAGCTGATGCAGCACGTGGGCGCAGTGCAGGTGGGCGGCGAGCTGGTCCGCGTGCACGCGCAGGGCGGCGGCGACGGCCCGCTGTGGGTGGTCGATGTTTTCCCCGGCAAGAAGGGCGAGGGCGAACTCGGCTTCCGCGAGCGCATCCCGGCCTTCATCGAATGGGCGCTGCTGCGGCTCTCGCAGCCGCACGCGCGCCCGGTGCGGCTGTGCCTGCTCAGCAACACCGCCGAGGCGCCGTGGCAGCAGGCGATCAACGAATACGACCATCTGCTCAACGGGCTCGATGCCGCCGACGCCGCGCCGCAGCTCGAGGCGCTCGGCACGCGGGTCGAGGCGCTGCTCGCGTTCTGGGCGAACGCCCAGGACCAGCCACCGTGGTACTTCCCGAAGACCAGCTGGAAGGCGCTCGAGGTGATCGACAAGCGCGCGTCGGTCGCGCCGGGTGAGGGCGGCGCTGCCTTCGATACCGCGGTCAGCGCCACCTTCCGGGGTGGCTACAGCGCCGGCGAGGTCGACTATGCGCCCGGTTATGCGCGGCTGCTGGCCGGCGCCGAGGAATTCCGCGACGGCACCCCGTCGCGCGCTGCCCTGGATGCCACGGCGCTGGCGCTGCGCGCGTTGATCACCCTGGATGCCGGCGGGGTTCCCGCATGAGTGGCACCCTCGCCGCCAGCCGCGTCGCCGATTGGGCCGCACTGCCGCTCGGCGAGGGCGGGCGCAGCCTGATCGAGGCCAGCGCCGGCACCGGCAAGACCTGGACCATCTCGGTGCTGTACCTGCGGCTGCTGCTGGAATCCGGGCTGGACCCGACCCGGGTGGTCGTGACCACCTTCACCGACCCCGCCGCCGCCGAACTGCGTGAACGCCTTCGGGGCCGCCTGCTGTGGGCCCAGGCCGCCGCGACGCGCGCCGCCGATGGGGAGCTGCCAGCGTCCCCCGACACCCTCCCGCCCGACGAGGCCTGGCTGCACGCGCGCTGGACCAACGGCGGCGACACCGCGCGCCGCGACCTGCGCCAGCTGCGCCTGGCCCTGGCCGACCTCGACCTGGCGCCGATCACCACGCTGCACGGGCTGTGCCGGCGCATTCTCGGCGACTACCCGTTCGAATGCGGCAGCACCTTCGGCCTGGGCGAACTGGTGGCCGGCGATGCGCTGGACAGCGAGCTGCTCGACGACCTGTGGCGGCACCTGGCGCAAAGCCCGCGCGAGGCGCTGGATGCGGGCGAGCGGGCCTGGTACGCACGGGGTCGCGACGAGCTGGCCCAGGCCCTGCGCATCGTCACCCGCGCCGGCGTCGGGGTGCGCGTCGTGGAGTCCAGTGACCCCGCGCAGATCATGGACGCGCAGTGGGCCGCGCGCCTGCGCGAGTGGTGCGCCGGCCTGCGCTTCGGCAAGCGTAAGAGTGCGCTGAAGAACGCCATCCATGGCCTGGCCGAGTTCATCGAGGCCAGCGACGTCAACGGCACGTTGCCGAAGTCGGTCCAGGACAACCTTGGCAAGGCGCCGGCCGACCAGTTGCTCGACGAGGACGAGAACCTGGGTTTCGCCGGCAGCGAGGAGTTCGCGTTCTGCCGCCGCGCTCTGGATCTGATCACTGATCCCGCGCTGGCCGCCCGGACCCAGGCCCTGGCCCGCTTCCGCGAAGAGCTTCTCGCGCGGCGCCACCGCGCGCTGCTCGAGCGTGGCCAGCTCAGCTTCGATGCCCTCATCGACCGCGTGCACGCCGCGCTGCACGGCGAGCACGGCCGCGCGCTGGCCGACCGCCTGTTCGAAGCGTGGCCAGTCACCCTGGTCGACGAGTTCCAGGACACCGACCAGCTGCAGTACGGCATCCTCGATGCGATCTACCGCAGCGCCGCCATCGATGGCGAACCGCGTGGCCGCCTGGTGATGATCGGCGACCCCAAGCAGGCCATCTACGGCTTCCGCGGCGGCGACATCGACGCCTACCTGCGTGCGAAGGCCAGCGCCGACACCCAACTGCACCTGGACACGAACTACCGCTCGGCCTCGCGCTTCGTCGGCGCGCTCAACGCGCTTTACGCACACGTGGGCGAAGCATTGAGCCGACAGCCGGATGCGCCGATTTCCTACGAGGCGGTGAAGCCCAGCCCGACCGCCGATCGCGCCGTTCTCGCCGTCGACGGTCAGTCGTGCGCGCAGCCGCTGGTGTTCCACTACTTTCCGGAGCCGCCGGCGAACAAGGACCAGCGTCGCGAGGCGGCACTGGCCGCCTGTGCCAACCAGATCGCACGCACCCTCAACGACACGTCGCTGCGCATCGCCGGCCAGCCGGTCAGCCCAGGCGACCTGGCCGTGCTGGTGCCGTGGAACAGCGACATCACCCAGCTGCGCCGGCTGCTGGCCCAGCGCGGCGTGCCGTGCGTGGGCGCCGGCAAGTCCAGCGTGTTCGGCACCGACATCGCCCGCGAGCTGCAGCTGCTGCTGGCCGGCATCCACCATGCCGGCCACGAGGGCATGGTGCGCGCCGCGCTGGCCACGCGCCTGTACGGCCTGGATTTCAATGCGCTGCGTGCGCTCGACGAGCACCTCGACGCCTGGCAGCAGCATGCCGCCCGCCTGCACGGCTGGCGCTGCCAATGGCAGCGCGAGGGCGTGCTGGCCGCGGTGCAGTCGGTCGTGGCGCACGCCGCCGGCGGCCTGCTCACCCGCGAGGCCGAAGCCGAGGGCGAGCGCATCCTCACCGACCTGCGCCACCTGGGCGAGCTGCTGCAGGCCCAGTCCGGGCAGCTTTCCGGGCCCGAGGAACTGCTGGCCTGGATGGACCGCCAGCGCCGCGGCGGCGGCGACACCGGCGGCGACGCGGCCGATGACCTGCAGCTGCGCATCGAGTCCGATGCCCGCCGCGTGCGCCTGATGACCCTGCACGCCAGCAAGGGCCTGGAGTTCCCGATCGTGTTCCTGCCGCTGATGTGGGCGCACGAGGGACGCGACGAAAAGCTGCCGGTGGTGCACGACGACGACGGCATCGGACGGGTGCTCGACCTCGGCGGCCCGCGCCACGTCCAGGCCCGCGAACGGGCCGAATGGGCGAACCAGGACGAGCGCTTCCGCGTGCTCTACGTCGCCCTCACCCGCGCCAAGTTCGCCTGCCACGTGTACGGCCTGCCACCGGACCGGGTGCGCGACGGCCGCGGCAAGGGGAAGACATCCGACGCGACGCAGGAAGGTGGCAACGAGCGCAGCCCGCAGGATCCAAAGCGCAGCGCGCTCGACGCGATGCTGGCCGTGGCGAAGGAGAACGGCGGCCTCGAGGCGCTGGCCGAGCTTCCCGGCATCGCGTGGACCGAAGCCCCCTGGCCCGGTGAGCCTGCCCGATTCGCCGATGCCCACCCGCCGCAGACCCCCCGGCTGGCCAGCCGCCGCATGCCGCCGTTGCCGCCCACCGAACAGCGCTACAGCTTCTCCGCGCTCACCCGCTTCCATCCGGCGTCCAGCAGCGAGGACAGTTCCGCCGCCGACGAGGCCGGCGGCGACCACACCCCCAGGCTCGACACCGTGCCGCCCGCCCCTCCCGAACCGCACCCGGAGATCCAGCGTCTGGAACCGGTCAAGGGCACCCGCATCGGCAACGCCATCCACCAGATCTTCGAGGACCGCGAGGTCGGCCGCCCGGTGGCCGAGCAGCCCGCGCTGGTACGCCAGGCCCTGAAGCAGCACGACGTGCACGAGGCCCGCCTGCCGCCGGAGCGGCTGGAGCCGCTGCTGGCCCAGCGCATCGACGCCGCGCTGGCCGCCGAGCTGCTGCCCGGTCTGGTGCTGGGCGCGCTGCCCGCTCACGCGCTGCGCGCCGAGATGGGCTTCCACTTTCCGCTGGATGCCGTGTCGCTGGACGCGCTGCGCCGCGCAGCGCGCGAGCACGACGAACCCGACCTGGTGCCTCCCGGCACCACTGACACGCTGCGCGGCCTGATGACCGGCAAGATCGACCTGACGCTGGAACACGCCGGCCGCTTCCACGTGCTCGACTACAAGGGAAATTGGCTGGGACCGGCCGTGGCCGACTACCAGGGCGAGGCGCTGACCCGAGCGATGGACGCCCACCACTACCGCTTCCAGGCGCTGATCTACACCGTGGCCGTGCACCGCTACCTGCGCCAGCGCGTGCCCGGCTACGACCCCGCACGACACCTGGGCGAGGGCATCTACCTGTTCGTGCGTGCTGCCGGCCTGGCCCCCGGCGCCGGCGTGTGGGCGCACCGCTTTCCCGATGCGCTGATCGACGCCGTCGATGTCGCCCTGGCCGGCCAGCGCGAGGAGGCCGCATGAGCACCTTCACCGCACCGCTGGGCATCGAACCGGCTGCCGAATGGCGTGAGCTGGACACCAGCATCGCCCGCTGGGTGCTGGCCCACGGCGGCAGCCCGCTGCTGGCGCGCACCGCCGCCTGGGCCACCTTGGCCGAATCGCATGGCGACACCGCCGTGGCATTGGCGGGCGAGGGCCCTGGCCGCCACGGCATGCCCGTGCTGGACACTGACGCGATCGCCGCGCTGGAGCGCGAACCGATGGTCGGCGATGGCTGCAGCGCCACGCCCACGCCGTTCGTCATCGAACGGGGTCTGTTCTACCTGTGGCGCATGCACGCCCAGGAGGTGGCGGTGGCACGCATGATCCGCGAGCGGCGCCGGACCGGACAGCCGGCCCCGCTGGACGAGGCCACTGTCGATGCCCTGTTCCACGGCGATCGTGGCGCTCCGGTGCTGGCCCAGCGCCGGGCCGTGCAGCAGGCACCCGGACGGCGGCTGTTCGTGCTCACCGGCGGCCCCGGCACCGGCAAGACCACCACCGTGCTGCGCATGCTGCTGGGCATGCTGCACCAGGCCGGCGGTGCCGAACCCACCGTGCGCATCGCCGCGCCCACCGGCAAGGCCGCACAGCGCTTGGCCCAGGCCCTGCGCGACGGCAAGCAACGCCTGCAAGGCCACGACACCGAAATGCCCGCCCACCTGCAGGCGCTGCTGGCACGCATTCCCGACGACGAGCCGCTGACCCTGCACCGCCTGCTGGGCGTGGACGGCCGCAGCCAGCGCTTCCGCCACCACGCCGACGACCCGTTGGCCGCCGACATCGTGGTGGTGGACGAAGCCTCGATGGTCGACCTGGCCCTGCTGCGCGGCCTGCTGGCTGCATTGCGCCCCGAAGCCAGCCTGATCCTGGTCGGCGACCCCGACCAGCTCAGCGCCGTGGGTGCCGGTGCCGTGCTGGCCGACCTGGTCGACGCACTGCGCCGCGAGGGTGCCGACGACCTGGTGGAGCTGACCCACAGCTTTCGCGCCGGCGATTCGCTGCAGCCGGTGCTGGTGGCAATCCGCGATGGCGACGTTCCGGCGTTCGATGCCGCATGGGAGGCGGGCGGCGACCAGGTGAGGCACGTCGCCGTAAGCGACAGCCGCAGCCTCGACATCGCGGTTCGCCGCTGGGCCGACCAGCTGCGCGCGCTGTGGCGGCATCACGACCTCACGCGCCCCACCGACGCCGGGCATCCCGCCGCCGACGCCGCCCAGCGCCTGCAGCTGGTGCGCGAACGCCAGCTGCTGTGCGCCCTGCGTGAGGGCGAGTTCGGCGCACGCGCCGTCAACCAGCGCATCGAAGACCAGCTGCGCGCGCACGCCGGGCGTGCCTCGGTCGAGGCGTGGTACCCCGGCCGCCTGGTCATGGTGACGCGCAACGACTACAGCGCCGGCCTGTTCAATGGCGACGTGGGCCTGTGCCTATGTGACGACAGCGGTCGACTGTGGGTGTGGTTCGAGTACACCGATGCCGACCGCATGGCCAGTGCTCGACCCTTTGCACCGACGCTGGTGCCGACCCACGTCGGCGCGTTCGCGATCACCGTGCACAAGAGCCAGGGGTCGGAGTACGGTGAGGTCGGACTGGTGCTCGCGCCGGGTGCGCGCAGCGGGTTCGTGTCGCGGCAACTCCTGTACACCGCGGTGTCTCGCTCGAGGACGCGTGTGGAAGCCTGGACCGATCGTGCATCCGTCGTCGCGGCAGTGGCTGGGGAATCGAGCCGAACCAGCGGGCTGGGTGGTCGCCTCTAGCCTTCCGCGAGGCAGTGCACACAGGTGCCCCTTGCGAAGCAGGCACATGCCGTTTTGCAGCTTTCCCTGGCGTGCACCAGCGCACGATGGCGCGGTGCAGGGTTCGCCGTGGCTACTGTAAGCTGGAACGCGGGATGGCGCGCCGCTACCCCCCGGACCACGTCGAGCCACCGATGACCCAGTGCGAGCTCAACGACACCCCGAAGCGACCGCCGCGTTGAAGGCGTTGGCCTGACATGACCGACACTCGACGCAGCCGCGCGCACCAGTCATTGCGCGACGCCACGGCGGCGGCCCATCACGCGCTGGACCATCACCCGCTGCTGCAGCGGCTGATCGGCAGCGACCTCACCCGCGAGCTTTACGCGGAGTCGCTCGCCGCCATGTACCGGCCGCATGCCCGACTGGAGCGGTTGGTGCATCAAAGCCGCCACTGTTCCGAATCGGGGCTGGGGTTGTCTGCGCGCCTGGCACTGCTGGAAGCCGATCTCGTGGAGTTGGGCTGGCCTGCACCGCCGGTACCCGATGTTGCACCGGACGCCTTGCGCGGGCGTGCGGCCTGGTTGGGGCGGGTCTATGTGCTGGAGGGGTCGCGCCTGGGGGGTGCGTTCATTGCAAGGCGAGTCCAGTCCAGTCTCGGCCCTTCCGTGCCGTGCCGCTTCCTTTGCGCGCCCATGGGGCCCGATGACCGCAATGCCCTGCTGGCGATGCTGGAGCGTGCGTTGGAGGCGCCTGCCGAACTCGAGCGCGCGATCGCCGGTGCCCGGGCCGCCTTTGCCGACTACAAGGACGATCTGGATGGCTTCGATCGCGGGCGGCGAAAAATGGAATGGTGCCGGGAGGCGTGCGGGTGATGGACGAGCAGGAACTCAAGGCCGCGCTGGACGCCTGTGCGCGTGAGCCCGTGCATGTTCCGGGTGCGATCCAACCGCACGGCGCGCTCATAGCGATGGACGAGAACCTCCAGCAGGTGCGTCAGGTCAGTGCCAACCTGGAATCCATCCTCGGCGTTCCACCGGAGGATGCGCTCACCATGACGCCCGGGCAGCTGCTCACCCGCCGCCGGGTCGATCAGATCCGAACCCAGCTCGACGCTCCGGGCGGTCGCGGCGCGCTGATCATCTCGTTGCGCAGGCGGGACAAGGTACGACGCTTTCGGCTGCTGCCGTTCCGCAGCGGCTCACGCGTGGTGGCGGAGCTTGAACCGATCTCCGGTCAACCAGAGCGCGTGCTCTTCGGTGCCCTGGCCGAGTGGCAGGCCGCCCTGTCTCGACACACGGGCCGCGAGGGTCTGCTGCGGGCGCTGGTCGCCCTGGTTCGCGATCTCGCCGGCTACGAGCGGGTGATGGTCTATCGGTTCGACGAGGACTGGAACGGTAGCGTCATCGCCGAAAGCCGGGCCGAGGCTGCCGGCAGCTACCTGGGGCACCACTTCCCGGCCAGCGACATCCCCGCCCAGGTCCGTCGGCTCTATGGCCTCACGTCCGTGCGGGATATCCCGGATGCTGCGGCGCAGGCCGTGCCGCTGGTTCCGGCCATCGACCCGGACGACGACTCGCCCCTCGACCTGTCGCTGAGCATCCTGCGCGCGGCGGCGCCGATCCATGTGCGCTACCTGGCGAACATGGGCGTGGTTGCGTCGATGTCGATCGCGCTGCACCTGGACGGCCGCTTGTGGGGCTTGCTCGCCTGCCATGCACCGTCCCCCCAACATTCTTTCACCGGCGCTGCGCGACGCCCTGCGCGCACTGGTCCAGACCGCGTGCGTCCAACTGGAGCTGATCCAGGCGCGCGAGGAAGCTGCGCTTATCCTGCGGGCCAACGACAGTCGCGACATCCTGGTCGACCAGCGGGCGGAATTCTCCGACCCGGAAGAAATCGTGGCGCGACAGGGGTCGGCCTGGCTGGAGCTGTTCCGCGCCGGCGGCGCGGCGGTGGTCGCCGGAGACCGCGTCGCCAGCCTGGGCAAGGTGCCGGAGGCAGCGGCGATCCACGCCATCGTCGACTGGCTGGGTGCCCATCACCCCGGCGAGCAGTCCTGGTCGTCGCGCGAGCTGCGCCTGACCGGGCTGGCAGCGTTGTGCGAACCCTCCCGGACTGCGGGGATGTTGGCCGTGCCACTGCCGATACGAAGCCCGCGCCATGCCGCGCTGCTGCTGTTTCGACCGGAAAAGGCCGAAACCCGCATCTGGGCGGGGAATCCCGAGAAAACCATCGACCGGGAAAGCGGCCATCTGTCGCCGCGCCAGAGCTTCGAATCGTGGGCGGAAACCGTGCACGGACGAAGCCCTCGATGGACCTCGACCGAGCTGCGCTGCGCCGCCGACCTGGCCAGCAACCTGGCGGTGTTGATCGCCGCCGGCGAGATCGGTCGACTCAACCAGCGGCTCGAGCACCTGGCCACCAGCGACCACCTCACCGGACTGTGGAACCGCTATCGCATGGAGGAGGCCATCGACCACCAGGTTTCGGTCGCCGCACGCTATGGCCGTCCCTGCGCGGTGGTCATGTTCGACATCGACCATTTCAAGCAATTCAACGACACCCACGGGCACGATGCCGGCGATGAGGTGCTGGTGCAGGTGGCACAGGCCGTTTCGAGCCAGCTGCGTGACTCGGATTACGTCAGCCGCTGGGGCGGCGAGGAGTTCATGGTCCTGGCCGCCGACACCGTTAACGAGGGTGCGTCGCGGCTGGCCGAGCGCCTGCGAGCCGCGATCGAGGCACTTGCGATCAAGGACTACGGTCGTGTGACTGCAAGCTTCGGCGTCGCTGTGCACCGAAACGGCGAGCAAAGCCGCGACATGCTCAAGCGCGCCGACGTGGCCCTGTATTCCGCCAAGGCGGGTGGGCGCAACCGGGTTGCAACGAGCGCGGACTGAGGCCGGATCGCGTCCCAGCGCGTCGAAGCCCGCTCCGGGGGCGCACCCGGCCCGCTGGTAGGCGACGCCGGCAAGTTCTGCACATTCTTGCTTCCTACCGACACGGTGGAGGCCGCGTTTTCCCTGCCCTTTGCCCGTCTTCCCGCCAACATGCTCATGCGATCGTGCTGGCGCCCAGTTGCTTCGCCGCCGCAACGCCCCAACCATGAGGGTTCCGCATCCCTACCGATGCCCGCTCGCAGGGATCCCGCTTGGCCCACCACGGCCCCGTTTCCAGCCCCGACACCGACGACTTCACCCGCAGCTTCCTCGGCGTGTTCCGCTTCAGCGGCCGCGCGCTGGAGCTGGTGTGGAGCACCTCTCGGCCGCTGACGCTCTGGCTGGGCCTGCTGACGCTGGTCGGCGGGCTGCTGCCGGCCGGCGTGGCCTGGGTGGGGGCGCTGATCGTCGATGCGGTGGTGGCGGCCAGCCGCGCGGTCGCGGCCGGCGCGGCGGTGGAGATGGCGCCGGTGTTCTGGCTGATCGCCGTGGAGGCGCTGCTGGTGATGGCCATGGCGGGCGCGCAGCGCGGCATCTCGCTGTGCCAGTCGCTGCTGCGGGCGCAGCTGGGCCAGCGCGTGAACGTCATGATCCTGGAGAAGGCGCTGACCCTGCAGCTGTCGCACTTCGAGGATTCGGAGTTCTACGACAAGCTCACCCGCGCCCGGCGCGAAGCCTCCAGCCGCCCGCTGTCGCTGGTCACGCGCACGTTCGGCCTGGCCCAGAACGCCATCTCGCTGGTCAGCTTCGGCGTGCTGCTCGCGCAATTCTCGCCGTGGGCCGTTGCGGTGCTGCTGCTGGCCGGGCTGCCCGCGTTCCTGGCCGAAACCAAGTTCTCCGGCGATGCCTTCCGCCTGTTCCGCTGGCGCTCGCCGGAAACGCGCATGCAGATGTACCTGGAAACCGTGCTGGCGCGCGAGGACCACGCCAAGGAGGTCAAGCTCTACGGCCTCGGCCCGCTGCTGCTCGATCGCTACCGCGGCATCTTCCACACGCTTTACCGCGAAGACCGCAAGCTGGCGATCCGTCGCGACGGCTGGGGCTTCGGGCTCGGCCTCATCGGCACCCTGACCCTGTACGCCGCCTACGCGTGGATCGCGCTGGCCGCGGTGGTCGGCCGCATCACGCTGGGCCAGATGACCATGTACCTGATGCTGTTCCGCCAGGGCCAGTCGGCCGTGGCGGCGATCCTCTCGGCGATCAGCGGCATGTACGAGGACAACCTCTACCTGTCCACGCTCTACGAGTACCTGGAAACCGCTGTTCCCTCGGCGCAGGGCACGGCGCTGCGCGGCCCCGATCCCGACGACGGCATCCGCTTCGAGAACGTGTCCTTCACCTACCCCGGCAGCGAGGCGCCGGCACTGCAGGACATCGACCTGCACATCCGTCCCGGTGAATCACTCGCCCTGGTCGGTCAGAACGGCTCCGGCAAGACCACGCTGATCAAGCTGCTCACGCGCCTGTACGACCCGGACCAGGGGCGCATCCTGCTCGACGGCCGCGACCTGCGCGAGTGGGACGAGTCCACCCTGCGCCAGCGGGTCGGGGTGATCTTCCAGGACTTCGCCCGCTACCAGATGCGCGTGGGCGAGAACGTCGGCGTCGGCGACGTCGAACACTTCGAGGACCGCGAGCGCTGGCGGGCGGCCGCCGACATGGGCATGGCCACGCCGTTCATCGAGGCGCTGCCGGCCGGCTTCGATACGCAGCTGGGCAAGTGGTTCCGCGACGGGCGCGAGCTGTCCGGCGGCCAGTGGCAGAAGATCGCCCTGGCCCGCGCCTTCATGCGCTTGCGCGCGGACATCCTGGTGCTCGACGAACCGACCGCGGCGATGGACGCGGAAGCCGAAGCGACGATCTTCGAGCACTTCCGCGGGCTCACCACCAACCGCATCGCCATCCTGATCTCGCATCGCTTCTCCACCGTGCGCATGGCCGACCAGATCGTCGTCATCCAGGACGGCCGCATCATCGAGCGTGGCAGCCACGACGAGCTGATGGCGCGGGAAGGACACTACGCGCATCTGTTCGCGCTGCAGGCGCAGGGTTACCGCTGATCGACCAGGCGCGTGGCGGCCCGCCGGATTCTCCGCGGCCGTGACTGCGCTGGCTGTTTTCGCCATGATGATGTCGTTTCCGCCACTGCCGTCCGCGCTGGAGCTGCGCGATGCTGGCTTCGCCGGGCAGCTGATGGCCCGCATCGTGGAGCGAGTCATGTCACCCACCGTGTTGTACAACCTGCGTCCTGTGCACTCTCCAGCCCTGGCGGTGCGGCCGGCACTGTCGCCGCGATGAGCGGCGCCAGTTTCACCCTTGGGGTGCTCGGGCTCGACGAGATGATGCTGTCCAGCCTGGCGGTCCCGGTGGACATGCTGCGCGTGGCCGAGCAGGTTGCCCGCAGCCGCGATCCCGGCACCGGGCTGCGACTGTCCACGGTACTGGTCAGCGCTTCGGGCCCGCGCCAGATCCCCACCGTCGGCGGCCAGAAGGTCGCCGCGCTGGACGCCGCCAGCACGCCGATCGACACGCTGCTGGTCCCGGGCGTGATGCACGTCGGCGGCAGCGACCTGATCGGCCGGTTGGCCGGCCTCGATCGCGAGATCGCGCTGTTGCAGTCCTTGCACGCGCGCGGCGTGCCGTTGGCTTCGGCCTGCTCCGGTGGTTTCCTGCTGGGCGAGGCAGGCGTGCTGGATGGCCGCCGTGCCACGACAAGCTGGTGGCTGGATCGCGCCTTCCGGAAGCGCTTCCCGCGGGTGCGTCTGCAGGTCGAGGAGATCCTGGTCGAGGACGGTACGGTCACCACCACCGGGGCCGCCACCGCGGTCGACCAGTACATGCTGCAGCTGGTGGCCCGGGTGGGCGGCGCGGACCTGGCCCGGCAGGCCTCGCGCATCCTGCTCATCGATGCCGACCGCCAGAGCCAGGCGCCCTACATCAGCCGCGCGCTGGAAGAGCGCCCGCGCCATTCGCTGACCGAACGCGCGGAACGCTTCGTACAGCGCGAGCTGCACCGCGAGTTGAGCGTGTCCGAACTGGCCGCCCACTGCGGCACCAGCGAACGCAGCCTGCTGCGTCGCTTCCACAGCGAATACGGCCTCAGTCCGCTGGCGCACATCCAGCGCCTGCGGGTGGAGCGCGCCAAGGCCTTGCTGGAGACCACCCATCTGAGCTTCGAGGAAGTGATGGAGCGCTGCGGCTACCGCGATGTCTCCAGCTTCCGGAAGCTTTTCAAGCGCGCCACCCGGATGACCCCGGCCGACTACCGCGAGCGGTTCCGGTTGCGACCGCACTGACCCCCCCCCGCTGCATTCCTGCATCCCGAATGGAGATCGCCATGAACGCGACAACGATCATGCTCGCCCCGAGCAAGGGCCCCCGCCCACCGCGGCAACTGCTGGCGCTGCGCCTCGCGCACCGCGTGCTCGGCGCGGTGGCACCCGGCGTGACCTCGCTGGTGGCCGAGCGCTTCTGGTTCACCCCGCCGGCGCGCCGCTCCAATGCGGGCATCGAGGCCTTTCTCGACAGCGGGGAATTGCTGCAGCTGCGGGTGGGCTGCGCCCATGTCGAAGGGCGCGCATGGGGCGAGGGCCCGGTGGCCCTGGTGATGCACGGCTGGGGCAGCGAATCCGGCCGACTGCAGGCGGTGATCGAGGCCCTGGTGGCCAACGGCATGCGTGTGGTGGCGTTCGATGCACCCGGCCACGGGCGCTCCGGCCCCAGCGAGTGGGGGCCGCGACGCGCGCATCTGCTCGAGTTCGGCCGCACCCTGCTGGCCGCCGAGCACGCGTTCGGACCGCTGCACGCACTGGTGGCCCATTCCGGCGGCTGTACCGCCGCCGCGTGGGCGATGCAGCAGGGCCTGCGCACCAGGCGGGTGGTGCTGCTGGCCCCGCTTGCCCGGCCGATGGACTACGCCGCCCGGTTCCAGCGCCTGCTTGGCTTCAGCGATGCAGTGATGCGGCGCTGGCTGGGCCGTGCCGAGCGCCGCCTCGGCTTTGCGTGGGATGAGCTGGACATGCGCCTGACCCCGTCGCGCGTGCCGGTGCCGCCGACCCTCGTGGTGCACGACCGCGACGACACCGATACGCCGTGGACCGACGGCGAGGCTGTCGCCGAACACTGGCCCGACGCGCGCCTGCTCTCGACGCAAGGCCTGGGACACCGTGGGGTGCTCAAGGATGCGGGAGTGCTGGCGGAACTGGCGGCATTCCTGCGGGCCAGTGCGGCGGTGGACGCCCTGCCCGCACCGGGACGCGAGCCGTCCCAGGGACGGCGTGCGGGCAGGTAGCCACCGGCGGGGGTCACTCCCGCGAAACCGAGCTTCCGGCCGGCGCCTCCGACCGCAGCAGCGACACCTGCAGCTCGAGTCGCTTGAGCTCGCGCAGCAGGCGGTTGGCCTGCATGTGGCTGCCCATGAAGGACTTCGTCAGCGTGGCCAACTGGAACAGGAGCACCGCGCCCACGCCCCATTTCACCGCCGCCAGCGGGTCGGTCGCCGCGACCATCTGCCACAGGGCGTAGGCGCCGACGATGAACGCCAAAGCACCTGCCACGTAGGCCACCCACAAGGCCCACGCCATCGGCCCGCGGAAGATCCCCAGTGCCTGCGCCACGTATCCCGGCTCGCCATGCCGCGACAGCAGCTCGCGGTCCTCGTCGGTCAGGGCCCGTCCGATCATTTCATCCAGCTTGTTCATCGCTGCATCCTTCCAGTAGCGCGCGGACCTTGCGTCGCGCATGCATGAGCCGGGTCTTGACCGTTCCCGGCGGTACGTCGAGGGCAATGGCGATCTCCGCCACGCTCAGTTCCTCGGTATGGAACAGCGCCAAGGCGGCGCGCTGGGGTGCAGGGAGGGTCGCGATCGCCTCCAGGACCCGGGACAGGTCGAAGGCGATCTCGGCCGAAGGCGTGCCCGGTGCTTCTACAGCGATCCCGTCGGCCTCCTCTTCCGGGGCTGCCCGCTCCCGGCCGGACTGGCGAAACTGCTTCTGGCAGCGCCGTGTCACGATCCGGTAGGCCCACGCCGGGAACGCAGCGGCATCGTCGAGCCGCCCGAGCCCGCGAAGGATCTCGACCCAGGCCTCCTGCACCATGTCGCGCGCCCGCTCCGCTTCGCCCAGCACCCGCCAGGCGTGGCGCAGCAGGCGGGGCTGGAAGCGCGCGACCAAGCGGGCGAGCGCCTCCCGGTCGCCGGCCCTTGCGGCCGTCACCAGGTACTCGTCGAAGATCCGCTCGCTATCGCGATTCACTGCCTGTCAGCCCGTTCCACCCCTCAATGCATCATAGGTGCGCCGGAACGACGAACCGGTTCAAAGGGTGTCGGGGCGGGCGGGAACCTGCGCCTGGATGCCAGGCCTCCCGCTCACCTGGCAAGCTTCCGTGCCAGCTTCCCGAGCTTTCCCAGCGCGGACTCGACCCGCGTGGTCAGCGGATGTCCGTGGTTGATGCGCACGCAGCGGGTGAAGTCGCGCGACGCGGAGAACATCGGTCCGGGGGCGATGCTCATGTTTTCAGTCATCGCCATGCGGTGCAGGAGCAGGGCGTCGACCTTGCGTGGCAGCTCGACCCACAGGAAGTACCCGCCGGCCGGGCGGCTGACCCGGGTGTCGCCGGGGAAGTACTGGCGGATGGCTTCGGTATACAGGTCGCGGTTCTTCGCGAGAGCCAGCCTGAGCTCCCGGAAGTGCCTTTCGTGGCTGCCGCGCTCCAGGTAGCGGGCAAGCCCGAGCTGGGCGGGGATCGACGTCGACAGCGAGGTGGTCAGCTTCTGGTAGGTGACTTCCCTAAGGAACCGGCCCGGGCTGGTCCATCCGACGCGATAGCCCGGGGCTAGCGTCTTCGAGAACGAGCTGCAGTGCATGACCCAGCCCTCGGTGTCGAAGCTCTTTGTGGGGACGGGCCGGCGGTGTCCGTAATAGAGCTCGCCATAGACGTCGTCCTCGATCAGTGGCACGCGGTGCCTGGTGACCAGTTCGACCAATGCCTTCTTTTTCTCCGCACCCATCGAACAACCCAGCGGGTTCTGGAAGTTCGTCATCACCCAGCAGGCCTTCGGTTCGTGCCTAGTGATCGCGGTCTCCAGCGCATCGAGGTCGATGCCCTCGCGCGGATCGGTCGCCACCTCGACCGCGTGCAGCCCCAGCCGTTCGAGCGCCTGCAGGCAGGCATAGAAGCAGGGCGCCTCGACCAGCACCGTGTCGCCCGGCTTGCACACCGCGCTCAGGCACAGGTTGAGCGCCTCCATGGCGCCGTTGGTCACCACGATGTGATCGGGTGCGACCTGGGCGCCGTCCACCAGGTAGCGCAGGGCGATCTGCTGGCGCAGCGCCGGACTTCCGGGGGCCAGGTCTTCCACGGTCATCCACGGATCGAGCTTGGCGGCGGCCACGGCCGTGGCCCTCCCGAGGCGCGCGAACGGGAACAGCAGCGGGCTGGGAAACGCGGAACCCAGCGGCACCACGTCGCGGGACATGGCCGACTCGAGGATGCCAAGCACCAGTTCGCTGACCTCGACCGGGCGCGCCTCGCCATCGGGCCGGGATGCCGTCTCGGGCTCTGGAGGCAGCGTCTTCACCCCCTGCGCGACGTAGTAGCCCGAGCGGGCCTTCGCCCGGATGAGCCCCTTCGCCTCGAGCAGGTAGTAGGCCTGGAACACCGTGGCAGGGCTGACGTGGCGGCTGCTGCTGGCCTGGCGCACCGAGGGCAGCTTGTCCCCGGGCTTGAGCGTGCCGGACTGGATGGAGGCGGCGACATCGGCCGCGAGGGCTTCGTAGCGCTTCATCGGATGCGGCCCGCAGACATGTAACTGATATGGTTTTTCCGCCGAAAACTGATACGGGGGAATCTGTTCTGGAAGGCCTAGGCTAGCACCTGGTCAAACCCGTGTTGCGAAGCCTGTGAACGAGACCGTCGAGCTCAATCTTGCCTTCATCCTCTTCCTGCCCTGGTACGCGATCCTGGCGGTCGTGTACTGGGTCTATCCGCGCCAGCCGCGAACCTTGCTGCGCTGGGGCTTCGACGTGGCCAGCCTCACCCTCGCCAGCCTGGCGGCCGTCGCCGCCACGCAGTGGAGCGTGCTCAATGCCGATACCACGTTCGATGCGATCTGGCCGCAGGTCCTCGCGACGGTCGTGTCCTACGGCGCGTTCCTGGGGGTCATGACGGCCGCGTTCTTCCTCCGTCGCCGCTTCATCATCAAGCCCTTCCTCGACGGGCTGCGCGACACCGGTCGCAGCCCCTCCGCCACCGGAGCAACGCCTTGAAGACGCTGCTGATCCTGGGGTTCTTCTGCCTGATCGGCTACAACCTGTTTGCCGGCCTGTACTACATGCTCACCGACAAGGGCAGCACACAACGCACCGTCAATGCGCTGACCAAGCGCATCGCGCTGTCCGTATTGCTGATTGGTCTCATCGGCCTTGGCATCGCGACGGATTTCATCGAGCCGCACGGCGTGCCGTTCCGCTGACGCGCGCGGTTGCGCCGCGATCAATGCCGCGTCTCGTCCAGGAAGGCGACCAGGGCGTCGCGAACCGCCTGGTCGTGTCCCAACCAGGCATGCCCGCCCGAAGGAAAGACGATCAGCCGCGAGTCCGTGATCCGGCTTGCCGCGTACTCCGCACCGGCAGCGGTGTCGTACAGATCGTCTCGTGTGCTGATGGCCAGCGTGGGCGCGGTGATGAGTTCCATCGCATGCGCCGACGCAGCGTGCGTCATCCGGGCATCGTTCTCCAGTCCCGCCCGCTTGGGACCCACCGGGAACACGCCCTCGACCACGGCACGCGCGCGCGCCTGTTCGGCCGGACTGGCGTTGCGGTAGACATCCAGCGGCGTCGCCAGCACCGTCTCGATCAGCATCTCGTGGCGTAGCCGCGTGACAGCCCAGATGACGAAGTCGGACTGCAGCACGTGATCGAACACGAACTGCCACAAAGGCGAGGGCGGTGTCGTCTCGGCCACGTCCCGCCCGGGGACCGGGATGGCCGGGACCAGCAGGACCAGGGCGCTGCAGCGCCGTTCGTGTCGGATGCAGAACTCCATTGCCGAAGGCGCGCCGGCCGACAGCCCGAGGATGGTGGCCCGGGGTACGCCAAGCGCGTCCAGCAGGCAGGCGTGGGCGCGGCCTGGGCCGACGGGGATCCATCCGCCGGAAGCGGCGTTCGGAGGTACCCGAAGCGCGACATGGCGATCGCCTGGTGGCCGGAAGCGGCCAGCAGCTCGGCGAAGTCCGCGACCTGGTCGTAGCCACCCCCGGCACCATGGACCAGCAAAACCGCGCGGCCCTCGCCCCGGCTCGAGTACTCCACGTCCCCGCACGCGGTCGCAGCGATGCGCGAGCCCGCTTCGAGCCGATCCCGGACCGAGGACAGTTCGGCGCGATACACCAGGTAGGTGCCAAGGATGGCCGCGAACGTGACCGTCAGGAGCGCGAGCAAGGTCCGCTTCATCGGCGCCGCCTTCGCGCCGCCACGTCGACTGCAGTCTCCGATTCGGGAGGGGAGGCCATCCTTCATCCTCTTCGCGATCGAGGGTTACCTGCCGAAAGCCAGTATGCGGCCTCTTTCCCCGCACAACCCATGTGGCCGGACCGCGCCTGCCGATATACCCGCGCTATCGAACTAATCACAAAGAACAATTTCACCTATGCCCCTGGGAGGCGCAGTATCGGAGTGACCAATCGACATCACCAGGGAGGACACCATGTCAGATGAAGCCAAGTGCCCGTTCAATGGCGACGCCGGAAAGAAGCCGAAGGGGCGGCGCACCAACCGCGACTGGTGGCCCAACCAGCTCAGCCTGTCGATGCTGCACCAGGGATCCAGGCTGTCCGATCCGATGGACGAGTCGTTCGACTACGCCAAGGAGTTCAACAGCCTCGACCTCGATGCGGTGATCAAGGACCTGCACGAGGTGATGACCGATTCGCAGGAGTGGTGGCCCGCCGACTACGGCCACTACGGTCCGCTGTTCATCCGCATGGCCTGGCATTCCGCCGGCACCTACCGCGTGCAGGACGGGCGTGGCGGTGCCAACACCGGCGGTCAGCGCTTCGCGCCGCTCAACAGCTGGCCCGACAACGGCAACCTCGACAAGGCCCGGCGCCTGCTTTGGCCGATCAAGAAGAAGTACGGCCGCAAGCTGTCCTGGGCCGACCTGTTCATCCTGACCGGCAACGTCGCCCTGGAGTCGATGGGCTTCAAGACCTTCGGCTTCGGCGGCGGGCGCGAGGACATCTGGGAGCCCCGCGAGGACATCCATTGGGGGCCCGAGGAAGAGTGGCTGGCCACCAGCGACACCGAGAACAGCCGCTACTCCGGCGACCGCGAGCTGGCCAACCCGCTGGCGGCGGTGCAGATGGGCCTGATCTACGTGAATCCCCAGGGCCCGGACGGCAACCCCGACCCGCTGGCCTCGGCCCGCGACATCCGCGACACCTTCGCGCGCATGGCGATGGACGACGAGGAGACCGTGGCGCTGGTCGCCGGCGGCCACACCTTCGGCAAGTGCCATGGTGCCGGCGAGCCCGACCACGTCGGTGCCGAGCCGGAGGGCGGCGACATCGTCGACCAGGGCTTCGGCTGGAAGAACACCTTCCAGAGCGGCGTCGGCACCCATGCCATCACCAGCGGCCTCGAGGGCGCCTGGACCAACCATCCGACGAAGTGGGACATGGGCTACTTCGAGAACCTGTTCGGCTACGAGTGGGAGCTCACCAAGAGCCCGGCCGGCGCGCACCAGTGGAAGCCCAAGGGCGATGCCGGCAAGGATTCCGTGCCCGACGCCTACGATCCGAACAAGCGCCACCAGCCGATGATGTCCACCGCCGACATGGCGATGCGCATGGATCCGGCCTACGAGAAGATCTCGCGCCGCTTCAAGGACAACCCGCAGGAGTTCGCCGATGCGTTCGCCCGCGCCTGGTTCAAGCTGACCCACCGCGACATGGGTCCGATCGCGCGCTATCTCGGCCCCCTGGTTCCGAAGGAGGAACTGGTGTGGCAGGACCCGGTGCCGGCCGTGGACCACCCCCTGGTCAACGACAACGACATCGCCGGGCTGAAGAAGAAGCTGCTCGACTCCGGGCTGTCCACGGAACAACTGGTCAGCACCGCCTGGGCCTCGGCCTCGACCTTCCGCGGCAGCGACATGCGCGGCGGTGCCAATGGCGCGCGCATCCGCCTGGCCCCGCAGAAGGACTGGGAGGTCAACCAGCCCGAGGAGCTGACCAAGGTGCTGGGCGTGCTGGAAGGCATCCAGAAGGAATTCAACGGCGCCCAGTCCGGTGGCAAGAAGGTGTCGCTGGCCGACCTGATCGTGCTGGGTGGCTGCGCGGCGGTCGAGGCGGCGGCGAAGAAGGGCGGGGTCGACATCAAGGTGCCCTTCACCCCGGGGCGCACCGATGCCTCGCAGGAGCAGACCGACGTCGAGTCGTTCAACTGGCTCGAGCCCCTGGCCGATGGTTTCCGCAACTACGTGCGCAAGGACATGGAGGTCGGCGACACGGAAATGCTGGTCGACAAGGCCCAGTTGCTGACCCTGACCGCACCGCAGATGACCGTGCTGCTCGGCGGCCTGCGCGTGCTCGGTGCGAATCACGGTGGCTCGAAGCACGGTGTGTTCACCGATCGACCCGGCACCTTGAGCAACGACTTCTTCAGGAACCTGCTCGACATGGGCACGGTGTGGGAGCGCAACTCGGCCGACAAGAACCTGCTCGAGGGCAAGGACCGGAAGACGGGCAAGCCCAAGTGGACCGCGACCGTCGTCGACCTGGTCTTCGGCTCGAATTCGCAATTGCGCGCGCTGGCCGAGGTGTACGCCTCCGACGATGCGAACGAAGGCTACGTGCACGAGTTCGTGCGCATCTGGGACAAGGTGATGAACCTTGATCGCTTCGATCTCGGGGCAGGCCAGACCCACGGGTAAGGACCAGGTGGCCCGATGTCCCGCGAGCAGCGGGCATCGGGCGGCGTGCAGTGTGACCGTCCTCGCAGGCGCGCCATGTCGTGGCTCGACGGGGTCACGTTTTGGGCTGCGCGAGGACATGGAGGACACTTTCCACTGATGGGAACGACGACACTGTCGCGGGTGGCGCGGATCAGGCACGATCCGCACCGCTAGACGTCATCTCATCAGGGGGAAACCATGCAGAAGCTCGTCCTTTGTGCCGCCGTGGGCGCGGTGCTGTCCCTGGCGTACGCGCCATCCGTGCATGCCGTGTCGGGTGATCCCGTCATCAAGGCCGTCATGACACTGGAGGAAGTGAACACACTGGTGGTCGTGGGCGAGAACTTCCTGCGCATGCCGATGGGCATGAGGGTGACCCTGGGCGCCGAGGGCGAACCCGGCGACATCACCCCGGATTGCCGAAGCTCGCCGGACCGCACGCTGCTCACCTGCACGCTGCGCGGCGGGTTGCCGCCGGCGGGCGACTACATGCTGGGCATCACCCAGACCCTCGCGCCGCAGGGCCGGGTGGAGTATCCGCTGACGATCGGTGCCCTGGGCCCGGTGGGCCCCCAGGGTCCGCAGGGCGAGATCGGCCCGCAGGGGCCGCAGGGCGAATCGGGCCCGCAGGGTGAGCAGGGGGTCCAGGGCGAGCGGGGCGCGCAGGGTCCGCAGGGCGATCGCGGCCCCCAGGGCGAGCAGGGTGCGCAGGGTGAGCAGGGCCCCAAGGGTGAACAGGGCGTCCAAGGCATTCCGGGCGTTGCCGGCGAGACCGTCCCCAGGGTGTCATGGGTCCGCGCGGTGAAACGGGCGCCGATGGTCCCCAGGGTCCCCAGGGCATTCCCGGCGAGATCGGCGCCACCGGCCCGGCCGGCCCCGTCGGTCCCCAAGGCGTCCCAGGCGCGACCGGGCCCACCGGTCCGACAGGCGCCACCGGCCCCGCCGGCCCGCAGGGTCCCGAAGGCCCGGCCGGGCCGGTGGTCCCGGATGCACGCTTCGGTTCGAACACCAGCTACGCGGCCAGCGGGCGAGGTGGAGAATGCACGCTGGGCGAAGTCTGGCTTACCGCCGGCGGTGTCGCTTCCGGGCTGCCCCTGAGGGGACAGGTGCTGTCCATTGCCCAGAACCAGGCCTTGTTCGCGTTGCTGGGCACACTGTACGGCGGGAACGGCACCACGACCTTCCAGCTTCCGGACCTGCGTGGCGCCGCGCCAAATGGCCTCAGCTATGTAATGTGCGTGCAGGGGCTCTTCCCGATGCGGGACTGACCGCCGCACGGACCCTTCGACCCCAGGCCCGCGCTCCGGGCCTGGGGCAGGTGGGCGGCCCGTACGGTCTCCCGGGTCGCCGTGGCGTGCATTAGCACGTACCATCGCGCCCAGCGCGTGCCGCCAAGGTACTGCGCCGTCTCGCCGTGGATCCCGCCGGCGATGCGCTTTCGCCGTCATCCCGGACCTGCCCGTGCACACTTCCCCCGTCGCCCCGTCCAGCCAGGACGCGATCACCGATTCCGCCCGCGTGGAAGCTGCGCTGGCCCTGCTTGAAGCGATCGCCGCGGACCGCAGCGTCCTCGACGCCCTTCCCGAGGCGGATCGAAAGCGCCTGCACCTGGCGGTGGCCCGCGTGCACCACCCGGATCCGAAGGCGAACCGCCGCAAGCTCAAGCAGCTCCAGCGCGAGGCGCATGCCGAGAAGGTCAAGCGCACCGAAGCGCTGCTCGACCAGACCGGCATCCGCACGCTGCGGCGCAAGCCGGTGTTCAGCACGCCGAACTACTTCCCGCCGCATCCGCCGGGCGGCGAGAACGTGCTCGAGCATGCCGGCGCAGCCGACGAAAGCCGTGTCGCGGGCGTGCCCGGTGCGGGCGACACGCTGGGCGCCTCGCCGGAAGTGCTGCACTGCTACGTGTGCAAGGTGAAGTACACCCAGGTTCACCACTTCTACGACCAGATGTGCCCGGCCTGCGCGCAGTTCAACTTCCAAAAGCGCACGGAGACCGCCGACCTGACCGGCCGCGTCGCGCTGCTCACCGGTGGCCGCGTCAAGATCGGCTACCAGGCCGGCCTGAAGTTGCTGCGCGCCGGTTGCGCGCTGATCGTCACCACGCGCTTCCCGCGCGACTCCGCCGCCCGCTACGCCGAGGAGCCGGATTTCGCCGAGTGGGGCCATCGCCTGGAGGTGTTCGGCCTGGACCTGCGCCACACGCCCAGCGTCGAGGCCTTCTGCAGCCACCTGCTGGCCACGCGCGAGCGCCTGGATTTCATCATCAACAACGCCTGCCAGACCGTGCGCCGTCCGCCCGAGTTCTACGCGCACATGATGGAGGGCGAGACCGGGTCGATCGATGACGCCCCCGAGGCGATCCGCCGCCTGGTCGGGAACTACGAAGGCCTGCGCAGCCATGACCTGCTGCCGGAGGCGAAGCGCAGCGTGCTGCAGGTCGGCAACGACAAGGCACTGGCCGGTGCCGACGGCCTGACCCGCGCCGCCGAGCTGTCGCAGGTGCCGCTGCTGGCCGAGGAACTGCTGGGCCAGAAGCACCTGTTCCCGGAGGGCCGCCTGGACCAGGACCTGCAGCAGTCGACCTGCGCGACCGCAATTCCTGGCGCCTGCAGCTGGCCGAAGTGCCTTCGGTGGAGTTGCTTGAAGTGCAGCTGGTGAATGCTGTCGCGCCCTTCATCCTCAACGCGCGCCTGAAGCCGCTGATGCTGCGCACCCCGGGTGCCGACAAGCACATCGTCAACGTGTCGGCGATGGAGGGGCAGTTCTACCGAAGCTTCAAGACCACCCGGCACCCGCACACCAACATGGCCAAGGCCGCGCTGAACATGATGACGCGCACCTCGGCGGCCGACTACCACGGCGACGGCATCCACATGAACAGCGTCGACACCGGCTGGGTGACCGACGAGGATCCCGCCGACCTGGCCGCGAAGAAGGTCGAGCAGGAGCGCTTCCACCCGCCGCTGGACATCGTCGACGGCGCCGCGCGGATCGTCGACCCGATCATCGACGGCATCAACACCGGCACGCACGTGTGGGGGCAGTTCCTGAAGGACTACCGGCCTACCGACTGGTGAGTCGGTGGATGGGCCACGGCGTCGTGGCCCATCCACTATTCGCGGTCGCGCAAGTCCGGCAGCGGGAGGCGGACCGGTTCGAGGTCGTCTTCGTCCTCATCCTCCTCCGGTTCGTCGGGCAGGCCGACGAACGGATCGGCCGCGACGAACACCCGCGCAGCCTCAGCTCAACACCGTCACGCAGCTTGAGTGCGTAGAGCGACTCCATCGCCGGTTTGTGGTCCTGGTACAGCCGCGGCGCGGGCTGCAAGCGGTCGTCCAGGCGCAGGAACAGGTTGTCCCAGTGGGTCAGCACCACCCGCCGGGCACCGACCGCGGCCACCACCTCGTCCCAGTACGCCTCGCGATACGACGCGCCCTGCGTGCCCAGGTCGCCGATGCTCAGGTAGACGACATCGGCCTGGTGGTCGGCCAGGTTGCCCGGCAGGAAACCGGCGCTGGAATGCACCAGCACCCGCCGCCCCTCGTGCTCCACCAGCATCGAGTAGACCGTGCCGGTGCGGAAGCGCGTCGCGTGGGACGGGGACTTGAGCGGCTCGGTGATGACCCCCGGGGCCCTGTCGCCGGGGGCATGCAGCGATTCGATGAAGGTCAGGCGGAATCGGCCCAGCGCGATCGTCTCGCCGTCCTCGATCAACTGGATCTGCCGCTCTGGCAGCGGGTGGCCGCGGGCGACGTTGGTGACCGACTCGCTGCCGATGACCCGGGCCTCGGTGAGTTCCGCCACGCTCGAGGCATCCATCGCATGGTCGTAGTGCGCGTGCAGCGGGATCACCGCCTCGAGGCGCTCCACGCCGAGGCGCTCGAGGACCCGTGCGATCTCCTCGATGTCGGGCTCCAGCGGTGAAAGCACCACTTCGCTGAAGGACGGGCGACTGAAGAAGCCGTCGGTGAGGAAGGCGGTCTCGCCGTCGTCGAACAGCAGCGTGGTCGCACCCAGGAACGTGATCCGAAGGCGCGACGGGTCGGCCAGGACGAGGCCGGCGTCGCTCTCCGGGAAGGGGACGGTGTGCACGTCGAGCGAGGGCACGTCGGCGAGGCGTTGCCCCGCCCACAGGGCCACGCTGATCGCCACGGCGACCACCACCACGGCACCGATGATGAGGAACCTTCGCATCCACATGTTCTAGCATGGCCGGGAGGGAAGCTGGGAGCGGAGGTTTTCGATGGCGCGGGCGCTGGTTGGACTGCTGGGTGTGGTCGCTTTGGGCTACGGGCTCTACCTGGCCCTGCTGTGGACCCAGCAGCGCAGCATGATGTTTCCCGGTGCCGGGTTCTCCCGGGCGGCCGATGCCGCGCTGCCCGCGCGCGCCCGGCGGGTCCCGCTGGAGACGCCCTTCGGGGCGGTCGAGGCGGTGTTCATCGCCGCGCCTCCGGGGGCGCCGGCGCTGGCCACCCTGATCTACTTCCATGGCAACGCGGAATCCGTGGGACAAAACGTCGGCTTCTTCGCGGACATTTCCGACGACGGATTCCATGTCCTCCTGACCGGCTATCCCGGCTACGCGGGCAATGACGGCCGCCCACGCGCGAGACGCTGATGCAGGTGGCGCGCGCTGGCCACGACTGGCTGCAGCAGCATCCCGAGGTGGACCCGAAACGGATCATCGCGGTGGGCCGCTCGGTCGGCAGCGGCCCGGCCACCGAGCTGGCGGCCGAGCGCGAGCTTCCGGCGCTGGTGCTGATGTCGCCCTTCACCTCGGTGGCCGCGTTCGCCCGGCAGTTCGGTGCGCCGGGGTTCCTGGTGCGCGACCGTTTCGACAATCTCACGCTGGTGGAGGAGTTTTCCGGGCCGGTGCTGGTCTTTCACGGACGCCGCGACACGATCATTCCCTACACGCACGGAAGCACCCTGGCCGAGCAGGCAGCGCAGGGCACCCTCGTCACGCTGGAGTGCGGCCACAACGATTGCCCCTACTTCGACGCGGATTTCCGCGGCCGGCTGGTGGATTTCGCCCGGTCCGCGCTTCCCGGGCGCCACGACTGATCCGTGACCCGGCGGGGGCGCTGCGGTCTTGGCGAGTTGAAAATGTTCCGGCCCGGTGCAAGCATGTCCGCGCCCCAACGGATTGGTGGCGCTCCCCGACGCAACACCTTTTGGAAGCACGACCATGGATGCGGTCACCGCCAAGGCCTGGATGGGCCTGATTTCCCAGCGCAGCCGGCTGCTGCAGATCGACACCCCCCTGCCCGACGCCCTCCAGGTGGAACGCCTGCGCGGGCGCGAGGCCGTGTGCGAGGGCTTCCGCTTCGAGGTCGACTGCATCTCCGCCTCGGCCTTCCTCGACCTGCGCGAGCTGCTGGGGCGCGAAGTCGGCCTGCGCCTGGCGCGCCCGACCGGCCAGCCGCTGCACTGGCACGGGCTGGTCACGCAGGCACGGCGCACCGGCGCGGACGGTGGACTGGCGCGATACCGGCTGGTGCTCGAGCCCTGGCTGGCCCTGCTGGCGCATCGCCGCAATGCGCTGGTGTTCCAGGACTGCGACGCCCGCGCCGTGCTCGAGCGGGTGTTCGCCGACTACCCGCAGGCCAACGTGCGCTTCGACCTGTCGCTGCCACTGCCCACGCGAGCGATCCGAACGCAGTTTCGCGAGACCGACCTGGAGTTCGTGCAGCGGGTGATGGCCGAGGACGGCCTGTCCTGGTACATCGAGCACGCCGCCGAAGAAGCGCATGGCCGGCAGGTGCGGCACCGCCTGGTCGTGTTCGACGCGCAGGCGCAGTGCGCGGATGCAGACCCCGCCGCGGTGCGCTTCCACCGGGTCGATGCCACCGAAGCCAGCGACGCGATCACCCTGTTCAGCCGGCAGTTCGCGGTGGTGCCCGACAGCGCCACGGTGGCCAGCTGGGCGTGCGACCGGCTCGAGGCAGCGTCGGCCACCGAGGGGCGCGGTCCAAGCGAATCCCCGGGATGGGACGTGTTCGATGGCGCCGGCGCCAGGCGCTTCGATGGTGACGAGGACGCGGCCCGCTGCGCGCGCGCGCGCCTGGGAGCGCTGCAACTGCCCGGCGAGCTTTATGCCGGCGAGGGCAGTGTTCGCGGCCTGGCGGCGGGCGTGGGGTTCACGCTGTTGCAGCACCAGGGCCTCGGCGGGAAACGCTACCGGCCCCTGGTCGTGGAGCACGAAGCGGCCAACAACCTGGGTGCGCGAATCGCGACCCTGCTGCAGGCCACCGACATCGAACGCGGCACCTATCGCAACCGCTTCGTCTGCGCCCCGGCCGAGCTCGCCCCATTGCCCCTGCCGCGCGTGCGGCCCACGGCGCCTGGGCCGCAGACCGCACGCGTGGTGGGTCATGCCGACCAGGCCATCACCAGCCAACGCGACCACCAGGTGCGCATCCAGTTTCCGTGGCAGCGCGGCAAGGCCCCGCTGGCCGGTGGCCTGGAGGACGCGGCCAGCAGCGCCACCCCGGAAGGCCATGCCCCGGGGGACCAGCGCAGCGGCACCTGGGTGCGGGTGGCCGAAGCGGTCGCCGGCCCGAACTGGGGCACCCACTTCCTGCCCCGCATCGGCAGCGAAGTGCTGGTGGAGTTCGAGCACGGAGACATCGACCGCCCGGTCATCGTCGGCCAGTTGTACAACGCGGACATCAAGCTCCCGTTTGCCGCAGGGCAGGGCAGCTCCGCCAACCATGCCGGCGTGCTCAGCGGCCTACGGACCGAAGGCCTGGACGGCGGCCATCCGCAGCAGTGGGTGGTCGACGACACCGACGGCCAGTTGCGCCAGCGCATCGAGACCACGCTGACCGACACCTGCCTCGAGCTGGGACACCTGATCGACCAGTCCGGCACCCGGCGAGGCGACTGCCGCGGTAGCGGGTTCGAACTCAGAAGTCGCGGCTGGGGGCGAATGCACGCCGCCGGCGGCTTGCTGCTATCCACCACGGCCCGGGAGGGCGCGCGATCCGTGCAGATGGACACGCGCGACGCGCAGGGCCAGCTCCGGGCGGCCGGCTCCACATCGGCCAATGTCGCCGACGCCGCCACCGCCCGCGGCGTTCCCGCGACGGCGGCGAACGCTGCGATCGAGACCCTGCTCGATCACCTCGACCCCGACGCCGGTGCCGCGTACGAGGGTCCGGTGGGCGGCCAGCCCTCTGGAAAGCCTGCGCCGGGTACAAGGGATCCGGACGCACCGACGGAGCGCTTCGCCCAGCCACAGCTGCTGCTGGAAGCCCCCAGCGACATCGCCCTGACCAGTGCCGGAACGATGGCGCTGCACGCCAGCGAGCACATCAGCCTGACGTGCCAGGACGACCTGCATCTCGCGGCCGCCCACACCATCGCCCTGGCCACCGGCGAAAGCGCCGGACTCAGCGCCCATGCCGGGCCCCTGCGCCTGGTTGCCGCCGACGGGCCGGTGAGCCTGCACGCGCATACGGATGCCCTGGAACTCCTGGCCGACGACAGCGTGACGATCAGCTCGACCGACGACAGCGTAGAGGTGCTTGCGAAGCAGCGTATCGAGCTGCGGGTGGGGAACAGTGCGATCACGCTGTCCGGTGGCAACGTCACATTCGCGTGCAGTGGGCGGTTCACCGCCAAAGGGGCAATGCATCCGTTTTCTGGAGGGGCAAGCGCAACACCGACGTTGTCAACGCTGCCATTCGAAAAGTTCAACCCGCCTGCAAGGTATAGCCAGCAGGTGATTGTTCCCGGGCCACTCCCCCATCCGTTCGCGATTTCCGCCCGCGCCGCAGTGGACTTTCAGATCGCACGGACTGGAGCACTGGCGTTCCCGGCCTCGAACGTCAGCGTGGGAGATCGAGTCTTCACCTGCCAGAGCGAAACAGACGTTTCGATCTGGGTCAGTGAAGGAGATTGGGAGTTTCATGAAACGGTCGCGGTGGAGTCTCACTTGGAGACGAAGGCATGAGTGTCGCAACGAAGCCGTCGCAGTACGTCGTTGCGGCGGGAGACACTCTGGGCGCGATCGCACGGCGCTTTGGCTACAGCGTTGATGAGCTCGTAGTGGCAAACGAAATACCAGATCCGGACCGAATCGCAGTCGGACAAATGTTGCAGTTGCCCCTTGAGGAGAAAGGTGAACTCGGTAGGGCCGAGGAGGGCGGCACGCAAGGAAGTCTTCGGATTCTTTTCGTAGACAAGTTGCTGAGGGCCATCTCTGGTTTGGAATTTGTTCTGGAGAGCAACCGGGGCGTGATTCTCGAAGGGATCACGAATGCTGATGGGCTCAGTGAGAGTGTCAGCGAGCTAAGGGTCGGGGAGGAACTCTCGCTGCTGGTAAAAAGGGCTCGTGGGGGTTTCAAGAAGGTGATTTCCACCACCTTCGGAGGTGGCGAACGCATCCTGACGGCGTACAGCCCGGCTCTGCTCGTGAAGTCCAGGACCGAGGCCCACGAAGGAATTCCCGGCAACGACCGGTCTGCCGAAGGTCACCCCCTAATCAGGATTGATGCAGGTGAAGTCGCTCTCGACTTTCTGGACTTCGACTCAGGCGAGAGGATCGAAGAGTCGGACTATGAGGTTGCCGCTTCGCTCTTGGGGTGCGAGGTCGCCGCCATCAAGGCGGTGGCTCAAGCCGAAACCGGCGCAATGGGAAGCTTCTTTCAATTGCGGGGCTGGGATTCCGTGCCTGCGATCCTCTATGAGCGCCACTACTTTCACAGGCTCACGAGTGGAGCCTTTGATGCGTCCCATCCCGACATTTCCGACCGTCGTGCCGGGGCAGGTGGCACGTGGAGCGACCAATATCGGAAACTTCTGAGAGCGTACGCGCTGAGTGAGGAAGCTGCTCTGAAGTCAGCTTCGTGGACCAAGTTCCAAATCATGGGGGCGAACCATGTCGCCGCGGGATTCGAATCAGTCAGGGAGATGGTGCGTGCCGCCAGCGTGTCGGAAAAATTTCATCTCCGGATGTTCGTCTCGTTCATTTCTTCGGACGCGGTATTGCAGAGGTCACTGGTTGGAAAAGATTGGCTAGCCTTTGCCCGCCGTTATAACGGGCCAGCGCAGCGCGGGTACGACCTACGGATGAGAGAAAACTATGAGAACTTTCGCCGAAATGGCGCGCGCAATGATTGAGATGCTCGTGCTGACGACCGCACTTGTCCATGCAGAGGAAGTGCCCACGCAACCAGCTTTCACGTGCGATAGCCCCGGCGCCACTCTTCAATTCTCTTGCGTAGGAATCGAGGGGGAGCGCATAGCTTTCTGTGAGAGTCCCGGCGAAGCGAGCGAACGGCAAGAGCATCGTTTGGAACTCGTTGCTGCCGATGGCTCGGCCTCTCGGAGTCTAGGTTTGAGTTCGTCAGTGGCACCGTTCCGGTTCAACCACTACTCGCGATTTCAAACCGAGTATTTAGAGATTTCGGCCCGAACAGATCACGCCGAGTACCGCGTCTACAAGCACTACCTCGGCGAGTTCGGGGACGAGAAACCTTCGTATGGCCTGTTGATCACGGATATCAAATCGGGAACTGAGCAACGGTTCGAGTGCGCAAAAGAAGTCTTTGATGATCTCTCGGTCCTGCCCGATGTTCTCGAGTGTGACCGAGAGAACGCGCTTGGATGTGGCGCCTTCGAAGACCAGACAATCGATCGGAACTAGGATGGAGTCAGAATCCAACAGGCGCTTGGCTAATTGTTGCGCATGCACGCTTCCTGATCTGCCGTGCGGGCGTCGGGCTGACCAAGTCTCATGAGTCGGCAAATGTCGTACCCGCAATGCCTTCTCTGGCCTTGCCAGTCGATTTTTTCGTTGAAGTACTCATACAGTGGCTTACTCAGGGATTCGGAGCGGTGGTGCGGGTAAAGGAACGCACTCGTGACCCCGGTGCCGAGGTTTGCAGCGTACTGAGACAGGGGGAAACATGTGGGATTTTGAGATCGGCAAGATCATGGGCCTCATGCTGCGCACGCTGCCGTTCCTGGTGCTGCGCGTGCTGGTGTACTTCGGCATCCTGGTCGCCTATGTCCTGGGCATCGCCATCGGAGGCGGCCTGGGCTACATGGTGGGCAGCATCGGTGGGGGTGCGGGCTCGGGTGGCGGCGTGGGCGCGTTGATCGGTTTCGCGCTGGTGTCGGGCGTCCTGTACTGGGCCCGCGAGTACCTGCTGTACATGGTCAAGGCGGCACACCTGGCGGTGCTGGTGGAGCTGCTCGACGGCAAGCCGATTCCGGACGGGAAGGGCCAGCTGCAGCACGGTGCAGCGGTGATCCGCGAGCGCTTCATCGAGTCCTCGGTGCTGTTCGCCGTGGATCGCCTCATCAAGGTGGTGCTGCGCGCGTTCAACCGGACCGTCACGCGGGTCACCAACTTCCTGCCCATTCCGGGCCTGCAGGGCGTCACGCAGTTCGCGTTGGCGGTCGTGAACATGTCCCTGACCTACGTCGACGAGGCGATCCTGGCGCACAACATCCGCAATCGCATCGACAACCCGTGGGCGGGTGCGCGTGACGGCATGGTGCTCTACGCGCAGAACTACCGGAACCTGATCAAGAACGCGCTGTGGTTGACGCTGGTGGTGTGGGCGCTGACCTTCGTGATCTTCCTCGTGGTGCTCGCACCCGTCGCGCTCGTCGTGGCGTTCTTCCCGACCATCGGCGGGGTCTGGGCGCTGGTGCTGGCGGCGCTGGCTGCCTGGAGCCTCAAGGCGGCGTTGATCGACCCGTTCGCCACCACGGCCCTGGTGCAGGCGTACTTCAAGGCCACCGACGGACAGGAGCCCAATCCGGAATGGGCCGGGAAGCTGGAATCGGCGTCGGGCAAGTTCCGCGAGATCGGCGCGAAGGCCCAGTCCTACGTCTCGCGGCCGGCCCAGCCGACCGGGGCTGCCGCTTCCGCCCCAACCAGCGCGTCGTGAATCCTGCGGGCCTCTTCGCCCGGGTGGATGCCCGGGCGCGGGGCCGGGAACGGCCCGACAGCGGGTGACTATTGCCGGGCGGGCAACAGCCGCGTCCCGCCCTCGGCGTCCACGACAATGACGAACAGGTTCTCGTAGTCGCCCTCGTCGATCTCTTCCCGCACTACGCCGGTGAGCGCCTCGACGATCATCGGCAGGGTGTTGCTGTGGCCAACGACCAGGACCGAACCACCGGAATGCTGGCGCCGGATCCGGTCGGCCAGCGCACGCGCGGCGGCGCCATGGCCTTCCTCGTTGGGCCAGAACACGCGCGGCTCCAGCCCCAGGTGCGCCGCCAGCGGTTTCGCGGTCAGCGCCGTGCGCTGCAGGGAAGTGACGTAGATCGTGTCGATGCCCGCGTGCTCGAGCCGGCCCACCAGGGCCCGGGCGCGACGCTCCCCGGCTTCGCTCAGCGCCGGGTCCGGCCCCGGCTCGTCCAGCTTTTCCGCATGCCGCACCAGCACCACCAGGGTGTCGGCGGCGTGCGCGGGCGGCATCGGGGCCAGGGCCAGCATCAGGGCCAGGGCGGAAATCATCGGCAGGAAAAAACGCGGGTTGGTCTTCATCCGCGAAGCTTACAAAAGGTGAGCCCCGGCACAAGGCCGGGGCTCGGAGGGCACATCCTCAACCTACAGGGGGAGGTTCAGGGCGTGCGCAACCACAGGTCATAGCTGCCGCTGCCCGAGTAGGACAGCACGCGCCAGTAGTAGAAGCCGGAGGTGCCGTTGTAGCTGATGTCCTCGTTGGAGTCCGGCGAGGTGGCCTGCGCCACGCGGACCCACCTCGAACCACTCCAGCGATACAGCTCCAGGTCGAAGTCGGCGTTGGACGGGCCACGCAGCCAGCCCTGGTGCGTGCCGGCGCCGGACTGGTAGTACGTGCCGTTCGGCTGCACCTGGGCGTTGCCGGTGCCGCTGAGCGAGCCGCTGTACTTGGTGCAGTTCGTGCACGGTGCCGCAGTGCCTTCGGTGAAGCTGCCCTGCAGCGTGACGTTGGAGTAGCTGGAGTAGCCGCGCACCATGATGTGGTAGGTGCCGGCCTGCGGGCTGGCGAAGGTGCAGGTCTCGTTGTTGCCGTTGAGGTACGGACGGCAGTCGTAGGCCGAGGTGGTCGGCTGCGAACCGCGGCGCACGTACAGGTCGGCATCACCCGAGCCACCACTGATCGAGATCACCAGGTTGCTGGCGCCCGAGGGCACGTTGATCGTGTAGCGCCGCTCGGAGCCCGCGGCACCCGACAGGCCACCGACCGGCACGCCATTTTGCAGCTCGCTCGGGCTCGGATCCGGGTCGGGGCCACCGCCACCGCCATCGAAGCGCGAGTACAGCAGGCGGTTCGGCGAACCCGACCCGATGCTGCTCAGCTTGTTGGTGCTGGCGTTGTTGTAGATCGCCGACTCGACCTGGGCCGGGCTGGCCGACGGATTGTCCGCCAGGAACAGCGCAGCCACGCCGGCCACGTGCGGGGCCGCCATCGAGGTGCCGCTGATGGAGTTCGTGGCCGTGTTGGAGGTGTGCCATGCCGACGTGATCGACGAGCCCGGTGCAAAGATGTTCACGCAGTTGCCGAAGTTCGAGAAACCCGAGCGCGCGTCGTTGCTGGCGGTGGAGCCCACGGTGATCGCCGAGCTCGCGCGGGCCGGCGAGTAGTTGCAGGCGTTCGCGTTGTCGTTGCCTGCGGCCACGACGACGGTGACGCCGGCATTGCGCATGCGGGTCACGGCATCATCGGTGGCGGTGGACGCGCCGCCACCCAGGCTCATGTTCGCCACGGCCGGCTTGACGTGGTTGCTGGCCACCCAGTCCATGCCGGCGATCACGCCAGCATTGGTGCCCGAGCCGTTGCAGCCCAGCACGCGGATCGGCACGATGCGCGCGGCCTTCGCCACGCCCCAGGTGTTGCCGGCGACGGTGCCGGCCACGTGCGTGCCGTGGCCATTGCAGTCATCGGAGCCGCGGCCATCGTTGATCGCGGTGTAACCGCTGAGCACGCGACCACCGAAATCGTTGTGCGTCGGACGCACGCCGGTATCGATGATGTAGGTGTAGACGTTGCTGGCGGTGGTGTCGTAGATGTAGGTGCCGTTGAGGGGGCGGTCGCGCTGGTCGATGCGGTCCAGGCCCCACGTGGCGTTGTTCTGGGTGGCCTTGATGCTGACCACGCCGTCTTCCTCGATGTAGGCGACCCGGTCGTCCATCATCAGCTGTGCCAGCGCCCGGTCGTCGGCGCGCACCACGAAGCCGCGCAGCACGTTCTGGTAGCTCATCGTCACCTGCACGCCATGCTCGGCGCCCATCTGGCGCGCCATGTCGCGCACGAACGGCACGCGGCGGTTGCCCTGCGTGGTGGTTTCGTCGGCCAGCAGCGCCACGTCGTCCTTCAGGACCACGATGTACTGCCCGTCGACGGGCTGCTTGGCGAAGTGGAGTTCGGCCTGGGCGGCCGCAGTGGTGGTCGCACACATGACGACGGCACCAATGGCCGCCGCCAACACTTGCGTGGTGGGTTTCATCCGCGTTGTCTCCCCGAAAAATTCGAAAGAAAAACAGCCAATGGGCCCCGCGCCGGTCCATGCCGGAGCTATCAACCCGTTGGATGGGCCGGCGAATCCGGCCCGACCCACAGACTCGCGGAAGCTGCCCCAGCGAGTCCAATGCGGAAAGCGAATGAGTGTATTCAAGGGCCTTCCCGCGATCTGGAATCAGCGGCATTCGACCAAAGTTGAAATCGGCCCCGAAGTGGTGCAACTTCAAATCTTTGGGGAGCACGCGGAGTACCTCGGGCCGGGCGGAAGCCGCGCGGTCGGGACCGCGTGTGGTCCGGGGCTGGCGCCAATCCGGTGCAGTTGCGCCCAAGCGCAGGGAGGGACCCTGATCATGACGCTGACAGAATTCCGCTGTCTGGTGGCCATCGTCGACGCCGGCCTGAACATCAGCGCCGCCGCCGCGGCGATGCATGCCTCGCAGCCCTCGCTTTCGCGCCACCTCAAGCAGATCGAGCTCACGCTCGGCTTCCAGATCTTCACCCGCCACGGCCGCCAGCTGATCGGCATCACGCCCGCGGGCGAGCGGGTCATAGAAAGCGCTCGCCGCATCGTCGGTGAAGTGGAGGGCCTGCGCAGCTACGCCGCCAACCAGCGCGGCGACATCAGCGGCGACCTGCACATCACCGCACCCGAGACCTATGCCCGCCACGTGCTGCCGGCGGTGCTGGCGAAGCTGGTCGAGCGCTACCCGGACCTCAGCGTGCGGCTGCACCCGGTCGGCGAGGGCGAGCCGATCCGGTCCGTCGACAAGAACAGTGCCGACCTGGTGCTGCTGAGCACCGCCGGCGACCACGTGCCCGAGGGCGTGGCCGTGCCGCTGTTCCGCTGGCGGCGCGTGGTGCTGGTGCCGATCGGCCACGAGCTGGCGAACCACCGCGACGGCGTGGACCTGGCGACGATGGCGAAATGGCCGCTGGTGACCTACGAGTCCTCGCGCCGACCGCATTCCACCTTGTGCGAGGTCATGGAGGCGCAGGGCCTGGAGCCGCACTTTTCCTGCTCCGCCCAGGACGCCGGCCTGATCAAGGCGTATGTGCGCGCGGGCCTGGGCGTGGGCCTGGTGGCCGAGCTGGCGGTCACCCAGGGCGACCACGAAAACTTCGTCGTCCTGCCGGCGGATCCGGCCATCCCCGACTGCACCGCGTGGGCGATCCTTCCCGAGGGCCGGGTGTTGCGTGACCCGGCGGTGGAACTGATCCGGCTGCTGGCGCCGCAGCTGGATGCGATCGACATCCGCCGGGCGTCGGAAGGCATGCAGCCCGAAGCCTGGGATACCCCGGAAACCTACGACATCGACTGAGCGCCAGGGGCGGAATCACGCCGCGTTAAGTGCCCGTGCCTAGGCTGGGTGCATGTCTTCGTCGACGTCCATCCTGCGTCCGTGGTTGTTGTTCGTGCTGCTGGCGCTGCTTGTCTGGTACCTGCTGCGTGCCGGCGTGCTGGTTGTTCCGGACCGCCACAACCCCTGGGCCCCACTGCAGATCGACGACACGCCGAACTGGCTGACCGGCTTCAAGCTCGACCGCGCCACGCGCGATCCCGACCTGTGCATGGACACGCTGGCGCAGTCGCCGATGCGCTACGTGGACCTGCCCGACCGGGAAACCGGACCGGGTTGTGGCTTCACGAACGCCGTGCGCATCGAACGCACCAGCGTGGCGGTCGGCGAGCCGTTCTCGCTGAGTTGCCGCACCGCGCTGTCGCTGGCGATGTGGGAAGCCCATGAACTCCAGGCCGCCGCCGAGGAACACCTGGGTGCGCGCGTGCGGGCGATCGAGCACTTCGGCTCCTACGCCTGCCGCAATGTCTACGGCCGCGAGACCGGCCGCCGCAGCCAGCACGCCACCGCCGATGCACTCGACATCGCCGGCTTCGTGCTCGATGACGGAAGGCGGGTGCGCGTGGTGCGCGACTGGCAACGGGTGCCGAGACTGCGCGCGGCGCCGGACACGGGCCCTGCCGACGAGGCGCCCTCGCCTGAAGCCCTGTTCCTGGACGACGTGCACCGCGGCGCCTGCCGCTACTTCGACGCGGTGCTCGGGCCGGAATACAACCAGGCCCACGCCGACCACTTCCATTTCGATCGCGGCGGCTTTCGCGCCTGTCGCTGAGGTCGCGCTCCCGAGAGCCCATGGCCTCCGGGAGCGCCGATGGCCGTGCTTACCGGTTCCCGACGAAGCCGATGCGCTCCATGCCCGCGTTGCGCGCCACCGCCAGGGCCGAGGCCATGGACTGGTAGTGCGCATCGGGATGGATGTCGACGTGCAGCAGGGGCTGCGCCTGCCCGGTCGCCTCGCTCAGGTTCACCGCCGCCACGAACGCCTGCTGCAGTGCACGTTCGCTCGTGGGCACGCCATCCAGGCGCCACTGGCCCCCGCCATCGATCATCAGCCGCATCGGATGGGGCTCGACCAGCGCCGGCGGCGGCGGGCCCTGTTGTGGCAGCGTCAGCGACACCGCGCCGGTCACCGCCGGCACCGTCACCATGAAGATGATCAACAGCACCAGCAACACGTCGATCAGCGGAACCACGTTCATCTCGGATTTGCTCGCCATCGGTTCAACGCCCTGGTAGGCCATGGTCTGCACTCCCTGTCGATCCGGGCCGGGTGCCCGACTTCGTTATCCCACCCCGGGCAGCCTCCGGCAACGCCTTGTCGAACGTGCCGAGGTGGGCTTTACTTGTCGGAGTGCACGCACTGTCTTCCATGCTGGGACGCGGCACCGCCGCCGTGCTGCTGGTGTTGCTGGCGTTGCTGGCCGCAGGCTGCAGCGCGCGGCTCGTTCCGCCGCAACAGCCGCCACCCGAACCGCGCCAGGTGGTGCTGCTCGAACATGGCCGCCACGCCAGCCTGGTGTTGTTCGACGCCGAACAGGTGCCTTGGCGCTTCGCCTACGGCGATCGCCGCTGGTATCTGGAGAACATCCGTGGCCCTGGCCCTGCGGCGAGCGCCCTGTTTAGTGACTCACCAGCGGTGCTGGGGCGCCGCGCGCTGGACTCGCCGGACCCGGCGCACTGGCAGGCCCAGGTGGGCAGCCTGATCACCGCCACGGTGCCCTTCCAGGTCGACGCCGGGCGCGTCGATGCGCTGCTCGACACGCTGCACGGCGTGTTCGCGTCCGCCGGGGACGTGGTGCCGGCACCGCACTTGGGGCTGGAGGTGACCGCCCACCCGCAGCCCTACCGGCTTGGCCACAACTCCAATCACGTCGTCGCACAGTGGCTGCAGGCGCTGGATGTGCAGGTGCAGGGCAACCCCGCCATCGGGCGCTGGCGGACCCAACACTGAGCCCGCGGGTGCGTCGCACCCGGGCATCGCCGATAATGGTGGGCCAACCTGCGACGCGATGCGCTGCATCGCGTCCGCCTGCACCCACGGGACGCCGTCATCATGAACACCGCTCACCGCAAGCCATTGCCCGGCACCGACCTGGACTACTTCGACGCGCGCGAGGCCGTCGACGCGATCAAGCCCGGCGCCTTCGCACAGCTGCCCTACACCTCGCGCGTGCTGGCCGAGAACCTGGTGCGCCGCTGCGACCCGGTGATGTTGAACGACGCGCTGGGCCAGCTCATCGAGCGCAAGCGCGACATCGACTTCCCGTGGTTCCCGGCGCGCGTGGTGTGCCACGACATCCTCGGCCAGACCGCGCTGGTGGACCTGGCCGGCCTGCGCGACGCGATCGCCGAGAAGGGTGGCGACCCGGCCCAGGTGAACCCGGTGGTGCCGGTGCAGCTCATCGTCGACCACTCGCTGGCGGTGGAGTGCGGCGGCTACATGCCCGAGGCATTCGAGAAGAACCGCGCCATCGAGGACCGTCGCAACGAGGACCGCTTCCACTTCATCGACTGGACGAAGAAGGCGTTCCGCAATGTCGACGTGATCCCGCCGGGCAACGGGATCATGCACCAGATCAACCTGGAGCGGATGTCGCCGGTGATCGGCCAGACCGATGGCGTGGCCTATCCCGACACCTGCGTCGGCACCGACAGCCACACCCCCCACGTGGATGCGCTGGGCGTCATCGCGATCGGCGTCGGCGGGCTGGAGGCCGAGAACGTCATGCTCGGCCGCGCCTCGTGGATGCGCGTGCCCGAAACCGTCGGCGTTGAGCTGACCGGCAAGCCCGGCCCCGGCATCACCGCCACCGACATCGTGCTGGCGCTGACCGAGTTCCTGCGCCGCTCCAAGGTGGTCGGCGCCTGGCTGGAGTTCCATGGCGAGGGCGCCGAGGCGCTCAGCGTGGGCGACCGCGCGACGATCTCGAACATGGCGCCGGAGTACGGTGCCACCGCGGCGATGTTCTTCATCGACCAGCAGACCATCGACTACCTGCGCCTGACCGGCCGCAGCGACGAGCAGATCGCGCTGGTGGAGAGCTACGCGAAGCAGGCCGGCCTGTGGGGCGACCAGCTCAAGGACGCGAAGTACGAGCGCGACCTGAGCTTCGACCTGTCCGCGATCGGCCGCACGATGGCCGGCCCGTCGAACCCGCATGCACGCCTGAACACCAGCGACCTGGCCGAGCGCGGCATCGCCGGCGCCTGGGACGACGTGCCGGGCCAGATGCCCGACGGCGCGGTCATCATCGCCGCGATCACCAGCTGCACGAACACGTCGAACCCGCGCAACGTCATCTCCGCCGGCCTGCTGGCGCGCAACGCGAACCGTGCCGGCCTCACCCGCCGCCCGTGGGTGAAGAGCTCGCTGGCGCCGGGTTCCAAGGCGGTGCAGCTGTACCTGGAGGATTCGGGCCTGGAGAAGGAACTGGAGAAGCTCGGCTTCGGCATCGTCGGCTTCGCCTGCACCACCTGCAACGGCATGAGCGGCGCGCTGGACCCGGAGATCCAGAAGGAGATCCTCGACCGCGACCTGTACACGGTCGCGGTGCTGTCGGGCAACCGCAATTTCGACGGCCGCATCCACCCGCACGCCAAGCAGGCCTTCCTCGCCTCGCCGGCGCTGGTGGTGGCCTACGCGATCGCCGGCACCATCCGCTTCGACATCGAGAAGGACGTGCTGGGCCTGGACCACGACGGCAATCCGGTCACGCTCAAGGACCTGTGGCCCAGCGACGAGGAGATCGACGCCATCGTCAAGGCCAGCGTGAAGCCCGAACAGTTCCGCAAGGTCTACGACCCGATGTTCAAGGTGGTCGTGGAGCACGGCGAGAAGGTCAGCCCGCTGTACGACTGGCGCCCGCAGAGCACCTACATCCGTCGACCGCCGTACTGGGAAGGCGCACTGGCCGGCGGCGGCACGCTCAAGGGCATGCGCCCGCTGGCGATCCTGGGCGACAACATCACCACCGACCACCTGTCGCCATCCAATGCGATCCAGGCCACCAGCGCCGCCGGCGAGTACCTCACCTCGATGGGCGTGCCCGAGGAGGACTACAACTCCTACGCCACCCACCGCGGCGACCACCTCACCGCGCAGCGCGCCACCTTCGCCAACCCGAAGCTGTTCAACGAGATGGTCCACGACGAGGCCGGCAAGGTGAAGCAGGGATCGCTGGCACGTCTCGAACCCGAGGGCCGGGTCATGCGCATGTGGGATGCGATCGAGACGTACATGGAGCGCAAGCAGCCGCTGATCATCATCGCCGGCGCCGACTACGGCCAGGGCAGCTCGCGCGACTGGGCCGCCAAGGGCGTGCGCCTGGCCGGTGTGGAGGCGATCGCGCCGAGGGCTTCGAGCGCATCCACCGCACCAACCTGCTGGGCATGGGCGTGCTGCCGCTGGAGTTCGAGCCGGGCACCACGCGCAAGACGCTGGAGCTCGATGGCACCGAAACCTACGACGTGGTCGGCGAGCCCACTCCGGGCGCGATGTTGACGCTGGTGGTGAACCGCGCCAGCGGCGAGCGCATCGAGGTGCCGGTGAAGTGCCGCCTCGACACGGGCGAGGAGGTGTCGATCTACGAGGCCGGCGGTGTGCTGCAGCGCTTCGCGCAGGATTTCCTCGAAGCGGAGAAGGCGGCCTGACATGAGCCACGCACCGCAACTGCGCATTCCCGCCACCTACATGCGTGGCGGCACCTCCAAGGGGGTGTTCTTCCGCCTGGACGACCTGCCCGAGGCCGCCCGCGTGCCCGGCCCGGCGCGCGACGCGCTGCTGATGCGCGTCATCGGCAGCCCCGACCCGTACGGCAAGCACACCGACGGCATGGGCGGTGCCACCTCCAGCACCAGCAAGTGCGTGATCATCGGCAAGGGCACGAAACCCGGCCACGACGTCGACTACCTCTACGGCCAGGTGTCGATCGACACCGCGTTCGTCGACTGGAGCGGCAACTGCGGCAACCTCAGCACCGCGGTCGGCCCGTTCGCCATCGCCAACGGCTTCATCGACCCGGCGCGGTTGCCGAAGGACGGCATGTTCGAAGTGCGCGTATGGCAGGCCAACATCGGCAAGACCATCGTCGTGCACGTGCCGATCGCCAATGGCGAAGTGCAGGAGATGGGCGACTTCGAGCTCGACGGCGTCACCTTCCCGGCCGCCGAGATCGTGCTGGAGTTCATCGACCCCGCCGATGACGACGCCGAAGGCGGGGCGATGTTCCCGACCGGCAACGTGCTCGACACGCTCGACGTGCCCGGCCTCGGGAAGATCGAGGCGACGCTGATCAATGCCGGCATTCCGACCATCTTCGTGCGCGCCGAGGCGCTGGGCTTCGACGGCACCGAGCTGCAGGAGGCGGTCAACGGCAATGGCCAGGCCCTGGCCACGCTGGAAGCCCTGCGCGCCCATGGTGCGCTGCGCATGGGGCTGATCGACAGCCTCGCCGGCGCGGCCAACCGGCAGCACACGCCGAAGGTGGCCTGGGTGGCGAAGCCCAAGGTGTATGCCGCCTCCAGTGGCAAGCGCATCGAGGCCGGCGACGTGGACCTGCTGGTGCGTGCGATGTCGATGGGCAAGCTGCACCACGCGATGATGGGCACGGCTGCCGTCGCCATCGCCACAGCGGCCGCGGTGCCCGGCACGGTGGTCAGTGAAGCCGCCGGTGGCGGCGAGCGCGAGGCGGTCACCTTCGGACATCCGTCGGGCACGCTGCGCGTGGGGGCCCAGGCCGAGCAGGTCGATGGCCGCTGGGTGGTGCGCAAGGCCGCCATGAGCCGCAGCGCGCGGGTGCTGATGGAAGGCGTGGTGCGGGTGCCGTCGACGTGAGCGACCGGCGAAGGTAACGTGTCGACCCTTGGGGGAATCACAAGGGAGACGGCATGACCTGGGCGCGCTTCCATGCCAGTTGCCGGCGTCACATCAACCAGGCCGGCAGTCGCATCGACGACACGCTGGCGTTCTACCAGTCCGGCGCCTCTTCGGAGCTTTTCGGCCCGCCGCCGGACGCACGGGCCCTGCCCAGCCGGGTCATGGCGCATCTGGCGCGCATGCCTGACGGGGCGGCGCGCGAGCAGGCCCTGGGCACCTACGCGGGGATCGATTTCGACGCACTCGCGCCCGAGCCCCTGGGCGTCAAGCGCGTGGTGGTCTACCTGGCCTTGCTGGCGGTGGTATGCGTCTTGATGGTCGGCATCATCGGGATGTTCGTGATGCCGCAGATGGCGAGTCATTTCGAAGGCGTCGGCATGGACCTGGGTCACGGCCTGTTGGCCTGGCACGGCTTCATACCCCTGATGCTCGTGGTCATCATCCTCGTGTGCTCGGTGGTCGTGCTGCAGGCCGTTGCACTGGATCGGCTGGTGCAGTTCCGTTTCGGCGACGGCCGCCGCGGCCTGCTGTGGGTGCTGCTGCCACCGTCACTGCGGCGGCGCTACGGCCTCCTCGAGGGCGTGATCTGCGCCCCCTTCCCGGACCTGCAGGACCCGGCCGCGCGCCGCGAACTGCAGGCCATGCAGGGGCAGGGGCTGCGCTGGTCCGATGAGCTTCCGGGCCTGGCCCGGGTGCAGTCGATGCTGCTGGTCAAGTCGGCCGACCGCCAGGCGCGATGGCTGCTGGCCATCATGGGGACCGTGGTCGCGGTGTGCATCTCCTATTTCGTGCTTGGCGTCTATACACCGATATTCCGGATGGGGAGTGGTCTATGAAGCGTTCGTCGGGTTTCACCCTGATCGAGCTGATGATCGTGGTGACGATCATCGGCATCCTCGCGGGCATCGCCCTGCCGGCCTACCAGGTGTACGTGCAGCGCGCCGAGGTGGCCGAGGCGATCTCGCTGGGCGACTTCGCACGCACGCATGTCGAGGAGTTCTACCGCGACCGCCGCAGCTTTCCGGCCAACAACGAGGAAGCCGGGATCCCGCCGCCGGACAAGCTGATCGGCAACCGCATCACCAGCGTGGAAGTGGTCGATGGTGCCGTGCACGTCACGCTGGGCTTCAAGGCGTCGGCCTCCCTGAGCGGCAAGGTGCTCAGCTTCCGTCCGGCCACCGTGACCGGCAGCCCGGCCAGTCCGATGGCCTGGCTGTGCGGGCTCGACGAGCCCGTGTCCGGCATGCAGGCGGCGGGCAGCAACCGCACCGACCTGGAGCCGCAGTCGCTGCCGTCGAGTTGCCGCGCGCGTTGAGCTTCGGCCCGGGGCGGAAGGGTGGCGCCTACATCCCCACTAGTGCTTCATGTGCCGCCACGCATGCACCGATGCGAGGATCACCACGCCCACCGCCAGCCCGAAGTACAGGCTTTCCAGCGTGGCCCCGACCTCCACGGCATGCTCCAGGAAGAGGATGACGAGGATCACGACGGCCACCTGCACCAGCGTGATCTTCAAATCATGGAAGCTGGAGATCTCCAGCGCACCCAGGAACGTGCTGTCCTCGCAGGTGCGGGGCCGGATGAAGAGCCGGTACAGGCTGACCGCGATGATCTGGAACGTGATGGCGATCAGCAGCAGGTCGAGGATCTTGAGCAGTTTCACCGCCAGGGCCTTGCCGGCGTCGGCCGTCGTCGGCACCGCCTGGAGGAAATCCGCGCCGACGTTGAAGATGATGATCAGCGACGCGCAATAAAGCAGTGCCGCCGACAACGCCGAGGTGAACACCGCCACGATGACCAGGAAGCGGCTGCTCTTGAAAATGTTTTCCACTGTTCCCGGTCCCCTCGGCAACGCCGCGCCCGTGGCGTGGTGAGCGCCACCCCTGGTGTCCGGCAAGACAATACCAGCGTTTCCCGCTCCCCCGTGTGGAGCTGGAAAAACCTCAGGCCCGGGCCCTGCGCTCCCGCTTGCGCGCGTACATCGCTGCATCGGCCTCGGCCAGCAACGCGTCGCGGTCGCCGCCCGGCGGGCAGGGCACCACGCCCACGCTGGCGCCGGGGTAGTGGAAGCGCACCTGGCCCAGCACGTAGTCCCCGGCGATCAGGGACTCGATGCGCTCGCGCAGGGCGTCCGCCGCCGGGACCTCCGGGTCGTGCGCACCCGCGGTCAAAACCACGAATTCGTCGCCACCGTGGCGCGCCACCACGTCGCGCTCGCGCAGTCCCTCGCGCAGGCGCAGGGCCACCTCGATCAGGAAGCGGTCGCCGGCATCGTGGCCGTGGGCGTCGTTGATCGCCTTGAACCCGTCCAGGTCGATGAAGGCCATCAGCACCGGCGAGTCGGCATGTCGCGTGGAGGCCACGCAGCGCCCCAGGTGTTCCATCAGCGCCCGGCGGTTGGCCAAGCCGGTCAGCGGGTCGGTCAGCGACTCTTCGCTGAGCTGTGAGTTCTCGCGGCGAAGGTAGCTCAACAGTCGCTCATGCTCGATCTGCCGGCCGATGAGCTTCCCGAACAGGTACAGCAGGCGCCGCGAGCCAACCGGCATGTCGCACTTCGACGCACTCGCCGCGCAAAGCGTGCCGTACAGCTCCTCGTCGCCGATGCGCACCGGCGTGCTGAGGTAGCTCACGATGCCCATCTCGCGCGCCGCCTGCGAGTCACCCCAGCGCTCGGGGACGTCATTGGTGAACTCCCGGCCCTCTTCGATGGCGCGCCGGCACAGCGTGTCCTTCCACGGCACGGTGATGCCTTCGGGAATCTGCATGGCGCCGCGATTGAGCGCGAAGTCCACGCTTTGCGTGCCGGCACGGATGTCGATGGAGGTGAGGTACACCGACTCCATGCCGGTGGCATCGTGCAGCAGCGCCAGCAGCGGCCGCACCAGCGATTCGGTGCTGTCGGCCGAGGACAGGATGTCGGCCAGGTCGCCCAGCGAGGGTGCGCGAAGCGTCGTGGTGCCTCGAGCGGCGTCGGGAGTCTGCATGCGTGGTCCGATCCGTGGGTGGCTGCATTTACCTTCGCGGCTGCGGACGGAAAAGTCCACGCCCTGCTGCACTGCACATTGCTGCGTTCCAGACCATACGGTAGCGTCGGTTCCGCGGCTCACAGGGGAGGGGTGCTCCAGTTCCATGGATTGTCCCAGCCGTGGTTTTCGTCACGACATGCGGGCACCGCGTGGTGCCCGTGGCGTACACCACTTTGGAGGGGACAAGGAATGAACACGCGAACCCGCGGCACCGCCGGGCGGTTGCTGACCGCGCTTGCGCTGGCGGCGCTCGCCGCTCCGGCGGCGGCCAACACGCTCAACCAGAACGTGTCCTGGACCATCGACCGGTCCGGCACCAACACCACCTACCGCGTCGTCGCCTACGGCGACTCGATCTACGCCGGCTACAACGGCTCGATCTCAAGCGCCGCCCTGTATGCGGCGCCCACGGTGGATGCCGAATACCTGTCGGCGCAGTGGAACGCCAACATCCAGAGCGTGCGCCGTGCCCGCTCCGGTGCCGTGGCGCGTGACGTGTACGAAGGCAAGATCGTCGGTGAGCGCTCCTACATGCAGCACAGCTCCACGCGCGCGGTGACCTTCGAGATGTGCGGCAACGACGGCCTGCAGGCCCGCTCGGCCTTCAAGTCGCAGACCGGCACCTGCAACTACAGCGGCATCAACGCCGCGGTGAACTCCTGCCGCACCTACGTCGCCGCGTCGATGGACTACATCAACGCCAATGCACACCCGAACGTGCGCATGAAGGTCATCGCCAACCTGTACTACCCGGGCTACGACGCCGACAACACGCTGAGCTCGTGTACCGACGCCAACACCGGGCAGCGGGTCAACATGCGCGATGTGTTCCTGCCGGCGCTGGCACGGATGAACTACTGGATGTGCGAGTACGCACGCCAGAAGGGCTTCGACTGCGCCGACAGCTTCGCCCAGTACATGGGGCGCGACTACGACAGCAACGGCGACGGCCAGGTCGACTCCGACGCCCTGCGCTACGTGGCGGGCGAAAGCGAGTCCAGCTACGTCACCCGCATCAGCCAGACGCTGCGCTCCACGCTGCGCGATGCGAACTTCAAGCTGACGTCGCCTTCGACCAGCTACGACTACATCCAGTCCGACGACGTGCACCCCACCTACAGCGGGCGCACCGTGCGTGCCGGCATCTGGGGCGGCAGCTCGGGTTCGGTGGCACCGCGCTACACCAGCTTCCCGGGCGGCAAGAGCCCGATCTGGAACCGCCACGGGCACGAGCGCATGGGCTGGGCGTTGTCGGTGTACAACCCGGCCACCCCGAACTGAGCGGCCGGAAGTCCGACGCATGACCGGCACCGGCCCCCAGGGCATCCCGCCGTCCGACCCGGACGGCGGGAGCGTGCGCGTCTTCAAGAAGGCGCGCACGGGCCGTGGCCGGCTGTTGTCGGCGGGGCTGGCGATCGCTGCGGTGGTCGGTATCACCGGCTGGCTGCTGCTTCCCGGCCTCGTCCAGGCGCCGGATGCCGTGGCTGAAGAGCAGGCCGAAGCGTCGGCCGCTCCGCCCAGTGGACTGCCGGCGGCGGCACCGCAACGCGCCCCACGGGCCGTGGCCCCGCGGCCTGTCGAGGACCTGCCGGAGGAGCCCTACGAACTGCCCAGCCTCGACCCGGGCGACATCGCCTACTACATCCGCCCCGGCGACCCCGAGCCCACCGCCGCCGAGCTGATCGAAGCCTTGCACCACGCCGGCATCCGCACCGGCATCGGCGCGTTCAATCCGCCCGGCACCCGCCCGGCGCTGGAAGGCCTTGCCGTGCCGGAGGACTACGAGCTGCCCGAGGGCTACGTGCGGCACTACCAGTCCACCGACGAGGGCGAGGCGATCGAGCCGATCCTGATGTTCTCGCCCGACTACGATTTCTTCGACAGCCTCGGCGAGCCGATCGCCCTTCCTGAAAACCTCGTGGTGCCGCCCGAACTGGCGCCGCCGGGCCTGCCGCTGCGGCAGGTCCGCATCCCGAACGACTAGGCCCCGATGGCTCCAGATATCGACGCGCGCCCCGTGCGGCGCGGCCACACGCACGCCCTCGTGGGCCTCGGCGGAATCCTTGGCAGTGCCGTGCTCCTTGCCCTGTACGCGCGCGGCGGCCACGCCTTGGTGCTGGGCTTCATCGTGCTGGTGCCTTGGCTGCTGGCGCTCGACGCCACGCGCAGTGTCGGTGGCACGCTGCTGAGCGCCTGGCTGATGAGCGTGGCCTTCGCCGTGGCGGTGTTCACCTGGTTCGGCGCCGCCATCGGCGCCTACACCGGCATCGGCGCGCCGCTGGCCACGCTGGCCCTGTACCTGCTGGCGCCACTGCTGCAACCGCAATTGCTGGTGTTCGCGCTGGTGCGCCACCTGGTGGGCCGCCGCCACGGTGCGTTGCTGCGCGCGCTGGCTGGCGCCTCGGCCTGGGTGGCCTGCGAGGCGCTGTGGCCGAAGCTGCTGGGCGACACGCTGGGGCAGGGGCTGGCCCCCTCGCCGGTGCTGCGCCAGTTCGCCGACCTGGGGGGTGCCGCCGGCATCACCTTCGTATTGATCCTGGTGGCCGAGGCCGTGGCCACGGCGATCGCCAGGCGCCGGCGTGGCCTGCCTGCGCTGGCCCAGCCGGTGTTGCTGGCGGCGGCCCTGGTGGTGGGCATGGCCGGCTATGGCTGGGTGCGCCTGTCCACGCTGCATGCGATGCCGGCACCGCAGGCCGAGCCGCTGCGGGTGGCGATGGTCCAGGCCAGCATCACCGACTACGAGGCCCTGCGCGAGGAGATCGGCGCCTACGGCGTGGTGCGGCATGTGCTGGACACGCACTACGCGCTGTCGCAGTCGGCCATCCGCGACCACGGCGCCGACGTGTTGCTGTGGTCGGAAACCGTGTATCCCACCACCTTCGGGCACCCGCGCAGCGAGGCCGGCGCCGAGCTCGATCGCGAGATCCTCGGCTTCGTCGAGGCCAGCGGCGCCGCGCTGGTGTTCGGCACCTACGACCTCGACGCCGCCGGCGAATACAACGCCGCCGCCTTCCTGGAGCCCGGCACCGGCCTGGTCGGCACCTACCGCAAGACCCACCCGTTTCCGTTCACCGAACACGTGCCGGCATGGATGGACGGACCACGGCTGCGGCGCTGGCTGCCCTGGACCGGCAGCTGGCAGCCCGGGGACGGCGCGCGGGTGATGCCGCTGCGCACCGCGGACGGGCGGGAAGTGAACGTGGTGCCGCTGATCTGCCTCGACGACGTGCACCCGGGCCTGGCCATCGACGGCGCCCGGCTGGGTGCGCAGGCCATCATCGGCTTGTCGAACGACTCCTGGTTCTCCGGCCATCCCGACGGCACCCGGCTGCACCTGCAGGTGGCGGTGTTCCGCAGCATCGAGACGCGCCTGCCGCAGCTGCGCGTCACCACCAATGGCCTGAGCGCGATCATCGACGATACCGGCGAAGTGCTGGCGCACACCGGCATTGGCGACCAGGCCGTGCTGACCGGGATGATCGCCGCCCACGACCCGCCGCCTACGCTGATGGTGGCCTGGGGCGACTGGGTCGGGCGCGCGGGCGCGCTGTTCCTGCTGGGCCTGGCCGCACTGGCGGTGGTGCGAGCGCTGATGGGCCGCGCGGCGCCGGCACGACGGGCGGCGGATGCGGACGGCCAGCCCGTGGCCGTCGTGCTGCTGGCGCCACAATGGCGCGCAGCCACCGCCGCGCTGCGCGTCATCGCCGGGCTGGGGCTGCTGTGGCTGGCCGTGGGCATGCTTCGCCATGGCTTCCACGTGCATTCGCTGTCACAGCTGTGGTGGTTTGGAGGCGTCGTCGTGGTGCCGGCGGTGGCGGCCTGGGCCATCCAGTGGGTGGGCGCCGCGCAGGCCCGTGTCGAGAACGGCAAGCTGGTGCTGGACCAGCGCCACCAGCGCATCGAAGTGCCGGTGGCCGGTATCCGTGCCGTCGAACCGTGGCGCCTGCCACTGCCGGGGCCCGGCCTGCAGCTGCAGCTGGCGACCGGCCAGCGCTGGCGTCATGGCATCGCACTGGCGCGGCCGCGGGCTTTGCTCAATGCACTTTCGCGTGCTGGTACCTCCTTCGCGCGGGGCCGCACCGGCGCCGCCGCGACGATGGCCCTGGCCGAGCTGCGCGCGGCGGAGCCCAAGCGCTGGTTCGACCACGCCTGGCTGAAGTTCCTCGTATTTCCCTTGCCCCTGGCGCTGGTGGCGTTCCGCCTGCACCAGTACATCGCGTTCGGCGGGCCGTTCGGCGAGTACCACACCCATGGGCTGCAGGCCTACCTGACCGGCCTGCTGATCTGGTGGGCCTCGTGGTCGCTGGGCATGATGCTGTTCGCGGCGGCGCTGCGGGTGGGCATCGAGGCGCTCACCCTGCCGATGCTACCGGCCCCGCCCGCGCAGGCGGCGGCGTGGCGGGTGGCGCTGGAGTGGCTGGGGCGGCTGGCGTACTTCATCGGCGTGCCGGCCTGGCTGGTGCTCGGCATCCTGCCCGGTTAGCGCTCGGGGTTCCGACTGCGCCGCCCGGCCCGGTTTCTGGTTCCTTGGCTGGCAGGCTAGGGTGGACGCATCGGTGCGCCCCCAATCGTCACCCCAGGAGTCCCCATGAAAACCGAGAAAATGCAGTTTCCCGGCCATGGCGGCGACACGCTCGCCGCCCGGCTCGATGCGCCCGACACGACCCCCCACGCCTACGCGCTGTTCGCCCACTGCTTCACCTGCGGCATGGACATCATGGCCGCCTCGCGCATCAGCGCATCGCTGGTGGAGCGCGGCTTCGCCGTGCTGCGCTTCGACTTCACCGGACTGGGGATGAGCGAGGGGGAGTTCGCCAACACCAACTTCAGCTCCAACGTCGCCGACCTGGTCAAGGCCGCCGACCACCTTCGCGCCGAACGCGAAGCCCCCAGGCTGCTGATCGGCCACAGCCTCGGCGGCGCTGCGGTGCTGGCCGCGGCCTCGAAGATCGAGGAGGTCAGGGCGGTCGCCACGATCGGCTCGCCGGCCGAGCCGATACATGTGAAGAAGCAGCTCGGCGACACGGTCGAGCAGATCCGCGAGCACGGCGAATACGAAGTGGACCTGGGCGGGCGGCCCTTCCGGATCCAGAAGCAGTTCCTGGAGGACCTGGCGGAGACAACGATCCGCGACCGCGTACGCGACCTGCGCAAGGCCCTGCTGGTCATGCACTCGCCGATCGACGCGACCGTGGACATCGACAACGCCCGCAAGCTCTTCGATGCCGCCCGCCACCCGAAGAGCTTCGTCTCGCTCGACGATGCCGACCACCTGCTGCGCAAGCGCCGCGACGCCGAGTACGCCGCCGCCGTGCTGGCCGCGTGGGCGGCACGCTACCTTCCCGAAACCCCGGCGAGCTGAGTCCACGCCGCCTGCCCGCGCGCGCCGGACCGCCGGCTGCGTGCGCTTTGCCGCCGCATTTCGCAGGGCTTGGCGTTCTGCAATCGCGTTTAGGCTGCTGAACGCCCGAGGGCGTGCCAAACGCCGGGCAGCGTGTCGCCGGCGGCAAGGCGCAAATCCGCATCCCCGTTGCCTCTCGCGCCCGCGCACCGTGCCCGGCACCCGACCGGCTGCGCGTGCCGTTCGCGGCGGCGTGCGTTGGCACGGCTCCTGCAGTGTGCTCAGAGCCGAAAGCGGGAGAGGGACCCTCACCCGCCGAGGTAAATCCCCCAAAGGAGATGGACATGAAAGACCAGAAGCAGAGCGAGTCCAAGGAAAAGAAGTCCCCGCAGAGCGGGCTGCGTGACGACAACCAGCGTGCTGGCGAGGCGAACAAGGGTGGCAAGCCCAGCCAGGCCAAGGGCGGCCAGTCGCGCGACAAGGGCACCGGCCAGTCCAGCCATCGCTGAACCCGGCGAAGAAGGACCTTTCACCGCTGCAACCTATCCCCCAAGGAGCAACACCATGACCAATCCAAACCAGAACCCGTCCAACCCGAACCCCAACCAGGGCGGCCGCGACGACGACGACCGCCGCGACGCACCGGGCCGCAAGCAGGACGACCAGCACGGCGGCCAGCAGGGCGACCGCAAGGGCAACGACGACGGCGGCTTCCAGCAGCCGGGCCAGAACCCCGGTGGCGGCAAGGGCGGCCAGCAGGGTGGCAAGGACCAGCACTGAAACGATCGCTGAGCTCGACCTGAGCTAGTGCGATGAACCTTGCGGGGAGCCTGCGTTGGGCTCCCCGTTTTTTTGCTCAGCGCCCCTGGCGGCCCGCCTCGGCGATGCGCTGCAGCCACTCCTCGCGGCGCTTGTCGCCCGCCTCGACCATGCCGACCAAGGTCGTGCGCACCGGGCGGATGCCGACGAAGTGCAGGATGTTGCGCTTCAGGCTCTTGAGGCTGTGGGCGCGGAAGTACACCCGGTAGGCAACCCCCGGCATGCCCATCGTCACGATCACATGCGCGCTGCGGCCCTTCAGGCGCGACGGGCCGACCGAGCCGTCCTCCTTGCGCGTGAACGCGAAGCCCGGGCGCAGCACCTGCTCCAGGAACGCCTTCAGCGCCGCCGGCACATCGCCCAGCCACAGCGGGTAGACCAGCACCACGTGGCCGGCCCATTCGATCGCCTCCTGCGCCTCGGCCACCGCCGGCGGCAGGTTGTCCTGCTGCCAGTCCGCACGCGAGACCAGCGGCGGCAGCCCCAGCGCGGCCACATCGAGACGCCGCACCTCATGCCCGGCGGACTCCGCGGCGCTGGCGTAGGCGTCGGCCAGCGCGCGGCAATAGCGCTCGGGTGACGGATCGGGATGGCCCTGGATGACGACGATGCGCTGCGACATGGCGACTCCTCGGTAACGGTGAGACGACGGCGAACATCGGGTTGAACGCATAAACGGTACCGGCCGGACCGCTGGCAGCAAAGCGGGGCCGCCGAATCTGGCAGTATCCGGGGCAACGCGCGCGCATCCCCGCCTGCGCCGCTGCCCGGAGAACCCGTTGCCCGACAGCCCCGCCAACTCGTTCGACGCCTGCCTGCTGGCCGAAGCCGTGCGCCTGCGCGAGCGCGTGGGCGGGCGGCTGGACGACACGGTGGCGAACTCGCATGCGCGCGAGGCCGGCGGCAGCAACGAAGCCCGGCTGTGCGAGCGCGCCAGGCACCTGGCCGGCGGCCTCGGCCTGACCGAAGCCCTGCCGCGCTGGCGCGGCCGCGTGCGCCTGCTGGTCATCGCCGGCCTGCTGCTGGCCTTCGTGCTCGGCGTGCTCGGCGTGCAACTGGGCCTGGCCGGGCGCGACGGCCTGGTGTCGATGATGGGCGCCACGGTGTCGCTGGTCGGCGCCTCGCTGCTGATGCTGCTGGTGTGGGTGGTGTTCGGCCTGATGTCGCGGCGCGCACGGCCCACGCCGCCGGTGAAGGGGCTGCTGTGGCTGTCGCGGCGCGGGGCCTGGGCCCGGCCGTGTGGCTGGGCGGCGGCGCGATCGAAGTGCTGCGCAACCAGCGCCGGCTGTGGGCGGTTTCCGGCGTGCTGACCCATGCGCTGTGGCTGGCGGCCCTGCTCGGCGCCTTGCTGGCGCTGCTGTACGCGGTGTGGTTCACCCGTTTCGAATTCACCTGGCAGACCACCGTCGCGCCGCCGGGCTTCTTCGTGGCGCTGGTCGACGCGCTGGGCTGGCTGCCGGGCCTGCTGGGCTTCCCGCGCCCGGATGCCGACACCGTGCTGGCCAGCCTGAACGCCCCGGCCAGCGACGCCGCCGCGCACCGGCTGTGGGCGTGGTGGCTGGTGGGCATCGCCGTGGCCTACGGCGTGTTGCCGCGGCTGCTGGCCTTGCTGGGTTGTTTGATCGGAATGAGCGCCTTCGGCCGCGCCCCGCGGCTGGACCTGGCGCACGCCGACTGGGCCCCGGTGCTGGCGCGCGTGCAGCCGGCCACTCACCGCACCGGCGTCAGCGACGGCGACGGCACCGCCAGCGTCATCGACCACATCGCCACCCCGCGCGACACGCTGGGCGGCCCGCGCCACCTGCTGGGGCTGGAACTGCACCCCGGCACGCCGTGGCCGCCGGCGCTGGGCGTGGCCGACCTGCACGTGCACCAGGCCGACGCCCACGCCGAACGCGAAGCCGCCCTCAAGCACCTGGGCGACGAACGCCGCGCGCGCCTGCTTCTGGCGCTGGACCCGCGCAACACCCCCGACCGCGGCCTGCTGCGCAGCATCGCCGAGTGCTCGCACCGCGCCGCGCGCACCGGCGTGTGGCTGCTGGGCGGCGACACCGCCAACCCCGAACGCATCGCCCTGTGGCGCGAACGCCTGGGCGAGATCGGCCTGCCCGAGCGCGACTGCCTGGCCCGGCACAACGACGCCGCCCGTTGGCTGGCGGAGGACGCCTGATGGCCGACCCGCCCGCCAGCGCCCCGGTCACCATCGCCGTGGTCGGCCACGCCAACACCGGCAAGACCTCGCTGGTGCGCACGCTCACCCGCGACCGCGGCTTCGGTGAGGTCAGCCCCCGGCCCGGCACCACCCGCCACGTCGAGGGCGTGCAGCTGATGGCCGACGGCCGCGCGCTGGTGGAACTGCACGACACCCCCGGCCTGGAAGACCCCGGCCGCCTGCGCGACTTCATCGACGCGCGCTGGGGCGCCGACCGAATCGACGGCCCCGCGCGCATCGACCGCTTCCTCGACAGCCCCGAGGCCGACGGCCACTGGGCGCAGGAAGCCAAGGTGCTGCGCCGCCTGCGCACCAGCGACGCCGGCTTCTTCGTCATCGACGCCCGCGACCCGGTGCTGGCCAAGCACCGCGACGAACTGGCCCTGCTGTCGGCCTGCGCCGTCCCGCTGCTGCCGGTGCTGAACTTCGTGCGCGGCGGCGACACCCACGAGGCCGACTGGCGCGAAGCGCTGGGCCGCCACGGCCTGCACGCCAGCGTGGCCTTCGACGCGTTCGCGCCCGAGCGCGATGCCGAGGCGCGGTTGTACCAGGCGCTGGGCACCCTTCTGGGCAAACACCGCGACGCCTTCGACACGCTGGTGGACGCACGAAAGCGCGAGTTCGAGCAGCGCCGCAGCGCCGCAACGCACGCCATCGCCGAACTGCTGGTGGACCTGGCCGCCGTGCGTCGCGAGGTGCCCAGCACGCCAGAGGCCGCGATGAGGAAGGCCGTGGCGAAGCTGGGCGACGACGTGCGCCGGCACGAGGCGCGAACCGTGCGTGACCTGTTGGCGCTGTATCAGTTCGACGAGAAGGATGTGGACGCGCCGGAGCTGCCGCTGCTGGATGGGCGCTGGGAGCTGGACCTGTTCAACCCCGAGGCGCTGAAGCAAGCGGGGGTGAGTATTGCCGGTGGGGCGGCGGGTGGTGCGGCGGCCGGGGCGGCGATCGATGCGATGACCGGGTTTTTGTCGCTGGGAGCCGGTGCCGCGCTGGGTGCGTTGATTGGTGGAGGTGCGCGCAAGCGGCGCGAGATCTTGGCGATGGCGCGCAAGCGGCGGTTGTTAAGTGTCGATGATCCGATTCTGGCGCTGGTGGCGCAGCGCAACCTGGCGCTGGTGAAGTTGCTGGAAGCCCGGGGCCACGGAGCGGAGGGATCGGCTGCGATGAGCGGTGATGCGCCAAGCCAAAAGCTGCCGCGCGTACTGAACAGGGCTCGTAGCAACCCGGAGTGGTCGCGGCTTGGCGCTTCGTTTCAGCCCCAAGAAACCAGAGAAAGTTCAGTAGAAATGCTGGCCTACGCCCTGCAGGATGGCTTGGAGGCCGATGCCGGGCGATCACACTAGGGGCGCCGAGTCCTCTGAGCTTCCGACAGCTGCTAGCTTTCCTGACAAAGGTCTCCTTACGATGTTTCGCGTTTCGCAAATCATGGTCCCGATCGGCGATTGCATCTCACACACAGCAGGTGCGATCAATGCGCAAACTATAGAGCGGCTCACATCTGCCAGCTTTGACTTCGCTCCAGTTCGCTGTCGAGAGCAGGTCATCGGACTGCTAGCGACAAACGATGCCATCAGCCTTCATGAAAGCGGTGCACTCGTTTCTAGCGATTTGGCCTGCCTCCGGACTGACTGCATAGATTTCGCTTCGGATCAGGGCGCACTCCTTGAAGTCCTGTCGCACACGCATGCCGTCTTGGTGCGTAGCCGAGAATCTCATATCAGCAGCATTGTGGGCATGGTGACTATTTCGGATTTGAACCGACATGCATTCCGGTCAGCGATCTATCCGCTGCTTGCCCAGCTAGAGGTCCTGCTCGCCGATCATTTGGAGAAGGTGTTCTCACATGACCCTTGGCAGTGGTTAGAAAGGATTGAAGAGCCGCGTCTTGCGCCTCTATTGGGTGCTTGGGAGCTTCAAAAACGACGAGGAATTGACGTAAGTCCGGTGGTGAATTTGAACCTAAGTCAATTAATGAATCTCTTCGCGAAGATTCCCGCTCTGCGTGCCTCCCTTCGTGGATGGCCAAAGCGCCGAATCTCAGATTCCGCGAGTCAACTAACTCAGCTGAGAAACCAGATCATGCATCCTGTGCGCACACTCGTCTTGTCCAAAGACGATGTCCAAAAGCTCAGATCAACCCTGATCGACGTCGAGCAACTGATCCACGCGTTGGAACGGAATATCTAAGGGAAAGCTTTAGCGCGATAGGCACCATGACCGCTAGTCACCTGCGCCCATTGCGCCAAATTTCGATAACTCAGGAATACGTTTGCAAACTCAACAAGTAACCCTCAGCCAGCTCGAAAACCACCTTTGGGAGTCCGCCAACATCCTACGAGGACCGGTGGACGCCGCTGACTTCAAGACCTACATCTTCCCGCTGCTGTTCTTCAAGCGCATCTGCGACGTCTGGGACGAGGAGTACCAGGAGATTGTTGATGAGACCGGCGACGAGCAACTGGCCTGGTTTCCGGAGTCGCACCGCTTCCAGATCCCGGAAGACTGTCACTGGAACGACGTTCGCACCAAGGCCAGCAATGTCGGGACCGCCCTTCAGCGCGCGATGCGCGAGATTGAGAAAGCCAACCCCGACACCCTGTACGGCGTGTTCGGCGATGCCCAGTGGTCGAACAAGGATCGGCTCTCGGATGCCTTGCTCAAGGACCTGATCGAGCACTTCTCCAAGCTGCCGTTCGGCAACAAGAACGTCAATTCGGACCTGCTTGGCGACGCTTACGAATACCTGATCAAGAAGTTTGCCGACGCCACCAACAAGAAGGCCGGCGAGTTCTACACCCCGCGCAGCGTCGTGCGGCTGATGATCGACATGCTCGATCCCAAAGAAGCCGAGACCATCTACGACCCGGCCTGCGGTACCGGCGGCATGTTGCTGGCCGCCGTGCAGCACGTGAAGGAACAGCATGGCGACGTGAAGCGGCTGTGGGGCAAGCTGTACGGGCAAGAGAAGAACCTCACCACCTCATCCATCGCGCGGATGAACCTGTTCCTCCACGGAATCGAGGACTTTCAGGTGGTGCGCGGCGACACGCTGCGCAACCCGGCCTTCTTCGAGGTGGATCGGCTGGCTACGTTCGACTGCGTAATCGCCAATCCGCCGTTCTCGCTGGAAAAGTGGGGCGAGGACCTCTGGTTGAATGACCCCTTCGGCCGTAACTTTGCCGGTCTGCCGCCCTCGTCCAGCGGTGACTTCGCGTGGGTGCAGCACATGGTCAAGTCCATGGCTGATGTCAGTGGCCGGATGGCCGTCGTGCTGCCTCAAGGCGCCCTGTTCCGTAAAGGTGCGGAAGGCAACATCCGGAAGAAGCTGCTGGAAATGGATTTGGTCGAGGCCGTGATCGGGCTGGCGCCCAACCTGTTCTACGGCACAGGCCTTGCCGCGTGCATCCTGGTGCTACGAAAGCGCAAGCCGGCCGAGCACAAGAAGAAGGTGCTGATTGCCGATGCCTCGCGCCAGTTCCGCAGGGGACGCGCGCAAAACTATCTGGAACCGGAGCACGCTGCCGAGATCCTAGGCTGGTATCGCGGCTTTGCCGATGTGCAGGACGCGGTCCGCGTGGTCGGCCTTGACGAGATCAAAGCCGAGGACTGGACGCTGAACATTTCGCGCTATGTCCTGCCGCCATTGCAGGAAGACATCCCACCGCTGCCCGATGCTATCGCGGCATTCAAGGACTCGCTCACCCGCTGCCGTGAAGCCGAAGAGCGGCTCGCGCAGGTCATGACGGAAGGGGGATGGCTGAAATGAGTCACCCAAGTAAACGCATCAGCCAACAAGAACTCGAAAGCTACCTGTGGGGCGCCGCCGTGCTGCTGCGCGGCCTCATCGACGCGGGTGACTACAAGCAGTTCATCTTCCCGCTGCTGTTCTACAAGCGCGTATCGGACGTGTGGGAAGAGGAATACCAGGCTGCCCTGGCTAACTCGAAGGGCGACCTGTGCTATGCCCAGTTCGCGGAGAACCACCGCTTCCAGATCCCCCAAGGCGCTCACTGGAGCGATGTTCGCCAGGCGCCCAAGAACGTCGGCGCGGCCATCCAGAAGGCCATGCGCGCCATCGAGACCGCGAACCCGGATCTGCTCGATGGCATCTTCGGCGATGCTCCCTGGACCAATCGCGAGCGCCTGCCCGACGAAACGCTGAAGAACCTGATCGAGCACTTCTCCACCCAGACGCTTTCGGTGGCAAACGTGCCCGAGGACGAGCTCGGCAACGCCTACGAGTACCTGATCAAGAAGTTCGCTGACGACTCCGGCCACACGGCGGCAGAGTTCTATACCAACCGCACTGTCGTCCACCTGATGACACAGCTCCTGGCACCGCAGGCGGGCGAGTCGATCTACGACCCCACCTGCGGTACCGGTGGCATGTTGATCTCGGCGCTGGACGAAGTGAAGCGCTCGGGCGGCGAGTACCGCACGCTCAAGCTCTACGGGCAGGAGCGCAACCTCATTACCTCATCCATCGCTCGCATGAACTTGTTCCTGCACGGCGTGGAGGACTTCGAGATCATCCGGGGTGACACCCTGGCCGAACCCAAACACATCGAAGGAGATCGCCTGCGCCAGTTCGACGTGATCCTGGCCAACCCCCCGTATTCCATCAAGCAGTGGAATCGCGAGGCCTGGAGCAGTGACAAGTGGGGACGCAACTCGCTGGGTACGCCACCGCAGGGCCGCGCCGACTATGCGTTCCAGCAGCACATCCTGACCAGCCTCACCGCCAAGGGGCGCTGCGCCGTGCTCTGGCCGCATGGCGTACTGTTCCGCAACGAGGAACAGGTGATGCGCGCCAAGATGGTCGAGCAAGACTGGGTAGAGGCCATCATCGGCTTGGGGCCCAACCTGTTCTACAACTCCCCGATGGAGTCGTGCATCGTCATCTGCAACCGCAAGAAAGCGGCTGCGCACAAGGGCAAGGTGATCTTCATCGACGCGGTGAACGAGGTGACCCGCGAGCGCGCGCAGAGCTTTCTGAAGCCCGAGCACCAGCAGCGCATCCTGACCGCCTACAAGACCTTTGCGGACGTGCCCGGTTTCGCCAAGGTCGCCACCCTGGCCGAAATTAGCGCCAATGCGGGCAACCTCTCGATCCCGCTGTACGTGAAGCGCATTGCCGCTGCCATCGCAACCGATAGCAATGGAAAGGCGGTATCGCTGCGCGCTGCCTCGGACCAATGGCAAACCGACGGCCGCGCCTTCTGGCAACAGATGGACGCTCTGGTGGAGACGCTCGAAGGGCTCTGATTTGTTCTAGAAAATGTACCTAACAGGTAAAGACTGATAAGATGAGGTTGCCTTGGAAGTTCGATACAAGGACAAGAAAATCCGCGAGCTGTGCGAAAAACAGGCCGTCGCCGAGAAAAAGCTCGGGGCGGCCTCTGCACGCAAGCTGAAAGTGCGGTTGGTGGCGCTGGAAGCAGCGGCGCGTGTCACTGATCTGGTTGCGGGCAGCCCGCACCCCCTCAAAGGGAACCGCCTTGGACAGTTTGCACTTGATCTGGCCGGCGGTTGCCGATTGGTCTTCGCCCCGGCCCATGATCCGTGTCCAACACGCCCTGATGGTGGCATCGAATGGTTGCAGGTGACGATCGTAAGCATTGAATACATAGGGGATTACCATGACTGAACTGAGTGCTCCCTTTGCGCCAGACTGGGTCTTGCCCCCTGGCGAATCCATTCTCGACATTGCTGAGGAGCGGGGCTGGACACAAGCGGAGCTGGCCCAGCGTCTTGGCTACAGCGAAAAACACATTAGCCAGCTCATCAATGGCAAGGTGCCACTCACCATGGACGCCGCCCAGCGGCTCGAACGTGTGCTGGGCAGCACCATGGACTTCTGGCTGTCGCTCGAAGCGAATTACCAGAGGCACAAAGCCCGTCTGGAAGCGGCAGAACGCCATGCGGCCTGGGTGCCATGGCTGGATGAACTGCCGCTCAAAGAGCTGATGACATGTGAGGCCATTCCCAAGCAGCGCCTGGACAGCAAAAGCAAGCCTGGCCTGGTTGAGAGCTGTCTGCGTTTCTTCGGGGTCGCCACGCCCGATGAATGGCGCGCACATTATGGGGGCATGCAAATGGCCTTCCGCCGCAGCCGTGCCGAGCAAAGCGACGTCGGAGCCATTTCGGCGTGGCTGCGCCTGGGGGAACAGCAGGCTGAAAAGCTCGACGGCCCCAAATACGACAAAGCCCGTTTCGACAAGGCTCTGCGCACCATTCGGGGCCTGACCTGCGAACCGCCTGAAGTATTCGAACCGCAAATGCGTAAGCTGCTGCACGAAGCCGGCGTGCTCCTGGTGGTGGTACCGGCCATACCCCGAGCGCACGTCAGCGGCGTGGCGCGCTGGTTGAGCCCCACTCGTCCACTGATTCAGCTTTCGCTGTACGGTAAAACCAACGACAAGTTCTGGTTCAGCTTCTTCCATGAGGCGGCTCACATCCTGCTGCACGCCAACAGCAAGGAAGAAAAGAAATCCATTTTTTTGGATGACCCCAACGCCGCGCACACCGACGACCCTCGAGAACACGAAGCCAACGTTTGGGCTGGAAACCGCCTGATCCCAGAGCCGCACACGACTTCCCTGGCCTTTCTTCGCAGCAAGGCCGCAGTGATTGAGTTCGCACAACAGATTGGCGTTCACCCGGGCATCGTGGTTGGGCGGCTGCAGCACGACAAGCTGATCGAGCCTTCATGGATGAATGATCTGAAGCAAAGCTTCCGATTCAAGGAAACCACCGGTGACTGAACCGAAAGCACTCAAGCCCGGCTGGCGCCGGGTGAACTTTGGCGACGTGGTGCGGCTCTCGAAAGCACGCAGCCAAGATCCGCTGGCCGATGGCATTGAACGCTACGTCGGTCTGGAACATCTCGAACCTGGCGACTTGCGCATCCGCAGTTGGGGCAGCGTCGCTGACGGCGTGACCTTCACCAGCGTGTTTCAACCGGGACAGGTGCTGTTCGGCAAGCGACGCGCTTACCAGCGCAAGGTGGCGGTGGCGGATTTCTCTGGGGTGTGTTCCGGGGACATCTACGTGCTGGAGACCAAGGATGCGCAGGTCTTGCATCCGGAGTTGCTGCCATTCATTTGCCAGACCGACGCGTTCTTCGATCACGCCGTGGGTACGTCGGCAGGCTCCTTGAGCCCGCGCACGAACTGGACAAGCTTGGCAGAGTTCCGATTCTCACTTCCAGCCTTGCCAGACCAGCCGAACTGTGTCGCCGCCTTGAAGGTAGCTGCGACAAATGCGGACTCCTTTGCGGCTCTCGCCGACGCAACTCGTGCACTGACGAAGTCCGCGATCATGGACTTCTTCTCGCGCAGCGACTTTCCTTGGAAATGGGAGCCGGTCGGCAAACTTGGGGACGTCCAGCTCGGTCAGCAGAAGCACCCGAAGTACGAGGCAGGCATCGCGCCGAAGCCCTACTTACGTGTTGTGAATATCGGAGATGGCGATCTGGTGCTCAACGACATCAAGTCGATGGACTTCGTTGGACGAGACTTCACGAAGCACCGCCTGAGGCATGGAGACATCTTGGTCACCGAGGGAGACCTCGTCAGCCCGTTCAACGTTGGTCGCGCCGCGATCTTTCGAGGCGAGATCGATGACTGCTGCGTTCAGAAGTCCTTGATCCGATTCAGGCCGCATCCACCGATGCAAAGCGAGTACGCGCTCGCAGCTTTTCGATTCTTGAGGTACGCAGGTCACTTCGCGCGAGCGGCATCAACCACAACTGTTTCGCACCTTGTCGCCAACAAATTTGAGCGAGTTCTCATGCCGATCGCTCCTGCCGAGCAGCAGCAGGAACTGGTCGACTTGCTGGCTGACCTTTCCGCTGCGGAGAAGCGGGCCGAACTGCGCATGCGACAAGCTACCGATCTCAGGCGATCTATGGAGCAAGCTGTATGGGGGTAGCGCGTGTTCACTGAGGCAAACACCGTAGAAGCGTATGTGCGCGATCTGCTAGCAGGGCCGATCAAGGCAACACCGTCGAACGCTGTACAGGAACCCCTGCCCAGCTACGGCCCAAGCCCCAAAGGTATCGGCTGGCGCTACGCAGCCCCCTCCGAGGTGCCGCGCCAGATTCAGGAAGTGCTGGTCGAACCCTGGCTGCGTGAGGCCCTGATCCGCCTGAATCCGGAGATTGCCGCCCAGCCCGACCGGGCCGACGAGGTGCTCTACAAGCTGCGTGCCATCGTTCTGTCTGTGCGCTCGGATGGCCTGATCCGCGCCAACGAGGAGATGACCGCCTGGATGCGCGGCGAGCGCTCGATGCCCTTCGGCCCTAACAACGAGCATGTGCCGGTGCGGCTGATCGACCTGGATGATCTGGCGCAGAACCAGTACATCGTCACCCAGCAGTTCATCTACCGCGCAGGCCCCACCGAGCGCCGTGCCGATCTGGTGTTGTTGGTAAACGGGCTGCCGCTGGTGCTGATCGAGGCCAAGACGCCAGTAAAGAAGTGCATCAGTTGGGTCGATGGCGCGGTGCAGGTGCACGACGACTACGAGAAGTTCGTGCCCGAGCTCTTCGTCTGCAACGTGTTCTCAGTGGCCACCGAGGGCAAGGCTTACCACTACGGGTCGATTGGCCTGCCGGTCAAGGACTGGGGGCCGTGGCATCTGGATGGAAGTGGGGAGGATGGTCAGCACCACCCCCTGAAGTCGCTCAAGCTGTCAGCCGAGAGCATGTTGCGTCCGCATGTAGTGCTGGACATCCTCGGCAGCTTCACTCTGTTTGCCACGGACAAGAAGAAGCGCCGCATCAAGATCATCTGCCGCTATCAGCAGTTTGAAGCGGCCAACAAGATCGTCGAGCGCGTGCTGGCGGGCTACCCCAGGAAAGGGCTGATCTGGCACTTCCAGGGTTCGGGCAAGTCACTGCTGATGGTGTTTGCCGCGCAGAAGCTACGGATGCACGCAGGATTGAAAAATCCCACCGTGCTGATCGTGGTGGATCGGATCGATCTCGATAGCCAGATCACGGGTACGTTCACCGGGGCGGACATTCCCAATCTGGAAAAGGCGGACACCCGCGAGAATCTGCAACAGTTGCTGGCGCAGGACGTGCGCAAGATCATCATCACCACGATCTTCAAGTTTGGAGAGGCACCCAACGGAAAATCGGGCAGCCTGAACGACCGCAGCAACATCATCGCCTTGGTGGACGAAGCCCACCGCACGCAAGAAGGCGACCTGGGCCGCAAGATGCGCGAGGCCCTGCCCAACGCGTTTCTGTTCGGCCTGACCGGTACGCCTATCAACCGTGCCGACCGCAACACTTTCTACGCCTTCGGTGCCGACGAAGACGAGAAGGGCTACATGAGCCGGTACGGCTTCGAGGAGTCAATCCGCGACGGTGCCACGCTGAAGCTGCACTTCGAACCGCGCTTGATCGATCTGCACATCGACAAGGCCGCGCTGGACGCCGCCTACAAAGACCTGACCGGCGGCCTGTCGGATCTGGACAAGGACAACCTCGCGAAGACCGCCGCCAAGATGGCCGTGCTGGTGAAGACGCCTGAGCGCATCCGCAAGGTGTGCGAGGACATCGTCGAGCACTTCCAGACCAAGGTGGAGCCCAATGGCTTCAAGGGCCAGATCGTCACCTTCGACCGCGAGTCCTGCCTGCTGTTCAAGACTGAGCTGGACAAGCTGCTGCCGCCAGAGGCCACGGACATCGTGATGTCGGTGCAGGCGTCCGACAAGAAGGAGCATCCAGAGTACGCGGCCTATGACCGTTCACGCGATGAGGAAGAACGGCTGCTGGATCGCTTCCGCGACCCGGCCGATCCGCTGAAGCTGATCATCGTCACGGCCAAACTGCTGACGGGCTTCGACGCGCCCATCCTGCAGGCCATGTACCTGGACAAGCCGCTGCGCGACCACACGCTGCTGCAGGCCATCTGCCGGGTGAACCGCACCTACTCCGAGCAGAAGACCCACGGCCTGATCGTCGACTACCTCGGCATCTTCGATGATGTGGCAGCAGCGCTGGAATTCGACGACCAGAGCGTCAAGCAGGTGGTCAGCAACATCCAGGAGCTGAAGGACAAACTGCCTGATGCGATGCAGAAATGCCTGACCTTCTTCGTTGGCTGCGATCGCAGCTTGCAGGGCTACGAGGGCCTGATTGCAGCGCAGCAATGCCTACCCAACAACGAGCTGCGAGACAACTTCGCCGCCGAGTACAGCGTGCTCAGCAAGATTTGGGAGGCGCTGTCACCGGACGCCGTTCTGGGCCCCTTGGAGAAGGACTACAAGTGGCTGTCGCAGGTGTACCAGTCGGTGCAGCCGTCCAGCGGTCACGGCAAGCTACTCTGGCATTCGCTGGGTGCCAAAACCATCGAGCTGATCCACCAGAACGTCCATGTCGACGCAGTGCGGGATGACCTCGATACCCTGGTCCTGGACGCCGATTTACTGGAAGCCGTGCTCTCGAACCCCGATCCGAAGAAGGCCAAGGAGATCGAGATCAAGCTCAAGCGCCGGCTGCGCGGGCATGCCGGCAACCCGAAGTTCAAAAAGCTGTCGGAACGGCTCGATGCACTCAAAGACCGTTTCGAATCCGGACAGATCAGCAGCGTCGAGTTTCTGAAGCAGCTGCTGGAGATCGCCAAGGAGACATTGCGAGCCGAGGGGGAAGTTCCGCCGGAAGAGGACGAGGATCGCGGCAAGGCTGCGTTGACTGAACTGTTCAATGAGGTCAAGACGGCTGAGACACCCATCATCGTTGAACGGGTAGTGACAGCCATAGACGAAATCGTCAGGTTGGTGCGGTTTCCAGGGTGGCAAGGTACCCAGGCGGGCGAGCGCGAGGTGAAGAAGGCGCTGCGCAAGACGTTGGTTGTGAAGTTTCAGCTCCGCGATGAGGATCTTTTTGAGAAAGCCTATAGCTACATCCGACAGTACTACTAGGGGGCTCGAATGACCGACACGAAAAGCGGCATCTCATCCAGCACAACGTGGTTTGTCGGTGCCAGTTATGGCCAGAATGACGACCAGCTGTCGCGATTCTTGTCCGACGGGATTTGGGAGAACGGCTACGAAGACAGGCACCTTGATCTGGTGCGGTCCATGCGTCCCGGAGACAGGATCGCGATCAAGTCCTCCTATACGCGGAAGCACGACTTGCCTTTTGAGAGCCGGGGACACACGGCCTCGGTCATGGCCATCAAGGCGATCGGCATCATCACCGCGAACGTTGGTGATGGCAGACAAGTGAAGGTGGACTGGGCAGAAAAACTTGAGCCTGCACGCGAATGGTACTTCTATACGCACCGAGGGACAGTTTGGCGTGTGCAGTCTGGTGATTGGATGACAGATGGCCTCATCGCATTCGCGTTCGACGGGAAACCTCAGGACCTACTGCGATTCCAGAATGCGCCTTACTGGCAGGAGCGATTCGGGACAGCTGCTCCAGACAGGGCTCGCTTTGGATGGACCAACTTCTATGAAGCCATTGCCGACAAGCTGCTGGACTACCGTAACGATCGTGCTGCGCTGCTGAAAGGCATCCAAGAAATTTCGGGGCGCGTCGAAGGACTCGGTCACCTGGGAGAAGACAAGTATGCGGACGGGACTTCTGGCTTCATAAGGGACATCTGCCCGTTTACGACAATGGGGCTGTTCAATCGAGGTATCAAAGACTCCAACCGTAAGATCATTGCGGCTGAGTTGGCTAAGTTTCTCGGGGTCCAAGAACCAGTTCCCAAGACTTTTGAGGGGATCCCGTTATTAAACAACCTGACCTCATGGTACTTCCCTTACGAACTCGAGCGTACTGAAGACCACATGGACGTGTTGTGGGAGGTTTTTTCTGCGGGGATCACCTTTGCCGACACGGAAGATGACGATGCGCGGTATGAATTCGCCGAAGCATTCGATAGCGCTAGCGGTCGCCCTCGAGTTGCCTGGAATCTGACCTTCGGGCTTTACTGGGCAAGACCTTGGGCCTTCCTGAGTCTTGATCAAAACTCCCAGGCTTATGTCAGCAAAAAGCTTCAGATTCCAATTGGTCGCAATGGTCCGAAGGGGCGCTGCACAGCGGCCGACTACCTTGCGGTGATGGATGCTCTGGAGCCTCGCTTCCAGGAAGTCTCGTACCCAGTTCACTCATACCCCGAACTTTCCCTTGAAGCTTGGTTGTACAAGGAGCCATCCAGTGAATCGGCCACTCTAGGCGAAGAGTCGGAGGACGACGATAACGACGCCTTGACGAGTGTTGTGCAGGAAGCTGTGGGCGCTTCGAAGTCCTGCAAACAATACTCAGTTGAAGACATTCTCAGCGATGGATGCTTCCTCGAACGTGCGGAGCTAGACCGACTGCTGAGCAGATTGAGGGCGAAGAGCAATTTGATTCTGCAGGGTCCACCGGGAACCGGGAAGACTTGGTTGGCGAAGCGTCTAGCGTTCGCACTTGTCGGGCAAAAGGACGAGAGCAAGGTGCGAGCAGTTCAGTTCCATCCCAACCTCTCGTATGAAGACTTTGTGCGGGGCTGGCGTCCAACGGGAGAGGGCAAGCTGTCGCTGGCGGATGGGGTCTTCATGGATGCGATCAAAGCTGCGAGCAAGAACCCGGCGTCAAAGTTTGTGGTGGTGATTGAGGAAATCAATCGCGGGAACCCGGCGCAGATTTTTGGTGAATTGTTGACTTTGCTGGAGGCAGGAAAGCGCACTCCTAGCGAAGCCTTGCAGCTTTGCTATCCCGATGCGGATGGCTCACGGAACCCCGTGCATGTTCCTGAGAACCTCTACTTGATCGGCACGATGAACATTGCCGATAGATCGCTTGCTCTTGTTGACCTGGCACTGAGACGCCGCTTCGCGTTCGTAAGCTTGGAACCGAAGTTAGGCTCCGTATGGCGGGAGTGGGTAATCAACAAACGCGCTGTCGACCCGGCTTTGGTTGGAGATATCGAAGACAGAATTCTAGAGCTGAACAACACGATCGCAGCGGATCGTCGTCTCGGGAAGCAGTTCGAGATCGGCCACAGCTATGTGACCCCGGTTCACCCAATGGAACCCGGAGAGACAAGGGCTTGGTTTCAACAAGTGGTTGAGACGGAGATCGGGCCGTTGCTTGAGGAATACTGGTTTGACGCGCCCGACGAAGCAATGAAGGCAACTGAGCGGCTGACGCAGGGCTGGTGATGGTCGCCAAGCCAGCGAAGGAAGCGCAGCAATTTGCGCCCGCTGAAGGATTCATCGGACGAATTCCGATAAAGAATCTTTGGCTGCTAATGCTCTACGCATCAGAACTTTTTCGAGCTTTCGGAACTGGAAATGTAGCCTTCGAAGACGATGCGGAGGATCTGCCAGACCTAGTGGCCAAGATTCTTGCTCATGCAGTTGAGACGCGGCAGCGCCGGCGCTTGAGCTCCGGATATCGCTCTCGTGAAGCCTCGCTTAACCGTTTGCGTGGCCGCATCGATGCGCTGACCACAGAGCGGCATCAGCTGCTAGATCGTGGACTGGTGGCATGCAGATTCGATGAGCTAACGATCGACACGCCTCGCAACCGATATGTCCGCGCGGCGTTAGAAAGCGTGTCGACGCTAGTCCGAAGTGCGGACGTTTCTCATCGCTGCCGCTCGCTAGCCAAAGGATTTCAGGTGATGGGTGTATCTGGTGAGGCGCCCACGCGCTCCCAGATGAGCGTCATTCGTTTCGGGCGCAATGATGCGGAAGATCGGTTCATGGTTGCAGCTGCCAAGCTGGCGCTCGATCTATCGCTTCCCACGGAGACATCGGGTTCCAATGTATTGTCCCTGCCGGACCGTGAAGCGACTTGGGTGCGCGATCTATTCGAAAAAGCGGTGGGCGGCTTCTACAGTGTGGTGTTGAAGCCGCAAGGTTGGCACGTCAAGTGTGGCGGGAAGCAAGCTTGGCAGGTTGAGCACAAGACAGCTGGCATCAAAGGGATTTTGCCGGTCATGGAAACCGATGTGGTGCTCAATCACCTATCATCGGGCAGACGGGTTGTGATCGACACCAAATTCACAGACATAGTGACGAATTCTCGCTTTAGGAAGACTGTTCCAAGCAGGCATCTCTATCAAATTTATGCCTATCTACGCTCCCAGGTTGGTAGTGGCGACGCCTCCGCCGATTCTGCGAGCGGGTTGTTGCTGCATCCAGCGATCAATCAAGACGTTGACGAAACCGCGGTCATTCAAGGCCACCCTATCCGTTTTGCCACGGTTGATTTGACCGCATCACACAGCGACATTCGAGCAAGGCTGATGAAGCTTACGGATCCTTTTCACACCTGAAGCCAAACGCAGATCCTGAGGGCAAGATTGTCTTTGGGCCGACGTGGGTCATCCTCCACATGCCAGCTTGCGAAGCGTCGATTGCAAGCCGAGGCACCTCGCACCGCTGTGGAGGAGCGTGCCTAGGCGATCGAGTTGGGGGATTAAGGTGAGCGTTTGCGGCGGGCAAAGCGCGAGATGGCAAGGCTCGAACTTTCGCCTCCTATGTGATGCACGACCGGACAGATATCGCCCCGAACGCACTTAGCTCGAGCGGTCAGCTTTCGTTCTGGGAGTAGTAGCTACTTGCGTCCGTCAGAACCTCTGTGATCCAGCTCCTCAGAGACTGAGGCTCCAGAATTTCGATGTGTTCTCCATACCCCAGCAGCCACCATCTCAGCTGAGCCGTGTCGCTCACCGTTGCCCTGATCAACACCCATCCGTCGTTTTCCGAAGCCTCAACCAACTGATCGTCTGACAGCCGGCTTTCGCGCACATGGTCAGCAGCGCGTTCCTCCATCTCCAGTACCAAACGGATCGGTCCCAGGTCATCGAATCCCGAGAGCACCATGTCTCGCGCCGCGGCCAGGACTGACGCGTCCGGCGCCACGGCTCTGCGATCGATTCGGGCTGCCGCATGGATGCGATGCAATGCCAGCAAACGAACATCCTTCGTCTCACCCGGCGTGCAGGCCAGATAGGTCACTCCGCCGCGTTGTATCAATCCAATGGGATGGACGTCGTAGGACTTAGGCGCTGTCCGGCCGCGAGCCTTATACGTCATCGAGATCTGACACCTTTCGACGATTGCCCCATGAACCTCCCGAAGCACGTCCGGGGACACTTCCGGTGGCGTCAGGGGCGGCCCGCTCGGCACAACCGCGACGGAATCGGGCCAACCCGACAGACCGCTGCGACTCTCCTTGATGTCCAGCGTTTGCCGCGCCTGGGATACGAAAGGACGAAGCTCGTCAAGCAACCCAGCAGGCAACAAGCCACGCAGGTGCTCGTTGGCCATCAGCATCACCAAGGCCTGCGCCGGAGTCATGCCAGGCAGACCAAAACTCGGCGCGTGCCTGGTCCATGACCACCCAAACGGTTTGGAGCGGTCGTCACAGACGATTGGGAACACATCGCCAAGCGCTTGCAGGTCCCGCTCTATGGATCTCTTTGAAATTACCAGCCCCTCGGCCTCGATGCGTTTGGAAAGTTCGCCTGCGGTTATCCGGGCAGGAGCTCGCGGCAGCAGTCGCAGCATGAGCCATTGTCGGTAGAGCGTCTGACGGGTGTCAGGCATGGGTAAGTCACCACGGTGAACCTTGCCCAAGACTAGACGAAGCCGACGCGGCGCGGTGGGCCGACGCACTTCAGCTGGCTCTCTTCCTCCAATGCCGCCACGAACGCCTGTGCCCCTGCGATCGGCTGAAAGCGGTGGCGGCGGGCGATCACCGCGAAGTCGCCGGGAGTCACGGTGCCCAAGACCCGGAGACGTATCGCAGTGGTTTCCGGCACCTCGACCGGCAGTTCGAGCTGTGCGAGAACCTGGGTGAGGCAACGCATGGCTTGGTTGGGCTGCAACCACTCAAAACCGATCTTGGCGTCGAACCGGCGCAGCGCAGCGGTATCGAGTTCGCCCAAGAGATTGGTGGTGGCGACGAATACGCCTGGGAACGATTCTAGCTGGACGAGGAACTCATTGACCAAGGAGGCCTCCCAGCGGGCCTTGGCCTGGTCGCGTGCTCGCAGAAAGTTTTCAACCTCGTCGATCTGCAGGATGGCTTTGCAGTCGCGAGCTTCCTCGAACGCCCTGGCAATCAGTCGCTCGGTCTGACCGACGAAGGGGCCGAGCAGATCGGATGCCTTCTTGACGATGGCGGGCTGATCCATTCGGGTGGCCAGCCAGCGGCCGAAGGCTGTCTTTCCCGTTCCTGGCGGCCCATGCAGCAGCAGTCGTGCGTGCGGATGGTGAATCAGTCCGGCGGCCAACTCAGCCAAATCGACAGGCGCGTTGACGAGACTCGGATCGAATTCGAGGGCTCCGCCCAAGGTATCCCGTGAGGGTAGGCCACCGAGGTGCTGGGCACGCAGGGATCGGTCGATAAGCCGCTCCAGTCGCTGGGCCGAGACTGCTGGGCTGGCTTTCACGCTCGTGACCACGCGCGCTGCGCGTCGCAGTGTGGCTGGGTTGAGCGAGGAAACGCCTGCCAGCCGTCGGCTGCTCTCGGTGTCCAGCAGTCCCTTGGCTTCGGTTTGGACCATGGCGACCCGCTGTGCGGTAGGCGGTACCTTGACCTCCATGATGATGTCGAAGCGGCGGGCAAGCGCTGGGTTGAGATGCCAGATGCTATTCGCGATCCAGATGGTCGGAACAGGATTCGACTCGAGATGGTCGTTGAGCCACCCCTTGATCCGCTCGGCAGTGGTCTGGCCGTCCGAAAGCATGCCGCAATCGTTGAGCGCGTGATCAACCTCGTCGAAAACCAAAAGCTTGCGGTCGTCTGCCAGCACCCGCTGACACGAGGCGAACATGCACAGGCGGCGCTGGGCATTGGCGGGATCACCGTCGCCGCGGCCGTCGCCACCTCATACGCCTGGGCATTGATCGAGCGCGCAACGATCCGAGACAGCTGGGTCTTGCCCACCCCCGGAACGCCGTGCAGCAGGATGTTGACGCCCTTGCGTCGTCGGGCGACGGCGGCACGCAGGTACGACACCATCAGTGCAATGTCATCGGCGTGGTGAGGGAAATCGCCTGGAGCCAACTCCGCGTCTGGAAGTGGCCGAGCGAAGCCCGAGATGAGCTGCTCGGGAGACCACTGAGGATCTGAGTAGACCGCGGACAGCTCAGGTGTCTTGACCTGCAATTCGCTCGCCGCGTTCCAGACGGGACTCAGTTCATCGAGAATTTGGGAAACCGCCAGCTTCCCCCGGGGCAGGAACGCCTTGCGAATGCGGTCGCTCGGGATGGACAGGATGCCGCTCCAGACGCGAACACCGTGCTGCGACAACGGGGCGAAATTCTCACAAAGATCAGAGAACGGCGGGTCGAACGCGGCGGTGATGGCAAGGGCGAGCACCTGAGATTCCACGGCATTTAGCCCAAGCAGCGAGCGCAGGGCATTCATATTGCGGTCGAAGGGGCGGCGGAGTAGGTAGCGCTGAGCTTTGGCCTCGGCTCGTCGCCAACTACGCACCAGATGCTCGCGACGTTCGGCTATGGTGGGGTCGATATGCGAATCGACAAGCGGAGGCAGTCCAGCCAGGCGGGCTACCGCATCGGATGCGTAGACATCGGCATCGTCCAATAACCACTTCCAGCCTTTCAATGGCACCAAAGCACGCAAGGTCCAGAGCTGACGGATATCGTTGCTCAGGCGGAGTGGTTTTGCCGAGCTGGGCTTAGCCTGCGTGAGATTATGAGTCGTCATGGGTGACCTCCTTGGTCAGCCATCATGACGCCGCATGCGACAGCCCATGTCGCACGCGGCTGAGGTGTAGAGGGTGGTGTTCGAGGGCTGCTGAGTCCTCGCAAGGGACCGGAGAACCCTTAGGCGAGTGATCCATCCAAGCGGAGCGATGCCCACCCGTGCGCTCCCGAGACTATCACTATGAGAGGCAACAGCAACTTGGAGGCTGGTTCCAGCTCATTCAAAGAGTTCTTCGCACCAGTAGGATCCAGAGCACTCTGGGAAGAGTGATCGACTGAAACCGTAGTTCTGGATCAAGAGTTCTCTTGCTCCCGGATTGGCGGCATCAATGCTCGCGCGATTCAGAGCGGGCTTGTGTGCGGCAATCAAGATGGACTCAACAGCCTTCACCTCCTCATGGTTCAACTCTTTCTCGGGAACGCCTATCGAAAAGCTCAGTTCGGTATGCGACCAGAATCTTCCTGCGAGGTGTTCCTTCAGGCGTCTCTCAATGGTGCGAGCGCCCGTCTCATTTTTCTTCGTCTCTCCGATGTAGAGCAGAACATCTGGACCGTAGACCGGATGCATGCCGTAGATGCAGTAGAAACATGACCTCGATTTGCAAGTCTCTGGCAACTTAGAAACGGAGTACTCCCAGTCGTCCTCACTCACTTCAACGAGGATTCGGGGATGCCACTCTATCGACACGGGCTTCAAACTGAGTTGCTTCATACGCAGAATAATCGATCCTGTTCGTCGGTCCCCAAGACTACCGTGGCCTAGCGACTAGCGGGGACGCAGTGACTGATCTTGTAGACGTGTTCCCGCTCGTGGCGCAGCTAGACTCGCGGGAATATGCTGTCCGTCGACGGAGGGAAGAGGATGACGAAGCGCAGCGTAGCCCTACTGATCTACCCCGACGTCGAGGTGCTCGACTTCGCAGGCCCGTTCGAGGTGTTCTCGGTGGCTTCGCAATTGCACGATCACCGCCACTTTGACGTCAGCCTCGTGGCGGCCGGCCACGTGCCCTTGACCAGCATTAACGGCATGCGTGTGTGCGCGAACCACACCTACGACGAGTTGCCCTCGCCAGACGTCCTGGTGGTGCCGGGCGGCGACGGTTCACACGCAGCGCTGAGAGACGAGGTGCTGATGCAATGGGTGGACGCCGCTGTGTCGCACGCCGAACTGGTGCTGTCCGTCTGCAGCGGCGCCCGAGTACTTGCCGCGCTCGGTCATCTGCGCGACCTGCAGGTCACGACCCATCACGAGGTGTTCGATAGCCTTGCGGAACTCGAGCCGACCGCGCACCTCTGCAGGGATGTGCGCTTCGTCGACACGGGTCACATCGTAACCAGCGCCGGCATCTCGGCCGGTATCGATGCGTCGCTCCATGTGGTCGCTCGATTGCTCGGGGCGGCCGTGGCCCTGCGCACGGCGGAGTACATGGAATACCACTGGGTGCCCGTGCGCGATTACGATTGAACGCGTCGTGAGTCTTCCGGGGGGTCATTCATGAGTGTGTGGTCCAAGGTGCCGCTGAACCCGTGGCTCGCTGTGCACGTTCTGAGGGTCGCCATGGCAGTCGTCTTCCTAAGCCACGGCCTCACCCGGGCCTGGATGGACCGCGTCACCCCATTCGGTGAGGTGCTGGACGCGTGGGGCTTTCCCGTGGGCATCGCCTGGGCCTGGGGCGTCACCTTGCTGGAAATCATCGGCGGGCTGTTGCTGCTGGCCAACCTGTTCATACGCCCCCTGGCTGCCTTGTTCGTCATCCAGATGCTGGTGGGCATCTGGTTCGTGCACTTGCCCAACGGTTGGTTCGTTGTCGGTCATGGTCAGAACGGCATGGAATACAGCTTCCTGATCATCGCGGCGTGTCTTGCACTGTTCTCGCTGGCGAACCCGGATGCCAGGCATTCAGGTTAGGTACTTGGAAGCGCACATGTTCACAATCCGCCTCGACGACCTCTCCGGCGAGCAGACCCGCCAGCTCCTGGCCCTGCACCTGGCCCAGATGCGTGAAGGCTCCCCGCCCGGGACATCCTTCGCGCTGGACTTGAGCGGTCTGGCGTCGCCCGATGTCACCGTCTGGAGCGTGTGGGACGGGGACGCGATCGTCGGCGTCGGCGCGCTGAAGACGCATGCCGACGGCACCGCCGAGCTGAAGTCGATGCGCACCCATCCCGATCACCTGCGCAGGGGCGTGGCCGCCCGTCTGCTGGACCACCTCATCGAGGCCGCCCGGTCGGCGGGCGCGCGGCGGGTCAGCCTGGAAACCGGCGACGGCCCCGGCTTCGAGGCGGCGCTGACCCTGTACACGCGCCGGGGCTTCGTCGAGGGCGAGGCCTTCGCGGACTACGTGCCCAGCGCGTTCAACCGTTTCTTCCATCTGGACCTGCGGCCGGTGGCCTGAGGTGCGCTCGCTGTGCGTGGGCGGCCTTGGCACAGGCGGCGCCCAAGCAAGTGAGGTCTCAATCGTCAGCGTTGCGGCGGCGCGCGCCCGCGCGCCCATGCAGCATCAAAGCCGCCCTTCATCGACGTCCCTCAGGAACTGCACGAGGCCCGGGAAGAAGTGCTGTGGATCGTCGTACTGCGCCAGGTGGCTGCCGTTCGGGCAGTGCAGATATCGGCCTCGCTGGACCTGGCCGGCCATCCACTTCATGTGTTCGGGATCCATCGTGTCGTGAGTCGCGCCGATGGTGAGCGTGGGGACGTCGATCCTTCCGAGGTCGGCCGAGCGGTTCCAGTTGCCGAGGGTGGCGTTGGGCGTCATCCCGAACTCACTGTGGCCCTGCATGTGCACATACAGCGCCTTGTTCAGATGCTTGAAGGTTCGCAGGATCGAGTCGGGCCATTCATCCAGCGGCATGCGCAGCACATGCGCGGTGTAGTGATGCTGCATCAGCAGCTCCTCGTAGCGCGGGTTCTCGTAGTCCTGCTCGCGCTCGAGCTGCAGTATTTCGGCGAAGACCTCCGGGGGCATCTGCGGGCCCAGCACCTCCCGGGCGTACCGGTTGTAGGCTTGGACGTCCGAAACCATGTTCGAGATGATCAGGCCCTTGAGGTGCTGCGGGTGCGCCAGCGCATACTCGATGGCCAGCATGCCGCCCCAGGACTGGCCGAACAGGAAGAAGTTGTCCTTGTCCAGCCCTAGCGCCCGGCGCACCTGCTCGACCTCGTCGACGAAATGCTCGATGGTCCATAGTGCTGGATCCCCGGGCTGGTCGCTGTAGTGCGAGTCGAGTTGGTCGTAGTAGATGTACTCGATGGCCTCGGCCGGCAGATAGCCGTCGAAGCATTCATACAGCTCGTGCGTGGCACCAGGGCCGCCGTGCAGCAGTAGGACGCGGATCGTCGGGTTGTTGCCGACGCGCTTGACCCAGACGGAAAACTCGCCCTTGGGGGTCGAGATCGGGATGCGACGGACGCCACCGGTGAGCTGGTCGGGTGCGTTGGAGTAATCGAGATAGTCTGATAGTTCGGTCATGGCGAAGCGTTCCTTATTTGCCCCGTGCCGCAGAACCGGCACCGTCGGTTGCTGGCGCTGCCCTCACCGCGCGGGCGCCGGCGAGGCCCCCAGTGGCCGTTGAAGGGCGCTGTAGATCAGCCACATGCCGAGCCCCCAGAAACCGTAGACCAGGGGCGCCAGGACCACGCCGGGCCACCGGAAGCCGCCTCCGATCGGGCTGCCCTTGAGCGGCAGCACGATGAACCAGTTCACCAGCGTGACGACCACCGCGGCAAACAGCACCCAGCCCAGCCAGCGCGGCAGCGGCAACCGGGACACCAGGAAGGCGCCGAGCACGCCCCACAGCCCGGTCCAGAACATGGACGAGACGACTTGCGGAACACCCCACGGCGCGGTCGACGCCATCGACCAGGTGCTGGCCTGGAACACACCCGCCTGGGTCAGCGCCCAGAACCCACCCTGGTGGAACACGAGATAGGCAACCGCCCCAGCGATGAAACCGCACAGCGCCGTGCGACCGGCTACGTTCGAATTCATGGGTCTGTCCTCAAGGCCGAAGGGCCAATAATGAGTTGAAACCTGGTGCGCAGTCGACTTTCACGGGGTGGGAAGCAGGTCGGCTACAGTAAACCCGGACACCAGCTCGTCGCGCCACCGGCACCGGGGGCGTTCCCGGTGATCAACGGGCGCCAGCCCCTCACGGACCAGAGGCCCTCCATGCGCTTGTTCAGTTGCGGTCGTTGCGGGCAACGGTTGTACTTCGAGAACGTGTCATGCACGCGTTGTGGTGCCACGCTCGGCTTCCTGCCGGACCGGCTTGAGCTGGTGGCGCTCGACGAAGCAGGCGACGGGTTGTGGCAGCTGCCCGGCGAGGCGACCCAGTACCGCATGTGCGTCAACTACGCCCGGCACGCAGCCTGCAACTGGATGGTTGCGGCGCACGACGAGCACGGCCACTGCCCGGCCTGCCGCCTCAACCACACGATTCCCGACCTTGGCGTGGAGGGGAATATCGAACTGTGGCGGGAAATGGAAACGGAGAAACGGCGCCTGGTTTATTCGCTGATGCGGCTGAACCTGCCGATGGCGCCGCGCAGCGATGGGCCGGGCGGACTCGCGTTCGACTTCCTGGCCGATTCGGTGGAACCCTTCAGCGAGCGCGGAAAGGTGCTCACCGGCCACGCCGGAGGGCTCATCACGATCAACATCAAGGAAGCCGACCCGGCGGAAAGGGAGCGCCTGCGTGGGCAGATGGACGAGCCCTATCGCACCTTGCTGGGGCATTTCCGCCATGAGTCCGGCCACTACTTCTGGGACAGGCTGGTCCGCGACACTTCTTGGCTGCCGGAGTACCGCGCCTTGTTTGGCGACGAAACCCTGGACTACGGCGAAGCCCTGGAGCGCCACTACAAGCACGGCGCGCCGGCGGACTGGCAGGAGCGATTCATCAGCAGCTACGCAACCATGCATCCGTGGGAAGACTGGGCCGAAACCTGGGCCCATTACCTGCACATCATCGACACCCTCGAGACGGCGTGGCAGTTCGGGCTGCGCTCCCAGCCCACGACCGGCGACGACCGATCGGGCGTGGTGCGTCATGACTTCGATCCGTACCGGGAATCCCGGGCCGAGACACTCATCGAGCACTGGCTGCCACTCGCGTTCGCGCTCAACAGCTTGAACCGCAGCATGGGGCACGAGCACGCCTACCCCTTCGTCATCTCGCCAGCGGTCGGCGAGAAGCTCGGCTTCATCCATCGGGTCATCCGGGGTGGGGACGATGGGGCGGCCCCAACCGCTGAGTGATTCACTGCCTGGGCCCGGTCCACGGCGCCATCTCGACCGGTTCGTCGCGATTTTCCGCGTTCGATCCCGTGGGACACCGCCTCCGTCGCATTCCGCTTGTGCATCGATGCGCCGGGATGGGAGGCTCCTGCCATCACGTTGAACCTGGCAACGGAGTCGGTTGATGACCACCCTCGCAACGATCGCCCTCTGGATCCTGCTCTTCATCCTGTGCTGGCCGCTGGCGGTGCTCGCCCTGCTGGCGTGGCCGATCCTCTGGCTGCTCTCGATCCCGTTCCGGCTGGTGGGTATCGGCGTCGGCGGCCTGCTGGCGCTGGTGCAGGCCATCGTGTTCCTGCCCGCGCGATTGCTCGGGTGGCGCCCCGCCTGATGGCCTGACGTTTGCCGCGTCCGCCCGCGCGCGTGCGAGGTGAGTGGGTCCGCTGGCGCCTGCATGGGATGATTTGCTCCCTGGCCACCGTGACCCCACCGATGAACGACTTCCCCGACCACGACAATCGTTCCGTCGCAGTCCCCGACACGCTGCACGTGTTCATCAGCCTCATCGTTTCCAGCGTGATCCGCGGGGTGCCTCCGGCGCAGCTGTACGACCTGGGCGAGCGGATGGTCCCGGACATGTTGCCTGCGATGGCGCGACAACCGGGGTCCGGGGACGGCGTGCGCATCATGGCGCGCATGCTGGTGCGCAGCATCACGGAGCATACGCCCCGCCCGGACCGCCGCTTCGCCATGCAGGCGGCGGCGCGTCCCGGGCGCAATGAGCCCTGCGACTGCGGCTCCGGGCGCAAGTTCAAGCAGTGCTGCCTGGTCTGGGAGCAGGGTGCGCCCGAGTCCCCGGTCGCGGGGATGAACCTGTTGCCCTATGTGCTGGAATGCCTGCCCCGCACGCAGTGGGGCGAGCTGGTGGGCAGCGCCATTGACCCACGGGCGGTCGACGACGCCGCGCGCGGGATGCTTGAGGCGGGCCAGGGCCAGCTGGCCGTCGCCCTGCTGGAACCCTGGTTCAAGGGCGCGTCCGAGATCCCCGGCAAGCACGAGCCCCTGCTCGACACCCTGGTCGACGCCTTCACCGAACTGGGCCGGCCGCGCAAGAAGAAGCAGCTGGTGGCGCATGCCCTGGCCCATGGCGACCACGTCATCCGTTCCAGCATGCACCAGCGCCTGGCCAGCATCGCCGCCGACGATGGTGATTACGCCGCGGCGTGGCAGCACTTCCGCCAGGCCCAGCGCGAGCACGCCGACGCGGCCTCGCTGGCGCATCTGGAGATCATCCTTCTCACGAACCAGGGCGAGCATGCCCGGGCCCGAGAACGCGCCCGCTTCTGGATTGCGCGCCTGCAACGCATCGACGCGGTGGGCAACGCGGAGCTGATCGACTTCCTGCGCGACGTGGCCGACCGCGGCCAGCAGGCTCTGTTCGACATCCAGGCGCAGCAGCGGCCCGAGCTGCGCGCGCTCCAGGAGCTGCTGGACGCCGCTCCGGCGCCGGTCAGCTGCTACGGATTCATCGGCGGCAGGGGCGGCGACCTGGGCGCATTGCGCCCCGACCGCGCGCTGTCGGCGGCGCTTCAAGCATGGGCGCAGGTGTTCCCGCAGGTTGGCCCGTCGTTGACGGCACTGGGGGTCGAGGATCACCCCGCGCTCGACGACCCGGCACCCTGGTTGCAGTGCCTGGCCGCACGTCCGCTGCTGTGGCAGAGCATCGAGGTACTCGACGACCTGGTGCTGGCGCTCACCGGTGACTGGATGTCCGGCATGGAGACCTTGTGCGACGGATTGCTCGACCGGGCTGAAACCCTGTTGCACCTCACTCTCGACGAGCACCCCGGCAAGACCCTGGAATGGGCCCACATGGAGAACCGGCCGGCGCTGCGCCTGTTGGCGCATCGCATCGCGCTGGGTGACCCGCACGCAGACGACGCCGTGCTGGACCGGATGCAGTGGATGCTGGCGTTGAATCCAAGCGACAACCACGGCAACCGCGACCTGCTGTGTGCCGGGCTGCTGGTCCGGGGCGATGCAACGCGCGCGCTGGCCATCGGCGACCAGTTTCCCGACGACGCCAACCTGGCGTTCGCCCGCGTGCTGGCCCTGTATGCGCTGGAGCGTCGGGACGAGGCGCAGCAGGCGCTTCGCGAGGCCCATGCCGGGCTGCCGCGGATCGCCCCGATGCTGGCCGCCGCCAACCCGCGCCGGCCGGCGCTCAAGCCGGGCTGGAGCACCTATGGCGGCGCCGACCAGGCCTGGTACCACCGCCAGCGCTACCTGCCGGCATGGGAGCGCTTCGAAGGGGCGCTCCCATGGCTGCGAAAGGCGCTGCGCGCGATCAAGCGCGGTCGGGCTTGATCCGAGCACCTGAATCGACAGGTAGAAGATACAAGATAAAGTTTTGTTTTATCCGTCTTAATGTAATTTAATGTGGCATGGCCAAGCGCACCCCACCGACGCATCCAAAGGCCCGGCGCCAGATCGAGGCGCTGGGCGCGCGGCTGCGCGCGGCCCGGATGCGCCGTCGGATGACCCAGGAGGTGCTGGCGGAGCGGGTGGGCGTGAGTGTTCCGACGATTGCGAAGCTGGAGAACGGTGATCCATCCACCAGCCTGGCCACCACCCTGCGCGCGCTCACCGCGCTGGGCCTGGCCGACGACATCGACCTGATCGCCGCCCAGGACACGCTCGGCCGCCAGCTGCAGGACAACGCGCTCAAGCGCCCCGGCGCATCCAGGCCGCGGCGTGCACCCGAGCCGGACACCGCCGGGAGACGCGTGCGGAGGTCGACCCATGAACGGGGCAGAGGTCTGGATCGACGATGCGACCCTGGGCGGCAGCATGCGGGTGGGCCGACTCACCCGATCTGCGAGCCGGTCGGGCGACACCCTCCATTTCGAGTACGACGACCGTTGGCTGGACGATGCGGGCCCGGTCCGGGCGTTCGCCCTGGACCCGGAACTCGGCCTCACGGCGGGCCCACACTACGCGCGCGCGGGTGCCGGCGCGCTCACGGGTGCGTTCCTCGACGCCTCGCCGGACCGCTGGGGCAAGCAGCTGATGGACCGTCGCGAGGCCATCGAGGCCCGCGCGCAGGCGCGTGCGCCGCGATCGCTGCGCGCCTGGGATCATCTGCTCGGCGTGCACGATCTGGGGCGGATGGGCGCACTTCGCCTGAAGGATCCCGACGCGGCGCGCTTCGTCGACGATGGACCGCTGGGGGCCCCGCCGATCACCGCGTTGCGGGAACTCGAGGCCGTCGCCGCCCAGGTCGAATCCGGTGCGGTGGGCGACGCCCAAGACGAGATCCGCTGGATCCGACAGCTGGTGGCCCCCGGTGCATCGCTGGGCGGCGCCCGACCCAAGGCCAGCTTCACGGATACCGACGGGCAGCTGTGGCTTGCCAAGTTCCCGTCGGGCGAGGATCGTCACGACGTCGGGCTGTGGGAGTACCTGACCCACCAGCTGTCGCTGTCCGCGGGCATCGCCATGCCCGAGGCCCGGCTGCTGGAGCTCTCCAGCCGTGGCCACACTTATGCCGTCAAGCGTTTCGACCGGATGCAGGGATCGCGCCGGGCGTTCTGCTCGGCCATGACCCGGCTGGACGTCGACACCAGCGAGGGCGGCAGCTACCTCGACATCATCCAGGCCATCGAGGGCGGCGGCACGTCCACCCGGATCGCGCAGGATCTGGAGCAGCTGTTCCGGCGCGTGCTGTTCAACATCCTGGTAGGCAATCGCGACGACCACCTGCGCAACCACGGCTTCCTGCGCGAAGGCGACGGCTGGCGCCTGTCGCCGGCCTTCGACGTGAACCCGAATCCGCACAAGGACAACCACGTGCTGGCCCTCGACGAGGCCGAAACGTCGCCGGATTCGGGTCTGCTTCTAGCCACCAGCGACTACTATCGGCTCGATGCGAAGCGCGCCGAGGCGATCGCAGGCGAGGTGCGCGCGGCGGTGCGGGAATGGGAGTCGCGGGCGCGGACACTGGGCGCGCGGGGCGCGGATGTTTCGCTGATGCGCGCCGTGATCGATCCGGAGCGGTGACCGTGGCACAGCCATCATCCTCGGCCCTGGCCCCCTTCCGCCACGGCATCTTCCGCTCGGTCTGGATCGCCACGCTCGCCTCGAGCTTCGGCGGCATGATCCAGGGCGTCGGCGCGGCGTGGATGATGGTGGCGCTGGCCGCGTCGGCGCAGATGGTCACGCTGGTGCAGGCCGCGATCACGCTGCCGATCGTGCTGCTGGCAATGGTGGCAGGCGCGCTGGCCGACGCCTACGACCGGCGCAAGCTGATGCTGGTGGCGCAGGTGTTCATGCTGGTGGTGTCCGCGGCACTGGCGGTCACGGCCTGGATGGGCCTGGTCACGCCGTGGCTGCTGTTGGCGTTCACCTTCCTCATCGGCTGCGGCGCGCGCTCAATGCGCCGGCCTGGCACGCCTCGGTCGGTGCAATGGTGCCGCGCCAGGACCTGCCCTCGGCCATCGCGCTCAACTCCATGGGCTTCAACGTGGCGCGCAGTGTCGGCCCGGCCATCGGCGGCCTGATCGTGGCCGTGGCGGGCGCGGCGGCGGCGTTCACCATCAATGCGCTCAGCTACATCGGCCTGATCTTCGTGCTGGCGCGCTGGCGCACGGTGCCGGAGCCGCGCGTGCTGCCGCGCGAGCGCCTCGGCCAGGCGATCCTCACCGGCATCCGCTACGTGTCGATGAGCCCGAACATCAATTCGACCCTGGTGCGCGGCCTGGTGACCGGCATCGGCGCCAGCTCGGTGATGGCGCTGCTGCCGCTGGTGGCGCGCGATGCAATGCAGGGCGGGGCGGCGATCTACGGCCTGCTGCTGGGCGCCTTCGGGGTGGGCGCCGTCATCGCGGCCTTCTGGTCGCACCGGCTACGCGCGGCCCATTCCAACGAACGCATCGTGCGCTACGCGCTGGCCGGTTCGGCGGTGGGCATCGCGATCACGGGCGTGAGCACCTGGCTGGCGCTGACCCTGGCCGCGCTGGTGCTGTGCGGGGTGGGCTGGGTGCTGACCCTGTCGACCCTCAACGCGACGGTGCAGTTGTCGGCGCCACGCTGGGTGGTGGCCCGCGCGCTGTCGCTCTACCAGATGGCCACCTTCGGCGGCATCGCGGGCGGGTCCTGGCTGTGGGGTGCCATCACCGAAGGCTGGGGGCTGACGACGGCGCTGCTGATCGGCGCCGCGGTACAGCTGGGCTGCGTGGCGCTGGGCCGCTGGTTCCACCTGCCCGAGACCGACGAGATGCGGCTGGACCTCCGGCGCTTCTCCGAGCCGGAAACCGACGTGCCGGTGCAGGGCCGCACCGGGCCGATCATCGTGACGATCGAATACCGGATCGCGCCGGCGGACACCTACGAATTTCTCGGCGCGATGGCCGAGCGGCGGCAGGCGCAGCGCCGAAACGGCGCGCGCCGCTGGACCCTGCTGCGCGACCTGGCCGATGCCGAGGTGTGGATCGAGCGCTTCCACAGCCCGACCTGGACGGAATACCTGCGCCACCGCGAACGCTTCACGGCCGACGACGCGTTGGTCGGGGAGCGCGTGCGGGCACTTCACCGTGGCCCGGACGCGCCCGTCGTGCGCCGCCTGCTGGAACGCCAGACCGGCTTCCCGCCAGAGGGGCCGGATGTCGAGCCGCGCGAGTGGACGCCGCCGATGACCGATCCCACGCGGCTGTCGTGAGGAAGGTCCACTCAATCCAGGTGACCGGGCGCGAGCCGCCACTCAGGACGGCGGTGAACCCTTTCGAGGCAGGATGGCGTGGATCAGGTCGCCCACGCGGCAGTGCGCCTCCAGCGGATGACGCAGAGGCACGTCGGTGTTGAGCCGATACACGTTGCGCCGGCCCTCACGCCGCCGCTCGACAACGCCTGCCTGCTCGAGCTCGGCGACGATGCGCTGCACGGCGCGCTCGGTGACTCCGACCCGGGCGGCGATCTCGCGCAGGGTCGGGTCGCCCTCGGAGGCGAGGCAGACCAGGACATGGGTGTGGTTGCTGAGGAAGGTCCAGCCGTTGGAGGTGTCGGTCATGACGCAAGTGCGCCATGGCTTGACACGAAAGGCAAGATGCGAATTACAATACACGAACTATAATTCGTATATTAAGGTGCGTATGTCAGCCGTCCTGTCCGCCCGCCCCGCCGCGCTTGCGCTTCCCGCCCGCACCATCGCCGTCGCCCAGGGTGACGGCATCGGCCCCGAACTGCTGGACGCCACGCTGGCCATCCTACGTGCGGCCGACCCCGGCGTAGTGCCGCATGCGGTCACGGTGGGCCTGGAGGCCTACCGCACCGGGGCGCAGGCCGGCTTCGGCCGGGAGGTGGTGGACGCGATCGCCGAGCACGGCGTGCTGCTCAAGGGGCCGATCACCACCCCGCAGGGCGGGGGCTACAAGAGCGTCAACGTCAGCCTCCGCAAGACCTTCGGCCTCTACGCGAACCTGCGCCCGTGCGTGGCCTACGACCCCGTGGTGCCCAGCCGGCACCCCGGCATGGATGTGGTCATCGTGCGGGAAAACGAGGAGGACACCTACGCCGGCATCGAGCACCGGCAGACGCGCGAGGTGGTCCAGTGCCTGAAGCTGGTCAGCCGGCCGGGCTGCGAGCGCATCGTGCGCTATGCCTTCGAGTACGCCCGCCGCCACGGGCGTCGCAAGGTGACCTGCATGACCAAGGACAACATCATGAAGCTCACCGATGGCCTGTTCCATCGGGTCTTCCAGGAGGTGGCCGGGGAGTATCCCGAGCTCGCCACCGAGCACATGATCATAGATATCGGCACCGCGAAGATGGCGGTGGACCCGGGACGCTTCGACGTCGTGGTGACGCCCAACCTCTACGGCGACATCCTCTCGGACGTGGCCGCGGAAGTGGCCGGCGCGATCGGCCTGGCGCCTTCGGCGAACCTGGGCCAGGGCGTGGCGATGTTCGAGGCCGTGCACGGTTCGGCGCCGGACATCGCCGGCCGTGATGTGGCCAACCCGTCGGGGTTGCTGCTCTCGTCGGTGATGATGCTGGTGCACCTGGGGCGCGCCGGCGCCGCCTCGGCGATCCACAACGCCTGGCTGAGCGCGCTCGAGGACGGCTTCCACACGATCGACCTGGCGGGCGCGAGCGGGCGCCGACCCGTCGGCACGCGCGACTTCGCCCGCGCGGTCATCGATCGGCTGGGCCTGCGTCCGCAACAGCTGGCGGCCGTCGACTACCCCGACGGGCACGCCGGCGGCATCGCCATGCCGAAGTTCGCTGCCCCGCCTCGCGAGGAGAAGCGCTTCGACGGCGTCGACGTCTTCATCGACTGGGACGACGACAGCCGGGACCCCGGCGTCCTCGGCCCCCGCATCGCGGCACTGGCGGGCAGCGCCTTCGAGCTGGCCCTGATCACCAATCGAGGGGTGAAGGTGTGGCCATCCGGCATGTCCCAGACCTTGTGCGTGGATCATTGGCGCTGCCGGTTCCTCCGAACCGGCGGCGAAGGCAGTGCAATGTCGCGGGCTCAACAAGGCCGTGCCGTGGCGGACCTGTTGCAGCGACTCGCCGAAGGCGGCATCGAGGTGGTGAAGACCGAATCGCTCTTCAGCTTCGACGGCGAGCGCGGCTGGTCACAGGCGCAGGGGGAGTAGGCGCCACAGGCACTGCCAGGCGTGCCTTTGCGGCGGGTCGGCGCTGCCATCCGCCGAGGGGCCCGGTGTCGAGCCCCCTTGCGGGAACGCCAGTGCGGCTTCAGCCGGCGCGAGTGCGCTCGATCCACTGGTCGACGCGACGCTCCAGCAGGTCCAGCGGCATCGCGCCGCCACCCAGCACGGTGTCGTGGAAGCCGCGGATATCGAAGTCCTCGCCCAGTTCGGTTTCGGCCTTCCGGCGCAGTTCCTGAATCCGAATCATGCCGACCTTATAGGCGGTGGCCTGGCCGGGCATGATCAGGTAGCGCTGGATCTCCGACTCCATCGCCGCCTGCGGGATCGAGCCGTTCTCGCTGAAGTAATCCAGTGCCTCCTGCTGCGTCCAGCCCTTGGCGTGCATGCCGGTGTCGACCACCAGGCGGACCGCGCGCCACATCTCCGACATCAGCCGGCCGTAGTCGGAGTAGGGGTCTTCATACGTGCCCGGCACTTCCTTCGCCAGCCATTCCGAGTACAGGCCCCAGCCCTCGGCGTAGACGGTGGAGCCGTAGCGTGTGCGGAACACGGGGATGTCCTGCAGCTCCTGCGCGATGGAAATCTGCATGTGATGGCCGGGCAGGCCCTCGTGGTAGGCGATGACCTCCATCTCGGTCCTGGGCATCGCGTCCATGTCCGACAGGTGCGCGTAGTAGATGCCCGGGCGCGACCCGTCGGCGGTGCCGGGGTAGTAGTGCTGGGCGGCGCCGTCCTGTTCGCGGAAGGGTTCGACGCGGCGCACCACCAGGTCTGCCTTGGGCAGGATGCCGAAGTACTCCGGCAGCACCTGCTTGATGTTCTCGATGGCGGCGGTGGCGTCGTCGATATAAGCCTGGCGGCCGGCGTCGGTGTTGGGGTATCGGAACTGCGGGTCGGTGTTGATGAAGGCGAAGAACGCCTGCAGGTCGCCCTCGAAGCCGACCTGCTCCATGATCGCCTCCATCTCCCCGCGCAGCCGCGCCACTTCGTCCAGGCCCAGCTGGTGGATCTGGTCGGCGGTCATCGAGGTGGTGGTGTTTTGCCGCAGCTGGTGGGCGTAATACTCCGCGCCGTTGGGATGCGTGGTGCCGACGCCACTGGGGTTGACCAGCGCGTTGGCCTGTTCCTGCTCGCTCCAGGCGGTGACCGCGTCATAGGCCGGCTTGAACTGTTCGACCAGCGCCGTGCGTGCCTGCTGCTTGAGTTCCTCCGCGCGCTCGGTGGTGATCTCACCGCTTTCGGCCAGTGCGTCGGCCTTGCGCTGCAGGTCGGCCCACAGCGCGCTGTCCTCGCCGTCGTCGAACGGGGCGCCGCTGACCACGCGGCGCGATTGGTCGACCACGCCTTCCAGCGCAAAGCGCGGGGGAAGGATGCCCTGCTCGGCGGAGGCACGGGCGTGGGTCAGCAGCTGGTCGAAGAAACGCGGCACCTGGCCCAGGCGCGACAGGTAGGCCAGGTAGTCCTGCTCGTCCTCGACCTTGTGGAAGTTGATCAGGAAGGTGGGCAGCATGCTGTGCATGCCGTTCATCTGGTCGAACGGGTAGCCGTTGCGCATGAACGGCATGCCGTCGCGCAGGTCCTCGTACTGCCGCGTCCACAGGTCCCACGACAGGCGCGTTTCATCGTCGAGGTGGTCGCGGTCGAACTCCGCCTCCATGGTCGCGACCGAGGCCTGCATCCACTCCAGCCGCCTGCGCAGGCCTTCCTCGGACGCATCGTCGATCTGGTCGTTGAGGTCCTTGCTGCCATAGAAGGTCAGCATGATGGGGCTGAAGCGCATCCACTCCTCGTACTGCGCATCGAACCAGGCATTGAGGCGCTGCGATTCGTTGCGCACCTGTTCGGCGGTGGGTGCGGCGGCGACGGCGCCTTCGGGTTGCGGCGAGCAGGCGGTCAGCGCCAGCGCCAGCGCCAGTGCGCTGCAGGCAAGGATGGGACTACGACGCATCGGGTGTCTCCGGAAGTCTGGAACGCCGCAGTCTGCCCATGAGAGGCGGAGGCCACCAGTGTGATTGGTCAGGTGTTGCTTCCGCGCCAGGGGTGCCATCGCGACGAGCGTCCGGCACGTCGCCTCCTTGTCCGAGCTGGCCGGTCAGCGCGGCGAAGGTGACTCGCGCTCGAGTGACTCGATTCGCGCCAGCTCCCTGCGGGCCGCCTCCAGGCTGGCGCCACGCATGTTCCGCCGCAGCCGTGCGTACAGTCCCGGGCGTTGGCGCGCCCAGTGCTCGAAGCCCCAGGTGCCCACGAGGCCGAGTACACCGGCGCCCAACCACCACCACAGCGCCACGCCGACGTTGACGGCGAAGTCGGCGCCCAGGTGCGCGAACACCACCATGGCGAATGGGATCCACAGCAGCCACCATGCAAGGCCCAACGCGGTGCTGCCGCGCACGTAGGTGGTTTCAATCGCCAGCACGGTTCGGTCCAGTTCCGTCACAGGCGCGGCGAAGTCCACTGCGGCCATGCGACCCAGGGTGAGGCCACCGAGAATGATCATCGCCACGCCATAGGCGTGCATGATCAACGCCGCGGCCAGCACGTGGGGCACACCGGAATAGCGCTGCCAAACGGGAACCGCCACGGCGATCACCAGCAGGCCCGCGATGATCTGGAGCGTCTGCCCCCAGCCCAGGGGCCGCAGGGTGCGCTTCAGGCCGTGCAGGTGCTGCCCTCGGGTGGCGTCGGCCAAGTGCACATCCAGCCGGTCGATGCGCTGGTCCAGCGCGGCCCAAGCGGCCTGCAGGCGGTCGAGTTCGGTCGTGTCGTTCATGATCGGGTCTCCGGGTTCGTGTCTGCAAAGCGCTGGGACAGGGCGGATTTCAGGCGGCCGATGCGGGTGGTGACGTTGCTGGAGCTCAAGCCGAGGATGTCGGCGATCTCCGCGGTGCTGCGCGCTTCCAGGTACAGCAGCAACAGGGCGCGATCGTGCCGCCCCAGACTGGCCATCGCCTGGCTGAGCAGCAGCATGTCGTCGATGGCCGCGTTGGTCCGTGGCTCGGCGGGCAGGTCTTCGATCGCCACCCCGGGCAGATCGGTCGTGAAGCGATGGCGCGCGGCCTCGTTGCGCGCATGCGTCATGGCGGTATTCAGCGCGACGCGATACATCCAGGTGGTGAAGCGCCGCGCGCGGTCGTAGGAAGGCCATGCCCGCCAGAGCTGGGTGGCGATCTCCTGGGCAAGGTCCTCACGATCGGCCGGGCTGGAGGCGTAGGCGGCAGCCACCTTGAACACGATGCGACGGTGCTCGTGCAGCAACGCGGAGAACTCTGCGTGGCGGTTGTGGCCGCTGGCGTGGGCATGGGTCGGCATCGTCGGGTCCGGGCGGGTGTCGAAACCATGATTGGCGCCGGGAGGTGATTTGTCACAGCCGCTGCCTTCAGGGGGGTCGCCGACGGCCGTTGAGTGGGCGGCGACGTCCCCCTGCATGGATGAGGGGAACGTCGCCGCGGTGCCGGTGGTGGAACCCGGATCGTGGGGGGCGTTACCCCGTCGTGAGCCGCTTGCGCAGCGCTTCCCAGATCTGCCGGCGCGCCTGATAGGTGCTCACGCCCAGCACCAGCGCTGCCAGCCAGAAGGTGCCCTCGGTGGTGACGGCGGCCAGTGTCGCCAGGACGACCATGGCCCCGAAGCCCACGTCCATGGCGATCCCGATGCCCAGGGCGATCCAGCTCAGCACGCAGGCCGCGCCGGCCAGGGCCACCCAATGCCACTTCCTGTTTTTCGTCGTGTTGTTCGTGGTCATGATCATTCTCCCTTCAGTTGATTGAGTGCTTCGGTGGTGAGCAGCTGTCCGTCGAGGACGACGGCGTGGATCTGTTTCGTGTTGGAAATGTCGAGCAGCGGGTTGGCGTCGAGCACCAGCAGGTCGGCCTGGTAGCCGGAGGCGATGCGGCCGGTTTGCTCGCCGATGCCCAGGGCGTCGGCGGCATTACTGGTGGCGGCCAGCAGCAGGCGCGGTGCGGGCACGCCGGCGTCAGCCAGCAGTTCCATTTCACGGTGCACGCTGATGCCCGGCGCGACCCACGGGTTGCCCATGTCGGTGCCGATGGTCATGCGCGCGTCGGTGGCGTGCAGGCGTGCCGCCATGCGCTGCACCTTCGGCCACACGGCGCGGGCGCGCTCGAAGTCCTCCGCCTCCCAGCCGAGGCCGAAGGTGAACCACTCGTTCCAGTTCGCCAGCAGGCGCGGGTGGGCATATCGGCGCGAGTCTTCCTTGTAGGTGTCGTCGGAGTCCTGCACGAAGGCGGCGTGGAACACCATCACGGTGGCGTCGAACACCGGGCGGTGCTGCTCGAACGCGGCGATGAGCTGTTCGGCATGCGGGCCGTCGACGTCGAAGTGTTCCCACCATTCGAAGAAGCTGTAGGTCGCGCCGCGCGAGGTGGCCTGCCAGGCGTCGCGCTGCTCGGTGGTGCGCAGGTCCGGGCTCAGCGGCATCAGGTGGACGATGCCGTCCAGGCCCATCGCCAGCGCGTCGGTCCAGGCGATGTCCTCCAGGTGCGCCACGCTCGGCCGGCCGTGGGCGCGGGCCTCGTCGATGCCGGCCTGCAGCATCTCCGGCGACAGGCCGGTGTAGAACTTTATCCAGTCGGCGCCGCCGGCGACCTGTTCCGCCACGAGGCGGCGCACGTCGTCGGGTGTTTCCGCGGCCACGGCCAGGCCGCGCAGCTTGGCGTTGTTGATGATCAGGCCGGCGTTGAAAAGCTCCGGGCCGACCAGTTCGCCGGCCGCGCGCCGGGCCTTGTAGCGTGCGGCGGATTCCAGATCGCCGCCGGGATTGCGCACGGTGGTGACACCAAAGGCCACCAGGCGGCGCGCGTTGTGCTCGGCGATCTCGTCGTCGGGCAGGGCCTGCCCCAGCACCTGGCCGTCCTCTTGCAGGATCTCCATCGGGCCGAGGTCGAGGTGGGCGTGCATGTCGATCAGGCCGGGCATCAGGTAGCGGCCTTGGAGGTCGAGCACCTGCGCTTGTTCATGGCACTCGGCACTGCCGGCCTCGTCGATGCGCGCCAGCCGGCCGGTCTCGATGCGTACGCAACGCGGTGCGCTGACGCGCTCGTGCTCGGCGTCGATCACCTGTACGTTGTCCAGGGCCAGCGGGCCGTGGTTCGGCTGGCCCTGCGCGGGCCAGGGCATCAGCAGTATGGAAATCGGGAAGAGCAGGAAGATCAGGAAGATGATGAGCCTCATGGGCGGTGCCTTTCGGGTGGGTTCGCCCAACAAGTGCGCCGTCGCCGTGGATTTCTTACGAACAAAAAATAATTTTTTCCGGCTGTAAGAAATCACCCGCCCGCTGCGACTAGGGCTGCTGATACCCCGAGCCAACGGTTGAAACTTCCCGCCCATGCACGCCCTCTGGCCCCAGGTCCAAGCCTTCCATCCGCAGCTGTGGCGTGCGGTGTGCGGCTATGAGCTGAACCCGGCAGTGCGCGAGGAGCTGCTGCAGGAGGTGTTGCTGGCGATCTGGGAAAGCCTGCCGCGCCTGCGCGACCCGGCCATGCTGCTGCCCTTCGTGTTGCGCATCGCGCACAACCTCGGCGCCAGCCACGTGCGCTCGGAAACCCGGACGCCCAATCCGGTGCCGTTCGACGAGGCGCTGCACGATGCCCCCGACCCCGGCGCGCGCGACATGGGCAGCCGCACCCAGTGGCTGTTCGATGCACTGGCCACGCTGCCGTTGAAGCTGCGGCAGGTGCTGATGCTGCAGCTGGAAGGCTTCGACTACCAGGAGACCGCGGACATGCTGGGAATTTCAGTCGAGAACGTGGGCGTGCGCCTGCACCGCGCCCGCGAGCGCCTGAAGGCCCTGTCCCGCGAGGAGGCGTGACGATGAACTTCGATGATCAACTTTCCCAAGCCTTCAAGGGCGAAGCGCCACCCAAGGCGTCGCCCGACCTGGCGCGCCGGGTGCGCCAACGCCACTGGCGCCACCGCGCGCTGCGCGTGCTGGAGGTGGTGCTGACGCTGGCCGCGGTGGCGGTGTTCGTGCCCGCGCTGGTCAGCGGCGGCATGACCCCGACGCACTGGTTGCTGATGCCGTTCTACGCGGTGTTCCTGCCGACGGTGTGGATCATCGCGCTGCGCAAGCCAGGTCAGCGCGGCGAAGATCTCACCCAGAGCGCCGGCGTTTACGCGCACCTGCGCATGGCGCAACTGCGCACCGGTCTGCGCGACCTGTGGCTTGCGCGGGCGACGGCCTGGGCCCTGCTGGGCTATTCGCTGCTGGCGAACGCGGCCATCTGGCTGCTGGGCGCCACGCATTGGCGCGTCGACGGGCTGGTACTGCTGCTGGTGGCGCTGGGCTGGCTGGCGGGCACCCTGTGGCTGAGCGCCACGCTGCGGCAACGCAGGCTGCGCGAGTACCGGGCGGTGCGGCGGCTGGTGTGAGAGATACGAGGGGCGCTGAATCGACGAATCAGGGTTCAGCGCCCCCGGGGCCTGCCTGACTCAGGGTGCCATGCCGGCGATCACGGCCGAAGTGCCGTCCGGCGTCGAGGCATCGAGGCGCTTGAGCGGCAATATCCGCACACCGTCGGTCTGCGAAAGCTGCTCCAGATCGATCATCGTGTAGTTGAGCGAGTCGTAGGTCCGGATGTGGAACCGGTTCCGGCTCAGGTCGGTGAGGTTGGTCCACGAGGTGAATTCGGTGGAGTACTGGGACGCGTCACTGACCAGGGCGGTGAGGTCCATGTGCTCGCCGCCACCCTCGCGCTCGTCGATGGTGATGCCCTTGGGCCGGTCGAAGTTGTTCATGATGCGGCCCAGCGTGATCACGGCGGCATCCGGATCGTCGACCTTCTCGGCGAACTTCGAGTAGTACACCGCACGGACGAAGCGCCCCACCGAGGTGTTCGACGCCGGCAGGCCGGCGGTGGCGATGCCTGAGTCGGGCTGCGTGGCAGTGAAGTCGCCAAAGGTGGCCGTGGGTTGGTCGAGGTTGGAGAGAAAGGTGTAGTTGTTGAGGTTGGTGAGGTGCCACTCGAACTCGGGGCCATTGGTCATCACGCCCACCGGGTTGTCGTGCACGGTCATCTGGCCCTTGTTGAACTCGATGACGATCGAGGCGCCGCCGCGGTCGTGGACCACGTAGTGGAACGGCGGCAGTGCGCCACCGATCGCCGCCAGCGGCGCCAGCATCACCGTCTGCCGGGTCAGTGCCTGCTTCACTTCGTCCACGTTGGCATGCTGCGCCAGTATCCAGCTGCCCAGGTCCAGCGCCGACAGCACGCGTCGGGTCATCGCGACCGAGTCCTGCGGGCCCGCCGCTGAGGGATAGGCCAGCAGGCTGAAGGTCAGCCCCTGGTTGTTGAAGCCCTCCATCAACTTGAGGTCGCCCACGCCGAGCGGCGAGTCGGCCGTGGGCAGGCGGTCGGGCATGGTGACGCCGAACAGGGGATATTTCGCCTCGTAGGTGAGTGCCCGCTGCCCCGGGACCTGCGAGCGGAATGCATGCCCGGCGGGCACGTACAGCAGCTGGTAGGGCAGGTCGGCGGAGAGCTCGAGCGTGCGCCCAAGATAGACGCTTCCGTTCGCGTCGGTGTAGGTCAGCGAGGTGCACGCCTGGGTTGGCGCACTCAGGGACAGCGCCAGCGCGGCTGCCAGGGGAATGAGACTCAGCTTGCGATTCGACATGGTGTGCTTCTCCTGTTTGGAAATGCGCGCGTCGTGGGCGGCGCTGGGGATCTCTCCTGTTTGAAGGGGCGCTAGAAGCGAAATTCGAGGGCCACGCCCGGGCCATGCATGACGGCATCGAAGGCGAAGCCGCCGGAGGTGCTGAAATCGGTCTCGATGCGCCGGTAGCCCAGCACCAGCGAGGTGCGCCTGCCGAACTCGTAGCCGATCGACACCATCAGGTCGGTGGTCAGGTCGGCGCCGCCGGCACCCGCGAGCGCCCAGCCGCTGACGAAGAAGGCGTTGTCGAAGTGGTGTGCGCCCTTCAGACCGACCTGGATGTCAGGCCACCACTCGCGCTGCGAAATGCCGTACTGGCGCGGAATCGGCAGTTCATCCGGTATCTCGCTGGGCACGTTGTAGGTGAAGCGGGTGCCCAGGGACCAGAAGCGGACGCCCGCCACCAGGTCGAGATGGCTGCGCCGGTCCTGCCGCAGGCGGTACTGCATCGCCAACAGCGCTGTGGTGGTGCTGGTGCTCACCTCGATGGGGAAGTGGACGCCGCCCAGCGGGATCCTGACGGTGTCGCTCAAGTCGACTGCAACGATGTCGCCGAACAGCCCGTAACGTTCCCGATGGGCCTCGAACACCACCATGCCGGCGGCATCCAGACGGCTGAAGACATCGCTGAAGCTGGCGCGGGGATGCAGGCTGATGGGGAAATTTTCATGCGACAGGCTCCCGTCCACACCTGCCGTCCACAGGTAGGGCACGACCCGGACCTCCCAGGGGGAATCCGACGCCTGGACGGGCCCGGCGATGGCTGTGGCTGCGGCGATCAACGCGGTGGAAAACAACGAACGATGCACGGTGGTATCCCTCCCTCTTGCTTCGGTTGAGTTCTTCCCGGCGGTGGCCGACCACGAGCTGGTGATCGGCGGGTCGTTCACTCCATGGTGTTCTTGACGATCCGGCCGTCCTTGACGATCACGATGAAGTTCCGCTCGGGATCCTCGATGAGCCGGAGGTTGGCGACGGGGTCGCCGTCCACCAGCAACAGGTCGGCCATGGCGCCTTCCTCGATGACCCCCAGCCTGCCCGGATAGCTGTTGCGCTCGCCGGAGAGCGCCAGCAGTTCGCCGTTGTTGCCGGTGGCGATGCGCAACACCTCGCCCGGGCTGTACCAGGTGGCCAGCTTGGCAAGCTGCGCGGCGTGGCGTGGCAGGCCGGCGCGGTTGAACAGGATGTCGGTGCCGAAGGCCACCCGCACGTCGTGCTTGCGGGCCAGCTCGAACGCACGGGCGGTGCCGGTCGACACCATCAACTGCTTGACCCGCGCCTGCCCTTGCTTGGGGTTGGAGTCCTCGTCGTCGAGGAAGGGCTGCAGGCTCCACCAGACGCCTTCGCGGGCCATCAGGCGCACCACGTCCTCGTCGACAAGCTGGCCATGCTCGATCGATTTCACGCCGGCCTCGATGGCCTGGCGCACCGCCCTCGACGTGTAGGCATGAACGGCCACGTACGTGCCCCAGTTCTCCGCGGCCTCCACCGCCGCACGGATCTCGGCGACCGTGTACTGCGTGACATCAAGCGGATCGTAGATCGAACTGACGCCCCCGCCGGCCATCAACTTGATCTGGGTGGCACCCAGCATCAGCTGCTCGCGGGTGCGCACGCGCACCACATCGGGGCTGTCGGCGATCATCGCCACGCCCATCCGCTCGGCGTGGCTGAGCGCGTCCCCGGCGGCCCGGGGCACTTCATGGGGCATCCTGAAATCGCCGTGTCCGCCGGTCTGCGAGATCATCGCGCCAGAGGGGAAAATCCGCGGCCCCGGCACCAGGCCGGAGTCGATCGCACGCTTGAGACCGAAGGAAGGGCCGCCCATGTCGCGCACGCTGGTGAAGCCCTGCATCAGGGTCTGCCGGGCCACGTCGCCGGCCAGGAAATTCAGGTAGCCCGCATCGGCGGTCATTGCCGTGGGCATGTCCGGGGCGATCAGCATGGAGTGCCAGTGGGCATCGATCAGGCCGGGCATCAGCGTGCGCCCACCCCCGTCGATGACGGTGACCTGCAGGCCCGGCTCGGGTGTGATGGTGTTGGGGGAAACCGTGTGGATGCGGTCGCCCACCACCAGGACGTTCTGGGAGGGCGTCAGGGTGGTGTCGGTGCCGGTGAATACGCGGACATCCTGGAACAGCAGGCCGTCGGCCTGTGTCGCCTGCTCCTGCGCCAGTAACGGGATTGGGACCAACGCGATGACCGTCCAGCACGCGATCAGGGCCGCCGCGGTGGAACGAGACCAACCCATTGCAACCCCCCTTGCCGTGAGTGACGGCAGCCGGCAGCGCGACACCGGCGGCAGAGTTTCAAGTTACAAGATAACGATGGCGCCGGTGTGATCGCGGCGTGAGTGTCTGTGCGATCGGCCTCTCAGGCGCCGCGATGGCCTCGGCCCATGCTGTCCTCCGACCCGATGGCGGAGGTGTGCAGCATCGTTGAGCAGACAATGGCTAGCGCGGCTGCCTCACCACCCTCAGCACCACCTTGCCGCGGGTATGGCCGGTCTCGACCTGCCGGTGGGCTTCACCGGCCTGGGCAAGCGGAAGCTCGAGCGACACGGCGGGCTGCACGATGCCCGCCTCGAGCAGCGCCACCATCACACGGTTCATCGCGTCACCTCCTGTCGGGCCCAGGCGAGGCTGCGCCACAGCTGGACGGTTACCACCAGGTACCACAGCCCCACCAGTGGACCGACATCGACCAGGCCGGCGGTGTCGGGGGGTTCGGGAAAGGTCCACAGGTTCAGCACGAGCAGCAGCAGGCCGATAGCCAGGCCCGGCACGGCGAACGGCCAGCGGTAGCGTGGATGCGCGAACATCGACACCGCGGAGCACACGGTTCCCAGGCCGACGTAGACGTCCCATGCGACATCCAGGCCCAGCCAGATGCCCACCATGTCGCCCACCGTGTCCGGCGCCCGGCTGCGAACGCCCAGTTGCACCAGCAACATCGCGGTGAGGAGCGCGCCCGCGGCCACATTGCTGATCGCGCCGATCGCCGAGGCGGTGGGGCGCCCGCCGAGTCGCAGCAGACGATGCAGGCCCAGGCTGGCCAGGCCGATCGCCGGCCCCAGCAGGGCGGCGAGGGTGGCGCTCACCGCCAGGGGGGCGCCGGGCAGGAAGATCAGGAGGGGGTAGAAAACGCTGGCGCACAGGCCGCCGACGATGCCCATCCTCATCCAGCTGAGTTCGGCCTCGGCTGCCGTCGTGTGTGCATGCATGTCTGTCCCCCGCGGCAGGCCATGACGGCCGGGTAGCACCGGTGCAGCAGGGAAGATGATGCGCGCGGTGCCGGGGCGCCTCGCGTGCCGGAAGTCCGGCGCGCCGGGCGCTGTTTCCCAGGGGATTCTCAGGACTGGGTCTGTCTGCCCAGCACGTCCTCGACGTAGAGCTTGTTGACCGCCACCATCGCCACCACCGTCAGCGGCGCGGCCAGGATCAGGCCCATGACGCCGAACAGCACGCCCATCAGCACCTGCGTGGCAATCATCAGCGCCGGCGCCACGTGCACCGCGCGTTGCTGGATCATCGGCACCACGATGTTGCCTTCGATGTTCTGCACGATGAGATAGAAGACCAGGACGATCAGCCCCACCTGCGTGCCTTCGGCGAACCCGGCCAGCAGGATGGGCACCGCGGCGATCAGCGGGCCGAGGAAGGGGATGAAGGTGAGCAGGGCGGTCAGGACGCCCAGTCCAAGCCACACGTCCACGCCGATCACCAGTAGGCCGATGCTGACGGTGACGCCGAGAAGCAGCATCGAGACGAGTTGCCCCAGGAACCACCAGCGCAGGGAGAGCGCGATGGCGCCCAGCGCTCGGTCCATGCGCTGCCGAAGCGGGTCCGGGAACAGCTTCAGCAGGCCGTTGCGGTAAAGCCCCGGGTTGAAGGCGGCGAACAGTCCGAGGGCAAGCAGGATGACGAGGCTGGAGAGCGCGCCCAGCAGGAGCATCGTCGCTTTCGCCACGTGGTCCACCACCATGCTGGCGGCGTCGGCCAACTGATCGGAGTTGCCGTTGCCGAGCCATTGCTGCGCCCAGCCGAACTGGCCCAGCCACCCCACCAGATCATCGATGAAAGCGGCGACGCGGCTCCACAGTTCGTCGAACTGTTCCAGAAGCGGCGTGGCCATGTACATGGCCACGCCGCCAGCGACGCCACCACGACAACCAGCACCAGAACCAGCGACCATACGCGCGAAAGCGGGCTGTTACGGGCCAGCGCACTGGCCAGGCCATCCAGGCCGACCGCCATGAGCAATCCGCCAAAGACCAGCAGCAAAACGTCGCCTACGAGCCAGAAGACCACACCGGTGGCCATCACCAGCAACACGACATCGGTGCGCAGCCAGCGCTTCTCGTGGCTGCTTGCGGGCGAATCGGGCGCGGGCGATGGGTCTGGCATGCGCTGCGTCTCCGTCTTCAAGCTGTGATCGCCGGCTCAACGGCCGGCGTGGGCAGGAAGCCTGCGGATGCGCTCAGCGGCTGATCGCCTGGGAGACCTTCGCCGCAGTCGACCTCGCGCCGGCCTTGGCCTTGGCGCCGGTGATCGCAGCGGTGGCAGCAGTGGAAGCCTTCCATGCCTCGTGGTCCTCGTCGAACTGGGCCAGCTCTTCGGCGCTGAACAACTTGCGCGCCATCTTGAACATCGTGTCCTCTTCCTCGCTGGCGTGATGGTCGATCAGCTCACCGAACACCTTAACCCGACCGGCGAACTCCGGCGTGGTCACGTCGGAAGCCTTCACGTGCGGGATCACCGTCTCCTCGACGGCGGCATGTTCCAGCACCGCCTCGGCATGGGTCTTGAGGCCATCGCGGTCGGCGCGTTCCTTGAAGGCGGGGTAGAAGACCTTCTCTTCCCACTTCGCATGCGGCAGCAGGTTGGCTTCGATCTTCTCGAGCAGTTCCACGCGCCCCTTGCTGGCGCGTTCGGTGGTGGCGTCGATCTGCTTGAACAGGTCGCGCAGCACGTTGTGTTCGGCTTTGAGGGTCTTGAGGATGTCGCGGGCCATTGGGGGATACCTCGTTGGGGGTGCGGGGGTTTGGGTGCATCGGTAGGGAACGAAGCAAGCTCCATGCCACGCCGTGCCGTCGGGATGCCTTCCCGCGCGCGCGCCGGGACGTGGCCGTTGGCCTTGCTCCCAAGGCAACGCCGGGTGATCAGCACTCGGCCACCCGGCCGGGCATGCAGGCGGGATGCAGGAGGCCGTCGCCCCGGTCATGCAGACCGCCCGACGGTCGGGGAGACGTCCCGTCGGCTGCGGGTCGCGTTTGGCCCAGCGCGCGTGACGGCCTATCCTCGAATTCCCCCATTCGAGGATGCCCCCATGCGCACTTTGCTCAGCTTGGCCCTGTCGGTGTTCGCCTGCGTTGGCGCTTCGTCCCTTGCGCATGCCGAGCCCGAGGGGGACCGGATCAGCTACGCCGAGAAGACCGTCCTGGTCACCGGCTCCACCGACGGCCTCGGCCGTGCGCTGGCCCTGGCGCTGGCCGCCGACGGTGCCCATGTCATCGTCCACGGCCGCAATGCCGAGCGCGGGCAGCAAGTGGTCGAGGAGATCACCGCCAGCGGCGTCGGCTCGGCCACCTTCATCGCTGCGGACTTCGCCTCCATCCAGGGCGTGCGTGATTTCGCCGACACCATCGCCCGCGACCATCCGCGCCTGGACCTGCTGGTCAACAACGCCGGTATCGCGTTCAACCGCGAACAGCCGCGCCACGAGAGTGAGGACGGCCACGAACTGCAGTTCGCGGTGAATTACCTGGCCGGCTGGGTGCTGGTGAACAAACTGCGCCCGTCGCTGGCCGCCGCGGCGCCCTCGCGCATCATCAACGTGGCCTCCGGTGCGGCGCATCCGATCGATTTCGACGATGTGATGCTGGAGCAGCCCGGTGCGCAGGCGCGCGGCTACGGGCAGAGCAAGCTGGCGCAGATCACGATGACGGCGGCGATTGCGGAGAACTTCGCGAACGACGGCATCACGATGATCTCATTGCACCCGGCCAGCATGATGGACACGACGATGGTGCGGGGCCTGGGTGGGCCGATCCGCAGCACGGTGGCCGAAGGCCGCGACACGGTCATGGGGCTGATCACCGCGCCCTCGCTGCAGGCCGGCGCGTACTACCGCGATGGCGAGGTGGCCACGCCACACGCGCAGGCGGGCGACACGCAGGCGCAGCAAAAGCTGGTCGAGCTCAGCGAGGAACTGACCGGCGTGTCCCTGGACTAGGTCACGCGGCCTGGCGTTCGGCGGCCTGGCGTTCGGCAGGCATCCACCGGCGGTGCGTCATCGCGGCGAAGATCAGCCCCGCGACCGCCCCGCCGACCGCCATCCAGGCGGTGCAGCTGAAATCGCGCGAGGCGCCGATCAGCAGCGCCAGCGGCGACAACCAGTTCACCAGCGGGATTCCGATCAGGATCGCCAGGCCACCCGCCAGCGCGAACAGCGCCAGGCGTGCGGCCAGCGGATCGGCCGGCAACCACTTCCACATCACCAGCCAGGCCGCGATGAACGCCACCAGCAGCGACGGCAGCACGATGTAGCCGCCGTAGGTGGGGAAGAAGCCGCTGAAGAGGTCGCGCAGGGTCGTGTTCATGCGCACCGTGTCGACGTCGACGCCGATCGACGAGAGTGCCGCCAGGTTGTACTGCGTCTGCACGACGGAGCCCCAGGCGATGGCGACGACCACCGCGATGAGGAAGGCCAGAAGGATCCTGCCGATATCGGACGTCTTCACCGGTTGTTCTCCCGATCCATGGTCGACTGCAAATGTGAGCGTCGTGTCAACACAGCTTCGGCGCTTGGCCATGGAGGGAATGTGATGATCAAGAGGATGCTTGCGCCGCTTGCGGTTTCGATGGTGCTGTTGTTCCCCGTTGCCGCCCAGGCGGAGTACCGCGTCGAGGTCGTGGCCGAGGGGCTGGAACACCCCTGGTCGCTGGCCTTCCTGCCCGATGGCCGGCAACTGGTCACCGAGCGCCCCGGTCGCTTGCGGGTGATCGAGAACGGCGTGTTGCGCGAGGCGCCGGTGGAGGGCGTGCCGCCGGTGCTCGATTCGGGCCAGTCCGGCCTGCTGGAAGTGCTGCCGGCCGAGAACTTCGCCAGCAGCGGCATCCTCTACCTCTCCTTCGTGCACGGCACCGACGACGCGAACCATACCCGCATCGTCCGGGCCAGGTTCGACGGCCAGCGCCTGCACGATGTCGAGCCGATCTTCACCACCCAGCCGGCCAAGTCCGGCGACGTGCATGGCGGCGGGCGCATGGCCTTCCTGCCCGACGGCACGCTGCTGATGAGCATGGGCGACGGCTTCTTCTTCCGCGAGGAGTCGCAGAAGCTCGACAGCCACATGGGCACGCTGATCCGCATCAACACCGACGCAGCGCGCCACGCGACAACCCGTTCGTGTCGCGCGAGGGCGCGCTGCCCGAGATCTACAGCTACGGCCACCGGCACATGCAGGGCATCGTCTGGGATGAATCCAGCGGTCGCCTGTATACCCATGAGCACGGGCCGCGCGGTGGCGACGAGATCAACATCATCCAACCCGGCCGCAACTACGGCTGGCCGGTGGTCAGCTACGGCATCGACTACGGCCGCTCGCTGATCACGCCGTTCACGCGCATGCCCGGCATGGAAGAGCCCTTCCTGGTCTGGACGCCGTCGATCGCCCCGGCCGGCCTGGCGCTGTACGACGGGGACCTGTTCCCGCAGTGGCGTGGCAGCCTGTTCGTGGCCGCGCTGGCCGAGGAGTCGCTGCGCCGGGTGCCGATCGAGAATGGCGAGCCGGGCGAGCAGGAGATCCTGCTCAAGGAAGTCGGCGACCGCATCCGCGACGTGCGTGTCGGCCCGGACGGTGCGATCTACGTGCTGACCGACGAGAGCGACGGGCGGGTGCTGCGGCTGGTGCCTGACGGGGGCGCGCGTCGAACCGGCGGGGACGTGTCGCGCTGATGGAGCAGCTGCTGGGGTGGTCGGCTTCCATCGTGCTGCTGGCCACCTTGATCTGCCAGGTCGTCAAGCAGTGGCGCAGCCGCAGCGTGGAGGGTGTGTCCCCCTGGCTGTTCGCCGGGCAGCTCACCGCCAGCACCGCGTTCGTGGCCTACAGCTGGCTGGTCGAGAACTGGGTGTTCGTGGTCACCAATGCGGCCATCCTGGTGACGGCCATCGCCGGCCAGGTGGTCTATCGGCGCAACGTCCGGGTGGCAGGCGACTGACGGGCCAGGGGTGCAATGGCCCCCGGGGCTGGTGCTAGACTCCTGCGCTCAAGGACGACAACTCAACACCCAAGGTCAAAGGATATGACCGACTTCTCTTCCGGCGCCGGGATCGGTGCCGCGCTACGTGCCCTGCTGCACCCCCTGGCGCAGACCGACCGGCTGCTTCGCCTGCACACCCCCTTGGGGCCCGACGTGCTGGTGGCCGAGGCCATGCACGGCTGGGAATCCCTGGATGCCGGCGGCTTCGCGTTCGAGATCACCGCGCTCTCGGGCGATGCCCACCTGTCGCTGGAGCAGTTGCTGGGCGCGCCTGCCTTGCTGGAGCTGCTGACGGCCGATTCGCGCACGTCGCTGCGACCCTTCCACGGCCATGTCACCGCCTGCCAGTTGCTGGGCGCCAACGGGGGACTGGCGCGCTACCGGCTGCGGTTGGAGCCGTGGTTGTCGTTCCTGCGCCTGCGGACCGACAGCTTCGAGTTCCGCGACATGAGTGTGGTCGGGATCGTCGACTACCTGTTCGAAGGTCATCGCGGGCTGGGCAGCGTGGTGCCGGCGTGGCGCTGGCAGTTGGCCGACGCGTCGGTATACCGGCAGCGCAGCGCGTGCACGCAGTACCAGGAAAGCGACCATGCCTTCGTGCATCGGCTGCTGGCCGAGGAGGGGCTGTTCTATCGCTTCGAGCACAGCGCGGCCGCCGATGGGGACACGCTGGGCACGCACACGATGGTGATTGCCGACAGCGCCGAGGCCTTCGGCGACCTGCCCGGGGTGCCGGTGCGATTCCACCGCGCCGAGGCCACCGAGCGCGAGGACGGCATTGGCTGGTGGCACAGCGCGCGCCGACTCGGCGTGGGCCGCGTGGCGCGCGGCAGCTGGGATTACCGCGCGCACCAGTGGCGCGAAGTGCATGCCGACCTCGGCGGTGCCGGGGGCGTGGCGACCGACAGCGATCCCAGCGGACCCTACACGTGGCCGGACTTCCAGACCGGCGAGCGCCTGGCGCGCCAGCACGCCGAGGCGTTGCAGGTGGGGCAGCACCAGGTGAGTGGCGGTGGCAGCTGGCGTCGCCTGGCACCGGGCCTTCGCTTCACGCTGTCCGGCCACCACCAGTACGCGGATGCCGAGGCGGCCAGCCATGTGTGCCTGCGGGTGGAGCACGCGGCCCGCAACAACCTGGGCGATGAACTCCACGCCAGCGTGGCGCAGCATCTGGGCCCGCCGAAGCCGATGCTGCCGCTGCCTGTGGCGCTGTGCGGCCTCGGCGGTATGGACGCGCATCCGCCGGTGGACGATGTGGACAGCTACCGCAACCGGTTCGTCGCGCTGCCCTCGGCGCGGCCCTACCGGCCCGCGACGCAGGATGGCCACGGCGAGCGCCTGCATCCGCGACCGCAGGTTCGTGGCGTGCAGAGCGCCATCGTGGTGGGCGCCGGCACCCCCGTGCACACCGACCGCGATCACCGTGTGCTGCTGCAGTTCCCATGGCAGCGCGGCGCGCAGGCCAGCAGCCGCCTCGAGCATCCGCGCGGCGACGACAACGCCCCCGGCCATGCCCAGGCGGGCGGCGCGCAAGCCTGGGTTCGCGTGGCCACGCCGGTGGCGGGCCCCAACTTCGGTACGAACTTCATTCCGCGCGTGGGCCAGGAAGTGCTGGTCGCGTTCCTGGAGGGCGACATCGACCGCCCCGTGGTGATCGGCGCGGCCTACAACGGCCGCGGCCACGAGGATGCGCAGCACAACGCGGTGGCCGGCGGACCTGCAGGCGCCACCGGCAACGCACCGGCCTGGTTCAGCGGCAACGGCCACCCGGCGGTGCTCTCGGGCTACAAGAGCCAGGCGCTGGCCAGCAGCGGCACGGGCGATGGCGACTACCAGCAGCTGGTGTTCGATGACACGCCCGGGCAGGCGCGCGTCGAGCTGTCCACCACACGCACCGGTGCCACCTTGATGATGGGCCACCTGAAGGCGCAGCGGGACAACCGGCGCGAGGACGATCTCGGCTTCGGGCTGAGCCTGCATACCGGGGCCCAGGGTGCCTTGCGCGCGGGCAGGGGGTTGCTGCTCAGTAGTTCGAGCGGCGGGCAGCAGCTCACGGCAGAGGTGGCCCGCACCCAGCTGATGCAGGGTCGCTCGTTGATCGACAGCCTGGGCCAAACGGCCAGCGCGCAGGACGCTGCGCTGGAAGGCGAGCCCGACACGTTGCCGGCGAGCGCGTCGCTGCAAGGCGTTGGCGACGCATTGACCAGCACCCACGGCCAGGGGGATTCCGCGGGCGGCGGCGTGCCGGCCTTCAGCGAACCGCTGCTGGTGGCCGAGGCTGCCGCCGGGTTGGCGGCGTTGACCCCGGCCAGCCAGGTCTGGGTGTCGGGAACGCACACCGTCGTGAGCGCCCAGCAGGACATCGACTGGATCAGCCAGGGCAGCACCGTGCTCAGTGCCGGCGGCGGTGTCAGCGTGTTCACCCACGGCATGGCGACGGCCGCGCAAAAGCCGAACCAGGAAACCGGCATCGCCCTGCATGCCGCCAGCGGCAGGGTCAGCGTGCAGGCGCAGGGCAATACGGCCAGCTTGCGCAGCAAGGCGACGCTGACCCTGGCCAGCCACCAGGCGAACGCGGCGATGACCGCCGCCACGCACCTGCTGATGACCGCGGCCGGGGCCTACTTCAAGCTCGATGGCGAGAACATCGAGCTGGGGGCGCCAGGGGCGATCGATTTCAAGGCGGCGAGGAAGGAGCTGGCGGGACCGGTGGGTGGGGCCGTGCAGAGCATCGAGTTCGCCGATGGCGAGCTGTGCCCATCCCTGGCGGCGGGTGCAACGGCTTCCGGTGGAACCGTCAGGATCGGCCCATGAGTGCCCCATTCGATCACCGGGTACTGGACCGGCACAGGTTCGCCTTGATCGATCCCATAGCCCACCCCGTTCTCGACAGGCCTGTCGGCGTAGTCGGGGTGGCGATCGTCCCCCGTGGACAGAGGCGTCTGGCACATCTGTTTCCCGAGCTCGTTGACCTTGCCACGTTGGGCGCGGATGCGCGGGATGCTTGCCTGGAAAGTGTGCTGGGCCATGTGCCCGGGGAGGGGTCATTCCCGCTGCTTGGAGTGCTGCTGGAAAGTGATTCCGAACCCGAGGTGGTGGCGGGGCACCTGAGCCGCCACATCACCGCGCATGCCGACGACGCCGAAATCTACCTGCGCCCACAGGACCCGCGGGTCCTGGTGCATCTCGTCGAAATCTTCTCCCCATCCCAGGTGAACCAGTTCCTGGGCCCGGTCCGTCGTGCCACGGCCGTCTTTGGTCGCGAATGCATTTCATTCGACCAGTCCGACAATCCGCCTGCGGTGTCACGAAGCAAGCTTCGACTCGACGCCGAGCAGGGAGCCCTCCTGGATGGGCTAGGCATCATCAATCGGGTGCTGCAGCGCGAGGCCTCGGAGGGACTCAGCACCCGCATCGACCGCGGACGAGTGGCCAGGCAAGCCCTGCTGCGCGCTCGAAACATCCACGGGCTTGAGGCAACCCAGGACCTTCAGCGCTTCGTCGAGCACGCGTTCCTGATCCACCCGGAGTTCGATGCCCATCCGGCGATGGCAAAGCGAATCACGCTCGCTCGCTGCGACACCGACATCGACATCGACTTTCCCTACCTTGCAGCCACCTCCGATCTGGACGCGGCTGCCCGCACCTCTATTCGCGACGAACTCCTGCAAGGAAGCAGAAGCGTATGACCACCGCCACCGCCACTCCGCCCGACACCTCGCTACGCGGGCGTGACTGCCGCAGCACCTGCCCCTACCATCGAATCGGTCTACCGATTCTTCCGGTGCGATACGGGCTGGTCCGATCGCCGAACCTGCCGGGGCTGCGCAAGCTCGAGGGGCCCCTGGCGAAGCACGAGATGGGGGTCGAGTCGATAGCGATCGACTCGGAAGACCCCTACGGCTACGCCCTTCGCACACTTCGCACCGGCTGGGTGTACGTCTTCGACGAGAACCGCGGGGAGCTCGACGTCTATCAGGTCAGTGACCGCGGCTTCCTCTTCAGGCACACCCTGTGGTCGACCGAACAGGACAGCGATGCTCCGCTGCCTTGCAGCGACGTCGGTCATCAGGGTGCGGCCTCCCTGATCACCATCCCCAATGCCAACCGTGCGACCAAGCCGGTGTGGATAAGCTACTCCCCCGTTCGATGGACGATGGCCGTCGAGGACGAGCATCGAAGTGACGGGGCCCTGCGCGAGCGTCACATGGTGAAGTTCGATCCTGCGCAATGGCTGGGCGGCAATTCCCATGACGGGGCAGCGCCCATCCAGGAGGTCGGCCGGCACGTCCTTGAACTCTCTTACCTTTCCGACAGCAGCAGCTTGCTCAGGCGCGCTCTGCCCTGGGCCGCGCTTCCCCGGGCCGGTGGAGACTCACTCGCCCGGATGATCCAGCACTCTGCCGAGCGGCTGGCGCCCGGAAAGGGCTTGCTTCTCGCGCTGCCTGACCCCGAGGGAATTGCGTCCGATCTTGCCGAGGTCATGAACCACGAGCTTGAGAGCTACATCGAGTCCTATGACTCCGAGACACGCCGCAAGATCGCCGTATGCGAGGCGATCGAGAAACTTGAGTTCGTGGTCAGGGAGGATGCCGAAAATCGTCTGACGAATCGCCTCGAATCCCAGGCCCGCGAATGGGAGATCGAGCAGTGGAGGGGCAACTCCGCACGTCCTGCCAACCCGGAACGTGCCAGGGAGATTCGGGCGCGGCTGAACCAGGACGCCCTCGATCGGGCCGCGGACGCTGCATGGAGCACCCATGCCGGGCGCAAGGACGAAGCCACAGGCTTGTACATTGGCGGACGATACGACGAGAACGCCCGGCGCGCGTGGAGGGAAGGCCTGGAAAACCGGTTGAGCGAGTTCTACCAGGCGGTCATCGACCCGTTGGCCACGGCACACTGCCAGTGGATGCAAAGCAAGAGCCTGGCCGAGCACTTCGCCTGCAACTTCGATTGCGAGGATGCTCGAAGCGGGGGTGCCTACATCGTCTCGCTGAGCGCGTGCATCGGATCCACGCAGGACAAGGCGGAGTGCGCGAAGCTCTACACCGATTGGCTGCAGACCGATTCGGACGACAACCCGATCCAGCGCGCCCTGGGCTACAACCAGACGCAACTGCTGCAACCGCTCGAGGCCTCCTCCTCGTACGACTGGGCCTCACTGCCGTGGGGGAACTTCGCGGCTGCGTTCACCCTGGCGGCGCGCCGGGTAGGGCCCGCTGAAACCGACGCGATGGGCGCGTTCATCGCGAGGCTGTCCGGCCCGATCGAGCGTACCGCCATGAAGGCGGCGAGCTCGGGCGTGGTCTATCGCAGTCTGGTCAAGCTGGGCACGGTGACCGAGCAACCGATGGTGGTCGTGGAGATCCGGGGCACGGGTCGGGACTTCTGGCGTCACCTGGCACGCAGCATGATCGAGCTGACCGGTGAACCCGTCTCGGAGCATCGGATGCGCGCGGCGGTGGTTGCCCAGATGCGTGGATGGGAGGCTCGCGGCGTACCGATGAACTCGGTAACCAGCAACAAGTGGCTGGTGGCAGTCAACGAGTGGGACCTGCGCGCAATGCCCGAGCACCTGCGGGGGCCCGAACAGATGCAGGCCCGAATCACCTGGCTTGCCTCGCGGGTGCATGATCCCGACGCGTTGCGACAGCTAGGGTTCTCCGCCTGGAAATCGCGGATGCAGCGCGCCAGCCCATCGGTGAACAGGGCCATCAGTGTCGGTGGGGGCACTATTCTCGGAGCGCTGCTCAGCCACGCGAGCCTGTCGTCGCTACAAGGAGAGATGTCGCGATCACTCGCCCATCAGCGTCCCCAGGTGCAGCGCCGCATCCTGACGCAGTACACGCTGATCAGCGGAATCTATGCAGAGGCAATTGGGGAGGTTGCTGAGAAGGTGGGCCGAGGGCAATTGGCCATGCGAAGCAGTGAAAGGGTTCGGTCCGTGGGCACTGCAATCCGGAAACTTGGGCGCGGCCTTGGAGTGTTCGGCGGGATTCTGCTGGCAGCATACGATGTTCACGAAGGCTTTCGAGCCATTCAACGCGGCGATGAACGGTTCGGTCGAGCTCAGGTATTGGTCGGCGCACTCAGCGGAGTAGTGGTTTTCTTGATGATTATTGTCGGGAGTTTCTGGTTGATTCTGACTGCCTCGGCTTTGATAATGGTGGCTTCGCTAGTTCTCGATTATTTCCGTCCCAGCCGCTCGGAGCTGTGGCTCGAGCGATGCTACTCATGGGGCAGGTTGGGTCCGGATGGTTGGTATCGCACTGAGCGCGATGAACAACGCGACTTCGTAATAGCTTTGGGCAATTGAAATGCATTACACCGGTTTGATTACTCGCTATCGCACGGGCAAGCCGCCCAGTGAAGAAGACCATCGCATGCGTCTTTCGGGAGAAGCAACGAATTTTATCGAGCCATCCTCTGAGCTCTCAGTGACTCGGCTAAACAATACATATCTTGAGGTTGTGGACAAATACTATGGATGGAAAGGTCTTGTAACTGGCTTTGTCCTCCCAATGTTCTTGGTGACTACTTTCGCGATAGTCTACTTTGCCTACGGCACCTTCATCGTGAACTGGCCCGAAGCTGTGGCGCTTGATCGAGTCACGCAGGAGGTTGCCGAATTCCTGTTTTTTTCAGTTCTCCTCGGAATTATTTCAGGTTTATTTTTCTGGGGTCTTTCAAAAGAAATGTTCCGCTATACCCACTATCCGATTAGGATTAATCGAAAGAATCGCATGGTCTATGTTTTTCGATTGAACGGGACTGTGTTGGCCGCTCGCTGGGACGAGCTCTTCTTCACCATGGGATCAGCCACGGTGGGTCGCACTTTCGGCACTGACTGGGATCTGCGGGCTCACGTGTTGGAAGAGGATGGAAAAACTATTCGGGAGACGTTCGCCTTTAGTCCTGTGGGCGACGCGGTGACCGTGAAGTGCTTCTATGAATATCTCCGGCGGTACATGGACGAGGGCCCTCAAGCTGTCCAGCCGTACACCAATTTCTGCCTGCAAATTTCAGATCGAAAGGAGCATCCTCTTTTTGGATTCAGAAAGCTCTGGTTGAGCCTGAACGGTTGGCTGACTTTCCAAATCCTGTTGCTCCCGCTCTTCGTCGTCGCCGCCATCGGCCGGTATCTCGTCATGACCATCAACACGATGCCGCGCTGGCCTGCGGAGGTTGAAGCTGAGTGCAGGATCGAACCCAATGACCCCTACGTGCGTGACGGAAATACCCATCCGGCACGATGGAACAGCTGAGGGGCGGGCGACCTCCTAAAGTTCACTCCTCAGGTTTTCACCAAGAGTTCAATGCGACCGTGGGGCGAGGCTTCAGTGCTAGCGGAGGCGCGTAGCAACTCGCACCAAACCTGGCCGCCGTCATACGCCCCGCCACCGTCGGCAGTTATGCTTGCGCCAGCTCCCTATCCGGTTCATCCATGCCTGCGTTCCTGCGCGGGGCCCTGGCCCTGCTCCTGCTCAGCCTCAACACCCTGGTCCACTGCGTGGCACTGTTCCCGGTGGCCCTGCTCAAGCTGATGCTGCCGCCGGCGCGGCCGCGCTTGTCGCGCTGGCTGGTGTCGATTGCCGAAAGCTGGATCGCCGTCAACAGCGCCTTGCTCGACCGCGTGACGCTGACCCGGGTGGAGGTCGAGGGCCTGGAAGGGCTTCAATACGAGGGCTGGTACCTGGTGCTGGCCAACCACCAGAGCTGGGTCGACATCCCGGTGCTGCAGAAGGTGTTCAACCGGCGCATCCCGTTCCTGAAGTTCTTCCTCAAGCGGCAGCTGATCTGGGTGCCTATCCTGGGCTTGGCCTGGTGGGCGTTGGACTTTCCTTTCATGCGCCGGCTGACCAAGTCGCAGCTGGCGCGCAATCCGTCGCTGCGCGGCAAGGACATGGAGATCACGCGCCGCGCCTGCGAGCGCTTCCGGGTGCTGCCGGTGTCGGTGATGAACTTCGTCGAGGGCACGCGCTTCACCGAGGCCAAGCAGGCGCGGCAGGGCAAGGTCTATCGTCACCTGCTGCGGCCCAAGGCGGGCGGCGTGGCCTTCGTGCTGGGCGCGATGGGCGAGGTGCTGCAATCGGTGGTCGACGTGACCATCGCGTATCCCGATGGCCGCCCCACCATGTGGCAGCTGGCCACCGGGGGCGTTAGGCGGGTGCGGGTGAAGGTCCGCCAGCGGCCGATCCCGGCCGATCTCGTCGGTGACTACGAGGGTGACATTGAATTGCGCAAGCGCACCCAGGCGTGGATGAGCGGCCTGTGGGCCGAGAAGGACGCCGACCTGGAGGCGATGCTGCAGCGCTGAGGTCGTGGGCCCCCGGGTGCCCGCGCGCTGGTGGCCGAGTCCCATTCGGGATAACATCGTGGCTTAGGTTTCATAGGAGACTTCCGATGAATGCCGCCGCCGCACAGCCGCTCACGCCGGAGCGCACCCAGGACCTCGGCACCGCCGGTCTGCGCACCGTGTTCCGCATCGCCGACGAGTGGGGCCTGTCGACCGCCCAGCTGATGGTGCTGCTGGGCGACCCCTCGCGCACCACGTTCTTCCGCTGGAAGTCCGGAGAGGTGGCCCAGGTGTCGCGCGACCTGCTGGAGCGGCTGAGCTACCTGGTGGGCATCTACAAGGCGCTGCAGATCCTGCTGCCGCAGGGCGACCACGCCAGCGCCTACCTCAAGCGGCCCAACACCGCGCCGCTGTTCGCCGGCCGCACGCCGCTGCAGGTGATGCTGGGCGGGCAGGTGGCCGACCTGTTCCAGGTGCGCGAGTACCTGGACGCGCAGCGCGGATGGTGAGCGGGACGGCGAACGGCGCGCCGCGCACCACGCGCGTCCGCTGGCGGCCCAGCTACCGGATCGTGTCCTCGCGCTTTCCGCCGGTGGGCCTGTTCGACAAGGTGGCCGACCCCGCCGACCTCGACGCGATCTGGGCGCTGGATGGGCTGACCAATCCACGCATCCGCCAGCAGCTGGGGCAGCTGGACCGGGTGCCGGCCGGCCGCCGCATCAGCGGTCCCGGAACCACGCCGGTCATGGCCGCCTTCACCCACGTGCCGCCGGACGGTTCGCGCTTCGGCGATGGCAGCTACGGCGTCTACTACGCGGCCCGCGATCGCGCCACGGCGATCAGCGAGACGGTGTTCCACCGCGAGCGCTTCCTGGCCCACGCCAGCCATCCCGCCACGGACCTGGGCATGCGCCTGTACCTGGCCGACGTGGACGCCCGGCTGCATACGCTGCGCCCCGGCTGGCCCGAGGCGCACGACCCGGATTCCTATGCCTACAGCCAGCGGCTGGGCCGCCGACTGCGCGAGGAGGGCAGCGACGGCATCGTGTTCAACAGCGTGCGCCAGGCCGGCGGCGAGTGCGTGGCGTTGTTCTATCCCGACCTGGTCTCTAACTGCCGGCAGAGCGAGCATTTCATCTACCGCTGGAACGGCACCCGCATCAGCGACGTGATCGTGGCGTCGGAGATCCTCAGCCGCTAACGATCAGGCCGGCAGCGGCGCAAGGTAGAGGGCCTCGAATTCCGCACACGGCACCGGCCGGCCGAAGTGGAAGCCCTGCATCTCGTCGCAATCCAGCGAACGCAGCAGCCTGGCCTGTTCCGCGCTTTCCACGCCTTCGGCGACCACCGTGTGCCGCAGCGAATGCGCCAGCGTGATGATGGTCGACACCAGCGCCAGCCCCTCGGTGGTGACCGCGACGTTGTTGATGAAGGAGCGGTCGATCTTGAGCGTGTCGATCGGAAGGCGTGCCAGGTAGCTCAGCGAGGAGAAGCCGGTGCCGAAGTCGTCCAGGGCCACGGTCACGCCCAGGTTCCGGATTGCCTGCAGGCTATCGATGCCGTGGTTGATGTCGCCCATGACCATGCTTTCGGTGATCTCGAGCTCCAGTCCCGACGCTGCCCGCGGGTCGCCCGAGAGTACCTTGGCCACTTCGGCAACGAACCCTCGGTTGCGCAGCTGCAGCGACGACACGTTGACGGCGATGCGCACGCCCGCCAGCCCATCGTCGCACCAGCGCAGGTAGCACTCGATCGCCTGGCACATCGCCCAGCGCCCGACATCGTGGATCAACCCGGTTTCCTCCAGCACCGGGATGAACCTGCCGGGCGGCACCAGGCCGGTGGCGGGATCGTTCCAGCGGATCAGCGCCTCGGCGCCGGTGACCTTGCCGGTCGCCAGGCTGACCTTGGGTTGGAAGTGCAGCACGAACTCTTCGTTGTCGAACGCGCGGCGCAGCTGGTTCTCCATGCTCAGCTTGCCGGCCACGGCAGCGGTCATCGCACTGCTGTGGAACAGGTAGCGGTCGCCATTGGCCTTCGCCTGGCGCAGCGCGGCCTCCGCATTCTGGAACAGGGCTTCAGCGTCAGTGCCGTCCTTGGGGAACAGTGCCACGCCAACCTTGACGGTGACCCGCAGGACCGCGTCCTCGATCTCGAACGGATGACTGCCCAGCGAGGCCATGGCGTTCTCGATGAAGCGCGACAGGTTGCCGTCAGGACGGACCCTGGGCATGACGGCGGCGAACTGGTTCGGGCCCACGCGGGCCAGCAGGCCGGCGTCCCCGGCACGGCGCGCCACCCAGTTCGAGACCTGCTGCAGCAGCGCGTCGCCGGCTTCACGGCCGAGGCTGTCGTTGATGTTCTTGAACCGTTCCAGGTCGAACAGAACCAGCGCCAACTCATCTTCCGAGCCGGCGGCGCTGCGCATGTGCTGCGACACGCGGTCGAGGAACAGCGAGCGGTTGGCGAGCCCGGTCAGCGGGTCGTAATAGGCGAGGAAGTCGAGCCGCTCCTGCTTCTCGATGTTCTCCAGTGCCAGGGCCATGTTGCCGGCGAGCTCACGAAGCAGGCGCACTTCCTCCTCGTCGAAGAACCCGGCCTCCTGGGCGTACAGGGCGAACACCCCGACGGCATCGCCGTGGATGACCAGCGGTATGATCGCGAACGAACGGATGCCACGCTTTTCCATGTCCTCCTTGAGCAGCACGGGCTGCCCGGATCCGAAATCGTTCACTACCTGCGGCGCGCGCTCGTGAAGCGCGTGGGCCGCTTGGCTGGTCGTGCCGGCCCGGCACTCGAAAACCTCCCGTGGCGCGCATTCGAAGAAGTCGTCAACGTCACCCGCCGAGGCGATCGGCGAGAGGAGGTCGGCGTCGCGGTCTACCAGCCCGCACCAGGCGAAGCGGAACTCGCCCAGCTCGACCGCGATACGGCAGGCCCCCTGGAACAGCTCGTCGCGGCTCGGCTTGCGCACGATCAGCGCGTTGATCTGGCTGAGCACGGCGTACACCCGGTTGAGGCGCTTGATACGGAGCTCGCTCGCGCGCAGCCCCTGGTTGGCACGCATCACCTCCAGCTCGGCGACCTTGCGGTCGTGGATGTCGGTGCAGGTACCGAACCACTTGATGACCTGGCCGTCGTCATTGCGCACCGGCACGCCGCGGATCAGCCACCAACGGTAGGCCCCGTCGGCACGGCGCAGGCGGCATTCGATCGAATACATGCCCACGGTGTCCGTGGCCTCCTGCCAGGCGGTTTCCGCGCGCGCCCGGTCCGCCGGATGGAACGGCCGGCTCCAGCCGTGGCCCAAGCCATCGGCCAGGGTCAGGCCGGTGTAGTCCGACCACTGCTGGTTGAAATAGGTGTTCCAGCCGTCCGCGCGCGTGATCCAGACAATCTGCGGCATCGCCTCGGCCAGCTTGCGGAACTCCTCTTCACTCGTACGCAGTCCCTCGGCGGCACGCCGAGCCTCGGTGACGTCGCGGAAATAGATCGCCAGGCCGTGTTCGGACGGATAGGCGCGGACGCTGAAACAGCTCTCCAGCCTCTGGAAATCGGCCTCGAACGCAACGCTCACGTTGTCCGACATCGCCCGGCGGTACTCGCGCTCGAACACCGAACCGATCGCGGTGGGATATTCCTCCCAGAGGCTTCGGCCCAACAGGACCTCGCGCCCGCGCCCCAGGAGCAACTCGGCGTGCTTGTTTAGGAAGGTGAAGCGCCAGTCGCGATCCAGCGTGAAGAACGCATCGCTCATGCTGTCGAGCGTGTCGGCAAGGCGGTCGGACAACAGCCGCGACTCCGCCTGTGCCTGCCTGCGCTCGGTGATGTTCATGTGCATGACGACGACGCCCTCGCCGCCGTTGGCCGCAAGCGGCGTGACCTCCAGCAGGAACCAGCGCTGTTGGGTCGCCGAATGGCAGGGATACTCGAGCGAGAACTTCCTGGACCTCCCGGCCAGCACGGCGCGAATGCCCTCCGCCACGGGCACGGCCTCGACACAGTCGACGCCGTGGGCGCGGTCGCAGGTGTCGAGATAGTTGGAGCCGACGCCGAAGCGGACGGTGGGGAGCTCGTTGGTTCGGGCGAACTGCCGCCAGCCGTCGTTGACCGAGATGATGTAGCCGTGGCCGTCGAGCAGCGCGATATTGGCCGGCAGCGCGTTGAGGATACCGGCCTGCCAGCTGGCGTCCCCGCCGGGATTGCCCTCCACCTTCCCACGTACCAGCTTCTGCAGGCGACGCTCGGTTTCCCGCAGCGACAGCACCGAAGAGGCGTCGACATCGCCCGACGCGTCTCCCACATCGGTCTGCTTGCGGTTCATGGTCGTGGTACTCCGCTGCGCGGCGCTAGCCGCTGGCCCCCTGCTGGCTGCCGCTACGCGTGTCGAAAGGGGGGATGCACGGGCCTGGACGGACATTGCATGGCGGTCACGGTACGGCATGGGCCGTCCCGTTTCGGACTACCGCGTCACAGTCGCATCACCGCGCCACCGCCCGCGTCATGTCCCAGCCTGCGCCCACCCGCATGAACCGCGGGGTCCGGCCGCTCTACAGTGGGATGGATGCAGGATCGCGCGTCAGCAGGGCCGGATCTGGAAGGCCGCGAAAGGCACCGGCCTGCCGAAGTGGAAGCCCTGCAACTCGTCGCAGTCCATGCAGCGCAGCAACCGGCTTTGTTCTTCGGTCTCCACGCCCTCGGCCACGACCTTGAGCCGCAAGGAATGCGCCAGGGTGATGATGGTGCGGACCAGGGCCAGCCCCTCGGGGCTGTCGGCCATCTCGTTGATGAACGAACGGTCGATCTTGAGCCGGTCGATCGGCAGCCGTGCCAGGTAGCTCAGCGAGGAGAAGCCGGTGCCGAAGTCATCCAGGGCGACGCTGACGCCCATGGTGCGGATGGCCTGCAGGCTTGCGATGCCATGGTTGATGTCGCCCATGACCATGCTTTCGGTGATCTCGAGCTCCAGGCCCGCCGCCGCCCGCGGATCACCGGCCAGCGCCTGGGCCACTTCGGCGACGAAACTGCGGCTGCGAAGCTGCAGCGACGACACGTTGACCGCAATTCGCACGGCCGGCAGGCCAGCATCGCACCAGCGCAGGTAATCCTCGACGGCCTTGCGCATGGCCCAGCGTCCCACCTCGTGGATCAGCCCGGTTTCCTCCAGCACGGGAATGAACTGGCCGGGTGGCACCAGGCCGTTGCCGGGGCGGTCCCAGCGGATCAGTGCCTCGGCGCTGGTGACCAGGCCCGACGAAGCGTTCACCTTGGGCTGGTAGTGCAGCACGAACTCTTCGTTGTCCAGCGCGCGACGCAGCTCGTTCTCCAGACTCAGCTTGCCCGCCACGGCAGCGGTCATCGCGCTGCTGTGGAACAGGTAGCGGTCGGCGTTGGCCTTGGCGTGCTTCAGGGCCGCTTCGGCGTTCTGGAACAGGCTCTCGGCGCTATCGCGCTCGTCCGGGATCGCGGCGCCGACCTTGGCGGTGACCCGGAGGACGGCGTCGCCCACTTCGAACGGGTGGCTTCCCAGGGCGCCCATGGCATTCTCGATGACCTGCGTCAGGTCTCCGCCGGGATCGACCCGGGGCACGACCGCGGCAAAGTGGTTCGAGCCCACGCGGGCCAGCAGGCTCGCGTCCCCGCTGCGGCCTGTCATCCAGTCGGCGACCTTCCTGAGCAAGGCATCACCCGCCATCCGGCCGAGGCTGTCGTTGATGTTCTTGAAGCGTTCCAGGTCGAACACGAACAGGGCCATCGCGTGGCCCCTGCTGGCCGCGCTGCGCATGTGCTGGGCGACGCGGTCGAGGAACAGCGTGCGGTTGGCGAGACCGGTCAGCGGGTCGTAGTAGGCGAGGTAGTCGAGCCTCTCCTGCTTTTCGATGTGCTCGATCGCCAGCGAGATGTTGCCTGCGAGTTCCTGCAGCAGCCGCATTTCCTCCTCGTCGAAGAATCCAGCCTCCCGCGCATACAAGGCAAGCACGCCGATCGTCCCGCCGTGGACGACCAGGGGAATGATCGCGAAGGCACGGATGCCACGCTCCTCCAGATCCTTTCCCATCAGCGCTTTGGGCTGCTGTTCGAGATCGTTCACGACCTGCAGTTCGCGCTCGTGCAGCGCTTGGGCGAGGCGGCCGGCGGCACCGGACCGGCAATCGAACAGCTCGTGTGGCGCGCGCTCGAAGAAGTCCGTCACATCGCCCGCCGAAGCCGTCGGTGCCAGGCGGTCGCCATCGTGATCGAGCAGGCCGACCCAGGCGAAGCGGAACTCGCCCAGCTCCACGGCTACACGGCAGGCCTCGCGGAACAGTTCGTCGCGCCCGGGCCTGCGCAGGATCAGCGCATTGATCTGGCTGAGCACGGCATACACGCGGTTGAGCCGCGCGATTCGCCTCTCGCTCTCGCGCAGGCCCCGGGTGAATTCCGCCTCGCTGGCGCGCAGGGCTTCGGCCGCCCTGCGGCCCTGGGTGATGTCGCGGAAATACACGGCCAGGCCGTGTTCGCTCGGGTAGGCCCGGACGCTGAACCAGATGTCCCCCTGCTCGAAGCTTTCCTCGAACGCGACGGAGATACCCTCGGCCAGCGACCGACGGTACTCGCGCTCGCACAGCGACCCCACCGAGTCGGGGAAGGACGACCACAGGGTTCGGCCCAGCAATTGGTCGCGGCTTCGCCCGAGCAGCTGTTCCGCCTGCCGATTGAGGAAGGTGAAGCGCCAGTCCCGGTCGATCGTGAAGAACGCGTCGCTCATGCTGTCGAGCGTGGTGGTGAGGCGTTCGGCCAGGTCCCTGGATCGCAACTCGGCCAACCTGCGTTCGGTGATGTCCAGGTGCATGACCATGGCCCCGCCGTCGCCGGTCAAGGGCGTCGCCTTCAGCAGGTACCAGCGCCTTTGGTCCTGCCAATGGCAGGGGTATTCGATCGAGAACTCCCTGCTGGTCCCGTCCAGCACGGCCCGGATGCCCTCCGCCGCCGCGGCGGCGTCCGGGCAACCCAGTGCCCGGGCGCGGTCGCACGGCTCCAGGTAACTGGTGCCGATTCCGAAGCGGGCGCAACCGAGCGCGTTGGACCTGGCGAATTCCCGCCAGCCGTCGTTGACGGCCACGATGAACCCGTCCCGGTCCAGCAGGGCAATGTTGGCGGGCAGCGCGTCGAGGATGCCGGCCCGCCAAGTGGCATCGCCCTCCGGCACGGCCCCCACCTTCCCCGCGACCAGATCCTGCAGGCGACGCTCAGTGTCCTGCAGCGTCCGGATCAATGTGGAGACATCGTCGGCCGAGGTGTCCCCGGAGCCGGCGTTGATGGAGGTGGAGGGGTGGGTCAGCGTCGCGGTGGCCACGGTTTCGTTCCGGCCTGTCAGACGCGCTCACCATACGATGCATGAACGCTGCGATCAGGTTGCCGCGTCACAGATATGAAGCCCTGGCGTGCCGGCGACAGGCACAAAAAAACCCGCGAGATCGCGGGTCCATGTGATGGTGGCTATGGGTGGACTCGAACCACCGACCCCAGCATTATGAGTGCTGTGCTCTAACCGGCTGAGCTACATAGCCATCGTGGCGAGGGCCTTGCGCCCGCGCTTCCCGTTGCCGTGAACGGGACCGCGAATTGTCCATGCCGGCGCCGGGGCTGTCAATCGTCGATCTCGCCGCCCGTTCGGCAGCCGGGCCTGGGTCGGTTCGTGGCTCGCCCCGATTTCACGGAGGTGAACCGGCCCGGACCGCTGCCTTGTCGGCCTGTAGCCCGCGTGGCACTCTGATCCCAGTGATTCTTGGAGTGGTCCGGTGATCGATCCTGATGGATACCGGCCCAATGTGGGCATCGTGCTGATGCGTCCGGACGGCCATGTGTTCTGGGCGCGCCGGGTGAACCGCGATGGCTGGCAGTTCCCGCAGGGCGGCATGAACAGCGACGAGACGCCGCAAGAGGCGATGTATCGCGAGCTGCGCGAGGAAACCGGCCTGCTGCCCGAACACGTTGAACTCCTCGGGGCCACGCCGGGCTGGTTGCGCTACCGTCTGCCACGCCGGTGCGTGCGCCACGGGCAGCGCCCGCTGTGCATCGGCCAGAAGCAGGTGTGGTTCCTGCTGCGCTTCGATGCCGAGGAGCACGCGCTGCGCCTGGACCTGACCGACAAGCCCGAGTTCGACCAGTTCCGCTGGGTCGATTTCTGGTACCCGGCCGAACATGTGGTCACCTTCAAGCGCCGGGTCTACCGGCAGGCGCTCAGCCACCTCGCCCCGGCAGCCCAGGAGCTGGCACGCGGGGCGGCGATCATGAGCCGCATGCCCGAGCCCGATGCGGGCTGGCGCCGTCCGCCGCCCGCTGCGACGGCGCGACGCACCGGCTGAACGGTTCCCTCGGATGCGCGCGTTGTAGTTGACACTCATTCGCATTTGGGGTTGAATACGAATCGTTCCTGTTCAGGGCGAGGTGCCCCATGTACGTATGCGTCTGCAATGGTGTGTCCGACCGCGACGTGGCCCAGGCCAAGGCGCAGGGTTGTCGCAGCATCGATGACCTGGCGATGCGTACCGGCTGTGGCACCACCTGCGGCTGTTGCCGCGACTTCGCCCAGCAGCTTCTCGAAGAGGGCTGTGGCAGTTCTGCGCCGGCACCGTTCGGCCTGCAGATGGCTGTCGCCGCCTGAACCCCCGGGCCCTTGAGGGCCACCGATCTCCGCGTCGTCGCCCTCGGTTGCTGCAAGTGCAACTGAGGGCGATTTGCGTTTCGTCTTCCGAAATCCTGTTCGCGTAAGCTGGCCGGACGAATGAAAAGCAACGCACGGAGCAACCGATGAAGGGCGACAAGAAGGTCATCGAGCACCTCAACAAGGTGCTCTACAACGAACTCACCGCGATCAACCAGTACTTCCTGCATGCGCGCATGCTCAAGGACTGGGGGCTGCTGGCGCTCGGCGAGCACGAGTACGAAGAGTCGATCGACGAGATGAAGCACGCCGACCAGCTCATCGAGCGCATCCTGTTCCTGGAAGGCCTGCCGAACCTGCAGAACCTCGGCAAGCTGATGATCGGCGAGAGCCCGAAGGAAATCTTCGAGTGCGACCTCAAGCTCGAGCTAAACGGCCACGGCGACCTCAAGACGGCCGTTGCGTACTGCGAGGAAGTGGGCGACTACGCCAGCCGCGAGCTGTTCGTGTCGATCCTGGAGTCCGAGGAAGAGCACATCGACTGGCTGGAAACCCAGCTGTCGCTGATCGAGCGCCTGGGTCTGCAGACCTACCTCAACTCGACGATGCAGAAGCCCTGAGGCTTCCCCGCGCGCCCGCCCGGTTCCGGGTGGGCGCGGTGGCCGCGCGCTAGCCGGCCACCTTCCTGCGTCGGGCCTCCGACAGCAGTGCACGCAGTTCCTTTTCCACCCGTCCGAAGGAGTCCTTCAGGCGGGCGATAGCCTGCGGGCCTGTTCGGGGAAGGCATGGCGGCGGGCGGCCAGTTCGATCTCGCGCGCCATCGAGGCCATCGCCAGCGCGCCGAGGTTGGCGCTACTCGACTTCAGTGCGTGGGCCGGCGCGACGACGTTGTCCCAGTCCAGCGCCTCGGCCGCGGCCTCCATGCGTGCGATCTGCTTCGGCGCGTCTTCGAGGAACAGGCTGAGCAGAAGGAAGAACTGCTCGCCCATCATCTCCTGCAGGTCCTCGACCACGGCGCGCACCACCGCCGGCTGGTGACGGGGCAGGATCGGGGGCGAATCCTTGGCGGGCGCCGCCGGTGCCGCGGGCTCGTCGGGCTCGTCGGACGCGCTTGCCGGCGACGGGAGCGGGGCGGGCCGGCGATCGCCCTCGTTCCAGACCGGGTGGATGGCCGGCGACGGGCCCGGCGCGGGCGGCGGCTCCGGGTGGGCATCCTCGCGCATCGGTGCGGGCACCGGCGAGGGGCGCTGTGCGTCGGCAACGGGGGGCGCGTCCGGCAGCGCGTCGGGGTGCACGGACTGCGCGTCGGCATATCCGTGCGCGTGCGCACCGGTGTCCGGGATGTGCTGCGGTGTCGCCTGCGGGTCGTCGATCCACTGCTCCAGCATGGCCAGCAACTGTTGCTTGGTGACGGGCTTGGCCAGGTAGTCGTCCATGCCGGCGGACACGCACTTCTGCCGGTCGCCGGCCATCGCGTTGGCGGTCATCGCGATGATCGGCAGGTGGTGACCGTCGTCGCGCTCGGCCTCGTGCGCGCGCCAGGCGCGGGTGGCGGCATAGCCGTCGAGCACCGGCATCTGGCAGTCCATCAGCACGGCGTCGTAGCGGCCGGTGCGCATCTTCTCCAGCGCTTCGTCGCCGTTGGTGGCCGTGTCGCAGTCCAGGCCCAGCAGGTCGATGAGCCGCTGTGCTACCAGCAGGTTCACCGGGTTGTCCTCCACCAGCAGCACCTGGCCCGAGAGCCGGGTCTTGCGTGCGCCGGGCAGGGCTTCCGGCGGCGGCGGGCCGTCGAACGGCGTCGCTGATTCGGGGATGCCCGGGCCGGCCACGGCGGGGCCATCCCCGCCGGTGGCCTCGTTGAGCAGCGTCTTCATCCGCACGCGCAGCTCGCCATCGCTGACGGTGCGCGGCAGCGACCAGGCGTGGCCATCCTCCTCGAGCTCCTGCGGCATGGTCTCCTGCCCGCGCAGGTACAGCAGCGGCAGCGGGCGGTCGAGCGGCAGGCGGCGCACGTTGCGGTGCAGCGCCACGGTGGTCGAGGGAATCGACTGCAGGTCGGCGATGAGCAGGTCGAACACCCAGTTGGGCCCGCGCGCGAGTGCCGCGCGCAGGTGGTTCATCGCCTCCTGGGTGCTGGCAACCAGGTGCGCCTCGAAGCCGACGTGGGGCAGGATCAGCTTCATCCTGCGGCGCAGCGCGTCGTCGGTGGTCAACACCAGGGCACGACCGCCGCGCATGTCCGGGCCGCCTTCCTCGACTTCGCCCAGGGCCTTGAGCAGGGGCACCTCGAACCAGAACAGCGAGCCCCGGCCGGGTTCGGATTCCAGGCCGATGCGGCCATGCATGAGGTCGACGATGCGCCGGCTGATCGCCAGGCCCAGGCCGGTGCCGCCGTAGATGCGGGTGGTCGAGGCATCGGCCTGCGAGAACGCCTCGAACAGCTTGGCCTGCTCGGCGTGGCTGATGCCGATGCCGGTGTCCTGGACTTCGAAGCGCAGCTGGTGATGGGTGCCGGTGCGGCCCATCTGGCGCACGGCGACGCTGATGGTGCCGCGCTCGGTGAACTTCACCGCGTTCGACACCAGGTTGGTGAGCACCTGGCGCAGCCGGGTCGGGTCGCCGCGAACGGCCAGGCGCACCTGCGGGTCGATGTCCAGGCGCAGCTTCAGGCCCTTGTTCTCGGCCGGGCGCTCCATCAGGCGGATGACCGAGCCCAGCACGTCCTTGAGGTTGAGGCTGACGGTTTCGAGTTCGAGCTTGTTCGCTTCGAGCTTGGAATAGTCGAGGATGTCGTCGACGATCCGCAGCAGGGCGCGCGCCGAGCCGAACGCGGTGCGCAGCATCTCGCGCTGGTCGGCCTTGAGTTCCGAGGAGGACAGCAGGTCGAGCATCGGGATGATGCCGTTGAGCGGCGTGCGGATCTCGTGGCTCATCGTGGCCAGGAACTCGCCCTTGGCCATCATCGCCGCTCGGCCACCTGCTTGGCCTCGGTGAGTTCCGCCTCCAGCCGCTTGTGGGTTTCGAGTTCCCGCTTCAGCGCATCGTAGGCGGCCTGCTTGGCGGCGCTGTCGACGGCGTACACGGAGGCCTCGGCGGCCAGCTGGGCGGCGCGGCGGTGGTTTGCCCGGCCCATTCCGGCGATCGCCACGGCCGCCAGCAGGGCCAGGATCAGGGTGACGCTGGCCCAGGGGCCGGCGACCTGGAAATGGTCGATGGCCGCGACCACGGCCGCGCGCCGGCGGCGGCCAGGGCGATCCAGCGGATGGCGGTAGTGTCGGGTGTCTTGCTGGCCACGCGTGCTCCCCGGCGCGCTGGTGACTCCAGGACCGTGCCGTTACAGCACGGCGGACTGGAAATCGAAGGTGGTGGCGGCATCGGCGCGCTGCACCAGGTTCCCCTGGATGAAATCGATTCCGCTCATCCACAAGGTGGCGGCAGACTGGGCATCTTCGACCCGGTGTCCGATCACCTGCAGGTTGTGGCGGTGGGCCTCGTCGATCAGCACGCGCAGTTCGTCCCGCACGTCCTGTGCCGAGTTCGCCTCAAGGTATTTCGAGCCCAGTTTCACATAAGCCAGCGGCAGGCGCTCGAGCAGGGTCCGGGTCTGCTCGCCCAGCTCGAAGCGGGCCAGGCACAGGCCCACGCCGGCGTCGGAAAGGGTGTGGCACAGCGCATCGATCGACTGCTGGTGCACCACCACGTCGTCGGCGCGCAGCTCCAGGACCAGCGCGCTGCCGGGCACGCCGGCGGCCGCGAGCCGGTCGACCAGCCAGGCGGCCTGGCCGTCTTCACGCAGCGTGTCGATGGCCTGCGGGACGAACAGGCGGGTCTGGCGGTTGGCGTGGGCGGCGTCGCGCAGCATCTCCAGCGCGGTGTCCACCACCCAGCGGTCGACCGCCAGCATCAGGTTCGCGCGCATCGCCACCGGGATCAGCTCGCCGGCGGGCATCAGGCGACCGTCGGGCTCGCGCATGCGCAGCAGTGTCTGGTACTGGGCGTCATCGCCGCCCTGCACGGCCACGATCGGCTGGAACACCAGTTCGAAGCCCTGGCCGTCGATGCCGTCGCGGATGCGCTGCAGCAGCGCCGCCTCGCGTGCCGCGTCGGGGTTCTGCTCGGGCTGGAAGACCTCCACGCCGCGCTCGCTGCCGCGCGCCTTGCGGCAGCAGCGCTCGGCGGCGTTGAGCAGTTCGCCGGCATCGTCGAATTCGTGCGCCAGGCTGGCCGCGCCGACCGAGAAGCGCAGTCGCAGCGGGCGGTCGTTGGCCTCGAAGGCGTAGGCGCTCAGCGCGTGGCGCACCGCCTGCCCGGTCTGCAGCAGCGCGTCGTCGGTTCCGTCCGGGGCCAGCGCCAGGAAGCTGGCGTCGCCGAAGCGGCAGATCAGCGCCTTTGGGCCCAGCCGGGTCTCGATGACGATGGCGGCCTGCGACAGCAACTGCTCCAGCGTGGACAGGCCGAGGCGATCGCGCAGCTGGGCGCCGCCTTCGACCTCCAGGAACAGCATGCCGCCGGCGTTGGCCGGCTGCGTGCGCGCCGCCTCCAGCCGCGACTGGGCCTGTGCCATCAGGTTGCCCCTGTCGGTCAGGCCGGTGGTTGGTGCGCCCGGGGCCGGTGCGGGGATCGTGCCGGTGTGCTCGCGCTGTGCCAGGGCCCGCGCGCGGCGCACGCGGTTCTGCACCGCCGAGATCAGGTGCCGCGGGCGCACCGGCTTGGCGATGAAGTCGTCACCGCCGGCGTCGAGCGCCTCGAACTGCACGTCCTGGTCGGCTTCGCCGGACAGGAACACGATCGGCAGGTTCAGGAAGCGCTCGTCGTCACGGATCAGCGAGGTCAGCTCCATCCCGTTGCAGCCGGGCATGTGCAGGTCCATCAGCACCATGTCGGGGGCGAAACGCTCCAGCGCCGGCAGCACGTCGAAGGGGTCGTCGACGACCTCGGTCTCCATGCTGGCGTTGCGCAGGATGCTCTCGGCGAACAGCGCCTGGGAGGCGTCGTCCTCGACGATCAGCACCCGGAACGGCGACTCCGAGGAGGGCGCGAGCAGCGCGCGCAGGGCCTCGAGCACCGGTTCGACGCCGGGCGGGTCGATGAGCAGCGAATCCACGCCGGCCCGGCGCGCGGACAGGCGGGTGGTGAGCTCGTCGACCTCGACGATCGCGGCCAGCGGGATGCGCACGCCGGTGCGCTGGCGGGTGGCGCGCAGTACCGCGCCGATCTCCTCCAGGCCCTCCACGAAGGCGGCGTCGATGACCACCAGGTTCGGCGGCAACGCGGCCAGGAGCTCCTGAAGCTCCTCGGCATCGGCCAGCACCTCGATCTCCCAGCCGGCACCCTCCATGGCCTGGTCGATCTCGCAGCCCAGGCCGGAGCCGTCGGTGAGGTGGTAGACGCGCGGCGTGTCGACGGGCTCGGCCGCGGCGCGATTGCCGTTGTCGGAGGGGGGGGGTGGCCGGTGGCGCGGCATCGCCGCCGTCGCCCGCGGGACCGTCCTCGGCGGGGCCGGGGTTCGATGGGGCGGTCTGTGCACGGGGCGGGGCATCGTCCGCCGCGTCCATCGCGTCGCCCGGATCGGCCGGCTCCAGCACCGCCTGTGCGTGGGCCTTGGGCGCACGTGGCACAAGCGGCTGCGCCGGGGGGGCATCGCCGGCCCAGCGCCGCCAGTAGCTGCTGGGGGGTGATTCGATGCGGTTGGCGTCGCCGATGGCCGGGGTGCCGAGCAATTCGGGTCCGGCCTCGGGGGTGGCCTGGGCCAGGCGCTCGGCCGCCTGCGCCAGGGCCTCGCTGTCCCCGTCGTCGGGCAGGCGCGGGGTGCCGACGCAGGGGCCTGTGACCGCACGGATGGCTTCCAGGTCGCCAGCAGGCTGGCCTCCAGCCCATGCTGGCCCCCCAGCTCGCCCAGGCGACGTGCGTCCTGGTCGAGCAGGCACAATCCGTTGATATCCCATCCGTGGGCGCGCAAGGCGTCGATGCGCCGGCCGACCAGGCCCAACTGGGCGGGCAGGGCACGACGGAACGCATCGTGGCCATGCGATGGGACCTGCATCGGACCGTCAGCCATGAAACCCCCCCCTGGACATTCCTCGCATTATGCGTGCCAGCGGGCGTAGTGTCAGCGCACCCCCCTTTTTTGGTTGACGTCCATTGGTACGGGGGCTATACCGGCGGCCTGATGTCCTCTTCCAACCACAATCGACGTTTCATCATCGTTCCGGCCCGGCGCCAGCTCCGCGCGATCTCGATCGGGCTGGTGGCGCTGTGGATCATCAGCCTGCTGCTGGTGGCGTGGTGGTCGGCACGCCGCGCCGCGCCGGAGCTCTCACAGCTGCGTGAGACGCACCGCGCCGAGTTCGAGGAACTCCAGGCCGCGCGCACGGAGCTGTCCGCGCTGCGCCAGCGCGTCGCCACGCTGTCGCGCAGCGACGAGATCAGTCGCCGCGCCAACGTGGAGCTGCAGCAGGGCCTGACCGAGCGCGAGGAGGAGATCGCCCAGCTGCGCGCGGACGTGGCCTTCTATGAACGCCTGGTCGGAAGCACCGGCGAGCGGCGTGGCCTGAGCGTGCACAGCGTGCGCATGCAGCCGGGCGGCGAGGGCGTGTGGGACTACTCGGTGACGGTGACGCAGAACCTCAATCGTGGTGCGATGACCAGCGGCACGATGCGGCTGCAGGTGGAGGGTGTCCGCAACGGCCGGCTGGTGACGCTGGGCTGGGACGAACTGGCACCGTCGGGCGGCGAGGCAGCGGCGTTTTCGTTCCGCTATTTCCAGCAGCTCGAGGGCAGCGTACTGTTGCCGGGAGACTTCGCACCGCAGCGGGTTCGTGTGGAACTGCGTTCGGATGCGGGCAATGCACAGCAGGCCTTCCCCTGGGAGGCCACGATCGTTTCGGCTACGGCCGTCGGGGAGTAAGTGATGTTTGGCAATGACAAGGGGCGCGGATCCAAGCCCAGTGGTTCTTCCATGGACACCCTGATCGGACCCCACGTGGTGATCCGGGGTGACGTCCATTTCAGTGGCGGCCTGTACATCGAGGGCAAGGTGCACGGTTCGGTTGTCGCCGATGACGACTCCGACGCGGTGCTGACCGTGTCGGAGAACGGTGTCATCGAGGGCGAGGTGCGCGCACCGGTGGTGGTCGTGAGCGGCCAGCTGCTGGGCGACGTCACGCGCGCGAGCGCATCGAGCTGGCGGCCAAGGCGCGCGTGGAGGGCAACATCTACTACCGCGTGGTGGAAATGGCCGCCGGGGCGATGATCACCGGCCGCCTGATCCATGGCGAGGCTCCGCCGAAGCAGCTCTCGGGCCCGAAGAAGCTGGCCGAGGCGTCCTGAGGCGCACTTGACCCGGGGGCCTCGCGCCCCCATACAGGCTCCATGGAAACCAGCCCGAACTACCAGCAGATCGACGCGCCCCTGGCCTTCACGCCGGCGGCCGCCACGAAAGTGCGCCGCCTGATCTCCGAGGAGGGCAACGAGGCGCTGAAGCTGCGCGTGTACATTTCCGGCGGTGGCTGCTCGGGCTTCCAGTACGGCTTCGAGTTCGACGAAGAGCAGGCCGGGGACGACGTGGCGGTCGTGACCGACGGCGTCACCCTGCTGGTCGACCCGCTGAGCCTGCAGTACCTGATGGGCGCCGAGGTCGACTACACCGAGTCGCTGACCGGTGCGCAGTTCGTGATCCGCAATCCGAACGCGAAGACCACCTGCGGCTGCGGCAGCTCCTTCGCGGTCTGAGCCGCGGCCGCAAGCCGCAGGCTTCCCCGTCATTCCGGGCTATCATCGGCGCGTTCCCAAACGCGTCCGGTAGCCCATGTCCGCCACACTGCTCGCCGTCGTCATCGCGCTCGTACTCGGTCACACCTGGCAGGGCGTGAGGCAGCTGCGCAACGTCGACTGGTACCTGGCGTGGAACGACTGGCTGCTGCAGCACCGCAGCCGCGGCGCGGGTTGGACGTTCGCGCTGGTGCTGCTGCCGCCGCTGGTGCTGGTGGCCCTGGTGCAGGCGTGGCTGGGCCTGCTGCTGTTCGGCCTGCCCGCCTTCCTCTTCGCGCTGCTGGTGCTGCTCTACAGCTGGGGCCCGGGCGACCTGGACGGAGACGTCGAGGCGGCGATCGATGCAGAGGACCCGGTCGCGCGCGAGGCGGCGCTGGCGCGCCTGGGCGTCGCCGCGCCGGCCGGTGTGGGCGAGCCAGCGAAGCTGGTCGATGCGGTGTTCCAGGGCGCGTTGCGTCGCTGGTTCGGGGTGCTGTTCTGGTTCCTGGTGCTGGGCCCGGTGGGTGCGCTGGCCTACCGCCTGCTCGTGGTGAGCGCCGAAGGGCCCGCGCGCGTGTTCCTGGAAGGGCGCGAGCATGATGTCGCGGCCACCGTGTTGCGCGTGGCCGATTGGCCGGTGGCGCAGCTGATGACGCTGGGCCTGGCGCTGGCGGGCAACTTCGACCGGGTGCTGGCCACCTGGCGCGACTGGCACGCCGGCGGCGCCAGCCTGGATCCGGGCTTCGTGCTGGCCGCGGGCCGCGCCTGCGTGGACGCGCAGGTGGACGAGGAGCCGCTGGAGATGCTCGACGATGGCGTGCGACCGACTTCGCGCCCGGCGTGAACGCCCTGCGCGACGCGATGAGCCTGGTGTGGCGCATCCTGCTGCTGTGGCTGGCCGTGCTGGCGCTGTTCGTGCTGGCCGGCTTCGTCAACTAGGCCGCGTCGCCGCGCAGTCCACGCACGCGCGCCTCCAGCGTCGCGGCGGTCACCTCCGAAGGCGACATCGGTTCGTCGGCCACCAGTTCCACGCGTGCACGGAAGCGGCGCGGCAGGCGCATGCGGCCCACGCCGCTGCCACGCCGGCTCCACATGCTTTCCCACATGCCACGCAGAGCCATCGGCACCACCGGCACCGGTCGTGCGGCGATGATGCGCTCGATGCCGCTGCGGAACGCGGCGATCTCGCCGTCGCGCGTGAGTGCGCCTTCGGGGAACAGGCCGATGAGTTCGCCGTTCGCCAGGGCGGCTTCGATCTCGGCGAACGCGCGCTCCATCAGCTCCGGGTCTTCCTTCGCCGGTGCGATTGGGATGCAGCGCGCGGTGCGGAAGATCCAGCTCATCACCGGGATCTTGAAGATGCGGTGGTACATGACGAAGCGCACCGGCCGCTTCACGCAGCCCATGACGATCAGCGCGTCCATGTAGCTCACGTGGTTGCACACCACCACCGCCGGGCCCTCGTCGGGCACGCGGTCGGTGCCCTGCACGCGGATGCGGTACAGCGCGCTGACCAGCAGCCAGCTGATGAAGCGCATGAGGAACTCGGGCACCAGCGAGAAGATGTAGGTGGCCACCAGCGCATTGAGGATGGCGGTGACCAGCAGCACCTGCGGAATCGTCAGACCGGCGGCGAACAGCACCAGCGCCAGCACCGCGGCGGTCACCATGAACACCGCATTGAGGATGTTGTTCGCGGCGATGATCCGGCTGAGGCGATCACGTGGTGCGCGGGTCTGGATCAGCGACAGCAGCGGCACGATGTAGAAGCCGCCAAACAGGCCGATCAGCAGCAGGTCGGCGACGATGCGCAGGCTGCCCGGCGCGCGCAGGAACTCCATCGCGGTCAGCCCGGTCACGGTGGCTGCCTCGGGGCGGGCGAAGTAAAGGTCCAGTCCGAACACGGTCAGGCCGATCGCGCCCAGCGGCACCAGGCCGATTTCGACCCGGCGCCCGGACAGCTTCTCGCACAGCATCGAGCCCAGGCCGATGCCGATCGAAAACAGCGCCAGCACCAGCGGCGCCACCTGCGCGCCGCCGCCGAGGTATTCGCGCGTGTAGTTGGGCAGCTGGGCCAGGAACATCGAACCGAAGAACCAGAACCAGCTCACGCCCAGCACCGAGTTGAGCACCGCGCGGTTGCCGCGCAGGAAGCCGAGGATGCGCACCGTCTCGGTGAACGGGTTCCAGTTGAGCTTGAGGTCGGGATTGGACGCCGGTGCGAGCGGGATGTGCCGCGAGGCCAGGTAGCCGGACACTGCGATGACGAGGACCGCCACCGACACCCACGTCGTGCCCAGGCCCGGGTGCGCCATCAGCGCGCCGCCCAGCAGCGTGCCCAGCAGGATCATCAGGAAGGTGCCGCCGCTGACCAGGCCGTTGCCACCGACCAGTTCCTCGGGCTTGAGCTGCTGCGGCAGGATCGAATACTTGATCGGCCCGAACAATGCGCTTTGCGTGCCCATCAGGAACAGCACGCCGACCAGCACCGGCAGCGACTTGAAGTAGAAACCGATCGCCGCCGCGCACATGATCGCGATCTCGAGCAGCTTGATGTAGCGGATCGAACGCGACTTCTCGAACTTCTCCGCCCACTGCCCGGCATTCGCCGAGAACAGGAAGAAGGGCAGGATGAACAGGCCGGCGGCGACATTCGACCAGGTGTTGATCTGCTGGCTCGACAGCCCCGCCACGCCGAAGGCGATCAGGATGACCAGCGCATTGCGGAACACGTTGTCGTTGAATGCGCCCAGCGCCTGGGTCGCGAAGAACGGCGCGAAGCGGCGCTTGGACAGCAGCGAGAACTGGTTGTCGGCCATGCGGCGGGCTCTGGGAAGGCTGCCGGCAGCCTAGCAGAGCCCGGTGGCCGCGCGGCGGCGCTTACTTCAGGGCGCGCCAGCCGATGTCGCTGCGGTGGAATTCGCCGTCCCAGCGGATCTTCGCCGCCAGCGCGTACGCACGCTGCTGGGCCTGGCGGATGTCCTCGCCCAGCGCGCAGGCGCACAGCACGCGGCCGCCGGCGGTCACCACCTGGCCATCGACGTCCTTCGTGCCAGCGTGGAACACCTTCGCGTCCTCGGCCACCGCGGCATCCAGGCCGCTGATCGCATCGCCGCTGCGCGGCGTGCCGGGATAGTTGTGCGCGGCCATGACCACGCCGAGGCTGGGGCGCGGGTCCCACTGCGCCACCTGGCCGGCCAGCGTGCCATCGACCGCGGCCTCGACGAGCTCGACCAGGTCCGAGACCAGCCGCAGCATGACAGGCTGCGTCTCCGGATCGCCGAAGCGCACGTTGTACTCGATGACCTTGGGTGCACCGTCGCGATCGATCATCAGGCCGGCATAGAGGAAGCCGGTGAAGGCGATGCCGTCGGCGGCCATGCCGGCCACGGTCGGGTGCACGACTTCACGCAGGATCCGCTCGTGGATCTCCCGGGTCACCACCGGTGCCGGCGAATAGGCGCCCATGCCGCCGGTGTTCGGCCCGGTGTCGCCGTCGCCGACGCGCTTGTGGTCCTGGCTGGTGGCCATCGGCAGGGCGGTGGTGCCATCGACGATCGAGATGAAGCTGGCCTCCTCGCCGTCGAGGAACTCCTCGATGACCACGCGCGCACCGGCCGAGCCGAACGCGTTGCCGGCCAGCATGTCGCGCACCGCCGCCTCGGCCTCGTCCAGGGTCATCGCCACGATCACGCCTTTTCCGGCGGCCAGGCCATCGGCCTTGATGACGATCGGCGCGCCCTTCTCGGCGATATGCGCCAGCGCGGGGTCGAGCTCGGTGAAGACCGCGTAGTGCGCGGTGGGAATGCCGTGCCGGGCCATGAAGTCCTTGGCGAAGGCCTTGGAACCCTCCAGCTGGGCGGCGGCCGCGCTGGGCCCGAAGATGCGCAGGCCGGCCTTGCGGAAGCGGTCGACCACGCCGGCGACCAGCGGGGCCTCGGGGCCGACCACGGTCAGGCCCACGTCCTCGCCCTGGGCCAGCGCCAGCAGGTTGCCGATGTCGGTGGCCGGTACGGCGACGTTGCGGCACTTGGGCTCGCGCGCGGTGCCGGCATTGCCGGGGGCCACGAGGACTTCATCCACGCGTGGCGACTGGGCGAGCTTCCAGGCCAGCGCATGTTCGCGGCCGCCGTTGCCGATGACGAGGACTTTCATGGGAACTCCCTGTGTGTGCCGGGCCCGGGTGCGGGATCAGTGGCGGAAGTGGCGGATGCCGGTGAACACCATCGCCATGCCGTGTTCGTCGGCGGCGGCGATGACTTCCTTGTCGCGCATCGAGCCACCCGGCTGGATGACTGCCTTGATGCCGGCCGCAGCCGCGGCGTCGATGCCGTCGCGGAACGGGAAGAACGCGTCCGAGGCCATTGCCGAACCGGGCACGACCAGGCCGGCCTCCTCGGCCTTGATGCCGGCGATCTTCGCGCTGACCACGCGGCTCATCTGGCCGGCACCCACGCCGACGGTGTAGCCGTCGCGCGCATAGACGATGGCGTTGGACTTCACGTACTTCGCCACGCGCCAGGCGAACAGCAGGTCGGCCAGCTCGGCCGCGCTCGGTGCGCGCTGGCTGACGACCTTGAGCTCCTCGGCACCGACCTCGCGGATGTCGGCGGTCTGCATCAGCAGGCCGGAGCCGACGCGCTTGATGTCGAAGTTGTTGCGCCCCTCGCCGTCGGGAATCTCCAGCACGCGCACGTTGGCCTTCTTCGCCGAAAGCGCCAGGGCGTCGGCATCGATGGCCGGCGCGACGATGACCTCGACGAACTGGCGCTCGATGATCGCCTGCATCGTGGCGGCGTCGAGCGGCCGGTTGAACGCGATGATGCCGCCGAAGGCGGAGGTCGGGTCGGTGGCGTAGGCGCGGTCGTAGGCCTCGCCGAGGCCGTCCGCCTCGGCGACGCCGCAGGGGTTGGCATGCTTGACGATGACGCAGGCCGGGCGCTGGAACTGGCGCACGCATTCCCAGGCCGCATCGGTGTCGGCGAGGTTGTTGAAGCTCAGTTCCTTGCCCTGGTGCTGGCGCAGCGTGGCCAGCGTGCCCGGCACCGGGTACAGGTCGCGGTAGAACGCGGCCGACTGGTGCGGGTTTTCGCCGTAGCGCAGGTCCATGACCTTGATGAAGTTGGAATGCTGCTGCACCGGGAACAGGCCACGCTCGCCGTCGGCGGAGAGGCTGCCGAGGTAGTTGCCGATGGCCGCGTCGTACTGTGCGACGCGATTGAACGCCGCCACGGACAGCTTGAAGCGGGTCTCGGCACCCAGCGTGCCGTCATGCGCGTCGAGCTCGGCGAGCAGGGCGTCGTACTGCGCCGGGTCGTCGCGACCGCGACCCGGGCGAAGTTCTTCGCCGCCGCGCGCAGCATCGCCGGGCCACCGATGTCGATGTTCTCGACCGCCTCGTCCATCGTGCAGTCGGGCCTGGCGGTGACGTGCTCGAACGGATACAGGTTGAGCACCAGCAGGTCGATCGCCTCGATGCCGTGCTCGGCCATGACCGCATCGTCGGTGCCGGCGCGGCCCAGCAGTCCGCCGTGCACCTTCGGGTGCAGCGTCTTGACCCGCCCGTCCATGATCTCCGGGAAGCCGGTGACCTCGCTCACGTCGGTGACCTCCAGGCCCGACTCGCGGATCGCGCGGGCGGTGCCGCCGGTGGACAGCAGCGCAACGCCCCGAGCGGCCAGCGCACGCGCCAGCTCGACCAGGCCGGTCTTGTCGGAAACGGAGAGCAGCGCCCGGCGGACGGGCAGGCGGGAATCGGACATCGTGTGGGGCCCAGCGGCTGGAGGGAGCCGCGAATTATAACGGGCCGGGCGGTCCGGGGTCGGCGCGCGGCATGCGCCGGGGTGCGCAACGGCGTCGAGGCGTCAGCCCAGGCCGTACAGGCGCAGCTTCTTGCGCAGCGTCGCGCGGTTGATGCCCAGCGCGGCGGCGGCGCGGCTCTGGTTGCCCCCGTAGTGGCGCATCACCTCGGCGAACAGCGGCGATTCGACTTCGCGCAGCACCACGTCGTACAGGTCGTCGGGCGCGCAGTCGTCGAGGTCGGAAAGGTAGCGGCGCACGGCACCGGTGACGCACTCGCGCAGGGAAACGGCGTTCTTGGCCGTGGCCGGATCACTGGTCACGGCACACGTATCCGTGGCGGAAGATGCATCGAGTGTCACGCGTTCTCTACTCCGGCGGTGCATGAAGCATGTGTCGTGCGGCTCCCCAGCCGCGACGTCGACGCAGTACCCGGATCCATCCGGGGGTCGACGAGGGAGGGGGAGTTTAACCCCCGCGTCGATCGACTTGCCACCTTGCGCGCAAGCGCTTGAGAACAGGCTGGAAAAAATCGCGCCAGTGCCGGCCACCCCGGTGCCTGCCTGTGCGGGCGTTCAGTGGAAGTCGAACGCAAAGGCGACCGCGGCGCGGTCACCCTCGATGACTTCCAGCGCCAGGCGCGCCGATTGGCCCGCCTCGACCAGCGCTTCGGGCGGCATGCCGCCCAGGTAGTCCTCGGCGTGGAAGTGGCGCAGGCCGACGACGCGGCCATCGAGGTCGGACAGGGTCAGCGCGACGACCGGCCAGGGTTGCGCGAACGCGGCGTCGTTGCGGAACGTGGCGGTGATCAGAAGCGCCCCGTCGACCGACGGGTGCGGACGCACGTCGCGTGCGGTGATCGTGAATGCCGAGGGCTCGTGCCAGGCCGGCAGCGTGCAGCCCAGCCAGCCGCAGGCGCGCTCCACGCCCGGGCGCCACTGCGCCTGCATCGCCAGCGCATCGCGCTCCACCCAAAGCCACTGCATCGCCGCCAGCACGGCCAGGCCCAGCGCGGCCAACCACCAGCCGGCGCGCCCGATGGGCCGGCTGGGCCTTGCGCACGAAGCCGGGTGCCGGCGCGGCCTGGAACAGGTCGCCCTGTTCGCTGGAAGGATCGCTGGGCTCGTTCATGCGTTGCAGTCTAGCCGCAGCTTCGCGCAGCGGGGCAGTGCCCCTCAGTCGCGCCGACGGCCGTCGATGCGCACCCAGTCCTCGAGACGGGTCACCTGGAGTTCGTCGAACCACTCGCCATAGCGCTCCACCAGGTCGGGCGCCTGGTCGGGCAGGATTCCCGACAGCGCGATGCGGCCACCGGGCGCCACGCGCGCGGCGATGCGGGCAGCCAGTGCGTCGAGTGCCGAGGCGAGGATGTTCGCCAGCACCACCGGGTACTGGCGCTCGGGCGCGTCGTCGGGCAGGAAGGCCGAGAGCCGGTCGTCCACGGCGTTGCGCTGCGCGTTGTCGGTGGTGGCGGTGATCGCCTGCGGATCATTGTCGATGCCGGTGGCGCTGCGCGCACCGAGCTTGAGCGCGGCCAGCGCGAGGATGCCGGAGCCGCAGCCGTAGTCGAGCACGTCGATGCCCTCGAGCGCGCCCTGCGCGGCCAGCGTGTCCAGCCACTGCAGGCACAGCGCGGTGGTGGGGTGCGTGCCCGAGCCGAAGGCCAGGCCCGGGTCGAGGCGGATGATCGCCGCGTCGTCGCCGGCCTCGGCCGGCAGCTCATGGTTCCAGGGCACGATCCAGGTGCGCGCACCGAAGCGCATCGGCTGGAACTGGTCGAGCCACGCGCGTTCCCAGTCCTGGTCCTCGACCTCGCGGAAGCTGGCGTTGGACAGGTCGAGTCCGTCGTCGAAGGATTCGAGCATCGACAGCACGCGCTCGGCGTCGCTGCCGGCGTCGAACAGCGCGGTCAGCACCACCTCCGGCCAGATCGGGGTCTCGCCCACGCCGGGCTCCAGGATCGCCCGCTCGTCGGGCGTGTCCGCGTCGGCGTCCAACGAGGTGACGCTCAGCGCACCGATGTCCTCGAGCGCGGCTTCGTAACGCGGCTGCTCGCGGCCGGGACAGCGCAGGCTCAGTTCCAGGAACGGCATCAGCTCAGTCCGATCACCTTGGACTTGCGCTCGTTGAGCCGCTTCTCCAGGTAGTGGATGTTGCAGCCGCCCTTCTGGAAGCCGGGGTCGGCCATGATGCGCAGCTGCAGCGGCACGTTGGTCTTGATGCCGTCGACCACCATCTCGCCCAGCGCGGTGCGCATGCGGGCGATCGCCTGCTCGCGGTCGGCGCCGTGCACGATCAGCTTGCCGATCATCGAGTCGTAGTTCGACGGCACGCGGTAGCCTTCGTAGATGTGCGTGTCGACGCGCACGCCGGGGCCGCCCGGGGCGTGGAAGTGCTTGATCAGGCCGGGGCAGGGCATGAACGACTCCGGGTCCTCGGCATTGATGCGGCACTCGATCGCGTGCCCGCGCAGGACGATGTCCTCCTGCTTGATCGACAGCGGGTGCCCGGCGGCGATGAGCAGCTGCTCGCGCACCAGGTCCACGCCGGTGACCATCTCGGTGACCGGATGCTCGACCTGGATGCGGGTGTTCATTTCGATGAAGTAGAAGCGGCCGTCCTCGAACAGGAACTCGAAGGTGCCGGCGCCGCGGTAGCCGATGCGGATGCACGCATCGACGCAGACCTTGCCGATCTCGTTGCGCATCTCCTCGCTGATGCCCGGCGCGGGGGCTTCCTCGACCACCTTCTGGTGGCGGCGCTGCATCGAGCAGTCGCGCTCGCCGAGGTGGATCGCGTTGCCCTGGCCGTCGGCCAGCACCTGGATCTCCACGTGGCGCGGGTTCTCCAGGAACTTCTCCATGTAGACCATGTCGTTGCCGAACGCGGCCTTGGCCTCGGCCTTGGTCGTGGAGATCGCGCTGACCAGGGTGTCCGCACCGTGCACCACGCGCATGCCACGGCCACCACCACCGCCGGCGGCCTTGACGATGACCGGGTAGCCGATCTCCCCGGCGATGCGCAGGTTGGTGTCGGCATCCTCGCCCAGCGGACCGCCGGAACCGGGCACGCAGGGCACGCCGGCGGCCTTCATCGCCTTGATCGCCTCGACCTTGTCGCCCATCAGCCGGATCGTCTCGGCGCGCGGGCCGATGAAGATGAAGCCGGACTGCTCGACACGCTCGGCGAAGTCGGCGTTCTCGCTCAGGAAGCCGTAGCCGGGGTGGATGGCCTGCGCGTCGGTGACCTCGGCCGCGGCGATGATGGCCGGGATGTCGAGGTAGCTGCGGTTCGACGGCGGCGGCCCGATGCACACCGACTCGTCGGCCATGGCGACGTGCTTGAGGTTGCGGTCGACGGTGGAGTGCACCGCGACCGTCTGGATGCCCAGTGCGTGGCAGGCGCGCAGGATGCGCAGCGCGATTTCGCCGCGGTTGGCGATGACGACCTTCTCGAGCATGGGAATTGCCTTCAGCTGATGACGAACATGGGTTCGTCGAACTCGACCGGCTGGCCGTTCTCGACCAGGATCGCGCTGACGGTGCCCGAGACCTCGGCCTCGATCGGATTGAACATCTTCATCGCCTCGATGACGCCCAGCGTGTCGCCGGCCTTGACCTGCTGGCCGACCTTCACGAACGGCGGCGACTCCGGGTTCGGAGCGGCGTAGTAGGTGCCGACCATCGGCGAGCGCAGCACTTCACCGTCTGGCAGTTCGCGGCCGGAGGACTTGCCGCCGGACTCGCCGCCACCGGTGCTGCTGCTGGAGGCCTGGGGCGCGCTGGCGCTCGGGGCCGGCGCCGGGGCGCGATGCGGCTCCATGTGCACATGGGTCACCGGCGCGGCCGGCACGTTGCCGGTCAGGCGCGAGAGGCGAACCGACTCTTCGCCTTCCTTGATCTCGATCTCGGAGAGGTTGGACTCCTCGAGCAGGTCGATGAGCTTCTTGATTTTCCTGAGGTCCATATCGGGCTCTGCAGTGATGGCCGCGCCGGGGCGCGACGGTGGACGGAAGGGTCAGTGGGCCAGGTGCCGCAGGGCGGCATCGAGGCCGGCGTAATAGCTGTGCGCGCCGAAGCCGGCGACCACGCCCTCGGCCAGGTCGCTGAAGTAGCTGTGCTGGCGGAACGGTTCGCGGCGGTGCGGGTTGGACAGGTGCACTTCGATGAAGGGCAGGCCGGTGGCGGCCAGCGCGTCGCGGATCGCGACCGAGGTGTGGGTGAAGGCGGCCGGGTTGATCAGCACGAAGGCGGTGCCGTCGGTGCGGGCGGCCTGGATGCGGTCGACCAGCACGTGCTCGGCATTGGACTGCAGCGACTCGACCTGGTGGCCGGCCTGCTCGGCCTGCTGCGCCAGCGCGCTGTCGATCTCGGCCAGCGTGGTGCGGCCATAGATTTCGGGCTCGCGCGAGCCAAGCAGGTTGAGGTTGGGTCCGTGCAGGACGAGGATCTGCGCCATGGGGCCTCCGGAAGCGGCCACAGTGTCAGCGATCCCCCCGACCTTGTCCAGATAGACGGACGTTCGCGGGAGTTGCCGGCGATTTAAGCGAATGTTTGAATTATTGGGCGGCCTCGGCCCAGCCCTGCAGCTCGCGGCGGGTGAACACGCCGAGCTTTTCGCGCAGCACCCGGCCCTCGGCGTCGAGCAGCACCGAGTAGGGCAGCACGCCGCGGCTGTTTCCCAGCTGCACCGAGCTGTCGGTGGGGCCGGGCTGGTCCATCAGGATCGGGTAGGCCACCGGCACCTGGGCCAGGAAGTCCTGCACCGGTTCGAGGTCGTCGAGTGCGATGCCCAGCACTTGCACGCCGTCCGTTCCCTGTTCGCGGGCGAACTCGTCGAGCAGCGGCATCTCTTCGATGCACGGCCCGCACCACGAGGCCCAGAAGTTCACCAGCACCGGCTGTCCCTGCCACTCCGACAGCGCCCGCGGCCGGCCCTCGAGGTCGGGCAGTTCGATGGCGGGTGCGAGGTCGCCCTCGCGGGCCACCTCCAGCCCGCGCGGCGCCGGCTGCTCGGGGGGGCAGCATCGCGCGCTGCCCGAGCTTCATGCCGGCATAGCCCGCCACCGCGGCCACGGCCAGCAGCCCCAGGATCGGCAGGACCCGGTTCACCGGCCCGCCTCCTGCAGTGCCGTGCGCACACCACCCATGCTCAGCACCGTCGGCAGCGTGCGCGGCTCGCCGCCGTTGCCGGGGTAGACCACGTACAGCGGCACGCCGACCGCATTGTGCGATTCCAGGAAGGCGGTGATCTCGGGATCGACATTGGTCCAGTCACCGACCATGTACACGCCGTTGACCGCGTCGAGGGCGCTGCGGAATTCGCTGCTGGCCAGCACCCGGCGCTCGTTGGCCTTGCAGGTGACGCACCAGTCGGCGGTCATGTTGATGAAGACCGGGCGGCCCTCCTCGCGCAGCGCGGCGAGCCGTTGCGCGGAGTAGGCGACGCGATCGCCGCTGATCGCGGCCGCGTCCGCGCCGGCCGCCGGCGCCTCGAGGTCCTTGAGCATCCACACCGGGATGAAGGCCGCCAGCAGCACCGCGATCGCCAGCACCCTGCCCAGGCGGCCGTCGTGGAAGCGGCGCCGCTCCATCCACCACAGGCCGGCGGCCAGCACCACCGCACCCAGCAGCAGCAGGCCGACCGCGTCGCGCCGCGCTGGTTGGCCAGCACCCACACCAGCCACACCGCCACCAGGTACATCGGGAAGGCCAGCAGTTGCTTGAAGCCGTCCATCCATGCGCCGGGTCGGGGCAGGCGTGCCGCCAGTGCCGGGATGAAGCCGATCAGCAGGAACGGCAGGGCCAGGCCCAGGCCCAGCGCCAGGAACACGCCCAGTGCCAGCGCCGGCGGCGCGGCGAACGCGAACGCCAGCGCTGCGCCCATGAACGGCGCCGTGCACGGGCTGGCGACCAGCACCGCCAGCACGCCGGTGAAGAAGTCGCCGGCGATGCCGGGCTTCTCGGTCAGGCCGTGGCCGACGCCGGCCAGGCGGCCACCGATCGAGAACACGCCCGACAGGTTCAGGCCGATGGCCAGCATCAGGTAGGCCAGCAGCGCGATGACGATGGGCTGCTGCAGCTGGAAGCCCCAGCCCAGGGCCAGGCCGGCCGCACGCAGGCCCAGCACCAGCAGGCCGATCACGCCGAAGCTCACCAGCACGCCGGCGGTGTACCAGATCGCGCTGCGGCGGGCGTGCGCATGGCTGTGCCCGCCGCTGGCCAGGCTCAGGGCCTTCAGCGACAGGATCGGCAGCACGCAGGGCATCAGGTTGAGCAACACGCCACCGCCCAGCGCCAGCAGCAGTGCCAGCCACAGCGTGGTGCCGCTGCCGCGCGTGGCAGCGTCGATGGCCGTCGCGGTGCCGCCGGCCGGCAGGTCGATGGTGAAGACGCGCTGCATCGGCGGATAGCAGATGCCGCCGTCCTGGCAACCCTGGATGCCCAGCTGCAGCGTGATCGCGGTGGCCTCGGTGTGGCTGCGCAGCAGCTTCACCGGCACGTCGATCTGCTCGAAGTACACCGCCGACTCGCCGAAGAACTCGTCCTCGTGCTGCACCGCCTCCGGCCAACGCACCTCGGCCACGGTGACGCGACCGCGCTCGGCGTCGATCGCGAAGGTGGTGTTGTCGCGGTAGAGGTAGTAGCCCGGGGCCGGCGTGAGCCGCAGCAGCAGCCCCTCCGGGCCGTCGGCGATCGCTTCGGCACGGAACGCGCGCGCTTCCGGCAGGGGCAGCGCGTCGGTCTGGCCGGGGCCGGCGAAGCCGCCGAACAGGTCGCCGCCGCCACCGCCGCCCAGGCCGAGATCGAACTCGCCGGTGCGCGGCGGTGCGGCCGGCGACGCCGTGGTGGGTGCGGCGGCGGCCGGGGCCGCCGCGATCACCAGGGTCTGGCGGTGGGGCGGGTAGCAGATGCCGATGTCGGCGCAACCCTGGTAGGTGACCTCCAGGGTGACTTCGCGCGCGCCTGCATCAAGCCGCCCGGGCAGGGAGGCTGCGAGCACCTGGCGGTAGGTTTCCACGTCGCCGAAGAACTCGTCGGTGTAGGCCTCGCCCGGCGGGAGCTCCAGCTCGCCACTGGCCTGGAAGCCCTGCACGTCGAGCACGCGGATGCGGTGGCGGTAGAGGTAGTAGCCCTCGGCGATGGCCCAGCGCAGGTCGATGCGCTCCCCGTCCACCACGCGGGCGTCCAGCGCGAACGCCTCCTCGATGGGCAGCAGGTCGGACTGGTCGATCGCCAGCGCGGGGCGAGGCAGCAGGGCCAGGGCGCACAGGGCCAGCAGGGCGAGCAGGGCGCCGGCGATCGACCCGGGTCGGGCTCCGGGGTGGCTACGGGCAACGGGTGGATTCAAACCGGTGGATCCTTTGGCGTGGCCGCTGGCGGGGTCGTGGTTTCGCTGGCGACCCATTCGAGGTAACCGGGCAGGCCGGCGACGATTTCGACAGCGATGATCTCGGGAAGTTCGTACGGGTGCGCCTCGCGCAGCAGCTCGCGCAGTGCCGGCCAGGCCGCCTGCGTCGTCTTGAGCAGCAGCACGACTTCGTCGGCCGTCTCGATCTCGCCTTCCCAGCGGTAGGTCGACACGGCACCCGGCAGGGCCGTGGCACACGCGGCCAGGCGGGCCTGGACCGCACTCTTCGCGAGGCGCGTGGCGGTGTCGGAATCGGGGCAGCTGCAGTGGACGAGGTAGGCGGGCATCGGGCGTGGGGTCCTGCGCGGTGCGGCTTGTCTGGCGGCGGCGCCGCGCCCAAGATGAAGGCCTGTCCAGCCTGCGAGCGCCACACCGGATGCACACACAGCCACTCTTGGAACAGGCCCGCCAGGCTCGTCGGGCCGGCGCGCTGTCCGCGGCGGAGGCATGTTACCGCGAATACCTGCGGCACCGCTGCGAGGACGACGAGGTGTTGCAGGAGCTGGCCGGGGTGCTGTTCGACATGCAGCGCGTGGGCGAGGCGGAGGCGACGATCGAGCAGGCGCTGGCGCTGCGGCCGGATGCACCCGACCTGTTGTTCAACCGCGCCATGGTGCGCCGCGCGCTGGATCGGCCCGAGCTGGCCCTGGCCGACCTCGACGCGGTGGTCGCCGCGGTGCCGTGGCAGGGAGCGGCGCGGCTGCATCGCGGCGTTCTGCGTTCCGACCTCGGGCGCCTGCAGGAGGCGCTGGAGGATTTCGAGCACCTGCAGCGCGAGGAGCCGCAGCGGCTGGAGGGACATTTCAATGCGGGCCTGGCGCTCACGCGCCTGGACCGTCACGGCGAGGCGATCGCCAGCCTGCAGCGGGCGCGCGCGATCGCGCCGAGATCGGTGCCGGTGCTGCGCGGCCTGGGCAATGCACTGCGCGAGGGCGGTCGGGCGGCGGAGGGGCTGGAGGTGCTGCGCGAGTGCGTGGCGCTGGACGCCAACGATGCCGCCAGCCTCGGCGACCTCGGCATGTGCCAGTTGGCCGCCGGGCAGCCGGGCGAATCCGTGCAAAGCTTCCAGCGCGCGCTGGCGCTGGACCCGCGCGACCAGACCGCGCTGGCCGGCTGGTACCTGGCCAGCAACGACGCCGGTGCGAGCGAACAGGCGCGGCTGCTGTTCGACCCGGCCCTGATCGGCCACGGCCAGCTGGTCCCGGAAGATCCGGACGCATTGCGCGCCGCGGTGCTCGACCATCCGCAACTGCGCTGGGAGCCGACCGGCAAGACCACCCGCAAGGGGGAGCAGACCGCTTTCCTGGACCTGTCGCCGGGCTCGCCGTTCGCCGGCCACGGCGCGCAGGTGGCGAAGGCGGTGGCGCAACGCATCCAGGCCCTGCTCGACGACCCGACCCTGTCGGCGCATCCGTGGATGAAGGGGCGGCTGTCGCGCTGGCGCCTGCGCATGTGGGCCACCGTGCTGCGCGAGGGCGGGCACCAGGCCCCGCACATCCACCCCTCGGGCTGGATGAGCGGTGTGTTCTACCTCGACGATGGCGACGCCGACCCGCAGGCGGGGCAGGGCGGCACGATCGTGTTCGGCCGCGGTCCCGACGAGCTGGCCCTGCAGGCACCGCCGCTGGAGTGGTCGCACCAGCCCGCCACCGGCGAGCTGCTGCTGTTCCCGTCCTACTTCCACCACCACACGCTGCCCTTCGCCGGTCGCGGCGTGCGCATCAGCCTGGCCTTCGACGTGGTGCCGCGCGGCTGAGTCCGTCCGTCGGGCGCAGGCACCGGGGCGCCCGCTGCCCTGTCCCTGGGTCGCCGTTCGCCGCGTTGGCCCCCCTTGAATTCGTTCGCCCTGCCTCCATTGAAGGGCCAGTCGCCGGCTTCCGGATCGGACTGTCGGCGCGCTAAAATTGGCACTCAACGGGGTGGAGTGCTAACAGAGCACCCCGGAATCCAATCAATTCAAATGTTTAGAGGGTTACGCATGAACATCAAGCCGCTGCACGACCGTGTCGTCATCAAGCGCATGGAAGAAGAAAAGGTCTCCGCCGGTGGCATCGTGATCCCGGACTCGGCCACCGAGAAGCCGATCCGTGGCGAAGTGGTTGCCGTGGGCACGGGCAAGGCCCTGGACAACGGCCAGACCCGCGAGCTGCAGGTCAAGGTCGGCGACAAGGTGCTGTTCGGCAAGTATTCCGGCACCGAAGTGAAGATCGACGGCACCGAGTACCTGGTGGTCCGCGAGGACGACCTGTTCGCGGTCATCGCCTGATCCATCCCTGATCGGCCAGGGCGGCGAGGCAGCCGCGGCACCGGCTCTCCCCGGTCCGCAGGCGCCCGACCGCCGCCCGGCACCCCCACATCCAATTCCTGAGGTGATTCAACATGGCAGCAAAAGAAGTCCGTTTCGGTGAAGATGCCCGCGCCCGCATGGTCAAGGGCGTCAACATCCTCGCCAACGCCGTCAAGGTGACCCTGGGCCCGAAGGGCCGCAATGTCGTGCTCGAGAAGAGCTTCGGCGCCCCGACGATCACCAAGGACGGCGTGTCCGTCGCCAAGGAGATCGAGCTGTCCGACAAGTTCGAGAACATGGGCGCGCAGATGGTCAAGGAAGTCGCTTCCAAGACCTCCGACACCGCCGGCGACGGCACCACCACCGCCACCGTGCTGGCGCAGGCGATGATCCGCGAGGGCATGAAGGCGGTGGCCGCCGGCATGAACCCGATGGACCTCAAGCGCGGCATCGACAAGGCCGTCATCGAGGCCGTCGGCCAGCTCAAGGGCCTGTCCAAGCCGGTCACCGACTCCAAGGCGATTGCCCAGGTCGGCGCGATCTCGGCCAACTCCGATTCCAACATCGGTGACCTCATCGCCCAGGCGATGGACAAGGTCGGCAAGGAAGGCGTCATCACGGTCGAGGAAGGCTCGGGCCTGGACAACGAGCTCGACGTCGTCGAGGGCATGCAGTTCGACCGCGGCTACCTGAGCCCGTACTTCATCAACAACCAGCAGTCGATGCAGGCCGAGCTCGACGACCCGTACATCCTCCTGTACGACAAGAAGATCTCCAACGTGCGTGACCTGCTGCCGCTGCTCGAGGGCGTGGCCAAGGCCGGCAAGCCGCTGCTGATCGTGTCCGAGGACGTCGAGGGCGAGGCGCTGGCCACGCTGGTGGTCAACACCATCCGCGGCATCGTCAAGGTCTGTGCCGTCAAGGCGCCGGGCTTCGGCGACCGTCGCAAGGCGATGCTCGAGGACATGGCGATCCTGACCGGCGGCACGGTGATTTCCGAGGAAGTCGGCCTGCAGCTCGAGAAGGCGACCGTCAACGACCTGGGCCGTGCGAAGAAGGTGCAGGTCTCCAAGGAGAACACCACCATCATCGACGGCGCCGGCGAGTCCAGCGGCATCGAGGCGCGCATCAAGCAGATCAAGGCGCAGATCGAGGAGACCTCCTCGGACTACGACCGCGAGAAGCTGCAGGAGCGCGTGGCCAAGCTGGCCGGCGGCGTGGCCGTCATCAAGGTCGTGCCAGCACCGAGATCGAGATGAAGGAAAAGAAGGCACGCGTCGAAGACGCGCTGCACGCCACCCGTGCCGCGGTCGAGGAAGGCGTGGTTCCGGGCGGTGGCGTGGCCCTGATCCGTGCGCTGACCGCGATGGGCGAGCTCAAGGGTGCCAACGAGGACCAGAACCACGGCATCACCATCGCCCTGCGCGCGATGGAGGCCCCGCTGCGCGAGATCGTCATCAACGCCGGTGAAGAGGCGTCGGTGATCCTCAACCAGGTCAAGGAAGGCAAGGGCAACTACGGCTACAACGCCGCCAACGGTGAGTACGGCGACATGGTCGAGTTCGGCATCCTGGACCCGACCAAGGTGACCCGCTCGGCGCTGCAGAACGCAGCCTCGATCGCCGGCCTGATCATCACCACCGAGGCGATGGTGGCCGAGCTGCCGAAGAAGGACGAGCCGGCGATGCCGGGCGGCGGTGGCATGGGCGGCATGGGCGGCATGGACTTCTAAGTCCCGCCTATCCCGCGACACCGTGAAACGAAAGGGCCCCGCAGCGATGCGGGGCCTTTTTCGTTATGGTTCCAGCGGGTCCATAAGGATGAGGCCGTGATGCCGATCGAGTTTCCGATCACCGATCCGCTGCTGCAGTTCGCGGTGCTGATCAGCGCGGTGCTGCTGGTGCAGGTCGCGCTGGAGCGCGTGTTCGTTCCCGGCCTGCTGGGGCTGCTGCTGCTCGGCATGCTGCTGGGCCCGGGCGGCGCGGAGGTCCTGCCGCGCGAACCGGTGGTGGAACTGCTTGGCCAGATCGGGCTGATCTACATCATGTTCATGGCCGGGCTGGAGATCGACCTGTCGGTGGTGCGCAAGCACCTGGGCGAAACGCTCGGGTTCGGCAGCCTCGCCTTCCTCACCTCGCTGCTGCTCGGGGCCGGCGTCGGCTTCGCGCTCGGCTTCGAGTGGCCCTCGGCGCTGCTGCTGGGCACGCTGTTGTCCTCGCATACCCTGGTGTCCTACCCGATCCTGAAGCGGTTGCAATTGCTGGGCAGGCGGCCGGTGGTGGCCGCGCTCGGGGGCACCGTGCTGACCGATACGCTGGCCTTGGTGTTGCTGGCGATCCTGCTGCAGCTCGGGGGCGGTGGCGATGACGGCCGGCCGGATCAGTGGTGGATGCCGCTGCTGTTGCTGACAGCGCTGGCGGCGCTGTCGCTGACCGGGCTGCCGAAGCTGGCCCGGGCCGTGTTCCGCCGCGAGTGGGTGACGCCGGCGGAGAAGGCGCTGTTTGCGCTGTTCGCGCTGCTGGCGCTGGCCTCGACGGCCGAGTTGATCGGCACCGAGAAGATCCTCGGCGCGTTCCTGGCCGGCCTGTGCCTGAACCGGGTGCTGGCCGAGAACGAGGACACCCGGCAGCACGTCGAGTTCGTCGGACGCATGCTGTTCGTTCCGATCTTCTTCGTGTCGACCGGGATGCTGCTCGAGCTCGAGGTGGTCTTCGGCGAGGCGCGGGTGTGGGGCATCGCCGCACTGCTGTGTGGCGTGGTCGTGGTGGGCAAGGCGATCGCGGCGTGGGTGATCGGGGCGCGCTACGGGTTCTCGCGCAACGGCAGGCTGATGATGCTGGTCCTGACGATGCCGCAGGCGGCGGCGACCCTGGCGATCACGGTCGCGGGGCAGCAGGTGGGCCTGCTGGAGGCCGAGGTGGTCGACGCGGTGATCATCGTCATCCTGCTCACCTGTTCGGCGGGGCCCTTGCTGACGCGCTGGATCGGCGACCGCATGCGCGCCCGCGCCGCGCCCGACGACGGCCCGGTCAACACGCCGACGGCCTAGGTCCCGCCCGCGTCCGGGGTTGGCGTCCGTGCAGCGGGCACCCGATGGCCTTGTCAGTGTCTTGACTGCCGCCTGCGCACGCTGTCGCCATGGGAAGGAACCTCATCGAGCTGCGCCCGGAAGGCATGTACTGCCCGGCAGGCGATTTCCACATCGATCCGTGGAAGCCGGTGGCCCGTGCGGTGATCACCCACGGCCATGCCGACCATGCACGCGCGGGCAGCGGCCGCTACCACGTCACCCGCAGTGGCCTGCCGATCCTGCAGTGGCGGCTGGGCGAGAGCGACTTCCACGCCCACGGGTATGGCGAGCGCTTCGAGCTGGGCGGGGCGACCGTGTCGCTGCACCCGGCCGGCCACGTGCTGGGCTCGGCGCAGGTGCGCGTGGAGGTGGGTGGCGAAGTCTGGGTCGCGTCGGGCGATTACAAGCGCGACGCCGACCCGAGCTGCGAGCCGTTCGAGGTGGTGCGCTGCGACACCTTCATCACCGAGGCGACGTTCGGGCTGCCGGTGTACCGCTGGCAGCCGGCCGCGCAGGTGGCCGCCGAGATCGTGGCGTGGTGGGACGAGTGCCGCGAGCTGGAGCGCACCGCCTTGCTGCTGTGCTACGCGCTGGGCAAGGCGCAGCGCCTGCTGGCGGAGTTGCACGCGCTGGTCGGTCACGACCCGTCGCGCCGCGCGCTGTTGCACGGCGCGATGCTGCAGGGCGTGGAGATCTACCGGCAGGCCGGCGTGGCGATGTTGCCGACGCAGGCGGTGGCGGAGCGCCAGCGCGGCGAGCGGTTCGCCGGCGAGCTGGTGCTGGCGCCACCCTCGGCGGTCGGTAGTCCGTGGGCAAAGCGCTTCCGCAACGCGTCCACGGGCTTCGCTTCGGGCTGGATGCGCCTGCGCGGCAACCGCCGTCGGCGTGGGCACGACCGTGGCTTCGTCGTCTCCGACCATGCCGACTGGCCCTCGCTGTTGCGCACGATCCGGGAGACCGGGGCCTCGCGCGTGCTGGCCACGCACGGCAACACCGACGCGCTGGTCGCGCTCCTGCGCGAGCGCGGGGTCGACGCGGCGCCACTCAAGACCCCCTACGGAGACGAGTCGTGAAGCGCTTCGCGGGGCTCTACCAGGCGCTCGATCGGAGCACCGGCAGCCTCGACAAGCGAGCCGCACTGGTCGCCTACTTCCGTGAAGCACCGGCCCACGATGCCGCCTGGGCGCTTTGGTTCCTGTCCGGCGGCAAGCTGCGCCGCATTGCGTCCGGGCCGGAGCTGCGTGCGTGGCTGGGCGAGGTCACCGGGCACCCGGACTGGCTGGTCGAGGACAGCTACCAGCACGTCGGCGACCTCGCCGAGACGCTGACGCTGCTGGTCCACGAACCGACGCCGGATGCGCTCGTGGAACGGGCCCTGCACGACTGGGTCGAGCAGCACCTCCAGCCCGTCGCCGGGGGGGCGGAGGAAACCCGTCGGGCCGCGGTGGTCGAGGGTTGGCGTGGGCTGCCCGAGGGCGAACGACTGGTGTTCAACAAGCTGATCACCGGGGCACTGCGCGTGGGCGTGTCGCGGCGCAGCGTGCAGCAGGCGCTGGCCGAGCTCGGCGGCCTGGACATCGCGCTGATCGCGCAGCGCATGATGGGCGAGTGGACCCCGACGCCGGACACCCTGGCGTCGCTGCTGTCGCGGCAGCTCTCCGACGCAGACCGGCGCCAGCCCTACCCGTTCTTCCTCGCCTCGCCCCTGCAGGACGAACCTTCCGGGCTGGGCCCGCCGGGCGACTGGGTGCTGGAGTGGAAGTGGGACGGCATCCGCCTGCAGTTGCTGCGTCGCGCCGGTGACGTGGCGCTGTGGTCGCGCGGCGAGGAACGGCTGGACGGCCGTTTCCCGGAGATCGAGCGGGCGGCGATGGCGCTGCCCGACGGCTGCGTTCTCGACGGCGAGCTGGTGGCCTGGGATGACGACGCCCCGGCGCCGTTCACCCGCTTGCAGCGGCGCATCAACCGGCTCAAGCCGAGCGCACGGCTCATGGACGAGGTGCCGGTGGCGGTGCTGGTGTATGACCTGCTGGAACTCGACGGTCAGGACCTGCGCGCGCAGCCCCTGCACGAACGACGCGACGCGTTGGAGGCGTTGCTAGATGTCCACGGTGGGCCCGAACTGCGGCTGTCCCCGCTGCTGGCGCCCGGCGACTGGGTCGAGGCCGCCGCGCTGCGCGAGGACGCCCGCGAACGGGGTGTCGAGGGCTTGATGATCAAGCGTCGCAGCGGCCCCTATCGGCAGGGGCGTCCGCGCGGGGACTGGTGGAAGTGGAAGGTCGATCCGCTGACGATCGATGCGGTGCTGATCTACGCCCAGGCCGGCCACGGTCGCCGCAGCACGCTGTTCACCGATTACACGTTCGGGCTGTGGGACGGCGAGACGCTGGTACCGGTGGCCAAGGCCTACTCGGGCCTGGACGATGCCGAGATCGCGAAGCTCGACCGCTGGATCCGCGGCAACACGATCGAGCGTTTCGGACCGGTGCGTTCGGTGCGTGCCCACCACGTGTTCGAGTTGGGCTTCGAGGCGGTCAACCGGTCCACGCGGCACAAGTCCGGCATCGCGGTGCGCTTCCCGCGCATCCTGCGCTGGCGCAGCGACAAGCCCGCCGCCGAGGCCGACCAACTCGAGACGCTGCGGGAACTGGCCCGGTGAAGGCGCAGCTGGAGGCCTGGTTTGCCGGGCAGGGTTGGGCGCCGCTGGCGTTCCAGCGCCGCACCTGGCGACACTACCTGGCCGGTCGCAGCGGCCTGCTGCATGCGCCGACCGGCAGCGGCAAGACACTGGCGGTGTGGGGTGGGCCCCTGCTGGCTGCGGCCGGCCACGCGCCGCGGCCGCGGAGCACGCCGAGGCTGCGGCATCTGTGGATCACCCCCCTGCGCGCACTCGCCGCCGATACGGTGCAGGCCCTGCAGGCGCCGCTGCCGGCGATGGGCCTGGACTGGCGCGTCGGCCTGCGCACGGGCGATGCCAGCGCCCGCGACAAGCGCATCGCCCGGCGCGGCGAGGTCGACGTGCTGGTGACCACGCCGGAAAGCCTGGCGCTGCTGCTCAGCCACGACGACACCGCCCCGGTGCTGGCCGGGCTGGAGGGCGTGGTGGTGGACGAGTGGCACGAGTTCCTCGGCACCAAGCGCGGCGTGCTGCTGGAGCTGTGCCTGGCACGGCTGCGCGGCCTGCAACCGGCGCTGCGCGTGTGGGGCCTGTCGGCGACGCTGGGGAACCTGGAGCAGGCGCGCGACGTGCTGTTGCCGCACGCGCCCGAAGCGCCACTGGTGCATGGCGTGCGCCGCCGCCGACCCGACATCGAGACGCTGCTGCCGGCCAGCGGCGAACGCTTCGCCTGGGCCGGCCACCTCGGGCTGGGGCAGCTGGGCCGGGTGGTGCAGGCGCTGGGCCAGGCGCGCACCAGCCTGCTGTTCACCAACACGCGCTCGCAGGCGGAGCTGTGGCACCAGGCCCTGGCCTCGGTGTGGATGGAGGATCCGGCCACGCTGGCGATCCACCATGGCTCGCTGGATCCGAAGATGCGCCGACAGGTCGAGCAGGCGCTGGGCGCGGGCACGCTGCGCTGCGTCGTGGCGACCTCGAGCCTGGACCTGGGCGTGGACTTTCCCGCCGTGGACCAGGTGCTGCAGATCGGAAGTCCGCGCGGCATCGCGCGCCTGCTGCAGCGCGCCGGGCGCAGCGGCCACCAGCCCGACGGGCGCAGCCGCATCCTGTGCGTGCCGACCCATGCGCTGGAACTGCTGGAGTTCGCCGCCGCGCGCGAGGCGCTGCGGCGTGGAGACATCGAATCGCGACTGCCGCTGCGCCACGCGCTGGACGTGCTGGCCCAGCACCTGGTGACCCGGGCGCTGGGCGGCGGATTCATCGCCGCGGACATGCTGGCCGAAGCGCGTGCGACCCATGCCTTTGCCGACCTGGACGGCGACACGTTCGCCACGGTGCTGGAGTTCACCGTGCAGGGCGGCGCGGCGCTGTCGAGCTATCCCGACTTCCAGCGGCTCGAGCGCGACGAGGGCGGCATGCACGTGCTGGGCGATCGCCGCCAGGCGCTGCGCCACCGCCTGTCGATCGGCACGATCCTCAGCGACGGCAGCGTGCAGGTGCGCTTCCTCAAGGGCGGCCGGCTGGGAACGGTGGAGGAGGGGTTCATCAGCCGCCTGGCGCCGGGTGCGCGCTTCGCGTTCGCCGGGCGCACGCTGGAGCTGGTCCGGTTTCGCGACATGACCGCCTGGGTGCGCCTGGCACCGGGAGGTCGCGCCGGACCCACCCGCTGGATGGGCGCGCGCATGCCCCTGTCGGGTGAGCTGGGAGAGGAGGTGCGGCGCATCGTCGCCGACCCCGGCATCCGCGCCCCCGAGATCCACGCCGCTGCGCCCATCCTGGCCTTGCAGGCACGGCTCAGCGTGCGCCCGGCACTGGACGAGCTGCTGGTCGAAACCCTGGTCCGGCGGCAGCAGCGCTACCTGATGCTGTATCCGTTCGCCGGGCGCCAGGTGCACGAGGGCCTGGCGGCGCTGCTGGCCCTGCGCTGGGGGCGGCGCGAGGCGAACAGTTTCAGCTACGCCGTGAACGACTACGGCCTGGTGCTGGTGACCGCGCGCGAGGTCGATGTCGACGAGGCCCTCCTCACCGCGCTGCTTGGCGGCGCGGACCTGCTGGAGGAACTGCAGGCGTGCATGAACCTGGGCGAGCTCTCGCGTCGCCAGTTCCGCGAGGTGGCCCGCATCTCCGGCCTGGTGGGGCCGACGCTGCCCGGTCGCGCCGCGAAGACGCTGCGTCAGTTGCAGGCCTCCAGCGGCCTGATCTTCGATGTGCTGCAGCAGCACGACCCCGGCCACGTGATGCTGGAGCAGGCGCGTCGCGACGTGCTGGAGTCGAGCCTGGAGGTGGCGCGGCTGCGCGCGACCCTTGAGCGCATGGCTGGCTGGCGGCTGCGTCTGCAGCGGCCGAAGTCGCTCACGCCGCTGGGCTTCCCGCTGTGGGCGGAAAGCTTCCGCGCAGCCTCAGCACCGAGGACTGGAGCACCCGCGTGGCCCGCGCGGCGGCCCAGCTGGAGCGCCGTTTCCAATGAGCCAGCCGCTGTCCATTGTCGTGGCGGGCTGGCCGATGCAGGCCTGGGGACAGCGGGCGCTGTTCTGGCCCGAGGTGGGGATGCTGGTGATCGCCGACCTTCACCTGGGCAAGGGGGACGTGTTCCGGCGTGGCGGCATCCCGCTGCCCGGCGGTGGCACCGCCGGCGACCTGCAGCGGCTCGGCCAGCTGGTGGAGGCGACCGCTGCCCGGCGGCTGATGATCCTGGGTGACGTGCTGCACGGTGCCCTGAACCGGGAGGCGCCCTGGTTGTCCACGTGGGACAGCTGGCGGGCGCGGCATGCGACGCTTTCGGTGGAGGCGGTCCTGGGCAACCACGATCGTGCCCTCGACGCGGAACGCCTGGGACTGCACGTGCATGGAGAGGAGCATCGCCAGGCCGACCTGGTGTTTCGCCACGAACCCGTGGCCAGCGCCGAGGGGCATGTGCTGGCCGGTCACGTCCATCCGGTCCGCCGCGTGCGCGCGGTGGGACTCTCCGCGCGGCTGCCCGTGTTCTGGCTGTCACCGGACTGCAGCGTGCTTCCGGCCTTCTCCGCGTTCACCGGCGGCTTCGAGGTGCGACCACGGCCGGGCGACCGCCTGCTGGCCTGCACCGGCAAGACGGTCATTGCGCTCCCGGTGGCCGGCCGGAGCAATTCCTGATCCGGCGGGTACTGTTTTGCAGTGCAGCGTGACCTTTGTGAGGGTTTCGTTAACCTGACCCTTCCCGACGTGGGGGGAGGGAGCTGGCCCGCATCGCGCTGCAAAGCCGATGCGGGTCTTTTTTTTGTCGTGACACAATCGGCGCATGGAGCCCGACACCGACGCAGCCCTCACCCGTTTGCTGGCCGAGCGCCGGGAGCGCCTGCTGCGCGAAGTGCCTTCCGCGGTGGACTCACCCGCGCTGGACCGCCTCGTGCTGGCCAGCGACTTCGCCTACGAAGCCCTCCTCGCCGACCCTGCGGCCTGGGATGCGATGCAGGGCGGAGCCATCTCCGTGCCGGAGTTGGCCCCTGGCGACGAGGCGGGGTGGCCGGGACAACTGCGACGGTTCCGTCGCCTGACGTCGTTGCGGCTGCTGTGGCGCGACCTGTCCGGCGAGGACACGATCGAGCAGACCCTGGCGGGCGCGTCGCTGCTGGCCGAGCAGTGCCTGCAGGCGGGCCTGGCCGCCTGCGAGGGTGCGATGGCGGAGAGCCACGGATGCATCCATGCCGAGGACGGCACGCCGCAGCGCATGGTGGTCTTCGCGCTGGGCAAGCTGGGCGGCGGTGAGCTGAATTTCTCCTCCGACGTCGACCTGGTGTTCGCCTATCCACGTCGCGGCACCAGTGACGGGGCTCGCCCGCTGGATGCGGACGGCTGGTTCACCCGGCTTGGACAGCGCCTGATCCGGCTGCTCGATGACGTGACACCCGACGGTTTCTGTCACCGCGTGGACATGCGGTTGCGACCGTTTGGCGCCAGCGGCCGCCTGGCACTGCCGTTCGCGGCGATGGAGCAGTACTTCCAGCGCGAGGGCCGCGACTGGGAACGCTACGCCTGGATCAAGGCGCGGCCGGTGGCCGGGGATATCGCAGCGGGCGAGGAATTCCTCGACTCCTTGCGGCCCTTCATCTATCGCCGCTACCTGGACTACAACGCGCTCGACAGCCTGCGCGAGATGAAGGCGATGATCGCCGCGGAGGTCGCGCGCCGTGACCTGGCCGAGCACATCAAGCTGGGTCCCGGGGGCATCCGCGAGATCGAGTTCCTGGCCCAGGCCCTGCAGCTGATCCGGGGCGGTCGCGAAGCGCCGCTGCGGACCCGCGGATTGCTCTCGGCCCTGGCGGCGCTGGCCGCCGCCGGCCACCTGGAGGCCGATGTCGCCGAAGCGCTGGCGCAGGCCTACCGCTTCCTGCGGCGGCTCGAGAACCGCCTGCAGATGATGGGCGACCGCCAGGAGCATGCGTTGCCGGACGACGCGCTGATGCGTGCGCGCATCGCCCGCGGCCTGGGGTTCGCGGACTTCGCGGCGATGCATGGGGAGCTCGCGCGCCACCGCGAAACGGTGTCGGGCGAGTTCGAGCGTTTGCTGGCGCCGCGTCGCCGCAGCGCGCAGGTGTCCGACCTGGCCTTGTACTGGCGGCATACGATCGAGGCCGATCCGGCCACGCGCTCGGACCCCTCGGCGCTGGCCGACGCCGGTTTCGAGGCGTTCGAGGAGGCCGACCAGGCGCTGCGTGAGTTCGCCGCCAGCCCGGCGCTGCGTGCGCTGTCGGCACGTGGCCGGCAGCGCCTGGACAACGTGCTGCCGGCATTGCTGCACGCCGCCGGCAGCAGCCGCCAGCCGGACGTGGCCCTGCCGCGGCTGTTGGCGATGCTGCAGGCGATCGTGCGCCGCACCAGCTACCTGGCCCTGCTCGACGAACAGCCGGGTGCCCGCCAGCGGCTGGTCGATGTCACCGCGCGAAGCGCATTGCTGGCCGAGCGCCTGGCCGAGCACCCGCTGTTGCTCGACGAGTTGCTCGACACCCGCGCTTCCGGTGCGGTGCCCACGCGCGAGGGGCTGGAGGAGGAGCTCGGCCAGCTGTTGGTGCCGGTGGACGTCGACGACACCGAGGAGGCGCTGCGCATCCTCAACGAGTTCCGGCAGAGCGTGGCATTCAGGATCGGGTTCGCCACTTTGGCGGGTCGCCAGCCGGCCGGCCTGGCCGCCCGTCAGCTGGCCTGGCTGGCCGAGGTGGTGGTGCTGGCCGCGCTGCCGCTGGCCGAGGCGGCCCTGGTCAAGCAGCACGGGCGGATCCCGGCAGCGGGTATCGCGATCGTGGGCTATGGCAGTTTCGGCGGCGAAGAGCTGGGCTTCTCCTCCGACCTGGACCTGGTCTTCCTCTACTCGTGTGCACCCGACGCGCTTTCCGACGGGCAGCGGCCGATCGAGGCGGCGCGCTGGTATGGCCGCCTCGTGCAGAAGCTGCTGGGTTTGCTCGACACGATCACGCCGGCAGGTCGGCTGTACGAGGTGGACCTGCGCCTTCGACCCGATGGGGCCGGCGGGCTGCTGGTGACCAGTCTGGAAAGCTTCGCGGGCTACCAGCGCCAGCGCGCCTGGACCTGGGAGCAGCAGGCCCTGGTGCGGGCGCGGGCAATCGGCGGCCGGGGGCCGGTGGAGGAGATCTTCGAAGCCGTGCGCGCCGAGACGCTGCAGATGCCGCGCGAGAGCGAACGCCTGCGCGAGGACGTCGTGCGCATGCGCCGGCGGATGCGCGGCGAGCTCGACCGCAGTCGACCCGGCAGCTTCGACCTCAAGCAGGGATCCGGCGGCCTGGTCGACCTGGAATTCCTGCTGCAGTACCTCGTGCTGGCCCATGCCAATGCGCATCCCGAGCTGGCGGGCCCGCGGCGAAGCGACGACCTGGTCGAGGCGCTGGTGTCGGCCGGCGTGTTGTCGAAGAAGGAGGGCGACGCGCTGGTGGAAGCCCATTCGCTGCTGCTGTCGAAAGGGTTGGAGTGCACGCTGGACCACCGGCCACGGCTGGTGCCGGCCGAGCCGGAGATGGAATCCGCCTGTGGCGTGGTCGCCGGTGTCTGCCGGGCCCATGGCCTGGATTTCGAGGCCGCCGACGCATCCAACGCGGTGGCCGAGTCGCCGCGCTGACCGCGTTCATACCCGGAGCCAGCCGTGCTCCCTGCCCTGTTCCAAGACATCGAGTCCCTGCTGGCGCTGTCGTGAAGCCCGAGGCCCGGGCCGTGGCGCACGCCATGGCCCGCGGCATTCCCGTACTCAATTGGAAAGGGGAATTTCGTGAACAGACTCCTATTGGCTGCCCTCACAGCCACCTCCGTTTTCGTGTCCGGCGCAGCGCAGGCCTCGGACTCCGTCATCCACCTCGAAGCGCTCCATGAGCCGCACGGCACGGACACCGCGATGGACCTCGTGATCGAGGCGCCGTCGTTGTGGTTCGTCGAGTTGTCGGGCAAGCCGGTCGCCGAAGGACGTTCTCAGGCTGCTGCCCGCAACGAGCAGCAGGCCTTCCGCTCGCGGGCGCGCAACGCCGGCCTGCGCTTCACCGAGCGCTACGCCTACGACACGCTGTTCAACGGCTTCTCCATCTCGATGTCGGCCGCGGACCTTTCCCGGCTGTCGTTGATTGAGGGCGTCCGCGCCATCTACCCGGTCGAGACCATCGCGATTCCCGATGTGCAGCCCGCCTCCAGCCCGGCCATGGCCACGGCACTGGCGATGACCGGAGCGGACATCGCACAGAATGTCCTGGGCCTGGATGGAGCCGGCATCCGCGTGGCGGTCATGGACACCGGCGTCGACATCGACCATCCCGACTTCGGCGGCAGCGGCGTGCCTGGCACGACGCCATTCCCCACGGCGCGCATCGTTGCCGGATACGACTTCGTCGGCGACGCGTTCAATGCCAATCCCAACCATCCCGGATACAACCCCATTCCTGAGCCCAACGACGTTCCCGACGACTGCAATGGCCACGGTACGCACGTGGCCGGCATCGTGGGTGCCGACGGCGAGTTGACCGGCGTGGCGCCCAAGGTCAGCCTGGGCGCGTACAGGGTTTTCGGCTGCGAAGGTTCCACCACGGCGGACATCATGCTGCTGGCGATGGAGCGCGCGCTGGCCGATGACATGGACGTGCTCAACATGAGCATCGGAGCGGCCTTCCAGTGGCCCGAGTATCCGACCGCGCGGGCGGCATCGCGGCTGGTGAACCGTGGCATGGTAGTGGTCGCCTCGATCGGCAACTCCGGGGCCACGGGCCTGTACTCGGCCGGTGCGCCGGGTGTCGGCGACAAGGTCATCGGCGTCGCGTCCTTCGACAACACCCATGTCCAGCTCAATGTGTTCACCGTGTCGCCCGACGATGCGGCCGTGGGCCATGCCCCCGCCGCGGCGTCGCCGGCGGCGCCCACGTCGGGCACGTTGCCGATGACCCGTACCGGGACGGCCTCAAGCACCGCGGACGCCTGTGCGCCGCTGGCGGCCGGCAGCCTCGCCGGCCAGGCGGCGTTGGTGCGTCGCGGCGGCTGTACGTTCCATGAGAAGGCGTTCAACGCACAGAGTGCCGGTGCCGCTGCGGTCGTGCTGTACAACAACACGTCTGGCCGTTTCTCCGCGACGGTGGCCGGAGCCAACCCGATCGTCGTTCCCGTCGTCGCGATCTCCGACGCCGAGGGATTGATGATCAACTCGCGTCTGGCTGGCGGTCCCGTAGAGCTGACCTGGACCGAGGAATCCGCCGCCTTCATCAATCCCACCGGTGGTTTGATCTCAAGCTTCAGTTCCTATGGTCTGGCCCCGGACCTGTCGCTCAAGCCCGACATCGGAGCCCCCGGTGGGCTGATCCATTCGACCTACCCGCTCGAGGACGGTGGTTACGCCACGATCAGCGGTACCTCGATGTCGGCGCCACACGTGGCCGGTGCGGCGGCGCTGTACCTGCAGGCAGCTCCGCAAGCCAATCCCAGGCACATGCGTTCCATTCTGCAGAACAGCGCGTCGCCGAGGAACTGGTGGGGCAACCCCGGGCTGGGCTTCCTGGACAACGTCCATCGTCAGGGCGCTGGCATGCTTCGCATCGACGACGCGGTGCTGGCGACGACGCGGGTCGAACCCTCGAAGCTGTCGCTGGGCGAGAGCCAGGCTGGGCCTGCGGTGCGTACGCTGTCGATCCGCAACCTGGGCACTGCGCCGGTCACCTACACCCTGAGCCATGTGGGAGCCTTGGCCACTGGACCCGGGACTTTCTCGCCGAGCTTCTTCCTCGGCACAGCGACGGTGTCTTTCAGCGCTTCCAGCGTCGAGGTGCCCGCCGGTGGCACGTCCCAGGTCGATGTGACGATCACCGCCAATCCCGCTCTGGCCGACGGCAGCCAGTACGGCGGCTACCTGGTGGTGAGCAGCGACACCGGGCAGGTCCGCGTGCCCTACGCCGGCTTCAAGGGTGATTACCAGGCGATCGTGGCGATGCCGCCTGTCGTCCAGGGTCTCGCCAACCCGATGCTGCGTCCGAGCTTGACGCTGGGTCCCGATGCACCGATCACGATCAATCCCGACAACGGCGAGGTGGCTTGGATCGTGCTGCACCTCTCGCACCAGTCGCGCTTGATGCGGGTGGAAGCGCGCAGCGCATCGGGCGGCCGCAATTGGGGTCGGGTGCTCAACCTGGAGTACCTGGGGCGCAACGCGGAATCGGGCGGCTTCTCCGCCTACGGGTGGGACGGCACCACGACCCGTGGCAACAGTCGCAACGTGGTGCAGGTGCCCAACGGTGACTACGTGCTGGAGCTCAAGCTGCTCAAGGCACTGGGTGATGAGTCCAACCCCGACCATTGGGAAACCTGGACATCGCCGGTGGTGACGATCGCGCGCTGATTGCCGGTCGGTGCGCGACGGCAGGGTCCGGTGCGACGCACCGGGCCCTGCTTTCCTTTCAGTCCCCAAGGGGACCCAGTTGCAGGTCTAGCCGCAGGCGGGTGGAGACGCGTTCAAGCTCGCGCAGCGGCTTGGTCTGGCCGGAGGGCGCCTGGTCCGACAAGGGTCGGACGCGCCCCAGCTCCAGCAAGTTGTCGAGGAAGACCCGCTGGCGGCCGGTGCAGCGGTCGATACCGGGCACGCAGACCGGTGCCGGGGTGGCGCAAGCCTCGGAGATCATGTTCACGGAGTCCGGCGAGGCGACGATGACGTCGGCCCAGGCCAGCATGCCGGGGAAGGGGTTGTCGCCGTCGGCCGGTCCGCACCACCGTGCGCCCTGCCAATCGGGCCAGGCGGCACGCGCCGACTCGACCAGCCATTGCGGGGTGCGTGGCGAGCAGGCCAGCATCAGGCTGCCGCCAGCCTGTGCCCGCCAGGACTGCAGATTGTCGCGGACGATCTGCCACCAGGCCGCGTCGATCGGTGCCGCGCGCACCGGGCCACCCAGCAACACCAGCACCCTCGGACCCGGCAGCCGGCCGAGTTCGGGCCATTGCATGCGTGCATCGGCCAGCCAGGCGTCGTCGACCGGGTTCAGGCTGCCCGACAAGGTGTACACATTGGCCCCGCGCAGACGGTCGTGCGCCGGCACCACCACCGCGTCCCAGTGGCGGCTGTCGATGCGCGGGTCGAGGATCTGCACGGCGCGACTGCCGCGCTCGCGCAGCAGTCGAGTGGCCAGCGCGGCCTGGCGGCCGCAACCGATGACCAGTCGCGGTGGGCTGCGCAGCGCCTGGGTGAACTCCGTGCCCCAGGCACCATCGCTCCCGGGCAGGTGGTGCGGCGCCAGCCAGCGCCACGGGGCCCGCGTGGCCAGCGTGAACTCGCGCGCCGGGGCGTCGACCAGGGCACCGGCCAGCGCCCGCGCCTGGCGCAGGTTGCCGGCGCGACCGTCGGTGAGGATCCAGCAGTTGTCCTGGGTGGCGCTCATCGCGCGAGTATAGGCTTCGAGCCCTCTGCGACCACTCGTCATGCATCACATGTAATTAGTCCAAGAAGTCACATGTGATGTATTGACGCTGTCACATGTGATGTGTATCTTGTGTTCCATGGAACGAAAGACCTCCGCCTATTACCAGCGCCGGCATCGCGAGCGCCTTCGCGAGCAGGGGCTGGTGAAGAAGGAGTTGTGGATCCTGCCGGAGTTCGGGGATGAACTCGCGGCTGTGGAGCGACGGATGCGCCAGCCGCGAGGCACGGTGCCCATTCAACAGGAGAGTGAGATGAGCGAGCCGAAGGTCTGGACCGCCAAGGCGCTTTACGAAGCGTTGAAGGCGACCGAACAGTTCCAGGGGGGCACGGCCACGGCCGAGCTGCTGGAGGGCGCCGAGCCCAGCCTGCACCTGGTGATGCACGAGTACGGCGACCTGCCGCTGTTCCTGGCGGTGGTCGGTGAGCAGATCGTGGTCGAGTCGCTGCTGTGGCCACAGTCTCAGGTGCACGACATCGCCGCGTTCAACGACGAGCTGCTGCGCACCCACAAGATGTTCCCGCTGTCGACGGTCGGCATCGAGGACCTCGATGGCGATGCGGTCTACATCATGTTCGGTGCGCTCGATGCGCGCTCGTCGCTGTCCAACGTCGTGTTCGAGATCGACACGCTGGCCGACAACGTCATCAAGGCCACCGAAGCCTACGAAGCCCACCTGAAGGCGCTGCCTGAGGCAGCCACGAGGAGACAGAGCATGAACATCTGGAGCAAGTTGATCACGGCGCTGCGCGGCGGGGCCAACGAGGTGGGCGAGGCGGTGGTCGATGGCCAGGCGCTGCGCATCCTCGACCAGGAGATCCGCGACGCCGACGCCGAGCTGCGCCGGTCCAAGGAGGCGCTGGCCGAGATCATGGCCAAGCTGAAGCTGGCCGAGGTGCGCCTGGCCGAATCCGAGAAGAAGGTCGGCGAGTACGAGGCCTACGCGATGAAGGCGCTGGACTCCGGTGACGAGAACCTGGCCCGCGAAGTGGCGGGCAAGATCGCCACGATGGAGCAGTCGCGCGACGGCGAACGCCAGCAGGTCGAGGCGTTTACCGCCAGCGTGGCCGACCTGCGCCGCGCGGTCAGCCAGGCCGAGGGCAACATCCGCCGGCTCAAGCAGCAGGTGGACACGGTCAAGGCGACCGAGAGCGTGCAGCGCGCGCAGGCGACGGTGGCGCACCGCTACAGCGGTTCGCAGTCGAAGCTGACCACGGCGCTGGACTCGCTGGAGCGGGTGAAGAAGAAGCAGGCCGAGCGCGGCGCGCGCATGGAGGCGGCGGCCGAGCTGGCGCGTGACGAGGGCACCGACGCGGTCGACACCAAGCTGCGCGATGCCGGCATCCTGGCCGACGCGGCCAGCACCGAGTCGGTCCTGGACCGCCTCAAGAGCAAGCGCGCGACGGGCTGAGCCTGTCGCGAGGGGGGTGGTCCGGCAGGGGTGCCGGGCCGCCGGGGAGGAACGGGCGCAAGCCCGTCGGCTGAGGGGAGGTCGCCATGGAAGAGTTCCTGCGCATCGCGCTGTCGTTCCCGACACTGGTGTTCAGCATCCTGCTGGCGGTGTCGGTGGCGTACTGGGCGCTTGCCGCCACTGGAATGCTGCACATCGATGCACTGGACGGGTGGGTGGCGCCGGACATCGATGGCATCGAAGTGGACGGCCTGGCCGGCCTGCTGATGCGTTTCGGGCTCGGCGGCCTGCCGCTGATGCTGATCCTGACCGTGCTGTTCTTCGTGGCGTGGCTGCTGACCTATTTCGCCGACTACCTGCTGCTCAGGCACATGGACATCCCGGTGCTGAGCTGGCTGCTGGGCCTGGCGGTCATGCTGGGCGCGCTGGTCGCCGGCGTCGTGGTGACCAGCGTGGTGCTGCGGCCTTTGCGGGGGCTGATGGCACGGCTGGCGCCACCGGCGATGCGTTCGGTGATCGGCCAGCTGGCAGTGGTGCGCACCCCCACGGTGAGCGCAACACACGGCCAGGTCAGCGTCGAGGATGGCGGCGCCGGTCTCATCCTGAATGTGCGTTGCGACCAGGGCCGGGACTTCCAGCGCGGCGACCGGGTCGTGTTGATCGAATACCTGGAGGCGGAAAACGCCTACCGGGTCATGGCTGAAGACGAATTCCACGGGCGTTGAGCGCGCGCGGACTGAACACGTGTTTCATACGGAGATGGAAAGATGAATTTCGACCTCGCGCTGCTGCTGCCCTTCCTGATCGGGTTTGTCGTACTGGTCATCCTGGTCATGGGCCTGTTCGGCCTGTTCAAGGCCTTCTACATCAAGGTGCCCCAGGGCACCGCGCTGATCGTGAACGACCTGTCGCCGCAACCCAAGGTGCACTTCACCGGTGCCCTGGTCTACCCGGTGATCTACAAGAAGGAGTTCATGAAGATCTCGCTGATCACCCTCGAGGTGGACCGGCGGGGCAAGGACGGATTGATCTGCCGCGACAACATGCGCGCCGACATCACCGTCGCCTTCTACCTGCGCGTCAATGAGACCGCGCAGGACGTGCTGAAGGTGGCCAAGGCCATCGGCGTGGACCGGGCCTCGGAGAAGGGCGCGGTCAACGAGCTGTTCAACGCCAAGTTCTCCGAGGCGCTCAAGACCGTCGGCAAGCAGATCGACTTCGTGAAGCTGTTCGAGAACCGCCAGGAGTTCCGCGACTCGATCGTCGAGGTGATCGGCAACGACCTCAACGGCTACGTGCTCGAGGACGTCGCGATCGACTACATCGAGCAGACCCCGCGCAGCTCGCTGGATCCGTCCAACATCCTCGACGCCGAGGGCATCCGCAAGATCACCGAGCTCACCGCGGCGCAGAACGTAATCACCAACGAGCTCGAGCGCAACGAAGAGCTGGCGATCACCAAGAAGAACGTCGAGACGCGAGAGGCGATGCTGGCGCTGGAGCGGCAGCAGGCCGATGCCGAGGCGCGGCAGAAGCGCGAGATCCAGACGATCAAGGCCCGCGAGGAGGCCGAGACGGAGAAGGTGCGCGAGGAGGAGCGCCTGAAGGCCGAGAACGCGCGCATCCAGACCCAGGAGCAGATCGACATCCGCGAGGAGAACCGCCAGCGCGAGGTCGAGGTGGCGCAGCAGAACCGCCAGCGCGCGGTGGTCATCGAGGTCGAGAAGGTGACCCGCGCCCGCGACCTGGAAGTCGTCTCGCGCGAGCGTGAGGTCGAGCTGCAGCGCATCGAGAAGGAAAAGGCGATCGAGGAGCAGCGCAAGGAGATCGCCAACGTGATCCGCGAGCGCATCGTGGTCGAGAAGTCGGTGGCGCAGGAGGAGGAGCGCATCAAGGAGGTGCGCGAGGTCTCCGAGGCCGACCGCCTCAAGCAGGTGGCGATCCTCAATGCCGAGGCCCAGGCCGAGGAGGAACTGGTGCGCCAGGTCAAGCAGGCCGAGGCCGAGGAGACCGCCTCGAAGCACAAGGCGGTCGAGATCACCACGATCGCGCAGGCCGAGCTGGAGGCCGCCGGCAAGAAGGCCGAGTCGCAGAAGAAGCTGGCCGAGGGCATCGAGGCCGAGCGCGCCGCGCCGGGCCTGGCCGACGCACGGGTGCGCGAGATCACCGCCGCGGCACTGGAGAAGGAAGGCCTGGCCGAGGCGCGCGTGATCGCCGAGAAGATGGGCGCCGAGGCCAAGGGCGAGTCCTCGCTGGCCGAGGCCCGTGCCAAGGCGACGCGCGACGTCGGCCTGGCCGAGGCCGAGGTGCTGCGCGAGCGCTTCCGCTCCGAGGCCGAGGGACTCACCGAGAAGTTCGGCGCCCTCGAGCAGCTGGGCGACAGCGCACGCAGCCACGAGGAGTTCCGCATGCAGCTGGAGAAGAACTTCGAGCAGGCCATGGCGTCGATCGAGGCCGGCAAGGACATCGCCCGCGAGCAGGCCGAGGTGCTGTCGGCGGCGCTGTCGAAGGCCAAGATCGACATCGTCGGCGGCGAGGGCGAGTTCTTCAATTCCTTCGCCAAGGCGCTGTCGGTCGGCAAGGCCATCGAAGGCGTGGCCGGCAAGAGCCCGGTCGTGCAGGACATGCTCAAGCGGCTGATGCCGCAGATGGGTTCTTCCGCCGAGGGCGAGGCCAAGCCACCGGCCGACGCCTGAGCCCGGCCACCCCCCGGCCGAGCCTGGCCGGGGGTGGGACGATACGCCGGGTGAGCCCGGCACACCATGGATGCAGGTCGCGCGGCGGAAGCTTCCGTCGCCGTGGCCGGATCGGCCCGGCACCGGGCAGGACGGAGAGGCATGGCTGAGAAGACCCCCGACACCGATACCGCCGCCGAGTCCGGCGTGGTCGACCGCGCGGTCGCCGAGGGCGGCGCCTACGAGGTGCTGCAGCGGCGCTTGCTGGACCAGGGCGCGCGCCTGCGCGGGCTGGCCGAGTCGCTCAATGCCAAGCGCCTGGAGCAGTTCGGCAGCAGCCGCATGGAGGTGGCCGGCCGGGTTCGGGTGCGCACCGAGCACAACTGCGTGGCCCGCGACATCGTCCAGGTCGGCTCGATGCTGCTGTTCGGCTACAACGTCTTCATCGGTTTGAAGAAGGAAACCCGGGTCGAGGACGTCTTCTCGCTGTACCGCCTCGACGAGCGCGAGCAGGGTTACGAGGTGGTGCCGGTCGACCTGGCCGACAGCTTCCTGGCCGATCCGGGCTTCGTGCGCGACTTCAACGAGCTCTACGCCTACTACAAGAGCGCCCGCCTGCTGCAGCTCTCCAGCCGCGACGACCGGGTGTTCGCGGTGTTCCAGATCGGCGAGCGCATCAGCGACGTGCGCGTGTTCCGCTGGAACACCACGGGTGGCCAGGTGCGCTATGTCGACAACCGCGGCGAGCGCGATGTCGAACTGCCGGCCGCGTTCGACTTCGAGTGGACGCCGACCACCCGCGAGATGGTGGTCAACGGCCCGCACCCGCACGTCAACATCCTCGACACCGTGTTCGTCGAGACGATCGGCGGGCAGCTGACGGTCAAGATCGAGAACAACACCCGCGACGGCCGCGGCATCTTCAGCGAGCCCGTCGACGACCAGACCCAGTCGCTCGACGACGCGCAGATCCAGTTCGCCCGCATCGGCGACCTGGTGCTGCTGAAGATCCGCCCCTACCGCGAGGAGCGCTGGCGCTACCTGGTCTACAACACGCTCACCCGCAGCGTGCAGCGCATCGACGCGATCGGTCAGGCCTGCATCCAGCTGCCCGAGGACCACGGCATCATCTTCCCGGGCGGCTACTACCTGCCCAACGGCGACACCCGCGCGTTCGAGCAGTCGATGGAAGGCATGCGCTTCAAGCGCATGATCCGCTCGCCCAACGGCGAGGACGTGCTCTACATCTTCTACGAGCCCGAGGGCGGGCGCACCGCGCTGTTCACCTACAACATGATCGAGCGCAGGCTGACCACGCCGATCTTCGGCCACGGCTGTGCGCGCCTGGACGACGGGCGCATGGTGATCTTCTCCAATGCGTCCGACGAGCCGACCCGCATCCACCCGATGCAGGTGTGGATCACGCCGTTCACCAGCGAGGAGTACGCGGCGGCGCAGCCGGCCGGCGAGGGCTTCATCGCGCGCATCGGCAACGCCGAGCTGGTGCGTGGCGTGTCCGACCTGCTCAGCCTGGCGCGCGAGATCGACGCCGAGGCGGTGTCGGTGCAGCGCTACGAGCTGCTGGTGCAGAACACGCGCCGGCTGTTCGACCTGCACCACTGGGTCGAGGACCGCGAGAGCAGCGACGTCGGCAAGCTGCTGCACGAGATCGCCGCGACCGGCGAGTCGGTGCTCGACGAGTTCGAGAAGGTCGAGGGCATTCGCGCCGAGTCGGCGCAGGCGATGGCGTCGGCCGAGGAACGGCACCGTGACCTGATGGCGCGTGCACAGCCCCGCGACTGGAAGTCGGTGGGCGAATTCGTCGCGATGCTCGATGAGCTCGCCGCACTGCGCGGCCACCTGCTGACGATCCGCGACTACCGCTATGTCGACGTCGAGCGCATCGACGCGATGGAGGCCGAGCTGCTCGAGGCGCACGAGCGCGTGGGCGTGGCCACCGGCGACTTCCTCGCCGGGCCCGACGCGCTGGCACCGTTCGGCGAGCGCCTGCAGGCACTCGACGAGGCCGCTTCCGAAGCCGACACCGCGGCACAGCTGCGCGAGCCGCTGGCCGGCATGGAGGCGATGTCGGGCGAGCTCGACACGCTGTCGGACTCATGGCCTCGCTGCGGGTGGAGGACGCGACGCAGCGCACCGCCATCGTCGAGGCGATCTCGGCGATCTACGCGCGGCTCAACCAGGCCAAGGCGCGGCTGGAGCAGCGTCGCCGCGGCATGGGCTCGGCCGAGCGCGTGGCCCAGTTCGGTGCCCAGTTCACGCTGTTCGGGCAAAGCATCACCGGGGCGCTGGCGATGGCCACCGACCCGGAGCGCTGCGACGAGCAGCTCTCGCGGTTGCTGGTGCAGCTCGAGGAGCTGGAAAGCCAGTTCGGCGAATACGAGCAGTTCCTCGGCGACATCCTGGCCAAGCGCGAGGAGCTGCTGGAGACCTTCGACGCGCACCGCCAGGCGCTGGTCGACGACCGCCAGCGCCGAGCCCACGCCGTGGGCGACGCGGCGATGCGCATCCTGGAAGGCCTGGGCCGGCGTACCGCGCGGCTGCAGGATCCCGACGCGCTCAACGCGTTCTTTGCCGGCGACCCGCTGATCGTCAAGCTGCGCGAGCTGGCCGGCCGGCTGCGCGAGCTGCACGACAACGTGCGTGCCGACGATGTCGAGGCGCGTCTCAAGGCGGCCCGTGATTCCGCGGTGCGCGGCCAGCGCGACCGCAGCGAGCTGTTCGAGGACGGTGGCAACATCATCCGCCTGGGTCCCCGCCACCGCTTCACGGTCAACACCCAGGAACTCGACCTGACCATCCTGCCGCGTGGCGACGGGCTGAGCGTGCACCTGACCGGCACCGACTACTTCGAACCGATCCGCGACGAGGCACTGGAGTCGCTTCGCCCCTATTGGCAGGTTTCGCTGGAGTCCGAATCACCGCAGATCTATCGCGCCGAATACCTGGCCGCGCGCATGCTGGAGGCGGCACGCGCGAATCGCGACGAGCTCGACATGGATCGCCTGCGCGAACTGGTCAAGCAGCCCGAGGCACTGGACCGGGCGATCCGCGACTTCGCCGCGCCGCGCTACCGCGAAGGCTACGAGCGCGGCATCCACGACCACGACGCCGCGCGCATCCTGCAGGCGCTGGTGCCGATGCACGAGAGTGCGGGGACCCTGGCGCATGCGCCACAGGTGCGCGCACTGGCGGTGCTGTTCTGGTCGGAGCGGGCCGAGCAGGCACCGGCCGCGGGCTGGCCGGGGAGGGCGCGCACCGCCAGCGACATCCAGCGCCTGTTGGGAAGCGGAGCGGGGCTGGAATCGCTGCGCATCGAGGTGGCCGCGACCCTCGAGGACTTCATCGCGATGCACGCGCTGCCGCTGGAGCCCACGCTGGCGCCGCGGGCGGCGACCTACCTGGTGGCCGAGCTGGCCGCCGAGCACGCCCGCTTCGCATCGAGCCAGTACGCGCGACGGCTGCTCGATGGCTTGCGCGGGAAGCTGGAGGCGGCACATGCCTGGGACGGCTTCATCGCCTCGCTCGATGCCCTTGGCGACCGACTGGCCGCGCGCTGGCAGCTCGCCCACGACTGGCTGGGCGCGCTGGTGGCCGAGCCGGATTTCCAGGCGCTGGCCGACTACGTGCCCGAAGCCGCGGCACGGCTGGTGGCCCGGGGCGACTTCCCCTGGCGCGACGAGTCCGCCGACCTGCGCGTGCAGGTCGAAGGATTGCTGGGCGACCACGCGCGCATCGCCGGGGGCGGCCTCGTCATCGGCGTGGACGAGTTCGCCGAGCGCATGGCCGCGCACGAGGTCTTCGTCGAGGGCGTGCGCGCGTTCCAGGCGCTGCGCCAGCAGGTGGTGGCGCGCGAGCGCGAGGCGATGCGGCTGGAGGAGTTCAAGCCGCGCCCGCTGACCTCGTTCGTGCGCAACAAGCTGATCAACGACGCCTACCTGCCGGTGATCGGCGACAACCTGGCCAAGCAGATGGGCGCCGCCGGCGACGACCGCCGCAGCGACCTGTCGGGCCTGCTGATGATGATCTCGCCGCCGGGCTACGGAAAGACCACGTTGATGGAGTACGTGGCGCACCGGCTCGGCCTGATCTTCATGAAGATCAACGGCCCCTCGCTGGGCCACGAGGTGCGTTCGCTCGACCCGGCCCAGGCGCCGGACGCGACCTCGCGCCAGGAACTGGAGAAGCTCAACCTGGCCCTGGAGATGGGCAACAACGTGATGCTGTACGTGGATGACATCCAGCACACGCACCCGGAATTCCTGCAGAAGTTCATTTCCCTGTGCGACGGCACCCGCCGCATCGAGGGCGTGTGGCGCGGGCGCACCCGCACCTACGACATGCGCGGCAAGAAGTTCTGCGTGGTCATGGCCGGCAACCCGTACACCGAGTCCGGAGAGGTGTTCAAGATTCCCGACATGCTGGCCAACCGCGCCGATGTCTACAACCTCGGCGACGTGCTCGGCGGCATGGAGGAGGCGTTCACGCTGAGCTACATCGAGAACAGCCTGACCTCTAACCCGGTGCTGGCGCCGCTGGCCACGCGCGACCTGGGCGACGTCTATCGCTTCGTCGACAAGGCGCGCGGGCGCGAGGTGTCGGCCAATGCGTTCAGCCACGCCTACAGCGCGGCGGAGACCGCCGAGATCGTCGGCACGCTCAAGCGCGTGATCCAGCTGCGCGACGTGGTCTACCGGGTCAACCAGCAGTACATCGCCAGCGCCGCCCAGGCCGAGGCCTACCGCACCGAGCCGCCGTTCCGGCTGCAGGGCAGCTACCGCAACATGAACCGCCTGGCCGAAAAGGCCTCGCCGGTGATGAACGACCAGGAGATGCAGCAGCTCCTCCACGACCACTACATCGGCGAGGCGCAGATGCTGACCGCCGGCGCCGAGGAGAACCTGTTGAAGCTGGCCGAGCTGCGCGGCGTCATGACGACCGAGCAGCAGGCTCGATGGGACTCGATCAAGCGCGACTTCATGCGCAACCGGGCCATGGGCGGCGCCGACAGCGATGTCGGTGGGCGCGTGGTGGGCCAGTTGAGCGATCTGGTGGAAGGCGTGCGCGCGCTCAAGGAGTTGCGGGGTGGCACGGAGGCGGCCGACCCCGGGGCGACGGTGGCGCCGCTGGTGGCGGCCCTGGAGGCGATTGCCCAGCGCATGCAGCCGGCCGCGGAAGAGAGCGGGGCGGCGAAGGCGGCCTCGATCGTCGCGCGCGGCGTGCACTCCGGGATCCGTGAGGCGCTCTCGCCGCTGGCCACCTCGCTCGACGACCGCCTGGAGGTGTACGAGCTGATGACGAAGGTCGTCGCCAACCTGCGCGAAACCCCTGCGCGCGGCGGTGCCCGCCGGAGCCAGCGGGAAATCGAGCTCGACGAGGCGCTGGAGGCGTTCTCCAAGCGGCTGCGCGAGCGCTCCGGCCCCGGCGGGTCCTGAGGGGCGGATCCTCACGCCGCATTGTTGCGGCAGATGGGACGATCCGTTGTTGTAGGCCCGGATGAATCGAGCGGTGCAACGACGTAGACTGCCCGCCTCGATGCGCCGTCCGGGCGCCCAATGCACACGAGGGAGTTGCAACGATGTCCAAGTTCGACAAGCCGCTCGATGGCGCCGCGTTCGACCAGATCTTCCGCCAGGCGCGCACGTACAACCAGTTCGCCGACCGCCCGGTCGAGGATTCCGTGCTGCGCGAGCTCTACGACCTGATGAAGTGGGGTCCGACCAGCGCCAACATGTCGCCGACACGGCTGGTGTTCGTGAAGTCGGCCGAGGCCAAGAAGAAGCTGGAGCCGGTCCTGGACGAGGGCAATCGCGAGAAGACGATGAAGGCCCCGGTGACGGCGATCGTCGGCTACGACATGGAGTTCTACGAGAAGCTGCCGTTCCTGTTCCCGCACACCGACGCGCGCAGCTGGTTCGCCGGCAAGTCCGACGAGCAGCTCGAGCCCGCGGCGCTGCGCAACAGCTCGCTGCAGGGCGCCTACCTGATCATCGCCGCGCGCGCGCTGGGCCTGGATTGCGGCCCGATGTCGGGCTTCGACAACGCCAAGCTCGACGAAGCCTTCTTCGCCGGCACCCGCGTGCGTTCGAACTTCATCATCAACCTCGGCTACGGCCAGGAGGACCTGTTCCCGCGCAGCCCGCGGCTGGCCTTCGACGAAGCCGCCCGCATCGCCTGACCCACCCCCGCACAAGGAGCCACCCGATGAAGCACGTTGCCCTCGCCAGCGCACTGGCCCTGGCCGCCTCCGCCCTCGCCCCGGCCCATGCGGCCGAGAAGTGGGAGTTCGACAAGGCCCACACCCAGGTGCTGTTCGTCGTGAACCACCTCGGCTTCACCGACCTGACCGGCCAGTTCCGCGTGGTCGATGGCGAGCTGATGCTTGATCGCGAGAACCTGGCGAACTCCTCGGTCACCGCGACGTTGAAGGCCGAAAGCGTCGACATGAACCACGACGGCATCGACCGCCACCTGAAGAACGAGGATTTCTTCTACGTGGAGCAGTACCCGGAGCTGACCTTCCGCAGCACCTCGGTGACCGTGGTCGACGAGGGCACGTTGAAGATGGACGGCGAGCTGGAGATGATCGGCCAGACCCTGCCGGTGTCGCTGGACGTGACCATCAACAACATCGGCGCACATCCGATGAGCGGCAAACCGCATGCGGGCTTCACCGCCACCGGCTCGCTCAAGCGCACCGACTGGGGCATGGACTACGCCGCCCCGGCCGTGGGCGACGAGGTGTCGATCCGCATCAACCTCGAGGCCCGGCCCGCCTCGGATTAAAATGGCGACCAGCGCCGCCGCCGATCCGGCGGTGCCCGGCCCGCGCCTGCACCGGAAGCTGCAACGATGATCCAGATTCGCCGCTCGAGCGAGCGTGGCCGGGTCCGCCTGGGCTGGCTCGACTCGCGCCACACGTTCTCCTTCGGCCACTACTACGACCCGGCCTGGATGGGCTTCGGGCCGCTGCGGGTGATAAACCAGGACCGGGTCGACCCCGGCGCGGGCTTCCCGACCCACGGCCACGCCAACATGGAGATCCTCTCGATCGTACTGTCCGGCGCGCTGGAGCACCGCGACTCCACCGGCGGTGGTGGGGTGATCCGGCCCGGCGAGCTGCAGCTGATGTCGGCCGGCCATGGTGTCGAACACAGCGAGTACAACGCCTCGAAGGACGAGCCGGTCGAGTTCCTGCAGGTGTGGATCCAGCCCGACCGGGTGAACGCGCCGCCGCGCTATGCCCAGGCCGCCTTCGGTGCCGGGCAACGCGAGGGACGCCTGTGCCTGATCGCTTCGCCCGACGGCGCGGAGGGTTCGTTGCTGCTGCGGCAGCAGGCGCGGGTGTTGCGTGGCCACCTGCGCCCGGGCGAACCGGTCACCCACGCGCTGGCGGCCGGGCGGCGCGCCTGGATCCAGCTCATCGGTGGCGAACTGGACCTGGCCGGCGAGCAGCTCGAGGCCGGCGACGGGGCCGGCATCAGTGGCGTGGAATCCTTCGATCTGCTGGCACGGGGCGACGCCCAGGCCGACGTCCTGGTGTTCGACCTGCCCTGATCGTGCCGGTGGCCGCAGCGCGTGAATCGCGCCTGGACTGCGGCCCGGATACACTAGCCACCCCCCTCGACACCGCAGCGCCTGCCATGACCGAGCCCACGCCGCAGACCACCCCCCCCGGCCACGCCGGCCAGCGCCGCGCGTCGCCACGAGGTGCGACGGGCCGACCTGCCGCTGAGTTGTCCGCAGCCTTCGATGGCGCTGTGGAACTCGCACCCGCGTGTCTACCTGCCGATCGTGGATGAGGGCGGCCAGAGCGACTGCCCCTACTGCGGTGCCCAGTACGTGCTGGTCGATTGAACCGCAGCGGCCCGACGTGAGCCGTCCGGCCAACGCCATGCCCGACGCCGCGTCGACCGGTCGCCGCCTGTGCGTGGTCCAGCTCCTGCCCGCGCTGGAGTCCGGCGGGGTGGAGCGATCGACGATCGAGATCGCGCAGGCGCTGGTGCAGGCCGGCCACCGGGCGATCGTGGTGTCGGCGGGTGGCCGGCTGCTGCCGCTGTTGCGCGAGGCCGGGGCCGAGCACGTGGCGCTCGACATCGGCCGCAAGTCGCTGCTCACCCTTCGCCATGCACTTGCGTTGCGGCGGCTTTTCGAACGCGAGCGACCCGACATCGTCCATGCCCGCTCCCGGCTGCCGGCCTGGCTGGGCGCCTGGGCCCTGCGGCGCATGCCACCGCCGCGTCCCCGCTGGGTGACCACCGCGCACGGCCTCAACTCGCCCGGGCGCTACAGCCGCATCATGGCCAGCGGAGAGCGCGTGGTCTGCGTCTCCGGGACGGTGCGGGACTATCTGCTCGCGCACTACCCCGACCTGGATCCGGCGCGGTTGGTGGTGGTGCCCCGCGGCATCGATCCGGCCGTTTTCCATCCCGACCCGCGACCTGCCACCGAGGTCCGACAGGCCCTGGCCACGGAGTATCCCGGGCTGGCCGGGGCAGGGCCGCTGCTGCTGATGCCCGGCCGGGGCACGCGCATCAAGGGGCACGCCGACGGCATCGACCTGTTGGCGAGCCTGCACGCGGCGGGCTGTCCCGCCCGCCTGTGGCTGCTGGGTGCACAAGCTGCCGGGCGCGAGGCCTACCTGGGCGAACTGCGCCAGCGCGCCGCTGCCGCGGGAGTGGCCGATGCCCTGCTGGTCACGCCACCGCGCAACGACATCCGCAGCGCCTATGCCGCCGCCGACCTGGTGCTGCAGCTCTCGCGCAAGCCCGAGGCTTTCGGTCGCACGGTGCTCGAGGCACTGGCGATGGGGCGTCCGGTGCTGGGCTGGGACCACGGCGGGGTCGGTGAACTCCTGGCCCGCCTGTACCCGGCCGGCCGGGTCGCGCTGGGTGACATGGCTGCGCTGGCGGGAACCGCCCGGGCCCTGCTCGACGCGCCATCGCCGACACTTCCGGCAATTCCGTTTACCCTGAGGGCCATGCAGGACGCGACGCTTTCACTTTATGACCAGCTCATCCACGCCTGAGGCCGCGGTGGCGGCACCGACCCTCACGACATTCCGCTGGGCCCCGTGGTGGGTGTTGCTGCAGGTGGCCTTGTGGCCGGCGCCCGGCATCGCCGAAGGCGTGCTCACGCTGGGCGCGCTGGTGGCGATCTTCATGCTGCTCAAGCAGCGCTTCCGCGGGGGTGGCCGCCTGCTGACCGCCGAGGCCTGGGCGTTGAGCACGGCGATGTTCCTGGCCTACTGGCTGCCGCAGCTGTTCTCGACCTGGGATGCGGTGAACCTGCCGCGCACGATGCGCGAAGTGGTCGTCGACCTGCGATACCTGCCGTTCCTGTGGCTGGTGGCAATGGCGGTGGCCGACCCGCGCGGCCGCCGCCTGACCTTCGGCGGCATCGGCGTGATCATCCTGCTGTGGCTGGCCGACGGGCTGGTGCAGGCGGCCACCGGCTGGAGCCTCGGCGGGGCCTCCCACGCCGATCGCCTGTCGGGCATCTTCGGGGATTCCAACCTCAAGCTCGGACTGGTCATGGCCAGCCTGTCGCCGTTCGCCCTGGTGCTCGCCGCGCGCCGCTTCGGCGTGCTCGGCTGGGCCATGGTGGCCGCGGGGCTGGTCATCGTCGTACTGCTGGCCGGGGCGCGGGCGTCCTGGCTGACGCTGGCGCTGTCGCTGCTGTTCACCGGGGTCTGGGTGATGGGGGTGAAGCGGGCGCTGCTGGTGGTGGCCCTGGGCAGCGTCGTGCTGGTGGGTACGGCGACCCTGCTCTCGGACCGGATGGGGCAGCGCGTGGAGCGCACCCAGGCGGCCTTGTCGGGGGATGCCGAGGGCGTGGATTTCGCCCTGTCCGGGCGCCTGCCGATCTGGCGCACGGCCTGGGCGATGGCGCAGGACAACTGGTTGACCGGGGTCGGCTCGCGCGGCTTCCGCGACGCCTATGGCGACTACGCCGAAGCCGACGACCCGTGGATGCAGGGCGAGTGGGAGGGGGCCTTCCATGCGCACCAGCTGGTGCTGGAACTGCTCAGTGAAACCGGCGTCATAGGACTGTTGTTGTGGCTGGTCGCTGCGGCGATGGTGCTGCGTGCCTGGCGCTGGGCCGGGCCCGAGGCGCGCATGGCCAGTCGGTGCCGGCCCTGGCGCTGGCCATCACGCTGTTTCCGATCAACACCCACCTGGCCTTCTATTCGACCTTCTGGGGCGGTCTGGCCCTGTTGCTGGCCGCGCTGTGCGTGGGCAGCCTGGGGGCGGCCAAGCACGAGCGCAACGAGGAAACGCTGGCGGACCCGGCCGGGGAAGCCGAAGCGCCCGGCGAGGTCGGGCCGCGTCAGTAGATCGGAGGTTCGCCGGGTGGGCGGCGCTTGAAGCGTCGGTGGATCCACAGGTACTGCGACGGGGTCTCGCGCACCATCGCCTCGATCGCCGCGTTGACCCGGCGGCTGTCCTCGACCGGGTCGGCCGAGGGGAAATCCTCCAGCGGAGCACCCAGCCGCAGCACGTAACGGCCGCCCTCGCGGCGGTGGAAGAACGGCACGACCGCGCAGCCGGTCATGCGGGCCAGCTGGTGGGTGGCGGTGATGGTCGAGGCGGGGATGCCGAAGAACGGCGCGAACACCGTGTCCTTGCCGCGCATGTCCTGGTCGGGCGCGTACCACAGCACGCCGCCGGCGCGCAGGTGCTTGACCGTGGCGCGCACCTCCTCCTGACGGAACATCGCGTGGGCGTAGCGCAGGCGCCCGGCGCGCACCGCCCATTCCATCACCTCGCCGTCGTGGCGCCGGTACAGGCCGGCCACGGGCAGATGGCGGCACAGCATGCGGCCGCAGACCTCGAGCGTGGTGAAGTGGCCGGAGACCAGCAGCACGCCGCGGCCGGAGGCGACCAGTTCGCGTATCGCCTCGACGCCCTCGATGCGCACCCCGCGCTCCAGCGGGGGCGATCGATCCCCACCAGGCGCGCATGAATTCGAATGCGCCGATCCCAAGCGCCTGGAAGTGCTCGAGCAACAGCGATTCACGGGCCGCCTCGTCGAGTTCCGGCAGGCACAGGGCGAGGTTGCGACGCGCAGCCCGACGGCGCGACCGCGCGGCCCGGATGAGCACGTGCCCCAGGCCGCGGCCGATCGCGCGCTGCAGGGGCCAGGGAATGCGGGCCAGCAGCCACAGCAGCCCGACCCCGAGCCAGCCTGGCCAGGTCCTGGGGTGGGTCGGTGCGCGAAGCGGGGCGCCCTGGGGTATCGAGGTGTCTGCCATCGCCACGATTCTAGCGGGCGGTTATGCTTTGGACATGCCTGCCTTCTCCGCGGCGCGCGTCCAGCGTGGCCTCTATTCCCTCGCGATGCGCCTCGGATTGCCGTTGCTGCTCTACCACATGGTGTGGCGCGGGCTGCGCTATCCGGAATACTTCCGGCGCTGGGACGAGCGACTGGGCGTGTTCACGCCCTTGCCGGTCAAGCCGCGCATCTGGCTGCATGCGGTCTCGGTGGGCGAGGTGAATGCGGCCGCGCCGCTGGTCGAGGCCCTGCAGCGGCGCTACCCCGACCATGCACTGCTGGTCACCACGATCACCCCGACCGGTTCGGAGCGCGCCCGGACCCTGTGGGGTGGGGACATCGAGCACGTCTACCTGCCCTGGGACCTGCCCGGCGCGGTGGACCGCTTCTTCGACGCCTCGCGGCCGGACGTCGGCCTGATCATGGAAACCGAGATCTGGCCGAACCTCTACTTCGGCGCGCGCGCGCGCGGCATTCCGATGCTGATCGCGAACGCGCGGCTGTCGGCGCGTTCGCTGCGTGGCTACGCGCCGCTGCGCGCGCTGATCGCGCGGGCGGTGTCGGGCGTGTCCGTGGCGGCGCAGTCGAAACTCGACGCCGACCGGCTGATCGAACTGGGCGCCGACCCGGCCCGCGTGCAGGTGGCGGGCAACCTCAAGTACCACCTGCGCATCGCCGAGGGCCTGCCCGAGGCGGCGGCCGCCTGGCGCGCCACGTGGGGCACGCAGCGTCCGGTCTGGCTGGCCGCCAGCACGCATCCCGACGAGGAGCCGCAGGTGCTGTCGGTGCACCAGGCGCTGCTGCGCCACCGCCCCGACGCGCTCCTGCTGTGGGCCCCGCGCCATCCCGAGCGCTTCGAGGCGGTCATCGACGCGTCGCGCGACGCCGGCCTGCGCACCGCCACCCGCCGTGTCGAGGCGCTGCCCTCGCCGGGAACGCAATGTTTCGTCATCGACACGCTTGGCGAGCTGCTGCAGTTCCTGCCGGCGGTCGACGCCTGCTTCGTCGGCGGCAGCCTGCAGGCGATCGGCGGGCACAACGTGCTCGAGCCCGCGGCGCTCGGCGTGCCGGTCCTGGTGGGACCACACACCTTCAACTTCGTCGAGGCGACGCGGATCCTGGACGAGGCCGGTGCGCTGGTGCGCGTGCGCGATGCCCAGGCGCTGGGCCGGGAACTGCTGTCCTTGCTGGCCGACCCGGATCGTCGCGATGCGATGGGGCAGGCCGGTCGCGAACTGGTGGAGCGCCAGCGAGGCGCACTCGAACGCGTGATGGCCGCGATTGAACAGGTCTACCGACCCGACCGGCGCCACGACGCCGACGCGATCCTGCAAAGGAAACGGGGGCACTGAACCCCCGTTCGCATTCCGAAGCGTTTCGCCGCGGTCTCAGCGCAGCGTCGGCGACGGTGTGCTGCGCTCCTCGTCCAGCGCGGCTTCGGCATCGGCCACGAGGAAGCGGTTCACCGCCTGCAGGTCACCGACCTCGACCACGCCGGCGGCCTGGCGCAGCCGCAACTGGTTGAGCAGGAAATCGTGGCGCGAGCGGGCGTACTCGACCTCGGCGCCGAACAGTTGCTGCTGCGCGATCAGCGTATCGACGATCGTGCGGGTGCCGACCTCGAAGCCGGCCTCGGTCGCTTCCAGGGCGCTCTGTGCCGACACCACCGCCTGGCGGCGGGCCTCGACCTCGCTGACGCCAGCGGCCAGCGAGCGGTAGGCACCCCGGGTCTGGCGGGTGATCGCACGGTTCTCGGCCTCGAGCTGGTCGGCCAGCGCATCGCGCGAGTAGATCTGCTGGCGCACCCGCGACTGGGTCAGGCCGCCGGTGAAGATCGGAACGCTCAGCGTCAGGCCCACGTTGTAGCCGTCCGAGGCGCTGCCGATCGGGCGGGTGACGTCCTGCAGGCCGCCACGCACCGTGGCGTCGCCCCAGGACGTGGTGTCGTTCCAGCCGCCGCTGGCGCTCAGGCGCGGCAGGTGCGCGGCGCGGGTGGTGGCGACGTCGTGCTCGGCGGCCTGCAGTTGCAGCGTGCGGGCGCGCAGGGTCGGGTTGTTCGACAGGGCCGTCTCGACCCAGCGCTCCAGGCCCTCCTCGTCCAGCGTCGGCTGGAAGTCGGCACCCAGGCCGCGCAGGCCGTGCAACGGGCGGCCGGTGATTTCGGCCAGCGCCTCGCGGGCGTCGTCGAGCGCGTTCTCGGCCGCGATCGCGTTGGCGCGCGAGCTGTCGTACTGCGCGCGGGCCTCGTAGACGTCGGTGATCGGCGACAGGCCCACCTCCAGGCGCACGTCGGCCTGGTCGAGCTGGCGCTTGACCGCGCGTTCCTGGGCGCGCGCGGAGGACACCGCCTGGATCGCGGTCAGCACGTTGAAGTAGGCCTCGGACACGCGGACCAGGAGCGCCTGCTGGGCGGCGACGTACTCGGCATCGGCGGCATCCGCCCGCGAGCGGCTGGCGCGCAGCTGGGTGTGGTTGGCGTGGTCGTAGACCGACTGCTGCACATTGATGCCGTAGCGGCGCTGGGTGACGTCCTGGCGCCGGTCGACCGGGAAGACCTGGTCGCCGAAGATCTCCTCGCCGTCGCTGTCGGTGCGGCTGCGCGAGATCGCGGCCTCGCCCGAAATCTGCGGCAGCAGCGCGGAGCGGCTTTGCGGCACGCCTTCGCCGGTGGCCAGGCGCTGGCTGTGCGCCGCGGCCACCTGGGGGTCGTTCAGGCGCGCCAGCTCGTAGGCGTCCATCAGGTCGGCGGCGCTGGCGCTGGCGGAAAAGCCCAGGGCCAGGGCGAGTGCGAGGGTGACGGGGCGAAGGCTCATGCGGACATCCTGTGGGGTGGGTTACAGCGCGAAGCGCTGGACCGGCTCGGCGCCGGCGAGATGGGTCAATTCTGTCTCGAACAGGCTTTGTTCCTCCCAGCCCGAGTCGGTGCGCAGCAGGCGCACCGCTTCCTGCACCGGTGCCGGGCCGCGGATGATGAACAGACGTCCGCCGGGCTTGACCCAGGACAGGAAGCGCTCGGGCACGTCCGCCACGGCGCCGGTCACGCACACCGCGTCGAACTGCTTGCCGGGCTCGAAGGCGAAGGCGTCCGCGGTTTCCAGGCGGACGTTGTTCATGCCCAGCTCGGCCAGGCGGGCCCGGCACCGCTCGGTGAACTCGCCCTGGATGTCGATGCTGACCACCGCGCGCGCAAGGTCCGCCAGGCAGGCAGTGATGTAGCCGCTGCCGGTGCCGATCTCCAGCACCTCGTCGCTGTCGGCGAGCTCGAGCGACTGCAGCATGCGTCCCTCGACCACCGGCTTCATCATCTGCTGCCCATGGTCCAGCGGCAGCGCGACGTCGACATAGGCCAGCTTGCGCTGCTTGAGCGGCACGAAGTCCTCGCGCTGCAGCCGGCCGATCGTGTCGAGCACGGCCGGGTCCAGCACCTCCCAGGGCCTGACCTGCTGCTCGATCATCAGGAAGCGGGCGGCTTCGAAGTCGATGGGGGGCATGTGACGCAAATCCTTGAAGCAAAAAGGGCTTGAAGTTTAATGCCGGCGCCGTTGCCGGGGAAGCGCAAGCGTCGCCGATGCGGGTGGCGGCGCAGCAGTGCCGGTGGTCACTGCGACCTTCGGCACGGTGGCTCAGCGGGCTCCCGGTTCCGGCCCATAGGCACTCAGGAACAGGGCCACCACCGAATCCACGTGGCGAACGGCCTGTTCCATCGTCAGCGGGGGCCGCGCCCCGATGAGCACCTGCATGTGCGCCAGGCCCTTGACCAGGCAGAAGAAGTGCTCGGCGGCCTGGGCCGGGTCCTCGACCCGCAGCAGGCCGGTCGCGTCCGCGCGGGCCAGCAGCGCCTCGAACTCGCCCAGCAGGCGGCGTGGGCCGGCCTCGAAGAACAGCTTGGCCAGGCGGGCGTCGTGCTGGGCCTGCGCTGCCATCATCCGGTGCAGCTGGATCGCCTCCTCGCTGGTCACCAGCGCGTGGCAGCGCAGCGCGATCTCGCGCAGGCGCTCCGCGATCGGGCCGCTGTCGGGCCCGAGCTCGAAGGCCGCGTGCGGCAGCTGCTCCTCGCAGCGCTCGGTGACGGCGGCCGAGAACAGCGATTCCTTGTCGTTGAAATGACTGTAGACGGTGAGTTTGGACACGCCGGCCTCGGCCGCGATCGCGTCCATCGAGGTGGCGTCGTAGCCCTGCCGGGGAAACAGCTTCTTGGCCGCCTCCAGGATGGCCAGGCGCTTGCCGGGATCCTTCGGACGCCCCGGGCCGGGACTGGGCTGTGGCACGGCGGTCATCGGGGTACTACCTTTTAGTGAACTTGTGAGTTTAAATATTGGCCGACGGCGCCGCAAGGCGCGCGCGTGCTGGCACGGGCCATTGTGCGCCCAGGATGGGGAAGCTGACGATGCGACGAGCGATCCGTTCCAAGGTGGGGCTTGCGGTGCTGCTGGGCAGCCTCGTGCTGTCGGCATGTGGCGCGCAGCCCTCCGGCAACGACCAGGGCCGTCCGGTCATGGTGGTGCAGCCCGAGCTTGCCGAGGCCGGGGCCAGCGTGTTCCCCGGCGAGGTCCGTGCGCGCCATGAAGTGGCCCTGGCGTTCCGGGTCGGGGGCGAGGTGGTGCGCCGGGTGGCCGAGGTCGGCGACGCCGTGGAGGAGGGTCAGGTGCTGGCCGAGCTCGACCCCAGCGACACCGGGTTGCAGGTCGATGCGGCGCGTGCCCGGCTGGCGTCGGCCGAGGCCGACCGGGTCGTGGCGCGCGCCGAGCGCGATCGCTTCGCGTCGCTGGCGGAGCGGCAGCTGGTGAGCCGGTCGATCCTGGACAACGCCGAGAATGCGCTTGCCGGTGCGCAGGCGAGGCTGGACCAGGCGCGTGCCGACCTGGAGGTGAGCCGGAACCAGTCCGGCTACACGACGCTGCGGGCGCCGGTGCCGGCGTCGTGGCCGAGCGGCAGGTCGAGACCGGCCAGGTGGTGGCGGCAGGACAGCCTGTATACGTGCTGGCGATGGACGGAGAGCGCGAAGTGGTCATCGCGGTGCCCGAACAGCGGCGCGAGGCCTTCGAGCCAGGCCGGACGGTGATGGTGGAGCTGTGGTCGCAGCCCGGCGAGCCGGTGCCGGGCGAAGTGCGCGAGCGTGCCCCCTCGGCCGATCCCGGTGCGCGCACCTATGCGGTGCGCGTCGCGTTCGACGCCGACGTGCTGGGGGCACAGCTGGGCCAGAGCGCGCGCGTCCATGCCCGCGAGAACGGCGGCGCCAAGCTGGCCCTGCCCCTCTCGGCGGTCAGTGCGGAGGAGGGCCAGGCCTTCGTCTGGCGACTCGATCCCGCGACTTCCACCGTGCAGCGCCAGCCGGTCGAGGTGGCCGCGTTCGGCGACACCCGGGTGCGTCTCGCCGCGGGGCTGGAACCCGGTGACTGGGTGGTGCTGGCCGGCGTCCACCTGCTGCGCGAGGGCCAGCGCGTGAGCGCGGTGGATCGCGGGAACCGACCGGTGCAGGCCAGCCCAGCGCAGGCACCGTGATGGGCTTCAACCTGTCGGAATGGTCGCTGCACAACCGCGGGCTGGTGCTTTACGCGATGCTGTTGCTGGCGGCGCTGGGCACCTGGTCGTACTTCCAGCTCGGGCAGTCCGAGGACCCGCCGTTCACCTTCAAGGCGATGGTGATCCGCGCCTACTGGCCCGGCGCGACCGCCGAGGAGGTCTCGCGCCAGGTGACCGAGCGCCTCGAGAAGGCGGTCATGGAGACCGGGCAGTACGAGTTCGTGCGTGCCTATTCGCGCCCGGGGGAATCGCAGGTCATCTTCATGACCAAGGATGCGATGGCCTCGCGCGACATCCCCGATGTCTGGTACCAGATCCGCAAGAAGGTCGGCGACATCGCCCACACGCTGCCACAGGGCGTGCAGGGCCCGTTCTTCAACGACGAGTTCGGCGACACCTTCGGCAACATCTACGTGCTGACCGGCGATTTCGATTATGCGGTGCTCAAGGACTACGCCGAACGCCTGCAGCTGCAGCTGCAACGCGTGCGCGACGTCGGCAAGGTCGAGCTGATCGGACTGCAGGAGGAAAAGATCTGGATCGAGCTGTCGAATACCCGGCTGGCCACGCTGGGCATCCCGCTGACCGCCGTGCAGCAGGCGCTCGACGAACAGAACGCGATGGTGCCGTCGGGCTTCTTCGAGACCGGCAGCGACCGGATCCAGCTGCGGGTGAGCGGCGAGTTCACCGCCGTCGGGCAGATCCGTGATTTCCCGATCCAGGCCGGGGACCGCACCTTCCGGATCGGCGACATCGCCGAGGTCAGCCGCGGCTTCTCCGATCCGCCGGCGCCGAAGATGCGCTACCAGGGCGAGGAGGGCATAGGCATCGCCGTGGCGATGCGCGAGGGCGGCAACATCATCGACCTGGGACGTCGGCTGGAGCAGGAGTTCGGGCGCCTGCAGGACCAGCTGCCGGTGGGCATGGAGCTGCAGAAGGTGGCCGACCAGCCCGCCGCGGTGCGCGCTTCGGTGGGCGAGTTCGTCAAGGTGCTGGCCGAAGCGGTCATCGTCGTGCTGCTGGTGAGCTTCTTCTCGCTGGGCTTCCGCACCGGGCTGGTGGTCGCGCTGGCGATCCCGCTGGTGCTGGCGATGACCTTCGCGCTGATGCACTACTTCGGCATCGGCCTGCACAAGATCTCGCTGGGCGCGCTGGTGGTGGCGCTGGGCCTGCTGGTGGACGACGCGATCATCGCCGTGGAGATGATGGCGGTGAAGATGGAACAGGGCTGGAACCGCCTCAAGGCCGCCGCGTTCATGTGGAAGGCCACCGCATTCCCGATGCTGACCGGCACGCTGATCACCGCCGCGGGCTTCCTTCCGATCGCCACGGCGGCGTCGAGCACCGGCGAGTACACCCGCTCTATCTTCCAGGTGGTGACGATCGCGCTGCTGGTGAGCTGGGTGGTCGCCGTGGTGTTCGTGCCCTACCTGGGCGACAAGCTGCTGCCCGACCTGGCCCGCAAGCACGGCGCCAGCGAGACGGCGCCGCACGACCCCTACCAGACGCGCTTCTACCGGCGCTTCCGCGCACTGGTGGAGTGGTGCGTGAGGCACAACCGGCTGGTGATCGGCCTGACCGTCCTGGCGTTCGTGCTGGCGCTGGGCCTGTTCCGGTTCGTGCCGCAGCAGTTCTTCCCCGCCTCGACCCGGCTGGAGCTGCTGGTCGACCTGAAGCTGGCCGAGGGCAGTTCGCTTCGTGCGACCGAGGCGGTGGCCGCCCGCCTGGAGCAGCGCCTGGACGGGCGCGAGGGCGTGGACAACTACGTGGCCTACGTCGGCACCGGCTCGCCGCGTTTCTACCTCCCGCTGGACCAGCAGCTGCCACAGGCCAGCTTCGCCCAGTTCGTGCTGCGCGCCACCGACATCGAGGCACGCGAGGACCTGAGGCGCTGGCTGATCCAGACGCTGGAAACCGAGTTCACCGACGTGCAGGCGCGCGTGACACGGCTGGAGAACGGGCCGCCGGTGGGCTACCCGATCCAGTACCGGGTCTCGGGCGAGCATCCCGACGCGGTACGACGCCTGGCCCTGCAGGTGGCCGACGCGGTGCGGGCCAACCCGCACCTGTCCAACGTCAACCTCGACTGGGGCGAACCCAGCAAGGTGGTGCGCCTGCAGATCGACCAGGACCGCGCGCGCGTGCTGGGGGTCAGCTCCTCGGGCCTGGCGACGTTCCTGCAGGGTTCGCTGTCGGGCACGCCGGTCAGCGTGTACCGGGAGGGGCGCGAGCTGATCGAGATCCTGCTGCGCGGCCCGGAGGACGAGCGCGAGCGGCTGTCGCTGCTGGGCAGCCTGGCGGTGCCGACCGAGCGCGGCGACACGGTGCCGGTGGAGCAGGTGGCGACGCTGGAGTACGGCTTCGAGGACGGCATCATCTGGCATCGCAACCGGCTACCGACTGTGACCGTGCGCGCGGACATCTACGGCCGCGAGCAGCCGGCGACCGTCGTTTCGCAGCTGCGTGGCGAGATGGACGCGATCCGGGCGCAGCTGCCACCGGGCTACCTGTTGGAGACCGGGGGCACGGTCGAGGACGCCGGGCGTGGCTCGGCTTCGGTGGCTGCTGGCGTGCCTCTGCTGCTGATCGTGGTGCTGAGCCTGTTGATGGTGCAGTTGCGCAGCTTCTCGCGTTCGCTGATGGTGCTGTTGACCGCGCCGCTGGGGTTGATCGGGGTGGTGTGGTTCCTGTTGATGCTTCGGGTGCCGTTCGGTTTCGTGGCGATGCTGGGCACGATCGCGCTGAGCGGGATGATCATGCGCAATTCGCTGATCCTGATCGATCAGATAGAGCAGGACATCGCGGCGGGTTCCACGCAGTGGCAGGCGGTCATCGATGCGACGGTGCGGCGCTTCCGGCCGATCGTGCTGACGGCGCTGGCGGCGGTGCTGGCGATGATTCCGCTCTCGCGCAGTGTGTTCTTCGGGCCGATGGCGATTTCGATCATGGGCGGGTTGCTGGTCGCTACTGCTCTGACTCTGCTTTTCCTGCCGGCGTTGTATTCGGCGTGGTTCCGGGTGCGGGCGCCGGGTTCTGCCTGACTTGGGTGGCTCCGATGGGGGGCCGCGGCGCGCCGGGTACTCCTCCCCGAATCGAAAAACCACTGCGTGGTTTCTCTTTAAAGATTCTTGGGAGGAGTACCCGGCACGCCGCGGCTCGGTGGGGGCAGGGGTGTCCGGTCATGGGCTTTGCAACCCGCGGGGGTGGTGG
>NZ_VRTS01000008.1 GCF_008017755.1 Alkalisalibacterium limincola
CCCGCCCCCGCCGAGCGTGCCGAGCGCGCCGACAGCGGCGCCATCGACGCGGCCGTGGCTGGCGAGTGGCGCAATGCCGACTTCCGCGAGCGCGACCAGTACCGTCGCCCGGCGCAGACGTTGGCCTTCTTCGGCATCCAGCCATCGCACACGCTTGTGGAGATCACCCCGGGGGGTGGCTGGTACACCGAGATCCTGGCCCCGCTGGTGCGCGAGGACGGAAGCTATGTCGCCGCCGTGGTCGACCCCGAACGCGCGACCAGCGATTCGGCACGCGATTACGCCACGCGCCAGAACGCCCAGCTGCGCGAGAAGCTGGCGGCGCATCCCGAGGTCTATGGTCCGGCCACCGTGCATCCCTACGACCCGGCAGACCCTGTCTTCGGCGAGCCGGGCTCGGCCGATGCCGTCGTGACCTTCCGCAACGTCCACAACTGGCGCATGGGCGGCAACGCCGAGGCCATGTTCCGTGGCTTCTACGATGTCCTGGCCCCCGGCGGCGTGCTGGGCGTGGTCGAACACCGGGCCGAGGGCGCCGTGCCCGATGACGACCGCAGCGGCTACGTCGGTCAGGAGCAGGTGGTGGCGCTGGCCGCTGCCGCGGGCTTCGTGCTTGAGGAGGCCAGCGAGATCAACGCCAACCCGGCCGACACGCGCGACCATCCCAATGGCGTGTGGACGCTGCCGCCCTCCAACCGCCACGACGAGGCCGATGCCGAGCGTTATGCGGAGATCGGAGAGTCCGACCGGATGACGCTGCGATTCCGCAAGCCGCACCAGTAAGCCGTCGCACGCCACGCGCGTGCATGCGATCCTTGCAAGGCCCCCGCCAAGGCGGGGGCCTTTTCGCGAGCGGACCCGCCCCGGATGCTGATTGCCCTGAACAAGCCGTTCGGCGTGCTGTGCCAGTTCACCTGTCGCGAGGTGCCGCCGCGGCCGACCCTGGCCGGGTTCGGCCTGCCCGGCGGCGTGTATCCGGCCGGCGGCTCGACCATGATTCCGAGGGACTGCTGCTGCTCAGTGACGATGGCGGCCTGGCCCATCGCATCACCGACCCGCGCCACAAGCTGCCCAAGACCTACTGGGTGCAGGTCGAGGGCGAGCCCGCGGCAGGCCAGTTGCAGGCGCTCCGCGACGGCGTGGTGTTGAAGGACGGGCCCACGCGGGCCGCCGGAGCCCGGCAGCTTCCCGGCGAGCCGGTGGACCTGTGGCCGCGCGACCCACCGGTGCGGTTTCGAAAGAGCGTTCCGGATGCATGGCTCGAGCTGGTGCTGCGCGAAGGGCGCAACCGGCAGGTTCGCCGGATGACCGCGGCGGTCGGCCTGCCGACGCTGCGCCTGGTGCGCGTCGCCATCGGCCCGTGGACCCTGGGCACGCTGTCCCCGGGCCAGTGGTGCGAACTCGACGCGTCGGCAGCGGCCCGGTGAGCACGTTCAAGGACCACTTCTCCGGCCATGCGCGGAACTACGCGACGGCCCGGCCCGGCTACCCGCCGGCCTTGTTCGACTGGATCGCGGGCCTGGTCGGGCAGCATGCTTTGGCCTGGGACGCAGGTTGCGGCAACGGCCAGGCCGCACTGGCGCTGGCGGAGCGCTTCGAGGCGGTGGTGGCCAGCGACCCGAGCGCCGAACAGATCGCGCAGGCGCCCGCCCACCCGCGCGTCGACTACCGCGTGGAGGCTGCCGAGGACTGCAGCCTGCCGGCATCCAGTGTCGACGTGGCCTGCGTCGCCCAGGCCCTGCACTGGTTCGACCTGCCGCGCTTCTTCACCACGCTGCTGCGGGTGCTCAAGCCTGGCGGCGTGCTGGTCGCCTGGACCTATGAGACCTGTCGCGTGGACCCGGCGGTCGATGCCGTGTTCGACCGGCTCTATCGCGATCGGCTGGGACCCTGGTGGCCACCGGAGCGACAGCTGGTGGAGAGCGGATACAGGGATATCGACCTGCCGCTGCAGCCCCTGGAGCCGCTGCCGGAGCTGTCGATCGAACTGGACTGGACGCTCACGCAGTTCCTGGAGTACCTGCGCAGCTGGTCGGCCAGTGCGCGCTGCCTGCGCGAGACCGGCCGCGATGCCGTCGCCGAATTCGCGCCGGCCCTGGCGGCGGCATGGGGTCCACCGGAAACCAGGCGCTGCGTCGCATGGCCGCTGGCCGTGCGCGCGGGCCGTCGCACGGCTTAGTGCGGCACACGGTCAGGCGCCGGCGGCCGGGCCGGCAATCACTCGGCCCGAGCCGACCGGTCGGGTCAGGCGCTGGCGCTCGGCTGGGCGGAACTGTTGGTCGTCTTCGACGCGGACTTCCGGGCGGGCGACTTGCGCGTGCTGGACTTCTTCGCGGTCGACTTCTTCGCCGTGGATTTGGCGCTGGACTTGCTCGCCGGCGACTTCTTCGCGCTGCTGCGCTTGCGCGCCGGCTTCCTCACCGCCTCGGCCTCGATGACGGCCTCGCGGCGGCGGCGGGTCAGCCAGATCGCCACACCGAGGCCGGCGATGGCGGCGGCCGTCGCCGCGGCAGCCACCGGATGGCGCCGCGTGGTCTGCGTCACCGCGCGCACGCCCTGGCGGGCCAGCGCGAGCTTCGCGCCGACGCTGAGGAAGTTGCGCGCCTCGGGAACCAGCTGGCTCCAGTTGACCGAACCCACGCCGTCCGCAACACGGCGGCCCAGCGCGGTGCCGGTTTCGCCCGCGCGAACCAGGGCCGTTCCCACGGCGCTGTTCAAAATTGTCTTGTCCATGACGTCTCCAAGGGCTGGTTAGCGTTTCACCGACGCTAGCACCGGTTAACTGAACACAACGTCCACTCTCAGGGCTTCGCCCCAAGTACAACGCGGGTCCGCTCGCGGGGCGGACGAGCCCGGCCTCAGGTGCCGCGTGGTTTCGCGCGATGGGTCGCTGTCGCGCTCCAGGGATCCTCGGGCCACGGGTGGCGCGGGTAGCGGCCCTTCATCTCCTTGCGCACCTCGGGATAGGTGCGCGCCCAGAAGCCCTCCAGGTCACGCGTGACCTGCAGTGGCCGACCGGCCGGTGAGAGCAGGTGCAAGGTGAGCGGCACCGCGCCCTCGACGATGGCCGGAGTCCGGGCCAGGCCGAAGAGTTCCTGCAGCTTGACCGCCAGCACCGGCTCGGTGCCGTGCTGGTATTGGATGGGGCGTTGCTGGCCGGAGGGCACGGCCATGCGCACCGGTGCCAGCACGTCGACCTGGCGCTGGCGGTCCCAGGGCAGCAGCGACTTGAGCGCATGGGCGAAGTCGCCCTCGGACAGGCCGTCGAGCCGGGTCAAGCCGGCCAGGGCCGGCTCGAGCCAGTCGTGGAGTCCGGCGAGCAGCGCCTCGTCGGACAGGTCGGGCCAGCCGGCCCCGGGCTGCCAGTCGTGCAGGCAACGAACGCGCTCGCGCCACTGCCGCAGCGCATCGGTCCACGGCAGCACGTCGAGTCCGAGCTGGCGCACTGCGTCCACCAGCGCTTCGGCGAAGCGCGACCGGTCCGGCGTGGCCAGCGGCCTGGATTCCAGGATGATGCGGTCGAAGCGCCGCTCGCGCACCGCGGCAATGCGCCGACGCGGGTTGTCCCACACCACCCGCTCCTCTTCGCGGAAGCGTTCCCTGAACACCCGACGCAGGTGCGCCTCGTCCACCGGCGCACCCCGAAGCAACAGGCTGTCGCGCTCCTCGAAGCGAAGCTCGCTGGCCACCAGCCAGGGTTCGCCGAACAGGGCGGAGTCGTCGAACACGCGCAGGCTGCGGCCGTTGGCCATCTGGTAGCGGCGCGGGTCGTCGGGATGCTGCCGCGCGATCCGGTCCGGAAAGGCGTGGGCCAGCAGGTCGCCCAGCCCGTGGGCGGGCAGGGTGTGCGGCGGTTGCACGGTGATCCGCAGCCGCCGGCGCCAGGCGGCTGCGGCCTGGTCGATCGCCGCCAGGGCACCGCGATGGGCATCGGCAGGCACGCGCCGCTGGCGGAACGCCGCCAGTGCCTGCCAGCGGCTGGCCCAGTCATCGCGCCGCCCGCTGCGTAGCGGGTCGCGTGCCTCCACCAGCGCAGCGAGGTCGCAGGCTATCGCTTGCTCCAGCGGGTCCGTCGCCGCAAGCAGCATGGCCGCCAGGCGCGGATGCGTACCCAGCGACAGCATGCGCCGACCCTTCGCCGTGGGCCGGCCGTCGTGGATCGCGCCGAGGCCAAGCAGCAGGTCGTTGGCGGCGGCCATCGGCCCGGCGGGAGGCGGGTCGACGAAGCGAAGCTCGGCCTGTCCCCAGGTGGCCAGCTCCAGGCACAGCCCGGCCAGTTCCACCTGGTGGATCTCGGCGCGGCGCATCGGCTCCAGCCGCTGCGACTGCGGCCACAGGCGATAGCACCAGCCCGGGGCCACGCGCCCGGCACGACCGGCACGCTGGTCGGCGGACGCCTGCGAGATCGCCACCGGCTGCAGGCGCGAGAAGCCCGAGTTGGGGTCGTAGCGGGGCTCGCGCGCCAGGCCACTGTCGATGACCACGCGCACGCCGGGCAGGGTCACGGAGGATTCGGCGACATTGGTGGCCAGCACGATCCGGCGGCGCCCTTGCGGGTCGGGCGCCAGCGCCTCGGACTGCTGCTGCACCGGCAGTTCACCGTGCAGGGCCAGCACCGCGGCCTCCCCGGGCGCACCAGCCGCGGGCAGGGCCGCTTCCAGCACGCGCTGGGCCTGGCCGATCTCGCGTTGGCCCGGCAGGAACACCAGGATGTCGCCGGGATGGCTGGCCAGGGCGTGTTCGACGCAGCGACGCAGCTGGGCGCCCGAGGCCTCGTCCCGGCGCGCGGCGAAGTGGGTGACGTCGACCGGATGGCTGCGCCCGCGCGACACCAGCCGCGGCGCGTCGAGGAAGCTGGCCAGCTTCTCGCCATCCAGCGTCGCCGACATGACCACCACGCGCAGGTCCTCGCGCAGCTGTCCCTGCACGTCGAGCACCAGCGCCAGGCCGAGGTCGGCGGCGAGGTGGCGTTCGTGGAACTCGTCGAAGACGACCGCCCCGATGCCCTCCAGGGTCGGGTCGTCCTGCACCATGCGCGCCAGGATGCCCTCGGTGACCACCTCGACACGGGTGCCCGGCCCGATACGGTTCTCGAAGCGGATCCGGTAGCCCACCGTGTCGCCGACCGCGTCGCCGCACTGCGCCGCCATGAAGCCGGCTGCGGCGCGTGCGGCGACCCGGCGCGGCTCGAGCATCAGGATGCGGCGGCCCTGCAGCCAGTCGGCGCCCAGCAGGGCCAGCGGCACCTGCGTGGTCTTGCCGGCACCGGGCGGCGCTTCCAGCACCAGGCGCGGATGCCCCTGCAGCGATGCCAGGATGTCGGGCAGCAGGGCGGTGATCGGGAAACCGGGGGAGTTCACGCCGGCCAGTGTAATCGCGCGTGGGCCGCGACTGCGGCCCCGCCGGCGGGTTGATACACTCCGCCGCCGTGATTGCGCAGCAGACCCCCACGATGGAACTCATCGACATCGGCGCCAACCTGGGCCACGAAAGCTTCGACCACGACCTCGATGCGGTGCTGGCGCGCGCGGCGGAACACGGCGTGGGCCGAATGGTCGTGACCGGGGCCAGCCGCGAGGGCTCGCACAAGGCGCTGGCACTGGCCCGGGCGCACCCGGGCCGCCTGTTCGCCACCGCCGGCGTCCACCCGCACCACGCGGTCGAGTACACGGAGGAGGCCGACGCGGAACTGCGTGCGCTGCACTCGCACCCCGAGATGGTCGCGGTAGGCGAATGCGGACTGGACTACTTCCGCGACTTCTCGCCGCGGCACGCCCAGCAGCGCGCGTTCGAGCGCCAGCTGCAGATCGGCGTGGACACCGGCAAGCCGCTGTTCCTGCACCAGCGCGATGCGCATGCGGACTTCATGGCGGTCATGCGCGGCTTCCGCGACCGGCTGGGCCCGGTGGTGGTGCACTGCTTCACCGACACCCGCGAGGCGCTGTTCGACTACCTCGACCAGGACTGGCACATCGGCATCACCGGCTGGCTGTGCGACGAGCGCCGTGGCGAACACCTGCGCGAGCTGGTGCGCCACATCCCCGCGCAGCGCCTGCTGGTCGAGACCGACAGCCCCTACCTGATGCCGCGCACGATCCGGCCCAGGCCCACGCACCGGCGCAACGAGCCGATGTACCTGGCGCACATCGTCGAGGAATTGGCGCGCGATCGCGGCGAGGCGGTCGCGGACACCGCCGCGACCACCACCGCCAACGCCTGCCGGTTCTTCGGCCTGCCCGAAGGCGCGGCGCCGATCAGGGCTTGACCAGCTCCACCCGCCGGTTGCGCGCGCGACCCTCCTCGGTGTCGTTGCTGGCCACGGGCACCGAGGGCCCGACGCCCTGGGCCGTGAGCCGCTCGGCGTCGATGCCGTAGCGGCCCATCAAGGCCAGGCGCACCGCCTCGGCCCGGTCCTGCGACAGCTTCACGTTGTCCTGGAAGTCGCCCTGGCTGTCGGTGTGTCCGACCACGCGCAGCTGCAGCCCGGGCTGGTTGCGCAGAAGCGCGGCCACCTGCTCCAGCGCCGGCGTCGACTCGGCGGTCAGCGTCGCACGCCCGGTGTCGAAGTAGATGCCCTGCAGTTCGATCCGGCCGTCGCGCTCCAGCCCGGCCGCCATTGCGGCGGCGTCGACGCCCACCATGCCGGTCTCCATCGGCGTGGCCTCGAGCACGTGGACGAAGGTCACGTCGGGATTGATGGCGATCGACACATAGGCGTCGACGTCGTTCCAGCGCAGCTTCCCGGTGAAGTAGCGGACATCGCGGGCAACGCCGAGGTTCATTCCGTTGATGCGGTTGAAACCGGGATTGCGGATCGACCCGCATTCATCGCGACCACTGCACTCGTAGTCGACGCGGAATCCCTGCGCCTCCAGCGCACCGCGATAATTGCGCGATATCTCGAGCGTGGAACGGCCCTCGGGGTTGTCGTAGCGCAGGCGCGTGAGCCTGCCCTCCAGGCGTTCGGTCACCACGCTGCGGCCGGGGACGTCGTGCCCGATGATGCGGGCGTATTCGTTGAACGCCTCGGCCTGGCGTTGGCGCAGCACCGAGCCGGCGTAGGGGGTGATCAGCGGATGGTCGCGCTCGGTATCGCCGTTGCCCTGGACCGGACTGCCACGGCTGTCGACGATCTCGACCTCGTTGCCGTCGCGGCGCGCCTGGTCGATGCAGCGCTGGTCGCCCAGCGCGCAGCGCGTGACCCGCCGCGTTTCCTGGTCGGCCCGTCGCTGGACTTCGCTCTCGGCGGCCCGCTCGACCGTCCGCCGCAGCCGGTCACCGAAATTCTGTGCGTACGCGGGAAACGCGAACGCCAACATCAATACACCGCAAATCCCCCACGTGATGGACTTCTCACCCGTGCGCATGTCGACCCACTCCCTTGTGTCCGTGCTGCAGCGACCCCCGTGGTCATGGCAGCGCCGTCGGAAAGGGTAATACGCAGCAAGCGCGTGTGCAGGGACACCGTGGCGCACTCGGTTGCGCCACGGCGCGCCACCCGACGTCAGCCGCGCATGCCCACGCCGCGGTGCAACAGGAACAATCCGAGCCAGCCCAGTCCCACGACGAAGCTGACCATGACCGCGTAGGCCGTCCACAGGGGCACGTCGCTCACGCCCAGCAGCCCGTAGCGGAACGCGTTGACCATGTGCAGGACCGGGTTGAAGTGGCTGGCCGTCTGCGCCCAGCCCGGCAGCAGCGTGACCGAATAGAACACGCCGCCCAGGTAGGTCAGCGGCGTCAGGATGAAGGTCGGGACGATCGCGATGTCGTCGAACTTCTTCGCGTACACCGCGTTGACGAAGCCGGCCAGCGAGAAGATCACCGCTCCCAGCACGACGGTGGATACCGCGATGAGCGGATGGGGCACGCGCACGGTGGTGAAGAACATCGCCACCAGCAGGACCACCGCGCCCACCAGCAGGCCGCGCATCACCGCGCCAAGCACATAGCCGGTGAGGATGACCCAGGAGGGCACCGGGGCTACCAGCAGTTCTTCGATGTGCCGACCGAACTTGGCGCCGAAGAAGCTGGAGCTGATGTTGCCGTAGCTGTTCTGGATCACGCTCATCATGACCAGGCCGGGCACGATGAAGTCCATGTAGTCGAAGCCGCCCATGTCGCCGATGCGGCGGCCGATCAGCGTGCCGAAGATCAGGAAGTACAGCGACATCGTGATGACCGGCGGCACCAGGGTCTGGCCCCAGATGCGCAGGATGCGCGTGACTTCCCGGCGCACGATCGTGTACAGCGCGGTCAGGTTCTCGCGGGCGTGGCCGCTCATGCTTCCGCCTCCTTGGCCACCGCGTCGCGTCCGGCCTGGGTCATGCGCATGAACAGTTCCTCGAGCCGGTTGGACTTGGTGCGCATCGAGCGCACGCGGATGCCGGCCTCGCTGAGTGCGGCGAAGATGCGGTTGAGGTCCATCGAGCGCGGCATCTCCACTTCCAGCGTATGGTCGTCGCGGGTCGAGAACACCGCGCCTTCGACCTGCGGCAGGCCATGCGCGAGCGGCGTCTCGAGGTCGAGCACGAAGGCCTCGACGTCGAGCTTGGCCAGCACCTGCTTCATCGGTCCGTGCTCGACGATGCGGCCATGGTCGATGATCGCCAGGTTGCGGCACAGGCTCTCGGCTTCCTCGAGGTAGTGCGTGGTAAGGATCACCGTGGTGCCGGCGGCGTTGATGTCGGAGAGCAGGTCCCACATGCCCCGGCGGATCTCGATGTCCACGCCGGCGGTCGGCTCGTCGAGGATCAGCAGACGGGGCCGGGTCATCAACGCGCGCGCGATCATCAGTCGCCGCTTCATGCCGCCCGACAGCGTGCGGCCCATCGTGAACGCCTTCGGCCACAGCTGGGCGCGCTTGAGCTCCTCCTCGGCGCGCACCAGGGCCTGGGCGCGCGGGATGCCGTAGAAGCCGGCGTAGTTCACCAGCACGTCGAAGGGCTTCTCGAACATGTTGAAGTTGAGCTCCTGCGGCACCAGGCCGATCAGGCGCATCGCGTCCTCGCGCTGCGCCAGCCGGTCGACGCCGAAGATGCGCACCTCGCCGCTGCTGGCGTTGACCAGCGAGCTGACGATGCCGATCAGGGTCGACTTGCCGGCACCGTTGGGCCCCAGCAGCGCGAAGAAGTCGCCGGGGGCCACCGACAGCGAGACGCCCTTGAGCGCCTCGGTGCCGTTGTCATAGATCTTGCGGAGGTCTCGGACCTCCAGCGCGGGGGTCTGGGTCACGGTCGTTCCGGTTCGCGGGGAGGGGCCGCCGAGCGGGGGCGGCGCAAGCCCGGTAGTATATCGGGCCGCCGGGCCTCGCCCCGTTCGTCCGCGGGACAGTGCGTTGCATGCCGCCCGCGGCACCGCGCCAGGACGCCCGGCCACCGTCGCCCCAGGAGTCCCCGTGCCCGTCCATTTCCCCCTCAAGCTGGTCTCCAGCCGCATGCTGGCCCCGACCATCCGCCACTTCGCCTTCACCCGCGACGATGGCGAGGCGCTGGCCTTCATCCCCGGCCAGTTCGTCCAGGTGCACTTCACCTACGAGGACGGCACGGCGACCAAGCGAAGCTATTCGATCGCCAGCGTGCGCGAAGGCGAGCCGCACGCCGGCGACCTGGTCGAGATGGCGGTGAGCTACGTGCCCGGTGGCGCGGCGACCAACATCTTCGAGCACCTGGCCGAGGGCGACACGATCGAGGCCAGCGGGCCGTTCGGGCGTTTCTGCCTGATGCCCAAGGATGCCAATCGCCGTTACGTGCTCATCGCCACCGGCACCGGCGTGACGCCCTACCGCTCGATGCTGCCGGAGCTAAAGCGACTCATGGACAGCCGCGGCGTCGATGTGGTGCTGCTTTTCGGCGCACGCACGCCCGCCGAACTGCTGTATGGCGATGAGTTCCGCGCGTTCGCGGCGGCCAACCCGGGCTTCCGTTTCATCCCCTGTTTCAGCCGCGAACTCCCCGCCGAGCCCGGGCCGGACGACTTCAAGGGTTACGTGCAGGAGGCCCTGCCACTGCTGCGCCCGGACGCCGAGGGCGACATCGCCTACCTGTGCGGCAACCCGAACATGGTCGACGCGTGCTTCGAGGCGCTCAAGGAGCACGGCTACCCGGTGCCGCACATCCGTCGCGAGAAGTACGTCAGCAGCCGGTGAGGACGGGGCCGCCGAGGGTGCAGTGGACCCACTTTCGTCACGCGCGGGCGCAGCGTGCGTCTGGCAGGGTAGACACAGGCGATTCGCCAAGGAGAACCCGATGCGCATGCTGATCACCGGCCTGGCCCTGCTGGCCCTGCTGCCCCTTCACGCCCAGGCCCGTTCGCTGGGCGGGCTGGATTTCCAAGCCTGCACGCTTGCCACGCTGGGGTCGAGCGCCTCGGTGGAGGCGTACTGCACCACGTTGCAGGTGCCGGAGAACCACGCCGAGCCCGGCGGACGGCAGATCGAACTCGCGCTGGCCTGGGTGCCGGCGCGCGACAGTGCGACGCCGGATCCGGTCTTCATGATCGCCGGTGGCCCCGGGCAATCGGCCCGCGACAGCTACCCCGGGGTGGCGGCCGCGTTCGCCGACATTCGCCGCCAGCGCGACGTGCTGCTGCTCGACCAGCGCGGCACCGGTGCCTCCACGCCGCTGGTGTGCAGCCTGCAGGACCTGTTCGAGGCCGAAGCCGATGCCAGCGAGGCGGCGATGCGCGACGCTGCGCAGGAGTGCCTGGACGACCTCGGCGACGACGTCGATCCGCGCTACTTCACCACCACCGATGCGATCCAGGATCTCGACCTGGTGCGCCAGCGCATCGGTGCCGAATCGATCAACCTGGTCGGCATCTCCTACGGCACACGGGTCGCGCAACAGTACGCCAAGCGCTATCCGCGGCACACCCGCAGTCTGGTCATCGACGGCATCGTGCCGAACGCGCTGGTGCTGGGGGCCGAGCATGCGCGCAACCTGGAATCCACGCTGGATGCCCACTTCCAGGCCTGCCGCGGCAGCCGGCCTGCCATGACGCGTTGGGCGACCCGCGCGCGGTGCTCGACCGGGTACTGGCGCTGGCCGACGCCGGGGACGCCCCCGTCACGGCCTACCGCGACGCCAGCACCGGGGAGGTGCACGAGGAGCGGCTGAGCCGCGGCCACGTGGCCGCCGTGGTGCGCATGTACGCCTATTCGCCGATGACCGCCGCGCTGCTGCCGCTGACCCTGGCCGAGGCGGCCGCGGGTCGGCCCGAACCGCTGCTGGCCCAGGCACGCATGCTGGTGTCCTCGCTCGACCAGCAGATCCACCACGGGATGCAATTGTCGGTGATGTGCACCGAGGACGCCGACGAGATGCAGGCGCGCGAGGAGGATGCCGACACGGTGCTGGGCAACGAGTTGATCTCGATGAGCCTCGCCCAGTGCGCGGTATGGCCGCGTGGCGAACGACCCGCGGATTTCCGTGAGCCCTTGCGCGGTGACCTTCCGGTGCTGGTGCTGTCCGGGGAACTCGATCCGGTGACGCCGCCGCGCTATGGCGACGAGATCGTCGCGCACCTGCCGCGCGGCCGGCACCTGGTGCTGCCCGGACAGGGCCACACGACCATCGGCATCGGCTGCATGCCGAAGCTGACCGCCCGCTTCATCGACACGCTCGACGCGGCCGAACTCGACGCGACCTGCCTGGAGGGCCTGCGCGCGATGCCACCGTTCTCCGGCTTCTACGGATGGGAGCCCTGACATGATCGAGGTCCATGACCTGCACAAGGCCTTCAAGGCCAAGACCGGGACGGTGAAGGCCGTCGACGGGGTGAGCTTCACCGCGCACGACGGCGAGATCACCGGCCTGCTGGGGCCCAACGGCGCCGGCAAGACGACCACGCTGCGCATGCTCTACACGCTGATGCGGCCCGACCAGGGCCACGTGCGCGTGGACGGCATGGATGCGTTCGCCGAGGCCGAGCAGGTGCGCCGACGCCTGGGCGTGCTGCCGGACGCGCGCGGCGTGTACAAGCGGCTCAGCGCACGCGAGAACATCGAGTACTTCGGCCGACTGCATGGCCTCGACGACGCGACGATGCGCCAGCGCCTGGACGCCTTGTCCGAAGCGCTGGGCATGCAGGACTTCATGGACCGCCAGACCGAGGGCTTCTCGCAGGGGCAGCGCACCAAGACCGCGATCGCGCGGGCGCTGATCCACGACCCGCGCAACGTCATCCTCGACGAGCCGACCAACGGACTGGACGTGATGACCACGCGCGGGCTGCGCGAATTCCTGCTGCGGCTGCGCGGCGAGGGCCGCTGCGTGATCTTTTCCAGCCACATCATGCAGGAGGTGGCCGCCCTGTGTGACCGCATCGTGGTCATCGCCCAGGGCCGGGTGGTGGCCCAGGGCACGCCCGACGAGCTGCGCGAGCGCAGCGGCCGGCCGAATCTCGAGGATGCCTTCGTGCAACTGATTGGATCCGAGGAGGGCATGGGCGCATGAATGCGATCGTGACCGTGATGCTCAAGGAGATCCGCGACTTCACCCGCGACCGCCGCACGATGTTCATGGCCCTGCTGCTGGGTCCGCTGGTCATCCCGGTGCTGATCGTGGGCCTGAGCACGATCGTCGACAGGAAGTTCACCCAGCAGCTGGAGAAGCCGCTGGCGCTGCCGGTGATCGGCGCCGAGCACGCGCCGAACCTGATCGCCTGGCTGGAAGGCCAGAACGTCGAGGTCAGCGCGGGGCCCGCGGACCCCGAGGAGGCGATCCGCCAGCAGCTCGAGCCGCTGGTGCTGCGCATCCAGGCCGGCTACGCCGAGCGCTGGCGCGCGGGCGAGCCCGCGATGGTGGAGATCCTCCACGATGCGACCCGGCAGGACAGCCGCATCCCGGTCGAACGGTTGTCGGGGCTGCTGCAGGGCTATTCGCAGACGGTGGGGGCACTGCGCCTGCTGGCCCGGGGCATCAGCCCGGCGGTCGGGCAACCGGTGCTGGTGTCGCGTGTCGACCTGTCCACGCCGGAGGCGCGCGCCGGGCAACTGATGTCGTTCCTGCCCTACTTCCTGATCCTCAGCGCCTTCCTTGGCGGTGCCTACCTGGTCATCGACATCACCGCCGGCGAGCGCGAGCGGCAGTCGCTGGAGCCGCTGCTGGCGACACCGGCCGCGCGCGAGGCGATCATGAGCGGGAAGATCGCGGCGGCCTGCGTGGTCGGCCTGGTCAGCCTGCTGCTGATCCTGGTCGCGTTCAAGATCGGGTTCCAGATCGCACCGGGCATGCGCGACCGGGCCGACGTGTCCGTGCTGGCGATCGCCAGGATCCTCGTGATCCTGCTGCCGATGCTGCTGATCGGCACGACGCTGCTGACCTTGATCGCGTCGAGCGTGAAGTCGGTCAAGGAGGCGCAGAGCTACATGAGCATCCTGATGTTCGTGCCGATCATCCCGACGATGTACCTGCTGATCTCGCCGGTACGCACCCAGGACTGGATGTACGCGGTCCCGTTCCTGGCCCAGAACCAGATGATCACCAACGTGCTGCGCGGCGACCATATCGGCCCGGTGCAGTGGTCGATCTACCTCGCCGCGGGCTTCGGGCTGGGGCTGGCGCTGTGGCTGCTGGCCGCGCGCCTGTACCACAGGGAGAAGCTCGCCATCTCGGCCTGAACCGGCCGGCGCGAGGATGCACGCAAAGGGCCGGGCGGCGACGCCCGGCCCTTTCGCCTGGCGCCTACTTGCCGATGCAGAAGCTCGAGAAGATGCGCCCGAGCAGGTCGTCGGCCAGCATGCGGCCGGTGATCTCGCCCAGCGCTTCCTGCGCCAGGCGCAGTTCCTCGGCGGCCAGCTCGCCGGCGCCGGCGCGAAGTTGGGCAAGGGCGGTGTCGAGGTGCGCTCCGGTGCGCGCCAATGCGTCGACGTGGCGCGCACGGGCGCTGAAGCTGCCGCCGCCTTCGCCGGTGTGGCCGGCCGCCTCGCGCAGCCGTGCGCGCAAGGCGTCCAGGCCCTCCCCGGTGTGGGCCGAAAGCCACAGGTGCCGGCCGTCGGGGCGCTGGAGCTCTCGCGCCGGCATCGCGACCAGGTCGGACTTGTTGTGCAGCCACAGCACCGCGACGCCGGCGGGCAGGTCGGCGGCCACGCTGGCGACGCCGGCGGCCGGGTCGCGCTCGTCCAGCACCGCCAGCACCAGGTCGGCGGCACCGAGTTCGGCGCGGGCGCGACGGATGCCCTCGGCCTCGACCACGTCGGCGCCCTCGCGCAGGCCGGCGGTGTCCACCAGGGTCAGCTCGATGCCGTCGATGCGCACGGTTTCGCGCAGCACGTCGCGGGTCGTTCCGGCGATGTCGGTGACGATCGCCCGGTCGCTGCCGGCCAGCGCGTTGAGCAATGAACTCTTGCCGGCATTGGGCGGACCCAGGATGACCACGTGCAGGCCGTCGCGCAGGCGCTGGCCGCGTTCGGCCTCGGCCATCAGCTGCCGGTGGGTGCGCTGGGTGGCCTCGAGCCGCTCCAGCAGCGCGGCATCGGCGAGGAAGTCGATCTCCTCCTCGGGAAAGTCGATCGCCGCCTCGATCCACACCCGCAGGCCGGTCAATGCCTCGAGCAGCGCCTGCACCCGTTGCGAGAACACACCGTCGAGCGATCGCCGCGCGGCGCGCGCCGCGGCCTCGGAGCCCGCGGCGATCAGGTCGGCCACCGCTTCGGCCTGGGCCAGGTCGAGCTTGCCGTTGATGAACGCGCGCTCGGTGAACTCGCCGGGGCGTGCCGGCCTGCTGCCCAGCGCGTGGCAGCGCCGCAGCAGGGCATCGAGCAGCAATGGTCCGCCGTGCGCCTGGAGCTCCACCACGTCCTCGCCGGTGTAGGAGTGGGGGGCGGGGAAATACAGCAGCAGGCCGTCGTCGATGACCTCGCCGGCAACCTCGCGGAAGCGGGCGTAATGGGCGTGGCGCGGTCGCGGGTCCATCCCCGCCACGGCTTCGGCGATCGTCCGGGCCGCGGGTCCGGAAAGGCGCACGATGCCGACACCGCCCTGCCCGGGGGCGGTGGCGATCGCGGCGATCGTGTCGTTCGCCCCGGCGGGCCGGGGGCCTGTGTGGTTGGAAGCCATGGTCTCGGGGAGTATCGCCGGATCCACCGGTGCACGGGGAGGCGAAATGCACAGGGCCCGCATGAGCGGGCCCTGTGGGTTCGAGCCGGTCGTGCCGGTCAGTCCTTCTTCACCACGCCGTCGTCGCGGCGGGGCCGCCGTGGCGGCGGATCATGTAGTACTGCTGCGCCAGGCCGAGCAGGCCGTTGGTGGTCCAGTACAGCACCAGGCCGGCCGGGAAGAACGCGAACAGCACGCCGAAGGCCAGCGGCATCATCATCATCAGCTTCTTCTGGAACGGATCCATGCCCGGCGTCGGGGTGAGCTTCTGGGTCGCCCACATCGCCACCATGTTGATGATCGGCAGGATGAAGTACGGGTCGCGGTCGGTCAGGCTCTGGATCCACAGGATCATGGTGCGTGGCGGATCTCCACGGATTCCAGCAGCACCCAGTAAAGCGCGATGAACACCGGGATCTGGACCAGGATGGGCAGGCAGCCGCCCATCGGATTGATCTTCTCCTTCTTGTACAGCTCCATCATCGCCATCTGGAACTTCTGCTTGTCGTCGCCGTAGCGCTCCTTGAGCTGCTCGATGCGCGGCTGCACGGCGCGCATCTTGGCGAAGCTCTTGTACTGCATTTCCGAAAGCTTGAAGAACACCAGCTTGATCAGCACGACCAGGCCGACGATCGCCCAGCCCCAGTTGCCGAACAGCCAGTAGAGGTTCGACAGCACCCAGAACAGCGGGCTGGCGAGGATGGTCAGGCGGCCGAAGTCGACCGCGCGCTCGAGCGAGGGGGCCGTCTCGGCGAGGCGGTCATGCAGCTTCGGACCGATCCAGGCGCGGGTGGTGATGACCTCGCTTGTCCCCGGAGCGACCTGCACCCCGCCGCCGAGCTTGCCGGCGATGTAGGCCGGCGCGCCGCTGGGCGCACGGCCCACGCGCATCGACAGCGCCGACGGGGGTGTCGGCGATGCAGGCCGCGGTGAAGTGGTGCTGCAGCATCGCGATCCAGCCGGTCTCGTTCTGCGGCAACCTGGCGCCTTCGCGGGCGAAGTTGTCGAAGCGCACCTTCGTGTAACGCTCGCTGGGCGTGTAGAACGCACCACCGGTGAAGGCGTAGGCCTGCGGGTTGGTGAAGCCCGAGCCGGCGCTGACCGGCTCCACGCGCTGCAGCTGGCAGTACGGCGCACCGATCCACGCGCTGTCGCCGTCGTTGCGCACTTCCTCGCGCACCTGCAGCACGTAGCTGTCGCGCTCCAGGCGGAACACGCGGCGCACGCTGAGGCCGGATTCGTGGGTCCACACGAACGGCACCTCGAGCGCGTCCTGCCCTTCGGCCAGGCGGAAGCTCTGGCTGCCATCCTCGGTGCGGAACGCCTCTTCGTGGCTGGGGCGCACGTCGCTGGCGCTGGTCAGGCCGAACTGCGCCACGAAATAGGTGGCCGGCTGGGTGTCGAGCAGCGCCACCGGTGGTGCGTCGGCGTCGGCGGTCAGCCCGTAGCCCAGCAGTTCCGCACGCAGGATGGTGCCGCCGCGCGGATCGATCTGCAGGTGCAGGACGTCGGTGAACACGTCGACCGGTTGACCGGTCGGGGCCGCTGCAGCCGGAGCCGCCACGTCACCCGGTGCCGCAGGCACCCCGGCGGCATCGGGCGCGGCCGGGGCGGCCAGGCCTTCGGCGCTCGGCACGGTCGAATCCGCCTGGGCCAGCACCGAGGGATCGGCCTGGGTCATCGTCGGGCTGTCGGCCACCACCGGTGCATCGGCGCGGAAGTGGTTGTCCCAGGCCTGCCACAGCAGGAAGGCGACGAAAATCCAGGCGAAGATCAGGAAGGTGCGGGTCTGGGTCATGGGGCGTCAGGCTCTCGCCAGGGCGCGGTCGGCGCCACGGCGTCAGGAATCGGCGGATGGGTCGACCCCGTCGGCCCCGGTCGGGGGCGCGGCGGAGGACGCGAAGTCGGTCATTGTGCCGGGCGCGGCAGTGGGCTTCAACGACACCAGCTTCGCGAACAGCCTTTCGAGGTCGTCGCGGATGGCGGTGTTGTCGGCTTTCGCCGCTTCCGGGCGCGCCACCAGCACGACATCGCCACGCGGGAGATCGGCCGCGGCGACGCGAAAGGCATCGCGGCACACGCGCTTGACCCGGTTGCGCACCACCGCGCGCTTGTCCACGCGTTTGGAGACGGACACGCCAAGGCGCACCGGACCGTCGGGGTCGGCGCGGAAGTGCATGCGGAAAAGCTGCCCATGGTGACGCCGGCCCTCGCTGAAGGCCTGCTGGTACTCGGGCGGTGAATGCAGCCGGGCGCTGGGCGGGAAGCCGTGGCCGGGCGGGGAGTCGGGCGTGCGGTTCATCGACGCCGTGGGCCTTGTCGGGGTTCGCCGGGGATCGCGACGCTGCTCTGCGCAGTGTGCGTTCCCTGGCGGTCGGGCGATCCGGAACAGGACCGGCCCGGGGCTGCTCCGGGCGCCGGAAGGGGCGACCGAAGCGACAGGCGCGTCAGACCGCGAGGCGCTTGCGACCCTTGGCGCGACGGCGGGCAAGGATCTTGCGGCCATCGGCGGTGCTCATGCGGGACCGGAAACCATGGTCGCGCTTGCGCTTGAGATTGCTGGGCTGGTAGGTGCGCTTGGTGGCCATGTCGGCCCTCCGGATATAAATGCGGACGGAAAGACCGACAAATATAGCTGTCGGCACGAGCCCCGGTCAAGTCGATTCCCGTTGGCAGTCCATCGGGGTGCCGCGTAGACTGCTGGGTTCCCGATCCAATGCCTGTCGTGCGACGCCTTGGCGCGTCGCCTGGAGCACCGTACGTTGATGACTTCCCCTTGGCCCTTGTGCCTTGAACGCCTGGAGGCCGAACTGCCGGCCGAAGAGGTGCACACCTGGCTCAAGCCGCTGCAGGTCCAGCCGCGCGGCGAAGGTTTCGCGCTTCTGGCCCCGAACGCGTTCGTGGTCGATGAAGTGCGCGAGCGCTACCTGCCGCGGATCCAGGAACTGGTGGACCATTTCGCCCCGCAGGCGGGCATGGTGGCGGTCGAGGTCGGCAGCCTCAAGCGCGCCGTGGAAGCCGTCGCGCTGCGCCAGGACAGCGCCCCGGCGCCCAGCGCGCCGCGCCGGCCGGTGGTCGAGTCGGCCTTCGTCGGCACGCTGGACCCGCACTACAACTTCGCCAACTTCGTCGAGGGCCGCTCCAACCAGATGGCCCGCGCCGCCGCCTGGCAGGCCTCGCAAAAGCCCGGCGACCGAGCCCACAACCCCCTGCTGCTCTACGGGGGCACCGGCCTGGGCAAGACCCACCTGATGTTCGCGGCCGGCAACCAGATGCGCCAGGACAACCCCGGCATGCGCGTGGCCTACCTGCGCTCGGAGCAGTTCTTCTCGGCGATGATGAAGGCGTTGCAGGAAAAGTCGATGGACCAGTTCAAGCGCCAGTTCCAGTCGGTGGACGCGCTGCTGATCGATGACATCCAGTTCTTCGCCGGCAAGGACCGCACCCAGGAGGAGTTCTTCCACACCTTCAATGCGCTCTTCGACGGCAAGCAGCAGATCATCCTGACCTGCGACCGCTACCCGCGCGAGGTCGAGAACCTGGAGCCACGCCTGAAGTCGCGCCTGGCCTGGGGCCTGAGCGTGGCGATCGACCCGCCGGACTTCGAGACACGCGCCGCGATCGTGCTGGCGAAGGCGCACGAGCGCGGCATCGTGATGCCCGAGGAGGTGGCCTACCTGCTGGCCAAGCGCATGCGCTCGAACGTGCGCGACCTCGAGGGCGCGCTCAACACGCTGGCGGCGCGCGCCAACTTCACCGGGCGCACGATCACCGTGGAGTTCGCCCAGGAAACGCTGCGCGACCTGCTGCGCGCCCAGCAGCAGGCGATCAACATCTCAAACATCCAGAAGACCGTGGCAGACTACTACCAGCTGCGCGTGGCGGACCTGCTGTCGAAGCGGCGGACCCGCTCGCTGGCGCGTCCGCGGCAGATGGCGATGGCCCTGGCCAAGGAACTCACCGAGCACAGCCTGCCGGAGATCGGCGACGCGTTCGGGGGGCGCGACCACACCACCGTGCTGCATGCGAACCGGGTGATCCGCGAGCTGCTGACCACCGACGGGAAGATGCACGAGGACTGGGACAAGCTGATCAGGAAGCTGACCGAATAGACGGGGGACGGGGGAGCGCACAGGCTGTGGACAACATGGGGATGTTTTGGAGGGCCCGAAACTATCCACAGACTGTCCACCGGACCAGGGGCCGCCACCAACCGAGTTAGCAAGCAAGAAAAAGCGTTTTGATTCAACCGGTTAGAGTGCTTATCCGATGGTTTTGCGCCCTACCACCACCACCATCAGATAAGTTATTCAACATTTGGACTAGGGGATACGCATGCGTTTCAGCCTTCAGCGCGAAGTCCTGCTCAAGCCGCTGCAGCAGGTCGTGAACGTGGTCGAGCGACGGCAGACCCTGCCGGTGCTTTCCAATCTTCTGGTCAGCGTCGCCGACGGCCGCGTGTCGTTGACCGGCACCGACCTGGAAGTGGAGATGATCGCCAGGGCCAGCGTCGAGGATTCCACCGACGGTGAAACCACGATTCCCGCCCGGAAGCTGTTCGAGATCGTCCGGGCACTTCCCGACGGCAGCCGGGTGTCGGTCGCCCAGGAAGGCGAGAAGGTCACGGTCAAGGCCGGCCGCAGCCGGTTCACGCTGGCCACGCTGAGCGCGAACGAGTTCCCCTCGGTCGAAGACCTCGACCTGGTAGAGCGCATCCGCGTGCCCGAAGCGGGGATGAAGGAGCTGATCGAGCGCACCGCCTTCGCCATGGCGCAGCAGGATGTCCGCTATTACCTCAACGGCCTGCTGCTGGACCTGCGCGAGGACGCCCTGCGCTGCGTGGCCACCGATGGCCACCGCCTGGCCCTGTGCGAACTGGACCTGGAAGCCGGCGCCCAGACCCGCAAGCAGATCATCCTGCCACGCAAGGGCGTGCTGGAACTGCAGCGGCTGCTGGAGGCGGGCGACCGCACGCTGGAGCTCGAAGTGGGCCGGAACCACCTGCGGGTCCGCCACGAGGATGTCACCTTCACCTCGAAGCTGATCGATGGTCGGTTCCCCGACTACGACGCGGTGATTCCGATCGGCGCCGACAAGGAGCTGACCATCGACCGCGAGGTTCTGCGGGCCGCATTGCAGCGCGCCGCGATCCTGTCGAACGAGAAGTACCGCGGGGTCAAGCTGGAGCTCAGCCCGGGCCAGCTGCGCATCGTCGCGCACAACCCCGAGCAGGAAGAGGCGCAGGAGGAGGTGGAGGCGGAAACCACCGTCGACGGCCTGTCGATCGGCTTCAACGTGACCTACATGCTCGAGGCGCTCTCCGCGCTGCGTGAGGAGAAGGTCGTCATCAACCTGCGCGACGCCAACTCCTCGGCCCTGATCCGCGAGCAGAGCAATGCGCGCAGCCGCCACGTGGTCATGCCGCTGAGGCTGTGATCGGCGTGGGCAATCAACGCGCACCGACATCGCCCGGCTCCTGCCGGGCGTTGCCGTTTCAGGGTCGGGGGCAGCGATGCAGCTGACCCGGTTGCGGCTGGACCGGTTCCGTGGCTTCGAGCAGGCCGAGTGGCGGCCCGGGCCGGGGTTCAACCTGGTCCTTGGTGAGAACGGGGCAGGGAAGACCAGCCTGCTCGAGGCGGTGCATCTGCTGGGCCATGGCCGCAGCTTCCGGGGCCGAGTCCGCGACGGCCTGGTTCGGCACGGCAGCCCGTCCCTCGAGGTATACGCCGAATGGTTCGACGGGCAGCAGCGGGCGCATCGCGCCGGCATGCGGCACAGCGGGTCCAGCTGGGAGGCACGCCTTGATGGGGAGTCGGTCGCCACGCTCGCCGAGCTGTGCGCCGCCCTGGCGATCGTCAGTTTCGATCCGGGCAGCCACGAACTGATCAGCGGCGGGGCCGAGCACAGGCGACGCTTCCTGGACTGGACCTTGTTCCACGTGGAACCCGATTTTCTCGAGACGTGGCGTCGCTTCTCCCGCAGCCTGCGCCAGCGCAACGCTCTTCTGAAGACGCAGCCCCAGGAGCGGCAGCTCGACGCCTGGGACGATGAGCTGGCCGAGGCGGGCGAACGCCTGAACGCATTGCGCGAGCAGCAGGTAGCGCAGTGGGAGCCGCTGTTGTTCGCCGAACTCGCGTCCAGCCTGCCCGAGCTCGGTCCGCCGCGTCTCGTCTTCATCCCGGGTTGGCGTCGCCAGGAACGCAGCCTGCGGGTTTCGTTGGCGGCGGGGCGGGAGCGGGACCTGGCGCTCGGCTACACGGCGAGTGGCCCGCACCGCGCCGACTGGCGGGTCGAGTTCGAAGGCTTGCCCGGGCGGGACGGATTGTCGCGCGGCCAGACCAAGCTCCTGGCGCTGGCCGCGACCCTTTCGCAGGCGGCACAGTTCGCCGGGGGGCGCGACGAGTGGCCGATCATCGCGCTCGACGACCTGGGTTCGGAGCTCGACCGCGAGCACCAGGCGAGGGTCCTTTCGCGCCTGGCCGCCACGGGCGCCCAGCTGCTCATGACCGGCACCGAGGCGCCCACCGGACTGGAGGCGGCCGGCATCTCGCCGGCGGTGTTCCACGTGGAACATGGCCGGGTGGGCCCCGCCTGAGCCGGCCACCAGGCCGTCCCGACAGGAGCGCGGACGGGGTGTCGCGCGTGTCCGCAAGGCAGCCCGCCGACCCCCGCGAAGCGCTATAATCGGGCGATCCTTCCTGGCAACCCAGCCGCCGGCTCCGGCAATGGCGGCCTCCGGGCCTGCGGCCGCTCCGGCCAGCTCCATCGCAGCATAGAGGTTGTATGACCGACGACAAGACCAGCTACGACTCCAGCAACATCACCGTCCTGCGCGGACTCGACGCGGTTCGCAAGCGTCCGGGCATGTACATCGGTGACGTGCATGACGGCACCGGCCTGCATCACATGGTGTTCGAGGTGGTCGACAACGCGATCGACGAGGCGCTGGCCGGTCACTGCGACAAGGTCATCGTGACGCTGCATTCGGATGGTTCCTGCTCGGTGCAGGACAACGGCCGCGGCATCCCGGTCGACATCCACAAGGAGGAGGGCCGTTCGGCGGCCGAGGTCATCATGACCGTGCTGCACGCCGGCGGTAAGTTCGACGAGAACAGCTACAAGGTGTCCGGCGGCCTGCACGGCGTGGGCGTCTCGGTGGTCAATGCGCTGTCCTCGCACCTGTGGCTGGACATCTGGCGCGAAAACACCCACTACCGGCAGGAGTACGAGCTCGGCGTGCCGATGTACCCGCTCAAGGAGCTTGGTCCGGCCACGCGCCGCGGCACCCAGTTGCGCTTCCTGCCCAGCGCCGAGATCTTCAGCGACGTCGAGTTCCACTACGACATCCTGTCGAAGCGGCTGCGTGAGCTGTCCTTCCTGAATTCGGGCGTGCGCATCGAGCTGGTCGACGAGCGCGGCGAGGGCAAGCACGACGTGTTCGAGTACGAAGGCGGCATCCGCAGCTTCGTCGAGCACCTGGCCCAGCTCAAGACCCCGCTGCACCCGCACGTCATTTCGATCATGGGCGAGGCCAACGGCATCACCGCCGAAGTGGCGCTGCAGTGGACCGACTCCTACCAGGAGACGATGTTCTGCTTCACCAACAACATCCCGCAGAAGGACGGCGGCACGCACCTGGCCGGCTTCCGCGCCGCGCTCACGCGCACGCTCAACAACTACATCGATGGCAGCGGCATTGCCAAGCAGGCCAAGATCAGCCTCTCCGGCGACGACATGCGTGAAGGCCTCATCGCGGTCCTGTCGGTCAAGGTGCCGGACCCGAGCTTCTCCTCCCAGACCAAGGAGAAATTGGTCAGTTCGGAGGTGAAGCCGGTAGTTGAGAGCATTTTGTCGACACGTTTGCAGGAGTTCCTTGAGGAGCACCCGAACGAGGCCAAGGTCATCGCGGAAAAGGTGGTCGACGCCGGCCGCGCCCGCGAGGCCGCGCGCAAGGCCCGCGAGCTGACCCGCCGCAAGGGCGCGCTGGACATCGCCGGCCTGCCGGGCAAGCTGGCCGATTGCCAGGAGAAGGACCCGGCGCTGTCGGAACTGTTCATCGTCGAGGGCGACTCCGCCGGCGGCTCGGCCAAGCAGGGCCGCAACCGCAAGACCCAGGCGATCCTGCCGCTGAAGGGCAAGATCCTCAACGTCGAGCGCGCGCGCTTCGACCGCATGCTGGCCTCGGCCGAGGTCGGTACGCTGATCACCGCGCTGGGCACCGGCATCGGCAAGGACGAGTACAACCCGGACAAGCTGCGCTACCACCGCATCATCATCATGACCGATGCCGACGTGGACGGCAGCCACATCCGCACCCTGCTGTTGACGTTCTTCTACCGGCAGATGCCGGAGCTCATCGAGCGTGGCCACATCTACATCGGCCTGCCGCCGCTGTACAAGATCAAGCAGGGCAAGAACGAGCTCTACATCAAGGACGACCAGGCGCTCAACGCCTACCTGGTCAACAACGCGATCGAGAACGCCGAGCTGCGGGTGTCGGACTCGGCGCCGCCCGTGAGTGGCGCGGCGCTCGAAGCGTTGATGCTGCGCTACACGCAGGCCCACGAGACCATCCAGCGTCACGCCCATCGCTTCGATGCGCAGGTGCTCGAGGAGATGCTGGACCTGCCGCCCCTGGACGAGGCGCTGTTCGCCGACGCCGGTCGCGCCAATGCCTGGGTCGAGGCGCTGCAGTCGCGCCTGAACGCGACCGGGCTGGGCCGGGCTCGCTATTCGCTCCGCATCGACCTTGGCGACGCCGAGCAGCCCGGGGCACTGGTTCTGGAGAAGCGCCACCACGGCCTGACCCACGCCCAGGTGCTGCCGGCAAACGCCTTCACCGTCGGCGAATTGCGCCCTGTCGCCAAGCTCGCCGCTGAACTCGACGGACTGATCCAGCCCGGCGCGATCGTGACCCGTGGAAGCCGCAGCCAGGCGATCACCCGCTTCGGCCAGGCCCAGGCGTGGTTGCTCGACGAGGCCAAGCGGGGCCGCACGATCCAGCGCTTCAAGGGCCTGGGTGAGATGAATCCGGAGCAGCTTTGGGAGACCACGGTCAATCCGGAGTCGCGTCGCCTGTTGAAGGTGCGCATCGAGGACGCGGTCGCTGCCGACCAGATCTTCTCCACGCTGATGGGCGACGTGGTCGATCCGCGCCGGGCCTTCATCGAGGACAACGCGCTGAAGGTCAGCAACCTCGACATCTGACTCGTTCGCCGGCCGCCGCCGGGAGCGGCGCGACGCGGTGCCTCCCGTATACTGGCGCGGGGTCGCACCGGCGGCCGGCCGTTGACGGGACCAGACCGACCGAATGAAGAAAGCCCACCTCTACCTGCTCGCCCTGGTCATCGCGGCGCTGGCCACTGCAGCCATCGTCTACAAATCGCAGGTCCTGAAGTTCCCCCTGACGCCCGACGCCAGCGTCGAGGTGTGGACCCTGCAGGCCCGGATCGAGTACCAGCCGCGCCGCGGACCCAACACGGTCACGCTGCAGCTGCCGGCACACACGCCGGGCTACCAGGTGCTCGAGGAACGTTTCGTTGCGCGCAACTACTCCAAGCTCGAGGAGCAGCACGGCGACGGCCGCGAGGTGCAGTGGGCGATCCGTCGGGCCACGGGCGCCCAGGCCCTGTATTACCGCGCCACGGTCGTGCGCGACCCGGTGCGTGAACAGCAGCGCCTGCCCTACGAGCCCACCCTGGCCGACCCGCCGCTGCTGCAGGAGCCCGAGGCCACCGCCGCGGCGACGCTGCTCGACCAGGTGCGCGACCAGTCCGCCGACATCGTCACCTACGCGCGTGAACTGGTGCGGCGCTTCAACGAGACGCCCGCCTCGCAGGAGGTTTCGCTGCTGGCCGATGGCCTGGCCGATGAGCAGCGCCGCGCGCACTTCGTGGCCCAGCTGCTGGCGATCCGCAACATCCCGGCGCGCGTGGTCATGGGCACAACGCTGGGGGAAGGGCAGGGTGCCACCGAGCTGCGGCCGTGGCTGATCGTCCACAACGGGGCGCAGTGGACGATGATCGACCCGCGCTCCGGCGCCACCGGCTTCCCCGAGGACCTGTTCCTGTGGAATGCGAGCGATCGCCCGCTGCTGGTCATCGACGGCAATCCCAATGCCACCGTGCAGTTCACGGTGGGTCGCAACCTGGCCGACGCGCTGGCCCTGGCCGAGCGCCGGCTCGAGGTGCAGGACGCGAACCTGGTGCGCTACTCGCTGCTCAGCCTGCCGCTGCAGTCGCAGTCGACCTACAGGGTGCTGCTGATGGTCCCGGTGGGCGCCTTCATCATGCTCCTGTTGCGCAACATCATCGGCGTGAAGACCTTCGGCACGTTCATGCCGGTGCTCATCGCGATCTCGTTCCGCGACACCGGCCTGGTGGCCGGCGTGGTGCTGTTCACGCTGGTGGTCAGCATCGGCCTGCTGATCCGCTTCTACCTGGAGCGCCTGCGATTGCTGCTGGTGCCACGCCTGACCGCGGTGCTGATCGTGGTCGTGCTGCTGATGGCCGGCGTGAGCGTGCTGGCGAACCAGCTCAACATCGAGGTCGGACTTTCCGTGGCGCTGTTCCCGATGGTGATCATGGCGATGACGATCGAGCGCATGTCGGTGACCTGGGAGGAGCGTGGCGCCTCCGCCGCGATCACCGAGGGCGTGGGTTCCATGGTCGTGGCCGTGCTGGCCTACTTCGCGATGAGCTGGCCGGCGCTGGTGCACCTTGTCTTCGTCTATCCGGAGTTCCTGCTGCTGCTGTTCGCGGCCTCCCTGGTGCTGGGGCGCTATTCGGGCTACCGCCTGTCGGAGCTGCTGCGTTTCCGCAACCTCGCCCGGGAGGCAGCCGATGACCCGATCACGCCTCCGGTGGCGCGCAGCGAGGCCGACCGGGCGGACGGCAGCCCGCGGACGGCGGGCTGAGGACCGGCGCCGTGGCCTCCCTGTTCAATCCCTTCGGCATTGCCCGCAAGCTCGGCCGCATCGGCCTGATGGGGCTGAACCAGCGCAACGCGGATTTCATCCTGATGTACAACCCGCGCCGCTTCTACCCGCGCGTGGACGACAAGCTGCTGACCAAGAAGCTGGCGATCAAGGCCGGGCTGCCGGTGCCCGACCTGTACGCGGTCGTGCGCGAGGAACACGAGATCCACGACCTGCACGCGAAGCTCGCCACGCGCGAGCAGTTCGTCATCAAGCCCGCGCACGGCTCCGGGGGTGACGGCATCCTTGTGATCACCGGCCGTCGCGGCGATCGCTACCGGCGATCCAGCGGCCAGCTGATGACCCATGACGACCTAGAGCACCATGTGTCCAACGGCCTGTCCGGCCTGTTCTCGCTCGGCGGCCAGCCCGACCACATGATCGTGGAGTACTGCGTCCAGTTCGACCCGATCTTCGACCAGGTCAGCTTCAAGGGCGTGCCGGACGTGCGCATCATCGTCTTCCTGGGTTATCCGGTCATGGCCATGATCCGGCTGCCCACGCGCATGTCCGATGGCAAGGCCAACCTGCACCAGGGCGCGATCGGCGTCGGCATCGACATCCCCACCGGGCGTACCCGCCGCGGCGTGTGGGGCACCGAGATCATCGGCGAGCATCCCGACACCGAGCGCAGCATCGTCGACCTGGAGATTCCCAGCTGGAGCACCCTGCTGGAGATGGCCTCGCGCTGCTACGAGCTGTCCGGGCTGGGTTACGTCGGCGTGGACTTCGTCCTCGACCGCACCCGTGGCCCACTGATCCTCGAGCTCAACGCCGGCCGGGCCTGGCGATCCAGATCGCGAACCGCAACGGGTTGTTCCAGCGCCTGGACAAGGTGCAGGCGCTGGAGCGCAACAAGACCCTGTCGAGCGACCCGCTGGAGCGCGTGGCATTCGCCCGCGAGCACTTCGCGACCGTGGGCTGACACGCCGCGACATTCGGCGACCTCACCCCGGGCTAACGCTGTTCCCAGCAAATTAAGGTTACCGGGGTTAGAACCTGAACAACCCCAACGCCAGGATGCGGACATGAATCGACTCAAGACCCTGACCGCATGTGTGGTCGTGGGCGCAGCGCTCACCGCCGCGTGCACGACCGCTCCGAGTGGCCGCCAACAACTGCTGATGCTTTCCGACAGCGAACTCAACCAGCTCGGCGCACAGTCGTTCGAGCAGCTCAAGGCCGAGCAGCCGCTGTCGAGGAACGCCGCCCACCAGCGTTACGTGGGTTGCGTGGTGAACGCGCTGGTGGCCGAACTGCCGCAGGAATGGCGCTCCCAGGCCTGGGAAGTGCAGGTGTTCGCCGACGAGTCGCCCAATGCGTTCGCCCTGCCGGGAGGCAAGGTCGGCGTCAACGCCGGCATGATCAACCTCGCCCAGAACCAAGACCAGCTCGCCGCGGTCATCGGCCACGAGATCGGGCACGTCATCTTCCGCCACGCCAACGAGCGCATGTCGCGCTCCGCCCTGGTGGGTGCCGGCGTGCAGGCCGGCGGCGCCCTGGCGGGCACGCGGACCAGCCCCGAAACCGCGCGTACCGTGGCCGGATTGCTCGGCGCCGGCGCCCAACTCGGCGTGATGTTGCCGTTTTCCCGGGAACAAGAGCGCGAAGTTGATGTCTATGGACAGGACCTGATGGCGAAAGCCGGGTTCGACCCCGCCGAGGCCTCGCGCCTTTGGCAGAACATGATTGCCGCCAGCGGCCGAAGCGCCGGTGCCGTGCAGGTGCTTTCCACCCACCCCGACCCGCAGGCCCGGGCCAGCGCACTGGAACAGCGCGCCCCCGCGCTCCGGCCCCAATACGAAGCCGCTCGCGCCCAGGGCAAACGACCCGCCTGCGGCTGAGCACACAATTCCGGGGAACGCCCGCCCTTGAGCGTGATTCCCGTTAACAGGTACGCTTGAGCGTTCCACTTTGGCCACCGTCCGTTGCCACGAAACGGTCGATGCTGCAAAGAAAGAGGCTATGCCCATGAACCACCCACTGATCATCAAGACCGCACTCGCCGCCGCTCTCGGGCTGGCCCTGACGGCGATTCCTTCGCCAGCCGACGCGCAGCGCAGCACCGCTGAGCGGCAGGCGGCGCGCGAAGCCCGCGAGGATAGAGGAACCCGCCAGACCGAGACCTTGTTCCCGAACGCCACGCGGCAGTCGCCGACGGCCACGGTGAGCCAGCGCATGGCGCCGCGCGTCCAGCGGCTCGACGACATGCTCGAGGGGCCGGAGAACGCGCAGGAGGTCGTCGCCGAAGCGCAGCGCCTGATCAACGACCGCAACGCGAATGCGTACGTGAAGTCGATCGCGTACGTGCGCATGGCCGACGCCTACGAAGAGCTGGGCGACTGGGACAACTCCTTCGCCTCGCTCGAGCGCGCACTGCAGGAGGACGGTTTCTCCAACGACAACCACTACCAGACCATGCTGCGCCTCGGCCAGACCCTGGTCATCGAGGAGCGGACCGAGCAAGGCCTGGCCTGGCTGGCGCGCTTCTTCGAGGAAAGCCGCTCCGAGCGCCCCGAGCACCTGGCACTGATGGGCAACGTGTACTACCAGGCCGAGCGCTTCCCGGAGGCGGTCGAGTACATCAACCGCGCCATCGCGGTCTCGGACTCGCCCAACCCGCAGTGGAACCAGATCCTGATGGCCAGCTACGCCGAGATGGGGCAGAGCGACCAGGCGGTCCGCGTGGCCACCGAGCTTGCCGCTGCGAGCCCGGACAACAAGCAGCTGGTGATGAACCTGGCGTCGGCGCACCTGCAGGCCGACAACTACGAACAGGCCGCCGAAGTCCTGCAGGACGCGCGTCGCCGTGGGCTGTTCGACTCCGGGCAGGACTACCGCCACCTGGCCAGCATCCTGCTCAACACGGACAACCAGGAGGCCCAGGCCGCGAGCGTGCTGCAGGAAGGCCTCGACAAGGGCATGGTCGAGGGCGACTTCGACACGTACTTCATGCTGGGGCAGGCCTACTACTTCTCCGACCAGTACGACGGGGCCATCCGCGCCTGGACCGAGGCGGCGAAGACCGCGCCCAACGGCGAGGCCGCGTTGAACCTCGCCCGCGTCCACTACGACGAGGGCAACTGGGCGGAGGCCCGACGCTATGCAAACGAGGCGATCAGCAAGGGCGTGAGCAACGAGGAAACCGCCCGCAACCTGATCCGCAATGTCGAACTTGAAATGAGCCGATAGGGCGCGCGTCATGGATCCGGGCCCCAGGGATCGGGGCCCGGAACACGCTAGCGACGACGGAATGATTCGGTTACCCTTGACCATTCCGCTGTCGAAACCGTGGCCGTCCCGGTAGTTCCACCGGGTGGCGACAGCAACCGATGTGAAGAAACATGACGACCAGATCCCCGTTTGACTACGACGATGAGCCGGATTCCTTCAGCTGGGCACGTGTGTCGGGCATCGCGTTCGCGATCCTGATCCACGTCACGGCGATCCTGTTCCTGCTGGTGCCGATGAAGGCGTCGGAAGAGCGCAAGGAAGAGGCCGACACGGTCCAGGTGACCTTCATCGAGCCCCCGCCGCCGCCGCCGCCGCCGCCGCCGCCGCCGGAGCCGCCTCGTGTGCCGCCGCCGCGCGTCATCGAGCAGCAGCCGCGCCCGACGCCGACCCCGCCGCCGCCGGAACCGCCGGTCATCTTCGACGACCCGGCCCCGATGGCGATCGAGGCCCCGCCGCCGGCCCCGCCGTCGCCCCCGGCTCCGCCGAGCGACTACGCGGCCAGCGAAAACCCGTCCTACCGCCGCAACAATCCGCCGCGCTACCCGCCCGCCGCCGCCCGTCGTGGCATCGAGGGCGAAGTGGTCCTGCGCGTCACCGTTGGTGTGGATGGTTCGCCGATCGACGTCCAGGTGCACCGTTCGAGCCGCAACCGCGACCTGGATCGCGCGGCCATCGACGCGGTTCGCCGCTGGATGTTCAACCCGCGTCGCGTGAATGGTGAACCGGCCCAGGGCGAAGTCCTGGTGCCCATCAACTTCTCGATGAACTGATTCCCTTTCCTTTTCCCTTCCCGGAAATTCAACCCAAAAGGTAAGCGTTATGTTGCAGGACACCACCACTTCCCCGGCCGCCGCGCCGGCAGCCGCCCCGGTTCAGGGCCTCGAGAGCGGCGTCAGCGGCGCCGAGGCGTTTGGCTTTGACCATATGGTCCGGGAAATGCTGGCGGGCAACGAGACCGTTGCCGGCATCATCTTCCTGATCCTGATCGCCCAGTCGCTGGCGGCGTGGTACTACACGATCGTCAACTGGGTGCGCAACGCGCGCATCAGCTCGCGTGCCGACAAGGTCGTCTCCACCTTCTGGCAGACCACCAATGCGCAGGAAGCGATCCGCTACATGGAAGAGCAGCCGAAGGACGAGCCGTTCTCGAAGATCGCGCTCGACGCCGCCGAGGCCGCTGCCCACCACCAGCGCCACGAGGGCTCGCGCCTGGTCGAGGCCCTGAACCGCTCCGAGTTCATCGACCGCGCCCTGCGCCAGGCCGTGATCCGCGAGAGCTCGCGCCTGGAGAACGGCCTGACCCTGCTCGCCACCGTCGGTTCGACCGCGCCGTTCATCGGCCTGCTCGGCACCGTGTGGAAGATCTACCACGCGCTGATCGGTATCGGTGCGACCGGTTCGGCCTCGATCGACGCCGTTGCCGGCCCCGTCGGTGCCGCGCTGATCATGACCGCCGTCGGCCTGGCCGTCGCGATTCCGGCCGTGATCGCGTACAACGCGTTCAACCGCCAGAACCGTACGATCAACAACAAGTTCGATACCTTCGCGCATGACCTGCACGACTTCTTCGCCATCGGCGCGCGCGTGGGCGAAGCCGCCCCGGCCCCGGTGAAGACGAAGCCGGCTCCGCAGGCCTAAGGGAGTCCAGCCATGGCATTCAGCGCCAACGAGGGCGGCGACGGCGGGTTCACCGAACCCAACGTCGTGCCCCTGGTGGACGTCATGCTGGTGCTGCTGATCATCTTCATGGTCACGGCACCACTGATGAACCACCAGGTGCAGGTCGAACTCCCGGAGGCCACCCTCCTGGTACCGCCTGAGCGTTCCTCCCAGATCATCACCCTGTCCGTGCAGCAGACGGGTGAGCTGTACTGGAACGACCAGCCGATCACCAGGGACATGTTGGAGACCCAGCTGGCCGTGGAGGCGCAGAAGACGCCCCAGCCCCAGCTGGACATCCGGGCCGACGACACCACCCGCTACCAGGTCATCCAGGAGGTCGTGAAGACCGCCCAGCAGGTCGGCATGCGTACCGTGAATTTCGTCGCCACGGTCGAGCGCTGATCAAGGGAGACATTGCAAATGGCTTTTAGTGCAAATGCTGGCGCGGGAATGGCCAACAAGTGCGACATGAACGTCGTGCCGCTCATCGACGTGCTGCTGGTGTTGCTGATCATCTTCATGGTCACGGTGCCGGCCGTGTCGTACCAGATCCAGGTCGACCTGCCGCAGGCCACCCGTAGCCCGCCGCCGACGACCACTCCGCCGCCGCCGATCCGTCTTCGCATCGATGGTGGTGGCCAGCTGTTCTGGGACAACACGCCGATTCCCCGTGCCGCCCTGATGCCGCAGATGCAGCTCGAGGCGGCCCGCGAGATCCAGCCCACGCTGGAGATCCAGACCAGCCCGGACGCGCAGTACCAGGTGCTGGCTTCGGTCCTGGCGACGGCAAGGAACGCGGGCCTGGAGAAGATCGGCTTCGTCGACGATCGCTGATCGGACCCACGTTCAAGCAGAAAGAAAAACGCCGCCCCCAGGGGCGGCGTTTTTCGTTGCAGACCGACGTCTTGTGCCGGATGGCCGTCCGCTCAGCCGCCACCCGCCCCGGCGATGATCTGCAGGTATCGCTTCACCGTATGCTCCAGCCCGTCATACAGCGCCTCGCTGACCAGCGCATGGCCGATGGAGACTTCGGCGACGCCGCCTACCTCCAGCAGGAAGGCGGCCAGGTTCTCCTGGTTCAGGTCGTGGCCGGCGTTCACCCCCAGCCCGGCAGCCTCCGCGGCGCGTGCAGTGGCCCGGCAGTCTGCGAGCGCGGCATCGACCGCGCCCTGCGCATGGGCATGGGCATAGGGGCCGGTATAGATCTCGATGCGCTGGGCACCGATCGCCGATGCCCGCGACAGGTCGCTGGTGCCGGCGTCGATGAACAGGCTGACCCGGCAACCCAGCTCGCGAAGGGCTGCGACCAACGGCGCCAGCCGGTCCGCATCACGGTCCAGGTCGAATCCGTGGTCGGACGTGATCTGGCCGTCGCCATCGGGTACCAGCGTGACCTGCTCGGGACGCACCTGCTCGCACAGCGCCACCAGCCCGGGGTAGTCGCCACGGGGTGGGGCGAAGGGGTTGCCTTCGACATTGAACTCCACCCGACCCGAGCACAGGCGCGCCAGCGCACGCACGTCATCGGGCCGGATGTGGCGGGCGTCCGGACGCGGATGCACGGTGATCCCGTCGGCCCCGGCATCGATCACCGTCGCGGCGGCACGCACGACGTCGGGCTCCAGCCCACCGCGCGAGTTGCGGATCACCGCCACCTTGTTGACGTTGACGCTCAGGCAGGTTCGAGTCATCGGCGAAGGATAGCCGACCGCGCCGCGTCCCGGCAGGTCCACTCGAGCATCAGGACTCGCGCGGCGGCGTGTCCGTGCCGCGGCCCTGGTCCGTCCCGCGGGTGCGCTCGCTCAGGCGCCGCAACTCCTCCGGGCTGAGGATCTGGATCTCATCGCGCGCTGCCCCGCCGACTCGCGCCGAGAGCATCTGCAACAGCCAGACCACCGCCAGCACACCGGCAGCCAGCAGCGAGAGCAGCGCCAACGCGACCGAGGTCGTCGTCAGGGCCAGTACCAGCGCCGCAAGGGCCAACAGCAGGAACAGCCAGTGCATCGCTCCGATCCTTCTCCGTGGTCAGCCCTCAGTCTAGCCGAGCCGGCACCCGCCGGGCACTAGAGCATCGGCGAGGCCAGGCGGGCGAGCGCCTCGGCCAGGGCCTGGGTCCGGGAGATGCGGCGCGGTGCGTGCAGTTCCCGCGAGTCGTTGAGCACTTCCCGGAAGATGCGCTCCAGCTCGCTGCCGACTTCCCTGCCGTGGAACATCACCGAAAGCTCGAAATTGAGCCGGAAGCTGCGATGGTCGAAGTTCGCGCTGCCGACCACGCACAAGTCGGCATCCACCAGCAGGGCCTTGGCGTGCATCATCCGCGGCTGGTATTCGAAGATCCGCACGCCGGCCGACAGCAGCTCGTCGTAATAGGAGCGGGCCGCGGCGCCCACCAGGCGGGAGTCCGGCTCCTTGGGCACCAGCAGGCGCACGTCCAGGCCGCGCATCGCCGCCGAGCACAGCGCCATCAATCCGGCTTCACCGGGGACGAAGTACGGGGTCGCCAGCCACACCGCGCGATCGGCGCGGTGGATCGCCTCGACCTGCAGCCGGTGGATCGGCTCCCAGCGGTTGTCGGGGCCCGACGGCACGACCTGTGCCTGGATCGGACCGACCGGCAGCTCCGGCCACAGGCTGTCGTCCGACAGCGCCACGCCGCTCGCATAGTGCCAGTCCTCCAGGAAGGCCAGCTGCAGCCAACGGACGATCTCGCCGTGCAGTCGCAGGTGCAGGTCGGCATAGGCGGCCGCGGAGCGCCGGCGGTCCTGCTGGTCGGTGATGTTGATTCCCCCGGCATAACCCAGGCGGCCGTCGATGACGACCAGCTTGCGATGCGTGCGCAGGTTCCAGCGTGGACGCCACAGGCGGGACAGGCGCAAGGGGTGGAACCAGGCCACCTCGCCACCCGCCTCGAGCAGGGGCGCGAGGAAGCGGCGCCCCAGCTTCCCCGAGCCGACCGCGTCGACCAGCAGCCGCACCCGCACCCCGGCCCGGGCGCGCTCGACCAGGGCGTCACGCAGCGTCGTGCCGGTCTCGTCGGGCTCGAAGATGTAGTACTCCAGGTGCACATGGAGCTTCGCCTCGCGCACCCCCTCGAGCAGGGCCTCGAAGGCCTGTTCGCCCCCGAGCAGGGCCTTCACTTCCGTGCAGGTGGTCGGATCGTAGCCGGTCGATTGGCTGGCCAGCAGGCCCAGCTGGGTGCGGTCGATGTTCTCCGGCGTCTCGACGATGCGCTTGCGGGTGTCGGCCAGTGCGGCGCGGCTGCGCATGCGCTTGAGCCGCTGCCTGCGAAGTCGCTGCGGCCCCAGGAAGTGGTAGATGATGAAGCCCAGCACCGGCAGCAGGGCCAGCGACAGCACCCAGCTCAGCGTCGCGACGGGCTCGCGCTTCTGCAGCACGATCCATACCGCCAGGATGACGATGTGCACCGTCCACAGGATCGTCAGCCACGCCCAGGGCGAGGCCAGGTGGTCGGTGAGTGCTTCCATACCCTTCTCCTGTCCGGGCTGATTGTGACAAAGACCGGTCCGTTGTGCTGGCGCTCATCGGCCGCGGATAGGATCATGGCTCCACAATTGCACAAGGAGTCGGCGATGAGTGCGTTCGCAATCTACATGGTGGGCCTGGTCGTGCTGATCGGCGGACTGGTCTATGGCGCCCATCTCGCAGGGGCACCGACCACCTGGATCATCGTCGGCGCGATCATCGTCGCCGGCGCCGGCCTGCTCACGGCCGCGACCCGGACCCGCCAGAAGGACCCGCCGGAGGGCTGAGCCCGGGGGCTCAGCCGGCGAACAGCTGCTCGCTGCGCTTGAACAGCACCCAGCTGGTGGCGATGTACTTGTCGCCGCCTTCGGGGCGGTTGCCGCGATGGGTGTGGGTGAACGCAGCGGGTGCGATCAGCAGGCTGCCGGTGCGCGGTCGGATGCAGCGCTCCTGGTAGAGGAACTCCGTCTCGCCGGCGCCGAACCCGTCGTTGAGGTAGATCGTCCACAGCAGCGTGCGGTGCAGGGACTCGCAGCCGGCGTCGCGCGGATAATGTTCACAGTGCCAGTACGGGTAACCGCCCTGGTCGGCGCGATAGCGCTGGATGTTGATGCCGCCGGGCCGGAAGATCGCCTGGGCGATGCCGTCGATGCGGTCCTCGGGCAGTGTGGCGAAGTCCTCGGCCATCAGGCGTCGCGGCGTGCCGGTGACCGGATCGGGGATCTGCAGCATCAATGGCGCGATCAGCGTGTAGGGAAAGGTGCGCAGGTAGCGCTTGAGCCCCTGGAACACGGCCTGGTTGAGTTCGCCTTCCAGCTCGGCCCAAGCGGGATCGCCACTGATGGTGATGTCGCTGCTGTCCTTGAGCTCGGGCATCACCCCGCTGCCCACCTTTCCCGGCGTTGCCTGTCCGCTGGCTTCGAAGCGCTCGATCAGCGCACGGCATCGTGCCGGGGCCAGCGCCTCCTCGTAGACCTCGATGAAATCGGGCTGGGTCATCAGCCGGCCTTGCGGTCGGCTTCGAGGTGATAGGCCGTGGCGACCTCCACTTCCTCGGCCGACCCCAGGAACACCGGGATGCGCTGGTGCAGCGCTTCGGGCTGGATGTCGAGGATCCGCCTGCGGCCGTCGGTGGCCGCGCCGCCGGCCTGTTCGATCAGCATCGCCATCGGATTGGCCTCGTACATCAGCCTGAGCTTGCCGGCCTTGGACGGATCCTTGCGATCCCAGGGATAGATGAAGATGCCACCCCGGTTCATGATGCGATGCACGTCGGCGACCATGCTGGCGATCCAGCGCATGTTGAAGTTCTTTCCGCGCGGTCCGTCCTTGCCGGCCAGCAGCTCGTCGATGTAGCGCTGCATCGGGGTGTCCCAGTGGCGCTGGTTGGACATGTTGATCGCGAACTCGGCCGTGGCGCGCGGCACCTGGATGTCCTTGCGGGTCAACAGGAAGCCGCCGATCTCGCGGTCCATCGTGAAGGCGTGGCTGCCGTTTCCGACGGTGAGGACCAGTTCGGTGCTCGGCCCGTAGATCGCGTAGCCGGCGGCCACCTGCGTGGCGCCGCACTGCAGGAAGTGCGCATCGTCGGCGCCGCTGACACCGTCGGGACAGCGCAGTACCGAGAAGATCGTCCCGACCGACACGTTCACGTCGATGTTGGAACTGCCGTCGAGCGGATCGAACAGCAGCAGGTAGTTGCCCTTCGGGTAGGCATTGGGCACCGGCACCGGGTGGTCCATCTCCTCCGACGCGCAGGCGGCCAGGTGGCCGCCCCATTCGTTGGCCTCCAGCAGGATCTCGTTGGAGATCACGTCGAGCTTCTTCTGCGCCTCGCCCTGCACGTTGCCGGTGCCGGCATCGCCCAGCACGCCGCCCAGCGCCCCCTTTCCGACCGCGATCGAAATGCGCTTGCACGAGCGCGCCACCACTTCGATCAGCAGGCGCAGGTCGGCACTGATATGACCGGCATGCTGCTGCTCGATCAGGAAACGGGTCAGCGAGACGGGGTTGGACATCGGCATCACGATCCGGCAAAGGCAAAGCGTGGATTGTCCGGGCATGGGCCGGCATTGCAAGCACGCCTGGCCCGGCTCATGTCAGAATCGGCGCTGGTCCCCACCGCGCCGACCCTGCCATGAAGAATCGAAGCGTTCTGCTGGTCCCGCTGATCCTGCTGCTGACCGCCTGCCCCGGACCGGACGGGGAGGCGCCGGAGGAACTGCCGTTGCCGCCCGCGCCAACGGCCGCGCAGGGCGAAGTCCAGGGCCGCATCGGCGCGGATGCCGCCGGCACGGGCTGGCAGGTGTGCGGCTTCCAGGTCGATACCGGCGAGGGCACGTGCAGCGGGGTCGAAGCCCCGGTCTACACGCTCGTCCTGCCGGCGGGCCGTTACCACGTGCTCGCCTACGGCCCGGATGGCGCCGTGGGCGCGCACACCGCCAGCACCACCTGCCTGCGCGACGGCGGCGTGGACTGCTCCGATGGCGCGCTGCTGGAGGTCGAGGTGGTGGCGGATTCCCGCGTGCCGGCGATCGACGTGCTGGACTTCAACAACGTGCGGCCCGAGTGGCCGGAGCATCCCTCGCGCTGAGCCGGCGCGGCTGGAACTGCAGCCGGCAGGCAACGCCCGCGCGATCGCGCCTAGACGTCGCCGTCCTTGAGCCAGCCTTCGCCGGTGCCGCGATTGAACACGCGGTCGCCGTCGAGCACGGTGCCGGCCGGGATCGATTCCGCATCGGCCAGGCGTGCGTAAATCGGTGCGAAGTCCGGACGCGTCGCCTCGAACAATTGTTCGAAATCCTCGATGACGAAATAGGTCTTCTGGTAGGTGTCGATGCGGTAGCGGGTACGCATGATCCGCTCGAGGTCGAAGCCGATGCGGTTTGGCGCATCGCTCTCCAGGCAGTGGATCGACTCGCCCTTGGAGCTGAGGATGCCGGCACCGTAGATGCGCAGCCCGTCCTCGCCCTGGATCAGGCCGAACTCGACCGTGTACCAGTACAGCCGCGTCAATGCGGCCAGCGCGTGCTCGCCGAAACCGTGGGCCTTCACGCCACCGCGGCCATAGGCCTCCATGTAGTCGGCGAAGACCGGGTTCATCAGCAGCGGCACGTGGCCGAACAGGTCGTGGAACAGGTCCGGCTCGGACAGGTAGTCGAGCTGCTCGGGCTTGCGGATCCACCAGGTGACGGGGAAGCGGCGGTTGGCCAGGTGGTCGAAGAAGTCCAGTTCCGGCAGCAGTCCTTCCACGCCGATCAGCGTCCAGCCCGTGGTCGCCTTGAGCACTTCGTTGAGCTCGCTGAACTTCGGGATCTGCTCCGCACCCATGCCCATCGCGTCCTGGGCCTCGAGGAACTCGCGGCAGGCCCGCTTGGGCAGGATCTCGCGCTGGCGATGGAACAGCGTCTTCCAGACCTCGTGGTCGGTCGGGGTGTAGGTCTCCCACGGCTGTTCGATGACCGCCGTCGTATAGACGGGGACATAGCCCTTGTCGGTGAGCTGGTGTTCGACGCGCTTGGCTTCGCCCATGGCCGGGACCCTCGAGTTCGGCCTCCCATTATATCCCCTCGTTCGCGCAAGGGACTTGCGTTGTTGCGCGTCGTTACGCTAGTAATGCAATTAAATGAGCTAAAACGAAAGAAAAACGCAATAAATGAGCGCTGATCTGGATCGAATCGACGTGTTGCTGCTCGACCTGCTCCAGCGCGAGGGTCGCATCACCAATGCGGAGCTCGCCCAGCGGGTGAACCTGTCGGCCTCGGCCTGCCTGCGCCGGGTGCAGCGACTGGAGTCCGAAGGCGTCATCAGCGGCTATGGCGCGCGGCTGGAGCCGCGCCAGCTCGGCCTGGGTCTTTCGGCCTTCGTGCGCGTGCAGCTCAGCAGTCATGACGCCGAAGCCGTCCAGGCCTTCGTCGACCGCGTGCAGGCCTGGGACGAGGTCACCGCCTGCCACGCCCTGACCGGGGAGATGGACTACCTGTTGCAGGTGGTGGTGGCCGACCTCGACCACTTCTCGCGCTTCCTGCTCGACCGGCTGCTCAATGCCACCGGTGTCGCCGACGTGAACACCAGTTTCGTGTTGCGAACGGTCAAGGATTCGCGCGTGCTGCCGGTGCAGTGAGCGGCGGTCCGCCCAGGCCGGTGCAGCCCGGGCCTGGGGTGCTCACGGGCGGGCGAAGCGCTCGCCGAAGAAGTTGCCTTCGTTCCACTCCGGGGGGTCGTCGGCTTCGGCCACGTCGCTGCCGATCAACTGGTTGAGCCGCGCCAGCCGCACCGCGGTGGGGTAGTGGATCGGCAGGTCGGCCTGGTCGGACGGCTGGTGGTAGTGGTTGCGCAGGAACTCGCGGGCCTGGGCCTGGGCGTCGACGCCGGCTCGGACGCCTGGATGCCGGCGTCCAGGTACAGCGCCGGGATGCCCTGGCGCACGAACGCGTACTGGTCGCTGCGCACGAAGACCACTTCCTCGGGCATCGGGTCGGGCGAGAGCTGCACGCCGAGGCGGGCGGCGGCGCGTTCGGTGGGACCGCGCAGGCTGCTGTGCTCGATGCCGTAGGGCACGACATCGTCCTGTGCGCTGAACATCAGCGGCATGTCCATGTTGAGGTTGGCCACCAGCCGGCCTTCCAGCCCGGGCTGGCGGGCGAAGTGATGCGCCCCGAGCAGCCCCTTCTCCTCGGCAGTGAGCGCGACGAACACCAGCGTCCGCCGGGGCCTGGCGGTGTCGCGGGACATGCGCGCGGCCTCCAGCATGATCGCCGTGCCCAACGCGTTGTCGTATGCCCCGTTGTAGATGCGGTCGCCATCGACCGGCGCACCGATGCCGACGTGGTCGAGGTGGGCGCTGAACACCACGTGCTCGAGCCGAAGCTCCGGGTCGGTGCCCGGCAGCATCGCGACGACGTTGTGGCTGGTGACCGGCTCGAGCACGCTTCGCTGCGCCAGCGTCAGCGTGCCGGGCAGCTCGAAGGGCTGCAGCGTGCCTGCTTCGAGGTCCTTGAACACGGCGGCAGCGCCCCCGGGCGCCTGGGCCAGCAGCGCCCGCGCTGTCTCGAGGCTGGCCGCGGCGGTGACCTGGAGTTCCGGGAACGTGTCGATCGGGCGACCCTCCTCATCCAGCAGCCGCATTCCCGGGGTCAGCCAGTTGCGTGCGCCACGCGCCCACGGCGCGCGCTCCTCGCGCTCCGGATCGGACAGCATCACCGCGCCGACGGCGCCGCGTGCGGCCAGTGCCGCGAGTTTCTCCCGGCCGGAGGAATGGAACGCACGCGGATCGTTGGGGAATCGCGCCGGTGCGCCGTTGAACATCAACGCGATCTTTCCCTCGACCTCGATGCCGGCGAAGTCGTCGTAGCCGAACTCGGGCGCGTGCACGCCGTAACCGACGAAGACGACCGGTGCGCTGACCCTGCTGCGTTGCACATCGAAGCCGATCGCCGGAAGGAAGTCGCGCTCGAACGCGAACTCCAGTCGCTGGCCGTCGTGCTCGAGGACCAGTTCGGCACCATCCGGGATGCGCAGCCCCTGGACCATCGGCACGGCCCGCAGGTAGCTGCCCGCGTCCCCGCCGGGTTCAAGCCCCATCGCGCGGAAGCGTGCCTCGACATAACGGGCGGCCAGGTCGTAGCCGCGCGTTCCCGCCTGCCGGCCCTCCAGCAGGTCGTCGGCCAGGAAGCGAAGGTCGGCCTCGATGCGTCGCGCGGCGTCCGCGTCGTCATGGGTGGAACCCGGCGACGCCGACAACGGCTGGACGCCGCATCCCGCGAACAACGCGCACGCAGCGAGGAGGAGTGCAGCCGACCGTATCGATCGCGTGGGGATGGGCATGGCAGTTCCGGGCTGGAGAAGCGCGAATACTGCCATGTCCGTGGACGCGTCGGGATCGATCCCGTCAGTCCCGCGCCTGTGGCTTGGCCAGGCCGCGTCCGGCCAGGCTGTCGATCAGGTCGATCGGCAGCGGGAAGACGATCGTGGAGCTCTTGTCGCCGGCGATCTCGGTCAGGGTGGACAGGTAGCGCAGCTGGATCGCGCGCGGGTCCTGGCCCAGTTCCTTGGCCGCCTCGACCAGCTTCTCCGCCGCCTGCTTCTCACCCTCGGCGTGGATGACCTTGGCGCGCCGCTGGCGCTCGGCCTCGGCCTGCCGCGCCATCGCCCGCACCATCGTCGCGTCGATGTCGACGTGCTTGATCTCGACGTTGGCCACCTTCACGCCCCAGGCGTCGGTCTGGCTGTCGAGGATCTCCTGGATCTGCTCGTTGAGCTTGTCGCGCTCGGACAGCATCTCGTCGAGATCGTGCTGGCCCAGCACACTGCGCAGCGTGGTCTGCGAGAGCTGGCTGGTGGCCTCGTAGAACTGCTCGACGTTGATGATCGCCTTCTCCGGGTCGACGACGCGGAAGTACACCACCGCATTGACCTTGACCGAGACGTTGTCCTTGGAGATCAGGTCCTGCGAGGGCACGTCCATGACCTTGGTGCGCAGGTCGATGCGCTCCATCGTCTGCAGGCCGGGAATGATGATGATCAGGCCCGGGCCCTTCACTTTCCAGAAGCGGCCCAGCTGGAACACCACGCCACGTTCGTACTCGCGAAGGATCCGCACGGAGCTGATGATGAGGCCGGCCAGCAACAGGCCGACGGTAAGGGCGATGGGCATGTGTCTCTCCTGGTGGTGTTGAAGGGATGGGGGTCAGGGGTCGATGGGCTCCACCTGCAGGCGCAGGCCCTCCCGGCCCACGACCCGGATCGCCTGTCCGGCAGCGACCGGTCGGGTGCTGGTCGCTTGCCAGTCCTCGCCATGCACGTGCACGCGACCGGGGCCGTCGAAGGCGCGCAAGGCACGGCCAACCTCGCCCACCAGCGCGGCATCACCGGTGGCGACCCGGCGACGCCGGCTGCGCCCGACCATGATGGCCAGGCCCACCGCGGCCATCGCGCTGCTCAGGCCGACGCCCCACACGACGCCGGTGGAAATGCCGTAGCCGGGGATCTCGCTGTCGAACAGCATCAGTGATCCGAACATCAACGCGACCACCCCGCCCAGTCCGAGGGCGCCGAAACTGGGAACGAAGGCTTCGGCGGCGATCAGCGCCACCCCCAGGGCGATCAGCGCCAGGCCGGCGTAGTTCACCGGCAGGATCTGCAATGCGTAGAGCGCGATGAGCAGCGCGATCGCACCGACCACGCCGGGCACGATCGCCCCCGGGTTGTAGCCCTCCAGCAGCAGGCCATAGAGACCGACCAGGATCAGCAGGTAGGCGACCGAGGGGTCGGTGATGACCGAGAGGATGCGGTTGCGCCAGTCCGGTGCCACGACGATGACCTGTGCGCCCTCGAGCTCGAGGGTTTCACTGCCATGCGCCATGCGCACCTCGCGCCCGTGCGCCTGGGCCAGCAGCGCGTCGAGGTCGGTGGCGATGATCTCGATGACGCCGCGCTCGAGCGCCTCGCGCGAGGTCAGCGTGGCCGCGTCGCGCACCGCCTCCTCGGCGAACACCGGGTCGCGGCCATGCCGCTCGGCCAGGCCCTTGAGGTAGGCCACGGCGTCGTTCATCGCCTTCCTCGCCGAGGTCGACTCCGAACCGTTGCCGCTGCGGCCGGAGCCGGCATCCCCGGATTCTTCCGCCGTGCCGTCGTCGGATGACCCGTCTTCGGCCGGAGCGCGCTCCGGCGAGGGCGAAGGCCGGCCGGGCCGGGCCGGGCCATCGGCCTCGCCGCCACCGATCGACACCGGCGATGCCGCACCCAGCGCAGTGGCCGGGGCCATCGCCGCGAGGTGGCTGGCATAGAGGATGTAGGTCCCGGCGCTGGCCGCGCGTGCGCCTTCGGGCGCGACGTAGGCGATCACCGGGACGGGAGATGCCAGGATCGCGCGGTTGATGTCGCGGGTGGCCGCGTCCAGGCCGCCGGGCGTGTTGATGCGCAGGATCAGGGCGGAGGCCCGGTCCGCATCGGCGCGCTCCAGGCCCCGGCGCACGTAGTCGGTGGTGGCCGGGCCGATCCCCCCGTCGACATCGATGACGAGGACGTGGCGCGCCGGTGGCGCGTCGTCGACCGCCGCCCAGGCGAGGCTTGCCATCAGCGCAAGCAAGCCCATTGCAAGAAGCCATCGGATCACGTTGTCCTACCTCGCGAATTGCTCGATGCACGGCAACCCTCCGCGACGCGGGTGGACCGCCCTGCGCTGCTAGAATGCCACGCTCCGGGCAGGGACGATGTGGACGACCGATGATTGGAAGCTTGCGGGTGGCGCATCGTCTGGCCCGGTCCTGGCTCGTCGTGGTGCTCGCGCTTCTGGGCGGGGCGGCCGTGTATGCGGGTTCGACGTCGAGCCTGGCAAGCCTCGAGCTGGAGGTGGAGGCCAGCGCCAACCCGTGGCTGCAGGTCTTCCACGATCGCAACGGCGCGTTCCGCGAACAGCGTTCGAGTTGGCATGCGCTGGACCCCGACGGCCAGCGCCGCGTCCTGGTGCGCTTCCCCGCCTCGGAGGGGCGGTGGCTGAGGTTCGACCTTTCCGCCGGCGGCACGGCGGCGCGCCTTTGCCCCATCCGGCTGCGCGTGGATCGCCAGTCGCTGGAGTTCTCCGCCGACTATGTCATCCGCCTGGAACGGCAACTGCTGTCGGCGCGCTGGGACGACGCGGGTTGCCTCGTCGTCGAGGCCGAGCCGGGCACGCCCGATCCGTTCGTCGTCCTGGAAGCCCGGCCGGACCTGGACTGGCCGTCCCGCAGCGCCGCCAGGAACATGCGCTGGCTGCAGTTCATCGGCATGGGCTTGCTGGTGCTTGCCGGCTGGCGAGCCCTGGTCGTGGCGATGCCCGCCCGGGCGCCGCTGCGCGGGACCATGGAGGGTGGGCTGTCGCGCCTGGAGGCGGCGCTGCCGTGGATCGTGCTCGGGCTGGTCCTGGTGGCCGGCAGCCAACATGCATGGCGTTCGCCACCCAATTACGCGCCGGATGAGGTCGCCCACCTCTCGAAGGTCTCGCGCATCGTTTCAGGCCACCCCTTCTCGAATGCCGAAGGCGAGAAGCTGCTGCCGGTTCGCGACATGTACGGCAGCCTGGGCCGCCTGCTGCATCACAAGGACGCGCTCGATCCGGTCGAGGTCGAACGCTTGCGTGATGCACCGCTGGCCTGCGTTCGCGAGGACATCGAACTGCCCACGAGTGCGACGCCCTATTTCCCCCACGTGTATGCGCCCACGGCGGCCACGTACGCGCTGGGCTGTGGCCTGGGCTGGAGCTTTGGCAACTTCCTCGATGCCGCGCGTGCGCTGAACCTGCTGCTGGCGGCGCTGCTGGTGTTCTGGGCGGTGCGCGTGGCCGGCCCGGCGCGCTGGCCGATCGCCGTGGTCGCGGCCCTGCCGATGACCATCGCGCAGTTCGCGTCGGTATCCGCCGATGCGCTGACGATATCCCTTTCCCTGGCCGCCGTCGGCGGGCTCCTCGGTGCCGCCGCCGGCTCCCGTCCCCTGCGCTCGATGTTTCCCTGGCTGCTGGCGCTGGCACTGGCACTGGCGCTCGCCAAGCCCGGGATACCGTGGGTCCTGGGCCTGGCCGTGCTGGCCCTGCCCCGGTGCCGGGAGCAGGGACTGAATTGCTGGAAGTGGCTTGGCTTCCTGGTCGCATTGCCTCTCGTCGTGCACGTGGCGTGGACCGTGCTGGCGACGGGCACCGCCGAAAGCATCGTCCGCGACCACGCCCAGGGCAACGCTGAATTGCTGTTGAGCCAGCCGGGCGTCTTCCTCGGACAGTGGTGGAACACGTTCTTCTCGCCCTACGTCCTGGTCCTCGTCGAGCAGGCCATCGGCCGGCTCGGCTGGCTGGACATTCCGTTGCCCGGGTGGGCCTATGTGCTGGGCATCTGGATGCTGGTGGCGACGCTGGCGCTGCGCGGCGAGGCCACGCCGCACTCGCCGGGCGAGGTGCTGATCGCGCGGGCGTGGTCGCTCGCGCTCGTCCTGGGTTCCCTGGCGATCATCGCGCTGCCCCTGTTCGTGTACTGGACGTCACCGGCGAGCCCCTACGTGGAGGGACTGCAGGGCCGCTACTTCCTGCCGACGCTGGCCCTGCTGCTCGCCGCACTGTCGCTGCGTGCGCCCGCGCCGCACCGGCTGCTGCTGGGCCTGGGCGTGCTGGCGGCGCTCGTGGTACTCAACATCGTGGCCGTGGACCAGATGCTGGAGGCCTACTACATCACCGGGAGAAGGCATTGAGCAGTTCGGCATTGACGCACCCCGACCGCAGTTCCGCACCCGTGCCCGCGGCGGCGCAGCGCATCGCGGTCGTCATTCCCTGTTTCCGCGTGGGCGGGCACGCCGCCGACGTGGTCGCTGCGATGCCCGAGTGCGTCGAGCGGATCTATGCGGTCGACGATGCCTGTCCGGATCATTCCGGGAAGACGCTGCAGGCCTCGGTGGGCGATCCCAGGCTGCGGGTGCTGTTCCACGAAACCAACCAGGGGGTCGGTGGCGCGGTGGTCACCGGCTACCGGCAGGCGCTGGCCGATGGCTTCGATATCGTGGTGAAGGTCGACGGCGACGGACAGATGGATCCGGCGTTGATCCCGATGTTCGTGGCGCCCCTGCTCTCGGGCGAGGCGGACTATGCCAAGGGGAACCGTTTCCACGACCTGGAGGCCCTGGCCCAGATGCCGCGGGTCCGGCTGTTCGGCAATGCCGTGCTTTCGTTCATGGCGAAGGTGTCCAGTGGCTACTGGGACGTCTTCGACCCGACCAACGGCTACACCGCGATCCACGCCGAGGCGCTGGCGCGCCTTCCGCTGGACAAGCTCTCGCGCCGGTATTTCTTCGAAACCGACATGCTGTTCCGCCTCGGCACCATCGGCGCGGTGGTCGAGGACGTGCCGATGCACGCGCGCTACGCGGATGAAACCAGCAACCTCCACATCCGCCGGATCCTGGTTCCCTTCCTCGCCGGGCACACGCGCAACTTCGCCAAGCGCCTGTTCTACCGCTATGTGCTGCGGGACTTCTCGATCGCCTCGGTGGAACTGTTCTTCGGGCTGGCGCTACTCGCCTTTGGACTGGTGCACGGCCTGGGTCACTGGATCGACGGGCTTCGCACCGGCATTGCGAACCCGGTGGGCACGGTGGTGGTGACGGCGCTTTCGCTGTTGATGGGCCTGCAGCTGGTGCTGGCATTCCTGTCCTGGGACATGCGCGCGGTGCCGCGCCGGCCCCTGCAGCGCTTCCGCCTGCGCAAGCAGCACCTTTCGCTGGAATGAGGAGGCACTGGCAACGGCTTTGCGAAGGCGTGGGGCGTCATCGCGGCCGCCTGCGCTTCGAGATCGTCGCCTTCCTCCTGGTCGGTGGCCTGCAGGTCGTGCTCGACACCCTGGTGTTCATCGCGCTGGGTGCGCTGGGCGTGCCGGTGTTCGCCGCGAACGTCGCCAGCCGACTCGCCGGTGCCTGCCTCGGCTTCCTGGTCAATGGCCGTGTGACCTTCGCCTCGGCCGATGGCCACGGCCTGGACCCGGGGGCCCTGCTGCGCTTCGTCATCACCTGGGCGGTGCTGACCACCCTGGGCGGGTTGTTGCTGGTGCAGGTCGACCAGGTGTTCGGCCTGACCGCCACCTGGCTGGCCAAGCCGATGGTCGAGGCCTTCCTCGCCGTGCTCGGCTTCATGTCGCTGAAGTACTTCGTGTTCGCCCGCCGCTTCAGATGATGCGCAGCGTGATCGCCTTGAGCACCGCGCGGGTGCGGTCGCGGGTGTCGAGCTTGGCGAGGATCTCCGAGACGTAGTTCTTCACCGTGCCCTCGGCGAGGAACAGGCTCGCGGCGATCTCGCGGTTGGAATAGCCGCCGGCCATCAGGCGCAGCACCGCGATCTCGCGTTCGCCGAAGGTTTCCTGCGGTGGGGCCTGGTCGCGGTAGGCGAAGCGCTCGCGCACCGGGTCGGTGCTGACCGGCTGCAGCCAGCCCGCCCCTGCGGCGGCCTGCTCGATCGCGTCGCGCAGGTCCTCGGGCGAGGCATCCTTGAGCAGGAATCCCTGGGCGCCGGCCTGCGCCGCGCGCAGCGGCGTGTCGGCGTCGTCGAAGGTGGTGAGCAGGATGACCGGCGTGTGCGAACCGCGATCGCGCAGTGCACGGGTCATCGTGATCCCGTCCATGCCGGGCATGCGCACGTCGGAGACGACGACGTCCACCGGCGTGGCATCGAGCGCGTCGAGCAGGGCCTGGCCGTCGGCGCACTCCAGCGCGATGTCCAGGCCAAGCCCGCCCAGCAGGGCGGACAGGCCGTGCCGCACCAGGGCCTGGTCGTCGACCAGGGCGATGCGCAGTGGCGTGCTCACGGCCGTGGCTCCAGCGGCATGTTCGCGCACAGGCGCACGCCACCGCGTGGGGAGCGCGACACGTCCAGCGCACCGTGGAAGGCCTCGACCCGCTCGCGCATGCCGGTCAGCCCATTGCCCTCGCGCAGGGGCCATTGCGCGTGGCCGTCGTCGTCCAGGCACAGTGCCAGCACACCCCCGACCAGCTGCAGCGACAGCCAGGCCTGGCGCGCTCCGCCGTGCCGGGCGCTGTTGGTCAGCCCTTCCTGGGCGACGCGCAGAAGCGCCTCCGCCTGGCGTGGGCCGGGCACGCGCGCGTCGTCGGCGACGTCGACGTGCACCTTCGGCTGCGGCAGGGTCTCGGCCAGCCGCGCGAACGCGGCGTGCAGGTCGATACCATCGTGGCGGCGCAATTGCTGGACCAGCGCCCGGAGGTCCTGCAGCAGCTCGTCCGACAGCAACAGCGCGGCATCGATCTCCGGTCGGTCGCGCAGCTGCGGCTCCCGCGCCAGCACGGCCAGGTTGAGCTTGAGCGCGGTGAGCTTGTGCCCGGCGACGTCGTGCAGCTCGCGCGACAGGCGCAGGCGCTCGGAGTCGCGCGCCGCCTCGCCCAGCAGCGAGCGTGTCGACAGCAGTCCGGCATTGGTCTCTCGCAACTGCGCCGCCAGCGCGTCGGCACGGGCGTACTGGCGCAGCACGACCGCGGCGAAGGCCATGAAGCTGGCAAACGAGGCGAGCTGGACCCACAGGTTGCTTCCGCCCATGCCCCAACGCAGGTGCAGCATCGCGCCCGTGGCGGCGACCAGTCCGGCAACCGCGAACGCAAGCGCGCGGTCGCCGAGCCGGGCACCAAGGCCGGCGGCGAGGATCACCATGAGGATCGGTGAGGTGGCGGCAGGGCCCAGCGCCAGCACCAGCAGCGCCGACGCGAGCATCAGCCCCAGGCCCCAGCCGCCGCGCACGCCGGGGACATCGTCGAACAGCAGTGCGTGCATGAAGCCGGCAAGGTAGGCCAGCATCGCGCCGCGCGCGGCCCAGCCCAGCGTCGGGTCCCTCGATGCAAGGTGGTTGCCCGCCTGCACGAAGACCGCGCCCCAGCCGGCGTACGCGGCCAGGGCCAGGGGCGAAACCAGATCGGAGGCGCGTCGCAGGGCAGGCATGCACGCAGGCTGGCGCAGCGCTGGCGCGGCGGCAAGCGCCTGGACGCAGAAAGTGACTTCCAGCACCCCGCGGCCGTGACCTCGCGCACCTGATCCGCCGGGCGTGCGGCGCGAGGCTGTGTGCAACCGTCACGGAGCCCACCCATGAGCAGCCAGCAGATCGTCGTGTTCCTCCACGTCACCGCAGGCGCACTGGCCCTGCTGTGCTACTGGGCCGCTGCGCTGGCCCGCAAGGGCAGCCCCTGGCATCGCGCGGCGGGGCAGGGGTTCCTGCTGGCGATGCTGGTGGTGGTCGGCACCGGGGCGCCGCTCGCCTGGTCGCTGTGGCAGGGCGGGCATCCGCGCACCGCCACCTTCCTCGCCTATCTGCTGCTGCTGGTGTCGAGCGCGATGTGGAGCGCACGCCAGGCGGTGCGGCTCAAGCACGATTTCGTGCGCTACGCCGGTCCGGCGTACCGGGCACAGGCCATGGCGGTGGCGCTGGCCGGTGGCCTGGTGGTGTGGATCGGCATGACCGGGGCCGGCGTCATCTTCGTCGTGTTCGGGCTGGTGGGCGTCGTCGGCGGCATCGGCTCGCTGCGACTGGCCTGGCGCGGTCCCAGCGACGCACGCTGGTGGCTGCGCGAGCACTACGGCGCGATGATCGGCAACGGCGTCGCCACGCACATCGCCTTCCTCGGCATCGGGCTGCGCGGGGCGTTGCCCGGCATCGATCCGATGGTCCAGCAGCTGCTGGCGTGGTTGTTGCCGGTGGCGGTGGCGGTGATGGCCGGCGTGTGGCTGGACCGCCGCTACGGCCGGCCGTCTTCTGCGTCATCGCCGCCGTTGCCGGGCCGCCGGAACTCGACCACCTGACCACGCCGCGGCGGCGTCGGTTCGGGACGGTTCCACAGCACCGGAACATCGGCAGGCCGCGGCGGCTCGAACTGGCTGGCCTCGTCGGGCGGCGCGTTGGCCAGCGCCTCCTCCTCGATCTCCCAGCTGTAGCGCTTGCGCGGCGGGGTCGGGTCCAGGCGCCGCCACAGCACGGCCGACAGCACCCCGGCCAGCGCACCGCACAGGTGGTACTCCCAGCTCACGCCCGGCTCGCGGGGCAGCACCGTCATCACCATGCCGCCATAGAGGAAGAACGCGATCATGCCCGCGGCGATGGCCGCCTTGTCGCGCTGATCAGGCCGAGGAAGAAGACGAAGAACATGAGGCCGTGGGTGATGCCGCTGGCGCCGATATGGCCGGGCGGCCCGCCGATGAACCACACGCCCAGGCCCGACAGCAGCCAGATCGTGGGAACCGCGCGCAACGAGGCCCTGGGGTAGACCGACAGTGCCAGCGTGCCGAGCAGCAGCAGTGCGCCGGCGTTCGCACTCAGGTGCTGCAGCGAACCGTGCAGCAGCGGCGCGGTAAGCACGCCCAGCAGGCCCGAGACTTCGCCGGGACGCAGGACCAGTGCCGGCAGCGGCCCCATCCAGGCCTGCAGCATGTGGATCCAGGCCAGCACCGCCACGAGGGCCGCGGATGCCAGTACCGCACGGACCAGACGCCGGCGTTCGAGGGTGCGCTGTGAGGACATGTCGTCAATGATGGGGGTGAAGGGGCGGCACGCAAGGCACGCTGCGCCGGCCGCTGTGGATCGGATACCCTTGCATCGCGCCCATGCCGTCGGCGTGGCGTGAACAGGGGCCCCGATGCAGATCGATACGTTTACCCTGACGCTCGTCGCCGGCGTGCTGACCATCGCGCTGGCCGTGGTCATGCTGCCGGCCCTGGGGACCAACCGGGCCGGGCTGCGCAGCAGCCTCGGGCTGTGGACGCTGGCGATCGCCCTGCAGGGCCTGTACTGGCCGCTGTTCTGGTACGGGCGGCAGATGCCGCCGCTGTTCGGGCTGGTGCCGCCGAACATGATGCTGACGCTTTCCTTCGCCGTGTTCGCGCTGGCGGTGCAGCGCTTCAAGCGCGCCCCCGCCCGCCACGTGTGGCTTGGTGCGATCGTGCTGTTGGCGCTGGCCGGAAACCTCTGGTTCGGCGTTGCCGAACCCAGTTATGCCGGACGCGTCGCCGTGATCGGCACCAGCCTCTCGCTGCTGATGGTCATGGCCGCCACCCCGCTGCTGGGTGCGTTCCGTCAGCCCGGCGAGATGGCCGAGCGGATCACCGCCGCGGTGTTCCTGGGCGGTGCGCTGGTGATGATGCTGCGCGTGGTCGAACTGCCCTTCATGCCCGATGCCCACGTGGGTCCGCTGCAGCAGCGTCCGACCCAGCTGCTGACACTGCTCTACGTGCCGCTGATGCCGGTGTTCATAACGATCGGCTTCCTGCTCATGCATGCGCGCCGCGCGAGCGAGGAACTGGTGCGGCTGGCCGGCACCGACGCGCTGACCGGCACCCTCAACCGTCGTGCCGCCACCGAGTTCGGCAACCGTGCGATGGCCGAGGCGCGACGCCACCGCAGGCCCCTGAGCGTGCTGCTGGTCGACATCGATCATTTCCGCGTGGTCAACGACAGCTACGGCCCACGCGCCGGCGACGCCGTGCTGCGCAGCCTGGCCCGGCACATGGCCGAACAGCTGCGCACCGAGGACGCGATCGGCCGCATCGGCGGCGAGGAGTTCGTCGCGATCCTGCCCGACACCGACATCGCCGAGGCGCGCGCCGTGGCCGAGCGCATCCGCGAGGCGGTGGGCCGGCGCCATTGCCTGTACGCGGGCGAGGAGATCCCGAGCAGCGTCTCGATCGGCGTGGCCGGTCGCGCGCAGGGCGAGGCCGACATCGAGGTGCTGCTGCAGCGGGCGGACGCGGCGATGTACGCGGCCAAGCGCGCCGGGCGTGATCGCGTCCAGGTCGCCCCGGGTCCGACCGAGGGCAGCCGATCCGGCGGTGCGGATGCCGCCGACGCTACAATGGGCGGATGAACACCCCCCCATGCAGACGTCGCCAACCCCCCCCGTTCCCACGGTCCGCCTGAAGGGCGACCGCCGCCGCGAGAGCCCCGGGTCGGCGCACCCGTGGATCTTCCAGAAGATGGTGGAGCGGCCCAACCCCAAGCCGCGTCCGGGCCAGGTCGTCGACCTGGTCGACCGCGATGGCGCCTGGTTCGGGCGCGGGTTCTACAACGGGCATTCGCGCATCGCGGTCCGGATCCTGACCAGCGATCCCGACGAGGCGATCGACCAGGCCTTCTTCCAGCGGCGCATCAGCGAGGCGGTGAAGCTGCGGCGCGAACTGCTGCGCCTGGACGAGGTGTCCAACGGCTGGCGCGTGTTCCACGCCGAGGGCGACGGCATCTCCGGCCTGGTCGTGGACCGCTACGACGACCTGCTGGTGGTGGAATTCTTCTCCGCCGGTGCGTTCCGCCATCGCGAGTGGATCTACGCCGCGCTGGAGAACGAGTTTCCCGGCTGCCGCTTCTACAGCTTCGCCGAGAGCCACGTGCAGAAGCAGGAGAGCTTCGACTTCCGCGCACCGGAGCCGCCGGAGCCGGCGCTGATTTCCGAGCATGGCGTGAAGTTCCGCGCCAGCCCCGGCAGTGGCCACAAGACCGGCTTCTTCGCCGACCAGCGCGACAACCGCGAGTTCCTCTCGCGCTTCACCCGTGGCGCGCGCGTGCTCGACCTGTGCTGCAACTCCGGTGGCTTCGCGATCTACGCCGCCGCGCGTGGCGAGGCCGCGCACGTCACCGGCATCGACCTCGACGAGGAGATCCTGGAGATCGCCGCGCAGAACGCGCGACTCAACCAGGTGCAGGTGGACTTCACCCAGGCCGACGTCTTCCCCTGGCTGCGCCAGGCCGCCGACCGCGGGGAGAGCTGGGACGTGGTGGTGCTGGATCCGGCGAAGATGACCCGCGACCGCGACCAGGTGATCCCGGCGCTGAAGAAGTACCTCGACATGAACAAGCTGGCCCTGTCGGTGGTCGCACCCGGCGGCGTGTTCGCGACGTTCTCGTGCACCGGCCTGGTCAGCGAGGACCAGTTCCTGGACATGCTGCGGCGCGCCGCGTTCTACGCCGGCCGCCAGATCCAGCTGGTGCGCGTGGCCGGGGCCGGTGGCGACCATCCGTTCATGGGCCATGCGCCGGAGAGCCGCTACCTCAAGGCCGTGTTCTGCCGGGTGCTGTGAGACCCGGCATCCCGACGCGGGTGGGTCGCCACGCGTCGTCACTGCATCTGCATATCCCGCGCCACTACACTGTGCGCTGCCCCGTTGGTGAACACACATGAGCAAACCAGACTCCGCCGTAACCCGCGAAGCCGCCGAAGAAGCCGTGCGCACGCTGCTGCGCTGGTCGGGCGACGATCCGGCCCGTGAGGGCCTGCTGGACACGCCGCGACGCGTGGTCGATGCCTACAGCGACTGGTTTTGCGGCTACCAGGTCGATCCCTCGGAGTACCTGCGCCGCACCTTCGAGGAAGTGGCCGGCTACGACGAGATGGTCGTGCTTCGCGACATCGGCTTCGAAAGCCATTGCGAGCACCACATGGCGCCGATCATCGGCGTGGCCCACGTGGGCTACCTGCCGACCAACAAGGTGGTGGGCATCAGCAAGCTCGCGCGCGTGGTCGAGGCCTATGCGCGGCGCTTCCAGGTGCAGGAGAAGATGACCGCCCAGGTCGCCGGCTGCATCCAGGAGGTGTTGCAGCCGAGGGGCGTGGGCGTGGTCATCGAGGCCAGCCACCAGTGCATGACCACCCGCGGCGTGCACAAGACCGGCGTGAGCATGGTGACCAGCCAGATGCTGGGCAGCTTCCGCGAAGACCCGTCCACGCGGGCGGAGTTCCTGCGCTTCATCGGGTCGCGTGGCTGAGCGCTCGCCGCGGCAGGCCGACCTTTCCTGCCGGCTGCGGTCGGCAGGCGACGCGGTGATCTGGTAGGTTCAGGGGATGCCCCAGACCGCGCCGACGCCGGTTCCAGGTGCTTCGCACGCACGGCTCGCCGAAGCCTTCTCCAGCGTGCGCGGGCGCAGCGTCGCACTGGTCGGACCGCTGGCCCCGGAAGACACGGTCGTGCAGTCGATGCCCGATGTCAGCCCGACCAAGTGGCACCTGGCGCACACCACCTGGTTCTTCGAGCAGTTCCTGCTGGGCTCCGATCCCGGCTACCGGCCCTGGCGCGAGGAATGGCTCTACCTGTTCAATTCCTACTACGAGTCGGTCGGGCCGATGCATGCCCGGCTCGAACGTGGGCTGCTCTCGCGTCCCACGCTGGATGAAGTCCTGGAGTACCGGCGCGCGGTCGACGAGCGCGTGTGCGAGCGGCTCGACCGCGGCATCGATGATTCCCTCGCCACGGTCCTGACCCTGGGCCTGAACCACGAGCAGCAGCACCAGGAACTGCTGCTCACCGACATCAAGCACGTGCTGTCGCGCAACCCGTTGCAGCCGGCCTACCGCGGCGACCTGGCCGTCGCCCGCCGCCCCGCGGCGGCGCAGCGTTTCGTGGCCGGGCGCGAGGGCATCGTCGCGATCGGACACGAACCGGCCGACGGCTTCGGTTTCGACTGCGAGACGCCACGCCACCGCCAGTTGTTGCAGCCACACGCGGTGGCGCGGCGGCCGGTGACCAACGCCGAATTCCGGGAATTCATCGCCGACGGCGGTTACCGCACCTCCACGCTGTGGATGAGCGAGGGCTGGTCGACGCTCAACACCAAGGGCTGGTGCGGGCCCCTGTACTGGGACGAGGCCGGCGAGACCGAGTTCACGCTGGGCGGTCGACGCGAGATCGATCCCGATGCGCCCGTCACCCACGTGAGCTTCTTCGAAGCCGACGCCTACGCGCGCTGGACCGGCCTGCGGCTGCCGACCGAAGCCGAATGGGAGTCCGCCGCGGTCGATTCGGATCCGCATGCGGGCAACTTCCAGGACGCCGATGGCCCGCTGCACCCGCAGGCGGCGTCCGAGGACGGGGCGCCCCTCCTGCAGTTGTTCGGCGATGTCTGGGAATGGACCGGCAGCCCCTACGTGAACTACCCCGGCTTCCGCACGCTGCCCGGTGCGCTCGGCGAGTACAACGGAAAGTTCATGTGCGGGCAGTACGTCCTTCGTGGCGGCTCGTGCGCCAGCCCCCGCGGGCACCTGCGCCCGACCTACCGCAATTTCTTCTATCCGGGTGACCGCTGGCAGTTCACCGGGATCCGCCTGGCCAGGGATGCCTGAGATGAATGCTTCGATCAAACTCCTCGACCTCGAGCCGGCCGAGGACGACCTGCTGGGCGACGTGCTCGCCGGATTGGCCGCGACGCCCAAGCGCCTGCCGTCGAAGTATTTCTACGATGCGGTCGGCTCGCGGCTGTTCGAGCGCATCTGCGAACAACCCGAGTACTACCTCACGCGCACCGAGCTTGAGATCATGCGCGACCACGCCGAGGACATGGCGCAGGCGCTCGGCCCGGGCGTGCGCCTGGTCGAGTACGGGTCCGGCGCCGGGCTCAAGACGCGCCAGCTGCTCAAGGTCCTGCAGGCGCCGGTGGCCTACGTGCCGGTCGAGATCTCCCGCAGCGCATTGCTGGCCAGCGTCGGCCGCCTGGCCGAGGAGTTCCCGGGCATCGAGATGCTGCCGGTGTGCGCGGACTTCACCCAGCGCGTGGCGCTGCCCGAGCCCGGGCGTCCGCCACGGCGCACGGTGGTCTATTTCCCCGGGTCGACGTTGGGCAACTTCGAGAACGCGGTCGCGGTGAAGCTGCTGGCGCAGATGCGCGCGCTCGTCGGGTCGGGCGGGGCGGTGCTGGTGGGCCTGGACCGCAAGAAGGATCCGGCGATGATCGAGGCGGCCTACAACGATGCCGCGGGGGTGACCGCGGAGTTCACGCTGAACCTGCTGGCGCGCCTGAACCGGGAGCTCGATGCCGACTTCGACCTGTCCAGGTTCCGCCACCAGGCTCGCTACGACGCCGTGAAGGGCCGCATCGAGACCCACATCACCAGCAGCTGCGCCCAGTCGGTGAGCGTGGGCGGGCAGCGGGTCGAGTTCGGCGAAGGCGAGGCGATGCTGGTCGAGTACAGCTGCAAGTACGACCAGGCCGACGTGGAACGCATGGCCGCGAGCGCCGGCCTGGTCGTCGAGCGCACGTGGACCGATCCGTCCGACTGGTTCAGCGTGCAGCTGCTGGCCCACGCGTGACCTCGCACGAACCCAAGCCGCATGCTCCGGCCTGCGAGCGCAATCGCGATCCGATCCTCGCGGTGCTGCAGGTGCATTTCGCCGACCGCGCGACGGTGCTCGAGATCGGCAGCGGTACCGGCCAGCACGCCGTGCATTTCGCCGCGGGCCTGCCGCACCTGGTCTGGCAGTGCTCCGACCGCGGCGAATACCTGCCCGGGGTGCGGGCCTGGCTGGCCGACGCCGGCCTGGCCAACACGCCGGAGCCGATCGAGCTCGACGTCGCACGCAGCCCGTGGCCGAGGCGCCGCTTCGATGCCGCCTTCAGCGCCAACACGCTGCACATCATGGGGTGGGACGAGGTGGAGGCGATGTTCGCCGGCCTCGACGACGTGCTCGATGCCGGCGCGACGCTGGTCGTGTACGGGCCGTTCATGCGCAACGGGGCCCACACGGCGGCCTCGAACGAGGCCTTCGATGCATCGCTGCGCGAGCGCGATCCGCGCATGGGCGTGCGCGCGCTGGAAGACGTCGATGGCCTGGCGGCCGGGATCGGGCTGCACCTGCATGCGGTCGTGGACATGCCGGCCAACAACCTGTGCGTGGTGTGGCACCGGCACCGGAAACAGGCCCATGGTGGCCACTGATCCCTGCCCGTGCGGCAGCAGCCGGGTCCTTGCGGAGTGCTGCGGCCCGCTCCACGCCGGCACCGCGGCACCCGACGCCGAGGCGCTGATGCGCTCGCGCTACAGCGCCTACGTACTCAAGGATCGCGATTACCTGCTCATGACCTGGCACCCGGACACCCGGCCGGAATCGCTGGAGCTCGAGGATCCGCCCGGGCAGCGTACCCGCTGGCTGGGCCTGTCGATCAGGCACCATCGGCACACCGGCGCCGACCTGGCGGAGGTCGAATTCATCGCCCGCTTCCGGGTGGGGGGCGCCCCGGCGGCGCGCATCCACGAACGCAGCCGCTTCCAGCGCCTGGGCGGGCGCTGGTACTACCTCGACGGTGAACACCACTGAGCCACGCCGCCCGGGTCCGGGCCGGCGTGGCTTTCGACGCGGCTCAGCCGCAGCGGACGCTGGCGGCGCGGCCCTGCTCGTCGAGCATCACGTTCAGGCGCGAGGCGTGGTACTCCATCGTCACCATCTCGTCGTGGCGGATGTAGCGGGCCACTTCGGCCCCGGCATCGGCGGCGGCGCGGTCCAGCAGCTCCTGGCTCGCTTCCTCGCCGATGATCCATTGCGCCTTGCTCTCATCACAGCCCATGCCGTTCTCCGCGTATTCGGGCATTCCGCCCAGGGCGGCCCCCTCCTGGCCGGCAGCCCCGGGGCGTGGCCGTTGCGAGGGCTCTGAATCCATCGTCGGTGGCGGCAGGGCACTTCCGGCCGGTGCCGGTGCCGCGGCCTCGGGCACCTCGTGGGGCAGGGTGTCCTCGCGGTCCGGGCTGCACCCGGCCAGGCCCATGGCCACCAGAACAAACAGCGTTGCGCGTACCATGCATCCCTCCTCCATGAATGACATCACCGGGCCAGCATCGCCGCGTCCCCGGAGCCTGTCCACCGTTGCGCGCCCGCGTGTTCAGGAAGCGGACACGCCCCCCGGCGCGGCGGCAGGCTGCCGCAGGGCGCTGCCGTGCGGGCCGGCTGGCCGGACCCCCTTGAAGCCGTGAGCGAATCCCCCACCCCCGACGAAACCGCCACCGCACCCGCGGGCCTGAGCGACGAGCACAAGGATGCTATCCGCGCCGCCTACGCGCGCCTGAAGGACGCGCTGCCGGGTTACCGCGTGCGCGCCAGCCAGGGGCGCATGATCGCCGCGGTGGCGCGTGCGTTCTCCCGGCCTGGCGGCGCGGCCGTCATCGAGGCGCCGACCGGCACCGGCAAGTCGATGGCCTACCTGATCCCCGGCCTGGTGCTGGCGCAGGCGCGCAAGAAACAGCTGGTCATCGCCACCGCCACCGTGGCGCTGCAACAGCAACTGGTGACGCGCGACATCCCGCAGTTCCTCGAGGTCGCCGGACTGGACGCCGAGGTGGTGCTGGCCAAGGGCCGCCAGCGCTACGCCTGCGTGCGCAACCTGCACGAACTCGGCCGTGGCGACGACTCGCCGCAGGAAGGCCTGGCGCTCGGCGAGCCGGCCGCGGTCGCGGCCTGGCCGCGACGGCCGCTGCCGGGCGAGGCCGAGGACGTGGCCGAACTGCTGCAGGCGATCAATACCGGGCAATGGGACGGCGACATCGACGCCCCGCCCCTGCCGATCCACGACGAGACGCGCTCGCTGATCACCACCAGCGCCGGCGGCTGCGCCAACCGGCGCTGTCCCTGGATCACCCAGTGCCCTTTCGTGCTGGCGCGCAACCAGCTGCGCGAGGCACGCATCATCGTCGCCAACCAGGACCTGGTGCTGGCCGACCTGCTGCTGGCCGGCAAGGGCGACGAGGACGCGACCGGCGGCGTGCTGCTGCCGGCACCGCCGGACTGCCTGTACGTGTTCGACGAGGCCCACCACCTCGCCGCCAAGGCGATCGATCGTGGCAGCGCCGAGCTGCACCTGTCCGATGCGCGGCGTCGCATTGCGCGGCTGCGCCAGCAGGTGGCGATGGCCTACGCGCTGGTCGACCGCGACCGCATCGGACGGCTTGAAGTCGACGCGATCGAGACGGTCTGCGCCGACTACGCCGACGACCTCGAGCACATCGACGAGGCGATCAACCTGGCCTGGGTGCCGGAGGCCGACGAGGACACGCCGACCTGGCGCGCGCCGCTGGGCGAACTGCCCGGGGACTGGCGCCTGCGGGCGACCGCGCTGCGCGAATCCAGCAGCGCGCTGGTGCGCTGGCTGATCGCCGCGACCAAGGCGGTGCTGGATGCGGCCGACACGCCGGGCGGCCAGCACGAACTGCTGGTGCGCGACTTCGGCCTGGCTCGCGAACGCATCGAGCGCCAGCACGCGCTGTGGTGGCTGTGGTCGACCGACGACCCCGAGGGCAGCCCGCCGACCGCGCGCTGGCTGGGCCTGTCGCGCGACGGCGGCCTGGTCTGCCACGCCTCGGCGGTGTCGGCCGCCGGGCTGTTGCGCAAGGTGCTGTGGCAGCAGGCCGGCGGCGTCGTGCTGACCTCGGCCACGCTCAGCGCCGGTGGCGATTTCCGCGCGCTGGCCGGACAGACCGGGCTGCCCGGGCACACCGAGCTGGTCAGCCTGCCCAGCCCGTTCGACCTGCCCGCGCAGGCGCGGCTGGAAGTGCCGGCGATGCGCGCGTTGCCCAACGACAACGACGCCCATGTCGCCGAGGTGGTCGAGTGGTTGTTGCAGGGCCTGGACTGGGAGGCGGGCAACCTGGTGCTGTTCACCTCGCGGCGCAAGCTCAAGGCCGCGCTGGAGCAGCTGCCGTCCTCGCGCCGCGCCCAGGTGCGCGCGCAGGGCCAGCAGTCCAAGCCGGCCCTGCTGGAGGGGCACCGCGCGGCGATCGAGGCGGGCGAGGGCAGCACGCTGTTCGGCCTGGCCAGTTTCGGCGAAGGCGTCGACCTGCCCGGCAAGCTGTGCGAGACGGTGGTCATCACCCAGCTGCCGTTCTCGGTGCCCACCGACCCGGTCGACGCGACCTATGCCGAATGGCTGGAGGCGAACGGACGCAATGCCTTCGTCGAGGTGTCCGTGCCCAATGCGACGCGCACGCTGATCCAGTACTGCGGCCGGCTGATCCGCAACGAGGACGACCGTGGCCGCATCGTCATCCTCGACCGGCGGCTGGTGGCCAAGCGCTATGGCGCCGGCATGATGCGCGCGCTGCCGCCGTTCCACCGGGTCATCGCCGCGGGCTGAGCGCGGGGCGGCTTCGCCTGGTCTTCAAGTGCGCGCTGCAATGCTGGCGTCCTGCTTCCAGGGGACAGCGATGCACACAGGACCGGTGGGCGATCTCGACGGCGATGCGAACGTGCTGGTCACCGGCGCCAGCCGCGGCATCGGCCTGGCGGCCGTGGGCCAGCTGCTGGACACCACCGGCGTCGGCACGGTGCTGGCGGTCGCGCGCCAGGCCAGCAGGAGCCCCGAACTCGTCGCGCTTGCCGGCCGCGATGCGCGCCTGCAGCTGCACGACGTCGACCTCGCCGATGCCGCGGCGATCGAGGCCTTCGGTCGCCAGGCCACCGCGTCGCTCGGGCAGCTGCACCTGTTGCTCAGTTGCGCCGGGATGCTGCATGCCGACGGGGTTCGACCGGAGAAATCGCTGTCCCAGGTCGGCATCGATGCACTGCAACGGGTGTTCGCGCTCAATGCCTTCGCCCCGATCCTGCTGGCCCGCGCGCTGCAGCCGGCGCTGCGCCACGCACGGCCCGCGGTCCTGGCCTCGATCTCCGCCCGCGTGGGTTCGATCGGCGACAACGCCCTGGGCGGCTGGTATGCCTATCGGGCCTCGAAGGCGGCGCAGAACCAGCTGTGGAAGACGCTGTCGGTGGAGATGCGCCGCATCAATCCGGCCGCCGCCTGCGTGCTGCTGCATCCCGGCACGGTCGATACCGCGCTGTCGGCACCGTTCAAGGCCGGGGTGCCCGAGGGCAAGCTGTTCACGCCCGACCGCGCGGCGCGCCAGCTGCTCGACATCGTTGCCGGGCTCGACGCCGGCGACAACGGCCGCTTCATCGCCTGGGACGGCACCGACATCCCCTGGTGAGGATCGGCCCGGCGAAGATCGGCCCGGCTCACTCCGGAGCCGGCTCGATGGCACCGGCCAACGGTGACGCGCCCCCACCCACTTCCAGGGTCTCCAGGTGGCGCGCCGCCTTGACCGCCTGGTCGAGGATGCGGCGCAGGAAGCTGGCCCGGTCGAGCACCCGCACCAGCGCGGCCGGGCCGATCTCGCCGCGGCCACCGGCGCGGAGCAGGTCGCCCTTGGTCTGCTGGTACAGCGTCTCGAAGGCCTCTGCGTTCGCAGCCAGGGCCTCCAGGTCGATCGGTTCCCCGGCCAGCGGTTCGCTGGCCAGCAGCACCCGGTGGCCGGCCTGGTGCAGGGCACCGAGCAGGGCCTGGTGCCGGTCGTCGATCTGCGGCGGCAGGGGTGCCCGGCCCAGTTCCTCGGCGCGCTCGGCCATGCCACGGTAGTACTGCGCCACGCGCACCACCGCCGGCAGCGCCGCGTCGACCACCGCATCGCCTGCGCCCGGCACGTTGCCGGCGTAGCCGATGACCGCCTCGCTGAGCTGGTCCAGCGTTCCACGCTCGCGCTGCAGCCGCTGGTCCTGGACCTCGCTGCTCAGCGCGTGGCGCGCCATGCGGTGGGCCATGCCGGCAATCCGGCGCAGTTCCATGTCCATCGCGTCGATCGCCAGGCGCGGGGTGCCGACCACGTGGCGGTCGAGGTGGCGGGGTTGTCCCTCGTCGGCCTCGCCGGCACCGAAGCGGCGTTCCAGCTGCGCCACCAGGCGCCCGGCCAGCGGCCACATCAACACCAGGCCCACCACGCGGTCATCGTGTGGAAGACCGCCAGGATCGTCGCCGGCTGGCTGGCGAAGCCCAATGCATCGGCCAGCCATTGCGAGCCCGCCAGGATCCATGGCAGCGCCGGCAGCGCGACCAGCGCGGTGACCAGGTTGAAGGCCACATGGGAAGCGGCGGCGCGCTTGGCCGCCGGCGTGGCGCCGAACACCGCGAACAGGGCCGTGGACGTGGTGCCGACCTTGGCCCCGATCACCATCGCGGCGGCCGCCGTTAGGGGCAGCACGCCGCCGGCCGCCGCAGTCAGCGTGACCGCCAGCGTGGCGCTGGAGGACTGCATCAGCACGGTCAGCACCGCACCGACCAGTGCGAACACCGCGATGCCGACCGCGCCGTCGCGCACCCAGCCGTCGATCTCGAACGTATCGCCCAGCCCGGCGAAGCTGTCCTTGAGCACGTCCAGGCCGAGGAAGAAGATGCCGAACCCGACCAGGGCCTGGCCCAGCGCGCTGCGGCGCCCCTTGCCGAGGATCCACAGGCCCATGCCGGCGGCGATGGCCGGCATCGCCAGCGCCTGCAGGTCGATGTTGAATCCGACCAGCGCCACGATCCACGAGGTCAGCGTGGTGCCGACGTTGGCGCCGAAGATCACCCACACCGCCTGGCCCAGGTTCAGCAGCCCGGCGTTGACGAAGCCGATCGTGGCGAAGATCACCGCGCTGGAGGACTGCACCAGCGAGGTGATCAGCACGCCGGAGCCGACGCCGCGCCACGAGCTTCGCGTCGCGGTGGCCAGCAGGCCGCGCAGCGCCGGGCCGGCGGCGACCTTGAGGCCGTCGCTCATCAGCCGCATGCCCAGCAGGAACAGGCCGATGCCACCGGCAAAGTTCAGCAGGCTGCCCAGGTCCATCCGGTCCCCCCGTCATGGGCCGTGCCGCGGCCCCCCGGCTGGCCCGGGTGAACGCCACCCGAACCATGGCGTGATCGTGACCCCTCCGGTCAGGGCGCGGCAAGCCGGCGTTGCTAGCATGGGGCTCCCCCAAGCTCCGGTGGTATCCATGGCGTCGACCGCGATCGAGAAAGCACTTCCGTTGGGCCTGGCCCTGGCCCTGGCGCTTGGGTCCCAGCTTCCCGGCCAGGCCCGGGCGCAGTCGGAGGCGCCGGCGGCCGAGGACGCCGTCGACCTCGCCGGTTTCCGCAGCTGCCTGCAGGGCCTGCGCAGCGATGCCGCCGGGCGCGGCGTGCAGCGCGCCACCTTCGACGAGCTCACCGCCGGGCTCGAGCCGGACATGAGCGTGATCGACCTGCTCAACCACCAGCCCGAGTTCCGCGCGCCGGTCTGGGACTACCTGGCCGGGCTGGTCGACGAGGAGCGCGTGCTCGCCGGACAGATGATGGCCCTGCGCCACGCCGGTCTGCTCGAGCGCATCGAGGCCGAGTACGGCGTGCCGCGCCACGTGGTGCTGTCGGTGTGGGGCGTGGAGAGCAACTACGGCCAGAATTACGGCAACCGACCCTTGCTGACCTCGCTGTCGACGCTGTCGTGCTTCGGCCGCCGGCAGCCGTTCTTCCGCGGCGAGTTCATGACCACGCTGCGCATCGTCCAGGACGGCCACATCGCCGCCGAGGACCTGGTCGGCTCCTGGGCCGGCGCGTTCGGCCACACCCAGTTCATGCCCTCGACCTTCCAGCGCATCGCGGTCGACTTCGACGGCGACGGCCGCCGCGACCTGATCGGCTCGGTGCCCGACGCGCTCGCCTCCACGGCGAACTACCTCAAGCAGTCCAACTGGCGCACCGGCGAGCCCTGGGGCTTCGAGGTGACCGTGCCGCGGGGCTTCAACGCCGACAGCGCCGAGCGCCGCAGCAAGCAGCCGGTGTCGACCTGGGCCGCGCGCGGCGTGCGCCGCGTCGATGGCAGTGCGCTGGAGGGTGCCGATGCGCCGGGTGCAAGGCAGGCGGCGATCATCCTGCCGGCCGGCGTCGACGGCCGGCCTTCATGACGTTCCGCAACTTCGACGCGATCTTCTCCTACAACCCCTCGGTGAACTACGCGCTGGCGATCGCGCTGCTGTCCGACCAGATTGCCGGTGGCCCCGGCATCCAGGCCGCGTGGCCGACCGACGACCCGCCGATCTCGCGCGTGCAGCGCCGCGAGCTGCAGCAGTTGCTGCTCGATCGCGGCCACGACATCGGCGCGGTGGACGGCATCATCGGCGCGCGCAGCCGCGAGGCGGTCAAGCTCGAGCAGGAGCGCCTGGGGCACGAGGTCAGTGGCCGGGCGGGGATGAAGATCCTCGATGCGCTGCGACTGGAGCCCGCCGCGGCCCATGAGGACCCTGCGATCGAGGAGGCGCCGGAGGGGCGTTCACCCGCCGGTGGCGCTGCCCACGGCAACTGAGGGCGGACTCGATCGTGCCGGATGTCACTCAGTGCCCCCGTTTCGATCCCCGGGTCGAAGCGGGGTCGCGTGATCCAGGCGTAGAGCGCGCCGGCCAGCAGGGCGCCGATCGCCATGACCAGCAGTCCGATGGGGCTGCGCGTCGAGGAAATCAGCGTCGGCATCGGGGCGAGCGAGTCGATGAGCCGGATCGCGACGGCCACGCCCACGCCCGCGCCCAGCGCGTGCAGCGTGTGGTGCACTTGCGGGGTCAGCCGGCTGAGCAGCCCGGCGATGGCGAACACCACCAGCAGCGTCGCCGCGACGATGGCCGCGTAGGCCGGTGCGAAGCCGACCAGGTCGCGTAGCGTGGCCGATACGCGCGTGCCCGTGTCGATTTCCACGCCCAGCCCGGCCAGGCGATGCAGCGTGTGCTGGGTCTGGAAGACCGATCCCCAGACCGTGGCGAACGCCACCGCGGCCACGTAGGCGCCCAGCAGGCATAGCCAGGATGCTCGCTTCATCGCAGATCCTTCCTCGCTCGGGACGAGGGGCCTGCTTCCCCGGCGGGCCCCGCGGCACAGGGTCGGGGAAAACGAGCCGCCATGCAACGCGGGCCCACGCACGCACGGCCTGCTATCGTGGGCGCCGGTGACCGCCGAGGAGCCCGCATGAGCCGTTGGACCGCCTGCCTGCTTGCCACCCTCGTGCTGGGCGTGGCCATCCCAGCCACCGCCGCGGCTGGCGGGTACCGCGTACAGACGCTGGCCGAGGGGCTCGATCATCCCTGGTCGATCGCGTTCCTGCCCGACGGGCGCATGCTGGTCACCGAGCGTGCCGGCCGGCTGCGCATCCTGGGGCCCGAGGGCCTGCGCGAGGCACCCGTCGAAGGGGTCCCGGAAGCCTTCGTCTCCGGACAGGCCGGCCTGTTCGAAGTGGCGCTCGACCCCGACTTCGCCCGGAACCAGTACATCTACCTGTCCCTGGCCACCGGCCACGCCCGCAGCAACCACGCCACGCTGGTGCGCGGACGCTGGGCCGGGGACCGCCTCGAGGACGTGCAGACCCTGTTCACCGCCTGGCCCGGGAAGACCGGCGACGCCCACTATGGCGGGCGCATCGCGTTCCTGGCCGATGGCACCCTGGTCATGGGACTGGGCGATGGCTTCGACTATCGCGAGGACGCCCAGCGGCTCGACAGCCACATCGGCACCCTGGTCCGCATCCATACCGACGGCAGCGTGCCCGACGACAATCCCTTCGTCGGCCGCAGCGGTGCGTTGCCCGAGATCTACAGCTACGGCCACCGCAACGTCCAGGGCCTGGTGTACGACGCGAGCAACAACCGCCTGTGGTCGCATGAGCACGGTCCACGAGGTGGCGACGAAATCAACCTGGTGCGTGCCGGCCACAACTACGGCTGGCCGTTGCTGACCGATGGCGTGGACTACAACGGCGCGTTGATCACGCCGTTCGCCGAGTTCGATGGCATGACCGGCCCGAACTGGGTGTGGACACCGTCGATCGCGCCATCGGGCATGGCGCTCTACACCGGTGACCTGTTCCCGGAGTGGCGCGGCAGCCTGTTCGTGTCGGCGCTCGCGGCGAAGAAGGTGGTGCGGGTGATGCTGGCCGGCGGTCGCCCGGTGTCCGAAGAGGCCCTTTTCACCGAGCTCGTGAACGCATCCGCGACGTCCGCATGGGCCCGGATGGCGCGCTCTACCTCCTCACCGATGCATCCGACGGCCGGGTCCTGCGGGTGCTTCCGGCCGAGTGACGCAGCAGCCAGGCCGTATCGCGGGCGAAGGATGCAAGCAGCAGCAGCAACGCGATAGCGACGGCGATGGCCGCCAGCCAGGACGGAACGATCGGCCCGAGCGCCACGCACAGCGCGATGCCCTGGACCACGCAGACCACGCGCCGGGCCAGGCTGGGCGGCAGGTCGGCGCGCAGGGCCGGCCACACGCGGCCGGCGGCCACGAAGGCGTAGCGCATCGCGCCGATCGCCAGGACCCACGGGCCGAGCTTGCCCGACAGCACCACGGCCAGGCTGAGCACCAGCAACACGGCGGCGTCGGTCTCCATGTCGAAGCGGGCGCCGAAACGGCTTTGCTGCCCCAGTCGCCGGGCCAGCGCGCCGTCGACGCCGTCCAGCGACAGGGCCAGCGTGGCGACCGCGATCATCGTCCACTGCGCCGCGGCCGACGTCGCCGCCCCGAGCGCCAGCATCGCCAGCACGCAGCCCAATGTGGCGCGGACCAGCGTGACCCGGTTGGCTGCGCCCAGGCGCGCACCCCGGCCTTCCCCGCTGGGCGCCCGTGCCGCTACCAAAACCGCGACCAGCACATAGGCTGCGGCACCCGCCGCCAGCGCCGGAACATCCAGTGGCAGGGCCGCTGCCAGCGCCCAGCCCGCCGCGGCCAGTGCGAGCGCCCCCCAGGCCAGGTCCGCGACGGGCGCGGGGCCGGGTACGTGGCGCAGCTTGACTGCCGCGCGCTGGCGCGTTGTGCTCATTTCACGACACTAGCGCAGACGGGTGTCTAAGGTGCATGAGCACCCCCAACCAGGGAGAGGTCCCATCGACCAGGCACGCGCACTGTGGATCAGCCGACCCGGCCACGCCGTGATCGAGCGCCAGGCCCTGCCTGCGGTCGGCGCGGGCCAGGCCCGGGTGCGAGCGCTCTACTCCGGCATCAGCCGCGGCACCGAAGCGCTGGTGTTCCAGGGCCAGGTGCCACCGGGCCAGTACCAGGCGATGCGGGCGCCGTTCCAGGAAGGGGACTTCCCCGGCCCGGTGAAGTACGGCTACAGCAGCGTCGGCATCGTCGAGCAGGGTCCGGCCTCGCTGGAAGGGCGCGTCGTGTTCTGCCTGCATCCCCACCAGGACCGTTACGTGGTCCCGGCCGATGCACTGCGGCCGCTCCCCGAGGGCGTGCCCGCGGAACGCGCGGTGCTGGCCGCGAACATGGAGACCGCGATCAACGCGTGCTGGGACGCCGCACCGCGGGTCGGCGACCGGATCGCCGTGATCGGCGCCGGCGTGGTCGGTGCACTGGTGGCCTGGCTGCTCGCTCGCCACCCCGGCGTGGCCGTGCAGCTCATCGACATCAATCCCGACCGGTCCGGGCTGGCCGCGGCATTGGGCGTGGCCTTCGCCGCGCCCGCGCAGGCCCGCGGCGGATGCGACCTGGTCATCCACGCCAGTGCCAGCGAGGCGGGCCTGCAGCAGGCCCTGCAGCTGGCCGGCGAGGAGGCCGAGGTGATCGAGCTGAGCTGGTTCGGCCAGCGCACCGCCACGCTGGCACTGGGCGAGGACTTCCACTCGCGGCGCCTGCACCTGCGCAGCAGCCAGGTCGGTGCGGTCGCGCCGGCGCGGCGCCGTCGCTGGAGCCATGCGCGGCGGCTCGACCTGGCCCTGGACCTGCTGCGCGCCGCCGAACTCGACGCGCTGATCGATGCCGAGTCGGCGTTCGACGACCTGCCGCGCACGCTCGCGGCGCTGGCCGCCGCGAGCGGTGGTCTGTGCCATCGCGTGCGCTACCCGAAATGACCCGAGGAGGACGCCGATGTACAGCCTGAGCGTGCGCGAGCACATCATGATCGCCCACAGTTTCCGTGGCGAGGTCTTCGGGCCGGCGCGCAAGCTGCACGGCGCGACCTATGTCGTGGACGTGACCTTCAAGCGGCGCACGCTGGATGCCGACGGCCTGGTCGTGGACATCGGCCGCGCGGGCGAGCTGGTGCGCGCGACGCTGGCGCCACTCAACTACACCAACCTCGACGAGCATCCGGAGTTCGCCGGGAAGAACACGACCACCGAGTTCATGGCGCACGCCATCCACGGCCGCATCGCGCGGGCGATCGCCGAGGGTGCGTTGGGCGACTCCGGGCGCGGCATCGAGCGCCTGGCCGTGCGCCTGGGCGAATCGCACCTGGCCTGGGCGACGTTCGAGGACGAGCTCGCCCCGTGAGCCCGGCCCTGCACCTGGTGCACCCGGGCCCGGTGGACGCCCCTACGGGCGGAAGCCGCTACAACCTGCGCCTGTCCATGGCGCTGCGCGCGCGGGGCCGGGACGTCGCACTGCACCGCGTCGATGGCGACTGGCCAAGCCCGTCGGCCGACGCACAGGTGCGCTACGCGGGCGTGCTGGCGTCGATCCCGGACGGGTCCACCGTGCTGGTCGACGGACTGGTGTACTCGGCGGCACCCGCGGTGGCGCAGGCGCAGGCCCGGCGCCTGCGCCTGGTGCCGGTGCTGCACCTGCCGCTGGCCGAGGAGAGCGGGCTGCAGCCCGACGAGGCGCGCCGCCTGGAAGGCCTGGAGCGCGCGGCGCTGGCACACGCGTTCCGGGTGCTGGCCACCAGCGATTTCTCCGCGCGCGAACTGCAGGCGCTGGGCGTGTCGGCCGGCCGTACCTGGGTGGTCGAGCCCGGCGTCGATCCCGCGGCCGAGGCCCCGGCCGGCGATGGCACCCGCCTGCTGTGCGTGGCCGCGTTGACGCCACGCAAGGGCCAGGACGTGCTCGTCGAGGCGCTGGGCCTGCTGGCCGCGCGCGAGTGGCAGTGCCGGTTGGTCGGTCCATTGGCGCATGCTCCCGGGTTCGTGGACGAGCTCCGGCAACGGATCGGATCCCTCGGCCTGTCGTCGCGCATCGGTATCTGCGGACCCTGCGCAGGAGCCGATCTGGAATCGGCCTTCCAGTCTTCCGATCTGCTGGTCCTGCCCTCCCGCTTCGAGACCTACGGCATGGTGCTCACCGAAGCGCTGGCGCGCGGCCTGCCGATCGTGTCGACCCGCGCCGGGGCGATCCCGGAAACCGTCTCCCCCGATGCCGCGCTGCTGGTGGCCCCCGGCAACGCCCAGGCACTGTCGGAGGCGTTGTCGCGCTGGCTCGACGATGCAGGCCTGCGCCTGCGATTGCGGCAGGGCGCACGCCGGCAACGCGGGCTGTTGCATGACTGGCCGCGGCAGGCCGGCCGCCTCGACACCCTGCTGCATGAGGTCGGATCATGAGCGGCGCATTTCCCGAGGCCTGGCTGGCGCTGCGCGAGGCAGCCGACCACCGCAGCCGGTCGGACCTTCTGGCCGGTCGCCTCGCGCGCTGGTGCCGGCAGCGCGGTACCGTCCGGGTGCTCGACCTGGGGTGTGGCGCCGGCTCGAACCTGCGCTACCTGGCACCCCGCCTGGGCCCGCAGCAGCGCTGGCGGCTGCTCGACGTCGATGGCGCGTTGCTGGCCCATGCCGTCACCCGGGTGCCGGAAGGCATCCCGCTGGTGGCCCAGTGCCGCGACCTGTCCTCGGTCGACGCCGGGGATCTGGGCGGTACCGACGTCGTCACCGGTTCGGCCCTGCTCGACCTGCTCGACCTGGCGCAGCTGCAGCAGCTGGTGGATGCGATCACGACGCGGGGCTGTGCCGCCCTATTCGCGCTGAGCGTGAACGGCCGGGTGCGGCTGTCGCCGGCGCATCGTGACGATGCCGCGCTCGGCCACGCCTTCAATGCCCACCAGCGGCGCAGCGTGGATGGCAGGGCGCTGCTGGGTCCGGATGCCTCGGGAGCGGCTGCGACCGCGCTGCGCGCCGCAGGCTATTCGGTGGTCGAAGTGGCCACCCCTTGGCGACTCGCGGCCGCCGATGCGTCGCTGGCCGGCGAGTGGCTGGACGGCTGGATTTCTGCCGCGATCGATGCAGGTGCGTCACGGCAGGCGGACTTCGCGTCGGCGCGGCAGGCCCATGTGCGGGCTCTGGACGAGGGTCGGCTGCAGGTCGAAGTCGGCCACGTCGACCTGCTGGCCCTCCCACCGGATCCCGTGCGGCGGGCATGAACGGCGTGCTTCGGGCCCTGGTGTCGGTGCTGCTGCTGGCGGCGCTGCTGGCCTGGATGGACCAGGAGGCCTGGCGCTCGGTCTGGCGCGTCTTCGAACCACCGGTGGTGCTGGCGGCACTGGCGTTGACGGGGTTGCAGGTGGCGCTGGCCACGGCGCGCTGGCGGATCGTCGCCCGGCGCCTGGAGCAGCGGCTGCCGCTCGGCCTGGCCCTGCGCGAAACCTACCTGTCGACGTTGCTCAACCAGGTCCTGCCCGGCGGCGTGTCCGGCGATGCGACGCGTGCCTGGCGGCTTCGCCACGAACCGGGCGGACTGCACCGCAGCAGCGGCAGTGTCGCGCTGGAGCGCGCGGTGGGGCAGGCGGTGCTGCTGGCGGCGTGCCTGGTGGCGTTGCTGCTGCAGCCCGTGCTGTGGCAGCGGCTGGTGGCGGGTGGGCTTGTGCAGGGTGTGGTGATCCTCGCCTGCGCGGCGGGCCTGCTGGCCAGCCTGGGGTGGCGGTTGCGCCGGGTGCTGCGCCTGCGCCAGGGACTGGGCGTTCTGCGTGCCCGGGTGCTGTCGCGTCCGCGTGCGCTGCTGGCGATGACCGCGTTGTCGCTGGCGCTGCTGGCCGCCTACCTGGCCGTGTTCGTGCTGGCCGCCCGGGCCACCGGCACCACCGCGCCACTGGCCACGCTGGTGCCACTGATGCTGGTCAGCCTGCTGGCGATGTCCATCCCCTTGGGTTTCGGCGGCCTGGGTTTGCGCGAGGGGGCCGCGGCGCTGGCCTGGGCGGCGGCGGGACTGCCGGCCGCACAGGGCGTGGCCGCCGCGCTGGGGTATGGCGTGCTGGCGCTGGCGTGCAGCCTGCCCGCGCTGCTGGTGCTGGCCTGGCCCGGCCCGCGGCGCCACCGACCCCGACGGGCGGATGGGCAGGCGGGGCCGGACGCCGATCAGCCGTCCTCGCCCAGGTCGAGTTCGAACAGGGTGTCCTGACCCAGGGTGAAGCGGCGCACCGGGGGGTCGCAGTGCGTCGCGAAGGCGCGGGCAGGCCGGCAGGTCGACCCCGCGCGCCCCGATCCGATCACCAGCGGTGCCACCGTCAGGTAAAGCCGCGACAGCACCCCGGCGGTGATGAAGCGGGACACGGTGATGCCGCCGCCTTCGACCAGCACCCGCCCGAGGCCTCGATCGGCCAGCGCATCGAGGATCCTCGCCGGCTCGAACCCGTCGTTCCCGTCCACCGGCAGTTCGATCCGCTCGACGCCGGTCGGCGTGTCGGGGACGTTGCCGGGCCCGACCAGCCACAGCGTCGGTGCCCGGCCATCGGTGAATACCCCGGCCTCCGGTGGCACGCGGGCGTGCGGGTCGATCACCACCCGGGCCGGGCTCGGACCGGGCACGTGGCGCACGGTCAGCCGCGGGTCGTCGGTGACCGCCGTGCCGGCGCCGACCACGACCGCGTCGCACAGCGCGCGCAGCCGATGCAGGTGGGTGCGGTCCTCCTCGCCGGTGACGAAGCACGAGTCGCCCACGGCGGTGGCGATGTAGCCGTCCAGGCTCTGCGCCATCTGCGCCACGGCCTGGCGCGACGGACCTTCCAGCAGCGGCCGGTACAGCGACAACAGCTGCTCGGCGGCGGCCGTCATCGGCGGACCGGACAGATGCTCGGGGAGGCTCCCCTCCTGGCGCCACTGCAACAATCCGTCCCATGCAGCGGCGATGTCGATCACCATTGGCATACTTGCCCTCGGTTAGTCTCGGCCCCATTGATACGCAAGAGGCCGAACAGGCATCGTGAAGCCTCGACCGTGGACCCTGCAAACGGAAGCCCCCATGCGCGATCGCGCCGAGCGAGCCCTATTCGACCTTCGCCGTGGCCAGCCCCTGCGGTTGCATGACGACGACCAGTCCGTGCTGGTCGCCTCGACCGAAGCGCTGCATCGCTTCGACGCCGAGGCGCTGGCGGCCCTGGCGCAGGGACCGGCGCGGATCGTGCTCAGTGGCCAGCGCGCGGTCTCGCTGGGCCTGGCCCGGGATCCAGAACACGCGGTAGCCGTCGAGGTGGAGCCCGACGAATACGGCCTGTTGCAGGGTCTGGCGGGGCTGAGTGATCCGGTGGATCGCCGGCCACGGGCACAACCGCGCGTCGCCAATGCGCTCGAGGCCGGGGCCGTCACCCTGGCACGCAGCGGCCGCCTGCTGCCGGCGGTCCTGGTGTTCGAACTCGCGTCGCAGCCGGGTGCGGCGCTGGCGGCGATGCTGGCCGATGCTTCGGTGCTGGAGCTGCCGCTGGCCGAGGTGGCCGACCCGGGCCGCCCGGGTGCGATCGAACTGCGTCCGATCAGCCAGGCCGACGTGCCGCTGGCGCTGGCCAAGCAGACCCGCTTCGTGCTGTTCCGCGAGGGCAACGGGCTCGACGAGCACGTTGCGATCCTGATCGGTGACCAGGCGTCGTGGCCCGACCCGGTGCCGGTGCGGCTGCATTCCTCCTGCCTGACCGGCGACATATTCGGCAGCCTGCGCTGCGACTGCGGCGAGCAGCTGCGCGGCAGCGTGGGCCGGATCGAGGACATGGGCGGCGGCATCCTGCTTTACCTGGCACAGGAGGGACGCGGCATCGGCCTGGCCAACAAACTGCGCGCCTATACGCGCCAGGACGCGGGCCTCGACACCGTGGCCGCCAACCACGCCCTGGGTTTTCCCGACGACCAGCGCGACTTCAGCATTGCCGCGGAGATGCTGCGCCAGTTGCAGGTGCCGCGCATCACGCTGCTGACCAACAACCCGCGCAAGGTCGACGCGCTGCGCCAGGCCGGCATCGACGTGGCCGGGCAGCTGGCGATCTTCGGCACGCTCAACGACCACAACCGCCGCTACATGGCCACCAAGGCTCAGCGCTCCGGGCACCTGCTCGACGACCTGCTCGATCGCGGCGAGTAGTCCGCTTCACGCGCGGCGAATGGGCCCTGGGTTCCACTGGGCTCAGGCCCGAACGGAGCATCGCGATGAACCGCCTCCATGCCCTGGCGTGTGCCGGGTTGCTGGCCGGATCCTGGCTGGCGACCGCCCCGGCTGCCGCCGAGCCCCGCGAGTACGTGCTCGACCCCGAGCACCTGGTGGTCGCGTTCCTGGTCGACCACGCCGGCTTCGCCCGCGTGCTTGGCCGCTTCACTTCGGTGCAGGGCGAAATCACCTACGACCCCGACACGCGGCAGCTGTCCGCCGGACACGTGCGCATCGGCACCAACAGCGTGGCCAGCGACGACCGCCGCCGCGATCGCCACGTGCGTGGCAGCGACTTCCTCGACGCGCGCAGCCATCCGGTCATCGAATTCCGGGCCGGCGAATTGCGCCTGGACGCGATCGGCCGCGGCGAACTCGATGGTCGCCTCACGATCCGCGGCACCACGCGACCGATCACCCTGCAGGCGCGCCTGAACCAGGAGGCGGAAAGCCCGTTCAACGACGACGTGGTGCTGGGCGGCTCGCTGCGCGGGGTTCTCTCGCGCAGCGACTTCGGCATCGACTACGGGTTGGAACAGGGCTGGGTCGGCGACGAAGTGGAACTGATCATCGAGTTCGAGGCGATCCGGCAGGATTGATCCGATCAGCCGCGCGAAAAGAAAGGGGCCGGCATGGCCGGCCCCTTCGTCGTGGATTCGGGGCTGCAAGCCCCTCCCGCAACCTGCTCAGGCGGCCGAAGCCTCGCGAGCCTGGGCCGCGGGATCCGCCCACGCCGCCAGCAACTCCTCGCGCAGCGCCTTCGCGCGCTCAACGTGCGCTTCCTTTACGTGGCCGTAGCCGCGCACCTGCTCGGGCACCGAGGCGATCTTCACCGCGATGTCCAGGCGTGCCGGGTCCAGCTCGGCGAGCAGCCGCTCGATGTCGCCGCGGTACTGCTCGATCAGCGCGCGCTCCATCTTCCGCTCTTCGGTGCGGCCGAAGATGTCGAAGGCGGTGCCGCGCAGGCCGCGGAACTTCGCCAGCACGCCGAAGGCCTTGAGCATCCACGGGCCGTACTCGCGCTTGACCAGGTGGCCGTCGGCATCACGCTTCGCCAGCAGCGGCGGGGCGAGGTTGAGGTGCACCTTGTAGTCGCCCTCGAACTGCTGCTCGATCTTCTTCAGGAAGTCGCTGTCGGTGTACAGGCGTGCCACCTCGTACTCGTCCTTGTAGGCCAGGAGCTTGAAGTAGTAGCGCGCCACGGCCTCGGTCAGCGCGGTCGAACCCGGTGCCTTCGCCGACTCGGCCGAGCGAACGCTCTCCACGAGGTCGGTGTAGCGCTTGGCGTAGGCGGCGTTCTGGTAGCCGGTCAGGAACTTCACCCGACGCGCGATCAGCTCCTCGAGCGAGCCCGACAGGCGCTCGTCGTCCAGCGGCAGCTCGACCAAGTCACCGGCCGGCTCGCGCAGGCCGGCAGCGGTCTCGACCGCGTCCAGGTCGATGGCGGCCAGGCGGCCCCATGCGAACGCTTTGAGGTTCATCTCGACCGCCGCACCGTTGAGCTGCACCGCGCGGGTGATCGACTCCAGGCTCAGCGGCACCAGACCGCGCTGCCAGGCCACGCCGAGCATGAACAGGTTCGACGCGATCGCGTCACCCAGCAGCGCGGTGGCGATCTTCGTCGCGTTCACCTGCACCGGGTCGTTGCCGGCCAGTGCCAGCTTGATCGCCTCGACGATGCCGGCGGCAGGGAACTGCATGTCCGGCTTGGTCGTGAACGGACCGGGCATCGCCTCGTAGGTGTTGATGACCACCTCGGTGCGGCCGGTGCGGACCTTCGACAGCGCCCAGTAGTCGTTGACCACGACCATGTCGCAGCCCAGCACCAGGTCGGCCTCGCCGGCGGCGATGCGCACGGCGTGGATGTCGGCCGGGTCCTTCGCGATGCGGATGTGCGTCGTGACCGCGCCACCCTTCTGCGCCAGTCCGGTCTGGTCGAGCACGCTGGCGCCACGGCCCTCGAGGTGGCCGGCCATGCCCAGCAGCGCACCGATGGTCACCACGCCGGTGCCGCCGACGCCGGTGATCAGGATGTTCCACGGCCGGTCCAGGTCGGACTTGAACTGCGGCATCGGCAGCGCATCCAGGCGCGCGGCGATGTCGCCCGCGGCCGCGCCCTTCTTCTTCCTCAGCCCGCCGCCCTTGACGGTGACGAAGCTGGGGCAGAAGCCCTTCACGCAGCTGTAGTCCTTGTTGCAGTTGGACTGGTCGATGCTGCGCTTGCGGCCGTACTCGGTCTCCTTCGGCAGTACCGACACGCAGAAGCTCTTGACGCCGCAGTCGCCGCAGCCCTCGCAGACGAGTGAGTTGATCACCACGCGCTTGGCCGGGTCCTCCATCTTGCCGCGCTTGCGGCGGCGACGCTTCTCGGTGGCGCAGACCTGGTCGTAGATCAGGATCGAGGTGCCCTTCACCTCACGCAGGCGCTTTTGCACCGCGTCGAGGTCGTCGCGGTGCTCGAACTCCACACCCGACGGGAACACCGACGCGTCCGACCACTTCTCGATGTCGTCGGAGACCACGACGATCTTCTCGACGCCTTCGGAGCGCATCTGGTGCGCGATCTGAGGCACGGTCAGCGTGCCGCCCTCGACCGGCTGGCCGCCGGTCATCGCCACAGCGTCGTTGTAGAGGATCTTGTAGGTGATGTTGACCTTGGCGGCGATCGCCTGGCGGATCGCCAGCGAGCCGGAATGGAAGTAGGTGCCGTCGCCGAGGTTCTGGAACACGTGCTCGGTATCGGTGAAGGCGGCCTGGCCGCACCAGCTCACGCCCTCGCCACCCATGTGGGTGAAGGTGTCGGTGCGGCGGTCCATCCAGGTGACCATGTAGTGGCAGCCGATGCCGCCAAGCGCGCGCGAGCCTTCCGGCACGTTGGTCGAGGTGTTGTGCGGGCAGCCCGAGCAGTAGTGCGGCACGCGCGGGAAGTTCGCGCGCGGCAGCGCCAGCTCGGCCTCCTTGGCCTTCAGGAACTCCAGCTGCTGCTCGATGCGCTCCGAGGTGTGGAAGCGCGCCAGCCGCTTGGCGATCACGCGGGCGATGCGCGCCGGGGTCAGCTCCGAGGTCGAGGGCAGGATCCATTCGCCGGACTCGTCGTACTTGCCGACCACGCTGGGGCGGTGCTCCCAGTTGAACATGTACTGCTTGATCTGCGACTCGATGAAGGCGCGCTTCTCCTCCACCACCACCACGTCCTCCAGGCCCTCCATGAAGGCGCGGATGCCGGTGGGCTCCAGCGGCCAGGTCATGCCGACCTTGTACACGCGGATGCCGATGTCCTCGCAGGCGCGGTGGTCCAGGCCCAGGTACTCCAGCGCCTGAAGCACGTCGAGGTAGCTCTTGCCGGTGGTGACGATGCCCAGCCGGGCCTTCGGCGAATCGAAGATGATCTTGTCGAGCTTGTTGATGCGTGCGAACGCCTGCGCGGCCTGCATCGCGTACTGGTGCAGGCGCAGCTCCTGGTCCATCGGCGGGTCCGGCCAGCGGATGTTGAGGCCGCCCGGCGGCAGCTCGAAGTCCTCCGGCAGCAGGATGTCGAGCTGGTGCGGATTGACGTTGACCGAGGCCGAGGACTCCACCGTCTCGGCGATCGTCTTGAAGCCGACCCAGCGGCCGGTGTAGCGGCTCATCGCCCAGCCCAGCAGGCCCATGTCGAGGATGTCCTGCACGCCGGCCGGGTTGAGCACCGGCATCATCGCCGACTCGAACTCCTGCTCGGAGCCGTGCGGCAGCGTCGAGCTGCGGCAGGCGTGGTCGTCGGCGGCCAGCGCCAGCACGCCGCCGTGGGGCGCGGTGCCGGCGGCGTTGCCGTGCTTGAACACGTCGCCGCTGCGGTCCACGCCCGGGCCCTTGCCGTACCACATCGCGAAAACGCCATCGTGCTTGGCGCCCGGGAACAGGCCGGTCTGCTGGCTGCCCCAGACCATCGTCGCGCCGAGGTCCTCGTTGAGGCCGGGGCTGAACTCGATGCGCGAGGCGGCCAGGTGCTTCTTGGCGCGCCACAGCTCCAGGTCGAAGCCGCCCAGCGGGCTGCCGCGGTAGCCGGAGATGAAGCCGGCGGTGTCCAGGCCGGCGGCACGGTCGCGCATCTGCTGCATCAGCGCAGGCGCACCAGCGCCTGCACGCCGGAAAGGTAGATGCGACCCGACTCGCGGGTATATTTGTGATCCAGGGTGTATTCGGGATCGGCGAGCGGCATCGTGAACTGATCGGCGGGAACGGCCATGGTGGGGTCCTGGCTTGCGGGAACGACTGCGGCGGCACCCTGGCAGGGCGCCGGTCGCGGGGACAAAGACCGCGAATTTTAGCATTGGCGCGGCGCTGGCGCGTTTTGCAGCCGTCCCGGGCCAGCGCGGGCCCCCTCCAGCCGCCTGAAAAGTGTGATGGGCGTCACATTTGGCGCCATCCGCGGTGGTCTGCCCGGAAGTGCGCTTGAACGCTCCGTGCCTCGGGAATACGTTGGAAGGATCCGGGCCGCGCCGCATGCGCCCCGGGCGGTAAACAGGGGACAACGAAGGTGAAGATCCGTCTGACACGCTCTCGCGTCGGCGCTCCGTGCGCTGCTGCGCTGCTTGCATTGGCCGCTGCATGGCTGGCGATTCCCGCCGCCGCGCAGACGCTGGACCTGCCCACGCCGGCCGCGTCCTATTCCGACCACGACCCGGCCGGTGCCATCTATCCCGACATGGACCCGTCGACGCCGGACCTGGAGGCGACGCTCAACCAGGGCGTCCGTCGCGGTCGCAACAACCCCGTGCCGCTGGCCCAGCGCGGCCTGTTCTACACATTGCAGGGCCAGCGCTCCCGGGGCCAGCGCGACTACGACCGTGCGCTGGCTTCAGGCGAGGACGGCTCGGCAGAAAGGCGCTACGCCCACTGGTCCTACGGCTGGGCGCTGCATGCCAGCGGCGACCATGCCGGCGCGCTGGAGCACTGGCGCACGTCCGCCCAGCTGCATGGCGGCAACCCGAACTGGGTCCCGTCGACCTACGCGATCGCGCTGTGGTCGCTGGGCGCACGCGAGCCTGCGGTCGCATTCTTCGACATCGCGGTGCGCGAGGAACCCGCCCTGTGGGAGACGGACGCGGCGGTCGAGGCGACGACGAGGGACTGGCGGCCCAACGACCGCCTGGCGATCCTCTCGATCCACAACCAATGGCAGTCCGCGCGCTAGGAGAAGCCGCCGGGCAGCGGGCGCCCCGGTCGGGATAGACTCGGGCCAAGCAACATCGGCGTCACGCCGGTGAAATGGACAATGCGGGTGGCCGGACAGGGGGCGTCGATGGCATTGCAGGGTCTGTGCGTGATGGTCGTGGAGGACCACGGTTTCCAGCGCCGAATGGCGCTGAGGCTGCTGGCCGACCTCGGGTTGACCCGTGTGCACGAGGCTGCGAACGGGCACGCGGCCCTGGAGCAACTCGAATCGCTGCAGCCCGTGGCCGACATCGTCATCGTCGACCTCGACCTGCCCGGAATGGACGGGGTCGAATTCATCGGCCACCTGGCCGACCGCCGACTGGCGCATTCGATCGTCGTCGCCAGTGCGATGGACTCCGCGCTCATCGGCACCGTGGAACTGATCGCCCAGTCTTCGGGATTGCAGGTGCTCGGCAGCGTCGAGAAGCCCCTGAGCGCCGGCAAGCTGGCCGCGGTGCTGTCGAATTTCCACGCCGTTGCCGCCGGCGGCGCGTCGCCCGCCGAGGCGCTCGTGAGCGTCGACATGCTGCGCGAGGCCATCGATGCCGAAGCGTTCCAGCCCTGGTTCCAGCCGCAGGCGGAGCTGCGCAACGGCAAGATCGTCGCTGTCGAGATGCTGGCACGCTGGCCGCAGCAGGACGGTGGGATGATCGAGCCGCTGCGCTTCATCCCGCTGCTGGAGCAGCATGGGCTGATCGACGCGTTCACCGAACAGATGCTGGCGCGAAGCTGCCGCCATCGCGAAGCCTGGGTTCGTGATGGCCTGGACCTCAAGCTGGCGGTCAACATCTCGGCGTTGTGCCTGGGTGATGCGGCTACGGCGGACCGCCTCGAGGCGATCGTGCGTGGCGAAGGCGTCGACCCGGCGTCGGTGGTCCTGGAGATCACCGAGGGTTCGGTGATCTGCGGCAGCCCGACCTCGCTGTCGGTGCTGGCCCGCTTGAGGCTGAAGGGCTTTGGCCTGTCGATCGATGATTTCGGTACCGGTTATGCCTCGCTTTCGCGCCTGTCGCACGTGCCGTTCACCGAGCTCAAGATCGACCGCGGTTTCGTCACCGGCGCCCCGGGCGTGGCACGAAAGAAAGCCGTGATCGAGGCCAGCATCGACCTGGCGCGCAAACTCGACCTGCGCATCGTCGGCGAGGGCGTGGAGACCGCCGAGGAATGGGAGCTGCTGGCGCGTTGCGGCTGCGGACTGGCCCAGGGCTACCTGATCGGCCGGCCCGTTCCCGCCTCCGAGCTGCCCTCGGTCGTGGCCGACTGGCGCCGGCCCGGGGCCTGAGCGATGCGCTGGCCCCGACGCCTATCGGGAATCCGCGCGCAATTGATGGTGTTGTTCGGCCTGGTGATGCTTACCGCCAGCACCGTGATCGTCGTCGACGAGTTGATGCAGCGCAGGCAGCAGGCGGTGCTCGAGCAACTCAACGTCCAGTCCTTCGCCACCCTGGCGCACGCCAAGGCGCTGTCGGATGCCTATACGCTGCGCATCGGCGGGACCACCTTCCAGGTGCGGAACCGGCTGATGGGCTGGGACGTGGCCGAACGGGTGGTCGACACGGCCGCGGCCGACATCGCTGCGCGCTGGGAGGCCCTGGAGGTGGTGGCGGGGGACCAGGCGTCCGGGCAGTTCCTCGCGCTGGCCCAGGCACAGCGTGGGCTGGCACGCGCCACGGTGCTGCGCCTGCAGGACATCCTCGAGAGCCGCGACGAGGTGGCGCTGGAGCAGTTCGCCGACACGCAGCTTTTCCCCTCGTTGCAACCGGTGCTGTACGCGCTCAACACGCTGTCGGAGATGGAACTCTCCCGTGTCGACGACATCGTGCGGCAGCAGGCGACGGCCAGTCGCCGCGCCAGCGTGCTGCGCATCAGCCTGTCGCTGGTGGCATTGGTGCTGGTGGCGCTGCTGGGCTCGCGCACCCTGCGCAACATCTATCGTGGCGTGGAAAGCCTCAACAGCCTCGCACTGGGCGTGAAGCACGGCGACCTCGACTCCCCACCTGCGTATACGCCCCATGGCGAACTGGGCCGGGTGCAGGAAACCCTGCTGGAGATGCGCCACTCGGTGCACGACAACGAGCAGACCCTGGCCCGGCAGTGCTTCGCAACGAAGAGATGCTGCGACAGTTGCGCGACAGCGAGGCCCGGGCCCAGGCCGCCAACCTGGCCAAGAGCGACTTCCTGGCCACGATGAGCCATGAGATCCGCACCCCGATGATCGGCGTGGTCGGGATGCTGGACGTGTTGAGCCAGTCGCGGCTGGATGGCGAGCAGCGGCGCTGCGTCAATGTCATCGAGCAGTCGGCCGAGGGACTGTTGCAGATCCTCGGCGACATCCTCGACTTCTCCAAGATCGAGGCCGGCCGGCTGACCCTGCACATCCAGCGCACCGACCTGGCCGCGCTGGTCCGCTCCACCGTGGCCAACTTCCAGGGGGCCGCGTCCAGCAAGGGCCTGGTGCTGGACTGCCGCGTGGCGCCGGGGCTGGCGCCGACCCACGAGATCGATCCGTTGCGGGTGCGCCAGGTCCTGGCGAACCTGGTGTCGAACGCGATCAAGTTCACCGATGCCGGCAATGTCGACGTGGTGCTGGAAAGCGAGCCGCCCCAGGAGGGCACCCAACGCGTCCGGTTGCGCGTGGAGGACACCGGCATCGGCGTCGCGGCCGAGGCCCAGGCGAGCCTGTTCGACGCGTTCACCCAGGCCCAGGAGGGCCCTGCCGGTACCCGGCGCCCCGGCACCGGGCTGGGCTTGGCGATCTGCAGGCGCCTGGCGGGGTTGATGGGGGGCCAGGTCGAGATGGAGAGCGTGGCCGGGCAGGGCACCCGGATGCGCTTCGAATTCGAGGCCCGCACCAGCGATCAGCCCGCGGTTGCCTTGCCCGCCGGTGAAGGTCGCCTGCAGCGCTTCTCGCGCCGATTCGTTCCCCGCGACATGCCGGACGTCGCCACCGCCGAGCGCGAGCGCAGCCTCGTGCTGCTGGTCGACGACCATCCGACCAACCGCCTGGTCATCGCCCGGCAACTGGCCCTGGCCGGTTTCGCCACGCAATCGGCCAATGATGGCGACGAAGGCCTGGCCCTGTGGCGTACCGGTCGGTTCGCGCTGGTGCTGACCGACGTGCACATGCCGCGCATGAACGGCTACGAGCTGGCACGGGAGATCCGCATGGCGGAAGCGAACGAGGGCCGCGAGCGGACCCCGGTCATCGCCCTGACCGCCGCCGCGCTCAAGGGCGAGGCCGAGCGCTGCCTGGCGGCGGGCATGGACGACTACCTGGCCAAGCCGGTGTCGATCGCGACGCTGTCGGAGCGCATGCATCGCTGGTTGCCGCATCTTGAATCCGCGCCCGGGCAGGAAGGGCTCGAGGACATCGATGACACCGACACCCTCGATCCCGCGCTGATGGCGGACTACGTGGGCGGTGGCGCGGACGCGGCCGTGGTGACCGAATTCCTGGCCGCGTGCCACGAGGACCTGGCCGACCTCGAGCGCGCCCGCGATGCCGGCGATCGAGAGCGGGTGGCGCGCTCGGCGCACCGGATGAAGGGGGCGGCCCGGCTGGTCGCGGCGGGGGAAATGGCGCAGGAGGCGGAGCGATTGGAAGCAGCCGCCCGGGAGGGTCCGTGGGCGGACATCCTGGCCGGCATCACGGCCGTCGCCACCGCGCTGGCGGGACTCGAGCACGAGCTGCGCAGGCGCCGCGACAGGAGCTCGCCGGCGTCCGGTTAGTCGGGCCCTGTCGGGTTCACGCGCAGCATCGCTCCCGCCGCGCTAGGCTGGCGTCTTGTCCAAGGCGAGAGTGGGGTGATGAGCAATGGCTGCATGCAAGCGCGTGTTCCTGGCCGGGGTGGGCCTGGGTCTGTCCATGGCGATGGTGGCTCCCGCCATGGCTGACCGGATCACCGGACGCGATTTCGCGACCCGTTCCGAGGTCATCGCACCCGAGGCGATGGCGGCCACCTCGCACCCGCTTGCCACGCAGATCGCGCTGGACATCATGAAGGCCGGCGGCACGGCGATGGACGCCGCGATCGCGGCCAACGCCGCGCTCGGGCTCATGGAGCCGACCGGAAACGGCATCGGCGGCGACCTGTTCGCGATCGTCTGGGACCCCGAGACCGGCAAGCTGCACGGCTACAACGGATCGGGTCGCTCGCCGTCCGCGCTGTCCCTGCAGTGGTTCCAGGACAATGGCTACACCGACGTCCCGCAACGCGGTCCGCTGCCGGTCACGGTGCCGGGCACGGTGGACGGCTGGTTCGCGCTGCACGAGCGCTTCGGCCGCATGCCGATGGCCGATGTGCTGGCGCCGACCATCCGCTACGCGCGAAACGGGCACCCCGTGCACGAGCTCATCGCCTACTACTGGGAACGCAGCATCCCGGTGCTGGGGCAGTACCCGGGCTTCCTGGAGCAGTTCTCCGTCGACGGGCGTGCGCCGGCCAAGGGCGAGATGTGGCGAAACCCCGGCCTGGCCGACACGCTGCAGCAGCTCGCCGAGGGCGGACGCGACGCGTTCTACAGCGGCGACATCGCGCGCACGATCGGCGAGTACATGCAGGCCAACGGTGGCTTCCTGTCCTACGAGGACATGGCCGCGCACCAGGGCGAATGGGTCGACCCGGTCAGCGTGAACTACCGCGGCGTCGACGTGTGGGAAATCCCGCCCAACGGCCAGGGCATCGCCGCGCTGCAGATGCTGCAGATCCTGGAGGGTTACGACTTCTCGCAGATCGAATTCGGTTCGGCCGAGCACGTGCACCTGTTCGTGGAGGCCAAGAAGCTGGCCTTCGCCGACCGCGCGCGCTACTACGCCGACCCGGCATTCCACCCGGCGCCGGTCGAGCGCCTGATCAGCAAGGAATACGCGGCGCAGCGCCGTGCGCTGATCGACCCCGCACGTGCCGCGCGCGCCGTGGATGCCGGTGCCAACCTCAACCAGGGCGACACGATCTACCTCACCACCGCCGATGCCAGCGGCATGATGGTCAGCCTGATCCAGTCCAACTACCGCGGGATGGCAGCGGCATGACCCCGCCCGGCCTGGGCTTCATCCTGCAGAACCGAGGCGAGCAGTTCGTGCTGCGCGAGGGGCATCCCAACGTCTTCGAACCGGCCAAGCGACCGTTCCACACGATCATCCCGGCCTTCATCACCCGCGACGGGGCGCCGTGGGTCAGCTTCGGGCTGATGGGTGGCGCGATGCAGCCGCAGGGCCATGTCCAGATCGTCATGAACCTGGTCGACTTCGGCATGAACCTGCAGGAGGCCGGCGATGCGCCGCGCATCCACCACGACGGTTCCACCGAACCGGCCGGGCAGGTGGTGGAGATGGCCGACGGCGGCGTGCTGAACCTGGAGTCGGGCTTTCCCTACGAGACGTTCCGCGAGCTGACCAAGATGGGACACCGCATCCAGACCGCGGTCGGCCCGTTCGGCGGCTACCAGGCGATCGCGCTGGACGCCGCGAACGGCGTCTACGTCGGGGCCTCGGAAAGCCGCAAGGACGGACACGCCGCCGGCTACTGAGCCTGGTGGGACGCGCCGCACGCGCGTGCCCGCCATGACCTGTGGCACGGGAGTCCCGGCCGCGCAGGCGTAGCATGAGGGACTGTCCGCGGGCCGGCCACGACGGCCGGCCGTCCGTTGCATCCGCTCCAGGGAGGAAACCCCATGTTGCTGCGACCCCTTTCACTGGCCCTGCTGTGCCTGGGCCTCGCCGCCTGTGGCACCGAGGCGTCCCAGACCACCACGACGCCGGCGACGGCCGCCGAGGCGGAGCCGGCGCTGATCGAGCGCACCGTGCTGTTCGGAAACCCCGAGCGCGCCAGCGGCCAGATCAGCCCGGACGGCAAGTGGCTGGGCTACCTGGCGCCGGTCGATGGCGTGCTCAATGTGTGGGTCGCGCCGGCTTCGGCACCCGATGACGCCCGCGCGGTGACCAGCGACGCGCTGCGCGGCATCCGCATGTTCGCCTTCAGCCATGCCACCGACCACCTGGTCTACCTGCAGGACGAGGGGGGCGACGAGAACTTCCACCTGTTCGCGGTGAACATCGAGACCGGCGAGGAGCGCAACCTCACGCCCTTCCCGGGGGCACGGGCGATGCCGGCCGGCATGAGCCGCAAGCACCCCGACGAGGTGCTGGTGCAGCTCAACAACCGCAATCCGCAGTACTTCGACCTGCACCGGGTGAACGTGCGCACCGGCGAGATGACGCTGGTGTTCGAGAACAACGAGTTCGCCGGCTTCGTCGCCGACAGCGACTACGCGGTGCGCTACGCCAGCCGGGCCACCCCGGACGGCGGCATGCAGTACTACCGCGCCACCGACGAGGGCTGGGTGGAGGACCTCAAGGTCGACCAGGTCGACTCGATGACCACGGCGCTGTCGGGCTTCACCGAGGACGGGCGGACGCTGTACCTGATCGACAGCCGCGATCGCGACACCGGAGCGCTGTACGCGCGCGACCTCGACTCGGGCGAGGCGACGCTGGTGCACGAGGACGCCCGGGCGGATATCGGTGGCGTGTTGACCGATCCCGCCACCGGCGAAGTGAGGGCGGTGTCGGTCAACTACCGGCGCAACCAGTGGCATTTCCTCGACGATGCGATGAAGGCCGACTACGAGAAGCTCAAGGCACTGGGCGATGGCGAGATCACGATCGCCTCTCAGACCGACGACAACCGCCGCTGGGTGGTCGTGCTGACCGCATCGGACGATTCGGCGAAGTACTTCCTGTTCGACCGCGACAGCGGTGAGACGACGGAGTGGTTCGACACGCGTCGGCCCTGGCCGGGCTGCCGTTGCAGCCGATGCACGACGTGGTGATCCCGGCGCGCGACGGGCTGGAGCTGGTGAGCTACTACACGCTGCCGCGTGCCGCCGATCCGGACGGCGACGGCCGCGCGACGCAGGCCTCGCCGATGGTGCTGCTGGTGCACGGTGGCCCGTGGGCACGCGACACCTATGGGCTCAACGGCACCCACCAGTGGCTGGCCAACCGTGGCTACGCGGTGCTGTCGGTGAACTTCCGTGGTTCGACCGGCTTCGGCAAGGCGTTCACGAATGCCGGCGACCTGCAGTGGGGCCGCGCGATGCACGACGACCTGATCGACGCGGTCGAGTGGGCCGTGGCGCAGGGCATCACCGAGTCCGACAAGGTGGCGATCATGGGCGGCAGCTACGGCGGCTACGCCACGCTGGCCGGTCTGACGATGACGCCGGACGTGTTCGCCTGCGGCGTGGACATCGTCGGTCCGTCCAACCTGGTCACGCTGCTGGAGTCGATTCCGCCCTACTGGGCGCCGATGAAGGCGATGTTCGCCAGCCGCGTCGGCGACCTGGACACCGAGGAGGGCCGCGCGCTGCTGATCGAGCGTTCGCCATTGACCCACGTGGAGAACATCCAGCGTCCGCTGCTGATCGGCCAGGGTGCGAACGACCCGCGCGTGAAGCAGGCCGAGAGCGACCAGATCGTCACGGCGATGCAGGAGCGCGAGATCCCGGTGACCTACGTGCTGTATCCCGACGAAGGTCACGGCTTCGCCCGTCCGCAGAACCGCCTGAGCTTCAATGCGGTGACCGAGGCGTTCCTGGGCGAGTGCCTGGGCGGGCGCGTGCAGCCGGTCGGTTCGGACTTCGACGGTGCGACGCTGCAGATCGAGGCCGGCCTGGACGAGCTGCCGGCGATCAAGGAGGCGTTGGACGCACGCGGCTGATTCGCGATCGCGTTGGTTTTGCAGACCCCGGTGAAGCGTGCTTCACCGGGGTCTTTCTTTGCGCGGCTTTCAGGTTTCGGAGGGGCCGCCGTGGGGGTGGATCTGGGCTGGAAAACTGCCCTGTGGGCAGTTTTCCTGAATCGCCCCGACCCAAACCCCCACGGCGGCCCTACGGGACTTTGGTCGGGTGGGGAGGGAAAGGCGGTGTGCGGTCGGGGATAATCTGGGGCCTGCACGTTCCTACCGGAGGCCGTCATCGCCATTGATGCGTTTGCGCTGATTCTTGCCATGCTGGCGCTGGGGATGGTGTTCCAGCGGCTGGGCGTCTTTGGCGCGGATGCGGCCGAGGTGCTCAACAAGGTCGTGCTGTACGTGTGCCTGCCGGCGGCGATCCTGCTGCATGCGCCGCAGCTGGAACTGGCGTGGTCGGTGCTGGCGGTGGTGGCGGTGCCGTGGCTGCTGCTCGCGGCGACCGTGCTGCTGGTGGGGCTGGCGTCCAAGGCCTTCGGGTTCTCGCGCGCGCAACATGCGGTGCTGTTGCTGACCGTCGCGCTGGGCAACACCAGCTTCCTCGGCTACCCCCTGATACAGGCCCTGCTCGGCGAGCAGGCGCTGCCCTATGCGGTCATCTACGACCAGTTCGGCAGCTTCATCATCCTGTCCACGTTCGGCCTGTACGTGCTGGCGCGCTATGGCGGGGACCGCGAGCCGACGGTGCGGGAGATGGCGCTTCGCATCGTGAAGTTCCCGCCGCTGCTGACGCTGGTGTTCGCACTGACGCTGATGCCGGCGGAGCCGCCGTCGTGGATCGCCGGTGGGCTGCAGCGGCTGGCCGATGCGCTGCTGCCGCTGGTCGTGCTGGCGATCGGCCTGACGATCCGGTTGCGGATGCCGCGCGAGGAGCTGCGGCCGCTGGCCGTGGGACTGGGCCTGAAGCTGGTGCTGATGCCGCTGCTTGCCCTGGCCCTGGCGTGGCCGCTGGGGCTGTCGGGGATCGCCGCGCAGGCCACCGTGCTGGAGGCCGCGATGCCACCGATGATCACCGCTGCAGCGCTGGCGATCTCGCACCGGCTGGCGCCGCAGCTGGCGGCGGCGATGGTCGGCTACGGGATCCTCCTTTCGCTGGTGTCGCTGCCGCTGTGGAGCCGCGGCCTGATGGCGCTGCTCGGCTGAGGGGTGTCGCGGGGGGGTGCATGCGGGTGCGATATCCTGACCTCTTTGCGCAGGGAGGCCGGGACTTGAAGACCCTATTCGTACATGTGGTGCTCGCCATCGCCGTCGTGGTGCCGGGACCCGCATCGGCGCAGCCCGGGATCGATGATCCGGAGCTGCTGGCATGGATGCATGCGGCCAATGCGGCGCAACACGCGCGTTACGAGGCGCTGGCCTCGCGGGAGGATCCGCGCTCGCTGCTGATGGCGATGCATCTGGTGCACCCGATGTTCCCGCTGCGCGAGGATCCGGAAACCGAGCTCGCCGCCGAGAAGGCGCGTGCGTGGGCGTTGCTGGAGCGCGCGGCGCGGGTGGGTCCGGACGATCCCCTCGTGGCCTGGAAGCTGGCCAACTGTCCCACCGATTCCGGTCTGGCGCTGTGTGGCTCGCCGGCCTCGCGCGAGCGGCTGGCGACCGTCGCGGGCTCGCACGCCGCGTCGCACCTGTGGTTGGCCCAGGTGGCCCAGGCCGTCGGCGACGGGGCGGCGGTCGAGACCCACCTGCAGGCTGCCGCCGAAGCTCCGTCCTACAGCTTTGAACACGAGATCGGCGAGCTCGTCTGGACCGCCTGGGAAACGATCGATTTTCCCGAAGCGGGAGAGCAGGTGGCCCAGGCGTATGGGCGCCATGTCGAGATAGACCCCGATGCCTTCGTCGACCAGGTGGTCGCCCTGTCCGTCCTGGCGCGCATCGCGGCCCACGCGGTGCCCGGCTACCAGTTTCCGATGGCCGCCTGTGGCATATCCGGGCAGGGCGAGGCCGTTGGCGAGATGCGCCGCCGCCAGTGCCTGGCCATCTTCACGACGATGGCCAGCGAAAAGCCCACCCTGCTCCAGCGAATGATCTCCGACCGGGCCCTGCTGCACCTGCGCAGCGGCGCGCCCGAAGCGGAGGATGCGAAGGCCCGCCTGCGGACGACCTGGTGGATCTACGAGGCAGGAACACCGTTGATCACGGCGATGTCCACTCAGCACGACCCAGACCACCTTCGTGCCTGGCGCGAGCGTGGCGAGTACCAGGCGCTGGTGGAGCTCATGCAGCGTCGGGGCGTCGCCACCGTGCCACCCGACGGATGGCTCCCGGAGAGCGAGGAGGCCCGGCAACTGCTCGACGACGACGGCAAACGGTGACTGCGCACGAACGCGGACCCGCATCGCACGGCCCGGCCGCGGACCCTCAGCCGGAGTAGAACCAGGCCTTCTGGATCAGGCCGTCCTCGACCTCGTAGACGACGGCCACCTCGACCGGGTGATCGCCCAGGCCGGTGACGCGCTCGTGGTCGACCACCTTGTTGCCCATGCTCATGCGTTGCAGCACGACGGCGTGCAGCCCAGGGATGTTGAAGCGGTGCTTGGCGTAATGCTCGCGGAACGCCTCGATGCCGCGAAGGGTCGGGGCCGCGGAAGGCATCCGGAAGATGCGGATGTCGGGCGCGAAGCACGCCACGAAGGCGTCGATGTCGTGCGCGTTGTATGCCTCGAGTTGCCGCTGCACGACGTCTGCCGGTGCTGTGTCCATGCCCTGGCCGCTCCTCAGTCCGCGGGTACCGTCCTGGATGCCGCCCACTGCCGCAGGCCCTGCACCTGTTCCGACATCAGCACGCTCAGCGGCCGCGTGCCCTGGATCTCCTCCAGCACCATCGCCTCGTCCACCGACGCGCCAGCGGCGTGCGCGGCGTACAGCGCGCCCACCACCGCCTGCTCGATCTCGGCCCCGGAGAAGCCCTCGGCGGCGTCCGCCAGCGTGATCAGCGAGAAACCGCCCCAGTCGATCTGGCGCTTCTCAAGGTGGATACGGAAAATCTCGGCGCGGGCGGTCGCATCGGGCAGGTCGACGAAGAAGATCTCATCGAAGCGGCCCTTGCGCAGCAGTTCCGGCGGCAGGTCCTTGACCTGGTTCGCGGTCGCGACCATGAACACCTGCGACTTGCGTTCGGCCATCCAGGTGAGCAGGTAGCCCAGCACGCGGCGCGAGACACCGCCGTCGTTGTCGCCGCCGGCGATGCCCTTCTCTATCTCGTCCATCCACAGCACGCACGGCGCCACCTGCTCGGCGGCGGCCAGCGCCTCGCGCAGGTTCTTCTCGGTTTCCCCGTGGTACTTGTTGTACAGGGTGCCGAAGTCCAGCCGCACCAGCGGGATGCCGAACACCCCGGCCACCGCCTTGGCCGCCAGCGACTTGCCGCAGCCCTGCACGCCCAGCAGCAGGATGCCCTTGGGCGGATCCAGGCCCGGCGGCGGTGAATCGGACAGGAACACCGCCCGGCGCTGGTCGATCCAGCGGCGCAGCCGGCGCACCCCGGCGACCTCGCCGAAGCTGGCGGTGTCGTATTCGAAGTGCAGGTGGCCGCTCTGGTTGAGCAGCTCGAACTTGAGCTTGGCCAGTTCCGGCAGGTCGTGCTGGCCGATCGCGCCGTCCTTGAAGATCAACTGGCGGGCGATGCGCCGCGCCTCGGTCAGGCTCAGGCCGCGCAGGTTGCGCACCAGCGCGGTGAGCGCCTCGGGGTCCTTCTCGACCCGGCGCCCGCCGTTCTCGCGCTGGTAGACGCTGGCCTCGTCGCGGACCATCTTCAGCAACGCCGCCTCATCCGGCAGGCGCAGGCGGAACCGCACCGCCTCGGACTCCAGTTCCGCCGGCAGCTCCACCTTCGGCGCCACCATCACCACCGTGTGCGCGGCGCAGTCGCGGCGCTGCATGATCTCGCGCAGCATGCGCTGGTTGGTCGCATAGCCGACATAGGGATGGAAGTCGAACAGCACGTACACGCCGCGCGCCTGTGCCTCGCGGATGCTGCGCAGCGTGGTCGAGGCATCCGGCGCGACGTTGGCGCAATCCTCGCCATCGATGTCGAAGCGCCGCAGGCCCTCGGTGATCGACCAGCGGAACATCGGTCGCCACACATGCATCATCACGTGCCGGAACAGGTCGACGACGCGGCTTTCGTCCTGCGTCTCGATGACGATCAACGGCGTGGCTGCGCGCACCAGCGCGCTGAGGTCCTGCAGTTCGCTCATGGGACGGGTCGGCAAGTCGGGAAGAGCGAACGATACCAGCCGCCCGCTTGCCCGGGTGCGGCCCCGCCCGGCTCAGCGCGGCTGGAGTTCGAAGAACACCCCGTCCCACGGGGCCAGCACCAGCCCGTCGGGCAGCACCAGGAGGCGGCTGCCCAGCGTGACCCAGGGCGTCGCGCACTCCACGTCGATGACCGTGACCTGGGCGTCGGTGGCCTGGTCCAGGCCCAGCGCCGCCGGGGTGGTGCGGTGGTCCACCAGCAGGCTCTCGACGACATTGCGCTGCTCGACGCGGTAGCGCGGCGCGGCGCAGCTGTCGGCACCGCTGTTGGCATGGGAATCGCCGAAGGACACCTCGCGGCCATGCAACCTTGCCGCTGCCGCGTCGTCCATCGCGGCGACCGCACCGAAACGGTGGCCGGTCACCATCCATTCGCCCAGCAGCGGACGCGCGCGTCGGGCACCGGGTGGCCTTCGGCGAAGCCGCCACCCGCTGCCGCCGCCGGCGTCTGGGAAGCGCGCTCCGGCTCGCCGCCTCGCGGCTCGCGCGGGTCGGTGGCCCGATCGGCCGGCTCACGCAGGGCGGTCTCGCCAGTGTCGCCGGTGGCGGTATCAGGCTGGGCGTGATCCTCGACCGGGTCCGGCGAGGCGGCAGGCTGCGGGTCCTGGGCGGGGCCACAGGCGACCAGGGCCACTGCCAGGGCCGGAACGAGGGAAATCGGAAGTAGGGCCTGGAATTTCATCGCTGCTCCTGCGGCGGCCACTTGCGGCCGCGATCCGTGTAAGCCACCAGTCTAGCGAGCCTGCATATCCGGCGGCATGTGCCCGATGGCGGCGGTTCAGCCACCCTCGCGCGCCAGCATCCGCGCGATCGCATCGCCTGCCTCGCGCCCGTCGAAGACCGCGGTGACCACCAGGTCGGCGCCGCGCACGTTGTCGCCGCCGGCGAACACCTTGGGCTGCGTGGTCTGTCCGGCGAACTCGCCCGCCAGCGGTTGCACCCGGCCGTCCTCGTGCAGCGTCACGCCCGCCGCGGCCAGCCAGGCCGGAGGATCGGGACGGTAGCCGAACGCGATGATGACCACGTCGGCGTCCAGCACGTACTCGCTGTCGGGCACCGCTTCGGCCCGCCGTCGGCCATCGGCACCCGGCTCGCCCAGCTGCGTGTGCACCATGCGCACGCCCACCACCCGGCCGTCCGCGCCTTCGATGGCCAGCGGCTGGCGGTTGAACAGGAACTCGACGCCCTCGTCGCGGGCGTTGCCGACCTCGCGGCGCGAGCCCGGCATCGAGTCCTCGTCGCGGCGGTAGGCGCAGGTCACCGAGGCCGCCTCCAGGCGGATCGCGGTGCGCACGCAGTCCATCGCGGTGTCGCCTCCACCCAGCACCACCACGCGCTTGCCGGCGAGCGCCAGCGGCACCTCGCCAGGCCGCGTGGTGCCCAGCACCTGGCGCACGTTGCCGATCAGGTAGGGCAGGGCATGGTGCACGCCGTCGAGTTCCAGCCCCGGCAGGCCGCCATCGACCGCGGCGTAGGTGCCGGTGCCGAGGAACACCGCGTCGTGGCCGGCCAGCAGCTCGTTCCACTTCGCTTCGTCCACCTCGACGCCGAGGTGGAACTGCACGCCCATGTGCTCGAGCAGGCGCCGGCGCGTGGCCACCACCTCCTTTTCCAGCTTGAACGGGGGAATGCCGAAGGTCAGCAGGCCGCCGATCTCCTCGTTGCGGTCGAACACGTGCGCCTGGATGCCATGCCGTGCCAGGCGGTCGGCGCAGGCCAGGCCGGCCGGGCCGGCCCCGATGACCGCGACCTTGCGCCCGGTGGCGACAACCTTGGACAGGTCCGGGCGCCAGCCCTGCTTGACCGCCTCGTCGACGATGTACTTCTCGACCGCGCCGATGGTCACCGCGCCGAAACCGTCGTTGAGCGTGCAGTCGCCTTCGCACAGTCGGTCCTGCGGACACACGCGGCCACAGATCTCGGGCAGCGGATTGGTCTCGTGGGCCAGGTCGGCGGCCTCGAACAGACGGCCCTCGTCGACCAGCTTGAGCCAGTTCGGGATGTAGTTGTGCACCGGGCACTTCCACTCGCAGTACGGGTTGCCGCACTCGATGCAGCGCGCGGACTGCGCCGCGGCCTCGTCGGCCTCGAACTGACCGTAGATCTCGCCCCAGCCAAGCACCCGCACCCGCACCGGGACTTCCTTGGGCATCTTCCGTGGCAGGTCGAGGAACTGGTAGACGTTCTTGCCCATCACGCAGCCTCGCGCAGGGTTTCGATCAGCGAGTCGAGCGAGGCCGCTCGCGGCTTGACCAGCCAGAACTTGCCGAGGAAGTCGCGGAACTCATCGAGCAGCTCGCCGGCCCAGGCACTGCCGCTGTGGCGCTGGTGCTCGCCCAGCAGCGCGCGCAGGTGCTGCACGTACTGCTCCATGCCCTCGGTGGACATGCGGTGGATGTCGATGAGCTCGTGGTTGTAGCGGTCGACGAAGTCGCGCTCCAGGTCGAGCACGTAGCCGAAGCCGCCGGTCAACCCGGCACCGAAGTTCAGGCCGGTGCGGCCCAGCACCGCGACCACGCCGCCGGTCATGTATTCGCAGCAGTGGTCGCCGGCGCCCTCGATGACGGCGGTGGCGCCGGAGTCGCACCGCGAAACGCTCGCCCGCCGTGCCGGCGGCGTAGAGCTCGCCACCGGTCGCGCCGTACAGGCAGGCATTGCCCATGATCACCGTCTTGCGCGCCGAGTAGGGCGCGCGCTCGGGTGGCCGCAGCACCAGCCGGCCGCCGGCCATGCCCTTGCCGACACCGTCGTTGGCCTCGCCGACCAGCTCCAGTTCCAGGCCGCCGGCATTGAACGCGCCGAAGCTCTGGCCGGCCGAGCCGGAGAAGCGCGCCTGTACCGTGCCGGGCATGCCGAGGTTGCCCCAGCGCTTGGCGATCGCGCCCGACGCGCGCGCGCCGACGCTGCGGTCGTGGTTGTGGATGTCGTAGTCCAGTCGCACCGACACGCCGCGCTCGACCGCATCGGCGGCGTCCTCCAGCAGCTGTCGTCCCAGCCGCCCGGAATCGCGCGGCGCATTGCGCGTCTCGATGCAGAAGCGGTGGTGGGCGTCCTGGTGCTCCCCGGCGTCGTCGGACAAAAGCGGCGACAGGTCCAGGCGGTTCTGGCGGCGGGTGGTGCCCGGCAACACCTCCAGCAGGTCGGTGCGGCCGATGAGGTCCTCCATGCGGCGCACACCCAGCTTCGCCAGCCACTCCCGGGTTTCCTGCGCGACGAAGCGGAAGAAGCGCACCGCGCGTTCGGGCGGGCCGTCGAAGTGGTTCTCGCGCAGGCGCTTGTCCTGGGTCGCCACGCCGGTGGCGCAGTTGTTGAGGTGGCAGATGCGCAGGTACTTGCAGCCCAGCGCGATCATCGGTGCGGTGCCGAAGCCGAAGCTCTCCGCGCCGAGGATGGCCGCCTTGATCACGTCCAGGCCGGTCTTGAGGCCACCGTCGGTCTGCAGCCGGATGCGGTGGCGCAGGCCGTTGCGGCGCAGCGTCTGCTGCGCCTCGGCCAGGCCCAGCTCCCACGGCCCGCCGGCGTAGCGGATCGAACTGAGCGGGCTGGCGCCGGTGCCGCCGTCGTGGCCGGAGATCGTGATCAGGTCGGCGTAGGCCTTGGCCACGCCCGCGGCGATCGTGCCGACGCCGGCATGCGCCACCAGCTTCACCGACACCAGCGCGTCCGGATTGACCTGCTTGAGGTCGAAGATCAGCTGCGCCAGGTCCTCGATCGAGTAGATGTCGTGGTGCGGCGGCGGCGAGATCAGGCCGATGCCGGGGCGGGCGTAGCGCAAGCGCGCGATCGTCGCGTCGACCTTGTGCCCCGGCAGCTGGCCGCCCTCGCCGGGCTTGGCGCCCTGGGCGATCTTGATCTGCAGCACCTCGGCGTTGACCAGGTACTCCGGCGTGACGCCGAAGCGACCCGAGGCGACCTGCTTGATCTTGGAACGCCTTTCGGTGCCATGGCGCGCCGGGTCCTCGCCGCCCTCGCCGGAGTTCGATCGCCCGCCGAGCCGGTTCATCGCGACCGCCAGCGCCTCGTGGGCCTCCGGCGACAGCGCGCCCAGGCTCATGCCGGCGGAATCGAAGCGCGGCAGGATCGCCTCGATCGGCTCGACCTCGTCGAGTTCCAGCGGCGTTTCGGCCAGTCGCAGTTGAAGCAGGTCGCGCAGGGCCGAGGCCGGGCGCTGGTTGACCTGGTCGGCGTAGGCGCGCCAGTGCGCCGGATCGCCGCTGCGCACCGCGGTCTGCAGCGCATGCACCACGCCCGGGTGGTACATGTGGTATTCGCCGCCGAACATGAATTTCAACAGGCCGCCCGGTTCCAGCGCGGCCTGGGCGTCGGCAGCGCGCGCGGCCAGCCAGCGGGCGTCGTCCTCGAGCTCGGCGAAGCCGGCGCCGCCGATGCGGCTGGGCGTGCCGCGGAAGCAGGCCTCGACCACCTCGTCGCCCAGGCCGATGATCTCGAACAGCTGCGCACCGCGGTAGCTGGCGATCGTCGAGATGCCCATCTTCGACATGATCTTGAGCAGGCCCTTGCGGATGCCCCGGCGGTAGCTGCGGCCCAGTTCCAGCTGCTCGCCCTCGTGGCCGCGGCGGGCCAGGTCGAGCAGGCCCTCGCGGCCCAGGCCGAAGATCGTCTGGTAGGCCAGGTAGGGGTAGACCGCGGTGGCGCCGAAGCCGATCAGGCAGGCGAAGTGGTGCGGGTCGCGCGCGGTGCCGGTCTCGATGATCAGGTTGCAGGCGCAGCGCAGGCCCTCGCGTACCAGGTGGCCGTGCACCGCGCCGGTGGCCAGCAAGGCGTGCACCGCCGGTTGTGCCGCGTCGGGGTAGCGGTCGGACAGCAGCACGATGACGGCGCCGTCGCGTACCGCGGCCGCGGCCTCGTCGCAGATGCGCGCGAGCGCCCCGCGCAGGTCCTCGCCTGCGCGCTGGTACAGGTCGATGCGCACGTTCGCGTCGGCGAAGCGGTCCAGCGCCAGCAGCTGGCGCAGCTTGCGTTGCGACAGCACCGGCGAGTTGATCAGCACCTGCCGGGCGTGTTCCGGGCCGTCATGGAAGATGTCGCCCTCGGCGCCGACCTGGGTCGCCAGCGACATCACCACCTGCTCGCGGATCGGGTCGATCGGCGGGTTGGTGACCTGGGCGAAGGCCTGGCGGAAGTGGTCGTACAACGGTCGTACGCGGGTGGACAGCACCGGCGTGGGAATGTCGTCGCCCATCGAGCCGATGCCTTCGGCCTCGCTTTCCACCAGCGGCCTGAGCACCTGCTCGCGCTCCTCGCGCGAGAGTCCGAAGCGCTTCTGGAAGGCGAGCAGCTGGTCGGGCTCGAACGGCTCGGCGGCCAGCGCCGGGTCGATCAGCGCGGCGTCGAGATAGCGCACCCCGGCCTTGAGCCAGCGCTTGTACGGTGCGCGCGCGGCATTGATGCGGTCGATCGCGGCGGATTCGAGCAGCTCGCCACGACGGAAATCGATGGCCAGCATTTCGCCCGGCCCCAGCCTGCCCTTGCGCAGCACGCCACCGGGCGGCATCCACACGCCGGCTTCCGAGGCGACCACCAGGTGGCCTTCGGCACCCAGCGCCCAGCGCGCCGGGCGCAGGCCGTTGCGGTCGAGCGAGCAGCCGGCGTGCTGGCCGTCCAGGAACACGATGCCGGCCGGGCCGTCCCAGGGTTCGGTGCTCAGCGCGTAGTACTCGTAGAACGCGGCGAGGTCGGGGTCGGAGTGCTCCAGCGAATGCGCCGCTGGCGGCACCAGGATGCGCATCGCCTTGAGCGCGTCCATGCCCCCCAGGCGCAGGATCTCGAACATCTCGTCCAGGCTCTGGGAGTCCGAGCCATGCAGGCCGACCGCTTCCTCGAACTCCGACAGGTCGAAGCCCTCGGGCTTCCACGAGCTCCGCCGCGCCTGCGCCCAGGCGCGGTTGCCGGCGATCGTGTTGATCTCCCCGTTGTGGGCCAGGCCGCGGAACGGCTGCGCCAGCGACCACTGCGGCGCGGTGTTGGTCGAGAAGCGCTGGTGGAACAGCGCCGCGCTGGCGATCAGTTCCGGCGAGGCGAGGTCGGGATAGAACCGGGCCAGGTTCTCGGGCAGCACCATGCCCTTGAAGCCGAACACCTCCGAGGACAGCCCGACCAGGTAGGCCCCGGGCCAGGCAGCCAGCGCCGACTGCGCCCGACGCCGGGCGATGAACAGTGCGCGTTCGACGGCGAGGTCGCCGCGCCCGGTTTCGCGCGGGCTGGCAAAAAGCTGTTCGATGCGCGGCAGCGTCGCCTGTGCGGCCGCGCCGCACACCGAGGCGTCGGTCGCCACCTCGCGCCAGCCCAGGGCATCCACGCCACTGGCGTCGAGCGCCGCCCCGATCGCCGCACGCGCGGCGCGGGCCTGTTCCGCGTCCCGGGGCAGGAAGACCAGGCCGCTGCCGAAGCGCTGTCCCAGGCTGATGCCGGATTCGCGCGCACAGCTGCGCAGCCACCCGGTCGGGCGCCGCAGCAGGATGCCGCAGCCGTCGCCGCTGAGGCCGTCGGCGGCCACCGCGCCGCGGTGGTTGAGCCGCGCCAGCGAATCCAGCGCGCCATCGACGATGCGCCGCTCGGCGCGGTCGTCGAGGCGCGCGATCAGTCCGAAGCCGCAGCTGTCGTGCTCGTAGGCCGCACGGTAAAGCCCGCCGCCGCTGGCGCCGGAGACAGTCAGCCCCTGAGCTGGTCGATGCGGCATCGGCCCTCCACTGCATTGCCGGGATCGCGTGGCGGCCATGGCGGCCACGCCTTCTCGACTAGACCACATCTTGTTGCAATGCCGCAATTCGACCAAGTATGGAGCGCTGCCCCGCCCCATGGCCCGCGGTGTACAGTTCGCTGGTCGCGTTCCCGGAGGCTCAGCATGCGAACGGTACTGGTGGCCAGCTCGAAAGGCGGCTGTGGAAAGACGACGGTGGCCACGAACCTGGCCGGGTACTACTCGGTGAAGGGAAGGCGCACGGTGCTGGTCGATGCCGACCCGCAGGCGTCCTCGACGCGCTGGTGTGAACGCCGCGCCGATTCCGAGGCCGCCGTGCTGCCGGTGGATGGCCGCCGAAGGCAGTGGGTGCAGCACGTGCCCGACGACAGCGAACGCGTGGTGATCGATGCGGCCGCCGGTGCGATGGGCCAGCATCTCGACGGCTTCCTCGAGCTCGCCCACGCGGTCGTCGTGCCGGTGCTGCCCTCGGTCATCGACATCGAGGCCACGGTGCCCTTCCTGAACTCGCTCGCGGCCCACCCGCGCGTCGCGTCCGGGGACCTGCCGGTGGCGCTGGTGGCGAACCGGCTCAAGCCCTGGACCAATGCCTCGCAGCAGGCGCTCGAGCAGCTCAAGGCCTGGCCCTACCCGGTCAAGGCCGCGCTGCGCGACACCCAGGCCTATGTGCTGCTGGTCGGCCTCGGCAAGAGCCTGTTCGACTACCATTCCGTACAAGTGCGGCAACATCAGGACGACTGGAAGGGCTTGCTGCGCTGGCTCAAGCGGCAAGGCTGAGTTCACCTCGGCCTCGCGAACCGGACGCCAGGCTGCGGCAGTGGCTGGCGGCCGCGCACCGCCACCCACCCACTGCCCGAGGAGTGTCGCGAATGCACCGTCTGATCCTGTTCCGCCACGCCCATGCGGAGTCCCCGCGCAACGGCCAGCCCGACCTGGAACGGCCGCTGTCGGCGACCGGCGAGGCCGAGGCCATCGCCGCCGCCGCCTGGCTGGTGGCCCAGGACCTGGTCCCCGACCGGGTGGTGTGTTCGACCGCGCTGCGCACCCGGCAGACGCTCGAACGCGTCGAGCAGGCGCTTGGCAGCCCCGCTGCGAAGTTCGACGAGCGCATCTACGAGGCCACCCCGGGCGAGCTGATCGAAGTGGCCGAGTCGCACCGTGATGCCGGCTGCGTGATGCTGGTCGGGCACAATCCGGGCTTCGAGCAGCTGGCCGCCCTGCTGACCAGCGGGCAGACCGGCGATTACCGTGGCATGCCGCCCGGCGGCATCGCCGTGGTCGAGCTTCCCGCCTCCGACACCAGCCTCGAGCCCGGGGCGGGACGACTCGCCGCCTTCTGGTCGCCCTGAGCGCGGTGCCGATGGGGGGCATGGCCGGCCGGGTCGGACTGGTGCTGGGCCTGGCGCTGGCCGCGCCCGCTGCAATGGCCGCCCCCGAGTCGGAGGCACCGATGCCGCCTGACCTGGCGCCTGCCGACGTGGAGATCGAATTGCCAGACACCGACGCGTTGATCGACCCATTGCGGTCCCGGGTGGGCTTCGCGGTGCGCATGCGCTGGCTGTCTCGCGTGGAGGGCAGCTTCGACCGCTTCCACGGGATCGTCGCCGCGCTGGAGGGGGGGTGGCGCCGGGTCGAGGTGGAGGTCGAGTCCGCCAGCGTCGAGGTCGGCGGCCGCCAGCGCATGACCGAATGGGCCGCCTCGGATGAGTTCTTCGACATCGAGAACTATCCGGTCATCGTGTTCGTCTCCGACCCGTTCGCGCCGGCGCTGGCCATCCAGGGTGGCCAGTTGCCGGGCGACCTGAGCCTGCGTGGCACGACCGCGCGGGTGGCCTTCGACATGCGTCCGGCGGCCTGCGCGCGGCCCGGACACGAGTGCCCGATCATCGTGGAGGGGCGCGTGAGCCGCGCCAAGTTCGGCATGGACGCCCACCGCGTGGCGGTGCAGGACCGCGTCGAGCTGCGCTTCGAGGTCATGCTGGCCGACCCGGATGGCGCCCCGTGAGCCGACACGCCCGGCTGGCCCTGCTGGCGCTGCTGGTACTGCTCTCGGCGTGCCGGCACCTGCCGCCCGAGCGCCTGGATGCCGCCGAGACGATGGCGGCGCAGTCGCGGCCCCAGGCCAGCGACTGCCTGTTGCCGGACCGCTGCGCCCAGCCTTCCGCCCTGTATGAGCTGGCCGAGGCCGCGGTGTTCCAGAGCACGCCCGAGGCGCCGCTGCACCACGTGCTGCTGCTCGAGGGCGGCGAGGAGGCGATGCTGGCGCGGGCGCACGTCATCCGCGCCGCACGCGAATCGCTGGAGCTGCAGACCTTCATCTTCGGCGAGGACGACGCCGGCTTCTTCGTGCTGGCCGAACTGCTGCAGGCCGCACGCCGCGGCATCCGCGTGCGGGTGTTGCTCGACCAGCTGTTCAGCGTCGACGACGTCGCGCTGCTGGCCGCGCTGGCCAGTGCCCACGAGAACTTCGAGCTCAGGCTGTACAACCCGACCTTCCAGCAGGCCAGCACCTCCCCGCTGCAGTTCGCCGCCGGCATCGTGTGCTGCTTCCGCCAGATCAACCAGCGCATGCACACCAAGCTGGTGCTGGCCGACGGCCTGATCGGCATTACCGGCGGGCGCAACTACACCAACAGCTATTACGACTGGGATCCGGCCTTCAACTACCGCGACCGCGACATCCTCGTCGCCGGGCCCATCGGTCGCGAGATGCGCGAGGGCTTCGACATGTTCTGGGAGCACGAGCGGGCGGTCCCGGTGGCCCGCCTGCACGATGTCGCGCGGCGGCTGCTGGCCAACGAAGGTGCGCCGATCCAGCTGCCGCTCAAGCTCAACAGCCGCAGCGAGCGCGTCGAGCTGGTTTCGCAGCAGGCTTCGGATGCGGACGAGGTGCGCGCGCAGCTCATCGACCCGGGCCTGATGGTCGGCCGGGTCGACTACCTGGTGGACCCGCCCGAGAAGCACGAACGCGGCAGCGACCCGGTCTACGAGGAAATCACCGCGAAACTGCGCGACCTGGTGCTCGATGCGGAGGAGGAGGTGTTGCTGCAGACGCCCTACCTCGTCCTCTCGCGCGAGGCCCGGCGCAGCTTCCGCGAGCTCAACAGGCGTCCCGGCGCGCCCCGGGTGCTGGTGTCGACCAACAGCCTGGCCTCGACCGATGCCTGGCCGGTGTATGCGCTCTCGCACAAGTACAAGCGCACCTACCTGCGCGAACTCGGCTTCACGATCCATGAATACCGGCCCTACCCGGCCGATGCGCCGATCGACCTCGAGGCCACCGGGGCCCTGGCCGAACTGCCCGAGATCGACGGCCGCCTGCCCAGCGAGACCAGCACCCGGCGCGGCAGCCCGACCCCGGCCTCCGCCGGCTCCGGCAGCCTCGGCGCGTCCGGCACCGCCGGCTCCGGGCCGACCCCCAGCGCGATGCGCGAGGGTCCGCTGCCGCTCGAGCGCGCCGGCGTCCGGGTCAGCATGCACTCCAAGTCGCTGGTGGTCGACGAGCGCATCGGCGTGGTCGGCACCCACAACTTCGACCCGCGCTCGGACAACTTCAATACCGAGAACGCGGTGATCGTGCACGACGCACGCTTCGCCCGGCTGCTGGCCGACGAGATCCGGCGCGACATGGCGCCGGAGAACAGCTGGCTCATCGCGCGCCGGCAGAAGCCGCCGATCTTCTCGGGCCTGGACTACTCGATCGGCAAGCTGTTCGAGATGCTGCCGGTGTTCGACATCTGGCCGTTCCGCTACGCGGCCAGCTATGAACTGGTCGAGGGCTGCGACCCGGTACCCGAGGACGACCCGCGCTTCCACGAGTGCTGGCGCAGCGTCGGCCAGTTCCCGGAGGTCGACGTGCCGTTCAAGGGCCTCTACACGCGCTTCATGACCGCGTTCGGCGCCGGGTTGGCGCCGATCCTGTAGCGCGGCACCGGGCAGGCCGTAAACTGGCGACCCCTCCGATCCGGGTGTCCCCATGGCCGCGAGCCCGTCCCCGTTCCGTCCCGGCGCCAGCCTGGAGCGCATCAATGCCGACCGCGCCGGCACGCTGATCGAGCGCCTGGGCATCGAGATCACCGGCATCGGCCACGACTCGCTCAGCGGCACGATGCCGGTCGACGAGCGCACCCGCCAGCCCTACGGCCTGCTGCATGGCGGGGCCTCGGTGGCGCTGGCGGAGACGCTCGGGTCGGTGGCGGCGAACCTGTGCCTGGACCCGCGCACCCACATCGCGGTGGGCCTGGAGATCAATGCCAACCACGTGCGAGCGGTGACCTCGGGCGAAGTCAGCGGCACCGCCAGCGCGATCCACATCGGCCGCAGCACGCAGGTCTGGGACATCCGCATCACCGACGACCAGGACCGCCTGGTGTGCGTCTCGCGCCTGACCATCGCGGTAGTGGAGCGCAACCGGACGGGCAGCTGAGCGCGCGTTCCGGCGTGGCCGGTTCCCGTGATCGCCCGGGTTTGGGCACAATGAGGGCGATGCCCGACACTTCCCCCGACACCGCGACCGGCCGTGACTGGATGCGGCCGCTGCGCTACGCCTACCGGCTGCCGCTGCTGCTGCTGCACCTGCTGGTGTCGCTGCCGGTGACCCTGCTGGTGATCACGCTGCCGTTCCTGGCCAGGCGCCGCACCGCCGCGGGCGAAAGCTGGGCCCACCGCATGATCCGCTGGTGGTCGCAGGTGCTGATGCGGGTGTTCGGCTTCCGCGTGCACCGCATCGGCGAGCCCCTGCCGGGAGCAGTGCTGTTCGTCGCCAACCATGTCAGCTGGATGGACATCGAGCTGATGCACAGCCAGCGCATGATGGGCTTCGTCGCCAAGTCCGAGATCAGCCGCTGGCCCTTCGTCGGGTGGCTTGCCTCGCGCGGGGAAACGATCTACCACCACCGCGGCAGCAACGACTCGCTGCATGGCGTGATGCACCAGATGGTGGAGCGGCTGCAGTCCGGTCGTGCCGTGGGCGTGTTCCCGGAAGGGCGCACCAGCACGGGGCATGAGATCGGCAAGTTCCATGCCCGCATCTTCCAGCCGGCCGTGCTGGCCGGCGTGCCGGCGCAGCCGGTGGCCCTGCGCTACGGGCGCGGCGGTGACGCGCAGACGGTCATCGCGTTCCAGCCGGGCGAGAACTTCCTGCAGAACTTCCTGCGCATCCTCGGCGAGCCCGGTCGCGTGGCCGAGGTGCACTTCCTCGACCCCGTGCCGGCCAGCGAGGACGGCCGGCGGCGCATGGCCGAGGCCTGCCGCCAGCGCATCGCCGAGGCGATGGTGGGCTGATGCGCGGCGAGGAGTTCCTGCCACCGCGCTGGCTGCGCGACCCGCACCTGCAGTCGGTGCTGAGTTCGAGCTCGCTGCGTCGCCGCCGCGGCCGTGCACGCCTGGCGGCCACCGGCGCGGTGACGCGCGAACACGTCATCGATGTCGACGGCGCGCGCCTGCAGGGCTTCCACAGCCACGTCCCGGGGCACCAGGCGCAGGGTCTGGCGGTGCTCCTGCATGGCTGGGAGGGCAGCAGCGAATCGGGCTACATGCTGCACACGGCCGCCCGGCTGCTGGAGTCCGGCGTCGAGGTGTTCCGGCTCAACTTCCGCGACCACGGCCAGACCCACCACCTGAATCCGGAGATCTTCCATTCCTGCCGCCTCGACGAAGTCATCGAAGCGGTCGGCGAGGTGTCGGAGTCCATCGCACGGGCACCGGTCATGCTGGCCGGGCATTCGCTGGGGGGCAATTTCGCATTGCGCGTGGGCCTGCGTGGCCCCGGCATGGGCGTGCGGGTGGCCCGGGTGGCCGCGGTGTGCCCGGTCATCGATCCGGCGGTCGGACTGGACGCGCTGGAGAAGTCGCTGTGGATCTACCAGGCCTATTTCCTGCGCAAGTGGCGCGGCTCCCTGCGCCGCAAACGCGAGCTGTTCCCGGACATGCACGCCTTCGACGACACCGTCCTGCGCCAGGACATGCGCGGCCTGACCGGCTGGCTGGTGCAGCGCTACACCGACTTCGGCAGCCTGGAGAACTACCTCGACGGGTACTGCATCGCCGGCGACCGCCTCTCGGGCCTGGCCGTCCCGGCCGACATCCTGACCTCGCGCGACGATCCGGTGATTCCGGTGGCCTCGTTCGGGGAGCTGGTCCTGCCGGCGTGTGCACGCATCCAGATCGCGCCCCACGGGGGCCACTGCGGGTTCATCGAGGGCCCGCGGCTTGGAGGTTTCGCCGAGCGCTGGGTGGCCCACCACCTGTCGCGGGGGCAGGCCTGAGCGGGCGGGATACAATGGCGGATTCAACCCAGTCCCGAGTAAACCATGCTTGAGAACGCGATCCAGGCGCTGCGGCGCGGAGACCACGCTGCCGCCGCCGAGGCGGCCGAAGCCATCCTGAAGAACGAGCCGGGTGACGTCGACGCGCTGCAGGTGCAAGGCTTGGCCCGCATGGGCCTGGGCGATGCGGACGGTGCCCGCGCCAGCCTCGAGCAGGCGTTGGCCCGGGACCCGGGGCGGGGCGATCTGCACATGGCGTTGGCTTCCCTGTCGATGGCTTCGGGCCAGCTCGATGCCGCGCTGGCCGCTGCCTCGGCCGCGGTCGAGGCCGACCCGAACCACCTCCCGGCCTATGTCGCACTGGCGCACATGGCGCTGGCCCGTGGCGAGATCGACGAGGCCTCGCGGCTGGTCAACCTGGCCGAACTGGTGTCGGCCGAGCATCCGCTCACCCTGCTGGCGCGCGGCAACCTGGCCCAGGCCAAGGGCGAGGCCGACCAGGCGCTGCGCCTGCTGACCCAGGCGGTCGAGAAGCTGCCCGAGGATCCCACCGCCCTGTCGTCGCTGGGCCTGCTGCACCTGCAGTCGGGCCGCAATGCCTTCGCCGAGCAGACCCTGCGCCGTGCGCTCCAGGCCGATGGCCAGTCGCGCCGCATCCGCTGGGCGCTGGTGACGGCGCTGCGCCGGCAGGGGCACCTGGAAGAGGCGCTGGGCGAAGTGGACACGCTGTGCGAAGGCCGCCGCGACCCGTGGGCGATTGCCCAGCGCGCGTCGCTGGCGCTCGAACTGGGCCGGGTCGACGAGGCCGTGGCCGGCTACCGTGACCTGCTGCTGTCCGCGCAGCTCAACCCGCGCCTGCTCGAAGCGGTGCTCACCGGCTTTGCCCAGCACCAGCGCGCCGGCGCGGCCTGCGTCCTGATCGAGGAACTGCTTGCCGCGCGCAGCGACAGCGATCTGCTGTGGCGGGTGCGCATGGGCATGGCGGCGCAGCTGGGCGACGATCCCGGCGAGATCGTCGACCGCTGGATCCTGGCCTGCCCGGAGTCGGCGGAAGTGCAGCAGCACCAGGCGATGCGCTTCGAGGCCGCAGGCGAACTGGAGCGTGCCGAAGCCGCGGCCGACAAGGCGCTGGACAAGGACGCCGAGCTCGACGGTGCCCAGCTGGTGAAGATCCGCGCGCTGTTGCGCAGCGATCCGGCGCGCGCCGGCGAGCGTGCCGCCACGTTGCTGGAGTCGCGCACGAACCCGATGCTGCGCCGGGAACTGTGGCGCTGGCGCGGACTGGCCGCGGACCGGAGCGAGGACGGCGCCGCGGCGGTCGAAGCCTGGTCGGCGATGGCGCGCGAGCCGGTGCCGGCTGCACTGCCCCCGGCCCTGGACGATCCGGGCAGCGATTTCGCCCTGGCTTCCGGCGGCGAAGCGGGTGTGCAGCCGCGCCTGCTGTGGGGACTCCCCGGCAGCCGCGTCATGCAGGTCGTGGAACTGCTGCGGGCCAACGACGCGGTCACCCTCGTCGATGACCGGTTTGGTGCAGGGCCGCGCCCGGACGGCTTCAACACCGGGCGTCCGGAACTGGGCCCGGTCGACGGCGACCTGCCGCGCTGGATCGCGGGCGTGAACGACTATGGCCTCGACCCCGCACAGGTGGTCGACTGGATGCCGCACTGGAACCGTGCCATCGACGCCGGCCTGCCCGGCGCCCGCTTGCTGGCGGTCGTGCGCGATCCGCGCGACCTGCTGCTGAACTGGTGGGTGTTCGGCAGTGTCCAGCAGTACGCCTTCCCCGGCGCGCAGTCCGCGGCGCAGTGGCTTGCGGCCGTGCTAACGCCGTTGGCCGAGCGCCTCGAGAGCCGCGCCGACACCACCCTGGTATTGCGACTGGACGAGGCCAACGAGGCCGACGCGCGGGATGCGTTGTCGGGCTTCATCGGCATCGATCCGGACGCACTGGGGGCCATGCCCGACACGGATGGGGGCCGGGGCGGCCATCCGGCCCGCTTCCCTGCCGGACACTGGCGTCGTTACGAGGGCGAACTCGGCGACGTTTTCGCCAGCCTGGCCCCGCTGGCGCAACGCCTGGGCTTCTAGGCGCTCCAACAGGAGGATCACCATGCGACTGAGCAGCAGCAGCTTCAAGCATCTTGGCGCGATCCCGGCCGAGTTCGCGTTCGGCAAGCCCGGCGGCGACGAGCCGATCGCGCTGTCGGACAACCGCAATCCGCACCTGGCCTGGGATGGCGTGCCCGAGGCCGCGAAGAGCCTGGTGCTGATGTGCGTCGACCCGGACGTGCCGACGGTGCCGGACACGGTGAACAAGCCCGACCGCGAGGTGCCGGCGGACCAGCCGCGCGGCCACTTCACCCACTGGGTCATGGTGGGGCTTGCCGCGCGCGCTGGTGAAATCGCGGCGGGCAGCTGCAGCGAAGGGGTCACCCCGCGCGGCAAGAAGGACCCGCCCGGTCCCGCGGGAACCCGCCAGGGCCTCAACGACTACACCGGCTGGTTCGAGGGCGACGCCGACATGGGCGGCGACTATTTCGGCTACGACGGCCCCTGCCCGCCGTTCAACGATGCGCTGGAGCACCGCTACTTCTTCCGCCTGTTCGCACTCGACACCGACGCGCTGTCGCTGCCGGAGAAGTTCACCGGCGGCGACGTGCTGTCGGCGATCCAGGGCCACGTCCTCGACGAGGCGACGCTGATGGGGACGTATTCGCTGAAGCGCTGAGCCTGCACCATGGTGGTGCAGTCAGGCTGGAGGATTGCACCCAAAGTGTGCAGATCAGGGAGCGCAGCTTCCCCCCGTGGACCGCAAAGCCCGCAATCGCGGGCTTTGCCCTTATTGGCACGACCCTTGCGTAAACCTCCGGGATTCCCTTCCCACCCCGGAGCGTTCTTCCATGAGTTACGAGCACGTTGAAAAGCTGATCAAGGACCACGACGTCGAGTTCATCGACCTGCGTTTCATCGACATGCGTGGCATCCACCAGCACGTGAGCTACCCGGTCAGCATCTTCGAACCCGGCCTGTTCGAGGACGGCAAGATGTTCGACGGCTCCTCGATCTCCGGCTGGAAGGGCATCAACGACTCCGACATGGTGCTGATGCCGGATCCGTCCACCGCCATCCTCGACCCGTTCTACGCCGACCCGACCCTGGTCATGATCTGCGACGTGCTCGATCCGGCCACGATGCAGGCCTATGGTCGCTGCCCGCGCTCGGTCGCGCGTCGCGCGGAGGCGTTCCTGAAGTCGTCGGGCATCGCCGAGCAGGCCTTCTTCGGGCCGGAGCCCGAGTTCTTCGTGTTCGATTCGGTGCGCTGGGCCAACGACATGGGCAAGGCCTTCTTCGAGATCAACTCCGAGGAAGCGGCCTGGTCGACCAGCGAAAAGTACGGCGGCGCGAATGCCGGCTACCGCCCGGGCGTCAAGGGCGGCTACTTCCCCGTGCCGCCGACCGACTCGCTGCAGGACCTGCGCGCGGAGATGTGCAAGACGCTCGCCCTGGTCGGCCAGGAGGTCGAGATCCACCACCACGAGGTCGCGAACGCGGGCCAGTGCGAGATCGGCGTGAAGTTCAACTCGCTGGTGAAGAAGGCCGACGAGCTGCAGTGGCTCAAGTACATCGTGCACAACGTCGCGTTCCGCAATGGCAAGACCGCGACCTTCATGCCCAAGCCGCTGGTCGGTGACAACGGGTCGGGCATGCACGTGCACCAGTCGCTGGCCAAGGGCGGCAACAACCTGTTCACCGGTGACGAGTACGGTGGCCTGAGCCAGACCGCGCTGTGGTACATCGGCGGCATCTTCAAGCACGCCCACGCCATCAACGCGTTCTCCAACGCCTCCACCAACAGCTACAAGCGGCTGGTGCCGGGCTTCGAGGCGCCGGTCATGCTGGCCTACTCCGCGCGCAACCGCTCGGCCAGCTGCCGCATCCCCTATGTGTCCAACCCGAAGGCGCGACGCGTGGAGATGCGCTTCCCGGATCCGATGCAGTCGGGCTACCTGACCTTCACCGCGCTGCTGATGGCCGGCCTGGACGGCATCAAGAACAAGATCGATCCGGGCGAGGCGATGGACAAGAACCTCTACGACCTGCCGCCGGAAGAAGCCAAGGGCGTGCCCACCGTGTGCCATTCGCTGGACATGGCCCTGGACGCGCTCGACCGCGACCGTGATTTCCTCAAGGCCGGCGGCGTGATGAGCGACGACTTCATCGACGCCTACATCGAACTGAAGATGGCCGAGGTCAGCAAGTTCCGCGCCGCGGTGCACCCGCTCGAGTTCCAGATGTACTACGCGAACTGATCCACCCGCGGTCCGGTCCCGGGGTGCGCTTGCGCGCCCCGGTGACCCGCCCGGGCCCGCCCCCGACTGCACTACAATGGTGCAATGAATCCGTCCCCGAGCCTCGAGTCCCTGGCCACGCCACTGCTGTGGCTGGCCGACGACGAGCGCGTCGCCGGCTGCAACCCGGCCGCGGCACGCTGGCTGGGCATGAGTGCACGCCGCCTGGTCGGCATGCCGCTGGCCGAGCTCGATGGCGAGCACGGGCGGGTGGCGGCGCTGATGGCGCGGGTGGCCGACGGGGCCGAACCACTTCGCGTGCGCCGCGCCTGCGTGCGCGGCGGCGACGGATCCGAGCGCTTCGCCGACCTGTGGCTGCTGCGCGAGGGCGACCGGGTGCAGGTCGAGGTCCATCCCGCCGACGAATTCCCCGGGGAGGACCCGGCCACGCTGCTGCCGGCGGCTCTGTCGGCGGCACTCAAGGGCCTGGCGCACGAGGTGCGCAATCCGCTCGCCGGCATCAAGGGGGCGGCCCAGCTGCTGGCCCGGCGCGCCCAGGCGCGTGGCGACGAGGGTGACGACCACCAGCTCATCGGCCTGATCAGTGCCGAGGTCGAGCGCCTGGCCGCGCTGGTCGAGCGCCTGCTCAACCCACAGGCCCCCAACCCGCTGCAGCCCACCAACATCCACGCCGTGCTCGAACGCGTGCGCCAGCTGGCCGACGCCGAGGCCGGCTGGGCGATCCGGCTGGAGCGCGACTACGACCCGAGCCTGCCGGAGTTCGACGCCGACCCCGACCGGCTGGTCCAGGCGCTGTGGAACCTGGTGCACAACGCGCTGGAGTCCGGCGCCGGCAGCGTGACCCTGCGCACCCGGGCGGAGCGCAATGTCCTGATCGGCGACACCACCCACCGGCTGGCGCTGCGCGTGGAGATCATCGACGACGGGCGCGGCGTGCCGGAATCGCTGGCCGAACGGATCTTCCTGCCGCTGGTGACCGGTCGTGCCGAGGGCACCGGCCTGGGCCTGCCGCTGGCCCAGCAGGTGGCGCGCGAGCATGGTGGCAGCCTGGGCTACCGTTCGCGCCCCGGGCATACCGTGTTCACGCTGCTGCTGCCGGCACTGGAACCCGCTCCACCGGAACCGGGTTCCGACGAAGCGGCGCCACGCGATGCGGCAGGGGAGGCGGCCCATGCCGGCTGAATCGATCCGGGTGTGGGTGGTCGACGACGACGCCAGCGTGCGCTTCGTGCTGGCCCAGGCCTTGCGCGAGGCCGGCTACGAGGTGGCCGCCTTCGCCAGTGCCGCCGACGCGCTGGCGCAGCTCGACGCCGACGCGGTTCCCGACCTGGTCTACACCGACGTGCGCATGCCCGGCCTGGATGGGCTGGGTTTCCTCGACGGCCTGAAGCTGCGGCATCCGCAACTGCCGGTGGTGGTCATGTCCGCCTACACCGACGTGGGCTCGACCGCCGGCGCCTTCCGCGGCGGCGCCCACGAATTCCTCTCCAAGCCCTTCGACCTCGACGAGGCGGTCGGAGTGGCCGCCCGCGCGCTGGTGCGCGACGAGGCGGCCGCGGCCCCCGTCGCGGACCAGGTGACGGGCGCTTCGGGGGACATGGTCGGTGATTCGCCGGCGATGGCCGAACTGTTCCGCGCGATCGGCCGCCTGGCCCAGGTGCCGCTGAACGTGCTGGTGACCGGGGAGACCGGCACCGGCAAGGAGCTCGTCGCACGCGCGCTGCATCGCGAGTCGCCGCGCAGCGGCGGCCCGTTCGTCGCGCTCAACACCGCGGCCATTCCCGCCGAGCTGCTGGAAAGCGAGCTGTTCGGCCATGAAGCCGGCGCCTTCACCGGTGCCGCACGGCGCCAGGTCGGGCGCTTCGAGCAGGCCGATGGCGGCACCCTGTTCCTCGACGAGATCGGCGACATGCCGGCCGCCCTGCAGACGCGGCTGCTGCGCGTGCTGGCCGAGGGCGAGTTCTTCCGTGTCGGCGGGCGCAGCCTGCTGCGCGTCGACGTGCGCGTCGTGGCGGCCACCCACCAGGACCTGGAGCGCGCCGTCGGCGAGGGACGCTTTCGCGCCGACCTGCTGCACCGGCTCGACGTGGTGCGCCTGCGGCTGCCGCCGCTGCGCGAACGCCGTGGCGACATCGCGCCGCTGGCCGCGCGATTCCTCGACCTGGCGGCGCGCCAGCTTGGTGGCACGCCGAAGCGGCTGGGTCGCGATGCGCTGGCGCGCCTGCAGGCGCACGACTGGCCCGGCAACGTGCGCGAACTGGAGAACCTGTGCTGGCGACTCGCCGCGATGGCGCCGGGGGATACGATCCGGCCGCTGGACCTCGGCCTCGACGCAGGCGCACCGGCGACGCCGCCCGGGTCTGCGCCCGCCTGGACGACGGCACTGGCGGAGTGGACACGCGCGCGCCTCGAGGCGGGCGAGCAGGGGCTGCACGCCACGGCCGTCGACGCGATGGAACGCACCTTGCTGGATGTCGCGCTGGCGCACACCGGTGGCCACCGCCAGCAGGCCGCGCGCCGGCTCGGCCTGGGCCGCAACACGCTGACCCGGAAGCTGGCCGCGCGGCGCGCCGGAAGAGCTGATCACACCTCGCTCGCCGGCCGGACTGCTAGGATCGGCGGGTACCACCCCGACCACACAAGGAGAATGGTGATGAAGTCGATCCAACTGTGCCTGGCCGCCGCGATCACGCTGGCGCTGGCTGCCTGCGGCGACGACCGTGCCGACCGCCAGGCCGATGCGCCCGCGCCCGCCCCGGCCCCCGCCACGCAGCCGGCGGCACCGGCGGCACCCGATGCCGACCATGCCATGCACCACGACGCGACGATGTCCGACCACGACATGGCCGGCATGACGATGGCCGAGGCGGTGCTCTCGGCAACCGAGGGTCACGATGTCGGCGGCACCTTGCTGTTCGTCCTCGAGGACGGCGGCATCCGCCTGACCGGGTCGGTGACCGGGCTTGAGCCCGGTGGCGAGCATGGCTTCCACATCCACGAGACCGGCGACTGCTCCGCACCCGACGCCACCAGTGCCGGTGGCCACTTCAATCCCGAGGACCACGAGCACGGCCGCCGCAGCCAGGGCGAGTTCCACGCCGGCGACATGGACAACCTCGAGGTCGGTGCCAATGGCCTGGCCGAGGTCGACATGCTGCTGACGGGGCTCGAGCTGGGTACCGGCGGGCCGCTGGACATCGATGGCAAGGCGGTGATCGTGCACGTGCAGCCCGACGACTACGAGACCCAGCCCACCGGTGATGCCGCGCCCGCGTGGCCTGCGGCGTCATCGAGATGCACGACCACTGATGCCCGAGGGGCTGCATGTCCGCGCGGCGTCGCCCGACGACGTCGCGCGGATGGTCGAGTGGGCCTGTGCGATGGCCTGGGAGACCGAGCGCAAGCGGCTCGACCCGGCCGTGGTCGGCCGCGGCATCCAGGCCGCGCTCGACGAGCCCCGGCGGGGTCGCTACTTCGTCGCCTGCGAGGGCGACATCCCGGTCGGCACGCTGATGCTCACCTACGAGTGGAGCGACTGGCGCTGCGCGGACTGGTGGTGGATCCAGAGCGTCTACGTCGACCCCGGGCACCGGCGCCGTGGTGTCTACCGCGCGCTGTACGCGCATGTGCAGGCGCAGGCGCGGGCCGCCGAGGGCGCGTGTGGCCTGCGGCTGTACGTCGAGAAGGAGAACATCGCCGCCCAGGCCACCTACGCCGCGCTGGGCATGGGGGATGCGGGCTACCTGATGTTCGAGCAGCCGCTGCCGCGCTGAGCGCCGCCCTCAATCACGCAGGACGTCGCGCGGGTCCTTGCCGGCCGGTGCGTGGTCGAAGGTGAGTCGGATGCCGTGCGCCTGAAGCAGTGCCGCGAACTGGCGCTGGCGCCGGGAAAACTGTTCGAAGGCCTGCGGCAGCTGTGCGGCCTCCACGCCCGCGGGCGCGAATCCCGCTTCCGCCCAGGCATCGATGTCCATCATCGCCACGCGCACCGCACCGTGGCTGTAGCGCACCAGCGGCTCGGGTGGCGCATCCAGCCAGGCCTCCGAACCCGGAGCCAGCAGGGCCGCCTCGATCACCGGCCACAGCGGCGCCAGGCCGACGTGCTCGTACTGCATCGCGATCATCGCGCACAGGTCGTGCACGGTCAGGTAGCGGGCGTGCTCGACCTGGGCGGCGAAGCCCTCCTGGGCGGACAGTGCCGTGTCGGCGTGCGCCATGCCGGTGTCGAGCAGGGTCGACTCCAGCGCTTCGCCGACGGCCTCGACGCTGTCGTGGTCGCCGGTCAGCACGAACGGCAGCAGCCGCAGCGCACCCCCCCACGTAGTTCTCGTCCGGGGACAGGGCCGCGGGAAGGCGGCCCTCGTGGCTGCCGAACGCGATGACCCGGCTGGCGTCGCGGCGACCGGGGGGCGCCGGACACCAGCTCGGCCAGCTCGTCGTGCAGCGGCCAGCCCGGGCGCAGCAGTTCGACCGGGTCGAAGTGCGCGCCGAGCACGGCGAGATCGAGCGACTGCACCTCCGGGACGAAGCCGGCCAGGTCGCGCGCCACCAGGCCCGCCAGCGCGCTGGCCTCGACCTGCGGCAGGGCCAGTTGCCCGGCAATCGTGCCGGGGGTGAGCTCCAGCGCGAGTGCGCCTAGGCAGCGGGGTGCGGGGTGGGCTTCGCGCTGGGACATCCTCGGGGCTCCAATACGCCACGGTTTGGAAGCTCGCGTGGCCGGGTCTACACTGAAGCCATTATGCCGTGTCGGCCATGAGGGCCGGCGCCCAACCACGAGGTCGATCCACCCATGCGAGCCGTGCGTCCCGTCGCTGTCCTCGGGGGAGTCCGCATCCCCTTCTGCCGCAACAACACCGCCTATGCCGACGTCGCAACCTCGGCATGTCGATCCGCACGCTGGGTGCGCTGGTCGAGCGCTACGGGCTGCACCGCCAGGTGCTGGGCGAGGTGGCGCTGGGGGCGGTGCTCAAGCACGCCGCCGACTGGAACCTGGGCCGCGAGGCCACGCTGTCCTCGGGGCTGTCGCCGGCCACGCCCGGACTGACCATGCAGCGCGCCTGCGGCACCAGCCTCGACACGGTCATCGCGGTGGCGAACAAGATCGCGCTGGGCCAGATCGAGGCCGGCGTCGGTGGCGGGTCCGACACCACCTCCGACGTGCCGATCGCGGTGTCCAAGGCCTTCCGTCGCCGCCTGCTCGACGCCAACCGTGCGCGCAGCGGCGGCGAGCGGCTCGGTGCATTCCGCGGCTTCCGCCCGCGCGAACTGGTGCCCGAGTTCCCCGGTGTCGGCGAACCGCGCACCGGCAAGTCGATGGGCCAGCATTGCGAAATGATGGCCAAGGAGTGGGCGATCGGGCGCCAGGCGCAGGACGAACTGGCCGCGGCGTCCCACCACAAGGCCGCCGCCGCCTACGAGCGCGGCTTCTACGCCGACCTGGTGATCCCGTTCCGCGGCATGGACCGCGACAACATCCTGCGTGCCGACACCTCGGCCGAGAAGCTGGCTACGCTCAAGCCGGCCTTCGACCGCCAGTCCGGCCAGGGCACGCTGACCGCCGGCAACTCGACGCCGCTCACCGACGGGGCTTCGGCCGCGCTGCTGGCCAGCGAGGACTGGGCCCGCGAGCGTGGCCACGAACCGCTGGCCTGGCTGGTCGATTCACAGGTGGCCGCGGTCGACTTCGTCCATGGCGAGGGCCTGCTCATGGCGCCGGCCTGGGCGGTGGCGCAGCTGCTGCAACGCAACGGCCTGACCCTGCAGGACTTCGACTTCTACGAGATCCACGAGGCGTTCGCCGCGCAGGTGCTGTGCACGCTCAAGGCCTGGGAGTCGGAAAGCTTCTGCCGCGACAAACTCGGCCTCGACGGTGCGCTGGGCAGCATCGACCGCGAGCGCATGAACGTCGTGGGCTCCTCGCTGGCCCTGGGCCACCCGTTCGCGGCCACCGGTGCGCGGATCATCGCCACCGCGGCGAAGCTGCTCAAGGAGAAGGGCGGTGGCCGCGCGCTGATCTCGGTGTGCACCGCCGGCGGCATGGGCGTGGCGGCGATCCTGGAGCGCTAGCGGTTCAGGTCTTCGCCGGCGGGGGCGGCGGTCCGTCGACATCGAGCCCGTCGAAGGCCTCCACGCCGAACTCCGCGGCCTTCTCCTCCATCGAGCGGTGCCGGTTGAGCACCGTCTCCGGCCGCAGCCGCTCGACCCGCTCCAGGTGCAGGAAGTAGCGCCGGTTGTCCTCGGTCGCGTAGAGCTCCACGAAGTGGTAGCCGTTCTCGCACAGGTGCGCCGACAACGGCTGCAGCCGCTCGGAGTCGGTGTCGGTGAAGTAGTAGCCCCAGGTCAGCGGGCCATCGACGTTCCATTCACTGTCCGCACGCAGGTCGTCGAACAGGGTCTTGATGTCTTCGATTGTGATCATTGGAGGCTTCCGGTCTCCAGCGGGGGGGTCAGGGCAGGGGCAGGCGGGGCAGGCCGTGTTCGTCGCGTTCCTCGGCCACGGCCTCGTCGAGGATCTTCTGGCGCAGGCCGCGCCCTGGCAACTCCATCACCGCTTCGGCGCGGGCCACCCGCAGGGCGTTGGCGTAGCTGATACGTGAACGCGCGTCGTCACCCTGGGCGGCCAGCACATGGCCAAGCGCTTCCCAGGCCTCGCTGCCCGCGCCCTGCGCGATGGCGCGATGCAGGTAGTCCTCGGCCTTGCCCCACAGCGACTGGTTGCGGCACAGCCGGCCCAGCGTCACCAGCAGGGCCGGACTGGACGGATGGGCTTCCAGCCACGCCTCGGCCAGGGCCAGGCGCCGGTCCTCGCGCGGTGCCGGCAGCAGGCCGAACAACAGCACGATGTCTTCCGACCATGACGCGCCGATCGCTTCGCGCACCGCATCCAGCGCGGCGTCCTCCAGGCCCAGCGCCGCGGCGCGGTGGGCATAGGCGGTGACGATCACCGGTTGCTGCCGCAGCGGGCCGGACAGCGACGACCACTGCTCGCGCAGGGCCACGCTGTCGCTGGCCGTGGCCAGCGCGGCGGCGTGCAGTCGGGCCTCCAGTCGCGGCAACTCCTGCGCGGTGGCGCCTTCGCCGCGCGGATCGACGGCAGCATCGCGACGGCTTCGGCCGGGCGCTGCAGCGCCAGCAGCAGTTCCGCGCGCAGTCGCAGTGCGCGGGGTGGCAGCGTGCCGCGGGCCTGTGCGGCGTCCAGGCGTTGCAGGGCGTGGGCCGGGTCGCCCTGGGCGAAGGCGCGGTCGGCCGCCGCCAGATCGACCGCGCTGCGTTCGGCGGGCTTGAGTGGCGAGGCGTCGAGTTCGGCCAGGCGCGCGTCGGCGCCGGTGGCATCCCCGCGACCGTCCGCCGCGCGCGAGGCGCCGATCAGCGCAGGCACCCGCAGGCGCGGCTGGTCGGCGACCCGCCGCAGCAGGGTCTCCGCACGCACCCAGCGGCCTTCGTGCAACGCCAGCAGCCCATCCACCAGGCGGCTGCGGGTGAGCCGATGGCGGTGACGGCGCCAGGCGCGCAGCGGCATCAGCAGGGCCTTGGCCACCAGCCACAGCGCCAGCACGGCCAGGCCCAGCAGCAGCATTCCGTACGGCACGCTGGTCTCGATGTCCCAGCCGCGGTAGCGGATGAACACCTGGCCGGGATCGGCCACCGCGAGCGCCCAGGCCAGCGCGCCCGCCAGGCTGAGCACCAGCAGCACCAGCAGGGAATGGAACAACTTCATCCGGCCGCGCCTCCGGCACCCGCGCCGCTGCGTGCCGCGCGCAGCGCCCGCAGTTGCTCCAGCGTGGTGCCGAGCACCGGCAGTTCCAGCGACAGCGGGCGCTCGGCCAGGCGTTGCAGCGCGTCGCGGCGCTCACGCAGCGCCGAATTCTCCACGTACAGGCGCGGCAGCCAGGCATCGATGCGGTCGACCGCCGCGGCGAACGCGGCGTGGTCGCGGCGCTCCGCGGCACCCCGCGCCAGCGCGAGCTCCATCTGCAGCACCGTCGCACCCAGCTGGCGATGCTGCGGCGGCAGGAACACCTCGGCGTCGCTTCGCCGCACGTGCACCAGCTGCCCGAACAGGCGGGCCGCGCCGCTGCGCGCCTCGGGCGTATCGCCGGGCTCGGGCGCTCGCCATCATGGCGCGGGCGCAAACCGGCCAGGCCGGCCTCGAAGGCGTCCAGGCCACCCAGGGCGAGGTCGCGCGGATCTTCGTCGAGCGCGCGCAGGGCGCCGAGCTCCTGGCCCAGGCTCTGGCGCAGGCTGATGTAGGCCGGGTCGTCGAGGCCGCCCAGCAGCTGGTTGGCCAGCACGTAGGCGCGCAGCGCGCCGGTGCGGTCGTTGGCCAGTTGCAGCCGTTGCTGGCCCATGTGCAGCAACAGTTCCACTTCGTCCAGGCGCAGCGGCACATCCACGCGCGGCGCACTGTCGTTGATCTGTGCGACCGACTGCTCGAGCAGCGCCGCGCGCTCGCCCATGCCGAGCACTTCCTCGCGCAGCACCCGCTGGTTCGAGGCGTTGTCGCCGATGCGGCGCTCCACCTGGCGCAGGGCCTGGCGTGCCGCCTCCAGTTCGGTTTCCAGCGCGGACAGGCGCTGCTCGACCGGGTCGACCTCGGCCACGGTGTCGGCCGGGGCGATGAAGTACTCCTGCAGCCGTGGAGAGAGCTGCCAGGCTGCCACCGCCACCGCGGCGAGCACGAGCAGCACGAACACGAGGCCGCCGATGCGGCGTGGCTTCCGGGCCGGGCGGGCCGGGGAAGCGGAGGGCCCCGGCTCCGGGGTGGATTCGCTGGGCTGGTCTGACATGCTGCGAATGCTACCCGAAGCCCCGGTCCACGGCATGCGCGGCCGCGGCGAGCAGGTCGGCGGGCTGCGCGCTGGCCGCGCGCGAGACGCGGGCGAAGCCGGCTTCGCGCACCAGCACCTCCAGCCGTTCGCTGGACACGACCACCGGCCCGGCGGCCAGGCGCAGGGCCAGCGCGGCCGGCACCTGGTCGAGGAAGGCCGCCAGCGCCTCGCCGCTGGTGACCAGCAGCACGCAGGGCGTGGCCAGGCGCTGCAGGGCGGCGAACCGGCTGCGCCGGATGTCGACGCGCTCGCGCCGATACACGTCCGCGCGCACCACCCGGGCACCGCGATCGCGCAGGACCGCCTCGATGAGGCCGCGGCCCCCCCGGCGCGGTCACCAGGCCCACGTCGAGGCCGGCCACCGCAGTGAGCGCCGGCAGGTCGAGCAGGCCTTCGGCGTGCATGCGCGTGGGCGAGAGCACCGTGTCCACGCCGGCGTGCTGCAGGGCGCGGGCGGTGCCGGCACCCACCGCCAGCCAGTCCTGGCCTGCGCCGGTCCCGAGGCGGCCGTGGGCCTGCACCGCGAAGCGCACCGCGGCCGGACTGGTGAACACCACGCGCGGGCAGGCCAGTGCCGCGTCGAGTCCCGGGCTGGCCACGGCCTGCAGGCGCAGGGGCGAGCAGGCGAACACGGCCGCGCCGCAGGCGCGGGCCTGGCGGCGCAGCGGGAGGTGTTCACCCTGGGGACGCAGCGAGATCACGTACCATTCGGGGAGCTGCTGTGGCATGGCGTGCGCATCCATGCCGGCAGCTTGTCACAGCCGATTCGAGACTTGCCATGACCGATGCCGCGCTCAGCGCGCTTGCCCGCCACTACGACGCCATGCCCCCGGTACATGCCATGGGCGTGCAGGTGCTGGATTTCGACGGCGAGGTGCTGCGCCTGCGTGCGCCGCTGGCGGCCAACGTCAACGACAAGGCCTGCGCGTTCGGCGGCAGCCTGTGTGGCCTCATGACCCTGGCCGGCTGGGGCCTGGCGACGTTGCGCATGGGCCGCGCCGGGCACGCGCCGGACGTCTTCGTGGCCGACAGCGAGGTGCGCTACCTGGCGCCGCTGTACGACGACCTGGTGGCCGAGGCACGCCTGGCGCAGGGCCAGTCCTGGGACGAGGTGGTCGCGACGTTCGCCGAGCGCGGGCGCGCCCGGGTGTCGCTGGAGGCCTGCGTGCGCCTGCCCGACGGCGGCCCCGCCTGCACCCTGGTCGGCCGCTACGCGATCATGACCCCGCGCGCCGCGCCGCGTGAAGGTGGCGCCCGCCGCCGGCATGGGCAAGAATCCGGGCATGACCAGATCCCTCCTGCGCCTTTTCCTCGCCGCGGCCGTCGTGCTGCTGGTCGCCTGTGCCGGCAACCCGCGCGCGCCGACGCCCGACGACACCTTCTACAACTACGCCGGCACGCTGCGCTGGAGCGGTTTCGAGCAGGCGCTGGACTTCGTCGACCCGCTGCATCGCGAGGCCTCGCCGCCCACCGCGCTGGAGCTGGAGCGCTACCGCCAGGTGGACGTGAAGGGCTATCAGGTCCAGCGCGCCACCGCGATTTCCGCCGAGCGCATCCAGCGCGAGTCGAGATCAGCCTGGTCAACCGCCACACCCAGCGCGAGCGCACGCTGCGCCATACCGAGATCTGGCGCCTGGACCCCGAAGCCAGGCGCTGGTGGCTGGTCAACGGCCTGCCCGACATCACCGCCGACTGAGTCCCGCCGCTCCCGGCCGCCGGTCGCGCCGCGATCCGCTTTTGCGCCGCTGCGCCCGCTGGGAGACAATCCCCGGCCCTCACGTTGTGCCCTGAAGTGGAGTCCGTCCCGGTGTTTTTCGATCAACTCTCGTCGTTTGCCGGCGCCAGCCCGTGGAACCTCATGCTGCTGCTGGCGCTGCTGGGCCTGACCGTGGCCATCGTGGTGAACGAATTCAAGAGCGCCACCCGCGGCTACAAGGCGGTCAGCCCGGCGCGGCTGACCGAGCTGATCAACCGCGAGGATGCGCTGGTCATCGATGTGAGCCCCGCGGCGGATTACGAGAAGGGGCACATCATCGGTTCGCGCACGTGCCGATGAGCCAGTTCGATCCGGAGTCCAAGCAGCTCGCGAAGGCGCGCGAACTGCCGGTGGCGGTGGTGTGCCGGAACGGCATCACCTCCGGCAACGCCGCCAAGCGCCTGGTCGCGGCCGGTTTCAAGCAGGTCCACGCGCTCGAAGGTGGCGTGGCCGCCTGGCAGCAGGCCGACCTGCCGCTGGCCAAGGCCGCGACAAGGGCCGCGAGCGCGGCGAGAAGCCCGACAAGCCCGGAAAGATCGCCAAGGCCTGAATTCCGGGCATCCGGGCGCAGAACCTGCCCGGGTAGCCCCGTCATGTCCGGCGTGGGATCATGTCCGGTCACCCCTCACCATCCAGATTCGGAGTCATCATGGCCGACGAAAACACCAACGGCGCCGGCGGCGCAGCCAACGCCGAGCAGCCCCAGGCCCAGTTCAACGTCCAGAAGATCTACGTCAAGGACGTCTCCTTCGAGGCCCCCAACACCCCGGCCTCGTTCAATGAGCAGGCGCAGCCGCAGCTGGCCCTCAACCTCAACCAGAAGGTCAACAAGGTCGCCGACGACCAGTTCGAGGTCGTGCTGACCCTGACCCTGGACTGCAAGGTCGAGGACAAGAGCATCTACCTGGTCGAGCTGCAGCAGGCCGGCCTGTTCGTGCTCAAGGGTTTCGACGCGCGCAACCTGGACATGATGCTGGGCAGCTACTGCCCGAACATGCTGTTCCCCTACGGCCGCCAGATGATCTCCGACCTGATCCAGGCCGGTGGCTTCCCGCCGTTCCTGTTGCAGCCGATCAACTTCGACCAGCTCTACGCCGACCAGCTGCGCCGCCGCGCCGAGGCGCAGGCGCAGGGTGACCAGGCCCAGCAGCCGCCGGCCGGCAACGCCTGAAACCCGGCATGAGCGACTCCCACCCGCGCGTGGTGGTGCTGGGCGCGGGCTCCTGGGGAACGGCATTGGCCGCCCAGGCGGCCCGCAATGGCTTGCCGACCACGCTGTGGGGCCGCGACGCGGCCCAGGTCGAGGCGATCAACCGCGACCACGAGAACCCGCGCTACCTCGCCGGCGTCGCGCTGCCCGAGGGCCTGCGTGCCACCACCGACCTGGCCGAGGCAGTGGCCGACGCCGAGCTGGTGCTGGTGGTCGTGCCCAGCCACGCATTCACCGAGACCATCCAGGCACTCGCCCCGTTGCGGCCGCAGGCGGCCGGCGTGGCTTGGGCGACCAAGGGCTTCGAGCCGGGCTCGGGCCGCTTCCTGCACGAGGTCGCGCAGGAACTGCTGGGGCCGGACGTGCCGCTGGCCGTGGTGACCGGACCGTCCTTCGCCAAGGAGGTGGCCCAGGGGCTGCCGACGGCGGTGACGGTGCACTCCACCGCCGAGGACTTCGCCCAGCAGGTGGCCGAGGCGCTGCACGGCGACAGTTTCCGCGCCTATACCGGCAACGACATGCTGGGTGCGGAGCTGGGCGGCGCGATGAAGAACGTGCTGGCCGTGGCCACCGGCGTGGCCGACGGCATGCAGCTGGGCCTCAACGCCCGGGCCGGCCTGATCACCCGGGGGCTCAACGAGATGCTGCGCCTGAACAAGGCGCTGGGCGGGCGTTCGGAAACCCTGATGGGGCTCTCGGGCCTGGGTGACCTGGTGCTGACCTGCACCGGCGACCTCTCGCGCAACCGCCGCCTGGGCCTGGCGCTGGGGCGCGGCGAGAAGCTGGCCGACGCGGTCGCGGCGATCGGCCAGGTGGTCGAGAGCATCCAGACCGCCGACGAGGTCATGCGCCTGGCCACGCGCCACGGCCTGGACCTGCCGATCTCGGCCCTGGTGCAGCGCGTGCTGCACGAGGAAATCACCCCCGTGGAGGGCGTGCAGATGCTGCTGGCGCGCGACCAGAAGCCGGAATTTCCCTCGCACTGGATGGGCGGCTGAGCCGCCCTCAGTCCGGCGACACCGCGCCCGGCCAGCCCAGCTGCCGCCAGGCTTCGAACACCACCACCGCCACCGCATTGGACAGGTTCAGGCTGCGGCTGCCGACGCACATCGGCAGGCGCACGCGCGCCTGTTCGGGCAGCGACTCGATGAGCTCCTGCGGCAGGCCCCGGGTTTCCGGGCCGAACACGAAGGTGTCCCCGGCCCGGTAGGCGACTTCGCCGTAGTGGCGCCGGCCACGCGTCGACAGCGCGAACACCCGGGGGGCGTCCAGCGAGGCCAGGCAGGCCTCCAGCGAAGCGTGCACCCGGACCCGCGCGTACTCGTGGTAGTCGAGCCCGGCACGGCGCAGCCGCGCATCGTCGAGCGCGAAACCCAGCGGCTCGACCAGGTGCAGCGTGGCACCCGTGTTCGCGCACAGGCGGATCACGTTGCCGGTGTTGGGCGGGATCTCGGGTTGGAACAGCACGACATTGAACATGGCGGCATTATCGCCGCTGCGATGAACCCCGGCCTACCGTCGCCGTCCCGGCTCTGGTCCTGTGTGGCATTCGCGGCGACAATCCGCTGGTGCGGCCGCGGGCCGCGGCCTTTCCGCCAGGAGTGTTTCGATGCGCAAGATCGCCGTGTTCTCCGTGTTGCTGCTGTCCGTGACAGCCACCGCCTGCACCTGGGTGAAGCTCGAACCGCAGGCGCGGCAGATCCGCGTGGCCGCCGCCGATGTCGACCTGTCCGGCTGCGAGCGCCGCGGTGAAGTGGCCGTCGCCGTGAAGGATGGCGTCGGCCCGGTCTCGCGCAACGACCTCAAGGTGCGCGACGAGCTGGAGACCCTGGCGCGCAACGAGGCGCTTGGCCTGCAGGCCGACACGGTTCAGGCCAAGGGCGAGCCCAGCCGCGGCCAGCAGCGCTTCCTGGCGTATCGCTGCGGCGGCGCGGTGCCGGCGGCGGCGACCCGTCGCGACGCCGAGCCGGTGGAGCAGAACGAGGACGGCGTCGAGGTGTTCCGGATCGAGTAAGGCCCCGGCAGCTGAACACCCAACTTGCGGTGCCGGGCCCGAGCCGGTAGCGTTCCACGGTTTACCATCATGCCGAGCCCGCCCATGCTGTACCAGAACGTCTCCATCGCCAGCGTCGCCCATGTCGACGCGCCGGTCGTGCTGAGCTCCCGCGAGATCAACGACCGCCTGCGGCCGACGCTGGAGCGCTTCGGCATCCGCGCGAACCTGCTCGAGGACGTCGCCGGCATCATGGAGCGCCGCGTGTGGGGCGACGCCGAGGGCGAGCGCTTCCCGTCGCACGGCGCCACGCTGGCCGCGCAGAAGGCGCTGGCCGAGTCGCGCGTGGCCCACGAGCACATCGGCATCCTGATCAACACCTCGGTCAGCCGCGACTACCTCGAGCCGTCGACGGCCTCGATCGTGCACGGTCGCCTGGGCCTGTCCGACACCTGCCAGAACTTCGACGTCGGCAATGCCTGCCTGGCCTTCCTCAACGGCATGGACATCGCCGCGCGGATGATCGAGCGCGGCGACATCGAGTACGCGCTGGTGGTCAACGGCGAGTCCTCCAATGAAGTGACCGAGCGAACGATCGAGCGCCTGCTGCGCGAGGACGCCACGCCGGAGCAGTTCCGCAACGAGTTCGCGTCGCTGACGCTGGGTTCGGGCGCGGCGGCGATGGTGCTGGGCCGCAGCGAGCTGCTGCCCCACGGCCACCAGTTCCGCGGCAGCGTGACCCGCGCGGCCACCGAGTTCTCGCACCTGTGCCGCGGCAACATGGACCGCATGGTCACGGACACCAAGTCGCTGCTGGTCGAGGGCCTGAAGCTGGCCGGCAAGACCTTCCAGGCCGCGCGCGCCGCGCTGGGCTGGGCGGCGGACGAGATCGACGAGTTCGTCATCCACCAGATCTCCAAGGTGCACACCGCGTCCTTCTGCGAACTGCTCAACATCGACCCGGCGCGGGTGCACACGGTGTTCCCGCAGCACGGCAACATCGGCCCGGCCTCGGTGCCGATCACGCTGTCGAAGCTCAACGAGCTCGGCCGCCTGAAGAAGGGCACCCGGGTGGGCCTGATGGGCATCGGCTCGGGCCTGAACTGCTCGATGGCCGAAGTCGTCTGGTAAGCGGCCGGTCGTGATCGACACCTCGAACTTCCCGGACTATCCGTTCACCCCGAAGCGCTTCGACCGCGGCGACGGGATCCACATGAGCTACCTCGACGAGGGCCCGGAAGACGGCCCCGTCGTGCTGATGCTGCATGGCAACCCGTCGTGGAGCTACTACTGGCGCAAGCTGGTGCTGGGCCTGGGCGACCGCTACCGCTGCATCGTGCCCGACCACGTCGGCATGGGCCTGTCGGACAAGCCGCACGACCGCAAGCAGCGCTACACCTACACGCTGAAGTGGCGCGTGCAGGACCTCGCCCGCCTGGTCGAGCACCTGGGCGTGCGCGAGCTGACGCTTGCGGTGCACGACTGGGGCGGCATGATCGGCTTCGGCTGGGGGCTCGAGCACAGCGCCCAGATCAAGCGGCTGGTGGTCCTCAACACGGCCGCCTTCCCGCTGCCGGCGGAGAAGCCGATGCCCTGGCAGCTCAAGATCGGTCGCGAGTACGAGCTGGGCACGCTGGTGATCCGCGGCTTCAATGCCTTCGCCTGGGGTGCGGCGCGCTTCGGAGTCGAGAAGCCGATGCCCGACGCGGTGCGCCGCGCCTACCTGGCACCGTACGACAGCTGGAAGAACCGCATCGCCACGTCGCGCTTCGTGCAGGACATCCCGCTGTCGGAGCGTGACCGCGCCTGGTCGCTGGTCGAGCGCGCCGGGCAAAAGCTGCCCGAGTACGCCGACCGGCCCGCCTTCATCGGCTGGGGCCTGAAGGACTTCGTGTTCGACCGCCACTTCCTCGACGGCTTCACCCGCGCGCTGCCCCAGGCAGAGGTGCACGCCTTCGAGGACGCCGGGCACTACGTGCTCGAGGACAAGGCCGACGTGCTGGTGCCGGCGATCCGCGGCTTCCTCGACCGCACCTGATCGATCGCGCACCCGGTCCGGCCCGACGCGGACCGGCACCACCGGCACGGGACGCACCGGCCGCTGTCGGTACAATGTGCGGATGCCCGAGACCTGCAACATCGCCGCGGCACTGCCGCGGCTGGCCGCGCAAGCGCCCGATCGCATCGCGATCCGCTGCCCCGGGCGGCGGCGCGGCACGATGGCCGCCTACGACGTCAGCCTGAGCTACGCCGAACTCGACGCGCGCAGCGACGCGATCGCCGCCGGCCTGGCCACGCACGGCATCGCGCGCGGCACGCGAACCGTGGTCATGGTGCGGCCGACGCCGGAGTTCTTCCTGGTCATGTTCGCGCTGTTCAAGGCCGGCGCGATCCCGGTCCTGATCGACCCCGGCATCGATCGTGGCGCGCTCAAGCAGTGCCTGGCCGAAGCCGAGCCGACCGCGTTCATCGGCATTCCCCTGGCCCAGGCCGCACGGGTGGTGCTGGGCTGGGGCCGCGGCCACGTGCGCGATGTCGTCACGGTCGGGCGCCGGCTGTTCTGGGGCGGTCGCACGCTGGCCGACATCGAGGCCGCCGGCGCCGATGCCGGACCGCAACTCAGCGCCACCGATGGCGAGGATGTCGCCGCGATCCTGTTCACGTCCGGCTCGACCGGGGTGCCCAAGGGCGTGGTCTACCGCCACCGCCACTTCGTCGCCCAGGTCGAGCTGCTGCGCACGGCCTTCGGCATCGAGCCCGGTGGCATCGACCTGCCCACCTTCCCGCCGTTCGCGTTGTTCGACCCGGCCCTGGGCCTGACCAGCGTCATTCCCGACATGGACCCGACCCGTCCGGCGCTGGCCGACCCGGCGCGCCTGCACGACGCGATCGAGCGCTTCGGCGTCACCCAGCTGTTCGGTTCGCCGGCGCTCATGCAGGTGCTGGCGGCCTACGGCAAGCCCCTGCCGGGCATCCGCCGCGTCACGTCCGCCGGCGCGCCGGTACCGCCGGACACGGTGGGCGCGATCCGCGCGCTGCTGCCCGAGGACGCGAATTTCTGGACCCCCTACGGCGCCACCGAGTGCCTGCCGGTGGCGGTGGTCGAGGCGCGCGAGCTGGAGGCCACGCGTGCGCGCACCGAGGCCGGCGAGGGCACCTGCGTGGGCTGGCCGGTGCAGGGCAACGACGTGCGCATCATCGCGATCGAGGATTCACCGATCGCCGACTGGTCCCGCGCACGCACGGTCCCGGCGGGCGAGGTGGGTGAGATCACCGTCGCCGGCCCGAGCGCCACCGACAGCTACCTGCACCGTCCGGAGGCCACCGCGGCGGCGAAGATCCGCGAGACGCTGCCCGAGGGTGGCACCCGCGTGGTGCACCGCATGGGCGACCTGGGCTGGTTCGACGAGAAGGGCCGGTTGTGGTTCTGCGGCCGCAAGAGCCAGCGCGTGCAGACCCGGGCCGGCGACCTGTACACCGAACAGGTCGAGCCGGTGTTCAACACCCACCCCGAGGTACGGCGCACCGCGCTGGTCGGGGTCGGCGCGGCGGGCCTGCAGCGGCCGGTGCTGTGCGTCGAGCTGGCGAGCGATGCCGACCGGGGCGCACGCGAGCGCGTCGAGGCCGAGCTGTTCAACCTCGGCGGTCGTCACGCGCACACCGCACGCGTTGAACGCATCCTGTTCCACCCGGGTTTCCCGGTGGACATCCGACACAACGCCAAGATCGGCCGCGAGAAGCTCGCGGCCTGGGCATCGAAACAGCTGGGAGTGGGCGCATGAAGGTGCTGGTGACCGGTGGGGGCGGCTTCCTGGGGCAGGCGATCTGCACCCAGCTGGTGTCGCGCGGCTATGAGGTGACCAGCTTCAACCGCGGCCACTATCCCGAACTCGACGCGCTTGGCGTGCGCCAGCTGCAGGGCGACCTGGCCGACGCCGCCGCGGTGGCGTGGCCTGCGCCGGGCAGGCGGCGGTGTTCCACAACGCCGCCAAGGCCGGTGCCTGGGGTGATCGCGAAAGCTACTGGCAGCCCAACGTGGTCGGCACCGAAAACGTGCTGTCGGCGTGCCGGGCCCACCGGGTGCGCAAGCTGGTCTACACCTCCAGCCCCAGCGTCACCCACGCCGGCCGGCGTGACGTGGTCGGTGGCAACGAGGCCGACACGCCCTATGGCGAGAACTTCAAGGCCTGGTACCCGGAGACCAAGGCGATCGCCGAACGCGCGGTGCTGGCGGCGAACGGCCCGGAGCTGGCCACCGTGGCGCTGCGCCCGCGCCTGATCTGGGGGCCCGGCGACAACCAGCTGCTGCCGCGCCTGGTGGAGCGCGCGCGCAGCGGGCGCCTGCGCCTCATCGACGGGGGCCACAACCGCGTCGACACGACCTACATCGACAACGCCGCCCGCGCGCACTTGGACGCCTTCGACCACCTGTGGCCCGAGGCCGCCTGCGCCGGACGGGCCTACTTCATCTCCAACGGCGAGCCGCGGGAACTGCGCGACATCGTCAACGCGCTGCTGTGCGCCGCCGGTGCTCCCCAGGTCATGCGCAGCGTGCCCTACCGCGTCGCCTATGGCGCCGGCGCGGCGATGGAGAAGACCTGGGCGCTGCTGCGGCTCAAGGGCGAGCCGCCGATGACGCGCTTCCTGGCCGAGCAGCTGGCCACCACGCACTTCTACGACATTTCCGCTGCCGAGCGAGACCTCGGCTACCGTCCCCGGGTGGGCATCGACACCGGGCTGCAGCGACTGGCCGAATGGTGGCAGTCGCAGCGTCCCCCGGCGCAGGCCTGAGGAGGCGCGGACATGACGGCACGAACCCCCTCGCCGCTGGATGCGTTCAAGCCCCTCGCCGGGCGCGCGCTGCAGGAGGTGCTCAACCGCCTGCTGGCGCTCGACCCCGATGCCGCCCACGACCTGCGCGCGCTGGACGGCCGTCGCATCGAGCTGGCCCTGGTGGCCCCGCCGCTGGCGCTGGCGGTCACCGCCCGCGAAGGCCGCCTGCAGGTGGGTCCGGCGATCGATACTCCGGAGGCGGACCTGTCGGTGCGTGGAACGCTGGCCGGCCTGTTGGGCCAGTTCGAAGCGTTCCGCCCGCGCGAGGGCCTGCCGCCGGGCAGCCTGCGCGTGAGTGGCGACGCCGAACTGGCGCGCCGTTTGCGCAAGCTGGCACGCGACTTCGATCCCGACTGGGAGCGGCCTTTCTCGGACGTCTTCGGCGAGGTGCTCGGTGCACGGATGGCCCGCACGCTGCGCGACGCACTGCGCCAGGGGCGCGGTCTTGCCAGCGGCATGGCGCGTGACCTGGCCGACTATGTCGGCGAGGAACGCGGCGAGATCGCCACCGGGGTCGAGCTGGACATCTTCCACGAGGCCGTCGACCAGCTTCGCGACGATGTCGACCGGATGGCGCGGCGGGTGGCACGGCTGCGCGAGGCGCGCTGAAACGACAACGGCCGGGAGCAGCGCTCCCGGCCCGTGGGCATCCTGCCGTGGTGCGTGCAGATCAGTCGATGCGGTCTGCGCGCGCTTCGGCGGCTTCCTTGCGGCGCTCGGCGGCTTCCTTGGCCGCATCACGCTCGGCTTCGGCGCGGTCGTCGCAGGCGCGGCGCTCGTCGCGGTTCTCGATCTGCGCGCACTCGGCCTTGGCGACGTCGTAGCGGCCATCGATCTCGGCGATCTCCACGTCGTAACGCGCCTGGGCGGTGTCCTCGACCGCGTCGGCGGTGGCGCGGCGCGTTTCGCGCGGGCCCTCGGTTGCGGCATCGCGCACGTCGGCGCGGGCTTCGGCCGTGGTCTCACGCGCGTCCTGGCGGGCCTCGGCGATGTCCTCGGCGGCGTCCTGGCGCGCCTCTTCCGGGGTCTGCTGGGTGCAGGCGGCCAGGCCGAGGGCGAGGGCGATCGAAAGACTCAGGCGGGTGGCGGTATTCATTAGGCGACTCCTTGCGATTGATAGGTTTCCACTGGGTACAAAGCAAAGCCCGTGCCAGTGGGCGTGGCTTGCCAAGTCATTGATTCATAGTGCTGCGAGTGATCGAGTCCTTGCATGTGTCATGCAAGCTGCTCGTTTTGTACCGCTATTCCATGCAATTTGCATCGGTGACTTCCTCCCTCCTCACAACGGAAGACTCAGGACGAAGCGGCATCCGCCCTCGCGCGCCGTCTCCGCGCGCAGGCGTCCGCCGTGCTGCTCGGCGATTTCCCGGCTCATCGCCAGACCGATGCCACTGCCACCGGTGGCGCGGCCGACCTGCACGAAGGGTTCGAACACGCGCTCGCGCTGGCTGCGGTCCAGGCCTTCGCCGGTGTCGCTGACCTCCACCACCAGCTGTCCACCGAGACGGTGCGCGCGCACCGCCACGACGCCCTTGGGCGGGGTATGGCGCAGCGCGTTCGACAACAGGTTGTCGAGCACCCGGTCGATCTGGTCGCGGTCCGCATTCACCTCGGGCAGCGCGGCCTCGACCGCCGTCTCCAGCCGGATGTCCACTTCGCGCGCGCGGTCCCGGAAGCGCTCGGCGGCGCACTCCACCAGGTCCGAGGGCGTGATCGGTGCCGGCATCAGGTCCAGGCGCTGGTTGTAGAGCCGGGCCAGGTCGAGCAGGTTCGCGATCAGGCGTACCGTTCGCGCCATCTCGCTTTCCAGCGTCTCCAGCAACTCCGCCTCGCGCGAGTCCGGGGCCGGCTTGAGCCGGTCCTGAAGCAGGCCCACCGCCATGCGCATCCCCGTGACCGGCGTGCGCAGCTCGTGGGCGGCACGAAGCACGAACTCCGTGCGCATGCGCTCGAGTGCGCGTTCCTGGCTGATGTCGCGCAGCATCAGCAGCAGGCCGCGCATGTCGCCATGCCAGTAGGGGGTCAGGGACCAGGCCAGCGTGACCTCATGCCCGTCCATGATGCGGTGCAGGTCGCGGCCGGCATGCTCGTGGCGCGCTTCGGCATCGGCCCGGTTGAGTGCCTCGTCGATGTGTGCCGGCAACGACGAGCCCTCGAAGACGTCCGCCGCGGGGCGCCCGCCGGCGTGCCGGGGCACCAGGCCCAGCAGGTGGCCGGCAACGGGGTTGATGCGCTCGATCCGCCCTTCCACGTCGATCAGCACCAGGCCCTGGTCGATCGAGTCGATGACGGTGTCGAGCCGCCGGCGCTCGGCCACGATCTCGTCCAGGCGCATCGCGTGGAAGCGCTCGAGCGAAGCGGCCATCGTGTTGAAGCCGCGCGAGAGGCGGTCGATCTCCTCGGTCTGCGCCGGTGCCAGTCGTGCGCCGTAGTCGCCGCGCCCGATGCGCGCCAGCGCGACGTCGACCGCCTCCAGCGGCCGGCTCAGGCGCCGCGCCAGGTGCAGCGCCGCCAGCATGCCCAGCACGATCATCGCCGCAGCGACCAGCGACAGCGCGACGCCGAGCTGGCGCGCTTCGGTCGCAACCCGCGTGCTGCGCGAGACCAGCTGCTCGAAATTGCTTTCGTAGGGCAGGCGGGCGGCAAGGCGCAGTTCGGTCAGTGCGTCGAGCAGCTCCTGGCCGGCGAGCTGGTTGTCCTGGGCGCTGGCGCCATCGTAGGCCAGGGTCAGCTGGGCCAGCGCGGCCAGCGCCTGCTCGCTGCTGGCCACCGCCAGCAACTCCTCGTCGGTGGTGGCGCGACGGCGCAGGTCGGCCAGCAGGGTATGCGCCTCCTCGACGAAGGGCGACATCATCGGCACCAGGCTTGCATGGGCGTTGGGCCCGTTGTGGAGCAGGAAGCGGCTGAGCGCGGAATGCTGGGTGCCGACCAGCGTGCGCACCCGCGAACTGGCCTCGATCGCGGCCAGGTTGCCCTGGACGATGTCCTCGGACACCCGCGAGAGCTGTTTCACCACGACCACGCCCAACCCGAGGCCCACCGCGGCGACCAGCACCAGTGCACTGAAGGAGAGCAGGAGCTGGTCGCGCAGCTTCATCATGAAAGATCGTACTGCTTGCGCTTGCGGTACAGCGTCGAGGAATCGATGCCCAGCGTGCGTGCGGCCGCTTCCAGCGTCGCGCTGTTGGCGACCACCGCCGCGATGTGCATGCGCTCCAGCGCATCCAGGCTGACCGGCGCGCCGACGCGGATGACCCCGCCGGCGGTGTTGGCCACGGTGTCGCTGCCGGTGATGGAGAGGTGGTTCACGCCGACGCGCTCGTCCGGGCTCAGGATCGCCGCCCGCTCGATGACGTTGCGCAGCTCGCGCACGTTGCCCGGCCAGCGATAGGCCAGCAGGCGACCGATCGCCGCCTCGGTGAACTCGCGCGCGGGGCGCCCGTAGCTGCGGGCGAACTCCTTCAGGCAACCGGTGGCGATGTTGAGGACATCCTCGGGACGCTCGCGCAGCGGCGGCAGGGTCAGGGTGATGACGTTGAGCCGGTACAGCAGGTCTTCGCGGAACTCGCCCTTGGCGACCATCTCCTCGAGGTCGCGGTTGGTCGCCGCGACGATGCGCACATCGGCCACGCGCGAGACGGGGTCGCCGACGCGCTCGTACTCGCGGTCCTGCACGAAGCGCAGCAGCTTGGGCTGCAGGCCGAGGGGGAAGTCGCCGACCTCGTCCATGAACAGCGTGCCGCCGTCGGCGATCGCGACCCGGCCCTGGGTGCTTTCGGTGGCGCCGGTGAAGGCGCCCTTGCGATGGCCGAACATCTCGCTTTCCAGCAGTTCCGAGGACAGCGACGGGCAATTGATCGTCGCGAAGTTCTTGTCCCGCCGCGGGCTCCACTCGTGGATCGCCCGGGCCAGCACGCCCTTGCCGGTGCCGCTCTCGCCCAGGATCAGCACCGAGGCGTTGGTGTCGGCGACCCGCCGGGCCTCGTCGAGCACCCGCGCCATGACCGGCGAGTCGGTCTCGAGGTTGCCCTTCGGGCCACAGTCGGCTTCGCGCTCCAGCGTCTGCAGGCGCAGCTCCATCTGCCTTGCCTCGACCTGCTTGGCCGCGGCGAATCGCAGCTGGTCGGGCGAGCAGGGCTTGACCAGGTAATCCGCGGCCCCGGCGCGCATCGTGTCCACCGCGGAGTCGACCGAGGAGTGCGCCGTGGCGATGACCACGCGCACCCACGGCGCCAGTGCCTTGATCTGCGGCAGCAGCTCCAGGCCGGACTCGTCGCCCAGGCGCAGGTCCAGGAAGCACACGTCGAAGACTTCGCGGTTGAGCGCATCGAGCGCCTGCTCACTGTTGCTGGTCGTGGTGACGCGGTAGCCGGAGTCCTCCAGGCAATAGCGGAAGGTCCTCAGGATGGCCGGCTCGTCATCGACGATGAGCACCCGGGCGCCGTCGATGCCGGGGAGGTCTGGGTGGTGTTCACTCATGGGGCGGACGTTCCGTTGTCGTGGCCGGGGATGTTGCATTGTGCATGATCATCGATCCAAATTCGGGCGTTTTACCGGGGTAGTGCAGGAGGCTTTCGCTTCAAGTCGTTGATTTTCCTTTCCCAGCCGGCCGATGGGCTGGCTGGCATGGTTTCTGCTGCATGGTTGGTGCCAACCCAACACGAAAGGGAGTTCCCCATGCTGTACTACGCCATCGTTTTCCTCGTCATCGCGATCATTGCAGCCGTTCTCGGCTTCGGCGGCATCGCCGCGCCGCCTCCGGCATCGCCCAGATCCTGTTCTTCGTGTTCCTGGTCCTGTTCGTCCTGTCGCTGATCTTCGGTCGCGGCAAGGGCGGCAGGGTCTGATCAGAGCAACACCGCAACACCCGCCAACGTCAAGGCAACGCGCGCCCTCCGGGGCGCGCGTTTTTTTTGGCCCGGCCCTTTCCCGGCGGGGCAGGGGGCCGCGCCGCGCTTGGCCCTAGGGGGGCCGCGTGGCAAAGTGACGCCTCGTCGGTTCCCCGCCGATCCCGTCGCCAGCGAAGCCCATGCGTCCAGACCCCTCCGGCCCGACCGTCCACGTGTCGACGACCGCCCCCAGCGCGGCGCTCCCCCGTCAGGGTGGAGGTCCGGCATGAGCCTGCGCAGCGCGGCGCGCCTGTGGCAGATCCTGCGCGTGGCGCGCCGCTACCGGCTCGACGCACTGCTGCAGGGCGTCGGCCGCAGTTCATTGCCTGCTGCCGCGTTTGCACTGGTGCCGGTGCGCCGCATCGAACCGGGGCGGCCCGAAGGCGAGCGCGTGCGCCTGGCGCTGCAGGCGCTGGGGCCGATCTTCGTCAAGTTCGGCCAGGTGCTCTCGACGCGCCGCGACCTGTTGCCGCCGGAAGTGGCCGACGAACTGGCCCGCCTGCGCGACCAGGTCGAACCCTTCCCGGGCGAAGAGGCGGTGGCGATCGTCGAGCAGCAGCTGGGCCGCAGCCTGGCCGAGGCCTTCGCCCGCTTCGACACCACGCCGCTGGCCTCGGCCTCGATCGCCCAGGTGCACGCGGCCACGCTGCACGACGGCCGCGAGGTCGTGGTCAAGGTGCTGCGCCCGGGCATCCGCCGCCGCATCGCCGAGGACATCGGCCTGCTGCGCAGCCTGGCCGGACTGGTGCAGCGCCACCACCCGCGCGGCCACCGCATCCGGCCGCTGGCCGTGGTCGAGCAGGTCGAGGCGACGCTGGACGGCGAGCTGGACCTGCAGCGCGAGGGTGCGAATGCCAGCGTGCTGCGGCGCAACTGGCTCGGCTCGGACGAGATGTACGTGCCGGAGGTGCTGTGGTCGCACTCCGCCGAGCGCGTGCTGACGCTGGAGCGGGTGCACGGCATCGCCTCGGACGACATCGCCGCGCTCGATGCCGCCGGCATCAACCGGCCGCGGCTGGCCGAGCGCTTCGTGCGGGTGTTCTACACCCAGGTGTTCCGCGACAACTTCTTCCATGCCGACGCGCACGCCGGCAACATCTGGGTGGATCCTGACCCGGCCCGACGCGACAACCCGCGCCTGGTGGCGCTGGACTTCGGCATCGTCGGCCAGCTGCCGACCGCGACCAGTACTACCTGGCCGAGAACTTCATGGCGATGTTCAAGCGCGACTACCGGCGCATCGCCGAGCTGCACGTGGAGGCCGGGTGGATGCCGGCCACGGTGAACCTGGAAGAGCTCGAGGCCGCCACGCGCGCGGTGTGCGAGCCCTACTTCACCCGGCCGCTGAGCGAGATCTCGCTGGGCGAGGTGGTGTTCAAGCTGTTCCGCACCGCGCAGCGCTACGAGCTGACGTTGCAGCCGCAACTGATCCTGCTGCAGAAGACGCTGCTCAACATCGAGGGCGTGGGCCGGCTGCTGGACCCGAAGCTGGACATATGGTCGGTGGCCCACCCGGTGCTGGAGCGCATCCTGCGCGAGCGCTACAGCGGCGCGAACATCCGCGCGCAGTTCCGCCGCCGGTTGCCGGAGATCCTGACCCACGCACCGGACATGCCGCGGCTGGTGCGCGAATGGCTGCGCATCCAGGTCGAGGGCGAAGCGCGCGTGGACATGCACTCCGCGCAGATCGCGCAACTCGTGGAAGTCTCGCGGCAGGGGCAGCGACGCACCGTGTTCGCGGTGATCGGCGCCGGCCTGCTGTTGTCGGCGGCCCTGCTGCAGGGCCTGGGCGTCGGCACGCCGGGCTGGCTGGGCCTCACCTGGCCGGCCTGGGTGGGCGGCAGCGCCGCGCTGGCGGCCTTCATCGCGGCGTGGCCGCGGGGCTGAGCCGGGCCCAGCCCCGCCGCGCGGGATTCAGTCGCTGGCAGCCTGGAAATCGCCGGCGCTGAAGATCGAGAATTCGACCTCGCCCAGGTGCCGGCGCAGCGCGGCGTTGACCGTCTCCACGTCCAGTGCGGCGATCGCCGCCTCCTGCTCCGCACTCCAGGCCATCGTGCGCCCGAAGTACAGGTTCGAGGAGATCTGGCCGGCCAGGTTCGCGTCCTCGGCGCGGCCCAGCGCGCGCAGCTGCAGCAGGCCGTCGACCGCATCGCGCAGCTCCCCTTCCTCCACGCCCTCGTCCAGCAGCCGCTGCCGCTCTTCCTCGAACGCGGCCAGCACCCGCGCCACGTTCTCCGGTGCGGACAGCGCGTAGGCCGTCAGTGCGGCGTTGTCGTCGATCGGGTGCACGCTGAGGCTGGCGCCGACGCCGTAGCTCAGACCCTCCGCCTGGCGGATGCGGTCGGCCAGGCGCGACTTCAGCGAGCCGCCGCCGAAGATGTAGTTGCCCACCAGCAGGGCAGGGTAGTCCTCGTGCGAGTCGGTCATCGGCAGGCGCGAGCCCAGCAGCACCATCGCGTTGGCCTTGTCCGGCGTGTCGATCTGCCGGGTCAGCGGTTGGATCGGCCGATAGGGCACGGCGATGCGCTCGAAGGCCACCGGCGCGGTCCAGTCGCCGAAGATGTCCGCGGCCTGTTGGCGCACCGCATCGGCATCGAAGTCGCCGACCACCACCACCTCGCCGGTACCGGCACCGTAGAAGCGGCGGTGGAAATCGGCCAGCGCCGCGCCGTCGACCGCGCGCACGTCCTCGATGCTCTCCTGGAAGGTCGGCACGTAGCGCGGGTGCCCGCGCTCGAAGCGCGCATTGAAGTGCCGCGACATCGCGTTCGACGCGACCGCGTCGGGCTCGGTCATCTGCGACTGGATGCCGGTGATCGACTGGGCCCGGAGCTGCTCGACCTCGCTCTCCGGGAAGGCCGGCTGCTTGAGCATCTCCTCGACCAGCGCCAATGCATCGGCCAGGTGCTCGCGGCGGCTCGACAGCGTCAGCGTCACCCCCTGGGCGTCGCCGCTGATCGCCACCTGCGAGCGCAGCGCATCGAGCCGGCGGGCGATCTGCGCGCGGCTGCGCTGCTGCGTGCCGCGATTGAGCATCGAGGCGGTGAAGCTGCCAACCGTGCCGCGGCCGGTCGCCGTCGCCTCCGTGCCCCACAGCAGGCGGATGCGCACCTGCACGGTCTCGCCGCGGGTGCGCTTGGGCAGCAGGGCCAGCTGCGTGCCGTTGGCCAGCGCCTGCACCTGCGTTCGTGCGTCCACGTTCTCCGGGCTGGGTTCGAAGGCCTCTCCGGCGCTGAGCGCCTCGCGCCCGGTGTAGTCGGCCAGCAGCCCCGCCACGTCCACCTCGGTGGCGATGTCCACCCGGTCGGCGCGCTCGGTCGGGATGAAGCGGCCCAGCGTGCGGTTGGCCGGCTTGAGGTAGTGGCGCGCCACGCGCTCCAGGTCCTGCAGCGTGACCGCCTCGAGCCGGTCGCGCTGCAGGAAGAACAGCCGCCAGTCGCCCATCGCGATCGTCTCCGACATCGCCGTGGCCAGCCGGTTGGCGTCGTTGAAGGTGTTCTCCACGCCACGCAGCAGCCGCTGCCGCGCGTCCTCGAGTTCCTCCTCGGTGAACGCCTCTGCCGTGGTGCCCTCGACCAGGCCCGCCAGGCGCGTGGCGAACGCATCCACATCGCCGTCGCCGGGCAGCTGCGCGAGCAGCATGAAGAAGCCGGGCTCGGCCAGCGCCGGGACGAAACTGGCCACCCAGCTGGCCTCGCCCGGCTCGACCAGCGCCTTGTGCAGGCGGCCGTTGGGCGTGTTCGACAGCACCTCGGCCAGCACCGCCAGCGCGGCGCTGTCCTCGTGCGCGCCCGGCGGCACGTGGTAGGACACGCCGGCATACGGGGTCTCGCCGCTGCGGCGCACCGTCACCTCGCGCTCGCCGTCCTGCACCGGCTCGCGCGTGTAGGTCGCCTGGATCGGGGTGTCGGGTGCCGGGATACGGCCGAAGGCCTCGTGCACCAGCGCCAGCGTGTGCGCCTCGTCGATGCGGCCGGCCACCAGCAGCACCGCGTTGTCGGGGCGGTAGTGGCGGCGGTAGAAGTCCTGCAGGCGCTCGATCGGCTGGTTCTCCACGTCCGCGCGTGCGCCGATCGTGGAGTTGCCGTAGTTGTGCCACAGGTAGGCGGTCGACAGGATGCGCTCGATCAGCACCCGCACCGGGCTGTTCTCGCCGGCCTCCATCTCGTTGCGCACCACGGTCATCTCGCTGTCGAGGTCGGCGCGCGCGATGTGCGAATTGACCATCCGGTCGGCCTCCAGCCGCAGCAGCCAGGCCAGGTTGTCCTCGCCGGCGGCGAAGCTGCCGAAGTAGTTGGTGCGGTCCAGCCAGGTGGTGCCGTTGAAGCTGATGCCGCGGCGGCGCATTTCGCCGGGAATGTCCGGGTGCGTCGGCGTGCCCTTGAACACGAGGTGCTCGAGCAGGTGCGCCATGCCGGTCTCGCCGTAGCCCTCGTGCCGCGAGCCGACCAGGTAGGTGATGTTCACCGTCACCGTCGGCTTGCTCTCGTCGGGGAACAGCAGCACGCGCAGGCCGTTGTCGAGCCGGTACTCGCTGATGCCCTCGACGCTGGGCCCGCGCTCCACGCCGGCGGGCAGCGTGTCGGCAAGGGCGGTGGCGAGCGGCGCGAGGACCAGCAGGGCGGCCAGCAGGGTGGCCGAGCACAGGCGCGTGAGGAGGCTGGGGCAGGGACGGTGGATCATGGGGGGCTCCGCGGACATTTCCGGTGCATCGCGCGCGCGGCGCGACACGGCTGTTGACGTTGCAGGGTCGCCCATCACGCCGGGCCACGCCACCGCCATCGGTCACGGCGCCCACGTTCGCAGCCGCCCACGCACCGCGGCCGGCACGCATGGGACAATGCCGGCGATGCGCATCCTCCATGAAGACGACACGCTGGCGGTGGTCGACAAACCCGCCGGCCTGATGGTGCACGACAGTGCGCTGGCACGCGGTGAAACCGAGTTCTTCGCCGACCGGCTGCGCGAGCATTTCAAGCGCCGCATCCACCTCGTGCACCGGCTCGACCGCGCCACCAGCGGCTGCCTGTTGCTGTGCTTCGACCCCGACACCGCGGCCGCGCTGGGTCGCCAGTTCATGGGCCGCGAAGTCACCAAGACCTACCTGGCGGTGTGCCGCGGCTGGCCCGAGCCGGCCGAGGGCCTCATCGACCACGACCTCGACGGCGGGCCCGGCAAGCCGCTCAAGAAGCCCGCGCAGACCGCCTACCGCACGCTGGCCACCGGCGAGCTGCCGCTGCCGCTGGCCGGCTTCGATACCTCGCGCTTCGCGCTGCTGCAGTGCACGCCGCTGACCGGACGCTTCCGCCAGATCCGCCGCCACCTCAAGCACCTCAGCCACCACCTCATCGGCGACACCAGCCACGGCGACGGCCGCCGCAACCGCCAGTTCCGCATCGAGCTGGGCGTGCACCGCATGCTGCTGCACGCCTGGCGGCTGGAGTTCGAGCACCCGCGCGATGGCCACGCGATGCGCGTCGAGGCCGGTCTGGACGCCGAGTTCGACAAGGTGTTCGCCCGCTTCGGCTGGGCGCTGCCGCCGGGGTCGCCGTAGCCGGGGGGCGGGCCGGTACAATGCCCCATCCACCCGCCACGCCGGACCGCATGCTGCGCATCACGCCCCGACTGTCGATCCCCGATGACGAGCTCACCGAGCGCTTCGTGCGCTCGGCCGGGCCCGGGGGCCAGAACGTCAACAAGGTGGCCACCGCGGTCGAGCTGCGCTTCGACGTGCTCAACTCGCCCAGCCTGCCCGAGACGGTGCGGCTGCGGCTGCTGGCGCGGCGCGACCGCCGCCTCAACGACCGTGGCGTGCTGGTCATCTCCGCGCAGCGCTACCGCAGCCAGGACCGCAACCGCGAGGATGCGCGCGAGCGCCTCGCCGCGATCATCGAGACGGCCACGCACGCGCCCAAGGCGCGGGTGGCGACCAAGCCCACCCGGGGGTCGAAGGAGCGGCGCCTGAGCACCAAGCGCGAGCGCGCCCAGATCAAGCGCCACCGCGATTCACGCCAATGGGAACGCGACTGAATGCCCGAACTGCTGCCTGAGGTGCCACCGTCGATGCCGCGTGGCGGCAATGCCTTCACCCGCTGGATCGGCCGCCTCGTGATGCGCCTGGGCGGCTGGCGCGTGGTCGGCGAGCTGCCCGACATGAAGCGGGTCATGATCATCTTCGCGCCGCACTCCTCCGGCTGGGACGCGGTCTGGGGCCTGGCCGCGAAGGTGGCGCTGGGCGTGCACGTGAACTTCATGATCAAGAAGGAGGCCTGCGTCGGCCCGCTGGGCTGGCTGCTGCGCCGGATGGGTGCGATCCCGATCGACCGCAGTTCGCCCGGCGGGGTGGTGCGCGACATCTCGCGTCGGTTCCACGCCCAGGACGCGATGTGGCTGGGCATCGCCCCGGAGGGCACGCGCAAGCCGGTGGAGCGCTGGAAGACCGGTTTCTGGCGTATCGCCAAGACCGCGCGGGTGCCGGTGCTGGCGGTCTACATCCACTATCCCGAGCGCGAGATCGGCGTCGGCGGGATGTTCGAACTCGGCGAGGACGCCGAGGCCGACATGCTGCGCATGCGCGAGTCGTTCCGGCCCTACCGGGGCCGGAACCGCGGCGTGTGAGCCGGGTCAGCGGCCGGAGTGGCCGGTGTCGTCGTAATCGCGGCGCTCGAACAGGCCGGGCTTGACCAGGTCGATGAACGCGCGCGCCGCGGGGCTGAGCACGCGGCCCTTGCGCACCACCACGCCGTAGCTGCGCTGCGGGAAGAACTCGCCGAGGTTGTGCACCGCCAGGCGTTCGCGGTCGCTGTCCTTGATGCAGATGCCGGTGACGATCGAGATGCCCAGGCCCATCGCCACGTACTGCTTGATCACCTCCCAGCCGCCGACCTCCAGCGCCACCGTGTAGGGCACGCGGTTGGAATGGAACACCAGGTCGACCAGTCGGTAGGTGGTCAGGCGCCGCGGCGGCAGGATCAGCCCGTAGGGTGAGATGTCGGCCAGGCCGATGTCGCTGCGCCCGGCCAGCGGGTGGTCCAGCGGCATGATCAGCAGCGGGTCGAAGCGGTACACCGGCGCGTAGTCGAGGTCGTTGGGCACGTCGAGCATCGAGCCCACGGCCAGGTCCACCGCATCCGAGCGCAGCATCGACAGCCCGTCGCGGCCGGTCACGTTCTCCAGCGCCAGCTGGATCTCCGGGTGCTGCTGGCTGAATTCACGCACCAGGTCGGGCAGCAGGTAGAGGATCGTCGAGCTGCCCGCGGCCACCCGCAGTTCGCCGGCCTCGATGCCGCGCATGCGGCTGCGGAACTCCGCATCGATGCCGTCGATGCCCTCCACCAGCGGGCGCGCCAGCTCGTACAGCGCCTCGCCTTCGCGGGTCAGGCTCATGCGCCGGCCGACGCGCTCGAACAGCCGGATGCCGTACTCGCGCTCCAGCGCCTTGATCTGCAGCGTCACCGCCGGCTGGCTCAGGTACAGGGCCTCGGCCGCGCGCGACACCGAACCCAGCCGGGCCACCTGGCAAACCGCCCGCAAGGGCTTCAGGCGATCCCCTTTGTAGTAGAAGCGGCCGTCGGATGCGCTCATAAGAAACTGAAACCAAAGGGCTATAAGCAGAGCAAATACTATCTATTCACATATTTGCCTTGTCAAATATGGGTGACAGGTCCAGCTTCGATCTCCCAAGGCGGTAACCCCAAGAGGTGACCCCAATGCCCCTGCAGGAGATGACAATGGCAGATTCAGGCATGGCCATGCCCGGCCCGGTCCAGCTCAGCGTCGCCATCGACGATGCCGAGCAGCGCGACCTGCTTTCCCCCGATGCGCTGGCGCTGCTGGCCGAAGTCCACCGTCGCTTCGACCCGCGCCGCCAGGAATTGCTCGCGGCCCGCCGCGAGCGCCAGGCGCGCTTCGACGCCGGCGAGTTGCCCGACTTCCGCGCCGACACCCGCGCGATCCGCGAGGACGACTGGCGGGTGGCCTCGTTGCCCGATGCGCTGGTCGACCGCCGGGTCGAGATCACCGGCCCGGTCGAGCGCAAGATGGTCATCAACGCGCTCAATTCCGGCGCCAGGGTGTTCATGGCCGACTTCGAGGACTCCTCGAGCCCGCGCCTGGACAACATGCTGGCCGGGCAGGTGAACCTGCGCGACGCGGTGCGCGGCACGATCGAATACACCGCGCCCAACGGCAAGCACTACGCGCTCAACGAATCCGGCCTGGCCACGCTGATCGTGCGCCCGCGCGGCTGGCACCTCGACGAGGCGCACGTGCGGGTGGACGGCCAGCCGATCGCCGGCGGACTGTTCGATGCCGCGCTGTTCGTGCTGCTCAACGGCAGCGAGCTGCACCACCACAGCCGCGGGCCCTACCTGTACCTGCCCAAGCTGCAGTGCATGGAGGAGGCGCAGCTGTGGGAGGAGGTGCTGGCCTTCCTGGAAGTGCGCACCGGCCTGCCGATCGGCGCGATCAAGGTGACCGTGCTGATCGAGACGCTGCCGGCGGTGTTCGAGATGGACGAGATCCTGCACGCGCTGCGCTGCCGCATCGTCGGGCTCAACTGCGGGCGCTGGGACTACATCTTCAGCTACCTCAAGACCTTCCGCGCCCACCCCGACCGCGTCCTGCCCGAGCGCGGCCAGGTCGGCATGGACCAGCCGTTCCTGAAGGCCTATTCGGAGCTGCTGATCCAGACCTGCCACCGCCGTGGTGCGCATGCGATGGGCGGCATGGCGGCACAGATCCCGATCAGCGGCGACGACGCCGCCAACGAGAAGGCGATCGAGCGCGTGCGCGCCGACAAGCTGCGCGAGGTGCGCGCCGGCCACGACGGCACCTGGGTCGCACATCCGGCCCTGATCCCGGTGGCGCTGGAGATCTTCGACAAGTACATGCCCGCGCCGAACCAGCACCACGTGCCGCGCGATGACGTGCGCGCCGACCGCGACGCGCTGATCGCCCCGTGCCGCGGCACGATCACGCAGGCCGGCTTCAACAACAACGTCGAGGTGTGCGTGCGCTACATGGCCGCCTGGCTCGACGGCCAGGGCTGCGTGCCGATCCACCACCTCATGGAGGATGCCGCCACCGCCGAGATCGCCCGCGCGCAGCTGTGGCAGTGGCTGCACCACGAGGGCCAGCACCTCGACGACGGCACGCCGGTCGACTTCACGCTGTTCGACCGCGCGCTGCTGGCGCTGCCCTCGCGCCTGGGCGACCGCGCCCTGCTGCCTGGCGGTTCGCGCATCGACGAGGCGATCGCGCTGCTCGACCGCCTGACCCACGCCGACACGATGGCCGATTTCCTCACGCTTGAAGCGTATCCAGACCTGTAGCCCACGACTTCCTTGCGACGCGCGCGCTGCGCCGCCCGTGAGTGCGACACCCGACATTTCCAACCCCAGAAACCAGAAGAGGCCAAGCCCATGAGCACGCAACTCCCCACCGCAGACCTGATCGAGCAGTCCTGGAAGAGCGACCCGCGCTGGGACGGCGTGACCCGCCCGTACTCCGCCGCCGACGTGGTGCGCCTGCGCGGCACCGTGCACGTGGAGCATTCGCTGGCCCGACGTGGCGCCGAGCGGCTGTGGAAGCAGCTGCACGAGATGGAGTTCGTCAACGCGCTCGGCGCACTGACCGGCAACCAGGCCATGCAGCAGGTCAAGGCCGGGCTCAACGCGATCTACCTCAGCGGCTGGCAGGTCGCGGCCGACGCCAACACCGCAGGCTCCATGTACCCCGACCAGTCGCTGTACCCGGTCGATTCGGTGCCCAATGTCGTGCGCCGCATCAACAACACGCTGCTGCGCGCGGATCAATTGCACCACGCCGAGGGCAAGGACGACATCGACTGGCTGGTGCCGATCGTGGCTGATGCCGAGGCCGGCTTCGGCGGCGTACTCAATGCTTACGAGCTGATGAAGCACATGATCGAGGCCGGTGCCGCCGGCGTGCACTTCGAGGACCAGCTGGCCAGCGCGAAGAAGTGCGGCCACATGGGCGGCAAGGTGCTGGTGCCGACCCAGGAGGCGGTGCAGAAGCTGGCCGCCGCGCGCCTGGCCGCCGACGTGGCCGGCGTGCCGACGCTGATCGTGGCGCGCACCGACGCGATGGGCGCGAACCTGCTGACCTCCGACATCGACCCGGTCGACCAGCAGTTCTGCAACGGCAAGCGCACCGTCGAGGGTTTCTACGAATGCCGTGCCGGCATCGACCAGGCGATCGCCCGTGGCCTCGCCTACGCGCCCTACGCCGACCTGATCTGGTGCGAAACCTCGACCCCCAGCCTGGAGGAAGCCCGCCAGTTCGCCGAAGCGATCCACGCGAAGTTCCCCGGCAAGATGCTGGCCTACAACTGCTCGCCCAGCTTCAACTGGAAGAAGAACCTCGACGAGGCCACGATCGCCGACTTCCAGGTCTCGATCGCGAAGATGGGCTACAAGTTCCAGTTCATCACGCTGGCCGGCTTCCACGCCCTGAACTACTCGATGTTCGAGCTGGCGCGGGGCTACAAGGACCGCCAGATGTCGGCCTACGTGGAACTGCAGGAGGCCGAGTTCGCCGCCGAGAAGGACGGCTACACCGCCGCCAAGCACCAGCGCGAGGTCGGCACCGGCTATTTCGACCAGCTCAACCAGGTCATCTCCGGCGGCCTGAGCTCGCTCTCCGCGCTGCACGGCTCGACCGAGGAGGAGCAGTTCGAGGAGACCGAACGCGCGGCCTGACCGGGCACCGGTTTCGACCATTTGACGGGGCCGGTGCGGTGCATCGGCCCCGGCTTCGTTCTATAGTCCCGGGACGATCCGGGAGACGCATCCTGATGAGCTTGCAGCAAGATGCCTCGACTGAGCTGGCCGGGGCCGGGAAGGTTGTACGCAAACCTGTACTGACGGGGGTGCCGGGCAGCAGCTCGCGCGCCCTGTCCGACCGTGAGTTCGAGGTGTTCTGCGCGGTCGGCGCGCGCACCCGCATCGCGGCGGGCGAGGTGCTGTTCCAGCGCGGCCAGTCGGGCCGCCAGATGTACGTGATCGTCTCCGGCCAGGTGCGCCTGGACTTCGGCGACGGCATCACCCAGCGGGTGCTGGGGCCGCGCGAATCCTTCGGCGAACTGGCCCTGTTCATGGGCCACCACGCGCGCATGGCCAGCGCCACGGTGGAGAGCCATGCGGAACTGCTGGTCATCGACCCGGAGGCGTTCGAGCGCCTGTTCGAGCACGAGCCCACGACGATGGCGCAGTTCATGCGCCGCTGCTTCGCCTACCTGATCGCCAGCGAGACGCAGTTGATCCAGGGCCTGCGCCGCCGCAACGAAGACCTGATGCAGACGCTGGAAAGCCTGCGCCAGACCCGCAGTGAACTCAGCCTGGCCCAGCAGCTGGTCAGCACCGATGAATTGACCGGCCTGTCCAACCGCCGCGGCCTGTACCGCTTCCTGGAGCAGATGGGCGAACCGCCGGCGGGGGAACCCAACCGCGCACTGCTGTTGGTGGACATCGACGAGTTCAAGCGCGTCAACGACCTGAGCGGGCACCTGGCCGGCGACAGCGCGCTGCGCGCGGTGGCCGAGGAAGTGCGCGCCGCCTGCGGGCCGATGGAACTGCCCTGCCGCCTGGGCGGGGACGAGTTCGCGATGGTCGCGCTCAGCGACGACGCCGGCGACCTGGCCAACCGGGCCGTGCAGCTGGTGTCGGCGGTGCGCAGCCTGCGGCTGGGCCAGGCCGGCGCCGACATCCGCCTGGGCGTGAGCGTGGGTGCATGCTTCTTCCGACCCGGCGAGCCGTGGTCGGCCACCTACAGCCGCGCCGATGCCGCGCTGTACCAGGCCAAGCTGGCCGGGGGCGACACATGGAAGTTGGGCCGATGAGCACGACGTGAGCGTCCCCCGCGGCGGGCATCCTGCGTTTCTCCCGATAAGGCCGCCCGTGCGCGGGCACGGCGCCGACCGGAACCCATGAGCCAGACAGCCTCCACCCCACAGGCAACGACGCGCCGCGACCCCCGTCCGCGTCTGCGTACCGTGCTGGTGTGCGACCTGGTGGACTCCACCGGCCTGTTCCGGACCCTCGGCGACGCCCGTGCCGCGGGCCTGCTGCGCAGCCACGACCGCCTGGCCCGGCAGCTGATGGGCGCCCACGCCGGGCGCGAGATCGACAAATCCGACGGCTTCCTGGTGTTGTTCGAACGCCCCGCCGGTGCCGTGCGTTTCGCGCTGGAGTACCAGCAGGTGGTGGCGGCGCTCGGCCAGAAGGAAGGCGTGGACCTCAAGGCCCGCGTCGGCATCCATTTCGGTGAAGTACTGATCTGGCGCAACGACGCCGACGCCACCGCGGCCGGGGCGACGACGGTCAGCGTCGAGGGCCTGGCCAAGCCGGTCGCCGCGCGCCTGGCCAGCCTGGCCCGCCCCGGCCAGGTGCTGCTGTCGGACGTGGCGCGCAACCTGTCGCAGCGCGCCGACGCCGCGGCCCCCCGCGGCCGACGAGGACCTGCCGCCGGCACAGCTGGCCTGGGCCGACCATGGCGCCTACGAACTGCAGGGCGTTGGCGATCCGATCCGGGTGCACGAAGTGGCCCGCAGCCGCAACGAACTGCGCGGGGCGCCACTGGGAGGTGGCAAGTCCCGCCGCGCGCGCCGACCGTTCTGGCGCCGCCCCCTGCTGGTGTCGGCCACCGCCGCGCTGGTCGTGGCCTGCGTGGCCACGCTGAGCCTGATGCTGTTCCGCCCGCCCGATGCGATCGCCTTCGGCGAGCGCGACTGGGTGGTGATCGGCTCGCTGGAGAACCTCACCGGCGACCCGCGCTACAACGGCGCGCTGGAAACCGCGCTGCGCACCAGCCTGGAGCAGTCGCGCTTCGTCAACGTGCTGCCGGAAATGCGCGTGCGCGACGTGCTGGCCCGGATGACGCGCGAGCCCGACTCGCCGTTGAGCCGGCAGGTGGGCAGCGAGGTGGCGCTGCGCGAGGGCGCCCGCGCGCTGGTGTTGCCGACCATCGCCGAGGTCGGGGGGGCGCGTGCGACTCGGCGCCGAGGTAGTGGATCCCGCCACCGGGGCCACGGTGTTCTCCGAGTATCAGGACGGCGCCGGGCCGGAAGACAGTCTTCGGGCCATGACCACGGTGGCCGCGCGACTGCGTGGCCGCCTCGGCGAGGCGGTCCAGGAGATCGATGCCACGAGCAAGCCCATCGCCGATGCGGCATCACCCAGCCTCGATGCATTGCGCGCGTACTCGCTGGGAATCACCGCCGATGGAGAAGGGCGCTATTCGGACGCGAAGCTGCACTACGAGCAGGCGCTGTCGCTCGATCCGGAGTTCGCGATGGCGATGGTGTCATTGGGTCGCTCGAGTCTGACGGACGGCGACCGCGCCGAGGCGTTGGCCTGGTTTTCCCGCGCGGCTGCGCTTCCCGAGCGCCTCAGCGAGCGCGAGCGGCTCGCACTCGAGGCGCTGACCGCGATGATCCGCAGGCAGCCGGACTACCCGCGTCGTTGGCAGGCGTTCTCGGACTTGTATCCGGACCATTATCCGGCCGCTCACAACCTTGCTTTGTTCAGTTGGTGGAACAACCGCTTCGAGGACTCACTCGCGTACGCCGAGCGGGCGTCCTCACCCCGCAGCGTGACGAGGGGCTCATCGATATACGTGCAGGGCATAGCGCTCGTGGGACTGGGTCGCTTCGACGAGGCCAGGGAAGCCTTTGAATCGGCAAGTTCGCTGGGCTACTCCAGAGGCGTGTCGATAGTTTCCGCGAGTGGCTATGCCGCGCAACGAAGGTTCGACGAGGCGCGAGCCACGTTGCATGCCGAGCCCGCACGGACCGCCGGGGATCTTCTCGCCAGGCGCGGCCTGGAGCTCTCGATGGCCATCGATGAAGGTCGCTGGGGCGAGCTCCCGGCTTTCGCGGACGCGTTGGCAGCCAGCTCGGTGTCGGAGGCGGGCGTGTACAAATGGGCGGGCTGGGCTGGACAGCTGGCGGTCGATCGCGACCCCCACGACCATGCGGCACGGAGGGCGCGGGTCAGGGAGCTCATGGATCAGGCGCACGGCCAGCTCCATGGAGAATTCCACCCCGAGGGCGATGCGATCGCAATGGCGCTGCTGTATGCCGCCTACGTGGCCGTCCGGGTCGATGACATCGCGCTTGCGCGACGTGGTCTCGAACTGGCGCGATCCGAAGTGGCAGCCTCGCCGCTGCCGGTGCTCTCGCAGCTGCTGCAGGTCGTGGAGGCCCGGATTGATCTTGCTGAAGGGGATGCCGAAGCTGCCGTACGGCGGCTGGCGGGCATTTTCGACGGTTCGGAACTCGCATTGGCGCACGCCGTGATGGGCGAGGCGCAGGCCGCCGCGGGCAGGCATGAAACCGCGCTTGGCCACATGCGGTGGCTGGCGGAGAATCGAGGCCGGGTCTATGCCGAATCGAACATCGGCTACATGCTGAGGCCTGAGAACGTCATCCAGGCCAACCGTGCCCAGCTCCGGGCCGCGGAGTTGTCCCTGGATCTCGGGCGACGCGAGGACGCGCGCGAGTGGCTCGATGCATTCAAGAGTGCGTGGGCGGACCTGGAGGCCGTCCCTGACCTCCAGGCTATGGTCGACGATCTGGATTCGCGACTCAGCTCAAACTGACGTGGAAGATCTTCTGGCTCATCGACGCGGTCAGTTCCTGCTGCAGCTTCTCCCGCATCCGCTGGATCTCTTCCTTGCTCGGCAGGCCATCCCCGTGCAGGCAGGCCCACGGCCCATCCACGTCGTGGACGACTTCGGCGCTGATGTCCGCATCCTGTCGAGCCGGCTCGTAACCCAGTTGCGCCAGTGCCTGGCGCGGATCGCGGCGGAAGGTGTCACGGAACGCGTCGTCTTCACTCAGGCGCACAAGCAGTTTGTCGGCGATGTCCGCCGGCAGGCACTTCTCCATACTGTTCCCCTTGCGTGGTGGTCCCCAGCGCGGAGTCTAACGCCTGTGCCAATCGTGCGTGGAGTGTGGAATTGAGCCCCAACCCGATGCCGGCCAACGTCCGGCGCTGCCGACACCTGATGATCGAGCCGCGCGAGGTCAGTCGTGTCGATGCAGCAGCGGCGCTGGCGGGGCGCATCGAGATGACGACCGGTCATGAGTGGGTGGCCTGGGTGCCGCACCTGTGCGAGCGGGTCGGCCTCGATGCCCGTCAGCTCGAAGCGCTCGCCATCGTGCCGGTCACCGATTGGATGTCCTGGGCGCACCTGCAGGCGCAGCATCCCGGCGATGCGCTGGCGACGTTGCTGGAGGTCGGCATCCTGATCGGCGACCACGCGACGCATGCCGGACTGCGCGAGGCGGACGACGCATTGCGCCAGGCCAACTGGTGGACGCCCGCGGCCGTCGCCTACGCGGGCGGCTGCTGGGAGGGCGTCGACAGCACGATCCCGGGGCCGGGGCAGGAGACCCGTGGCTCACTCGCAGCGCTGGGTCCGGCACCGCCCAGCGTGTCGACCAGGGAAGCGCGCGACGGGAGCGTCGACCTTCCGCCTGCACACGCGCAGGCACTCGACGCGCTGCTGCTTCGCCGCACCACCTGCCGCAACTTCGACGCGGACGCGACGCTGTCGATGGCCGACCTGTCGCAGGTGCTGGCCCAGACCTTCGCCGCGCGCGGGCAGTCCGAAGTCGCCCCGGGCGCGTTCGCGCTGAAGAAGGGCAGCCCGTCCGGCGGCGGACTGCATCCGATCGAGGCCTTCGTGCTGGCCCAGCGCGTGGCGGGCCTGCCCGCGGGCCTGTACCACCACGACTGCATCCGGCACCGACTGGCCCGCGTGGGGCCACGGGCGCCCGCGGACTGCGTGCGCTGGCACTGGAGTTCGTCGCCGGCCAGGAATGGTTCGCCGACGCGGCGGCGCTGGTGGTCATGGTCGCGCGCTTCGAGCGCAACCAGTGGAAGTACCGCAACCACCCCAAGGCCTATCGCGTCACGCTGCTCGATGCCGGCCACCTCGGCCAGACGTTCGCACTCTCGGCCACCGAGCAAGGCCTGGGGGTCTTCATCACCGGGGCGATCAACGAGCATTGCATCACCCGCAGCCTCGGCCTGCGCGCCGGGGCGGAAGGCGCGGTCGCGGTGTGCGGCATCGGGCCGCGCGCGGCCACGACCCTCCATGCGGAACTGACCGTCGAGGGCCTGGTCGGTTCGTGAACCCGTGTCCGGGTCAGTCGCGCCCGCGCCGCCGCCACAGGCTGCGCAACCTGGCGCTCACGCCACCCCGCTTCTTCCCCAGCAGCCGCGGCACCGGCGCGAACTTCAGGCCGACCTGGCCCACCTGCTCCTCCTCGATGCTGCGCACCACCAGCGTGGCCTCGCCGAGCTTGAGCACGTCGCCGATCTGCGGCAGGTCGTCGAAGCGATGGGCGAAGAGCTGCGCTGCGGTCTGGTCGGCGTAGCGCTCGGGAATCTCCAGCCCGTAGAAGCTGGCCAGCTCGCCCAGCGGCACGTCGCCGGCCAGCGTGAAGGCCCCGAACACCTCGCGCTCGAGTTCGCGCGCTTCGCGCGGCTCCGCGAACAGCCAGTCCAGCCGGTACACGCTGCCCGGCGGGGCCAGGTAGTAGGCGTAATCCTCGGGCTGCAGCGCGCCGCCGTCGGAGCCCTGCAGCACCTTGCCCTCGCGCACGACCATCGCCGGACGGGCCCAGCCGGGCAGCTGGGCGCCGCGCAGCACGGCGCTCTCCGGCGCCACCCGGTAGCCCACCATCTCCAGCTCCAGCTGGCCGGGAAGGTCCAGCTCCACCCGGCGCGTGGGCGGGTCCAGGCGCGGCAGCGCCACGCGGAACCATTCCGCGGCCGGCTTCAGCGTCCAGCCCTGCACCACCAGCGACACGATCACCACGACGAAGGCCACGTTGAAGTACACGCCGGCATTGGGCAGCTGCGCCAGCATCGGGATCGACGCCAGGAAGATGCCGACCGCACCGCGCAGGCCCACCCACGAGATGAAGGCCACCTCGCGGCGCGGGTAGGCGAACGGCCACAGGCACAGCGCCACGGCCGCCGGGCGTGCCACCAGCATCAGGAAGGCGGCCAGGCCCAGCGCCGGCCACATCACCTCGATCAGCTGCGAGGGCGTGGCCAGCAGGCCCAGCACCAGGAACATCACCAGCTGCGCCAGCCAGGTGGCGGCGTCCTGCACCGACACGACGCTGGCGAACGCGCGCACCGGCCGGTTGCCGACCATCAGGCCGGCCAGGTAGACGGCCAGGAAGCCGCTGCCGCCGACCTGGTTGGTCAGTGCGAAGACCAGGATGGCACCGGAAACCGCCAGCAGCGGGTGCAGGCCGTCGGGCAGTGCCAGCCGGTTGAGCGCCAGCGCCAGCAGCCAGCCACCGGCCAGGCCCATGGTGACGCCGAACCCCGCCTGCGACAGCAGCCGCCAGCCGAAATCACCCAGGGTGTGCGCGCCATCGGCGGCCAGCCAGCCGGTCAGCACAACGGTCAGGAAGACCGCGATCGGGTCGTTGCTGCCCGACTCCACTTCCAGCGTCGAACTGACCCGGCGCTGCAGGTGCAGGCCGCCGGCACGCAGCAGGAAGAACACCGCCGCCGCGTCGGTCGAGGCGATGATCGCGCCCAGCAGCATGCCCTCGACCCAACCCAGGCCCAGCAGCGGGATGGCCGCCAGTCCGGTCAGGCCCGCGGTGATCAGCACGCCCACGGTGGCAAGAAGCCCGGCCGGCGCCAGCGAGGAGCGCACCTCGCGCAGGCGCGTGCGCAGTCCGCCGTCGAACAGGATCACCGCCAGCGCCAGCGAGCCGACCAGGTAGGTGAGTTCGTAGTTGTCCCAGACCAGGCCGCCCGGGCCGTCCTCGCCCAGCAGCATGCCCAGGAACAGGAAGACCAGCAGCAGGGGCGCGCCAAAGCGCCGCGCCAGCAGGCTCGAGGCGATGCCGACCAGCACCAGGGCGGCGCCGAACAACAGCCAGAGGTTGCCGATCTGCAGGCTTTCCAAACGTGTCGTCCTTGGCGGGGGCCCCTGATCATAGCCCGGCGCGGTGAATGTTCAGTTCCCACGTTGACCGTCAACGCCGCCGGCGATAGACTCCCGCCCGCCCAATCCCGGGCGCCATTCCAGGTCATGCACCGACCGCATATGGACGTTCCCAGTAGACCCTGCCACTGCACCCTGACCACGCGCGTGATGCGCGGTGGGCGGGTTGGGAACGCCCTGGTCGCGTAAAGCCGGCCGTCCGTCTCCCGGCCACCCCCGCGGTGTCGCCCTCGGGAGACGACAATGAGCGACATCCTCGAGAATCTCGACGCGGAACTGGTCGGCCGCCCCGATGCGCCCGACTTCGATGCTTCCGCCGCTGCCGATGTCCTGCACGAAGCGCTCGAGAAGGGCGGCGACGACGCCGTGCGCGAATGGTTCGCGCATGTGCAGGAAGCCGACATCGCCGACATCCTGGCCGAGCTGGAGCTGCCGTCGATGGCGCGCGCGCTGGCGCTGCTGGGCCTGGAGGAACGCGCCGAGGTGGTCGGGCACCTGCCGGTGTCGACCCAGGCCGACTACGTCGCCAGCCTGGAGCGGCGCGAGGTGGCGCGGCTGCTGCGCGAGATGTCGGCCGACGAGCGCGCCGACCTGTTCAATGCCCTGGACACCGTGGAGCAGGACCGCCTGCTGCCGGCGCTGGCGCACGCCGAGCGCGAGGACATCCGCCGCCTGTCGTCCTACCCCGAGGGCACCGCCGGCGCGGTGATGACGTCGGAGTACGCCTCGCTGCCCGAAGGCCTGACCGCCCGCCAGGCGGTGGACGAGCTGCGCCGCGTGGCGCCGGACAAGGAGACCATCTACAGCGCCTTCATCCTCGACGACCAGCGCCGGGTGATCGGCGTGGTGTCGCTGCGCGACCTGATCGTGGCCCCGCCGACGGCGCGCGTGGCCGACCTGATGGAGTCCGATGTGATCTCCGCCCGGGTCGAGGACAGCCAGGAGTCGGCGGCCGAGAAGATCGCCCGCTACGACCTGATCGCGCTGCCGATCCTCAACGGCGGCGACAAGCTGGTCGGCATCCTGACCGCGGACGACGCGATGGACGTCGCCGAGGCCGAGGCGACCGAGGACTTCCACCGTGCCGGTGGTGCGATCGGCAACCTGGGCGCCAGCGTGCGCGACGCGACGATCCCGCGCCTGTACCGCATGCGCGTCACCTGGCTGGTGTTGCTGGTGTTCGCCAACATCTTCTCCGGCGCAGGCATCGCCGCCTACGAGGACACGATCGCGGCGCACCTGACGCTGCTGTTCTTCCTGCCGCTGCTGATCGCCAGCTCCGGCAACGCCGGTGCCCAGGCCTCCACGCTGATGGTGCGCGCGATGGCGACGGGCGACGTGCAGATGCGCGACTGGGGGCGGATGCTGGGCCGCGAGTTCCTGGTCGCGGCGCTGCTGGGCCTGACGATGTCGGCCGCGATCGCCGGCATCGGCGTATGGCGTGGCGGTGTCGACGTGGCGCAGGTGGTGTCGGTGACGATGGTGGTCGTGGTCATCGTCGGCAGCCTGATCGGCATGTCGCTGCCGTTCCTGCTCAGCCGCCTGAAGTTCGACCGGCCACCGCCAGCGGACCGCTGGTCACCTCGATCGCCGACGTGGCCGGGGTGCTGATCTATTTCGGCATCGCCGCGGCGATGCTCAGCCCGGCGGCGGCCTGAGCTTCAGCCGCGGTCGATGACCCGGTAGCCGATCGCCTCGCCCAGGTGGCCGGTGGCGATCGCGTCGCTGTGATCGAGGTCGGCGATGGTGCGCGCGCTGCGCAGGATCCGGTGGATCGCGCGGGCGGATAGATTGAGCCGGTCCATCGCCTGCTCCAGAAGCTTCCGGTCATCGGGTGCCAGCCGGCAATGCTGTTCGGTCTGGCGCTGGTCCATGCGCGCATTGAGCACGCCGCAGCGCTGCAGTGCGCGTTCGCGGGCGGCAACGACGCGCTCCCGCACCACCGCCGAGGATTCGCCACGTGGCGCATCCGGGCTGATCTCGTGGCCGGTCATGCGCGGCACATCGACGTGCAGGTCGATGCGGTCGAGCAGCGGGCCGGAGAGGCGCCCGCGGTAGCGCTGCACCTGGTCGGGCGTGCAGCTGCAGCGGCCCGAGGAGTCCCCGGCCCAACCGCACGGGCACGGGTTCATCGCGGCCACCAACTGGAAGCGCGCCGGGAATTCGGCCTGGCGCGCGGCCCGCGAGATCGTCACCTGGCCCGACTCCAGCGGTTCGCGCAGCGCCTCCAGCGTGTGCCGGTGCCACTCGGGCAGCTCGTCGAGGAACAGGACGCCCTGGTGCGCGAGCGAGATCTCGCCGGGCTTCGGGTCCGGGCCGCCCCCAACCAGCGCCACGGAGCTGGCGCCATGATGGGGTGCCCTGAAGGGGCGCTGCCGCCAGCGCGACACATCCAGGCCGCGACCGCTGACCGAGGCGACGGCAGCGGCCTCGATCGCCTCGTCCTCCGTGGCCGGGGGCAGGATGCCGGGCAGGCGCGAGGCCAGCATCGTCTTGCCGCAGCCGGGGCTGCCGATCAGCAGCAGGTGGTGGGCGCCGGCGGCGGCGATCTCCAGCGCGCGCCGCGCCCGCGCCTGGCCGCGCACGTCGGACAGGTCGGGAATGGTGGTGTCGCGATGCCCGGCATCGGTTTCCCGCGTGGTGGTCGCCAAGCGGCGCCTGCCCGACAGGTGGGCCAGCGCTTCGGACAACGTGCGCGCGCCCAGTGCCCGCGCCTTCGGGTACAGCGCCGCCTCTTCGGCATTCGCCAGCGGCAGCAGCAGCTGGCGCCCGGCACGGCTCGACGCGATCGCCGCCGGCAGCACGCCGTCGACCTCGCGCAGCTCGCCGGTCAGGGCCAGCTCGCCGATGCATTCGACGTCGTTGAGCGAATCGACCGGCAACTGGCCGCTGGCGGCGAGGATGCCCAGCGCGATCGGCAGGTCGAAGCGCCCGCCGTGCTTCTTCAGGTCGGCCGGCGCCAGGTTCACGGTGATGCGCCGGGCCGGGAACTCCAGCTGCGCGCACTGGATCGCGGCGCGTACGCGGTCCTTGCTCTCGCGCACCGCGGCTTCGGGCAGGCCGACGATCGACAGGCAGGGCAGACCGCCGGCCAGGTGCACTTCCACGCGCACTTCCGGCGCCTGGACACCGCGGCGGGCACGGCTGTGGACGATCGCGAGGCTCATCCGTGGGCGTTCCGGGACTAATGATCCCGAAGTGTGGCGTCGCGTGGGCCGCGGCGGAGTCGGAGAATCCCGCTGCCGGGTGTAGGTGGCCGGCGCCTACGTGTCCGACGTGCCGCGCGCAGCCTCGAGCTCGGCCACGGTCTTCTCCAGCGCCTCGAGCTTCTCGCGGGTGCGCAGCAGCACCGCGCGCTGTACTTCGAACTCCTCGCGCGTGACCAGGTCGAGCTTGCCCAGCCCGGTCTGCAGCGCGGCGCGGAAGTTGTTCTCCAGGTCGGCCTGCGCGGCCTTCACGTTCGGCGGCACCATGTCGCTGAGGCGGCGGGCCAGGTCGTCGATGGCCTTGAGGTCGATCATCGGGGGATCCTCGATACGAAGCGGGGCGGCAGCGGTGCGCCGCTGGCCTGTCATTCTACGCGCTGGCCCGTCGGCCCACGCTGGACGGAGGGCGCGTTATGCTCTGGCGCAGCATTCGGTTCAGGGAAGCGACACGATGAAAATGATCATGGCGATCATCAAGCCGTTCAAGCTCGACGACGTGCGCGAGGCGCTCAGCGAGGCCGGGGTGAACGGGCTGACCGTCACGGAGGTCAAGGGCTTCGGCCGGCAGAAGGGCCACACCGAGCTCTACCGCGGCGCCGAGTACGTGGTCGACTTCCTGCCCAAGATCAAGCTGGAGGTGGCCGTCGACGACGACCAGTCCGAGCGCGTCGTCGAGGCGATCATGAACGCCGGGTCCACCGGCAAGATCGGCGACGGCAAGATCTTCGTCTACGACCTCGAGCGCGTGGTGCGCATCCGCACCGGCGAGCTGGACAGCGACGCGCTGTAACCGCGGCGTGTCGGCGGGCGCGGGCGCCCGCCGCCGTGCTCAGCCGCCCAGCGCGTCGGCCACGAACGGCGGCTGCACCAGCGCCGACTTGTGGATCTCGGCGGAGTAGTACTTCGTGGCGAAGGTCTTGGAGCCGGCGCCGCGCTCGCGGAAGCCGTCGAGCTCGCCGCCCTTGCGCGCCATCGTGCAGCTCCACCAGCCGGTCGGGTAGCACGGCTGCGGGAAGGTCAGCGTGCGGAAGGCGGTGAAGCCCGCGCCCTTCATCGCATTGCGCATCGAGCGGATCAGGCCCAGGTGGGTCAGCGGGCTTTCCGACTGCTGCACCAGGATGCCGCCCGGGCGCAGCGCCTTCAGGCAGCTGGCGTAGAAGGCCTGGTTGAACAGGCCCTCGGCCGGGCCGACCGGGTCGGTGGAATCCACGATGACCACGTCGACGCTCTCGGCCGGGCAGTTCTTCATGTAGGCGATGCCGTCGTCGAACAGCAGCTCCGCGCGCGGATCGCCGTTGGACTCGCACAACTCCGGGAAGTACTTCTCGGCCATGCGGGTGACCTGCTCGTCGATGTCGCACTGCGTGGCCGACTCCACGTCGCGGTGCTTGAGCACCTCGCGCAGCGTGCCGCAGTCGCCGCCGCCGATGATCACCACCCGCTTGGGATTGGAATGGGTGAACAGGGTCGGGTGCGACATCATCTCGTGGTAGAGGAAGTTGTCGCGCGTGGTCAGCATGATCGCGCCGTCGATCACCATGAGGTTGCCCCAGTCGGTGGTCTGGAAGATCTCGATCTTCTGGAACTCCGACTGCACCTCGTCGAGCTTCTTCGTGATGCGGAAACCGATCGAGGATCCGGTGATCTCGAAGTTCTCGTGGTACCAGGGGGCTTCGCTGCTCATGACGCTTCCATACACGGGGGTTTTGGTCGCGCATTGTACTTCAACAAGAAATCCCCTTCCGGGCCGGGATCGGCGTTTTCGCCGTCGGGACGGACGCTGGCGGCCCCCGGCAGTACAATGGTCGGCCCGTTTCCCAGCGAGCCGCACCATGAGCGAGTGGTCGATCGACCGCGCCCGCCGCACCTATGCCATCGAGCACTGGGGCGAGGGCTATTTCGACATCGATGAGGCCGGCCAGGTGCAGGTGCTGCCGCGCGGGGCCGATGGCCCGGCGCTGGCGCTGCCCGCGGCGGTCGACCAGGCGCTGGCGCAGGGCATGCAGCTGCCGCTGCTGCTGCGCTTCGCCGACATCCTCGGCCACCGGCTGGGCCGCCTGCAGGGCGCGTTCGCCCAGGCCATGGACGAGATCGGCTACGTCGGCGGCTACACGGCGATCTACCCGATCAAGGTGAACCAGCACTTCGGCGTGGCCGGCGAGCTGGCCGCGCACGCCGGCGAGGGCTTCGGCCTGGAGGCCGGCTCCAAGCCCGAGCCTGATGGCGGTGCTGGCGCTTTCGCGCCCCGGCGGCGTGGTGGTGTGCAACGGCTACAAGGACCGCGAGTACATCCGCTTGGCGCTGATCGGCCGCAAACTGGGCCTGGAAACCTACATCGTCATCGAGAAGGCGTCCGAGCTGGCGCTGGTCATCGAGGAGGCGCGCGCGCTGGACGTGAAGCCCGGCCTGGGGGTGCGCATGCGCCTGGCCAGCCTGGGCGCGGGCAAGTGGCAGAACTCCGGCGGCGACAAGGCCAAGTTCGGCCTCACCCCGCGCCAGCTGCTGACCCTGGTCGAGCAGCTGCGCGAGGCCGGGCTGGCCGACTGCCTGCAGCTGCTGCACTTCCACATGGGCTCGCAGATCTCCAACCTGCGCGACTTCACCCGCGGCATGCGCGAGGCCACGCGCTACCTGGTGGAGGTGTCGCGGCTGGGCTGCGACATCCGCTACATGGACGTCGGCGGCGGCCTCGGCGTGGACTACGAGGGCAGCCGCTCGCGCGGCGCCTGCTCGATCAACTATGGCCTGCTGCAGTACGCCACGACGATCGTGCAGCCGCTCGCCGATGCCTGTGCCGAGCACGGCCTGACCCCGCCGCGGGTGCTGACCGAGTCCGGTCGCGCGCTGACCGCGCACCACGCGGTGCTGGTGGCCAACGTGTCCGAGGTCGAGCCGGCGCCGGAAGGCGCGGTGCCGGCCGTGGGCGATGATGAGCTGGCCGACGAGCCGGCCGTGATCCGCCACCTGCGCGAGATCCACGACGCGCTCGATGCGCGCCCGCCGGTGGAACTGTTCCAGGAGGCCCAGCACTACCAGGCCGAGGCGCAGTCGCTGTACGCCAACGGCCAGCTCGACCTGGCCCAGCGCGCCGCGGTCGATGACCTGTTCTACGCGATCGCCACGGCAGTCCGCGGCCGCCTGGACTACCAGGAGAAGGGCCATCGCGCGGTGCTCGACGAGCTCAACGAGCGCCTGGTCGACAAGTACTTCGTCAATTTCTCGATCTTCGAATCGATGCCCGACGTGTGGGCGATCGACCAGGTGTTCCCGATCATGCCGATCGCGCGGCTCGACGAGGAGCCGCAACGCCGCGGCACGATCGCCGACCTGACCTGCGATTCCGACGGCCAGATCGAGGCCTACGTGGAAGGCGGCGACCTGGACTCCTCGCTGCCGCTGCATGCGCCGAAGCCTGGCGAGAGCTACCGCATCGGCTTCTTCATGGTCGGTGCCTACCAGGACACGCTGGGCGACATCCACAACCTCTTCGGCGACACCGATGCGGTCAACGTGCGCATGGGCGAGGGCGGCTTCGTGTTCGAGCGCACTCGCCGCGGCGACACGACCGACGTGATCCTCGACTACGTGGGCTACGACCTGGCGAAGCTGCGCGAGACCTACGACCGCAAGATCGGCGCGGCGGGCCTGGGCGAGAGCGAGGCGGGGCGCCTGCGCGAGGCGCTGGAAGCCGGCCTGACCGGCTACACCTACCTGGCCGACGAGCCGCAGGGCTGAGTTCGGCCACGAGCAGGGAGACTCGACGATGAGCGCGATGCGTTGTGGATTCATCGGGCTGGGCGCGATGGGTGGCCCGATGGCCGGCCACCTGCACCGGGCCGGGCTGCTGGGCGTGGTCGGCAACCGCACCCAGGCCAAGGCCGATGCGCTGGCGGCCGAACTGGGCATCCGCCCCGCCTGTCACCCCGAGGACTACGCCGACTGCGACCTGGTGGCGCTGTGCGTGTCGGCCGACGAGGACGTAATGGAGAACGTGGCGGCCCTTTCGGGTGTGCTGCGCCCGGGCAGCCTCGTGGTCGACCACTCCACCGTGTCCACCGACACCGCGCGCAAGGCCGCCGCACTGCTGGCCGGGCGGGGCATCGAATTCATCGATGCGCCGGTGTCGGGCGGCGTGGAAGGCGCGCGCAACGGCAAGCTGTCGGTCATGGCCGGCGGGTCGGCCGAAGCGATCGAGCGCGCCCGGCCGGCGCTGCAGGCCTATGCGCTGCGCATCGCCCACCTGGGCGGCAGCGGCAGCGGGCAGGCGGCCAAGGCGGTGAACCAGGTGCTGGTGGCCGGCATCAACGAAGCGGTCTGCGAAGGCCTGGCGCTGGGCGAGAAGCTGGGGCTGGACCCGGACACGCTGCTGCCGACGCTGGCGGCCGGTGCCGCGGGCAACTGGTTCCTCGACAAGCGCGGCGCGACGATGCTGCGCGGCGAGTTCACGCCGGGCTTCAAGTGCGCGCACCTGCTCAAGGACCTCAACATCGTGCGCGGCATCGCCCGCGAGGCGGGCGTGGGCAGCAGCGTGATCGAGCAGGCCATCGCCGACTACCAGGCGCTGGTCGACGCCGGCCATGGCGACGACGACACCTCGGCGCTGATCACGCTCAAGCGCGGCTGAGCCGCGATCGCGGCCCGGCCGCCGGCGAGTAGCTACTGCGTGCGGTCGCGGATCGCGACGGCCTCGATGCCGTTGCTGGCCAGCTGCTGCTTGGCCGACTCGAGCTGGCTGGCGCTGGTGTAGGGGCCCATGCGGACGCGATAGACCGTGTCGCCATCGATCTGCGCCGTCTCGACCCGCGCCACCAGGCCGCTGAGCGCGATGCGTGCGCGCAGTGATTCGGCGTCGGAACTGGAGCGGAACGCGCCGGCCTGGAGCACGAAACGCTCCGCCGCCGCTGCGGGCGCCGGTGCCGGTGCCGGCGTGGCGGCAGGCGTCTCGGGCTGCTGCTGCGCCTGTTGCTCGGCCTGCTGCTCGGCCTGCGCCTGGGCGCTGATCTCGGCGTCGGGCACGACCACCTCGCGCTCGGGCAGCACGGTGTAGAAGTCGTAGCGCGGGCGGCGCGGTGCGGGGTCCTGCGCCACCGGCTCCTCGGTGCTGCCCGGCGCTGTGCGCCCGGGTTCGGGCGCGGGCCGCTGGGCACCTCGATGCGGTCGCGCATCATGAAGACGATCGCGATGACCAGGCCCAGGCCGACGCCGGCCAGCATCCACACCCAGCCCGGCGTGCCGCCGCCGCTGCGGCCGCTGCGTCGTGCCTGCGACTTGCCCCGACGCGCGGCCACTACATGGCCTCCGGCGCGGACACGCCCAGCAGCTCGAGCCCGTTGGCCAGCACCTGGCGGGTCGCCTTGCACAGGCCCAGGCGGGCCTGGCGCAGCTCCTCGTCGGGCACCAGGATCGGGTGGGTGTTGTAGAAGCTGTGGAACTCGGCGGACAGCTCGCGCAGGTAGCTGGCGACCAGCTGTGGCGCGCGGTTGAGCGCCGCGGATTCGATCACCTCGGGATACCGCATCAGCGCATTGAGCACGTCGGATTCGCCCTGCTCGACCAGGCGCGCGCGCGCGGCGTCGGCGGCGGAGCGGTTGTAGGTCCAGCCCTTCTCCTCGAGCTGGCGGAACACCGAGCAGATGCGCGCATGCGCGTACTGCACGTAGTACACCGGGTTCTCGTTGGACTTGGACTTGGCCAGGTCGAGGTCGAAGTCGAGGTGCTGGTCGTTGCCGCGCATGACGTAGAAGAAGCGCGCCGCATCGTTGCCGACGTCCTCGCGCAGCTCGCGCAGCGTGACGAACTGGCCCGAGCGGGTGGACATCTGGATCTTCTCGCCGCCGCGGAACAGCACCGCGAACTGCACCAGCTGGAACTCGATGCGTTCGGGATCCAGGCCCAGGCCCTGGGCTGCGGCCTTCAGGCGCGCGATGTAGCCGTGGTGGTCGGCACCGAACACGTACAGCGCCCGGTCGAAGCCGCGCTCGAACTTGCTCAGCAGGTAGCCCAGGTCGGAGGCGAAGTAGGTCGGGGTGCCGTTCTCGCGCACCACGACGCGGTCCTTCTCGTCGCCCAGCGCGGTGGCACGGAACCATTTCGCGCCATCGAGCTCGTACAGGTGGCCGCCCTCGGTCAGCGTGTCGATCGCACGCTTGACGTAGCCCTCGCTGGTCAGCGAGCCTCCGAGAACCAGCTGTCGAAGTGCACGCCGAACTCGCCCAGGTCCTCGCGGATGTCGGCCAGGATCGAATCCAGGCCGGCACCGAAGGCCAGCCGGTAGTCGTCGCCGAGCAGGCGCTTGGCACGCCCGGTCAGCGCGTCGATGTGCACTTCCTTGTCGCCGCCGTCGGCGGCGTCGGCCGGCAGGTCGGCCATGACGTCGCGGCCGGCGTGGCGCAGGCGGTCGCCGTGCTCGCTGCGCAGCGCGCGGGCGATCTCGTAGACGTACTCGCCGCGGTAACCGTTGTCGGGGAAGCGCAGCGACTCGCCACACAGTTCCAGGTAGCGCAGCCACACGCTTGTGCCGAGGATGTCCATCTGCCGGCCGGCATCGTTGACGTAGTACTCGCGCTGCACGGTGTGGCCGTAGGCCTCCAGCACGTTGGCCAGGCTTGCCCCGTAGGCCGCACCGCGGCCGTGGCCCACGTGCAGCGGGCCGGTCGGGTTGGCCGAGACGAACTCCACGGTCACCGAGTCGCGGCTGGCTTCGGGTTCGCGCCCGTAGTCGGACTTGAGCTCCAGCACCCTGCGCAGCGTGCCGAGGCGGCAGCCCTGGCTGAGGTGGAAATTGATGAAGCCCGGGCCGGCGATGTCGACCTTGTCCACGCTCTGCGACTTCAGCAGCTTCGACACGATCGCCTCGGCGATCTCGCGCGGCTTGCGGCCGACCGGCTTGGCCAGCAACAGCGCGATGTTGGCGGCATAGTCGCCGTGCTCGCGCGAGCGGGTCCGCTCGATCGTGAAATCGGGCGGGGTCAGCTCGGCCGGCATGAAGCCGTCGCGCTTGAGGTCAAGCAGCGCCTGGGCCACCAGTTCGCGCAGGAGTTCTTTCACAGCGTTGGGGTTCCGACAGCGGAAAACCCTGCATTTTACTCCGTTTCCGGTGCCGGTACGATCATTCCTGAACAGGCTCAGAGCCAGCCGCGTGCGGCCATCGAGCACGGCGCGCCATCGCCGACCACGAAGTGGTCGAGCAGCCGGACGTCGACCAGCGCCAGGGCCTCGCGCAGCCGCGCGGTGACGGCGCGGTCGGCCGCACTGGGCTCGCTGACCCCGCTGGGGTGGTTGTGGCCGATGATGACCGCCGCGGCGTTGTGCGCCAGGCAGCGCCGCACCACCTCGCGCGGGTGCACTTCGGCACCGTCGATCGTGCCGCGGAACAGTTCCTCGAACGCCAGCGCCCGGTGCCGGGTGTCCAGGAACAGGCAGGCGAACACCTCGTGGGGCAGCCCGCGCAGCCGCCGGGCGAAGTACTCGCCGGCCCGGGCCGGGTCGGTCAGCGCCTCGCCGCGCTCCAGCGCGCCAGCCAGGTGGCGGTTGCCCAGTTCCAGCGCGGCATGCAGTCGGCAGGCGCTGGCCGGGCCCAGTCCGGGGAGGTCCAGCAGGGCCTGGGCCGGGCGGTCCAGCAGCGCGCGCAACGGGCCGTGCTCGGCCAGCACGCCGCGGGCCTGGGCGACCGCATCGTGGCCACGGCTGCCCGAACCCAGGAAGATCGCCAGCAGCTCGGCATCCGACAGCGTGGCGGCGCCGTGGCGCAGCAGGCGTTCGCGGGGGCGTTCCTCGCAGGGCCAGTCTCGAAGTTTCATGTCCCCAAGCGTGCCGGTCGCGTGCGTCCGGCGAACTCGGCAGGCGTCGGCACGCCGTGTCGGCCAGCGACCCCGGCGTGCGTAGGAACACGTCGCGGCAGGCCCGGGGCGGTGGCATTTCCCCACGCCCCGGGGCCATGCCGCGCGGGGGCCTAGAACGTGTAGCGCAGACCCAGTTCGAAGCTGCGCTCGGGCCCGACGTAGAGGCCCTGCCGCAGGCCTGCGACATAGCGTTCGTCGGTCAGGTTCTTCACCGCGCCCGACACGCTGAACTGCTCGCTGAGCGCGTAGCTCGCGGTCAGGTCGGTCGTGGAATACGACGGCACCAGGCCGCCCCACGTCCCGGTGGAGCCGGTGGTGAACTCGCGCCGGTTCATGCCGTCACCGAACTGCTCGCTGACATGGTTGAACAGCAGGGCGGCCTGGAGCGGGCCGGCCTGGTAGGCCAGCGACAGGTTGGCCATCCGCTCCGGCGAGTACGGCACGCGGTTGCCCTCGAGCGCGTCGCCCGGGCGGTCCTCGCGGAACTCCGCGGTCGGGATCCAGGTGTAGTTGCCCTCCAGCCGGAAGCCGTGGCCGATCTCGTAGCCCAAGCCGGCCTCCAGGCCACGGTGCAGCGCGCTGCCCTCGTTGGGGGCGCGGATGCCGGACACGCCGGGATCGACCTGGTTGGAGAAATCCATCTGGAACGCGGTGGCCGAGTAGTCCCACGCACCGTGGCTGCCGCGGACGCCGAACTCGATGTTCACCGACTTCTCGGCCTCGGTCGGCGTGTCGCCCGCGCCCAGCACGCTGCCCACCAAGGGCGGCGCGAACGCACGGTAGACGCTGCCGAACATCTGGGCCGACGGGTTCACGACGAAGGTCGCGCCCAGGCCCGGCATGACCTCGGTGTTGCGGAAGCGGTCGGCCGGGGCGGTGCTGCGGCGGTCCCTGCGGGTCTGCTCGTAGCTCTCCACGCGCAGGCCCGCGGTCACCGACAGGCGCTCGCTGAAGTCGAAGCGGTTCTGCGCGAACAGCGCCAGGCTGTCGCCGGAGTCCAGCCGGTCCTGGGAAATGCCGCCGCGACCCGGGTCTGGCGTGCGCGGACGGCCGCGCACGGCCAGCACGGTGACGTCCTTCATGTCCTCCTGCATCAGGCGCAGGCCGATCTCGGCCTCGCTGGGAATGCCGATGGCGTCATGCGCCAGGGTGAGGCGGGTGTCCAGGCCCAGGCGGGTGAACTCGCGGTTGTTGCCGTTGACGTTGTTGCCGTAGTTCCAGACCGTGTAGCCCTCCGGGCTGGTGGTGGTCGGGGCGCCGCCGACGAGGGCGAAACGCCAGTAGTCGCGATGCATCTGGCTGGCGTAGAACAGCGTCTCCAGGCGCGCGTTGTCGTTGAACGCCCAGTGGTGGTTGACGTCGAAGGACGTGCGGCCGGTCAGGAAGAAGTCGTCCGGGGCCGGGTTGAAGCGTGCGCCCGCCGCATAGGCATCGGGGAAGATGCCCCGGTAGGAGATGTTCGCGTTGTTCTTGTAGTGGGCCAGCTTGAATCCGATCGTCTGGTAGTCGGAAAGGGCCATGCCGGCCTTGAGCATCACGTCGGTCATGTCATGGCCCTTGTCCATGAAACCGTCGCTCTCGGCACGCGTGGCGATCAGGCCGAAGCGCGCATCGCCCGACGCCGAACTGGCACCCAGCTCGACGCTGCCCTCGTAGGTGTCCCAGGAGCCGATCCGCGCCGACACCGACGCCCCGTCCTCCGGGGTGCGGGTCAGGAAGTTGATGACGCCGCCGATGGTGTTGGGGCCGTAGCGCAGCGAGGCGGCGCCCTTGAGCACCTCGACGCCTTCCATGCGCTGGATGCGCGGGTTGTAGTAGCGGCTGTTGCCCACGAAGATGCCCGGCTGGATCGGCACGCCGTCCTCCAGCACCAGCGTCTGGTAGTCGCCCGCGCTCAGTCCGCGCACGCCGATGTTGGTGACGACCGCGCTTTCCTCCTCGCGCTTGATGAAGATGCCGGGGACACGGCGCAGCACGTCCTCGGTGGAACGCGGCTGGATCTGGTCGATCTGTTCGGCGGTGACGACCTCCACCGAGCCGGGGATCAGGATCTCGTGCTCCTCGAACTGGCCGACCACCTCGATGCGCGGCAGGACCACGGAATCGGCCTCTGCGTCGGCGGCTGCAGCAGCCAGGGCCTGGCCGGCCACGGCGGACAGCGCCAGGCCCAGCGCAAGCGCCAGCGGGGTGCGGTTCAAGGGATTGGCACGGGAGAAGGTGCAGGAACGGCTCATGGGGTCCTCGGGATGGGTCGGTTTCGGCGCAGGGCGGGCAACGCCACTGCGCCAGTAATGCGAACGATACTGGTTCGCATTTGCATTTACAACGGGTCGCCGGGATTCCCGTGGGCCGGGCCGCCTGCGTGATCCCCGCCACGACACCGCCAGGGGCTCCGGACCGCCAAGGGACATCGGGTAAGCTAGCGGCGTTTGCCCGCCCAGGAATCCACCGTGCCCCTGCCGCTTGCCGACCAGCGCATCCTGCTAGGCGTCACCGGCGGCATCGCCGCCTACAAATCCGCCGACCTGGTGCGCCGCCTGCGCGAGGCCGGTGCCCAGGTGCGCGTGGTCATGACCGCCGGTGCGGCGCATTTCATCACCGCGACCACGCTGCAGGCGGTGTCCGGGCATCCGGTGCGCGACAGCCTGTGGGATGCGGCCGCCGAGGCGGCGATGGGGCACATCGAGCTGGCCCGCTGGGCCACCGCCGTGGTCATCGCCCCGGCCAGCGCCGACACGCTGGCGCGGCTGGCCCAGGGGCATGCCGACGACCTGTTGTCGACGCTGTGCCTGGCCACGACCGCCCCGCTGCTGCTGGCGCCGGCGATGAACCACCGCATGTGGGCGCACCCGGCCACGCAGGCCAACCTGGCCACGCTGGTCGAACGCGGCGCGCGCGTGATCGGTCCCGACAGCGGCGACCAGGCCTGCGGCGAGACCGGGCCGGGCCGGATGAGCGAGCCGACCGCGATCGTCGCGGCGCTGGCGCCGGGCGGCAGCGACACCGCCACGGCAGGCCGCCTGTCGGGCAAGCGCGTGCTGGTCACCGCCGGCCCGACCTTCGAGGACATCGACCCGGTGCGCTTCATCGGCAACCGCAGCTCGGGGAAGATGGGCTTCGCGCTCGCCGCCGCCGCCCGCCGGCACGGCGCCGAGGTGACCCTGGTCGCCGGGCCGGTCGCGCTGCCGACGCCGGTGGGCGTGCAGCGCATCGATGTCCGTTCCGCGCAGCAGATGCACGACGCCGTCATGGCCGCCATCGACGCGCAGGACCTGTTCATTGCCGCCGCCGCGGTGGCGGACTACGCCCCGGTGCACACCAGCAGCCACAAGCTCAAGAAGTCCGAAGCCAGCCGTTCGGTCGAGCTGGTGCGCACACGCGACATCCTGGCCGATGTGGCCGCGCGCGAGTCGCGCCCCTTCCTGCTCGGCTTCGCCGCCGAAACCGACGAGGTGGCCGCCTACGCGCGCGGCAAGCTGCAGGCCAAGGGCCTCGACCTGATCGCCGCCAACCGCGTCGGCGTGGCCGGCAGCGGCTTCGAGGCCGACGAAAACAGCATCGAACTGATCTGGGCCGACGGCGAGCGCCGGTTCGGACCCGCACCCAAGACCCGTCTGGCGCAGGAGCTGCTGGACGAGGTCGTCGAGCACATGGAGAAGCGTTCCCGATGAATCCAGATTCCGGCCGCCGGGTCGAACTGCGCATCCTCGACCCGCGCCTGGGTCGCGACTTCCCGATTCCCGACTACGCCACCGCCGCTTCGGCCGGCATGGACCTGCGGGCGATGATCGAGGCGCCGCTGACGCTGGCGCCGGGCGAGACGCAACTGCTGCCCACCGGCATGGCGATCCACATCGGCGACCCGTCCCTGTGCGCCACGATCCTTCCGAGGTCGGGCCTGGGGCACAAGCACGGCCTGGTGCTGGGCAACCTGGTCGGGTTGATCGACGCCGACTACCAGGGGCCGCTGATGGTGAGCTGCTGGAACCGGGGCGGCAGCGCCTATACGATCCAGCCGGGGGATCGCATAGCGCAGCTGGTGTTCATGCCGGTGGCCCGGGTGGCGTTCACGCAGGTGGACGCGTTCGATGCCAGCGCGCGCGGCGAAGGTGGCTTTGGCCACACCGGCGTAGGCTGATCGCATGACGGCGGCCGGGATGGCCGACGCAGACAGGGGATACGGGGAATGAGCGAGAAGAAGAAGGGCACGCTGGAGCTGCCGAAGATGCCGGCGAACGTCGGCCGGTTGTTGCCGGTGCTCGGGGCAATCCTGCTGGTGTTCGGCGCCGTGCTGGTCTGGGATGGCTGGCGGCAGGACCGCGCCGAGGCCGTCGAGGAACGCGTGCTGACCCAGCGCGATCGGGCCTCCGCGGCGCTTCTGGCGCAAATCGGCGCGCAACGCGAGCGGTTCGGCCAGCGCCGCGCCGATCCCGGCATCGCCAGCGCGCTGGAAGCCGGCGACGAGGAGGAAGCGCGTCGCGCGTTCCTGGCCGGCGCGCCGGCCAACAGCGTCGTCGAGTTCCATCCGGTGGATTTCGCGCCGATCTTCGAGGGCGACCTGGCCGAATTCGGCTTCGGCCGCCTGGCCTTGCTGGAGCGCTCGCTCAACAGCGGCGACTCGCAGGTGGCGATGCTGCGCGAGGGCGGCCAGCCCTGGTTGGGACTGGCCGGGCCGGTGATCGCCGAGGGCCGCGTGCTGGCGGTGGCGCTGCTGCGCAGCCCGGCCGACACGCTGATCGCCGAACTTCGCGAGCGGGTGCCGGGCGGCGGCTACCTCGGCCTGAAGCAGGGCCGCTTCGTGGTCGGCGAGGCGGGGGACGGCGAACTGGCCGCGCTCTCCGAGGCGCGGGCCCAGCCGCTGCAGGGCACGCCGATGCGCATCACGGCAGCGGCCCCGGTCGTCACCAGCGGCATCATGGACCGGCCGATGGGATACATCCTGGGTGGCCTGCTGTTGCTGGCGGGCATCGGTGCGATCCTCCACGGCCTGCGCACCGTGCGCGGGGCGCGGACCACTCCCGCCGACGCGGCCGGGGAGGGCGGCGGAGAGGAGGTCATCTTTGCCGACGCGCTGAAGCAGCCGCGCCCCCAGGCGGCGCCGGATGCCGTGGCGGCGGATGCCGATGCCGATGCCGACGCGCCGCAGCGGCCGAAGCCGGTGGCCGCGAAGCGCGGCGGCGTGGCGCTGGATCGAAGCATCTTCCGCGCCTACGACGTGCGCGGCGTGGTCGGCAAGACGCTCGACCGCGGCGTGGCGGTGCTGCTGGGCCAGGCGATCGGCACGCTGATGCACGAGCGCGAACAGACCGACATCGTCGTCGGCCGCGATGGGCGGCTTTCCGGCCCGGAGATGGTCGACGGCCTGATCGAGGGTCTGCGCGCGGCCGGGCGCAACGTCACAGACATCGGCGAGGCGGCCACCCCGGTGGTCTATTTCGCCGCGTTCCACCTGCGCACCGGCTCCTGCGTGGCGGTCACCGGCAGCCACAATCCGCCCGACTACAACGGCTTCAAGATCGTCGTCGGCGGGGAAACGCTGTCCGGCGGTACGATCACCGACCTGTACGAGCGCATCAGCGCGGGCAGGCTGCACACGGCGGCCGAGACGGGCTTGCGGCATGAGCGTGAAGTGGCTGCGGACTACATCGAGCGCATCGCCGGCGACATCCAGATCGAACGCCGCATCAAGGTGGTGGTGGACTGCGGCAACGGCGTGCCCGGCGCGATCGCGCCGGATGTGCTGGAAGCGATCGGCTGCGAGGTGGTGCCGCTGTTCTGCGAGGTGGACGGGACCTTCCCGAACCACCACCCCGACCCGAGCGACCCGGCCAACCTGACCGACCTGATCAACATGGTCCAGCGCATGGACGCCGACCTGGGCCTGGCTTTCGACGGAGACGGCGACCGTCTGGGCGTTGTCACCCGCCAGGGCGAGATCATCTACCCCGATCGCCTGCTGATGCTGTTCGCGCAGGACGTGCTGGTGCGCAACCCGGGCGCGTGCGTGATCTACGACGTGAAGTGCACCGGCCACCTGGCCGGGCACATCCTGCGGCATGGCGGTTCGCCGGTCATGTGGAAGACCGGGCACTCGTTGATCAAGGCCAAGATGCGCGAAACCGAAGCCGAGCTGGCCGGCGAGATGAGCGGCCACTTCTTCTTCCGCGAGCGCTGGTACGGCTTCGACGACGGCATCTACGCCGCTGCGCGCCTGCTGGAGATCATCGCTTCCGACGGTCGCGAGCCGGAGGAGATCTTCGCCGAGCTGCCCAAGGGCGTCAGCACGCCGGAGTTGAAGATCGAGATGGAGGAGGGTGACCACTACGCCTTCATCGAGAAGTTCCGCGAGCGGGCGAAGTTCGAGGGCGCGCGCATCGCCACGATCGACGGCATCCGCGCCGACTGGCCCGATGGCTGGGGCCTGGTGCGCGCCTCCAACACCACGCCGGTGGTGGTGCTGCGCTTCGATGCGGACAGCGCCGAAGCCCTGTCACGGATCCAGGCGGCGTTCCGCGAGCAGCTGCTGGCGATCGATCCGGAGTTGATCCTGCCGTTCTGACCCGGCAGTTCGCGGCCGGGAATCGGCTTGCGCAAAAACGAAGGCCGGGCACCCGTGGGTGTCCGGCCTTCGTTTTTTCAAGTCCGTTTCGCGGGCGGGGGCGCAGGCCCCCGGCTCAGCCTTGCGAGGCAGTGCCGGTCCCGTCGCTGGCCTCGGTCCGTTCACCGCTATCGGCTGCAGCCTCTGCGCCACCGCCGTTGCCGGCCCGACCCGCCGGCGCGTCGCCCTTGAGCTCGCGATAGCGCGCCAGGGTTTCGTCAAACTCGGCCCGCAGTGCGGCCTGCTCGGCCTCGCGGCGTTGCATCAGGGTCTGCTGGCTGCTCAGGTCGGCGTAGGTCTTGCGGATCGACTCCTGGGTGCGCGCATCCACCGCCTGCCGCCCAGCTCGCGGTCGGCCGCGCTCGCCAGCAGGCTCGCCAGCGTCTGGCGCTGGCTGTCGATGCCGATGCGGGTGGCCTTCAGGGTTTCATCGACCAGCGAGAAGCGTTCGTCGTAGGCCCGCTGCAGGTCGCTTTCGCTGGAATACGAGCCGGTCAGCACCTGGTCGCGCTGGGCGCGCTCCTCGGCCAGCTTGCGGCTGGCGTCCATGATCGCGGCTTCGGCCGCGGCCTCGGCGCGCTCCTCGTCGGTCAGTGCACGCTCCACCTGGCCGGTGGTCATGCCGCTGCGCGCGCTGAGCTCGCGCCGCGCACGGTCCACCGCCTCGGGCGGCAGCGACTGGCTGTAGTGCACCTTGCCGTCCTCGTCGACCCAGCGGTACAGCTTCTGGGCGTCAGCCTCGGGCGCAACCAGCGCGCCGGCCAATACGGCTGCGACGGCCATGGGTAGAAGGTTTGGCATGCGCATACTGGCCCCCTGTGGTCATTCGCTGCTGCCGTAGCGCTCACGATACGACAAAAGCGCCGGGCGGTGCGCGGCCAGTTCATCGTGGCCGTCGGTGTAGTCGAGCAGGTCGGAGAGCCCGGCGATCGCGACCACCGGCAGGCCGAACTCGGCCGCCACTTCCTGCGCCGCCGAGCGCGCGCCAGTCTGGCCGCGTTCCTGGCGGTCGAGTGCGATCAGCACGCCGCAGGGGCGTGCGCCGGCCTCGCGGATCAGCGTGATCGACTCGCGTATCGCGGTGCCGGCGGTGATCACGTCATCCACGATCAGCACCCGGCCCGCCAGCGGCGCGCCGACCAGGGTGCCGCCCTCGCCATGCGCCTTGGCCTCCTTGCGGTTGTAGGCCAGCGGCAGGTCGCGGCCACGCGCGGCCAGCGCCACCGCCAGCGCGCTGGCCAGCGGGATGCCCTTGTAGGCCGGGCCGAACAGCATGTCGAAGGCCAGGCCCGAGGCGTCCAGCGCATCGGCGTAGCACTCCGAGAGGGTCTTGAGCGCGCCGCCGGAGTCGAACAGGCCGGCATTGAAGAAATACGGGCTGGTGCGCCCGGACTTGAGCGTGAACTCGCCGAAGCGCAGCACGCGCCGGGCGATGGCGAGGTCGAGGAATCGGGTCTGGTGGGGCTGGAGCATGGGCGGGTTCGTCTTCTTCAGGCGGCGCGACGGCGCCGGGACGCGAGCCCGGGATGATACCGCCCCCGCGGGCGCGACTCCGGGCCGTGGGGATCGGCGTCGGGGTGGGGCGCCGGTCTCGGCGCGACCGGTCTGCGCTGGCATACTCTCAGGCGTTGCCTCCCCCACCCACGGATCGTGTTTTCTTGAGAATCGTCAGTTTCAACGCCAACGGCCTGCGCTCGGCGACGAAGAAGGGTTTCTTCGACTGGTTCGGCCAGCAGGACGCGGACATCGCCTGCATCCAGGAAACCAAGGCCCAGGAACACCAGTTGCAGGGCGCCGACTACCGGCCTGCCGGCTATGGCGCATGGTTCCGCGACGCGACCACGAAGAAGGGCTACAGCGGCGTGGCGATCTACTCGCGGCGCGAGCCCGACGAGATCATCACCGGGCTGGGCTGGGAGGACTTCGACGAGGAGGGGCGCTTCATCGAGGCGCGCTTCGGCAACCTGAGCGTCATCTCGATGTACTTTCCGTCCGGTTCCTCCGGCGAGGTGCGCCAGGGCTACAAGTTCCGCTGCATGGACTGGATCACGCCGATTCTCGAGCAGTGGCTCGCCAGCGGTCGCGACTACGTGATCTGCGGCGACTGGAACATCGTCCACACCCGCCGCGACATCCGCAACTGGACCTCCAACCAGAAGAACTCCGGCTGCCTGCCCGAGGAGCGCGCCTGGCTCGACAAGCTGTTCCACGAGCACGGCTGGGTGGACTCCTACCGCCACCTGCGCCCCGAGGGCGAGGACTACACCTGGTGGAGCCAGCGCGGGCAGGCGCGGGCGAAGAACGTGGGCTGGCGCATCGACTACCAGGTGGTCAGTCCCGGCCTGCGTGATCGGCTCGTCGACTGTGCGATCCACCCCGAACCCAAGCTGTCCGACCACGCACCCTACGTGGTGGACTACCGGGAATGACCGAACCCGCCGCCGCGCCAGCGACCACCCGATGGGGCAGGGCGCTCGCCACCTATGGTCGCCCCCGGATCGCGGCGATGTTCGCGCTGGGGTTCTCGGCCGGCCTGCCGTTCCTGCTGGTGTTCACCACGCTGACCGCCTGGCTCACCGAGGCTGGTGTGGCGCGCAGCGCCATCGGCTTCTTCAGCTGGGTCGGCATCACCTATTCGATCAAGGTGTTCTGGTCGCCCATCGTGGACAAGGTGCGACTGCCGATCCTTGGGCGACTGCTGGGCCAGCGACGCAGCTGGATCCTGCTGGCACAGGCCCTGATCATCCTCGGCCTGGCCGGCATGGCCTTCACCGATCCGGCCCAGGACCTGGTGCGCATGGCGCTGTTCGCGCTGGTCGTGGCGTTCGGTTCGGCCACCCAGGACATCGCGATCGATGCCTGGCGCATCGAGGCCGCGCCGGTCGAGGAGCAGGCCGCGATGTCGGCCACCTACGTCTTCGGCTATCGCATCGCGCTGCTGGTGGCCAGTGCCGGCGCCCTGCACCTGGCGGTGCGCATGGCCTGGGAGGATGTCTACCTGCTCATGGCGCTGCTGATGGGCATCGGCGTGGTGGCGACGCTGCTCAGCGCCGAGCCGAGCGTGAAGCGCAGCTCCGATGCGGCGTTCCTTGAACAACGCGCGCAGGACTTCCTGGCGCGCAACGCCCACCTGCCACGGCCCGTGCGCATGTCCATCGCGTGGCTGATCGGCGCGGTGGTCTGCCCGTTCGTCGACTTCTTCCAGCGTTACGGCCTGCATTCGCTGGTGGTGCTGATGCTGGTGGCCAGCTACCGCATCAGCGACATCTCGATGGGGGCCATGGCCAATCCGTTCTACCTTCAACTGGGCTTCGACAAGGCCCAGATCGCCAACATCGCCGGCATCTTCGGCGTCGCCATGACGATCCTCGGTGGGCTCCTGGGCGGCTTGCTGGTCGTGCGCTACGGCCTGCTGAAGGTGCTGCTCCTGGGCGCGGTGCTGTCGGCCGGCACCAACCTCCTGTTCTCGGTGATGGCGCTGGTGGGCCCGGAACCCTGGATGCTGGTCATCACGATCTCCGGCGACAACTTCTGCGGCGGGCTGGCGATGGCGGTGTTCATCGCGTGGTTGTCCAGCCTCACCTCCACCGCCTACACCGCCACCCAGTACGCGCTGTTCAGCTCGCTGATGACGCTGCCGGGCAAGTTCCTCGGGGGTTTCAGCGGGATGGTGGTCGATTCGATCGGCTACTTCCAGTACTTCATCTACGTCGCGGCGATCGGCGTGCCGGCCGTCGTGCTGTGCGTCTACCTGATGCTGCGCGAAAGACGGGCTGAACGCGCGGCGCATTGAAACTGTGCACCGCGCCCGGGTGAGGCTATGCTCGGCGTAGGGGGAGTTTCAGGAAGACGGAGTTTCCACGCGTGCCTGATTTTCTGATTCGCGACATCGATATCCACGTGGCCGAACGCATCAAGGCGTTCGCGCGCGAGCGTGGCTGGCCGCTCAACGACACGATGATCCACCTGATCAAGCAGTCGCTGGGCATGGTCGACCCCGAACCCATGCGCGATCCAGCCGATATTTCCCGTCTTGGCGGGTCGTGGGACGACTCCGAGTCGCGCGCGCTGATCGAGGCGATGGAGGCTTTCAAGGACCTGCCGGACGATTCCCCGTACTGAGCGGGGGCGTGGTTGCCGTGTGCAGTGGACGCCGGCTCAGGCCGGGTGGATCGCGCCCAGTATGCGCGGCCCGCGCGCGCCGCTGACCGAGGGGCAGTTGCCGGGCAAGCCTGCCAGGGTCTGCCGTGCCAGCCAGGCAAAGCCCATTGCTTCCACGTAGTCCGGGTCGAGGCCGTGTCCCGCCGAGGACGCCACGACCACGCCGGGCAGGCGGGCCTGCAGGCGCCGCATCAGCTCGACGTTGTGCACGCCACCCCCGCAGGCGATCAGCTGGCGCGCGCCGGGGAGGTCACGGCGCAGCGCGTCGGCAATCGTCGCGGCGCTCAGCTCGCACAGCGTGGCCTGCAGGTCCTGCGGGGCCAACTGCCGGTCCCCGAGGGCCTGCTCCACCCAGTCGAGGTGGAACTGGTCGCGGCCGGTGCTCTTGGGCCCCGGCAGGGCGAACCAGGGGTCGGCCAGGAGACGTTCCAGCAGCCCGGCATCCACCTTGCCCCGCGCAGCGAGTTCGCCGCCGGCATCGTAGGCGTGGCCGAACTCACGCTCCACGAGCGCATCCATCAGGCCGTTCGCCGGGCCGGTGTCGAAGCCGAGCACATCCCCGCCCCCGGCAGGCAGCAGCGTCAGGTTGGCGATGCCGCCAAGGTTGAGCACCGCCCGGTCTTCGCCGGCATCGCCCAGTACGGCGGCGTGGAAGGCCGGCATCAGTGGCGCGCCATGCCCGCCCGCGGCCACGTCGCGACGGCGGAAATCCGCCACGGTGGTGATGCCGGTGCGCTCCACGATGCGGCTCGCATCACCCAGTTGCACGGTGTAGGGCAGCTCGCCTTCGGGTCGGTGGCACAGGGTCTGGCCGTGCGAACCGATGCCGGCCAGAAGCGATGCGTCGACGCCCGCGTGCTTGATCAGGCGGCTGGCAGCATCGGCGAACGCATCGCCGATGGCGGCATCGAGCCGGCCGAAGCCGTCCACGTCGATGGCCGCCTCGCGCCGCGAGCAGCGCAGGATCTCGCCGCGCAGGGCGGTGTCGAAGGGGTAGGTCCTGCCGGCAACCAGCTGCAGTTCCGGCTCGAAGCGCACCAGCGCGGCGTCGATGCCGTCGGCACTGGTGCCCGAGATCAGTCCGAGGAACAGCGGGCCGACCTGCCTTGCGCCGGCCATGGGACGTTTACTCTGCCAGCGCCAGGCGACGGCCGTCGATGAGCTGGATCTGCGCCAGGGCCGGGGCCGTCTGGGCGCGGAAGCGGGCCAGTTCGTTGGCCGGCAACGGCTCGGGCTTGGGCAGGGTCACGGTCAGCGGGTCGCGGTGGGCGCCGTTGACGCGGAATTCGTAGTGCAGGTGCGGTCCGGTGGCGGTGCCGGTGGCGCCGACGTAGCCGATCACGTTGCCCTGCGTGACGCGCTGACCGACCCGGTAGTTGCCCAGCCGCGACATGTGCGCGTACAGCGTGGTGATGCCCCGGCCGTGGTCGACGATGACGGTGCGGCCGTAGCCTCCCTGCCATCCGGCGAAGGTGACGCGGCCGTTGCCGGCCGAGCGGATCGGCGTGCCGGTGGCGGCGGCGAAATCAACGCCCTGGTGCGCACGCACGGTGCCGTAGATCGGGTGGCGGCGGTTGGGGTTGAAGCGCGAGCTGATGCGCGAGAACTCGATCGGCATGCGCAGGAAGCTGCCGCGCACCGGGCGGCCGTCCTGGTCGTAGTACTCGACCTTGCCGTCGGCGTGGACGTAGCGCAGCGCAACGTGGTCCTTGCCGCGGTTGGAGAAGCTGGCCGCCACGACGCCGCCGTCGCGCAGGCGCTCGCCGTCGCGCCAGATTTCCTCGTAGATCACGTGGAAGCGGTCGCCCACGCGGATGTCGCGACTGAAGTCGATGCTGTTCTCGAGCACGTTGGCCATCGCGAACAGCGTCGAATTGGCGATGCCGGCGCGTTCGCCGGCTTCGAACAGCGAAGAGCGCACTTCACCCGAGGCCATCATGACGCGGCGCTGCACCTGGCGCTCGGTGACCGACTCCTCGACGCCTTCCTCGGTGAGGGCCAGCTGGACAACCTCGTCGCCACGCTCGAACCGCACCGCGCGCAATTCGCCTGGATTGGGAATGTCGAACTCGAACTGCTGGCCGGCGCGGATCCGGGTCAGTGCCTGCTCGGCGCCCGGATGCTCGAGAAGCCGGTACATGTCGCGCGTGGACAGGCCCAGCTGGCCGAACAGCTGGCCGAACGTCTGGCCGGGCGCTACGGCGACCTGCTGCCAGTCGGGCTCGCCCATGCCCGGGGCGTCGCCCTCGGTCGGGTCGATGCTGATCGGCGGCAGTTCCAGTTCGAACGTGTTGTGCGCCACGACCGGTTCACGGGTGGCGTTGGCCAGGCCCGGAACGATGGAGATGGTGAAGACGGCCAAGGTGGCGAGCAGTGTCGCCAGGGCCCAGTGCTCTCGTGACCAGCTGGTCACGGGCGAAGCGTTGCGGGACGCGTGGTCGCCCGCCGACTCATTGTGATGCTGCACCAGTATTCCGCCCCGTCTCTCACAGTCCGCGGGTACGATACCCAGAGTTAAAAGGGTGCGTCAAACCATTGTGGAGGCTGGATTTTTGTGAAGACTCCGCTTAACTTCACATTAACTTCACGCCACGTCGCAAAAAGGCCCGGATCATGGGCGCCTGCGCGGCCCTGCCGTGTTCCCGAAAACCGCCCAAGGTGAGCAATGTCCGAGCTGCAAGCCGCCCTCGACCTGATCGGTCGCGGCGCCGATGAAATCCTCAAGACCGACGAACTCAAGGCGCGCCTGGGCGTCGGGCGCCCGTTGCGGATCAAGGCCGGCTTCGACCCGACCGCGCCGGACCTGCACATCGGGCATACCGTGCTGCTCAACAAGATGCGCCAGTTCCAGGACCTCGGGCACACCGTCATCTTCCTGATCGGCGACTTCACCGGGATGATCGGCGACCCGACCGGCAAGAACGCCACCCGCAAGCCGCTCACCCGCGAGGACGTCGCGGCCAACGCCGCCACCTACACCGAGCAGGTGTTCAAGGTGCTGGACCCGGAGCGCACCGAACTGCGCTTCAACTCCGAGTGGTTCGACACGATGGGCGCGGCCGACATGGTGCGCCTGGCCGCCACCCACACCGTGGCGCGCATGCTCGAGCGCGACGACTTCGCCAAGCGCTACGCCGCCCAGCAGCCGATCGCGATCCATGAATTCCTCTACCCGCTGGTGCAGGGCTACGACTCCGTCGCGCTCAAGGCCGACGTCGAGCTCGGCGGCACCGACCAGAAGTTCAACCTGCTCATGGGCCGCGCGCTGCAGGAGCACCATGGGCAGAAGCCGCAGGTGGTGCTGACGATGCCGCTGCTGGAAGGCATCGACGGCGTACAGAAGATGTCGAAGTCGCTGGGCAACTACATCGGCATCAGCGAACCGGCCATCGACATCGTCACCAAGACGCTGAAGATCGACGATGCGTTGATGTGGCGCTGGTTCGAGCTGCTCAGCTTCGACGTGTCCCTCGAAGAGCTCGCGCGCATGAAGCAGGAGGTGTCATCGGGCGTGCTCAACCCGCGCGATGCGAAGCTGCGGCTGGCGCGCGAGCTGGCGGTGCGCTTTTGCGGCGAGGCCGAGGCCGAGCGGGCCGTGGCGGGCTGGCACGCGGTCGTGCGCGGGGAGGGCGACACGTCGGCCTTGCCGCTCAGCGACATCCAGGCCCCGGCGGAGGGCCTGCGCATCCAGGCGCTGCTGGTCGCCGCAGGCCTGGCCGGCAGCAACTCCGAGGCCAACCGCAAGCTCAAGGAGCGCGCGGTGCGCATCGACGCCGAAGTGGTCGAGGACGCCCAGCGCGTCTTCGCCCCGGGTTTCGAAGGCGTGCTGCAGATCGGCAAGCGCAATTTCGCGCGCGTGAGGCTGGTCGAGGCGGCCTGACATGGACCTCGTCGACATCAATTGGAGTGCGAGCTCGGCATCCTGGTGTCGGTGGCGATCGCGATGGCGCTGGGTGGGGCGGTGGGCTACGAGCGGCAGCTGCGTGGCCGGCCCGCCGGATTCCGCACCCACATGCTCGTCGCCGGTGCCGCCGCGATGCTCCTGGGGATGACCGACCTGATCGCGGAACACTTCAACCAGGAGATCTACGCCCCACGCGTGCAGATCGATCCGGTGCGCGTCATCGAGGCGATGATCACCGCGATCGCCTTCATCGGTGCCGGCACGATCATCCAGCACGCGCGCCGTGACGCGGTGCTGGGCCTGACCACGGCGGCGTCGCTCCTGTTCACCGTGTCCATCGGCATTGCGGTCGGTCTCGGGCACCTCGTCCTCGCCATCGGCGTGACGGTGCTCGCCGTGCTGACGCTGCATGTCCTGAGCGGTCCCAGGCCCGAAGACCCAGGCAGCGCCAGGCACAGGGACTGACGCGCCAACCCGTGCGAACCACGTGCCGGTGCCCCGGCGCGACGCGCGAACGTCGCGCAACCCTTTGATGCTGAACCCCCACCCCACGCGAGGTGGAAAAAGTTTGCGCGAGGGGGTTCACAAAGGTGTCACGGATGTGCAGAATGCGCGGCCCGCCACGGTGGATCGCGAGATTCCGGTGGTGGGGGCGGCAGGAAAAAAGTTCGTTGCAGGGTGTTGACGGACCTCGATTCTGCTGTAAGATGTGCGGCTCCCTTGAGCGAAACGCTCCTGGGCTGGAACGCAGGGCCAAGCCCGCTTCCGCCAAGATCTTTGACAGTGTGCGCAGGTAATTTGTGCGGGCGCCTGCAGGAGGACGAGAGTCCATCTTGCAGACGTCCGAACCAAAAGCAGCAAAGTTATTAGTAAGCTAGTGACCGAAAGCTTGAG
>NZ_VRTS01000009.1 GCF_008017755.1 Alkalisalibacterium limincola
CTACACTCCGCCCTGGGATACCAATCTCCGGCCGAGTACGAGCAATGCGCCTAACCCGAGAGTGTCCACTTTTGCGTAGGAAGTCCCAACCGCTGCGCGATTCATCTGTACCTGGGTGTTAGGCACTCAGATGAGGCTTCAGACGGCAATCTTTGTTTTGATGCTTCTGCTTTCGGGTTGCCACACCGCACCCATGCTGTCCCCCGCACCCTTCGACCTGACGACTCCCGGTTTTTCCAGTGAACAATTGTCCCCTCAGCTGTTCCGCGTGATGCACGTAGGGCGCAGCGGACAGAGCTTGAAGAGAGTTCGAAGAGAGTTGGAGCAGCATGTCCAACCCCTGTGCTCCGGTTCATATGAGCTAGATCATGTGGAAGAAATCATTATGGTTGTTGCACACGCCCCCGCCGAGGGGGGCTACTCCGTTCGTGCAATGGCCTCCTGCCATGGATAGAGGCGCTGCCGATCTACCCAAGTGCGCGTATCGGCGGAAACCGCTACGCGGTTCCGCTCAACTTGGGTGTTAGCCATGAGCCCCATGAGTGTCAGGACGCTTTTCACCATACTTCTGCTAGTCATCAGCGCGTGGCTTCCAACGTCACTTTTTGCGAGGGCGGTCAACAGTTCCAACTACACGCAGTCATTCGCAGACTCAAGCTTCGCTGCCGTGGCCACGATCAGGAGCGGAGAGACGCTGCAAGACGGCCGGTTCCTCTACGATCTTGCGACCGAATTGACACTTTCCCAGGACGGCCCAACAGGAGATTTTTCCCTTTGTTCTTTCGAGCCGTTGTTGATTGGCCAGCGAGTTCTAGTCGCCGCCTCGTCTCAGGCCACAAACGCCAGAAGTTGCGAACATACGCACAGCTCTCACACCAATTACTGGATTGTGGTGCCCCTTTTCATGACGGAGGAGTGTTTTGAGGGCCCAACCAGGTTGTTTCTCGCCCTCGGATCCGACGAGGCAGAAAGACTTCGCTGCAGTTCAGATGACGTCCGTCACCAGCCTTCAAGACCGGGTACTGATTGGCCGAGCTTTTTCTACTCCCGCCGCAATGTGTTCTTTCCGCTAGACGATTTCGTCCTCTGTGTGGAGCGATCAGTGAAGACGATCGAGTTCGATACGGAGCCCGCCGTCGAACCCGAAGAGCGAGCTCTTCGTGGTCCCGACGGCGTCTAACTTCGCGTTTCAGCGGAAGCCGCTGCGCGGTTCCGCTGAACTTGAGTTTTAGGTGTCGCATGGAGCAGCGTCGCGCCATGCCGTTTGGCACCTAACAATTTCGTCCAAGCCGACGCCGCCTCGCGGCGCGGCTCAATTCAGGTGTTGGGCCAATAGACCAATGACAGACTCTTTCGTATGCGCAACGTGCGGACAAGAACACAGCGGGCTTCCGCTCGACTACTCGTATGGCCTTCCCGATGAGGTTTACGACCTTAGCTATCTGGAACGCTACTTGCGGTGCAGGAGTAATTCGGACCTATGCGCGCTTGACGAGTCCCGCTTCTTTCTACGCGGAGTTACTCCCCTTCCATTCACAGACTCGGAAGGCGAATTCTGCTGGGGGGTCTGGGTCGAGGTTTCTCAGGAGGATCACGACAGGTACGTCCGGGGATTCTTCGAAGACCTATCGACGGAGCCCAGCTTTGCTGCAAAGTTGGCGAACAATATCGCGGGATACGGGGGCACCTTAGGCCTCAGCGTGCTCGCAAGGTTCGGTGCGACTGGCCAGCGTCCAAGCTTCCACTTTGCTGCGGCCGACCAACACCAACTGGCCCAAGACCAACGACAAGGCATAACCGCTGAGCGGCATCACGAGATTCTTCATGCTTGTGGCCACTTCAATCGCAGTGCAGCCTAACGGCGATTCCCATGCACCTTTTTGTTGCCACGCCTAACTGCGCATTCCAGCGGAAAACATCGCCTAGCGGCGGGGGATTCGCTTAACTTGGGTGTTAAACCGGTTTATGGCTCAAGACGTGTCAGACATTTCCACAGCGGAGCACTACACGTGGGGTGGTGTGTGCGATGGCTGGCATTTGCTCAAAGACCCGGCGCTTAGCGTCATCCAAGAGCGGGTTCCTCCGTCGGTCGGAGAAGCTCCGCACTTTCATGTACGGGCGCGCCAGTTCTTCTATGTGCTGTCTGGTACAGCCACTATGGAGTTCGGAGACAAAAAGGTTACGTTCGGCCCAAATCAAGGGCTCCACGTGCCGCCCAACACGCCCCATCGGTTCGTCAACTACTCGGACGCAGATGTAGTATTTCTGGTCATCTCGTCTCCAACCACAGCCGGCGATCGCATTGATGTGTCGGGACCGCCTTGACAATTCATTCAAGCCGATGCCGCTTCGCGGCACGGCTTAACTCAGGTGTTAGGCCGCAACCTACCTCAACCGCAACTTCTTGTTTTGGAGGCTCTATGCGCATCTTGGTAGCAACTGCAATCGCTGCTGCCGGCATCGTGGCAGCAACCGTGGCAACGGCCATCGCTTCTCAGGAAAGCCCCCGCACACTCGAGCAATGCGCCGCGCTGCTGCCGGCGGGAAAGGTCTACTCGTTCGAAATCATCGGCAGTATTGACGCTACGGGGTCAGCCCCGGCCCTGTCCGGTGAGATGTCCGTGTCCGATGGCACTGAAGTCGATCGCTCCGAGGAGACAGCTGCGTTTGGCCAGTGCGTAGTCGGGATTCTCCGCTAGTGCGTCAGGTTGAGAATCAGACAGCGATAGAGACTGTGGAGCGGCGCAGTGTGGCGACTCGCTCTTCCACTGGGAACAACGACAAGCGTTAGGCAGTACATGTACAGACCACGCTGACCCCTACCTTCGCGTTTCAGCGGATTCGCCAATTGGCGCTGGCGTATCCGCTGGACTTGGGTGTCAGTCCTCAGGAGATTGAGATGCCGCAACACGAAAAGATCAATTACGTTGAATTCCCCTCGCAGGACTTGGCGGCGACGAAGGCCTTCTTCCACCGAGCGTTCGGATGGTCGTTCGTGGACTATGGCCCCGAGTACGCGGCTTTCTCCAACGAGGGCCTTGACGGTGGCTTCTTCAAGTCAGGGTTGGCCTCGCGTACCGACAACGGCGGTTCGCTTCTCGTGTTCTACAGTGATGACCTCGAAGGCACGCTCGAAAAGGTCCAGGAGGCTGGCGGACGCATCGTCAAGCCAATCTTTTCATTCCCAGGTGGGCGCAGGTTTCACTTCACGGAGCCGGGCGGAAATGAGCTCGCTGTCTGGGGGCCCGATGAGGCCTGAGTTCTTGTCCGCCGCGTTGTTGGCCGCACCCAATGCCAACGAGTACTATGCAAAACTTGGTTTCGAGCACAACCAGCGCCCGTGGCTTCTTCGTGGAAGCTGGCCCGTGACGGGACAGGACAGCACAGGACTGCGTTCAGCGTGAGCCGATGATCCGGAGCTTCATTTACGACACGCTAATCCTCAGGCTCACATCCCGGTGGTATGCGGAGATGCTGGGCCGGATTCCCGAAGGTGCCAAGCTGCTGGACGTGGGCATCGGAACGGCCGGCGCGCTGGTGGCGAATGCCGATCTGGCGAGGCGGAAACGCTTCCACATCACCGGCATCGACATCGATGTCGACTACGTAGCAAGGGCCCGGGAAAGGCTTCGTGGCTCCCCGCTGGAGGATCGCGCCGAAGCGCGCCTGGAATCCATCTACGATCATCGTGGCGGTCCGTATGACGCGGTGTGCTTCTCGGGGAGCTTCATGCTCCTGCCCGATCCCGTGGAGGCGCTGCGTCACTGCCGCTCGCTGCTGGGCCCGGACGGGCGCATCTATTGCACCTTGACCGTCCAGATGGAATCGGCGCCTTTGATGGAGATCCTCAAGCCCATGTTGAAGTGGGTCACGAGTATCGATTTCGGCCGGGTCACCTACGAAGCCGAGTTCAAGGCGCAGCTCCTGTCTGCAGGATTCGAGCTGGAGGAGTTCACCCCCCTGGGCCGCCTGGGCAGTCGCGTTGGCCACATCGCCGTTGCGAGGCCGTTGTAGCATCCCACTTCATGCCTGGCCGATTCGATGGACTATCAACTCGTCATCAAGTTCTGGAGAAAGTCGCTGGACAGCGAGGCCTTCCTTGCAACCATTGAGGACGACCTGAAGTCGGTGCTGGGTGGCGGCGCCGTGGTGGATGGTTACGACGTCAGCGCCAAGGAGATCAACCTGTTCGTGCTGACGGCCGATCCGCGGCAATCCTTTCGACGTGCCAAGGGCGTGCTGGAGGAACTGGGCGTCGTGAATGGGGTTTCGGCCGCCTTTCGCCTGGTGGGTGGCGCACGCTTCACCACCCTCTGGCCGTTGCGCGCCACCCGGAAATTCACCCTGCCGTAGTGGACGACTGCAACATGGCACGTGTCACGAGCACAACGCGCTCGGCTGCGTCGGCAATCGCGATCGCCCTTCTGGCGAGTTCGTGCGCGCACCTTGCCGACCCGTTCCCGCCGTCCCATGCAACGCAGTCCCCGCTGGAACTGGAGCGCGTCCTGGAAGCACGCCTGGATTCGCTGGTTTCGCGTGGATTCTCCGGCGCGGTGCTGGTCGCCGTCGGCGAGGAGACCGTGTTGCGCAAGGGCTATGGGCTCGCGGACCGGGAGAGGCGAATCCCGATGACGCCCACCAGCGTCGTTCCGATCGCGTCGGTCGCGAAGCAGTTCACCGCCGCGGCCATCCTCAGGCTTGAACAGGACGGGGAGCTCTCGGTGTCAGATCCGATCGCCAGGTTCTTTCCCGACCTGCCCGATTCGCACGCCGGCATCACCATCCAACAACTGCTTACGCATACGGCAGGCATCCCGACGACGGTGGTGCCCTGCTCGCGTCGGGAGGCCGGGCACGTCGACCGCGATGAATTCGTTTCCCGGGCGATGCGGGCAGACCTGCTGTTCGCGCCAGGCGAGGGACACGGCTACTCGAACGCAGGCTACGAACTGCTGGGGGCGGTCATCGAGATCGCCTCGGGCATGGACTTCGAGACCTACCTCAAGGACGTCCTGTTCCACCCATCGGGCATGTACGCCACTGGATACTCGACACGGACATGGCCCGACGGCGAGCCCATGACCGTGGGGTATCGCGAGGACGGGACCCGCTGGGGAACCTTCCACGAGCTGTTCTGGGGAGCCCATGGACCGCTGTGGTGCAACCGCGCCTCGGGCGCCCTGCTTTCGACGATCGACGATCTGCATGGATGGCATGCGGCATTGACCGGAGGGGTGGTGCTTTCCCCGCTTCAGGTGGCAAAGCTGTCCACTCCGTTCGTTCCGGCGGACGGGCAGATCGCCTCGGCCTACGGATACGGGTGGGAGATCTCCACGACACGCAGGGGCACGCGGATGGTGGGGCACGATGGCAGCCTCAACCGCATCTTCGAGGCGGATTTCCGCATGTACGTCGACGAGGACGTGCTGATCATCGTTGTCGGAAATTCGGGCCAACTCGGTGCGAACGACGCAGCTCGGGAACTGGCATCGGTCGTCTTTTGAAACGACGACCCTCTCGGGTCGACGCCGGCGGGATAAACTGCCCGCCATGACCGACACCCCGCCGCGGGGCCGCGCGCTGGCCGTCACCGCGCTGGCCCTCGCCTACCCCATCCTGACCCATCTGGGCGTCCACCTTGGCAGCGTGGCGCTGATCTGCGCGGCACTGTCGGTGCTGGTGTTGCTGGTGCTGTCGGCGCCGCTGCTGGCCGGACGGGCGTGGGCATGGCTGGTGTGCGCCGCGACCCTGCTCACGCTGGCGCTGCTGGGCCGTGCCGGCGAGGTGGCCGAGGCCGGCATGCTGCTGTTCCTGCCGCCGGTGGTGCTGTATTTGGCGCTGGCATGGTTCTTCGGCCGCACGCTGATGCCCGGCAGGCAACCGCTGATCAGCCGGCTGGTCTGGCACCTCCACGATCGCCCGCCGGCCCTGCCCGCCGACATCGCGGCCTATACCCGGACGCTGACGCTGATGTGGGCGCTGCTGTTGGCTGCCATCGCCACGACCAATGCGACGTTGGCCCTTCTGGCCACGCCCGACGGCGTGCTGGAGCTGGCCGGCTATGTTCCGCCGGTGAGCGTTCCGCGAACGGTGTGGTCGCTGGTGGCGAACTTCCTGAGCTTCACGCTGGTGGTGGGATTCATGGCCGGGGAGTACGTGTGGCGATGGTTCCGTTTTCCCGGGGAAAGGCACCGCTTCCGCAGCGTGTTCGACTTCATCGACCGCATGCGCACGACCTTCCCCGCGCTATGGCGCGACCTGGCGGGGTGAGTCGATGACCGGCCCAGGGCTGCGCATCCGTCGTTCGTGGCGACCGCTGACCTGGGCCATGCTGGTGCTGGTACACCTGGCGGGTGCCGCGATGGCCGTGGCCGGACACTGGACGCCCGCGCTGGCGCTGGTGGCGGCATCGCACCTGGCGCTGCTGTGGGGCACGCTGCGACCGGCGTCACCCCTGCTGGGGGCGGTGGCGACAGGCCTGGACACCCAGGCGCGGGAAGTGTGGCTGACGATCGACGACGGCCCCTCGCCGGACACCGCCGCGCTGCTGGACGTGCTGGACCGGCACCAGGCGAAGGCCACCTGGTTCGTGGTGGGCGAACGCGCAGGCCGCCGCCCGGATGCGGTCGCGGCGCTGTATGCGCGCGGCCACCAGCTGGGCAACCACAGCCAGTCCCACCCGGCCCCGTGGTTCTGGGCGCTGCCCCCGTCGGCGATCGCCGGGGAGATCGGGCAGGCCCAGCTGACGCTGTCCGCCCTGGGTCCGGCGCCCCGGCTGTTCCGGGCGGTGGTCGGCATGGCCAACCCGTTCGTGGCGCCGGTGCTGGCGCGCCACGGGCTGGTGCGCGTGGGCTGGAGTGCACGCGGCTTCGATGCGACGACGGCCGACCCCGAGGTGGTGGTGCGGCGGATCCTGCGCGACCTGCGGCCCGGCGCGATCATCCTGCTGCACGAGGGGGCGGCGCACGGCCGCAGTGTGGAGATCATCACGCGCGTGCTGGACGCGCTGTCGGAACGAGGCTACCGCTGCGTGCTGCCGACGCTCAGCGCGACGCCACCACCAGCCAGTTGTTGAACGGGGTGCGCCCCCACAGGGGCTGGAAGCGGGTGGACAGTCCTTCGCGTGCCAGCAACGACTCAAGCTGCGCGCGCTCGGGGTAGCGACGCGGCCCGGCGTTCATCCAGCCGATGGCGCGCGAAAGCACGTCCACGCCCCGAGTGACCCGCGCGCGCCAGCAGGTGCCGGCCAGCCCGGTGCGGATGACCAGCCGGCCGCCCGGGGCCACGCGCCGCGCGGCCTCACGCAGCAGCGGCTGCTGGGCTTCGGGTGGCAGGAACTGCAACACGTCCAGGATGGTGACGCTGCCGCTGTGCGCGGGCAGGCCGCGCGAAAGATCGATGCAGTCGAAGTGCGCCTGGCGGAGCCCGGCATTGCCTGCGGCCGTCGTGGCACGGGCGATCTTGCCGGCATCGTTGTCGACACCGGAGTAGGCCAGATCAAGACCGACCGCGGACAGGTGGTGCGCCAGCAGGCCCAGGCCGCAACCCAGGTCCAGCAGCGGTCCCCGCGAGCCCGCCAGCGCGCCGGCCACCCCGTCGTAAAGCGGGTCGGAGGACAGTTTCGAGCGCGCGTAGTGGTAGTCCCAGCGGCTGGGCAGGAACGCCCGCGCGAGGGCATCGCGTGCCGCGGCATCAAGGGGTGCAGGCGTTGCGGCGTCGAGGTCGGGCACGATCGATCCTGCAAGATGGCAGCGCAGACTATCGCCGCCAATGCGTGGCAAGGCAACGCCAGTCGGTGCCGGCTGCGTCACTGACCTGACATCGTGCAGGGGCCATAATCGCCCGTTGTCCAGCAAACCGCGAACCCATGAAGTCCTACGCCTTGATGTTGCTGGTGCTGTGCGCCGGCGGATGCGCCAGCGCCCCTTCGGCCCCTGCGACGCCTTCCGCACCGCTGCAGGTGCCGCCCGCCGACGGGCGCGCGGGGGAGACCCCGGAGTGGTGGTTCCTCAGCGGCGCGGCGGCGCGCAGCAGCGCGGGGCCGACACCCACGCGGCGCGCAACCGCCATCCTCTTCATCGGTGACGGCATGGGGGGTGGCCACGGTGTCGGCGGCGCGCATCTTCGCCGGACAGCAGCAGGGGCAACCGGGCGAGGAACACCTGCTGGCGTTCGAGGCGTTCGACCACACCGCGCTGGTGAAGACCTACAACACCGACCAGCAGACCCCGGACTCCGCCGGCACGATGACCGCGATGATGAGCGGTGTGAAGACGCGGGCCGGTGTGATCGGCGTGGACTCGGAGGCACCGCGCGCCGCGTGCGCCGATTCACACGGCACCGAAGTGCCCAGCCTGATGGCGCTGGCGCAGCGCGCCGGCATGGGCACCGGCATCGTCACCAATACGCGCATCACGCACGCCACCCCGGCGGCGGTCTTCGCGCACGGCCCGGAGCGCGGCTGGGAATCCGACGCGCAGCTTTCGCCAACCGCCCGCGCGCAGGGCTGTTCCGACCTTGCCCGCCAGCTGGTGGAGTCCGACGTGGGCTCGCGGCTGGACGTGGTGATGGGCGGTGGGCGGCTGATGTTCCTTCCCGCGGGGCAGTCCGACCCGGAGTACCCGCAGCGCCGCGGCCTGCGCCGCGACGGGCGCGACCTGGTCGAGGAGTGGCGGGACCGGCATCCGGCCGGCCGCTGGGCGTGGAACCAGGAGCAATTCGAGGCACTCGACCTTTCCGCGCCGGGGCCCATCCTGGCCCTGTTCGACCCCGACCACATGAAGTTCGAGCACGATCGACCGCGCGACCGCGCCGGAGAGCCGAGCCTGGCGGAAATGACCGCGGCCGCCATCACCCGGCTGCAACACGCACCGGGCGGCTATGTGCTGATGGTCGAAGGCGGGCGCATCGACCACGCGCATCATTTCGGCAATGCGTTCCGTGCGCTGAGCGATACGGTGGCGTTTTCCGACGCGGTGGCGGTGGCCGATGCGATGACCGACGCCCGGGAGACGCTGATCCTGGTGACCGCCGACCACAGCCATGTGCTGAGCTTCGCCGGCTACCCCCGCCGTGGCAACCCGATACTGGGGAAGGTGGAAGTCGGGTCGCGTTCGGGCGCCACGCGCCTGGCGCTCGATGGCACGCTGCAGCCCTACACCACGCTGAGCTATGCCAATGGCCCGGGTTACGCGGGTGCCAGCGCCTCGCAGCCCGAGGGCCCCAAGCGCTTCCTGCACGCCGGCAGCAACTTCGAGGCCAGCCGTGGCGGCCGACCGGACCTGAGCGGGGTGGACACGACCGACCCGGACTACCTGCAGGAAGCGATGGTGCCGCTGGGCAGCGAGACCCACGGCGGCGAGGACGTGCCGCTGTACGCCCGCGGGCCCGGTGCCAGCGCGGCACGCGGCGTGCTGGAGCAGCACGTGCTGTTCCACATCATGGTGCAGGCAACGCCGGCGCTGCGCGGGCTGCTGTGCGCCGCCGGCGCCTGCGAGAACGGCGTGCCGGCACGGCTGCTCAGACCCGGCGAACTGCCGGATTGAATCACCCCACGGCGCCTAGGCGCGGTGGTAGGGGTGGTTGGCGAGCAGGCTGGCGGCGCGGTAGAGCTGCTCGGCGACGAGCAGGCGCACCAGCATGTGCGGCAGGGTGAGCGGGCCGAGCGACCAGCGCTCGTCGGCGGCCTGTTCGATCTCCGGCGCATGGCCCTCGGGGCCACCGATCAGGAAGGCCAGGTCGCGACCCTGGTGGCGCCAGGCCTCCAGGCGTTCGGCCAGGGCTTCGGAGCTGTAGGCCTTGCCGCGCCCATCCATCGCAACGACGAGGGCGCCCTTGGGCAGGGCGGCAAGCACCCTCGCACCCTCGTCGGCCATCGCGCGCGCCGGATCCAGGCCCTTGCCGCGACGACCCGGCGTGACCTCGTGCAGTTCCAGCGGCAGCCAGTGCGAGAGGCGCTTGGCGTATTCGGCGTAACCGGTGGCGACCCAGTCGGGAGCGCGCTCGCCGACGGCGATCAGGCGGGCCTTCATCGCGACACGCGCGCCGATGGCCCGGATGAGGTGTCCGGGCGCATCGCCTTCGCTTCAGGCGCGGCGTGCGCCGTCGACGTCGTCGTCTTCGGATGCAAGCTCGTCGTCGCCTTCGCCGGGCGGCTGGTCGCCGACCGTCCACAGGCGCTCGATCGCATAGAACTCGCGCACCCGCGGCAGCATGATGTGCACCAGCACGTCGCCGAGGTCGACCAGCACCCACTCTGCTTCGCGCTCGCCCTCGACGCCGAGCGGCTGCATGCCGGCCTTCTTGACGAAGCGGATCACTTCATCGGCGATCGACTTGACGTGACGGCTGGAGGTGCCCGAGGCGATCAGCATGTAGTCGCAGACGCTGGTCTTGCCGCGGACGTCGATCTCGGAGGTGTCCTTGGCCTTGATCTCGGCCAGGGCTTCGTGGACAAGGCCCAGGAGGACTTCGGGGGACGGGGCTGGATCGGGAATCTTGGTCTTGATGACCTTGGCTTCGGTGCTCAAGTGCTAACCACCTCGAGGGGGCATATACAGGGGAAGGGGTAATTATATCCCCCGCAGGCGCGGGGCGTCGCGATGGCCGTCGGCACGGGTCTATTGCCGGTCCGCGGCAACGCCGTAGAGGCCATGGCGGCGGATATGGGCCGCCACCGCCGAGGGAACCCACTGCTGCCAGTCCCCTCCCCCTGCGATGCGCTCGCGCACGCCCGTGGCGGACTCCGGACGCGGTGGCAGCTGCAGGCGGGCCAGGTGCCCGGACGGGGTTTGGTGCAGCTGGCCGGGATCCTCGACCCAGTGGCCACCGGCGTGTGCGCGAAGCTCGGCGGGCCAGGTGGCCTCGATGTCCGCGACGTGTTCCCTCACCTGCCCCTTCGTGTCCGGGCGCTGGGCGATGATCCAATGGGCCAGGCCGAGCAGCTCGCGCCATCGGTGCCACCGCGACAGGCCGGCGAACGCGTCCTCGCCGACCAGCCAGGCCAGCGGCGCGTTCGGACCGAGTTCCCGGCGCAGTTCAAGCAGGGAGTCGACACTGTAGGACGGGCCGGCACGTCGGAGTTCGCGTGTGTCCAGGTGCAGCCGCGGCTCGCCGCGCAGGGCCAGCTCGAGCATCGCCACGCGCTGGGCGGCATCGACCCGGGGTGGCGGGCGGTGCGGTGGATCGGCGGCAGGCAGCAGGTGGACGTCGGCGTGGAAGTGTCGGACCGCTTCGCGCGCGACAGCCAGGTGGCCGTTGTGGACCGGATCGAAGGTGCCGCCGAAAACGATGCGCAGCGCGCCCATCAGGCGCCGACCAGCCCCGCGGCGCGCGACTGCGAGACGGCCACCAGCAGGCGCTCGAGCGCCAGCCACGCGTCGCCGTCCTCGCGCCCCTTGGACATGCGGTCGATGCGGCCGCATTCGATCGCGAAGCGCTCCCACACGGCGGGCGGGTGGCGGCGCAGCAGCTTGAGGTAGTCCGCCTTGCGCGAATCCCACACGTTGGCCGCGCGGAACGCCTGGGCCATGTTGCCCCCGGCAGCCTGCACGCCGGCCAGCATCGCCAGGCGCCGCAGCTCGGTGACGACCCAGCCCATGAGGCCGGGAACCTGCTCGCCCTCGGCGCGCAGCGAGGCGAGCACCCGCACGGCGCGGCGTGCATCGCCGGCCAGCGTGGCCTCCATCAGGCCGAAGACGTTGTAGCGGGCCGAATCGGCGACGGCGGCGGCCATCGACTCGGCATCCAGGCGTGCGCCGGGATGCAGCAGCGCCAACTTGTCGATCTCCTGCGCGGCCGCCAGCAGGTTGCCTTCCACCCGCTCGACCAGCACCGACACCGCGGCGGCATCGGCCTGCAACCCGGCGCGCTGCATCCGCGCACGCAGCCAATTCGGCAGTTCGTCGCCACGCAGCGGCGTGAGCGTGGCGGCATGCCCGACCCGGGCCACGGCCTGGCTCCACTTGCCGCCGTGCTTGTTGCTCCATTCACCGCCGATGATCAGCAGCAGCGTGTCCGGTGGCGGGTTGTCGCAGTACTTGACGATGAAATCGGCGCCGGCCTTGCCCGGCTTGGCCGTCGGCAGGCGCAGCTCGAAGATGCGGCGGGTGGAGAACAGGCTCAGCGCGCTGAGGTTGCCCTCGATCTGGTCCCAGTCGAAGCGCTCGTCGATGTCGAAGACCTCGCGCTCGAGGAACCCCTCGGCCCGAGCGCGGGCACGGATTGCATCGGCAAGTTCCTGGACCCGCAGGATCTCGTTGCCTGCCACCAGGTGGACCGGCTTGAGCGGCTGGCGTTCCTGGTGCGAGGGCCCGCCCATGGAATCAGCGGCTGCCCAGCGCTGCGTCCACCCGGCGCAGGATGGCGGCCACCATGTCGCGTTGCAGTTCCTCGCGGATGACGTCCTGTTCCTCGCTGGTGCCGAAGGCCGCGGTGGCGTCGTAGGCGTACTCGCGCGAAAGCTCGACCGCCTGCAGGGGCATCACGACCTCGCCATCGGCCGCATTGAGCTCGAAGGTGACGACGTAGCGCGTGGCCCACTCGCGCACGCGCGCGGTGTCGTCGACCAGCAAGGGGCCGTCGACCCAGCGCTCATCGACCAGGCGCAGGGTGCCGGTGGCCTGGTCGTGCCCGGTGCGGCCAGCACGTCGCGCGCTGCAGCGCCCGGCTCAGGCCGGCGGCCACCGGGTTGTAGGGGTCGCGCGAATCGACGCGCAGCGGTCCCACATCGGGCGGCACCTGCAGCGCGCCACGCGGCTGGAAACCGCAGGCCACCAGAAGGCACAGCGCCAGGGCGAGGAGGAGTAGCCGCGACATGCCCATCAGGCCACCACGATGTTGACGATCTTGCCGGGAACCACGATCACCTTGCGCACGGTCTTGCCCTCGATGAATTTCTGCACGTTTGCATCCGCCATGGCCTGGGCCTCGACCGCTTCCTTGCCGGCGTCGGGCGCCACGTCGATGGTCGCACGCAACTTGCCGTTCACCTGCACGGCCAGCGTGAGCGAATCGCGCGCCAGCGCGGCCTCGTCGACCTGCGGCCAGGGCAGGTCCTCGATCAGCGCCTCCGGGTGGCCGAGGCGCTGCCACAGCGCGTGGCTTGCATGCGGGGTGATCGGGTTGAGCAGCTTCACCACCGCTTCCAGCGCCTCCTGCCGCACGGCCTGGCCGTCGGCGTCGGCGGGCTCGAACTTCGCCAGCGCGTTGAGCAGCTCCATCACCGCGGCGATGGCGGTGTTGAAGCTGTAGCGGCGTGCGTAGTCGTCGCCGACCTTGCGGATGGTCTCGTGCAGCTGGCGGCGGATCGCACGGGCCTCGGGCGTGGACGCCCGTGGCGTGCCCTGCCCGGCCGCGGTGCCGGCGGCCACGTGCTTGTCGACCAGGTTCCACAGCCGCTTGAGTAAGCGCGCCATGCCCTCGACGCCGGCCTCGTTCCACTCCAGGCTCTGCTCGGGCGGGGCGGCGAACATCGAGAACAGGCGCACGGTGTCGGCGCCGTAGCGGTCGACCATCGACTGCGGATCGACGCCGTTGTTCTTGGACTTCGACATCTTCTCGATGCCGCCCACGTGCACCGGCTGGCCATCGGCGGCCAGCTTCGCGCCGCTCACGCGGCCACGCTCGTCGCGCTCGACCTCGACGTCGGCCGGGTTGAACCATTCCTTGGAGCCGTCGGCGTTGTCGCGGTAGTAGGTCTCGGCGATCACCATGCCCTGGCACAGCAGCGCTTGGCCGGCTCGTCGCTGTCCACCAGGCCCTCGTCGCGCATGAGCTTGTGGAAGAAGCGGAAGTACAGCAGGTGCATGATGGCGTGCTCGATCCCACCGATGTACTGGTCGACCGGCAGCCAGTGGTTGGCGCGCGAATCCACCAGGCCGTCGGCACCGGGCGAGGTGTAGCGCGCGTAGTACCAGCTCGACTCCATGAAGGTGTCGAAGGTGTCTGTCTCGCGCTCGGCGGGGCCGCCGCACTTGGGGCAGGTGGTCTTGCGCCATTCCGGGTCGGCCTTGATCGGCGAACCGGTGCCCATGAACTCGACGTCCTCGGGCAGCACCACCGGCAGCTGGTCTTCCGGAACCGGCAGCGCGCCGCAGTGCTCGCAGTAGACGACCGGGATCGGGCAGCCCCAGTAGCGCTGGCGGCTGACGCCCCAGTCGCGCAGGCGGAAGTTGACCCGGCGCTGCGCACGCTTGCCCAGCGCGTCGGCGATCGCGTCGAAGGCCTCGCGGAAACCCAGTCCGTCGAACTCACCCGAGTTCACCAGCTTGAGGTCATCGCGGGTCTTGTCGGCGTACCAGTCCTGCCAGGTGGCCGGGTCGTAGGTTTCATCGCCGGCCTGCACCACCTGCCGGATCGGCAGGCCGTAGCGGGTGGCGAACTCGAAATCGCGCTCGTCGTGGCCCGGGACGGCCATGACCGCACCGGTGCCGTAGCCCATCAGCACGAAGTTGGCGACCCACACCGGCAGCTTGTCGCCGCTGATCGGGTGGATGGCGAACAGGCCGGTGTCGATGCCCTTCTTCTCGCCGGTCTCGATGTCGGCCTCGGCGGTGCCGCCGCGGCGGCACTCCTCGATGAATTCGTGCACCGCCGGCTTGCCGGCCCCGGCCCACTTCGCCAGCGGGTGCTCGGCGGCCACGGCCAGGTAGGTGGCCCCCATCAGCGTGTCCGGGCGCGTGGTGAACACGCTCAGCGGCTCGGCCAGCGCCTCGACCTCGAAGCTGACCTGCAGGCCCTCGGAGCGGCCGATCCAGTTGCGCTGCATGGTCTTGACCGCGTCGGGCCAGCCTTCGAGCGTGTCGAGGCCGTCGAGCAGTTCCTGCGCGTAGTCGGTGATCTTCAGGAACCACTGCGGGATCGAGCGCTTCTCGACGATGGCGCCGGAGCGCCAACCGCGACCATCGACGACCTGCTCGTTGGCCAGCACGGTCTGGTCGACCGGATCCCAGTTCACCACCGAGTCCTTGCGGTAGACCAGGCCCTTGGTCATCAGCCGGGTGAACATCAACTGTTCCCAGCGGTAGTAGTCCGGCCGCAGGTGGCGAACTCGCGCGACCAGTCGATCGCGTAGCCCAGCGCCTTGAGCTGGCCGCGCATGTGCTCGATGTTGGCGTAGGTCCACTTCGCCGGCGCGGTCTTGTGCTTGATCGCGGCGTTCTCGGCCGGCAGGCCGAACGCGTCCCAGCCCATCGGCTGCAGCACGTTGCGCCCCTGCATGCGCTGGAAGCGGCTGATGACGTCGCCGATGGTGTAGTTGCGCACGTGCCCCATGTGCAGCGCGCCCGACGGGTACGGCAGCATGGACAGGCAATAGAAGGTGTCGCGGCCGGCGTCCTCGGTGACCTCGAAGGCGCGGGTGCGGTCCCAGAATTCGCGGGCGGCGGCTTCGATCGGACGCGGATCGTAGGCCCCGGCCTCCGGGGCCGGGGTGGTGGCGGTGTTGGAGGTCATGGCAGCGCAGGCAGGATAAGGCCGCCAGACTACCCAACCGGCGTCGCAGCGGCAACGCGGCGTGACCATTGGCAGGGCCGCGTGGTGCCGCGCGGCGGGCTAGACTCCGCAAAGTCCCTGCTGGAGGTCCACCATGCGCCCGACCCCGTTTACCGCCGCCCTGCCCGTCCTGATCGCCCTCGTGGCCCCCCCACGCGGCACAGGCGCAGACCGCCTTGCTGTGCGGCGACCTGTTCGACGCGCGCCAGGGCCGCATGGTCGGGCCGCACACGCTGGTGGTGGATGGCGACCGCATCACCGCCGTGAACCGTGGCCTGCAGGCGCCGCAGGGCATGGACGCGCTGGACCTGTCCGGGCTGAGCTGCAGCCCGGGCTGGATCGACCTGCACGTCCACCTGGGCACCGAATCCGGTCCCGGACGCTACACCGAGGGCTTCCGGCTGGAACCCGAGCACTTCGCCTTTCGCGCGGTGAACTACGCCCAGCGCACGCTGATGGCCGGCTTCACCAGCGTGCGCGACCTGGGTGGCGAGACGGCGCTGGCGCTGCGCGACTCGATCAACGACGGCACCACGGTGGGTCCGCATGTGTATGCGGCCGGCAAGTCGATCGCCACCACCGGCGGCCACGCCGACCCGACCAATGGCCTGAACCGGCGCTTTTCCAGCCTGGTCGGCACGCCGGGACCGGCCGAGGGGGTGGTCAACGGGGTGGACGAGGCGCGCCAGGCGGTGCGCCAGCGCTACCAGGACGGGTCGGACACGATCAAGATCACCGCCACCGGCGGCGTGCTGAGCTACGCACGCTCGGGTGACGGCCCGCAGTTCACCGTCGAGGAGATCCGCGCGGTGGTGGAGACCGCGGCCGACTACGGCTACACGGTGGCCGCGCACGCGCATGGCAAGGAAGGCATGCGCCGGGCGATCGAGGGCGGCGTGGCGTCGATCGAGCACGGCACCTACATGGACGACGAGATCTTCGCGCTGATGAAGCGCCACGGCACCTGGTACGTGCCGACCATCAGCGCCGGCCGCTTCGTGCAGGCGAAGTCGCGCATCGATGGGTACTACCCGGAGATCGTGCGGCCCAAGGCAGCCACGATCGGCGGCCTGATCCAGGACACGCTGGCGCGCGCCTACCGCGCCGGGGTCAAGATCGCCTTCGGCACCGACGCCGGCGTGAGCCTGCACGGCGACAATGCCGAGGAGTTCGTGTTCATGGTGGAGGCCGGCATGCCCGCCGGCGAGGCGCTGCAGACCGCCACGCTCAATGCGGCGCAGGTGCTGGGCCTGGCGGAGGAAATCGGCACCGCCGAGGTGGGCCGGCGCGCCGACATCATTGCCGTGGAGGGTAATCCGGTCGAGGACATCCAGGCGGTGCGCGAGGTGCGCTTCGTGATGAAGTCCGGCGCCGTGGTGCGCCACGACGGGGATGGCGGAACCGGCGAAGGCGCTTGAAGCCGCGGCCCGGCGACCCCAACTCGTTAGGATCGCCCGTCTTGGACAGCCCCTTGAGATGAACCAGCCCAGCCACGTCTTCACCGCCACCGCAGCCACCTTCGAGCGCGACGTGATCCAGCGCTCGCTCAAGGTGCCGGTGCTGCTTGAGTTCTGGGCGGAGTGGTGCGGGCCCTGCAAGCAGCTCAAGCCGGTGCTGGAGAAGCTGGCGCGCGACTACGGTGGCGCGTTCGAGCTGGCGCTGGTCGACGTGGACGCCGAACAGCAGCTGGCGGCCGCGTTGCAGATCCGCTCCGTGCCGACGGTGATGCTGGTCAAGGAAGGTCAGCTGGTGGACGGCTTCGCCCAGGCGCTGCCCGAGGGCCAGCTCAAGGCCTTCCTGGCGCAGCATGGTGTGGAGCCGGAGGTGAAGATCGCCGGCGCCGAGGCGCTGGACGCGGACGCGACCGCAGCCGAGCCCGAGGCGCCGGTGGACCCGGCCGCCGAGGTGGAACGTCTGCGCGCGGAAGTAGCGGCCGAACCCGACAAGGACGAACTCAAGCTGGACCTGGCGCTGGCGCTGCTGCGTGCCGGTGGCAGCACCGAAGAGGCCCGTGCGTTGCTGGATGGCCTGCCGGCCAACCTGGCCACCGACGACCGGGCGCGCAAAGCCCAGGCGCGCCTGGGCTTTGCCCGGAAGCTGGAGGGCGCGCCCCCGCGCCAGGCACTCGACGCTCGTGTCGCGGCCGACCCGGCCGACCACGAGGCGCGCCACCTGCTGGGCCTGCGCCTGATCGTGGACGGCGAGAGCGAAGCCGGCCTCGAGCAGCTCATCGCCCTGCTGCAGGCCGACCGCGACTATGGCGAAGGCCTGCCGCGCAAGGCGCTGATCGATGCGTTCACGGTGATCGAGGACCCGGCGCTGGTCAGCCGGTTCCGTCGACGCATGTCCAGCATCCTTTTCTGAGCGGACGCCAGGACGTGAAAGCCCGCCCGCTGCGCTGGGTCATGAACCTGTGGCCGCCGTTCCTGTTCTCGGGCATCCGGGTCCGGGAGATCTCCGACGATTTCAGCCACGTCCGGGTGGAACTGACGCTGCGCTGGTACAACCGCAACTACGTCAACGTGCACTTCGGCGGCAGCCTGTTCGCGATGGTCGATCCGTTCTGGATGCTGTTGCTGATGCGCCACCTGGGGGCCGCCCACCTGGTGTGGGACAAGGCGGGCAGCATCGAGTTCGTCAAGCCCGGGCGCGGGCGGGTGCACGCGGAATTCAAGCTCGACCCCATGCTGGTGGGCCGCCTGCGCGAGCAGGCCGCCGACGGCCGGGCGGTGCTGCACTGGTTCGACACCGAGGTGGTGGACGAGGCCGGGGACGTGGTGGCGCGGGTGCGAAAGCAGGTGTACGTGCGCCGCAAGCGCGATCGCAAGGCACCCGACGCCGCCTGAGCGCTGCGCGGGCCCGAGGCGTGGGCTGAACCTCCTTTCACGGATGCCGAAGCGCGCCGCCTATGCTGGGTCGCCGTGCTGGCTTATGCTCCGGCAGCGGGCTGCGTGGATGCGCAGGCCAAGTCCGACGACGCTGGAACGATGAGTCCGAGCAGCCAAGACAACCTCACCACGATGGTGATGAAGCCACCAGAAGGTGCCCCGGAGATCCCGGGTTACCGGATGCAGCGGCGCCTGGGAAGTGGCGGCATGGCCACCGTCTGGCTGGCGGTGCAGGAGCGCTGGACCGCGAGGTGGCGATCAAGGTGATGTCGCACGAGGCGCTGGCCGATGAATCGGCCAAGAAGCGCTTCGAACAGGAGGCCCGCACGATCGCCCGGCTGGAACATCCGGGGATCGTCGGCATCCACGAGGTCGGGCGCACCGAGGACGGCCAGCCCTATTACGTGATGCCCTATCTTGCGCGCGGTGCGCTGTCGCAGCGCGACTACCAGGGCGACGAGGAAGCGATCTTCGAGATCCTCAGGGCGCTGCTGTCGGCGCTGGAGTACGCGCATGCGCGCGGGATCGTGCATCGCGACGTGAAGTCGGAGAACGTGCTTTTCGACGCCAGCAACCGGCCGCGCCTGACCGACTTCGGCATCGCGCTGAGCAAGCGGACGAGCGCGCGCATCACCACGGCGGGACTGGCGCTGGGCAGCGGCGGCTACATGTCGCCGGAGCAGGCGCGCGGTGAAGAGGTGGACGGGCGCGCGGACCTGTATTCCCTGGGGGTCATGGCCTACGAGCTGCTGGTCGGCGTGCTGCCCTACGACGCCAGCGAGCCGCTGGCGCTGGCGCTGATGCATGCGCAGGACCCGATTCCGCGGCTGCCGACGACACTGCGGCACTGGCAGGGCTTCATCGACAAGGCGATGGCCAAGGCGCCGCAGGACCGTTTCCGCAATGCCTCGCAGATGTTGCGTGCGCTCGAGCGGCTGGAGCTGCGCCGCGAGAGTGCCAGCACCGAGCGCTGGGCCCGGCTGTGGGCCATGTCGCGGCTGCAGCTGCACCGGGCCCGTCCGGTGCTGTATTTCACCGGCGGCCTGGCCGGGGCGCTGTTGCTGGTGTGGGCGGTGTGGACCCTCCTGCCCCGGGGCGAGCCGGTGCCGGTCGAGGAGGACACACTGGCACTGGTGCAATCCGGAGAGGGCAGCGGCGCCCCGGAGGAAGACGACATTGCGGGGGCATCGGGAGGTACCGAGGTGCAAGCCCTGATCGATCGTGGCGAGGAGCAGTTGGCGGCCGGCGACCTGCTGGCCCCCGGCGACGCGAACGCCGCCGACACCTGGACCGAGGCCTGGCGACAGGCACCGGACGACCCGGCCGTGGTGGATGGCCTGGAGCGGACGCTGGCTGCGCTGGCCACCCGGGTGGCCGCCAACATCGCCGCGCGCAATCCCGGGCAGGCCCAGACCGGCTTCGCCCGGGCGCGCGAGCTGGCCACTTCGACCGGCCTGTCCACCGGCGAGGCCTGGCGGGAGTTCCGCGCCACGGTGCGCGAAGCCCTGGCCACCCGCCTGCGGGCAGCGGCGGCGAATTTCGACCACGCCGATGGCGTGGCGGCAAGCGAGCTGGTGGCGACGATCGACCCCGGCCACCCGGAGCTGCTGCCGCTGATGGATCCACTGCCGGACCTGCCGCGCCCGGGGCAGGCACTGGAGGGTGGCGTGCCGCTGGTGTTCGTGGCCCCCGGTGCACCGGGCCGGCCGGCGCTGGCGGCGATGCCGCGGCCGGTCACCCAGGGCGAGTACGGTGCCTTCGCCACCGGCACCTCCCGCGGCTCGTCGAACTGCCACCTGCCGGCCTCGCTGGTGCGCGTGTTCGCGCGCAAGACCTGGCGGGATCCGCCGTTCGAGCAATCCTCCGACCACCCGGTGGTGTGCGTGAGCCATGACGACGCGGCAAGCTACGCCCAGTGGCTCGGCGCGCGCTCGGGCATGCGGCTGCAGCTGCCCAGCGCGGCGGACTGGCGGCGCATGACCGCCGGCATGCCTGCCGGGCAGTGCGGCAATGCGCGGCTGGCCTGCGGCGACACCCGCGGTACGCTGGGCGTGGCCCGCTTCGGAGCCAACGCCCTGGGCCTGCGGGACCTCAACGGCAACGTGGCCGAATGGCTTCGCGACTGTGCGGGTGACTGCTCGCGCCACCTGGTGGGTGGGCAGTCCTGGCGGGATGCGCCGGGCGAGCGCCCGTCGCAGACTCGGGACTTCCCGGCCGAACGTGGCCACCAGGAAGTGGGTTTCCGGCTGGTGCGCGAACTGCGCCCCGGCGACAACGTGAGGGTTCGACCATGAGCAGTCGCGGATCCGACCCCTGGCGGGAGTTCTACCGTCGCGCACGTGCGCTGCGCATCCCGCACCTGCAGCGATACGTCCTCACCGGCCTGCTGACCGTGTTCCCGGTGTGGCTGACGTGGATCGTGTTCTCGTTCGTGCTGCGCCAGCTTTCGCGGCTCGGCCAGCCGATCGTGGATGCGATGCTGGCGGTGTTCGCATGGATGATTCCCGGCGGCCACATCGTGCAGCAGGAATGGATCCGCTTCACGCTGGCGGTGCTGCTGACACTGGCGTTCCTGTATGGGCTGGGCTGGCTGGCCAACCGGGTCGTGGGCCGGCAACTGCTCACCCTCATCGACAGCCTGTTCGAGCGCATCCCGCTGGTGCAGACCATCTACGGCGGCACGAAGAAGCTGCTGACCATGCTGCAGAAGAAGCCCGAGAGCACGCAGCGCGTGGTGCTGATCGACTTCCCGAAGGAGAACATGAAGGTGGTGGGCCTCGTGACGCGGATACTGCACGAGGAAGGTACCGGTCGCGAGCTGGCCGCCGTGTACGTGCCGACCACGCCGAACCCGACCTCGGGCTACCTGGAGATCGTGCCGGTCGAGCAGCTCACGCCCACGCCATGGACGGTCGACCAGGCGATGGCCTTCATCATCTCCGGAGGCGCGGTGAGCCCGGACGAAATTCCGTTCACGCCGCCCAAGGACAAGGGCGGGCTGCCCAAGGACGCGCCGGACCCGGGGAGCCCCAGCGGCGACCCGGTCACGTCGGCTGCGGGCACGCCCGCGGAGCCAGGACCCGCGCTCGACCCGCCGGAGCCACCACTGCCGCCCGACCCGGAGGGCGTGCGCCGCTGAAGCCCGCGGCGCAGCCGGGGCGCCTGCTTGGTTAGACTCCATGGTTGATCCGACAACCAGGAGTCCACCACGCATGGTCCAATCCACCCCCCGAACCCGGCTGCCGCTGGCCCGCATGGCGCTGGCGGTTGCGCTGGCGCTGGGCCTTTCGGCCTGCACCCCCACCCCTTCGGCATCCGAAGCGACGACCCAGGCCCAGGCACCGGCCGGCGAGCGCGAGCAGGCGCTGCAGGCGCTCTACGAGAGCTACTGGGAGCAGGCACTCGAACGCAACCCGCTGCGCGCCACCTTCGTCGGGGAGCACCGCTACAACCACCTGCTGGTGAACATGCTGGATCCGGAGTTCGTGGCCGAGAGCGAGGCCCTGGCGCGGCATTGGCTGGCGCGCGCCGAGGCGATCGGCAACGACGGGCTGGAGGGCCAGGACCTGCTGAGCTACGAGATATTCACCACCGACCTGCGCAACGAGCTGGCCGGATACGCCTTCCCGGGCCACCTGATGCCGCTCAACCAGTTCACCAACCTGGCCGGCACCTGGGCGACGCTGGGTTCGGGCGGCAGCGCGCAGCCGTTCAACACGCTGGCCGACCACGAGGCCTGGCTGCAGCGCGCCGACCGGATCCCCGTCGTGGTGGACCAGATGATCGCGAACATGCGCGAAGGCATGCGCCGGGGCGTAGTGCAGCCGCGGGTGCTGATGGAGCGGGTGGTGCCGCAGCTCGACGGATTGATTGCCGATACCGCCGAAGAGACGCTGTTCTGGCGTCCTGTGGCGGCGCTGGAGGACAACGCCGACGTGTCCACCAGTGAACGCCAGGAGCTGGAGGCGCGTTACCGGGTGCTGATCGAGGACCGGCTGATGCCGGCCTACGCCGGGCTGCGCCGCTTCGTGGCCGAGGAGTACATTCCCGCCAGCCGCGATAGCGTGGGCATGGCCGACCTGCCCGATGGCCCGGCCTGGTACGACTACCGGGTACGCCAGAGTACGACCACCGAGCTGACCCCCGCCCAGATCCACCGCATCGGCCTGGACGAGGTCGAGCGCATCCATACACGCATGCGCGGGCTGGCCGACGACCTGGGCGTGGCGCTGGCGCCGGACGACCACATCGGCATCCTGTTCGACGGCGTGCGCGCCCGGCCCGATGCCCGCTTCGAGGACGAGGAGGACCTGCTGAGGCAGTACCGTGCCTTCCGCGAGACGGTCGACCCGCTGCTGCCGAAGCTCTTCGACCTGCAGCCGGAGGCGGACTTCGAGATCCGGCCGGTGGAGGCGTTCCGGGCGCAGGCGGCTTCCGCGGCGTCGTACTCGGCACCCTCGCAGGATGGCAGCCGCCCGGGCGTGTTCTACGTCAACACCTACGACATTCCGGCACGCCCGCGCTATTCGCTGGAGTCGCTGTACCTGCACGAGGCCACGCCCGGACACCACTTCCAGATCGGCCTGCAACGCGAACTCGAGGACCTGCCCGCCTTCCGCCGCTTCGGCGGCGAGACCGCCTTCATCGAGGGGTGGGGGCTGTATGCGGAGTCGCTGGGCGAGGAGCTGGGCGTCTACCAGGACCCGCTGATGCTCTTCGGCGCGCTGGAATACGAACTTTGGCGCTCGATCCGGCTGGTGGTCGACACCGGCCTGCATGCCAAGGGCTGGAGCCGCCAGGACGTGCTGGACTACATGTACGCCAATTCCCCGGTGCAGCCCACGCGGGCCGTGTCGGAGGCCGAGCGCTTCATGGCGATCCCGGGGCAGGCACTGGCCTACAAGATCGGCGAGCTGCGCATCCGCGAGCTTCGCGACCTGGCCGAGGCCGAGCTGGGCGAGGATTTCGACGTGCGCGGCTTCCACCGCGAGGTGCTCAAGGACGGCTCGGTGCCGCTGGACGTGCTGGAGACGAAGATCAGGCGCTGGATCGACGGCCAACGCGGCTAGCACGGCGCCACCCGGGCGGCACATTGGCTTGCGCCGAAGCCACCGGCTACACGTCCTGCCACTCCCCAAGGCGCGCCAGCTCCGCCGGCGCTCCGTGGCGCGTCCGCAAGACGGTGGCCAAGGCCTCGCGCGCGGAGTGCTCGCCGTGAACCAGGCTGACCGCAGGGTGGCCGGGGAAGCGTGCGTACCATTCGACCAGTCCCGACTGGTCGGCGTGGGCCGACAGTCCGCCAACGGTGTGCACTTGCAGGCGCACCGGGAACGACTCGCCGAACATGCGCACGCTGTCGGCGCCGTCCACGATTCGCCGCCCGAGCGTGTCCCGTGCCTGGTAGCCCACGAAGACGAGGTGGGACTGCGGCCTGCCCAGGTGGTGCCTGAGGTGATGGCGGATGCGACCGCCATTGCACATGCCGGACCCGGCGATGATGATCGCCCCGGAGCGGATCCCGTTGATGTGCTGGGATTGCGCGACGTCGGTGGTCAGATGCAGGTTCGGCAATCGGAACGGATGCGGCCACTCGCGCCAGGCCTTGGCTGCTTCGGGATCGAACAGGTCGACGTTCTTCTCGTATACCTCCAGCACGCGGATCGCCATCGGGCTGTCGAGGTAGATCCTCCAGCGGCCCAGGTTCCAGCGGTCGAAGTTCCGGGCGAACGCGTAGAGCACCTCCTGCGTGCGACCGACCGCGAAGGCCGGGATGAGGACGTTGCCACCGCTTTCCCAAGCCTGCTCGAGGATTTCTAGAAACTCGAGCTCGGTGTTGGCCCGGCTTCGATGGTTGCGGTCGCCGTAGGTCGACTCCAGGATCACCCGGTCGGCCCGACCCGGGTGCTCCGGGCTGCGCACGATCGGCGCGTCCTTCATGCCAAGGTCGCCGGAAAACACCAAAGTGCGGGGTGCAGCCTGGCCAGTGTCTTCCGTGATTTCCACGATCGCCGAGCCCAGGATATGGCCTGCATCGTGCAGCGTCAGCGTCACCCCGGGGGCCAGCTGGCGTGGGGTGCCGTACTCGACCCCGCGTACGAGTCGCAGCGTGCGCCGGACATCGCCCTCATCGTAGAGCGGGCCCAGGGTGGCCTGGGGACCTCCAAACCGGCGAGCACGCTCTGCGTCCATCGCCGCCAGGTTGGCGGCGTCCTCCAGCATGATCCCGATCAGCCCTTCGGTCGCAGGGTGGGTCCACACCGGTCCACGGAAGCCCCGTCGGACCAGTAGCGGCAATCGCCCGGAATGATCGATGTGCGCATGCGACAGCACGACCGCATCGATCGTGTTGACGTCGAAGCCGAACGCGTCCCGATTGCGCCCCTCGTCTTCTCGACTGCCCTGGTGCATACCGCAATCGAGCAGGAACCGGTGCCCGCCGGCTTCGACCAGATGGCATGAACCGGTCACCTCTCCAACCGCCCCCAGGCTGCAAAAACGCATGACGACCTCCTCGACCCTTCGATGGAGGGTAGCCGCGAAGTCGACCCGACGGGGTGACGAACCAAAAAAAACCGCCCCCTGATGGGGGCCGGCTTCAACTCACCGTTGGAGCAGGCGAGCTTAGTTCACCGTCAGCGTCACCCTGGCGGCTGCCTGGGGACGAAGCGGATCGTTGCTGCCGACACAGGCCACGGCCCGGTAGGTTCCTGGAGCAAGCCCTGCGGTGTTCACCGCCACCGTGAGCTGCGTCGAGCCACCTGGAGCGACGGTGCCCGAGGACGGGGTGACGGAGCTGATCCACGACGCACCGCACTGGACCTGGCCTCCAACACGCAGGGTCATCGCGTTGAAGGCGCTGGTGGTTGGCGCCCATGCCCCTGTCGACATGTTGAGGTTGTGTGGACGGGCACCCTGCTGCGCTGCCGGGCTGAAGAACCAGATCCAGTTGTTGGCCACCGTAGCGGTCGTCGACTGGATCACCACCCAGTAGGTGCCCGGTGCGAGGTTCGGCGTCTGGCCCGCGGCCGCGAGGTCGAGGGTGATGGTGTTGTCGACGGTGCTGATGCCCGGGCCGTTCGGCGCCGAGGAGTAGGTCCACACCGGCTCAATGACGGTGTTTATCGGGCTGCCCAGCGGACGACCACCATCATCGGCATACACATACCAGGTGAGCGCCGATGCGCCAGCCCCGATGTTCAAGCCCTGGGTGAAGCCTTCAGCCCTCAGCAGGCGAAGCGACGCCTCACCGCCGACCGAGAAGTCATCGGCCACGACGAATCGCTGCTCCGGGGTGGTGGTGATGAGACCGCTGCGGGTACCGTTGCCCAGGCCAGCACGCGGCTGGTCGAGGAAGTCCAGTGTGGCCGACCCGGTGGTGGCGACGGTGTAGTTGAGCGGTCCACCGCCCACGTTCGACACCGTGGCTTGCGCCGAGCCGGTTCCGCCAGCCTCGACGGTAACCGAAGCCGAACCGACCTGGATCACGGGGGCGGGAACCGCCACGGCGATCGGAAGGCGCAGGACCGGACTGTCCGGCGAAGCGATCGGCGTCAGTACCAGGGCGCCGAAGTTGAAGGTACCGGTTGCCGGCAGCGAGGACGAGTCGATGGTCACCGTCACCGAAACCTCGGCATTGGCGCCGACGGCGATCGATGTCCGGCTCACCTCACCCTCAAGGCCCACAAGTGCCACCGAGTAGCGGTTGTTGAGCGTGGAACGCATGCGGGCAGCGGTGGCGTGGTTCACACCACGGAAGGTGCGCGTGAACGAGCAGCTCTGGAAGCAGGTGGCATCGGCCATGCTGGCCAGGTTGAGGCTGGACGGACTGCCACCCTGGGCCGGATTGGCCGCCTGGAAGTTCTCGCTGGTCTCATTGAGCACCAGACCGGCACGAACGGCCCGATCCACGCGCAGCGCACCCGAACCACCCGCGAACGGGTTCGCCGGCGTGACACCGTCCTCGAGCAGAACCGAGTTCTCCGCCGTCATCATCAGCGCGGACTTGATCTCGGACACGCTCCAGCCCGGCTGCAACTGGCGCACCAGGCCGGCAGCACCGGCGTTGTGCGGCTGCGACATGGAGGTACCGCTCTTGAGGCCCACCAGGTCCTCGAAGCCCGTCGGGCTCGGACCTGCATCGGCTGCGAGGATCAACACGCCCGGGCCGGTGAGGTCCGGCTTGATCAGGTCGAACTGCACCGGGCCGCGCGAGCTGAAGCCCGCCAGCTGATCGGGCGTGTTGGTCACCGGCGATGCCGCCGCCGGAATCGAGGCCGTGACGCCAGGGTTGCTCGCTGCAAAATCGCGCAGCGCATTGCTGGGAGCCTGCTCGGCGCCGAACACCGGGATGGTGGTGCCGGGAGACGAAGGAGCGATGACACCCGCCTGGTTGTTGGCGATAACCACCGCAATGGCACCCGCAGCCGTGGCGTTGTTCACCTTGTCGCTGAAAGCGCAGGTGCCGCGACGGATGAGCGCGATGGAGTCCTCGAACAACTCCGGATTGCCGAAGGACGCACATCCATCATCGGCGGAGTCGATACCCGGGCTGACCACCAACGGGGTGTCGGCCGGGAAATCCTCGGTCTGCGGCACCGTGTTGGGTCCCGGAGCCAGCGCGATCGACTGCAGGATCGGCGGCGGCGCCACCGGTCCGGTCACGGTCAGGAACTTCGCGAACGCGCCACGGCCGTGCTGTGCCGCTGCGATCGTGTGCACCCAGGGCTGGCGATGCCCGACGGTGGCCGCACCCGGGCCGGAGTTGCCGCCGGAAGCCGAAACGAAGATGCCGGCTTGGGTCGCGGACAGGAAGGCCAGCGAGATGGCCTCGGTCCACGGCTGGGCGCGCCGCCGATGGAGTAGCTGAGCGCATCGACCACGCCGTCGGCGACCGCCTGGTTGATGGAAGCCAGCGTCGACACGTTGGGGCACAGGCCCTGGCCGGCACTATTGGTATAGCAGGCGTCGAAGAAGACCAGGTTGCCGCGCGGGGCGACACCGGAGATCTCGAGCTCGTTGCCTTCGAAGGTGGCCGTGCGGAAGTTGCCCGCCACGGTGGAACCCACGTGCGTGCCGTGGCCGTTCTCATCGCGCATGCCCGGCACTTCGCGGTTCGGAGCGGCGCAGTTGGCCGGTGTCAGTTCACAGATGAACTCGTAGCCGCCGATCATCTTGTCGTTGCAGCGACCCTCGTCGATGCCGCCCTCGGCACAGGTGCCGAGGTAGTTGCCTGCACCCAGCGGGTTCACGTGCTGGTAGCCGTTCATGTCGACCGCGGCGAACGAGGGGCTGCCCACGTTGGCACCCGAATCGATGATGCCGAAGACCACGCCTTCACCCAGCGCACCAATGCTGCCGGGGCGCCCGGTACCAGTCTCCCAGACCACATCCGCGCCGATGTGCAACGGGCCGGTGTCGGTATCGAGCGGGTACTCGTAGTACGGCTCCATCAGGGCGATGTCGCGCATGCTGGAAATCGACCGGGCTTCCTCGGCGGAGAGCTCGACGATGATGCCGTTGAACGCATGCTGCATCCGATGCAGCACATCGACCGGGCGACCGAGCGCGTCCGACATCGCCAGTTCGCGTTCGAACTGCAGGCTGGCGAGCGCGTCCGCGTAGGCCACCGCTTCCGAGCTGGCAACATCGAACCGGCCGCTCGATTGCCGCGCAGGCGCCGGGAAGGCCGCCTTCTCACCGTCATAGAGGGCCAGCGGCGCCTCGTTGAAACCGATGATGTAGGGAACGCGCGCATCGACATTGGCGCTGATGTACGCCTCCTGGGTCACCGCGAACTCCGGATCGGCTGCCGCAGGCTCAACGCCGGGACGCGAGAAACTTTCGTCGATCGCCGGCGCGTAGACCGCAGGCGCGGTTTCGCTGCTTCCACCCGCGTTGACGCGGGAGGCACGAACGACGGAGTCCACCTGGGCCTGCCGGGTGGTCTGGACCTGGCGGGTGGCGCCGGCTGCTGGAGCCTGGCGGGCTTGAGCTGTTCCCACGGCCTTGCCGAGGTAATGCTCGTCGTTGATCTGATGGGTTTCGCTGGCAATGACGCCGGCGGAAACCATGGCGAGCGCGATACTGGTCGCGAGCGCCAAGCGATTGGTTGGAAGAGCCATTCGGAGAGAGTCCTCTTGAAGCGTGAAACAAGTGGAAGTTGGCCGGCACGGAACCGGCCTTCGTGAAACCCGCGCATGAGGAGAGCGTGGACAACGTGACCGGGTCCAACAGGCGATAGCGCCTCCCCCCCCATCATGTGGCCGCATCCAACGCGCCCTGTCGTAATACCACAACTATGGCCACTGGTTAACGCGTCTTCACAAAAAAACGTGGCGCGGATTCTGTCTTCACACGCAGAAGCGTTTAAAGAAGCGCCGGAGGGCGTACGCACTGTGAAGGACCGTAGCCCGGCGGCGGTCCTTTTTTGGTGCACCGCATCAGGGCCGACGGATGCGGGGCCCCGCCCCCGCTCATGGCAGCCTCGCGAGCGAACCGCTACCCTGCCGAGGCCAGTAAGCCAGTCCGCACATCGACACAGGAAAGAGAAAGAAAATGATTCGAGCACCCTTTTCGCGAACTCCGCTAGCCGCGGCCCTGGTCCTCGCCCTCGCCGCCTGCACGCCGGACAGCGGCACGTCGCCTGCCACGACGCAGACCGACCGCAATGGCGCCGACGCGGTTGCAGCGGCGCCCTCCATCGACTGGGACCGCGTGACCACCGCGCCGAACCGCCTCGACCCGGCCGAGATCAACAACGACATCGCCGCCTGCGACGACTTCAACGGCCACGTCAACTCGCTGTGGCTGGAAGCCAACCCGGTGCCGTCCGACCGCACCTCGTGGGGCAGCTTCGAGCTGCTGGGCGAGCGCTCGATGGAGGTCCAGCGGGAGCTGGTGCGCGCCGCCGCCGAAGGCGACGCGCAGCCGGGCAGCATCGAGCGCCGGGTCGGCGACTTCTTCGCCAGCGGCATGGACTCCGACGCGATCGAGGCCGCGGGCATTTCACCGATCGAGCCGATCCTGGCCGAGATCGATGCGATCGATTCGCGCGAGGCGCTGGTGGCTTACCTGCGGGAGGCCTACGCGCAGGCCCGCGGCGGTGTCTTCGGCTTCTATGCCGGCGCCGACTTCCAGGATTCGCAGATGGTCATCGCCTACTCGGGCCAGGGCGGGCTGACGCTGCCCGAGCGCAGCTATTACCTCGAGGACCGCGAGGACTACGTGCGCATCCGCGACGCGTTCGTGGACTACGTGGGTGACGTGCTGGCGCTGTCGGGCATGGCCGAGGACGAGGTGGCCGCGACGGCGCAGGAGATCCTGGCCTTCGAAACCCAGCTCGCCGAGGCGTCGCTGGACCGCGTGTCGCTGCGCAACCCGGAGAACCGCTACAACCCGGTGAGCATCGACGAGGCGAACGCCCTGACGCCGAACTTCGAGTGGGGCGCGTTCTTCGACGCGCTCGACGTGGATCGCCCGGAGATGTTCTCGCTGGGCATGCCCGGCTTCTTCGAGCGCGTGGACTCGCTGATCGCCGAGGCCGACCTGGAGACGTGGAAGCAGTGGCTGCGCTTCCGCACCGTGTCCAGCGCCGCGCCGTTCCTTTCCAGCGATTTCGAGCAGCGCCACTTCGCGTTCTTCGACGCCACGATCCGTGGCCAGCAGGAGCAGCAGGAGCGCTGGAAGCGCGTCCTGGGCACCGTCAACGCCGGCATGGGCGAAGCCCTGGGCCAGCTGTACGTTGCCGTGGCCTTCCCGCCGGAATCCAAGGCGCGCATGGAGGAGCTGGTCGGCAACCTGAGCGAGGCGCTCAAGGTGCGGTTGCAGAACCTCGACTGGATGGGCGAGGAAACCCGCGAGAAGGCGATCGAGAAGTGGGCCAGCTTCACGCCCAAGATCGGCTACCCGGACGAATGGCGCAGCTGGGACGGCCTGGCGATCGAGGGCGACAACTACGTCGGCAACGTGCTGGCGGCCAACCGCTTCAACTACCGCCACATGCTCGACAAGATCGGCAAGCCGGTCGACCCCGAGGAATGGGGCATGAGCCCGCAGACGGTCAACGCCTACTACCGCGCCTCGGCCAACGAGATCGTGTTCCCGGCGGCGATCCTGCAGCCACCGTTCTTCGACCCGGACGCCGATGACGCGCTCAACTACGGTGGCATCGGCGCGGTGATCGGCCACGAGATGCTGCACGGCTACGACGACCAGGGCAGCCGCTTCGATGCCGAGGGCAACTTCGCCAACTGGTGGACCGACGAGGACCGCGCGCGTTTCGAGGAGCGCACCGCCCTGCTGGTGCAGCAGTTCAACGAGTACGAGGCGCTTCCGGGCATCTTCGTCAACGGTGCCCTGGCACTGGGCGAGAACATCGCCGACCTCGGCGGACTGACCGTGTCCCATGACGCGATGAAGCTGGCCCAGGGCGAGGACTTCGCCGATCCGATGATCGACGGCTACACCCAGGACCAGCGCTTCTTCAAGAACTGGGCGGTGGTGTGGCGCCGCGGCTTCACCGACGAGCAGCTGCGCGTGGCGCTGACCACCGGGCCGCATGCACCGGCCCCGTTCCGCGCGATCGGTGCACCGTCGAACATGCCGGCGTTCGCCGAGGCGTTCGGCTGCGAAAGCGGTGATGCGATGGTGCGCGACGGCGACCAGCGTGTCGTGATCTGGTAAGCAGGCCGACGCCGCGGCGCCCGCGCCGCGGCCGTCCTGCCGGCATCCGGTCGAGCCACACCAACCCGGGTGCGCATTGCTACACTTCCGGCCTGATTCCCCAGCCCCGGAAACACCCGCCCATGCCGAAGTCCCCGAGCCTCCCCCTGCTCGCCTGCGCCCTGCTCGCAGGTGCCGCCAGCGCCCTCTCCACCCCGGCCCTGGCCCTGGACCCGGCAGATCGCGACGGAAACATCGCGGCCTGCACCGACTTCTACCAGCATGCCAATGGCGGCTGGCTCACCCGCCACCCGGTTCCGGCCGGGCGCGGCAGCATCAGTCGCTTCGACCAGCTCAAGGCCACCAGCCTGCAGCAGCAGCGTGAGCTGCTCGACGGCATGGCCGTGGACGGCGGTGGCAGCGAGGCGATGCTGGCGACCTTCTGGCGCGCGGCCTGGACGAGGCCGGAATCGAGGCGCAGGGCGCCCGCCCGCTGGCCCCGCTGCTGGCGAAGATCGACGGCATGCGACGCCCGCGCGACGTGGCCGACACGATCGCGGCGCTGCATGCGGCAGGCATGCCGGTGGCATTCAACTTCGGTGCCGACATCGACCTGGCCGATTTCGGGCAGACCATCGCCTACGCCACCCAGGGTGGGCTGGGCCTGCCCGATCGCGACTACTACCTGCGCGAGGACGCCGAGGCCCGCGCCCTGCTGGGACGCTATCGCGGCCATGTGCAGCGCATGCTGGCGCTGACCGGCGTGCCGGCCGACCAGCTGGCCGAGCAGTCCGGCCGCGTGGTCGGCATCGAGATGCGCCTGGCGGCCGGCTCGCTGGGCCTGGTGGAACTGCGCGACCCCTACCACAGCTACAAGAAGCAGGCGCTGCGCGACCTGGACCGCCGCTACCGCAACCTGCGCCTGCGCGAGTTCACCCGGGCCCAGGGCCTCGGCAGCCTGGAATCGGTGTCGCTGGCGCACGAGGCCTACTTCCAGGCGCTCAACGAGCTGGTCGGTGGCGTCGACGTCGAGCACTGGAAATCCTACCTGCGCTTCCACACCGCCAATACGCTGGCACCGCACCTTTCCCAGGACTTCCGCACCGCGCATTTCGACCTCTATGGCCGCCTGCTGGCCGGTCAGTCCGAGCCCGCGCCGCGCTGGGAGGAGGTGCTGCGCACGATCGACGCCTCCGTCGGCGACGCGCTGGGGGCAGGCCTACGTGGCCCGTCACCTCAACGATGCCGACCGCGAGCGCGCCGAGGCCGTGGTGATGGCGGTGCGCGACCAGCTGGCCGCGGGCCTGCAGTCGGCCGCCTGGCTGGGCGCCGAGGCGAAGGCCGCGGCCGCCGAGAAGCTGGCCACGCTGCGGGTGGAGGTCGGTGTGCCCCGTCATTGGGCCGACTTCAGCGGCCTGGCCCTGACGGGCGACAGCTACGCCGCGCATGTGCTGGCGGCCGCCCGTTTCCGCCACGAGCAGGAGCTGGCGCGTGTTGGCGGCACGACCGAGCTGCGCTGGCCGGTGCCGACCCAGCTGCCGGACATCGGCTACGACCTGGCGCTGAACCGGTTGACGGTGACGGCGGCCCTGCTGCAGGAGCCGGTGCTGAGCAGCAACGGCGACGCGGCGGTGGATTTCGGCGCCCTGGGCACGCTGGCCGGCCAGCAGCTGACGCATGCGGTCGACGACAAGGGCCGGACGATCGACGGCACCGGGCGCTTCAACAGCTGGTGGTCGGAATCCGACCGCGCCGGTTTCCAGCAGCGCGTGGCGCCGCTGGAGGGCCAGTACGACGGCTTCAACGCGATCGACGGGATCATGGTCAGCGGACGCGTGACCCGCGACGGCAACGTGGCCGACCTGAGCGGCGTGGAACTGGCCTGGGCGGCCTTCGATGCCAAGCACGACACGGCTGCCGGTGTCATCGAGGGCCTCAACCCGGCCCAGCGCTTCTTCCATGCCCAGGCCCGCGTGTGGCAGCGCAACTACCGGCCGGACGAGCTGAAGATGCGCCTGGCCTCGGAACCGCAGGCGCCGGCCAAGTTCCGCGTCAATGGCCCCTTGATGCACCAGGCGGCGTTTGCCGAAGCATTCTCGTGCGCCGATGGCAGCGCCATGGTGCGCCCAGCCAGTGACCGGGTGGTGCTGTGGCAGTAATGGAGCAGGCGCACCGCGGATCGGAGGATTGCTGAGTGGCGGCACAGGAATTCCGGCCCGGGCAACGCTGGTTCAGCACGGCCGAGCCCGAGCTGGGGCTGGCCACGGTCATGCGGACCGAGGGCCGCAGCGTGCAGGTGGTGTTCACCGCCTGCGGCACGGTCCGCGCCTATGCCATCCAGGCCGCCCCACTGGTGCGGGCCGCGTTCCGGCCCGGCGACGGCATACGGATCGACGGCCAGGAACTCCGTGTGGACCGGGTGGAAGCCGAGGATGGCTTGTTGACCTACCACTGCGGCGAGGCCGTGCACCGCGAAGGCGAACTCGATGCCGACCAGCCGGTGTCGCGTGCCGACAGCCGGCTGCTGTCGGGGCGGGTGGATCGCGGCGACCAGTTCGAGCTGCGCCTGGCCCTGCTGACGCGCCAGGCCGCGGCCCGGGCCAATCCCGGCTGGGGCGTGCTGGGTGCCAGGATCGAGCTCATCCCGCATCAGTTGCGGGTGGCCGAAGTCGCTTCGCGACGGCGCCCCCCGCGGCTGCTGCTGGCCGATGAGGTGGGCCTGGGCAAGACGATCGAAGCCTGCATGATCCTGGCCCAGCAACTGGCCGCCGGGCGCGTGCAGCGCGCGCTGGTGTTGGCGCCGGAAAGCCTGGTGCACCAGTGGTTCGTCGAGCTTCGGCGACGCTTCAACCTGGCGTTCGCGATCTACGATGGCGAACGCTGCGATGCGCTGGAACACGCCGCGCCCGAGCGCAATCCGTTCGAGGAAGACCAGCTGGTGATCGCCAGCACTGACTGGCTGGCCGGCGACGAGGCGCGTGCCGGACATGCCCTGGGTGCAGGCTGGGACATGCTGCTGGTCGACGAGGCACACCACCTGGCGTGGACGCCGGGTGCCGGCGGTGCCAGCCCGGCCTACGCGCTGGTGGAGTCGCTCGCCGCGCGGGTCCCTTCCCTGCTGCTGCTGACCGCGACGCCGGAGCAGCTGGGCATGGCCGGGCACTTCGCCCGCCTGCGGCTGCTCGACCCCGACCGCTACCATGACCTGGAAGCCTTCCAGGCCGAGGCTTCGCGCTTCCAGGAGCTGTCCCGGACCGTTGACGCACTGCTGGAAGGCAAGGCACCCGACGCAGCGCAGCGGGAAACGCTGCTGGCCGTGCTGGGGAAGGAAGCCCAAGCGCAACTGCCCGCGTTCGACGCGCTCACTCCGGAGGCCGCCCAAGCCCTGGTGGATGCCCTGATCGACCGTCACGGCACTGGGCGGGTCATGCTGCGCAACCGACGCGATGCGATCGGCGGTTTCCCCGCTCGGGTCGCGCACGTGCGGACCCTGCCTGCCGATGCGGACGAGGTGCTGCAGCGGCGCCTGGCCGCGGAGTTCGCCCACGACGTGGGTTGCAGCGAGGACGAGCCCGAACACGACTACTTGCGTGACCCGCGGCTGGAATGGTTGCTGGAAACCCTCGATGCGATCGCTCCGGCGAAGCTGCTGGTGCTGTGCCACAGCCGCGCGAAGGTCCAGGCCCTGGAGGAGGCGCTGCGGCACCGCAGCCCGGTGCAGGTGGCGCGCTTCCACGAGGACATGACGCTGCTGCAGCGTGATCGCAACGCTGCCTGGTTCGCCGCGCCCGACGGTGCGCGGGTGTTGCTAGCCAGCGAGATCGGCGCCGAGGGGCGCAACTTCCAGTTCGCCCAGCACCTGCTGCTGTGGGACCTGCCGCTGGACCCGGACCACCTCGAGCAGCGCATCGGCCGCCTGGACCGCATCGGACAGCCCGGCGACGTGAACATCCACGCCGCGGCCCTGGAGGGCAGCCCCCAGCACGCGCTGTTGCGCTGGTATGCCGAAGCGCTGGGTGCCTTTTCCGGCGTGGTCGCCGACGGTCGCGAGCTGATGCATCGGTTCGGCGGCGAACTCAGCAGCCTGGCGCTCGAAGGTCCACGACCCGAGGCACTCGACGACCTGCTGCAGCGCAGCCGCAGCGAGCACCGGGCGCTGGCCGAGCGCATCGCCCAGGGCCGCGACCGGCTGCTGGAGCTGGCCAGCCAGCGCGGCACCGGGGGCGACGTGCTGATGGACGCCCTGCGCGCCGACGACGAGGCCGCGCGCGAGGACGACTTCCATCTGCGCCTGCTCGAGGCTTTCGGCATCCACCACGAGGACCATGGCCAGGGGCTTTGGCGCCTGGACCCGGAGTACCAGGCGATCGAGGGCTTCGAGGAGCTCAAGGGCGGGCCGCGCATGGCCTGCTTCGACCGCAGCCTGGCCCTGGCGCGCGACGACCTGCTGTACCTGCGCGCCGACCATCCGATGCTGCTCTCGGCCGCCGAGCTGATGCTGTCGAGCGAAGCCGGCAACGCGGCCTTCCTGGTCGATGAACTGCCGCCACGCACGGTGTTCCTGGAGGCGGTATTCGTGCTGGAGTGCATCGCGGCGCGGGCCATCGATGCGTCGCGCTTCCTGCCGCCACAGCCGCTGCGGGTGGCCGTGGACACCCGCATGCAGCCCCGCCCGGAGTTCCGTCCCAGCGAGCGCGCGCTACGACGTGCGGGCGAGCGCGGCTTCGACCTGGAGCCACAACGCAAGATCCTGGGCGCGCTGGTGCCACCCATGCTGGATGCCTGCCGCAAGCAGGCCGAGCAGCTGGGTGCACAACGCGCCGCGGAGGCCAGTGCGGCGGCGAAGCGGCAACTCGATGCGGAACTGGATCGGCTGCAGGCGCTGGCCGGAGTCAACCCGGCGGTCGGTCCGGCCGAGATCCAGGCCCTTGCAGCGGAGCGGGATGCGCTGCTGGACGCACTGCCGCGCTCGCGGGTGCGGCTGGACAGCCTGCGCCTGGTGGCCGGTCCGGATTTCCTGAGCCTGCGCCGCTAGACGGTGCAGGCCCGCCCCCGCGCCGCGCTCAGCGGCGTGGCGGCCAACCCCCACCACGGCGCCGGAACGGCCAGCGGCCGCGCCAGTACTGGATCAGCCCGAAGCCGAAGAGCATGCCGCCGAGGTGGGCGAAGTGGGCGATGCCGGCCGCAGTACCGGTGATGCCCATCAGCAGGGTCAGCGCGCCGAAGACGATGACCAGCGTGCGGGCCTTCATCGGGATCGGCGGGAACAGCAGCATCACGCGCTCGTTCGGGAACAGCATGCCGTAGGCCAGGAGCAGGCCGAACACGCCGCCCGAAGCGCCGATGGTGGGATACGGGCCGGCACCCTGGCTGACCGCATAGGTGGCCACCAGCAACTGGATCAGGCCAGCACCAATGACGCAGGTGAAGTAGTAGACGAGGTAGCGGCGCTGGCCCCAGGTGTACTCCAGCCGCGAGCCGAACATGAACAGCGCCAGCATGTTGAACAGCAGGTGGGCGAAGCCACCATGCAGGAAGCCGTAGCTGACCACCTGCCAGGGCAGGAAGCCGACGCTGAGCCGGGCCCCGTCGGCGGCGACGCCTGCAGCGTAGTCACCCAGCGGCCAGAGCATGAAGTTGTAGAACGCGGGGTTGCCCAGGGCAAGCTGCAGCAGGAACACGAGGCCATTGACGATCAGCAGCGTGCGGGTGATGGGGGGCAGGTTGTTGAGCATGCGGGCTCCTCGATTCCAGCGGACATGATACCGACTGGCTCCGCCCTGCCCACCCTTCGGGTCATCCGGAAGTGGGTCGCGCCGCGGGGCCCCACACCAGCTCATCGAGGTCGTGGGCGGCGCCCGCCGCCGCACCCTGCCCTCCTCGACCACGTGGCCTTCGGCGCGCAGCCGCGCAACCTGCTCGGCGTGGCCTGCGCTTCCCGCCGGCAGGCCGATGCGGCCGTCGGCACGCAGCACGCGGTGCCAGGGCAGATCCGGTGCGTCCCCGGCTGCCAGCGCACGCGCCACCTGCCGGGCATGCCCCGGGCGGCCGGCGCGACGCGCCACCTGGGCGTAGCTGAGCAGGTGTCCGGGCTGTATCGCGGCGACCACGGCGTGCACGGCGGCCAGCCACTCGGGCGTTATCCTCGTCACGGGGCTAGCATAGCTCCACACCCCCCGAGGAGGAGCCCATGGACGACTTCGAACAGATCCGCGACTACGTGCGCGACGGCTATACGGTGACCGCCAACGAGCCCTACGTGGTCTGCCTGGAACTGTCGCTGGAGCGGGGACGACGCCACCAGGCCCTGTTCCTGTCCGAACTCGAGGACGAGGACGGCCACCGCTTCCTGCGCGTGAGCACGGTCATCGCCCCGATGACCGGGATCGATGCGAAGAAGGCGCTGCGCTTCAACTGGGAAAGCCGCGTGGGCTACCTGGCGATGAGCACGCTGGACGACGTGCCCTACCTGCAACTGTGCGAGAACCGCCCCTATGAAGGGCTCAGCGCGGCCGAGGTGGACCGGCTGATCCTGGAGATCGGCGGCATGGGCGACCGCATGGAGCGGGTGTTCTCAAACGGTGGCGACCTGCTCTGAGGCGGCGCGCCACCGCGCCCGCGGCAGCCCTAGAGCACCGCGCGCAGGATGAAGAAGAAGATCACCGACAGCACCGCGCCGGCGGGCACGGTGACCAGCCAGGACAGGAAGATGTTGCGGATCACGGTGAGGTTGATCGCCGAGATACCGCGGGCCATGCCCACGCCCAGCACCGCACCGACCAGGGTGTGCGTGGTCGAGATCGGCAGGCCGGTGCTGGAGGCCAGGACGATCGTCGAGGCCGCCGCCATTTCCGCCGCGAAGCCGCGGCTCGGGGTCAACGCGGTGATCTGCTCGCCGACGGTGCGCATCACCTTGCGGCCATAGGTGGCCAGGCCGAGCACGATGCCGCCACCGCCCAGCAGCAGCACCCACGGGGAGACCGCCGTGCGGCCCTCGACAACGCCGGTGCTGGCCACGGAGATGACCGCGGCGACCGGGCCGACGGCATTGGCCACGTCGTTGGAGCCGTGCGCGAAGGCCATGGAGCAGGCGGTGATGACCATCAGCACGCCGAAGATCTTCTCGACCGTGGCGAAGCGGAACTTGCGGTCGGCATTGGGATCGACCTGGATGCGGTTGATCACCAGCTTGCCGATCACGGCCACGGCAACGGCGATCGCGGTGGCGAGGAGCAGGTTCTGCTGCGTGCTGAGGTTCAGGCCGACGTGGTTGAGGCCCTTCATCAGCGTCATCATGGTGATCATGAACGCGGCGAGCAGCATGTAGATCGGGACATAGCGCCGTGCGCGGTCGATCGGATCCGGACGGTCCAGGATCAGCGCCTGCACGGTGCGGAAGATCAGGAAGGCCATCGTGCCGGCCACCAGCGGCGAGACCACCCAGCTCATGACGATGGTGCCGACCTGGCCCCACTTCACCGCCTCCATGCCGATGCCGACCGCGGCGAAGCCGACGATGGCGCCGATGATCGAGTGGGTGGTCGACACCGGCCAGCCCATCCGGGTGGCGATATTGAGCCAGACAGCCGCGGCCAGAAGCGATCCCAGCATGCCGTAGATCATCAGCTCCGGCGTGTCGGCCATCAGGCTGGCGTCGACGATGCCGCTGCGGATCGTCGAGGTGACGCTGCTGCCGGCCAGCACCGCGCCGGCGAACTCGAACACCGCCGCGATGATGACCGCCTGCTTGAAGCTGATCGCCTTGGCACCGGTCGAGGTGGCCATGGCGTTGGCGACGTCGTTGGCACCGATCGCCCAGGCCATGTACAGGCCGAAGACTGCGGCCAACGCGATGTAGATGGTCATGTATTCCATGGGTCAGCCCCTCAGCGCGCGAGCATGCGCTGCAGGCGGCTGCCCACGCGCTGGGCATAGTCGCCCACTTCGCCGATCCACTCGATGGCCTGGTACATGAAGACCACGTCCACCGGCGGCAGCTCCTTCTCGCGGGCGAAGAGCGCGGCGCGCACCTCGGCCTGCAGCTGGTCGGTGTCATCCTCGATCGCATCGAGCTGGTCGATCATCTCCTCGACCAGTTCGACCTCCGCGCCCCGGAAACCGGTCTCGAAGAGCTCGTCGAGTTCGTTGACGCTGCGCTCGGCCTGGTCGACAGCGTCGACACAACGGCGCACCAGCTTCATCAACGCGTCGCCCACCTCGGCCGGAAACGACATGCGGCGGCCGATGACGATGCCGGAGACATCCTTTGCGGTGTTCGCGACACGGTCCTGGACCATCAGCAGGTCGAGCAGGTCGGCCCGGGCCACCGGCATCCACAGGTTGTCGGGCAGGTTCAGGCGCACGTCCTTCTTCAGGTCGTCGGCGGACTGCTCCTTCGCCACGATGCGCGAGCGCGAGGCCTCGACTTCCGCCCAGTCCCCCTTCAGCACCGCCTCAATGAAGGGCACCAGCTCGCGCGCGCAGGCCGCCGCTTCGCGAAAGTGCTTCTGCAGCGGTCGGACCGGCGAACGGCCGAAGAGATTGGCGACGAAACTGCCTGCCATGATGGCTTTCCCCTGGATGGACTGACCGTGCCGGCTGACACGAAGCTGTCATTATCGGGGTAAACGCCTGCCATGTCAGCGGTGCAATGATCACGCCATTGCCGATGCTAAGCGGGCATAAAGGCTACGGCCGCCAACCTGCATCGAACATGCCTTCCCGAATCACCACCAAGAGTCTGCTGGACGCGATCGCCGACACCGCCCCTCCGGGTGGCGTGGCGCTGGGTGAACTGCTCGAGGAGTTCCGCCAGCGCGCGTTCGGCCTCGGCATCCTCGTCGCGTCGCTGCCGCTGTTCGTGCCCCTGCCCATCGGCACGGGGGCGATATCCGGTCCGCTCATCGGGCTGCTGGGGCTGCAGCTGATGCTGCTGCTGACGAACCCGTGGCTGCCGGGCTTCGTGGCGCGCCACCGGATCGGCCACGACAGCCTGCAACGCATGCGTACACGGCTCGGGCCGTGGCTGGCACGGCTCGAGCGCGTCAGCCATCCGCGACTGCAGGGCCTGATCCACCGCGGGCCGGCCAGCATCTTCACCGGCCTGATGCTGGTGGCGGTGGGGATCCTGGCAGCGCTTCCGATTCCCTTCACGAACTATCCGTTCGGCCTGCTGCTGGCGTTGTTCGCGATCGCGCTCATCGAGGAGGATGGCGCGCTGATGCTGGTGGCCTGGGTGTTGTCGCTGGTGGCGATCGTGGCCTCGGTGATGCTGTCCAACGAGCTCTACCAGTTCCTGGTCGGCGTGTTCGGCTGAAGCTGCCGCCAGGGCCCCGGGCTCAGGTGCTCAGGCGGCGGGTCAGCTCGTGGCCGTGCATCGGGCGGCCCAGCCAATAGCCCTGCGCCAGGTCGCAGCCGCGCTCGCGCAGCATCGCGTACTGGCCCTCGTGCTCGACGCCCTCGGCAATGACGGTGATGCCCAGCGAGTGGGCCATCGCTACGATCGCCGTGGTCAGCGCCAGGTCGTCGGGGTCGCGCAGCATGTCGGCGATGAAGCTGCGGTCGATCTTGACGCCGTCGACCGGCACGCGGCGCAGGTGGCTGAGCCCGGAGAAGCCGGTGCCGAAGTCGTCCAGCCACACCTTCGGGCCGATCGAGCGGATGCGCGCCAGCAGTGCGCTGGCCTGGGCTTCGTCGCCCAGTACCGCGGTTTCGGTGAGCTCCAGGTGCAGGCGCTGCGGTGGCAGGCCCGATGCACTCAGCACCTCGGCAACCGCCTCGGGCAGGTCGCCGCTGCGCAGTTGCCGTGCGGAAATGTTGACCGACACGAAGGGAGGCTCGCTGCCATCGCCGCGCTGCCAGCGCGAGGCGTCCTCGCAGGCGCGCTGCAGCGCATGCCTGCCCAGGCGGTCGATGATGCCGCTTTGTTCGGCGATGTCGATGAACACCGACGGGGGGATGTTGCCCAGCGTCGGATGGGCCCAGCGCAACAGGGCCTCGGCGCCGACCAGGCGCCCATCGGCAAGGGCGTAGACGGGCTGGTAGCACAGGCTGATCTCACCCCGCTCCCAGGCGCCGCGCAGGTCGTGCTCGATCTGGACCCGCCGCTCCACCGCCTGGTCCATCGCCCGGCTGTAGAAGCGGTAGCAGTTCTTGCCGGCCACCTTGGCCTGGTACATCGCGATGTCGCCGTTCTTGAGCAGCATCGCGGCGCTGGTGGCATCGAATGGATACAGGGTGATGCCCACCGAGACGCCGAGGAAGACATCGCGGTCGTTGATTCGCACCGGGTGCTGGAGGTCGGCGATGATCGAGTCCGCCAGGCGGCTGGACAGGCTGCGCACGTCGTTGGCCTGCACCAGCGCGACGAACTCGTCGCCTCCGAAGCGGGCCAGCTCGGCCTGGCCGCCGCCGATGCGCACGGCCGCATCGCGCACCCGGGCCGCGAACTGGGTCAGCACCATGTCGCCGGCATCGTGCCCCAGCGTGTCGTTGACGCGCTTGAAGTCGTCGAGGTCGATGAACAACAGCGCGAGTTCTCCGCCGGTCGCCTGCAGGGACAGGATGCGCTGGTCGAGCAGTTCGCGCAGGGCCAGGCGGTTGGGCAGGCCGGTGAGCGCATCGCCGTAGGCCATGCGCCGGATGTCGCGGTCGTGGCGGGTGACGCTGTCGCTCATGCGCGCGAAGGCGCGGATGAGATCGCCGAGCTCATCGCTGCGCGCGCTTTCCAGCGAAACCTCCGCGTAGCGCCCCTGCTCGACGAACTGCGCCGCCTCGGCCAGCCGCCGTATGGGCCGCACCAGGCCGAGCGACACCAGCAGGGAAAGACCGAGCGCGAGCATCGCCAGCAAACCCAGGAGTCCAAACAATCCAAGCGCCTGGCGTCGGCTCGCCGCGGCCATGCGCTCGTCCAGCCGCACTTGCGCGGCCGCGCTCTGCTCCCGGAGCGCCGTGAGCGACAGTCCCACGCGCACGCCACCAAGGCGGTCATTGCCCAGCATCACGGGATGGGTGAAGTCCAGCAGCTGGTCGTCGGACTGCTCGAGCGGCCCCCGCGCCTGCACCGCCTGCTCGGCGAACCGGTCCTGCATCGGCTGGCCATAGGTGGCGATGGCCCCGGAGCCGTCGTGCAACACCTGGCCGAACTCGTCGAACACCAGGACGTAGGCCACGTCGGGCTGGGTGAGGACCGATGCAGCGACCTCGCCGATGCGTTCGAGGTCGAAATAGTAGAGCGAATTGGTGACCGATTCGGAAAGCTGCAGGGCCAGGGCGGAGCCGCGGCCGCGCAGTCCATCCACCACCAGGTCGTGCATCGATTCGGTGCTCAGCTCGCGGACCTGACCGAAGCTGCTGCGCTGCTGGGTCCACAGCCCGGCCACGATCAGCCCGGTGAGCACCAGCGCCACTCCGATCACCACCATCAACCGTCCCTGGAGTCCGATCTTCATCGCTACTCCATCTCGTCGCGGATGCGCTGAATGCCGGCTCGAAGGGCTTCAAGCTGTTGCCTGATCTCGGCATCGACCTCGATGAAGCGCGTGGTGTCGAAGAAGGCGCGCAAGGCGGGCCCGGCCTCCGGGTCGTCGGCGGCGGCAAGCAGCAGCTCGCGCAGCCGGCGCTCGACCTGCGGATCGATCCCCTCGCGCACCAGCTCCAGTCCGCGCGGGACCGGGCCGGACTCGGCGACGATGTGCAGCGAATCCTCCAGCGCCGGCGCACGCACCAGGATCTCCGCCCAGTCCAGGTTGCTGACCGCCCCGGCATCGACGATGCCCTTCTCGACCCAGGTGGCGATGTTGAACTCGGTGCGCGCGAACACGTAGCCCACGCTGTCGCGCGCCGGCGTGTCCAGCGGCGAGATCATCACCTCGGGCTGCAGGCCCGCCTCCAGCAGCATCATCGCCGGCACGGTGTAGGCACTGGTCGAGGCCGGACTCTGGAACGCCACCGCCCGGCCGGCGAGGGAACCCAGGTCGTGCACGTTGGAGTCACGCCGGGCAAGGAAGATCGTGCGGTAGCTGGCCACGCCGGTGCGCTCGGTGGCCAGGAGGACGCGCGCGTTCGCCCGATCGATGAGCGTGACCGCCATCGCCGGGGTCTCGGTGACCCAGTCCACCCGGCCGCGGCGCAGGTGCGCCTGCATCTGCTGCACGTCGCGCGCCATGAGGATGCGGCCCTCGCGGATGCCCACGTCGTGGAGCCGGGGCACCAGGTAGTCCAGAAGGGGCTGGAGCTGGTCGTAATGTCGCCTGGGGTCGTCGCTGATCCGGCCCAGGACCAGGACGTCGCGCTCCTGGGCCAGCGAAACCGCAGGCACGGCCAAGCCGGTCGAGAGGACCATCACCAGCAATAGGCCGGACGCGCTGCCGGCAAACCTCGACCACATACTCGCTCCTGCGACGGCGCGACCGCCCCCCTGGCCGCCTCCATCCGGCGAGCCTACCCGATTCACCCGGGGCGGTGAATGCCGGCGAGGCGCGCGATGCGCTGCATGTCGGCCAGGATGCCCCGGATGATGCGGACCTCACGCTCGTCCGGGGACGCGCGCAGGAACAGCCGCCTGAGGCGACGCATCACCGTGGCGGGCGAACGGCCCTTGTGGAAATCGATGTCGTCCAGCGTCCGCAGCAGGTGGTCGAACATGCCCTCGAGCTCGGCGTGGGTGGCCGGGGGGGCCGCGCGCTCGATCCCGGCAGCGTGGCTGCCCGGCGGCGCGGCCACCGGCGCGGCACGGAGAGCGCCGCCCTGCGCCTCCAGGGCCGCCAGGCGCAGCTCGTAGGCCAGCACCTGCACCGAGGCCGCCAGGTTTAGCGAACTGAACTCCGCCACCGAGGGAATGTGCACCGCGGCCTGGCACAACTGCAGCTCGTCGTTGCTCAGGCCGGTGCGCTCGCGCCCGAACAGGAGCGCCACCGGCCCCTCCAGGCTGGCCTGGTGCAGTTGCAGGGCCGCCGCGCGCGGGCTGAGCTCGGGCATCGGCACGCTGCGGCTGCGGGCGGTGCAGCCCATGACCAGCCGACAGTCGGCCACGGCCGAGGCCACGTCGGCGTGGATGCTGGCCGAAGCCAGCAACCCGTCGGCCCCGGCAGCCAGGGCCGTGGCCTCCGGGTGGGGCATCTGGGCTTCCGGTGCGACCAGGGCCAGTTCGCACAGCCCCATCGTTCGCATCGCGCGCGCCGCCGAGCCGATGTTGCCGGGGTGCTGGGTGCCGACCAGGACGATTCGCAGCTGCGACATGAATAACCTCGACGCTTCCGGCGAGCCCAGGGGCCCTCCGGCTGTTAGACTATGCGGCTGCCGCCAGCGGTGGCAGCCCGTTCTTTATCCCCGCCAAGCGATTGGACAGCCGCGCATGCAAAAGCCCGCCGTCAACCTCATGGTCAAGGCCGCCCGACTGGGTGGCAACGTGATCCTGCGGCACATGAGCAAGCTCGACAGCCTCAACATCGTCGAGAAGTCCCGCCAGGACTACGCCAGCGAGGTCGACTCGCTTGCGGAGAAGGAAATCATACGCGAGCTCAAGCGGGCGACGCCCGACTACGCGTTCCTGGCCGAGGAGAGCGGGCAGAAGGGCAATTCGCGCTACACCTGGGTCATCGACCCGCTCGACGGCACCTCGAACTACCTTCGCGGCCTGCCGCACTTCTGCGTGTCGATCGCGCTGCTCGAGGACAAGGAGCCGATCCACGGCGTCGTGTTCGACCCGCTGCGCAACGAGTTGTTCACCGCCAGCAAGGGCGCCGGCGCGGTACTCAACGACAAGAAGATCCGCGTGGCCGAGCGCAAGGACCTGGAAGGCGCCCTGCTGGTGACCGGCTTCGCGCCGCGCGAGCGCCGGCGCGTCGGCCCCCACCTGGAAACGCTGCGCGGCCTGCTCGACACCGCCGAGGACATCCGCCGCACCGGTTCGGCGGCCCTGGACCTGGCCTATGTGGCCTGTGGCCGCGCCGACGCCTACTTCGAGGCGGGGCTGCAGCCCTGGGACATCGCCGCCGGCGTGCTGCTGGTGCGCGAGGCCGGTGGCACCGTCAGCGACTTCCGCGGCGGCACCGATTTCATGCAAAGTGGACGGGTCGTGGCCGGCAACCTGAAGATCGCCGCGGCACTGCAAAAGTCGCTGGTGTCCACGGGGTACACGCGCGCCTTCGACTGACCGCGGTGCACGCGCAACCGGCATGACGCTTGCCCGTGCGGTATGGTGCCGCCGGGACCGAAGCAGGACGCCGCATGCACACACCGCTCTGGCTGGCACTCGCCCTCCTCGCCCCGTCGCCCGAACCCCACGCCGGGCCCGCGCCGGCGATCCAGCGCATCGAGTTCGAAGGCAACCGCGTGACGCGCGAGGTGGTGCTGCTGCGTGAGCTGGACCTGGCGCCAGGCGACCGCGCCGACCCCGAACGCATCGAGGGCGGGCTGCAGGCGATCCGCGACCTGGGGCTGTTTCGCGAGGTGTCGGCCGAACAGGTCGAGGCCCCGGGCGGGGTGGTGCTGCGGGTGCGCATGCGCGAGAAGCGCTACCTGCTGGTGCTGCCACGGGTCGATGTCGATGATGAACTCGACTACAGCTACGGCGTGCAGCTCAAGCGCGCCAACCTGTTCGGGCTCAACCACAGCATCGACCTGCTGGCCGATACCGGCCGCTACGACGCCGACCGCCTCCGCCAACGCGAAGACCGGATGCGCCTGACCTGGGATGCCCCGTGGCTGTTCGGAAACTACGGCCTCAACACCAGCGTGGAGCAGTCCGACCGCCTCGCTCCGGTCGAGGCCGGGGACTATCGCGAGGAGATCCGGCGCGTGCAGGTGCTGGTCACCCGTGATTTCCGCGACAACCGACCGCGTGCGGGCTGGGTCGGGGGCGCGGGCGTGTTCCATCGCAGCCAGAGCACCCGCGGACCCGATGCCCCGCCAGACGACGGCACGGCCAACGCGCTGGTGGGTTGGGGACGCTACGACGACGTGCGCTTCCACAACTACTCCGAGACAGGCCGCAGCCTCGACATCCGCCTGGAACTGGCCCACGAGGGCTGGCTTTCCGACTACGGCTACCGTCGCGTCGACGCGACCCATGTCGAGCGCCTGGCCATCGGCGAGCGCGAGCACCAGAACCTCAACTTCATCACCTCGGTGGGCTGGATGGGCGGCGGTCCGCGGCGTCGCGATGCATTCGACCTGGGCGGTGCCTCGCGCCTGCGGGGCTATGACTCGGACTACATCCAGGGCCAGCGCATGGCCTATGCCGGCGTGGAGTACCTGCGCCCGGTGTTCGGGCACGACTGGTGGCGCCTGCTGGCCGTGGCCGAGGTCGGCGCGACCGGGGGCAGCGTCGAGGACGCGCGCTCGGGGGGGCCCTACGCCAGCATCGCCCTGGGCACGCGAATCCGCCTGCCGTGGTTCGTCAACGTCGAGCTGGAGTTCGGCGTGGCCCAGCCGCTTCGGGGCGGCGACGGGCCACGGTTCTTCCTGCGCGGGAACTGAAGCTTACGGACGCGCGGCGAGCTCCTCGTCGTCGCGGGTCTTGGGCATCAGGTCCTGCTTGCTGACGCCCAGCGTCAACAGCAGCGGCGTGGCGTAGAAGATCGTGGACAGCGTGCCGACCACGATGCCGACGATGAGCGCCAGCGCGAAGCCCTGCAGGGTCGGGCCGCCGAAGAAGTACAGCGCGGTCACCGTCACCAGGGTGGTCAAGGACGTCATGATGGTGCGCGACAGGGTGGTGTTGATCGCCTTGTTGAGCACCTCGACCGGCGTCTTGCCGCGCGTGGAGCGGAACAGCTCGCGGACCCGGTCGAAGACGACGATCTTGTCGTTCACCGAGTAGCCGTCGACCGCGAGGATCGCCGCCAGCACCGCCAGGTCGAAGTCCAGGCCCAGGATCGCGAAGACACCCAGGGTGACGATGACGTCGTGCAGTTCGCCGACCACGGTGGCGACGGAAAACTTCCATTCGAAGCGCATCGCGATGTAGATCATGATGCCGGTGAGCACCACGAACACCGCGACGATGCCGTTGTAGGCCAGTTCGCGGCCCACCTGTGGCCCGACGAACTCGCTGCGCTGGACGGTCACCTGGCTGCCGTCGGCGCGCAACGCTTCAAGCACCATGTTGCCGACCGCGGAATTGCGCGCATCCAGCGTCGACTCCGCATCGGTCTCGATGCGGCCGCGACCTCCTCGGCCAGGTCCGGCGCGAGGCGGATCGAGAAGTTGGTGGAATCAAAGCGCTGCACCAATGCGCCCCGGATGCCCGCGGCTTCCAGCGCGCCGACCACGGTGGGCTGCTCGACCGATTCGCCGTAGGTGACCTCGACCAGGGTGCCACCGGTGAAGTCCAGCGCCAGGTTCAGGCCCTTGGTGGCGATGGCGATGATCGAGCCGATCATCAGGAACACCGCGATCGCCATCGTCACGCGGCGTACCCGCATGAAGTCGACGTTGGAGTTGGGGTTGAAGAATTCCATCGTGGCTAGTGTCCTGTCAGCGCGTCAGACCGAGATGGCCTGGAGCTTGCGGCGGCGGCCATACATCAGCGTGATAAGCGCGCGGCTGAGCGTTACCGAGGTGAACATCGAGGTCAGCACGCCGACGAACAGCACCACGGCGAAGCCACGGACCGGTCCGGAGCCGAACGAGAACAGCGCGATGGCGGCGATCAGCTTGGTGACGTTGGAATCGAGGATGACGACCCAGGCGCGTTCGTAGCCACCCTTGATCGCCGCCACCGGGGAGTTGCCCAACCGCAGCTCCTCGCGGATGCGCTCGCCCACCAGAACGTTGCCGTCGATCGCCATGCCCAGTGTCAGCACGATGCCGGCGATGCCGGGCATGGTCAGCGTGGCGCCGACGACGGACAGCACCGCACCGATCAGCAGCAGGTTGGTGAACAGCGCGATGACCGCGATGACGCCGAACATCTTGTAGTACACGATCATCAGCGCGCACACGAGGATGAAGCCCATCGTGATCGCGCGGATACCCGCGTCGATGTTCTCCTGGCCCAGGCTGGGGCCGACCACGCGCTCCTCGACGATGTCGACCGGTGCGGCCAGTGCGCCGGAGCGCAGGAACAGTGCCAGGTCGGCGGCTTCGCGCATGCTGCCCAGGCCGGTGGTCTGGAAGTTGCGGCCGAAGACGCCCCGGATGTTCGCGACCGAGATGACCTCCTCGCTGATGCGCGTGGTGCGCACCTCCTCGCCGTCCTGCATCCTCGTCTCGGGAATGCGCTCGATGAACACGACGGCCATGCCCCGGCCGACGTTCTGGCTGGTGAAATCGAGCATGCGCGAGGCGCCGGCGCTGTCCAGGGTGACCGACACCGACGGCGTGCCCGATTCGGTGTCCAGGCGCGAGGTGGCGCCGATCAGCTGGTCGCCCGAGGCGATGACGCGCCGACTCAGCAGCACCGGCACCGGATTGCCGTCCGGGCCCAGCTCGCGGCGGTAGTACACACGCGCATCGGGCGGCACGCGGCCGGTACGGGCGGCCTCGTACGGGTCGCCGTCGACCACCGCGCGGTACTCCAGCGTGGCCGTGCGCCCCAGGACGCCTTGGCCTGCGCAGTGTCCTGCACGCCGGGCAGCTGCACGACGATGCGGTTCGCACCCTGCCGGGTGATGATCGGCTCGGCCACGCCCACTTCGTCGATGCGGTTGCGCAGCGTGCCGATGTTCTGGTCGAGCGCGCGGTCGATGATGTCGCGCATCTCCGCGTCGGTCATGCGCGCCATCAGCCGCCCACCCTCGGTGGCGCTGGCCTGCTCGAGCACCAGTTGCGGCATGTCGCGCGAGACCAGGCTGCGCACGCGACCCAGGTCGGCGGCGTCGCGAACCTGGATGTCGATGCCATTGGCGGTACGCGCCACCGAGGCGACCGCGATGCCGTTCTCGCGCAGCAGGTCGCGGATCTGGTCGGCGAAACCGGACTCGGAACGCTCCAGCGCCGCCGCCTCGTCGACTTCCATCAGGAAGTGCACGCCGCCCTGCAGGTCGAGGCCGAGCTGCAGCGGGGTGGCCCGGATCGCGCGCATCCAGCCGGGCGTGGTCTGGGCCAGGTTCAGCGCGGTGGTGTAGGCCGAACCCAGCTCGCTGCGCAGCAGGTCGCCTGCGCGGATCTGCTCGTCGGGATGGCCCAGCCGCACCAGCGCCTGCTCTCCGGTGATCTCGACCGACTCGTACGGCAGGCCCGCCGCCGCGAGGACGCCCTCGACCCGCTGCACCAGTGCGGCATCGACGCTGCCGCCACGATTGGCGCTGATCTGGACCGCGGGATCCTGCGGATACAGGTTCGGCGCGGCGTAGATGAAGGCGAAGATCACCACCAGGACAACGATGGCGTACTTCCAGCGGGGAAATTCGAGCATGGGCAATCAGCCACTGGCGGCCGCGGACGGCCGTGGGTTTAGGGACGAGTCAAGCTGTGGGGGCGGATCAGGCGGACTTCAACGTGCCCTTGGGCAGAACCGTCTGGATCGCGCCACGCTGCACCTTCACCTTCACGCCTTCGGCCACTTCGACGGAGACGAACGCGTCGCCCAGCTCGTCGATGCGACCGGCCAGGCCGCCGCCGACGATGACTTCGTCGCCCTTGGCCAGCTTGGAGACCATTTCGCGGTGTTCCTTGGCGCGCTTGGTCTGCGGTCGGATCAGGAAGAACCAGAACACGACGAAGAACAGGATCATCATGATCGGCAGCGACCACGGGCTCTGCTGCGGGGCCGCAGCGGCGGCGTGGGCGGGGGCGATCAGGAGGTCGAGGAAATTCATGGGCGTCACTCTTTCCGGGAAATTCGGTGGCAAACGAAGTGCGGCAGTATGCCACGCGACCAGGGCGCCCGCATGGGCCGCAAGGCCCGGGTGGCGCGAACTCAGGCGGGCACACCCTGCGCAAGCCGGGCATGGAAGGCCTCGCGGAAGGCCTGGAAGCTGCCGGCCTCGATCGCCGCGCGGATGTCGGCCATCAGTCGCTGGTAGTGACGCAGGTTGTGCTGGGTGGCCAGGATGTTGACCAGCGGCTCGCCGCAGCGCTCCAGGTGGCGCAGGTAGGACCGGGTGAAGCCCTGCCCGCCCGGGCCACCGGCGCAGGCGTGGCAGTCGCAGCCCGGCTCGATGGGCCTGAGGTCGTCGCGGAAACGGGCGTTGCGGATGTTGATCGGCCCGTTGGCGGTGAAGAAGTGGCCGTTGCGTGCATGCCGGGTCGGCATCACGCAGTCGAACATGTCGATGCCGCGCGCGACCGCCTCGACGATGTCCTCCGGCCGGCCCACGCCCATCAGGTAGCGCGGCCGGTCTTCGGGAAGCAGCGGGCAGGTGTGCTCCAGCGTGGCGTTGCGCTCGGCCTCGGGCTCGCCCACGGCCAGGCCACCCACGGCATAGCCGTCGAAGCCGATGTCGACGAGGGCACCGGCAGAGCGCGTGCGCAGGCCGGGATGCACACCGCCCTGGACGATGCCGAACAGGGCGGCGTCGTTGCCTTCATGCGCGCGCCTGCTGCGCTCGGCCCAGCGCAGGCTGAGCTCCATCGACTCGCGCGCGACCGCCTCGGTGGCCGGATACGGCGTGCACTCGTCGAAGATCATCACGACATCGGAATCGAGCACCTTCTGGATGTGCATGCTCTCCTCCGGCCCGAGGAACACCTTGGCACCGTCGACCGGCGAGGCGAAGGTGACACCGGCCTCGGTGATCTTGCGCCGCTGCGCCAGCGAGAAGACCTGGAAGCCACCGGAGTCGGTGAGGATCGGGCCATCCCAGTTGTTGAAGCGGTGCAGGCCGCCGTGCGCGCCGATCACCTCCAGCCCGGGCCGCAGGAACAGGTGGAAGGTGTTGCCGAGGATCATCTCCGCGCCGACCTCGTGCAGGTCGCGCGGGGTCATCGCCTTGACCGAGCCGTAGGTGCCCACCGGCATGAAGGCCGGCGTCTGCACGGATCCGCGCGGGAACTCGAGCCGGCCACGACGGGCCACGCCGTCGGTGTGGGTCAGGGTGAACTGCAGTCGGGACATGTCAGGCCTTGGCGGGATGCAGCAACATCGCATCCCCGTAGCTGAAGAATCGGTAGCGCTGCGCGACCGCGTGGCGGTAGGCCTTGAGGATGCGCTCGCGGCCGGCAAAAGCCGACACGAGCATCAGCAGCGTGCTTTCGGGCAGGTGGAAATTGGTCAGAAGCAGGTCGACCGAGCGGATGCGGTAGCCGGGGAAGATGAAGATCTGCGTCTCCCCGGCGAACGGCTGCAGCTCCCCGTCGCGCATCGCGCTTTCCAATGCCCGCACGACCGTCGTGCCCACCGCCACGACGCGATGGCCTGCGGCGCGGGTGCGACGCACCTTGTCGACCAGTCCGGCACCGACGTTGAGCCATTCGCTGTGCATGCGGTGCTCGTGCACCGAGTCCGCGCGCATCGGCTGGAAGGTTCCGGCGCCGACGTGCAGCGTGATGTGGCCGAACTCGATGCCCCGGCCGGCGAGGCGCGCCAGCAGCGCCTCGTCGAAGTGCAGGCCGGCGGTCGGTGCGGCCACGGCACCGGTCTCGCGTGCGAACACGGTCTGGTAGCGTTCGCGGTCGTCCGCCCCCGGCTCGCGCTGGATGTAGGGCGGCAGCGGCAGGCGGCCGGCGCGCAGCAGCAGCTTCTCCAGCGAGTCGTCGCCGTGTTCGGCGCAGGGGTGGAAGCGCAGGTGGAAGAACTCGCCGTCGCGGCCCAGCACCTCGGCCTCGCCACCGGCGTCGAGCATGATGCGCCCGCCGGGCTTGGGCTTCTTGCTCACGCCCAGCTGCGCGCGCGCCTCGTTCTCGGCCAGCAGGCGCTCGATCAGGATCTCGACCCGGCCACCGCTGTCCTTGGCCCCGAACAGCCGCGCCGGGATCACGCGGGTGTCGTTGAACACCAGCAGGTCGCCAGGCTGCAGATGCTCGACGAGATCACGCACGTGGACGTCGGCAAACGCTTCCGGCGGCGGTGGCACCACCAGCATGCGGCTGGCCGAGCGCTCGGCCAGCGGGACCTGGGCGATGAGCTCCGGGGGCAGCGCGTAGTTGAAATCCGACTTCTTCAAGGGGGCCGGGCACGGTGGGGACAGCCCGGTATTCTCCCACAGCCGCCTTGCGGCAGCGCACCGTGGGGCCTGCGCCCGACCTACAGCCACCCCTTGTGGCGCGCCAGCCGGTAGGCCTCGATGCGGTTGCCCACGCCCAGCTTGCCGATCGCCTCGGACAGGTAGTTGCGCACCGTGCCCGGGCTGAGGTGCAGGCGCTCGCCGATGTCCCCGGCGCTTGCGCCCTCGCCGGCCAGGCGCAACACCGCGCGCTCGCGGTCGGTGAGCGGATCGGCCTCGTCCCAGGCCGCGGCGGCCAGGTGCGGGTCGATCGCGCGCCCACCGGCGTGCACGCGGCGCAGGGCGTCGGCCAGCTCGCCCGACGGGGCATCCTTGAGCAGGTAGCCACGGACGCCGGACTCCAGCGCCCGCCGCAGGTAGCCCGCGCGCCCGAACGTTGTCACCACCACCACCCGCGTGGATGGCATGGTGGACTGGACGCGACCCGCCAGCTCGAGCCCGGAGATGCCGGGCATCTCGATGTCGGTCACCAGCACGTCGGGCTGGTGCGCCTGCAGCGCCGACCAGGCCTCGTCGCCATCGCCCGCCTCGGCCACCACCTCGATGTCCGGCTCCAGGCCGAGCAGGGCCACCAACGCGCCGCGGATCATGGCCTGGTCCTCCGCGACGAGCACACGAATCATGCGGCGACCCCCTGACGGGGCGGTTGCGTGGTCCGTCGCCGGGAAGATGAAGCCTCAGGCAGGTGCCGGCACCACGGGGGCTGCCCAGTTCCAGCCTGCCGCCGAACTCGGCGAGCCGTTCGCGCATGCCGGCGAGGCCGTTGCCATCGCCATCGACGCCTCCGCATCCGTCGTCGGCGACCTCCAGCACGGTCTCCCCGGCGTTCCGGTGCAGGCGCACGTCAACGCGACGGGCACCGGCATGACGGATCACGTTGGTGACGCCCTCGCGCAGGGCCATCGCCAGCGCCTGCTCGTACTCGGCTGCCAGCGGCACGTCGTCGATGTGCGCCACCAGCTCGATGCCAACGCTGTCGAGCGACAGCCTGGCGGCGGCCAGTTCGGCCTGGAGTTCGGGGGCGCGCATGCCGCTGACCGCCTCGCGCACTTCGGCCAGGGCCTGGCGGGCGACGCGCTCGACTTCGGCGATGTGGCGGCGGGCCTGCTCCGGATCGCGATCCAGCAGCGCCCGGCCAGCTCCGACTTCAGCGCCACCAGCGACAGCGTATGCCCGAGCAGGTCGTGCAAGTCGCGGCTGATGCGTTCGCGCTCGGCCAGGCGCGCGAGCCGACGCACCTCGTCCTGGCTCAGGCGCAGTTCGGCATCACGACGGATTCGCGCGCGTTCGAACTGGATCGACGCCACGATCATCGCGCCCAGCACCGCGCTCAGCCCGGCGGTACCCAGCGCCAGCGCCATGGTCGGATAGAACCACAGCATCTGCGCCAGCATCGGCACGAACAGCACCACGCTGGCCAGCACGCATGTGCGCAGCGTGAGGCTCCATGCCAGCGTCGCCATCGCGTACAGCATGAAGGTGTGGCCGCCGGCGTTGAACGGCACCACCACGTAGGCCAACAGGGCCATCGCCAGCGCCAGGGCGATACGGGTGCGCGCGTCCACCTTGACGGCCTGGAAATGCAACGGAAGGAACGCCACCACCGCCGCCACGCTGATCCAGATGGCCAGCGCCGGCACGCTGTCGCGAAACAGCATCGGCAGGAACACGAAGACGAGGTAGACCAGGCCGATCCACGGGTTCTGGTGGATGTCCTGCGCCGGCGTTTCCGACGCGAAGATGCTCCGGCCGGTGCCCTCGTCGACCTCGCTCACGGCATGAACTCCATCGACGCCAGCGGCACCGGGTGGCCGTTCTTCCAGATGGCACGGATGCCCCGCGTATCGCGGATGTCCTGGTCGGGGCGTCCGGCCACCAGCACCAGGTCCGCACGCATCCCCGGGGCGATCCTGCCGCGCTGGTCCAGGCCGAACGCATCCGCGGGGTGCGCGGTGGCGGCGGCCAGCGCCTCGACCGGCGACAGGCCGGCATCGACGAGCTGCACGAGCTCCTCGTGCAGCGATGCACCATGGGCGGTGTTGGCGTTCGGTGCGTCGGTGCCGGCCAGGATCCGTACGCCGGCGGCGTGCAGCTTCGTCACGTTGGCGCGGGCATTGGCGATCAATCCGGGGTTGGCAGGCCATGGCCAGCGGGTCGACAAGGTCTGTTTCTGTCCACCCGACAAGCGCGGCCCCAGCTCGGCATCGTCGGCCAGCGCACTGCGCTCGCCGGAGAGGCCGGCGACCACGGTCAGGGTCGGTACCACGAACAGGCCCTGCCGCGCCGCGCGCTGCGCGAAGGCATCGTCGGCGACCGCATCCTGGAACACGTGCACCAGGCCATCGGCACCGGCGTCGAGCGACTCCACTGCGTGCTGGTAGGCCGCCACGTGCACCACCGCCTTGAGGCCCTCGGCGTGCGCCGCCTGCACCAGGGCTGCAGCACGCGGCGCCTCCAGGCTGGGCATGTCGGGACGCCCGCGGTAGGCGCTGAGGTCCTCGCGCACGATCTTGATGAAGTCCGAGCCCTCCTCGATGCGTGCGCGCACCCACGGCACGACGTCGTCGTCGCTGTCGACGGTCGGCACCGGCAGCCCGAACTGGGTGCCGTGCCCGCCCTTCACCGTGGCCAGCGTACCGGCCGAGAACAGGTCGGCCTGGCGGGTGGGACCGGGCGTTTCACGGCTTTCCCGCGCTTCGGGCAGCATCGATGCCATGGTGAACATGTCCACGACCGTGGTAACGCCAAAGCGCAGCGCATCCGTCCGTGCCTCGCCCCAGCTGTGGGTATGGGCGTCGATGAAGCCCGGCAGCACCGTGCCTCCCTGCGCATCGATGGTGGCCTCGCCGTTGGCCGCCTGCAGCCCCTCCCCGACGTCGACCACATGGCCATCGCGCACGCGCAGGCTGTCGGCGGCAAGGACGCGTTCGCCATCGAACACGCGGGCGTCGTGATCACGAAGCCCGCATCGGCCCCTCCCGGCGCGGCATTGGCAGCGCGATCCGGCGACGCCTGGCGCGCGGGACCGCCCCAGGCCAGCAGTGCGACCACCGCCCCGGCGGCGGCGATGCCGAGCAGGTTCATGCGGTTCATCAGCGTCCTCCCATGCGTTGCAGGCGCGCCGTCGCCAGCGCCAGGAACAGCGTCGTGGTGGCCAGCAATACCGCAGCATGCCAGCCGTAGGCCACACCGTGCACCTGGCCGACGACGCCAAGCGCCATTTGCCCCAGATGCCAGGCCGGCCAGACCACCGCCAGCTTCTGCAGCAGCTCCGGGAACACCATCAGCGGCACCCACAGGCCCGATAGCATCGACATCGGCAGGTAGACCAGGTTGACGATCGCCACGGCGGCCTGTCCCTTGACCAGCGTGCCGATCCACAGGCCCATCGCGCAGAACGGCAGGGTGCCCAGCAGCAGGACGGCCAACAGCAGCAGCCACCGGGCCGGCGCGATGCGCACGTCGCCGAAACCGACCGCGGCCAGCGTGAGCAAAACGACCACCGAAGCGGCGAAGACCAGGCTCATCGCGATCTTGGCGGCGAAGTAGGCGCCGGTGGGCATCGGCGAGACACGCTTGAGTTCGAGCAGGCCGTTCTCGCGCTCCATCGCAAGGCCCACACCGAAGCCGAACAATGCCGGGCCGATCACGCCGAACACGCCATACGTGGCCAGCAGATAGGTGCTCTTTTCCAGTCCGCTCCACTGGCCCGGAAGGACCAGCCCGAAGAACACATAGAAGCTCAGCGGGAACAGCAGCGTCGGCACGGCGAACATCGGGGTGCGCAACAGCTTGAGCAGCTCGAACCAGACCTCGAGCAGGTAGATCCGGACCACGCGGTCCGTTGGCATCGGCTGGATGTCGATCGTGGCGTTCATGCGGCCTCCCTTTCCTGTCCGGATTCGGGGTCTCCGCGGGTCAGCGACAGCACCGCCTGCTCAAGGCTGCCGGAACCGACTTCCAGCGAAGACAGTCCGGAGTCGAGCGCCAGCAGTCGCCGCAGCACTTCCTCCGCAGCACAACAGGCGATCTCCAGCACGCCGGTTTGCGAGGGCACGTGGGCGACCGAATCGACACCGGGCCAGCTGGCGACGACATCGGCATCGACCGTGGTGCGACAGCGGATCCGGCGCCCGGCGGCCCGCAGCTTGATCGCCTGCGGCGTGCCTTGCGCCACCACCCGGCCCTGGTTGATCAGCATGATCCGGTCGGCCAAGGCGTCCGCCTCCTCGAGGTAGTGCGTGGTGAGCACGACCGCCGTGCCCTCGTCGCGCATCGCGCCGACCGCCGTCCACAGCAGGCGTCGCGCGTCGCTGTCCAGGCCGGTGCTGGGCTCGTCGACGAAAAGCAGCGGCGGCCTGCCGCAAATGGCCAGGGCGAACTGGACGCGGCGTTGCTGCCCGCCCGAAAGCGCTTCGTAGCGCCGCCCCTGCAATCCCTCGAGCCCCGCCAGCACGAGCGTGTCGTGCAGGGCCCGCGGCGCCGGGTAGTAGGCACTGAACTGGCGAACCAGTTCGCCCACCTTCAACATCTCCGGAAGACCTTCCGACTGCAGCATCACGCCCATCCTGCGTCGCACGCTTGCCTCGCACGGATCATGGCCGAACACCCGCGCCAGGCCGGTCGAGGGTCGCAACCGACCCGTGAGCAGCGCGATGGCCGAGGACTTGCCGGCGCCATTGGGTCCCAGCAGGGCGAGCACCTCGCCGCGCGTCACCGCCAGGTCGATGCGATCGAGTGCGCGCAAGCGTCCATAGTCGAGGCTGGCTTCGCGCAGGCAGGCCGCTTCGCCGTGATCCATCGTGTGCGTGGGGGTTCCCATCGCCGTTCCTCCCGTGCATTGGTGGGCCGGAGCGTCGGCTCCGGGCTTGTCCATCAGTGTCCCCAGGGCACGGTCGCGGCGGCAGTCGCGGGCATCACCGATTGCGGGTGACAGGTGTCAGCGGGTCTTCGGCAGGCGCGGGGGTTCTGCGCGTGCCCTGCCCGTGCTACCATCGGATAAGTAATTGATTTTCAGCAACTTACCCGTCGCGCGGCCCGAGCCAGATGGCATTGGCCCGCGCGTTTTGCGTTTGACGGGACACAAGGAGGATCCACCCATGTCGCATCCGGCGATCGAGAAGCTCAATACCCTGCGCACCTACGGCGGCGCGGCCCGTACCCCCGGCCTGGACGACGCCACGATCGAGCGCTTCGCCAACACCCACCCCGACCTGGTGGCGGCGATCGACGCCGCGCACGAGGAATTCCAGGCGCTGGCCGGTGGCGAGTTCGACGAGGTCCTCAAGGCCGACGAAGCGACCCAGCTGGAGATGGTCCAGGCGGCTTCGTGAACTTCTATCCCGACGACGGCGTGAACCCCTATGTCGCGCTGACCGCACGCGGTCCGTGGATCATCACGCTCAAGGGCGCGGTCATCCATGATTCCGGCGGCTACGGCATGCTCGGCGCGGGACACGCGCCGGCCCACGTGCTCGAGGCGATGTCGAAGCCCCAGGCCATGGCCAACGTGATGACGGCGAACCTGTCGCAGCTCAAGCTGGAGCGTGCGCTGCGCGCGGAGATCGGCCAGAACCGCGGCGGCTGCCCGTATGCGAAGTTCCTGTGCCTGAATTCGGGCTCGGAGTCGGTGTCGCTGGCCGGCCGCATCGCCGACGTGAACACCAAGCTGCACACCGACGAGGGCGGCCGCCATGCGGGCAAGCGGGTCAAGCGCATCGCGGTGAAGGGCGCCTTCCATGGCCGCACCGAACTGCCGGCGCTGTATTCGGATTCCACCCGCCCGACCTATGCCAAGCACCTGGCCAGCTGGAAGCACCACGAGCAGCAGCTGATCACGATCGAGCCGTATTCGGTCGAGCAGCTGCGCGCGGCGTTCGCCGAGGCCGACCAGCACGGCTGGTACATCGAGGCGCTGTTCCTGGAGCCGGTGATGGGTGAAGGCGACCCGGGCCGCCAGGTGACGCCGGAGTTCTACAGCGCCGCTCGCGAGCTGACCCAGGCGCACGGCACGCTGTTCCTGGTCGACTCGATCCAGGCCGGCCTGCGTGCCCACGGCGTGCTGTCGATCGTGGACTACCCCGGCTTCGAGAAGCTGGCGCCGCCGGACATGGAGACCTACTCCAAGGCGCTCAACGCCGGCCAGTACCCCTTGAGCGTGCTGGCGGTCAACGAGCGTGCCGCAGGCCTGTACCGCAAGGGCATCTACGGCAACACGATGACCTCCAACCCACGCGCGATGGACGTCGCCGTGGCGGTACTGGAAGGCCTGACGCCGCAAATGCGCGAAAACATCCGCGTGCAGGGCAAGCGTTTCGTGGAGAAGCTCGACAAGCTCAAGGATGAACTCGGCGGCCTCATCACCAAGGTGCAGGGCACCGGCCTGCTGTTCTCGTGCGAGCTCAACGACGAGTTCAAGTGCTACGGCGAAGGCTCGACCGAGGAGTGGCTGCGCGAGCACGGCATCGGCGTAATCCACGGCGGCGTGAACTCGCTGCGCTTCACCCCGCACTTCGCGATCAGCGACGACGAGGCCGACCTGCTGGTCGACCATGTGCGCCGGGCGCTGAAGGAAGGGCCGCGCAAGCAGGCCGCCCAGGCCGCCTGACGCGAATCGCAGCGCAACATGAAAGGGACCGGCCCGATGGCCGGTCCCTTCGTTTGGGGACCGCAGCTACTCACCCAGGGATCCACCCAGCGCCCGCACCGCAGCCAAACCGACCACGTCGCCCGGCCCCAGCGGGATCTCCAGGCGAGCGACGTCGCCCAGTTCCCGGTCGAGCTCGTCCAGGTAGCCCTGCTCCTGCCGACGCCGCTGGGCCAGGAACTCTCCGGCGTCGGCCGGCGAACGCTTGTTCACCACCAGCCCGCCTACGTCGATGCCGGCGCGTTCGAGCTGGGCATGGAAGGCGATCGTTTCACGCACCGGCAGCCGCTCGGCGGCCAGCACGATGACGAAGGCGGTGCGCGAGGCGTCGGACAGCGCTTCGCGCAGGTCGGCGAAGCGCTGCCGACGACGGTGCAGCAGATGGCGGATGCGCGCATTGCGGTCGCGCGGACCATCGACGGGCGAGTCGCCGAACAGCTTGTCGCTGACGCTGGTGTCGCTGCCCATGCGCCGCACGATGTCGCCGAAGCGGTCCGCCTGCTCGCGCCTCGCCAGCAGGCCCTCGGTCCAGGCCGCCATCATCTCCGGCAGTGCCATCAGCCGCGCTGTGTGGCCCGATGGCGCGGTATCGAAGATGACCAGCTGGTGCGCGTTGCCTGCCCCGGCAACGACTTCGGCGATGCGCTCGAGCAGCGCCGCTTCCTGCATGCCGGGGGCATCGCGCGAAAGCGCCATGTGCCGGTCGACCTCGCCTGCCAGCCGCTCCGGCATCAACCGGCGCAACGCCGCACCGACCTCGGCCAGGTGGGCATCGACGGTGCGCTCGGGATCAAGCTCGAGCACGTCGAGGTTCGGCGCGATGCGCCGCGGCTCGGGCCCGATATCGCATTCGAACAGGTGGCCCAGGTTGTGCGCCGGGTCGGTCGAGACCAGCAGCACCGGCCGCCCTTCATCGGCGCAGCGCAGGGCGAGTGCCGCCGACACCGTGGTCTTGCCCACCCCGCCCTTGCCGCCGAAGAACAGGATGCGCCGTGTGCGCGCCAGGTCTAGCAGCACTTCACGTGGTCCAGCGGCGAGTGCTCGATGCCCATGCGGCGGTGCCAGTCGTGGAAGCGCTCGTACATCACCGGCATCAGCTCCAGCGTGTAGTAACCGGCGGGATTGGGCACGCCGAGGCTCTCGGCGAACACCAGCAGCATGAACAGGTCCTCCTCCTCGCGCTCGGCGCGGGCGAAGGTGCGGCGGTAAGGCGCGATGTAGAACTCCCTGAGCCCCGAGCCGATGCGGGCCAGCAGGTCGTTCGCGTCGAATCGCCACGGCATCGCGCGACCCTCAGCCGCCGCTGTCCGCGGCACCCCGGGGGGCACTGCCGCGGCCACGCCCCATCGCGATGACCGCCTCGACCGCCACCCACACCGCGGCGACCGCGATCAGCACGCTCATCGTGAACAGCAGCCAGTTGGCGTCGTTGTAGAAGCGCAGCACCTGTTGCTGCAGCGCCCACAGGGTCATGACCAGCAGGAAGGTCAGCGGCACCGCGGTGAACCAGGCGGGGCGACCCTGGCGGATCAGGATGACCGAGATGATCGACAGCGTGAGGCCGGCCAGCAACTGGTTGGTGGTGCCGAACAAGGGCCAGATCACCATGCCGCCGGAGCCGTCGGCACCGGCGCCGAAGGCCAGCGCCAGGCAGGCGGCCAGCGCGATGACCGTGCCCATCAGCGTGCCCATGCGGAAGCCGGCAAGTTCGGCCACCTCCTGCACCACGAAGCGTTGCAGGCGCAGGCCAGTGTCCATCGTGGTGGCCGCGAACAGGATGGCCATCGTCGCCAGCATCGTGGCGCCTAGGTCGGCGGGAATGCCCAGGCCGGCCACCAGGATCGCATCGCCGCCGGCGATGAAGGCGTTGACGCCGCCCTGGCCGAAGCTGGAGTACACCGCCTGCCAGTCGACCAGCGTGGCGAAGCCGGCGGTGCAGGCGATGATCGTCGCCAGCGCCAGCGCGCCCTCGCCGACCGCACCGAAGTAGCCGACGAAGCGCGCGTCGGTCTCCTTGTCGAGCTGCTTGGAACTGGTGCCCGAGGACACCAGTCCGTGGAACCCGGAAATGGCACCGCAGGCGATGGTGACGAACAGCAACGGCATCAGGCTGGGCGTGCCCGCGGGCACCTCGCTGTTGAAGGCCGGTGCCACGACCGTGGGCGAGGCGATCAGCACCGCGATGTAGAGCAGGCCCAGGCCGATGAACAGCTGGATGCCGTTGATGTAGTCGCGTGGCTGCAGCAGCACCCACACCGGCAGCAGCGAGGCGATGCCGGCATAGGCGAACAGCAGCACGATCCAGGTGGCGCGAGGGGCCATGCCCAGCACGGTCTCGGGCAGCACGACCGGATAGTTGTTGCCCAGCAGGATCATGCCGTAGAGCAAGGTCACGCCGATGATCGATGGCACCAGCAGGCCCATCTTCCAGCGGTAGATCATCTGCCCGATGAGCAACGCCACGAGGATCGCGCCCCAGACCGGGATCACCGCGGTCGGGGTCGAGACCAGCAGGTTGGAGATGACCACCGCGAAGGCCGCATTGACCATCAGCAGGAGCAGGAAGATGACGACAAGGAACAGGTTGCGTGCCCGCGGGCCGATGATGTTTCCGGTCAGCGTGCCGATCGACTTTCCCTTGTTGCGCACGCTGGCCCACAGCGCGCCGAAGTCGTGCACGCCGGCGAAGAAGATCGTGCCGAGGATGACCCAGAGGAAGGCCGGTCCCCAGCCCCAGATGACGGCGATGGCGGGACCGACGATCGGCGCGGCACCGGCCACCGAAGTGAAGTGGTGTCCCCAGAGCACGAACTTGTTGGTCGGCACGAAATCCACGCCGTCGCGGAACTCGTGTGCCGGGGTGCGGAAGTCCGGATCAAGGCGGTAGATGCGCTCGGCGATGAACTTCGAGTACAGGAAGTAGCCCGCCGCCAGCGCCCCCAGCCCCACCAGCATCAATACGATCGCATTCATCGAAGATCCCCATCCGTCGATGCCGCCATGCGGGCCCTGCCCGTCGAGCAGCCGAGAGTGCATTCTCGCCCCGCCCCGCGTCCACTGCGGGCAATTCCTGCACCGCTTCGACTAAAGTCTGACCATCACCGAACCGCCACCGGGGGCGAACGATGTCACTGCGCAGGAAGCTCGCCGAGCACGGCTTCGAATCCAACGACGACTACGAGCACGCGATCCGCTGCCTGCTGGAGCAGCCCGGCGAGCGCCTGCGCGTGTTGCACGTGGATGGCCTGGCCGGGCGGCGCAAGACCGCTTTCGCGCAGGCGCTGGGGGCGGCGCTGGCCTACCCGAAGGTGCTCTACCACGACTTCAGCGATGCCGCGCCTGCCCCTGCGCCAAGGGCCGCCCCGGCCGATCCGGCTGTCCCGGGCACGGACGAGCCGCCGCTTGGGCCCTTCGAGCGGGCGATGACGGAGGCCTGCGCCTACTCCGAGGCCGAACCGACGCTGCTGATCCTGGACCAGTTGCACGAGGCCCCGTTCGCCGAGCACCTGCGCCTGCACCGCTTCGCGGAGTCGCGCGAGTGGAGCAATGCGTTGGGCACCGTGCAGGCCCATGCCCGCAACTTCCTTCTGGTCCTGCTATCGGAGCAGCCGCTGTACCACTCGCTGGCACGCTGCAGTTTCCGGGTGTGGACCGATGCGCAGCGCGCCTGGCAGGATTTCCGCCCCACCGACCATGGCCTGGGCCCCGAGGCAACGGCGCTGTTCGAGGCGCTCGCGGGCCTGTTCGAGGTCCTGGCCGCCGCTCCCACGCCGAGCGAGTTCACGCAGCTGCTCGACGACGTGCTGCACCGCGTGCGCAGCGAGGACATGCTGCGCCAGTCGGTCTTCGGGCGCGTCGAACAGGTCGAGCGCGCGCGGCTGTATTCGCCGGAGGCGTTGCCGCGGCTGCGCGGCGTGCTCGACGAGGTCGAGCGGCTGCTGGGCGCGAGCACGTGGAGCTCGGCGCCTGACCCCGTGCGCTGAAGACGCGCTAGCGGAAGAACCGCCAGACCATCAACACGGCCATCGCAACGAACGCCAGCCAGGTCAGCAGCGTGCCCAGCAAGCGCCCCTGCGAGGTGCCTGCGCTGACCGACAAGCCCCACGCGTGCAGCATGCGCCCCAGCAGCAGCGTGGCGCCCAGCGCGTGCACCAGCCAGGCGGAATGGCCGGTGAGCTCCAGCAGCAGCAGGCCCAGCAGGCCCATAGGCAGGTACTCCACGGCGTTGCCATGGGCACGGATGCGTTGCTCGAGCGCGAGCGAGCCACCCGCACCCAGGCCGGTGCGCGTGGCGCGGCGACTCGCGACCACGCGGTAGGCCAGTACCAGGACCAGCAGCAGGGAAAGCCCGGCGTACAGGCCGGTGATCAGCGGGAACGGCATGGAGCGACTCCTTGTGGATGTGCGGGGACGAGGCTCAACGGTTGCGCCGGTACAGCACGAAGCCGCCGACCAGCATGAAGGCCAGCAGCACCCAGGCAAGCCAGGTCAGGCCACCGCCTGCCTGGCCTCGTCCCGGAAGACCAGGCACCCGATCCCCGGCGTCGACGTCCGCGCGGCACCCGGTTCACCGCGGGCCAGTCGGGAATCCGGTGCCGCCGCGACCCAGCGCTGGCCGTCCGCCACGAGCTGTCCATGCACCGGCCCGACAGGCAACTGCTGCCAGCGGATGCGAAGATCGCCGACATCCGGCTCCCCGGGGTCGGCACTGCTCGACAGCCAGTCCCCGTCGGGCTGGAAGACCACGGCGAGGTTCGGGGGCAGCGAGGCCGAGGCCTGTCCGACCGGAACCGGCTCCCAGCCCGGCAGGTCGACGAGCAACTCCGGTGACACGCGGCGCCCGTCCAGGCGCACCCGGCCAGCGATCCACTGCGCACTGCCGTAGGGCGGCTCGCCCGGATTGGCGTAGTCGGCGGGGAATTCCGACGCGTCGATCTGCTCGGCCGACCAGGTCCCCCGGAACGTGCCGTCTTCGCGTTGCCACTGCCACATCTGCACTTCTCGGCGCAGGCCCAGCGCATCCACCTGCACGCCATAGTCGGGGTCGGCCACCGGCTCGGCCACCTCGGGCACGCCCGCCACCGGCTGGGGCGCACCGGCCTCCCCGGCCGTCACGGCGACCCAGGGCGCGATTCCCAGTGCCAGCGTCGCGACCCACCCCCAACGGATCGTGGACGCCATCAGTCGAGCAGCGCGATCGAATCGGCGACGATGCGGTATTCACGCCGGTCCACTTCACCCTGCTGGCCGGCATCCTCGGCGAAGTGCTCGGCCTGCTCCTGGCTGAGCTCGCGCACTTCCAGCACGCCGTAGACCTCCACGCGGCCGCTGCTGTCGGTCGGCACGCCGTAGGCGTGGTCGCGCGCCATCACCCGTGCGTGGTGCCCATCGTCTTCCAGGATCAGCCAGCAGCCCATCTTCTGGCAGACCTGGGTAATGCGACCGGCGAACTTGCCCGGGGCACCGGCGTGCGCATCCAGGTCGTCGATGGCCCGGGACACCGGGACGGCGTCGCCGACGGGCATCTGCGCACCGTACACGCGTGCCTCGCCGGCGAGTGCCGGCAGGCTCAGCAGGCCCGCCAGGGCCAGGACCAGGAACTTGTTCATGCGGTTTCTCCTCGGGCGGAAAGCTCGCGGGCGGCAAGCGCCGCGACCTCGTGGGTGGTGCTGAAGCGGCCCCGGTCGTCGCAGACCACCTGGGCCAGCGCGCAGCCGGTGTCGTGGGTGAAGTACAGATGCACGTTGCGCGCAGCCATGTCGCGCAGGAACTCGCGCTTCTCGTCGATCAGCAGCTCCGGCGAGCGGTCGTAGCCCATCGTGATCGGCACGTGGACCCACGGCCGCCCCGGGACCAGGTCGGCACAGAACACCAGTCCGCCATGGCCGCTGCCGTGCCCGGGTTCGTGACCGACGATCTCGGCCAGCATGAGCCCCGGCGTGTGGCCGTCGCTGTAGTGGAAGCGCACGGTCCTGCCGAGGCTGGGCGTGTGTTCGGAATCCACCAGTTCGAGGCGGCCGCTGTCGCGCAGCAGGCCGGTGAGTCCGGGGATGAAGCTGGCGCGGTCGCGCGGGTGCGGGTTGCAGGCACGCTCCCAGCACGCCTGGCTGACGACGAACGTGGCGTTGGGGAACAGCAGCCGCGGCTCGACGCCCTCCTCCCAGGCCGCCAGCAACCCACCGGCATGGTCGAAGTGCAGATGGCTGAGCACGACGACATCGATGTCCTCGTGGCGGAAACCCGCCTCGGCCAGCGACTCCAGCAATACATGGCGCTCTTCCACGACGCCGTAGCGCTCGCGCAGCTTCGGCTCGAAGAACGCACCGATACCGGTTTCGAACAGCACGGTCTTGCCGTTCAGCGGAGAGGCCAGCAGCGCACGGCAAGCCAGCGGGATGCGGTTGTCCTCGTCGGGCGCGATCCACTTCGACCACATCGCGCGCGGCGCATTGCCGAACATCGCGCCGCCATCGAGGCGCTGCGAATTGCCCAGGATCGACCACAGCTTCATGACGACACCTCCTCTGCCACGGGCCTCAGCGGAAAACCGCCTCGGCATCGACGCGCTCGCCGGTGGACCCCGAGCCCACGCCTTCCCAGCGCGGGTCGGAGCCGGCCTGGACCTCGCCGTTGGCCAGGTTCCAGATCACCAGCTGCATGTTGCCCCATCCGCGCTCGCGTGCGTCGATTTCGTGTCCCATCTCCCGCAGGCGCCCGGCCTCCTCCGGCGAGAACGCGTCGGGCTCGGCGGAGAGCTGGTCGGGCAGGTGCTGGTGATGGAAGCGAGGCATCGCGACGACCTCGTCGGCACTGGCACCCTGCATGAGCTCCAACAGCCCCAGTGCCACCATGGTGATGATGCGGCTGCCTCCCGGCGTGCCGATCACCGCGACGCGGTCGGCACCCATCAGGAAACTTGGCGTCATCGACGACAGCGGTCGCTTGCCCGGTTCGATCGCATTGGCATCCTCGCCGACCAGGCCGAACGCATTGGGCACGCCGGGCTTGACCGAGAAGTCGTCCATCTCGTTGTTGAGCAGGAAGCCCGTGCCCTCGACGACGAAGCCGTTGCCGTAGGGCAGGTTGAGCGTCTGCGTCGCGGAGACCAGGTTGCCCCGGGTGTCGATGATCGAGAAGTGGGTGGTGTCCTCGGACCCGTCGAAGGCACCCACGCCGGGCAGCAGTTCGCTCGGCGTGGCCCGACGCGGGTGGATGCCGGCGCGCAGGCCGGCCGCGTAGTCGGCACTGGTCAGCATCGCCACGGGGACCGGGACGAACTCCGGGTCGCCCAGGTAGATCGCACGGTCGCGGTAGGCGCGGCGCATCGCTTCGGCAAGCAGGTGCACGCGCTCCACGCGCGGCAGCACGGCGTAGTCGAAGCCGGCGATGATCTGCAGCACCTGTGCCAGCGCCACGCCGCCCGAGGACGGCGGCGGCGCGGTGACGATGCGGTAGCCACGATGGGAGATGCGGATCGGTTCGCGCTCAATGATCGAGTAGCCCGAAAGGTCATCCAGCGACCAGATGCCGCCTGCTGCGCGAACGCCGTCGACCAGCGTGCGTGCAGTGTCTCCACGGTAGAAGCCGTCGAACCCCTCGCTCGCCAGTCGTTCCAGCGTCCGCGCGTAGTCGGGATTGCGCATCAGCGTGCCGATCGCCGGGCGCTCGCCGTCGACGAGGAACAGCGCCCGGCGCCCGGGTCGGCGGCCACCACGTCCCGGCGCCAGGCCAGCATTTCGTGGTTCTTTCGCCCGAAGCGCCAACCTTCGCGGGCCCGGGTGATGGCCGGGGCCAGCGACTGGGCCAGGGGCAGTTCGCCATAGTTCTCGGCCAGGTGCACCAGCGCGGCCGGCAGTCCGGGAATGCCGGCGGCCAGGGGCCCATTGATCGCGCGATCGCGGTCGGGCTGGCCTTGGGCATCCAGGTACATGTCGCGCGTGGCCGCGGCGGGCGCGGTCTCGCGGGCGTCGATGAACACGTTGAGGCCATCGCTGGCACGGTGCAGGAGGAAGAAGCCACCGCCTCCGATGCCCGAGCTTTCCGGCTCGACCAGGCCGAGCATTGCACTGGCCGCCACCGCGGCGTCGAAGGCATTGCCGCCCGAGGAAAGGATCTCGATCGCGGCGTCGGTGCGTAGGCGTTGGCGCTGGCGACGGCCGGCTCCACCGGCAGGCGCTGCTGGACGACCTGTCCGTCCGCGCCAGCCAGCGCCGGCAGCGGCAACAGGCAAACGGCCAGCACCAGGACGCCCAGACGGCGGTTCCAGGCTCGCATCGGAATCATCATTGCTCCTGCTCCTGCTGCAGCCGGGCCAGCTTGGCCAGCAACTGGGGTTCGCTTTCCGGCCATGCCGGGTCGGGGTCGATGCATTCCACCGGGCACACGACCACGCACTGCGGCTCGTCGAAGTGGCCCTTGCACTCGGTGCATCGATCGGGGTCGATCTCGTAGATCTCCGGTCCCTGCGTGATGGCGGCGTTCGGGCACGCGGGCTCGCACACGTCGCAGTTCACGCACAGTTCGTTGATCTTCAGGGCCATCTTGGACACACCACTGGTGGGAAGGACGAACGCCGGCCACGAGGGGCCGGCGTCCGTGTTTCCTCGACCGCTCCCGGCGCGCGGCGCGCCGTGGCGGGGGACTTACTTCATTTCAACGAAAATGAAGCGGGCGCCGGTCTCTTCCACCGGCCCCTTGACGCGGGCTTCGTCGTCCGGGTTGCCGATCAGCATCACGTAGACGCCCGGAAGCGAGTTCTGCGGCACCAGTTCGAACGCACTGACCATCATGTCGGCGGCCCTGCCGGGCTCCGGCGAGCTGAAGATCAGCAGGTTGCCCGGCGGGATCGTGCGCAGCAGCGCGGTCTCGACGTTCTCCAGCTGGCGCGAGTAGACCTGCTCGTAGCCCTCGGTGTCGCTGGCGGGCAGGAAGTAGTTGTAGGTCTGGGTCACGTCGTCGGGCGCGTTGCGGCGCACCACGTCGGTGAGGTAGTTGCGCCAGGCCATCTGGTCGTCCTGCGCGCCCGGGGCGGCCACCGGCGGGGTTTCCACGACCGGCGTGTCGGCATCGCGGTTGCACGCGGCAAGCAGCATCACGGCCACGGCCAGCATGAGGGTTCGGAGGCTAAGGGTCATCATCGGATACCTGTGTTGGTGGATGTGTTGTGCAACTTCTGCTGGGACCAGGCAGCGGGTCAGGAGACCTTCCCGCGCTGCCACTTGGATTTCAATGCCGACTGCACCGCCGGATGGACGAAGCCGGATACGTCTCCTCCGAGCCGCCCGATCTCGCGCACCAGCGACGAGGAAATGAAGCTGTATTGCTCGGCGGGCGTCAGGAACAACGTCTCGACGTCCGGGATCAGGTGGCGGTTCATGCTGGCGAGCTGGAACTCGTACTCGAAATCCGAGACCGCGCGCAGCCCGCGAAGCAGGACCCCGCCCCCGACCTCGGTGACGAAGCGCGCGAGCAGCGAGTTGAAGCCGCGCACCTCGACGTTGTCGAACCCCGCCAGCGCCAGCCGCGCCAGGCTGACGCGCTCCTCCAGGGTGAAGGCCGGGCTCTTGCCGGCGCTTTCGGCCACGCCGACGATGACCTTTTCGAACAGCGGCGAGGCCCGGCTGACCAGGTCGATGTGTCCGTTGGTGATCGGGTCGAAGGTGCCGGGGTACACGGCGACCCTTTGTCGGGGATGACTCATCCGGCGTTGCGATCCTGGTCGGTGGACGTGCTTTCCCCGAGTGTATCAGCCGGGCTGCCGCCCGCACCCCCCGCAGGGTGCGCACCCGGGCCCTGCGGAGCGAGGTACAGGCGCACCTCGACCTCGTGGCTGTCCATGCGACGCAACAGTGTCCAACTGCCCGGCACCCCGGGCACCGCGTCGACCGGGGATTCGACGTAGACGCGTGCACCGGCGGCCAGGTGTGGTACCAGGGCCTCGAACACGCGCTTCCACGGGTCGCTGCTGAAGGGCGGGTCGAGGAAGACGAGGTCGAAGGGCTTGCCGACATAGCCGCCCAGCCACGCCAGCGCGTCGCCTGCGACGACATCCACGACGCCTTGCGGCCCGGTGCGCTCGAGCCGTGCCACGGTATCGCGCAGCCTGGCCGCCTGCGCCGGGTCGCGCTCGACGAGCACCACCAGGGACGCCCCGCGCGACGCCGCTTCCAGGCCCAGCGCCCCGCTTCCGGCGAACAGGTCGAGGCAATGCGCCTGCGCCACCGTCGCCTGCAACCAGTTGAACAGGGTTTCGCGGGTGCGGTCGTGGTCGGCGCAGCCCCGCCACGTCGGCGACATCGAGCCGGCTGCCGCGCCAGCGCCCACCGATGATGCGCACCGCCCCGGGGCGCGCCGCTGCGCCCGCCACCAGGCCGGCCGCCGGGCTGTGCGCGCTGCGACCCGCGGGAGCGGTCACGCCGCGTCATGCGCGGGTTCCATACAGGGTCGTGGCTGTGGCCGGTGCTACCATTCCGGCATTGTCCGCGATCCGAACCGCGATGTTCAGCTTCCTCAAGAAAAAAACCCCCGCCGAGCCGCCGAAGCCGGCCTCGGGCAAGGCCACTCCGCCCGCCACGGGCGGGGGCTTCAGCCCCGAGGACCTGACCCGCGCCTTCACCGCCCACCAGGAGGAGAAGGCCGCGCGCGCCGAGGCCGAGCGCCAGCGCACGCGCGAGCGGATGCAGGAGACCGTCGGTGGCAGCTCGCTGGCACGCAGCTTCGGTGCGCTGTTCGCCAGCAAGCCCAAGCTCGACGAAGACCTGCTCGACGAGATCGAGACGGTGCTGCTGACCGCCGACGTCGGGGTCAAGGCGACCACCCAGCTGATCGAGGACCTGCGCCGGCGCATGAAGGCGGGCGACTTCCGCGACGCCGCCGACCTCGTATCGGTGCTGCGCTCGGAGCTCAGGGTGCTGCTGGTGCCGGTCGCCAAGCCGCTGGTCATCGACCCCGAGGCGCGCCCGTTCGTCATCCTGACCGTCGGCGTGAACGGCGTGGGCAAGACCACGACGATCGGCAAGCTGGCCAAGCGCTTCCAGGACGAGGGCCACAGCCTGATGCTGGCGGCCGGCGACACGTTCCGCGCCGCGGCGGTGGAGCAGCTCAAGGTGTGGGGCGAGCGCAACAACGTGCCGGTCATCGCGCAGGGGCAGAATGCCGACGCCGCATCGGTCGCGTTCGACGCGCTGCAGTCGGCCAAGTCGCGCGGCACGCAGGTGCTTATCGCCGACACCGCCGGACGCCTGCACACGCAGTCGGGCCTGATGGACGAACTGGGCAAGATCCGCCGCGTGCTGGGCAAGCTCGACCCGAAGGCGCCGCACGAGGTACTGATGGTCATCGACGGCACCACGGGACAGAACGCACTCAACCAGCTGCGCCAGTTCCATGCCGCCGCCGGCGTGACCGGGCTGGTGGTGACCAAGCTCGACGGCACCGCCAAGGGTGGCGTGCTGTTCGCGCTGGCGCGTGAATTCCAGCTGCCGATCCGCTTCGTCGGCCTGGGCGAGAAGCTCGAGGACCTGCGCGTGTTCGACCCCGATGGCTTCGTCGACGCGCTGCTGCCGGAGTCGATCGGCGGGTGATGTCGCGCCGCGGCCGCTGGCTGCTCGCGGGGCTCGCCGCGGCACTGCTGCTGGCCGCGCTGTTGGCCGCGTTGGCCTGGCGGCAACTGCAACCCGCACAACTCACGCCGCTGCTCCTGCGCCAGGCTTCGCAGGCGCTGGGCCTGGAGTTGAGGGTGCGCGAGCCTGGCGAATATGCGTTCCGCCCCGAGCCACGGCTGCTGTGGCGGGGCCTGAGCGTGCACCGCCCAGGTCAGGATGCCCCCCTGCTGGTGGTTGAAAACGTCGAGCTTTCGGTGCCGTGGTCGACAGTGCGCGGCCGGGGCCTGGAGATCAGCCGGGTGGACCTGCAGCAGGCCCGGCTGGACCTGCCTCGACTGACGGCCTGGCTGCAGGAGCGGCCACCCGGCGAAGGCCCGGTCCGGCTGCCGACGCTGACCCGTGGATTGTCACTGGTCGATGCGCAGGTCGTGGACCGGGAGTGGCGCATCGACGGCCTGGATGTCGACCTGCCTCGCTTCGAGCCGGGTCGGCCCACGAGGATCGACGCGTCGGGGCGGCTCCACGCCGCCGGGCGCGTGTTGCCCTTCGACACCCACGTCGACGGGTCGCTGCGCTGGAGCGATGCGGGCCTGGGACTGGCGATGTCGTCGATGGCACTTTCAGCCCGTGACGGCGAGGCGGCCGATGCGACGCGCTATCGGCTCGCGACCGCCGGCGATGCCGGGCACGCACAAGGCCGCTGGTGGCTGGAAGCGCCGGACGCGAGGGTGGAAATCGAGCCGTCGACCCCGGATGTCTTCATCGGCCTGGACCTGCAGCCGCTGCAGATCTCCCATGGCGCGGGCCGCACCTCGATCGGGCGGAGTGCGTTCGAACTCCAGGGTGGACGGTCGGTCCCGCCGATGCAGGGCCATCTGCAGGCCACGCTTGCCGACACCCTGCAGTTCGAGGCCGACGCGCGACTCGAGGCCTGGCCGGAAGCATGGCCCGCCCTGCCCACCCCGATCGCATCGGTACCGGGCCCGTTTTCGGCTGAAGTCGCGTACGAGGGCCCCCTCGACCTGGGTGCCCCGATGGATGTGGAGGTGGTGCACGAGCTGGCGACCCTTGAGTCGCGCTTAGTGCTGCCAAGGCTGCTGTCGTGGTCTCTGCCCGCCACCGGTTCGCCGCTGCCACCCCTGAGCGGCAGCCTGAGGACGCGCGCACTGGCGTTCGGCAACGTCCGGCTGGAGGGCGTCGTCATCCTCGTGGACGACGCGGAAGAAGCGGGTGCCGCCGAGGACGCGGATGCGGGCGGCCAGGAACGCGACGGGACCGACCCCGAATGAACACGCTGGCCGCTCGGGTGCTGGACTGGTTCGACCGGCATGGTCGACACGACCTGCCCTGGCAGGACCCGCGCACGCCCTACCGGGTGTGGCTGTCGGAGATCATGCTGCAGCAGACCCAGGTGCAGACCGCGGCGCCCTACTTCGAGCGTTTCACGAAGGCGCTGCCGCAGCTGGGCGACCTGGCTGCCGCGCAGATCGACCAGGTGCTGGCGCTCTGGGCGGGGTTGGGCTACTACGCCCGCGCCCGCAACCTGCACAAGGCAGCGGCCATCTGTGTCGAGCACCACGGTGGAGCGCTGCCGGAATCGCTGGAGGATCTGCAGGCCCTGCCGGGTATCGGCCGCAGCACGGCCGGGGCGATCCTGGCGCAGGCGCACGGGCTGCGTGTCGCCATCCTCGACGGCAACGTGAAGCGGGTGCTGGCTCGTTTCCACGGGGTGGAAGGCTGGCCCGGTGCAACGGCGGTGGAGAAGCGTCTTTGGGCGCTGTCGGAGTCGCACCTGCCCGACACCCGCATGGCCGACTACACCCAGGCGATCATGGACCTGGGGGCGACCTTGTGTACCCGCAGCAAGCCCGACTGCGCGCGCTGCCCGCTCGCCGGCGACTGCATCGCCAGGCGCGAACAACGCACCGGGGATCTGCCCACCGCCCGACCGGGGCGCACGCCGCCACGCCGCGGGACGGTCATGCTGGTGTTGCGCGATGCACAGGGCCGGGTGCTTTTGCAGCGGCGCCCGGAAACCGGGATCTGGGGTGGGCTGTGGTCGCTGCCGGAAGCGGTGGATACGAGCGCCGCGCGCGAGCTCGCAGGTCGCCATGCCGATGCGACAAGCTTCGCATCCACGCGCGAACTCCCGACGTTCGAGCACGTGTTCAGCCACTTCCGCCTGCAGGTGCAGCCGCTGCTGATCGAGGTCAGCGCAGCCCGGATCGGCGTGGGCGACAATGACGACCTGCGCTGGCACCCACCCGCCGCTGCAGGCACGCTGGGGCTGCCGGCACCGGTGGCCAGGCTGCTGCAACGAATTCACGAGGAAGAGATCTGATGCCGCGAACCGTCTACTGCGAGAAGACCAAGGCCGAGGCCGAAGGCCTGGACTACGCACCGTGGCCGGGCGAACTGGGCCAGCGCGTGTTCGAGCACATCTCCAAGGCGGCCTGGCAGGAATGGCTGGCCCACCAGACGATGCTGATCAACGAGAACCGGCTGTCGCCACGCGATCCCAGGCACCGCGCCTGGCTCGAGGACCAGATGGAGAAGTTCCTGTTCGGCGGCGACTACGAAAAGCCCGCCGGTTACGTACCGCCAGCCTCGTCCTGAGCCTGCTCGATACGGCGCATGTCGCCGCCCTCGCGGAGCTCACGGGCGTCGATTTCACGAATGCGCGTGATCCGGCAGCGCTGGTTGCGCACGTGGACGCTGTCGAAGTTTGCCCGGATCTGGCGCGACATCGTCGGGATCGAGATGCCCTGCGCCCAGGGAAGTTCGGAGCACGGCCGCTGCACGTCGAGCAACCAGGCCTCGTTGACCCGGGTCCAGATGATCAGCCGCTCCTCGGACAGCGGCTCCCAGTTCTGCAGGCGCTGGTACCAGATCGAGTCGACCGGTTCACCCGCCAGCGACTCGGCCAGTTCCAGGCGCGCCTGCTGGCGCTCGCCGACGCGGTTGCCGGCGCAGCCTGCCAGCATGGCGGCAAGGGCCGCGAGAATGAGCCAACGCTGCATCGTGTCCATCGCATGCACCCCTCAAAGGCTTGGGCCTGGCCACAGTATGTGCGCCCGAGGCCCAAGCGCACATGAAGCCCGCGGATCGGCAGCCGGCGCCCGAGGCAGCGCAAAACCTTGCCAGCACCACACGGTGCCGCTATCATGCCGCGCTCACCTCATGGTGACTGCACTTTGGCCAGGTAGCTCAGTTGGTAGAGCAGGGGATTGAAAATCCCCGTGTCGGGGGTTCGATTCCCTCCCTGGCCACCAGATGTCCCGCGCTCCGCGATGCCCTTGGCTCCGCGGGGCGTTTTGCGTTTCGGGGGACCGAAACGGTCGATTGGAGGTCTTCTGCAACGCCCGGCGAGCCTCATCCGCCGGGCGCTTTCTTTTGCGCGTCGCCTGCTATGCTCGGGAGCCAACATTCGCCCCCGGATGGAGCCATGCCGCGTATCGCCCGAATGCTGTCCGTGCTCGTCGCCGTTGCCTTCCTGGCCGCCTGCGCCTCGGGCGGGCCACCCAAGCGCATCTGGCCGCCGCAGGCCTCCGTGCAGGAACTGGCCGTGCAGGAAGACGGCACCTGGCGGATCGGCGTGCGGCTGCAGAACTATTCCAACGTGGCGATGACCTTCGACCAGGCGACGCTGGACCTGGCCATCGCCGGCCAGCCGGCCGGCCAGCTGGCCCTGACCCCGCGCCTGCGCATCGGGCCCGGGTCGACCGAGATCGTGACCCTGCGGCTGCCACCGGACTTCGACGCCGCCGGACGGGTGGCCGACGCGCTGCAGACCCGCTCGGGCCTGCGCTACCGCCTGCAGGGCCAGATCGTCACCTCCGACCCCACCGGACGTCACGCCACCGAGTTCGAAAGCGTGCTGACCCCCGTGCCGGGCCTGCCCGGCGTGCTGCGCTGACTCCCTTACCCCACCGATCCAGGACGCGCCATCGATGAACAGCTATACCGCCCCGATCCGTGACATGCAGTTCGCCTTGTTCGACGTGCTGGAGGCCGAAGCCCTGTACGCGAAGCTCGGCGCCGACACCGCCCAGCGCGACGTGCTGGACGCGGTGCTGGAAGAAGCGGCGAAGTTCACCCAGGGCGTACTGGCTCCGCTGAACCAGAGTGGCGATGCCGAGGGCTGCACGCATGACCGCGAAACCGGCAAGGTCACCTCGCCCAAGGGCTTCGCCGACGCCTACCGCCAGTACGTGGAGGGCGGCTGGGCCGGCCTGACCGCGCCGGAAGCCGTGGGTGGCCAGGAACTGCCGGAATCCTTCGGACTGCTGTTCAAGGAAATGATCGATGCGGCCAACCTGGCCTGGGGCAACTACCCGTTGCTGTCGCACGGCGCGACCGAAGCCCTCAAGCACCATGGCGAGGACTGGCAGAAGGACGTGTTCCTGACCAGGATCGTCTCGGGCGAGTGGACCGGGACGATGTGCCTGACCGAGCCGCATTGCGGCTCCGACCTTGGCCTGCTGCGCACCCGCGCCGAACCCCGCGAGGACGGCAGCCATGCGATCAGCGGCACCAAGATCTTCATCACCGCCGGCGAGCACGACTTCACCGACAACATCGTCCACCTGGTGCTGGCCCGGCTTCCAGACGCGCCTGCAGGCACCAAGGGCATCTCGCTGTTCATCGTGCCCAAGGTCAAGGTCGATCGGGAAGGCCGCGTGGGCGATGCCAACACGGTCCATTGCGGATCGATCGAACACAAGATGGGCATCCACGGCTCGTCGACCTGCGTGATGAACTTCGATGGCGCCGAAGGCTGGCTGATCGGTCAGCCGAACAAGGGCCTCAATGCGATGTTCACCATGATGAACACCGCGCGCCTCGCCGTGGGAGTTCAGGGCCTGGGCCTGATCGACCGGGCGTTCCAGAACGCCCTGGCCTACAGCCGCGACCGGCTGCAGATGCGATCGATGTCGGGGGCGAAGTTCCCGGACAAGCCCGCCGACCCGATCATCGTGCATCCCGACGTGCGCCGCATGCTGCTGACCTGCAAGGCCTTGGGCGAGGGCAGCCGCCTGCTGGCCCTGCACGCGGCCACGCTGGTGGACGTGATGGAGCGCAGCACGGACGAGCAGGAGCGTCGCGATGCCGACGCGTTCCTGAGCTTCCTGACCCCGGTGGTGAAGGCCTGCCTGACCGAGTGGAGCGTGGAGTGCACCTACCACGCGCTGCAGTGCTTCGGTGGCCACGGCTACGTGCGCGAATGGGGCATGGAGCAGCTCGCGCGCGACGCGCGCATCACCACGATCTACGAGGGCACCACGCAGATCCAGGCACTCGACCTGCTGGGCCGCAAGGTGATCCAGCAGCAGGGCGTGGGCCTGAAGCAGGCCGCCGCGATGCTGCAGTCCTTCTGCGCCGAACACGCCGGCAACGACGCCATGTCGGAGTTCATCACCCCGCTGGCCGAGGCAGCGAAGGATTACGAAGCGCTGACCCGCGAGATCGCCGGCCGCGCGGGCGAAAACCCCGACGAGATAGGTGCCGCGGCGGTCGACTACCTGTTCTGCACCGGTTATCTGATGCTGGGCTACTGGTGGGCCCGATCGGTCGTCGCCGCCGAGGCCGGCACCCACGACGACGCCTTCCGCCAGGCCAAGCGTGAAACGGCGCGCTTCTACTTCGCCCGGATCCTGCCGCGCCGGCTCACGCATGCCGCAGCGATCCGCTCCGGCGGCGAGAACCTGCTGCGGCTCGATGCGGCGCACTTCGACGCCTGAGCGGCGAACCCAAGGACTCCGTGGCCCGCGCCCCGTTCACCTGCCGCCCGGCTTGCGCTAGGCTGGGCCCTCAGTCGCCAACCCAACGGGTTCAGTCATGATCCGCGCCGCCACGGCCGAAGACGATGGTTTCATCCTGGGTTTCGTCGAGCGCTTCACCGATTTCGAACTTCCGCCCGGCCGGCCCCGGCACGTGGTCACCGAAGGCATCCGCCGCGACATCCTCGACCACCTCAACCGTCAGCCGGGCAACTCGTTCTGGTTCATCCTGGAGAACGACGAGGGCGCCTGCTGCGGCTTCATGCACCTGCAACTGGTCGACGATTTCTTCAGCGAACGGCGCAATTGCCATATCGCCGACCTGGGCGTCCACCCGATGCACGAGGGCAAGGGGCACGCGAAGACCCTCCTGGCGCACGCCGACGAGTTCGCCCGCGAGCACCGCTGCGAGCGGCTCACGCTGAACGTGTTCCCCGGCAACGAGCGTGCCCGCGACCTCTACGAGGCCGAGGGCTGGGACTACGACCTGCTGCGCATGTGCAAGCCGCTCTAGGGCGTTCCGCGCTGCGGCTTGCCATTGTGCAATCAAGTTGGGCTATGCTCCGGAGGCATGGCTGGTATCCATCCGCGCTTGAGCGTGATCCGCACCGGGGTTGAACACGACCCGGACGGCCTTGCCGCCTCTTTCGAAGCCGCCCATCCGCGCGTGCTGGCGCTGGATGCCGGTGGCCAGATCCTGGACTGGATCAGCTGGCAGGACGCAACCTGCCTGTACGTGCGTGACGCGGTGATCTGGACCCTGGGCGACCCCTGCCTGCGCATCCACGGTGGCACCAGCCGCCTGACGGGCGAGCAGAGCGTGATCGACCTGCACCCGATCGTCGCCGCCCGTGGCCACGCGCGCCACCGCCACCGCAGCCCCACCCCGCCGCTGACCAACACCGCGTTGTTCAGCCGCGACGCGATGCTGTGCATGTATTGCGGGAACCAGTTCACCCGCAACCACCTGACCCGCGACCACGTGCTGCCCACCTCCAAGGGCGGCCGCGACATCTGGGAGAACGTGGTGAGCGCCTGCATCGCCTGCAACTCGCGCAAGGGAAACCGCAATCCGCAGCAGGCCCGCATGCCGCTGCTGGCCATCCCGTACCGACCAGCTGGGTCGAGCACCTGATCCTGTCCAACCGCCACATCCTGGCCGACCAGATGGCGTTCCTGAAAAGCCACCTGCCGCGCAAGACCCCGCGGCTTGCCTGAGCAGCCGGCCACAGATTCCAAACGCCGAAGCGCCGCGCGATTGACGCATCCGGGCGCGTGTCACAGACTCGCCGGGTCACGCGGCCCGGCCCACCCCCCGGGGTCCGGCGGTGTGGCGTACCGGTCGTGCCTTGCTTCCGGTGTAACCCTGGGGGGCGTCAATGAGTGACAACAGCATCGCCTTCGCCGGCATGGACCGCGCCGGCGAAGAAGAAATCCGTTCGATGTTCGACCGTGCCAACGCCGCCGCCGGCGGCGCGTTCGAGCTTGGAACCGAGGACAGCGCCACCGTGCTGGTGGTCGACGTGGATTCGATCCACGGCCACATGACCTGGCTGCGGGTCCAGAACAACCCGGACCGCATCGTCGTGGCGATATCCTCGCGCCATACCCCGCACGCCCATCATTGCCTGGTGCGTCCGGTGAGCGCGGAATCGTTCGGCGAAGTGCTGGCGAGCATCGCCGCAGGCCTCCCGGATACCGGCGCCGCCACTGCGGAGGAGGAGAACGAGCGCGCCGAAGCCGATCCGCGACCGGAATCGGAGCCGGAGTCGGAATCGGAGCTGGAATCGCTCCCCGAACGTCCCCGTCAGGCTGAGCCCGAGCATCCGCTGCAGCCGGAAGCGAGCCCCGAAGCCGAAGTGGAAACGGAGGCCGAAGCCGCGGCGCAAACGGATGAGCCGCCTCCCGCGAACAAACCACCCGCGCCACCGGCCCGGAAGCGCCTGGGCGACTACCTGGTGCCTGGCCGCCTGCCCGGCCCGTCGCGCCTGGCCTTCCCGAACGCGCCCGAACTGGTGGTCGATCCCGAAGCCCGCGCCTACCTCGGCCCGACCCAGCTCAAGGGGTTCGCCGCCTACGCGCAGGCCGCCGAGATCACCCCGGAACAGTGGGATCCGGTCTCTCCCGAGCAGCTTGCAGCCCTGGCCGGCAGCCACGGCACCCCGCAACCATGGATCCGGCTGGCCTGGCTTTCAGGCCTGTACCGCTCCCCTGGCGAACTGGCCCCGGGACACACGCTGGACGACCGCTTCGGACTGCTGAAATGGCCGCAGATCGAGCGCGAGTTCCCGCGCCACTTCCGCATCGCGACGACGATGATGAAGGGGCCGGCCACCGCCAGCGAGATCGCCGAGGCCTCCGGGGCACCGCTGGACGAGGTGATCGACTTCCTCAATGCCAGCCTCGCCGCCGGCCAGGCCGAACGCGTGGTCGAGGAAGCCCCGCCCGAGGAGCCCCCCGCCAAGGGCGGCGGGCTGCTGAACCGGCTCAAGGGGCTGCGCGGGAACTGAACGCGACGGCCGATGCAGGGGTCGGGCAGGCGATGTGCCTTGCCCCTGCCCGCTGCGTGGACGAAAATTGACGGTCCTGCCCTTCAATGGCGGCAAGATCTTGCCCAACATCGATCCCACGCGTTACCCGCTGCTCTCGGAAATCCAGAATCCGGCCGATCTGCGCCAACTGCCGCGCGAGAAGCTGCGCGCGGCGGCCGACGAGCTGCGCGCCTACCTGATCGACACCGTGGCCCGCTCCGGTGGCCATTTCGGGGCCGGCCTGGGCGTGATCGAGCTGACCGTCGCGCTGCATCACGCCTTCGACACCCCGAACGACCGCCTGGTCTGGGATGTCGGGCACCAGTGCTACCCGCACAAGATCCTCACCGGTCGCCGCGACACCATCCATACGGTGAAGCTGCGCGACGGCATCGCGCCGTTCCCCAAGCGCACGGAAAGCGAGTTCGACAGTTTCGGCGTGGGCCACAGTTCCACATCGATATCCGCGGCACTGGGCATGGCCGTGGCGCTGCAACGCAAGGGCGACCCGCGCCGGGTCGTGGCGATCATCGGCGACGGCGCGATGACCGCCGGCATGGCCTACGAGGCGCTCAACCATGCCGGCGGCATGGACCCGGAACCCAACGTGCTGGTGGTCCTCAACGACAACCGCATGTCGATCTCCGAGAACGTCGGCGGCATGACCAAGATGTTCGGTCGCATGACCGCCAGCCGCACCCTCAACGCGGTGCGCGAGGGCGGCAAGCGCCTGCTGGGCAGCAAGCACGGCGCGCCCGCGCGCTTCATCCGCCGTTGGGAAGAACACTGGAAGGGCATGTTCGTGCCCTCCACGCTGTTCGAGGAGATGGGTTTCCACTACACCGGTCCGATCGACGGACACGACATGGACGCGCTGATGACGGCGCTGACCACGCTCAAGGGGCTCAAGGGCCCCCAACTGCTGCACGTGATCACGACCAAGGGCAAGGGCTACGAACGTGCCGAGGGCGACCAGATCGGCTACCACGCCGTGGGACCGTTCAACCCCGAGGTTGGCCTGGCAGGCAAGAGCGGCCCGAAGAAGCCGACCTACACCGATGTGTTCAGCGACTGGCTGTGCGACATGGCCGCGGCCGACGAATCCCTGATGGGGATCACCCCCGCGATGCGCGAAGGCTCGGGGCTGGTGCGCTTCAGCAAGGAGTTCCCGCAGCGCTACTTCGACGTGGCGATCGCCGAGCAACACGCGGTGACCTTGGCCGCCGGCATGGCTTGCGAGGGCGCCAAGCCGGTCGTGGCGATCTATTCGAGTTTCCTGCAGCGCGGCTACGACCAGCTGGTGCATGACGTCGCGATCCAGAAGCTCGACGTGCTCTTCGCGATCGATCGCGGTGGCGTGGTCGGGCCCGATGGTGCGACCCACGCGGGCAACCTCGACCTGAGCTTCCTGCGCTGCGTGCCGGAGATGGTGGTGATGGCGCCGGCCGACGAGGCGGAGTGCCGGCGGATGCTGAGCACCGGCTTCCGGCATCCGGGCCGGCCGCGGTGCGCTATCCGCGCGGCACCGGACCGGGCGCGATGGTGGGTGGCGATCTGGACACCCTCGAGATCGGTCGCGCCAACCTCGAGCGCGAGGGTGGACCCGTGGCGCTGCTGGCCTTCGGCACGGTGCTGGCCGAGGCGGAGAAGGTGGCCGCCGAGTTCGGGCTGACGCTGGTGAACATGCGCTTCGTGAAGCCGCTCGACCGCGACATGCTGCTGGAGCTGGCCGCGAAGCACGAGGGCTTCGTGACCATCGAGGACAACGTCGTGGCCGGTGGTGCGGGCAGCGGCGTCGCCGAGCTGCTGGCCGGGGAAGGCATGTCGATGCCGATGCTGCACCTTGGCCTGCCCGACCGCTTCCAGGACCACGGCAGCCGCGAGGAGCTGCTGCAGGAGGCCGGACTGGATGCCGCCGGGATCCGCCGCGCGCTGCTTGCCCGCTGGCCGGCCCTTACCCCGTCCCGGAGTGACGTGGCGACGGGCTGAGCCGCCCGAAGCTGACGCGTTCGTGGCCGGCGAGGTCCTGGCGTGAGCCGACCTCGCCCATGCCGGCCGTGGCCATCAGGGTGCGCACCGCCTCGCCCTGGTCGTGTCCGTGCTCGAGCATCAGCCAGCCGCCGGGCTCGAGGTGCGCAGCAGCGCCGGCGACGATCACCCTGATGTCGTCGAGGCCATCCACGCCCGCCACCAGCGCCGAACGCGGCTCGAAGCGGACGTCGCCGTGGTCCAGGTGCGGATCGCCCGAGGCGATGTAGGGCGGGTTGGAAACGATCACGCTGAAGCGCTCGCCGGCCACCGGTGCGTACCAGCTGCCCTGCCGCAAGGCCACGTTGCGAAGGCCGGAGGCATCCACGTTGCGGCGCGCGAGGTCGATGGCACCGGGGGATTGCTCCACCGCGACGATCTCCGCCCGGGGACGCTCGCTGGCGATGGCCAGCGCGACCGCCGCAGTCCCGGTGCCCAGGTCGAGCACGCGCAGGTGCGTCCCCTCCCCGATGCGGGCAAGTGCTGCTTCCACCAGCAACTCGGTTTCCGGTCGCGGAATCAGCGTGCTGGCGTCGACGGCGAGATCCAGGGTCCAGAAACCGCGGCGGCCGAGGATGTGTGCGATCGGCTCGCCCTGCAGGCGACGCCGCAGCAGGCGATGGAATTCGCCCGCGGCCCCGGGCTCGAGGGGATCGTCGGCGTGGGCGAACAGCCAGGCACGCGAACAGCGCAGCACGTGGCACAGCATCAGTTCGGCGTCCAGGCGCGCGCTGTCGCTGCCTTCCTGCAGGCGGCGGGCCGCCTCAGCCAGATGGTGGGACACTGAACCGGGAATGGGGGGCATCGGCAGCCTGTGACATGGCGAAGACATCCGGGCGGCCATGATACGCGCCATGCTGCTCGAGCCACCCCATCGTCCCGCACGCCATTCCCGATTCGCGGCCGTGATCTGCCTTCTGCTGGCTTGTGCCGGCTGCAGTGGCGCGTTCTTTTCCGCCCTCAACACCGGACTGGGCGGCCCCGACCCGTCCACCGTCGTTTTCGACGCGGGCCACGGCCTGGCGCTGGACGTGTTCGCGCCGCAAGCCGCCGACACGCCTGCGCCAGTGGTGGTCTTCTTCCATGGCGGCACCTGGCAAGGCGGGGAGCGCGGCGAGTACCGCTTCGTCGGTGACGCGCTGGCCGCGCGCGGGGCGCTGGCCCTGGTGCCCGACTACCGCAAGTACCCGCAGGTGCGGTTCCCGGACTTCATGGACGATGCCGCGGCGGCCGTGGCGTGGGCGCACGACCACGCCCGGGCACACGGCGGGGACCCCGGGCGGATCTTCCTCGCCGGCCACTCCGCCGGCGCCCACATCGCCGCGCTGCTGGCCACCGACCCGCGCTACCTGGAGGCCCACGGCGTGCCGCGGCACGCGATCGCGGGACTGATCGGACTGGCGGGCGCGTACGACTTCCTGCCCAGCGACGACGAGGAACTGGTCGCGATCTTCGGCAGCGACCCGGACCAGCAGGCGCGCTCGCAGCCGGTCAACTTCGTCGACCGCGACACCCCGCCCGCGCTGCTGATCCATGGCGACGCCGACCGGCTGGTGAAGCCGGCCAACAGCCGGAGCCTGGCGAGCGAACTGCGCGCGAACGGCGTTCCGGTCGCGCACACCGAGGTCGCCGGCATCGGACACATCCGCCTGCTGGCAGGCATGCGCACCGAGCGCTTGGCCGACGTGCTGGACCCGACGGCCGCGTTCATCCACGAGCAGCCCGCCCGCACCCCGACTCCGCGCTGAGCCTGCGCGCCACGGCGGCTTGAATTCGGCGCGGTCGGATCGATATCTCTGGGCACAGGTGGCCGCGGGCGGCGATATAACGATAGCCCAAAGCTATTGCTGTGATAAGAACAATTCAATTGTGCTATCGCAGCATGCCCCCTAGGATGGCACCTGTTCCCACCCAAACCGTTAAGGATGATTTGATGTCTTTGATCAACACCGAAATCCAGCCGTTCAAGGCAACCGCTTTCCACAATGGCAAGTTCGTCGAGGTTTCCGACGCCGACCTGAAGGGCAAGTGGTCCGTCTTCTTCTTCTACCCGGCTGACTTCACCTTCGTTTGCCCGACCGAACTCGAGGACCTGGCCGAGCGCTACGAGGAGTTCCAGAAGCTCGGCGTGCAGATCTACGGCATCTCGACCGACACGCACTTCGCCCACAAGGCGTGGCACGACACCTCCGAGGCGATCAAGAAGGTCAACTACCCGCTGGTGGGCGACCCGACCGGCCGACTGGCCCGCGCCTTCGGCGTGATGATCGAGGAAGAGGGCCTGGCACTGCGCGGCACCTTCGTGATCAATCCCGAGCTCAAGGTCAAGGTGGCCGAGGTCAACGACAACGGCATCGGCCGCGAGGCCGGCGAGTTGCTGCGCAAGGTCCGGGCTGCCCAGTACATCGCCGCGAACCCGGGCGAAGTGTGCCCGGCGAAGTGGAAGGAAGGCTCGGCCACGCTCAAGCCCTCGCTGGACCTGGTCGGCAAGATCTAAAGATCTAAGCAAGCGTTTCAAAGGGGTCCACGCTCCCACGCCCTCTCCGGAGGGCGACTCCCCACCCCTTCGCATGAAGGGGTCCGGGCGGGGTGAACAAGGTACCCGCCCTCTTTTTGCCCGAAACCCGCGAAAACCGAGGAGTTCCACATGCTCGACAATGATCTCAAGGCGCAACTGCAGGCCTATCTGGAGAAGCTCGTCCAGCCGATCGAGCTGGTGGCCTCGCTCGACGAAGGCGAGAAGTCCGTCGAGATGCGTTCGCTGCTCGAGGACATCGCCGGGCTGTCGGAGAAGATTTCCCTGCGCGTCGCCAACGACGACCCGCGCGTGCCGTCCTTCGCGATCAACCGCACCGGCAGCGACATCGGCGTTCGATTCGCCGGCATCCCGATGGGACACGAGTTCACCTCCCTGGTGCTGGCCCTGCTGCAGGTGGTGGCCACCCGCCGAAGCTCGCCCCGGACGTCATCGAGCAGATCCGGGCGCTGGATGGCGACTACCGGTTTGAAACCTATTTTTCCCTGTCCTGCCAGAACTGTCCGGACGTCGTGCAGGCACTCAACGTGATGAGCGTGGTCAATCCCCGCATCCGCCACGTGTCGATCGACGGCGCGCTGTTCCAGGACGAGGTCGATGCGCGCCAGGTCATGTCGGTGCCGTCGATCTACCTCAACGACGACCTGTTCGACTCGGGCCGCAAGGGTGTCGAGGAGATCCTCGCCAAGCTCGACACGGGCGCCGCGAAGCGCGAGGCCGCGAAGATGGGCACGAAGGACGCGTTCGACGTGCTGGTCATCGGCGGTGGCCCGGCCGGTGCCGCGGCGGCGGTGTATGCCGCGCGCAAGGGCATCCGCACCGGGGTGGCTTCCGAGCGCTTCGGTGGCCAGGTGCTGGACACGATGGGCATCGAGAACTTCATCTCGGTCAAGGAGACCGAGGGCCCGAAGCTGGCGCGCCAGCTCGAGGAGCACGTGCGCCAGTACGAAGTGGACATCATGAACCTGCAGCGTGCCTCGGCCCTGGTGCCGGGCAGCGATGGCCTGCACGAGGTGCGCTTCGAGTCCGGTGGTTCACTCCGGGCGAAGACCGTCATCCTCGCCACCGGCGCGCGCTGGCGGCAGATGGGCGTGCCCGGCGAGGAGCAGTACCGCAACAAGGGCGTGGCCTACTGCCCGCACTGCGATGGCCCACTGTTCAAGGGCAAGCGCGTGGCCGTGGTCGGCGGAGGCAACTCCGGCGTCGAGGCGGCCATCGACCTGGCCGGCATCGTCGCCCACGTGACCCTGCTGGAGTTCGACACGAAGCTTCGCGCCGACGAGGTGCTGCAGCGCAAGCTGCGCAGCCTGGCGAACGTCGAGGTCGTGCTGAACGCGCAGACCACCGAGGTGACCGGCGACGGGCAGCGGGTGGACGGACTGGTCTATACCGACCGCAGTTCGGGCGACTCGCGCCGCGTGCCGCTGGAGGGCGTTTTCGTCCAGATCGGCCTGCTGCCCAACACCGAGTGGCTCAAGGGCTCCGTGGCACTTTCGCCGCGGGGCGAGATCGAGGTCGACGCGCACGGCCGCACCTCGGTGCCCGGGGTGTTCGCCGCCGGCGACGCGACCACGACGCCATACAAGCAGATCATCATCTCGATGGGCGATGGCTCCAAGGCGGCGCTCAGCGCATTCGACCACCTGATCCGCAGCTCCTCGCCCGCGGCGAAGCTCGAGGTGCGCGAGGAAGAGGCGGAGACCGCCTGACCACGCCTGAACCGCCCGCGCCGGGCGCCCTGCCAAGGGCGTTCCGGCGCGCGCGACCGCGCGCAGTCGACGATAGACCTGGCCAATGGCCCAGCGCATAATCGATCGATCTCCTGATCGGAAGGCGCGATGAACATCCGCGACCTGCGCTACCTCGTGGCCCTGGCCGAGCACCGACATTTCGGGCATGCGGCGCAAGCCTGCTTCGTCAGCCAGCCGACCCTGTCGACCCAGATAAAGAAACTCGAAGAGGAACTTGGCGTGTCGCTGGTTGAGCGTGCGCCGCGCCGGGTCATGCTCACCGCGGTGGGCAAGGACATCGCCCAGCGCGCCAGCGGGATCCTCGACCAGGTCGACCAGCTCAAGCAGGCCGCGCAGCGCTCGCGCGACCCCGAGGCGGGCACGGTCCGCCTGGGACTGTTCCCGACGCTGGGGCCCTACCTGCTGCCGCACGTCGTGCCGCTGCTGCGCGATCGCTTCCCCAACCTGGAGCTGCTGCTGGTCGAGGAGAAGACCGAGGTGATCCTGGCGCGGCTGCGCGAGGGGCGCCTGGACGCGGGCGTGTTGGCCCTTCCGGTCAGCGACGACCAGCTGCACGTGGAGCCCTTGTTCGAGGAACCGTTCGTGCTGGCCGTGCCCGAGCACCACGCGCTGGCGAACCACGCCTCGCTGAGGCTGGGCGACCTCGCCAACGAGAGCCTGCTGCTGCTCGAGGACGGCCATTGCCTGCGCGACCAGGCCCTGGATGTCTGCCAGTTGGCCGGAGCCGGCGAGAAGACCGGCTTCCGCGCCACGAGCCTGGAAACCCTGCGACAGATGGTGGCGGCCAATGTCGGCATCACGCTGCTGCCGTCGCTGGCGGTGAAGCCGCCGGTGCCGCCCTCGGCCAACATCCGCCTGGTGCCGTTCGACGGCCGGGCGCCGAGCCGGCACATCGCGATGGTGTGGCGGCGAAGTTCCGCGATGTCGGACTTCCTGGAGAAGCTCGCCGGCGTGTTCCGTGAGCTTCCCGATGGACTGTTCACGCCCGACGACACGCCGCCCCCCCGGCTCGACCGGGGGAAGGAACTCCGCGCTCGCCATGCACCGGCGACGCGTCGGCGATTGATCGCCCGATGGCCGCGGGCTATGGTTGGCCGGAAACCTGCAAGCGGTCGGGCGGCGTGCCAAGCACGGCGCCCGTTTTCTTTCATCGGAGCCCCCCATGTCCACCGAACGTCCCGCCATCCTGATCTCCTCGCTCGACCTCGACCGGCTCGAGCACCTGCTGGAGTCCGCCGAGTTCGCCAAGGACCCGGGCGCCGACGCCCTGCGCGGCGAGATCGAGCGTGCCGACGTGGTACGGCCGCAGGACATGCCGGCTGACGTGGTGACGATGAACTCGACGCTGGAGTGCGTCGACGAGGTTTCCCACGACACCCACACGCTGACACTGGTCTACCCCGACCGCGCCGACCGCGACAAGGGTCGCATTTCGGTGCTGGCCCCCGTGGGCACCGCGCTGCTGGGCCTGCGCGTGGGCCAGGTGATCGAATGGCCCAGCCCCAGCGGCAGCAAGCCACTCAGGCTCAAGGTCCTGTCGATCAGCTACCAGCCCGAGGCCGCCGGCGAGCTGCACCGCTGAAACCGCAGCCAGGGACGGGCCAGATCGATCAATCCGCCGCGCCCAGCCCTACCGGGCACGCGACGCCGGTACCGCCGAGCCCACAGTAGCCACCGGGGTGCTTCGCGAGGTATTGCTGGTGCTCGTCCTCGGCGAAGTAGAAGCTCGGCGGCGGGTGCCGCACCTCGGTGGTGATCCCGCCAAAGCCACGCCGCTGCAGCTGCGACTGGTAGGCCAGCAGGCTGGCCTGCGCCTCCTCGTACTGGTCGGCGTCATAGCAGTGTATGACCGAGCGGTACTGGGTGCCGGCGTCGTTGCCCTGGCGCATCCCCTGGGTCGGGTCGTGACCTTCCCAGAAGGCCTTGAGAAGGCTGCCGACCGGAACCTGCGCGGGATCGTAGACCACGCGCACGACCTCGGAGTGACCGGTCATGCCGGAACACACCTCGTGATAGGTGGGGTTGGCTGTATAGCCACCGGCATATCCCACGGCCGTGGAACGCACGCCGGGGATCGACCAGAACAGGCGCTCGGCCCCCCAGAAACAGCCCATGCCGAAATGGATCCGTGCGAGTCCCTCGAAGGGGGCGTCCAGCGGGGCGTCGAGCACCACGTGCCGCGCCGCCACCGGCACCGGGTCGGGCCGACCCTGGAGGGCGTCCTCCGGTAGCGGCATCCGCTGTTTGAAAGCACCTATCCCGAGCATGTCACTCTCCCGGCCGCTGTTGCGGTGAAGTATCGGCAGCCGGCCCTGAAGGCTTCGTGGACACGCCTGCCTCCACGACCACTTCGCGGGTGGTGCTGGCGGCCTTGAGCGTGCCCAGGAAGATGCCTGCCAGGGACACGACCACACCCAGCCATTCCAGTGGCAGCGTGCTGCGCTGGAACAGCACCACGTCCTGGACGAAGGCCAGCGAGGGCTGCAGCAGCAACACCAGGCCCACGACGGAAGTCTTGAGCTGCGGCATCGCGCGGGCGATCAGCACCCACCCCAGGCACTGGCCCACCAGGCCCAGCGCAAGCAGGGCCGACAGGGAGCCCATGTCCGGAATGGCGAACGAAACGCCCTCGCCCAGTGCCACCAGGCCCAGTGCGCCCGCGCACAGCAGCGAGGACATCGCCAGCAGCTGGGCCGGAGGCAGTGCGGAACGCTCGCGCTGCGCATGCCGGAAGCTGAGCATGTAGGCGGCGTAGGCCACGCCAGTGAGCAGCCCCAGCGCCACGCCGACCCGATACTCGGGCGAGAACGCGCCCCAATCCATCCCCACCAGCAACCACAAGCCCGCGAAGGCGAGCACCAGGCCTCCGAGGTAGCGCGGCCCCAGCCGCTCGCCATGCAGCCAGACCCCGGCCAGGGCCATGAGGAACACCTGGAAATTCGCCAGCAGCGTGGCCAGGCCGGGACCGACGCTGAGGATGCTGCGGTGCCACAGGAACAGGTCGGCAGCGAAGAACGCGGCAGGGAAGAGCATCCACCACCAATCGCGCCAGCGCGCGGGCCGCCATTGCCGGCTCAGCACCAGGAAGCCCATCAGCATCAGACCGCCGAAGGCCATCCGCCAGAACCCCGACACCGTCGGGGGCACGTCGGCATAGCGCACCAGCACCCCGGTGGTGGAGATCAACGCGGCCCCGGCGATGAGCATCCACAACGCCGGACGAGGGGAGCTCACGCCAGCGTCTCGTACTTTTCCAGGCGCTCGGGCTCCGCCACGCCCGCGGCGATCCACTCGCGCATCTCCGGCATCGCGAGCATGTGGCGGACGTACTCGCGTGCATCCCCGTCAAGGTCCACGCCATAGCCCCGGAAACGGATGACCACCGGTGCGAACATCGCGTCGACGATTCCGAATCCACCACATAGCCAGGGGCCACCGGAGCGGGCCAGCAGGTCGTTCCAGATCGCGAGCACGCGCGCGATGTCGCGTTGCGCCGCCTCGTCCCAACGGTAGCCATCGGGGCGACGTGCGCAGTTCATCGGCAGCTGCGCTCGCAAAGCCTGGAATCCCGAGTGCATCTCGCAGGCCGCCGAGCGCGCCATGCCGCGAAGACCGGCGTCGGAGGGCCAGCCACGCCCGTCGAGCCAGATGTCGCTGATGTACTCGCAGATCGCCAGCGATTCCCAGATCACGCGGTCGTCGTGATGCAGCACGGGCACCCTGCCGCTGGGGGAAAGCTCACCGATGCGCGCGCGGAAGCCTTCGCTGTCGAGTGACAGGCGGCACTCCTCGAACGCGATGCGATGCACCTTCATCAGCAACCACGGGCGCAGCGACCACGAGGAATAATTCTTGTTGGCGATCACGAGGGTGGGCATGGCAGGAGAACCGGCAGTCGGGAGGCGACATCCTTCCACCGGCCGTGCGGGCGCACAAGTGTGCCCTCAGAGGAATTCCGCCGCCGCACCCTCGAGGCCGAAGCCATGGCTGGATGCCACCTGGACCCGGTTGCGTCCTCCGCGCTTGGCCTGGTAGAGCGCCTTGTCGGCGCGCTCGATGATGCTGCGCGGCGACTTCTCGCCCGGCAGCCGGCTGGCCAGGCCGATGCTCACGGTGAAGGTGACATTGGCCTCCCCGACCACGCACAGCCCGGCGATCGCCTCTCGGATCCGGTCGGCCAGTTCCCGCGCGGCGTCCTGCCGCATGTCGGGCAGCACGATGATGAACTCCTCTCCGCCGTAGCGACCGAACAGGTCGTCCTTGCCAAGGTGGCGCCGGATGCAGTCCGAGGCCAGGCGCAGGCAGTCGTCGCCGACACCGTGTCCGTGATGGTCGTTGACCTGCTTGAAGTGGTCGAGGTCGACGAACAGCAGGGCCAGCGGGCGACGCTCGGCGTGGGTCCGCTCGACGCTCGCCTGAAGCCGGCCCTCCATCGCGCGCCGGTTCAGTGCACCGGTCAGCGGATCGAGCTCGGCGCGACGCCGGAGGTCCACGGCAGCCGCGGCTTCATCCGCAGCGTTCACCGCCACCTGGGCGAACTCGCCCAACAGCTGCAGTTCGAACGGCTCGAAGGCACTACCCTCCTCGCGACGCACCAGCAGCACGCCCCAGCCCGGCTTGGCGACCTGCAGCGGGACCACGGCGAACACCCCGCCTGGCACCACGCCGCCGTCGGGCAGCGCGATTTCCTCGAGCGGCAGGTTGACCGGCTTGCGCGAGCGGCACAGGCCCTTGATCGTCGTGCCGCGCCTGGCCAGCAAGCGCGTGTATTCCTTCTTCAGACCCAGCGGCTCGGCAAGCAGCAGGTCCAGCCCGTGGTAACCGAAGGCGATCACCGAGGAGCCCTGCTGCGGCACCAGCGAGCGCACCGCCTCGAGCAGGCGCCGGAACGCGAGCCACTCCACGTCCTTGGCGTCGGCCCCGCGGATGCCCACGTGCAGTTCCTCGATCAGGCGACGGCGCACCTGCTCGACCACCAGGTCGGCATCGACCCTCGCCTTGTCCTGGCGCGCACGGTCGCGAAGGCGCCGGAACTCCATCATCCGGTCGGCCTGGGCCAGGCCGAACAGGAACACCGCGCCAGCCAACGCATACTGGATGCCGTAAACCGTCAGCGGGTTGCCTTCGATCCAGCCCTGGTCGACCAGCACCCGGGTCAGGGTGAAGCCGAGAACCACGCCCCAGACCACCAGCATCGGGCGGCCCGAGGCTTCCCCGTCGCCCCAGGCCTGCAGCGAGCAGGCCATGCAGGCCAGCAGCGCGGCGATCCACGAGCCCACCATGACCCACTGCAGCCACGGTGCCCAGGACACCGGGCTGGCCAGCCGGCCAGCGCCAGGAGCAGCAATGCGCCGACCCCGATGCGTGCAGCCCACCACTGCCGCGGCCGTCGGCGCCGAAGGCCGGAGTATTCGCAGGCGAGCAGCACGGCACAGGCCGCCAGGAGGCACAGCACGCCCATCATGCCCAGCGCCCCGGACCACCCCAGCCAGCGCAGCCCAGGCATCGCATAGGCATGGCCATTGAGCGCCAGCAGGGCGAAGCCGGTGGCCGTCGTGAATGCCGCCAACAGCAGCCAGGTGCGGTCGCGCAGGGCCACCCAAAGGGCGAATGAAAGCAGCGCCAGCACAAGCAGCCCGGCATAGATGGCGCTGAACAACAGCGCGCGCAGCCGGTCCTGGGCGGCGTACTGCGCTTGCCCGAGCAACTCCGGCGCGATGGCCTGCCGGGTGGGCGAGCGCACCTCCAGCAGCAGGACCCGTGATTGCTGGCCCGCCGGGGCCAGAGGGAACACGTGCCCGGCGAACAGCAGCGGCTCGTGACTGTCGGGGTCGAAGAAATCACGCGATAGTGGCGCGATGCCGGTTCCAGGCTGATGCAGCCGGATCAGCGGCAGCGGAGCGCGTTCGGTCCACAACACGATGTCCCCGGCATCTTCCGTCGGGCCCACGGCCGGAAGCCGCGCCTCGAGGCGAATCCAGTATGTCGCGGATGGGTCCCCTCCGATGGCCACCGCCGCCCGACGGGCCGGCACGAACTGCCCGGCACGACCGGCCAGGACGTCCTCGACGCCGACCTGGTGGCCGGTGACAAGCAGCCGCGGACCGGGTGATGGGTCCGGCGGGCCGGTCAGCGTGGACGCCACGGCCAGGAGAATGACCAGCACGCAGGCCACGACCGGCACCAGGCCGCGAAGCCAGGGGGACCGCGCCCGCTGGCTCGACGGGTCGAGCCTCACGCCCTCATCCATCCGTCATCCTCGGACGCACCCGGATCCTCGTCCTCGTCCTGGACAGCGGCTTGCGGGGCTTGCTCGCCGCAGCGGACCCTTTGCAGCTCTTCGAGCGCCTGGCGCGCGGCGGGCACCTGATGCACCGGAACGCACACCGCCAGCACGCCATGGGCCGGCAACTCGCCCAGTGCCCCGCCGAGGAACTCCCCGCGGATCCACGGCGACAGCCCGGCCTGCTCCAGCCAGACCCTGGCCAGATGTGCGTCGATGCTGTTCTCGGCTTCGTACACCGCCTGCATGCCCACCCTCCCGTGGACTATCGCGGAGCATACCCCGCCCCGGGAAGGCGCGCGAAGACGCCCCAACCGCTACACTGTTGCGCCCCGCGAGCGACCGCTGCCGAGCGCATGAACCAGACCACGCCACCCGACATCGCCGACACCCCCGCCGAGCGCAACGACTTCATCCGCCAGATCGTCCGCCAGGACCTCGCCAGCGGAAAGCACACCGCCGTCCGGACCCGGTTTCCGCCCGAACCCAACGGCTACCTGCACATCGGCCATGCCAAGTCGATCTGCCTCAACTTCGGGGTGGCCACGGAGTTCGGTGGCCGCTGCAACCTGCGCTTCGACGATACCAACCCCGCGCGTGAGGACCCCGAGTACGTCGAGGCCATCAAGGACGATGTACGCTGGCTGGGCTTCGCGTGGGAGGAACTGCGTCACGCTTCGGACTATTTCGAGGTCTTCTACCTCGCAGCCGAGAAGCTGATCACGGATGGGGAGGCCTTCGTTTGCGACCTCGACGCCGAGCAGGTGCGCGCCTACCGCGGCACGCTGACCGAGCCGGGGCGACCCTCGCCCTATCGCGAGCGCAGCATCGAGGAGAACCTCGACCTGTTCCGGCGCATGCGTGCCGGCGAGTTCGGCGATGGTGCGCGGACGCTGCGGGCGAAGATCGACATGGCCAGCGGCAACATCAACATGCGCGACCCGGCGATCTACCGGATCAAGCATGTCGCGCACCAGAACACCGGCGACGCCTGGTGCATCTATCCGATGTACGACTACGCGCACTGCCTGGGTGACGCGATCGAGGGCATCACGCATTCGTTGTGCACGCTCGAGTTCGAGGACCACCGACCGCTCTACGACTGGTTCGTCGACAAGGTGGACCTGCCCGGCAACCCCGGGCTGCTGGCGCCGCTGACCTCGCGCGGGCTGCCCAACGAGGCGGCCAAGCCCCGCCAGATCGAGTTCTCCAGGCTCAACATCAACTACACCGTGACCAGCAAGCGCAAGCTGATGGCACTGGTGAACGAAGGCCTGGTGGACGGCTGGGACGATCCGCGCATGCCGACCATCCAGGGCCTGCGCCGTCGCGGGTTCACCCCCGGCGCGCTGCAGCTGTTCGCCCAGCGCATCGGCATCTCCAAGCAGAACAGCCTCATCGACTTCGGTGTGCTTGAAGGCTGCGTGCGCGACGACCTGGACCCGAAGGCGCCGCGGCGCATGGGCGTGGTGGCGCCACTGAAGCTGGTGCTGACCAACCTGGAAGCCGATCACGAGGAGCACCTCGTGTTCCCGAACCATCCGAAGGACGAGGCCTTCGGCTCGCGCCAGGTGCCGTTTTCCAGGGAAGTGTGGATCGAGCGCGACGACTTCTTCGAGGAGCCGCCCAAGGGCTTCCACCGCCTGAAGCCGGGTGGCGAGGTGCGGCTGCGCGGCGTGGGCATCATCCGCTGCGACGAGGTGGTCAAGGACGGCGACACGCTCACGGAGCTGCGTTGCACGCTCGACCCGCAGACCGGCCGGGGCTGCCCGAGGCGAACCGCAAGGTGAAGGGGACGATCCACTGGGTGAGTGCGCGGCACGCCGTGCCCGCCGAGTTCCGCCTCTACGACCGCCTGTTCTCCGTGCCCGACCCGGACGACGACAGCGACGGGCTGGGCTACCGCGACCACCTCAACCCCGACGCGAAGACCATCGTGCAGGGCTATGTCGAGCCCGCGGCGGCAGCCGTCGGCCCGGAGTCGAACCTGCAGTTCGAACGGCTGGGCTATTTCGTGGCCGATCGCCGCGACCATCGCATCGATGCACCCGTGTTCAACCGGACCGTGGCACTGCGCGACACCTGGGCGAAGTCCCGCTGAACGCGGGTGCCCGGGCCGGGCACGGGGCACGGCGGCATCGGCTAAGCTTCCACTACCGATGCTGCCCACCAAGGAAACGGCCCATGCGCATCCACCTTTTCATCCTGCTGCTCGCTCTGCCGCTCCTGGCCGCCTGCGCGACCCCGGCGCCCCCACCTCCCAGCGACCCCGGCCTGGCGCCCCCGGCGATGGGCACGGGCACCGGCGGCCTGCGCGTCGACGATGCCGTTGACTACAGCTGCACGGTGGACGCCGACTGCGCGGTGAAGAACGTCGGCAACTGCTGCGGCTACTACCCGGCCTGCGTCAACGTCGACAGCCCGACCTTCCCCGAGCAGGTGCGCGAGCGCTGCGAGGCCGAGGGCATGATGGGCGTGTGCGGCTTCCCGGACATCACCGCCTGCCAGTGCGTGGACAACCGTTGCGAGGCTGCCGGCAGCGCAGGCCAGCCGCACCGCATCGAGATCAAATGACATGCTCTACGCGCAGCTCCACCTGACGCTGCCGGCCTGGATACACGAGGAAGTCGACGCAGAGCGCCGTTGCCCGGACGCCGAATCGCAGGTCGCGCTGGCGATCCAGCTCTCGCGCCGCAATGTGGAGCATGGCAGCGGCGGCCCGTTCGGCGCGGCGGTGTTCGACGGCGAGGGACGGGTCCTCGGCATCGGCGTGAACCGGGTGGTCCCGCAGAACTGTTCGGTCGCGCACGCCGAGATGATGGCCTTCATGCTGGCGCAGCAGCGCACCCAGCGCCACCGACTCAACGAGGACGGCGGCACGATCGTACTCGCCACGTCGGCCCAACCGTGCTGCATGTGCTACGGCGCCAGCTTCTGGGCAGGTATCGACACGCTGCGTATCGGGGCCCGCGCGGAGGACGTCATGGAGTTGACCGAATTCGACGAAGGTCCGCTGCCCGAGGACTGGAGCGGTGAACTCGAGCGGCGCGGCATCGGCGTCGAGCGCGACATCCTGCGCGACCATGCCCGCGACGTGCTGCGCCAGTACAGCCAGCTCTCCGGCCAGGCGTACTGACATGGCCACCCCGGTCGACCACCCCGCCGCGACGGGGCTGCTGTGCTTTTGTCGCGCCGGCTTCGAACCCGACCTGGCCGCCGAGCTCGGCGAGCGGGCGGCCGCGGCGGGCCACCACGGCTATGCGCGCACCGAGCGCGGTTCGGCCTACGTCGAATGGCTCGGCACCCCGGACCCGCGGGCGCTCGACCGGGCCTTGCCCTGCCGTGACCTGGTGTTCGCCCGGACCAAGCTGCGCCTGCTGGCCGAATTGCCCGGCATCGACCCCGGTGACCGGATCGCCGCGCTGCTTCCGGTGCTGGCGCGGGGCCGCTGGGGCGAGCTGTGGGTCGAACACCCGGACGCGGATGCGACCCGGCCGCTGTCCGGCCTGGCGCGCGCGTTCGCCAATGCATTGCGCCCGGCCCTGCGAAAGGCCGGCCACCTCAGCGCCACGACCGACCCGCGCCTGCCACGCCTGCACGTGGTGTTGCTGGCCGGCGACCACCTCCTGGTGGCCGAGGCCGATCCGACCGACGCATCACCCTGGCCACTGGGGATTCCACGACTCCGGGTGCCTGCACAAGCGCCGTCACGCTCCGCGGCCAAGCTGGAGGAAGCCCTGCTCACACTGCTTGACGAGGACGAGCGGGACCGATGGCTGCAGCCGGGGATGCGCGCCGCCGACCTCGGCGCCGCACCGGGTGGCTGGAGCTGGATCCTCGCCCGCCGGCAACTGCGCGTGCAGGCGATCGACAACGGCCCGATGGCCGATGCCGCGATGGACACGGGCCTGATCGAACACCTGCGGGCGGACGGCTTCCGCTGGCACCCGTCGCAGCCGATCGACTGGATGGTCTGCGACATGGTGGAACAGCCGATCCGCGTTGCCTCGCGCATGGCCGAGTGGTTCGCGCACGGCTGGTGCCGGCATTCGATATTCAATCTGAAGCTGCCGATGAAGAAGCGCTGGCAGGAAACCCGGCGCTGCCTGGATCACTTCGGCGAGTCGGCGGGACCGCTGAAGGTGCTGCGCGCGCGCCAGCTCTACCACGACCGCGAGGAGATCACGGTCTTCGCCAGCCGCTAGTGCCTGCGCTCAGCGCCCTGCGGCGTGGCGCCACAACCGTCGTGCCAGGCCCGGCACGGCGTTGGCCAGGCCCAGCGCCTTCCCGCGCAGCAGCGTGGGCGCCAGCGCATCGCTGGAGAAGACACGATTGATGCCATCGAAGGCCCAGGCCGCGATGACGTTGTCGCTGCGGCGCTCGCGCTGGTAGCGCGCCAGGCGGTGGGCGGCGCCGATGTCGCGCGCCCCCGCCGCCTCCACCAGCCTTTGCAGGCAGGCAGCATCGCGGAGCCCAAGGTTCACGCCCTGCCCTGCCAACGGATGCACCGCATGCGCGGCATCGCCGGCCAACACCACGCGACCCGCCACGTAGCTCCGGGCGAGTTGGCGACGCAGCGGAAACGCGGCGCGCTGCGACACCGAAGTGATCGCGCCGAGGCGGCCGTCGAAGGCACGCTCGAGTTCGCGCATGAACTGCTCGTCCGTGACCTCGAGCAGCCGCGTGGCCTCGGCGTCGGGCAGCGACCAGACGATCGAGCAGCGGCCATCGGCGACCGGCAGGAACGCCACTGGCCCACCCGGAAGGAAACGCTGCCATGCCGTGTCCTGATGGGGATGCTCGGTGCCGACGTAGGCGACCAGGCCGCGCTGGTCGTAGGCATGTGCGTCCACCTCGATGCCGGCCAGGCCACGCAGTGTCGAACCAGCGCCGTCGGCAGCGACCACCAGTGGCGCGGCCACGCGGGTGCCATCGTCGAGGCCCAGCGTGGCCCGATCGCCGTCCTGCTCCAGGTGTTCGACCCGGGCCGGGCACATCCGCCGCAGGCCGCGTTCCCGACCAAGTGCTTCCCATAGCGAGGCGGCAACCAGGTCGAGCTCGACGATCCAACCCAGTTCCGGTTGCCCGAAGCGATCGGCATCGAAGTCCAGTTCGCCGCCGCCCGCCGCATCCCAGACACGCATGCGACGGTACGGGTGGGCCCGCCTGGCGGCGATCGCCGGCCACACCTCCAGCGCCTTGAGCTGATCGACGGCGTCCGCCGCCAGCGCCACCACCCTGAGGCCCGGTGACCCCCCGTCCCATCCAACCGGCTCGCGCGACTCCACCAGCGCCACCCGGCGACCGCTGCGCGACAGCGTCAGCGCCAGCATCGCGCCCACCACGCCGGCGCCGACGACGATCGCGTCGAATCGATCGCGTGGGGCGCTCATGAACCGGCCCCGTGATCGCCTGCACGGCCCCGGGCCAGACCTGGCACCTGGCCACGGAAACCCATGGCCCCGGTCGCCAGGCGTGCCTTCATGGCCGGCATGCGCTCCAGCGCCAGGAGGCCCAGGGATCGCAGGGCATGCATGCCCATGCCGGGGTTGGACGTGACCCGCGCAAGGCCGTCGCTGAACGCGAGGGTCTGCTCGCGATCAGCGGCGCGCAGGGCGGGATATTCCGCCAGCAACGGCGCCGCGCCGGGATCGGCCGAGGCCCCGGGACGCGCCAGCAACTCCGCCAGGGTCAGCGCGTCGCGCAAACCGAGGTTGAAGCCCTGGGCGCCGATCGGGTGCATGGTCTGGGCGGCATTTCCGACCAGCACCACGCGCGGCGCCACGAGCTCCCGGGCAATGCAACGACGGATCGGGTAGCGGCTGCGCCTGCCGCCCGGATCAAGCGCCCGGCGCGTCCGCCGAAGCGTTGCTGGAACAGCGCCAGATAGTCCGCGTCGGGAAACTCGGCGACGGCATCGGCATCTTCGGTGGGCACACCGATGATCGCGCCGTAGTGGCCATCGGGCCGCGGGAGCAGGGCAATCGGCCCGGAATCGCTGAAGCGCTCCCAGGCCGTTCCATCGGGAGCGCGCGCGGCAGCGAGGCTGCACACGAACAGGGTTTGCCCATAGTCGTGATCGTCGGTCGCGATGCCCATGGCCGAACGGACGGGGCTGGCGGTGCCGTCAGCCGCCACCAGCAGGCGGGCATGCAGGCGAGATTCGGTTCCCGCGTCGGGACCGACGCCGGAAACGGCCACCTCGACATGGTCCTCGCCCACCTCCAGGCCGGTCAGGACCGCAGGCCGGTGCCGCCGAAGCGTGGCCAGGCCAGCCAGGCGCGCCTCCAGCGCCGCACCCAGGTCGCGTGCGACGACGACGCCGCCGAACGCGTCGCGTCCGAACTCCCGCGCGTCGAGCCGCACCGCGCCCAGGTCGCCGCGGCGACTGACGTGGATCCGGCGGATGGGCGCGGGTGGCGTGGCCAGGCGCGACAGCACCCCGAGCGCATCGAGCGCATTGAGGCTGGCGGCGGCCAGGGCGAGGTTGCGCTCGTCGAAGGCGGGCGGACCCGAAGCGCCGTGGCCGGTGCCGGGGGTCGCCTCGACCATGCCCACGCGCAATCCCAGGGGCTCGAGCGCACAGGCCAGGCTGCTTCCGACCAGGCCACCACCGATGATCAACACGTCGTACATGCCGGCTCCGCGCCTCCATCCCGGCGCAGGGCGGCGGGCCGGTCGATGGAGACTTTGCGCTATGCTACCGGGCCTGTGCCGTGCCCCGCCATGAAGCTGAAATCGCAATGAAGCCATCGACCCCGAACGCTATGCTCTCTCCCGGCCCGCTGGTCCTGCTCGGCCTGATCCTGGCCGCCGCCCTGTCCCGGCTGCTGCCGACCCCTCCGAACTTCTCGCCGGTCGAGGCCATGGCGCTGTTTGGCGGCGCCTACTTCGCCGCGCGCTGGCTGTCGCTGCTGGTGCCGCTGCTGGCGATGCTGGTGGCCGACCTGGCCCTGGCCGCAGTCCATGGCGGGCTCTACGCCAGCCATCTGTTCGGCAGCGGTTTCTGGCTGGTCTACGCCTGCATCATCGGCATGAGCCTCATGGGCTTCGCGCTTCGCGGCCGGGTGACCGGCGCGCGCGTGCTGGGCTTGTCGCTGCTGGGCGCACTCGGGTTCTTCCTGGTCACGAACTTCGCCGCCTGGCTCGGCTCGCCGCTGTACCCGCAGACGATGGCCGGCCTGGGCGCCAGCTACGTCGCCGCGATTCCGTTCTTCAAGTGGTCGGTGCTGAGCACGCTGTTCTACGCGGCGATCCTGTTCGGCGGCTTCGAGCTGCTGCGCCGGCGTACGCCGGCGCTGCGCCCGCAGACGGTCTGAGCCCTCGTGGGCAACCGCCTGTCGAAGATCTACACCCGCACCGGCGACGACGGCACCACCGGCCTGGGCGATGGCAGCCGCGTGGCCAAGGATTCGGCACGGGTCACCGCCTACGGCACCGTCGACGAAGCGAATTCGGCCATCGGCCTGGTCCTGGCCTGTGAGTTGCCCGAACCGGTACGTGCCCTGCTGGTAGGGGTACAGCACCAGTTGTTCGATCTCGGTGGCGAGCTGTGCATCCCGGGGCACACCGCGATCCAGGACGCCGACATCGAGCGCCTCGAGCAGGCGCTCGACGGCCTCAATGCCGACCTGCCGCCGCTGAAGGATTTCATCCTGCCCGGAGGGGGCCTGGCTGCCGCGCACTGCCACCTGGCGCGCACGATCTGCCGCCGTGCCGAGCGCGAGGTCGTCACGCTGTCCCATCACGACGCCGTGCGACCGCAGGCAATCCGCTACCTCAACCGGCTTTCCGACCTGCTGTTCGTGGTGGCCCGCGTGCTGGCGCGCGAGAGTGGCCACGGCGAAGTGTTGTGGAAGCACGAACGCCGCAACGGCTGAGCCCGCACGATGCCGAGGGGCACTACATGAGCCTGGTCATCTTCAGCCACCCGGCATGCATGGAGCATCGCCCGGGCCCGGGCCACCCCGAATCGCCCGAGCGCCTGCAGGCGGTGGCGCAGGCGCTGCTGGCGGCCCTTCCCGAGGTGCCCTGGCGTGAAGCCCCGCAGGCCCTGCGCAGCCAGCTGGCCCGGGTGCACTCGGACACGCTGCTGGCCGCCGTACTGGATGTGGAGGTTGGCGAGGAACCCTACCGGCTCGACCCCGACACCGTCATGAGCCGGCACTCGCGCGAGGCGGCGCTGCGCTGCGCCGGTGCCGGCGTGGCAGCGGTCGACGCGGTGCTTCGCGGCGAGACCTCCCGCGCCTTCTGCGCGGTACGCCCGCCCGGGCACCACGCCACGGCGGACATCGCGATGGGATTCTGCCTGTTCAATGCCGTGGCGGTGGCCGCGCTGCATGCGGTCGAGGCCCATGGCCTGGACCGCGTGGCAATCGCCGATTTCGACGTGCACCACGGCAACGGCACCCAGGCCATCGTCGAACACGACGAGCGGATCATGTACGTGTCCTCGCACCAGGCGGCGCTGTATCCGGGCACCGGTGGCCGCGAGGAGCGTGGCGTCGGCAACGTGCTCAACCAACCCATCCAGCCCGGCGGGGATGGCGAGGCGCTGAGGGCCGCGTGGCGCGAGCAGCTGCTTCCGGCCATCGATGCATTCCGGCCCCAGCTGCTGCTGGTTTCCGCGGGATTCGATGCACACCGCCTGGACCCGCTGGCCGACCTCAACGTCGAGGCCGAGGACTACGCGTGGCTGACCGGCGAGCTGGTGGCGCTGGCGCGTCGACATGCCCGTGGCCGGGTCGTGTCGCTGCTCGAGGGCGGCTACAGTCTGGCCGCATTGCGCGAATGCAGCGTCGCCCACGTGCGGGCGCTGGACGTCTCTTGAGCCGGCGGCATTGCCGGCACGCCCCGGCTGCGGCACTCTAGCTCGCGTTCACCCTGATGGATTACCGCGTGCCGCCTCGCCTGCGACAGCTACCGATTGCCCTCGCCGCCGCACTGGCCGCGCTGCACGCCACCCCCTCCCTGGCACAGGACTGGACCCTGTGCCGGGCGCCCGATGCGATACCCGCCTTCCGCGAACTGCCGCCCGAGGCACGACCGCGCGCCGAGGCACCGGTGAACATCGAGGCGCTGGAGCTCGACGTGAGCGACGAGAACCGCACGGTCCTCACGGGGGACGTGGAACTTTGGCGGGCCGACCAGTGGCTCGGCACCGACGTGCTGGTGTACGAGCACGCGGTGGAGCGCTACCAGGCCCAGGGCGAGGTGCGCTACCAGGACGACTCGATGCGCTTCACGGCGCAACGCATGCAGGGTGACCTGGCGGCCGACACCCATGAGCTCGACGAGGTGCGCTACCAGCTGGTCACCCAGCGCGGCAACGGCGAGGCCCGCCAGGTCCGCTTGCGCGGCAACATCGGCGAGATGCAGGGGGCCAGCTTCAGCACCTGCGATCCGGACAAGCGCAGCTGGGAACTGCGCGCCAGCGACATCCGCGTGGACCAGGACGAGGGGATGGGGACCGCGCGCGGCGCCACGATCTACCTGGGCGGCGTGCCGGTGCTGTACACGCCGTGGCTGAGCTTCCCGACCGATGACCGTCGCCGCTCCGGCCTGCTCTACCCGACCGTGGGCTACGACGCCGAGAGTGGGCTGGACCTGAGCATCCCCTACTACCTCAACCTGGCACCGAACTACGACATGACGCTGACCCCGCGCCTCCTCGGGCGACGCGGCGTCATGCTGGGCACCGAGTTCCGCTACCTCACCCCCCGCCACCGCGGCACGCTGGAGACGACCTGGCTGCCCAACGACCGCCTCGCCGACCGGGACCGCGCTTCGCTGCGGCTCAACCACGTCAGCCGCCTGAACCGCCATTGGCTCGGACAGGCGAACGTGTGGCGCTTCAGCGACCGCGAGTACCTGGAGGACTTCAGCGAGAGCAGCCACCTGCGGGCGCAGAGCCAGATCCGGAGCATCGCCGGCTTCCATGGACGCGGACAGTTCTGGGACTCCAGCATCAGCGCGTCGAAATTCCAGCTCACCGACCCGCTGCTGGGCGAGAACTCGCTGCAATACGCGCAACTGCCCCGGGTGACGTTCCGCTACCAGCGCCCGCTGCTGCCGTGGCTGGAAGCCGGCGTGCGCTCGGAGGCGGTCGCCTTCGAGCACCCGACGCGGGTGGAGGCACGGCGGCTGGACCTGCGGCCCTGGATGGCGGCGCCGCTGGAGGGCAACGCCTGGTTCGTGCGACCGGAGCTGGGCTATCGCTACACGGCCTACGACATCGACCGCGCCACCGACGACAGTCCCAGCAGGGGGCTGCCGATCGCCAGCCTGGACATGGGGGCGTTCTTCGAGCGACCGGCCAACCTGTTCGGGCGTGAATTCATCAACACCCTGGAGCCGCGGCTGTACTACCTCTACGTGCCCTACCGCGACCAGGACAACCTGCCGGTGTTCGACAGCCGCGAGCTGACCTTCGGCTATGCCCAGCTGTTCCGTGACAACCGCTTCTCCGGTGCCGACCGCCAGGGCGACGCCAACCAGGCCACGGCGGCAGTGACCACGCGCCTGCTCGACCCCGGCACGGGCCGCGAGTGGCTCAACGCCAGCGTCGGACAGATCCGCTACTTCACCCCGCCCCGGGTCACGCTGCCCGGCCAGGCGCGCCGGAGTGGAGCGGTTCGGACTACGTCGTCGAGGCGGAGTTGCTGTTCAACGACCGCTGGAGCGTGCGTACCAGCCAGGTCTACAGCCCCGAGCTGTCCTCGCGGACGCTCTCGGCGATCCGGGGACAGTACCGCTACGGCAACGGCGGCCTGGTCAACCTGGGCTACCGCTACCGGCGCGACCAGCTCGAACAGACCGACCTGTCCTTCGTCCAGCCGATCAGGGAGAACTGGCGGCTGATCGGACGCTGGAACTACTCGATCCTCGACCGGTCTACGATCGAGGCCATCGGTGGCGTCGAATGGGAAGGCTGCTGCCTCGCCGTCCGCCTGCTGGGCCGCCACTACGTTCGCAACCGCGAAGGTGAAAAGAACAATGCCGTGTACCTGGAGATCGAGCTCAAGGGGCTGGGCAGCTTCGGCCGCAGGACCGGCGAACTGCTCGAGCGTGCTATCCTCGATTACGATCGCTGACCCTCCCTGCCCCGCGCCGAACGCTGCGCGCCGGAGTTACAACCCTATGAAATCCATTGCTTTTCCGCTGTTCCTGGCCGCGGCCCTCCTGCTTGTGCCGGAGCTCAAGGCCCAGTCCATGACCCAGCCCATCGACGGCATCGTCGCGGTGGTCGACGAGAGCGTGATCCTGCGCAGCGAACTCGACACCGCAGTCGGCAACGTCATGGCGCAGAACGCCGCACGCGCCGACCAGTTGCCGCCGCGTTCGGTGCTGGAGCGCCAGGTGCTGGAACAGATGATCGTCATGCGCGTGCAGGTGGACCGCGCCACCGAGATGGGCATCCGCATCAACGACGCCCAGCTCGAGCAGGCGATCGCCAGCGTGGCCCAGGGCAACAGCATGAACCCGGCGCAGCTGCGCCAGCGCGTGGAAGCCGACGGGCTGTCCTGGGAGGAGTTCCGCAGCTCGATGCGCGAGGAACTGCTGGTCCAGCAGCTGCACCAGCGGATGATGCGCAGCCGGGTCGCGGTCAGCGAGTCCGAGGTCGACATGGCCCTTTCGACGCTGGGCGACGAACCGTCCGTGCTCTACCGGCTCGCCAACATCCTCGTGGCACTGCCCGAAGGGGCCACCCCCGAGCAGATCGAGCTGGCCCAGACCAAGGTCAACGGCGTGAAGGCACTGCTCGACCGCGGCGAACTGGATTTCGCCTCGGCGGCCATCCGCTACTCCGACGCGGGCAATGCGCTGCAGGGTGGCGACCTGGAGTGGCGCAGCCTCGACGAGATCCCCACCGTCTTCGCGTCGATGGTGCGTGAGATGGCTCCCGGCGACATCAGCGAGCCGGTTCGTGGCCCCAGTGGATTCCAGTTGATCCAGCTGACCGACCGGCGCAGCCAGGACGGCCAGATGGTGACCGAGTACCGCGCGCGAGGCATCGTGGTGCGCAAGTCCGAGCTGGTGACCTCGGCCCAGGCGCAACGTCGTGTCGAGGAGCTGCGCAGCCGCATCGAAGCCGGCGAGGACTTCGCCACGCTGGCGCGCGAGCATTCCGACGACACCACGAACCGCGCCCAGGGCGGCGACATGGGCTGGTTCCAGCTCAACGACTGGGGCAGTGGCGTCGCAGCCCAGATCCAGCAGCTCAGCGACGGCCAGCTTTCCCAGCCCTTCGAGACCGAGTTCGGCTGGCACCTGATCAAGCGCGAGGATTCCCGCCAGACCGACGTGAGCGACGCCAACCGCCGCAACCAGATGCGCGAGATGATTGGCCGCCGCAAGTCCGAAGAAGAGCTCGAGCGCTTCGTGCGCCAGCTGCGCTCGGAAGCCTACGTCGACATCCGCCTGGAATCCTGAGCCATGCCCGACCGGCTTGCCCTGGTTCCCGGGGAGCCGGCCGGCGTGGGCCCCGAACTGTGCGTGAGGGTGGCCCAGCAGCCCCCGGAATGTGGGCTGCTGGCGTTCGCCGATCCCGATTGCCTGTCCAGGGCAGCGGCGCGCCTTGGCCTGCCACTGCGGCTCGTCGACCCCGACGCGCCTGGCGGCCCGGGCGTCCTGCCGGTGCATCCGGTGCCCCAGGCGCGGATCGAGCAGCCCGGGAAGCCCGACCCCGCCAATGCCCGTGCAGTCATCGACGCGCTGCTGGCCGGGGCTCGCGCCTGCCGCTCGGGCGAGGCCCGGGCGCTGGTGACGGGGCCGGTGCACAAGGCCAGCATCAATGCCGGCGGCATCGCCTACACCGGGACCACCGAGTTGCTGGCCGCCGAGGCCGGGGTCGACGTGGTGATGATGCTCGCCAATCCCGACCTGCGCGTGGCACTGGTGACCACGCACCTTGCGCTGCGCGACGTGGCCGATGCGATCACCGCCGAGGCGCTCGAGCGGGCGATCCGCATCACGCTGCGCGCCCTCACCGATGACTTCGGCATCGCCGTCCCGCACCTCGCGGTGCTGGGGCTCAACCCGCACGCGGGCGAGGACGGCGTGCTGGGACGCGAGGAGATCGAGGTGATCACCCCGGTGCTCGAACACCTGCGCGCGCAAGGCCACCGGTTGTCCGGGCCGCTGCCGGCCGACACCGCCTTCCTTCCCCGCAAGCTCACCGAGGTCGACGCCGTGCTGGCGATGTACCACGACCAGGGCCTGCCGGTGCTCAAGCATTCCGGATTCGAGCACGCGGTCAACATCACCCTGGGCCTGCCCTACCCGCGCGTGGCCGTGGACCATGGCACGGCGCTGGACCTGGCCGGCCGTGGCATCGCCGACCCCTCCAGCCTGCAAGCCGCCGTGTCGCTGGCCGCCACGCTCGCCGCGCGGCGTGGCAACGCCCCCCTCCGGACCCACTCCGATGTCGCTTGAACACCATCGCCACAAGAAGCAGTTCGGCCAGCACTTCCTGCGCGACCGCTCGGTGGTCGAGCGCATCGTGCTGGCGGTGGCGCCCGAACCCGGGAACCACGTGGTCGAGATCGGCCCCGGTGCGGGCGCGCTCACCTTCCCCATGTTGGCGCGGCACGGGGCGCTGACGGCCATCGAGTTCGACCGCGACCTGGTGGAACCGCTGGCAGCCGCGGCGCGTTCCCATGGCCAACTCGAGATCATCCGTGCCGATGTGCTGACGGTGGACCTCACCGAGTTGGCTGGCGGGGGCCAGCTGCGCATGATCGGCAACCTGCCCTACAACATCTCCTCGCCGATCCTGTTCCATTGCCTCGCCCACGCTGCGTGCATCCGCGACATGCACTTCATGCTGCAGAAGGAGGTGGTCGACCGCATGGCGGCCGGGCCCGGCAGCAAGGTCTACGGTCGACTGAGCGTGATGTTGCAGGCTTTCGCGCGCGTGACCCCCTTGTTCGAGGTGCCCCCCGACGCATTCGACCCCCCGCCGAAGGTGGACTCCGCCGTGGTGCGGCTGGTGCCCTTGCCGGAGGAATCGATCGACATCGCCGATCGCCGGCTGTTCGCGCGCGTCGTGCAGGATGCCTTCGGGCAGCGCCGCAAGACACTTCGCAATGCGCTGGGAAGGCTGTGCGACGCGACCGCGATCGAGGCGGCAGGCCTGGTGCCGGGGGCACGCGCCGAGCAGGTCGCGGTGGAGGATTTCATTGCGTTGGCCAACCACCTCGCCAACAGCGGTGCCGTCCTCGCCCCCAGCCCGTAGAATGCAGGCATGAGCACGCTCCATGCCATCGACATCCACGTCGCCACGCGCTACCTCGACGAGCAGTCGGCTCCCGAGGAAGACCGCTTCGTGTTCGCCTACACGATCTCCATCCGCAACGAGGGGGCGACGGCTGCACAACTGCTGCGCCGGCACTGGGTGATCACCGACGCCAATGGGCGGGTGCAGGAAGTGCGCGGTGATGGCGTGGTCGGCGAACAGCCCTGGCTGCAGCCCGGCGAGAACTTCGAATACACCTCCGGCGCGGTGCTCGAGACCAGCGTCGGCACGATGCAGGGCAGCTACGAGCTGGTCGGCGACGACGGCACCGTGTTCGAGGCCCCGATCCCCATGTTCACCCTGTCCGTCCCGCGGACGCTGCATTAGGCGCACAACGGCTTGGCCACCTACGCCATCGGCGACCTGCAGGGTTGCCTCGACCCCCTCAAGCGGCTGCTCGATGCCACCGGCTTCGATCCCGCCAGGGACCGCCTGTGGTTCTGTGGCGACCTGGTCAATCGGGGAGGCGACTCGCTGCAGACCCTGCGCCTGGTGAAATCGCTCTCGCACTGCAGCGAGGTCGTACTGGGCAACCACGACCTTTCGCTGCTGGCGATCGCCGGCCGCAGGGAGGCGGAGCAGAGGCGGGTCAACGCCGAACTGCAGACGGTGCTGTTCGCGGACGACCGCGATGAACTGCTGGACTGGCTGCGCTCGAGGAAGCTGCTGCATGTCGATCGCGGCCTGGGCTGGGTCATGGTCCACGCCGGCCTGGCCCCCAAGTGGACGGTCAAGATCGCCGAGGCACGCGCCCACGAGGTCGAGCAACGCCTGCACAGCCGCAGCCACGGCAAGCTGCTGCGCAACCTCTACGGCGACCGGCCGGCATGGTCGCCGAAGCTGGCCGGGGTCGACCGGCACCGGGCGATCATCAACGTCTTCACCCGCATGCGCTATTGCACGCCCTCGGGCCGTATCGCCTTCGACGAGAAGGGCGCTCCAGGCACGCAGAAGCCGGGACTGTATCCCTGGTTCAGCGTGCCCGGACGCGTCGAGCGCGACCTGCGCGTGGTTTGTGGCCACTGGTCGACGCTGGGCTTGTTCCAGGGGCTGGGCGTGCACGCGATCGACACGGGCTGCGTATGGGGTGGTCCGCTGACCGCCCTGCGACTCGACGGCGACCTGCCCCAGGTGATCCAGGTTCCCGGGCGTACCACCCAGGGCACCGGCATGGCGTTCCCGGCCAAGCCGCGCGGCACCTGAGCGCGGTTCGCTTCAGTCTCGCCGCTGGTAGTCGATGAATTCGTAGGCGCAGGCGTGGCGCTCGTCCGCGGGGCGTGGATCGCGTTCAAGCACGCGCCACTGGTCCACGTTCCAGGCGGGGAAGAACGCGTCGGCGTCGGCCACGACCGTATCGACATGGGTCAGGTGCATGCGCCGGGCCTCGGGCAGGCACAGGGCGTACACCTCGCCCCCGCCAATGACCATGAGCTCCGGCACGTCGACGCAGGCCGCCAGCGCCTCGTCCAGGCTGCCGACGGGCTCCATCCCCGGATACGGGACCTGCCTGGCGCGGCTCAGCACGAGATTGCGCCGCCCCGGCAAGGCGCGCCCAAGGGACTCGGCGGTCTTCCGCCCCATCAGCACCGGCTTGCCCAGGGTCAGCGCCTTGAAGCGCTTGAGGTCCTCGGGCAGGCGCCACGGCAACGCATTGCCCCTTCCGATCGCGCGGGCACGGTCGATCGCTGCGACGAGCACGAGGTCAGGCATCGGGGACGCCTCAGACCGCGACCGGCGCACGGATGGCCGGATGCGGATCGTAGTCGACGATGCGGACGTCGTCGTAGCTGAAGGCGAACAGGTCGCGCACTTCCGGGTTGAGCTCGAGCCTGGGCAGCGCCCGTGGTGTCCGCGCCAGCTGTTCGCGCGCCTGGTCGACATGGTTGTTGTAAAGGTGCGCATCACCCAGCGTATGCACGAAGTCGCCCACCTCCAGCCCGCTGACCTGGGCCACCATGTGGGTAAGCAGCGCGTAGCTGGCGATGTTGAACGGCACGCCGAGGAAGATGTCCCCCGAGCGCTGGTAGAGCTGGCAGCTCAAGCGCCCCTGGGCGACGTGGAACTGGAACAGGGTATGGCAGGGCATCAGCGCCATGCGATCGAGCTCGCCGACGTTCCACGCGCTCACGATCAGGCGCCTGGAATCGGGATTGGTCCGGATCTCGTCCAGGACCCAGCGCATCTGGTCGATCTTGCGCCCGCCGGCGGCCTCCCAGTCGCGCCACTGCTTGCCGTACACCGGCCCCAGCTCGCCACCCTCGTCGGCCCACTCGTCCCAGATGCTGACCTTGTTCTCCTTCAGGTAGGCGATGTTCGTCTCCCCCTTCAGGAACCACAGCAGCTCGTGGACGATCGAGCGCAGGTGCAGCTTCTTCGTCGTCACCAGCGGGAAACCCTGCGCCAGCGGGAACCGCATCTGCCAGCCGAACACCGAGCGCGTGCCGGTGCCGGTGCGGTCGTCCTTTTCGACGCCGTGCTCCAGGGCGTGGTGCAGCAGTTGCAGGTAGGGCGTCATCGTCTCGGACTCCGTGGCGTGTTCACGCCTTGTCGGTCTCGGCGGGGGCCGGGCGCGGCTGAAGGGTGGGCGAGCGCAGCGACAGCCACAGCCAGAACACGCCCAGCGCCACCAGCGGCAGGCTCAGCACCTGGCCCATCGTCAGCCAGTCCCAGGCGAGATAGCCGATGTGCTCGTCGGGCTCGCGCACGAATTCCACCAGGATCCGGAAGATGCCGTAGAACAGCGAGAACAGTCCGATCATCCGGTAGCGTGGCCGTGGCTTGCGCGAGTGCCAGAACAGGATCGCGAACAGCACCAGGCCCTCCAGCCCGGCCTGGTAGAGCTGGGAGGGGTAGCGCGCGAACTCGTCGAGCGCACCGGTGGCGTGGAGCTCGCGAAGCGACTGCGGGTCCACGCCTCGCAATCCTTCCGGCAACGCGTTGGGGAACACCACTCCGCCATCGCCGCCGGTCTCCCTGCCCCACAACTCGCCGCCGATGTAGTTACCCAGCCGCCCCAGGCCCAGTCCGTGTGGCACCAGAGGGACGATGAAATCGACCGTGTCGAAGAAGTGGATCTTGCGCGCATACGACCACCACGCCGCAGCGACGCCGACGCCGAGCATGCCGCCGTGGAAGCTCATGCCGCCCTGGTTGATCTTCAGCAACAGCAGCGGATCGGCGAGGAAGTCACCGAAGGCGTAGAACAGCACGTAGCCGACCCGACCACCGATCACCACGCCCAGCATTCCGTAGAACAGCAGGTCGCTCCAGCCCTCGGCATCCATGCCCGGCAGCCGCCCGGCACGGGCACGCCGCGAACCGAGCCACCAGGCGATACCGAACGCGAACAGGTACATCAGGCCGTACCAGTGGATCGCATGTGGCCAGAACGGCAGCGCGATCGCCACCGGGTCGATCGTGTGCAGCGTGGTGTTGGAACTCATGCAGGCAGGATCCTCAGGATGTAGCCCTTGAGGTAGTCGGTTTCGGGAATCGCCGGGTGCACCGGGTGGTCGGGCGACTGGTGCAGCGCTTCGAGCACCTGCGCCTGGCGATCAAGATGGCGCGACCCGGCCTGCACGCCCTCGAGCAGCGCGGTGCGCGGCATGTGGTGGCTGCACGAAGCGGTGACCAGGATGCCGTCGCGTTCGAGCACCTGCATCGCCGCCTCGTTGATGCGGCGGTAGGCGAGCGAGCCTTCCTTGAGGTCCTTCTTGCGCTTCACGAAGGCCGGCGGGTCCAGGATCACCACGTCCCAGCGACGGCGCTCGGCCCGGGCCGCCTTGAGGAACTCGAACGCTTCGCTGACGTGGGCGGTGGCGCGACCCTCGAATCCGTTGAGCGCGATGTTGCGTTCGATCGCACCCACCGCGCCCGGCGAGATGTCGACCAGGTCGACCGATTCGGCGCCGGACCCGGCCGCGCGCAGGCCCCAGGCCCCGACGTAGCTGAACAGGTCGAGGACCCGCGCACCCTTCACGTAGCGCGCCAGGCGATCGCGGTTGGCATGCTGGTCGTAGAACCAGCCCGTCTTCTGCCCCTCGACGATGTCGATCTCGAACTCCAGGCCGCCCTCGCGCACGCGTACCGGGCGATCCAGCGAACCGATCGCGATGTCGACCAGTGAAGGCAGGCCCTCGATGTCGCGCGAGCCGGCGTCGTTCTTCCACACCAGCACGCGCGGCTGCAGCAGCTTGTCGATCGCGGCGGTGACCTCGTCCTGCAGCCGATCCATGCCGGCGGTGCTGGCCTGGCAGACGATGACGTCGTCGAAGCGGTCCACGACCAGGCCGGGTAGCCCATCGGACTCTCCGAAGACCAGGCGGTAGTACGGCTCCTCGTGGAGGCGCTCGCGGATCGACAGCGCCACCTTGAGGCGGTGCACGATCAGCGAACGATCCAGCGCGTGGGCGTGGCGATCCACCAGGCGCGCGGCGATCAGGGTGGAGGGGTTCACGTAGCCGCTGCCGAGCGCGTGGCCGCGGCTGTCGACGATCATCACCGGGTCGCCGGGTGCGAACGCACCCAACGGCGTCACGGCCACGTCGATTTCGTTGGAGAACACCCACAGGTGGCCAGCGCGCAGACGGCGCTCTTCGCCCTTCTTGAGCTGGAGGATCGGATAGTCGGCCTGGCTCACGGGAGTTCCTGCATCAAAACGCCAGTGTAGCCGCTGCGGCCCCTCGGGCGTACCGGGGAAGGCCGCTCAGAGCCAGCGAGGCACCAGCAGCAGGCCCCAGACCAGCAGCACATTGAGCATCAGCACGAACACCGCCGCCGAGCCCATGTCCTTGGCACGACCGGCCAGCACGTGGATCTCGGCACCGAAGCGCTCGATCACGGCCTCGATCGCGGAGTTGAGCAGTTCGGCGCCGAGCACCAGCAGCAGGGAGCCGACCAGCAGCACCCGCTCCACCGGCGTCGCCCCGAGCCACAGGCCCAGCGGGGCCAGCACCACGAAGGCGTAGACCTCCAGCCGGAACGAGGATTCACACCGCCAGGCCTCGCGCAGGCCCTTGAGCGACCACAGCAGCGCACGCCACATGCCGCGCGGGCCGCGCGGCACGATGCTGCCGTAGCTGTCGGCCATGGCCCGTGCCCTGCCCCGTCGCCTCAGGCAGCGGGCTTGAAGGCGACGTCGAGTTCCTTGGCCGCCTTGACGTCGTCCAGGCGACGCACCGGCTGGGTGTAGGGCGCGCCTTCATGCGCTCGGTGTCGTTCGCCGCCTGGTCCAGCAGCTGGCCCATGACATCGATGAAGGTGTCGAGCGTCTCCAGGCTCTCGGTCTCGGTCGGCTCGATCAGCAGGCATTCCGGAACCAGCAGCGGGAAGTAGTTGGTCGGTGCGTGGATCTCGTGGTCGAGCAGCGCCTTGGAGAAGTCCAGCGCGGTGATGCCGTGCGCCTTCTTCTGCGGCTGCACGGTGACGATGAACTCGTGGCTGGCGCGGCGCTTCGGGTAGCCCAGGGTGAAGCCCTTCTTCTGCAGCTGCGCGGCGAGGTAGTTGGCGTTGAGCGTGGCGAACTCGGCCACCCGCGGCATGCCCTCGCGGCCGAGCAGGCGCGCGTAGACGTAGGCGCGGATCAGCACGCCGGCGTTGCCGGCGAACGCCGAGAGCCGGCCGATCGACTTCGGGCAGTCCTTCTTGCGCACGAAATGGAAGCTGCCGTCGTCGGCCTTGCCGATCATCGGGATCGGCAGGTACGGGCGCAGGCGCTCGGACACGCCCACCGCGCCGGCACCCGGGCCACCGCCGCCGTGCGGGGTGGAGAAGGTCTTGTGCAGGTTCATGTGGATCGCGTCGAAGCCCATGTCGCCCGGACGCACCTTGCCGAGGATCGCGTTGAGGTTGGCGCCGTCGTAGTACAGCAGGCCGCCGGCCTCGTGGACCAGCTTGGCGATCTCGACGATGCGGCGCTCGAACACGCCGATCGTGCTCGGGTTGGTCAGCATGATGCCGGCGGTCTTGGGACCCAGCACCTTCTTGAGCGCCTCGACATCGATGTCGCCGTCGGCGCCGGTGGGAATCTCGCGCACCGTGCAACCGCACATCACCGCCGTGGCCGGGTTGGTGCCGTGGGCGGCGTCGGGGACGATGATCTCGGTGCGCTCGGTGTCACCGCGGTCGCGGTGGTAGGCCATGATCATCGCCACGCCGGCGAACTCGCCCTGGGCACCGGCCATCGGCGCCAGCGACACGCCGCCCTTCATGCCGGTCACGTCGGCGAGGATCTCCTGCAGGTCGTGCATGCACGACAGGAAGCCCTGCGACAGCGAATCCGGCGCGTACGGATGACGGTTGAGGAAACCCGGCAGCATCGCCAGCGAATGGCAGGCGCGCGGGTTGTACTTCATCGTGCACGAACCCAGCGGGTAGAAGTTCGTGTCGATCGAGAAGTTCTTGCGGCTCAGGCGGGTGTAGTGGCGCACCACCTGCAGCTCGGACACCTCGGGCAGGCCCACCGGCGTGTCTCGGCGCAGCGCCCGGGGCAGGTCGTCGGGCACTTCGCAGGCGGCGGGGAGCTGGGCGCCGCGCTGCGGCCAGGCTGGGACTGCTCGAAGATCAGCATGGGAAGTTCCTGGGCGGTGATGGCGCTGGGGCCGGATCAGCCTCCTATTTTGGCATATCTGCCGGGTCGGCCGCTGGGTGACCGGCCCGGCCGCACGGAAGAGGTGGCTGCCCGGGCCCCGACCCCGGGACCAGGGCCCTCAGTCGGCGAAAATCGCCGTCCCGCGGCTGCCGTCTGGCCGCACCCAGCCCCGGTACATGCCGCCGGTGTTGAACGGCAGGTGCATGTTGCCCTCGGCGTCGAGCCCGATCACGCCACCATCGCCGCCGAGTTCCGGCACGCGCTTCATCACCACCTCGTCGGCGGCCTCGGCCAGGCTGGCCCCGCCGTAGGCCATGCGCGCACAGATGTCGTGCGCCACGGCCAGGCGGATGAAGTACTCGCCCCAACCGGTCGCCGACACGCCGCACTGGGCATTGGCATAGGTGCCGGCGCCGATGATCGGGGCATCGCCCACCCTCCCCCAGCGCTTGTTGGTCATGCCCCCGGTGGAGGTCGCCGCCGCGATCCGGCCTTCGGCGTCCAGCGCGACGGCGCCAACGGTGCCGTACGCGTACTCGCGTGGCGGCTGGAGGTTCGACGCTTCGCGATGCCGCGCGTCCTGGAGCTGCTGCCAGCGATGCTCGGTGCGGAAATAGTCCGGCTCGACGAAATCGACCCCGGCCGTGCGCCCGAAGCTCTCCGCGCCCTCGCCGATCAGCATGACGTGCGGCGAATCCTCCATGACCTTGCGCGCCAGCGTCACCGGGTTGCGCACCCGGTGCACGCCGGCGATCGCCCCGGCCGCCAGCGTCGACCCGTCCATGATCGAGGCGTCGAGTTCGTTGATGCCGTCGGCGTTGAACACCGCGCCCTTGCCGGCGTGAAGTGCGGCGAGTCCTCCAGCACCACGATCGCCGCAGTGACCGCGTCGAGTGCACTGCCGCCTGCGTCCAGGACAGCATGGCCGGCATCGAGCGCGCGGTCGAGGTCGGCGCGGATCTCCGCCTCGCGCTCGGCGCTCATCGCCTCGCGACTGATCGTGCCGGCACCGCCGTGGATCACCAGCGCGGTGCGCGATTCCGCCAGCGCGGCAGCGGAAGCCAGGAGCAGCGGGAGGGCAAGCAGGGACAGGCGCATTGGGCAACTCCGGGATCGGGATACAGACCCGGGAGCATAGCGGCTTCATCGCCCTGCTCAAGCCTGGCCTTGGAGGCCTGCGTGGATCGACGTCCGGGGAAAGGGCTGCCGGTTGCTGCCTAAGCGATCGGACGGGCTTGCGGGAAGCGCACATGCGCCCTTGTCCCCACGCCCTTCTCGCTCTCCAGGTTGACCGGCCAGCCGAAACGCTCCGAGAGGCGGGAAACAATCGACAGGCCGATGCCATGACCACCGCCCGGATTGCCCGACACGCGATAGAACGGCTCGAAAGCCCGGGCCAGTTCGACCTCGGTCATGCCTTCGCCCGAGTCCTCGATGACCACCTCGTCCTTGAGCACGCGCACCACGACCCGTCCTTCGCTGGTGTGGTTGCAGGCATTGCGCAACAGGTTGCCGACCAGCACCGACACCACCCGGGACGGCGCATGGAGCCAGAAGCGCGCCTGCTCGTCGATCTCGAGCGTCACCGGTTTGGAGGCGAGCAGCGGGCGCACCTTGTCGACTTCATCGTGGATCACATCGGCAACTTCGAAGTCCTCGTCGGGCAATCCGACATCGCCCTCCCTCGCCAGGATCAGGAAGGCCTCGATGAGCACCTCCATGTCCTGGATGGCCTTCTGGATGCGACGTACCGAGCGGTCGGCGTGCTTGTCCAGGCCGCCGTCGGCCAGCAGAAGTTCCGTGGCCATGCGGATGACGGTGATGGGCGTGCGCAACTCGTGGCTCGCGTCGCGGGTGAAGTCCCGCTCGCGCTGGACGAAGGCTTCCAGCCGGTCGCCGAAATCGTGCAGCGAGCGCGCCAGGATCAAGGTCTCGCCCTCCACGTCGACCGGCAGGTTCTCGGGATGCAGCTTGCCGAACTCGGGCCGCTTCGGGTCCCAGTGCTGCACTTCGTTGGCCAGCCAGATCAACGGTGAAACGGCCCGTTTGGACACCCGATAGGTGACCCAGGCGATCACGTAGATCACCACCAGCACGACCACCAGCGGCACCATTCCGAAATAGAAGGCCAGCGCGTCGACCTGGGTCTGCTTGAAGACCAGGAACAGCCTGCCGGTGGGTCCGTCGTCGACGTAGACCAGCGACCCGTCCAGCGCCCTGGGAAGGCTGTGGTATCCCGGGCCGAGGCCGACCAGGGATTCGGGAAGGATGTCGCTGGCGCCGCCGGGCGGCACCAGGTAGCCCTGCATGTTGTACGTGTCGGGCACCTCCGCGGCAGGGTTGCTGGCCACACGTTGCCAGTAGTGCGCCGCCTCGTCGGTCAGCGCGCGCTGGATCAGCGTGTGCTTGAGCACTGCCGAAGCCCCGTAGACACCCAGCACGGTGGCGAAGCTGATCGCAGCCACCTGAAGGATGAAGGCTATCCAGATCTTGCGGCGCAGGCCGCCCGGGTCGGTCATGGCCGGCCTCAACCGGCCGCGGGGGCGTCGAGGTCTGCCACGCGGTAACCCGCACTCTGGACGGTATGCAGCAGCTGTTTGTCGAACGGCCGGTCGATGGCCTTGCGCAGGTTGTAGAGGTGGCTGCGCAGCGTATCGGAATCGGGCAGCGCGTCACCCCAGATCTCGCGCTCGATGTCGCGGCGGCTGACCACGCGCGGCGACTCGCGCAGCAGGATGCCGAGAAGGCGCAGGCCGATCGGCGAAAGCTGTATCTCCTGGCCGCCGCGGGTAACGCGCAGGCTGGCGGTATCCAGCACCAGGTCGGCCACCTTGAGCACCTCGGCGCTCACCTGGCGTCGCTCGCGCCGGATCAGTGCGCGGATGCGGGCTTCCAACTCCTGGATCGCGAACGGCTTGACCAGGTAGTCGTCGGCGCCGGCATCCAGGCCGATCACCTTGTCGTCGAGCGTGTCGCGCGCGGTGAGCATCAGGACCGGGGTCGACTTCTTGGCGTCCTGGCGCAGGCGCCGGCACACCTCGACGCCATCCAGGCGTGGAAGCATGAGGTCGAGGATGACGACGTCGTAGCTGTTGTCGACCGCGAGCCGGTAACCGTCCAGGCCGTCGGCGGCGTAGTCCACGCCGAATCCGCGGCGCTCGAGATACTCGGTCACCATCTCGGCTATGTTGCGGTTGTCCTCGACAAGGAGGACGAGGCCAGCAGGCTCTTCGCGGGGTCGCATCGGGGTTACCTCCTCACGGGATTCTTCAGCTTTGTGAAGAGTGCCCATTCCGCGGTGAGAAAGGCGTGAAGCCCAAGCAACTGCGGCCTCGGAGGCCTCGGCCGCGACGCCGCCCGGTCAGGACCCGGTGACCTCGACCTCGGCCTCCAGTTCCAATACCTCGGCCAGCAGTGGCCAGATGTTTTCGAGCAGGCGGGGCTGTGCGGCCGCCGTTGGATGGATGCCGTCGGACTGCATCATGCCGGCCTCCAGCGCCACGCCCTCGAGGAAGAACGGCAGCAGCGCGACCGAGTGGGTCTGCGCAAGATCGCTGAAGACGGCGCGGAAGCGCTCGCGGTAGGCCGCGCCGTAGTTGGGCGGGATGTCGATGCCGACCAGCACCACCTTGGCACCGGCTTCACCGCCCAATGCGATCATGCGGTCGAGGTTGTCGCGGACCTGGCCCGGTGCCAGGCCGCGCAGCCCATCGTTGCCGCCCAGCTCGATCACCACCACGCCGGGCTGGTGGGTCTCGAGCAGCGCCGGAAGGCGACTCAGACCCCCGGCCGTCGTTTCACCGCTGATGCTGGCATTGATGACCTTTGGCGGTGTCGCGGTGGCCTCGGCGAGACGATCCTCGAGCAGGCTCACCCAGCCCGCGGCTTCGGGCATGTTGTAGGCCGCACTGAGGCTGTCACCGACAATCAGCACCGGACGCTGCGGGGCGCCGGCAACGGCCGCGGCAAGCGCACCCCACATCGCGAACACGACAAGGACACGCCACACCATGGAAACAGCACCAGTCATCAAAGCCTCCGCTCTTGGAAAATCCGTCTCGGGTCCCGAGGGTGTGCTCAAGATACTCGAGGGGGTGGAACTGACGGTGAACCCGGGTGAAAGCATCGCCATCCTCGGCGCCTCGGGTTCGGGAAAGACCACGCTGCTGGGCCTGCTGGCAGGCCTGGATACCGCCACCAGCGGCCACATCGAGCTGGCCGGCACCTCGCTTGATTCGCTCGACGAGGAACAGCGTGCCGGACTTCGCGCCGAGCACGTGGGCTTCGTGTTCCAGAGCTTCCACCTGCTGCCCGCGCTGACCGCCGAGGAGAACATCTCGCTGCCGCTGGAGCTGTCGGGCAACGTCGACCACCAGCGCGTGTCGCGGGTGCTCGAGGACGTGGAGTTGACGCCGCGCAGGCGCCACTATCCGCGGCAGATGTCGGGCGGTGAACAGCAGCGCGTGGCCCTGGCCCGGGCCTTCGTCACCCGTCCCCGGATCCTGTTCGCCGACGAGCCCACCGGCAACCTGGACCAGGCCACCGGGCAGCACATCATCGACCTGCTGTTCTCGATGAACCGCGAATACGGCACCACGCTGGTGCTGGTGACCCACGACCTGACCCTGGCCGCACGCTGCGGGCGCATCTATCGACTTGACGGCGGGCGCCTGCACGAGGGCCGGGCATGAGGATCGTTCCCTACGCCTGGCGCGCGCTTCGCCGCGACCTGCGCGGGGGCGACCTGCTGACGGTGGCCGCGGCGCTGGTGTTGGGCGTGGCGGTGATGACCGCGGTGGGAACGCTGGTGAACCGCGTCAGCAATGCGTTGGTCCAGAACGCCGCGGAGATCATCGGCGGCGACTTCGGCGTCGCCGGCCGCCAGGCCATCCCCGGCGACTGGATCGACGCCGCGCACGAACGCGCCCTTGAAACGGCGCTGCTGGTGCAGTTCCCGACCGTGGTGTTCTCCGGCGACGCCAGCCAGCTCGCCGACATCAAGGCGGTGGGCAGCGGCTACCCGTTGCGCGGCGCGCTGGTGGTCAGCGACGACGCCGCGGGCACGCAGACCCGGGTTGCGACTGCACCGGGGCGCGGCGAGGCGTTCGCCGATGCCCGGCTGATGGATGCGCTGGGCATCGCCCCGGGCAGCGTGATCGACCTGGGCGACCGGCAGGTGCGCGTGAGCCAGCGGCTGGTCACGGAGCCCGATGCCGGCGGCGAGCTCTTCCAGCTTGCGCCGCGGCTGCTGGTGAACCTGGCCGATGTGGAGGAGGCAGGCCTGCTTGGGCCCGGCAGCCGCGCCACGCATCGCCTCATGTTCGCAGGACCGCCCGGAGCGGTCGGCAGCATGCGCGACTGGCTGCAGCCACGACTGACCAGCGACGGCCGGCGTTTCCGGCTGATCACGATCGAGGATGCGCAGCAGGCGGTCAGTGGGGCGTTCGAGCGAGCCGGTCGATTCCTGTCGATGGCGGCGCTGCTGGCGGTGCTGCTGGCCGGCGTCGCCACGGCCCTGGCGGCGAACCGCTTCGCGCTGCGACGGATCGACCAGGTGGCGGTGTTGCGCTGCCTGGGCGCGCGCCAGCGCAGCGTGCTCACGGCCCTGGCCCTGCAGCTGGTGATGCTGGCGGTGCCGGCCTGCCTGGTGGGCATCGGCCTGGGCCTGCTGGCCCAGGCCGGCCTTGTCGAGGCGCTGGGGACGCTGATCCCCGACCGGCTGCCACTGCCACAGGCCGCGCCGGCACTGGCCGGCGCGGCGATCGGCATCCTGTTGCTGCTGGGATTCGGGCTTCCTCCCCTGCTGCGACTGCGCGGCGTGCCGCCCATGCGCGTGCTCAACCGCAGCTTCGCCGCCTTGCCGCCGGTGTCGGCACTGGTCTATCTGGCGGCGATCGCAGCGTCGGTCGCGCTGATCGTGCTGGCGACACGCGACCTGCGCCTGGCGATGATCGTGCTGGGTGGCCTGGCCGGACTGGCCGGTGTATCTGCGCTCGCGGGGTGGGGGCTGTTGTCGCTGCTGCGGCTGGTGCAGCCGCGCCTGCGCGGACACTGGCGACTGGGGCTGGCTTCACTGGCGCGCCGCCGGGGGCTGGGCGTGGTGCAACTGGTCGGCCTGTCGCTGTCGCTGTCGTCGCTGCTGCTGCTCGCCGCGATCGGTCCGGCGCTGCTGCAGCAGTGGCGCGGACAACTGCCCGAGGACACGCCGAACTATTTCGTGCTCAACATCCAGCCTGCGCAAGGCGCCGAGGTGGCCGCCTTCCTTTCCGGCATCGGAGTGGACGAGCCGCGCATGGAGCCGTTCGCCACCGGCCGGTTGGTGGCGATCAATGGCGAGCCTCCGCAGCGTCTGGAGCGCGACGTCTTCGAGGGTGACTTCGTGGACGGCCGCCCGATCAACATGAGCTGGCGTCGCGACTTTCCGCCCGCCAACACGCTGGTGGAGGGCGAATACTGGGCCGAGGACAGTGACGCAGTGGAAGTTTCGGTCGAACAGGGCTGGGCCGCACGATACGGCGTGGGCGTCGACGATGTACTGACCATCGGTATCGGCGAGCAGCGCATCGAGGCCCGGATCAGCAACATCCGGGCGGCCGACTGGGACAGCTTCCGGGTGAACTTCTTCCTGCTGCTCAACGAGAACGCGATCGGCGACGCACCGCACAACCTGGTCTCGGCCTTCCACCTGCCCGAGGACGCCAAGGGCCGGATGGGCGAGCTCACGCGACGCTTCCCGAACGTGTCGCTGCTGGACGTCGATGCGATCCTGGAGCGCGTGCGCGAGGTGATCGACCGGGTCGCGCAGGCGGTGCAGCTGGTACTGGGCTTCAGCCTGGCCGCCGGCGTACTGGTGCTGGTGGCCGCGTTGCAGGCATCCACGTCGGAACGCCGGTTCGAGAGCGCGGTGCTGCGAACGCTCGGTGCACGGCGCGGCCAGCTGCGTGCGGCGGTGCTGGCCGAATTCGCACTGGTCGGCGGCATCGCGGCGTTGTTGGCGATCGCCGGCGCGGCGTTGACCGGCTTACTGGTGGCCCGCTACGGCTTCGAGATGGGCCTGGACCTGCCATGGGGCCCGCTGATGCTCGGCGGGCTGCTGGGCATGGCGCTGTCGATGCTGGCGGGGTGGCTGGGTACGCGCAGCATCCTGCGCACGCCACCGGCGCGGTCGCTGCGCGAAGCCTGACGGCGCAAAGCCGGGCGATGCGGCCCGGGCGGGGGCCACGACGAGGCCGGTGGATCAGCCGCCGGCCTCGTCGCCCCAGATCTCCCCCAGGCGCCGATCGCGGCCGCAACTGGCGCGGTAGTAGCGATACCGCAAGGGGTTCTTCAGGTAGTAGTCCTGGTGATACTCCTCGGCGGCATGGAACGTGTCGCCCACCGGCTCGATGCGCGTGGCGATCGGCTGGTCGAAGCGGGCCGCCACCTCGGCCAGCGACGCTTCGGCCGCCGCCGCCTGCTGCGCATCGTGCACGTAGATGACCGTCCGGTAGGCACGGCCGCGATCGCAGAACTGGCGGTCGACCGCGAACGGATCGATGTTGCGCCAGTACACGCGAAGCAGTTCCGCGTAGCTGACCCGCTGCGGGTCGTACGCCACCTGCACCACCTCGGCATGGCCGGTGCGACCGCCGGCGACCTGCTCGTAGGTCGGGTTGCGCTCCGGCCCGCCGGCGTAGCCCGCGGTGGTGGAAAGCACCCCATCGATGCGGTCGTAGGGCGGCTCCATGCACCAGAAGCAGCCGCCGGCGAAGGTGGCCAGGGCCACGCTCGCGGCCGGTGCGTGGTCTTCCTCCTGCTGCGGCTCACCGGCACCTGCGCAGCCCAGCACAAGCAGTGCCAGGACCATGGCAACGGTACTGCGCAAACCGCGCAGCGCATGGGGAAGGCCGGTCACGTGCGCAGTTCCGGCAGCGCCTCGCCCCGGGGGATGAACTCGAGCGCCAGGCCGTTGTTGCACCAGCGCTTGCCGGTGGGCGGGGGCCCATCGTTGAAGACATGGCCCTGGTGCCCGCCGCAGCGGCTGCAGTGGTACTCGGTCCGCGGCCAGATCAGCTTGAAGTCGCGCTTCGTGCCCAGCGCGTCGGGCAGGTGGTCGAAGAAGCTCGGCCAGCCCGTCCCGCTGTCGTACTTGTGGGCACTGTCGAACAGGGGCTGGAAACAGGCCGCGCACACGTAGGTGCCATCGCGGGTTTCCTTGTCCAACGGGCTGGAATTGGGCGGCTCGGTACCTTCCTTGAACAGGATGCGGTAGCGCTCCGGCGGCAGCAGTTGGCGCCATTGCTCGTCGGTCTTGGTCACGGGCGGGATCCTCCGGGCGGTGGGCGCTGCCGATGCGACGTTCGCCGGGACGGCGGCGCCAGGCTCGCGACCGCACGCCGACAGCCACAACGGGGCGAGCGACAGGGCGACGATCCGCCCCAATGCGGTCCTGCGGTGCATGCTGGGCTCCTGGTGGGGACTGGATGCTTCGACCCCGGGACGAGGATGCGGGTTCCCATGCGTGCGGCGGGTGAAGGCCTAGAAGCGGATGCGCCCCACCAGCATGTCGCGGAACATGACCCAGTCGCCCGCCAGCGAGTAGAGCGGATGGCTGAAGGTTGCCGGTCGGTTGTGCTCGAAGAAGAAGTGTCCGGCCCAGGCGAACCCGTAGCCGATGACCGGAATCGCGAGGAGCCACCACGGCCCGAGCACGCGGGCGATCACCAGCGCCAGAACCACCAGGACCAGTGCGCTGCCGATGAAGTGCAGGCGCCGGCAAGTGCGGTCGGCGTGCTCGGCCAGGTAGTAGGGATAGAACTCGCTGAAACTGTCGAACTCACGTGCCATGGCGGACCCTCCTGCACGGATGGTGCGCCACGCGGGCTCCGCCTGCAAAGCCCCCGACCGCCCCGGACTCAGGACCCGCCGCGTTCGTCGCGCTTGGCCCGTTGCCACAGCGCCTCCTGGCCAGCCAGGTCGAAATCGTCCAGCACCCGCCCCTCGGCGCGCGCCATAGCCTCCATCGCGCGGAAGCGCCGTTCGAACTTGGCGTTGGCCCGGCGCAAGGCGCTCCCCGCATCGACCCCGGCGTGCCGGGCGAGGTTCACGCACACGAACAGCACGTCGCCGATCTCGTCCTCGATGCGCTCGGCGCTGCCCCCCTGGGCGAGTTCCTCGCGCACCTCTTCGAGCTCCTCGTGGAGCTTGTCGACCACCGGGCCGATGTCCGGCCACTCGAAGCCGGTGCGCGCGGCGCGCTTTTGCAGCTTGGTCGCGCGCATCCACTCCGGCAAACCGCGCGAGATCCCGGCGAGCGCGCTGGGATCGGCATGTCCGGCCGCCTCGCGCTCGGCACGCTTGAGCTTCTCCCACGATTCGGTCTGCGCCGCGGCATCGGCCACGACACCGCCGCCGAAAACGTGCGGATGGCGTCGGATCATTTTCGCGCAGATCGAATCCACGACGTCGTCGAAGCCGAAGTGGCCGGCCTCCTCGGCCATGCGGGCGTGGAACACCACTTGCAGCAGCAGGTCGCCAAGCTCGTCGCGCAGGTCGTCGAAGTCACCGCGGTCGATGGCGTCGGCGACTTCGTAGGCCTCCTCCACCGTGTACGGGGCGATGCTGGCGAAATCCTGCTGCACATCCCACGGGCACCCGCCCACCGGATCCCTCAGCCGCGCCATGATCGCAACCAGTCGCGCAATGGGGCTCTGGGCAGGGGGCTCAACCACGGACTTCATCCGCCGGCCCATCCACGGCAGGGCCACGATGGTGCAGGTACTCGCGAATGATGAAGAGTGCCGCGAGCGAACGGCCCTCGGAGCAGTCCTCGAGCAACATCAGCTCGTGCAGGCGGTCCAGGCGCCAGGGCACCACCTCCAGGTCCTCGGGCTCGTCGCCGACCAGCTTCTCGGGATAGATGTCCTCGGCCAGCACCAGATGCGTCTGGTGCGCCATGTAGGTCGGCGCCAGGGTCAGGGAGCGCACGAGGCTGAGCCGCCGGCCGCCGAAGCCGGCCTCCTCCTTGAGTTCCCGGTTGGCGGCCTCCAGGATCGACTCGCCCGCGTCGATGCGGCCCTTGGGCAAGCCAAGTTCGTAGCGGTGCACGCCGCAGGCGTACTCGCGGATCAGCAGCACCGTTTCCGGATCGGGCATCGCGGCAATGATCACCGCCCCGTGCCCACGCGGCTTGAGCCGGGTGTAGCGGCGCCGCTCGCCGTTGCTGAACTCCAGGTCGAGTTCCTCGATCCGGTTGCGGCCCTCGTCGCGCTCCTGGATGTCATGGATGACCGGAAGCTTCGGCACGCTCAGCCCCCCGGTGGCGCGGCGGCCGGCGCCAGCCAGCGACCTTCCACGGCGTAGAAGCGGGAGCCACCGCCGTCGGGCTGGCCGATGCGCGCGAGCGCGTCGGCAAGGGCGGGAGTTCGCGGCGTGAGGATCATCTCCACACCATAGCCCAGCCATGAGACGTGAAAGAGTCCCTCCAGGCCCAGCGGCCCTCCCGCATCCGACAGCACGCCGTCGAGGCGACCCTCGCTCACGCTGCTGAACTCGGCGAGCAATTCACCCAGCTCCGCATGGACGGTGCCGCTCACGCGGGCATCGACCCAGCGCAGTTGCCCGGAGGCGGATTGCGGGAGCCGGCCGCGTAGCGTGAGCTCCTCGAGCTGCAGCGTCAGCCGGCCCTGCGGGACCAGGCCCTCATGGGCCAGCAGCTGGGACAGGAGGGTGGCAGGCAGGTCCGCGTCGACATCGTTGATCAACAGGTTGTCGTCGTGGCGACGGATCCTGCCCGTCCCCGACCCCTGCGGACCGTCCACCCGGACCTGCGCGTCGATGCGCGAACGCAGCGCTGCCATGGGAGACAATGTCCACGCCACCTCGCCCAACGCTTCGCCATTGAGCGTGACGCCACTGGCGGCCCCGCGCCAGAGGGTTCCCCGGGCATCGGTGTAGTCCAGCGACCCGTTGCTGTTGTCGCGCAGGTAGCCCAACGCGAAGCCGGCCGGGGCGAACGCGACAACCGCCACGGCCAGGGCCAGCAGCAGGACCAGCACACCCAATATCCAGCGCATCACGACGCTCCTTCGCGCAGCTCGATGCGCACGTCGACGCCGGAGGCCGCGCGCTGCACGCTCAGCGCCTCCACGAGCAGCCCCGCACGCACCTGCTGCTCAAGCCAAATCGCAAAGCGGTCGAATTCGGCCTGGCTGAGCCGCACGCTGACCCGCCCACTGCCCTGGGGCTCCACCGCAACGAGCCTGTTGCCAAGGCCTGCATCGCGAACGCCGGCATCCACCCGGGCCAGCAACGAGCGGCCGTCGGCGACCGGGGCATCGATACCGCCCCGCGTCGCCGCTTCCCGGACTGCCGGGCGCATCCACGCCAGCTCGGCATGCTGTCGCTGGACTTCGGCCCGCAATGCATCGCGCGAGGCCACCAGCGGGTCCCAAGCCAGCGCCCAGGCCAGCACCAGGACCGCGACCACCCCGCCGACCAGCAGGATCATGCGCTCCCTCGCCTGGCGTTGCGCCCACCACTGCTTCATCGTGCCTCCCCGCCCAGGCGCAGGCGCCCCTCGACACCGCGACTGCCGGGGGTGGCCCCGACCAGCTCGACCCGCATGCCATCACCGGCCAGGCGGGCGCGCAGGGCGTCCAGCGCGGCAACGTCCGGCGCGTCCACGACGGCATCAAGCGCACGGTTGCGATAATCCAGTGACTGGATCGTGCAACAGCCTTCGCGCGCCAGGGCGGCGGAGAGATTCCCCAGGGTGGCGATCAACGGGTCCTCGCCCTGGCCCGCGGCACGCAATGCCGAGGCCAGGTAGGCCTCCGGACTGGCCACCGGGTCGTTGCCCGGCACCAGCTGGCGATACAGCGCGGTCATCTCCGCCCGTTGCGCATCGACCTGCGCTGCCAGCTTCGAGCGTTCGATGCCCAGGTGCGTGGTCGCCAGCAGCACCGCCAGCACGGCAGTGGCACCCGCGATCGTCCACGTACGACGCAGGCCGGCGTGGCGGTTGCGCGGCGCAAAGCTTCCCTGCAGCAGGTTCAGCGACGAAGCGGGGTCCGAGGCCAGGGTGCGGGCATAGAGGTCGATCGCGCGGATCGCCCCGGGCGACGTATCGACATCCACCCGGTCGACCAGGCTGGTATCGCCGGAGACCAGGGCCAGCACTTCTTCGGTTCGACCACAGAACACGCGCGAACGCCCCAGCCGGGCAACCGCACGCCCGCCCTCGACCAGCAAACCCACCCGTCCGGGCTGCCAGGGCACGAGCAATCCCTCGGGGACCATCGCGTCGGGTTCAAGGCCGTCGCGCCGCAGGGCGTCGAGCCAGCCCTGCAGGGTGGTGCGCGCCACGACGCCGACCACGACCTTGCCGGGCGCCTGCGAAGGCACCCAGGCGACGTGCTGGGTTTCGACCGCCACCGCCAACTGTTCCTCGATCGCGTAGGGCAAGGCTCGCGCCAGCGTGGCATCGGAGCCCGGCAGGCGCTCCACCTCCAGCAACAGCACGTCCTCGGCAGGCACGACCACGGTCAACGGTCCGGCCGTGTTCGCAGGCCCGGACAGCCACTCGTGCGTGCGTCGGAATGGATTCTCAGGAGTCGGTCGGGCATCGGCGCGATCATAGCAGTGCGCCTGCGGCGCGAGGATGTGCTCACAGTTCCCCTCGCGCCCGCGCCAGCACTCGGACCCTGGCCAGGCCGCGGTCGCGTTCAACGAGGCTGCTGTGCACGTAACGCACCCCCTCGGATTCGATCCAGCCCTCGGCCATGTAGAAGCGCGTCTGCAGTCCGGCCTGGCCCAGGTCGACTCCGGCCAGGCCCTCGCGCTCCAGCGCCTGGGCAACGGCCTCCAACGAGGGATAGGCGCTGTCGATGGAGCGGGCCAGGCGCCGTGCCATCGCCTCGTCGATGCGCGGATCCAGCGCCAGCCACAGCAGCGGCGGTGCGGTATTGAGGTTGATCGGCGCCGAGGCGGGCAACGCACACACGTACGACTCGAGCCGTTCCCAGGCCCGGGCGTCGACCCGGGCAAGCCGCCGGACCTCGCTGGCGTGCGCCATGGGCCGGTTGCCGGTGCGCCAGCCGGGCATCCGACCCATGTAGGCCCCGTCCTCGCGCCCCCGGGTAGCGGCTCGAGGTCGCGGTCGATCCAGTCCGCGGCTTCCACGGCGATGAAGGGGTCGAGATCCAGGGCCACGAGCACCCGCTGCAGCGCCTCGATGCGAAGCGGATCGGCCACCCCGGCTGGCGCCAGCGAATTGAGGTCGAAGCACCCGCCGAGGTCGCGTAGCCGGCCGCTGATGCGTGCCCCGGGCACGTCGATCGGCGGCATCGCCTGCAGCCAGGGATCGGCCAGCGTGTCCACTGCGCGGACCTCGCCCGCCAGCGTGTCCGCCGCCCACGCTTCCAGGCCCACCATCAATTGCCAGCTCTGTTCCGAGCGCAGGCTGTCGCGCAGGTGCGCCCGCTGTTGTTCGCCCTGTGCCAGCAGGCCCGCGGCCAACACCACGGCCAGGGCGACGGCGAGCAAGGCCACCACGAGCGCCGCACCCCGCTGCCGGGCCCGCTGCCTCATGGCGCCTCACCCCCGCCAGCCAGCTCGAGCACACGTCGATACTCGCCCTCGCCTTCCAGCGCGAAGCGCAGCTCGATGCCTGACGGCAGGCGCTCGGGTCGCTCCTCGTCGCCAGCCGCCGGCCAGCGCTCAAGCGCCACGCCTGCGGCCAGGAATCGCCATTGGCACTCCGACACGCCGTCGAGCCGGGTCTCGACCCGCGGCTGCGAAGCCGGCGTCCGGTCGAGCACATCCCATCGCAGGCGCTGCAGCTCCCCGTCCTCGCAGCGCCAAGCGATCCGCTCCAGGGCGGGTGCCTCGCGGTCCCATCCGCCGCTGCCGACGTAGCGGGTCAGCTCGATGCCCGATCCGCCGCCGATCAATGCCGGCAGTTCCAGCCCGCTGCCATCGCGCACCGGGCGAGCCGCGGCCTGGCGGACGTCGCGTTCGAACTGCCCCATGGCCTGGTGCAGCGCACGGAACTGCTGCGACTGGGCGTCGATGACCTGCTTGGCTCGGACAATACGATCCAGCCCGCCCCAGGCCATCGCCGCCACGACCGCGAAGATCGCCACCGCGACGACCACCTCGATCAGCGTGAAGCCGCCCGGAGCCGTCGGATGCCGGCACCCGAGGGTCGTCACGGCGCGCCCACGAAACCGGTCAGGGTCAGCGTCACGGGGCCGTCAGCCGGGCCCACGCTGACATCGATGCGACGGATGCCGGGAACGCCACTGCCAGCCACGTCCATCCGCCAACGCCACTCGCGCCGGGCGTACTCGAGCCTGCCGTCGCGCGTGCCGGTGGCCGGTGTCGTGGCCTGAAGCCGTGCCTCGGCGATCAGGTTCGAGGCGATCCACTGCGCCTGGCTGCGCTCGCGCACCTGCGCCAGCGAGGCGGCCTCCATGCCGGCCGTGCGAACCAGCGCGGCCATCGCAACCGCAAGGATGGCCAACGCCACCAGCACTTCCAGCAGCGAGAAACCGGTCGCCCTAGAACGCATCGATGCGCTCCCGGGTGATCTCCCCGCCTGTGCCGGCGGCGAGCTTCCACAGCGGTCGCTGGCCTTCGAGCACGGTGATCTCGAACGGCACCCGTTCACCGGAGGCCAGGCAGGCCAGTTGCGGTCGCGCAGGCAAGCTGTCGCCCAGGCGCAGCGCCTGGCCATCGACGCGCGCGGCCAGCGAGACGTTGGCGGCCAGCTCGCGTCGGCGAAGGGCTTCGGAACTGCCCGCAGGCATCGGCTCGAAGCCGTCCGGGCCGAAGTGGCCGAATGCGAGTTGACGGCTGGCCAGCGCGATGCCGACATCGCGCCCGGTCATCGCCGCCCGCTCGCAGGCCAGGTCGAACAGGCCATGCACGCGGGCTGCCTCGGTGTCGGCGCGGCGCTCGCCCAGGTCGGGGAACACGAGCACCAGCGCGCCGCCGATTGCCGCGACGATCGCGAGCACCACCAGCACCTCGATCAGCGTGAAGCCGGCCGGCGGGCCGGCGGCCTCAGTCGCCCCAGTTGCCGATCTCGGCATTCACGCCCTCCCCGCCGGGCTGGCCATTCGCGCCCTGGGTCCACACGTCGATGTCCCCGTGCCGTCCCGGGTTGAGGTAGAGGTAGTCGCGACCCCAGGGGTCCTTGGGCACGCGGTCCAGGTAGCCGCCCTGGCGCCAGTTCGCGGCACCCACCGGCGCCGTGACCAGGGCCTGCAGCCCCTGCTGGGTGGTCGGGTAGGCGTAGTTGTCGAGCCGGTACATGTTCAGCGCGGTGACGATCTGCTGGATATCCTGCTGCGCGCGCACCACGCGCGCCTCGTCGGGACGGTCCATGAAGCGCGGCACCACGACCGCGGCAAGGATGCCGAGGATGACAACGACCACGAGGATCTCGATCAGGGTGAATCCTCGGACGGAACGCGGACGCGGGGCGGTTACCATTGGGGGCCATGCACACGGGAAGCGACCAGCCGATGCTATCAGAGGCCGACCCTGCCGAGGCCAACGCCCACGCCGATGCGTGGCGCAAACGCGACCTGGCGGTGCTATGGCACCCCTGCACGCAGATGCGCGAGCATCCCGACACACTGCCCTTGGTGCCGGTACGCCGCGGGCGCGGCGTCTGGCTCGAGGGCGTGGACGGGCGCAACTACCTCGATGCGGTCAGCAGCTGGTGGGTGAACCTGTTCGGCCACGCCAACCCGCGCATCGCCGCGGCGATCGCCCGCCAGGCCGGCGAACTCGAGCACGTGATCCTGGCGGGCTTCTCGCACGAGCCGGGCATGGCGCTGGCCGAGGAACTTCTGGCGCTGGCCCCGCGCGAGGCCGACCGGCCGCCCCTGACGAAGGTGTTCTACGCCGACAACGGTTCGGCTGGCGTCGAAGTGGCGCTGAAGATGGCCTTCCACCACTTCCGCAATCGCGGCGTCGAGGGGCGGACCCGCTTCATCGCATTGCACAACGGATACCACGGGGAAACGCTCGGCGCGCTGTCGATGGGCGACATCCCGCTGTACCGGAAGATCTATGCGCCGCTGTTGCTGCAACCCACCTTCGTTCCGTCCCCGGACGCCTGGGACGCGCTGCCCGGCGAGGGCGCCGAGGCCTGCGCATTGCGGGCGGCCGAGGCGCTGGCCGACGTGCTGGCCGTCCAGGGTGGTGAAACCTGTGCACTCATCCTGGAGCCCCTGGTGCAGTGTGCCGGCGGCATGCGCATGTACCACCCGGCCTACCTCAGGCGCGCGCGGGAACTGTGCGACGAGCACGGCGTGCTGCTGATCGCCGACGAGATCGCGGTCGGCTTCGGACGAACCGGCACGATGTTCGCCTGCGAGCAGGCCGGCATCCAGCCGGACTTCCTGTGCCTCTCCAAGGGGCTCACCGGGGGCTTCCTGCCGCTGGCCGCGGTGCTCACCCGCGAGGAGATCTACGAGAGCTTCCTGGACGACTCGCGCGAACGCGCCTTCCTGCATTCGCACAGCTACACCGGCAACCCGCTGGCCTGCGCCGCGGCGCGCGAGACCCTGGCGATCTTCCGTGATGAACCGGTGCTGGAACGCAACCGCGCCACCGCCGCGCGCATGGCCGAGCTGGCGGCCCCGCTGGCTGGCCATCCGAACGTGGCCGAGGTCAGGCAGACCGGCATGATCCTGGCCATCGAGCTGGTGGCCGAACGCACGTCCCGCAAGGCCTTCGCCCCGGAGCAGCGCGCGGGCCTGAGGGCCTACCGCCATGCGATCGCCCACGGCGTGGTGCTGCGTCCGCTGGGCGACGTGCTGTACTGGATGCCACCGTATTGCATCGAGGACGACGCGCTGCAGCAGCTGGCCACCGTCACCCGCGGCGCCATCGACGCCGCTGTCCACGTGGAGTCCTGAGCATGCGGACGATTCGCAGCTTCGTCGAAGCACCTCTGGTCGTCGGGCAGCAGGTGGGGCTCGGTGAACAGGCCAGCGCGCACCTGATCCGCGTCCTGCGTCGACAGGTCGGCGATAGCGTCGTTTTGTTCAACGGCGACGGCCACGACTACCAGGCGCGGTTGGTGTCGGTGGCAAAGAAGGCCGCGATCGCCGAGGTCCTGGAACGGACCGCCGTGGAAAGCGAGTCCCCCCTCGCGGTGACCCTGGTGCAGGCACTCGCCCGGGGCGAAAAGATGGACTGGATCCTGCAGAAGGCCACCGAGCTGGGTGTCGCCGCAATCGTGCCGGTGGTGAGCGAGCGCACCGAGGTCCGGCTGGGTGCCGAGCGCGCCGAACGCCGCATGGCGCACTGGAAGGGCGTCATCACGGCCGCCTGCGAGCAGAGTGGCCGGGCGCGGATACCGGCACTGTCCGAGCCCCGCGAACTTGCGCTGCATGCGGCGCAGGCACCCGGAGATGGGATCCTCAGGCTGGCGCTGGATCCAGGGGGGGAGTTCGGCCTGGCCGAGCTTCCGCAATGCAGCGCACTCGAACTGGTCGTGGGGCCGGAGGGCGGACTGTCCGAGCGCGACCTGGCCACGCTTCGCGTGGCGGGCTACCAGGGCCTCAGGCTGGGTCCACGCATCCTGCGCACCGAGACAGCGGGGCCGGCGGCCATCGCCGCGCTACAGGCGTTGCGCGGCGACCTTTCGACCTGAGGCTTGAAGGCCCACCCCGCGAGATCCCGTGGGGGCCCTCGTCGATCGACGCGCCTCAGGCGGCGCGCTGAAGCGCCTTCGCCACCAGCATCTCGATCGTGTCGAGGTCGGGGATCAATGCGGAGTCCTCGTTGAGCATGACCCGCTGCAGGACGCCCAGCGGCGTCTCCTCACCGGACTCCGCCACCAGCCGGCCGCGAGACACCGTCACCAGGCGCGGGAAGCCCTGGGTCAGCAGGGCGAAGAACGGCAGGCGTGGATTCCCGCCCAGCGCCTTGATCACGACGACCTTGGCACCCAGTTCGCCGGACTCCTCGGCCAGCCCGGCGAGCTTGGAGAAGGACAGCACCGGCAAGCGCCAGCCGCGCCAACGCACGCGCCCCAGCAGCCACGGCGAGGACTCACCGACCGGCTCGGGCTCGGCAAACGTGATCACCTCGGCCACGGAGGCATTGGGCAGCAACAGGCGTGCACCGGACACGCTGATCATGACTCCCCGGATGTCGGATTCAACGTCACTCATCGCTTCAGATGTCCTCATGCCATTTGCCCAGGGCGCGGATGGCCAGATCGGCCGGCGCTGCGTCCACGACACCCTGCTTCACCAGGCTCTCGCAGGCGGATGCCTCGAAACACGTTGCGGGACTTTGCGCGAGCAGGCGCCCGCCCTGGGCGACCCAGCTTTCCGAGTCCGCCAGCCAGGTCCCTTCGGTACCGCTGAGGGCCACGACCGTTGCACTGTCGCCCAGGGGCGCCAGAGCCTTGAGCAAGTTCGCCGGACTGGCGGGGTCCGCCACGAACTGCAGACCCTCTCTGCAGTCCACGCCCACGCCGGGCGGCAGGATGTATACCCTCCCGGCCCGAAGCGGTTCGCCAATCGCCGCCAGCGCGGTTTCCACCTTTCCGGTCTTGGACAGCTGGGAAGCCAGTCGGTCATGCGTACCCGCGTTGAGCTGCTGCCAGACGACGACCGGCACGGGGATCCGCTTCGGCAGGGCGGAGAGCAACTGGCGCAGTGCGTCCGGACCGCCCATGCCCGCCAGCAGCACGACGAGACCACCCACCGGGGCTTCCGCCGCCGGGGTCTCCTCGCCATCCTCCGACCCGACGTCCTCGAGCTCGAATGCCGCGGCAAGTTCATCGAAGCTCATCGTCGCAGCGGCTGCCGACGCGGGCGCAGGCGCGCCGCTCGAATCGGCGGCCTGGACATCGCCATCGGCGTCGTCCATGACCAGCGAGAGTTCACGGCCGAAGCTCAAGCGCGGACCGTCAGCAGCCTCTTGTTCGTCAGCCCGTTCTTCGTCAGCCTGGTCGTCCCCGGAAGCGGCAGTCGAGCCGGCCTCCCCAACGCCTTCGATCACAGCGGCAACTTCGGGTTCGCCTTCCGCTTTCCGGGGCTGGTCATCAACCGGCGTGGAGCCGGTGTCGATGTCGAGCCCGTCGCTGCTGTCCTCGCCATCCGCAACGGTGAATTCGTCGAAGCGCAGGATGCCGTCCTGACCGGCATGGGCGTCGTGCTGGGCCATCAGCGCGGCCACCTCGTCATCGAGCTCAAGTTCCTCCGCCTCGATGGCCGTCAGGTCGTTCGACCAGGAAAGCTCGCCCGACGCATCGTCGGCACCGGTACGCGGGTCATCGGCCACCGGCACGCTGCCGGCATGGTCGACCGCCTCGACGGCGTAGTCCTCGAGCGCTCTGCATCCATCTGGACGGCAGGACTGATCGGGCCGCCCGGCGACGGGATCCAGTCCACTGCACCGTGCACCGCCTCCGCGCCCTCGGGGGCCGGCGGCAGCGTGCGGTCGTGCCCCAGGATCTTGGCCGCGAGATGGCGGGCCCAACGCGCGAGGTCCCAACCATCGAGCTGGCTGGTTGTCGCGGCCTCGTCATAGATGACGTTCAGGCCTTCCGTGTCGAACAGCTCGTCCCACTCGTCGAGCTGGTCTTCCATCGCCGCATCGAGGCTGACCACCACGACCGACGGGCCGGTGGCGGCCACCTGGGCCGGGGCCAGTTCGCCCGGCTCGCCTTCAATGGTGATCTGGCCGCCCAGGCTGGCCAGCGCATTGCGAAGATGCTCGCGCGCCGGTCCCGGACGCCCCAACAGGGCCACTTTCGGGTTGGTTTCACTCATCACTGCGTTCCGTCGCGAGGAGGTCCTGGACGTTCCGGATCAGCTCGGCTTCCTGGTAGGGCTTGCCGAGGTAGCGGTTGACGCCGATTTCGAACGCGCGCTGGCGATGCTTCTCGCCCGTTCGCGAGGTGATCATGATGATCGGGACGCCGGCAAGTCGTGCGTCGTTGCGCATGTGCGTGGCGAGCTCGTAACCGTCCATGCGAGGCATCTCGATGTCGAGAAGCATCAGGTCGGGCACGCGTTCCGCCATCTTCTCGATCGCATCCACGCCGTCCTTCGCCGTGATGACCTCGTAGTTGTTGCGCTCCAGCACGCGGCCACTCACCTTGCGCATCGTGATCGAGTCGTCGACCACCATGACCAGCGGCACCGGCCGCGACTCGATCACCACCTCTTCCTCGACCGGCGCCTGGACCGTCGCCTGGCGACGCACCAGGGGCGCGACGTCGAGGATGATGACGACGCTGCCGTCGCCCATGACCGTGGCACCGAAGATGCCTGGAATGGAGCTGATCTGGGGCCCGGTGGGCTTGACCACGATCTCCCGGCTGCCGAGCACCTGGTCGACGCAGATCGCTGCGCGCAACTCGCCAGAGCGCGCCAGCACCACCGGCATCTGCAGGCTGTCGCCCGCCTTCGCCGGGGCGTGCCCGATGAGCCTGCCGAGGTCGTGGATCGCGTAGTCTTCGCCGGCGTAGCTGTGGGTCGGATGGTCGGTTGCGAGTTGCGCCTCCAGCTCGTCGCGGGCGATTCGACCCACGCCCTGCACCGAAGCGATGGGAATCGCGAAGGTCGTATCTCCGATCTTCACGAACACCGCCTGCGTCACCGCCAGCGTGAAGGGCAGGCGCACCTGGAACTGCGTGCCCTCTCCCGGCCTGGACTTGATGCTCAGCGCACCGCCAAGCTGGCGGATCTCGTTGTACACCACGTCCATGCCGACGCCACGGCCGGCCAGGCGGCTGACTTCGCCGGCCGTCGAGAATCCGGTCTCGAGGATGAACGCAGCCAGCGCGTCGTCGGTCACCTTGGCATCAGGCTTGAGCAGGCCTCGCGAAATCGCCTTCTCGCGGATCGCGGCGTAGTCCAGGCCGCGACCGTCGTCGGAGACGCTGATCACGACTTCGGAACCTTCTCGCGCCACCCCGACAGTCACCTCGCCGTCGGCCGACTTGCCCGCCTTGCGGCGTTCGGCAGGCAGCTCCAGGCCATGGGCGACTGCATTTCGAAGCATGTGCTCGAGCGGGGCCGTCATGCGCTCGAGCACATTGCGATCCATCTCGCCGGAGGCGCCGTCGACCTTGAGCTGGGACTGCTTGCCACTGTCGCTGCTGGCCTGTCGCAGGACGCGGCGCAGACGCGGCACCAGTGAATCGAACGGCACCATGCGCGTGCGCATGAGGCCTTCCTGCAGGTCGGAACTGACGCGCGACTGCTGGAGCAACAGCGTTTCGTACTGGCGCGTCTGCTCCTCCAGCGAGCCCTGCAGGTTCACCAGGTCGGCGGCGGACTCCGACAGCGCCCGCGTGAGCTGCTGCAGCGTCGAGAACCGGTCGAGTTCGAGCGGATCGAAATCGCGCTCGGTGTCGTCGGTCTCGCGCTGGTAGCGCGCGATGATTTGCGCCTCGGTCTCGATCTCGAGTTTGCGCAACTGCTCGCGCAGTCGATTGTTCGTGGCGTCGAGCTCGGAGAGGTTTCCACGGAAACCACCCAGCTGCTGCTCGAGTCGCGCGCGATAGATCGCCACTTCGCCCGCGTAGTTGACCAGTCGGTCCAGCAGGTCGGCACGGATGCGCACCTGCTCCTGGGGTGACCGGATGCCCCCGGCATCCTCCTCGTCGCCCAGCGCATCGACACTGAGAGGCTCCGAAAGCGGCGGCAATTCCCGTGTGACCGGGACAGGAAGCGGCCGCAGGGCCACTTCCGCGGGAGCGGCAGGCACGGCGGGAAGGTGTTGCTCGTCCGAGGCCTGCTCGGCTTCGGTCTCGGCTTCGGTCTCGGCTTCGGTCTCGGCTTCGGTCTCGGCTTCGGTCTCGGTCTCGGTCTCGGTCTCGGTCTCGGCCTCGGCCTCGGTCTCGGTCTCGGCCTCTCTCGAGTCAACGTCGGCCGGCGCATCGGAGATCGACTGCGCGTCTTCGGCATCTCAGCCAGGCGGTCACTCTCGACCTCGATGGCACCACCATCGACGAACGCATCACCAAGGACCGGCAGCGGACGACCCAGCGAAGCAGCCTCGAAAGCGGCGATCAGGCGGACCGGCATTGCCAGGGCCTGGCGATCGATGACCCGGGTCACCATCCGATGAAGACGATCGAATCCGCCTTCGACCAGGCGTACGCCGGGTCGACCCAACTCGCGCCGGCCCTCGGCGACGGCCTCGAGCAGCGACTCCATGACATGGCCAAGTTCGCCGATCTCGGCGATTCCGGCCATGCGCGCACCACCCTTGAGCGTATGCAGGTCACGCTGCAGACCCGTAATGATCTCGCGATCCTCGGGCGATTCACGCAAGCCGGACGACAAGCCATCGGAATGATCGAGCAGATCCTGGGCTTCCTCGAGGAACAGGTCCAGGAGCTCCTCGTCGATTTCCGAAAGGTCCAGCGCCTCGTCCGGGTCCGCCTCAGGCTCGAGAAGACGGCGCAGGAGGAGTTCGTCCTCGTCCACCGATTCGACGGTCTCGGGCTGCTCGACGGCCTCGGGCTGCTCCTCGACCTCGGGCTGCTCCTCGACCTCGGGCTGCTCCTCGACTTCAGGCTGCTCCACGGCCTCGGGCTGCTCCTCGACCTCGGGCTCTTCCTCGACC